>NZ_MTQM01000008.1 GCF_001984105.1 Microbacterium sp. CSI-V | reverse complement strand
TCAGGGTTCGTGGGGCTCGTCGACAACGGGGTCGTCGAGCGCTGCGGCGCCGGAGCAGTACCGCACGGTCACGAAGGAGTGGCACGAGTCGCAGGACCACGTCGACCGCAACAACGAGCTGATCGCGGCGGTCAACGCGCAGCAGGTCAAGCTGTGGGAGGCCGAACGGGCCTGCGCCAACCGCATCCGCGCCCTCTACGGTGCGCAGCCGCTGCACGCGGCGACGTCCGAGGACGACGCTCTCGGATACGGCATCTCCGAGATCCCCGAGGGCACCGACATGCCCTGGGGCGCTGAGGTGGAGCGCACCGAGGGCTGTGGCGAAGCGACGGCGAACTTCGTCTTCAAGGACTTCCTCTGGGAAGGCATCATCGTCGGTGGCGTCTGGGGCACGGTCACGGGTCTCGGCACTCTCGTGCTCGGCTACAACCCCGAGACCGGCGAGTTCTTCTCCGGCGACGCCTACGGGGCGGCCTGGGGCAACCTCGGCATGCTCGCGTTCTCGGGGGTGGCGAACTCGCCGCTGCTGGGGCCCCTGTTCTGGGCGGACAGTCTGGGCGAAGCGACCGGCGTCGGCGGATTCCTGCCGCAGGAGGTCCGCGACTTCAAGGCCAGCGCCGACGAAGCCGCCCTCAACACCGGCAAGGCGCTCATCGCGTGGGACAAGTGGCAGGACGACCCGGGCACCGCGCTCGGCGAATCGGTGTTCAACGTCGGCACCGCCTTGATCCCCGTCGGCGGCGCGGCCGTCGCGGGAGTGAAGACGGCGTCGACCGCGGCATCCGTCATCTCGAAGATGGCGCGGGTGGCCGACTTCGTCGACCCCGCTGCCCTCGCCATGAACGGGGCCCTGCGCCTCGGTGGTGCCGGCATCGGCAGCCTCGACAGCATCATCGGTCGCCTCGGGTCGAATGCCACCGACGGCTTCCACCTCAACACTCCCGACATGCCTTTCGTCGCCGACGATGCGGCCTCCGCGCTGCGCGCCCTCGACGACGCCGGAGTGGACCTCAACAGCATCACGGCACGCATCGAAGACGGTGTGCCGGTGTACGAGTTCCCGCCGACGGATGCCATCCCCTCGGGTCGCATCGAGATGCCCGCGGGCTCGTTCGACGGCGTGCGCGGCGGCGACGTCCCGGTACGCACCGACGGCGGAGCGGATGCCGGTGTCGCGGCGCCCGCGCGCGAGCCCGAGCTGGTCTCGGCCGGCGGTGTCCGAGGCGAGGCCGGCCCCGGCGCCGTGAACTCGATCGTCCAGGATGCGCCGGTTCGTACGGAGACCGGTGGCGCGGGTGAGTCGACGGTCGTGCGGGAGCCCTCCACCGAGACCGGTGGCGGCAGCAGCAACGCCGGCGGGCAGGGCGGTTCGGAGACCGGAAACGGCGGCGGTCTGGGCCGTGGCGGCGACGATGCGAACGGCGGCGGACGCGGCGACGACGCGAACGGGGGCCAACGCGGCGAAGACGCGAACGCGGGCCGCGGCGGCGACGACGCCAATACGGGTCGGGGCGATGACGGCGCGGATACGGGCCGTGGCGATGACAGCACTGGATCCGGCAACGCAGATGACGGCGCGAGCCACCACGGCATCGACGACGGTGACACCGGGTCGGGCCGTCTCGGCGACGACGTCGCGGGCGATCCGGAGAACGCCGGGACCGTCCCGCCGAAGGATCCCGACGCCCCGGCCTGGCAGAGCACGGAACAGAGCGATCTCTTCCTGTCCGCCCCCGAGAAGGTCGCGGTCGACGATTTCCTCGCCGACTCCCGAGCCGCGGAGCCCCGGATCACAGACGACGTCGTCCGTATCGTGGGCGACCAGCCGGGCGCCCGTCTCGAAGGGCTCGAGTTCCGCCTCAAGGGCGACGATTCGATGTATCGCAAGGTGTCGGCCGACCTCGGGTACGGCGACCTTCCGGGCGTCCGAGGCGATGTGGACTCCGTCCTCGGCAACATGAAGGACTCGGTCCGCTACACCGTGATCGTGCCTACCGAGAGCTACGCAGCCGGCACGCGCACGGTCATCGACAGCCTCGCCTCGGACGGGTACCAGCCGTACGGAACCTTCAAGAACACGTGGGGCGCTGACGGGTACCAAGGGATCAACAGCAACTGGGTCGATCCCGCCTCTGGCCGCGTCATCGAGGTGCAGTTCCACACCGAGGAGAGCTTCGCGGCGAAGATGCAGACGCACACGCTCTACGAGATGGAGCGTCTGCCCGGCAACACCCCCGAGACCCTGGCCGACCTCCGGGCGCAGCAGCAGGAGATCTTCTCGCAGATTCCGCGGCCCTCCGACGCTCCGTCTCTCGGTTGGCCGCAGGGCGTCGACATCGTCGACCCGTCCGCTGCGAAGACCGCTGTCGACGATGGCCTCGGTTCTCCGGCAGGAGCGCATCCGCACGACGGAACCAACCTCGCCGGCTCCCCGCGGCACGCGGACGATGGCGGGGGCACTCCGCGATCGGGCTCCGAGACGCAGTTCGCCCTCCCCGATCAGGACGTGCGACCGGCGGACGGCATCGACTCGGCGACCGGTCCGGTCGACCCGTCCGACACCCACCGTCTCCAGACCGATCCGGGATCGGATTCGCCGAGCGGAGTCGCGGATGGACACGCCCCCGCGCTCGTCGATGCCAATGGACGAGACCTCAGCGCCGTCGTCGGCCGGAGCGACCTCGACGCCCAGCAACTCGACGAGTATCTCCGTGCCGACCGCCCCCAGGATTACGCGACCTATGAGCAGACGGGCGTGTGGCCTGCAGACGTCCAGATCCCCCGCGGCCCCGAGGTACTCGCCCCCAACCACAGGGTCGACTGGAGCCAGGTCCCGCACGACGGATTCGCGACGCGCACGGGGAGCGACGGTGAGGTCATCGTCATCCGCGAGGACGGCCACCCGGCCGCCGGCACCCTCGTCGACCGCTACGGTCCGGGCGGTCGTTTCACCTCGCCGATCGGCGAGGATGGGCCGGCGGACTACGCGTCGCGGTCTCTCCCCTACGTGGAAGACCCCGCGCACTATCACCAGTACGAGGTCACCGGCGATCTGAGTGACATCCCTGCGGCGGTTCGCAACCACCCCGATGCGGAGTTGCGCCAGGAGATCGGCAACCTCATGAACGCGTACCAGCTGTCCTTCGAAGACCTGCGCGTGCAGGTGGGTCCGATCGCGCCGGGCTTCGGCCAGCGCGGCGGCGGGACGCAATACCTGTTCCCGCTCAGTACCGACATGATGGAGAGGCTCGGGTTGATCAAGGAGGTCCGTCAGTGACGTTGACACGCGAAGAGGTCCTCGACGCCATCCGCACCGAGGGTCTGACCGGATACCGCTGGTTCGAGGACGCGACGAACGAGACCGACGTGATCGCGATCCAGCGGACCTCGGACGGATGGGTCGTCTTCGCGACCGATGAGCGCGCGACCCCGATCGGACGCCGCGAGTTCTCGTCGGAGGAACCCGCCCTCGAGAACTTCCTTTCTCGCCTGCGCTCGCTCAACAGCGTGGCCGCCTGGCACGAGAAGAATCGCCAGAAGAAGGCTGCGGAACACCAGGCCCAGACCCCCGCGGACTCACCGCGGTACTTCGTGCGTGAGCTGCGGATCGATGGCGAGCTCGTGCCCGCTCGCCTCTTCCGCCGACGCACCGACTCGACCGGCACGGTCGACGAGTACCTCGTCGACGTCGACACGTGGGCTCCCGACACCCGGGGGGTGCTCGACCGCGCTATCCGCTTCTCACTCGACTCCGATCTGGAGGAGATCTCCGACGACGCGGCCCAAGACATCTTCGACATGGTCGCCAGCCGCACGTATGTCCCGCTTCGCCGCCGCTGAGGACGCATCCCACGGCATCCACTCCCCGATACACCAGCACCGGTCTGAACGTCACGAGGCGAGGCTGAGATGATCGACGCGGCGGCCGCCCGTGAGCTCGTGCGTCAGGCCCTCCGTCACGCCGCGGACCGCGGCGGCGTGCGGTGCGTCCTCGTCGGAGAGACCCTCGACTACGGCGCGTGGTGGGTTCAGGGCTATCAATCCGAGGCGTTCGCCGTTCACGGCGATGTCTTCCAGGCTCTGGCCGGCAACGGCCCCTATGTGATCCCGAAGGACGGGGACGCCGTTTTCACGCTGTCGAGCGCAGAACCCGTCGATGCGCAGATGGCTCGCCTCGCCGCAGCCGGTTAGCTCATGAGGCGTGCGCTGATGAGGGCGAGCGATTCGTCGACGACATGGCTGTATCGGATCGCCTGGCGTTTACCCGCGATCGCGGCGCGCCGACCGTTCCACCGGACCGAGTACACGGAGCCTTCTTCGGTGATCACGACGCTGGGATCAGCCCGGGCGGGGAAACAGTCCTCGAGTCCCTGCTCGAGTCGCCAGAGCACCCCGAACCGCATGAGGAGGAAACGATTCGCGTCCTCCTCCGTTTCGAGGACCGCCTCCGTCGTCCGAGAGCCGCGATTCTCGATGTCCACGTGCCACGTGGAATCGGCGGTGCGGCGAACCGCCAACGCGGTCTCCGGGTTCCACCACCCTCGTGTGGCCTCACCGGGGCGCAGCGGTGTGGGGAATCCGGCCCGGTGCGCCCACATCTCGAGGGTCTCGCTACCGTCCATCGATCCATCATCCCCCGCGGCGCCGGAACACCTCGCGCTGTCGACCGAGAGGCACGCCCATGACCGTTGACTGGCACCACGTCCGTCTGAGGCTCGATGAAGCAGCCATCCCCGCGGAGTCCGTCGTGCTCCCCGGAGACGAGACGTCGCCGTGGGAGGGGGCTCTCCGCGTCGTCGAGACTCCCGGGCACGGCTGGGTTCTCGACACGCTCGACTACGGCCAAGCGCGCCCGTTGCTGGCACGTGCAACTGCTGAGGAGATCCAGTCGGCGCTGTACGCGTACCTCCTCAGCCCCCTCCCCCCGGCAACGGTCATCGTTGCGGACGAGCGCGAACGTCTCCTGGACTGGGCGGCGCCCCACGTGCTCGACCTGCTGGCGCGTGCCGAGAATCCTCTCGTGATCGATGCCCCCGCCGGTCTCCTCCTCGACCGCATCGGGGCACTCGACGGCTTCCTACTCTTCCCCGCAGGAACGTCCTTCGAGGCACGCTCACTGCCCGTGTCGGCGCTGAATCAGCCCCTCCACGAGTTCGTGACCGCGACGACGATCCGGTTCGAGGTGCAGCGAGTCGCCCCGTGGTTCGGACGCCCGGGCGGCGGCCTTCGCTTCTCCGTCATCGAGCCCGGGGTCGGCATTCGTGACCTCGTGCGGGAGGGGCGACTCACCCGGCTCACCACTCCGACGGACGCGCCGTCGACGTGAACGACCAACGGCCCGACAAGGAGCTCGAATCGATCATGCTCCGGGCGCAGGCCGGCGAGGTCGCCTCGGAACAGGTGGCATCACTCCTCATCCGGTCTGACCTCGTCGCCCTGGTTGACGGCGAAGCCGGCGCGGCGTCCATCGAACCTCTCGTCGTCCATCGTGGTGACGCGACGTTCCTCGCCGCATTCACCGCGGCCGACAAGGTCCCGGCAGAACTCGGTACCGGCCGAACCGCGGTCGTGATTCCCGCGCGCACCTTGGTGGGCGGCGCCGCCGACGGTGTGGGGATCGTCGTGAACCCCGGCGCTCCGGATGCGATGGAGATCCCACCGACCGCGCTCGCCGCGCTGCGCGACCTCCTTGCCCCGCCATCGACCCGATACTTCATGCGAGAACAGGTCATCGAGGGAAAGCTCGTTCCGGTCTCGGTCTTCCGCCGCAGGATGGATGCAGAGGGTCCCGTCGACGAGCGTCTCCTCGACGTGGATTCCTGGACGGAGGACAAGTTCCGCACGGTCGAAAAGGCCATCCGCTTCCCTCT
The DNA here is from genome assembly GCF_001984105.1 of Microbacterium sp. CSI-V. Classification (GTDB taxonomy): domain Bacteria; phylum Actinomycetota; class Actinomycetes; order Actinomycetales; family Microbacteriaceae; genus Microbacterium. Next base: position 882,031 of record NZ_MTQM01000008.1, on the reverse strand, counting down.
CGAAGCGGACATCGAAGAGATCTCCGTCGAAGCAGCACAAGAGGTGTTCGAGATGGTCGCGCGTAGGACCTACACGCCGCTTCGGCGCCGCTGAGAAATGAAGAGCGCAGAACGCGACGCCGGCGACTGATCGAGAGGGAGTGACGTGATGACGGGGCCCAGAGGAGTACCGACCGTGACGCGACCGCAGCCCGACGCCCTCATCTCCGCGGCCGTCGTCGCGTACCACGTGTGGGGCCGCGTGGCGATGCCCAGCGCCGACGAGCCGGCGGCGGCCGACCTCGCCCAGCGCGCCGGCGTCGATCCCGCCGCCCTGCTCCGCGGGGTCCACGACTCGGATCGGAAAGGAACGTGGCATGGACGAAGGACAGACGAGAGATTCCATGGAACAGTTGGCGCGCCGACTCGTCCTGGAGTTGCGTTCCCGCGGAGATGTCGCGGACGGCGCCGCGGTCACAGAGATCCGGGACAGCCCGACCCCCTGGCTCACGTTGGAGTTCACTCTCTACGATTTCTTGCCGGTTGCTTTCTTCTACGACCGTGGATGGGGCGGCTTCAGCGTCGACTACGGGTCTCGCCGCGTTTCGCTCCTCACACTCACAGACGTGCATTTCGACCACGGCCGCGTCCGGGTCGCGAAGGCGGTCGACGACGCCCTCACGGCGGCTCGCCTGCGAATCCCGGACAAGTTCCTGGCTGCTCACGGCTGGTCTGCTCAACAGCGGCAGACCGAATCATCGACTGAGGGGGAAGTATGACGCCGGACGGCAAGACGCCACCTCTCACCGCCGAGGAAGCGGAAGCAGTCGCGATTCGCTTCCTCGCCCGTTCGACCGAGGATGACGGCATCCCGCGGGTCATTCTCGGCCCCGCGGTCGAAGCAGGGCCGAATTGGGTGTTCTACTATCAAGGCCGCGGCTACGTCGAGCGCGGCGATCTCGACGAGATGCTCGTGGGGAACATGCCGATCGTCGTCCCCCGCGATCATCGCCCGCCCCACGCCCTCAGCGCCTTAGAGGATGTCGATACTCAGATACGACGGATGGCGGACGATGCAGATCGATGAGTTCCACGACATCGTCGACTCCGAGCGTCTCCGCAGATTCCTGAACGAAGGCGCGCCCGAAGGATCGACGTCGAGCAAGGTCTGTGTGTTCAAGAACGGCGCACGGTGGGTGACGTTGCACACCGACGAGAGGGCTGCGGTGATCACCAGAACCCGCAGAACGTTCGACACTCGGGCAGAGGCTCTCGAAGATGCCGTGGACGGTCTTCGTCTCCTCCGGGACCTCGAGGAGTTTCGGCCCGCATGACAAAGGTGCCCGTCAGCATGACGTTGTTCGAGTATCGCGGCAAGCGGTACCCACGCCACTCCGGGGGCGACGACTACGTCCGCCTCCAGACGGACGGCCCACCGTCGCACGAGATCTTTCCGGACGCGATCGAGTTCAATGACGACCCCTCCGACCCGTGGGTGAAGCTCCCGCGCTGCGCCATCTCCGGGCGATACGCACAGGAGGTGACCGCCACGTGGCACGGCGTTCCCGTCACCATCGATGAGCGCGTCAGGCACGGCCTCAGCCGTGGAATGGTGACGATCCGGTACGAAGGCGTCGAACCGGCCACCGCTCTCGCGGCGGGGCTTACGGGCAATCAGAACGACGGATGGTCGGCACTCGTGTCGCCAGACGAGGTTGAGAGGGTGCACGTGGAAACGACACGACTTCCCCCGGTGCGGGAATGACGGAACCGTCGTCGACCCGCGAGAACGTCACGAGCGGGTTCATCGTCCGCAGCTCGGGGACCTGGGTCCAGACGCCGGACGGCTGGTTCGTCTCGACGTCGGCGATAGCCGAGGGTGGACCCATTCAGGACCTCTTCCTCTTCGACCACGAGGGAATGAACTCCCGCCAGGTTCCTCCGGGCGCGGTTATCAGCGCCGAAGACGTGGAGTCTGAGGCGCTCTACAACGGACACTGGATTCCGCTCGTATCCACGTGGAGAGACGGCTCGACGAGAATTCGAGCGCCCCTCCCCTCGTCGGAGAGCAGACACTTCGCGGTCCTCTACGTCTACTCGAGCCCGGAATGGAAGGCGTTGGTGTCATTGCCACGCGCCGAGGTGCACGACTCGCGGGGAGGGAACGGCGGCGTCTCCTTCCGCGTCCCGCTGACCGAATTCGACGACTATCGAGAAATCATCACGCCGCTTTTCGGCGCCTCGATGGCATCCGAGCAGACCATTCCGGCCTCGAAAGATCTCAGCGCCGTGGACGAAGTGGGCCGCCTGGCGCCGGATGTCATCAGCGTGACGCGCACCGATACCGCGGTCGTTGTACAGGCCGACGAGATGACTCTTCGTGTCACCCTGGCGGGCCGCACGTGGCGCGTGCGGAAATCGTGGCGATCGGACGACCGCGGGGTTGCTTTCGAGGCAACCGACGAGACAGACATCGCGCGATTCCTGATCGCAATGTTCGCGAATGACATCCGGCGCGCGCGTGGGCTCACGCCTCGGCGCAGAGCGGTGACGCTGTCGGACGAAGGACTCGCTCAGCCCGCAGCCTGGTTCACGCTTTCGCGCGAGCCGGATGCCGGATTCGTGCTGACCGACACATACCGGCGAGTCCGCTGGCGCTTTGCGAGCGACCTGGATGCGGCTCGATTCAGTTGGATCGCACAGCTGGCGTGGACGGATATCCGCGCCGAGTTCGGCCGGAGCGAGGAGGTCCCGTGATCCCTGAAGAAGTGCTCGCCGCCCCCGCAGGGGCACCGTGAGTTGACGGAGGAAGGTCCGGCGCTCGAGAACTTCCTGTCGCGGCTTCGCTCAGCAGCAGCGTCCGGACGTGGCAGAAGCCCACTGACCCGCCGGTGAGCGGATAATTCTGCCGCCCCGCGGGTTATCCACGCAAGAGAGGGCCCGAACGGGCGCCGTCGGACCGACCCGCATAGGGTGGAAGGTCGAGGGAGGGGGCCCGATGACGAGCACGCACGATCCACTGCGCCTGGCCGACGTCGATCCGCTCGTGTTCACCGAGCGCGCCCGCGGGGGTCAGATCGTCGGAGCCGTGGCACTGGATGTCGTCATGCCCGTGGCGCTGCTGACGGCCGGGATCATCGTCATCGTCGCCGGACAACCCGCCCTCGGCTGGGTCTTCGTCCTCGCGGCGCTGGCACTGCTCGCGGTCGCGGTGTGGCTGCTCGGCCGAACCGGTCGCACGGTCGGCGTGGCCACCGTCGACGCGCGGATCGTCCGCCGCACGACCGGGGCGGCTGCGGGTGCCGGAGCGCTGTGGGCCCTGGCATCCGGCAAGCTCGCCATGTTCGACGTGCGGCGCGGCCGAGACCCGTTCGCCCCGGCGATCGCGGCGTTCCAGTTCCCCGAGGCCGTCGCCCCGGCGCCGAGCCGCGCGCGCCGCGGCATGGTGCCGACGCTGCTGCTCGACTCGGGCGAGCGCCTCACGCTCGACACCGCGCTGGTCCTCGGCCGCGACCCGTCGGCTCCGGCCGATGCGCCGGCCGAGGTGTACCGCTGGGCCGACATGTCGCGCACGCTCTCGAAGTCGCACGTGCGCCTCGAGTGGGACGGACGCCAGATGTGGGTCACCGACCTCGGCTCGACCAACGGCACGTTCGTCCGCGGCGCGGGCGCCTCTACTCCTCTTCTTCCCCACCAGCGCACGCCCGTGCCCACCGATGTCGTCCTCGAGATCGGTGACCGCACCCTGACCGTCCGGGATGCCGCATGAGCACCGTTGCACACCCCCTCCTCGACGCGGCCGGCCCCGGGTGGGCCGGCACCGAGACGCGTACGCCGATCGTCGCGCTCACCACGGCGATGAGCGACTTCCTGCACAAGACCGCGAGTCAGGGGCTGCGACCGATCATCGTGTCGAGCGAGTTCTCGCGCATGACCCAGCCGCTCGCGCAGGTGCTGTCGGCCGTCCAGGGCCGCTGGGTCGTGCGCACGCGCACCGACGGCTTGTACGACGCCCGGACCGGTGTTCGCCTGGACGCCCCCGCCGATGCGCTCACCACCGTGTCGCCGACCACCGACAACGTCCATCCGCTCTTCGTCCGGGCGCAGGTGGCATCCACTCTGCAGGTCGTGGCGACGGTGTCGACGCGGCACCGGGTGACGCGTCCGGTCCGCCTCGGCGGCGTCGCCGAAGCCGCGGTCGCCCTCTTCAGCGGCGCCGAGCCGACGGCGTGGGGTGCGGTCGAGCCTCTGCTCGCGCCGTGGGACCGCGACGACCTGACCGAGCGGTCGCGGCGGCGCGTCCCGCTCGACAGCCACTGGGTCGCCGTCGGCGGCGGGGACCGCGCGGTGCTCTCGACCGTCCAGGTCGGCCGCACGAGCGAGGGTCTGGAAGAGACCACGCGCGTGTGGGCGGCGGTGCCGGGTGTCGGGCGCGAGTCCGGGGCGACGGCCACGGCGGAGGCGCGCGAACTCCTGGCCCGCGCCGCGACCGTCGGCCTCCCCCTCATCGGCATCTCCTTCGCCGCGATCGGGGCTCCCGATCTGGCGCGGCGGGCCACGGCATCCCCCCAACCCGAACCGCTCGCTCTGCTCATCGGGCCCGTCGGCATCCGCGCGCTGGGCATCGACGCGAAGCGGTGGATCGACGAGGTCGGCGGCACCACGGTCGGCAGCCCGCGGCTGCCCGGGGTCCTGCTTCCGCTCGGCTCGACGGACGGCGGCGGGTGGGGGCGCCTCAACGACGTCCTGTCGACCCTCGACCCCGAACGCCTCGGCGAGCTGCTCAACCTCGCCCCGCACGTGCGCGCGCAGCTGCGCGTCTCGGAAGGAGTGCGCTGATGCCCGACCAGCGGGACACCGTCCTCATCGAGCAGGCGAAGATCCAGCGCATGCGCCTGGGCGCCGCGCTCGTCTACGGCCACATCGGCGAACGCCGCACCGTCAACGACCACATGAAGCGTCTGATGGGCTCGATCGTCGTCGCCGCGATCGCGTGCGCCGCGTGCGTCGGCGTCTCGTTCGTCTCGCAGCTGCTGACCGAGCGCGCCCAGCAGGCGGCCACGACCTCGACCGTCCAGACCCCCACCGGAGCCGTGACCCCGTGAGCATCTACACCCGTCTGACCGTCGCGGGATCCGAACGCCGGGCCGAGGTCGTCGTCCCGAGCGGCGAGCCCGTGGGCGCCGCGATACCGCGTCTGCTCGACCTCCTCGGCGAGACCGCCGGCACGGTGGCGCGCCCGCTCGCCGTGATCGCGCCCGACGGCGAGCAGATCGACATCGCGCTCACCCCGCAGCAGCTCGACCTGTCCGACGGCACGCTGGTGCGACTGGTCCGCCTGGATGCCGCACCCCCGCCGCCCGTGGTGATCGACGTCACCGACGCCGCCGCCGACGCGCACGACGCCCGCCCCGACCGTTGGGACGACCGGGCGCGCACGATCGCCGGTGCTACGGGGATCGCCGGGGCGTTCGCGGTCGCCGGGTGGCTGTCGCCGTGGTCGTCGCCGGCTCTCGCCGCGTTCGCGCTGCTCGCGACCGCCGTGGTGCTCGCCGCGATCGCGACGGGTCTGGGGCTGGGCGGCCTCCGTCGGCTGTCCACGTGCGTGGCGGCGGCGGCTGCCGGTCTCTCCCTCCCCGTCGGCAGCGCGACGATCGGCGCCCTGTCGTCGATGGGTCACGCCACCGACGCGTCGATCCTCTCCGGCATCGCGGCCGCGCTCGCGACCGGAGCCACCGTCGCACTGCTCGGCGTCGGCGTCGCGCACCGCCGTCGCGGCGCCGCGGCGGGCGGAGCCCTCGGCGCGGTGCTCGCCTCGATCCTCCTCGGGCTTCTCCTGGCGGGGGTGGATGCCGTTTCGGCTTCGGCCGTCGCCGGCGTCGCCGCCGCGTTCGCCACCGGCCCGCTGCCCTGGATCGCCCTGTCGTCGGCGGGGCTGACCGACCTCGACCAGCGCGCGGCCGCAGGTTCGCCGCCCGCCCGGCCGCGGGCGTTCGCCGCGATCGACGAGGCCTACGCGTCGCTGACGTGGAGCGTGGGGGCGGTGGCATCCGTCCTGGGTGTGACCGGTGTCGTGCTCGCACTGTCGGGGACGATCTGGACCGAGCTGCTGGCTCTGGCGTTCTTCCTGGTCGCCGCGCTCCGCACCCGGGCGTTCCCGCTGCGCTGGCAGGGCTGGTTGCTGTGGGCGGCGGCCGGCGCGATCGCCGCCGCGGGTCTCACCGTGCTGCTCGTGGGCGGTGGCGGCTGGATCGGCGCGGGCGTCGCCGTCGTCGTCGCCGCGCTGATCGCGACGATGGTGCTGGTGCGGCCGCGGCCGCACGTCCGCGCGCGCCTGCGGGGTCTCGGCAACGTCCTCGAGACGCTCGCGGTGGTGGCGCTGCTGCCGCTGCTCGTGGGCACCCTCGGCATCTACGCCGAGCTGCTCGGCATGTTCGGCGGCCGGTCGTGACCGTGCTCGATCTGCGGGCGCTCGCGACCGCGGTGTTCGGGAGCGGCGCGAACGCCCGCACCGAGCTCACGTCGTGGGATGCCGCGATCCGGGGCGGCCTGTCGACGACCCGCCGTGTCGGCGTGGTGTCGCTGTCGCCCGGCGCCGGGACGAGCACGGTCGCCCACCAGCTGGTGCGCGCGGTCGCCGCGCGCCGCAGCGAACCGGTGCTCGCCGTGGACGTCTCCTCGGGCGTGCCCGGTCTCGCCGAGCGACTCGGCGCCGGGTCGGTTCCGCCGGACGACACCCGCGCGTCGGCTCGGACGACGGCGGAGGCGCTCTCCGGCCTCGAGGTGCGCGACGGCGTGGTGGCGCTGCGGCCGCGCGACGCCGACGACGCCGTGGGCGCGTGGCTCGGCGAGGCCGCGCCCATCGCCCGGTTCTTCGACGTGTCGGTCACCGACTTCGGGGCGCGGCATCCGCTGGTCGACCTCGCCGCGTGCGCCGCCCTGTGCGATGTCGTCTGTCTCGTGGGCGACGCCCGCCGCTCCCCGGCCGAGCACGCACGCTCGGTGGTGGACGCGATCGCGGGGCTGCCCGAATCACCGTCCGTCGTGCTGGCGCTGGTGGATCACGCTCGCGAGGGCGACGGGGTCGCCCGAGCCCTGGCGACCGGCTCCGACCACCCCGTCGTGGCGGTGCCGTTCGACCCGGGCCTGGCCGCCGGGGGTCACGCGCGCCGCTCGGCGACGCAGCTCGCCGTCGTGCAGCTGGCCGCCGCGCTCGTCGCCGCCGGCGGAAGCGCCGCGCGGGCACGCGCCGCCACGGGGAGGACCGCATGACCGTCCGCATCGTCCACCGTCCCGCGCGCATCAGCGAGGCCGTCGAGCCCGCGGCCGACGTGATCCTCGCGCCGCCGCCACCGATCGGCGAGGGCGCGACGGGCTTCCCGCTGCAGTCGCTGCTGCCGATCGTGGGCAGCCTGTCGTCGATCACGATGATCGTGCTGCTGCGCAACAACCCGATCATGGTCGTGGTGGGCGCCGTCATCCTCGTCGTCGCCCTCGTCGGCGGCCTCGGAATGGCCCTCACCCAGCGCGGCAACGCCGCCCGTCAGCGACGCGTGCAGCGCGAGCGCTACCTCGACTACCTCGAGGAGACACGCGAAGCCGTCCGACAGACCGCCGACGCGCAGCGCACCGCCGCGCTCGCCCTGCACCCCTCCCCCGGCACGCTCGTCGAGATCGCCGCCGACCCCGCCCGCCGGTGGGAGAGACGACCGGGGGATGCCGATTTCCTCCGCGTCCGCATCGGCACCGGCGACCTGCGCGCGGTCGAGGTGGCGCTCCCTCCGGAGCAGAACCCCGTGCAGCCGTTCGACCCCGTGATGCGCGAGTCCGCCGAGCGCATGGTGCGCCTGGCCGGCATCGCGCAGGGCATGCCCGCGACCGCCGACCTCGAACGCGGCGGTCAGGTCTCGCTCGTCGGCGCGCGCGGCGACACCCTGCGCGTCGCGCGGGCGCTGGCGGCGCAGATCGCGGCGTTCCACTCCCCCGACGACGTGCACATCGCCGCGGCCATCGCGCCCGCCCAGCGCGACGACTGGCACGGCCTCGACCTGCTGCCCCACCTCTCCGGCGACACCCCGCCCGCCGGTGCGGTCACCGCCCGACGTATCGCGCCGAGCCTCCCCGAGCTGCTGTCGCTGCTGCGCGACGAGCTCCGCGACCGCGTCGCGACCGCCGCCGCGTCGCGCCGCGCGGGTCGTAAGACCAAGCCCGGACGCCTGGTGATCTTCGTCGACGAGGCCGATCACGCCGCGTCCCCCGTCCCCCGCCTGGATGCCGCCCTCGACCTCGCCGCCCTCGGCGTCACGGTCGTGCACCTCGTCGACGACCGTCTGAAGGAGCCCACGTCGGTCGCCGTCCGCGTGACCGTCGAGAACGGCACCGCGACGGTGGAGACCCCGGGAACGGGTGAGGCGGCGGTGAGCGGCATCCGGATCGATCCCGTCACGCCCGCAGCCCTCGACGTGGTGGCGCGCCCGCTCGCGGGGCTCCGGCTCACGCGCACCTCCGCGCAGGACTCCGGCACCGCGCTCGCCCCCGACGTGACGCAGCTCCTCGGCGTCGCCGACGTGGATGCCATCGACACCTCGGCCGCGTGGCGCACGCGCAGTGCCGCGGAGTTCCTGCGCGTGCCGATCGGCGTCGACGACCAGGGCGGACCGGTGCTGCTCGACCTGAAGGAGTCCGCGCAGCTCGGCATGGGGCCGCACGGCATCTGCATCGGCGCGACCGGTTCGGGCAAGAGCGAGTTGCTGCGCACGCTCATCCTGGGCCTCGCGCTCACGCACGCGCCCGACGACCTCAGCATGATCCTCGTCGACTACAAGGGCGGTGCGGCGTTCGCGCCGTTCTCCCGGCTCCCGCACGTCGCGGGCATCATCGACAACCTCGCCGACGACCCGCAGCTGACCGAGCGCGCCCGCGCGAGCATCCAGGGCGAGGTCGTGCGCCGGCAGCGCCTGTTGAAGGATGCCGGGAACGCGGCATCCATCGGTCACTACCGGCAGATGCGCCGCGATCGCCCCGAGCTGCCCGCGCTGCCGCACCTGTTCCTCGTGATCGACGAGTTCGGCGAGCTGCTCACGGCCGAGCCCGACTTCGTGGAGTTGCTGCTGACGATCGGGCGCATCGGCCGCTCGATCGGCGTGCACCTACTGCTGTCGAGCCAGCGGATCGAGGGCGGACGCCTCCGCGGACTCGACACGTACCTGTCGTACCGGATCGGCCTCCGCACGTTCTCCGAGTCGGAGTCGGCCGTGGTGCTCGACACCCCCGACGCCTTCCACCTGCCGGCGATCCCCGGGTTCGGGTACCTCAAGGTCGACACGTCGGTCTACACGCGGTTCCGCGCGGGGTACGTGTCGGGCCCGGTGCCCGATCCGGTCGAGTCCGGTCCGCGGCACGACGATGCCCCGCCGGTGCTGCGCCTGCCCGCGTACGACCTGCCCGAGGACTCGCCCGAGGCCGAGCAGCTCGACAGCGCCGAGCCCGAGACCCCGACCACCGGTCGCACGCTCGTGCAGGCGGCGACCTCGCGGCTCGCACGCGGCATCGCCCGCACCCGCCCGGTGTGGCTCCCGCCGCTCCCGCCCGTGCTGACCCTCGGCGGAGTGCTGCCGCAGGCGGACGGGGCCGGGACGCTCCGCGCGCCGATGGGCCTCCTCGACGACCCGTCGAAGCAGACGCAGTCGCCGTGGATGCTCGACCTCACGCGCTCGGGCGGCCACGTGTCGATCACCGGTGCGCCGCAGTCGGGGCGCTCGATGTTCCTGCGGACGCTCGCGGCCTCCCTGTCGTTCACGCACTCGCCGCGCCAGGTGAGCATCTACGGCATGGACCTCACCGGCGGCGGGCTCGCCCGCATCGAGCCCTTCCCACACGTCGGTGGTGTCGCGACGCGCGGCAACCGCGAGCGGCTCACGCGTCTGCTCGAGGAGCTCACCGGCATGCTCGCCGTCCGCGAGCGCGTGTTCCGCGACCAGGGCCTCGACTCGCTCGCCGACATGCGCCGTCAGCACGCCGACGGGCGCCTCCCCGATCTCCCCAGCGCCGACGTCGTGCTGCTCGTCGACGGGCTCGGAGCCCTGCGGCAGGACTTCGAAGACCTCGAGACACCGCTCGGGCAGCTGCTCGAACGCGGCGGCAGCTTCGGCATCCACGTCGTCGTCGCCCTCTCGCGCTGGAACGAACTGCGCATGAACCTGCAGGGACTCATCGGCACGCGCCTCGAACTGAAGCTCAACGACCCCGCCGACTCGCAGATCGCGCGCAAGCTCTCGCAGACGCTCCGCGCCGACGAGCCCGGCCGCGTGCTGACCGACGAGAAGCTGTTCGCGCAGATCGCGCTGCCGCTGCTCGAAGAGGTCGACGACGGCGACACCGGCGAGGCGCTCGAACAGCTCGCGCGCGAGAGCGCGGCCCGTTGGGGCGGTCAGGGCGCGGCGCCCATCCGGCTGCTGCCCGAGGTGCTGTCGCCGTCCGAGCTGCCCGACGCGATCGACGAACCGGATGCCGTGCCCCTGGGCTTGCGCCAGGACACGATGCAGGCGGTGTCGCTCGACCTCGTCACGCGCGACCCGCACCTGCTCGTACTCGGCGACAGCCGCTGCGGCAAGACGACGCTGCTGCGCGGCATCGTGCAGGGCGCGATCGACCGGCACTCGGCCGAGGAGCTGGTCGTCGCGCTGATGGACGCACGCGGCGAGCTGGCGGCGGAGATCCCGGATGCCTACCTCGGCGGCCACGCGTCGTCGGGTCGGCAGGGGCGGCTGCTGGCCGAATCGATCGCGGTCGAGCTCGAGAAGCGCGCGAACGATCGCGACGCGGGTCCGCGGATCCTCGTGATCGCCGACGACTTCGACATCCTCGCCGCCGGTGGCACCGAGCCGCTGCGCCCGCTGCTGCCGTACCTGGCGTCGGCGCGCGACCTGCGGCTGAACGTCATCGTCAGCCGCCCGGTCGCGGGCGCCTCGCGCGCGATGTTCGACGTGGCGCTGCAGGGCATCCGCGACACCGGCGGCACCGCGCTGATCATGTCGGGCGACCGCTCCGAGGGCGCGCTGCTGCCCAAGCTCTACGCCGAGCCGATGATCGCGGGCCGCGGCCGACTGGCGCGCCGCGGCGAGCGTCCGACCCTCGTGCAGGTGGCGAACTTCGTTGCCGGCGAGGGTGATGGCGCGGGTGCTTCGACGGTGGGCGCGCCGGCGGAGGCGGAGCCCGTGGCGGATGCCGACGCGACCGGGGCCGTGGACGAGACGACGCGCGAGGTGGCACCTTCGGGCGCTGCTTCCGCACCGGCTGCCGCCACGCCGTCGAGTGACGACGTCGACGAGGCGACCCGCGAGGTGGTCGCCGCGCGGGGTCCCGCGACAGCATCCGGCGGCGAGGACCAGCCGCTGACCCGACGGAGGAGAGACAACCGTGCCCCGTAACAGCGTCGCGTTCACGCGCGAACCGGTCGACATCGAGTCCCTGGCCGAGGCGGTCTCAACGGTGCTGACTCCCGAGGAACTCGCGGCGACCGAAGTCGAAATCCGCCCCCTCGACGATGGCGCGGCCGCCCAGGTGGTCGTGGCCGAGCGCGTCGTCCTGACCGTCCTCCGCCCCCGGCTGACGCCACCTCCCGCCGAACTCGCCCGGGTCTACGGCGCGGTCGAGGTTGCACCGGATGCGCGCTGGTCGACGGACTGCTTCGTGACCTGGGAACCCGAGGGCGTCATCGGCGTACGGCTGCTCGAAGCCGCGGCCGCGGCGCGCGGCGGTGTGGCGGCGCACCTGGGCTGAGCTTCACCCACAGGGCTCGCCGCGCGGGCGCGACGCACACGGTTTGGGGCGCATTCCGCGCATTGGGGCGCGCAATTCACGCCCCAGCGCGCGAATACCGCCCCAAACCCGACAACGCCGCCGAACGCGGCACCCCTCGGCCGCGCCGGGCGCCGGGCCGCCGCTACCCCAGCGCCGGAGTCCGCGGGGGCACCGTCCGCCGCGGGCGCAGCGCCTCGAACGCCGCGGCCATCGACAGCAGCGCCGCGTCGTCGTACGCGCGGCCCGCGAACGTCACACCCGCCGGCATCCCGATGTCGGGCATCGTCCCGAGCGGCACTGTCACCGTCGGCACCCCGCAGTGGCGGATCGCGAGGTTGCCCGTCGCGACCCACACGCCGTTGCGCCACGCGATGTCGGCCGAGGCCTCGTTCACGTCGGCGTCGGCGGGCGCCACGTCGCTGAGCGTCGGGAAGACCACGGCGGCGAAGCCGTTGGCATCCATCCACTCCTCCAGATCGCGGCGCCGTGTCTCCTCGAGACCGCGCACCCCCTCGGCGAGCGCCGGGATCTCGGAGAACGAACCGACCGGATGCTCGCGAACGTGCGAGGGGTAGAGAGGGATGTCGTCGTCGAAACCGGTGTACCGGTCGGGCAGCGCTCCCTCCGGGTGCGGGAAGATCGCCGCGCCGTCCACCGCGGCCAGACCGGGGTGGCCGGTGCCGCGGAGGAAGTCGTCCCACGCCCACGCCGACAGGTCGACGATCTCGCGGTGCAGGAACTCCTCCGACACCAGACCCCGCGTCTTGATCGTCGGCGCCCCCGGACGGTCGCCCTCGTAGTTGCTGACGAGCGGGAAGTCGCAGTCGACCACGATCGCGCCCGCGGCCTCGAGATCCGCGCGGGCCACATCGAAGAGCTCGCGCAGCGACGGCCGCAGCTCGATCGGCTCACCGGTCGGCCCGCCGACGCCGCGCGGACCGGTCCCCACCAGCGGATCGTCCCCGAGGAACATGCGCGGGATGCCGATGCGCTTGCCCCGCAGCGAGGACCCCTCGGCGAGCTCGGCGAACGACGGCGGCCGCACCTCGTCCACCGTGGGGAGCGGAACCCACGGCTGCGCGCGCCAGAAATCACCGCGCGTCTCGGGGTCGTCGGCGACAATGACGTCGAGCACCGCGAGCAGGTCGGCCATCGAGCGCGTGTGCGGCACGACGACGTCCATGGTCGGCACGAGCGGCCAGTTGCCGCGCACCGAGATCATGCCCCGCGACGGCGTGTACGCGCACAGGCCGTTGCACGCCGCGGGGGCGCGGCCGCTCGACCACGTCTCCTCGCCCAGGCCGAAGACGCCGAACGACGCGGCGGTCGCCGTGCCCGAGCCGTTGGACGAGCCGGACGCGAACGCCGACGTCAGGAAGTCGGCGTTGTACGGGCTCTCGGCCCGGCCGTACAGCCCGCGCTGCATGCCGCCGTTCGCCATCGGCGGCATGTTCGTGAGTCCCAGGCAGATCGCACCGGCCTCGCGCAGCCGCGCGATCGTGAACGCGTCGTTCTGCGCGACGAGGTCGGCGAACGCCGGGCTCCCGGCAGCGACCGTGAGGCCGCGCACCATGTAGCTGTCCTTCGCGGTGTACGGGATGCCGTCGAGCAGCCCCCGCGCCTGGCCCGCGGCGCGGCGCGCGTCCGACGCCTGCGCCTCGGCGAGCGCGTCGGGGTTGCGGACCACGACGGCGTTGAGCTTCGTCTCGGTGTCGGGGCCGTCGTACGCGTCGATGCGCGCGAGGTGTGCCTCGACCAGCTCGACGGCGGTGGTGCGCCCCTCGGCGAGGGCGGCGGCGAGATCGGCGATGGATGCCTCGACCACATCGATCATGCGGACACCTCCGGCTGCTGCTGGGTGATGCAGTGGATGCCGCCGCCGCGCGCGAAGATCTCGCGGGCGTCGACGGTCACGACCCGGCGACCCGGGTAGACCTCCTCGAGGATGCCACGGGCCGTGGCATCCGCTTCCTCCTCGCCGAAACCGCAGGCGATCACGCCGCCGTTGACCACGAGGTGGTTCACGTAGCTCCAGTCGGTGTCGCCGTCGGCGTCGCGGACGGTGGCCGGCGCGGGCAGGTCGCGGATGTCGAACGGGCGGCCCGCGGCATCCGTCTGCGTCTCGAGGAAGGCGCGCAGCGTGCGGGTGACCGCGTGGTCGGGGTGCGCGGCGTTGCGCTGATCGTGGAGGAGCAGCACGCCGGGCGAGGGGATCGTCGCGACGATGTCGACGTGTCCGCTGGTTCCGAAGTCGCCGTAGTCGCGGGTGAGGCCCCGCGGCAGCCACACGGCGTGCGTCGCGCCGAGTGTCCGGAGCATCTCGGCCTCGACCCGCTCCCGGGTCGCGTACCGGTTGCGGCGCGGATCGAGCTGCACGGTCTCGGTCAGCAGGACGGTTCCCTCACCGTCGACGTGGATGCCGCCGCCCTCGTTCACGAACAGCGACGGGACGAGCTCGGCACCGGCGGCCTCGGCGATGATCCGGCCGTGGTGCGCGGCCTTCTGCCACACCGACCAATCGTGGTCGCCCCAGCCGTTGAAGATCCAGTCCACGGCCCCGAGGACGCCGGGGCGCTCGGGGTCGACGACGAACGTCGGACCGGAGTCCCGCATCCAGAACTCGTCGACCGGCGCCTCGACGACCTCGATCTCGCTCGACAGCAGACGGCGGGCGCGAGCGAGCTCGGACGGGTCGACGAGCATCGACACCGGCTCGAAGGCGGCGACGGCGTGGGCGACCGCGGTCCACGCGGCGTAGCCCGCCTCGCGCTCGGCATCCGTCTCACCGAGGGTCGGACCCTCGCTCGGGAACGCCATCCATGTGCGGGAGTGCGGGGCCGTCTCGGACGGCATGCGCCAGGTCATCGGGGGTCCTCTCGTGGGTCGTCGTGGCCGTTTGGGGCGGGTTCTTCGCTTTGGGGCGGAAGAACCGCGCCCCAACAGGAGTAACGCGCCCCAAAGCCCGGGGAGGGCACCGCGGGGTCGCGGCCTCTCCGTCGCGTCACACATTAAACGTTTAAGTGAATCCCTTGCAAGACCCGATCCATCGGGTATCGTCGGCCTGCGTGACCCCCCGCAAGCCGACGCTCCACGACGTGGCCGCCGCCGCGGGCGTGTCGATCGCGGCGGTGTCCTTCGCCCTGCGCGACAAGCCGGGCGTCTCGACCGAGACGAAGGACCGGGTGCTCGCCGCCGCGAGCGAACTCGGGTACACGGTCAACGTCCCCGCGCGCAGCCTCCGCACCTCCCGGTACGGCGCGATCGGTCTGTACCTGCCGCCCGGATCGACCCGGCTGCCGTACTACACCGAGTTCGCCTTCGGCGTCGTGGATGCCGCCGACCGCCTCGGATTCTCCGTCATCCTGCTGCCCCACCGCGACACCGACGACGCCTCCCCGCCGACCGCCTTCGTCGACGGGTACATCGTCGTGGATGCCACGACCGAGGATGCCGGCATCCGGAGCATCCTCGACGCGGGGCGACCGGTCGTGAGCGGCGAGCACGTGCTCGGCGGTGACGAACGGGTCAGCGGCAGCGTCGTCTACGACCACGTCACGGCGACGACCCGACTGCTCGACCATCTCGCCGCCGCCGGCGCGCACCGGATCGCCGCCGTGCTGCCGCCGGACGGAACCGTGTGGAGCCGGGACGTGGCGGACGCGTACGTCGCGTGGACCGCGGGGCGCGGCGACGAACCGCTGTCGCGCCGCATCGGATTCATCCCCACGGCGGCCGAGGTCACGGCGGCCGTCGGCGACCTGCTGACCGTCGCGGAGGTCGACGCGATCGTCGTCGTCCCGAGCGGATCTGCGGCTCCGGCCCTGGACTCCGCCCTGCGCGCGGGCCGGCGCGTCGGGGAAGACCTGCTCCTGGCCGCGTACGTCGACGAGCCCGTGCACGGATTGCTCACGCCCAGCGTCACGTCGTTCGACCTCGAGCCCCGCGACGTCGGCGCCGCCTGCGTCGCACTGCTCGCGGAGGTGTGGGATGCCGACCCCCACGACCGCGTCCGCGCCGTCCAGCCGCGACTCCTCGTGCGCGACAGCACCTCGCGGGCGCGCTGACGCGGTGCGGGCCGGGTCGCCGACCCCGGTCGCCGCATCGCCGAGACTGCATCCGGCTGACAAAGCCACGGCACGCTGCCGTGGGTTCGTCACGCGGATGCAGTCCCGCGGGTCGGGCGCCCCGCCGCGCGCCCCGGCACTCCGGCGGTCGCCCGGCCGGGACGCCGCGCGACCTAGAGTGAACACCGTGCAGGTGAGGTTCTTCGGCGGCCTCTCCGTGTCGTCGGGCGCGGACGAGGGAGCGATCCCCGGACGCGGGCAGCAGGCGCTGCTGCTGCGTCTCGCCGTCGACGCCGGGACCACTGTCGGATACCGGGCCCTCGCCGACGACGTCTGGCCCGCCGACTCCCCGGAGGATCCCCGCGCCGCTCTGCAGTCGCTCGCATCCCGCCTGCGCCGGGCCCTCCCCGACGGGATGCTCGCGTCGGTTCCGGGCGGCTACCGGCTCGACCTCGCGCGCGACGCCGTCGACATCACGCGGTTCCAGGATCTCGTCGCCGCGGCGCGCGCGGACGGCGACTCCGCCCTCGCCCGCGACGCGCTCGCGCTGTGGACCGGCGACCCGTGGATCCCGCACGACGGCTTCGACTGGCTCGTGCGCGATCTCTGGCAGGACCGCGGCCACGCGGAACGTCTGGTGGTGGCATCCCCTCCCCCCGCCCCGGAGGCCGCGAGGGTCCCCGCCGCGATCGCCGGGCTCGTCGGTCGCGCGGCCGAGCTGGGGGCGATCCGCGACCGCCTCGGCACCGACCGCCTCGTCACGATCATCGGACCGGGTGGCGCCGGCAAGACCACGCTCGCGCTCGAGACCGTGCGCGCCACCCCCGACGTCCTGGTCGTCGAGCTCGCGCCGGCCGCCGCCGGAGAGGTCTGGGGCGCTCTCGCAGGCGCTGTCGGACACGGCATCCGGCTGAACGAGACGACCACGACCCCGCCGATGTCGCCGCGCGAGCGCGTGCTCGAGGCCGTCGCCGGGCGCGACGTGGTCGTCGTCCTCGACAATTGCGAGCACGTGATCCGTGAGGCCGCCGAAGTCGCACAGACGCTGCTCCTCCGCACGCCGGACCTGCGGATCCTCGCGACGAGCCG
The DNA here is from genome assembly GCF_001984105.1 of Microbacterium sp. CSI-V. Lineage (GTDB taxonomy): Bacteria > Actinomycetota > Actinomycetes > Actinomycetales > Microbacteriaceae > Microbacterium. Next base: position 865,097 of record NZ_MTQM01000008.1, on the reverse strand, counting down.
CGAGCCGCTGGGCGTCGTCGGCGAAGCCTTCGTCGATCTCGGCCCCCTGCCCGCCCTCGACGCCGACGAGCTGTTCGCCCGGCGCGTCCGCTCGGCACGCGGCATCCCGCCCTCCCCCGACGAGCGCGAGACGGCCGCGAGCATCGTGCAGCGCCTCGACGGCCTCCCCCTCGCGATCGAGTTGGCCGCGGCCCGTGCCCGCACCCTCACGCTCGCCGAGATCGACGCGGGCCTCAGCGACCGCTTCGCGCTGCTCGCGAACGGTCCGCGCCTCAGCCCCGGCCGCCACCGGACGCTCCGCGCCCTCATCGACTGGAGCTGGGACACCCTCACCGACGCCGAGCGGGTAGCTCTGCGCGCGTCGTCGGTGTTCCCCGACGGGATCGGCAGCGGCGACGCCGACGCGATCGCCGGCGCCTTCGGGGTGGATGCCACGGTGTTCGACGCCCTCGTGGACCGCTCCCTGCTCGTGCGGCGCGACGGACGGTTCCGGCTGCTCGAGACGGTCCGCGAGTACGGGCTCGACCGGCTGCGCGCCGAGGGCGCCGAGACCGGGTTCCGCGAACGCGCGGCCGACGTGCTCACCGTCCTCGCCGCCGACCGCGAGAGCACGATGCGCGGACCGGGCCTGCGGGCCGGGCTCGCGTGGTTCGACGCCAACGAGGAGAACCTGTCGTCCGCGCTGCGCACGCGCACGGTCGGCCCGGACCGGCGACCGGGCCGGCGTCTGCTGCGCGCGCTGCTCTGGGCGTGGGCGGTGCGCGAACGCGTCGAGGAACTGCGCCCCGCTCTCGCGGCCTTCGCCGATCCGGACGCTCCGCTCGACGACGAGCCGAGCGTCGTGATCGAGTCGCTCGCGCTGTTCTCGGCCTCCTTCCCCGAGCCGGGCGAGACTCCGACGTTCGATCCCGCGCGATTCCGGGCACGGCGCCGCGCGCTCGAACAGGCGGCACCGCGTCATCCCTCCGAGATCACCGTCCTGGTGGCCCCGCTCCTCCGCCTCGCCGAGACCGTGCTGCAGGCGCACGGCTCACCGGCCGGCCGCGCGTGGCACGTCGATGTCACGGACGACGAGATCACGTCGACGCCCCCGTGGTCGCGGGCGACGCTCCACATGCTGCGCGCCGGCGCCGCGCAGAACGCCGGCGACGCGGCGGCCCTCGGCGTCGAGAGCGAGCGGGCGCTGCGCCTCTTCACCGAGGTGGGAGACCCGTGGGGCACGGGCATCGCCAGTCAGCTGCGGTCCGAGTGGCTCATCCTCGCGGGTCGACTCGAGGATGCACTGGTCGTGAGCGACGACGCCGCGCGGATCGTGGACGGCCTGTCGTCGGTGTCCGACCTCCTGCAGATGCGGGCGCAGTCCGTCGGCATCCTGCTCCGGCTCGGCCGGCTCGACGAGGCACGGACGCGCGCGGTCGAGATGGAGACGGTCGCCGCCGCCGACGGCTCGGTCCGCGCCCTGTCCCAGGCGCGGATGGCGGCGGCCCAGGTCGAGATCTCGGCGGGAGACGGCGCGGCGGCTCTGCGCCAGTCACAGGCGATCCGCCTCGAACCGGGATTCCCCGACCAGATCACGGCGTGGGCCGGCGCGCAGGGCGCGCAAGCGCTCATCCTCCTCGACCGCCTCGATGAGTCCCGCGCCGCCCTCCGGGAAGCGCTGCCCCTCGCGGTCCGGTCGCACGACCACCCGATCGTCGCGGCCGTCCTCGTCGCCGTCGCCGGATGGAGCGCCGCGTCGGGCCGCCCCGACGTCGCGCGCGAAGCGCTGGCCCGGGCCGAAGCCGTCCGCGGCGCGGCGGACGAACGCGATCCGTTCCGGCGCTGGGTCGACGAACGCCTGAGCGCGGACACCGGAGAGGCTCCGGCATCCGCGCCCGGCATCCCTCTGGGAGAAGTGGATGCCGACGTGCTCCTGGCGCTGCTCGACTAGGCCTTCCGCATGTAGGCGCGCACCGTCAGAGGCGCGAACACCGCCACGATGACGGCCGCACCGACCAGCGACAGGACGGCGTCCGAGCCGAGCGTCCCGGAGTTCACGAGGTCACGGACCGCGGTGACCAGGTGCGACACCGGGTTGATGTCGACGAACCACTGCAGCCACGAGGGCATCGTGTTCGAGGGCACGAAGGCGTTCGAGAGGAACGTCAGCGGGAACAGGATCAGGATCGACACGCCCTGCACGCTCGACGCGGTCCGCGCGATCACGCCGAAGAACGCGAAGATCCAGCTGATCGCCCACGAGCAGACGATGACCAGGATGCCGGCGAGCACGACCGCTCCGAGGCCGCCCTCGGGCCGGAAGCCCATGATGAAGCCCATCGTGAACGTCAAAGTCGTGGCGATCGCGTACCGCACGGTGTCGGCGAGCAGCGCTCCCGACAGCGGCGCGATGCGCGCGATCGGGAGCGACCGGAACCGGTCGAATACGCCCTTGTCCATGTCTTCGCGCAGCTGCACGCCCGTCACGACCGAGGTCGTGATGACGGTCTGCACGAGGATGCCGGGGATGATGATCGGCAGGTAGCTCGCGACGTCACCGGCGATCGCGCCGCCGAAGATGTACGTGAACATCAGGGTGAAGAGGATCGGCTGCACCGTGACGTCGATGAGCTGCTCGGGGGTGCGGCGGATCTTCAGAAGACCGCGCCAGGCCATCGTCAGGGTGTTGCGGAACGTCTGCCCGAGCCCCGCGGTGTGCGGCAGGTCGCGCGGAATCGTGATCGCGGTCATGAGCGGACTCCTTCCAGGTCGGCGGCGTTTTCGCGCGCCGCGTCGTCGTCGGCCGGCACTCCGCTGCCGGTGAGCGTGAGGAACACCTCGTCGAGGGTCGGCTGCTGCACGCTGAACTCGCTCAGGTGCACGCCGGCCGCGCGGAACGCCACGAGCAGGTCGGTGACCTCGTCGGGGTCGGACATCGGCACCGTGAGGCGCGCCGCCTCCGGAGAAACGACGGCCGTGGCATCCAGGACGCGCGCGATGGTGGCGCGGGCGACCTCGAGGTCGGAGCCCGGCTGCAGGCGCAGCACCAGCGACGCCTGACCGACGGATGCCTTGAGCTCGAGCGCCGTGCCCTCGGCGACGACGCGTCCGCGGTCGATCACGGCGATGCGGTCGGCGAGCTGGTCGGCCTCGTCGAGGTACTGCGTGGTGAGCACGACGGTGGAGCCGGTCGAGACCAGCCGCCGGATCGTGTCCCACATCTGTCCGCGGGTGCGGGGGTCGAGGCCCGTCGTCGGCTCGTCGAGGAAGATGAGCGGCGGTTGGGCGATGAGGGATGCCGCGAGGTCGAGCCGGCGCCGCATGCCTCCGGAGAACTTCGCCAGGGGCCTGGATGCCGCCTCGGTGAGGCCGAACTCCTCGAGGAGCTCGGTCGACTTGCGGCGGGCATCGGCCCGCGACAGGCCGAGCAGGCGCGCGAAGATGATGAGGTTCTCGGTGGCCGAGAGCTTCTCGTCGACCGAGGCGAACTGCCCCGTGAGGCCGATGAGCTGCCGGACGATGTGCGCGTCCTTGACGACGTCGTGGCCGAAGATCTCGGCCCGCCCGCCGTCGGGACGCAGCAGCGTCGTGAGCATGCTGATGGTGGTGGTCTTGCCGGCACCGTTGGGGCCGAGAACGCCGTAGACGGTCCCGGCTTCGACGACGAGGTCGACGCCGTCGACGGCCCTGTTCGAGCCGAACGTCTTGACGAGCCCTTCGGCTCGCACCGCGGGAACGCGGGTGGATGAGGTGGTCATGACGACAGGATGCGCCGCGGGCTCTGTCGCGCCGCTGTCACGGCGGGGGTGGTGCTGTCACGGCGCTGTCAGGGCCGCGGCGGGGTGGGGGCGGGGCAGTGCGATTCGCCGAGACTGCATGCCGCTGACGAGACCGCGGCAGCCTGCAATGGGGGTGTCAGGCGGATGCAGTCTCGCGGGGGTAGTGCCCGGAACGGCTTACCACCCCTTGGCATCCAGGTACTTGTCGGGGATTCGGAGCCGGAGCTCCTGGTCCAGTTGCGCCAGGACACGTTCGAATTCGCGGAACGGAGCCCACTGACCGTGTTGCGGTTCGACCCCAACGGCTCCGTCCCCGTAGACGATGCCGAACCCGAAGGACCCGCGGTCGTAGTTGAAGATGATGAGGAAGAAGCTGTAGGCCTCGAACCGGACTGAGAACTCCACGTGATTGCGATCGTTGATAACGTTGCTGATCCCCAGCGCGGTCACCCGGTCGCCGAAGTAGTGCCTCAGCGACGAAGCGACCTCCTTAGCCAGGTCGAGCGCTGGAGTGTTGGATTGCGGCTCTCGCATCGGCATTCCTTCCTGTCGTGGCCCCCATGGCGCGCAACGCGACTCATTCCATACCAGGCCCACGAGGATCGACCAGGGGCTCGGATCGAGCCTCCATTTCGAGCTGGTCCGCGGGGACCCATAGGTGCCAGCCGTCATTTCTATGCCCCTCCCACGCCGGATCGGACGCCGCGACAAGCGCCGAGTCCGTGTGGATGAGGACATCGCCGTCTCGGACGCTCCCGACCCACCACCACTCACCGCCGTAGAGGACGTACCACTGCCAGGATCGGACGTCTCGAACCAGTTCGCGGTCGACCATGACCGTCGATGCGCCCGAGAGCCCGGAATGGGGGAGGGTGGCGGTACCGCGAGGGAGGTGCTCTCGGTCTAGCGAGACCCAGCCAACCGGCGCGTCGAATAGGCCCGCCTCGCCCATGGAGAGCAGAGGAATCTCATGGCCCCAGATACGCCCGAACAGACCCCGCGGATGCAACCCCTCACCGGTCACGGTCTTCAGCTCCGCCCCGCCCAGCGGACGCGCTCTCCCTCGTCGACTTCACTCGGCGAAGAAGCGGCCCGGGCTCGCGATGTCGACCGGAGGTGCAAAGCGAGCCGCCTCGAGTATGAGTGCCAGGTCGTCGTCCGAGACCATGGGGGCGATTTCCCCGCTCGGGGATACCTCCCTCACGACTTGCACGCTGAATCCCCCGACGAGATGCACCCCGGTGGCCGGGGTGAGCGTGGACCCTGGAAGGAGCGCAACCTCGGCCTCCGCGGGGTGACGGGAGAGCGGCCCGATCTCGCGTCCCGAAACCGAGACGATCGCGTGAAGGGAGGGAGCGCGGAAGTTCTCGGACGCCACCCGCGCATCCTTCGACGTGGGAAGAGGCGCCTGCAGGGTGAACGGCGTCGTCAGCTCGAAGCCCGCCCCCCTCCACACCACACCGCGGAAGATCGGCAATTTCGCGAGGGCGTCCTCCAGACGCCCAGGACCATCAGTCACGGTTCAACTCCTCATACACTTCCCGCAGGCGCGGGGTCCCCAGCGACTCCGCATCACTGATGAGAGCCGCGCCCTCCGCAGAACGCGCACAGGTCCACGGCCCGGGTTCGTCGGGACGCTGAGCGACCCAGTGCAGCGCACGGCCGTCCCCTATATCAACGATCGGGCCCCGCCTCAGGCCCACATGTCGAAGTTCGTCCACCCACCGTTGACCCCAGCGGCTCCAGCCGAGACCAGCGATGATCGCGACGCTGAAACCGGGACGCAAGGCCGCCTCCCAGACATCGTCTCCGGAGATCGACACCGTCACCTCACCCAGCCCGAATCTCGCTACCACCTCATTCGACACGCTCACCGCCGCGGAGCCCTGATAGATGACGAGGCTGTTCAGCGCATTCGGCGGGAGTTCGGCGAGCTCCCGCGAGATTCGGGTCGACCACGACTGCCGCGCCCCGTCGTCGTCGAGCTCGCCCAGGAACTTCGCAATACTCACGCCGCCCCCGTAACTTGCGAGGAGTTCGGAGCTCATCGAGTCGTATAGGGCGATTGCGACGTCGTCGACATATTGCGAAGAGTTCATTGTGCTCCTGGAGTAGGGATCTCACGCAGACGCCCGAGACCATCGGTCATGGTTCAACTCCTCACACACTTCGCGCAGCGGTCTCACCCGCGCGGGAGCTCCCGCTGGATCGCTTGGATGTCGCTCACCTCGTCGCTCGGGACGAGGTGCCAGAACACGCCGGGCTCGAGGATTGTCGCACCGACCTCTGCGGCCGTGGCCGCATCGGTCGAGAGCAGGACAGCCGTGTCTTCGTTGTTCGACTGCAGCAGCACGCACTCGACATCGCCCCATCGGGCGGTGAACCCCAGTTCGAACATGCGTGTGCAAGACGAGGCGTCGACCACGCGGCTGTAGACGTATGGTCGCGTCTGCACGCATCCTTCGATGGGCACATCACTCAGAGTCACCAGCTCCACCTGAGCGTCATCGACCCACGAGACGTGCCACTCCCGACCACCCCATTCCGCTCGAGGGCCGACGAGCATAGTGGGCGGAGCAAAGACGGTGCTGCCGCGCCAACCGATGGCGGGTCCGCCGTAGGAGGCCACGAGGTCCTGGTGTCCGTCGGCGAAGATCCGCCAGATCTCCGCGTCGCGCGGCACCACCGTTGCCGCAATGTCCCAGACGGGCACGAGGCCCGTGCGGAGGTAACCCGTGGCGTAGCCGGCGACCGATGTGGGGTCTCCGACCCGCGGGATGGACACGCGAGTCAGGGGCGTCGGCGCAAATCGGAGGACATCGACGAACGGCGTTGCCGGGTCCGATATGCCGTATGCCGCAAGCACTTGGCCGGGCGTGCGCCATTGAACCGCGTCGCCGATACGAACCGCAGGACCGACGAGAAGAGAGTCCCCGTGCTCCAGATAGGCTTTCTCAGCCGCTGGCCAGATGAGCTTCTGCATCGGCGTCACTGAGTGGTCCCGGCCTCTCCCGCCGCAGTGACAACCGGTTGCCATCGCGACTCCACCTCGACGTCATCGATGTTCACCCAGCGATGCCAGCCGTCTCTCACGTTCCCCTCCCACGAGGGATCAGACGATGCTGCGGAAGGCCCGGCCTGGATGAGGAGTTGCCCCTCGCGAACGTTTCCCACCCAGCACCACTCGCCGTCGAACAGGGCGTACCAGTCCCAGAGGCGCACATCACGCACCGATGAGCGCCGGATCCTGACGTTTGGCGCCCCCGGCACATCGTCGGCAGGTAGCGGCGCCCATCCGGGGGGCAGACATACGCGGGGAATGGTCACCCAGTCCACCGGGGTACCTCCTGTTCCCGCGCTTCCCGACCCGATGATCGGCACCTCGACATCGTCGACGAAAGCGAACATCCCACGCTGATGCAATTCGCGCACCATCACGGGAGGTCCGGCTTCCATCCACCTACCGAGACCCATCCTCCGGTGAGGTCATCGAGGATTGCGAGCATCCGGTATGTCCCTCCTGGTGTCACTTCCCACATCTCCGCCCCCGTCTGCATCCGCGTGCCGCGGGAGGCATAGAACGCGGGGATGAGATCTCCATCGCGAATCGGTATCCCAGACGCTGTATACCCCTTACCCGTGAACGGGTCCAGGTCGGTGAAACCCGTGGGGTGACCGGCGACAAATTCATCGAAGGGTACTTCGAGAGTGCCCGCTTCCCGCCGATATCGAATCATCTGGATCGGGCCGTCGAGAAGCGAATGGAACGGAGACGATTGGTAGTCAAGGCGGAGACCGCTGAAAACAGCCTGCGAATCCCGAAGATGAGCGACATCCTGCAATCGAGCAACAAAACCGCCCACGGAGTCCGTGATCGCCGCCCTGGCCGCGGTCTCGGGTGGGATCGCCCACGACCTGGCGCCCGACGGACGCGGCTGACGCCGCGCCTCAGCGAGGCGTCGGCATCCGCAATCCGTTGAGCTTCACCTCGTGGACGGTCCAGACCACCAGGGAGACCAGGGGCGCGAGTCCCAGAGGAGCGAGAAGGCCCGTCACCGCTGTCACGATGTAGCCGAGGAAGATGACGACGACGGTGGCGGCAGAGACGACTTCGATCCTCCGTCGCCGTGCGAACAGCCATACCGCGCGAGCCGTCGCACGATCACGGAGCGGCCCTAGCACGACCGCAGTCAGAACGCCGATGGCGAACGCTCCGATCGCGGCGGCCACGCGTGGACCGATCTGCCCGAGATACGGCTCGCTCAGACTCCCCAGCCCGAACCCGGCGGTGAGGACCGCGACGACGGCGACACAGCCGAGCAGTCGGCGTAGGAGCATCGCGACTGACAGCTGCGCCAGATAGGGCGGCAACCGTGCGAGCGGATTCTCGCGGAGGACCCGCAACGCGGTCGCCGCGGCCTCGGCTCGCCGCCCGGCCACCATCTGAGCGGTGGCGAGCAACTGCGTCGCGACCGCATCGGTCGGGTCGATCCGGACCGCGTCCTGCGCGACGAGCAGCGCCTCACCGTACCGCCCAGGGTCACGCACCGCGATCGACCCTGCGGTGATCAGCGCCTGCAGGCGTTCCTCCGGAGACACCGCGGTCATCAGCCCGGCGTCGGCTTGTTCTCTCGCCTCCGCCAGCGCACCGCGCTCGCGGAGCACGCGGGCGAGCACGAGGCGGTGCTCCGACCGCGACGGTTCCAGGTTCACGGCCTCGACGGCCCAGGTCACCGCTTCATCGAGATCACGCGTCGCGATGATCTGTGCGAGTGCCGAGGCGGCTTCCGCCCGCAGTTCGGGGTGGGCAAGCGCCAGTCGCGCGTCGCGCTCGGCCGCCGCGAGATCTCCGAGCTCCACACGCACGTAGGACATGACGAGAAGGGCCGGCCCGTAGTCCGGATGCTGCGACAGCACGAGCTCGAGGATGAGCCGCGCTTTGTGCGGTTCCCCGAGAACGAGGTACCGCCGCGCTTCCGCGAGGGGATGGGATGCCATGTCAGATGCGGTGACGTTTGAGGTAGGTGCGCAGCTGGCCGAAGGTTCCGTCATCGACGCCGTACTCGAGCACCGGCTTGATCTGCTCGAACCACTCGCGGGTGGACGGGATGATGCGCGCGGCGGCGCGCTCCAGATCGGCCGTCCCGATCATCCGCGGCACGCCGCTGGCCACCGACTCCGTGAACGCGGTCTCGACGGCCTGATCGACGATGTACGCGATGTCGGCCCCGGAGAACTCGGTGGTGCGCCGCGCGAGATCGCCCGCGTCGACGGATGCCGCGGGCTTGTCGCGCAGAGCGATCTCGATGATCGCGCGCCTCGCGGGCTCGTCGGGCGGGAGCACGAGGACGGTGCGGTCGACGCGACCCGGGCGGCGCAGGGCGGGATCGATGTCCCACGGGCGGTTCGTCGCCGCGAGGATGTAGACGCCGTCGTTGTCGGCATCCACCCCGTCGAACTCCTCGAGGAGCTGACTGGTGAACATGCGCAACGACTGGGCCGAGGAACTGCCGGACGAACGTCGCCCGCCGATGGCGTCGAACTCGTCGATGAACACCACGCAGGGGCGGGCGGCACGTGCGGCCTCGAACAACGAGTGGATGGCCTGCTCGGTCTCGCCGAAGTGCGGCCGCACGATGTCGGCGAGCGTGGCGTGGACGAAGTTGGCATCCAACTCGCCGGCGATCGCGCGCGCGATGAAGGTCTTGCCGCATCCGGGTGGGCCGTACATCAACAGGCTGCCTCGCGGAGCCTTGCCGAACATGCGCGCCATCTCGGGATTGCGCATCGGCAGGAGGAACGAGCCGTTGATGTGGGGGGCAGGCGGCGCGGGCCGCTCCGGCGCGGAGGGTTCCGCGGACACCGGGGGCGCGGCATCCGGAACCTGACCCGCCCGCAGACGCGCCGCCGCCAGCCGCGCCCTCAGCACGAGCACGGTGGCCGCGTTCGCTCCGATCGATGAGAGCTGTTCGATCTCGGCCGCAGCCTCGTCGAGGCGGTCCTGCAGAAGCAGCTCGACGAGGTCGACGCGCAGACCGACGTTGCCCGGGTCGGCCTCGACGGCCGCCCGGATGATCTCGACGAAGTCCTCGGAGCCCGTCACGATCTCAGGCGCCGCGCAGGCGCTCGGAGAGGTAGGCGTGCAGGCCGTCGAGCGGGATGCGCTCCTGGCCCATCGTGTCGCGGTCGCGGACGGTCACGGCGTTGTCGTCGAGCGAGTCGAAGTCGATCGTGACGCAGTACGGCGTGCCGATCTCGTCCTGACGGCGGTAGCGGCGGCCGATCGCCCCGGCGTCGTCGAAGTCGACGTTCCAGCCGGCCGCGCGCAGAGTGTCGGCGACCTCGCGCGCCAGCGGCGACAGACGCTCGTTGCGCGACAGGGGGAGGACGGCGGCCTTCACCGGCGCGAGGCGCGGGTCGAGCTTCAGCACCGTGCGGGTGTCGGTGCCGCCCTTCGCGTTGGGCACCTCTTCCTCGCGGTACGCGTCGACGAGGAAGGCCATCATCGCGCGCGTGAGACCGAACGACGGCTCGATGACGTACGGGGTGTACTTCTCACCCGAGGCCTGGTCGAAGTACGTGAGGCTCGAGCCCGAGGCATCCGAGTGGCTCTTCAGGTCGTAATCGGTGCGGTTCGCGACGCCCATGAGCTCGCCCCACTCCTTGCCCGGGAAGCCGAAGCGGTACTCGACGTCGATCGTGCCGGCGGAGTAGTGCGCGCGGTCGTCCTCGGGGACGTCGAACCGCTTCATGTTCTCGGGGTCGATCCCCAGGTCGACGAACCAGTTCCAGCACGCCTCGACCCAGTGCTCGAACCACTCCTGCGCCTCGGCCGGGGGCGTGAAGTACTCGATCTCCATCTGCTCGAACTCGCGCGTGCGGAAGATGAAGTTGCCGGGGGTGATCTCGTTGCGGAACGCCTTGCCCACCTGGCCGACGCCGAACGGAGGCTTGCGACGGGATGCCGTGAGCACGTTGGAGAAGTTCACGAAGATGCCCTGCGCGGTCTCGGGACGCAGGAAGTACAGGCCCGACTCGTCGTCGACGACGCCGAGGTACGTCTTCACGAGACCCGAGAACGCCTTCGGCTCGGTGTACTGACCCTTCGTACCGCAGTTGGGGCACGGGATGTCGGCGAGGCCGTTCTCGGCCTTGCGGCCCTTGCGGGCTTCGAAGTCCTCGATGAGGTTGTCGGAGCGGAAGCGCTTGTGGCAGTGCAGGCACTCGACCAGCGGGTCGGTGAAGGTCGCGACGTGGCCCGACGCCTCCCAGACGCGCTTGGGCAGGATGATGCTCGAGTCGAGGCCCACCATGTCGCCGCGGCCGCGCACGAACGTCTGCCACCACTGGCGACGGATGTTCTCCTTCAGCTCGGTGCCGAGGGGGCCGTAGTCCCACGCCGAACGCGAACCGCCGTAGATCTCACCGGCCTGGAACACGAACCCGCGGTGGCGAGCGAGCGAGATGACCTTGTCGAGGCGGGACTGTTCGGCCACGGTGGCTCCAATGGTCGGGAAAGCTGTGGGTGCGAGCGCGAGTGCGCGGCATCCAGTTTATCGAAGCGATCCCGCCACGCCGGGCCCGCCGTCTCGGGCGTCGTCGCGCTCGCGGATCCAGTTCTGCAGATAGGGCATCGCGACGTTCGTAGCGTGGGCGGCCAGGGTGGCGCGGGCGGCGTCCGAGAGGGAGCCGAGCGCCGGCGCTGCGGGGTCGACGACGTGCGCGATCGGATACGGGAAGCGGTTGCGGAACATGTCCATCCACAGCAGCACGAGATCGCCCTCGTGCGCGAGCATCGCGTGGCTGAACGAGCCGCGCTCGTGCCGCTCGATCTCCCACCCCTGCCGCGCGGGCCGCGCGGCGTAGTCGGGATCCCCGCCCCAGGACCACCCACCCCGGCCACGGACGGGCACGCCGTAGCCGAAGCCGTCGAGCGCCGACGCGAGCGCCTCGGGCGTCCACGGGGCCGGGAAGAAGGTCGACAGGCTGACCCGCAGCGCCAGCGGCGACAGGTGCGTCGGAGCCTCGCCCGAGGTCCGCGGGAGCTCCGCTTCGAGCGCGGCGGCCAGCGCGATCGTCGCGGCCGACGGCTCGCCCCGGTCGAGCAGCAGCAGGAACGTCTGGAGGGCACGAAGGTAGGTGCGGTGCTCCGCGGCATCCGCGAAGGGCGGGATCGGGATGCCCCCGACGGGCGCCCGCCCCCAGGGCACGTCGTCGCGGTCGGTCTCCGAGAGTCCCGACCGCGCGCTGCTCATCGGGTGATCCGCTCGCGGTGCACGGTGAACTCCTCGAGTGCCGCCTCGTCGATCTCGACGCCGAGCCCCGGCCCCGTCGGGACGCGCACGTGCCCGTCCTCGATCACCGCGGGCTCGGTGACGATGTCACGGTCGTAGAAGCGGGCGGATGCCGAGATGTCACCGGGCAGCAAGAACCCGGGGAGAGCCGCGAGCGCCGCGTTGGCGGCCCGCCCGATGCCCGTCTCGAGCATGCCGCCGCACCACACGGGGACCCCGGCGGCGCGGCACCGGTCGTGGATCGCGAGGGCTTCGAGGTAGCCGCCGACGCGGCCGGCCTTGATGTTGATGATCGCCGCGGCACCGAGTTGCAGTGCGTCGGCCGCGGCCTTGTCCGACACGATCGACTCGTCCAGGCACACCGGTGTGGTGAGACGCTTCGCCAGGGTCGCGTGGTCGACGAGGTCGTCCTCCTGCAGCGGCTGCTCGATGAGGAGCAGGTCGAAGGCGTCGAGGCCCTGGAGCGTGTCGGCATCCGCGAGGGTGTACGCGGAGTTGGCATCCACCTGAAGAGGAATGCCGCCGAACGCCGCCCGCACGGCGGCGGTGTCGTCGATGTCGCGTCCGGGCTTGATCTTGATCTTGATGCGGACGTAGCCCTCGTCGAGGTACCCGCCGACGGTGTGGACGAGCGCGGCGGGATCGCGCTGGATGCCGACTGAGACGCCCGAGGGCACGCGGTCCTTCTCGGCGCCGAGGTACGCGCCGAAGCTCCGGCCCTCGGCGCGGAGCGCGGCGTCGACGACGGCGAGCTCGAGCCCCGCCTTGGCCATGCGATGCCCGACGACCGGGGCCAGGATGCCGGCGACCTCCTCCGGCGCGACCGTGCGGCGCTCGAGCAGGGCCGGCGCGAGGAAGCGGGTGAGGACGTCCCACGCGCCCTGCGTGTACTCGCTGGAGTACGACGGCTCCGCCTGCGTGACCACCTCGCCCCACCCGCGCCCGTCGGGGGTTTCGGCGGTGACGACGATGACCTCGCGCACCGTCTCGGTGCCGAAGGACGTCGTGAACGGCGACACCAGCGGGATCTGCAGGACGCGAAGCTCCACGGCATCCAGGGTCACGGGGGCGGCGGGGGTGCGGGGCGGCATGAGGGCAGGGTATCGGGCGACCGCAGCCGTCCTCGACGGGACCCGGATGCCACGGCACCGCCGGTTCTGCCGGGGTCCTGCCCGCCGTAACCCCTCGCACGCGGCGTGGCAAGGCCGGTGTCGGGGCCGAACCCGCCGCGTAGCGTCGCGGGCATGAGCGACTTCACTCCCCGCCACGCGATCGTCACCGGTTCGGACTCGGGCATCGGCGCGGCCACCGCGCTCGCGCTCGCCGAGGCCGGCCTCGACGTCGCCATCACCTACCACTCCGACAAGGACGGCGCCGAGGAGACGGCCGAGGGCGTGCGCGCCCGCGGCGGCCGTGCCGTCGTCGCGCAGTTCGACGCCACCGACTTCGGCTCGGTCCCCGGGGCGGTGAACGCCATGGCCGACGAACTCGGCGGCCTCGACGTCTTCGTCAACAACGCCGGCGGCGGCATCGGCGGAGCCTTCCTCGACCTCGACCTCGACACCTGGCGCACCGACATCGCCCTGAACCTCGACGGCGCCTTCCTCGCCCTGCACACCGCCGCGAAGCGCATGGTCGCGGCCGGGAACGGCGGGCGCCTCATCGCCGTGTCCAGCGTGCACGAGCACCAGCCCCGCGTCGGCTCGGCGCCGTACGTCGCGGCGAAGCACGGCCTCGGCGGCCTCATCAAGACCATGGCGCTCGAACTCGGGCAGTACGGCATCACCGCGAACGCCGTCGCGCCGGGCGAGATCGCCACCCCCATCAACGACATGGATGCCGAGGATGCCGACCGCATCCACCGTCCCGGCATCCCCCTCGGTCGCCCGGGCAAGCCGGACGAGGTCGCCGACGTGATCCGGTTCCTCGCGTCGCCGTCGGGCTCGTACGTGACGGGCGCGAGCTGGGTCGTGGATGGCGGCATGCTGCAGATGGGCCCGCAGGCGGGATCGCACATGGAGTCGGACGCGTGGCGTTCGGCCGGAAAGGAGTGAGGCGATGAGCGACGAGAAGAGCTTCGAAGAGAACCGTCACGACCAGCTGACGAGCGCTCCGAAGGCGACGGAGGCCGACGCGGCCCCGCGCATCGACGTCACGAAGCACGACGGCGTCACCCGCATCGACGTGCGCGACGACGCGGCCGTACGTCCGGGTCCCGGGCAGGGCGACCCCGCCGCGGAGAAGGACGTGCCCGTCTCGGGCGACTGACTCAGACGAGCAGGTACCCGCGGGCGTCGACGCCGCCGATGCGGAGACCGGATGCCAGGTGCCCCCGGAGCTCGTCGCGGACGCGGTACCGCCACTCGGCGGCTGCGGCCGGGTCGCTGCGGCGGAGCGCCTCGATGTCATCCGGGATCTCGACGACCGCCCGCACCGCATCACCGGCGGGCGTCGGGGCGGGCGGCTCGGCCACGGCCCACGACACCATCAGCCGGTCGGACTCATCGCCGCGATTGACGTCGTCGGGCATCTCGCCGTACTGGTTCACCAGGTACTCAGTGGCGCTCGCGCCGAGGACGGCGAGGTTGAAGTGCGCGTTGCGGCGGATCAGCGGGTCGAACGTCCAGGTGATGCGGCCGATCCCGCGCTCGAGCGCCCACTCGCGCTGGTGCACCTTGAGCTGACGCCCGAGACCGCGCCCCTGATACCCGGGCAGGATGCCGGTGATGTGGGAGTGCATCGTGCGCTCCGCAGGAGGTCCGAAGAACGCCGCGGACGCCCCGATCATCCGGTCACCGTCGTATAGGCCGACGACGTAGTTGCCGGAGTGCTCGAGCGCCCGCAGGATGTTCGCCGGCATCGTCGCGCGATCACCGACCCAGACGTCGTCGAACACCTGCGCCGCGACGACGATGGCCTCGAGGGTGTCGAGCGGGCGGATGTCGATGCCGGACGTGCTCATGGTCCGAGTCTGGCATCCACGGCCCGCGCGCGCCTCGCCCCGTTTGCCCACGGAACACGCAGCACCCCCTCGTCCCACTTCTGGCGGATCATGTCCCCCTTCTTGCTGCTCCCGCACGCCGAAACCCGCATGAAGTGGGATGAGGATGCCGCGCCGAGCCACGCGGGATCCCGCCGCGGCGTGACGAAGCGCCCGCGCACACCGTCCTATCCGTGAAGCCCCGGATCGCCCGGGCCCGGACGAGAGGACGACACATGAGAGCCGGACGCATCACGACCGCCCGCCGACCGCGCGGAGTCCTCGTGACGGCGGGGATCGGGACCGTTCTCGTCGTCGTGATCGCGGCGGGACTGTTCCTGCCGCTCGTCGGGTTCCTCGCCGGGGCCACGGCATCCACGGTCGGGCTCGTCCCCTTCCCGGCGGCGAGCGTGACCCTCGTGGCACTGGCCGGGGTCGTCGTCTGCGCGGGACTCCTCCTCGCTGCCCTGACCCGCCGCCGCACGGCGACCGCGATCGTGTGGACCGTCCTGGCCGTGATGGTCGCGCTGGCGGTGACGGCGTTCCCGCTGGTCGCCGTGGCCACCGGGTCGGCGGAACGCGCGTCCGACCTGGCGCCCATCGTCGGCGACCTGTGGGGCCGCCTCACCGGGCAGGGCTGAGCGGGCGGCTCAGCGCGGGAGCGTCCCGCCGACGTGTCGGATCGTGCGACCGCGCTCGACGACGATCGCGATCCCCCCGAGCAGCCACAGCGGCACCTGCGTGAGGAACGCCAGGCGGAAGGCATCCAGAGAGTAGGTGTCGGGGGTGCCCGCGCCCTGCACGTCCATCGCGATACCGATGAAGAGGATTGCGAGGAGCGCGGCGAGGAAGCCGCCGCCGTTCACGATGCCGGTCGCGGTGCTCAGGCGATGGCTGGGCGTGAAGGTGCGCGCGTGGTCGAACGCGATCATCGACGCCGGGCCACCGGTCGCGAGCGCGAACATCAGCACGATCAGCAGCCACAGGGGCGCCGGTCCCGGCCAGGCCGCGACGACGATCCAGACGAGCGCCTGGAACACCACGGTGGGCAGCACGAGCCAGCGCGACCGGCGACGCGGATGCCGACTGGACAGGGCTCCGATCACCGGCCCGCTCACGATGCCGAACAGCACGAAGAGCGTCATGATGCCCGACGCGGTCGCGGGAGGCAGCCCCTCACCGGCGGTGAGGAAGGGGAAGCCCCACAGCAGCATGAACGCCGTGCCGGCGAAGGGCGTGGCGAAGTGCGACCAGAATCCGAGACGGGTGCCGGGGTGCGCCCACGACTCTCGAAAGCCCTGCCGCAGATCGGCTGCCGAGGTGACGACGCGGATCGTGCCGGTCTGGGTGTCGACTGACGTGTCGACCGCATCGTCGCGCCGCTCGGGCGGACGGTTGCGGATGATCGCGTACGTGAGGACGGCGAACAGCACGCCGAGCCCCGCGACGCTGCCGAAGGCGACGCTCCAGCTCGTCGCGTGCAGGAGCGCGGCGAGCGGCACCACGGCGACGATCTGGCCGAGCTGACCGATGATCCCCGTCAGCTGCACGAGCACCGGCGCACGTTGCGCCGGGAACCACGTCGCGATCACGCGCAGGACGCTCGGGAAGATCATCGCGTCGCCCGCGCCGATGAGGACGCGGGCGAGGATGCCGATCCCCACCGCGTCCGCGAACGCCATGACCAACTGGCCCGCCGCCATGAGCAGCATGCCGATCGCGATCATCGGTCGTGCGCCGAAGCGGTCGAGCAGCAGTCCGACGGGGATCTGCATCGCGCCGTAGACGAACAGCTGGATCACCGCGAACATCGACAGCGCCGAGGCGTCGGCCTGGAACCGGGTGGCGGCATCCACGCCCACCGCCGACAGCGACGTGCGGTTGACGATCGACACGACGTAGGCGAGGACGCCCACGCCCCACAGCGTCCACGTCCGCCAGCCGGGGCGTTCGAGGCTGCTGATCACGGTGGTTCCTGGGAGAAGAGGGGAGGGGATGCCGCACACAGCGGCATCCACCAGGCTAGTCGCGGGCGCCGACACCGCGGTCCGCGCGGCCGCGCGCGAGTCGGCTGAGGGCGGAGGCGGGTCGGCCGAGGGCGGGGGCGGGTCGGCCGAGGGCGGGGGCGGTGGTCATCGCCGTCACCGGGGCACGGCAGAATGGTCCGATGGTCTCCGCGAGCCCCCACCTGCAGCCCGATCACGCGTGCCTCATCGTCCACGGCAGCGACACCCCCGGCATCATCGCCGCGGTCTCGGCTCTCATCGCCCGTCAGGGCGGCAACATCGTCGCCTTCGACCAGTACTCCGACGGCACGCGCGGTGGGGCGTACTTCCAGCGCGTGGTGTTCCACCGCCCCGACCTCGCGGCATCCCTGCCCGAGATCCAGGCGGATCTCCACCGCACGCTCCGCGACGGGTTCGAGCTCGAGTGGAAGCTCACCGACCTCGCCACCCCGAAGCGCATGGCGATCCTCGCGTCCAAGCAGGACCACTGCCTGCTCGACCTGCTGTGGCGCCACCGCCGCGGCGACCTGCCCGTGAGCATCCCCATGGTCGTGTCCAACCACACGACCTCGGCGGAGGACGTCCGCTCGTTCGGCGTGCCGTTCTTCCACGTCCCCTCGACCCCCGGCCCCGACAAGTCGGCATCCGAGGCCCGCATCCTCGAGCTGCTCGTCGGCAACGTCGACTTCGTCGTGCTCGCGCGGTACATGCAGATCCTCTCGCCCGACTTCCTCGAGAAGATCGGGGTGCCGGTGATCAACATCCACCACTCCTTCCTGCCCGCCTTCATCGGCGCGGAGCCGTACAAGAAGGCCAAGGAACGCGGCGTCAAGCTCATCGGCGCGACCTCGCACTACGTCACCGGCGACCTCGACGAGGGTCCGATCATCGAGCAGGACACGATCCGCGTCACCCACGCCGACTCGGCCGCCGAGCTCGCGCGCCGCGGTGCCGACGTCGAGCGTCAGGTGCTCTCGCGAGCCGTGCTGTGGCACGCCGAGGACCGCATCATCCGCAGCGGCAACCACACCATCGTCTTCACGTCCTGAGGCCGGGGTCACCGACCCCCAAAGAGACATTTGACGGTCGGCCCCCGCCGCGCGAGCATCGGGGGATGTCCCGCATCGACGAGCTTCGCACCACGGCGCACCCGCTCCGGCTCCGAATGCTGTCCCTGCTGACCGGAGCGGCCATGAGCGCCGCCGAGGTCGGGCGGGAGCTCGGCGTTTCGCAGGCTTCGGCGAGCTACCACCTCCGCGTGCTCGAGCGGGTGGGTCTGATCCGCGTCGTCGAGACCGTGCGCCTCCGGGGCGGGGATGCCAAGCGCTACCGCCACGAGTCGTCCTCGCGCCGGATCGATCCCGACGCGCCCCCGGCGCCGCGCGTCCCCGCCGAGGACGAGGCGTCCTACGTCGAAGCGCTCATCGAGGAGCTGCGGCGTCGCGCACGTCGGCGCGCCGACGGTCCCGGCGTCACGACCGACGCCGAACTGTGGGTCGATCCCGAGGTGTGGCGACGGGTGGTGCACCACGTCGCCGAGGCCTCCGCCCTCCTGCACGCCGCCGCCCGGCCGCCGCGGAGCCCCGGGACGCAGCCGGTCTCGATGACAGCCGCGCTCTTCCGGCTGGAACGCCCGTGAGCGGCTGGGGCCCGTGGCGCCACGCCGCCTTCCGGTGGCTGCTCGCGGCGCGGACGACGAGCATCGTGGGCAACGCCGTCGCCCCGATCGCCCTCGCCTTCGCCGTGCTCGACCTCACGGGCTCGGCCGCCGACCTGGGGCTCGTCGTCGCGGCCCGTTCGATCGCGAACGTCGCCGTCCTGCTCTTCGGCGGGGTCCTCGCCGACCGCCTCCCCCGCAATCTCCTGCTCGTCGGGACGTCAGTCGCGGCCGCGCTCACGCAGGGCGCTGTCGCCGCCCTCGTCGTGACCGGGTCCGCGACCGTGCCCGCGTTGGTCGTGTTGAGCATCCTCAACGGCGCGGTGGCCGGCGTGAGCCTGCCCGCGTCCGCCGCGCTCGTGCCCGACACCGTCCCGCCCGACCAGCTGCGCTCGGCCAACGCGCTGCTGCGCCTGGGACTCAACGGCGGCACGATCCTCGGCGCCTCGGCGGGTGGCATCCTGATCGCCTCGGTCGGACCGGGCTGGGGACTGGCCGTGGATGCCGCCGCGTTCGCGGCCGCAGCCGTGTTCTTCTCCCGGCTGCGCCTGCCCGAACGCGCTGCGGCGCCGCGGACATCGATGATCGCGGACCTGCGCGAGGGGTGGCGGGAGTTCACGAGCCGCTCCTGGGTGTGGATCGTGGTCCTGCAGTTCGCCGTCCTGAACGCCGCGTTCACCGGTGCGGTCGCGGTGCTCGGGCCGGTCGTGGCGGACGAGACGATCGGTCGCTCGGCGTGGGGGTTCGTCATCGGCGCGCAGACGCTGGGCCTCGCGCTGGGGGCGGTGGTCGCGCTGCGCTGGCGGCCCCGTCGCGCCCTCGGGATCGGCGTCGCCGCGATGGCGTTCGCCGCGGTTCCGGTCGCGACCCTCGCGGCGGCTCCCGTGGTGCCCGTGCTGCTCGTCGGCTTCGCGCTCGGCGGCTTCGCCATCGAGCTCTTCGCGATCGCCTGGGACCAATCGCTGCAGTCGCACATCCCCCGCGACGCGCTCTCGCGCGTCTACTCCTACGACATGGTCGGGTCGTTCATCGCCGTGCCCCTGGGCGAGGCGGTCGTCGGTCCGGCCGCCCACGCGGTCGGAACGACCCCGGTGCTGTGGACCTGCGCCGCGCTCGTCGTGGCGGCGACGCTCGTGGCCGCGTCGACGCGGAGCGTGTGGCGGGTGGTGGCGCCCGAGAGCGGGCCCGCCGAGACGGCATCCGCCTGACACTGTCCGACGGATGCGGTCTCGGCGTGCGCGGGTCGACTCAGTCGGGGTCGGATGCCGCGGCCAGGGGGCCCGTGCCTCCCCGCGGCGGTTGCTTGCGCTGACGCGCGAGCTCGCCGCCGACACGACCGCCGTACGGACGGCCGTGATCGGCCCACTCCGCGCGGAAGTACGCCAGGCGCCAGTCGCCGAGCTCGATCCGCGCGCCCGTGCGCAGGATGCGGCCGTTACCGCGACGCCCCTCGACCGCGGCACCGCCGCCGCCGACGACGTCGAATCCGTACAGGACGTACTCGTCGTCGCCCTCGTGCCGGATCTCGGCGTGGACGGGCGCGAGGCCGGGCAGACGCAGGTCGGCCTCGTCGCCGGACCCGATCACGGTCTTCGTCGGGAGCAGGTCGAACTCGCGCGGGCGCGATCCGTTCCACGATGAGGAGCCGACGGCGAAGATCAGGCGCGGCCGGCCCGACCCGGGGGTGTAGTGCGTCGTCGTGATCCGGCGCGGAACGAACCGGTTGACGGTCGGCACGAGCGGCAGCGGCGTCCCCGGCGGCACCGGGAACGTGAGCGCCTGGCCCCCGTTGCGGCGGGTGAGCAGCGGTGCCAGCGCCGCGACGGACCCGAGTCGGATGTGCGGCGAGCCGGTCACGACCCGCTGCAGGAGACTGCTCTTGACGTCGCCGAGGTGCAGGATCGGGCCGTCCGGCCCCTCCACGCGCACCGAGATTCCGCGGGCAGCGAGCGCGTCGGCGACCGTGGAGAGCTCGGCGAGGGTGCGGCGACCGTTGCCGGGCAGCCGCGACGGGTCGCTGATGGTCACGCGCACCTCGGAACCCGCGGCGGTGATCGTTCCCTCGAACGGGGGGAGCGCGGCATCCGTCCCCGTCTCCTTCTCGGAGAAGGCGAGGTCGATGTCGAGGCGCACCATGACGGCGCCCGCTCTCAGTTGCCGCGGTACGGGTCGGAGCCCGGCGCGGTGTCGTCGCTCGTGGTGACGCGGAGGGTGCCGTTGAGCTTCCACGTCGCGCGGGGGGCGTCGGGGCCGATGTCGCGGGGCACCTCGACGGTCATGTCGACGAACGAGTAGTTGACCGCGGCGCCGCGGCCGGTGAGGTACGACCACATCTCGCGACCGAGGTCGGTCCAATCGGTGATCGAGTGCCCCTCGGGGCCGGCGGAGTCGGCGAACGGGTCGGTGGATGCGGTGGTGTCGGACATCGTCCCAGTCCTTTCTGGTGTTCGGGGGCACCAGATTCCCACCGGGCCGCATTGCGCACGGAGGGATTGCGTTCCGGGGCGAGTTGCGGGATAACCCGCCGTCAGTACACGTACTCCATCAGCTCCACGCCCAGCACGCGGAACGCGTCGTGCGCGCGCAGACGGTGCGCGATCGAGAGGTCGTCGAAGTTCGCGATGAGCGCGTAGGCGACTCCCGCGCGCGGGCCGCCGAGCACGCCCGCTTCGGCGCGCACGCCCTCGGATCGGCCGGTCTTGTTGACGAACAGCAGACCGTGGCGGTCGTTCTCGTGGGCGAACGGGTCGAGACCGGTCGCGGATGCCACCAGCGACAGGTCGTGGTTCAGGCTCAGCCATTCCGCGACCTGGGCACTGACCCCCGGTGACACGACCGTGGAGTTGACGAGTCCGGCGAACACGGAGGCCATCTCGCGCGCGGTCGACAGCGCGACGTGCGGAGCGTCGTCGGGTCCGCGGTCGTCGCGGAAGCGGTCGAGGAGGGCGGTGCGCCGCAGCCCCAGCTGCTCGATGCGCGCGCGGACTGCGGGCAGCCCCACCCGTTGCAGGAGCGCGTTCGCCGCCAGCGCGTCCCCGGCGGACGCCGCGAGCACCGCCACGTCCGCCAGCGGCAGCGCCGGAGCCTTCAGGTGCTGCCACACTCCCCCGGCCGACGCGGTGTGGACCGTGGCGCGGTCGATGATCTCGAGAGCCTCGACACGGCCGGCCTCGATCGCCGCGGCCACCTCGACCAGCAGCGGGACGACGCCCAGTCCGGCGACCGGCAGCGTGACGAAATCGTCGCCCTCGAGCACCGCGGAGCCACCGTCGAGATCGTCGATGCGCACCGACACCTTCGCCCCGGATGCCGCGAGCTCGTCGAGCGCGCGAAGCGTCGCCGTGAACGATCGGCGACCGGCGGCCGCCCGTCGCGGCAGGCGTCGAGGTCCCTTCCGCGCCGAACCCCGGAGGGCCGGGGCGTCGCGTCGCGACGATTCCACGGACCCTCCGGAAGGTTCGGGTGCGGCAGGCTCGGGAACCGGTGGCATGCCCACGAGCGTGGCTCCTTCCGGGTCAGGAGAGCAACAAACGCGACCTCACCAAATGGTGACGCGCTGGTCCGCGTCGAGCCACAGGGCATCGCCCTCGGTGACCTCGAACGCGTCGTAGAACGCATCGATGTTGCGCACGATCTGGTTGCAACGGAATTCGTTCGGCGAGTGCGGGTCGATCGTCAGCAGGCGGATGGTCTCGGCATCCCGGCCCTTCTGCTGCCAGATCTGCGCCCAGCTGAGCAGGAGCCTCTGGATGCCGCTGTACCCGTCGACCTCGGGACCGTCGGCGGGCTCGTCCGCACCGAGCGACAGCCGGTAGGCGCGGAGCGCGATGCCCAGGCCCCCGAGGTCGCCGATGTTCTCGCCGATCGTGAGGGCGCCGTTGACGTGGTGCTCCTCGCTCAGGCCCTCGGGGACGAGCGCCTCGTACTGGGCGATGAGCGCCTTGGTGCGCTCCTCGAACGCCGAGCGGTCGGCATCCGTCCACCAGTCGCGCAGCGACCCGTCGCCGTCGAAGCGGCTGCCCTGGTCGTCGAACCCGTGACCGATCTCGTGGCCGATGACCGCGCCGATCCCGCCGTAGTTGGCGGCCGCATCGCGCTCGGCGTCGAAGAACGGGTACTGCAGGATCGCCGCGGGGAACACGATCTCGTTCATCAGCGGGTTGTAGTACGCGTTGACGGTCTGCGGGGTCATGTACCACTCGTCGCGGTCGATCGGCTGACCGACCTTCGCGAGCTGCCGGTCGTGCTCCCACACGTGGGCGCGGCGGACGTTCCCGACGAGGTCGCCGGCCTCGATCTCGAGGTCGGAGTAGTCCTTCCACTTCACCGGGTAACCGATCTTGGGCGTGAACGCGTCGAGCTTGACGAGCGCGCGCTCCCGGGTCTCGGGCGTCATCCACTCCAGCGCGGTGATCGACTCGCGGTAGGCCTCGATCAGGTTCTTCACGAGGACGTCCATGGCATCCTTCGCCGCGGGCGGGAAGTGCCGCTCGACGTACACCTTGCCGACGGCTTCGCCGAGCGCCGCCTCGACGAGGCCGACGCCGCGCTTCCACCGCTCGCGGTTCACCGGCACACCGGTGAGCTGCGTGCCGTAGAACGCGAAGTTCTCGGCCACGAACTCCTCCGACAGGAACGCCGCGGCGGAGTGCACGACGGCGAACCGCAGCCACGCCTTCCAGTCCTCGAGGCGCTCGTCGACCAGCAGTGCGCCGAGGGACTCGATGAAGCTCGGCTGGTAGACGACGACCTCGGCGAAGGCGTCCTCGTGCCCCGGGGCGACACCCGCGCGCCACGGCACGAGGTCGAGGCCGGCGAGGCCGACCATCTCGTCCCACGTGCGCAGGTTGTAGGTCTTCACGGCGTCGCGGCTGTCTTCGCGCGACCAGTGGTGCGTCGCGAGCTCGGTCTCGAGGGCGAAGACACGATCGGCGGATGCCGCCGGCTCGGCGACCCCGGCCAGCTCGAACATGCGCTGGATGTGCGCGCGGTAGGCGGCACGCGTCTCGGCGAAGTTCTCGAGCCGGTAGTAGCTCTCATCGGGGAGCGACAGGCCGCCCTGGTAGATCACGGGGACGTAGCGGGTGGGGTCGCCCGGGTCGGGCTCGACGAACAGGGTCAGCAGGCCGCTCACGCCGTCGCGCTCGAGCTCCCCGACGAGACGGAGGAAGCCGGGCACGTCGGTCACGGCGTCGACGCGGGCGAGCTGATCCGCCAGCGGCGCCGCTCCCGCCTCCTCGATGCGGTCGGTGTCCAGGAAGCTCGCGAACAGGTCGCCGATCTTGCGGGCTTCGCTGCCCGGCTCGGCCTGCTGCGACTCCTCCACGATGGTGCGGACGTCCTTCTCCGCCTGTTCGGCGATGAGATGGAAGCTGCCCCATCGGGCTTTGTCGTCGGGGATTTCGGTGCGCTCCAGCCAGCGGCCGTTCACGTGGCGGAACAGGTCGTCCTGGGGGCGGATCTCGTCGCTCAGTTCGTCGAGCGCGAGACCGGATCGGGGGGTCTGGGTCATGGAGACAGGATAAATCCCTCCGCTCCACGCGGGCTCAGCATGTCGTGTCGGGGGGCGGCCGTAGGCTCGAACGGTGACCACCCCCGCACCGGCGACGCTGAACCGCGCGATCGTGCGGTTGGCCGTGCCGGCCCTGGGCGCGCTGATCGCCGAGCCGCTGTTCCTCATCGTCGACGGCGCCATGGTGGGCCACCTCGGCGTGGCGCCGCTCGCCGGGCTGGGGATCGCCGGCGCGGTCCTGCAGACGGTGGTCGGGCTGATGGTGTTCCTGGCGTACGCGACCACACCCGCCGTGGCGCGTCGGTTCGGTGCCGGCGAGCTGGGTCGTGCGGTGTCCGTCGGCATCGACGGCATGTGGTTCGCGCTGACGATCGGCGCCGTCCTCGCCGCCGCGGGCGTCCTCGCCACCCCGGCGCTGGTCGACGTGTTCGGCGCGGCACCCGATGTGGCCGAGAACGCCCGCGTGTACCTGTCGATCTCGATGTGGGGACTCCCCGCGATGCTCGTCGTGTTCGCCGCGACCGGGCTGTTGCGCGGAATGCAGGACACCGTGACCCCCCTGTGGATCGCCGGTCTCGGCTTCGGCGCCAACGCGCTTCTGAACTTCCTCTTCATCTACGGCTTCGGCTGGGGCATCGCCGGTTCCGCGATCGGCACCGTCGTCGCGCAGTGGGGCATGGTGGGCGCCTACGTCGTCATCGCCACGCGCCTGGCCCGCACGCACGCGGCGTCGCTGCGCCCCGAGCCCGGCGGGCTCCGCGGCACGGCGCGCTCGGGCGGCTGGCTGTTCCTGCGCACGCTGAGCCTGCGCGCCGCGTTCCTCGCGACGGTGGCGGTGGCCACCGGCCTCGGCTCGGCCGAGCTGGCGGGTTGGCAGATCGCCTTCACGATCTTCTCGACCGCGGCCTTCGCGCTGGACGCGCTCGCGATCGCGGCGCAGGCGCTCGTCGGCAAATCGCTCGGCGCGGGCGACGTCGCCGGGGCGCGGCACGTGCTCTCGCGCACGGTGGCGTGGGGCCTGTGGTTCGGCGTCGCGGTCGGGGCGCTCGTGGCCGCGGCATCCGGGGTCCTCGGTCTGGTGTTCACGGGCGATCCCGAGATCGCCACCCTGATCCAGCCGGCGCTCCTCGTCCTCGCCGTCGCGCAGCCGCTCGCGTCGTTCGTGTTCGTGCTCGACGGCGTCCTGATCGGCGCCGGCGACGCGCGCTACCTCGCGATCGCGGGGCTGCTCAACCTCGTGCCGTACGTTCCGGCGCTCGTGCTCGTGGCCGTGTTCGCGGGCGGTGGCCCGGCGGGTCTGGCCTGGCTCGCCGCCGCGTTCTTCGGGGTCTACATGCTGGCCCGCGCCACGACGCTGGGACTCCGCGTGCGCGGCAGGGCGTGGATGACCGCGGGCGCCTGAGATGCCCACGCGACTCCCAGGACTCGCGCGTACCGTGCCGTCATGAGGTCGAACCCCCCGGCCCGCGCGGCCCTTCCCGCCCTGCTGTTCCCTGCGCTGATCCTGCTCGCGGGATGCACGTCGACGGACGCGGCGTCGCCCGCTCCCTCGGCGTCGACCCCGCCTCCCTCCACGCCGTCGCTCTCCCCGTCGGCACCGTCTCCCGGCGAAGCGCTGCCGAGCGACGCCGCGACGCTGGAACAGTGGGCGGCGACCGCGCTGCCCGAGAACGGTCTCGGCGGCAGCACCGCCGTCGCCCGCGGCACCGGCGAGGTCGGATCGGCCGGGGCGAGCGTGGACCTCCAGCCCGTCGGCGGATCGTGGGATGTCGTCGTCGCGTGCGAGAGCGCCACGGGCGCGCCCCTCACCGTCCAGATCGGCGGCGTCGACGGCACGTCGGCCGACGTCGCGTGCGGTCTCCCCGGCCAGCCCGGTGCCGCGCCGACGACCCTCCGATGGGATGCCGCCACCTCCGCCACCCTGCGCGTCGACTCGAAGACGCAGGCCGTGTTCGTTTACGAAGTGCATCCGCGCGCGGGAACCTGATTCCCGCCGATTTCACACGCCCGACACTTGCGATCCCTATCCTGGTCGCATGCGGGGGCATGTGGCGGGAACGCTGATCGTGGCCGTCGCGCTGATCGTGGCCATGGTCATCTTCTGCGCGGGCGGCTATTACTACGTCGAGTATCAGGCGTGGGACGCCGCGTCGTCGACGTGGGTGTACCGCAACAGACCCTTCTCGGGCGCGGTACTCGCCGTCTCGGTGCTGGTGAGCGCGGGCGTGCTCTTCGGAGCGGCGCTCCTGCTGCTTCGGACGGGCCGCGTCCACGGCCGGCCCGTCGTCGACGAGTGCCCGCAGCTCTCCGGGAGGGCGGGGCGCTCCGATGCGGTCGAGCCCGATGCCGGGTCGCCTTCGCTCAGCTCTGGGGGCCGTTGACGTAGCTTCGCGACAGGGCGCGCTGATCGGGGTCGTTGGGGACGGCCGCGCTGTAGCCGATCTGCGGCGACGATCCCACCTGCGGCGTCGCGCCGGTCGGATCCGAGTAGGACAGCGCGAAGGTGACGACGTCACCGGAGGCCAGCGGCGACGTCAGCGAGAACAGCACCGACCGGAAGGCGCCGGAGACGGTGTTGCTCTGCTCGGACACCAGGTCGGGCGCGGGCGTTCCGTTGAGGGCGACGCCCTCGAGGGAGACGAGGTCGCCGAGTGCCGCATCGAAGGTGACGCGGACGGTGTCTCCCACCGCGGTGGGATTGGGCCCCACCGACGTCAGGGTCGCCTGCGTCGGTCGATACGCGGAGCCCGAGCCCGAGGTGACCTGCGCGAAGTCCGCCGTCACGGTCGCGCCGAACGGTGAGGACTCCTCCGTGGCCCCGGGGCCGTTGACGTGGACGTTGTCGGAGGCGTCGAGGTCGGCCGGTTCGACGAGTGTCCAGGTGCTGACCGAATCGGCCGGCTCGAGAGTGTCATCCGGGTAGTCGCCGAGGAACGTCAGGTCCGGACGAACGAGGATCCCCGTGTACGGATCGGCGTTCGGGACGACCGTCGCGGCGAACGTGGCGGTGTAGACGGCGCGGTCGCCCGTGACCGAGGGACCGCTGAAGCCGGCGCTCCGAGCTCCCTCACCGTCGCGGGCGTCGTACGTGAAGCCGGTCACGTCCCAGAGTCGGCGATCGACCTCCAGCCGGAGGATGACCGGGCCGGTGTAGACCTGTCCCGTCGTGTTGCCGACCACCACGCCCACGGGTTCGCTGGCGACGTAGCGTTCGGTGAGGGCGGGAGTGAACAGGGGCACCCCGCTGCCGAACTGCGGGGGGAGCAGGGCGAGGTTCGCCGTCGTGCTGGCGCTCACCGCGGGGGCCGCCACCGCGACCGCGACCACCGGGACGGACCACGCACCCGCCTTCAGGACGGAGCGACGCGCGACACCGCGCGGCGAACGGGTCGTTTGAGGGGAATCGGACATGGCGAGGGGATCCATCCGTCGAAGGGGGGAGTTCGAACAGCAGGGGTAGTCTGCGACACCCGGGGGCGTTTCTCACCCTCTCCCCGATGAGAAAGCTCTCATGCCCAGCGGCGACACCACTCGTACATGACCACGGCCGCGGCCGACGCGGCGTTGATGGATCGCGTCGAACCGTACTGCGTGATCTCGACGACGCCGGTCGCGGCGGCGAGCGCCTCGGGCGACAGCCCCGGCCCCTCCTGACCGAAGAGGAGGACGCACGCCTCGGGCAGCTCGGCGCGGTCGACGGGCACCGATCCGTCGACGTTGTCGATCGCGAGGACGGGCAGATCCTCTCCCTGCGCCCATTCCACGAACGCGGCGACGTCCTCGTGGTGTCGGACGTGCTGGTACCGGTCGGTCACCATCGCGCCGCGGCGGTTCCAGCGGCGCTTGCCGATGATGTGCACCTCCGCCGCCAGGAACGCGTTGGCGCTGCGGACGATCGAACCGATGTTGAGGTCGTGCTGCCAGTTCTCGATCGCCACGTGGAACGGATGCCGCCGGGCGTCGAGATCGGCGACGATGGCCTCCATCGTCCAGTAGCGGTACGGGTCGACGACGTTGCGCCGATCGCCCTCGGCGAGCAGTTCGCGGTCGTAGCGCGGGTCGTCGGGCCAGGCGTCCGGCCCGCCGGGCCACGGACCCACGCCGTGCGTGGGGACGGGCGGAGCGTCCTCGGAGTCCGGGGTCGCGTCGCCGTGGGTCACTTCCCCAGGCTATCCGCCGGGACCCGAGCGGCGTCCGCTGTTTTCGGTCGCCCGAAATATCGCTAGGGTTTCGGCATGCCGAAAAATCTGGATGCCACGCTCCCGCGCCGCACCACCGGCCGCGCGGCCTGGCTCCTCGGCCCGGCGATGGTCGCGGGAGTCGCCTACCTCGACCCCGGCAACGTCGCCAGCAACATGACGGCCGGGGCGGTGTTCGGCTACCTCCTCGTGTGGGTCGTGGTGCTGGGCAACGTGATGGCCTGGCTCATCCAGTACCTCTCGGCGAAGCTCGGCATCGTGACCGGCGAGAGCCTGCCCCAGCTGCTCGGCCGGCGGATCCGCCGCCCCTGGGCCCGCCGGGCGTACTGGCTGCAGGCCGAGCTGGTGGCCATGGCCACCGACGTCGCCGAGGTGATCGGCGGCGCCGTCGCCCTCAACCTGTTGTTCGGCATCCCCCTGCTGTGGGGCGGGGCGATCACGGGGGTGGTGTCGATCGCGCTGCTCCTGGTGCAGTCGCGCCGTGGGGCCCGTGCGTTCGAGACCGTCGTGATCGGCCTCCTCATCATCATCGCGGTGGGGTTCACCGCGGGACTCTTCTTCGCCCCGCCCGACGCGGCCGCCGTGGTCGGAGGACTCGTTCCCCGATTCGACGGGGCCACCTCCGTGCTGCTGGCCGCGTCGATCCTCGGCGCCACGATCATGCCCCACGCGATCTACGCCCACTCCGCACTGACCCGTGACCGCTTCGCGCCCGCCGTGCCGACCGCCGCCGCCGATCTCGAAGCGGCGCGGGGCCTGTCGACTCCGCGGCTGCTCCGCGCGACCCGGTGGGACGTGACGATCGCCCTCGCCGTCGCCGGCACCGTGAACCTCGCGATCCTGCTGCTCGCCGCCGCGAACCTCACCGGCGTCGAGGGCACGGACAGTCTCGAGGGCGCCTATGCGGCCTTGCGCGACGGACTCGGCCCTCTCGTCGCGACCCTCTTCGCGATCGGGCTGCTCGCGAGCGGGCTCGCCTCCACGTCGGTCGGGGCGTATGCGGGCGCCGAGATCATGCACGGCCTGCTGCGGGTCCGCGTCCCGCTTCTCGCGCGCCGTCTGGTGACCCTGATCCCGGCGCTGCTGATCCTGGGGGCCGGCATCGACCCGACGCTGGCCCTCGTCCTGAGTCAGGTCGTGCTGTCGTTCGGCATCCCGTTCGCCCTCATCCCGCTCGTGGTCCTCACCGCCCGGCGCGACGTGCTCGGCGTGCACCGCAACCGCACCCTCACGACGGTGGCGGGGGTGGCGGCATCCGTGTTCCTGGTCGCGCTGAACGCCGTTCTCCTGTGGCTGGTGTTCAGCGGCGGTTAGGCTGAGCGCGTGGAATCGCCCGTGGCCGACGACTATCTCAAGGCGATCTACCACCACACCGAGTGGCAGGACGACCCCATCACGCCCTCGCAGCTGGCCGGCGTGCTGAGCCTCGCACCCTCCAGCGTCACCGAGATGGTGAAGAAGCTCGCGGCGCAGGGACTTGTGAGTCACCGCCCGTACGGTCCCGTGTCGCTGACGCCCGCGGGCGCGCGGCGCGCGGCGTCGGTGATCCGCCGGCACCGCCTCATCGAGACGTGGCTGGTCCGCGAGTTCCACTATTCGTGGGACGAGGTGCACGACGAGGCCGAGGTCCTCGAGCATTCGCTCAGCGACCGGCTCCTCGAGGGCATCGACGAGCGGCTCGGTCGTCCGCGGTTCGACCCGCATGGCGACGCGATCCCGGATGCCACGGGTGCGGTGCACCGCGAACCCTTCGTGCTGCTGCGGGACGCGGCATCCGGTCACTCCGGGCGCGTCCTGCGCGTGAGCGACCGCGACCCGGAGCTCCTGCGCGCCCTGGTGGAACGCCGGATCGACGTGGGCCACGAGCTCGAGGTCGTCTCGGAAGACGTCGTCCGCGCCGACGGCGTCGAGGTGACGCTGCCCGAGGGCGCCGGCGGTTCGGTGTGGCTCACGCGCTGACCCGGGCCCCGCGTCACCCGCTCCCCGGTTACGCTGACCCCATCGGCTCCCGGAGCCGCCGAGCGTGAGGCAGCCATGACCAGCACCGTCGAGGTCCGTCGACCCGTCCCCGTCACCGTCGCGGTCGTGCTCGTCTACGTGGGCGGGTTCGCCAACACCGCGCTCGGGGTGCTCGTCCTGCTGTCGCGATATCAGGTGGATGCCGACGACGTGCTGCCGGTGTCGTTGGTGGGCGCCGCGACGATCCTGCTGGGGCTGCTCACCGTGGCCGGCGGATCGTCGCTCGCCCGGGGCAGCCGACTGGCACGCACGCTCCTGACCGCGTATCTGTCGCTGCTGGTCATCCTGCAGGGCCTGGCGCTGGCGCTCACCGAGCTCGATCCCACGATCATCACTGCGCTCCTCGCGGCACTCGCGGTGATCGCCGCGATCTGGATCCCCCCGACGGCGCGACGCTACTTCCGCCGCGCGGCGCCCCCCGCGGGGGAACCCTCGCCGATGCTCTGAGTCGGACGCGCGTCGCGGGGTCCCGCCGGCGGCATCCGGAGCATCCACCGCACGAAGCGCCGATGCGCGAACCGCACGATCTCGATCGCGCCGACGGCGACGATCACGACACCGGTGATGAGCCAGGCGCCGTCTTCACCCGGGTCCTGCAGCTGGAAGAACTGCCCCAGCGGCGGGATCGTGAAGATCGCGGTGAGCGCGATGAACATCGCCCCGATGACGAGCACTTTCACGCGGGTCACGGGGCGGGAGAGCACCGTCAGCACCCAGATCGCCACGATCGCGAGGATGATGGTGGCCCCGGTCCGCAGCTGCTCGACGCTCAGCCCCATCGCCATCGCGGCACGCGTGTAGAGCGTGAGCGCGATCGCGATCACGAGGCCCGCCGGGATCGCGAAACTCAGCGAACGGCGCAGGAAGCCGGGAACGTAGCGCTGCGTGTTCGGCAGCAGCGCGAGGAAGAAGGCCGGGATGCCGATGGTCAGACCGTCGGTGATCGACAGCTGTCGCGGCAGGAACGGGAACTCCATGACGAGCGCGCCGAAGAGCACGGCGAGGCCCGTGGCGTAGACCGTCTTGGTGAGGAAGAGCATCGAGACGCGCTCGATGTTGGCGATCACCTGGCGCCCCTCCGCGACGACCGACGGGAGGTGCGAGAAGCGCCCGTCGAGCAGCACGAGCCGCGCCACCGCCTTGGTCGCCGCGGCCCCCGAGTTCATCGCGATACCGATGTCGGCGGTCTTGATCGCCAACGCGTCGTTGACGCCGTCGCCGGTCATCGCCACGACGTGTCCGCGCGCCTGGAGGGCCGTCACCATGCGCTTCTTCTGGTCGGGGGTGACGCGCCCGAACACCGTGTGGTCCTCGAGGATGCGTCCGAGCTCGACGTCGTCGTCGGGGAGGCCCCGCGCGTCGTACCCCTCGTCGACCTCGAGGCCGACCTCGCGGGCGATCGCCGCGACCGTGCGCGGGTTGTCCCCCGAGATCACCCGGACGCCCACGCCCTGCGCGCGGAAGTAGGCGAGCGCCTCGGCGGCGTCGGGGCGCACCGCCTCGACGAAGGTCAGGACGGCGACGGGGACCGCGCCGCCGGGGAACCGTTCCGCGGCGACGTCGGCGTCGCCGAGCGGGTCGGCGGTGTGGGCGAGCACGAGCGTGCGGCGGCCGGACGAGGCCAGTCTCGTCACCGCCGCACCCAGTTCGCTCGTCGCGTCGGCCGCGGTATCGCCGAAGACCATCTCGGGCGCCCCGAGCACCCAGGTTCCGGGCGCGGAGCCCTCGAACGACATGGCGCTCCATTTGCGGGCCGACGAGAACGGGATCCGGTGCGCCACCGCCAGCGGCGCCGTGACGGGGAAGGGGTCGCGCAGGCACTGGGCGGTGGCGTTGGCGTCGTCGGCCGCTCCGTACCAGGCGAGCACGTCGCGCCAGCCGTCGGCCGACTGCATCTCGAGAGCCGCGTCGAAGCGGATCTCCCCCGCGGTGAGCGTGCCCGTCTTGTCGAGGCAGATGACGTCGACGCGAGCGAGCCCCTCGACCGCGGGCAGCTCGTTGACGAGCACCTTCTTGCCCGCGAGCCGGGCGGCTCCGACGGCGAAGGCGATCGAGGTCATGAGCACGAGGCCGAGCGGGATCATCGCGGTCAGCGCCGCGATCGTGTTGACGACGGCCTGCGACCACGTGCCCTGCCGCCACGCCTCGACCCAGCCGCCCGCCACCATCATCTGCGCGTTCAGCACCAGGAGGCCGATCGGCCCGATCCCCCACCCGACCCACCGGAGCACGCGGTCGATCGAGGTGCGCAGTTCGCTCGAGACGAGCTGGAACCGCTTGGCCTCGGCCGCGAACGCGTTGGCGTACGACTCGGCGCCGACGCGCGTGACGCGGGCCGTCCCCTCGCCGGCGACGACGATCGACCCCGACAACGCCTCGTCGCCCGGCCTCTTGTCGACAGCATCCGATTCGCCCGTCAGCATCGACTCGTCGATCTGCAGCGCGCGCGACTCTGCGACGACGGCGTCGGCGGGCACCTGATCCCCCGCGCGCAGCACGAGCAGATCGTCGCGGACCACCTCGGCCGGGGCGATCTCGGCGTCGACACCGTCGCGGCGCACACGCGCACGCGGCGCATTGAGCAGCGCGAGCCGGTCGAGCGCGGCTTTCGCACGGAACTCCTGCACGCATCCGATGACGGCGTTGGAGAGCGCCGCGACGCCGAACAGCGCGTCCTGCCACCGGCCGAGCAGGAGGAGCACGAGGAAGCACGCGCCCACGATCCCGTTGAACAGCGTGAAGACGTTGGCCCGGACGATGTTCCACGCCGACCGGCTGCTGTCGGCGACGAAGGCGTTCGTCTGCCCGGCGGCGACCCGCTCGGCGACCTCGGCCTCGGTCAGCCCGCGATCGTCGGCCACGGTCTCGATGGCGGTGGGGGGCTCCATGCGATCACTGTAGGCGCACGCCGCGACATCGCGGCGGAGGATTCAGGATGCCGTACGGCGCACCCGCTCGAACGGCCACCGGACGTGCGTCGCGGTCTCGCACGCGCGCCACAGGTCGGCGCTGAGGCCGCCGTCGCGCGTGAGACGGGCGGGAGTCGCCCGGCGCGGCGTGCCCCGGACGATCCGTGCGGGGCCGTACATCGCGCCGCCCTCGGCGAGCGGATCGATCAGCGCGCGCACGAGGGCCCAGGCCCCTTCGTCCTTGGACTGCGTGATCGGGGCCTGCAGGTTGTCGACGAAGCGCGTCAGCCGCGTGGGTTCGTTCACGCCCCGGATGCCACGGGTCCGGCCGCTCGTGGAGTATCCGGGGTGGGCGACGAGGCTCTCGACCGGCACGCTGTGCGCTTTCAGCCGTCGGTCCGCCTCGAGCGCGAGCATCGTGGTCGCGGCCTTGGACTGCACGTAGGCGCGCCACGGCGTGTACCCCTCGACGAGCTCGGGGTCGGTGGGGACGTGCTTCCAGAGCGAGGTCGACATGCTGCCCACCCAGACCATCCGGCCGCGCGCCGTCGCGAGCGGCGTCAGGAGCTCGCCGGCGAGGGCGAAGTGTCCGAGCACGTTCGTGGCGAAGACCTTCTCGTGCCCGCCCGCCAATTCGCGCGTCTTCGGGGGGTGCACGATCCCCGCGTTCATCAGCAGGCCGTGCAGCCGTCCGCGCGCGCGGACCGTCGCCGCGGCGGCGCGCACCGAGCCGAGGTTGCTGGTGTCGAGCAGGAGCGTCTCGATCGAGGCATCCGGATGCGTCCGTCGGACGGCCTCCTTCGCCAGGACGAGGCGATTGGGGTTGCGGCCGGTGAGCAGGACGTGCGCGCCCGCGCCCGCCAGCTGCTCGCACGCGAAATAGCCGAGCCCGCGGGTCGCGCCGGTGACGAGGTACGCGCGCCCCGAGAGGTCGGGAAGGTTCCGGGGGTCCCACTCGTCGCGCGCCACCCTTCGACCCTAACGAGATCGCTCGGCCCCGTCACCGGTGCATTCCGGATCGGGAATACCGATCTCGTGAACTTTTTCGCTCCCCCGCGTGACGAATCGCGCTGTCGCTGCGTCTGATTAGTGAGCACACCGGCTCCGCCGCCGCCATCACCCGGCGCGACGTCTTCATTCAAGGGAAGGAACCCCTCATGGGTCTCGACGACAAGATCAAGAACGCCGCCCAGGACATCGTGGGCAAGGCGAAGGAAGCCATCGGCAACGCCACCGACAACGACAAGCTCGCCGCTGAGGGCAAGGCCGACCAGGTCAAGGCCGACGCGAAGAAGGCCGGCGAGAACGTCAAGGACTCGTTCAAGTAATCCGCGACGCTCGCACGGGCCGTCAGCCTCCGGGCGGGCGGCCCGTGCGTCGTTTCGCCCGGTGGCCGTGTCCGACCCCGGGGATAGGCTGAACCCATGCGAACCCGTGGCGACGTGGAGTGCTGGCTCACCGACATGGACGGCGTGCTCGTCCATGAGAACACCCCCGTCCCCGGCGCCTCCGAACTGCTCGCGCAGTGGCGGGCCGAGGGCACCCCGTTCCTCGTTCTGACGAACAACTCGATCTTCACGCCCCGCGACCTCAGCGCCCGGCTGCGGTCGTCGGGGCTCGTGGTGCCCGAGTCCTCGATCTGGACCTCCGCGCTCGCGACCGCCGATTTCCTGCGATCGCAGATGCCGGGCGGCTCCGCCTTCGTCATCGGCGAGGCCGGGCTCACGACCGCTCTGCACGAGGCCGGTTTCATCATGACCGAGACCCACCCCGACTACGTCGTGGTGGGCGAGACGCGCAACTACTCCTTCGAGGCGATCACGAAGGCCATCCGCTTCATCCGCGACGGTGCCCGTTTCATCGCCACGAACCCGGATGCCACGGGCCCCTCGACCGAGGGCGTGCTGCCCGCGACGGGCGCGATCGCCGCCCTCATCACGAAGGCCACGGGCAAGGAGCCCTATATCGTCGGCAAGCCCAACCCGATGATGTTCCGCTCCGCCCTCAACCGGATCGGCGCGCACTCCGAGAACACCGGCATGATCGGCGACCGCATGGACACCGACATCGTGGCCGGCATCGAGGCCGGCCTCCACACCGTTCTGGTGATGACGGGCATCAGCGATCAGAACGAGATCGAGAAGTACCCGTTCCGGCCCGACGAGATCCTGGCATCCGTCGCCGATCTCGTCCGCGACGAGCCGGTCGAGACCGACCTCGCCGACGGCGAAGAGGGCCTGGCCGAAGGCCTGTGACGTGGGCGCGCTCGACGACGGGGTGAAGGTCGCGGCGGTCGACGCCGCCGAGTGGGGCCGCTGGCTCGACGAGAACCACACCGTGTTGAAGGGCGCGTGGCTGCTGCGCGGTCGGGGCGAACACACCGGTCGCTACGTCGAATACGAAGAGGCGATCTGCGAGGCGCTGTGCTTCGGCTGGATCGACGGCCCGGTGCGCGTGTTCGACGAGGTCAGCTCGGGCCTGTGGTTCGCGCCGCGTCGGGCGACCAGCGGCTGGGCGGCGACGAACAAGGCGCGCATCGCCCGCCTCGAGGCCGAGGGGCGCCTCCGGCCGGCCGGCATCCGCGCGCTCGAGGTCGCCCGAGCCAACGGTGCGTGGGAGATCCTCGACGGGCCCGAGGCGGGAATCGAACCGCCCGAGCTCACCGCCGCCCTCGACGCGGTGCCCGCCGCCCGCGCCAACTGGGACGCGTTCCCGCCGTCGGTCCGCAAGTTCGGGCTCACGCAGATCGCGATGGCCGTCCGGCCGCAGACCCGCGAGGCGCGGGTCGCGAAGATCGTGGCCGATGCCGCCGCGGGCAAACGCCCGGTGTGATCGGGGAGGATCGACGCATGGACGACCGCACACTCTGGCTCCTCACCGCGTTCCTGATCACGGCGGGCACGCTCGTCGCCTTCATCGTGCAGTGGCGCCGCTCGCGGAAGGGCGACCGCCGCGACCCGTTCGACGGCGGGGAGTGACCCGTTCGGCCGGAATGCATGGCATCCGGTCCTGAAGTCGGCGGCTGACCCGTGCCGCCGGGTGGGTGGCATCCGGCCCGTGTCGCGCAGCGCGGTGACGGTTCGCACGCGCGAGGCAGCGGCATCCGGTCTGTGTCGTGGAACAGGCGATGTCTCCGGAACAGGGCGATCCGCGCCGAAACGGCCTGTTCCCGGCGCGGCGCCTGTTCTCGGAACGGCCGCGAGCGGATTACTGCGGCTGCAGGCCCAGGTCGTCGAGGTCGATGGATGCCAGCCACTGCAGGCCCTCGGCCTCGATCGCGGCCTGCGCGCCGGTCTTGCGGTCGACGATCACGGCGACGGCGACGACCTCCGCGCCCTCGCGGCGCAGAGCCTCGACGGCCTTGAGCGCGGACTGACCGGTGGTCGAGGTGTCTTCGACGACGACGACGCGCTTGCCCTTGACGTCGGCTCCCTCTATCTGGCGCCCGCGGCCGTGGTCCTTGGGCTCCTTGCGCACGACGAAGGCGTCGAGCGGGTGGCCCGCGTGCACCGACTCGTGCATCACGGCGTTGGCGATCGGGTCGGCGCCGAGCGTGAGCCCGCCGACGGCCACGACACCGTCGAGGTCCTTCACGAGGTCGAGCACGAGACGGCCGATCGCGGGGGCCGCACGGTGGTCGAGCGTGAGCTTGCGCATGTCGACGTAGTACGTCGCCTTCTTGCCGCTCGAAAGCGTGAAGTGGCCGTGGAACACCGCCTCGGCGTTGATGAGGCCGATGAGGGCCTGGCGGTCGGCTTCGAGCTCGGGAGTGGAGGCGGCAGTCACGGCGTCGAGTTTATGTGCTCATGTGGATCACGTCGGTCGTGATCAGAGAAGATCAGCCTCCGCTGCCGCGCCCGGCGATGTCCCCGCCCGAAAGTAGGCTGGATGCCATGCGCCTGGCCACCTGGAACGTCAACTCCGTCCGCGCCCGCGTCGCCCGTACCGTCGAGTTCGCCGTGCGCGAGCACATCGACGTTCTGGCGATGCAGGAGATCAAGTGCAAGACGGAGCAGTTCCCGTACGCGGCGTTCGAAGAGGCCGGGTATCACGTCGTCGCACACGGGCTGAACCAGTGGAACGGCGTCGCGATCGCCAGCCGTGAGCCGATCGAAGACGTCCAGATCGGCTTTCCCGGCATGCCCGGGTTCGAGAAGGGCAAGGAAGGCCCCGACCTCCCGAAAGAGGCGCGGGCGCTCGGCGCGACCATCGACGGCGTGCAGGTGTGGAGCTTGTACGTCCCGAACGGCCGCGGGCTCGACGACCCGCACTACCACTACAAGCTCGACTGGCTCGAGGCGCTCCGCCGCCACACCGAAGACACCCTGGCCGCGAACCCCGGCCTGCCCCTGGCCCTGACCGGCGACTTCAACATCGCCCCGACGGATGCCGACAACGGCGACCCCACGGTGATCGAGGGCGTGACCACGCACGTGTCGCCGCCCGAGCGCGCCGCGTTCGCCGCGTTCGAGTCCACGGGGCTCACCGACGTCGTGCGTCCGCTCATCCCCACCGGTTACACCTACTGGGACTACAAGCAGCTGCGCTTCCCCCGCAACGAGGGACTGCGCATCGACTTCATCCTCGGCTCGACGGCGTTCGCCGACGCCGTGCAGGGCGCCGAGATCCACCGCAACGAGCGCAAGGGCGAGGCGCCCAGCGACCATGTGCCCGTCGTCGCCGACCTCGACTTCTCCCACGGCGAGGACGACGACGACCTCCCGATGATCTTCGGCTGACGGCATCCTTCTTCTCCGTCGGGTGGGGGAGGCGCGGGCGCCGGAGCTGCTCGTAGGCTCGGATCAGCGAGGGAGGAGCTCCATGGCATCCACGAAGGATCCGCAGGGATCGACCGCCGTCTGGTATTTCGTCGCGGCGGTGTTCGTACTGGTCCTCCCGAACCTGCTCTTCCCCGACGTGAACCTCGTGCTGCGAATCGTGATCCTCGTCGCCGGCGTCGCCCTCATGGCCGTGGGCTTGGTGCACCTTCGCCGAGAGACATCGGCCAAGACCGGGCCCGCCGAAGATGATGGCTCGAGCCGGGACGACACCTGATCCGCTCCGCCTGACGGCATCCGGGAACTTTTCTCCGACGCTCTGTCGATTCCGCCCGTCGCTGTTCGACGCGATAGTAGGGGCAGGCATCCGCTCCCCCGGAACGAACGACAGCAGGGAAGAGAAGAGACCATGACGAAGTACATGCTGATCATGCGCGGCACCGACGAGGCGTACGCGGCGTACAAGCAGATCCCGTTCGAGCAGATCATCAACGACATGGGCGCGTACAACGAGTCGATGATCACCGCGGGCGTGCTCGTCGCCGGCGATGGCCTCGCCGAAGACATGAGCCAGAACTTCGTCGTCGAGTTCGGCGGCGAGGAGCCCGTGGTCACCGACGGCCCCTACGGCGAGACGCACGAGCTGTTCAACGGCTTCTGGATCATCGAGGTGTCCTCGCGCGACGAGGCGATCGAGTGGGCGCGGCGCGCGCCGCTCATCGCCGGCAACAAGCTCGAGGTGCGCCGGGTGACCGACGAGACCGACTTCGCGGCGTTCGCCGACAACGAGTACATCCAGAAAGAGGAGGGCTGGCGCGAGGAGCTCTCCGGGCGGTGACCCCCGACCCCGACCTCTCGCGCCGCGTCGCGGCGATCTGGCGCATCGAGGGCGCCCGGATCGTCGCGGCGCTGGCCCGCGTGGTCGGCGACCTCGGCACCGCGGAAGACCTCGCGCAGGACGCGCTGGTCGAAGCCGTCGAACAGTGGGCCCGCGACGGCGTCCCACGGAACCCCGGGGCGTGGCTGACGGCGGTGGCGAAGCGTCGCGCGATCGACGGCTGGCGGCGCGAGCAGCGCCTCGGCGAGAAGTACCGCCTGCTCGTCGCCGACCTCGACGAGGTGGCCGACGACGTGTGGGAGCCGATCGACGACGACGTGCTGCGTCTCGTCTTCGCCGCCTGTCATCCCGTGCTCTCGCGTGAGGCGCAGGTGGCTCTGACGCTGAAGGTCGTCGGAGGCCTCGACACCGAGGCGATCGCGCGGCTCTTCCTCGTCCCGGTGCCGACGATGCAGCAGCGGATCGTCCGTGCGAAGAAGGCGCTGAGCGCGGCGCGCGTCCCCTTCGCCGTCCCCGAGCCGGCCGAGTGGCCCGCGCGGCGCACGGCGGTGCTCACCGTCGTGTACCTCGTCTTCACCGAGGGCTACGTCGCGAGCACGGGCGATGCGGTCCTCCGCACCGAGCTGGCGCACGAGGCCCTGCGCCTTGGCCGGGTCCTCGACCGGCTGATGCCCCGCGAGCCCGAGGTGCTGGGACTCTCCGCACTGATGGAGTTCCAGGCATCCCGCTTCGCCGCCCGCGTCGACGGGAACGGGGATGCCGTGCTGCTGGCCGACCAGGACCGTCGCCGCTGGGACCACTCGGCGATCGCCCGCGGCCGCGCGCTCCTCGACCGGGCCGACGCCCTCGGCAAGGGCCGCGGCCCGTACCAGCTGCAGGCCGCGATCGCGCTGTGTCACGCCGAGGCCGCGAGCGTCGACGCCACCGACTGGGACCGCATCGTCCTCCTGTACGAGATGCTCGGCCGGATCACCGCGAACCCGGTCGTCGAGCTCAATCGCGCGGTCGCCGTGTCGATGGCATCCGGTCCGGAAGAGGGGCTCGCGGTCATCGACGGAATCGATGCCACACCCTTGCGCGGCTCGCACCTCCTGCCCTCGGTGCGCGGCGAACTGCTCGCGCGCCTGGGCCGCGTCGAGGAGGCCCGCACGCAGTTGTTCGAAGCCGCGGCGCTGACCCGCCACGCCCGCGAGGCGGCGCTGCTGCGGCGGAAGGCCGAGGCGCTGGGTAGATGAACCAGCGCGGGGCGCGGCGCGCGGGTGGCTCCCGCGCGGGTGTCACGGGTTTGGGGCGCGTTCTGTGCGTTGGGGCGTGAATTGCACGCCCCGAAGCACGAAACGCGCCCCAAACCGAGAAACGGTGCGTCAGGCCGCCGGAACCGCCGCGGGAGCGGTGCGGTCGGCGAGCGTCACGAGCGCCTCGATGATCGAGCGGAGGAACGCCGCGGTGCCCTCGTCGTTGACGGTGCCGTCCTCGTCGAACAGGCCGGGCGTCGACTGGATGTACCCCTCGGGCTGTCCGAGCACGAGAGCGTTGTAGTGCAGGAGGACCGAGCGCAGGTGCTGCTGACCGGCAGCGGTCGCGATGCCGCCCTGCGAGGTGCCGATGACCGCGGTGGGCTTGTCGTTGAACGACGCCTCACCGTAGGGACGCGCCGACCAGTCCAGCGCGTTCTTGAGCACGCCCGGGATCGACCGGCTGTACTCGGGGGTCACGATGAAGACCGCGTCGGCATCCTCGATCGCGTTCTTGAAGTCCGTTGCGACCTGCGGGAAGTTCCCGTCGTAGTCGGGCGAGTAGAACGGGAGGTCCTTGATCGGGATCTCCTTCAGCGTCACGCCCTCGGGTGCCACCTTCTCGAGCGCCTTCGCGAGGCGACGGTTGATCGACGTGCTGGAGATGCTTCCGACGATGTA
Source organism: Microbacterium sp. CSI-V (assembly GCF_001984105.1). Taxonomy (GTDB): domain Bacteria; phylum Actinomycetota; class Actinomycetes; order Actinomycetales; family Microbacteriaceae; genus Microbacterium. Next base: position 824,231 of record NZ_MTQM01000008.1, on the reverse strand, counting down.
GCCGATGGTGTGGTCGGTCACGATGATCCTTCCTGTGTCATGGGGACGCCGAGACGTCCGAATACATCCACGTGCAAGCTTTGCGTTCCGCGGACTATTCCCCGTCGGGGTTGACTCCGTCGGACGGGGGATGCCGAACGTCGGGGGTCCCCCTACCGTGGAAGGATGCCGAACCTCACGCGCGCGCAGTGGCGGAGCGACATCGTGCTCGCCGCGGTGCTGTTCGTCGGCGGACTGCTCAGCGCCGTGCTCTCCGCGGTCGCGGGGATCTACGGCGACCAGCAGGCCGAATTCATCCTCGCGGTCGTGTACGTCACGGTGCTGGCCGTGCCCCTGGCGTTCCGGCGCCGGTGGCCGTCCATCGTGGCCGTGATCGTGTCGGTGGCGTACTTCTTGGCCGTGACGCTCCGGGTCCCCGAGGTCTACGCGGGCAACATCGCCATGTTCATCGCCATCTACACGGTCGGGGCGTGGTCGACGAACCGGCGCCGGGCCACGATCGTGCGGGTGGCGATCATCCTCGGCATGTTCGCGTGGCTGTTCGTCGTGATGTTCCAGGATGCGACGATGCCGGTCGATCAGGTGCCGGAAGGCTTCCCCTCCCGCACGGGCGCGTTCTCTCCCTTCGTCGCCTCGCAGCTGCTCGGCCTGGGCTTGAACGCCCTGTTCTTCGGCGGGGCCTACTTCTTCGGCGAGCGTTCGCACCAGCAGCGCCTGCAGCGCATCGCGCTGGAGGAGCGCACCGCCGAGCTCGAAGCCGAGCGCGAGATCACCGCGTCGCAGGCGGTCGCGCTCGACAGGGTGCGCATCGCCCGCGAGCTGCACGACGTCGTCGCGCACCACGTCTCGCTGATGGGCGTCCAGGCCGGAGTCGCCCGGTCGGTGATGGATCGCGACCCGGCGAAGTCCCGCGAGATGCTGAGCGGGATCGAGGAGTCCGCGCGCACCTCCCTGCGCGAGCTCCGGCAGCTGCTCGAGACCCTTCGAACCCCGGATGCCGCCGGCGGTGACCCACCCGGCACCGATACCGCCCCGACGACTCACGGTCTGGCATCCATCCCGGCCCTCGTTGAGGAGGCGTCGGCCGCGGGGCTTCCGACGACGTTCGCCGTGATCGGCGAGCCGGCGGTCGAACCACCGCCGCTCGTGCAGGTGAACCTGTTCCGGATCGCGCAGGAGGCGCTGACGAACGCCCGCCGGCACGCGGGACCGGATGCCACGGCCGATGTGCGCGTCCGGTTCGACGACACGTCGGTCGAGCTCGAGGTGACCAACACCGGCCGGCGCGGGACAGCGACCCCGGGGCTCGGGCAGCTCGGAATGCGGGAGCGCGCCGCGGTGTCCGGCGGCAGCATCGAGATGGGTCCGCGTTCCCGCGGCGGGTATCTCGTGCGGGTTCGAGTTCCGCTGGTCGAGGTCGAGGTGGCGCATGCCTGACCTGCGTGTACTGCTCGTCGACGACCACGCCATGATGCGGGCGGGATTCCGCACGATCCTGTCGCTCGAGGACGACATCGAGGTGGTCGGGGAAGCGGGCACGGGCGTCGAGGCGATCGCTGCGGCGGCGGCGCTCCGACCTGACGTGATCTGCATGGACGTCCAGATGCCCGACATGGACGGGCTCGAGGCCACGCGGCGCATCGTCGCCGATCCCGAATCGGACGCGGCGGTGCTCATCGTCACGACGTTCGACCGCGACGACTACCTCTTCGACGCGCTCGGGGCGGGGGCGAGTGGGTTCCTCCTGAAGAACGCGGGGCCCGAAGAGCTCGTGGGCGCGGTGCGGGTGGTCGGCGCGGGCGATGCGCTCCTCGCGCCGGAGGTGACGCGCCGCGTCATCTCACGATTCGCCGGGCGCGGCGGCGACGTCGCGCCGCCTTCGCCCGCGGTGGAGCCACTCGTCCTCGCGGAACCCCTCACGGACCGCGAGGCCGAGGTGCTGAGGCTCGTCGCCGAGGCCCTGAGCAACGCCGAGATCGCCGCGCGCCTGTTCATCGGCGAGGCCACGGTCAAGACCCACGTGTCCAACGTGCTGCAGAAGCTCGGCGCCCGCGACCGCGTCCAGGCCGTCGTGCTCGCGCATCGGCACGGCCTGACCTAGGGGATGGCTCGGGGCGCTCGGTCCCCGAGCCACAGCCTGAACCCGTCGGTCTGTGGGGTAGACGATCTCTCCCGCTTGATCGAACAGCACGTTGACATACGTGGCTCCCGGTACCTCCGACGCGCCGTAGATGTACAGCGCGAGGACGTTAGGTGCCTCGCCCGCGTACTCCAAGGCCAGCGAGACCCACTTCGAGACCAGATCCGTCAACACGCCCTGCTCGCTCACCCGCAAGCCCCCGCTCCGCGAAAACTCGAATCCATTCCCGAGGCGCAGCCGCGAAGCCCCGGGGGCCTCAGCATGCCACCCGGGCCGATCTCTTGTCAGAGTTTCGGGGCGCGGTCCCCGAGCCACAGGGTGAAGCCGTCCACCGAGGGAGCCTTGCCCGTACCGCGATAAATGATCTCGCGCGAGAGCTGAACGTCCAGCTTTCGTGTCCCGATCTCGAAATACACGCGGTACTCCGTAGGCGGCGGAACACCAGTCTCCTCGAAGCTGTGTCGCGCTTCTGCTAGATCTTCGAATAGCAGTTTGATCAAGTGAGCAGACAGATTCGTCGCCTGAGAGCCACCTCCACGCGCCCGCGCAGGATATTGAATCTCACCATCCTTTTCGAATGCGATACCCACGTACGTCGAGCCCGGCACCTCGTTGGCCGCGTAGATGTAGATGGCCCGGACACCCTCCGTGCCGCTGATGTACTCGAGACCCAAAGAGATCCATTTCGAGATCAAGTCACGGAGAATCTCCTGTTCGACCTCGGCGGATGCCGCCATGGAAAATCTCCCTACTGACTCAGGACACGGTTGACGTTTTCACACTCAGTCTGGCTCGACCACCACAGGTAGCACAGCCCCCCTCGGCATCGTCGGCATTGCCCTCGACCGAGACAGCGGCGGTCGGGGTCAGTACGTCCAGGCCCTCCCCCGCGCGGCGGAGTCCCCGAACCCTCCCCCGGACGGATGCCGCGCCCCCACCCGTGTCCGTAGCGTGGATGCCATCACCAGAAAGGGGTGGAGCGTGCTCGAACTGAACGGCATCACCAAGAGCTACGGCGGACGCCGCGTGCTCGACGACGTGACCTTCACCGTGGCCCCGGGACGACTGACGGGATTCGTCGGCGGCAACGGCGCGGGAAAGACCACGACCATGCGGATCGCGCTCGGCGTGCTCGGGAAGGATGCCGGCACGGTCTCGCTCGACGGCGCCGAGCTGACCGCCGCCGACCGGCGTCGCTTCGGGTACATGCCCGAAGAACGCGGGCTGTACCCGAAGATGAAGGTCGTCGAGCACATCGCCTACCTCGCCCGGCTGCACGGCTTCGGCAAGGCCGAGGCCACCGCGAAGGCGACGGCGCTGCTCGAGCGCCTCGGTCTCGGCGAGCGCCTGAACGATCTCGTCGAGACGCTCTCGCTCGGCAACCAGCAGCGCGCGCAGATCGCCGCGTCGCTCGTGCACGAGCCCGACGTCCTGATCCTCGACGAACCGTTCTCCGGTCTCGACCCGCTCGCGGTCGACGTCGTCGCGGGCGTCCTCCAGGAGAAGGCCGCCACCGGCGCGGCGGTGCTGTTCTCGTCGCACCAGCTCGACGTGGTCGAGCGACTCTGCGACGACCTCGTGATCATCGCCGGCGGGACGATCCGCGCGGCCGGCAGTCGCGACGCGCTCCGCGCCGAGCACGCGACGCACCGCTACGAGCTCCTCTCCGGCGGCGACGCGGGGTGGCTCCGCGACCAGCCCGGCATCACGGTGCTCGACTTCGACGGTGGGTACGCCGTCTTCGACGCGGCCGACGACGCCGCGGCCCAATCCGTTCTGCGCGCGGCGGTCGCCCGCGGCGACGTCGCGAGCTTCGCGCCGCAGCGCCCGACCCTCGCCGACATCTTCAAGGAGGTCATCCAGTGAGCACCGCGACGACGCGACGGGCCTCGGGCCCGAGCGAACTGCAGAGCATCTGGCTGGTGGCCGAGCGCGAGATCGGCTCGAAGCTGCGCAGCAAGGTCTTCGTCATCTCGACGGCGATCCTCGTGCTCGCCGCCCTCGCGTCGGTCCTGTGGGGCGGTTTCGCCGCCCGTGACGCCGGGGGCAGCGGCATCCCGGTCGCCGTCACGAGCCAGACGCAGTCGGCGCTGTCGGGGGTCGAGGGCGTGGACGCGACCGTCGCCGATTCCGACGCGACCGCCCGCGCGCTGGTCGAGGACGGGACGGTGGATGCCGCCCTGGTGTCGGGATCGTCGAACCCCGCGTTCGACTACACCGTCGTGGTGAAGGACTCGGTCCCGCCCGCGCTCCTGCAGATGCTGAGCGAGACCCCGGAGGTCGAGACCATCGAGCCCGGCGCCGGGGCGGCCGATGCGCTCCGCTACTTCATCGCCCTGGGCTTCGGCATCGTGTTCCTGATCGCCGCGAGCACGTTCGGCGGAACCATCGCCCAGAGCGTCGTGGAGGAGAAGCAGACGCGCGTCGTCGAGATCCTCATCTCGGCGATCCCGGTGCGGGCGCTGCTGGCGGGCAAGGTGCTGGGCAACACGATCCTCGCGATGGCGCAGATCGTCCTCCTCGCCGCCGTGGCGGTGATCGGGCTCGCCGTGACCGACCAGGTGGGCGTGCTCGGGGCGCTCGGCGCACCGATCGCCTGGTTCGCGATCTTCTTCCTGTTCGGGTTCGTGCTGCTGGCGTCGCTGTTCGCCGCGGCCGCAGCGATGGTGTCGCGACAGGAGGACATCGGCGCGACGACCACACCCATCACCATGCTGGTGATGGCGCCGTACTTCCTCGTGATCTTCTTCAACGACAACCCCGTCGTGCTGACGATCATGTCGTACGTGCCGTTCTCGGCACCGGTCGGGATGCCGCTGCGCCTCTACCTCGGTGACGCCCAGTGGTGGGAGCCCGTGCTCTCGCTCGTGATCCTCATGGCATCCTGCGTCGCCGCCATCGCGATCGCCGCCCGGATCTACCAGAACTCCCTGCTGCGCATGGGGGCCCGCGTCAAGCTGGCAGAAGCGCTGCGGGGCTGACCGGCTCGGGCCCGGTCACCGGCGGGATGGATGCCACGGCTTCTGGCATCCATCCCGCTTCTCGCGTCCGGCCGCGGGACGCCGTCACTCGTCCAGGACCGCCAGGACGTTGCCGGCGGGGTCGCGGAACCACGCGATCAACGGGCCGCCCTCGCGCATGATGCCGCGGGAGTCGGTGGGGAAGTCCGCGTCGTCGTAGATCTTCGTCTCGACGCCGCGTGAGCGGAGGTCGTCGACGGCGGCCTCGACGTCGGAGACGGGGAAGTTCAGCACCGTGAACGTCGCCGGCACGTGGTGCGGTTTGCCGTAGACGAGCACGCTCCCCCCGGATGCCAGATGGAGGCGGAGGAAGCCGGATCCCTCGAGCACCTCCACGCGGATGCCGAGCGTGTCGGCGTAGAAGCGGTGGGCGGCGTCGAGGTCGTCGACGGCGAACCCGGAGAACGCCCCGTCGGAGTGGAACATGGTCGTGCCCTTTCCCTAGTTCGGCCTCACGTAGGCCGTGACGCTCTCGGACAGTCGGATCGGCGTGCCCGCGACGGTGTCGTCGGCCGGGTCGCCGATGGCGACGGAGAGGTTCTCGTCCACCCCGAAGACCGCCGCGCCGGGCTCCCCGCCGCTCGCGCACCCCGCCGACCACGGCCGGTTGTCGGTGGAGGTGAAGACCGCGATGCACCGGCCGTCACCGTCATCGGGGACGGCGAGGTAGATGCGGAAGTCGCGGATGGTGGCGATGTAGCGGATGCTCGCCGGGTCGATGCCGCTGTCCGACAGGATGTCGGCGGAGATCACATCCTCGGAGGTCTGGACGAAAGCGAGTTCGGGGAGGAGTGGCGCCGACGTGTCGGCCGGGGTGGGAACGTGGGCCAGCGCGAAGCCGATCGCGCCCCCGAGTCCGAGGAGGGCCACGGCGCCGAGGGCCGTGAGCACCCGGCGGGCGACGGGGCGGGTGGGAGCGCGGGGAACGGCGGGTTCGTCCGGGGGCTGCGCGTCGTCGGCGGGCGCCTCGGGGTCGGGGTCGGGCACGGCCGGAGCGGTACCGGCGCGCGCGCGATCCTCGAGGGCGGCGAGCCGCGCGATCTCGGCCTCGGTGGGCGCACTCCCGCGTCCGCCGTACACGCGCTCGCGCAGGTGGCCCAGCTCGACGTCGACGTCGCTCATGCCACGACTCTAGGCGTGTCGCACGGGCCCGGCGTTGCCTCACTCGACGACGTACGCCGTGACCGACTCCGACAGTCGCACGGGGGCGCCGCGGATCGACATGCGGGACGTGTCGCCGAGGCCGATGCTCAGGTGCTGGTCGATGCCGAAGACGGCGCCGTCGTCGAAGGGTCCTCCCGTCGTGCATCCCGCTGACCACGGCTGGTCGTTCACCGCGATGAGCGTCACGACGCACACCCCCTCGCCGCGCTCGGCCTGAGCGAGGAACACCCGGAACCCGCGCATGACGGCGATGTACCGGGTCGTGGCGGGATCGATTCCGCTGTCGTCGATGATGCTCGCCGAGATGACGTCATCCTCGGTCTGCGGGAACGCCAGCTCGGGATACCGCGTCGACGGCGTCGGCGAGGGGGTGGCGGACGCGCCGACGAAGGCGGGCGAGGCCACGCCCGCGGCGTATCCCGCCCCCAGCAGCACTCCCGCCGCCGTGACCGCGGCGATGACCGCGAGAGCTCGGTGGCGGGGAGGCGCGGCATCCACGGGGATGTGCTCGACGGCGCCGGACGGATCGGCGGCCGTCGGTGCGGTGACGGCCGGTGCGCGCTCGGGCGCGGGCGTCGGCGCGCGCCGCGCGCGGGCATCCTCCTCGAGCGCGGCGAGGCGCGCGATCTCCTCCGGTGTCGCCGGAGTCGCGGTGTCGCCGTACACGCGCTCCCGCAGATGGTTCAGCTCGACGTCATCGTCGCTCATGCCCCGACTCTAGAACCGCCCGGGAGCGGGTGGGGCGGTCGTCAGGGAGCCGTGGCCCCCAGGGCGTCGGCGGCCCCCACGAGGGCGAGGTGCGAGAGCGCCTGCGGGGTGTTGCCGGCCTGCCGCCCGCCGCGCGGGTCGTACTCCTCGGACAACAGGCCGACGTCGTTGGCGACCGCGGTCAGCCGCCGCATCAGTGCGACGGCATCGTCGCGGCGACCCGTGCGCGCGTACTGGCCGACGAGCCAGAACGAGCACGCGAGGAACGGGTGCTCGTCTCCCGCGAGTCCGTCGACACCCGTGGTGCGGTACCGCAGGAGCCAGCCGTCGGGCATGAGCGTCTGCTCCATACGCTCGACCGTGGCGAGCATGCGCGGGTCGTCGTAGGCGCAGAACCCGACCTGGGGCAGGATCAGCAGCGATGCGTCGACCTCGTCGGTGTCGGCGTGCTGCGTGAACCAGCCGCCGGCGTGCACGCCGTGCGCGTCGATATCGGCCCGCACGCGGTCGCGCAGCTGCCGCCACGTGTCGACCTCACCGTCGAGACCGTTCTCTTCGACGGCCCGGATGCCGCGATCGAACGCCGCCCACACCATCGCGCGGGAGTGGGTGAAGAAGTGCGGGTCTCCGCGCATCTCCCAGATGCCGTTGTCGGGACGGTCGACCCACTCCACGAGCTGGTCGAGCAGCGCGCGCTGCAACGCCCACGAGAACGTGGTCTCCGCCACACCCGCGGCGCGCGCGGCTTCGAGCGCGACCATGACCTCGCCGATCACGTCGGCCTGGTACTGGTCCACCGCCCCGTTGCCGATGCGGACGGGCCGCGCCCCGTCGTACCCGGGGAGGCTCGTGATCTCGCGCTCGGGGAGGTCGCGCTCCCCCGCGATGCCGTACATGATCTGCACGTCGGCGGGGTCTCCGGCGATCGCGCGCAGCAGCCACGTGCGCCAGCGGTGCGCGGCGTCGAGGTAGCCGTGGTCGATGTAGGCGACGAGAGTGAGGGCCGCGTCGCGCAGCCAGACGTAGCGGTAGTCCCAGTTGCGTCCGCCGCCGAAGGCCTCGGGGAGCGACGTGGTGGCCGCGGCGACGATGCCGCCCGTCTCGGCGTGCGTCAGCGCCCGGAGGACCAGGAGCGAACGCGTGACGAGGTCCGCGTGCTCGCCGGCCGCCTGCACGCGTTCCGCCCATGAGGCCCACCATTCAATGGTGCGTTTCAGGGTGGCATCCACGTCGATCGGGGCGGGCGGCTCCTGCCACGACGGCCCCCACGACAGCACCGAGTCGACGCTCTCGCCCGCGACGGTGGTCCACAGGGCGCGGTGCGCGGTGTCGACCGCGATCAGGCGCGGACCGCGGAGCACCACGGCATCCGGGCCCGCCACCGCGAGGATCGCGTGCTCGCGACCGGTGCCGATCTGCCGCACCCACGGCACCGCACGGGCGTAGTCGAACCGGAAGCGCACCTCGCTGACGAAGTCGACTTCGCCTGAGATCCCGACGACGCGACGCACCACGGCCTCGACGCCCTCGTCGATGGGCATCGCATCGTGCACTTCGGCGACCCCGGTCGGCGTCTCCCAGCGCGTGACCAGCACGAACGTGTCGGCGTCGTAGTGGCGGGTGACCGTGGCATCCGGATCGCTCGGACGCAACGACCACGCCCCGTGCGACTCGTCACCCAGGAGCGCTCCGAACATCGATCCGCTGTCATACCGGGGCAGGCAGAGCCAGTCGATGCTCCCCCAGCGGGACACCAGGGCGGCGGATCGACAGTTGCTGAGGACGGCGTAGTCCTCGATCGCGGTGCTCACCCTCGTGATTGTGGCAGGGGATGCCGACACCGTGGCCGTGCATCTCGCTAGTGGCATCCGTGGGCCGGCTGCAAGCGACCCGTCGGTGTCGGACCGGGACGCTACGGTGGCCCCATGCCGGCGGACACCACCCTCATCATCCTGGGCGCTTCGGGCGACCTCACCTCGCGTCTCCTGCTGCCCGCCCTCGGGCAGCTGCTCACGCGCGAGCCGAACCGCTCGGTGCGGCTGCACGGCGCGGGCATGGAGGACTGGACCGACGAGAAGTGGCGCGACACCGTGCGCGCCTCGTTCGCGACGATGGGCGCCGAGAAGGCCTTCGACAAGGTCGCCGAGACCACCTACAGCCAGGCCGACATCACGAAGGCATCCGATCTGCAGGAGCTCCTGGATGCCGCCGAGGGCCGGCCGGCGCTGTACTTCGCCGTCCCGCCGGCCGTCGCCGAGAAGGCGTGCGTGGCCCTGGCCGACGTGACCATCCCCGAGGGCACGATCCTCGCGCTCGAGAAGCCGTTCGGCACCGACGAGGCCAGCGCCCACGCGCTCAACCAGCAGGTCGCGAAGCTCGTCCCCGAGAACCAGGTGTTCCGCATCGACCACTTCCTCGGCCGGTCGACGGTGCTCAACCTCCTCGGCGTCCGCTTCGCCAACCGGCTCATCGAGAGCGTGTGGTCGGCCGACGACATCGCCGCGATCACGGTCGACTTCCCCGAGAAGCTCGGGCTCGAAGGCCGCGCGGGGTACTACGACCACGCCGGCGCCCTCGTCGACATGATCCAAAGCCACCTGCTGCAGGTCATGGCGTTCGTGACGATGGAGCCGCCGTCCTCCCTCGACCAGCTCGACCTCCGGGATGCCACCTCCGCGGTGCTGCGCGCGACCCACGTGTGGGGCGACGACCCGGTGAAGAGCTCCCGCCGCGCCCGGTACACCGAGGGCACGATCGGCGACCGCCACTTCACGTCCTACGCCGACGAGCCCGGCGTCGACCCCGCGCGGCAGACCGAGACGCTCGCCGAGATGACGGTCGAGGTGCGCACCGCCCGCTGGCAGGGCGTGCCGATCGTGCTGCGGTCGGGCAAGGCCCTGGGCCCGGATGCCGGAGACCCGGCCGTGACCGTCACCTTCAAGCCCGTTCGGCACCTGCCCGACGGCTTCGTCGGCGAGAGCGCCCCCTCGGTGCTCACGTTCTCGCTCGGCCCCGACACGATGAGCCTCGGACTGAACGTCAACGGCGCCGACGACCCGCTCGAGCTCGAGCGCGTGACCCTCGCGGCCGACCTCGGCGAGGGCGGCCTGAAGGCGTACGGCGAGGTGCTCTCCGGCATCCTGGACGGCGACGCCATGCTCGCCGTGCGCGGCGACGCCGCCGAGCAGTGCTGGCGCATCGTGCAGCCGGTCATCGACGCGTGGCGTGCCGATCAGGTGCCGCTCGACGAGTACCCGGCGGGCACGGCCGGCCCGGCGTCCTGGGGGCTGTGACTTTCTCCGTCACACGGGAACATCCGGCGGCTCGACCGCGTTCCATGGATCGGGTCGACGGAGCCCCGGCATCGTTCTCACCCCCGAGGAGTACCCCCATGTCCCACGTTCTCGACCGCACCGCGCAGACCGACGTCCCGATCCTCGACGTCCTGGCCGAGCGCTGGAGCACCCGCGTCTTCGACGCCGACGCCCCCATCGACGAGGAGGCACTGCGCGCCGCCCTCGAGGCCGCCCGCTGGTCGCCCTCGGCCAACAACACCCAGCCGTGGCGCTTCCTGCTCGCCCGTCGCGGGACCGAAGCGCACGCGAAGGTCGTCGAGTCGCTCGTCGGGTTCAACCAGGGCTGGGCGCCGTCCGCCGGCGCACTGCTCGTCGTCCTCGCCGAGACCGTCGACGACGAGGGCAACGCCCGCCCGTGGGCCGTCTACGACGCCGGCCAGTCCGCCGCGTTCTTCACGGTCGAGGCCCACGCCCGCGGCCTCGCCACCCACACCATGGGCGGCTTCTCCCCCGACGACCTGCGCGCCGCGTTCGACATCGACGCCCGCTTCACGCCCGTGACCGTGATCGCCGTCGGCGCCTTCGGAGACCCGGATGCCGCCGACGAGGCCGTCCGCGCCCGCGAGTCCGCGCCCCGCACGCGCCGTCCCCTCGCCGAGTCGCTGCTGCTCGACGCCTGACGCCCCGCCGGTCCCCGGCATCCCTCCGCCCCCGTACCCGCACTCGCGGCACGGGGGCGGAGGCGTCTGCGGCGGGTCCCGGGGGGAGCCACATCACGTGATCTGGGCGAGGCCACCCGCCGGGGCGCGCACACGCCGGGTCACCTCGGCGACATCACGTGATCTGGCTCCCCGACGCCTCGGGAAGCAACCGCCGCACCGCGAACGGGGTCACCACCCCGTGGAACAGGATGCTGAGCACCACCGTGAACACCATGGTCGACAGCACGACGTCGCCCGTGTCCTCGGGGAGGCGGTTGTACGCGAGGAGCCCGAACACGATGGTCGCCGTCCCGCGCGGACCGACGAACCCGATCAGCGCCCGGTCGCGCCACGAGATCGGCGAGCGCAGCAGGGCGATGCCGACCGGGATCGCCCGCAGCACCGTGACCGCGAGCGCCGCGAAGATCACCACGCGCAGATCGACGCCGTTGAGGATCACGACCGTGAGCACCGCCCCCATGACGAACCAGATGATGTTGGCCGCGAGGGTCCCCGCCTCCTCGACGAGGAGCGTCTCGGCATGGGGGACGTTGCGCCCCTCGAGGTCCTTCGCGCGCGTGAGTCGATAGACGATGCCCGCCACGAACGCGGCGACGAAACCGTTCGCGGCGACGTCGCTGAGGGTTGCGATCCCGTAGGCGAGCAGCGGCGTCAGGAGCATGACGTACCGGATGCCACTGGCATCCGCCCATCTGCGCGCCACGGTCCAGCGGGCGAGGATGCCGATCGCACCACCGACGGCCCCGCCGATCACGATCGCCGCGATCGTGGCGGGGGCCGCACCGAAGAAGGCGTCGAACATGTCCTCGAGGTTCTTCACGAGCTCGGGCTGCGCGTCGAGGTCGGCTCCCGACTCGGCGGCGGCGAGGAGCGCGGGGAGCGCGACGGCCGCCGCGAGGAACACGCCGAAGATCGGCGACACGAGGCCGTCGTTGTAGCCGCTCTCGACGGTGAGGATCCGCCGGACGCGCTCGGGGATGCGCGGTGAGCGCAGCAGCATCGCCGCGGGGGCGAAGTCGGTGGGCATCACGACGCACGCGATCACCACGAGGACGAGGACGTTCACATCGGGCAGCAGCGCGAACCCCGCGAGCACGGCGAGGATCAGCGCGAGCGGCAGGGCGATCAGCACGAGCCTCGCGAGCGCACGCCCCACCCCGCCGAACACGCCGCCGCGGACGTCGCACGCGTCGACGAAGAGCAGCACCGCCAACACGAGTTCGACGACGCGCTCGGCCTCCGACCCCGCCAGAGCCGACGAGAAGCCGTCCGGGTCGGCGAAGACCAGCACCGCCCCGGCCAGCGCGAGGAACGCGGGGCCCAGCGCACCGATGCGTTCGAAGCGGTGCGCGACCAGCGACCACAGCAGGATGACGGCGATGCCGACGAGGAAGAAGACGGGCACCGGATGCCGCGTCTCAGCGCTCGACGAGCACGCCGTCGGCGTCGGCCCAGACGTGCCGGCCGGGGGTGAAGACGACGCCCGCGATCGTCACGGGCACGTCGATCTCGCCGACGCCGTCCTTCGCGCTCTTGCGCGGATTCGAACCGAGCGCCTTCACGCCGAGGGGCAACCCGGCCAGGGCAGTGCGGTCACGGATCGCGCCGTTCACGATGATCCCCGCCCAGCCGTTCTCAACGGCGGAGGCGGCGATGAGGTCGCCGACCAACGCCGACTCGAGCGAACCGCCGCCGTCGATCACCAGCACCGAACCCTCGCCCGGCGTGGCCAGGACCTGCTTGACCAGGGCGTTGTCGCGGTGGCATCGCACCGTGCGGATCGGGCCCGCGAACGCGACGCGACCACCGAGGTCGAGCAGCTGCAGCGCGAGCGAGTCGAGGTCTTCACCGCGCTCGTCGTAGAGGTCGGCCGTCGCGATCGTCATGCGGCCAGGGTAGCGGCGGGCGGGGGTCCGAGGCTCCGCTGCATCCCCCGCGACGCCGGCTCCCGGCATCCACCCGACGCGGTGCCGGCTCCCGGCACCCGCCCCACCGGCGCCGGCTCCCGGCATCCACCCCACGCATAAACGGGATCCACGACGAGAAACACGGGGAGAGCGCGTTTCTACGCGTGGATCGCGTTTATGCCGGAGCCGGGGGCCGGAGCCAGGGGCCCGAGCCGGGCGCCGAAGCCGGGTGCCGAGCGGGAGCCCGGGGCCGGGAGCCGAAGCCGGGGCCCGAGCCGGAGCCGAAGCCCGGGGCCGGGGACCCGACTACCGGGTTACTCGATGATCTCGGCCTCGATCACGTCATCGTCGGCCACGGGGTCGGCCGCGGGACCGGCGCTGGCCAGCACCAGCGACTCGCCGTCGCTCGCGACGTCGACCTTCACCACGTCGCCGTCGTGCACCCCGCCGGCGAGGATCGCCATCGCGAGGCGGTCCTGCACCTCGGACTGGATCAGGCGGCGGAGCGGACGCGCGCCGTACACCGGGTCGTATCCGCGCTCGGCGAGCCACGACCGGGCGTCGGGCGTCACCGCGAGCGTCAGGCGACGTTCGCGGAGCCGCTTGTGCAGCGCGTCGACCGCGAGCTCCACGATCTGGGCGAGGTCGTCCTCGGTGAGCGCCTGGAAGATCACGATGTCGTCGAGACGGTTCACGAACTCGGGCTTGAACGCCTGACGCACCAGTGCCTGCACCTGCTCGCGCTTGGTCTCGATCGACAGCGTCGGGTCGATGAGGATCGGCGAGCCGAGGTTCGACGTCAGGATCAGGATGACGTTGGTGAAATCGACCGTGCGGCCCTGGCCGTCGGTCAACCGGCCGTCGTCCATCACCTGCAGCAGGATGTCGAACACCTCGGGGTGCGCCTTCTCGACCTCGTCGAGCAGCACGACGCTGTACGGGCGCCGACGCACGGCCTCGGTCAGCTGACCGCCCTGCTCGTAGCCGATGTACCCCGGAGGGGCACCGACGAGCCGCGCGACGGAGTGCTTCTCGCCGTACTCCGACATGTCGATGCGCACCATGGCGTGCTCGTCGTCGAAGAGGAAGTCGGCGAGCGCCTTCGCGAGCTCGGTCTTGCCGACGCCCGTGGGGCCGAGGAACAGGAACGAGCCGACCGGGCGGTTCGGGTCGCTGATGCCGGCGCGCGAGCGCCGCACCGCGTCGGACACCGCCTTCACGGCATCCTTCTGCCCGATCAGGCGCTTGCCGAGCTCGCGCTCGAGGTGGAGCAGCTTCTCGGTCTCGCCCTGCAGGAGACGACCGACGGGGATGCCGGTCCACGCCGCGATGACCGCCGCGATGTCTTCGTCGGTGACCTGCTCGTTGACCATGCGGTCGCCCGCGGGCTCCTCGCGCTCGGCGGTCATCAGCTCGCGCTCGAGAGCCGGGATGTCGGCGTACAGCAGGCGCGACGCGCGCTCCAGGTTGCCCTCCCGCTGCGCGCGCTCGGCATCCACGCGGGCGGCGTCGAGACGCGTCTTCAGGTCGCCGACGCGGTTGAGCGACGCGCGCTCGCGCTCCCATCGGGCCTGCAGCTCGTCGAGCTTCGCCTGCTCGGCCGCGAGGGTCTCGCGGAGGGTCGCCAGGCGCTCCTTCGAGGCGGCGTCCTTCTCTTTCTTCAGCGCGAGCTCTTCGAGCTTGAGGCGGTCGACGTGGCGACGCAGCTCGTCGATCTCGAGCGGGGCCGAGTCGATCTCCATGCGCAGGCGCGACGCGGCTTCGTCGATGAGGTCGATGGCCTTGTCGGGCAGCTGCCGCGACGGGATGTAGCGGTTGGACAGGGATGCCGCGGCCACCAGCGCCGCGTCGGCGATCGCGACCTTGTGGTGCGCCTCGTAGCGCTCCTTGAGGCCGCGGAGGATCGCGATCGTGTCTTCGACGCTGGGCTCGCCGACGTACACCTGCTGGAAGCGGCGTTCGAGGGCGGCATCCTTCTCGATGAACTCGCGGTACTCGTCGAGGGTGGTCGCACCGATCAGGCGCAGTTCCCCGCGGGCGAGCATGGGCTTGAGCATGTTGGATGCCGCGACGGAGCCCTCGCCGCCGCCCGCGCCCATGAGCACGTGCAGCTCGTCGATGAAGGTGATGATGCGGCCGTCGGACTCGGTGATCTCTTTGAGGACGCTCTTCAGGCGCTCCTCGAACTGGCCGCGGTACATCGCGCCGGCGACGAGCGCCGAGATGTCGAGGGCGACGAGCTCTTTGTTCTTGAGGCTCTCGGCGACGTCGCCCGCGACGATGCGCTGAGCGAGCCCCTCGACGACGGCGGTCTTGCCGACGCCGGGTTCGCCGATGAGGACGGGGTTGTTCTTGGTGCGGCGCGTGAGCACCTGGCTGACCCGGCGGATCTCGCTGTCGCGCCCGATGACGGGGTCGAGCTTGCCCTGCCGGGCCCGGTCGGTGAGGTTGATGCCGAACTGCTCGAGGGCGCTCCGCGCGTCCTCCTGTCCGGGCTGTTGTGTGGCGTTCATGGTGTCTCCTGGAAATCTTTCGCAAACTTGAGTTGCGTTGACTCAAGTTTAGCAGCGGCCGGTCGGAAGGGCAATGGATGCCGGGACACCCACCACCGCTGCGGCATCGGCGGGTCTATGGTGAGCGCGTGAGCACAGGTACGGCCACCGCGCCCCGCCCCGACATCCCGTGGAACCCGCCGCCCTCGTCGACCGAGCGCCGCGCTCAGGGTCGCGAGATGCGGAAGCGATTGCCGCGGCGCGATCTCGCACGCCTCACCGTCGAGGGCCGCGATCCGCTCGGCATCCTGGATGCGCAGAATGCGACCCGCATCCCCGAACTCGTGCCGTTGCGCATCGAGCGGATGTCGGCGAACCCGTTCGCCTTCTACCGCGGCTCCGCGGCCGTCATGGCCGCCGACCTCGCGCGCGACCCGTCCACCCCGTTCCACGTCGCCTCGTGCGGCGACGCCCACGTGGCGAACTTCGGCTTCTACGCCTCACCGCAGCGCACCCTCGTCTTCGACCTCAACGACTTCGACGAAGCGGCCTGGGCGCCGTGGGAATGGGATCTCAAGAGGCTCCTCACCAGCGTCGTCCTCGCCGGCGCAGAGACCGGACGCGACGAGTCCGTCGTCCGGGATGCCGTCGAGGCGACGGTCGGCTCCTACATCCGCGCGATCCGCGCGCTGGCCCAGCGGGACCCGATCGAGCGCTACTTCGAGCACTTCGGGCCGCGGGACGTCCTCGACTCGCTGGACCGCGCGTCGCGCGCCGTGCTGAAGAACGCCATGGCCGATGCTGAACGTCGGACCGGCGCCCGCGCCGTCCGCCGCCTCACCACCGACGTGGGGGCGGGACGCCTCGCGTTCGTGCACCAGCCGCCGCTCATGACCCCCGTCGACGCGGAGCTCGCCGCGCGCGTCCTCGCCGTTGACGGCGCCTACCGGACGTCGGCGAACGTCGACGTGCGCCTGACCCTCGAGCAGTACAGCATCACCGACGTCGCGCGTCGCGTGGTGGGCGTGGGCAGCGTCGGAACCCGCTGCTACCTCCTGCTCCTGCAGGACGGGGACGCTCACGCCTTCGTCCTCCAGGGGAAGCAGGCCGGCGCCAGCGTGCTGCAGCAGTTCGGCGGCATCCGTCAGCCGGAATCGCTGGTCGCGCTCATCGCGTCCGACGGGGAGGGGGCGCGGGTCGTGTCGCTGCAGCGCGTTCTCCAGGGCGTGTCCGACCCGTTCCTCGGGCACGTCCGGGGCGCCGAGGCCGACTACTACGTGCGCCAGTTCCACGACATGAAGGGCGGCATCGAGATGGTGGAGCTCGCCGACCAGCCGTTCCGCCGATACGCCCAGGCGTGCGGGGTCACCCTGGCGCGCGCGCACGCGCAGTCTCCGGATGCCGCCGCCGTGGCGGGCTACGTCGGCTCCGGTCGCGCGGTGACCGAGGCACTGGCGTCCTGGGCGTTCGCGTACGCCGACGTGTCGCGCGCGGACCACGCCGCCTTCGTCGCCGCGCACGCCTGAGGCGGGGCGGTCCGGCGAGCTCAGGCCGGCACGGCCTCCCGGGAGGGCACGGCCACGTCGTCGGAGCACGAGAAGCGGGCGCGGTACGCGGTGGGGGTGAGCCCCATCGTGCGGGCGAAGTTCTGCCGCAGCACCGCCGCCGAGCCGAAGCCGCACTCCGACGCGATGCGGTCGAGGCCGAGGTCGGTCTCCTCGAGGAGCCGCTGGGCGTGCAGCAGCCGCTGCCGCGCCAACCACGCGGCCGGCGTCGCACCGAAGTCGGCCTTGAAGCGGCGCGCGAACGTCCGCGGCGACATGTGCGCGCGGGCCGCGAGCCGCTCAACCGACAGGTCGGCGTGCAGGTTCTGCATCATCCACTCGGTGACGGGGGCGAGCGACAGCGACGTGTCGACCGGGATCGGGGCCGCGATGAACTGCGCCTGCCCGCCGTCGCGCTGCGGCGCGACGACCATCCGCCGGGCGATGCGGTTGGCGAGTTCGGCTCCCAGTTCCTGCCGGAGCAGGTGCAGGCACGCGTCGAGCCCCGCCGCGGTACCGGCGCTCGTGATGATGTTGCCCGACTGGACGTACAGCACGTCGGGGTCGACCTCGATCTCGGGGTACATGCGGGCCATCGTGTGGGCGTAGCGCCAGTGGGTCGTGGCGCGACGCCCGTCGAGGACGCCCGCGGCGGCGAGGACGAACGAGCCGCTGCACACGCTCAGCAGCCACGCGCCGCGGGCGTCGGCGCGGCGCACGAGGTCGATCACGCGTTCGTCGACGTGCTCCCACTGCGCGCGGGGGATCGGGGCCAGGACGAGGATGTCGACGTCGTCGGCGGCGTCGAGACCGTGCTCGACGTTGATGGAGAACCCGATGTTGGACGGGACCACGCCCGGGTCGGGGCTCACGATACGGAAGTCGAAGTTCGGGATGCCGTCATCGCTGCGGTCGAGTCCGAACGCCTCGCACGCGAGGCCGAACTCGAACGGGGCGAAGCCGGGCTGGACGACGACGGCGACGGAACGCATGGATCCTCCGGGTGGCAGAAATACATCGAATGTCGTCCATCATGCCACTCGCAGGCATGATTCGTACAGACGTAGTTTCTCTGCCATGGCTTACTTCATCGCTTTCGGCCTCCTCGCCCTGATCGGGATCGGCGCCTCCGTCTGGCTGATCCGCACCGACGGCTACCGCCGCGTCCCCACCGACTCGCGCCGCCTCCCCGGCGGCAGCGAGCTCCGCGCACCGCGCGACGACGCCGCATCGCCCGCCGCGTCAGCCGCAGCCGCGTCCGCCGCAGCCGCGACCGAGGCCGCCGCACCCGAGGCCGCCGAGGCGTCGCGGCGCGCGACCCCCGGCCGCGTCCAGCGCGCTCAGCGCGGCGCGACGGCCCGGGCGTAGACCTCGACCATCGCCGCCGTGCGCGACGACTGCCGGAACCGCTCCCCGATCGTCGGATCCACCGCGACCGGGGAGCCCGCGGCGATGTCGGCCGCCGCGCGGCGCAGAGTCTCGGCGAGCGCCGGGACGGTGGCATCCCCGACGCTCCAGACGCCCCCGCCGAGCTCCGCGGCGATGTCGGGGTCGCTGACCACGGCGGGAGTCCCGAGCGATGCGGCCTCGAACACCGTCATGCCCTGCGTCTCGAAGCCGATCGAGGTCTGCACGACGGCGTCCGCCGCGGCGAGACGCGCGAGCGTCCGGGCGTACGGCATCCTCCCCGCGAATCGGATGGATGCCACCGGGCGCGTGCGCTCCACGAGGCGACGGGCCGCGCGCAGCTGCGCTCCCCCGCCGATGACCTCGACCTCGGCGTCGATGCCCGCTGCCGCCACGGCCTCGAGGAAGGGCAGAAGCCGCTTCTCCGGGCTCATGCGACCGATCCACACGAACCGCGGGCGGCCGGGGCGCCGCTCGGCGGATCCCGCCGCGAGCGCGGCATCCAGGATGTCGTCGTCGATGCCGTTCCACACGACGTCGACGCGGGCGGTGTCCTCAGCGCCTCGGACGGTGTCGCCGGGGACCGCGCCGTGCGCCTCGAGCCGACGCGCGAAATGCGCCGACGGCGCCGTGACCGCGGCCGACAGCCGTGCGAGGCGGCGCAGGTAGGCCCAGCCGTCGGGCTCGTGCCGGGGTTCCCGGCCGCGCAGCGCGGGCCGAAGCGCCCGGCGCGCCCACGCATTGAGCACCCGCATCACGAGAAGCGGGAACGGGGCGGTCGCCTCGATGCCGACGTCGACGCGGTTGTGCATCGTGTGCACGACCGGGAGCCCCTGCCGTGCCGCGTACCGGTGGCCGATGAACGCGCCCCAGAAATCCGCCTGCACGTGCACGACGTCGACGGGCGCGCGGCCGGCCAGCGCGGCATCCACGAGACGATCCGTCCGGCGACCCGGCCACGAGAGCGCGTACTCGCGGTCGAGGGTGACCGGGATCGACGGGAGGTCGACGTACGCGGTGTCGGTGGGGGCTCGGCGATGCATCCGAGGCGCGACGATCGTCACGGTGTGGCCTGCGCGCTCGAGGAACCGCCGCTGCAACCGCATCGACACCTGCGCACCGCCCAGCGACTCCACGTGCTGGTCGGCGAACATCACCACGTGCACGGGGTCACTCCGGAATCGGCCGTCCGCGGTAGAGCGCCTCGAACGTGTCGAGCGTGCGGCCAATGTCGTGGACCCGCACCCCGTCGAGCGACGCCTGCTGCATGCGGCGACGCTCGTCGGGCTCGGCGGTCAGCACGTCGGTGAGGCGCGCGGCGAGCTCGTCGGCGTCACCCGGCTCGAAGAGGTAGCCGTTCTCGCCGTCGTGCACGAGGTGCGGGAGGGCGACGGCGTTCGCCGCGACGATCGGCAGACCGGATGCCATCGCCTCCATCGTCGCGATCGACTGCAGTTCGGCGATCGAGGCGATCGCGAACACGCTCGCCCGCGTGTAGAGGGAGCGGAGGTCTTCCTCGGATGCGTGCCCGTGGAACGTCACCCGGTCGACGACGCCGAGCTGGGCGGCGAGCTGCTCGAGGTTGCGGCGCTGGTCGCCGCCGCCGACGACGTCGAACGTGGCGTTCAGGGCCGGGTCGAGCTGCGCGAGCGCGTGTAGGACGACGTCGATGCCCTTCTCGCTCGTCAGGCGTCCGACGAAGAGGATGCGGTTCGCGTCGCGCGGCTCGAGGTCGGCGGTGTAGTTCGACCGGTCGATGCCGCACGAGACCGGGATGACGCCGTGGATGTCGATCGTCGACTCGAGGAAGTCCGCCGCACGGCGCGTGGGGGTGGTCACCGCGCGGGTGAGGGCGAACGTGCGCTTCGCGTCGGCCCAGGCGAGCTTGACGAAGATGCGGTCGAGGAAGTCGGGCAGCGTCGTGAAGTCGAGGATGTTCTCGGCCATCACGTGGTTCGTGGCGATGAGCGGGATGCCGCGCTTCTTGGCTTCGCGCGCGAGGCCGCGCCCGATGATGATGTGCGACTGGATGTGCACCACGTCGGGCTTCACGTCGTCGAGCACCCGTCGGGCGTAGTGCTTCGCCCGCCACGGCAGGACGAACGTCAGCCAGTCGTGCGGCAGGAAGCGCCACGACGGAAGACGGTGCATGGTCATCGGTTCGCCCTCGATGACCTCGGTGAACACACCGGTGTTGCGGTGCCCGTCGCTCGGCGCCATGACGTGGACGTCGTGTCCGCGCGCCACGAGACCGGCGGCGAGCCGCTCGGCGAAGCGGGCCGCGCCGTTGACGTGCGGGAGGAAAGTGTCGGCGCCGATCAGGACCCGGAGCGGGCGGTCGGGCGAGGGTGAGGGGGCGGGCGTCGCAGGAGTGGTCACGAGTGGTGAGGCCTATCTGTGCGGCGGAACGGGTCGCACGGTGCGGTGCATGCGCGTCACAACTGTACCCGAGCGGTTTTGGAGGACCCCGGATGCCGCCCACGCGCGGGGCCCGTCGGCTGTCCGCACACTCCCGTTCCGCGTCCCTCCGTTTGGGGCGGGTTCCTCCGTTGGGGGCGCGGGAATCTCGCCCCAAACGGCAGAACGCGCCCCAAACGCTGCGGGCGGCGGCGTCAGCCGCGCGCGGCGCTCGGATCGAGCACGGGCGCGCCGTCGTCGGCCGCGCTCTCGAACTGCGACTGGTACAGGCGCCAGTAAGCGCCGTGCGCGGAGATCAGCTCGTCGTGCGATCCCTGCTCGACGATGTCGCCGTGCTCCATCACCAGGATGAGGTCGGCGTCGCGGATCGTCGACAGGCGGTGCGCGATGACGAACGATGTGCGCCCCTCGCGGAGGGCCGCCATCGCCTGCTGCAGCAGTAGTTCCGTTCGCGTGTCGACCGACGACGTCGCTTCGTCGAGGATCAGCACGGACGGCCGCGCGACGAACGCGCGCGCGATCGTGATGAGCTGCTTCTCGCCCGCGGAGACGTTCGCGGCATCCTCGTCGAGGACCGTGTCGTACCCCTCGGGCAGGGAATGGA
Source organism: Microbacterium sp. CSI-V (assembly GCF_001984105.1). Lineage (GTDB taxonomy): Bacteria > Actinomycetota > Actinomycetes > Actinomycetales > Microbacteriaceae > Microbacterium. The sequence goes on along the minus strand of NZ_MTQM01000008.1, from coordinate 802,809 downwards.
CGAACTGTTCGACGCGCGTCGCGACGGCGGCCTCGACGATCTCTTCGTCGGTGGCCGACTCGCGCCCGTACCGGATGTTGTCGCGGATCGTGCCGGCGAAGAGCCACGGGTCCTGCAGCACCATGCCCGTGCGCGAGCGCACGTCGTCGCGGCGGAGGTCGGCGATGTCCTGCCCGTCGAGGAGGATGCGTCCGCCGTCCAGCTCGTAGAACCGCATGATGAGATTCACGAGCGTGGTCTTGCCCGCGCCGGTCGGCCCGACGATCGCCACCGTCTGGCCGGGCTCGACGCGGAACGACAGGTCGCGGATGAGCGGCCGGTCGGGCGTGTACGAGAACCGCACCGACTGGAACTCGATGACACCGCGGCCCTCGACATGGGCCGGGGCGTCGTCGGCATCCGGGTCCTGCTCGTCGGCGTCGAGGAGCGCGAACACGCGCTCGGCCGAAGCGGTGCCCGACTGCACGACGGCGGCCATGCCGCCCAGCTGCGACAGCGGCTGAGTGAACTGCTGCGAGTACTGGATGAAGGCCTGCACGTCGCCGAGGCGGATCTGTCCTCCGGCGACCATCAGGCCGCCCAGCACCGCGATGCCCACGTAGGTGAGGTTTCCGACGAACATCATGCCGGGCATGATCATGCCCGAGAGGAACTGCGCCTTGAAGCTCGCCTCGAACAGCTCGTCGTTCTCGACCTCGAACTTCTCGCGCGCGTCCTTCTCGCGGCCGTACACCTTCACGAGCGCGTGGCCCGAGAACGACTCCTCGATGCGGGCGTTGAGGCGGCCGACCTTCTTCCACTGCTCGCCGAAGGCCTTCTGCGACTGGGGTCCGATGACGCCGAAGATCACCGCCATGAGCGGCAGCGAGACGAGGGCGACGAGGGCCAGCTGCCACGAGATGCTGAACATCATGATGAGCACGCCGACCACCGTCAGCACCGAGGTGAGGGCGCTGGAGAGCGATTGCTGCATCGTCTGCGTGATGTTGTCGATGTCGTTGGTCACGCGCGAGATGAGCTCGCCGCGCTGCACCTTGTCGAAGTACGACAGCGGCAGGCGGTTGATCTTGGCCTCGACGTCTTCGCGCAGGCGCCACATGGTGCGCACCATGATCACGTTGATGACGTAGCCCTGGATCCACGACAGCAGCGACGAGCCGACGTAGATCGCGAGGACGGTGACGATGACGATGCGGAGCGCGTCGAAGTCGACCCCGGCCCCGACCTGGAAGTTGTCCATGGCGGAGACGATGTTGGCGACGTCGCCCTGCCCGGCGGAGCGGAGCGCCTCGACGACGGTGTCCTTCGGGGTGCCCTCGGGGAAGCCCTGGGCCAGGGACTTCGAGACGACGCCCTCGAAGATGATGTTCGTGGCGTTGCCGAGGACGCGCGGGGCGAGCACCGCGAGCACCACGCCGATGGCCCCGAGGAACGAGACGAAGGCGAAGGCCCACGCGTAGGGCCGCAGCAGACCGATGAGACGGCGGAAGCTCGGGCCGAAGGCCGCGGCCTTGCCCGGTGCGACGCTGTTCCAGTCGCCGGAACCCTGGCGGGCCTGCTCGGCGAGTTCGAGCTCGGCGCGTTCTTCCTCGGTGAGGGCGTCGGGCGTGCTCATGCTTCCACCCCCAGCTGCGACTCGACGATCTCGCGGTACGTGGCACTGGTCTGGAGCAGCTCGTCGTGGCTGCCGAGCCCGACCATGCGCCCGTCTTCGAGCACCACGATGCGGTCGGCTCCGGTGATCGTCGAGACGCGCTGCGCCACGACGATCTTCGTCACGTCCGGCAGTTCCTCCCACAGGGCTCTGCGCAATCGCGCGTCGGTGGTGAGGTCGAGGGCCGAGAACGAGTCGTCGAAGACCAGGATGCGCGGGCGGTGCACGATCGCGCGGGCGATGGCCAGGCGCTGGCGCTGCCCGCCGGACACGTTCGTGCCACCCTGGGCGATGCGGGCTTCGAGGCCGCCCTCCATCTCTTGCACGAAGTCGCGGCCCTGCGCGATCTCGAGCGCGCGCCACAACTCGTCGTCGGTCGCGTCTTCCCGACCGAATCGCAGGTTCGAGGCGACCGTGCCGCTGAAGAGGAACGGACGCTGCGGCACGAGCCCGATGCCGCGCCACAGCTCGTCGAGGTCGGCCTCCCGCACGTCGACGCCGCCGACGCGCACGGAACCGTCGGTCACGTCGAACAGACGCGGGATGAGCGAGACGAGCGTCGTCTTCCCCGCTCCCGTGGATCCGACGATCGCGACGGTCTCGCCGGGAGCCGCGGTGAAGCTGATGCCCGAGACGACCGGCGACTCGGCCCCCGGGTACGCGAACGCCACGTCGTCGAAGACGACCTCGCCCGGAGCGGGGAAGGCTGCGACGGGGTTCTCGGGTCGACGGAGGGTGGAGGTGCTGTCGAGCACCTCGGTGATGCGCTCGGCCGAGACCGCGGCGCGCGGGATCATCACCGTCATGAAGCTGGCCATGAGCACGCCGCCGAGGATCTGGGCGACGTACTGGATGAAGGCGAAGAGCGTGCCGATCTCGACCCCGCCGGCGTCGACCTGGATGCCGCCGAACCAGATGACCCCGACCACGGTGACGTTCAGCACGAGCATCGCGAGCGGGAACAGCAGGACGAAGAGCGAGCCGACCTTGCGACCCACGACGAGGATGTCGGTGTTCGCTCCGCGGAAGCGCTCTTCTTCGATGCGCTCGCGCACGAACGCGCGCACCACGCGCACGCCGGTGAGCTGCTCGCGCATGATGCGGTTCACCGCGTCGAGCTTGGTCTGGTAGCTCCGGAAGAGCGGCACCATCCGCGCGATGATCAGCGCGACCAGGACCAGCAGCACCGGCACCGCGACGCCGATCAGCCAGCTGAGGCCCACGTCTTGCTGCAGGGCCATGATTATGCCGCCGATCGCGAGGAGCGGGGCGCTGACGAGCATCGTCGCGCCCATCATCGCGAGCATCTGCACCTGCTGCACGTCGTTCGTGTTGCGCGTGATGAGCGATCCGGCACCGAACTGCGAGAGCTCCCGCTCCGAGAATCCGCTCACGCGCTCGAAGACGTCGCGACGGATGTCGCGCCCGGCGGCCATCGCCGCACGCGCGGCGAAGTACGTGGCGATGACGGATGCCGTGATCTGCCCGAGCGAGATGACGAGCATGATCGCGCCGCGCGACCAGATGTATCCGGTGTCGCCCTGGGCGACGCCGAGGTTGATGATGTCGGCGTTCAGGCGGGGCAGGTACAGCGTCGCGACGGCGGACGCGGCCTGGAACGCCAGGATGGCGACGAGGAGCCAGCGGTATCTCGAGAGATACCGGATGAGGAGCTTTCCGAGCACGACGTTCTCCGGGAGTCCGATCGGGGCGGCACGACCACCGCGGATCAAGAGTGGCACGAACCTCCGACATCGCGGGAGCGCTTCCGCCGTGGGCGTACGACGACCCCGGCATCGTGGCATCCGGACTCGTAGGCTGGAGCCATGCCCCGACTCCAGGCAGACGCCCCCACCGACCTCTGGGTGCCCGTCACCGGCTCGCTCGGGCTGCGCGGCAGACGGCATCGCAAGGCCGCGATCCGGATGCTGCTGACGCAGGCGAACCGCGCGGTCGGCGCGACCGAGCGCCCGGGCAGCGGGCTTTTCGCCTGGGTGGCGAGTCAGGCCGCGCCGCTCCTCATGCGCCGCGCGGCCGGCCGCGTGCTGGTGTGGGTGTGGCGCAGCGACCCCGACCTGCTCGTCGTCATGGCGCAGCTGCAGGAGGCGACGTCGCAGCTGCGCGCCGCGCGCGCGATGATGCCCATGGAGTACGACGACACCGAGTCGTTCCCCAACCCGCACCTCGGGGTCGGCGAGAAGCTCGCGATGCCGCTGCCCGCCGACCCGCGCACGCCTCCGTTCGCGACCTACACGTGGGACACGGGCGCGCACTTCGTCACGGTCACCGCCGTGTGCGCCGACCGGGAACGGTTCGGCACCGTGATCGCGGCCGTCGACGACGTCGCGCGGACGCTCCGGGTCGTGGACGACCTGCGCGTGGGCGAATCGGCCACGGTGCTGCGGCTCGGTCCGGCCTGACGACGCGACCCCGTCCGACGGTGCGGACCGCGGGCCCTCACCGGTCGGGGTGCGCGCGATCGACCGCGTCGTCGGGCTGAACCCGACGCCGGTCGTGCGCCTGGGCGACGCGCTCGCTCGCCCACGACGAGATCGTCGCGACGATGAGACCGACGAGCACCACTCCCCCGGCCATGAGCACGACGGCGGCGAGCCGACCGACGACCGTGACGGGCGCGTAGTCGCCGTAACCGACCGTCGTCACGGTGCAGACGGCCCACCACAGGGCGTCGCCGAACGTCCGGATGCTCGCCCCCGGGGCGTGCCGTTCGGCCTGCAGCACCACGAGGGCGACCTGCCAGATGAGCAGCAGCACGCTACCGAGACCGTAGATGATCAGCTGCGCGCGTACCGAACTGCCGGCCGTGCGGGTGAAGCTCGTCAGCCGGGTCAGGGCACCGAGCAGCCGCACCGGCCGGAGGATCGGCACGAACACCACGGCGAGATCGAGCAGATGGCTCCGGAACCAGACCCCTCGCGGCCGCGCCCACAGCAGTCGCACGAGGTAGTCGCCGGCGAAGACGATCTGCACCGCGAGCATGAACGTGAAGGCGATGCCCTCCCAGCTCCCGCGGATGTCGCCGATCACCTGCGCGGTGTAGACGACCACCCACAGCAGGGCGAGGACGGTGAGCGGCCAGTAGGTCCAGGCCTCCCACCGCCGCGTCGCGGCGCTCTCGCCGCGCTGGCCCACCGGGGGAGGAACGGTTGCGAGCGTCATGCTCGCACTCTAGGACCGGCGATCACGCGCTGGCGAGGAGCGCCGGGCGCGCCCCCACCGAGCGCGAGCGCCTCAAGCGGCCGCTGCGACACCTGTCGGAAGAGATCGCCGTGTGCCGGAGCCCGATCGGTGGAAGGGTGGGGGCATCCCTCGCCCGTGCATCACCCGGAGGACACGACATGGATGCCGAACGCCGCCGCATCGGCTTCCTCCTGTTCGACGGGCTGAAGGCGTTGGACTTCGTCGGCCCGGCCGAGGTGTTCTCCGAGGCGAATCTCGCGACCGACGCGTACGAGATCCTGTTCTTCTCGCCCACCGGCGAAGGCGTCGAGGCGTTCATGGGGCTGCGCCTGGGCGTCGATGGCGCGGCCGCGGACAGCGGGCCGCTCGACACGGTGATCATCCCGGGCAGCGAGCTGGCTCCCGCCGTCTTCGACGACCCCGAATTGCGCGCGGCGATCCTGTCGCTCTCGCAGAGATCGCGGCGGGTCGCCTCGATCTGCAGCGGCGCGTTCGGACTGGCGGCGACGGGCCTGCTCGACGGCTTCCCCGCGACCACGCACTGGAAGTTCGCCGACATGCTCGCCGACCGGTACCCGCTCGTCGCGGTGGACTCGGAGCGCATCTACACGCGGCAGGGCGACATCTACACGTCGGCGGGCGTGGCCGCCGGGATCGACCTCGCGCTCGCCCTGCTCGAGGAGGATCTCGGCACCGACGTCGCGCGCAGCGTCGCGCAGCACCTCCTGGTGTACATGCGCCGCTCGGCGGGGCAGTCGCAGTTCTCCGCGGCGCTGAAGCTCCCGGCTCCGCGGACGCCCCTCGCGCAGGCGGTGGCCGAGTACGTCTCGAACGATCCGACCCGGCCGACGATCGTGACCGGACTGGCCGCGCACGTGAATGTCAGCCCGCGGCATCTGACCCGTGTCATCCGCGAAGAACTCGGCGTCACGCCGAGCGCCTACATCGCGTCGCTGCGGCTCGAGCTCGCCGTGAACCAGCTCGAGAACGGGCGGACGGTCGCCGAGTCCGCCGCGGCGGCGGGATTCTCGTCCGCCGCCGCGCTCCGCCGCGCGTTCGTGGACCGGTATCGGACGACACCGTCGGCGTATCAGCGGCGGTTCCGCGCATCGAGCGTCACGGACGCACCGTCCCCCGTGGAGGACGACCTCCCGTCCCCCGCCTGACCCGGGGTCAGAGCGCCTGCCGCCGGGGCACCCCGGACGCGGACGCGAGGGACGGGGATGCCACGTACTCGGCATCCCCCTCTTCCTCCGCCCGCGCGCGGGCGACGAGGTCGCGAAGAGCCGCGACGCCCGGGGTGCGCGGTTCTGCGAAGAAGACCGTGACGGTGTAGCCGGACGTGCCGGGGACGGCGAGGGTCTCGCTGCGGAGGTGCACCCAGCCGTGCGGCTCGATGTGCACCATCGGCCGTGAGCTGCGGTGCGGGCGGATCTCGCACCGGCTCCAGATCTCCGCGAAGCGCGGGTCGCTCGCCGAGAGCCCCGCCACGAGCTTCCGCAGGCGCGGGCTCCGGGGATCGGCGTAGTACCGCAGAGCAGCGGCGAGCGTCTCGGCCGTCCGACGCCAGTCCGGCTCGGAGTGCGGGTCGGGGAAATGCTCGAACACCGAGACCAGGAGGTTGGAACCGACGCGCAGCTGGTCGGGTGCGAGCAACCGGCCGGGGGCGTTCACGGCGACGACGTCGAGGGTGCCGTTGAGGGCGTAGGCGGGGGTGTCGGCGTACAGGTCGACGAGCGTCGCCACGCCCTCCGGGAGGTCGTCCTCCTCGGCCGACGGTCGGCCCTCGCCGGAAAGATCGGCGATGCGGTGGAGATACTCCTCGCCGGGGCCGTCGAGGAGCAGCGCACGGCCGAGCGCCGACAGCACCTGCCGTGACGGCTGGTGCCCGCGGCCCTGCTCGAGCCGCAGGTAATAGTCGCTGCTGATGCCGGCGAGATCGGCCACCTCGGTGCGCCGCAGGCCCCGCACGCGTCGGCGCGGCTCCCGCGCGATCCCCACTTGCTCGGGCGTCAACGACTCGCGGCGGTCGCGAAGGAACACGGCCAACGGCCCCGCGGTGTCGTTCACATCAGCCTCCGGCGAGTAGTGGAATGCTCCCTCCAATTCTCCGTGGGAGCGGTTCCTCTCGTGCTGCACGAACGGACACGAGTACGTCGCAACCGGACGAGTGCATTGAGGGCCCCCGGGGGCGACGGGATAGCGTTGGCTCATGGGTCGGCCTCGGCAGTACGACGAGCAGAATCTGCTCGACACGGCGCAGGAGCTGTTCTGGACGCGCGGGTACGACCGGACCTCGCTCGAGGAGGTCGCCCGTGCGTCCGGCGTCGGCACGAGCAGCCTCTACGCCCGCTACGGCAGCAAGCTCGGACTCTTCCTCCGGGTCTTCGGCCGCTACTGCGCGGCCCGCGTCGAGCTCGCCTCGGGCGGTCCGGCGGGACCCAGCGCCGACCTCGAAGCCGCCGCCTCCGAGTACCTCGACCGCGTCGTCTCCGACTGCCTCTCCTACGCGGACCGACGTGGATGCCTCATGCTCAACAGCATCGCCGAGCTCGGCGACCGGTTCCCCGAGGTCCTCGCGGTGGCGGATGCCGCGATCGACGAGATGGAGTCCGCGCTCACCGCACGGCTGTGCGAGACCGCTGCCGCCCACCACATCGCCCTCTCGCCCGCAGACGCACGGCGCGCGGCCGAGACCACGGTGCTCGCCTCCCAGGGCATCGTGCAGCTCAGCCGCCTGCGTGTGCCGCCCCGGCGGTTGCGCGAGCTCGCGGCGCGTTCGTCGCGGCTGGTCGCACGCCCGGCCTGACGCCCGGGCGCCCGGGCCGTCGGTTCTACGCCAACAGACGCTCCGCGGTGCGCTCGCGCGGCAGCGGCACCGGCGTCGCCGCGGCCGGCTGCTCGCGGCGCAGCTCCTCGTCCCACAGCCGCAGGAGCTTGAGGGTCAGGTGCAGCGTGCTCCGCTGCAGGCCGTCGGCCAGGGCCTCGCGGACGACCTCCGGCATCTGCTCGAGCCGGTAGTACAGCGTCGTGCGGTGGATGTGCAGGCGCTGGCAGGCGACGGAGGCGCGCCCCGCGGCATCCAGGTACGCCTCGACGGTGTCGCGCTGCGTCGAGTCCTCCGACGACGCCAGCACGAAGGCCGCCGGGCACGCCTGCACGAGGAGCGAGCGCGAACGGGGCAGCGTCTGCACGAGCGCCCAGCCGCCGAGGTCCTCGGCGCGCACCGAGGTCACCTGGTCGGGGAGGGTCGCGCGCAGGTGCGCGGATCGAATGGCGCGCGAGACCGCGTCATCCACGTCGCCGTCGTCGAGCGACCCCGCCGCCAGCGCGAACCCCCGGGCGGTCATGCCCTGCGCGGCGGCCTCGGCATCCACCGTCCTGTTCAGGGCGTCGAGGTCGAGGGTGCGGGATGCCACGAAGATCGCGGCCCCTCGGTGCGCGCCGACGAACTGCACGGCACCGTGGAGGACGGTCGCCAGGCGGCGCCCGAACGCGACGATGCCCAGTTCCGGTGCCGGGTCGAGCACCACGGCGAGCAGCTCGATGCCGTCGGCGCGGCCGTCGATCCAGCGGCGGGAACGGAGCTCCCACAGCGCATCGCGACGCACGCTCGAGTCGTCGTCGATGAGGTTCGCGAACACGCGGTCACGACGCGCCGCGGGACTCGCGCCGGAGGCCGTCTCGAGCAGGTGAACCGCGGCGTCGACCACGGCCCACTCGCGCGGCGAGAGGTCGGCGCGCGCCGTCCCGCCGATGCGCAGCGCACCACCGCCGAACGCGATGTCGGCGTCGGCATCCGCGGGCTCGTCGGCGCGGCGGAGGGTCACGCGTCGCCCGAGGGCGTGGGACAACTGATCGATGATCTGCGGCGGGTGCATCGTGCGGCTCCTCACGTGCGGTCCGGGGTGGGTACGGCCCACCGTACGGACGCCCGCCGCGACGCGCGTGGCCCTCTGAGACCCACGGTGGAACGACGACGGCGCGCCCCGGGCGGGAGCGCGCCGTCGGATGCGGAGGACCGATCACTCCTGGATGAACGCCAGGATGTCGGGGTTGATCACGTCGGCGTGCGTCGTGAGCATGCCGTGCGGGTAGCCCTCGTAGATCTTGAGGGTCGAGTTCTGCAGCAGCTCGTGCTGCAGAAGCGCGGCGGCCTTGTACGGCACGACCTGGTCGTCGTCGCCCTGGAGCACGAGCACCGGGACCGTGATGGCCTTGAGGTCTTCGGTCTGGTCGGTCTCGGAGAACGCCTTGATGCCGAGGTAGTGCGCCTGCGCGCTGCCGGTCATGCCCTGACGCCACCAGTTGTCGATCACGGGCTGCGAGGGGGTGACACCCTCGCGGTTGAAGCCGTAGAAGGGGCCGGATGCCACGGCCTCGAAGAACTCCGCACGGTTGGCGGCGAGCGCCTCGCGGAACCCGTCGAACACCGACAGCGGGGTGCCCTCGGGGTTGGTGTCGCTCTGCAGCATGATCGGCGGCACGGCGGCGACGAGCACGGCCTTGGCGACGCGACCCTGCGGCTGACCGTACTGCGCGACGTAGCGGGCGACCTGGCCGCCACCGGTCGAGTGACCGATGTGGATGGCGTTGTGCAGGTCGAGGTGCTCGACGACGGCGCTGACGTCGCTGGCGTAGTGGTCCATGTCGTGGCCGGTGCCGATCTGCGACGAGCGGCCGTGACCGCGGCGGTCGCTGGCGATGACGCGGTAGCCCTTGTCGAGGAAGTACAGCAGCTGGGCGTCCCAGTCGTCGGACGACAGCGGCCATCCGTGGTGGAAGACGATGGGCTGGGCGTCGGTGCTGCCCCAGTCCTTGTAGAAGATCTCGGCGCCGTCGGTCGTGGTCACAAATGGCATGTCAGCCTCCGCTCGGATGTTCGACGAGCGCCCTCCGGGGGTGTGTTCCGGGGCGTCGCCGGTGAACACGCCTCACTGTAGGAGCGGGTGGGGGAACCGGCATCCGACAATCGTCCGAGAATCGTCCGACCGGCGGCGAGACGCGGGTCACGCGTCGCCGCGCACCCTCAGCGCGTCCCGGCGCGTCGGCCGTCAGTCCTCGTCGTCGAGCAACCCGCCCGGGCGCCAGAGCACCACGTCGGTCGCCCGCCGCACGCGCGCCCCGTGGCGCAGCGTCACCACCGAACCCGTGGCCCCCGCGGCGAAGACCCGGGCGCCCGGACGCGACTGGCGCTCGGCCATCAGCTGACGCTCCAGGTCGGTGACGCGCCGCGCGAGTTCGTGCACCCGCTCCTCGAGCGCCAGGAGACGCGCGATCGCGGGGAGGCTCATCCCCTCGCTCGACAGGCGCGCGACCTCGCGCAACTGCTGCACGTGACGGCTGGAATACCGCCGCGATCCGCCCTGCGTGCGGGCGGGCACGACCAGGCCGAGCCGGTCGTACTGCCGCAGCGTCTGCGGGTGCATGTTCGACAGCTCGGCGGCCACGGCGATCGCGAAGATCGGCGCATCCTCATCGAGTTCCTTGTCGGACACGGCCTCTCCTCTCTCGTGGATCGCGTGCTCCTGGCATCCGATTGTGGCGGATGCCAGGAGCACGGCGTCACTGACGCGCCTTGGCCATCAGGTCGGCGCGGGGATTCTCTTTCGGTTCGAGCGCGTGGAAGCGCTCGAGGGCCTCGCGGGCTTCGTCGCTGAGGTGCTGCGGAACGGCCACCTGGACTTCGGCGAGCAGGTCGCCGGTGCCCTTGGACGAATGGATGCCGCGCCCCTTGACCCGCAGGACGCGCCCGGAGGGGGTGCCCGGTGCGACACGCAGCCGCACGGGCTCGCCCCCGAGGGTGGGCACCTCGATCGTGGCGCCGAGGGCCGCCTCGGTGAAGGTCACGGGGACCGTCAGCCGCAGGTTGAGCCCCTCGCGCGAGAACACCGGGTGGGGCCGGACCGCGACCGTCACGACGATGTCGCCGTTCTCGCCGCCGTCCGGAGACGGACGGCCGCGACCGCGCAGTCGGATCTTCTGGCCGTCGGCGACCCCCGCGGGGATCTTCACCTTGAACGGGACACCGTCCTCGCCCTGCAGGGTGATCGTCTCCCCCTTGGCTGCGGTGACGAAGTCCAGCGTCGTCCGGGCGGTGACGTCGGCTCCGCGCTGCGGTCCGCCGAAGCCGCGGTAGCCGCCCGTGGTCTGACCGAACCGGCCGGAGCCGAAGCCGCCGCCCTGCTGGTCGAACATCGAGAAGAAGTCCTCGAAGCCACCGCCGGGAGCGGACGCGCCTCCGCGCTGCTGCCCGAACCGGCTGAAGACGTCGTCGAAACCGCCGCCCCCGCCGGCCCCGGGTGCCGAGAAGCGCGCCCCCGAGCCCATGGCCCGGATCTGGTCGTACTCCTCGCGCTGCTCGGGGTCGTTGAGCACCGCGTAGGCCTCGCTGATCTCCTTGAACTTCGCCTCGGCCTTGGCATCACCCGGGTTCGAGTCGGGGTGGTACTGGCGCGCGAGCTTGCGGTACGTCTTCTTCAGATCGGCAGCGCTCACGCCCTTGTCGACACCGAGGACCTTGTAGAAGTCCTTGTCGAACCAGTCCTGACTCGCCATGTGTCCTCCTACTCGACCGGCACGGCGACGACGACCTTGGCCGGTCGCAGCTCGACGGAGCCGAGGCGGTACCCCACCTCGACGACCTCGAGCACCGTGGCCTGGGTCACGCCCGGGGTGGGCGCTTGGAAGATCGCCTCGTGCTGCTGCGGGTCGAAGGGCTCGCCGGCGGTGCCGTACGAGACCACGCCGAGTCGCTCGGCCACGGCCCGCACCTTGTCGCCAATCGCCGCGAAGGGCGTGCCCTCGACGAGGTCGCCGTGCTTCTCAGCACGGTCGAGGTCGTCCATGACGGGCAGGAGGCCCTTCACGGCCTCGCCCTTCGCGCGTTCGATCTCGCGCTCGCGCTGCTCCTCGGTGCGCCGACGGTAGTTGGCGTACTCGGCCTGCAGGCGCTTGAGGTCGATCAGGAGCGAGGCCTCTTTGTCGGAGGACGCCCCCTCTGCGGCGGCCTCGGGGGTCTGCTCGGCGCCGAGGATGTCCTCGATCGTGAGGCCCTCGGCATCCGGGGTCTGCTCGCCCGACGGCGCGGGGCCGGAGGTGTTCTCCTCCGGCCCCGTCGTCTCGTCAGGACCGGCGCCCGAGCCCTGGGGCTGTTCGTCGTCCTTGTGTGCCATCAGTTCTGTCGCTTACTTCTTCTCGTCGGTCTCGTCGTCGACGACTTCGGCGTCGATGACGTCTTCCTCGGGGTTCGGCGTCTCACCGTTGCCGGGCTGGCCGACGTTCGGGTCGGCCTGCTCGCCCTGGGCCTGCGACGACGCGTAGATCGCCTCGCCGAGCTTGCCCTGGCTCGCGTTGAGCTTGTCGAACGCGGTCTTGACCGCGTCGTCGTCGTCACCGGCGAGCGCCGTCTTGAGGGCGTCGACGTCGGCCTGGACCTCGGTCTTGACCTCTTCGGGCAGCTTGTCCTCGTTGTCCTTGATCAGCTTCTCGATCGAGTACGACAGGGTCTCGGCCTGGTTGCGGGTCTCGGCGGACTCGCGGCGCTTCTTGTCCTCCGCCGCGTTCTCCTCGGCCTCGCGGACCATGCGCTCGATATCCTCCTTGGGCAGCGACGAGCCGCCCGTGATGGTCATCGACTGCTCCTTGCCCGTGCCCTTGTCCTTCGCGGACACGTGCACGATGCCGTTGGCGTCGATGTCGAAGGTGACCTCGACCTGCGGGATGCCACGGGGAGCCGGGGCGATGCCGGTGAGCTCGAAGGTGCCCAGCGGCTTGTTGTCGCGGGTGAACTCGCGCTCGCCCTGGAAGACCTGGATCGCGACCGACGGCTGGTTGTCGTCGGCGGTGGTGAAGGTCTCGCTGCGCTTGGTCGGGATGGCCGTGTTGCGCTCGATGAGCTTGGTCATGATGCCGCCCTTGGTCTCGATACCGAGGCTCAGGGGGGTGACGTCGATGAGCAGCACGTCCTTGCGCTCACCCTTGAGGACACCGGCCTGGAGCGCTGCGCCCACGGCCACGACCTCGTCGGGGTTGACGCCCTTGTTCGCGTCGCGACCGGTCTCCTTCTTCACCAGCTCGGCGACCGCGGGCATGCGGGTCGAGCCACCGACGAGCACCACGTGCGCGATGTCGTCGACCTTGACACCGGCCTCGCGGATGACGTCCGAGAAGGGCTTGCGAGTGCGGTCGAGGAGGTCCTTGGTGAGGTCCTCGAACTTCGCGCGGGTGAGCGTCTCGGACAGCGAAACGGGGCCCGAGTCGGTCAGCGAGAGGTAGGGCAGGTTGATGGAGGTCGAGGTCGAGCTCGACAGCTCCTTCTTGGCCTGCTCCGCGGCCTCCTTGAGGCGCTGGAGGGCGATCTTGTCACCCGAGACGTCGACACCGGTGGTGTCCTTGAACTGCTTGATGAGGTAGTCGACGACGCGCTGGTCCCAGTCGTCTCCACCGAGGCGGTTGTCACCGGCAGTGGCGCGCACCTGGATGGTCGAGAAGTCGTCGTCCTTGCCCACCTCGAGCAGCGACACGTCGAACGTTCCGCCACCGAGGTCGAAGACGAGGATGAGCTCGTCCTCCTTGCCCTTGTCGAGGCCGTACGCGAGAGCGGCGGCGGTGGGCTCGTTGATGATGCGCAGGACGTTCAGGCCCGCGATCTCGCCGGCCTCCTTCGTCGCCTGACGCTCGGCGTCGTTGAAGTACGCGGGCACCGTGATGACGGCATCCGCGACGCTGTCGCCCAGGTACTCCTCGGCGTCGCGCTTGAGCTTCTGGAGGATGCGCGCGGAGATCTCCTGCGGCGTCCACTTCTTGCCGTCGACGTCGAACGTCCAGTTCGTGCCCATGTGGCGCTTGACGGACGAGACCGTGCGGTCGACGTTGGTGACGGCCTGGCGCTTGGCGGTCTCGCCGACGAGCACCTCGCCGTCCTTGGTGAAAGCGACGACCGAGGGGGTCGTGCGGAAGCCTTCGGCGTTGGCGATGACCTTCGGCTCGCCGCCCTCGAGCACGCTCACGACGGAGTTGGTCGTCCCGAGGTCGATTCCCACTGCACGTGGCATATGTGTCTCCTTGATCATGAGCCGGGCGGATGCCACGACTCGGGGTTTCGTAAAGTCTGCTGCGCGGGTTGAGCCGCGATGACTCAAGGCTAACGCAGGCGACTCGAGGCGTCAAGCAGACTTGATATGAATTGGCTCAACTTCTGCACTGGCGGGTCGGGACGTCTGGAGCCGGCATCCACGGGTTTGGGGCGCGTTTGTGCGGTTGGGGCGCGAAAATCCACGCCCCGAACGCACAAACGCGCCCCAAAGCGGCCGCGAACCACGACGCCCCCGCGACCGGGCAGGTCGCGAGGGCGTCGAAGGAGGGATGCCGCGGGCTCAGTCGCGATCGTACGAGCGGCGCTGCGGACGCTCGGTGCGCTTCGCGGACCGGCCGCCCTGATCCAGGCGCAGGTCGATGAGGACGCCGGAGATGCGGGTGTCGGTGAGCCGGTTGAGGGTGTCGCGCGAGAGGTCGGCCGGAAGCTCCACGAGCGAGAAGTCCTGGCGGATCTGGATGGCGCCGAAGTCGTTGCGGCGGAGGCCCCCCTCGTTCGCGAGCGCCCCGACGATCTGGCGCGGCTCGACCCGCTGCCGACGCCCGACGGCGATCCGGTACGTGGCGAACCGGCCGTCGCTGTCACGGCGTTCGCGGCGCTCCCCGCCCTCGCGGGGCGCGCGGTCGCGGTCGCGATCCCGGTCGAAGCGCGGCTGCGAGATCGTCTCCTCCTCCATCAGCAGCGGCGTGTCGCCCTGCGCGACCACGGCGAGCGCCGCGGCCACGTCGGCCTCGGGCACGTCGTGGTGCGCGACGTAGTGGGCGACCACGTCGCGGAAGGTCGCGATCGCGGCGGTGTCCTCGAGCGCAGTGGTGATCGCGTCGTCGAACCGGGTGAGGCGCGTGGCGTTGACGTCGTCGACGCTCGGCAGCGACATCTCCGTCAGCGGCTGGCGGGTGGCCTTCTCGATCGCGGTCAGCATGCGACGCTCGCGCGGGGTCACGAAGCTGATGGCATCCCCGGTTCGTCCGGCACGTCCGGTGCGGCCGATGCGGTGCACGTACGACTCGGTGTCGATCGGGAGGTCGTAGTTGACGACGTGGCTGATGCGCTCGACGTCGAGGCCGCGCGCGGCGACGTCGGTCGCGACGAGGATGTCGAGCTTGCCCGACTTCAGCTGGTTGACCGTGCGCTCGCGCTGCACCTGCGCGACGTCACCGTTGATGGCGGCGGCGGTGTAGCCGCGGGCACGCAGCTTCTCGGCGACCGTCTCGGTCTCGTTCTTCGTGCGGGTGAAGACGATCATGCCCTCGAAGTTCTCGACCTCGAGGATGCGGGTGAGCGCATCGATCTTCTGCTGGTACGACACGACGAGGTACCGCTGCGTGATGTTCGCCGAGGTCGTGGTCTTGGTCTTGACCGTGATCTCTTCGGGGTCATTGAGGTACTGCGCCGAGATGCGGCGGATCTGCGCCGGCATCGTCGCCGAGAACAGCGCGACCTGCTTGGTGGACGGGGTGTCGGCGAGAATCGTCTCCACGTCCTCCGCGAAGCCCATCTTCAGCATCTCGTCGGCCTCGTCGAGCACGAGGTACTTCAGCTCGCTGAGGTCGAGGGTGCCCTTGTCGAGGTGGTCCATGATGCGACCGGGCGTGCCCACGACGATGTCGACGCCGCGGCGGAGCGCCGACAGCTGCTGACCGTAGCCCTGACCGCCGTACACGGGGAGCACCGAGACGCCCTTGATGTGCGCGGCGTACTTCTCGAACGCCTCGCACACCTGTAGCGCGAGTTCGCGGGTCGGGGCGAGCACGAGGGCCTGCGGGTTCTTGTGCCCGGTCTCCATCTGCGACAGCACCGGGAGGGCGAACGCGGCGGTCTTGCCGGTACCGGTCTGGGCGAGGCCGACGACGTCGCGCCCCTGCAGGAGGACGGGGATCGTGGCGGCCTGGATGGCCGACGGGGTCTCGTAGCCGACGTCCTTGAGGGCCTTGAGCACGGCGGCATCCAGTCCCAGGTCGGCGAAGGTGAGCTGCTCGGGGGCGGTGTCCGCCTCTTCGGAGGGGACGGGGTTTTCGGATGCCATGACTCCACGGTAGTGCGCCACCCCGGGAAACCCCCGTTCGAGGCCGCACGAGGGTCTACCCTGAGCCCACGCGCCGCCGACGGCGCGTCCGCGCCGAACGTCTCCGCGCGTTCACCGAAGGGTCCTAGCGTGAGCGACATGTCCACTCCCGGCGCCGCCCCCGCGGCATCCCTCCCCTCCACCGACGGCAAGCGCCCCGTCCTGGCCTGGGCGCTGTGGGACTGGGGTTCGGCGGCGTTCAACGCGGTCGTCACGACCTTCGTCTTCAGCACCTACCTGTCGAGCTCGCTGTTCGTGGACCCCGCGATCGTCGCGGCCGCCGGCGACGACGACCGCAACCCCGCGCTGGTGAAGGCGCTGGCCGAGAACGCGAGCCTCGTCGGCACCGCGCTGATGATCGCGGGCATCGCGGTCGCGCTCCTCGCCCCGGTGCTCGGTCAGCGCAGCGACGGCTCGGGTCGGCGCAAGCTCTGGCTCGCCGTCAACACCGGCGTCATCGTGCTGGCGATGGCGGCGATGGTGTTCGTCCAGGGCACTCCGCAGTACCTGATCCTCGGGGCGACGCTGCTGGCCGTCGGCAACGTCTTCTTCGAGTTCGCGAGCGTCAACTACTACGCGATGCTGTCGCAGGTCTCCACGCGCGAGAACATCGGCCGCGTCTCGGGCTTCGGCTGGGGCATGGGTTACGTCGGCGGGATCGTGCTCCTCCTCCTGCTGCTGATCCTGTTCATCCAGGGGTTCGGGAACCCGGATGCCGCGGGCCTGCTCGCCGTGCCGAAGGACGGCGGCCTCAACGTGCGACTGGCGGTGCTGGCATCCGCGGTGTGGTTCGCGGTGTTCGCCATCCCGGTGCTCGTGCGCGTGCCCGAGATCCCGGCGCAGAACCGGAAGGTGCGGGTGGGCTTCTTCCAGTCGTACGTGCTGCTGTGGGGGACGCTGCGCTCGCTCTGGAGCGACAGCCGCCCGGTGCTGCTGTTCCTCATCGCCAGCGCGATCTTCCGCGACGGCCTGGCCGGCGTGTTTACGTTCGGGGCGATCATCGCGGCGCAGGTGTTCGGGTTCTCGTCGACCGAGGTACTGTATTTCGCCGTCGCCGCGAACGTCGTCGCCGGCATCAGCACGATGTTCGCCGGACGCCTCGACGACCGCTTCGGCCCGAAACGCGTCATCGTCGTCTCGCTCGCCGGACTCATCGTGCTGGGCTGCGCGATGCTGCTGATCGGCACCTCGCAACCGCTGTTCTGGGTCGTGGGCCTCGGCCTCGGCCTCTTCGTCGGCCCCGTCCAGTCGGCGGGCCGCACCTATCTCTCGCGGGCGACGCCGGAGGGCCGCGAGGGTGAGATCTTCGGCCTCTACGCCACGACCGGCCGCGCGGTGTCGTTCCTCGCGCCCGGGCTGTTCGCGCTGTTCGTCGGGCTCACCGGCGACACCCGCCTCGGCATCGTGGGGATCGTGCTGATCCTCGCCGTGGGCCTGGCGCTGATGATCCCCGTGCAGAACCGCGGCGCCGAGATCCGCTGACACGCGGCCTGCGGGCGGCCTGGGTTTGAGCTTCGGCGTCGGCGTCGGCGTCGGCGTCACGAGAACAGGCCATGCGCCGAGAACAGGGCGATTCCGTCGAGATCGGCCTGTTCCGGCGGCATCCCCTGTTCTGGTGTCTGGGATGCCGCGGAGTCAGTCCTGCGGCCAGGCGTCGGCGAATTTCGCCAGGAGGCGGGCGAAGTCGGCGCGCTCGGCGTCGGTGAAGGACTCGAGCGCGGAGCGCACGGCATCCCGCCGCCTGCCCCGGAGGCTCGAGACGAGGCGCTCGCCCTCGGCGGTGAGCCGCACGCGCGTGCGGCGAGCGTCGTCGGGGTCGGGCTCGCGTTCGACGAGCCGCATCTGCACGCCCTGCTGCACGAGGCGTGACGCGCGGGGCTGATCGACGCCGACGGCGTCGGCGATCTCACTGACCGACAACGGACCGGATGCCGAGACGAGGGCGTCGAGCATTCGCAGGCGTGCGACGCCGGCGAACCGCCCCTGGCCGGGGTCGGCCCACGGCGGGCCGCCGTGGAACGGGTGCGGACCGTGGCCCCGGTGTTCGTGGGCGTGGGGGCCGCCGAAGCCTCCGGCGAACGGGGGGCGCGGCCGCCGACCGCGGAGTTTGGCGAGGGCAGCGGCGATCTCGTCGGCGGGGTCGGCGATCATGGACTCGATTTTACATGTCGCTTGACAAGCATCCGGAATACATGTCACAGTACATCCGTTGTCACATGACATGTAAGCGGCGGATCTCCCGTCACACGAAAGGACCACCCCATGAACACCTCCACACCTCTGGACCCCCGCAGCCTCGCCCATCGCCTCACCACGGTCGGGCACGCGCTGCACCACCGCCTGTTCGCGCAGCTGCGCGACAGCGACCTGCACCCCAAGACCGTCCTCGTGCTGCGCGCGATCGACGGCCGCATCGACGCTCCCTGGATCGCCGAGCGCCTGGCCCGCGGCGGCAAGCGCGTCACCGCCCTCGCCGAGCGGGGATGGATCGAGCGCGCCGACGACGGCTGGTCGCTGACCACCGAGGGTCGCGAGATCCTCGACCGCCTGGATGCCGACCGCTCGGCGCTCCTCGCCGACGTCCCCGCCGAAGAGCTCGAACGTCTCGTCGCCGCCCTCGACGCCGTGTCGGCGGCGCTCGGCCTCGACGACTCGGACGCGGCGCCGTTCGGCCCCCGCGGACGCGGCGGGCGTGGCGCGGGCATGCGCGGCTTCGGCCCGTTCGGGCGCGGCTTCGGCCCGGGCTTCGGCCCCGGCGCGCGCGGCGACGCGGACGGCTTCGGCCCCCGCGAGCGCGGCACCGAAGAGCACGACCGTCCCCACCACGGACGCGGATGCGACCCCCGCCACGGCGGGCACGCGCACCACGGACGGCACGGGCACGACGACCGGGGCCACCGGGCGGCGCAGCGCGCCTACGAGCGCGGCTTCGACGCCGGGTTCAGCCGCGGCCGCGAAGGTTCGGCATCCGCTGAGCCCGCGGCATCCGGTGAGCCCTCGGCATCCGAGTGAACCGGCGGCATCCGGCGAATCCGCGGCATCCGAGTGATCGGCGATAAACGCCCTCCGCGACGAGAAACACGTGGACGTCGCGTTTCTGCGCGGGAATCGCGTTTATCGCCGCGCACGGCGCCGCGCGCACTAACCGCGCCGCGCCAACACGACGGAACAGCCCCGTCGAGGTCACCTCGACGGGGCTGTTCCGCGTGCGCTTCAGCGTCCGGCGGAGCCGGCGTCGGTCGTGCCGACGTTCGTGCGGTGGAAGTTCAGCGCCGAGCGCGATGCCGTCGGGCCGCGCTGGCCCTGGTAGCGGTTGCCGTAGGGCCCCGAACCGTACGGATTCTCGGCGGGGGAGGTCAGGCGGAAGTAGCAGACCTGCCCGATCTTCATGCCCGGCCAGAGCTTGATCGGCAGGGTCGCGACGTTGGAGAGTTCGAGCGTGACGTGCCCCGAGAACCCCGGGTCGATGAACCCGGCGGTCGAGTGGGTGAGCAGCCCCAGGCGTCCGAGCGACGACTTGCCCTCGAGACGCGCGGCGACGTCGTCCGGCAGCGTGACGCGCTCGAACGTCGATCCCAGCGCGAACTCGCCCGGGTGGAGGATGAACGGCTCGTCCGGCTCGACCTCGATGAGGCGGGTGAGCTCGGGCTGCTCCTCGGCGGGGTCGATGAACGGGTACTTGTGGTTGTCGAACAGCCGGAAGTATCGGTCGAGGCGCACGTCGACGCTCGACGGCTGCACCATGGCCGGATCGAAGGGGTCGAGCCCCAGGCGTCCGTCGGCGAGTTCGGCTCGGATGTCGCGGTCGGAGAGCAGCACGCGCCCAGCCTAGGGCGTGGGGTCGGCGCGCACCGTCGAGTGCACACGTTCCGTGCGAACGCACACGTTCCGTACGACCCTGACGTGTGCTCTCGCACGGATCGTGTGCACTCGACGCAGAACCCCGACCCGGATGCCACGGGAGACGCTGTTATGCTGGCGGAAGTGCCTCACGGCGCTCGGGGCTGTAGTTCAATGGCAGAACTTCTGCTTCCCAAGCAGACAGCGCGGGTTCGATTCCCGTCAGCCCCTCCACAGCCCTCACGGGCGGTCATCGGCCGCACGCGAGGGCTTTCGTGTCCCGGCGCGCGCGGCGGCTTTCCGGTCGTTGACGGACCACGCACATGCGATGACGACGAGCACCACGAGAGGCGCGATAGCGGAAAGCGCCATCATTCCGAGTCCGACGGCGACGCCTTCCCTGACGAAGACGGGTGCCGCCGCGATGGCCAAGATGAACAGCGCCGCAGCCGCGGCCATCGTCAGGCGCCTGCGGTGTCGAGAGGTCACCCCTCCGACGCTGCCCCGTCAGCCGGAGATGCGCCAGCGAACTCAGGGGTTGTGGAGGCAATGCCCACCCGCCGGGTGCCCGGCAGGAGCCCCGGTCCGGCCCGATCTCCCGGGTCGCCACCGAGAATGGACGCATGCGTCGCTCGCTCGGCATCCTCCTCAGCGCAGTGCTCGCGCTCGGGCTCACGGCGTGCGGGCCGTCCGCGCAGCCGGAGCCCACGACGGAGCCCGGCGAGACCACCGTCGCGTTCTACGGCGACTCCTACACCCGCGGCACCGGCGCGAGTTCGTCCGACAGGCGCTGGTCCACGATCATCTGCGCGGAGCGCGGGTGGACCGAGATCAACCGCAGCGAGAACGGCCTGGGGTTCGTCAACCGGCGCGCGAGCATGGGGCCGGGGCTCGATGACATCCCCGCCCAGATCATCCGTGACGACCCCGACATCGTGTTCGTCACCATGGGACTCAACGACAACTTCAGCTACGACGGCGCCGCCGCCGAGATCCGGGCGACGATCGACAGCGACCTCGACCGGCTGCGCCAGGGCCTTCCCCGCGCGCGCCTCATCGTGGTCGAACCGTTCTGGTACACCGCCGACCGGCCGGCATCCGTCGACGTCATCATCGGGTGGGTGCACGACGCGGCCGAGCGGATCGGCGCCGATTACATCGCCGGAGCGAGCCGGTGGCTCGACGGTCACTACGCCGACGACGACGACAGCTGGATGGCCGGCGACGGACTCCACCCCGACGACGTCGGCTACGCGCACATCGCCGAGCGAATGGATGCCGAGCTCCAGACGCTCGGCCTCTGACACCGCCGCGACGCGAGCGGGACGTCAGGCCCCGACCGGCACGCGCTCCGAAACCAGGAGATCCTTGACGATCCGGCCCGCCTTGGCCACGACGACCACGTTCTCGGGGGAACCCAGTGCGGACATGTCCGCCAGCGGGTCGACGTCGGCGACGACGAAGTCGGCGATCTTGCCGGCTTCGAGCGTGCCCAGTCGGTCGCCGACGCGAAGGAGCTCGGCCGCGTGCGCCGTGCCCGCGCGCAACGCGTCCATCGGTGACATCCCGAGCTCGACGAGGTGCGAGAGCTCGGCGAGGTTGCGCCCGTGCGCGCAGATCCCCGAATCGGTGCCCATCGCGAAGCGCGCCCCCCGCTCGATGGCGCGGGCGATGTTCACGCGCGTGATCTCGACCCAGCGCACCTTCTTCTCGTAGTGGAACGGCCGCATGCGCTCCTTCACGAGCGGCGTGAAGACGGTCGAGAGCGTCGGCACGAGGAACGTGCCGTTCTCACCGGCCAGGTCGATCCCCTCGTCGTCGATGCCGTAGGCGTGCTCGACGCTGTCGACGCCGCCGCGCAGCGCCGCGAGGATGCCGGCGGTTCCCTGCGCGTGCGCGGCGATGGGCCGACCGCCATGACGGTCGACCTCGTCGCGGATGGCGCGGATCTCGTCCGCCGTGATCCCCTCGTCGGTCGGCTGGTCGTGAGGACTGGACATCCCGCCCGTCGTGCAGACCTTGATGACGTCCGCGCCGTCGCGCAGCAGGCGGCGGGTGGCCGTCCGCACCTCGTCGACGGTGTCGGCGATCTCGTCGGCCGCGGAGACGTGGTACTTCACGTGACCGCCGGGAAGGTGAAAGTCGGAGTGCCCTCCCGTGTGACTCATGATGCGGACGGCCGTGTGCAGGCGCGGCCCCGCCACGAGCCCCTGCTCGACCGCGGCCTTGTGGCCCAGGGTCAGCCCGGCGAGGTCGCGTGCCGTGGTCACCCCCGCGTGGAGGGTCTGCTCGAGTCGCCGCCCGGTCTCGAACACCACCTGCACCGGGTCGGTGGTGAGGTCGTGGAAGGGGCCGTTGCCGGCGTCGAAGCCGAGGTGCACGTGCGCATCGATGAAGCCGGGCAGGAGCGTGCGTCCCCCGAGGTCGCGCGTGACCGTCGCCGCAACGACGGGCGCGTGGGCGGCGGGGCCCGCGAAGAGGATGCGTCCGTCCTCGTCGACGTGCAACTCGGCGTCGGGCACCGGGCCCGCACCGGTGCCGTCGATCAGCCGGGCACCAGTCAGGCGGAGGGAGACGGAGGAGATCGTCATCAGTGGATCCTTTCGAGGGCGGTCTCGAGCGTGAAGTCGGGGGAACCGGGGACGGAAGCCAGCAGCTCGCGGGTATAGGGATGCCGCGGTGCCGCGAAGACGTCGCGGACGGGCCCGCTCTCGACGACGTCGCCGGCGCGCATGACCGCGACCTCGTCGCACACGACGTTGACCACCGCGAGGTTGTGGGAGATGAACAGCATCGTCAGCCCCAGGTCGCGTCGGAGTTCCGCGAGCAGGCGCAGCACCTCGGCCTGCACCGAGACGTCCAGTGCCGACGTGACCTCGTCCGCGACGAGGACGCGCGGCTCCACGGCGAGGCCGCGCGCGATGGCGATGCGCTGACGCTGACCCCCGGAGAACTCGTGGGGGTGACGCCCGACGGCGTCGCGCGGGATGCGCACGCGATCCAGCAGTTCGTCGATCCGTGCGCGCGAACCTCGCACCGACGGGCGGACGGGGTCGATCGCCTCGGCGAGGGCCTGGCCGATGGTCCGGCGGGGATTCAGCGACGAGTACGGGTCCTGCGGAATCAGCTGGACGCTCCGGTGCAGCCTCCGGCGGCTCGCGCGATCGGCCGCGCCGACATCGATGCCCGCCACCTCCACGACACCCGACGTGGGGGCGACGGAGCCGACGAGCACTTTGGCGAGCGTCGATTTGCCCGAGCCGGACTCGCCCACGAGACCGACGGCGGAGCCGGGTGCAACGTCGAGATCGACGCCGTGCAGCACTTCGGTCCGACCGAACGAGACGCGCAGATCCCGCGCGCGGACGATGGAGCCGACATCCGTCATGCGGACACCTCCGGGCGGGCGACGTCGAACGCAGGATCGGCCTCGAGCAGGCTTCGCGTGTAGGGGTGGCGGGCGTGCTCCAGGTCGAGATGTCCGGCCGACAGCTCCTCGACGATCTCGCCGTCTTTCATCACGAGCACGCGGTGGCAGAGGGCGCGCACCACGGCGATGTCATGGGAGATGAACAGCAGTGCGCACCCGTTCTCGATGCTCACCCGGCGGAGCTCCCGCAGGATCTCGCGCTGAACGGTCACATCGAGGGCCGTCGTCGGCTCGTCGGCGATGATCAGTTCGGGCGTGGCGGTGAGGGCGGACGAGAGCATCGCCCGCTGCCGCATCCCCCCGGACCACTCATGAGGACGTTGGCGCATGCGCCGCGGCGCGTCGGAGACCCGTACCGCCTCCAGTGCTTCCCTCACGGCGGAGTCGGCCTGCGAGCGGCTTCGGCCGAAGTGGGCGCGAAGAACCTGACCCAGTTGAGCGCCCATCCGCAGAGCCGGGTTGAAGGTCGTTCCCGGATCCTGGTACACCAGCGCGATCGCCCGTGCCATGACCGCGGGCGGCTGCCGCCGGAGCAGGTCCTTCTCCCCCAGCGTGAGCCGCCGGGCACTCGCTTCCAGACCGTCGGGGAGGAGGCGGGCCACGGTCAGGGCGGTGAGCGACTTGCCCGACCCCGACTCCCCGACGATGCCGAGCGTCTCGCCTCGCCCGATGCTGAACGAGACGCCCTTGACCAGCGCGACGCCGTCCGCGCGCGAGACCACGACGTTCTCGGCGTGCAACAGCGCGTCGCCGGGCGCGTGCAGCTCGGTCGGCCGCACGGGACGGACACGACGCGGCACGGATCGGCGCGGATCCGCGCGAGCGGCGAGGCCGTCGCCGATGAGCATGGCCGCGACACCGGCGAGCACGATGAGCGCCGCGGGACCGACCACCTGGTACGCGCGACCCGCCAGGAGCGAGGGAAGCGCCTCGTTCAGAAGCTTGCCGTAGTCGTAGGCGGGCGATTGGACGCCGAGCCCGACGAAGGACAACGCGGAGATGGCCGTCAACGACGCGGCGAAGGTGGAGGCCGTCAGCACCAGGATCGGCTCCGCGATGTTCGGCAGGACGTGTCGGCGCAGGACGGCGAGCGGCGGTGCACCGAGCAGCCGGGCGGTCTCGACGTAGTCGCGATGCAGGACGGATCCGGCGAGGTTGGCGGCGAGCCGGGCGAAGTACGGGATGCCGGAGACCCCGATCGCGACGACGGCCGAGGGGGCGCTCGCACCGAGGATCGCGGCGACGACGAGAGCGAGCAGAAGGCCCGGGAAGGCGACGAGGCTGTCGATCGCGCGCAGGGCGAGCTCCCGCGGCCGTCCGGGCAGGAGCTGCACGACTCCGCCGAACACCACGCCCCCGACGACGGCGATGAGGGTGGCCCCCGCGGTCATCAGCAGCGTGAGACGGGTCGCCACCAGGCTTCGGGCGAACATGTCGTGCCCCACGGCATCCGTCCCCAGCCAGTGCTCGGGGCTCGGTGGCTGCGACCGCGCACCCAGGGCATCGGCTTGGCTCTG
The DNA here is from genome assembly GCF_001984105.1 of Microbacterium sp. CSI-V. Classification (GTDB taxonomy): domain Bacteria; phylum Actinomycetota; class Actinomycetes; order Actinomycetales; family Microbacteriaceae; genus Microbacterium. The sequence continues at coordinate 778,005 of NZ_MTQM01000008.1, read as the reverse complement.
GAGAACGAGGGGAGCGACCACGGCGATGATCAGCAGAATCGTGGCGAGCACGAGCCCGGCGAGGAGTCCGGCGCTGCCGGCATGTCGTCCGGGGGCGCTGCGCGGCGTGGATGCGACAGGGTCAGGAATCTGCATGACGTCCTCCGAGGGTGCGCGGGTCGACGATGCCGAGCAGGACGTCGACGAGCAGGTTGACCAGAGCGGCGACGAGGCCGATGACGAGCACCATCCCCTGGATGACGGGGAAGTCGCGGTTCAGGATGGCCTGGATGATGCCGGTACCGAGGCCCGGAAGCGCGAAGACGCTCTCGATGACGAGGGCGCCCCCGAGCATGCCGCCCAGGATCAGGCCGCTCAGGGTCAGGGTCGAGGTGAGCAGGTTCGGGAGCGCGTTGCGGAGGTACAGCGCGGCGGTGCCCAGACGCCAGCCGCGCGCGGTGCGCATGTAGTCCTCGGCCAGCGCCACCGCCGTCTCCCGGCGCACGAGACGCGACACCATGCAGATCGGCCCGACCGAGAGGGCGAGCACGGGGAGGACGAGCGAGGCGACCGGGGCCGAGGCGAGGTATGCCGGCGGGAGAAGCCACAGGACACCCACCCCGGTGCCGAGGAGCACGACCAGGAGCGTCGCGAAGATGTAGCCGGGGAGCGAGTCGAGCAGACCCGTGACCGCGCCGAAGCCCGTGTCGAGCCAGGAACGTCGTCCACCCCGGGTGAGCACACCGATCGTCAGACCGAGGGGGATCGAGACGAGCAGCACGAGGACGATGCTCGACAGCGCTATCGCCGCGGTGAAGGGGAGGCGCGCGGCGATCAGCTCCGCGACCGGGCGCCCGTACATGAACGACTGTCCGAGATCGCCCTGGAGGAGTCCGCCGACGTATACGGCGAACTGCTCGCACACCGGCAGGTCGAGTCGCAGCCGCGAGCGGAGCGCCTCGATCTGCGCGGTCGTCGCGTCGGGACCGGCCAGTGCCACGGCGGGGTCGCCGGGGATGAGCTGGACGATGAGGAAGGACGCCACGACCAGCACAGCGATGGTCGCCGCCAGGCCCGCCCCGCGGCGTACGGCGAACCCGATCCAGGGTGAGGTCGCGGTCCGACGTGGCGACGGCGCTGTGGCCGGCCGAGCGTGCGCGAGCTGTGCCATGGTGTCCTCCCCCGCCGTCACTTGGTGATGCGCATCGTCGACACGTCGAGGTAGTCACCGAAGGCGCGGATGCTGAATCCATCGGCCATGAAGACGATCCCGGGCGTGCTCACCAGCGGTACGGCGTCGACGCGCTGGAGGATGCTCTCCTGCGCCTCGCCCAGCGCGGCGCACTTCTCGGTGTCGTCGGTGGCGCTCATCGCCCGCAGCAGGGCCGCGTAGCCCGCGTCATTCGCCGCGCCCGTCTTCGAGCGGCCGCCCTCCTCCGTCACCGGACCCATCGCCCGCAGCAGCGACGAGGGCAGCGTGCCCATGATGTTCACGTCGCCCTGCAGCGTCATGTCCCAATCCGACCCGCCCGCACCGGTGGTGGAGGACCAGGTGGCGTTGTCCAGCGCGTTCACCTCGACCGTCGCCCCCTGCGCGCGCAGAACCTCGGCGATGTAGTCGTTGGCCGCGCCGAACCCGGTGGTCCCGATGAGGCGGATGGTGACGCCCGACAGTGTGCCCGTGGCATCCGCGTCGTACACGATCGCGTCCGCCGGGTCGTCGACGACACAGGCCAGGGCGTTCGAGGCGAGCGTGTGCAGCACCTCGCCGCGTCCGTTCGTCACGACGTCGTTGACCGCACTGGGGTCGATGGCACGGGCCACGGCGAGGCGCAGATCGCGGTTGTCGGCGAAGATCGTGCCGGGGCGCTCGTTGAAGACGAGGTAGCTCGTGGAGTTGGTGTACGTGACCGAACTGAATCCGGTCACGCCCTCCATGCGGTCCACGGCGTCACCGAAGACCGGTGCGAGGTCGAGCGCTCCCGCCATGAGCTGCGTGGCCACGGTGGCGTCGTCCGCGATGGGCGTGAGCACGACCGTGCCGGCCGGGCGGCCCTCGAGAGGCGTCGCGAACTCCGGCCACTGGTTGTAGCCCTCGCGCAACGCGAAGGTGTACGACACCGCGGGCTGCGCCGCGGCCAGGGTGTAGGGGCCCGTGGTCGCTCCGGCGACCGTCCCCGCCGCGAGTCCGTCGAGATCCGCCAGGCCGGGAGCGCACACGATGCCGGCCTGCGGCAGGCTGACCCCCACGGGGAGGTCCGACCAGGGCTCGGACAGCGACACCGTCACCGTACCGGCCGTGTCATCCGCGGTGACCGTCGCCGTCCCGGCGCCGATGGCCAGGCTGCGCGCCGACGAACCCGTCTCGGGGTCCAGGAATCGCGCGAGGGACGCGGCGACCGCATCGGGGGTGAGGGGCGATCCGTCGGAGCAGGTCGCGTCATCGCGCAGCGTGAAGACGTAGTTGCTCGCGTCGACGGCCTCCCACGAGCTCGCGAGCCCGCCCACGAGCACGTTGCCGTCGTCGCGGCGCAGGAGGGTGTCGTAGAGCAGCCGCGCCGTCGTGTAGTCGTCGGTGGCGCGCGAGAGCGCCGGGTCGAAGGTGCTCGGATCGGTGAGCAACGTGGTGCGGATGGTATCCACATCGCTGCCGTCGCCGTTCACCTCCCCGCTCGCCGCGCAGCCGGCGGTCGCGAGCACGCCCACCACGGCCAGGGTGGATGCGAGAAGACGATGCGATCGCGCCACGATTCCTCCAAATTGGATACAAGAATTAGTTTTCGGGATACTTTCGTCCATGATGCGGCATCCGCGCGAATCGGTGACCCCATCGACCAAGACCGCACGAATCGTTCGATCGGAAGGAACCGAGCGCATGGATATCCCCGAGCTCGACGCGCTGGATTACCGCATTGTTAACGCGCTCCAGCTGCACCCGCGCGCCTCGTGGGCCGAGCTGTCGGGCATCCTGTCGTCGGATGCGAGCACGCTCTCGCGCCGCTGGAGCCGCCTGGCCGACTGCGGAGCTGTGTGGTCGAGCTGCTTCTACATGCCGCTCGAGCGACGGAGGCGGCAGCCCCTCGCGTTCGTCGAGGTGCTCTGCCACCCGGCCGGGCTCGACGAGACCGTCGACGCCCTCGCGGTGATCCCCGAGGTGTTCAGCGTGCACGGCACCTCGGGCGACCGGCAGGTCTACGTCACCGTCGGAGCGGCCTCCCTCGCGGAGATCGATCACTGCGTGCGCACGCGCATCGCCACCGTGCCCGGTGTCGCGACCACGCGCGCGCACTATGTCCGACGGGTCTTCCAAGAAGGCGGGCAGTGGCGCCTGGGCGTGCTCACCGACGCGCAGACCGCGGCGATCGCCGCCCGACGACCACAGCCCGCGTCCGACCTCGCGGCGGAGCCGACCCCGGAGGAGTGGAGCGTGCTCGAAGCGCTGGCCGAGGACGTCCGCCGTCCACTCGCCCAGATCCGGGAACGCACCGGCGGCTCACTGGCGGCGGTGTCCCGACGGGTCACGACGCTGCTGGGTGCGGACTGGGCGCATTGGCGCATCGACGTCGCCCACCGCGCGCTCGGTTACGAATGCGCGGTGATGCTGTGGGTGCGCGCTCCCCAGGAGAATCTCGAGCAGATCGCCACGTCCTTCCGGCTCCTGCCGGAATCGCGCCTCATCGCTTCGGTCACCGGACCGGCGAACCTCGCGATCTCCCTCTGGCTGCGGGACCTGGCCGACCTCGACGACCTGGAACAGCGCGTGGCCAAGGTCTACCCCCAGCTGTCGTTCACGGACGTGTGGGTCGTCCCCCGGGTCTACAAGCGCGCGGGCCATGTCCTCGACGCGAACGGGATGCAGGCGCGGCACGTGCCCTTCCGCGAGAACGGCGGGGACTGAGAATCCAGCGGCGGAGCGGACTGCCCCCGCGGCACCGCATACCGAAGCCGTTTACGATCTGCAATGACAAATCTTAAAAGCTTTTAGATCTGCAAGCATCGAACTAAAATCAGTTCATGTCTACTCCGACCCCGGCCCCCGTTACACGCGGCCTGCGAACAATCGGACAGAACGTGGCCGATCAACGGAAACTGCTGAATCTCACGGCCAAGATGGTCGCCGAGCGGGCAGGTGTCAGCCCTCAGACGATCAGCAAGCTCGAGAACGGCGAGGGCACGACGCTGGAGATCGCCTTGCGCGTGCTGCGCGTCCTCGGCCTGCTGGATGCCGTCGTCACCGCGACCGATCCCTTCCAGACTCCGCGCGGACGGCTGATGGCCGACGAGAAGCTGCCGCAACGGGTGCGAGTCCGCGGCGATGCCTGACAGCTGCACGGTGACGACGACGCTCGGACGGGAAGAGGTCGTCGCCGGGACCCTGTACCGGGCACGCACGTCGGGGACGTTCGTCTACGACACCGACTACCTGCGCCGCCGCGACGCCTTCGCCCTCGTTCCCGCTCTCGGGCTGTTCCCGGGCCCGCAGAGCCTCGGGCCGCCGAACCCGTTCAGCGACTCCGCACCCGACACCTGGGGACGAAAGGTGCAGAATCGAGCCGCGGGCCGGCGCCTCGACGACCTCACACTCATGCTGGGAGTGAACGACGAGGGACGCCAGGGCGCGACACGCTTCTGGCACGACGAGACGGCCGTCGCCGACGGCGACGGGGTGCCCGCCGAGGCGGACCTCTCCGAGATCATCCAGGTTGCCGACCAGATCGAACGCGACGATCCAGACATCGACGAGGTCGCACTGCGGCGCCTGTTCCGGGCGACCGGCTCCCTGGGCGGGGCACGGCCCAAGGCCAATGTCCGACTCGGCGACGAGTTGTGGCTCGCGAAGTTCCCCAAACCGCGCGGCGATGACTGGAATGTCATGGCTTGGGAGGCATCCATGCTCGACGCGATGGACCGATGGGGGATCGACGTTCCCGCTCGGAGAACGAAACAGATCACGGTGGAGGGCACCGTCCGGACGATCCTGTTCCTGCGTCGGTTCGATCGGGGGGCCGGCGGGACCCGGATCCCCTACATCTCGGCGATGACGGCACTCGAGGCCCAGGACGGCGACGGGGGTGATTGGCTCGACCTCACCGATTTCGCGCGCGCCCACGGCGCGGACGTCCGGCAGTTGTGGCGGCGCGCGATCTTCGGCGTCCTGGTCGGCAACCTCGACGATCACCTGCGCGACCACGGCTTCCTCCGTCGAGGGGGCGGTTGGGCGCTCTCACCCGCATTCGACGTGAACCCCGAACCCCTCGGCCACGGAGATGATCATGAGCTCGCTTTGTTCGGCACCACGACCCTGGACGTCAGCGCCTTCCTCACGAAGGAGGCCCTCTCCATGTTCGGGCTGAGCGCCGCCGAGGCTCGAACTCACCTCGCCGCGCTCGTCCCCCTTCTGGGTGCCCTGCCGCGGTCCGCCGAGCATCACGGTGCCGACGCGCGAAGCGTTCGGCTCATGCAGACCCGCCTCGACGCGGCTGCGGCCCGGCTCGGGTGAGGTCGCGGAGGAACCCCTAGGCCGCGCGCCGGCCCGACCGCACCCGGAACCACAGCGTCAGCTCGGCGAGCGCCCGCGCGGTCACCGTGGCATCCCCGGAGTCCAGGTCGTCGAAGCTGTCGCGGAACCCCTCCGGCGGTGCCGACGCCGACGTTCCGAGCGGTTCGTAGCCCATCGTCCAGTCGGGGAACCGGCGTTCCTCGACGGGCTCGGACACCAGGATCCGCACGTCGCGGTGACGGGGGTCACGACGGATGCGGTCGATGGCATCCCGGACCGCCGATTCGGGACCCTCGAGCACCTGCAGGAATCGGCCGCTGCGGTAGAGCAGCAGACCCGACAGGTCGGTGCCGACGTTGGCGACGCGGCTGGACTCCAGCAGCCGGGCGAGCTCGTCGTCACCGAACGGGGCGACGGCGGTGCTCGAGTAGGTCAGCGAGAACAGGTCGTCCGTCATCACTGCATCACCGACCCGGGGAAGACGTCGGGGACCTGGCGCAACTCGATCTCGGGCACGGCGTTCGTGGCATCCGCGTGCGCTTGGGCGACGGCCGCCATCCCGGCGACCAGTCCGGGGAAGCGGCCGACGAGACGCGAGCGTCCGTTGTAAGCCAGATAGCTGCCGTCGGCTTCGCGGTCGATGTACCCGAGGAAGACCCCGCGCGCACTGGCGACGTGGAATCCGTCCTCCACCCGCGCCCACACGACACCCGCACCGGGTCGATCGTCACCAGTCATGCGCGCTTCCTTCCGCCCCGGCAGGGTCCCCCTTCGAAAGTACACATGCCCGAAAGGCGCTCCAGCCGCTTGACAGGAGGACGGTCAGAGCACTGCGGCGAGGATCGCCTCGGCGTCGTCGGTTCCGGATGCCTCGACGATGCGCCCGCGCGCGAGCCGGTACATCGCGAACGAGGCGATGCTGACGCGGCGACGCGTCGCCGACACGTGCCGGAAGATCCCGGTGTGCGCGCCGCTCCCCCACAGGTGGACGGCGAGGCGATCCTCCTCGACGACGATCTGGATGCGGCGCCACTGCCAATCCGGGAAGCCGCGCACCAGGTCGGCGTATTCGTCGAGCCACGCATCCGCCCCGGCGGGGAGGTGCGCGCGGCGCACGTCGGGGGCGAGGAACTCCCGCAGCGCCTCCGCGTCGTGACGGTTCAGCGCGTCGAGGAACTCCTGGAACCACTCGCGCGTCTCCCAGGCCTCCACCCGCCCCATTATCCCCGCGCGTGAGTCGCCAGGATTTGTCGCCTCGGCTGGCAGAGAAGCGACAAATCCTGGCGACTCACGCGTTCAGGCGAGCTCCTCCGCCAGGCGACGGGCGCCGCGGACGGCGATCGCGACGCTCGTGAGCGTCGGGTTCATCGTGTTCGCCGTGGGGATGAGGCCGTTGCCGCCGACGAACAGGTTCTCGAACCCCCACACGTGGGAGTACGGGTCGGCGACCGAGGTTGCGGGCTCGGTGCCGGCGCGCATCGTCCCCATGAAGTGGAGGCTCGAGCCGTTCGGCAACAGCCGCGGCTCGGCGATGAACGAGCCGAGCGCCGCGCCCGCGCGCCGCAGCCGCTCGGTCGCCTCGGCGATCTCGGCATCCTCCCGCTCGGTCAACGCGTACTCGATCGTGAAGTTCGGCAGCCCGCGGTAGTCGAGCTCGTCGTCGCTGAAGGTCGCGCCGTCCTCGACGCGCGGGAACTTCCGCACGCCGAAGCCCATGTTGATGTACCCCCAGCGGTTCCCCGCGGCGGGGTGCGCGGGGTCGAGAGGGAACGGCGGGGTCTCGGCGTACATGATCTGCGCCGAATACGGGTGGTCGGGCTCGGAGAACGGGATGCGGTTGACCGCCGCGACCGGGTCGGCGGGGTTCAGCGCGCGCCGGTCGAGCTCGGCCTGCAGCTCGGCGTCGGACACGAGCTCGCTCATCCGCTCCCCGTCGAGCACGACGGTGCCGATGACGACGTGGTGCTCCGTGAGGTAACGACCGAGGGGAGCCGGACGGATGCCGGAAGCCCACAGCAGCTGCGGCGAGCGGAACGCGTCGGCGGCGACGACGACGGCATCCGCCGGGACGAACGTTTCCTCGTGCGTGCGCAGGTCCTCCACCACGACGCCCCGCACGCGCGCATCGTCGTGCTCGATGCGCCGCACGAGCGAGAGGTCGCGCAGCTCGAACCGCCCCGCGGTGTCGGTGCCCGGCTCGATGAGCGGCCCCAGGACCGTATCGGTCCCGGCCCACCGCATCGTGCCGTTGGGCTGCGGATCGCCGGCGACCGGCAGCGTGCTCACGCCGTAGCCCTCGGGGAGCTCGGCCCCGAACTCGCGGTCGAGGAGCGTGCGGATCGCGGCGCCCACGGGCGAGTCCGAGAAAGCCGCGCTCTGCTTGTGCAGCAGGTCCTCGGCGGTCGAGATGAGGTCCTCCCACTCGTCGTCGGGAATGAAGTCCAGCTTCTCGCTGAACGCCGGACGCGGGATCGCGCAGGTCCAGTGCGCGCCCTGGCCCCCGACGTTGGTGGCGGCGGCCGCCGCCGGGAAGCTCGGGGCGTGCGCCGACCCTGCGCCGCCGAAGTCCAGCAGGTGCGTGCCCTGGCGCGCCGTGAACATGCCCTCGACGATCGTGCCGGACGGGATGCCGAGCGAGTCGCGGAACTCCCCCGCCTGCGGCCCTTGCGACCTCTCCCGGGCGCGGGCCTTCTCGTCGGGGTCGGCGATGTTGCGCACGCTCTCGCCCGGGCGCTCGGTGACCTGTGGCCCGGCTTCGAACATGATCACGCGCGCCTGCGGAAGCGACTCCAGCAGCACCCGCGCGTAGGCGGCGCCGATGGGTCCGCTGCCGACGACGGCGATCGTGGGGGTGTCGGACATGGTCTCTCCTTCGAGATCAGGCGGGCTGAGAGATCAGACGGGCTGGCGTTCGGCGTCGGTCACGGCATCGAGGGGTGCGGGCGCCTCGTCGGACAGACGCCCGCCGGGGAGCAGCAGCGCGAAGACGATGCCGCAGGCGTAGACGAGCGCGAGACCGGCGAACACCGGAGCGAAGGTGTCATGGTAGATCACGGCAACGGCGTCCTGAACCTCGGGGGACGCGGCGCGGACCACCGCGGGAGTCAGGGTGTCGGCATCAAGACCGACCGGGAGGGACGCGGCCACGCCGAAGCCGACCACGCCGCCGACGATCGCCGTGCCGACGGCCGACCCCACCTGGCGCACGAGGTTGGTGGTGGCGGTGACGGCTCCGAGGTCGGAGCGGGCGGCCGCGCTCTGCACGACGGCGAAGATGAGGTTCGTGAACGAGCCGGTGCCGATACCGACCGCGGCCATCACGACCATGGGCACCCACAGCGGCGCCCCCGCCGGAAGCGCGGCCATGGTCGCCAGCCCCGCGGCCCCGAGCACCGTGCCGAAGACGGGGTAGAAGCGGTAGCGGCCCGAGCGGCTGACCAACCACCCGGTGAGCAGGTTGCTGACGAGCATGCCGAGCACGGTCGCGATCGGCACGAGACCCGACACGGTCGCGGTCGTGCGATAGGCCATCTGGATGTACGTCGGCACGTACGCGACGACGGCGAAGAGGCCAGCGCCGACGATGAGCGAGAGACCGAGGCAGGCGAGGATCGTGCGGTTGCGCAGGATGCGGGGCGGCAGGATCGGCTCGACCGCCCGTCGTTCGATGGCGACGAGGGCCAGGATGCCGACGACCGCCGCCGCCGCGCACGCGAGCGCCGCCGGGCGCAGGGCGTCGTCGCCGATCCAGGTCACGGCGAGCACGAGCGCGACGAGCGTGCCGGTGAAGACGATCGAGCCGGGGATGTCGAAGCGGGGATGGGCGCCACCGGGGAGACGGGGCACGGCGACCAGGGCGAGCGCGAAGGCCGCGAGACCCACCGGGATGTTGATCCAGAACACCCACGACCAGCCCCAGAAGTCGGTGATGAGTCCGCCGACGACGGGTCCGACGACGATCGCGACCGGGAAGGCCGTGCCGATCACGGCCATGTAGCGGGGACGCTGGCGGGGGCTCGTGACGCGGGCGATGATCGTCTGCGACATCAGCTGGAGCCCCGCGGAGCCGAGGCCCTGGACGACGCGGGCGGCGATCAGCCAGCCGAGGTCGGGGGCGAAGCCGCACGCGAGCGAGGCGACGAGGAACAGGCCGAGCGACACGAGGAAGACGCTGCGCGGCCCGACGACGTCGCCGAGCTTGCCGAGCACGGGCAGCATCACGGTGGCGGCGAGGGTGTAGCCGACCATGATCCAGCTCATGTGCTCGAGCGCGCCGAGGTCACCGGCGATCGTGGCGAGCGAGGTGGAGACCACCGTGTGGTCGAGGGCGCCGAGGAACGACACCGCGAGAAGGGCGACGACGAGGATGCGCACGCGCGCGGGGGAGAGAGTCATACGTGGGGCGCCCGTACGACCGGGCGATCGACGCGACCGTATGTGCCGCTCCGGCTCCCTCACCGGGCGAACGGACCCGCGGGGCCCCGACGTCGGAGCCATCATACCCGACTTATGTCGATTTTCAACATTAGCGGAGGGCGTCGGAGAGCACCGACGCCGCCCCCGACAGGGCCTGCCCGCCGTCGACACCGATCTCCGCTCCCGTGAGGAACGCCGCGGCATCCGAGAGCAGGAAGGCGACGATCTCGGCGACCTCGACCGCCTCGCCGACACGGTGCAGCGGAATGATCGCGGTGCTCGCCTCGGCGAACGCGGGCGACGCCGACGCCGTCATCGGAGTGCGGATGAAGCCCGGATGCACCAGATTCACCCGGATGCCGCGGGGCCCGAGCTCCGTGACGCTCGCGTGCGTGAGCCCGCGCAACGCCCACTTGCTCGCGGTGTACGCGGCCGTGTAATGCCCCGTGAGTCCCGCGACCGAGCCGATGTTGACGATCGAGGAGCCGGCATCCATGAGCGGGAGGAGCGCTTGGATGCCGAGCATCGCGCCGGTGACGTTGACGGCGAACACGCGGTCCCAGTCGGCGCGGGCGAGCTCTCCGATGCGCGCGCGGTGCGTGATGCCGGCGTTGTTCACCAGCCCCCGCACGCGCCGTCGGTCCAGCGACGCGGCGAGTGCGGCCCAGTCCTCCCCACGGGCGACGTCGAGGCGTCGGTAGGCGAGCGATCCCCTGAGGGGCGCCGCGCGCTCGCGCAGCTCGGGCGCGTCCTCGGCCAGGTCCACCGCGACGACATCCGCCCCGAGCGAAGTCAGCGTCAGCGCCTCCTCCGCGCCCTGGCCGCCTCCGGCACCCGTCACCACGAACAGGTGATCGGCGATGCCCGGCAGACGCAGATCGGTCATCGCCCGGCCGGGGATCCCGCGACATCGGTGCGGTACCGCGCCCGCGAACGCTCCCGCGCCCGCGGCACGGGCGGCGCGGCGACCCGCTCTCCCACGACGTTGACGATCTCGCCGACGCCGTCGATGACCATGCGCACCTCGTCGCCGGGTTCGAGAGGCCGCGGGTCGAGCGCACCGCGGCGCCCCCACAGCTCGCCCAGGCATCCGCCGTGGCCCACCGTGCCCGACCCGAGCACGTCGCCCGGCACGACGACGGAGTTCCGCGCGGCGTACATCACCAGCTCGGGGAACGGCCAGCCCATGTTCGCCACGAGGTCGTCGCCGATGAGCTCGCCGTTGATGAACAGCTCCGCCCGCACGGCGAGGAAACCGTCGGCGCCGAGGTACGGCTCGAGCTCGTCGGCCGTGACGATCCACGGCCCGAGCGTCATCGCGAAATCCTTGCCCTTGGCAGGGCCCAGCCGCACCTTCATCTCGCGCGATTGCAGGTCACGCGCCGACCAGTCGTTCATCACGGTGTAGCCGAAGATGTGGGCGGCCGCGCTCGCGGCATCCAGGTTCTCCCCGTCCGAACCGGGCACGCCGCCGATGACCGCGGCCAGCTCCAGCTCGACGTCGAGCCGCTGCGTCTCGGGGATCGCCACGACGTCGCGGGTCGCCCGGACCGTATGCGGGTTGGTGAAGTAGAAGGTCGGGGCCTCGTACCACTCGGGCACGACCTCGCTCTTGCCGTCGACCGACGCGCTCACCCCCTCGACGTGCTCCTCGAACGCGACGAAGTCACGGATCGTCGCCGGCACGAGCGGGGCGAGCAGACGCACGTCGGCCAGGGGCCGCGCCGCCGCGAGGTCACGTCGTCCGAACAGCGCCGAAGCCGCGTCGAGCCCCTGCGCGAGCACCTCGGCGACACGCAGCCCGTCGGGGAACGGGATCACCGTGGCCCCGTCGACGAACCCCTCGCCGATGTCGGCGCCGTCGACCCACCGCGCGATCCTCACGCGTGCACCCGCGTGCGTAGCAGCGCCTCGGCGTTGCCCCCGAGGATCGCCGTCGCCTCGGCGTCGGCGAGCCCGGCCCCGCGGACGAACCCGACGGGGTCGTCAAGCCCCATGTCGAACGGGAAGTCGCTGCCCAGCAGCACCCGATCGGCTCCCGCGACCTCGACGAGCCACCGCAGGGCGCGCTCGTCGTGCACGACCGTGTCGAACCACAGCTTCGCGAGGTAGGTCGAGGGCGCGTGCGCGCACCCGTGCGCCTCGGGCCGCACCTTCCACGCGCGGTCGGAGCGGCCGATCGCGGTGGGCAGGTACCCGCCGCCGTGCGCCGCCACCAGACGGAGGCCCGGATGCCGGTCGAGCACACCCGCGAAGATGAGGTGCGAGAGCGCGACGGCGTTCTCGGTGGGCTGGCCGACCGTGTTCGAGAGGTAGAACCGGTCGAGGCGCTCGTCGAGCGAGCAGCCGAACGGGTGCAGGAACACCACCGCCCGCAGCTCCGCGGCGCGCGCCCAGAACGGCTCCAACCGGTCGTCGCTCAGCTCGACGTCGCCGGCGAAGGAGGAGATCTCCACCCCGGCGAGCCCGCGCCCGAGCACCGCGTCGTCGAGCGCGTCGACCACGAGCTGCGGGTGCTGCAGCGGCACGGTGCCGAGACCCACGAGACGATCCGGAGCCTGGGCGACGTGCTCGGCGATGAGCCGGTTGGCTTCGCCGGTCGTCCACGTCGCGAGACCCTCGTTCGCCCACGGGTAGAAGTGGTTCGGCGACGGGCTGACCCACTGCCGGTCGACGCCCTGCGCGTCCATCGCGGCCAGACGCGCCTCGACGGAGGTCAGGCGCGGGAACCGCTCGCCGATCATGCGCCCCGACGCCTGCAGGCTCGCGAGCCCGTTGCGGCGCAGCTCGAGATCGGCCGCGGCCTGCACCTCCTCGGGCACCCGCCGCTCGACCTCGGCGTGCAGGCCCGGCATGAGCAGGTGGGCGTGGACGTCGACGACCTCGCTCATGCGGGCACCGAGGTGATCTGCGCGACGCGGAACATCAGGCCGCTCGCGTCCGCATCGCGGACGCCGTCGAGCTGCCACTGGGCGAGCTGCGCCGACGCGTCGACGATCGCCTCGGCCCGCGCCACACGACGCTCGTGGAAGGCGTCCCACAGCGTCTGGTCGACGGCATCCCCGTCGATGAGGAGTTCCGTCAGCACCGCGGCGTCCTCGAGTCCCTGTGCGGCACCCTGCGCGATGGTCGGCGGGCAGCTGTGCGCGGCGTCGCCGATGACGACGACGCGGCCACGGTTCCAGGGCGCCTCGACGAGGTGTCGGGTGAACCAGGTGTAGTTGGCATCCGCCCCGGCTTCGATGTCGGCGCGGATGGAGTTCCACGGACCGTCGTACGCGCGCGACTGCTCGACCATGATCCGGCGCGCCTCCTCGGGGGAGGCGCCGGAGCGGTCTTCGGCCTTCTCGACCAGGAACGCGTACATCGTGTCGGCACCGGTGGGCGTGTACCCGGCGATGTACACCGGACCGCCGTAGTACAGCTCGGTGCGGTCGACCCCCTCGGGAAGCGACACGAACGTGCGCCAGATACCCATGCCGTTGCGCTCTGGAGACACGTGGATGCCGACGAGCTCGCGCACCGTCGAGTGCAGGCCGTCCGCACCGATGACCAGGTCGTAGCTTCCCGCCGGCGCGCCGTCGACCTCGACGTCGACCGCGTCGCCGGACGGCGTGAGACCGGTGACCCGCCGGCCGAAGTGCACGCGGGCGCCGTGCTCCTCCACGGCGGCGAGGAGGATGCGGGCCAGGTCGGGTCGCGACAGCCCCATGGCCGAGGGGTAGTCCGCACCGCCCGTCTTGAGATCGGGGAGCGCTGCGACGATCGGGGCCCCGGGCCCCGGCGCGCGCAGGTTCAGGCCCTCGAACGCGTTGCCGGCCGCGGCGATCTCGTCCCACACCCCGAGCGCGTCGAACACGCGCAGGGCGTTCCCCTGCAGCGTGATGCCCGACCCCCGGGTGGGCAGCGACGGTTGCGCGTCGAAGACGTCGACCTCGACGCCCGCGCGGGCGAGGAAGATGGCGGATGCCAGGCCCGCGACGCCGGCTCCGGCGATCGCGACTTTCTGAACGGCGGTCATGTCAGAACCTCTCTGTTCTTTCCACGGGGATCAGGTTTACAGCAGGGCGACGGGATTCACCGGCGACCCGACGGCGCCGGTGATGGGGAGCGGCGGCGCGGAGAGCAGGAACTCCCAGCGCCCCGCCGACGCGCACGCCTCGGCGAGCGCGTCGAGGTTCCACATCTCGCCGATCGTGAGCCCGAGATTGGGGATCACGACCTGGTGGAGGGGCTGGAAGGCGGGCACGTCGAACTCGTTCGGCCGCACCTCGAACCCCCAGGTGTCGGTGGCGATGGCGGCGATCTCGGTGCGGTGCAGCCACCCGGCGGTCGTGAGCGACAGCCCCGGCGCGGGGCCGCCGGCGTAGTCGCCCCAGCCCTCGCGCGTGACGCGGGCGAACTGCCCGGTGCGCACGAGCACGATGTCGCCGCGACCGACGGTGACGCCCTCGGCGGCCGCGCACGCGTCGAGGTCGGCGGCCGTGATGGCGTAGCCGTCGGCGAGCTCACCGCTCTCGGGCGCGAGGTGCCGGCCCACGTCGAGCAGTACGCCGCGCGACACGATGACGTCGGCCGCGTGCTCGATGCCGGTGACGAGGTCGCCGTCGCTCGTGACGACGTCGCCCGCCCGGCGCCCGTTCCAGGCGAACCCGTGGTCGAAGATGTGCCCGAGGCCGTCCCACTGGGTCGAGCACTGCAGGGGCATCGCGATGACGTCGTCGGCGCCGCCGATGCCGTGCGGGAAGCCCTGGTTGCCGCGCTCGGCATCCGTTCCCGTGTCGGTCATCGTGTGCACGGGGTTGGTCCGGCGGCGCCAGCCCTTCTGCGGCCCGTCGGTGTCGAAGCGCTGCGAGAGCGAGATGGAGCGCCCCTCGCGCACGAGCGCGGCGGCCTCGCGACGCTTCGCGGTGTCGATGAAGTTGAGCGTGCCGAGCACGTCGTCCTCGCCCCACCGCCCCCAATTCCGGTGGGCCTCGGCGCGCGCGGCGATCTCCGCCTCGGGGTTCTGCCGGTCGAGGTCGGCCGGATCCTCCGACGGCGCGCTCACGCGTTCTCCTCCGCGACGCACCGCACGACCTGCGTGCCGAGCGCGCCGATGGTCCCCGTCATGACGTCGCCGTCGCGGAGGAACCTCTTCCAGTGCTGACCGTTTCCGGCGGGACTGCCGGTGAGCAGCAGGTCGCCGGGGAGCAGCGGGTGGGTCTGGGATGCCGCGGACACCAGCGCGGGGACGTCGAACAGGAGGTCGGAGGTCGAGGCATCCTGCATGACCTGTCCGTTGAGCTCGAGCCGCACCGGGGTGTCGGCGGGGTCGACGAACCGGGCGGGCACGAGGAGCGGACCCGTCGGGAGGAACCCGGGCGCGTTCTTCGCCCGGTACCAGTCGGTGCCGATCTCCTTCATGTCCTTGCGGAAGACGAGGTCGCGCGTGGTGATGTCGTTGACGATCGTGTAGCCGGCGACGTGGTCGAGCGCCTCCTCGCGCGAGACGCGGAACGCCTCGCGCCCGATGACGACGGCGAGCTCCAGCTCCCAGTCGTGCACGTCGCTGGAGGCCGGCAGCACGAGCGGCACGTCGTCGCCGACGACGCACGCCGTGAGCCCGATGAAGAAGTAGGGCTCGCCGGTGCGGGCGCGCTCGTCCATCATGTCGGCGGCGAAGGCGCGGGCCTCCTCCGGCGTGCGGTCGGTGTTCTGCGTCAGGCCCGCCGCCACCAGCTCGATCACGTGCTGGCGGTAGTTGGCGCCGGTCTGCAGCACCTGCCGCGGCTCGACGGGCGCGGTGAGGGTGACATCCGACAGCGGATGCCACTCCCCCGGCGCCGCAGCGAGAGCTTCGAGGCGATCCCAGTCGGGGTCGGCGAGGAACGCGTTCAGGCCACCGCCGAGCTCGTCGTCGGCGAGCGCACGGATGCGGTCGCCGGCGACGAGGCCGACGTGCACGGCATCCCCGTCACGGAAACGCGCGAGGGCGAAAGGTGCGGTGGTCATGGTGGTGCTCACTCTCCCCGACCGGGATCGACGTTCAGCCCCGGCCCTGGACGGCGTAGGGGTTGAGCAGGGCGTCCTTGATCTCGTCGGGCACGCCCTCTTCGGTGGCGCTGGGGCCGTCGGCGGGCGGGAACGACTCGGTCATCGACATGGGCATGGCGCCGTTTCGGTACAGGTTGTTCGAGCCCTGCGACGGCTTCCAGGTGTTCGCCTCCCAGTCGGGGACGTAGTTGCGGTAGCCGCCGGTGTTGAGCTCGATGCGCAGCGTCGAGGGCTCGCGGTAGTAGAGGAACGTCTGCTCGCCGATGCCGTGGATGTTGGGGCCGTACTCGATCGGGATGCCGTTCTCCATGAGGGTGTCGGCGGCGATGAGCAGCTCTTCGCGGGTGTCGACCCAGAAGGCGTAGTGGTTGATGCGGCCGGCGCGGGTCGAGCCGTCGAGGACGACGCCGAGGTCGTGCGACTTCTCGTTCGTGGTCAGCACCGAGAACACCGAGATGGGCGCCTCGTCGAGGACGGTGCGCGCCATGAAGCGGAAGCCGAGGGTGTCGACGTACCACTGCACGAACGCGTCGACGTCGGAGGTCGCGACGGTGACGTGGTCGAGCTGGCGAGGAGCGCCGGCGACCGAGCTGCGCTTCTCGGGACGGTCGGGGAAGATCGACGCGGTGTGGGGCTCGGGACGGTGACGCTCGACGTCCCAGTGCAGCGTCATGTTGTGGCCGAACGGGCCGGTGAAGCGGTAGGCGCGGCCGATGCCGCGGCCGTCGAACCACTCGCCCTGGATGCCGGTCGCCTCGACGCGCTTGGCCGCCTCTTCGAGGGCCTCGGCCGACGAGGTGCGCCAGGCCATGGTCTCGAGCGCGGGCTCCGCGCCGCGGACCACCACGACGGAGTAGGAGTAGTAGTCGCCCCAGCAGCGCAGGTAGACGCGGTCGTCCTCGCGCGCGACTTCGGTCAGACCCACCTGGTTGACGTAGAAGTCCACCGAGGCATCGACATCGGGCGTCGTGATCGCAACGAAGGACAGGTGCGAGAGAAGCTTGATCATCTTCGATCCTTTCGGTGAATCGGGCCGTTCCGACTCTTCTTCCACTATCCGACCGAAGTCGATATCAGGGAAGCCGATCCTGTGGATGCCGAGTATCGACCCGGTTTATTCCACTCCGAGGATGCCGTCGTCGTGGGCCAGCTCGTCGAGGTCACCGGGCCGCACGCCGGTGGCGACGGCATCCCGGAGCCTCCGGAGAGCCACGCGCTCGGCCGCCTCGCGTCTCGGAGCCGCGATGCGCCGGCCCTCGAGGTCGTCGATCTCGACGTGGATCGTCGCCGCCGCGGAGTCGGTCCGCACCTCCACGCGCCGCGGTCCGAGCGCGATCGCCGTCAGCGCGTCGCCCACCCCCGCGCCACCGAGCGCCCGGGTCACGCTGACCCCGATCCGCCCGCGGGCGAGGGCGAGGACGTCGGCCGTCGGCGTCGCGGCGTGCGCGACGACCTCGAGCGGCCCGCCGGCGAGCACGCGCGCCCAGCCGACGGCGTCCCTCAGCACCACCGCCGCTTCGGACGGCGCTCCCCACGCATCGACCACGACATGCGCCGCGGGCACCGGGGCGACCGTCGCGACGACATCGGCCCGCAGCCGGCGCCGGGCCACCACCACGTGCACGCCCAGCACCCGAAGCCGCTCGTGGGCGGCGGCCGGCGCGGGCTGCGGTTCGTCCACCACCACCCCGAGGGTGTCGGTGAGCCGCTCCACACGGTCCCACCACGCGCCGCGGCCGTCGACGACCCGCAGGACGCCGGCCTCATCGGCATCCGCGAGCCGCACGAGGGGCGCGAGTTCGGCCACGGCCGACCGGTAGGCGGCCAGGTCGGTCCCCACCGCCATCGCGCTCACGCGGCCACCCCCGCCCGCACGGCCGCGGCGGCGCCGTCGGCCACGGCGATGACGAACGCGGCATCCGCGCGCAGCTCGTCGTACTCCATCGCCGTCTCGCCGCGCAGCAGGGCCGCGAGCGCGCGCCACTCCGCGTCGTACCCGTCGCGCCGGTCGATCGGATACGCGGTCTGGATGCCGCGCCCGTCGCGAACCGTGGTGCGGGCGCTGCCCGCGTGCACGAACGGGGGCGGGAACTCGACGTCGATGCGCGCGCCGTCGGTCGCGACGTTCACCCGCCACAGCGAGTCCGCCCCGTGGGGCCCCATCACCGCGGTGAAACGCACGACCGCATCGGACGAGCGGAGGGCGAGGTCGAACCCGATGGGCGCGACCGGTCGCGCCCACACGACCTCGGTGGCATCCGGGACGAGATCGCGCACGAGCGGCAGATCGTGCACGGCCAGCCCGACGACCAGCTGCCGGACGATCCGCGCGCTCAGCTCGCGGTCGTCGGGGTCGATGGGCGGGCGAGCGGGCCCCGGTGCCGAGGGAAGGGGCGCGCCCGTGACGAGCTCGTGATACCTCCCGTTAGGCGCGAGCGACAGCGTCACCGACACCGACCGCACGCGATCGCGCGTGGCGTGCAGGTGGTGAGTGGCCCGCGACCACGCCGGGTCGAACAGGTGATTCGTGCCCACCACCAGGAGGGCGCCGGCGTCGGCGCACTCGGCGACGATCCGCTCGGCGTCTTCGAGGGTCGTCGCGAGCGGCTTCTCGCAGAAGATGGCGCGGCGCCCCGCGGCGAGGCTCGCGCGCACGTGCGCGGCGTGCTGCTCGGGCGGGCTGCACACGGCGACGACCTCGACCTCGGCGTCGGCCAGCAGCGCCTCCACGCCGGTCGAGGAGCGTGCGCCGAAGCGCTCGGCGATCGCGGCGGCGCGCCCGCTGCCGCCGTCGCTGACGTGCACGAGGCGGAAGTCGCCCGCGGTCCGCGCCAGCGTCGGCGCGTGCAATGCCGCCACCCCGGGACCGGCCCCGATGATGCCCACTCCCCAGGTCATGACGCTCCTTCGCGGCCACTTCGGCACGAATGGCGCCGAAGTTCGAGACTAATGAACCATAGATGACGCGAAACCGGGAGCGGGAGGCCGCCCTTGTGTGAAGATCGAGCATGGCCAACGTCTCCACGCTCCGCTTCGGCGCACAGACCGACGAGGTCACGAGCCTGCTGCGGATCGTCAACATGGTCCGACTCGGCGAGGCGGTGACGCGTCCCGAGATCGGTCGCGTCACGGGACTCGGCCGCGGCGTCGTGACGCAGCGGGTCGATCGCGCCGTCGAGATGGGCTTCCTCGAGGACGCCGAGTACGCCCCCTCCTCGGGCGGGCGGGCTCCGCGCACCCTGCGCTTCCGCTCCGAGCGCGGACGGATCGTCGTGTGCGCGCTCGGCGGACTGCACATCCATGTGGGCGTCACCGACCTCGACGGCGAGATCCGCGCCGAGGCGCACCGGGCGTGGGACATCGCCAGCGGCCCCGACGAGACCCTCGCGGTCGCGACGTCGATGGTCGACGAACTCCTCGAGAGCGACGGAAACCCCGCGGTCTGGGCCGTGGTCGTGGGCCTCCCGGGCCCGGTCGACTTCGAGACCGGCCGGCCGGTCGCCCCGCCGATCATGCCCGGGTGGAACAACTTCGACGTCCGCTCGCGCTTCGAGGAGCGCTACTCGGCGCCGGTCTGGGTCGACAACGACGTGAACATCCTCGCCGCCGGGGAGCGCGCGCGTCGGCGCGAGGACAACCCCGACCTCATCTACTGCAAGGTCGGCACCGGCATCGGCGCGGGGCTCGTGTCGCACGGGCGCCTGCACCGCGGCGCGAACGGCGCCGCCGGTGACATGGGCCACGTCCGGGTTCCGGGGGCGGAGCAGCAGTGCCGGTGCGGGAAGATCGGATGCCTCGAAGCCGTCGCCGGCGGCTGGGCCCTCGTGCGCGACGCGCGCGAGGCTGTCGCGGCCGGGGGCACGGGTGCGATCGCCGACATCCTCGCCTCGGGCACCGAACTCGCCCCCGAAGACATCTCGAAGGCCGCCGAGCGGGGCGACGCGCTCGCGATCTCACTCATCCAGGCCTCCGCGCGGCAGATCGGCGAAGCGGTCGCCGCTCTCGTGAACATGTTCAACCCGAGCGTCATCGTCATCGGCGGAGCCGTGGCGGCCGCGGGCGAGCTGTTCCTCGCCGAGGTGCGCCACCGGGTCTACGAGCTCTCCCTGCCGCTCGCCACGCGGGACCTGTCGATCGTGACCAGCGTCAACGACGCCCGCGAGCCGTTGCGCGGCGGGGTGGACCTCGCCCGAGAGCAGCTGTTCGAGGCGGTGTTCCCGCGATGGTTCGCCGAGGGTCGCCCGACGCTCGCGGCGATCCGCGGCGCGGCGATCCCCGCCTGACACTTCTTCCTATTTGCGACATTAGTCGGTAGATTCGGGACTTATGGTCCTGACCGCGCTGCGCGACGATGCGCTGCACACCCTCCCCGACGGGTACGTCCTCCGCCTCTCCCTGCCCTGGATCCGCTCCCTGCCCCTCGCCGGTCTCGTCGACCCCGAGGTGCGCATCGACGGGCGATCCGCCCCCGCGACCGTGGAGCTCGGCGACCGCCGCGTCGACCCCGCCGACCTCGAGGCCGAGCCGCTGTGGTGGCACGTGCAGGACCGCGTCGCCCTGCACGTGACGGATGCCGCGAGCCCTGGCATCCACGAGGTGTCGGTGTCGTTCCGGCTGGAGGTGCCGTACCTCGACGGCGGGCCCGACGGGCCCCTCCGTCTGCCCTTCTTCTTCACCCGCGAGCTGGACACCGAGACGCCGACGACGGGTGTCTCGCGAGACGTCGGGAGCCGCGCATGAGCGCGCTGCCGGCGGGCTGGACGCTGTCGGCGAGCGCGTTCAACCTCACGCCCGAAGTCGTGCGCGCCGAACGCACGGCCCCGGATCTCGCGGTCGCCCTGGTCGAACGGGGGCTCGCGTCCGCGATCGAGGTGGAGCTCGGGCAACTGTGGCGCGGCTACCCGGCGGCCACGCTCGCCGAGGCGCACGACCTGCGCGATCGCCTCGACGCGGTAGGCGGGCGAGTGAGCATCGTCGGCGTGAGCATCGACGAGTGGGACGGTCACCGCCGCCGCACCGACGACGAGCGCCTCGCCTTCCTCGAGCCGCAGCTGCGCACCTCCGCGGCGCTCGGCGCGCAGGGCGTGCGCCTCCCGATCGGCCAGGCGGGCGCGGTGCTCGAGCGCGCGCTGCCCCTGCTGGAGGAACTCGACCTCGTGCTGTACGAGGAGGCGCAGGGGCACCAGACGCCGGCCGCGTCGCCCGAGGCCTTCGCGCGGATCGCCGAGATCGACAGCCCCCACGTGCGCCTGCTGCTCGACATCAGCATGCTCATGCCGGCGCTCCCCGTGACGTACCTCGACGCCCTGTCCCGCGGGGGTGTCGACCCGGCACTCGTGACGCTGCTCCGGGACCACTGGCGCGAGCCCGGAACCCACGGCGCGGTCGTCGACCACCTGCGGTCGGGCCGCGTGCCGGGACCGGTGCACACGCTGTACATGAACCTGCTCGTGCGGTTCGGGCGCTCGGACGTCTCGGACGTGGCATCCGTTCTGCCCCTCATCGGCGGAGTGCACCTGAAGTTCTGGGACCTCGACGACGCCGACCACCGACTTTCCGACCCCCTTCGCGACGTGGGCGCCGCCCTCGCCGCGACGGGCTACACCGGCACGCTCTGCAGCGAGTGGGGCGGCCAGGAGTGGCTCGACGACGACCCGTGGGAGATGACCTCGCGTCACCTCGCACGGGCCGCCGCTCTCCTCTCCGACCGTCCATCCCCTCACGCGTGAGTCGCCAGAATGTGTCGCCCGGAGCCCGCTCGCAGCGACACATATTGGCACCTCAGGCGCTCGCGCATCAGAACAAGGAGCACCCCATGACCGACCGCCCCATCAAGTGGAGCTACATGGACCACTGGCGGGCCCAAGGACCCGCCGGACCCTACGACCAGTGGCAGTCGAAGCTGGCGATGAAGCGATTCCTCCAGCAGGTCGCCGCCGTCGGATTTGACGCGATCGACACGTTCGACTTCCGGATCTGGCAGATCTTCGAGCAGTACGGGTCCGTCGCCAACTACCAGGAGTTCGTGCAGGAGCAGGGCCTCGAACGGATCGTCAACACGTTCCACGGGGTCTACTACTCCCCCGACCGCTACGCCCCCGAGGTGCCCGCGACCCACGCCACGATCCTGGAGGACTTCCAGCGGACGCTGGACATGTGGTCCGGCATCCAGCTCGACAACATCATCGTGATGCCCGGGTCCCGCTACTTCGACGAGGCCGGCGTGCCCGACGACGGGCTGAAGCACGCGGCCGACATCTGGGGGAAGGTGGGCGAACTCACACAGCAGTACGGCGTCAACCTCACCTGCCACCACGAGTTCTACGCCGGCATCCGCACGCGCGACCAGATCGACCGCTTCTACTCCTACGCCGACCCGCGCTACGTGAAGTTCTTCGTCGACACCGCGCAGCACTGCATCGCCGACGTCGACCCGGTCGATGTGTACGAGAAGCACCACGCGCGCGTGACCGGTTTCCACTTCAAGGACACCCGCCACAAGGACGTCAACGACGATTACCGGATGTTCCCGGATGCCGAGGTATCGGCGAAGACGACCGAGAAATGGTTCTACGAGATGGGCACCGCTGAGGGGCTCGTCGACTTCGAGGCGATGATGCGCTCGGTGCGCGACAACGGCTACACCGGCTGGATCAGCGTCGAACACGACAAGGCCGACAAGCTCGGCGGCGACTACGCCGAGAGCACCGCGATCTCGCGCTGGTACGCCAAGAACGTGCTGGACGGCATCTACAACGAGGAGGTCGCGCGATGAGCGACGTGCGCTGGGCCTACGCCGTCAACCAATGGGACACGAACATCGACTCGTTCGTCCGCAAGCGCGAGCACGAGCGGGCGTTCAAGACCGTGTCGATCAGCGGCTTCTCGGGCATCGAGCTCACCGCCGTGAGCTTCGGCGCGTGGGAGCCGCTCGGGACGCCCCAGCAGATCGCCGACCTCTACGGCTCGCTCGAGGCGTTCCGCGAGGTGCTGTCCGCGTGCGCGCTCGACGCCGTGAGCAGCTACGTGTACGACCCCTCCGTCGGCTTCGAGGTCGAGATGGGCCGGGGCCCCGACCCGCTGGATCCGGCGTCGGTCGGCGAGATCACCCGCACCGCACGCTGGTTCGCGGATGCCGTCCGCCGCCTCGGCGGGAGCGTGCTGGTCGTGCGCGCCGCCCCCTCGGCGTGGCA
This sequence comes from Microbacterium sp. CSI-V, assembly GCF_001984105.1. GTDB lineage: Bacteria > Actinomycetota > Actinomycetes > Actinomycetales > Microbacteriaceae > Microbacterium. The sequence continues at coordinate 754,881 of NZ_MTQM01000008.1, read as the reverse complement.
GACGGGGCCCCTCTCCGACGAGCAGATCGGTGTGCTCGCCGACCTGTGGAACACGGTCGGCTCGGCCGTTGCCGAGGATGGCATCGCCCTCGGTCTGCACGTCGACTTCCTCTCGGCGCTGCGCCTGGGGGATGGCATCCATCGCCTGCTCGCCGCCACGGACCCGGCGAAGGTCGGTCTCGCGATCGACACCGCCGAATACGCGATCGCGGGGATCGATCCGGTCGCGCTGTACCGGCGGTACGCCGACCGGGTCGTCCACGTGCAGCTGAAGGACGCCCGCGAGACGGTCGACGACGCCGAGGCGTCGACGCCGCACGCCGAGCAGTTCGTCCGCACCGAGGGCGGCCCGCGCAAGATCCTGCGGTGGTTCTACGAGCCGAGCGACGAGCGCGCGTTGGTCGACTTCGAGGCTTTCGTCGGCGCCCTGGCCGAGCACGGCTACCGCGGCTGGATCGTGGTGGAGTCCGACCAGAGCCCCCACCCCGCCGAGAGCACGATGGTCGCGGGCTGGTACGTGCAGAAGGTGCTGCAGCCGCTGCTGGGCTGAGGCTGCGCCCTTCGCGTGAGTCGCCAGGATTTGTCGCCTCGGCATGCCGAGAAGCGACAAATCTTGGCGACTCACGCGCTCGTCAGCGCGGGAGCAACCTGGCCGCGCGGTAGATCTCGTCCACGACGCGCATCGTGCCGACGGCGCGGCGGGCGTCGAGGATGCTGGGCGCGCCCGTGGTCAGCACGTCGCGCAGGTGCTCCAGCTGCCGGGCGTAGCTGTTCTCGGCGGGGTCGACCGCGACCTCGCGCAGCACCGTGCCGTCGGGGGTCGTCACGCGGAGGGTCGCGCCCCACTGCGGCACGATGACGCTCGTCGCACGCAGCGTGGCCGCGCCCCCGAAGACCCGCACCTCCATCGCCCCGGCGTCGTCGCCGAGGAACGACGCCCGGACCGCGGCCGGGATGCCACCGGGCAACAGCAGTTCGGCGTCGGTCTGCAGGTCGATGCGGGGGTCGACGTCGTACGTCCGCGCCGACGCCGAGACGACCTCGGGCTCGCCCCACGCCGCCCGGAGCAGATCGACCGCGTAGCAGCCGACGTCCATCACGGCGCCGCCGGCGAGGTCGCCGTCGAGGCGGATGTTGCCGGGCTTCACGACGAAGTGCGGGATGCTGAAGTCCACCTCCACGCGCCGCACGTCGCCGAGGGCCCCCGACCCGATCGTGGCGAGGAGGTCCGCGATGAACGGATGCGAGCGGTAATGGAAGCCGACGAACGCGCGTCGGGCGTTGGCATCCGCCGTGTCCGCGATGGCCGCGGCGGTCGTCCCGTTCGCCGACAGGGGCTTCTCGCACAGCACGTGCTTCCCGGCCTCGAGCGCCCGCGTCGCCCACTCGGCGTGGACGATCGGCGGTAACGCGAGGTAGACGAGATCGACCCGGGGATCCGACAGCACCGCGTCGTAGTCGCCCCACGCGGGGAGGTCGAGCCGGTCGGCGAACGCGCGCGCCCGCTCCGGATCCCGCGCGCCGATGGCCACGACCTCGACACCGTCGACGGTCCGCGACGGCTCGACCATCGCGCGTTCCGCGATGCCGCCCGCCCCCAGGATGCCGATCCCGATCATGCCTCTCCCTCACTCATAAACGCGATCCGCGCGCATAAACACGGTGTGCTCGCGTTTCTGGGCGCGAATCGCGTTTATGCGTGACACGGCCGCGGCCCGGACGCCGCCCCGCCCCGCCCCGCCCGCGCCCCGCCCCGCCCGGCCCTCACCCCTCGCCGTTGTAGTACGGCCAGGGGTTGATGCGGCGGTCGCCGCGGCGATCGGGGCCGGTGAGCGTGACTTCGCCGGTCGCCGCCCACTCGACACCGCGTGGGAACATGCGGATGAACTCGATGCGCCGGAACGTGTCGATGTCGTGCCCGATCGTGATCGTGAACGACCGGCCCGCGCCGTACTCGTTGATCCACGCGAGCGGCTGGTCGGTGTTGATGCCCGGCAGCGCCGCGATACCCTCCGGCGGGATGTCGACCGGGTAGTGCGACATCGGCCACACGGGCGCCTTCTCGTACGCCTCGAGGTCGTCGAAGGTCGTCAGCAGCACCTGGGCGCCCTCGTACATCTGCACGCCGACGAGGATGTCGTCACCGGTGACGGTCCACGTCTCGTTGATGCCCTCGGTGATCGGATGCCGGGGCTCGGCGGTCCGCAGCAGGGCCTCGCCCCATGGACGCGGACGCAGCCCCGTCTCCCACGCGCTGAGCTTGGCTCCGCGCATGACGTTGTACTCCTCGGGGTAGCCCCAGCGGTCCTCCTGGGCGGCGGAGCCGTGGAACCACACGATGCCCTTGCCCTCGTCGTGCACGAAACGCAGGATCGCGGCATCCGTCTCGGCCCCGAACCCGGTCGCGATGTCGTGGTAACCGTCGCGGCCCTCGAACACGACGATCAGCACGTCGTACTTGGCGATGACGCTCGCGGGCAGCCCGCGCGGGTCCTCGACGACCCGCACGTGGAAGCGCCCGGTGTCCTCCAGGAGCGTCGTGATCCACTGGTTGTGCAGGCGGAAGCTGCGGTGGGCGTTGTCGTGCTCGACGGTCATGTGCCCCGAGAGGATCAGCACGTTCAGCACGGCTCAGTCCTTTCGCGAGAACGCGGCGTCGAACAACTGGTGGGGCGGGGTGATCTCACCGAGCTTGCGGACGAAGGCGAGCGCTTCGGGGCCGCCGACGAGCCGGTCCATGCCGGCGTCCTCCCACTCCACGCTCGTCGGACCGTCGTAGCCGATCGCGTTCAGCGCGCGGAACAGCGGCTCCCACGGCACGGCGCCGTGCCCGGTGGAGACGAACGTCCAGCCGCGCCGCGGGTTGTCCCACGAGAGGTGCGAGCCGAGCACGCCGTTGCGGCCGTCGAGGTTCGTGACCGACTCCTTGCAGTGCACATGGAAGATGTGCTCGGCGTAGTCGAGGACGAAGGCGACCGAATCCAGCTGCTGCCAGACGAAGTGCGACGGGTCGAAGTTGAAGCCGAAGCTCTTCCGGTGGCCGATCGCCTCGAGCGTCTTCTTCGCGGTCCAGTAGTCGTACGCGATCTCGGACGGGTGCACCTCGAGCGCGAAACGCACCCCGACCTCTTCGAACACGTCGAGGATCGGATGCCACCGGTCGGCGAAGTCGCGGTATCCCGCGTCGATCATCGCTTCGGATGCCGGCGGGAACATGGCGACGTACTTCCAGATGCTCGACCCCGTGAAGCCGGTCACCGTCGAGACCCCGAGCTTCGCGGCGAAGCGCGCCGTGTTCTTGAGGTCTTCCGCGGCGCGCTGCCGCACGCCCTCGGCATCCCCGTCGCCCCACACGCGCGACGGCACGATGTCGTGGTGCCGCTCGTCGATGGGGTCGTCGCACACGGCCTGGCCGACGAGGTGGTTCGCGATGGTCCAGACCTTCAGTCCGTGGCGCTCGAGGATGTCGAGACGCGACTGGACGTAGTCGGCGTCGTCCCAGCGCGAGACGTCGATGTGGTCGCCCCAGCAGGCGATCTCGAGGCCGTCGTAGCCCCACTCGCCCGCGAGACGCGCGACCTCTTCGAAGGGCAGGTCGGCCCACTGGCCGGTGAACAGGGTGATCGGGCGTGCCATGACGAAACCTTTCAGGAGACCGGAACGGGGGATGCCACGCTCGTCCACGCGGCGGCTGCGGCGGAGCTGCGCTCGACCGCGTCGAGCACCTGCTGGACGCTGAGTCCCTCGGCGAACGAGGGGTGCGGGTCGGTCCCGCTGTCGATCGCGTCAACCAGGTCGACCACCTGGTGGGTGAAGCCGTGCTCGTAGCCGAGCATGTGACCGGCCGGCCACCACGCGGCGACGTACGGGTGCACGGCCTCGGTGACGAGGATCTGGGTGAACCCCTGGCGTCCCTCGGGTGCCGTGCGGTCGTAGAACCGCAGGCTGTTGAGGTCTTCCAGGTCGAACGCGAGCGCCCCGCGGTCGCCGGACACTTCGATCGTGAGCGCGTTCTTGCGGCCCGTGGCGAACCGCGTCGCCTCGAACGACGCCAACGCGCCGTTGGACAGCCGGCCGGTGAAGATCGCGGCGTCGTCGACCGTGACGTCGCCGACGCCCTCCCCCGCCGAGCCCGAGAGCCCCGATCCGGCCGCCTGCAGCGGACGCTGCTTCACGATCGTCTCGAGCGTGCCGGTGACGCTGTCGATGTCGAGCCCCGTGACGAACCGGGTCATGTCGATGATGTGCGCGCCGATGTCACCGAGCGCCCCCGACCCGGCATGCTCCTTCTGCAGGCGCCAGGCGAGCGGCATCCCGGGGTCGACGAGCCAGTCCTGCCGGTACGCCGCGCGCACCTGCTGCACCGCTCCCACCGCCCCCTCGGCGATCATGTCGCGCAGCAGCGTCACCGCCGGGACCCGCCGGTACGTGAACCCCACCATCGACCGGATGCCGCGCGCCCGCGCCCGCTCCGCCGCCTCGGCCATCGCCTCGGCCTCGGCCACGGTGTTCGCCAGCGGCTTCTCGCACAGGACGTGCTTGCCGGCCTCGAGCGCCGCGATCGCGATCTCGGCGTGGGAGTCGCCCGGAGTCACGATGTCGACGATGTCGATGTCGTCCCGGGCGATCACCTCGCGCCAGTCGGTGGCCGATTCCGCCCAGCCCCACTTCGCGGCGGCGGATGCCACGGCATCCGCGTTCCGACCGACGACGACGGTCATCTCCACCGGGCGCGCCAGATCGAAGACGTGCGGCGCCTGCCGCCACCCGACCGAATGCGCCGCCCCCATGAAGCCGTAGCCGATCATCGCCACGCGCAGGGGCCGGGCGGATGTCATGCCAGCACCAGCTCGCGCTCGACCGGCACGCGGTTCGTGACGTAGCGGCCGGGGCCGCCGTCGACGCCCGGCATGATCTGCATGTAGAGCAGACGCATCGTCAGCACCACCTCGACGGTGATCGTCTCGCCCGCCGCGGGCGGCGTGTCGAGGTGGATCCGCACGTCAGGGCGGTCGGCGACGAACCACAGGGTGTCGGACTGCTCCGGCAGCTCCTCGACGCGGTACTCGCGACCCTCGAGGACGAACCGGAGGTCTTCCGTGGGGATCGCGACGCCGTTCACGGTGGCGGCGACGCCGTCGACCGCCGACAGCCAGAGGCTGCGGTACCACGGCAGCTGTACCGAGACGGCGAGCCCGTCGTCGGTGCGACGGACGTCTTTCTCGGCGAAGAGCGAGTTGTGGGTGGCCACGGGGACTCCTAGGCGAAGGTGTCGACGAAGTGCTCGTGCGCGACCGGCGGCACGGGCTCGAGCTTCTGCGTCGTCTCGGGGCTGTAGGGGTGGTTCTTCGACGGCACCGGCTCGTCGGCCGGCGGCATGAAGACGGGCTTGCCGTCGTCGCCGAAGTACATGAGGTCGAGGTCGAACGCACCCTGGTTCTTCAGGCCGAAGCTGACCCAGTTCTCTTCGAAGGGGGCACGGGCGAGCTCGTAGCAGCGGAACTTCCAGAACTTCCACTCGCCGTCCTGCTTGAGGAAGTCGATGGCGTACTTGCACCACACCCAGTGCGCCCAGACCTTCTTGCCGAGCACCTCGTCGGGCGAGTACATGTCGGGGAACGCCTCGGCGACCCGGGGGTCGGTCAGGCCCGATTCGGTGCCGGCCATGAGCCAGACGCCCTTGGCGGTCTTGCCGTCGGCGGCGACCTCGATCACCGGGGTGTTCGTGGTGTGGAGGATCAGCTTGCCCTCGGGGTGGGGGCGGCCGCGGTGGTAGTCGGTGACGCTCTGCCACGTCGTGTACTGACCGGCGTTGGTGTAGCGCGCGCGGATCCCCTCGGTGCCCTCTTTCACCCACATCGGGATGATCTGCTCGTCCTCGAACGCGTTGTGCAGGTGCATGTAGCGGTTGAACAGGTTCTCGACCTGTCCGCGGTCCTCGGCGCGCTGCGCGAGGGACTGGGCGGCCTCGACCTGCTCGCGCAGGCGCACGATCTCGGCGACGAGGTCCGAGAGGGATGCCTCGGTGGTGGTGTTCGACACGGATACTCCTTCGTACGTGATGGGTGTCAGGCCGGCTGGTGCGCGGCGACGGTCTCTTCGATGGCGGTGCGCATGAGCGCGTGCTGCTTCTTGACGAGGTCGATGGGGTCGCTCTCACCGAGATCGCTGAACGCGTGGCCCTCCCATTCGCTGGAGAGGTAGCCCCGGTAGCCCCCGACGACGAACTGCTTCACGATGCGCGGGATGTCCATCGCGGGCTCCTGGCCGTCGGGCCCGATGTCGTAGAACTTCGCGTGGACGTGGAAGATCTGCGGCATGATGTCGAGCCACTCCTCCGGCGGCACCAGCCCGTGCATGTTGAACGCGAGGCGCGTGAACGGTCCGAAGCGCAGCGGGTCGACGCCCTCGCCCGAGAGGTAGTCCTCGAAGGTCTGGTTGCGCACGTGCATGGGGGCCGGCTCGTGCCAGATCTCGTCCATGACCGGGAAGTGCTTCTCGTCCATGCCCATCTGGCCGAGCGTGCGCAGCAGCGTCGGGGAGAGCGAGTGCATGGTCGAGGAGAAGTCGGCGGTGAAGCCGAGGCGGTCGCTGCCGAGCTCCTCGTACACCTCGCGGATCTCGAGCACCTTCGGGTCGTTCGGGCCGGAGGGCGCGTGGATCTCGTAGGCGAGCTTCTGGTCGTACTTCTCGGCGAGGGGCAGCAGACTGCGCAGCAGTTCCTTCCCCGCCGAGCGGATGACGACCGTGCGGAAGCCCAACGTGTGCGCCGACTTCAGCTGGCGGGCGAAGAACTCGTGCTCCTCGTCGGGCGTCATGTCGCGGTCCTTGCGGCGCCCCATGTCGAGGTTCGTGCCGACCGCGCTGGCCTCGAGGCCGTATCTCTCGAGCGAGTCGAACCACAGCTGCACGAAGTCGTCGTCCACGTCGGGGTACGACCGCAGCAGCTGCGCGAAGTTGAACTCGACGCCCGGGCCGATGCCCTGGTCGTGGACCTCGCGGATCAGCGTCTCGGGCGTGTACAGCCCCGCGGCGAACTCGCTCGTCATCGAGTAGAGGGTGGTCCCGAGCTGGATGCCGGTCCCGGCGATGCCGTCACTCATGGCGGGTGTCCTTTCAGGCGCGCACGGCGTGCGACAGGTGGGTGTCGAGGGTGCGCCGGGCCTCGGCGGCATCCGTGATCATGCGCGAGCCCGCGGCCGCGGCGGCCGTGCGCTGGATGACCTGCTCGGCGCGGATGATCTCGAACGGGCTCTGCCAGTGGTTCCAGTGCCAGCCCTCGTACTCGCTGGACACGGCGCCGCTGTAACCGTTGTCGACGAGAAGGGTGATGAGGTCGGCGACGGGCACCGAGGGCTCCTGGCCGTTCTCGTCGATGCCGAAGAACTTGCCGTGCACGTGACGCACCCAGGGCATGATCTCGAGCCAGTCGTCGACCCGCGCCGGACCGAAGAGTCCGGTGCCGTTGATGCCGAGATCGATGCCGAGGTCGGGGCGGCCGTACTGGTGCGAGAGGCCGATGAAGCGGCCGAACCGCTGACCGTGGTCGGCCTGGTCGGCGGGCGGACCCTGCTCGTAGTACTCGTCCCACAGCGCGACGACGGCGGCGAGCAGCTCCTCCGACGCGCCCCGGCGGCGGTACGCCTCGAGGAGCGAGGGCGCGAAGCCGGTGACGGTGGCGCCCCAGTCCATCGTGAAGCCGAGGAACGGCGAACCGACCTGCTCGTACCGGTCGCGGAGGGCGAGGATACGCGGGTGCGAGGCGTACTGGTCGGCGTGCACCTCGAGCGCGAGCGTGACGCCGTACTCCTCGGCGATGGGGGCGAGGGCCTCCATCGAGTCGGGCGTCAGCGAGATCTGCACGCGCGCGATCGGGAAGCCGAGTTTCGCCGCCGCCGCGATCTGCCGGCGCATGTAGGCGATGAGCTCGTCCTGGTCCATGAGCTTGTCGGGGCGCAGGCCGATGTCGGCGTTGACCGCGAGCGAGGTGCGGACGAGGCCGACCTCGTCGATCAGGTCGGAGAAGCGCCCGGCGAAGTGGTCGTCGATGTCGGGGAACCCGCGGAAGCTGGAGAATCCGATGATCTCCAGGCCCGGCCCGAAGCCCTCGGCCGCGGTCTTGCGGATGAGCTGGTCGAGGTCGTACTCGCGCCCGTGGAACGCGCGGGTGAAGCTGTAGAGCGTGACGCCCTGGATGGGCGTGCCGAGCGCGGTCATGCGAGGGCCTCCTCGGCCTGACGAACCGTCATCGTCTTCGTGTCGTGCTCCTCGATGTGGAGCACCTCGTCGTCGGCGATGATGATGTACGGGATGTAGAGCGTCAGATCGACCCGGACCTCGTGCTCGCCGGCATCCAGCGCGAGGTCTCCCGAGAGCACGGCGGAGTCGGTGGGGAACCACCACTCCTGCGTGTTCGTCGTCATCTCGCCGAACGTGAACTCCTCGCCGTTCATCTCCCAGCGGAGCGTCTCGGTCGGGGCCTCGACCCCGTCGATCGTGAGCTTCGCCGCGGAGATGCAGGATGCCGGCAGCGCCCGGTACCAGGGGAGGCGGACCTCCACCGCCGCACGTCCGTCGCGGGCACGCAGCGTGCCCTGTTCGATGATGCGATCCGGGATCACCGCGACCTCCTCGTCGGCGCGGCCGGAGCCGCGAACTTCTTTGTTCTGATTCCTACACTCTAATGTCTGATTTCTGCATAAGCAAGGAATCAGGCGAGGGATGCCGCGATCGCGCGGGCCCCGCGGACCGCGAGCGCCACGGACGTCAGCGTGGGATTGCAGGCCGTCGCAGTCGGGATGACGCCGTTGCCGGCGACGAACAGTCCCGGAACGCCCCAGACCTGACCGTCGGTGTCGCACACGCTCTCGCCGTCATCGGCGGCACCCATGCGCGTCGAGCCCTGGTAGTGCAGCGACGACCCCAGCGGGAGGGTGAAGGGCCGGTCGCCGACCGGATCGCCGATCGCCTCGGCCAGACGCGTGATCTCCGCGCGGGCGCGCTCGATCACCTCGTGATCGCGAGCGGTGAGGGTGTAGTGGATGCGGGGAGCCGGCATCCCGTACCCGTCGACGTGCGCGTCGTCGAACTCGACGCGGTCGTCGGCCTGCAGGTCCTTCGCGCAGAACAGCCCGAGACCGACGATCGACCCCGGCACGACCGGGTCGTCCTCGGCGAGCGCGATCGGCGAGGCGTCGAGCTGCATGATCTGCCCGTGGAACGGCACGGCGTCGGTGAACGGCACCCAGCTGACGCCGCTGTACTCGGCGAGTCCGGTGGCCGGAGCGTCGGCCCCGAGGGGGGCGACGTCGCGCAGCCGCGACGCGAACACCACCTGCGCCTGGTCGTTGAGGTATCGGCCGAGGGCCGGCGGGCGCACCCCCGAGGCCCACAGCAGCTGCGGCGTCCGCAGCGCGTCGGCGGCGACGACGACCGCCCGCGCGGCGACCTCGTGCTCTTCGCCCGAGCGCAGGTCGCGGACGACGACGCCCGCCGCGCGCCCGTCGGCGAGGACCACCGAGGTCACGAGCGACTCGTCGAACAACGAGAACGCGGGGTTCGTCCGCGTCACGTCGCCGAGGACCACGTCCGACCCCGACCACACCAGGCGACCGTCGTCGCGCCGGTGCACGGCCAGCGGCATCCGCTGCACCTTCGTCGCGTCCGTGCGTCCGTCGTCGACCGCGGCAGCCAGCCGTTCGCGCACGATCTCGCCGAACGGGGCGGAGTCGAAGGCGTCCCGCGTGACGCCGAGCAGACGCTCGGCCTCGGCGAGGAGTTCGTCCATGTCGGGGAGGAACCCGATGCGCTCGCTCTCGTTCGGCCACGGGCACGCGCCGGTCCAGTGGGCGGCCATGCCGCCCACGTTGCTCGACATCGCCGCGACCGGCAGGCCGTCCTCGCCCTCGAAGACGTAGCCGTCGTCGAGCAGGAACGTTCCGGGACGCGCCCCGCGCACCCCGGCCTTGGCGGCACCGGGGCTGACGACCTTCGTTCCCCGCTCCCCCGGGCCCTCCGACGCGACCTGCGCGCGCGTGCGCTCGGCCGGCTCGGCGATGTTCTTCACGTGCGCGCCGGGCGGGTCGGACACGGTCGGACCCACCTCGAACATCGCGACCGTCAGGTCCGGCGCGCGCTCCGAGATCACGCGGGCGTACGCCGCGCCCGTAGGGCCGCTCCCGACGATCGCGACGTCGACCGACGCGGGGTACTGCCGCCCGCTCATGCCGTGCGCCCCAGCTCGACGATGTGGGCGACGGATGCCGCGGACTCGGTCGTGGGGTAGTACTCCAGGCCGATCGGCCCGTCGTATCCGCTCGCGCGCAGCAGGCGGAAGCGCTCGGCCCAGTCGAGGTCGCCCGTCCCCGGCTCCCCGCGCCCGGGGGCGTCGGCGAGCTGCACGTACTTGACGAGGTCGCCCGCGTTCTCGAGCTCCGCCTCCATGTCCTCGCCCTCGACGGCCGAGTGGTAGATGTCGTAGAGCACACCGAACTGCGGCGACTCCACGCCGCGCGCGACGTAGACGGCCTCGGACGTGCGGTCGAGCAGCGAACCCGGGTGGTCGACGCGGACGTTCACGGGCTCCAGCACGAGCGTGACGCCCGAACCGTCGATCTGCGCGACGGCCTTCCGATAGATCTCGATCAGCTTGTCCAGCTGCACCTGCCGCTTCCAGCCGCCGAAGCCCGTGCCGCTGCCGACGACGATGCGGGGGCAGCCGAGGTCCTGCGCGATCGCGACGCCCTCGTCGAGCTTGCGGTAGAACTCCGAGTGGTCCCACGGCGGGATCATGAACTGCGTCCGCGGCTCGGCGAGCTGCGCGGTGAGCTGCGTGCCGGTCTCCTCGAGCGCGGCCTTCAGCGCCGGGAGGTCCTTCGGGGTCGCGGGGGCGTCCACGCCGGTCGGACCCCAGATCTCGACGGCGTCGAAACCGGCCGCGGCCGCCGCGCGCACGCGGTCGTGGTAATCGCCGGCCTCGGTGAAGAGCAGTTCGATGTTGGGGGCGAGCTGATACATGGGGGTCCTTTCGTTGTGCGGGCGCGCCGACCGGTGGATGCCGGGTGTCCTGGCATCCATTCGGGGTGCGCCCTAGCCCTTGAGGCCGCCGGCGAAACCTTGGATGAAACGCTTCTGAGCGAAGAGGTAGAAGGCGAGGATCGGCACCATCGAGACGATGACGATCGCGAAGATCTGGTTCCAGGCCGAGACCAGCGAGCCGATGTAGTAGTACATGGCGACCGGGAGCGTCTGGTTCGCCGAGCCGCCGAGGAAGATCAGCGACGTGAAGAAGTCGTTCCACACGATCAGACCCGCGAGGATCGCGACGGTTCCCGTCGCCGGCGACATCAGCGGCAGCACGATGCGGAAGAAGATCTGCGTCCGGGTGGCGCCGTCGATCGTGGCGGCCTCTTCGTACTCGGTGCCGAGGCCCCGGAAGAATCCGGCGTACAGGAAGATCGCCAGCGGCAGCAGCATCCCGGTGTAGAGGATGATCATGCCCCAGGCGGAGCCGGTGAGTCCGAGCGAACGGGCCCCGATGTAGAGCGGCACGGTGCCCAGCTGCGTGGGCAGCACGATGGCGACGAGGAACAGGTAGTAGACCGCGCGGCTCCAGCGGCGGGTGCTGCGGGCGATGACGTACCCGGTGAGCGAGCCGAGCAGCACCATCAGGACGATGCTGCCGGCGGTGATGACGATGCTGTTGACGAGGCCCATCACGACGTTCGAGTTGCCGGTCGCGGTGAGCACCTTGATGAAGTTGCCGAAGTCCGGGGCGGCCGGGGGCGCGAGCGTCGACGAGGTGATGACCTCGCGGTCGGACTTCAGCGCCGTCGTGACGAGGAAGTAGAACGGCAGCAGGAACACCAGCGCGAGGAGCCAGAAACCGAACTCGCGGAGCGCGGTGAGCTTGGTGTAGCGGAACATGTCAGGACTCCTCGGAACGACCGGCGGTCACGCGCTGCTGCACGACGGCGAAGACCAGGATGATGAGGGTGAGCAGGAGGGCGAGCGCCGCGCCGTACCCGAAGTTGCCGAGGGCGAACGACTGCTTGTAGACCTGCGTCGCGAGGGTCTCGGTGGCCGCCGCGGGGCCGCCGCCGGTGAGGGCCATGATCTGGTCGAAGACGCGCAGGCCGTTGACGAGACCGAGGGTCGTGGCGATCGCGACCGCGGGGCGGATCGACGGCAGGGTGACGTGCCAGAAGCGCTGCCAGAGGTTCGCCCCGTCGATGGCGGCGGCCTCCTCGATCTCGACCGGCACGGCGGCGAGGCCGGCCATGTAGATGACCATCGCGAAGCCGATGTTCTGCCACACCAGCACGATGAGGACGGTCCAGATCGCCCAGGTCGGATCGGCGACCCAGGCGCGGGCGATGTTCCCGAGGCCGACCCCGCGCAGCGCGAGGTTGAGCGGACCGTTGTAGTCGAAGATGAACTTCCAGATGTAGGAGGTCGCGAGGGGGCTCAGCACCACCGGCATGAAGAACAGGGTGCGCAGGATGTAGCGGGACTTGAGCCCGCGGTTGAGCCCGAGCGCGAAGCCCAGGCCGAGGACGTTGCTGAGGATCACCGACCCGAACGCGAGGAACAGCGTGTTCCAGAGGGCGCCGAGCTTGGTGGGGTCCTGGAAGATCTTGACGAAGTTGTCGAGGCCGATCAGCTCGAACGCGCCGATACCGGTCCAGTTCGTGAAGGCGAAGAACCCGCCGACGCTCGTGGCGACGTAGTGGATGCCGATGACGAAGACGATCCCGGGGAGCGCCCACCACCAGTGGCCGAACTTCAGCAGTCCGGGCCGCCGGGGAGCCGGGGCGCGGCGCCGTCCGCGGCGCGGCAGGACCACCCGCTCGGTCTCGGTCCGAGCCGCTTCGCTCGGTCGAAGTGTTGTGCTCATGACGTCCTCGTCTCCGTGGGGAAGGGTGCGGCTCCGCCGCCCGGGTCCCTCGGGGTCCCGGGCGGCGGAGGGTGTCAGTTGCCCCAGGCGGCGTCCATGCTCTGGAGCACCTGGTCGATGGTGGTCTGCCCGGTGAGCAGTCCCTGACCGCCGACCTGCAGCGCCTCGTACACCGAGGGGTTCGGCCAGATGTTGTTCGGCAGCGGCGTGTACTGCTTGTTCTTCAGCAGATCGGCCACGGGGGCGTAGATCGTGCCGCTGAGGTCGAGCGTGTCGAACGCCGAGACGGGCAGCTCACCCGAGAGCTCGTAGTAGCGCTGCTGCTGGGCGGGCTCGGCCATCCACTCGAGGAAGTCCTGAGCGGCCTGCTTGTTCTTGGCCTTGGCGTTGATCGACAGCGTGTAGTTGGAGCTGCCGAGAACCATCGGCTCGCCGCTCTCGGCGGGGAAGGGCTCGACGGCGAACTCGGCCTCGGCGGGCGCGGCCTTGGAGATCTCGACCGCGGCACCCGACGGGATGAAGCTGCCGACCGAGGTGCCCTGGGCGAGGCCGTTGGTGATGGCGTCGAAGCCACCGCCCTCGGCGCCCGGCTGGAAGCAGCCGGCGTCCTTCAGGTCGATGAAGGTCTGGAGGGTGTCCTTCCAGCCCTGGCTGTCGGCGAAGGTGACCGTGCCGTCGGCGCGCTGCTGGTTCCAGTCGGGCGTCGACGAGTACACGCGGGTCGCCGAGATGCCCTGGATGGTCAGACCCACGTTGGGGCCGGCGGCACCGGCGAGGGCGAGGAGCGATGCGCCCTGACCCTGGAGCGACGAGCAGGCCGCGGTGAGTTCGCTCATCGTGGTCGGGAAGGAGTCGAGGCCCTTCATCTTGGCGGTGCCGAGGCTCGCGACGACGGCGCCGATGGTGAAGTCCAGGGGCTGGCCGTAGACCTTGTCGTCGATGGTGTACACCGACTCGCTGCCGGGGATGATGAGGCTCTTCGCGGTGTCGCCGAGCGGTTCGAGGAACCCGGCCTCCGCGAGCGGGATGATGCCGCGGGCGTCGCCCGAGCCGGGCGTGGTCTGGATGACGTCGGAGGCGTTGCCGGCCTGCAGCTGCGTGCGGATCGTCTCGCCGTACTTGTCGTTGGGGGTGGGGTTGGTCGTGATGGTGACGCCCTCGTGCTGCGCCTGGTACTCGTTGGCGAGGGTCTGGTACGGGCTCTCGAGGTTGTTCGAGGTGGCGAACGTGAACGTGAAGGAGCCGCTGTCCCCCGAGCCGGTGTCGCCGCCGGAGCCGGAGCATCCGGCCAGGACCAGGGCTGCGGTGGCGGGGAGGGCGAGGAGACTTACGAGCCGCGTGACGCGACGGCGGGGTTGAGTCATGGCCAGCCTTTCTGACGACGTTGTCGGCGGCTCCTTCGGTGGAGCGCCTGTGCTGTGATCCTCAGTATCGAGGGGATGCGCCGAAAAAGCACATAAGTCTCGTAGATAGAGCACATAAGGCCCGCCCGGGCGTATGGCATCCACCCCCGCGATAACTCACGTGCGGCACATAGACCCCGTGGATACACTGGCGTCACGCATATCCGAGCGAAGGATCACATCGTGGTGACCGATCATGCGACGCTGTCGCGCCTCGACCTCAACCTGCTCATCGCGCTCGACGCGCTGCTCACCGAGCGGAGCGTGACGCGGGCGGCCGACCGGCTGCACCTCAGCCAGCCCGCCCTCAGCGCCTCGCTCGCGCGGCTGCGCACGCACTTCAACGACCAGATCCTCGCGCGGCGCGGGAACACGTACGAGCTCACGCCGTTCGCGGTGCGTCTCACCGATCACACGAGCACGGCCCTGGAGGCCGCCCGGCGCGTCTTCGAGAGCCAGGCGTCGTGGTCGCCCGCCGAGTCGACCCGCGAGTTCTCGATCTACGGCTCCGACTACGGCTTCGTCACCGTGGGCACCGTCGTCTCGCAGCTCGCCGCCGAGCAGGCCCCCGGGGTCCGGTTCCGCTACATGCTGCACAACCCCGGCATCGTCGAGGACGCCGCCAACCGCCTCCGCTCCGCCGACGCCATGGTCATCCCGCACGGTCCGGTCTCGGAGCTGCCCTACCTCGACCTGTGGCAGGACGACTGGCTCGCCGTCGTCTCCGACGACAACGACGAGGTCGGGGAGTCGCTGACGATGCAGAACCTCGCCGACATGCCGTGGGTGCTGACGTTCCAGTCCCGCTCGGCGTTCACCTCGGCCGCGCGCCAGATCCAGCAGCTGGGCGTCGAACCGCACATCGAGGTGGTGCTGGAGAGCTTCCTCCCGGTGGGGCACTTCGTCAGCGGCACGCGCCGCGTGGGTCTCGTGCAGTCGGCTCTCGCTCCGCACCTGCTGCGCATCGGCGGCATCCGCGTCGTGCCCCTGCCGTTCGCCGCGACACCGATCGTGAGCGCGCTGTGGTGGCATCCCTCGCACAACCGCGATCCCGAACACGAGTGGATGCGCGGACTGTTCGCCGAGGCCGGCCGCCGGGTCGCCGCGGGGCACGCGCCGCACTGAGTCCCGCTCTCCTGCATAAACGCGATTCGCGCGCATAAACACGGTGTGCACGCGTTTCCACGCGCGAATCGCGTTTATGCCTGGGTAGGGGTCGGCTATCAGTGATCGTGATGGAGCGCATCCGGATGCCACCGCGCCCATCGCTGGCCATCCCCGGCGCCCCGTGGCTACGGTGAAAATCAGAACCAACGTCCTGATTCTGTAAATCGCGCGTTCGTCCCCCTCCCGATGCCCGCTCAGTGAGGAGCACCCCATGGCACAACCGTTGCGCATCCTGATCGTCGGCGCCGGGATCGGAGGCCTGAGCACGGCCTCGGCCCTCGCCCGGATCGGCGCGGAAGTCGACGTCATCGACGACAAGCCCGAGATCAGCGTCGCCGGCGTCGGTTTCGGCCTGCGCATCAACGGCCTCCGCGCGGTGCGCGACATCGGTCTCCTCGAGGACGTGCTCGCGATCGGCCACCCCGCGCCCGGGATCGACAACTACGACGCCGACGGCAACCTCCTCAGCACCATGAGCTACGGGACACGGGACGAGGGGCTCCCCGGCTGCGTGACGATGTCG
Source organism: Microbacterium sp. CSI-V (assembly GCF_001984105.1). GTDB lineage: Bacteria > Actinomycetota > Actinomycetes > Actinomycetales > Microbacteriaceae > Microbacterium. The sequence goes on along the minus strand of NZ_MTQM01000008.1, from coordinate 738,893 downwards.
CGCATCGCCTTCCTCGAGCTCGCCGCGAAGCACGCCCTCGACAACGGCTGCACCTTCCGGATGAGCACGACCGTCGCCGACATCGCCCAGGATGCCGACACGGCCACGGTCACGTTCAGCACGGGCGACCGCGCCGACTACGACCTCGTGCTCGGTTTCGACGGCCTCCACTCGCAGATCCGTCGCGAGTACTTCGGCGAGAAGTACGCTCCCCGCCCCGTCGGCGGAGTGGCGTGGCGCGCGGGACTCCCGAACCGCCGCAGGATCATGCAGCCCATCATCTGCCAGGGCTACGGCGGCAAGATCATGCTGACGCCCCTGTCGGAAGACCTCATGTACATGGTGCTGACCGTGGCGGAGGAGGGCCGCCCGCGCTACGACGCCAGCAAGATGGCCGAGATCATGCACGATCGTGCGGCCGCGCTCACCCGCGGGTCGGAGTTCCTGGCCGATGCGCTCGAGGACGTCCGCCACGCCGAGAACGTCGCCTACACGCCCTATTCGACCGTGTGGGTGCCGTACCCGTGGTTCCGCGGCCGCGTGATGATCCTGGGCGACGCGGCGCACACGATGACCCCGTACCTCGGGTCGGGGGCGGCGATGAGCATCGAGGACGGCGTCGTGCTCGCGCAGGAGCTCGCGAAGGACCAGTCGCTGCTCGACGCGCAGCTGAACTTCATGAAGCGCCGCCTTCCGCGCGTGCGCGCGGTGCACGAGCGGTCGATCGAGTCGATGCTCGAGGAGTTCGACTCCGTCACCGAAGAGACCTACCGCGCCCGCATCGACCACCTCCGCCACGACGAGCCGATCGCCAATGAGTACGCGAACCGCCTCCTGCGGATGCCCTACTGAGACCCCCGAGGAGACGCCCGTGTCGCACACCCCCACCCGCACCCTTGTCGTGGATGCCGCCCGGGAGAGCGCCTTCCGTCCGCTGAACGGCGTGGGCGGCGTCCCCGGCCCCGTCGAGGGATACCCCGAGTTCCCCGACATGACGCCGCTGTGGCGGGAGGCGGGGGTGGCGGTCGTCCGCTCGTTCGACTGGGTGTCGCGCCTCGACACCCGCGACAACCCCACGAGCCTGTTCCCCGACTGGAGCGCCGACCCCGACGACCCGGCGAGCTACAACTTCACCGCGACCGACGAGTGGGTGGAGGCGGTGCACGCGATCGGCGCGGAGGTCCTGTTCACGGTGGCCAGTTCCATCCCGAAGAACAAACTCCCGGCCGAAGACGTCGAGCTCTACGGCAGGGTCGTCGAGCACGTCGTCCGCCACTACTCGGCAGGGTGGGCGGGCGGACCCGCGAAGCCCGTCCGCATCTACGAGTTCGGCGACCAGCCCGACTTCGGCCCCCTGCACTTCGGCGGGCGCCCCGAAGACTTCTACGCGATGTACGGCGCGTTCTGCGAGGCGGTTTCCCGCGTCGACCCCTCCCTGACGGTCGGTGGGCCGTCCCTCGCCTTCGCGCTCGAGGCCGACGCGCCCTACCGCGAGGGCTTCCTGGCCTTCGTGCGCGAGAACGACCTCCCCCTCCACTTCTTCTCGTTCCTGTGGTTCACCGACGGCAGCCGCGATCCGCTGGACTACCGCTACGTCGCCCGCGAGCTGCGGACCGTGCTCGATCGTCACGGGTTCAGCGACACCGACCTGACGCTCTCGTACTGGAACTACCTCGCGGTGCCCAGCAGCTCGGCCCCGGCCGCCGAGAAGGGCGCGTTCCAGGTCGCGACGGCGATCGCGCTGCAGGACACGGTGATCGACCACGCGTTCTTCTTCCGCGCCGACAGCGGCCGCGACCCCCACTACGGTTTCGTCGATCCGGGCGGCGTCGGCGACGTGGACGGCACCCCCGACGAGCGTTCCCGCGCACTGGCCCTGGCCGGACGCGCCCTCACCGGGCGACGCCTCGCCGCCTCGGGCGGGGACGAGTCGGGCCTGGCCGTCGCCGCCGGACGCGACGGCGACACCGTGCGCGTGCTGGTGTCCAACTACGTCGCCCCCGACAGCGCCCTCGCCCCGCGCGAAGAGGACCGCTTCACCTTCCGCATCCCGATCGGCGAACAGCGGATCGAGCTGGGCCTGACCCTGCCCCCGCAGCGTCCCGACCTGGCATCCGCCGGGGTCGAATCGGCTCGGATCCAGGTGCAGAACCTCCCCTGGACGGATGCCATCGTGCACGCCACGATCACGTCTCTGGACGGCGTGGTCGAGGGTCCTCACCCGGTGACGGTGTCCACCACCGGCGCCCTCCAGCTCGATGTGCCCCTGCCGCCGCAGTCTGCGATCCTCGTGGAACTGACGGCGTGAGCACAGGGGGTCCCGTGAGCGGCGTATCGGAGCCCAAGCAGCAGCGCAGCCGCGACTCGTTCGCGAAAGTGCGCGCCGCGGTCCTCGAGCTCCTGCACGAGCGCGGGACCGGTCAGTTCTCGCTCGCGGAGGTCAGCGCGCGGGCCGGAGTGTCGATCGGGTCGATCTACGGACGGGTGCCGGGCAAGGCGGAGCTGCTGCGGGCCGTCCAGACCCAGGAGTTCGATCGCCTCGACGCCGAGACCGAGCAGCGCGTGGGTGCGGCGGGGGTCGGGGCCGCGAACTTCGCGACCGCGACGGCCGACATCGTCACGGTCTACGCCGGGATTCTGCGGGAGAACCGCGACCTGTTGTCGCCCTTCTTCCTCCTGGGGGTGGAGGATGCCGAGATCCTCGCGCGCGGGCGACGCTCCGGTGACGCGGGGCAGGCGGTCTTCCTCCGCGCGCTCTTCGCCGCCGCCGCGGAGCACGGCGTTGACCTCCCGACGGAGAGCGCCGTCTGGGCGTTCGAGATCTTCTACAGCCTGTGCGTGCGGTACCTCGGCCTCGGCGTGACGGCGACCGCGAGCCCCCACGACACCTACGCCTGGCCCGACCTCCTCGAGCGCCTGGCCCGCACGGTGTACCGGACGATCGCGGCGGACTGACCCGGCGCGTGGCCGCTCACCGGCCAATCCGGCTCCCGCCCCCGGTCACCCCACCGGCACCGCCCGCATCGCCGAACGGATGAGGTCGTGCTGGCGCCGCACGAGCAGCAGCGGGTCGACCTCACCGAGTTCGGCGAACGCGTGACCCTCCCACTCGCTCGACCAGAAGCCGCGGTATCCGCCCTCGACGAAGACGCGCACGAGCTCGGGGTAGTCGATCGCGGGCTCTCGGCCGTCGTCATCGATGTCGTAGAACTTCGCGTGCACGTGCAGGATCTGGGGCATGATGTCGGCCCACTCGCGGGGGTCGACGTGCCCGTGCATGTTGAACGCGAGGTGGGCGAACGAGCCCAGGCGGCCGGGGTCGAAGTCACGCCCGCGCAGGTACGCGAGGAACTCCTGCTGACGCGCCTGCATCGTGGCATCCGTCGCCCAGATCTTCTGGAGACGCGCAACCGCTTCGTCGTCGAGCCCCGCGCGACGGACGGCTCGCAGCAGCGTCGGCGACATCGCGTGCATGGTGGACGAGAAGTCGGCGACGAAGCCGAGCAGCGGCGAGTCCAGCTCGGCGTAGGTCTCGCGCACCCGCAGGATCGGCTCGGCGTTCGGTCCCATGGGTGCGTGGATCTCGTACGCGAGCTTCAGCTCGAAGTCCTCCGCGATCGGCAGCAGCCGACGGAGCAGCTCGGGCTTGGCCGACTGGATGCGCACGAGCGGGAACCCGAGCTTCTTGGCGCCCTCGAACATGAGGGTCGAGAACTCGAACTCCTCGTCGGGGGTCATGTCGCGATCACGCCGGCGCCCCATGTCGAGGTTGGCGCCGAACGAGCTCTCGACGAACCCGTGCCGGTCGAACGCCGCGCGCCACGTGCGCACGAAGTCGTCGCCGACCACCGGGTAGGTCGGGACCATCTGGGATGCCACGATCTCGATGCCGGGGCCGATCCCGAGATCCGCGACCCGGTCGAGCAGGCCGTCGAAGTCGTACCAGCCGGCGCGGAACTCCGCGCTCGCGGAGTAGAGCGTCAGGCCGAGCCGGAAGGGGTCGTCGTCGGTCGCGGGCGGCGCGGGAACCGTCTCGTGCACGAGCGCCGGGGGCACGGCATCCGTGTCGACGACCGTCAGGGTCCTCACGTCGTGGACCACGTTCGGCACGTACATGCCGGGGCCGCCGTCCTGGCCGGGCGCGATCTGCATGTAGGGCAGGCGCAGCTCGCCGTGCAGCACGACGTCGTGGGTCTCTCCGAGCGCGACGGGTTCGACCCGTCGGACCACCAGCAGCGGGTGCTCCTGCAGGAACCACAGCGTCTCGCTCTGCTCGGGCAGCTCGTCGACGCGGTAGGGGCGTTCGCCCAGCTCGAACCGGAGGTCGTCGGCATCGACCGCCTCTCCGTCGATCGAGAGCGCGAGCGAGGTGACCGACGACAGCCAGAGGCTCCGGTACCAGGGGATGGTCAGCCGGAGCGCGAGCCCGTCGGGGTGGGGGCGCAGGCTGTCGGCGTGGATCAGTCCGTTGGGCATGACGCGCCTCAGAGCCGGTCGGCGATCTGGCGGATGAGCGAGTGCTGGCGGCGCACCTGCTCGATCGAGCGCCACGGTTCGCGCTCGCCCTCGTATTCGCTCGAGAGGTACCCGGTGTACCCCGCGTCCTTCAGCGCCCGGAGGACGGGCTCCCACGGGATCTGCTTGTCGTCGAGCTCCTCGTCGATGTCGTGGAACTTCGCCTGGATGAACACCACGTTCTCGATCACGTCGAACACGTCGTTCGGGTCGACGTGGATGCCGTCGAGGAACGCCGGACGCCGACCCGGCAGCTCGCCGACCTTCAGCGGGATCGGGCGGTCCTGGAAGATCCCGGTGTCCAGCAGCAGCCCGAAGTGCTTCGTGCCGGTGCGGCGGATGAGGGCGATGTAGTCGTCGACGACCTCGTGCTTGATCGGGGTGGGCGAGTGGATCTCGGGGCAGATGATGACGTCGAGCTCCTCCGCGAGCGGGAGGGATGCCTCGACGGCCTCGGTCCAGATCGGGTGGGGGACGAGGTCGCTGGACACGACGCCGATCTTCGGCCGGACGAACCGGAAACCGAGGCGCTTCGCCAGACGCAGGTCGCGCTGCAGGACGGCGGCGCCCTCTTCGGCGGTCATGTCGCGGGCGTTGGGGCCGCTGGAGTGCAGGCGCGTGTCGATCCACGAGCCGTAGTTCGTCGGCTCGAGGCCGTACTTCTGCAGCAGCGCGAACCACTGCTCGACCCACTCGTCGGAGGGGTTCGGGTAGTTCGGGATGTGCGCTTCGCCGAGGATCTCGAGGCCCGTCGCGCCGAGGTCGGCGATCGAGGCCATCGCGGTCTCGAGGTCCAGGACCGTGCCGAAGTCGCTCATGTAGCTGTACAGCGAGACGCCGTACCGGAAGGGGGCACCGGATGCCTCGGGCGCGAGCGTGACGTGCTTGGTCACGCGGTACGTGCTGGGCTGGTGCTCCTGCGGGATGTACGACATGCGCAGCCGGAGCTCGATCGACAGCTCGTGCACGCCGTCGGGGAGACCGCCGGCGAGCGGCACGGTGATGATCGCCGCGTCCTCGAGCGGCCAGCGCACGCCATCGCCGTCCCACAGCTCGGCGAGCGTGTACTGCCGTCCCTGCAGCGTCCACAGCGGCACGTCGGGGGCGACGTCGACGAGCCCGGGGATGCTCACGCCGATCCCGTCGATGAGGGACGCGGCCATGCCGCGGTACGACGGCATGCGGACGCGGAACTGGAATCCGGTGATCTCGTCGCCCTCGCGGACGTTGCGGAATCCGACGGACTGGATGAGGTCTCTTTCGAGAAGCATCGTCGCTCACTCTCTGTGGGGTTCGCCTTCGACGCTACCCCCTTATGCCTCATTCAGACATAAGCGTTCCTGATCCCCCGCATCAGCCGACGTCCGGCGGGCTCGCGCAGGCGTGAGTCGCCAAGATTTGTCGCCTCGGTGCGCCGAGAAGCGACAAATCCTGGCGACTCACGCGTCTGTTAGGCGGTCTCGCGGGCGTGGACGTCCTCGGAGGGCGACGCGACGGCATCCGGGCGACGCGTCGCGACGAACGTCGCGACCGCCACGGCGACCGCCGCGACGCCGACGACGCCCACGGCCGTCGTCAGCCCACCGAGGGCGGCGGCGAGGATCCCGATGAGGATCGGCGTCAGGAACTGGCCGAAGAAGAATGACGCCGTCCACAGGCCCGTCACCCGCCCGCGCTCGGCGAAGGTCGTGGTCGCGACCACCCACCGCAGCAGCGTGGGCAGGACGAGTCCCGAACCGAACGATGCGACGATCGCCCCCGCCACCACGCCCGGGACGCCCGACACGATCCAGATGACGAGGAGGCCCACGGCCTGGAGTCCGAACGCGATCGGCAGCAGGCGCACGTCCAGCCGACGGGCGAGGGTGGCGAAGAGGATGCCGCCGGCGGCGGTCGCCAGGGAAGCGACGGCGGCGACGGCGCCGATGACCGCGGTGTCGTCCGCGGCGACGCCGGCCCCGACCAGCAGGTAGCTCACCTCGATGATCACGACGTAGAACGTGAAGCCGCCGAACACCGTCACCAGCAGCCGTGCGCCGATGCGCCGCCACGGGACCGCGACGCGCTCGGACGCCTCCCGCGCCGACGCGCCCGAGGCCGCGCGCGGCTCCCACAGCAGGAAGAACATGGGGATCGCGAGGACGAGGCTCACCGCGTACACCCAGAACGGCGTGTGCCACCCGCCACCGCCGAGCGCGCCGCCGAGCGCGATGAACACGGTGGCGGCGAGGGTGGTGACGACGGTCTGCGCGGCGAGGTAGCGGTTGCGGCGCTGGTCGTGGAAATAGTCCACGATGAGCGCGGTGCAGACGGTCATGATCGCCGCCTCGCAGATGCCCACCAGCACCCGGCTGACGAGGATCTCCGTCAGGCCCTCGATCCACGCCGGAGCGGTGCCGACGAGGGCGTAGACCACCATGGCGACGAGGAGCAGGGGCTTTCGTCCCACCCGATCCACGATCTGCCCCGCGAAGGGCGCCATGAGGGCGATGAACAACGCGGGGAGCGCGACGATCATCGGAACGAGGACCTCGGACCCCGGTGTCGCGGCGAAGTGCGCCGAGAGCTGAGGGAGGACGGGGGTGATGAGCACGGAGCCCAGCACCGGCATGCAGCTCCCGGCGAGGAGCAGGATGCCCTGGGCGGTTCCCGCGCGGTGGATGCGGTGCGTGGTGGTGGAAGCGGACGTCATCGTCGGATCTCCTTAGACCGGACCGCCTCGCGTCGTCGCGAGGACGCCTCCATTGGACGCCCGTACCGCCCGCCGCGGGAAGCGCCGATCACTGATCCCCGCTATCGCTCTCCCCGATGCGCCCCGTCCCCCGCGCGCGTGAGTCGCCAAGATTTGTCGCCTCGGCACGCCGAGAGGCGACGAATCTTGGCGACTCACGCCTCTGAGCGGAACACCTCGGAGGCGATGCGGAACGCCGTGTTCGCGGCGGGGACGCCCGAGTAGATCGCCGACTGCAGGATGACCTCGCGGATCTCGTCGATCGTCAGGCCGTTGCGGATCGCGGCGCGCAGGTGCATCGCGAGCTCCTCGTGGTGCCCGTGCGCGATCAGCGACGACAGCACGGCGATCGAGCGCGAGCGGCGGTCGAGCCCGGGCCGCGACCAGATGTCGCCCCAGGCGACGCGCGTGATGAAGTCCTGCCAGTCGGCGGTGAGCTCGGTGGCGGCGGCGGTCGCGCGGTCGACGTGCGCGTCCGAGAGCACCTCGCGGCGCACCGCCATGCCCTGGTCGTGGCGTTCCTGGTCGGTGGCCATCAGGCGTCCTCTCGCGAGACGGTGGCGAAGAAGGAGCGGAGGACGGATGCCACGGCCTCCGGCTGCTCCGCGGGCGGCAGGTGTCCCGCGTCGTCGATGCGCACCGCACGCCCCCGCACGACACCGTCGGCGATCTCGACGGCCTTCTCCTCGGGCGCGACGGCGTCGAACTCGCCCCAGGCCGCGAGCACCGGCACCCCGATCGCACTGAGCGACGACCGCACGTCGTACGCGGCGAGCGCCTCGCAGCAGCGGGCGTAGCTCTCGTCGTCGGCGTCCTGCAGGGCGTGCAGCAGTCGTCCGCTCAGTTCCGGGCGCCGGGCCATGGACTCGGGGGCGAACCAGCGCTGCGCCGAACCGATGATGAGGCTCGAGGTGCTCTGCGTGCGCGCCTGCTCGGCCCGCGCGGTCCACGACTCCGCGTCGCCGAGCTTCGCCCCGGATGCCACGATCGCGGCGGCCCGCAGCCGTGCGCCGTGGCGCAGCGCCAGCTCGAGGCCCGTGGCCCCGCCGAGCGAGACGCCGGCGTAGAGGAACGTCTCGTCGGGGACCGTCGCGGCGACGGCGTCGGCCAGGTCGGCGACGGTGAACGGGCCGGTCGCCACGGGACCTGCGCCGTGGCCGGGGAGGTCCCACGCCGCGACGCGGTAGTCGTCGGCGAGGAGCGGCACGACGTCCTCCCACAGGATGGTCGAGGTGCCGAGCGACGGCCCCAGCACGACGAGCGGGGCGTCGGCGGGGCCGACGGGGGCGGTGAGCGCGATCATCGGGGATCCTCCGTACGGGCCAGGCGCGGCGCGAGGCCGACGTAGCCGGCCGGGTCGAGCAGCGCGTCGATGTCGAGGTCGCGGGTCTCGGGCAGCGCGCGCAGCGCCTCCCCGAGGTCGCCGTCGCCGCCGACGAGCGCCGCGAAACGGTCGGCCCCGATCAATGGGACGAGCACGCCGCGCAGCCGCTCGCTGACGATGCGGCCGCCGGTGAGCGCAAGGTTGCGGGCCACGGCATCCGTGTCCACGCGCAGATGCGCCGCGAGCGAGGACGCGTGCCAGGATGCACCCAGCACGAGGCGCAGCAGCTCTCGCAGCGTCGGCCACTCCGCGTGCCACGCGCCGTCGGGGCGCTCGTCGACCGCGAGGGCGGATGCCAGGTGCAGCGTCGCGGCCAGCTGCGGCGCACGGAGAGCGGCGGAACGGATCAGCACGGCCTCGGCCGGATTCTGCTTCTGCGGCATGGCCGAAGACCCGCCGCCCGTGCCCTCGGCGACCTCGCCGATCTCGGTGCGGCTGAGCGTCGCGACGTCGGCCGCGAACACGCCGAGCGCGTCGACCGCCTGTGCCAGCGCGTCACCCAGCTCGGTCACGGGCCAGCGCGTCACGTGCCACGGCGCGTCGGGGGCATCGAGCCCCGCGGCCTCGGCGTACGGCGCGGGCAGGGCGGCCGCGGCATCCACCGATCCCGTGATCTCCACGAACGACGCGAGGGTCCCGGCGGCCCCGCCGAGCTGCGCGGGGAAGACGAGCGCATCCAGACGCGCCAGAGACCGACGGATGCCGCGCTCCCACGCGGCCGCCCGGGCACCGACGGTCGTCGGCACGGCGTGCTGCGTGAGCGTGCGGGCCGCGGCGACGGTGTCGGCGTGCGTCTCGGCGAGGCTCCGCAGCCACTGGCCGGTGTGCGTGAGGGAGGCGATCACCTGCGCGACCGCGGCGCGCGCCACGATCATCGCCGCGGTGTCGAGGATGTCCTGGCTCGTCGCCCCGCGGTGGATCCAGGGGCGGCATTCGGCGGGCACACGGCCCTTCAGCTCGCCGACGAGCGGGATCACCGGGTTGCCGCCGGCCACCGACGCGGTCGCGAGCGCGTCCAGGTCGATCCCGAGCGAGGGCGAGCCGTACTTCTCGTCCAGGCCGAACGCGTGATCAACGGCGATCGCGACCTCGCGGGGCGCGATCCCCCGGTCGGCGTAGGCCGTCACGAGTGCGCATTCCGCGCGCACGAGCGCGTCCAGGTACGCCCGATCCGAGACGAGGCTGTCGTGACCGACGGTCGCCGGCGAGAGGAGCCCGGCGTCGAGGGGGTCAGAAGGCAAGGAAGACCGTCTCCTTCTCGCCCTGCAGCCGGATGTCGTGGTGGAGGTGTCCGTCGGGCGTACGCGTCGCCACGAGGCTAGCGCGCTCCTCCGCGTCGAGCGAGGACAGCAGCGGGTCGGCGGCGAGCGCGGTGTCGTCGCCCGGCACGTAGATCCGGGTGTGCAGCTTGTTCGGGAGCCCTCGGGCGAACACGATCGCCGCGAAGAAGGCCGCCGTGCCGCCGGGCTCGCGGGTCCAGAACTCGAAGTGCCCCTCGTCGTTCGTGAAAGCGCGACCGAAGCCGGTGAACGTGTGGTCGTCGCGGCGGAACGCGCCGCGCGCGCGGGGCACCGAGCCGTCGGCATCCGCCCCGAAGATCTCGACGAGGGCGTCGGGGATCGGGGCCCCCGCGCCGTCGTACACGGTGCCGCCGAGCACGATCGCGCCGGGCGAGTGCGGGAAGACGACCTCGTGCTGCTTCGGGAATTCCAGGCCGTACGCGAAGAACGGGCCGACCGTCTGACCGGGGGTGGCGCGATGGGTCTTGGCGGGGGTGCTCATCACTCGTCGCCCTCCTGTTCGAAGTACGTCTGATCGGGGCCGTCGACGACGATGTCGAAGCGGTAGCCGGTGGCCCACTCGGGGGAGGTGAGGGCGTGGTCGTAGACGCCGACGAGGGCGTCGCGGTCCTTCTGCCGGTGGATGCTGTTGTAGATCGGGTCGAGTGCGAACAGCGGGTCGCCGGGGAAGTACATCTGCGTCACGAGGCGCTGCGTGAACGACGTACCGAACACCGAGAAGTGGATGTGGGCGGGACGCCAGGCGTTCCGGTGGTTCTTCCACGGGTAGGGGCCGGGCTTGATCGTCGTGAAGGCGTACTCGCCCTGGTCGTTGGTGACCGCGCGGCCGGCGCCGGTGAAGTTCGGGTCGAGCGGGGCGGGGTGCTGATCGCGCTGGTGGATGTAGCGGCCGGCGGAGTTGGCCTGCCAGATCTCGATCAACTGGTTCGCGAGCGGCCGCCCCCACGAGTCGAGCAGGCGTCCGCGCACCGTCAGGCGCTCGCCGAGCGGCTCGCCGGCGTGCTGCAGCGTGAGGTCGGACTCGATCGCCGCGACGTCGCGCTGCCCGAAGGCGGGCGAGAACAGCTCGATCGTCTCGGGGTCGACGAGCTTCGGGTTCTTCGTGGGGTGGCGGAGCACGCTCGACCGGTACGCGGGGAAGTCGTAGGCGGTCGCCGGCACGTGCTCGCCCGCGGCCTCGCGGGCGTCGAGGGCGGCGTGCGCGGCCCGGATCTCGCGGGTGATCTCGTCCTGCGTCGCCTGGTCGGGGGCGGCGAGGAGCGATTCGGGTGCGGCTGCGGGGGTGCGGGTCATCGGGTCTCCTTCGACCGCTCCATGCTCCGGCACGCGCCGGTACGGGCGCCAGTGCGTTCCCGCTGAATGGGAGTCATGGCATCCTGAGTCCATGGCGAACTCCCCCTCGGGCGACTCGGTGACCGACCGCCTGGTGCGCATCCTCGAGACCTTCACCCCCACGCGCACCGCGCAGACGACGGCCGAGATCGGCCGCCGGGCCGGTCTGCCGAGCTCGTCGGCGCACCGGATCGTGAACGAACTCGTGGATGCCGGTCTCCTCGAGCGCGACGAGGAGAGACGCGTGCGGGTGGGCATGCGCCTGTGGGAGCTGGCGACCCGGTCGTCGCACGCGCTGCGCCTGCGGCAGGCGGCGCTGCCCTTCATGGAGCGCGTGCAGCAGCGCGTGCGCGAGCACACGCAGCTCGCGATCCTCGAGCAGGACGAGGCGCTGTTCCTCGAGCGGCTCAGCGCGCCGGACTCGGGGGCGAACATCACGCGCGTCGCGGGGCGGCTCCCCCTGCACGCCTCCTCGTCCGGGCTGGTGCTGCTCGCATTCGCCCCGCACGACCTGCAGGAGCGGGTGCTCCGTCAGCCGCTCGCCCCCGTCACGCCCGCGACGATCACCGACCCCACCGTCCTGCGCCGCACGCTCGCCGAGATCCGGACACTCGGCCGGGTCATCGCCCCGGGCTACGTCGACGAGGTGTCCACCGGCGTCGCGGTGCCCGTCCGCGACGAGACCGGCGCGGTCATCGCGGCGCTGTCGGTGGTGCTGCCGCGCGACGCCGAGACGCAGTTCGCCCTCGGCGAGCTGCACCGCGCCGCCCGCGACACCGAGCGCGCCCTCGGCTACCGCCGCTGACCCCGCTCGTTCGCGCGAGTCGCCAAGATTTGTCGCATCCGGCGCCCGACAAGCGACAAATCCTGGCAACTCACACGGGGGGAAGGCGGCCCGTTCATTGGGAATCGCGCAGCGATGGGGAGGCGATCCGGGGAGCATCGGGCGGGTACCCGTCGAAGGAGACGCCATGACCCCCACCGTCCGCACCCGTGTCGCGATCGTCGGCGCCGGCCCCGCGGGACTTCTGCTCTCGCACCTCCTGGATGCCGCCGGCATCCCCTCCGTCGTCATCGACCAGCGCTCGCGCGACGAGATCGAGAGCACGATCCGCGCCGGCATCCTGGAGCAGGGCACGGTCGAGCTGCTCGACACCCTCGGCGACGCGTCGCGCGTGCGCACCGTCGGACACCGCCACGACGGCATCGAGCTGCGCTTCGCCGGCGAGGGGCACCGCATCGATTTCGCCGACGCCGTGGGCCGCGCCGTCTGGCTGTACCCGCAGCACGAGGTGCTGAAGGACCTCATCGCCGCGCGCCTCGCCGCGGGGCAGGACCTGCGGTTCGGCGTCACGGCCGACAGCGTCGTGGATGCCGAGACCGGCCGCCCGCGCGTGATCGCCCGGGACGCCGACGGGCAGCCGTTCGAGATCGAGGCGGAGTTCGTCGTCGGATCCGACGGGTCGCGCAGCGTCGCCCGCGCCGCGGTGACCGGGTCGAGCACCGGCGGCTACTTCCGCGAGTACCCGTTCGCGTGGTTCGGCATCCTGTGCGAGGCGCCGCCGAGCTCGGACGAGCTGATCTACAGCAACTCCCCCGACGGCTTCGCGCTCATCAGCCAGCGATCCGCGACCGTGCAGCGGATGTACTTCCAGTGCGATCCCGACACCGACACCGCCGCGTACTCCGAAGCGCAGCTGTGGGACGAGCTGCAGAAGCGCGTGCCCGGCACGACGCTGACGGAGGGGCCGATCTTCCAGCGCGATGTGCTGCGCTTCCGCAGCTTCGTCGCCCACGAACTGCTCCGCGGTCGGGTCGCGCTCGTCGGCGACGCGGCCCACACCGTCCCGCCCACGGGCGCGAAGGGCATGAACCTCGCGGTCGCCGACGTGCGCCTGCTCGCCGAGGCCCTGCGCGCGCTGCTCCTCGAGGGCGACGACCGCGCGCTGCTGACGTACCCCGAGCGGGCGCTGCGTCGCATCTGGAAGGCGCAGCACTTCTCGTGGTGGATGACGAGCCTGCTCCACGTGGCCCCGGATGCCACCGACTTCGACCGCCGCCGCCAGCTCGGCGAGCTGCGCTCGGTGGTGGAGTCGGAGCACGGCCGCGCGTACCTGGCCGAGGCCTACACGGGCTGGCCGTTGGGCGCGTGAGTCGCCAAGATCTGTCGCCTCGGCTCGCCGAGAAGCGACAAATCTTGGCGACTCACGCGAACGGGCTACTCCTTCGAGAACGGGGAGGGCACCACCGGCACCGTGCCGGTGTAGCCCTCGCGCTCCTCGGCGAGCTCGGCGATGCGCTTGCGGCACGCGAACCAGCCGATCGCGATGCAGATGCTCGCCCCCAGCGCGACGAGCGCCGTCGCGGGCGAGTCCACGAACACCAGCACGAGCACGATCGCCAGGAACGCCAGGGTCAGGTACCCCGTGTAGGGAGCCCAGAACAGCCGGAACTTCGGACGCACCAGCTCACCGCGGTCGGTGAGGCGCTTGAACTTCATCTGGCAGAGCATGATGGTCGCCCAGGTGACGAGGATGCCGACGGCGGCGACGTTCAGGACGGTCTCGAACGCATCGCTCGGGGCGACGAAGTTGATGACGACTCCGAAGAGCGCGACGAACGCCGTGATCGCGATGCCGCCGTACGGCACGCCCGCCTTGTTCATGCGCGCGGCGAACCTCGGAGCGGAACCGGCCACCGCCATCGACCGGAGGATGCGGCCGGTGGAGTACAGCCCCGCGTTCAGCGACGACAGCGCCGCGGTCAGCACCACGAGGTTCATGATCACGTCGACGCCGGGCACGCCGATCGAGGCGAAGAACGTCACGAACGGGCTCTCGTCCTTCGAGTACGCGGTGAAGGGCAGCAGGAGCGACAGCAGCAGCACCGAGCCGACGTAGAACACCGCGACGCGGATGATGACCGAGTTGATCGCGCGCGGCATGACCTTCTCGGGGTTCTTCGTCTCGCCCGCGGCCGTGCCGATCAGCTCGATCGAGGCGTAGGCGAACACGACGCCCTGCATGAGGATGATCGCGGGCAGGATGCCGTTGGGGAAGAAGCCGCCGTTGTCGGCGATGAGCGAGAACCCGACGGGCGCTCCGGTGGGTGTGCCGAAGACGACGAAGTAGATGCCCACCAGCAGGAAAGCCACGAGGGCCGTGACCTTGATGAGGGCGAACCAGAACTCCAGTTCGCCGAACACCTTCACCGACACGAGGTTGACTGCGAGCACGGTGACGAGGGCGGCGAGCGCCCACACCCACTGCGGGACGGCGCCGATCCACGGCACGTACTTGCCGAAGAAGTTCATGTAGAGCGCTGCCGCGGTGATGTCGACCATCGTCGTCGTGGCCCAGTTGATCCAGTAGAACCAGCCCGACACGAACGCGGCCTTCTCGCCGAAGAACTCCCGCGCGTACGAGACGAACGAGCCCGACGTGGGGCGGTGCAGCACGAGCTCCCCGAGCGCGCGGAGGATGAAGAACGCGAAGAGCCCGCACACGGCGTACGAGATCACGATCGCCGGACCCGCCTGCGCGAGGCGCCCTCCGGCGCCGAGGAACAGGCCGGTGCCGATCGCGCCGCCGATGGCGATCATCTGCACCTGACGCGAACTCAGGCGCTTGTGGTACCCCTCGTCCTCGAGGTGCACGGTCGAGGTGGTGGTCGGCTCGGCAGCGCCGCCGGAGCCCGCGGGAGTGGTGTCAGTCACCCGTCCATCATCGGCACCACGGCCCGCTCCGAGGCGAAGCGCGCCGTGCGTTCTCAGAGCCAGTGCTTGCGTTTGAAGGTCAGCCACAGGCCGAAGGACGTCGCCGCCATCAGCGCCAGAGCCATCGGGTAGCCCAGAGTCCAGTCGAGTTCGGGCATGTTCTTGAAGTTCATGCCGTAGATCGCGCCCACCAGTGACGGCCCGAACAGGATCGCCGCCCAGCCGGAGATCTTCTTGACCTGCTCGTTCTGCTCGAGCGACGTCTCGGTCTGCCGGTGCGTGACGAGCGTGGCGTTGACGGTGAGGGCGTTGTCGAGGATCGCGCGGAGGGAGGCCAGCTTGTCGCACTGCCGCAGGACGTGGTCGAGCACGTCGCGGAGCGAGCGCTGCAGCTCGATCTCCACCCCGTACTTGTCGGCCCCTCGCAGCAGCGCCTCCAACATGTCGCGCAGCGGTTCGGTCGCCCGCTGGAAGTGGATCACCTCGCGCGCGAGTTCGTAGATGCGCTGCGTCAGCTCGGCGTCGCCCCCACCGAAGAGCTGGTCCTCGATCTCGTCGACGTCGTTCTGCAGCCCCGCCGCGACGGGGTCGTACTGGTCGACCACCTCGTCGAGGATCGCGTACAGCACGGCTTCGGGGCCGCGCGCGAGCAGCTCCGGCTGACCCTCGAGGCGCCGACGCACCCGCGCGAGGTCGGGCACCTCCGCCTGCCGCACCGTGACGACGTAGTCGGAGCCGACGAAGACGTGCAGTTCTCCGAAGTGGACCGTCTCGGTCGCGTCGTCGTAGCGCGCGGGCCGCAGCACGGCGAACAGGTTGTCGCCGTAGCGCTCGAGCTTCGACCGCTGATGCCCGGCGAGGGCGTCCTCGACCGCGAGCGGGTGCAACGAGAACTCCGCGGCCACGCGCTCGAGCTCGTCGGAGGACGGGCGCAGCAGGCCGATCCACGCCATGCCGCCGTGGGCCTCCATGTACTCGAACGTCTGGTCAAGGCTCGACGGGTTCTCGATGCGGTGACCGTCGACGTACACGGCGCTGTCGATGATGGGCATGAGTACGTTCTACCCCCCGAAGATGGACATCGGATGCCGCTGGCGCGGGGCGCCGGGACGTGGCATCCGTCCTCAGCCGACGGGTTCGATCGCGGGTCGCCGGGAGGCAGCGGTCACCGCACCGATGCTCGCCGCGATGACCAGCGCGATACCGGCGATCTCGAGCCACGACAGGTGCTGTCCGAGAAGGAGGAAGCCGGCGATGGACGCGGTCGCCGGACCGAGGCTCATCATGATCGCGAAGGCGGATGCCGGGAGGCGGCGCAACGCGATGAGTTCGAGCGCGTACGGCACCGTCGACGACAGCAGGGCGACCGCCGCGCCCAGCGCCAGGATGCCGGGCTGGAGGAGCGCGGAACCGGCCTGCAGGACACCGAAGGGCAGCGCGATCACGGCGCCGACGGTCATCGCGAGCGCGAGGCCGTCCAACCGCGGGAACTCCCGCCCCACGCGCGCGGAGGCGAGGATGTACAGCGCCCAGCTCACGGCCGCCGCGAGGGCGAACACCACGCCGAGGGCATCGAGCCGGTCCCATCCGCCCGCCCCGAGCGCCCCCACGCCCGCGAGGGCGAGACCGGCCCACAGCCAGCGGGCGAGTCCGGACGCCGTGAGGATCGACAGCGTCAGCGGACCGAGCACCTCGATCGTCACGGTGACGCCCAGTGGAAGCCGCTCCAGCGCGAGGTAGAACAGCCCGTTCATGGATGCCAGCACCACACCGAACCACACGACCGAACGCCACGCGCCCGCCGTGTGGCCGCGCAGCCGCGGCCGGGCGATGGCGAGCAGCAGCAGGGCCGAGAACACCAGGCGCAGCATGACGATGCCCAGCGGCCCGGTCGCCGGGAAGAGCATGACCGCGAACGAGGCGCCGACCTCCTGGCACGCGAGCCCGACGAGGACCAGGGCGGCCGCGGACCCCCGACCCGAGCGCGCGGTCATCGTGCGACCACCCGGGCGGTCACTGCGCGGGAGGGCAGATGGCGATGGTGCTGAGGTTGTTGCGCATCTGCTCCGCCGTCCACGGCAGACCGGCCTCGGGGACCGAGCGGCCGTCGGCGGCGGGCGCCTTCGACGCGATCGCCGCGAGCTCCCACGCGAGCCACGCACCGGCGTTCTCGTTCGCTCCGGAGTTGTTCAGCACCACGGCGACCGACATGCCGGTCGACGGGTCGGCGAACGCGCCCACGATGTAGCCGGGGACGGAGCCGAACTGCCCGATGAGCGAACCGGCCTGGTAGGCGGCGCCCGTGGCGGTGTACCAGGTGGGGGCATCGCCGCTGGCGGGCAGCGGGGAGGCGAAGCGGGTGTTGTCCGGGGGCAGCAGCGCGCCGGTCGCGAGGGCCTGCGCGTACCGGCCGAGGTCGGTGATGTCGGTCACGACGCCCGAGTCGCCGGCCCCGAGACTCGCCGAGGTCACGGTGTAGTCGCCGGGGTCGGTGCAGTTCCATGCGCCGTCGGCATTGGGCCGCGACCAGTACCCGTTGAGCGGATCGGCCGACGGTGCCGCGGCGGCGGGGCCCGGGAGCGAGGTGGCGTCGAGTCCGAGCGGGCGTGCCACGCGCTCGGCGATGAGGTCGGAGAGCGTCTCTCCCGTGGCGCGTTCGACGGCCATGCCCGCGAGGAGGTAGTTCGTGTCGGCGTTCGCGTACGCCGCGCCCGGCGCGTTCTGCCGGGGACTGGCGATGCCGTACGCCATGAGCTCGCGGACGTTCCAGACGCGGTCGGGGTTGGTCAGCACCTGGTTCGAGAGGTACGACTGGTACCCGCCGAGGCCCGACGTGCCGTTGCACAGCTGACCGAGCGTGATGTCGTCGAATCCCGGGAGGCCGCTGACCCAGTCGGTCACGGGGTCATCGAGCGAGAACGTGCCGTCGGCGGCGAGCTCGTAGACGATGTCGCAGGTCATCGCGCGCGTCACGTCCGCGGCGCGGAAGCCCATATCGGCGGTGACCTCGGCCCCGCCCGGACCCTGCGTCCCCAGGCCCGAGACCCACGAGCCGCTCCAGGGCGCCCAGACACCGACGATTGCGCCGGTCGAACCGGTGATCGCCATCGCCGAGGTCACGGCATCCCGAAGCTGGGAGACCGTGTCGTCGGGCAGCGCGCCCTGCGCCTGCTCGGGAACGTCGATGGATGCCGTCGCCTCCGGCGTGCACCCCGTCAGGGTGACGGCGATGATGCTGGCTCCCGCGACCACGACGGCCACTGATCGGCGCCAACCCCGCATGTCCACCCCCGGATGATTCCGCGCACGACGAATCGCGCGCTCGAAGAATTCAAACACACGCTGAACACACGCAGCGCCGGGGTGCACGGTCGCGGAGTCACGGCTCGATCACGGTTGCGGATGCAGACGGCATCCATGGACGTTCGGGGTTAGGTTCGCCTAACCCGTTGCGTATGATGTCGGCATGAACGCCGTCGCCTCGTT
Organism: Microbacterium sp. CSI-V; assembly: GCF_001984105.1. GTDB lineage: Bacteria > Actinomycetota > Actinomycetes > Actinomycetales > Microbacteriaceae > Microbacterium. Next base: position 720,429 of record NZ_MTQM01000008.1, on the reverse strand, counting down.
CACCGCCGCCCTGCGGGAACGATCGAGCGCTGCACACGCCCCGTCCGAGCTCGCGGACTTCATGGCCAATCTCATCACCGGCGCGGGGACCCGCGAGGACTACATCGCCCACGTCTCGCAGCAGTGGTTCATCTACGCCGCACTCGAGGCCGGCGCGGATCTGCTGCGCGACGACCCGGTCGCCTCGGTGTTCCTCAGCGACAAGCTCACGCGTCTGCCCGCGATCGAGGCCGACCTGGCGTTCCTCGTCGGTGCCGACTGGCGCGAACGCATCGCTCCCCTCCCGACGACACAGGCCTATGTGTCGCGTATCCGCCGTCTCGCGGCGCGCTGGCCCGGCGGCTTCGTCGCCCACCATTACACGCGCTATCTCGGCGACCTCTCGGGCGGCCGGTCCATCGGCCGCGCTCTGCAGCGCCGGTTCGGCTTCGAGACCAACGGCATCGGCCTCTATCTCTTCGCCGAGATCGCCGACCCCACGGCGTTCAAGCGCGTCTACCGGGAACAACTGGATGCCGCCCCGTGGGACGACGACGAGAAGGAGCGCGTCATCGACGAGGTGCTCGTCGCCTACCGCTTCACGACCGAACTGTGCGCCGACCTCGCGCGGGCGAAGGCGTCGCACGTCGCCTGAGCCGGGCGCTCAGGCCTGCGCCGCCTGCTGGCGGCCGAGCCAGGCCTGCTTCATGAACCGCCGGACGTCCTCATCGACGCGGATGTCGCTCGGGCGGAGCGGACGCGAGAGGTAGAGGCCGTCGAGCGAGGTGAGTCGGCTCAGCGCGACGTAGGTCTGCCCGGGGGCGAACGCCCCTGCTCCGAGGTCGACGACCGCGCGGTCGTACGTCTTGCCCTGCGACTTGTGGATCGTCACCGCCCACGCCAGCCGGAGCGGGAACTGCGTGAACTCGGCGACGATCTCGCGCGAGAGGTTCTTCGTGCCGGGATCGTAGGCGTAGCGGTAGCGCTCCCAGACGGCGGGCTCGACGTCGTGCTCGACACCGTCGACCTCGACCCGCACGCTGTCGCCGGCGATACGGGTGACCGTGCCGATCGTGCCGTTGACCCACCGCGGCCCCTCGCCGAACTGGGCCGAGTCGTTGCGCAGGAACATCACCTGCGCGCCGATCTTGAGCGTCAACGCGAGCTCGGCCGGGTAGTTCGCCTCGCCCCGCCCGAAGTCGCCCGAGATCTCGGCGTTCGCCGTCTGCGTGCGACCGACGAGCTCTTCGAGGTGTCGGCGGTTGATCTCGTTGACGCGGTCGTTGCGGGTCGCCAGCGTGATGATCGGGTGCTCGCCGTCGGCGGGGTGCGGCGGCGTGCGGGCACCGGCGGAGTTGAGGATGCCGGCCATGTCGGCCGTGACGCGTCCGTACCGCACGGCGTTCAGCAGCGACTTGAAGCCCGGGTCGGACTGCCGGTGGATCTCGACCAGCTCGTTCACGTGCAGGTCGGCGCCGTGACGGCCGATGTCGATGAGTCCGTCGCCCGAGGTCTCGCCGGACCAGACCTTCGCGTCGAAGAACCAGAACGAGCGGTAGTGATCGCGAATGTAGCGCGCCTCGTCACCGCGCGGCGGCACCGGTGCGAGCTGGTACGGGTCGCCGAACATCACGATCTGCGTCCCGCCGAACGGCTCGGCGCGGCGACCGCGGGCCTGACGGAGCGAGCGGTCGATGGCATCCATCAGATCGGCGTTCACCATCGAGATCTCGTCGATGACGAGGGTGTCGATCGCGTTGAGGAGCTTGCGGGTCGCATCGTTCTGGTCGATGTCACCGTTCGCGATGAGCCCGATCGGCAGCCGGAACAGCGAGTGGATCGTCTGCCCCTCGACGTTCAACGCGGCCACGCCCGTCGGCGCGCACACGGCGATCTGCTTCTTCGTGTTGTACGCCAGGTGCTGCAGGAGCGTCGACTTGCCCGTGCCCGCGCGGCCGGTGACGAACACGTGCTCGCGCGTGTCCTCGATCAGCCGGAACAGCGCCTGCTGCTCGGTCGAGAGAGGGGGCGTGGTCACCGGTTCATGCTAGTTCGCGCGGGATGCCGCGGGCGGGAGCGCTGTGGACGGCCGGCGCCTTCATTCCGGTGGCTCGGTGTGGCTGACGAGCCAGCGCGCCTGTCCCACGAGGACGTCCTCGACGTGGCTACGGAAGCGGGGGCACTGGGTGATGTCGTGCGCTCGGCAGCGCAGGGCGTGCTCGGTCATCGCCCGCGCCTGCGCGATGTCGGCGGCGCGGCGGTCGAGTTCGGCCACGTGCTCCTCCAGCACGCGGTGCCGGTCGGGGGCACCCTCGTCCAGCAGCACGCGAATCTGGTCGAGCGACATCCCCGCCGCCTTGTTGCGGAGGATCACCGCGATCCGCACCAGGTCCGCGTCGCCGAAGAGGCGCCTCCCCGCCGGGTTCCGCGCCGGGTGCAGCAACCCGGAGTCCTCCCAGTGCCGCAGCACGTGCGTCTCGAGCCCGAACCGTACGGCTGCGTCGCCGATCGTCTCGCCATTTGACTTCATGTCGACATGAAGTCACACGATGATCGCGAACGCAAACGGAAGGAGCCCGTCATGTACGAGGCCATCATCATCGGCGCTGGACCCGCCGGCCTGCAGGCCGCCCTCACCCTCGGGCGCATGCACCGACGCACGCTGCTCCTGGACTCGGGCGAGTATCGCAACGCCACCGTCGATCACGCGCACAACCTCCTGGGCAACGACGGCGTCGCGCCCGCGGATCTGCGCGCGCGGGGCCGCGAGGAGCTCGCCGCTTACGCGACGGTCGAGATCCGGGACACCGCCGTCTCCTCGGTCGCGGCAGATCCCGACGGTGTGCGGGTGGACGTGGACGGCGAGATCCTTCGCGCCGAGTATCTCGTCCTCGCCACGGGCCTCGCCGACGACCTCCCTCCGATCCCCGGACTCGCGGAGCACTGGGGCCGCCGGGTCGCGAACTGCCCGTTCTGTCACGGTCACGAATTCGCGGGGCGCCCGGTCGCCGTGCTGAACGCCTCGCCGCACGCCGCGAAACTACGGGGAATGCTCGAGCCCGTGGCATCCGAGGTCGTCGTGCTCGACCCGGCGCGCGTGCTCCGGGTGGACGGGGCCGACGAGGGACTGCACCTCACCCTGGAGGACGGCTCGACTCTCGAGGTCGCCGGGGCGTTCGTCGCCCCCGTGTCCCGGCAACGCGCGCCCTTCGCGGAGCAGCTCGGCGTCGCGTTCCAGGAATCCGGCGCGGTGCGGGTCGATCCCTTCGGCCGCACGAGCGTCGAACGCATCCTCGCCGCCGGCGACATGGCCCACGCCGACCACTTCCCCGGTTCCATGGCCACGCTCGCGGCGGCGATCGCCGCGGGGCAGCTGGCGGCCGTGGCGATCGTGCAGGAGCTCGCCGCGCCGCGCTGAGGCGTCCCCGACCGCCATATTCCGCTCCCGTGCAGGTCGCCTTCTTAGACTGGGTGCGTGCACGCGACGGACGGGGGCCCGGCAGCGCCTACGGGTGCTGCCCCGTCGCGCCCGCGCCGGCTCGCGCGCGACCTCACGATCCTCGGTGTCGTGGGCGTGCTGCTGATCGCCGCGCTGGGGGCGGGGGCGGCGGCGGCCTATCGCGAGCTCTACAGCCCGCGCGCGTTCGTGCTGCACTATCTCGAGCTGCTCCAGGACCGTCGCGCGGCCGAAGCCCTCGCCGTCCCGGGCGTCGCGGTCGACTCGACGGAGCTCCAGAGCGCGGGGCTTCCCGCCACGGCATCCGACGCGCTCCTCCGCACGGACGCCCTGCAGACGATCACCTCCGCTCACGTCACCGCCGAGACCGTCGTCGACGACGTCATCCGTGTGACGGTCGAGTACCGCGCGGGCTCCTACGAGGGTCGGACGACCTTCGCGATCCGCCAGGACGGGTGGATCGGCGTCGTCCCGCGGTGGCGGTTCGCCGTGAGCCCCCTCGCCGTCGTCGATCTCACCGTGCGCGGATCGATGCGCTTCTCGGTCAACGGATTCGAGATCGACAAACGCCAGGTCTCCGTCGACGGGGTGGATGCCGACGCCTCGGCGGCCGTGCCGCTGCTGGTGTTCTCGCCCGGGCTGTACTCGGTAGCCGTCGACACGCCGATCTCGGCGACCCCGGGCGTCGCGATCCTCGCCGACTCCCCCCTCACCGGGGTACCGGTCGACGTGCAGGCCGAGCCCACCGACGAGTTCGTCTCCGTCGTGCAGCAACGGGTCGAGGACTTCCTCACCGGCTGCGCCGAGCAGAAGGTGCTGCAGCCCACGGGCTGCCCGTTCGGTTTCACGGTCCGCAACCGCATCGACGACGCGCCGACCTGGTCGATCATCGACCAGCCGACGGTCTCGGTCGTCCCCGACGGGGCCGGCTGGCGGATCCCCTCGGCCGAGGCCACGGCCCACATCGAGGTCGACATCCGCTCGATCTTCGACGGATCCGTCCGCACCGTGGAAGAGGACGTGCCTTTCACCGTCGACGGTCAGATCTCCGTGCAGCCGGACGGCTCGGCATCCATCTCGATCGGCGGAAGCCTGGACTGACCGGACCCGGTCTCAGCGGCCCTTCGCCGCCGTGCGCTCCGCGGCGCGCGCATCGCGTGCGGCGAGCCGCTGCAATTCGGCGTTGTACTCGTCGAGCTCGGCGTCGCCCACCCGGTCGACGTGGCGGTCGCGGCGGCGCTGCTGCCGCTCGTCGCTGCGGCTCCACTGGATCGCGACCGTGATCGCGAGGATCAGCGTCGGGATCTCGCCGACGCTCCACGCCACACCGCCACCCGTGTACTGGTCCTGCAGCGGGGTGTCGCCCCACGTCCGGCCCATCGATCCGAACCACTCGGCGGCCATGAGGCCGGAGTTCATCATGATCGCGATGCCGAAGAACGCGTGCATCGCCATGACGGCGATGAGGATCAGGAGCCGCCCCGGATAGGGGAGCCGGTAGGGCACCGGGTCGATGCCGATGAGGCTCAGCACGAACAGGTACCCGGTGATGAGGAAGTGCGCGACCATCCAGATGTGGCCGACGTGGTCGTACAGCGACCAGCGGAACAGGTCGGTGTAGTAGAACGCCCACAGCGACACGATGAAGAGCCCCGCCGCCACGAACGGGTTCGTGAGGACCTTGGCGACGGGGTTGTGCACCGCCCACAGGATCCACTCGCGGCCGCCGCGCGAGCCGTCGTCGCGCTTGCGGATCGCGCGCGCCGCGAGGGTGACGGGAGCACCCGCGACCAGGAGGAGCGGGATCGCCATCGACAGCAGCATGTGCTCGATCATGTGCACGCTGAACAGGTAGTCCTGGTACACGTTCAGCGGGCCCGAGGTGACCCAGAAGATCGACAGCATGCCGAGCGACCACAGGATCGTGCGGTAGATCGGCCAGGAGTCGCCGCGACGGCGGAGGCGCCAGACCCCCGCGAGGTAGAAGAACAGCCCGAAACCGGCGACGAACGCCCACAGCAGGTCGATGTCCCACGCGGTGAACCACTGATCGATCGTGAACTCCGGCGGGAGCGGCGAGCCGGTCAGCACCTCGGCGGGGGTCGTGCCGATGAGGGGCAGGTCGGCGGCGGGCGGCGGCGTGCGGGCGAGCGCGACGGCGACACCGCTGGCGACACCCATGAACACCAGCTCGAGCAGGACGACGCCCCAGAAGCGGCGCGATCCCTCTTCTTCGCCCATGCGGGCGATCAGGCGACGGCGGTACCACGCGCCGAGGATGCCCATCGCCACGAGCGCCGTGACCTTGATCAGGACCAGGATGCCGTACGGCGACAGCAGGTTCTGCCACCCGACGAGGCCGATCGAGGCGCGCACCGTGCCCGAGACGGCCACGACGAGGAACGCGACCAGGGCGATCGAGGAGTACCGGAACAGCGTCGTCTGGAGCTCCGACCGGCTCATCGCGGGCCGCACGACGACGAGGAGGACGAGGCCGCCCAGCCAGACCGCCGCGGCGAGGATGTGGAGGACCAGGGAGGTGACCGCGGCGGTGTGGCTCGCCTCCGTCCCCGCGTGGCCCTGCGTGCCCATGGGGATCAGCGAGGCGAGCGCGAGGATCGCGACCAGGAGCGTCGGGATCCACGTGCGCACCGCGAACGTCAGCACCGTGAGGACCGCACCGGCGATCGTCGTGATGAGCCACGCCGGGCCCACCTCGGTCTCGACGAGGAAGCGTCCGAGCTGCTGGCCGAAGAGCGGATCGAGGGTCGGGGTCGCGTTGATGACGTTGAGGAACGTGAGGAAGCCCGTGGCGGCGGCCGACACGGTGAACACGGCCGCACCGATGGATGCCGTGTCCAGTGCGATCTCGAACGGCCGCTCCCCCGCGGGCAAGGCGAACAGAGCCAGCACGAGCGCGCCGACCATGGTCGCCGCCGAGAGGTTGACGACGAGCGTCGCGATCGGCAGACCCCACCGCACGGCCGGGCCGGGGTCGGCCAGGAGCGTCGGCGCAGCACCCCCGCCGTAGGCGAGACCTGCGACGACACAGATCACCGAGACCACGACGAGGATGACGGGTCCGGCCACGCGCAGGGCTCGGGGATTCACCCCCCAAGCCTACGTCGCGCGGGAACACAAGAGGGGGGATGCCACTGGCATCCCCCCTCTCGACAGGTCTCGTCGTCTTACTTGACGGCAGCCTTCAGCTTCGAGCCGGCGGTGACCTTGACGCGCTTGCCCGCGGGGATCGAGATCTCCTCGCCCGTCTGGGGGTTGCGGCCGGTGCGGGCCGACGTGGCGACCTGCTCGAACGCGATCCAGCCGGGGATCGAGACCTTGCTGCCCTTGGCGACCGCCTCGGAGACGGTGGAGAAGAGGGAGTCGAGCACGCTCGACACGGCGGACTGGCTCTGTCCGGTCGCGCTGGCGATGCTCGCGACGAGCTCGGTCTTGGTGATGGACTTGTCGGCCATGTGGTTTGTCCTCCAGGCGACGGTCGAGTCGCCTCTCGTTACATCGGACGAGGAGAGATTCCCCTCGGTGGTCGGGAGACCGCCTCGACAGTATCAACCGAACCGCGGAATTACGCGGATTTTGACGCATTTCGCCCGCGGGAGGGCGGCGTGTCGCACTTCGGGTGGGGCGCGAGTGACGCGAGGGACGCCCCGGAGGTCGCCCGCGGTGGAAACGACGAAGGGCGGGAGCCCCTCTCGGGACCCCCGCCCTCCGCGGTGGTTCTGGTGCTTACCAGGACGACTTGGTCACACCGGGCAGCTCGCCACGGTGGGCCATGTCGCGGAAGCGGACGCGCGAGACGCCGAACTTCGTGAGGACGCCACGGGGGCGGCCGTCGATGACGTCGCGGCTGCGCACGCGCGCGGGCGACGCGTTGCGGGGGAGCTTCTGCAGACCCACGCGGGCGGCCTCGCGGGCCTCGTCGGTCGCGTTGGGGTCGACCAGGGTCTTCTTCAGCTCGGCGCGCTTCGCGGCGTAGCGCTCGACGACGACCTTGCGCTGCTCGTTGCGCGCGATCTTGCTCTTCTTAGCCATGTGCTTAGCGCTCCTCTCGGAAGTCGACGTGCTTGCGGACCACGGGGTCGTACTTCTTGAGCACGATGCGGTCGGGGTTGTTGCGGCGGTTCTTGCGCGTCACGTAGGTGTACCCCGTGCCGGCGGTCGAACGCAGCTTGATGATCGGACGGACGTCCTGAGCCTTCTTCGCCATTACAGCTTCACGCCCTTCGCCTGCAGGTCACGGACGACGGCCTCGATACCGCGCGCGTCGATGACCTTGATGCCCTTCGCCGAAACGTTGAGCTTGATGTTGCGACCCAGCGACGGAACGAAGTAGGTCTTCTTCTGCACGTTCGGGTCGAAGCGGCGCTTCGTCCGGCGGTGCGAGTGCGAGATGTTGTGACCGAAGCCGGGAACCGCTCCAGTCACCTGGCACACTGCTGCCATGGTGATGTCTCCTTCTGTACCGTGACACCGGACGGTGCCACCCAAGATCCCTTGTCTGCACCCCGCTCCGGGCACAGCACGAGGCCGGGATCGGAAGGAGGGGTACGTACTGCGTGCTGGAGTGCGCGCAGACAAGCGTTCAGTCTAGCACGCCCGGCGTGTCGCCTTGACGGGCCGCAACCTCCGCCGCCCCACGCCCCCACCGGAACGGCGACACCGTCGGGTCGCCGTCGATCCAGAACCGCCAGGGGAAGGCATCCGTCCCCGCGATGCCCGCGACGCCCACCCGAGGTCCGGTCGTCGCCGCGGACGGCTCGGCGGGCAGGAGCAGCCGCGCCCGGGCACCCGCCCGTTCGGCACCCGTGACGGCGTCGATCCCGTCGTGGAGCGGATGCCGCAGGCCCACGGCATCCCCCAGGCGCCCGGGACCGCGCGCGAGGTCGCGGGCCGTGCGGACGACGCCCCCGCGCTCCCGCCGCCGACGCTCGGCCACCGCGGCGCCCTCGATCACCTCGCCGGCGCGCAGCAGCACACCGCCCGCCACCCCCTCGGGCCCGCAGACCACGTTGACGCACGAATGGATGCCGTGGCTCAGGTACACGTAGAGGTGCCCGGGCTCGCCCCACATCGTGGCGTTGCGCGCGGTCGGGCCGCTGCGCGCGTGCGAGCCCGGGTCGGGGCGATCGCCTGTGCCGAGCCCGTGGTAAGCCTCGACCTCGCTGATGCGCAGCAGCACGGTCTCGCCGCCGACGACGGTCTCGAGGTGGGCGCCGAGCAGCGACGGCGCGACCTCGACCGGCAGCCCCGCGAGGTCGTCGCGCGTGGCGGGTCGCGTCATCCGGGCGGCACCTGGCACCACGACAGGTCGAACCCCTGCAGAGCGGCGACCTCCTGGCCGGAGTCGATCTCGACGAGGTGGGTCTGCAGGCGCCCGGGCAGCGGCAGCTGGTAGCGGTCGAAGGGGTTGTCGACCGCCTTCGGCGCCACCAGCACCGCGGCGTAGCGTCCGCTCGGCGACACGCACGTCTGCAGCACCGTGTCGGTGCCGGGCACCTCGAGCAGCGCGCGGACGGTGCCGTCGGTGTCGACGTGGCCGATCGTGGTGGCGCGGTACGCACCGTCCGAGCCGATGTCGGCGAACGACCGGATCGTCCCCGCGCCCGCCCCCGGGACCGGCGTCGCACGCCCCGGCATCCCGGGCGGGTCCACGGGGGCGACGAGCGCCTGCTCGGATCCGTCGGTCAGGTCGATCTCGCGGATGCCCTCGAGCCGCTCGACGATCGCCACCGACGAGCCGCGCGCGATGCCGTCGATCGACAGGGCGCTGCCGAGCGGCGCGGCGTTGCCGCCCTGCGCGTCGGTGAGGAGGAGCCGTGAATCGAACGTCAGCACGAGCATGCTGTCGGTGTCGGGCACGAACCTCCAGTCGGCCACGCGGACGTCGCCGCCGTTGAGACCGATCTCCACCGGGGGCGCGTCGTCGGCGGCCGACGCCGTGAACAGCTTGCTCTCGCGCCCTCCGGTGGTGCCGAGGGTGGCATCCGAGAAGGTGAACCCGACGCGCTCGCCCCGGTCGGCCGACTGCAGGTTGGAGACGAAGCCGGGTCCCGGCAGGGCGATGTCGCGGGCGTTCTGCCCGTCGAGGTCGGTCACGATGACCCGCGCGCTGTCGCCCTCGCGCACCGAGACGACGAGGTGGTTCGCGGTCGCACGGAAGTCCTCGATGTGCTCGTGCGTGAACACCGGCAGCCCCGCGTCGCCGTGCAGGTCGGTGCGGAAGATCGTGTCGCCGTCGGCGGTGCCGCGCTGCAGGAGGAACGCCGACAGCGGCGGGGTGCGGAACGTCTCGCTGAGCGTCGACGCGGGTCCGGCTCCCAGGCCCTTCACCCCGTTCACGGTGACGGTGTAGTCGGAGTCGTCGCGCAGCGGGAGCGTGAACCGGATGCCGACGCTCCGGCCGGACGTGTCGACGGTGAACGGCGTCGCCGGCTCGATCTGGACCTGCGAGGCGTCGATCTTCTCGAGTGACTGGGTCGTGGTGAGGATGACCCGGGCACCGGATGCCGCGACGGCGGCGGCGGGATCGACCTGCACGTCCGTGACCCGCGGACCCTGGGCGACGGAGACGATGCCGCCGACACCGCCGACGAGGACGAGCGCCCCCAGCACCGCCGCGAAGGCGAGGAGGAACCCGCGGCCGCGACGCTTGCGCGCGCGGGCGCGGCGGGAGTCAGTACTCATACGGGTCCGCCGGCTCGTCGATCGCCGCGACCTGGTCGGCGCGCACCTCGAGGGCGCCGTCGCCGGTGGAGCGCACCGTCCCGGTCACCGTCACCCACTGCCCCGTCGACGGGGCCGTTCCCGCGGCGGTGATCGGCAGCCGCGCCGTCTGCGCGTCGATCACGCAGTGCGTGATGACGAGCCGCGTGAGGTCGAAGGTCGCCCCGTCCTGCCCGGGGGTGATGAACCCGGTGAGGGTGACGGGCTTCCCGTCGAAGGTCTCGGGGTTGGTCGCGTGGGCGAAGATCGCCGACCAGTCGCCGATGCCGAACTGCGAGGTGTCGCCCGACGCGGCGAGGGTCACGACGTCGGAGCCGACGAAGAGCGGCGGAGCGCCGACGTCGCGCGAGACGGCGAGCTCGGCCGACAGCGACGCCGGCGGGGTGAGGAGGACGGCCACGACCGCTCCCGACGCGAGGAGGCCGCCGCTGAACGCGGCGAGGCCCGCGACGGTGAGTCGGGGCCGCGCGGCGAGGTGGTCGTGGGCGGCGACGTCGTGCTCGTCCGGCGCATCGCCGTGGTCGTGGTCGGCGTGCGCGAACGCCTCGCGGCGTGCGAGAGCGGGTGCCGCGGAGTGCCCGTGCTCGTGATCGTGGCCGTGGTCGGCCTCGGCCCCGAGGGGGAGCGCGAACGTCGCGATCGCCCCCACGACGGCCACGACCGCCATCCCCACGGCGAACCACGCCGAGTCGGGGTTCACGTACAGCGAGATCCGTCCCGTGAGCCACAGCGCGATCGTGGTGACCGCGAGACACGAGGTCAGCCCGACACCGAGCCACCGAGTGGCCAGAGCACCCGTTCTAGACAAGGAGATTCACCACCGTTCCCAGGGCGAAGGCCGACAGCACCACGATCGCGGTCAACCCGACGAGGACGCGCGTGGTGAAGGTCGTGCGCAGGAGTGCGTACATCTTCAGATCGACGACGGGACCGACGACGAGGAAGGCGACGATCGACCCCGGCGTGAACGTCGAGGCGAAGGACAGCGCGAAGAAGGCGTCGACGTTGGAGCACAGCGACACCACGACGGCCAGCACCATCATCGCCGCGATCGACAGCGCGGGATCGGAGCCGATGGTCAGCAGCGCGCTGCGCGGGATCAGCACCTGCACGGCCCCCGCGACCATCGAGCCGATGATGAGCGCCGGCATGACCGAGCGCAGCTCGACGACGAACTGCGCGAGCGACCGGCGACCGCGACCGCCGCGCTCCTGGACGACGATCTCGCACGTCTCGAGGAAGCGCTCGGTGAGGAGCTTGTCGGGATCGGGATGCCGGCTGTAGAGCCACCCGATGAGGTTCGCGATGAGGAAGCCGCCGACGAGACGGGCCACCAGGATGCCGTCGCTGAAGCCGAACGCGGCGTGCGTGCTGATGATGACGATCGGGTTGACGATCGGCGCGGCCACGAGGAAGGTCAGCGTGTCCGAGACCCGGAATCCGCGCATGAGGAGCCCACGCGCGAACGGGACGTTGCCGCACTCGCACACCGGGATGAGCATGCCGAGCAGCGACAGCACCGCCCGGCGCGCCCACGGTGCCCGTGGCATCCACCGCTCGATCGCCCCCGGCGGCACCCACACCTGCACGATGATCGACAGCAGCACGCCCAGCACGACGAACGGCAGCGACTCGATCAGGACGCTGAGCGCGAGGGTCAGACCGTCCTGCGCGCGGGTGGGGAGCGAGGCGGCGAAGAAGGTGGGCGCGAACGCGTCGATGAGGAAGAGCGCGGCGATGACCGCGACGCCCACGCCGAGGCCGACGAGGGTGCGCGCGACGCCGGAACGCGGGGGTGCCGACGCGACGGAGCGACTAGTCGTCGCCACGCTCACGGGCGCGCGCGAGGGCGCAGTCGGCGCAGACACCGAAGATGTCGACCACGTGCTCGGCCTGCGAGAAGCCGTGCTGGGCGGCGGTGCGCTGCGCCCACTCCTCGACCGCGTCGGCCTCGATCTCGACGGCGACACCGCATGAACGGCAGATCAGGTGGTGGTGGTGGCCGCGGGTCTCGCACGCGCGGAACAGGTTCTCGCCCTCGGGGCTCTGCAGGGAGTCGGCGTCGCCCTGCGCGGCGAGCCCCGCGAGCGCGCGATACACGGTGGCCAGGCCGATGCCGGTGTTCTCGTCGCGCAGGGTGGCGTGCAGCGACTGCGCGCTGACGAAGCCGCCGGCGCCGGCGAGAGCTTCGCGTACGCGCTCTCGCTGCCACGTGTTGCGCTGGACCATGCCGCCGAGTCTACCGAGGCCAGTGGTGAATCGCCTGGGCGGCTACACCGCCCGGGTGGTGCGGTCGCGCCGCGCCCCCACGACCCGGCAGACGAGGTAGATCACGAACGAGATCGTGGTGATGTACGGGCTCACCGGCAGGGTCCCCGCGACCGCGAGAAGCACGCCGCCCACGGCCGACACGAAGCCGAACAGCGCCGCCAGCAGCGGCACCGAGAGCGGACCGGATGCCACGCGCATCGCCGCCGCGGCCGGCGTCACCAGCAGCGCCATCACGAGCAGCGCGCCGATGATGTGCACGGCGACGGCGACGATGAGTCCGAGCAGCAGCATGAAGCCCAGCGACACCGCCGTCGTCGGCACACCGCGGGCGGCGGCGGACTGCGGATCGAGCGAGTCGAAGCGCAGCGGGCGCCAGATCATCAGCAGCGCGATGAGCACGATCAGCCCGATGACGACGAGCCAGCCGAGCTGGGCGCTCTGCACCGAGACGATCTGCCCGGTCAGCAGGCTGAACCGGGTGGCGCTCCGGCCGTTGTAGAGCGACAGGCACAGGATGCCGACACCCAGGCCGAAGGGCATCAGCACGCCGATGATCGAGTTGCGGTCGCGCGCACGGGCTCCGAGCAGACCGATGATCGCCGCCGCGATGAGCGACCCCACGATCGACCCCGACACGACGTCGACACCGATGAGGAGCGCCACCGCCGCCCCCGCGAACGACAGCTCGCTGATGCCGTGGACGGCGAACGCCATGTCGCGCTGCATGACGAAGACGCCGATGAGTCCGCCGACGAGCCCGAGCACCGCGCCCGCGTAGACGGAGTTCTGCACGAGCTCGAGGATCGCCCCGTACTGGCTCACGCCGCCGAACAGCGCGTCGCCCACGTCCGCCCAGTTCATGCGTCGTCCTCGTCGTGGTGGTGGTGGGCCTCGTCGGCGTCGGGCGCACCCACGACGACGAGTCGTCCGCCGGCGCGGGTCACGAAGACCGGTGCGCCGTAGAGGGCGCTGAGCGTCTCGGACGTCAGCACCTCATCGGGGGTGCCGAGCGTGAAACGGCCGTGGGCGATGTACAGGATGCGGTCCACGTTCGCCAGAACGGGATTGATGTCGTGGGTGATCAGCAGCACCGCGGCGTCGCGCTCGCGACGGTGGCGGTCGATGAGCCGCACCACCGCCTGCTGGTTCGCCAGGTCGAGGCTCGTCAGGGGCTCGTCGCACAGCAGCAGGCGGGGATCGTCGGCGAGCGCCTGCCCCACGCGGAGCCGCTGCTGCTCACCGCCGGAGAGCAACCCGACGGGGCGATCCGCGAACGCGTCGGCGCCCACCGCCGCGAGCAGTTCGTCGATGCGGGCACGATCCTTGCGGCGCGAGAACGGCAGCCCGAACCGGTGCCCGTCGACGCCCAGACCGACGATGTCGCGCCCGCGCAACGGCGTTTCGCGGGGCAGGGGCCGTTGCTGCGGCACGTAGCCGATCCGGCGGTTGCCCGCGCGGCGGACGGGCGCACCGAGCGCCTCGATCGTGCCGCCGCTCAGCCGCTCGAGGCCGAGGATGGCCCGGAGGAGCGTCGTCTTGCCCGAGCCGCTGGGACCCAGGACCGCAACGAGCTCGCCGGGCTCGACCTGAAGGTCGAGCCCGGACCACAGTTCGCGTCCGCCGCGTTCGAGCGCGGCGCCGCGGATGCGCAGGGGGACGGTGTCGCTCACGCCGCCAGGGCGTCCGACAGCGCGGCGATGTTGCTCTGCATCCACGAGAGGTAAGTCTGGCCCTCGGGAAGCGTCTCGGTGAACTCCAGCACCGGAATGTTCTTGGACTTCGCTTCGTCCATGACCTGCGTGGTCTCGGCACCGCCGGTCTGCGGGTTCACGATCATGACCTGGATCTGGCCCGAGTCGATCAGCTGGAGCGACTCCAGCAGCGTCGCGGGCGGGACGTCCTGACCCTCTTCGACGGACTCGCTGAACTGGTTCGGGGTCGCGTTGACGAGACCCGCGGCTTCGATGAGGTACACCGGCACGGGCTCGGTGACGAACACCTTCGCCCCGGCATCCTTCGCTTCGATCTGACCCAGCGAATCCTCGAGTCCGGCGATCTGCTGCACGAACGCGTCGGCGTTCGCGGTGAAGTCGGCGGCGTGCTCGGGGGCGAGCTCGCCGAGGTGCTCGGCGATCGCCTTCGCGAGGTCTTCGACGGTGTGCGGGTCGTACCAGACGTGCTCGTTGAAGCCCTCGATGTGGTCGTGTGCGTCGCCCTCGGCGTGGGTGTGGTCGTCAGCGCTCTCGCTGGGCGCGGCGCTGGCGTCGTCGTGCGACTCGGAACCCGGGTAGTCGTGGTTGTACTCGACGGCGGTGAGGACCTCGGCGGTCGAGCCGCTCGCCTCGACCAGGGACTCCATGAACGAGTCGTATCCGGCGCCGTTCTCGATGACGAGCTGCGCGCCCTTGAGCGTCAGCTGGTCCTGGGCGCTGGCCTCGCACTCGTGCGGGTCCTGCGTCGGCGAGGTGATGATCGACGTCACGTCGACGAAGTCGCCGCCGATGTCCTGCGCGATCGAGCCGTAGACATCCGTGGATGCCACGACGGCGACCTTGCCGTCCGCGCCCGGCGTCGACCCGGCCGAGGGCGACGTGCCGGCGCAACCGGCGAGGGCGAGCACGGAGGCCGCGCCGAGGACGAGGGGGGCGAGCAGGCGTCGGGTCATGGCATCCACTGTATCGGTAGTGATAACCGTTCTCAAACTCAGCAGAGTGGCCCGGACGTGGCCGCCAGGTCACGCATAAACGCTGTCCGCGCGCATAAACGCGCTGTCATCGCGTTTATGGACGCCGGAAGCGTTTATGCGGAGAACACCTCGCGGCCGAAAGCGCGCGATCCCGCGAACTCGTGCACGCCCGACGCCACCTCGAACCTTCGACCGTCCGGGAGGTCGACCACACCGGTGGCCCCCGTCGGCACGCGCACCTCGACCGTCAGCTCACCGTCGGCGAGGCGCCACGCGATCGCGGCGCGGCCGTACGGCGTCTCGTGCTCGGCCGACGCGTGGGTCAGCCCGCCACCCGGACGGGGCGCGAACAGGATGCGGCGATAGCCCGGCTCGAGGGGCGCGAGACCCCCGACGGTGCGGTGGATCCAGTCGGCCACCGCGCCGAGGGCGAAGTGGTTGAACGAGGTCATGCCGCCCGGGTTGACCGTGCCGTCGGGCAGCAGGCTGTCCCAGCGCTCCCACGTCGTCGTGCCGCCCGAGAGCACCGTGTACATCCACGACGGGCACTCCTTCTCGAGCAGCAGGTCGTACGCGGTGTCGACGTGCCCGGAGCGCGTGAGCGCATCGGTGATGAGCGGTGTCCCCGCGAATCCCGTCGCGATGCGGTTGCCGCCGGCGCGGACGAGCTCTGCCAAGCGGGCACCCCAGACGTCGCGTTCCGCCACGTCGCCGTACAGCTCGAACTCGATGGCCAGGGCGTACGCGGTCTGGGCATCGCTGGAGAGAAGTCCTGCCCCCGTCACGTACTCGCGACGGAAGGCCTCGCGCACCTCGTCCGCGAGCTTCGCGTAGGTCGCCGCATCCCCCGCACGGCCGAGGACCTCCGCCGTCTTCGCCAGGTGGCGGCTCGACCACGCGAAGTACGCCGTCGCGACGAGGTACCGATCGGTCGTGGCATCCGCGGGATCGTGCGGGGGAGCCGCCGGGTCGAGCCAGTCGCCGAGCTGGAAGCCGGTGTTCCACAGGCGCGACGGTCCGGCGAGCCGCGCTACGAGGTCGACCCACTTCCGCGCCGAGTCGTATTGGTCGCGCAGGATCCGTGAGTCGCCGAACTGCCGGTAGAGCGTCCACGGCGTCAGGACCGCGACATCGCCCCACGCGGCGCCCGGGCGGATGGGTGTCCACTCCTCGCCTCCCGGGATGACCGGCACGTACCAGGGGACAGTGCCGTCCGGCAGTTGCTCGACGGCGACGTCGCGCAGCCACGAGCGGAGCATGCCCGAACAGTCGTAGAGGAAGGATGCCGCGGGCGCGAACACCTGCAGATCGCCGGTCCAGCCGAGCCGCTCGTCGCGCTGCGGACAGTCGGTGGGGATGTCGACGAAGTTGTCGCGCATCGACCACCGCACGTTCTCGTGCAGGCGGTTCAGCAGCGGATCCGACGACGAGAACCAGCCGGTGCGCTCCATGTCGGTGTGGTACACCCGGGCCGTGATCGCGCCGGGGGCGATGGCGCCCGGCCAGCCCGTCACCTCGGCGTACCGGAACCCGTGGATCGTGAAACGCGGCTCCCACTCCAGCTCCCCACCGCGGTGGACGAGGACGTCGGTGGCTTCGGCCCCACGGAGGGGCCGGGTGTACAGCTCACCGTCCTGGAGCACCTCGGCATGGCGGAGGGTGATGACGCGTCCCGGCTCGGCATCCACCGACAACCGGAGGCGTCCCGAGATGTTCTGGCCGAAGTCGAGGATCCAGGCGCCGGTCGACGACCTTGTCACCTCGACCGGCGCGAGCTCCTCCGTGCATCGCACCGGCGGACCCTCCGGCGCCACGAGCGTCGCATGGTCGACCGGGAGGAGCCGCGCGGGCGTCCATGCCGGGTCCACCGCCGTCGCCCAGTCCGGGCGGTCCAGCCGCGCATCGAAGTGCTCGCCCTCGTACAGGCCGGTAGACACGATCGGGCTCGGAGCCGCCTCCCACTCGGCATCCGTCGCCACGGTCGAGCGCGTGCCGTCGACGTGCTCGATCTCGAGCTGGGCGATGAGGCCGATGTCGCTGCCGTACAGGTTCGGGTAGCCGCCGTGGAACCCCAGGCGCCCGCGGTACCAGCCGTCGGCGAGCCACGAGCCGATCGCGTTCGCGCCCGCACGGAGGTGATCGGTGACGTCGTACGTGTAGTACCGCAGCCGCTCGCCGTAGACCGTCCAGCCCGGCGACAGCGCGTCGTCGCCGACCCTGCGGCCGTTGATCTCGACCTCGTACAGCCCGTGCGCCGAGACGTACAGTCGCGCGCTGCGGACGTCCGAGGCGACCTCGAACGCGCGGCGCACACGGGGCGGATGCCGCAACTCCTCGGGTTCCTCGTCCCATGCGGGCCCGACGACGCCGGCGACCCAGTCCGTGGCATCCAGGAGTCCCGCTTCGACCCGCGACGCCGGCGACCACGCGGATGCCCCGTCGTCGCCGCCGATCACGCGCACGCGCACGGTGGCCGCCTCGCGCGAGGTCAGGGGCGCGAAGGGCCAGTCGACCAGCACGGACTCGGTGCTGCGCACGATCCCGGAGGTCTCGACGCCGTGATCTGTCGTGATCTCGAGTTCGTACCCGACCTGCCGCCACCCGGCGGGAGCGTCGGCCTTCCACGACAGGCGCGGGGCTGCGACGCCGATGCCGAGGGCGTCGCGGAGGTGTTCGAACGTGAGGGGGGATACGTCTACGGTCATGCGGTGGTCATCTCATCCTGCTGCGGGTGAACCATGGGCTTGAGGGCCGAGCGATCGCGCCCGGGGAGAAGGAGGGCGTCGTGCACGGCGCCGAGGGGGTGCACGCTCGTCACCAGGCGGCGGAGATCCACCCGTCCCGCGGCGGCGAGGGCGATGGCATCCGGGTACTGATTCGCGTACCGGAACGTGCCGGTCAGCGAGATCTCGCGCGACTGGAGCACGTCGAGCGGGAGCGTGACCTCGCCGTTCGCGGCCATCCCCACCAGCACGGCGCGGCCGGCCGGCTCCAGCGCGGCGACACCGGCACGGATCGCCGCGGCGGCACCCGAGCACTCGATGAGCACCGCGCGGTCGGCCGGCAGCGGCTCGGTGCGGGGGTCCATCGTCGTCGACGCCCCCAGGTCGGCCGCCACGGCGAGCCGCTCCTCGGAGACGTCGCTCACGCACACCTCGGCACCGGCGTCGCGGGCGACCTGCAGCACGAGCAGACCGACGGGTCCCGCCCCGCTCACGAGAACGCGGTCGCCGATGCCGACGCCGGCCTTCCGCACGGCCCACAGCGCCACCGCGAGCGGCTCGATGAGCGCCGCCTGGTCGTCGTCGAGCGCGTCGGGGACGTCGTGGGCGAAGTCGGACGCCAGCGCGACGTGGGTCGCGAAGGCCCCGTCGACGGGAGGGGTCGCGAAGAACCGCACGTGGGGACACAGGTTGTACCGCCCGGCCCGGCACTGCGTGCAGCGGCCGCACGGGACGCCCGGTTCGAGCGCGACACGTCGCCCCACGCGGGCGTCGGGGACATCGGCACCGACCGCGACGATGACCCCGGATGCCTCGTGCCCGAGCACGAGCGGAGCCTCGACGCGCGTGGACCCGATGCGCCCGTCGCGGTACCAATGCACGTCCGAGCCGCACACGCCCACGGCGCGGATCTCCACGAGCACCTCGTGCGGGGCGAGCGCCGGTACGGGCCGGGTCTCGACGACGGTCGTGTCGACCGTCGTCATCACGGCCGCGCGCAGGAACTCCGGTGCCGTCATCCCTTCACCGCGCCGCTGGCCAGACCCGCCATGATGCGCTGGTTGAGCACGAGGTAGATCGCCAGGATGCCGAAGACGTTGATGCAGATCGCCGCGAAGAGCGGGCCGTACTGGGTGGCACCGAACTGCCCCGTGAAGTTCAGCAGCCCCACCTGGACCGTCCGCAGCTGCGAGGAATTGGTGAAGGTCAGGGCGATGAGGAGGTCGTTCCAGAAGAAGAAGAACTGCACGAGCCCGACGGTCACGATCGAGTTGCGGGCCATCGGCAGCGCCACGGAGAAGAACGACCGGAAGATCGAGGCGCCGTCGAGCGTCGAGGCCTCGAACACCTCCCGAGGGATCGCGCGGAAGTACGTCGCCATCATGAACACGGTGAGGGGCAGACCCGTGGCCGTGTAGGTGATGATGAGCGGCCACAGCGACCCCGTGATGCCGGCCTGGAAGTACACCGAGAACAGCGGGAGCAGGATCATCTGGCCGGGCACCATGATGCCGGCGAGGAAGAGCAGCAGGATGCCGCCCCGCCCGCGGAACACCATCACCTCGAGCACGAAGCCGGCGGCGACGCCGAGCAGCAGCATCAGCGCCAGCGCGGGGAACACCGCGACGACGCTGTTGCCGAGGTACTGGCCGATGTTGCCGGTGACCCAGGCGTCGACGTAGTTCTGCAGGTTCAGCTCGCGCGGGAGCGCCCAGGTGGGGGCGTTGAGGAACTCATCCTGGCTCTTGAAGGAGTTCATGAGGAGCCAGAGCAGCGGGAGCACCTCGATCGCCACCAGCAGGACGATGAGGACGGTGCCGGGGATGCGGCGCACGGACCCGGCGCGCGAGGTCGGGCGGCGACGGGGGCGCAGCTGCTCGGAGGACGTCGGAAGGGTGGCGGTGGACATGGCGGATCAGCCCTTCGTGACGTCGCGGCGAGACGACCGGAAGATGAAGACGGTCACGATCAGGCACAGGATCGTCAGCAGCAGCGCGATCGAGGCGCCGTAGCCGTACTCGCCGTAGCTGAACGAGGTCTGGAACATGTAGAGGGTCAGCGGAGTGGTCGCCGTTCCCGGGCCTCCGTTGGTCAGGGCCACGATCGAGTCGAAGACCTTCAGCGTGCCGTTGATCGAGAAGATGATCGACGACAGCAGCACCGGCAGCGACAGCGGGAGCACGATGCTGCGCACCATGCGCCACCCGTTCGCGCCGTCCAGGCGTGCGGACTCCATGATGTCGTCGGGGATGTCGAGCAGGCCCGTGTAGAGAAGGACCGCGTAGAAGCCCATCGAGCGCCAGAGATCCATGATCACCAGGACGACGATCGCGCTGACCGGGCTGCCGAACCAGTCGACGGATGCCACCCCGAAGACGTTCAGCAGGGCGTTGACCGGGCCGGTCTGCGGCGCCACCTCGAACAGCTTCTGGAACATCAGGGCGACGGCCACGGTGGGGATGATGACCGGGAAGAACACGAGCGTGCGGACCACGCTGCCGCGGTTGCGGAGGACGAAGACGTAGAAGAGCGCGAGCAGGTACCCGAGCAGCACCTGCCCCGCGGTGATGATCACGGCGTAGAGCAGCGTGAAGCGCAGGGCCTCCGCGACGCGCGGGTCCGAGAACAGGCGGACGAGGTTGTCGGTGCCGACGAACTCGAATCCCGAGATCGCGTTGCCCTCGAAGAGCGTGTATCCGAGCGACCACACCACCGGGATGAGCATGACGAGGGTGTAGACGAGGAGCGCCGGTCCGAGCAGCAGCGCGATCGCGCGGCGGTCGCCGAGGACTTTGTTCATGGGGATTCCTTCGAAGGGGGTGAGGCGGGGGCGACGCTGGTCGCCCCCGCCTCGGAGGACACGTCAGCCCAGGTCGGCCTGCACCAGGCTCATGAAGTCCTGGGGAGAGGTCGCGCCGGTGAGCAGCTGCGCCGCGTTCTTCTGGCTCGTCTCGGTGGCCTTGGCACTGAAGAGCGCCTCGAACCAGAGCACCGACTCCTGGGTGGAGGAGATCTGGTCCTGGACCAGGGCGGTCAGGTCGTCGACCTGGACGTCGCCGTCGACCGTGAAGCCCGAGATCGTGTCGGCCTTCGACAGCGACTCGGCTCCGTAGTTGTTGGCGATGCAGGTGAGCCACTTGCCGGTGTTGTCGTTGTAGGCCTTGGCAGACAGCGCCATAGGCAGACCGACGTTGGCCGGCGTCTGGCTGGCGTCGCCCTTGCCGCCCGTGACGTTCGGGAAGGGCAGGAACCCGATGTTCTCCGACCCGATCTGGTTGGCCGTCTCGTCGGCGAAGTTCGCCAGCGCCCAGCTGCCCATGTAGAAGAAGGCGGCCTTGCCGGTGAGGAAGGTATTGAAGGCCGTGTCGTAGTCGATCGAGCCCACGCCCTGACCGAAGTAGCCGGCGGTGCCGAGGTCGGCGACGGCCTGGGCCGCGGCGACGTACTCAGGATCGGTGAGCTTGGCCTCGCCGTCGGCGACCTTCTGCAACGCGTCGGGGCCGAGGTCGCGGAAGATGTAGCCGCTGATGAGGCGCGTGATCGGCCAGCCCTGCTCACCCGAGGCGGAGAAGGGCTGGACGCCCGCGCCCTGGAGCTTCGCGGCGGCGGCGGTGAGCTGGTCCCACGTCTGCGGAACCTGGATGCCGTTGTCGCTGAGGAGCTTCTTGTTGTACCAGATGCCCTCGATGTTGTACTGGTACGGCAGGACGTTGAAGCCGCCGTACAGCTGCTCGATCGTGGAGATGGCGGCGGGCTGGATCTTGTCGATGACGCCGAGGTCGGTGAGGGTCTTCTTCAGGTCGAGGACCTGGCCGCCCTTGGCGAGTTCCTTGGTGAGGGCCGGAGCGTTGCCCGCCGCGTACTGCGTGGGCAGGGCGTTCTGGCCGGCGAGCAGCTGGAGCTTCTGGTCGAGCTGCGTCTGCGGGACCGTCTCGACCTCGAGCGGCTGCGCGTCGTTCTCGGCCTTGCACTGGTCGGCGCTCAGGCTCGTCAGGAGATCGGGGATCGTGGTGTTCTCCTGGTTCACCAGGAACGAGAACTTTGACCCGCCGGCGGCGTTCCCGCCGCCACCGGCGCAGGCGGTGAGGGCCAGGAGCGCGGCGGCACCTGTCGCGACGATGGCCACCGTCCGGCGAGACCGCGTGAATGCTGTGGACACTTTTCCTCCTCGAAAACGCGCTTCCGTCATTGAAGCGCTTCAAGAGGATTATCCAAGCCTTCCCGGGGCGAGTCAAGGATTTTTTGAAACGCTTCAGAGGCCAGGGTTTGCGGCCGCCTGACGACCGACCGTGCTCTCCCGGACCACGAGTTCGGGCTGGAGCACCGTCGTGGTGTGGACGTGGTCGGCCCCGTCCTCGATCTCGGCCATCAGCAGCCGAACGGCCTCGCGGCCCATGTCGAGACCCTGCATCTGAACCGATGTGAGCGGGATCATCCCGCCCCACGCGGCGGAGTTGTGATCGCACCCCATCACAGCCACATCCCCCGGCACCTCGATGCTGTGCGCGTTGAAGACCTGGATGATCGCCATCCCGAGAAGGTCGGTGACCGCGACGACCCCGTCGAGGCGCCCGGCGCGCACCTCCCCCGCGAGCTCCTCGCCGGCCCGCAGCCCGCCCGGCGGGTCGAGGTTCTCGGTCGGGACCTCCTGCAACGAGACCCGACCGCCTTCCTCCTCCACGGCGCGCCGCACGCCGCGGCGACGTAGCGCCACCGGCTGAAGGTAGTCACGGCCGCCGACGAAGGCCAGACGCGTGCGCCCCCGGTCGATGAGGTGGCGCGCGGCGATGTAGCCGACCTCCTCGTTGTCGATCAGCACCTGGCAGCAGTCGGCCCTACCCGAGTCGTAGTTGAGGACGACGGTCGGGCGACCGTGGCTCCGGATCCGTGCGACGTCGTCGCCGGCATCCTCCATCGGAGCCAGCAGGATGCCGCTCACGCGCGCCTCGTCGAAGAAGTCGAGGTCGGCGCGCTGCTGATCCGCGCGATTGTCGCTGTTGGCGACGAGGACGTTCATCCCCAGTTCGGCCGCGAACCTCTGGGCACCGCGCGCGATGTCGACGAAGAGCGAGTTGCTGATGTCGATCACGACCAGGCCGATGCTGCTCGAACGCCCCGCTGCGAGCTGCTGGGCATTGGAGTTGCGGACGAAACCGAGCTCGGCGATCGCCCCCTGCACCTTGGCGAGCGTGGCCGGCGAGACCTTCGCGGGGTGATTCAGCACGTTCGAGACCGTGCCCAGGGCCACCCCCGCGACGCGTGCGACGTCCGCCATGCTCGGCGTGCGCATCCCATTCGACACCCGCGCCCCCTTCGTCCGCCTCGACCGTCTGCTTCGGATGCTAGCCGATCCCGACAGCGTGTTGATGCGTTTCAATATCCGTCCGGCGGGCGGCTCGCCGACCTTCGCCCCGAGCGGGACGGATAGCCTGGAATCGATGCCACGGGACGAGAACGCGCGAAGAAGACTGTCCCGAAGCACCCCGAACGGCGCCGTGGTCGCCGTTCTCGCCCTCGCCGGTCTGTGCTCGTCGTTCCTGTTCACCCTCGTGGTGCCCATCCAGGCGAGGCTGCCGGAGCTGTTGAACGCGTCCCGCGACGACACCGCGTGGGTCGTGACCTCCACGCTGCTCGCCGCCGCCGTCATCACCCCGATCGCAGGACGCCTCGGCGACATGTACGGCAAGCGACGGATCGTCCTCGTGCTCCTGGTGGTGATGATCGCCGGGTCGGTGATCGCGGCCCTCTCCCCGGGCATCGTCGGGTTGATCGTGGGGCGCGCCCTGCAGGGTGCGGTGGTCGGCGTCGTCCCCCTGGGCATCTCGATCATGCGCGACGTCCTCCACGAGAACCGGGTCGACAGCGCGGTGGCGCTCATGAGCGCCACCCTCGGCGTCGGCGGAGCCGTCGGCCTCCCCATCAGCGCCCTCGTCGCGGAGCGCACGGACTGGCACTGGTTGTTCTGGATCGCCGCCGCCCTCGGTGCCGTCGTGTTCCTCCTGGTGCTGTGGATCGTGCCGGTGAGCGTGCTCCGCACCGCCGGCCGCTTCGACTACGTGGGTGCGGCAGGACTCGCGGTGGGCCTCATCGGCGTGCTCCTCGCGGTGTCGCGCGGCAACTCCTGGGGGTGGACGTCGCCGCTCACGCTCGGCCTGGCCGTCGGCGGCATCCTGGTCCTGCTCGTGTGGGGCTGGTACGAGCTCCGCATCGACGAGCCGCTCCTCGACCTGCGCGTCGCCGCCCGGCGTCCCGTGCTGCTGACCAACCTCGCGTCGATCGCGATGGGCTTCGCGCTGTTCACCTCGAACGTCTCGCACCCGCAGATCCTCGAGCTCCCGACCGCCACCGGAGTCGGTCTCGGCCTGTCGCTGTTGGCCGCGAGCCTCGTCGTGATGCCGTCGGGTCTGGTGATGATGGTGCTCTCGCCGATCTCGGGCACCCTCGCGCGGACCATCGGCCCGCGCGTCCTCCTGGTCGCCGGCTCGGTGTCGCTCATCGTCGCCTACGGCTTCAGCCTGATGTTCTCGACCGAGGTGTGGCACTTCGTCGTGGCGAACATCCTGATCGGCTTCGGAATCGGGTTCGGCTACGCCGCCATGCCCATGCTCATCATGCGCTCGGTCCCGCCCAGCGAGACGGGCGCCTCGAACGGTCTGAACGCCCTCGCGCGCTCCCTGGGCACGAGCACGTCGGCCGCCGTGGTCGGCGTCGTCCTGGCCACGCTCTCGACCGGCGAAGGCGAGACCCGCGTGCCGACGGCACAGGCCTTCGACGTCTCGTTCGCCCTCGGTCTCGGCGCGGCGATCGTCGCCCTCGTCCTGGCGCTCCTCATTCCGACGCGACCGGCGCCGCGCGAGCGGCATCCGGCGCTGCCGGAGTAGCGCGGGGCCGAACCGACCCGCGCAGACGACAGCGGCGCCACCCCGAAGGGTGACGCCGCTGGAATCGCTGCGGATCAGCGCAGGATGCCGCCGAGGTCGAGCGCGCCGTCGACCACGTCGTCCACACCGGAGGTGACGTCGCCGACGACGTCCTCCACGGAGCCGGAGATGTCGCCGACCGAGGCGCCGTTGTCGCCCGTCGAGACGCCTGCGTCGCCGGTGGAGACGCCCGTGTCGTTACCCGAGCCGACGGGAGCGTCGATCGGAGCGGTCACGTCGTTGCCCGAGCCCACCTCGTTGCCGGAGCCGAGGTCGTTGCCCGAGCCGATCGGCGCGGTGGTGTCGTTGCCCGACCCGATGGGGGCCGTCGTGTCGTTGCCCGACACGACCGGGGTCTGGTTGCCCGACGCGACATCGCCGTTGAGCGAGTCGCTGACGAGCGGTCCCTGCACGAGGGGTCCGATGTTCGCGATGTCGCCCACCGCGGTCTGCGGGCTGGCGGTGAAGTCACCGCTGTCGATGAGGTCGCTGACCCACGTGTAGAACGGGTCGGACGCATCCACGAACTGCGTCGCGGTGGTCGAGGCATCCGTCGAGGTGACGTTGTCATCGGCCGAGGCCGGCAGTGCCAGTCCGGCGACGGCGAGAGCCGCAGCTCCGGTGCCGGCCGCAGCGATCATGCCGATTCGGGTCTTCGTGTTGTACGTACGCATCAGGTTTCCCTTTCCGTTTCCGTCTACGGCGCTTCCGCCGCATGTGGGGTGATCCGAAGAGCACGCGGAATCGGATGGGTGGGAAACGGGAGGGATGCCGATCTGCGGCGTTTCTGGAGCGGCGCGATCCGCGTCAGGACGGCGATCGCGGGAAACCCTGGCAGAAGCCTGGCAATGCCCGATCCGGGCTGCATGCGCAGGCTTTCAGGGAAAGGCCGGTCATCGACCTCGTGGCCGTGAGCGTCTCGACGACACGCCGGATACGTCGCCACCGTCGACCGCTATTTCGTGGAGGCCTCTGGGATTGCTCGCCGCGCTGCCGCACTGCTCCAGGCCGCGCCAGAAAGAAGGACGAACGCGAGAACGATGACGACGAAAGGTTCGTTCACGAACCCGAGGACCGCCAGGACCGTGCCGCCCACGATTGCGATGCCACCGGTCAACGTCATCGGAAGAATCGCGGCCCGGTGCCCCTCCCGCCAAGCGGTGTCACTCGCGAGCGTGGCTCGCGTGCGTACCCCGACGATGCGGTTGCGCGGAATCTTCCCGACCGCGGGAAGTACGGTCCCCGCGATGGCGAGTACTGCGACAGCTATCTCGATGTAAATCATGCGGTGACCTCCTCGGCCTTCGCGGGCGTGGATGGGGATGCACGCTGGAACTGTAAGAAGAACACGTTGGCCTTCTGCAGCCAACCCCGCAGCGCCGACCCCTCGGACCATTGCGGGACGGCGAGATTCCGACACAGCCGACGCCAGGCGAGCGGCATCCGGCGCTGCCGGAGTGACGCAATAGGCATCGCGTCGAAGCATCGGCGGTGCGCCGCGCGCGGGCCGGTGCCATCATCGGCACATGTCGGCGATCGAGGGTGCCACGCCCCCGCCACGTCGGCCGGGGGTGCCACCCTGGGGCGATCAGTGGGGCGTTCTGACCCTCGTGAACTTCTTCGCGGGTGGCGCGGCACTTTGGGCAACGGCCGCGGCGTGCCTCGTCGCCATGTCCACCGAGTACGACGGGATCGTGACGATCATCGCCATCATCGTGGTCCCGCTCCTCGTCGCCGTGCCGTCGGCGCTGGTCGCCCTCGTGGTCGGCCTGCCCGTTCGGCTGATTCCCGTTGCCCGCCGGTGGTGGCTGGCCCACGGAGAAGTCACGCCGATCGGGGCGGCCACAGGGTTCGTAGTCCTATTCGTCGGAGTCTGGGTCATCACCGCTTCGGGATCGCAGCCATCGTCCCCCGGCTTGCCGATCCTGCTGGTCGGCTGGGGCATCTTCTGCCTCAGCGCGATCAACTTCGTCTGGCCGCAGCGCTGGCGACGGGCGGCCGAGTTCCCTGTCCCGGACGCTCCTCCGCCCGTGACACCGCGCCCCTGAGCGTTGTCCCGACGGACGCGATCCGCGTCACGACGGCGATCGCGGGAAACCCTGGCAGAAGCCTGGCAATGCCCGATCCGGCGCCGTCTCCGCCGCTCTCGCGCGGGTCGCCGCCGGCCGTGGCAGCGGTGCCCGGCCGCCCCTCCCCAGGGGGGAGGAGCGGCCGGTCCGCTCATTTCCCGATCACTGCTTCACCAGCACCCCGCCGTCGACCCATGCCGTCGCGGAACCGCTGTTCTTGTAGAAGTACAGCAACGCAGAGGTCGCCGACGCGCCGGTGGTGAAGGTCACCGACGCCTGCTTCCAGTGCGAGCTCGTCACCGGCGTCGAGATCTCAGTGCCACCGAAGTTCTTCGCTCCGAGGTACACCGGCTCACCGGCCGACGACTTCGCGAAGCCGGTGAAGGTGTACGTGGTGTTCGGGGTGAGGCCCGAGACCACCTGGTACACGCCCTTGCCCGCGCCGGTGAACGTCGCCGCATAGCGCCCGTCGTACGGATTGGTGGCGACGACCGAAGCCGCACCCTCCACCGACCACGAGGTGAGGTCGCCGCTCTCGAAACCCGGGTTCAGGATGCCGGCGTTGGTCAGCTCCAGCTCCGACAGTTGCAGGCGGTACACCTGCGACGCCCCTTCCGTGATCGGCTGGCCCTGTTTCGTCGCGGTCAGCCGCACATAGCGGTAGGAGGCGGCGCCGGTGGAGAACACCTGCGGCCCCACGACCTTCTGACCCGACTTGTAGCCCGTCTTGGTCACCAACGAAGTCCAGGTGGAACCGTCGTTCGACCCCGCGAGCACGAAGTCGACCGGGAACCCGGCACCGTCGGCATCCTGGTCGTCCCGCGGCCACAGGGTGGCAGTGTCGAACGACTTCGCGCTGCCGAGATCGAGCTGCACCCACTGCGTGGCGGAGGCCGTCGCTGTCGCATCCGAGGTGAAGCCCTGCGAGATGCCGCCGGTGTCGGACGAGTCGTACGTGTGGCGACGGCCGTCGACGAGCTTCGCCCCGCCCCAGCCGCCACCGGTGTAGCTCGAGGAGGCGGTCACCGTGCTCGCGCGCGCAACATTCGTCGCCGACGTGGGAGTGGTCACGGCCACGGCGCCGGTGGACTGCGTCGACGGGGCCAGGACGAACAGCGACACGGACTTCGCGGGCAGGCTCACCTGCGACGACCACGTCGATGCCGGTGCCGCCACGTTCACGCTGGAGGGACGCAGCAGCTCGTTGGGCCCAGTCGTGCGGTTGCGCGTCCCCGCGGACCAATCCGCGTAGTAGTTGCCGGCCGTGGAGTTGACGTCGTACCGGGTCACCGAGAAGTTGGACGACCCGAACGGCAGAGAACTCGCCGAGAGCGAGACCGTGGAGGCATCCGTGCCGTCGTTCCAGGCGAGGAACGCCGTGGTCTTGCTCCCGGTGTCACCGGTGGCGATCGCCCCGACGGAGCGATCGGTCGGGGCACCCGACGTCGTCGAGGTCAGCACCGTCGAGGGCATCAGGTCGAACATCTCGAAGACGTTTCCGACAGCCTTGCGGTGTCCCTCCACGGTGAGCAGGCCCAGGTCGGTGGAGAAGTCCGCCGTCGGGTTCCATCCCTCGACGGGGCTGAAGAAGAACACCCCGTTCAGCGTCGGCTGGAGCAGCGCCGAGGTCAGACGGCGCGCCGCATACGAGGCGAGGACGTTCGTGTCGGCGTCACCACCCGGAGTGGAACCGAAAGCAGCCGTGGTGTGCCACTCGGTGACGTACTGCTTCTTCGCCGGAATGTTCCGCGACGACAGCATGCCCGCCACGGTCGCCGACTTCGAGAAGTCGTTGCCGCCGTAGTCATGCCAGCTGACGAAGTCGAACGGTACCGTCGGGTGCGCGGCGATGTAGTCCAGGAACGTCCCCATGATGGGCGCCTGGATGTTGTAGACCGCGGGCCCGCCGATCTGCGCGGTCGAATCGGCGCTCTTGACCGCGCTCGCCGACGCCGCGTACAGGTCGTTGAACGCCGAAGTGCCCGACTTCCAGAAGTCGAAGTCGGGCTCGTTCCACACCTCCCAGTTCAGGCCGGTGTGTCCGAGGTCGGCGTAGTGCTTCACGGTCGTCGAGACGACCGTGGACCAGTCGGTGAGGCTGGAGGGCGCGGTGAACTTGTCCTTCGCCAAGGCCCCGGGCATGTAGCTCAAGGTGAACCACGGCACCATGCCCTGATCGAAGAGCGGAAGGACGACCGAGTCGAGTTTGGTGAAGTCGAAGGTGAGCGCCCCGGACGCGTTCCGCGAGACGAGCCCGTAGAAGTCGTCGTCGAAGATGTGGTCGATGCGGACCGAGCGAACGCCGGTGGAGTTCACCTCACCCAGCGTCTCGGGCAGGAGGTGGAGGTTCTTCGTCACGGCATAACCGCCCTGCGAACCGTTGAGCAGCCGGCTGTCGTCGAGCTGGAGCCCCGAATCCGTGCCGTAAGTCGCGCTGAACGTCACCGAGCTGGCGGCGACCGCGGGAGGCGCCGACGCCCCCGCTAGCAGAAGGGCGCCGATCATGGCACCGACGGTCGCGTTTCTCTTGATGGACACTTCTCTCCTCTTCTTTGAGAATCCGACGGCGCACCCGCCGTCGGCGAATGGCAGGCCGACCGCCGTCACGGTCGGCCTGCCGGTCGATCACACGGAAACGGCTGTTGCCACCTCCGCGGAGAATTGGTGGACGCCGGGGCCCACTTCTTCGTCCACGTCGCCCAGTCGGATCTCGGCGACGACACCCTCGGGGATGGTGGCTTCGACCTGCACCCGCGAGCCGTCTCGGCGCCACGACACCGCGATGGCTCCGTGGCGGCTGTCGAATGACGTCTGCGCGTGATCGACACCGTCGATCGGCCGAGGGGCGATCCGCACTCGCGAGTACCCCGGCTCGAGGGGGGTGAGCCCGCCGAGCTCGCGGTGCATCCAGTCCGCGACAGCGCCCAGCGCGTAGTGGTTGAACGAGGTCATCTCGCCCGGGTTGATGGTGCCGTCGGGCAGCATCGAATCCCAGCGCTCCCAGATCGTCGTCGCGCCCATGGTCACCGGGTAGAGCCACGAGGGGCACTCCCGCTGGAGAAGGAGGCGACCAGCGACGTCGAGGTGTCCCGTGCCGCTCAGGGCGTCCAGGATGTAGGGCGTCCCGGCGAAGCCGGTCGAGATGCGGTACCCGGATGCCACGACCAGCTCTGCGAGATTCGCGCCCGCCCATACTCGGTCGTCGTCATCGAGCAGACCGAAGACGATCGCGAGCGCGTACGACGTCTCGCAGTGGTTGCGGAGGCGCCGCGCACCCGCGTCGACGTACGCGCCACGGAAGGCCTCCCGCGTGCGGGAGCGCAGCTGCTCGAGTTCGTCGAGCACGTCGTCCCGGCCGAGGACGCGCGCGATGCGTGCGGTCAGATCCGCCGACCGGTACAGGCACGCCGTGGCGACCAGACTGCGATCGGCCTTGGCATCCGCCGGATCGTGCGGCGGCGCGTCGGGGTCGAGCCAGTCGCCGAACTGGAACCCCTGGTCCCACAGCCCGGACGGCGAGACGAGCGATTCGACGTGCCGGAGGTGCGAGAGCATCGCGCCGAAGTTCTCGGCGAGCACGCGGTCGTTCCCTGATGCCATCCACACCGCCCAGGGAACCCACACGAGGGCGTCGCTCCAGACGGCCGTGGAGTCGACGGGCGTGATGTCCTCCGGCACCCCGACGTACTTCAGGACATCGGGCACCACGTACGGCACTACACCGCCCTGGTGCTCCTGCTCGACGACGACGTCGCGCAGCCAATCGCGGAGGAAGTCCTCGACGTCGAAGAGGTAGGCGCTCGTGGCCGCGAAGACGGCGATGTCGCCGGTCCAGCCCAGGCGCTCGTCGCGCTGCGGGCAGTCCGTGGGCAGGTCGACGAAATTGCCGAGGGTGCTGTTCACGACGTTCTGGTGCAGGCGGTCCAGCAGCGGTTCCGAGCTCGAGAACGTCCCGGTGCGACGCAGACGCGACCCGATCCGCACGGCTTCGAGTCCGCCTCGGCGGACGGCCTCCAGGCCGCCCGGCCACCCGTCGACCTCGATGTATCGGAATCCGTGGAAGGTGAACCGCGGCTCGAACACGTCGTCGTCACCGGACAGGATGAACCGGTCGGTGGCGCGAGCCGAGCGCAGGGGCCGGACGCCGATCTCGCCGTTCTCCAGGACCTCGGCGTGACGCAGCGTCACGACGGCGCCCGACCCACCCGACACCTTCGCCCGCGCCCAGCCGACGATGTTCTCTCCGAAGTCGACGATGACCGTGCCCGAGGGCGACGCCCAGGCATCACGCACCGGGAGCGTCTCCAGCGGGACGACCGGAGGACCGACGTACGCCTCGAAGCGCTCGTTCGGCTCCTTGAGGACGCGCACAGCGGACTCGCTCGGCGTCTGTCCGCGTCTGCGGGCGTCGATGGTCTGTCCGTGGTAGATGTCGTCGTGCACCGTATCGCTGACACGAGCCAGCCAGGTCTCGTCCGTGCCCCACAGCTGGACGTGGCCGTCCTCGAATTCGATCCGAACCTCGGCGATGGCGGCCAGGGCGTCACCGTAGACGGCCGTGGCGCCCATCCAGGTCAGGTTTCCCCGGTACCAGCCGTTGCCGAGCGTGAGTTCGAGGGTGGACTCCTGCTCGACGAGCGAGGTCACGTCGGTCTCCGCGACACGGATGCGCCACTCGTAGCTCGACCACCCCGGGGTGAGGAGCTCGTCCGACACCCGGGACCCATTCAGCACCGCCTCGACGATTCCGAGGGCGGAGTAGCGGAGCGTAGCCTCGGCGACACGACCGTGACCTTCGTCGAGGGCGAATCGACCGACGAGGGTGGGGGCGCCGTCGACGGGTGCGGTCGGCGCGATCAGACGAGAGATCGTGAACATGGGTCAGCCCTTGATCGCGCCGCTGGTCATGCCCGCCACGATCTGGCGGTTGAAGAAGACGTACATGACGAGCGGGGGAATGGTGATGAGGAGGATGTCGGCGAACAGCAGGTTGAACTGACCCGCGCTCGTCGAACTCGACGCATAGGCGTAGAGCGTCAGCTGCACAGTCGCGTTCGCGTCACCTGGCAGGAAGTAGAGCGGGTTAGCGAAGTCGTTGAAGACCGCCACCGCCTGCACCACGATGACCGTGACGATGACGGGTTTCAGCAACGGAAGCACGATGCGGAAGAACAGCCGGATCGGACCCGCTCCGTCGATCAGTGCTGCCTCGTCGAGTTCGCGCGGGATCGTGGCGACGAACGCGCGGAACAGCAGGATGCAGAACGACAGACCGAACGTGGCCTCGATGAGGATGAGTCCGCCCAGCGTCTTGAACATCCCGAGACCCTGGAGCACCCAGATGGTCGGCACGACCGCGGGCGGAACGATCAGCCCCGCGAGCACGAAGAAGTTGATGAGCGGGTTCCACCGGGACTTCTTCCGCTGCAGCACATAACCGACCATGGCGGCGAGGATCACCATGATGATCACGCTCGCGACGGTCAGGACGATGCTGTTCACGAAGGCGCGGATCAGGATGCCGTTGCGATCGGCGAGCACCGCGGCGATGTTGTCCCACAGCTTCCATTCCGTGGGCCACGTGAACGCGAGAGCCGACGCCTCCGGTGCCGTCTTGGCAGCCGTGACGAGGATGAAGGCGAACGGGACGAGGAAGACGACGACGGACACGACGATGGCGATCGTCCCGACGGTCCAGCGTCGGACGGCGAGGCGGCTCATGAGTCCACGCTCCTCTTGTTGATGAAGATCGAGAGGGGGATCATCACGGCGGTCACGACGACGAACAGCACGACGTTCCCCGCGGTCGACAGACCGTAGAAGCCGGCCTGGTACTGCTTGTAGATCACCGAGGCGATGACGTCCGAGCTGAATCCCGGCCCGCCCTTGGTCATGGCCCAGATCAGGTCGAACGAGCGCAGACCGCCGATCAGCGACAGGATGATGACCGTTCCGGTCGCCGGCCACGACAGCGGGAAAGTGATGTTGCGGAACACCTTCCATGCGCTCGCGCCGTCCACGCGCGCGGCCTCGAAGTACTCCTGCGGGATGGCGACGATGCCGGCGATGTAGATCAGCGTCGCGATTCCGAGGCCCTTCCAGACATCGACGAAGGCGACGCTGATGAGGGCCAGGTTCGGGTCGGTCAGCCACCCCGGACCCTGGATGCCGAACACCGACAGGGCTCCGTTGACCAGACCGTCGAAGGGGTCGAGCAGGACCTTGAAGGTCAAGCCGACGCCGATGGTCGAGACGAGGACGGGGAAGAACGTGACCGCGCGCAGGTACCCCCGGCCGATGATCTCCGAGGTCAGCAGCACGGCGAGCCCGAGGCCGAGGATCACCTTGGCGCCGCTGGTGACGACCGCGTAGATCACGGTGTTGGTCACCGCCTGCGAGAGCTGCGGGTCCGAGAAGAACTGCACGAAGTTGTCGAGCCCGATGAAGTGAACGTCGAACAGCGACCACCGCGTCAGGCTGAAGTAGAACGACGCGAAAGTCGGCACCGCGAAAAGCACGACGTACAGCGCCGCCGCCGGGATGTAGAACCACGACGGGTACATGCTGCGCATCTTCCGGCCGGCCGGCGGCACGGGGCGGCGGATCCGTCGCCGGTCGCGTGCCTGCGGCGGCACCACGGTGGCGTACGTGTGGGTCATGGGTCAGTCCTTCGTCGGAGCGGAGGCGGGGCCGGAGCGGGAAGCTCCGGCCCCGCGGTGTGCGGGCGAGAGGGATCGCCGGGCACGGGAGCGCCGGTGTCAGCGCGCGGTCGTCACCAGCCGGCGAGACCGAGCTGCTGGGCCTGCTTCTTCACGTCTTCGTCGTAGGCGGCGGCGCCGTCCTGCGCGGACGAGATGCCCGATCCCACGCTGATGGCGATGTTCTCGAGGTTCGGTCCCTTCACCGGCGACAGGAACTCGAGAGCGGGTGCGCTCTTTCCTGCGTCGACGTACTTCTGGATCTCGGCGACGAGGGGCGCCGCATCCGCGGGCACCGAGCAGGAGCTGATCGAGTAGGGGCCGCCGGCGACGAAGTTCTTGTTCTGGACGTCGCACCCGTCTGGAGAGTTGACGAACGCGAC
Source organism: Microbacterium sp. CSI-V (assembly GCF_001984105.1). Classification (GTDB taxonomy): domain Bacteria; phylum Actinomycetota; class Actinomycetes; order Actinomycetales; family Microbacteriaceae; genus Microbacterium. Next base: position 686,499 of record NZ_MTQM01000008.1, on the reverse strand, counting down.
GAACTTCCTCGCGGCCTCGAGCTTGGCGCCCTCGGTGGTCTTGGGGATGTAGACGGCGCTCGGTTCCCAGACGGTCAGCGTGGTGTTCGCCGCCTTGTCGGCGGGCAGGGCGAAGAAGCCGATGTCCTTCACCGCGTCGGGGTTGCTCTGCGTGATGTTGCTGAGGACGGCGCTCGAGAGCACGGGGTACATCGCCGCCTTGCCGGTGGCCAGCGCGGCCGAGCCGTCCGCCGCGGTGGCGGAGGCGAAGTCGGCGTTGAAGAGGCCCTTGTCGAAGGCTTCCTGCAGGTGCGTGAATCCGGCCAGGGCGGGCTCCTGAGCGAACTTCGCCTTGTTGGCGGTGAAGTCCTCGGCCCAGTTCTTGTCCTGGGTGAGCACGTTGCCGAAGTCGGCGAGGAGGAACAGCTGCGAGGTCCAGGTGTCGCCGTAGGTCTGCTCGATCGGCGTGATGCCGGCCGCCTTGATCTTCTCGGCATCCGCGACCAGCGAGGACCAGTCGGTGGGGACGCTCAGACCGAGGTCGGCGAACACCTTGGTGTTGTAGGCGATGCCGCCGGCCATCGAGGTTCCCAGCGGCGCACCATACGTGCCGTTGTCGGTCGAGACGACGGTCTTGAAGTTGTCGGTGACCTCGGATGCCCACGACTCGTCCGCGAGGTTCGCGAGCGTCTGGTCGGGGTTCAGCGCCTGGAAGAGCGATCCCGTGTTGTAGAAGAACACGTCGTCCATTTCGCCCGTCGACAGCTGGGTCTTGACGAGGTTGTCACCCTCGGTACCGCCCGGGCGGGTGTTGAGCGTGACCGTGACGTCGGGGTTGGCCTTCTGGAAGGCGGCGATGAGGGCGTTCCCGGTGGCGATCGCGTCGTCGCCGTTGGTCGTGAGGAACGAGATCTCCACCTTGCCGTCGGCTGTGGTGGACCCCGACGACCCGGAGCACCCGGCGAGCGTGGTGGCGGCGATCGCTGTCGCGGCGACGGCGAGCACCGTGCGACGAGGGCTGATGAATGAGGACACTGCTTACCTCCTTGTAAGGGACCGGATGCAAGGATTCCGGACGATGTGTCGCTACGCGAACCGGTCGAGTTCGGGTTGTGTAAACCGATCTACACGAGGCGACGAAACAGACCATAAACCGACTGGCGCGATTTCGTCAACCGATCTACATTGGAGGAACGAATCGACTGAAGGAGCTCGATGCTCGATCCCGCGCCCTCCGCCGGGTCACCGACCCGGGCGGCGACCATCGAGGATGTCGCCCGTCACGCGGGGGTCTCTCGCGCGGCCGTCTCGAAGGTCATCCGCGACGCCTACGGCGTGAGCGACCGGATGCGCGAACGAGTGACCGCCTCGATCGAGACGCTCGGGTACCGTCCGCGCGTGGCGGCCCGGGCGATGCGCGGGTCCACCTCGACGATCGGTGTGCAGCTCCCGCAGGTGGACAACGATTTCTTCACGCGCATCCTCACCGGCGCCGTGCAGTCGCTGCGCGAGTCGGGATACCAGCTCATCATCGCCCCGATGGCCGACCCGGTCAGCGGAACGGCAGCGCTCGAGAGCCTGTACGACCGACAGGTCGACGGGATCATCGCCGTCGCCCCCGCCGTTCCGCAGGCGTGGCTCGAGGGCCTGGGGCAGCGAGTCCCCCTCGTCCAAGTCGGTCAGCACGACCACCCCCGCAACTACGACGTCGTCGTCGGCGACGACGACGAGGGGGCCCGGCTGGTGATGGAGCACCTGTTCGCCGCGGGACACACGCGGATCGCGCACGTCACGAACGACGAACGGGTCCTGGTCGAGCCCCGCACCGATCCGCACCCCCGACGTCTGCGGGTGTACGAACGGCTCATGCGGGAGCGCGGGCTCGAGCCCGAGGTCATCCGCATCGACCCGGCCGAGCACGACGCGCGCCGCACGGTGGCGAGTCTGCTGGATCGCGCGGTGCGCCCGACGGCCCTGTTCGCCGGACACGACTCGCTCGCGCTGTCGGCGCTGGAGGTCGTCGCGAACCGCGGGCTCGGCTCCGCCGATTTCGCCGTGGTCGGCTATGACGACGTCCCCATCGCCAGCCACCCGCTGATCGGCCTGACCACGGTCGACCAGGACGGGGAACAGATGGGGGCGACCGCCGCGCACCTGTTGCTGGAACGCATCCGCGGGCGGATCGAGCCCGAGCGGCGGGTCTTCTCCCCCGCGCTGCGGGTGCGGGCCACGAGCAGCCCGCCTCCCGTCGCCGCGCGGTGACGGGCCGCGTCAGTCCAGCAGCAGCGCCGGCTCCTCCAGAACGGATGCCACGTCGGCGATGAACCGCGAGATGCCGTCTCCGTCGACCACGCGGTGGTCGAATGATCCCGACACCGTGGTCACCCAGCGGGGGCGCACCTCGCCGTCGACGACCCACGGCTTCTGCCGGATGGCACCCAGCGCGATGATCCCGGCCTCACCGGGGTTGATGATCGGGGTACCGGCATCCACCCCGAACACGCCGATGTTCGTGATCGTGAACGTGCCGCCGACCTGATCGGCCGGGCTCGTCTTGCCCTCACGCGCGGTGAGCGTGAGGTTCTCGAGCGCCTTGGCGAGCTCGCGGGTGTTCATCGCCTGCGCATCCTTGATGTTCGGCACGAGCAGGCCGCGCGGGGTCGCCGCGGCGATGCCGAGGTTGACGTAGTGGCGCACGCGGATCTGCGCGCCGTCCTCGGTGTCGACCCAGGCGGCGTTGATCATCGGCGTGCGGCGGAGCGCCCAGATCACGGCGCGCGCCATGATCAGCAGCGGCGAGACCTTCACGTCGGCGAAGTCGGGCGAGGCCTTCAGTCGCTTCACCAGCTCCATCGTGCGGGACGCGTCGACATCGACCCACACCGAGACGTGCGGGGCCGAGTACGCGCTCGACGTCATCGCGTTCGCCGTGGCCTTGCGGACGCCGCGGACCGGGATCGACTCCTCGCGGGCATCGTCGACCGGCGCGGGCGCGGGCGCGGCGGCGACCGGGATCGTCTCCTCCCGCACGGCACCCCACTCGGGCGTCTCGATGTTGCGGAAGACGCTGGCCTGCTCGGCGTGCTTGACGACGTCGTCGCGGGTCACCTCACCGGCAGGGCCGCTCGGGGTGACCGCCGCCAGGTCGACGCCGAGGTCGCGCGCGAGCTTGCGGATCGGGGGCTTGGCGACGACCCCGACGGATGCCTTGACCGGGCGCTCCGCGGGCTTCCGCCGCCGCGACGAGACGGCACCGCCGGTGCCGTAGCCGACGAGCACGGCTCCGCCCGGATCGTCGGCCTCGGGAACGGTGGTCGGCTGCGCGGGCGCCGGGGGCGTGGCATCCGCCGATCCGATCGTGATGATCGGGGCACCGACCTCGACCGTGGCCCCCTCGGTCGCGAGGAGTTCCCCGACCGTGCCGGCGAAGGGCGACGGCAGCTCGACGAGCGACTTCGCCGTCTCGATCTCGACGATCACGTCGTTCACGGCGACGGTGTCGCCCGGCGCGACGCGCCACTGGACGATCTCGGCCTCGGTGAGTCCTTCACCGACGTCGGGGAGGACGAAAGTCTGCTCGGTCACGGTGTGTCCTTTGCTCGGGAGCCAGCATTGCACCGGCGTCGCCGCAACGGAATGCGGGAGGGAAGGGGTCAGTAGGCCAGCGACCGGTCGACGGCCTCGAGGATGCGGTCGGCGTCGGGCAGGTACGTGCCCTCGAGCTTCGCGGGCGGGAACGGCACGTCGAAGCCCGACACGCGCAGCACGGGGGCCTCGAGCGCGAAGAACGCCCTCTCCATGACGGTCGCCGCGACCTCGGATCCGAGGGACGTGAAGCCCGGCGCCTCCTGCGCGTAGACCATGCGACCGGTGCGGCGGACCGAGTCCAGCAGCGGGCCGTAATCGACGGGGGAGAGCGAACGCAGGTCGATGACCTCGCAGCTCGTGCCCTCGCTCTCGGCGAGGGACGCGGCCTGCAGCAGCGTCGTGACCATCGCGCCGTGACCGACGAGCGTGACGTCGGTGCCGCGACGGACGATGCGGCTCGCGTGGAGCGGCAGCGCGGGGGCTTCGGTGTCGACCTCGCCCTTCTGCCAGTACTTCGCCTTGGGCTCGAGGAAGATCACCGGGTCGGGCGAGTCGATCGCCTGCTGGATCATCCAGTACGCGTCGTTCGCCGTCGAGGGGCTCACGACCCGGAGGCCCGGCGTGTGCGTGAAGTACGCCTCGGGACTCTCCTGGTGGTGCTCGATCGCTCCGATGTGTCCGCCGTACGGGATGCGGATGACGACCGGCATCTGCAGGCTTCCCTCGTGGCGGTTCGTGAGCTTCGCCAGCTGCGACGTGATCTGGTCGAACGCGGGGAAGACGAAGCCGTCGAACTGGATCTCGAGGACGGGACGGAAGCCCCCCATCGCGAGACCGATCGCGGTGCCGACGATGCCGGACTCCGCCAGCGGCGAGTCGATGACGCGGCGCGGCCCGAAGTCCTTCTGCAGTCCCTCGGTCACGCGGAAGACGCCGCCCAGCGGACCGATGTCCTCACCCATGAGCAGGACGCGGTCGTTCGTCTCGAGCGCGCGACGGAGGCCGGCGTTGAGGGCGCGGCTGATCGGGAGGTTCTCGGTCACTGCGCTCCCCCTTCCATCGCGGCTTCGTAGTCGTCGAGCCAGCGCTGCTCCTCGGCGATCAGCGCGTGGGCTTCGGCGTAGACGCTCTCGAACATGTGCGCGCGCGGGAGCCCGCCGAGCTCGTTCGTGCGCACGCGCACGTCGTCGGCGAGCGCGCGGCCCTCGGCATCCGCGTCGTCGAAGAACTGCTGCGACGCGCCGCGCGCCTCGAGGAAGGTGCGGAGGCGGGCGATCGGGTCGCGGTGCGCCCACGCCTCTTCTTCGGCGGCGGTGCGGTACTTCGTGGGGTCGTCGCTCGTGGTGTGCGCGCCGCGGCGGTAGGTCATCGCCTCGATCGCGCGGGGGCCACCGCCCGCGCGGGCCTCGTCGAGCGCGAGCTTCGACACCGCGTAGCTCGCGAGCACGTCGTTGCCGTCGACCTGGACGCTCGGGATGCCGTACCCCGCCGCCCGCTGGTGGAGCGGGGTGCGCGACTGGGTGGCGACCGGGACGGAGATGGCCCACTGGTTGTTCTGCAGGAAGAACACCTCGGGGGTCTGGAAGCTCGCGGCGAACACCATCGACTCGTGCACGTCGCCCTGGCTGGACGCGCCGTCGCCGTAGTAGACGATCACGGCTTCGTCGCGCTCGGGGTCGCCGGTGCCGCACTTGCCGTCGAACACCAGCCCCATGCCGAGGCCCGTGGCGTGCAGCGTCTGGGCGCCGAGCACGAGCGTGTAGATGTGGGTGTTGCCGTTCTTCGGGTCGGAGGGGTCCCACCCGCCGTGCGTGAGCCCGCGCATGAGTCGGATGATGTCGATCGGGTCGACGCCGCGGATCCGGGTCACCACGTGCTCGCGGTACGACGGGAAGACGTGGTCCTGGGCGCGCGCGGCGCGGGCCGAGCCGACCTGCGCGGCCTCCTGTCCGAAGGACGGCGGCCACAGGGCCAGCTGCCCCTGACGCTGCAGGTTCGTCGCCTGCACGTCGAAGGCGCGGATCGAGACCATGTCACGGTAGAAGGTCTCGAGTTCGGCGTCGGAGAGGGCCTCGATCAGGGGCAGATAGCGCTCGGCCTCAGGGGTGGGCGCGAGGGTGCCGTCGGCCGCCAGAACGCGCACGAGAGCCGGGTCGTCGGACGGGGTCATGTACCCACGCTAACGGTCGCGTCATGCCCTGCACCGCATGAGGTGTACAACGGATGCCGCGTTTCGGCATGGGTTTCCGACAAGCCGCGTGCGGCGTCACTCGTCGCCGAGGGGGACGTACCGCACGCCCGTCACCTGCGCCGGGGTCGACCCCACCGCACGCAGCCCCAGCACGCGGCCGGTGAACCCGCCGGCGACCTCGGTCGAGAGGTAGCGGCCGTCGAGCGCCGCGATCCACCGCTCGCCGTCCGCGTCGAGAACGCCGAAGCGGAGGTCGTCGGGGCCGTCGTGGGTGGCATCCACCGCCTCGACGAGGAGCGTCACGACATCGCCGGTCGCGGGAGCGGAACCGATGGATGCCTCGAGTGGACCGATGCGCGCCCGGACCTCGGCCGTTCCGGCCTGGAGGGTGATCGCGTACCAGTGGTGCTCGTCGAGCCGGACCCGCAGGGCCACGGCGGCCGAGGAGTCGACGCGAGCCTCGAACCGCCAGCGCAGGTCGCGCACGCGCACCGCGAGCTCGTGGGGGCCCACCGCCACACCACCGGCGGGATGCCGGCCGGGCAGCGGTCCGTCGGGTGAGACCCACCGCGGGTGCAGGTCGGCGGTAGAGAAGTCGTCGGTGAACGCGGTGTCGGGGCGCTCGAGGAGCACGTCGTCGGTGTGCACGACGGGCCAGTCGTCCACCCACGCGACGCGGGCGAGGAACGTCTCGCGTCCTGCGACGTGGAACCCGGGCGTGAATCCGCGCGGCCGCACGCCGAGGTACACCATCGCCCACGAGCCGTCCGGCTGCTCGACGAGGTCGGCGTGCCCGGTGTTCTGCACCGGGAAGCCGGTGCTGCGGCGGCTGAAGATCGGGTTCGCCGGCGCCGCCTCGAACGGACCGTCGATCGCCCGGGATCGCGCGACGCAGACGGCGTGCCCGCGCTCGGTGCCGCCCTCGGCGGTGAGCAGGTACCACCACTCCCCGCGCCGGTACAGGTGCGGACCCTCGGGATGCGCGAGCCCGCTCCCCCGCCAGATCACGCGCGGCTCGTCGAGCAGGACGCCGCGATCGAGATCGACGCGCACCTGCGCGATCACCGGCAGCGCGCCGTCCTCGGGCCGCAGCCCCTCGTCGAGAGCGCAATAGGTGAGGACGCACCGGCCGTCGTCGTCCCACGCGAGGTCGGGGTCGATTCCGCCGAGACCCGGGAACACGATCGGGTCCGACCACGGCCCCGCCGGGTCGGTCGCCGTCACCACGAACTGCTCGTCCCCGCGTTCGACGTTCGTGACGACGACGAAGAACGTGCCGTCGCGGTGGCGGATCGTGGGCGCGTAGATCCCCCGACTCGCCCCCGAGACACCGGCCGGGAACTGCACCTCGCGCGTCAGCACGTTGCCGATCTGCGTCCACGTCCGGAGGTCTCGACTGCGGTGGATCGGGATGCCGGGCGCGTACTCGAACGACGAGTTCACGAGGAAATAGTCCTCGCCCACACGACACACCGACGGATCGGGGAAGAACCCCGGGATGACCGGGGTGGTCGCGGCATCCCGAGTCATCATTCGACTCAACGCGGGGCGACGGAGGCGGCGACCTCGACCAGGCGGTCGATCGATTCCTCCTCGCCGACCGAGATGCGCACACCGTCGCCCGCGAAGGGGCGAACGATGAGCCCCGCCTCCTCGAACGCGGCGGCCACCTCGAGCGCGCGGTCACCGGCGGGGAGCCACACGAAGTTGCCCTGGGCGTCGGGGACGTCCCACCCGGTCTCGCGCAGGCGCGCGACGAGGGCGTCGCGCCGGGCGGCGAGGACGGCGACGCGGTGCAGCAGCTCGCTCTCGGCATCCAGGCTCGCCAGCGCCGCCTCCTCCGCGGCGGCGGTGACCGCCAACGGGATGGCGGTGCTGCGCGCGGCGTCGAGCACGCCCGTGTGGCCGATCGCGTAGCCGACCCGGAGACCCGCGAGACCGTAGGCCTTCGAGAACGTGCGGAGCATCACGATGTTGGGGCGCGCGAGCAGCGCGCGGACGCGGTGGCCCTCGACGGCATCCGGGTCGGTCACGAACTCGGCGTAGGCCTCGTCGAGCACGAGGAGGACGTCGGCGGGCACGGCGTCTACGAAGGCCGTGAACTCGTCGAAGCCGACCGTCGGGCCCGTCGGGTTGTTCGGGCTGCAGACGATGATGAGGCGCGTGCGGTCGGTGACCGCGGCCGCCATCGCGGGGAGGTCGTGACGCGCGTCGGCGGTGAGCGGCACCTGCACGCTCGTCGCCCCCGTCACCGCCACGAGCGACGGGTACGCCTCGAACGACCGCCACGCGTAGACGACCTCGTCGCCCGGGCCCGCCGTGGCCAGCAGCAGTTGCGCGAGCAGCGAGACGCTTCCGGCGCCGACGTGGATGTCATCGGCCGAGATCCCGTATCGGGCGCCGAGCCTCTCGCGCAGGCGTGCGGCCGTGGCATCCGGGTACCGGTTGATCGCCGTCGACGCGCGCACCGCGTCGAGCACGCCCGGCAGCGGGTCGAACGGGTTCTCGTTGCTCGACAGCTTGAACGCGTCCGAACTCGCCTGTCGTCCCTGCCGGTAGGCGGGGAGGGCGGCGATCTCGGGGCGGATACGGGGGAGGACCGGGTCTTCGCTCACGGGTCGAGCCTAACGAGGACACCCGTGCGCGCGTCAGACCCCCGTGCCACGATGGGGGCATGCGCTTCGTCGTCCGCGTGGCCGTCAACGCCTTCGCCATCTGGATCGTCACCCTGCTCCCGGCCCTGCAGGTGACGCTCATCCCCTTCGCCCCCGGCGAGGGACTGCAGGTGGCGCTCACGCTGCTGCTGGTCGGGCTGATCTTCGCCCTGGTCAACACCATCGTCGGCACGGTCGTGAAGATCGTCGCCATCCCGCTCTACATCCTCACCCTCGGGCTCATCTCGCTCGTCATCAACGGCTTCCTGCTGTGGCTGACCGCGGTCATCACCTCGAACTGGGACTGGGGCCTGCGCACCGGGGAGTTCTGGCTCACCGTCGTCGCCGCGCTGCTGATCGGCATCATCAACGCGATCCTCGGCGGCCTCCTGCGGCCGCGGAACGACGAACGCTCACGCCGCTGATGCGCTGACGGCCGCTCCCCGCCATGATGGAGGGATGACCGCGAGTGCCGACGCGCCCTTCCGCGTCGTCTTCGTCTGCAGCGGCAACATCTGCCGGTCGCCGATGGCCGACGTGGTGTTCCGGCGTATCTCGGAGGAGGCGGGCCTCGGATCGCGCGTCGTCTCGACCTCGGCGGGCACCGGGGACTGGCACGTCGGCGAACGCGCCGACCACCGCACCCTCGCCGCCCTCGAGCGTCTGGGCTACGACGGCGCCGCGCATCGCGCCCGGCAGTTCACGTTCGCCGACTTCACGCACAACGACCTCGTGGTCGCGCTCGACCGCAGTCACGAGCGCGTCCTGCGCGGGTGGGCCCGTCACGACGACGACGCCGACAAGATCGCGCTGCTGCTCTCCTTCGTCCCGGATGCCGAGACCCTCGACGTCCCCGACCCCTACTACGCCGGGCCACCGATGTTCGACGAGGTGCTCGGTATGATCGAACGCGCCAGCCGAGCCCTGTTCCGGCAGCTCGAGCCCGCCATCCGTGCCGCGGGCTGACCTTTTCGCGCGACCCCCGGGAGACCCGTGTCCGCTCTGCCCCCGCAGCCCCTCAGCCCGCTCGACGGTCGCTACTTCGCCACCGTTTCGGAGCTCGGCGACTACCTGTCGGAGGCGGGCCTGAACCGCGCCCGCGTCGAGGTCGAGGTCGAGTGGCTCCTGGCCCTCACCGACCGTTCGCTGTTCGGTACGTCGCCCGTCTCGGATGCCGACCGCACGCGCCTGCGCGCCCTGTACGAGGAATTCGGCGCCGACGAGATCGCCTGGCTCAAGGAGAAGGAGGCGGTGACGCGCCACGACGTCAAGGCCGTCGAGTACCTCGTGCGCGACCGTCTCGACAGCCTCGGCCTCACCGCCCTCGCCGAGCTCACGCACTTCGCCTGCACGAGCGAGGACATCAACTCCACCGCCTACGCCCTCACCGTGCAGCGCGCGGTCGAGCGCGTGTGGCTGCCGAAGCTCCGTTCGGTCACCGCCGCCCTCGCCGCCCTCGCCGTCGAGCACCGCGACGCCGCGATGCTCTCCCGCACGCACGGCCAGCCCGCGACCCCCACGACCATGGGCAAGGAGATCGGCGTCTTCGCGTGGCGCCTCGAGCGCGTGATCCGCCAGCTGGATGCCGGCGAGTACCTCGCGAAGTTCTCGGGTGCGACCGGCACCTGGTCGGCGCACGTCGCCGCCGAGCCCGACGTCGACTGGCCCGAGCTGACGCGCACGTTCATCGAGTCGCTGGGCCTGGGCTTCAACCCCGTCACGACGCAGATCGAGTCGCACGACTGGCAGGTCGAGCTGTACGACCGCGCGCGCCACGCGGGTGGCATCCTGCACAACCTCGCCACCGACATCTGGACCTACATCTCGCTCGGGTACTTCACCCAGATCCCCGTCGCGGGGGCGACGGGGTCGTCGACGATGCCGCACAAGATCAACCCGATCCGGTTCGAGAACGCCGAGGCGAACCTCGAGATCGCCGGCGGACTGTTCGCCACCCTGGCATCCACCCTCGTCACCAGCCGGATGCAGCGCGACCTCACCGACTCCACGACGCAGCGCAACATCGGCGTCGCGTTCGGCCACTCGCTGCTCGCGCTCGACAACCTGCAGCGCGGTCTCACCGAGATCTCGCTCGCGGAAGACGTGCTGCTGGCCGACCTCGACGTGAACTGGGAAGTGCTCGCCGAGGCGATCCAGACCGTGGTGCGCGCCGAGATCGCCGCGGGCCGGTCGAGGATCACCGATCCCTACGCGCTGCTGAAGGACCTCACGCGCGGACGCCGGGTCGGCGCCCCCGAGCTCGCCGACTTCGTCCGCGGCCTCGACATCGGGGATGCCGCGAAGGAGCGTCTGCTCGCGCTCACCCCGGCGGCGTACGCCGGCCTGGCCTCGCGGGTGGTCGACTCGCTGTAAGCCCCCCTCAGCGCGCGGTATTCCCAACCCGGATGCCGCGCGCTGACGCATTCCCGCGACGGTATGCGTCCGGGGAGTGGACGCGCGGGCCTCTCTGGCCCTACGGTGTTGACGTCAACATCCCCACGCGGCCCTGGGTCGCCCATGCGTCGCGACGTCGCGACGCGGAACGGAACCGACGCGATGACGCATCGACGCGCCCTCTCTTCCCGCCGACTCCTCGCGGCCGCCACGGTCGCGGTGGTCGCCGGGGCACTGGCATCCCCCCTCTCCGCCGTCGCCCTAGACACCGACCCGAACGACGGCGTCCCCCGTGTCGATCCCCCGGTGACCTACACGAAATTCGAGCCGCTCGCCGACCCCGGGCGCGGTGCCGCCGACTACCTCGAGCCGAAGTGGTACGACACCGACGGGCGTCACATCCAGGCGCACGGCGGCCAGGTCGTCACGAACCAGGAGAACGGCGAGACGGTCTACTACTGGTACGGCGAGGACCGCACCAACGGGTACTGGAACAGCCCCGGTGTCGCGGTGTACCGCTCGACCGACGCCCTGAACTGGACCAACCTCGGCGACGCGCTGCGCAGCATCACGACGCGGGACGACCTGCTCACCCCGTACTTCGAGGACCTCTACGACACCGTCGACGAGAACGGGCAGCCCCGTGACGAGAAGATCGACGCGCTCGCCTACCACCTGAACTCGCAGCGATCGGCGGACTACACCGCGATCTTCGAGCGCCCCAAGGTGCTGCACAACGACAAGACCGGCCAGTGGGTCATGTGGTGGCACGCCGACGGCCGCACCGAGCCCGGCGGCAGCACCTACGCCCGCTCCATGGCCGCGGTCGCCGTGTCGGACTCCCCCGCGGGTCCGTTCCGGATGGTCGGCGCGTTCCGCATGCCCAACCGCACCGACTATAAGGCCTGCTCGCAGTGGGCCGTGCCGGGCCAGGCGCGCGACATGACGGTGTTCCAGGACGACGACGGCAAGGCGTACATCTCGTACTCGTCGGAGGAGAACTCCTCGCTCTACGTCGCCGAGCTCGACGACAGCTACACGAACGTCGTGAAGACCACAGACACCGACACCCTCGGCATCCACCAGTACTCGGAGGACGGGCGGTATCCCTACGTCCTGGCCGACGGCAGCGCCGACGCCCCTGTGCGCGGCGAGGACTTCCAGATCGTGAAGGAGTGCGGCTACCTCGAGGCGCCCGCGCTGTTCGAGCGGGACGGCACCTACACCGCGATCGCCTCGGGAGCGACGGGGTGGGCCCCGAACCCGCAGACGTACTACACGACGACCGACCTCATGGGCTCGTGGATCCGCGGCGTTCAGGCCGGCGATGCAAACGAGGACACGTACTACAGCGCGATTCCCGACGGCGGTGACGGCCTGCTGTCGATCGGCGACGCGAACCGCTCGACCTTCGGCTCGCAGGCCACCAACGTCTTCGAGCTCGAGCCCGGCAAGTTCGTCTACATGGGCGACCGCTGGAACGAGGGCGAATCGAACTCGACCTACGTGTGGCTGCCGCTCACCGTCGGCGAAGACGGCCGCCTGGAGATGCACAACCCCGCCGCCGAGGACCCCGCGCGCTACGGCGACGGCTGGGACGCCTCGTACTGGGATGACAAGGGCTTCGGCCACGGCACCTGGTCGCTCACCCCGAACGCGGTGCCCCTGACGGTCCGCCGCGGCACCACCGCGAACCTGCCCGCGACGGTGAACGTCGACTCGGACGGAACGGTGGGCCCCGTCGCCGTGACCTGGTCGACGCTCGACACCAGCGTGCTCGGCCCGCAGACGGTGACCGGCACGCTCGCCGCCGACGCGCACTTCACCGCGGGGCGCACCTTCCAGCGCACCATCACGGTCACCGAGCCGGGGATCGCGAACATCGCGCCCGAGGCGACGGTCTCGGCGTCCAGCCGCAGCAACCTCGTCGGCACCGTCGTCGACGGCAACCCCACCGGCAAGGGCTGGGACGACTGGACCGGCAACGGCTACCCGCGCGACAGCTGGCTCGCCTTCGACTGGGGCGTGACCCGCACGTTCGACTCGATCGTCGTGCACACCTACAAGGACGGGTCGACGGCCACGTGGCCCTCGCGCATCCAGGCGCAGTACCGCGACGACTCCGGCGCGTGGGTCGACACCGAGGTCGGGGCGACCCTGTCGCAGGATGCCGGACAGTCGGCGCCCGTGGCCGTGATCGACGCCCGGTCCCTTCCCGCGGCCAGCGCCCTGCGCCTGCGCCTCACGAGCGAGGCGAACACCTGGCAGTCGATCGCGGAGGTCGACATCTGGGGCAACGCCTCGATCCCGAACGTGTGCCGCGGCGGCGACGCCACGGTCTCGGCATCCTTCCACCAGACGAAGTGGGCCACGATGCCGGCCGGCAACGCGTGCGACGGCAAGCAGAACACGCAGTGGTCGACCTGGACCGACGCGGGATTCCAGGATGCCGCGACGTTCACGATCGAGACGTGGGAGATCCACCGCCTCGACCACGTCACCTTCACCAACACCGAGGGCACGATCGCGGGCGTGAGCGCCGAGTACCGCACCCCGTCGGGAGAGTGGCTGCCGGTCGCACCGACGGGCGACGCGCCGGCGGTCGCCAACGGGACCGAGACGACGCTGTCGTTCACGAAGGTGCTGGCCACGGGCCTGCGCCTGACGTTCTCGACCCCGGGCTCGTACCTCAAGATCCCCGAGATCGTGGTGCCCGAGGCGGGGGGCATCGCGGCGATCACGCCTCTGCTGGGCTCCGAGCCCAACGCGGCCGGGTGGTTCCGCGCTCCGGTGAAGGTGCAGCTCTCGCACGACGGTGGGGCCGACGTCGTCGTGCAGCATCGCATCGACGACGGCGAGTGGGTCGACGGCACGGAGGTCACGGTCGACACCGACGGTGCGCACACCGTCGGCTACCGCGCCCTCATCGACGGCGTCGAGCAGGAGGACGTCACCGGGTCGGTGGCCGTGCCCGTCGACACCGTGGCCCCGGTCACGGGAGCCGACGTCACCGCGGCCTCATCGGCCCGCGCCCTGGTCCTCCCCGACGTCACGGCGTCGGTCGCGGCACCGGGCCAGGTCCTCACGCTCCGGGCGACGGATGCCACCTCGGGAGTCGCCACCACCGAGTACTCGCTGGACGAGGGGACCACCTGGACCGTCGGCACGGAGGTGTCGTTCACCGAGGCCGGCACCCACCGGGTGTGGTTCCGGTCGACGGACGTCGCCGGCAACGTCGAGCAGACCCGCACCGCTGAGCTCACCGTGACCGCCCCGGTCGACGGCGGCACCGACCCGGGCACCACCCCCGCTCCCACGCCCTCCGCCACCACGCCGGGATCGACCGCGGGCACCGGGGGAACGGCATCCGGGACCGCCGGCGCATCGGACGCCCTCGCGGTCACCGGCACCGAGGCGCCGATCGGCCTCGCCGTCGGCGCATTGCTCGCGCTGCTCGCGGGCGCCGGCGTGCTGCTGCTCCGGCGCCGCCGCGCCTGACGCACCACGATCGCCCCGGGGCCGTTGCGACGGTTCCCGGGGCGATCCCGCGTCTGCGGCCGCCGGGGAGAATGGATGCCGTGCGCGCGATGATCATGGATGCCCTGGCCGAACCCCTCGAGGTGCGCGAGGTGCCCGCGCCGACGGCACCGGCGGGGGGCGTCGTGGTCGAGGTGCACGCGACCGGACTGTGCAAGAGCGACTGGCACGCGTGGGTCGGCCACGACGACGTCACCCTCCCCCACGTCCCCGGGCACGAGCTCGCGGGCGTGATCGCCGAGGTCGGGACGGGCGTCGCCGACTGGCGGGTCGGCGATCGGGTCACCGTCCCGTTCGTCATGGGCTGCGGCGAGTGCGAGTGGTGCCGGAACGGTGACGCACAGGTCTGCCCGCGTCAGGAGCAGCCGGGATTCACCCAGTGGGGCTCGTTCGCCGAGCGCGTCGTCGTGCGGGCGGCCGACACCAACCTCGTCGCGATCCCGGACGGGGTGTCGTTCGAGGCGGCGGCGGCCCTCGGATGCCGCTTCGCCACCGCCTTCCGCGCTCTCACCGGCCGCGCGCGCGTGCGTGCCGGCGAGTGGGTGACGGTCGTGGGGGCCGGGGGCGTGGGGTTGAGCGCCGTGATGATCGGCGCCGCCCTGGGCGCCCGCGTGATCGCCGTCGACCGGACGCCCGCCGCGCTCGACGCGGCGCGCCGTCTCGGCGCGGAGCACACGATCCTCGCGGGCGACGCCGATGTCCCGCGGGCGGTCGACGCGCTCACGGACGGCGGGAGTCACGTGTCGATCGACGCGGTCGGCAGCGCGCAGACCGCGCGCGACGCCGTGTTGAGCCTGCGCCGACGCGGCCGTCACGTGCAGGTCGGGCTGCTGCCGACCGCGGACGGCCAGACGCCCATGCCGATGGCCCGTGTCATCGCGTGGGAGCTCGACCTGCTCGGCAGCCACGGCATGGCGGCGGCGGACTATCCCGCGATGCTCGACCTCATCGCCCGCGGGACGCTGCGGCCGCAGGATCTCGTCGAGCGGGTCGTGGGTCTCGGCGAGGCCGCGGAGATGCTGCCGCGCATGGACACCGCCGCCCCGGCGGGCATGACGATGATCGACCCGCGTCGGGTCTGAAGCGCGGCGCGGGAGTCAGTTCCGCGGAGTCTCGGGGCCGTCCGGGCTCTCGGGGGCCGCGGACGTGTCGTCGTCCTTCGGCAGGAGGAGCGGGCGATCGACCGTCTTCGTGACCTGAGCGGGGTCGACGGCCAGCAGCAGCAGCGCGACGCTGACGAGCACGACGATGAAGGTGACACCGGCGGCGATGGCGCCGATGACGAGCGCGCGCTGGATCTCGTCGGCGGGGCGGGCCTGGAAGGCCCCCATCGACACGAGGGTCACGATGCCGGCGAAGAGCGCCGCGACGAAGGCGAGCCCGAGCAGCTGGACGGGCTTCATGAGATCGCGGCGGGTGGGCTTGTGGTCGGTCATGATGCGGCCTCCTCGGCGGGTACGGCCGGAACCGGCTCCGGGCGGCGGGGCGAGAAACCGGCGATCGCCAGGTACACGGCGATGATCGCCGCGTAGCCGCCGAAGATGCCCACCGCGATGGTGATCCCCGTGAGGGTGAAGGTGCCGGCGCCGTCGATCGTGTAGTCGTACGAGAAGGCCGGGCTGGTGAGGAGGATGCCGACCGCGAGGATCAGCGTGATGATCCCCACCGTGAGACCGTCGCGGGAGTCGGGGCGCCCGGCGCGGCGGTCGCGCACGGCACCGATGATCTCGAGCGCCCCGGACACGACCGCCCACACGATGACGAGGACGAAGAAGAAGGTCGTGGTCCGCCACGCGCCGACGCTGGCCGCGAGCCCGGCGAGCCCGCTCACCACCGCGAGCAGGATCGGCGTCGTCCGCTGACCGGTCGGGTACACGAGCCAGACCGACAGCACGAGGACGAGGGCGGTGGCCAGCGCGAACCCGCTGAACACGCTCGAGCCGACGGCCGCCGAATGATCCGACGAGAACGTGACCATGACCGCCGCCAGGGCGGCGAAGAAGGCGCGCGCCAACTGAACGTGGCGCACATCGAAGGAGCGCACAGAAGCAGGAGTGGTCACGGAGGGTCCCGGAGAGACGGAGTCGATGGCATCCAGTCTATTCCCCGCCGGCTGAGCGCCCTCCGTGTGCAGCGACGTCGAGATATCCCACGTCAGGCCGTGCGAGCAGTAGAGGTCTGACCACTCCCGAGGATTTGCACATGTCGTAAATTTCAAGATTCTTTTGGTCATATTGGTCGCAAAGACGCGCGCAGAAGCCCCTAACGTCAACGCATGAGCCCGACTTTCGACCTCACCGCCGTGCCCTCGGTCGCGCCCCGTGCGGTGTTCTTCGTGTCGGACAGCACCGGGATCACCGCCGAGACACTCGGCAACGCCCTCCTGGCGAACTTCCCCGACGCCCGCTTCGAGCGGCACACCGTCCCGTTCGTGGACAGCGCCACGGCGATCGAGTCCGTCGAGCGGGCCGTCCTGCGCTCGGCGGCGGCCGGCGAGGCCCCCATCGTCTTCGCGACCCTGAAGGACGCCGGCATCCGGGCCCGGCTGGCGGCATCCGCGACCGTCGTGATCGACCTCCTCGCCGGGCACCTCACCGAGCTGGAGACAGCGCTCGGCGCCACCGCCGAGACGCGCGCCGGGCAGTACCACGGCCTCGGCGACCTCGAGCAGTACTTCCGTCGCATGCGGGCGGTGGAGTTCGCCATCGAGCACGACGACGGCCAGAGCGAGCGCGATCTCGCCAGCGCCGACGTGATCATCGTCGCGCCGTCCCGCTGCGGCAAGACCCCCACCACGATGTACCTCGCGCTGCACTACGGGCTCCTCGTGGCGAACTATCCGCTCACCGACGACGACTTCCCCACCGACGGGCTGCCGCGCATCGTGGCGCCGCACGCCGACCGCTGCTTCGGGCTCACCACCACCGCTCTCCGGCTCAGCCAGGTGCGACACGAGCGCCGCCCGAACTCGACCTACTCCAGCCTCGCCCAGTGCACCCTCGAGATCCGCCGGGCCGAAGACCTCTACCGCCGTACCCACATCCCGTTCCTCAGCTCCGCGACCCGGAGCGTCGAGGAGATGTCCGCCGTGATCCTGCAGTCCATGAACCTGCGGGACCGACCCCACGAAAGGCCCCTCACATGACCAACATCCTGCGCTTCGACGAGATCGGCATGGGCGACCTGGCCCGCGTCGGCGGCAAGAACGCCTCGCTCGGCGAGATGGTGTCGCACCTGGCATCCGCCGACATCCGCGTCCCCCCGGGATTCGCGACGACCTCCGACGCCTTCGGGCGCTTCCTCGCCCACGACGGGCTCGATGCCCGCATCCGTGAGGCGGTCGAGGGCATCGACGTCGACGACGTCGCAGCCCTCAGCCAGCTCGGCGGGCGCGTGCGCGCGTGGATCGAGGAGCAGCCCTTCCCGGCCGACCTCGAGGCCGACATCCGCACCGCCTACGCCGCCCTCGTCGCTGGCGAAGCCGACCCCGAGGCGGTCACTTGGGCCGTGCGCTCCAGCGCCACCGCCGAAGACCTCCCGGACGCCTCGTTCGCCGGGCAGCAGGAGACCTTCCTCAACATCGGCGGGATCGAGAACATCCTGCAGGCGATCCGGCGGGTCTTCGCCTCGCTCTACAACGACCGCGCGATCGCGTACCGCGCGCATCACGGCTTCGACCACCACGAGGTCGCCCTCTCCGCCGGCGTGCAGCGGATGGTGCGCTCCGACGTGGGAGCCTCGGGCGTCATGTTCACCCTCGACACCGAGTCGGGCTTCGAGGACGCGGTGTTCCTCACCAGCTCGTACGGTCTCGGCGAGGCGGTCGTCCAGGGCGCGGTGAACCCCGACGAGTTCTACGCCTACAAGCCCGCCCTGCGCGCGGGACGTCCCGCGATCCTCAAGCGTTCGGTCGGCGAGAAGGCCATCGCCATGCGGTACACCGACGGACGTCACGTCGACGGCAGCACGGCCTTCGTCGAGGTGGATGCCGCCGACCGGGCGCGGTTCTCCCTCACCGACGCGGAGGTCGAGGAGCTCGGCCGCATCGCCCTCGTCATCGAGGAGCACTACGGCCGCCCGATGGACATCGAGTGGGGCAAGGACGGGATCGACGGGCGGCTGTACGTGCTGCAGGCGCGGCCCGAGACCGTCGTCTCACGGCAGTCGGCCAATGTGCTCCGCCGGTTCGTGCTCGCCGAGCGCAGCCCGGTGCTCGTCGAGGGTCGCGCGATCGGGCAGCGCATCGGCGCGGGACGCGTCCGCGTGCTCCGCTCGATCGACCAGATGGCCGACTTCGCCCACGGCGACGTGCTCGTGGCCGACATGACCGATCCCGACTGGGAGCCGATCATGAAGCGCGCGTCGGCGATCGTCACCGACCGCGGCGGCCGGACGTGCCACGCAGCGATCATCGCGCGCGAACTCGGCATCCCCGCCGTCGTCGGCACCGGCGTCGCCACGCACGCCCTCACCGACGGCCAGGAGGTGACCGTCTCGTGCGCGGAGGGCGATGACGGCGTCGTGTACGACGGCATCCTGGACTTCGCCGAGGAGATCACCGAACTCGACCGGATGCCGTCCGCCCCCGTGAAGGTGATGATGAACGTCGGCACGCCCGACCAAGCGTTCGCGTTCTCGCGCCTGCCGCACGCGGGCGTCGGGCTCGCCCGCCTGGAGTTCATCATCAACCGGCAGATCGGCATCCACCCGCGTGCCCTGCTCGAGCTCGACCGCCTCGACGGCACCCTCGCCGACGACATCCGCGCCCGCATCGCCGCCTACCCGTCGCCCGAGGAGTACTTCATCCGGCGCGTCGCCGAAGGCGTGTCGATGATCGCCGCGGCGTTCGCCCCCGAGCCGGTGATCGTCCGGCTGTCGGACTTCAAGTCCAACGAGTACGCGAACCTCATCGGCGGCACGCTGTACGAGCCCGACGAGGAGAACCCGATGCTGGGCTACCGCGGCGCCGCCCGCTACGTCTCGCCCGAGTTCCGCGCCTGCTTCGACATGGAATGCGAGGCCCTGCGCCGCGTCCGCGACGAGATGGGTCTCACGAACGTGCAGATCATGGTGCCCTTCGTCCGCACGGTCGGCGAAGCCAAGGCCGTCGTCGACCTGCTCGCGCAGAACGGGCTCCGCCGGGGCGAGAACGGCCTGAAGGTCGTCATGATGTGCGAACTGCCCGCCAACGCGATCCTCGCCGAGCGGTTCCTCGAGCACTTCGACGGCTTCTCGATCGGGTCGAACGACATGACCCAGCTGACGCTGGGCCTGGACCGCGACTCGGCGCTCATGGCATCCGCCTTCGACGAGCGCGACCCGGCGGTGCTGCACCTGCTGGGGATGGCGATCGACGCGTGCCAGCGTCAGGGTAAGTACGTCGGTATCTGCGGCCAGGGTCCCAGCGACCACCCCGACTTCGCGCAGTGGCTCGTCGCGCGCGGCATCCAGTCGCTGTCACTCAACCCCGACACGGTGGTCGAGACCTGGCTCGCGCTCGCGGCGAACGAGCGGCCCAAGGCCGAAATCCTCGCGCAGGCGCACCTATCACAGCTCTGAACCGACGACGCCGGCCCTCCGCCGCGGGTCCGCTCCCACCGTGAAGCGAACCCCGGCGGAGGGAGGAGCGGAGGCGCGGAGCGCGTCCACCGCCTCCCCCGCCTGGTCGCCGAGCCCGACGAAGTAGCGGCGCCCGTCGGTGGTGGTCAATCGCACGGTGCGGGACTCGCCCATGCTGACGAGGATGCCCGGGCCGTGAGGGCTGCCCGTGACACCCCACCCGCCGAAGTCCTCGACGGCATCGACCTCCGCCACATCCACCCGCGCCAGCTGATCCCATCGGAGGCGGCGCCCCCAGAACGGCACCACCGAGACCGAGACCCCCCGCTCCCCCGCCCGGAGTCGCACCCCCGAGCAGAACGTGACGACCACCAGGGCGACGACCGACAGCAACGCCAGGGTCGCCCCGGCGGGGGTGTCGACCTGCACGACCCCCAGGAGGAGGAGGATCACCGGGCCGACGAACAGCAGGGCGCGCGAGGCCGGATTGAGGGGTCGCCGGGCGAGGGTGCGCATGAGGGGGTCCTTTCGTCGGCCGGGGATCGCGACGCTACGGCGGGGTCGGCGGTCGGCGGAATGCCCCTCCGGCCACACCCGGCTGGACCTCCCGCCAGCCCGCGCGGCCGGGATCCGTGACGGCGCGGGCGTCAGCCCAGCGGTACCCGCGCCACGACGACCCAGTCATCGGCCTCGCGCCCGGCGCGCAGGTCGCCGCCCACTTCTCGCACGAGCCCGGCCATCCGCGCGACGCCCGTTCCCGCGGAGGGGATGTCCTCCCGCCGCACGGCGGGGAGCGCGTTGCGGACGGTGAGTTCGGCGTGGGTCTCGTCCGCCCGTACCGTCAGCACGACCGTGCCGGGTGCGGCGTGCTTCAGCACGTTCGTCAGGGACTCGCGCAGCACGCGGGCGAAGACGACGCCGACCCGGCGGGGCGCCCGGGGCAGGGGCGCGGCGTGGACGTCGACCCGGTAGCCGGCTGCCGTGAGGGTGTCCGCGGCCTCCCGAACCGCGGCCGCGGGGTCGGACGCGAACCCGGGCGTCGGGGACTCCTCGTCCGCGGCGATCTCGATGAGGTAGCGCAGGTCGCCGAGCGCGTTCCGCGCGGTGACGCCGATCGTGGATTGCGCCGTCTGCCGCACGGTGGCGTCGGGGTCGTCCAAGAGCTGCGCGTGCAGGGCGATGACCGTCAGGTCGTGGGCGATCCCGTCGTGCAGGTCTCCCGCGAGCCTGCGTCGCTCGAGAGCCGCCGCCGCCTGCTCGCGTTCGCGGGACCGCACCAGCTGCGCGCCGAGCTGCTCACCGCGGGCTTGGGCCCCGCGCAGGAGCAGCCCGATCCCGCCCAGCACGATCGCCACCACGACGAACCCGACGGCCGTCGAGGGCCCGGATGCCGGTTGGCGGGCGACCGCGACGGCGGCGACGACGAGCGTGGCGGAATACCCGAGGACGAGAGCCCCGGTGCCGAGCCGGACCACGCACAGCGCGGCGATCGCGAACGCGAGGAACGTCGGGTGCGACAGCCCCGCCGGGAAGGACAGCACCAGGGCCGCCCCGAGCGACGCGGTGCCGGCGGCCGCCGACCAGAGATAGAGCGCGAACAGTGCCGTGACGACGAGCTCGAACAGCCCGTCGGTGGTGTCGCCCCCGCCGTCGGTGACCATCGAGATCACGCTCAGCGCGACGGCGGCGAGCAGCAGGACGACGAACGCCGTCTTCTCGACGCGCGTCAACGGGGTGGTCTTCCGCAGCCACGAGCGATCCCGTGGTGCGGTCACGTGGGCGCCTGCGGACACCGCTCCATTGTGACTCGCGTGCCCCCGTGGTACCCGAAACCCGGGGGCACGCGTCAGGAACAGAGGCCAAGCAGACGGCAGAGCGCAGTCCAGATTCCGGACCGAATCATCATCATGCGGTTTCCCTCGTGTTCCCGGTCGTTGCCCCGGTCCGAGGATCTCCGGCGGCCGTGCGCGGGCGCAGTGGACCTTCGACCACATCTCTGGCCGAAGGTCCAGGGAGGCTGCTGGGTAGGCTCGCGGCATGGCCGAGATCCGCGTGCTCCTCGTCGACGACGACCCGCTGGTGCGGTCGGCCCTCGCCCACTTCCTCACCCGCGAGGAGGGCACCACCGTGGTCGCCGAGGCGGGCGACGGCCGCGACGCGCTCGACCAGGTCGGTCGCCATCGACCGGACGTCGTCCTCATGGACGTGCGGATGCCGCGCATGGACGGCATCGACGCGACCGCGCAGATCGCGCAGCGCTGGCCCGACGTGCGCGTTCTCGCCGTGACGACCTTCGACACGGTCGACACCGTCCTGCCGATGCTGCACGCGGGCGCCTCCGGCTACCTGCTGAAGGACTCGCCCGCCGAGGAGATCGTCGCGGGTGTGCGCCGCGTGCACGAGGGCACGACGTCCCTCTCCCCCCGGATCGCCGCCCTGCTGGTCGAGCACGTGCGAGAGCGCGAGCGTCCGGCGTCGGCCGCCTCACCCGACCTGGAACCGCTGACGGACCGCGAGGGCGACATCCTGCGGTGCCTGGCACGCGGAATGTCCAATGCCGAGATCGCCGCGGAGCTGATCGTGTCGGAGGGGACGGTCAAGGCCTACCTCGGCCGCATCATGACCAAGTGGGGCGTCCGGGACCGCGTCCAGATCATCGTCGCGGCCGCCCGCGCGGGGCTGATCGCCTTCACCTGACGGCGGGGCTCCGGGCCGGGAGGTATCTGGGGCATCCCCCGGCCCGGAGGTCTAGGAGACCGTTTCGCGCTTCCGGCGCTCGGCGCGGGTCTGCGGGATCTCGGGCTCGGCGTGGGCGGCGGCCTCGGCATCCGTCACCTTGGGCTTCCGCGGCCACCAGAACCGGTCGCCCGCGATGAACGCCATGGCGGGGACGATGACCGTGCGCACGAGGAGCGTATCGATGAGCACGCCGATGCAGACGATCACGCCGATCTGGGTGAGGGTGATGAGCGGCAGCACCCCGAGCACGGCGAACACGGCGGCGAGCAGGATGCCGGCGCTCGTGATGACCGCACCGGTCGCGGCGAGCGCGCGGATCATGCCGTTCGTGGTGCCCAGTGTGCGCGTCTCCTCCTGCGCCCGGGTGACGAGGAAGATGCTGTAGTCCACGCCCAGTGCCACCAGGAACAGGAAGCTGAACAGCAGCACGTTCGTGTCGATGGCGGGGAAGCCGAACAGCGGGGTCTGGAAGAGCCACCATGCGGCGCCCACGGCCGAGAAGAAGCTCGCCACCACGGCGATGAGCAGCAGCACGGGCGCGAGGAGCGCCCGCAGCAGGATCACGAGCACGATGAACACGAGCACGAGGATGAGCGGAATGATCAGGTTCTGATCCCGCTGCTGCGCACCGGCGACGTCGAGAGCCTGGGCGTCGAGACCGCCCACGAGCGTCTGGCCGCTGCCGACCCCGTCGAGGTCGGCGCGCAGCCGCTCGATCGTGGCGAACGCCTCGGGCGTCTCGGCGGACGCGTTCAGGGTGACGTCGATGCGCGCCCAGTCGCTCGTCTCCTCGACGAGACGGGCGGAGTCGACCCCTTCGATGCTCCCGGCCGCCTCGAGGACGGCGTCGGCGTCGGCCACCGGGGCCACGACCGTCGCGGGCGACGTCGCCCCCGCCGAGAACGCCTCCGCGAGCACCTCCTGGCCCTTCACGGCGTCGGGCTTCTGCAGGAAGCGGTCGTTCTGCGACAGCCCCGTCTGCACGAAGAACAGGCCGCTGGCCAGGGCTCCGAGCACGACGGCACCGGTGAGGGCGACCACCACGGGGCGCTTGGAGACGCCGCGGCCGAGCTTGCCCCACGGGCTGCGGGCGATCGCGTCGGGCGAGCCGAAGCGCGGGACGTACGGCCAGAACAACCAGCGACCGAACAGCACGAGGGCGGCGGGCAGCACGATGAGGGCGAACGCCATCGCGACGATGACGCCCACGGCGCAGGCGAGCCCGAGCGCACGGTTGCCCGACAGCTCACCCAGGAGCAGGGTGGCCAGGGCCAGCGCGACCGTCGACCCGCTCGCGATGATCGCGGGCCCGGCTCCCCGGACCGCCCGACGCATGGCTTCGCGGCGGTCTTCGGCCAGGCGCAGCTCGTCGCGGTATCGGGCGATGAGCAGCAGGGCGTAGTTCGTTCCCGCGCCGAAGACAAGGACGGACAGGATGCCGGTGACCGAGGCATCCAACTGCACCCCGGCGAGCGCGGCGACGCGGCGGGCGACGATGCCGGCGGACGCGTCGGCGGTGCCGATGACGACGAGCGGGACGAGCCACAGCCAGGGGCTGCGGTACGTGATCAGCAGGAGGACCGCGACGACGATCACGGTGGTCAGCAGCAGCGTGAAGTCGGCGCCGTCGAAGACCGCCGCGATGTCGACCTCGAAGCCCTCGGGACCGGTGAGGTAGGTGTTCACGCCGGTGAGGCCGTCGGCGGCGAGGATGCGGATCTCGTCGGCGCGCTCGCTTTGGGCGGCGACGTCTTCTTCGGGAGTGAGCGGCACGACCAGCAGCGCGACGGTGCCGTCCTCGGACACCTGGGCGGGCGGGATGAACCCGTCGGGGGTGAGGTCGACGAGGTCGCCGAACGCCTTCTGCTGGATCGCGGCGACGGTGTCGGCGGGAAGGGCCTCGCCGTCGTCGGACGCGAACACGAGCAGGGCCGAGGTGGTGTCGGCATCCGGGAAGGTGTCGAGGATCTTCTGCACCTGGACCGACTCAGCCGAGTCGGGGAGCCCTGAACCCGGTGCCGTCTCGGACGAGGAGCCGGAACCGAGCGCGAAGAGAGCGGCGACGCCGGCGAACGCGACGACCAGCACGATCCAGGACGTGCGGGCCGAGGTGAGGAAACGCAGGAAGCCGTTCATCGTCGTCTTTCGCTAGGTTTTGAAGTATCTCGAAAATCGAGATACGAGAAAGGTAGCGTAATTTCGACGTAGGATGCCACTCATGGAAGCGACGGAATCTTCCACGGCCCCCGCCGGTCCGGGGTTCCCTCCCGTGCGGCCCGCGACCGCGCTGGTGCGCGCCCTCTTCAGCGCCGGCACCGAGTTCGAGAAGTCGCTGCAGCACGAGCTCTCCGTCAACCCCACCGGCCTCGACGCCATGGGGCACCTCGTGATGTCGGGCCCGCTCTCGCCCGGCGAGCTCTCCCGCCGCCTCGACCTCACCACCGCCGCGACGACCGCGGCGATCGACCGTCTCGTCGCCCTCGGCCACGTCACCCGCGCGCCCCACCCCACCGATCGTCGCAGCCTGCTGGTCGTGCCGACCGAAGCGTCGGTCCACCGCGCGATGAGCCACCTCGCGCCCATGATCGCCTCGGTGGATGCCGTGCTCGACGACTTCAGCGAAGACGAACAGGCGGTCATCGCCCGCTACCTCGAGCGCGTGGTGGCCTCCTACGGCGTGCCCGTCGACGACGGTACCGCCCGGCCGCGGTAGGGGTCCGGGCGACTACGCCTCGAACAGCACCGAGGTCGCCCGGCGGATGTGCGCCTCGGTGAGGCTCGCGGCACGTTCCGCGTCGCCGTCGAAGATCGCCTCGGCGATGGCGCGGTGCTCGCGCTGCAGCAGCGCCGACTGGTCACCCCAGTCGGCGTTGCGCTCGATCGCGTGCAGCAGCGGGACGCGCACGGCCTCGCGGATCGCCCCCGTCAGCGCGGCGGAGAGACTGCTGCCGGAGGCATCGGCGATCGCCAGATGGAATCGCGTGTCGGCCTCGTTGAACGCTCCGCGGGCGCCGATCGCGGCCTCGCCCGCGGCGAGCGCGGCCTCGATCTCGGCACGGGCGGCGGCGTGGAGGTCGCGCGCGGCCGAGGCAGCGGAGGCGCGCTCGAGAACGATGCGGGCCTCCGTGACGTCGTGGATGGTGAAGTTCGACAGCGCCACGTGCAGACGCAGGAAGCGGGTGAGCGCCTCGCGCGGGAGGGCCGCGACGAAGGTTCCCGCGGCGGCACCGGCGCCGGGCTGCGAGCGCAGCACGCCCTGACTCTCGAGCACCCGAACGGCCTCACGCACACCGGCGCGACTGACCTCGAGGTTCGCGGCGAGCTCGCGCTCGGGCGGGAGGGCGTCCCCGACCTTGAGGGCGCCGGAGAGGATGCGGTCCTCGATGACCTCGATCACCAACTCGTGGGCGCGAGCTTTGCGGACCGGGAGCCAGAGGTCGCCTGCAGCGTCCTCGACGTCGGGAACGGATGCCATGACCTGCCGCCTTCGGGAGTGGGTGTTGACAGCGTATCGGTCCAGCCGTTACCTTGCGTTAGCGGTCTGACCTCTAAAAGGTTGGCGCTTCGCAACAACGTCGTTCGAAGGAAGGCCCCGATGTACACCCCCGAACTCGCGCCGATCGGCGCCAGCATCGTTCTCTCGGCTCTCGTGGCGAGCCTCCCGTTCCTCACGGTGTTCCTCGCCCTCGGCGTGTTGCGGTGGAAGGCGCACTGGGCCGGCCTGTCCGGCCTCGGCGTCGCGCTGCTGGTGGCGGTGTTCGGTTTCCGGATGCCGGTCGACCTCGCCGCGCTCTCCGCGACGCAGGGCTTCGTCTTCGGCCTCTTCCCGATCATGTGGATCGTGCTCAACGCCATCTGGCTGTACGAGCTCACGGTGCGCAGCGGCCGGTTCGAGGATCTCCGCCTGGTCATCAACGCCCTCAGCGACGACCCCCGCATCCAGGCGATCATCATCGCGTTCGGCTTCGGCGGACTCCTGGAGGCGCTCGCCGGCTTCGGCGCACCGGTCGCCATCACGGGCGTCATGCTCATGGCGGTGGGCTTCACCCCGATGCGTGCGGCCGTCATCGTGCTGCTGGCCAACACCGCCCCGGTGGCCTTCGGCGCCGTCGGCACACCGATCGTCACCGCGGGGAGCCTCACCGGAATCGACTACCGCGAGATCGGCGCGTACGTCGGCCACCAGACCCCGCTCGTGGCGCTGTTCGTGCCCTTCATCCTCGTGCTGCTGGCCGACGGCTGGCGGGGGCTCAAGGAGACCTGGCCCGCCGCCCTCACGTTCGGTGCGGTCTTCGCCGTCGCCCAGTGGGTCAGCGCCACCTGGATCTCGGTCGAGCTGACCGACATCGTGGCATCCCTCGCCGGAATCGCCGCCGCCGTCGTGCTGCTGCGCTTCTGGCAGCCCCGCGGCACCGCGGCCGCCCGCGAGCGCCTGCTCAAGGAGCGCGCGACGAGCCTCGTCGGAGCGAGCGTCCCCGGCTCGGGCGGAGGGGCCGGGACGACGGATGCCGAGACCCCGGCCGCGCGTCCGCGGCTCACGCCCCGCACGGTGTTCCTGGCGCTGTTCCCCTACCTGCTGGTGATCGTCGTGTTCTCGCTGGCGAAGCTGTGGACGCCCGTGAAGACGTTCCTCGCCTCGACCGACGTGAAGATCCCGTGGCCCGGCCTGGACGGCAACATCCTGACCGCGAGCGGCAAGGCCGCCGGCTCCACCGTCTACACGTTCGCGTGGCTGTCGTCCGCCGGAAGCCTGCTGATCCTGTGCGGCATCGTCGTCGCGCTCGTCTACCGCCTGCCGCTGCGGGAGGCGGGTCGCGCCTGGATCCAGACGCTCGTGAAGCTCCGCTTCTCACTGCTGACCGTCGGCTCGGTGCTCGCGCTCGCCTACGTCATGAACATGTCGGGCATGACGCTCACGATCGGCGCCTGGATCGCCGGCACGGGCGCGCTCTTCGCCTTCCTCTCCCCGATCCTCGGCTGGTTCGGCACCGCCGTGACCGGCTCCGACACGAGCGCCAACGCCCTGTTCGCCACCCTGCAGCAGAGCGCCGCCCTGCAGGCCGGTATCGACCCGACGCTGCTGGTCGCCGCGAACACCTCCGGCGGTGTCATCGGCAAGATGATCAGCCCGCAGAACCTCGCCATCGCCGCGACCGCCGTCGGCCTCGTGGGTCAGGAGTCCACGATCCTGCGCAAGGTCATCTGGTGGAGCGTCGGCATGCTCGTCGTGATGTGCCTGCTCGTGGGACTGCAGTCGTCGGTCCTGTCCTGGATGCTCCCGTAACCTCCTCCCCCTCTCGAAAGGCACGCCATGTCCGCCGTGACACGCCAGTTCCCCAACCCGGTCGAGCTGCTCGAGCTGATGCAGTTCAAGCGCCCCGACTTCAACGGACGCCGCCGCCGACTGAACTCCGCCCTGACGATCGCCGACCTCCGCGACATCGCGAAGCGTCGCACGCCGGCCGCCGCGTTCGACTACACCGACGGCGCCGCGGACAGCGAAGAGGGCCTCGCCCGCGCCCGCCAGGCCTTCGCCGACGTGGAGTTCCACCCGTCGATCCTGCGCGACGTGTCGCACGTCGACACGAGCTGCCAGATCTTCGGCGGCTCGTCGGCCCTGCCGTTCGGAATCGCCCCCACCGGGTTCACGCGCCTCATGCAGACCGAGGGCGAGATCGCCGGCGCCGGCGCTGCGGGGGCCGCCGGCATCCCGTTCACCCTCTCCACGCTGGGCACGAGCTCGATCGAGTCGGTCAAGGCGGCCAACCCGCAGGGACGCAACTGGTTCCAGCTGTACGTCATGAAGCAGCGCGAGATCTCGTACGCGCTGGTCGAGCGCGCCGCGGCAGCGGGCTTCGACACGCTGTTCTTCACCGTCGACACCCCCGTCGCGGGTGCCCGTCTGCGCGACAAGCGCAACGGCTTCTCGATCCCGCCGCAGCTGAGCGTGTCGACGATCATCGACGCGCTCCCCCGCCCCTGGTGGTGGTGGGACTTCCTCACCACGCCCAAGCTCGAGTTCGCCTCGCTCAGCGCCACCGGCGGCACCGTCGGCGAGCTGCTGAACTCCGCCATGGACCCCTCGATCTCGTTCGACGACCTCGCCGAGATCCGGGCGCTGTGGCCCGGCAAGCTCGTCATCAAGGGCGTGCAGAACGTCGAGGACTCCCGGCGCCTCGCCGACCTGGGCGTGGACGGCATCGTCCTGTCCAACCACGGCGGACGCCAGCTCGACCGTGCCCCCGTGCCGTTCCACCTGCTGCCCGAGGTGGTGCGCGAGGTCGGCGCCGACACCGAGATCGCGATCGACACCGGCATCATGAGCGGCGCCGACATCGTGGCATCCATCGCCCAGGGAGCGAAGTTCACGCTCATCGGCCGCGCATACCTCTACGGGCTGATGGCCGGGGGCCGAGAGGGCGTCGACCGGGCGGTCCAGATCCTCGCCGACCAGGTCGTCCGCACGATGCAGCTGCTACAGGTGACCTCGCTCGCCGAGCTCACGCCCGCGCACGTGACGCAGCTCGAGCGCCTCGTCCCGCGCCGGGCGACCGCCCGGGTCTGACCCGCGCGCCCCGACGTCCCGGCGAGTGTCCAAGACACGCCGTACCGCACGCCCCGCCGACGGCGTGTCTTGGACACTCGACAGCCCGCGAGCCGGTGCTACCGTGCGGGGGTGACTCCGACCCCGCGCCTCATCCACGTCTCGGCCGCGGTCATCACCGACGGCGACGGGCGTCTGCTGCTCGTCCGCAAGGCCGGGACGACCGCGTTCATGCAGCCCGGCGGCAAGCCGGAGCCCGGCGAGACGCCCGCCGAAACCCTCGCGCGCGAACTCGCGGAAGAGGTGGGGCTCCGGGTCGAGCCGGACACCCTCGAGCCGCTCGGCTCCTTCACCGCGACGGCGGCGAACGAACCCGGCTTCGCGGTGGTCGCCGACGTGTTCCGCGTCGACATCGGCGACCAGCAGCCGATCCCGGATGCCGAGATCGCCGAGCTCCGCTGGGTCACCGCCGCGACGGCATCCGGTCTCCAGATCGCCCCGCTCGCGCGGGAGTACTTCCTGCCGGCGTGAGCCGCGCGCGCGTGGCGAGGCGCGAGCGCGTGAGGCGCGAGCGCACACGATCGGGTCGAGCGCACACGAACGGGACACCCGGAACGTGTGCGCTCGACCGGATCGTGTGATCTGGCGCTGGGCGGGCGCCCGTCAGGGGCCGGTGAGGGCGCGCAGCGCCATGCCGGCGAGGATGTCGGACGCATCCGCGGCCACCGCGCTGTGCGGCGTCGAGTTGAGCAGCCCGAAGGTTCCGAGAAGACGGGTCTGACGCTCGGCGGCGTCGAGTTCGGGGCGAACGGATGCCAGCACGACGTCCCACTCCTGCACGTACTGACGCTGCAGGCTCCGCACCGTGTGGTTGACGTCGCTCGGCAGCTGCGCCAGCTCGCGATCCTGGATGCGGATGACGTCGGGGTCGGCCGTGGCGAAGTCGAGGTGGAACCGCACCAGACGCCGGAGCAGCTGGACCGGCGCTCCGGGCTCGGCGACGAGCTCGCGGCATCCCTCCAGCAGCCGCCGGCTGGCGTCGATCAGCACCTCCGCGAGGAGAGCCTCCTTGCTCGGGAAGTAGTTGTACAGCGCCGGACCGCTCATCCCGACGGCGTCGCCCAGCTCGACGGTCGACACCGCGGCGAACCCGCGCTCCGCGAACAACTGCGCGGCCGAGCGCATCAGCGAGGCGCGGCGGTTGGCCTTCTGCGTCGCCCTCCAGGTCGCGGTCACGGCGTCACTCCTCTCGCGGATCTGCTCCGCGCAGCATCTCACGCGCCTGACGGAGGACGGGCTCGTCGATCATCCGTCCGCGGAATCGGAACACCCCCGGCTGCCCCTGCGCCTCTTCCAGGACCGCCCGCGCCCACTCCCGCTCCTCGTCGGTGCTCGCATAAGCGGCCCGGATGACGCCGACCTGGCTCGGGTGGATGCACGCCGTCGCGGTGAAACCCGAGGCCGCGGCATCCTCGCACTCCGCGCGGAGCCCCTCGACGTCGGCGATGTCGAGGTGCACGGCGTCGATCGCGGCGCGGCCGAAGGCGTGCGCGGCGAGCAGCACCGACGAGCGCGCGGCCCGCGCCACATCGCGGTACCGCCCGTCGGCGAAGCGGCTGGAGCGCCCGTTCATGTTCGCGATCAGGTCTTCGGCGCCCCACATGAGGGCGACGGTCGCGGGATGCGCCGCGATCTCGGCGGCGTGCACGATGCCCCGCGCGGTCTCGCACAGCGCGACGACCTCGAAGGCCGCCGTCGCCTCGACGTCGGCGGCCGACTCCGCCTTGGCGAGCATCACGCGGGTGTACCCGGCCGCGCGTGCGGCGTCGAGATCGAGCGCATGCGCACCCGTGGACGCGGGGTTCACCCGCACGATCGTGCGCCCCGGGTCGAGCGGCGTCGCGGCGAGCGCCTCGCGCGCCCGGGCCTTGTCGGCCGGTGCGACGGCATCCTCCAGATCGAGGATCACGGTGTCGGCGGCGGCCGCCGCCTTCGCGTACCGGTCGGGGCGATCGGCGGGGCAGAAGAGCAGCGCGGGGCCGTTCATGAGGGCACCTTTCGGTTCGTGTCGTCTCGGGGTCGTCGTGTCGGCGGGTTCAGTGTCCAAGACACGCCGATGGGTCGCGTCGGCATCCGCGTGTCTTGGACACTCAACGCTCAGGGCGACGCGGCGGGGGCGGGCGGCGCGGGTGCCGCGGGCCGCGCGGAGGCCGGGGCGGGCGGCGCGGGGGCACCGACGGCGGGGGCGGGCGCGACCACGGCGAGCGCCTGCCCGCGCGAGACGACGTCGCCGACCCGCGCGTGCAGCGCGACCGTCCCCGCCACGCTCGACCGCACCACGTGCTCCATCTTCATCGCCTCGACCGCCAGCACGGGGTCGCCCGCTTCCACGGTCGCGCCGTCGGCGACGTGCACCATCACCACGGTGCCGGGCATCGGCGACACGAGCTGCGGGTCGGCATCCGCGGTGGCGTCGGCGCGATGGCTCTCGCGCACGGTGTCGATACGCAGCACCGCGCCCTCGCGGGCGACCCACACGCCCGCGGCGTCGACCGTGGCCGCGAAGGTGTGCACGCGACCACCCAGGTCGACCGTCGCCGTGCCGTCGCCCGACGTCCGCACCCGGGCGGGCAGGACCTCGCCGTCGACGTCGACCGACAGCGCGGCTCCGGCCCCGCGCACGGTGACGATCCGCTCCACCCCGGCGGACGCCAGCCGATGGCGCCGCGGCGCGGGCGACCCGAGCCGCCAGCCGTCGCCGCGGCCCCACGCGCCCGCGGCGAGGGATGCCGATCGCGTCGCGGCATCCAGGAGTACCGCGGCCGCACGGAAGTCGTCGTCGTGCGGGGCGGCGAGCGGCATCCGGTCGAACTCCCGCGCGATCAGCCCGGTGTCGAGGTCGCCCGCGACGACCGCGGGCACCTCGAGCAGCCGCCGGACGAAATCGACGTTCGTCGCGAACCCGAACACCGCCGTCTCGCCGAGCGCCGCGACGAGCCGTCGCCGCGCACTCTCGCGGTCGGGCCCCCACGCGATGATCTTCGCGAGCATCGGGTCGTAGTCGACCGAGACGTCGAGGCCGTCCTCCAGCGCCGTGTCGACGCGGATCCCCTCCCCGACCGGGTGCACCACGCGCGCGACGTGTCCGCCCGTCGGCAGGAATCCGGATGCCGGGTCCTCGGCGTACACGCGCGCCTCGATCGCGTGGCCCGTCAGGGTCACGGCATCCTGGGTCAGGGTCAGGGGCTCGCCGGCGGCGATCCGCAGCTGCTGCTCGACGAGGTCGAGACCCGTGATCTCCTCGGTGACGGGGTGCTCGACCTGCAGGCGCGTGTTCATCTCCATGAAGAAGAACTCGTCGGGCGCATCCGCCGAGACGATGAACTCGACCGTGCCGGCGCCGCGGTAGTCGACGCTGCGGGCCGTCTCGCACGCGGCGGCGCCGATGCGCTCGCGCGTGGCCGCGTCGAGCAGCGGCGACGGGGCCTCTTCGATGACCTTCTGGTGTCGCCGTTGCAGCGAGCACTCGCGCTCGCCCAGGTGCACGACCGCGCCGTGGGCGTCGGCGAGCACCTGCACCTCGATGTGGCGTGGCGTGCGCACGTACCGCTCGAAGAACAGGGTGTCGTCGCCGAAACTCGCGGCCGCCTCTCGGCGGGCCGCCGCGAGGGCTCCCGCGAGGTCCCGCTCGGCCTCGACGACGTGCATGCCCTTGCCCCCACCGCCGGCCGACGGCTTGATGAGCAGCGGATACCCCACCTCGGGTGCGGCCGCGATGAGCTCGGGATCCGTCATCCCCGCCCGGGCGATGCCCGGCACCGTGGGCACCCCGCGCGCCTCGACGGCGTGCTTGGCCGTGATCTTGTCGCCCATGACCGAGATCGCGTCGGCGGTGGGACCGACGAACGCGATGCCCGCCTCCTCGCACGCGCGGGCGAACGCGGCGTTCTCGGCGAGGAAGCCGTACCCGGGGTGGATCGCCTGCGCCCCGGTGTCGCGGGCGGCGCGCAGCACGGCATCCGTGTCGAGGTAGCTCTGGGCGGCGGGGGCGGGACCGAGCCGTACGGCGACGTCGGCGAGGTGGACGTGCCGCGCGTCGGCATCCGCGTCGCTGTAGACGGCGACCGAGCGGATGCCGAGTCGGCGGAGCGTGCGGATGATGCGGCAGGCGATCTCGCCGCGGTTGGCGATGAGGACGGTGTCGAACATGCGGATCACATCCGGAAAACGCCGTAGCCCGGCGCGTCGAGGGGGGTGCGCGCGACGACGTCGAGCGCGAGGGCGAGCACGTCGCGGGTCTGGCTCGGCTCGATGATGCCGTCGTCCCAGAGTCGGGCCGTGGAGTAGTAGGGGCTCCCCTGCTCCTCGTACTGTGCGCGGATCGGTGCCTCGAACGCGGCCTGGTCGTCGGCCGACCATTCGCCGCCGCCCGCCTCGATCTGATCGCGCCGGACGGTGGAGAGGACGGATGCCGCCTGCGGCCCGCCCATCACCGAGACGCGGGCGCCGGGCCACAGCCACAGGAATCGCGGCGAGTACGCGCGGCCGCACATCGAGTAGGTGCCGGCGCCGAACGATCCGCCGACGACGACGGTGAGCTTCGGCACCGACGCGCAGGCGACCGCGTTGACCATCTTGGCGCCGTGCTTGGCGATACCGCCGGACTCGTACTCGCGCCCGACCATGAACCCGGTGATGTTCTGCAGGAACACCAGCGGGATGCCGCGCTGGTCGCACAGCTCGATGAAGTGGGCGCCCTTGAGCGCCGATTCGCCGAACAGCACGCCGTTGTTCGCGATCACGCCGACCCGGTGCCCCTCGATGCGCGCGAACGCGGTGACGAGGGTCTCGCCGTACTCGCGCTTGAACTCGTGGATGCTGTCGGCGTCCACGATCCGCGTGAGGATCTCGCGCGCGTCGTA
Organism: Microbacterium sp. CSI-V; assembly: GCF_001984105.1. GTDB lineage: Bacteria > Actinomycetota > Actinomycetes > Actinomycetales > Microbacteriaceae > Microbacterium. The sequence goes on along the minus strand of NZ_MTQM01000008.1, from coordinate 652,392 downwards.
CGGGGCGGTGAGTTCGACCGGCACGACGTCTTCGAGCTCGCTCGCGGGGCGTTCCGGTGCGGGGGCCGGCTCGATTGCGCGGGACTCCGGCGGGCGCAGGGTCGCCACGATGTCGCGGACGATCTGCAGCGCGTGCGCGTCGTTCTCGGCAAGGTGGTCGGTGACTCCCGAGACGCGGGTGTGGACGGCTCCGCCGCCGAGGTCTTCCGCGCTGACGACCTCGCCGGTCGCCGCCTTCACGAGCGGCGGCCCGCCGAGGAAGATCGTGCCCTGGTTGCGGACGATGACCGTCTCGTCGCTCATGGCCGGCACGTACGCCCCGCCCGCCGTGGACGAGCCGAGCACCGCGGCGATCTGCGGGATGCCGTCGCGCGACATCCGCGCCTGGTTGTAGAAGATGCGGCCGAAATGGTCACGGTCGGGGAACACCTCGTCCTGCATCGGCAGGAACGCCCCGCCCGAGTCGACGAGGTACACGCACGGCAGGCGGTTCTCGGCGGCGATCTCCTGCGCCCGGAGGTGCTTCTTCACCGTGATCGGGTAGTAGGTGCCGCCCTTGACCGTCGCGTCGTTGGCGACGACCATGACGTGCCGCCCGTGCACGAGGCCGATCCCGGCCACCACTCCCCCCGCCGGGCAGTCGCCGTCGTACATGTCGAACGCCGCCAGTGGCGCGACCTCGAGGAAGGGGCTCCCCCGATCGAGCAGCGCGTCGATGCGGTCGCGAGCGAGCATCTTGCCCCGCGCGGTATGCCGCTCGCGCGCCCTCTCGGGCCCGCCTCTCGCGATGTCTTCGCGCCGCTCGCGCAGCTGCTCGACGAGCGCGCGGTAGTCCTGCGCCATGACGACCCTCCATTGGGTTATCGATCGGTAATCGGGATTCAGGTTACTGCTCGGTAATCGAGTTGTCGAGGGTGCGGCCGGGGGGTCGCCGCGGGGCGGGTCGCCAAGGCGGTCGAGTGTCCAAGACACGCCGCACCGCCGCCCCCGCCAACGGCGTGTCTTGGACACTCAGCCGTGGGTCGCCCGCCGGGCGGATCGCCGAGCGCGGATCACCGCCGCAGTTCAGTGTCCAAAACACGCGGACGGCATGCCACGGCATCCGCGTGTCTTGGACACCCAACGTCAGCGCACCCCCGGCGCGGCGCCCCGCGAGTGTCCAAGACACGCCGCATCGCCGCCCCCGCCAACGGCGTGTCTTGGACACTGGGCCGCAGGTCGCGCGTGGCCGCGCCCGCGCCGCTCGCCGCCGGGCGGGTCGCCGAGAAGCGGGTCACCGCCGCGGTTCAGTGTCCAAAACACGCGGACAGGATGCCGTGGCATCCGCGTGTCTTGGACACTCAACGTCAGCGCACCCCCGGCGCGGCGCTTCCCGAGTGTCCAAGACACGCCGCATCGCCGACCCCGCCAACGGCGTGTCTTGGACACTGGGCCGCAGGTTGCGCGCAGCCGCAACCCCGCCGACGGCGTGTCCTGGACACTCAGCCGCGGCGCCGGCGCGACCCGCGCCGCGGCGTCACCACGAGCTCTTGCGGTAGTCCTTCAGGAAGATGCCGAACAGGTCTTCGCCGGCCTCGCCGCGCACGATCGGGTCGTACACGCGGGCGGCGCCGTCGACGAGGTCGAGCGGGGCGTGGAAGCCCTCCTCGGCCAGGCGAACCTTGGTGTAGTGCGGGCGCTCGTCGGTGATCCAGCCGGTGTCGACGGCAGTCATCAGGATGCCGTCGGACTCGAACATCTCGCGGGCGCTGGTGCGCGTGAGCATGTTCAGCGCGGCCTTGGCCATGTTGGTGTGCGGGTGTCCGGGACCCTTGTATCCGCGCCCGAACACGCCCTCCATCGCCGAGACGTTGACGATGTACTTCCGCCGCGCCGTCGACGCCGCCATCGCGGGACGCAGCCGGCTGACGAGCAGGAACGGCGCCGTCATGTTCGCCAGCTGCACCTCGAGCATCTCGAGGGGCTCCACCTGGTCGACGTGCTGCGTCCAGCTGTTTATGCGGTCCTCGTCAGGAACGAGGCCGCCGGCGTCGATCGCGGTGCCCGCGGCCAGCCGCTCGAGCGACGACGACCCCGCGGCCATCGCCTCGGCGGTGAGCTCGTCGGCCGTGCGCGCGGCCGACGCGAGGATCGGGTGCGCCGACACCGACTGCGCCAGCGCGAGCGGGTGCGCGTCGTTGGTGTGGCCGAAGGTGAGCAGCTCGGGCAGGGGTCCGTCCGGGAGCGGCGCGAGTTCGGCATCCACCAGGGGTTTGTACGCACCCGGCGAGCGCCGCACGGTCTGCGCGGCGTTGTTGATGAGGATGTCGAGCGGACCCGCGGATGCCACCGACTCGGCGAGTCCGATCACCTGGGCGGGGTCGCGCAGGTCGATGCCGACGATCTTCAGCCGGTGCAGCCAGTCCGCACTGTCGGGTAGCGACGAGAAACGTCGCACCGCGTCGCGCGGGAAGCGCGTCGTGATGGTCGTGTGGGCGCCGTCGCGCAGAAGGCGCAGCGCGATGTACATGCCGATCTTCGCGCGGCCACCGGTGAGGAGTGCGCGTTTGCCGGTGAGGTCGGTGCGCGCGTCGCGCTTGGCGTGGCTCATCGCCGCGCAGTCGGGGCAGAGCTGGTGGTAGAACGCGTCGACGAGCGTGTAGAGCTCTTTGCAGATGTAGCAGTTGCGGGGCTTGATCAGCTCGCCGGCGAAGGGCGTTTCGACGCGGGTCGCGAGCGGGATCCCGCGCGTCTCGTCGTCGATGCGGTCGGCCGCGCCGGTCGCGGTGGCGGCGACGACGGCCTTGTCGGCGTCGGCGATGCGCTGGCGCTTCTCTTTGCGCGACTGCCGCTTGACGTCCTTGTAGAGCTTCCCGGTCTGGCGACGCAGGGCGATGTACGCCGGATCTTCGGGGTCGAGAGCGGCAGCGGCATCGAGCACGCGCAGGGCGATCTCGAGCTCATGAGGATCGATGGATGCCACGCGGCCGGCCTCGCGATCGGGTGTCGGGAGTGTTTCGGGCACGGAAGAGTGTACCGAGGCGCGGCTGGGAGGCGTCCCGGGCATCGGCGCCCGGGGTGCGCGACCGCACCCGATTTCGGTGTCCAAGACACGCGGACGGTACCGCGCGGCATCCGCGTGTCTTGGACACTCAACCCTGCCGGCGCGGTGCCGGCGCCCGTCGGGGCGCGTGCCTTCAGCGCGGTACCGGCGCCGTCGTCAGGGTTTGCCGTTGTCGACCCACCGCGTGTGCGCCTTCAGCGCGTGCGTCACGGCGAGCCGGACGGCGAAGTACACCGCGGCGCCGATCACGGCGATGCCGACGGCCCACGCCAGCAGAAGAACGATCACGTGGAGTCCCCCGATTGCCACCATCCGGCGACTCTAACCGTGACGGTCCGCGGGGCCAAAGGCCCCGGCATCCCGTTCTCAGAACAGGGGATGCCACCGAAACAGGCCGAATCCGGCGGAATCAGCCTGTTCTCAGCGCGGCGCCTGTTCCCGACGCACCGCGTCAGCGCGCCACCGACGTTCGCGCATCGCCACCTTCCCGGCATCCCGTTCCCAGAACAGGGGATGCCACCGAAACAGGCCGAAACCGGCGGAATCAGCCTGTTCCCAGCGCAACGCCTGTTCCCGACGCACCGCGTCAGCGCGCCACCGCGACCGCGGCATCCACCCCACGCGCCGGGCGAGAGGCGCCCCGCCGGTCGGGGTCGAAGCGCAGCAGGACGCGCTGCGCGCGCGTCTCGACACCGCGGTGCAGCACCCACGCGAGGCCGAGCGAGATCGCGAACGCCACCGCGGCGAGCGCGATCGCGCGGGGCCAGTGCAGTTCGGGGTGGCCGTCGGGCCACGCGGACGACACGGATGCGATGACGAGCAGGTGCACGAGGTAGAACGCGAACGACAGGCGCCCGAGCTCTTGCCACACGGGCCCGGCGAGGAACGTCGACGAACGGTGCGCGTCGGCCGACGCGAGCGAGGCGACGAGCAGGGCGAAGCCGCCGACGGTGACGGCGAGGCCGGGGTGGATGTCGGTGCCGGGAATCGCCGGCGCCTCCGACACGGCGTACCCGAGCACCGCGAGAGGCACCGCGAACCGCAGCGGCGCCGGCCGCCACGCGGTCTGCTTCATCAGCAACGCCAGCACCACGCCGAGCACGAACTCGGGCAGGCGAAGAAGAGGGGTGGATGCCGCCGCCATCGGCACGGGCGAGACGGCGGCGATCGCGGGGGCCAGGGCGACGAGCGCCAGCGCCCCCGCCGCGACGGCCCGGAGGATGCGGGCGGACCGCCCGGCGACCAGGCGGATGACGAGCGGGAAGGTCAGGTAGAAGAACGCCTCGCACACCAGCGACCAGCTCGCGGGGTTCCCGGCCTGCCACCAGTCGGGCACCCAGCCGCTGAGGAGGAGCAGGTTCGCGCCGAGCGGTGCGACGCCGTCGGTGCGGATCTCGGGCACCAGCGTCGCCGCGGCGATCACCGCCAGCATCACTCCCACGACGTGCAGCGGATAGATGCGGGCGGCACGGTGCAGCCAGAACGACCGGGCGGACTGCGCCGGCTTGTATCCCCACGCCAGGACGAAGCCCGACAGGATGAAGAACAGCGTCACGCCGGTCTTCCCGGCCTCGAACACGAAACCCCAGACGTCTCCGGCGCGGCCGCCGAAGTACTCCACGGCCATGAGGTGGTGTCCGAAGATGAGCATCGCCGTCAGCCAGCGGAGCCCCGTGAGCGAGGGCAGGTGGCGTGCCGCCGGCGGGCGAGCGGATGCCACGGACCGGACGTCGACACGGGGAGCGGTCGTCGCACTCACGGGCTTCACCTCCGGGGGCACCGGCGCGAGCGAGCGTCGCGCAGACCCGGAAACGTTACCCGTTCGTGATGTGGAGAAGCCTGAGAGCTGCCGGGCTTGACGCGCGCTCCGCCGCCGTGGCATCCCCTCCGCCCGTGTCCCACTCAGGACGGTTCATGTCCCACTTGCTGTCACTCTCGCGCCTCCAGAACAACAGGAACTGGGACGAGGGATGCCGGGACTCCGACCACGATCAGGCGGATCGCGAACCAGATCTCGAACGCGAAGATCGGGAGCGCAGCCGCCGCGGCCACCGCGCCGTTCATCGGGATCACGGACCACAGCTGACCGAGGTCGCTGAGCAGCACGAGGGTGCCGCCGACGAGCGCGAGGGCGGCCAGCACCCTCGGAACGGCCCGCGACGTCCACAGCAGCGATCCGAGGACCACGGAGTTGACCGCGATCACAAGCCCCTGCCCGACGAGGAACGCGGCCGCGTGCACCGACATCGCGGCATCCACCCTCGTTCCCGGAACGAGCAGCGTGCCCACCAACGGCAGCATTCCGGCGAGGATCACGGCGGCCTCGACCACGCGCAGCCCCGCGAACGTCGCGGCCCGCGCGGCGCCCGCCTCCGCGAGCAGGGTCCACAGCAGCACGCCGGTGCCCGCGCAGGCGAGGGCCAGGACGAACTCGAGCGATGCGCCGAGCGCGACGCCGCCCGTCGCGTATGCGGCGACCGCGCCGATCGACGTGACGTGGGTGACGAGGTACAGGATGCCGGCGCTGAGCGCTCGGGTTCGCGATGGGGAGAGCATGGGAATCCTTTCGGTATACGCCGTACACCGACGCAGCGCCGAGCATAGGTGTACGGTGTATACGTGTCAACTCCCCGTCCTCGCCTCGACCGGGAACGCGTCGTGGAGGCTGCGATCGAGCTGGCCGACGCCCGCGGACTCGCCGCCGCGAGCATGCGCGCCGTGGCCGACAGTCTCGGCGTGACACCGATGGCGCTCTACAAGCACGTCGCGGACCGCTCGCAACTCGTCGACGAGATGCTCGACCACGTGCTCGCGAGCACCCCCGACGCTCCCGGCACCGCCGACTGGCGCGGAGCCGTCCGCGCGCGCATCCTCGCGACGCGCGCGCGCCTTCGCGGCCACGGCTGGGCGCGCGAAGCCATCGAGACGCGCGAGCGGGCGACGCCCCGCGTGCTCGCCCACATGGACGCGTTGATGGATGCCATGTTCGCGGGCGGGCTGTCCGCCGATCTCGTCCATCACGCGATGCACGCCCTGAGCACGCGGATGTGGGGATTCACGCGCGACGTCCTCCCGACGCCGACCCTCCCGGACGACCCCGACGAGCGGTCCGCCGCCGTGGCCGGCTACGCCGCGCAGTACCCCGCCATCATCCGCATGGCGACGACCGCGCCCGGAGCGGGCGAGGCATGCGACGAGGACACCGAGTTCGACTTCGCCCTCGACCTCCTGCTCGACGGCGTCGACCGGCTGCACCGCGCGGGCTGGCGATCGGGGCGCTGAGCGCGGTCGCGCGGCGAGCGCCCACGCAATTTCAGCGATCCGCGCAACCTCAGCGGCATCCGCCCCTCGACGACGGAGACAGCGCGAATCACTGAGGGTCCGCCGGGCCCCTCACTCCGCGCGCGGCGCCTGCAGCAGCATCCCGAACGTGCGGAGCGTGTCGCTCAGTCCGACGGAGGCGTCGAGCAGCCACTGGATCTGCAGACCGTCGGATGCCGCGATGAGCAGGGCCGCGAGGTGGTCGGCGGACACGTCGTCGCGGATGCGCCCCTCCGCCTGCTGTTCCCGGAACGTCGCGCCGAGTTCGGCGCGCAGCCGCTCGAAACGGCTGGTGAAGTAGTCCTTGCCGACGCCGCTGTCGACCTCGAGCGCGGCGGCGACGAGCGTGGAGTAGAGCTGCACGAAGCCCGGCACCTCGACGTTGGCGGTCGCCGCGGCGATCATCTCCTCGACGCCCCGTTCGACCGGGCGCGCCGCCTCGTCCTCGCCCTGCTTGGCGGCGGCGTGGTCGTAGACGGCGACGAGGAGCTGCTCGCGCGAGTCGAAGTAGTGCAGCAGCGCGGCGTGCGAGACGCCGATCGACTCGGCGATGCGCCGGAGCGATGTGCCGTCGGCCCCGCGTCGGCGGAACACCTCGATGGCGCGGTCGAGGATCTCCTGCCGCCGCTCGACGCCCCGGCGCCGCTGGCCGGGTCGGCCGATCGTGGCATCCTCGCTCATCCGCCCACCTTCTCGCATCCGTCGGGACTAGCGTAACCTCCACATGGAGGTTAGAGTGTCGGCACGGCCCCTTCGGCCCTCAACGACGATCTGTAGAAGGACTCCGATGACCCCCTCCCTCCCCGAAGCCTCGGTGCAGCTATACACGCTGGCATCCGAGTTCTCGGCCGACATGTCGGGTTCGCTCGACAAGCTCGCCGCCCTCGGCCTCCGCAACGTCGAGGCGTTCGCGTTCGTCGACCGTCCCGCCGAGATCCGGGCGGCCCTGGATGCCAGCGGCCTGGCCTCCCCCACCGGCCACGCCCCGCTGCTCAGCGACGAGCTGTGGACCCCCGACGGCTCGATCCCGACGCCCGCACCCGAGGTGGTGTTCGAGGCGGCCGCGACCATCGGCATCCAGACGGTCATCGACCCGTTCGTCGCGGCGGACCGCTGGCTCACCGAGGACGGGGTCGCCGACATCGCCGAGCGTCTCAACCGCGCCGCCGACGTGGCCGCGACCTTCGGCCTGTCCGTCGGCTACCACAACCACGCGCAGGAGTTCGTGGCCGACTTCGGCGGCCAGACCGCCTACGAGCGGTTCGTGGAGCTCACCGACGCGCGCGTACAGCTCGAGCTCGATCTCTTCTGGGCGCTGACCGGCGGCCAGGACGTGCCCGCGCTCGTCGCGAAGCTCGGCGACCGGCTGACCGCCGTGCACGTGAAGGACGGCGTGGTCCCGGCATCCAACCCCTGGGGTCCGGATGCCGGCGAGCTGTCGACCGCGGTCCTCGACCAGCGCCACGCGGGCACCGCGGACGTGCCCCTCGCCGAAGCGCTGCGCGCGGGCAGCGGCATCCGCTACGCCGTCATCGAGTACGACCGCGCGCCCGGCGACGTGTTCGCCGACATCGCCGCGAGCCTGGCCTTCCTCAAGGACGGCGGGTTCGTCGCATGAGCCGGCCGCTCGGAGTCGGCGTCATCGGCGCCGGCGTCATCAGCCAGACGTACCTCGAGAACCTGACGTCGTTCCCCGATGTGAACGTCGTCGCGGTCGGCGACCTGCTGCCCGACCGCGCCCGCGCGAAGGCCGACGAGCACGGCGTCGCCGCGGCCGGCACCCCCGACGACGTCCTGTCGAACCCCGACGTCGATCTGGTCGTGAACCTCACGATCCCGCAGGTGCACGTCGAGGTGTCGTCGGCGGCGATCGCCGCGGGCAAGCACGTGTGGACCGAGAAGCCGATCGGCCTCGACCGCGACGCGACGCGCGAACTCCTCGCGCAGGCGGATGCCGCGGGCGTGCGCATCGGCTCGGCACCCGACACCCTCCTCGGACCCGCCTTCCAGACGGCCAAGCGCGCCATCCAGAACGGCGTGATCGGCGAGCCGCTGTTCGTGCAGACGTCGTTCCAGACGCAGGGCCCCGACCTGTGGCATCCGGACCCCGCGTTCCTCTTCGCCCGCGGCGCGGGACCCCTGCTCGACATGGGTCCGTACTACTTCTCGGCGCTCGTGAGCCTGCTCGGCCCGATTGCGGCCGTCACCGCGCGCGGCTCGCGTCCGCGTCTCGAGCGGACGATCCACACCGGCCCCCGCGCCGGCCAGACGTTCCCGGTCGAGGTGCCGTCGACGGTGCAGGTGCTGACGTCGTTCGCCGCGGGCCAGCACGGCACGCATCTGCTGAGCTTCGACTCCGCGCTCGAACGTCACGGCGTCGTCGAGATCCACGGGTCCGAGGGCACGATCGTGCTCGCCGACCCGAACCGCTTCGAGGGACGCATCGCGTACGTGAAGCCGCTCGGCGTCTTCCGCGACGGCATGAAGACCGAGCAGGAGTGGATCGAGATCCCCAACGAGGGCGTCGTCGTCGGCCGCGGACTCGGCGTGCTCGACATGGCCCGCTCGATCGCCGCCGACCGCCCGCACATCGCCACGGGCGAGCTCGGATTCCACGTGCTCGACGTCATGCTGTCGGCCGAGGAGTCCTCCGCCACCGGCCGGACGCTCGAGATCGACAGCACCGTGGCGCCTGTGCCGCTGCTCGACGAGGGCTTCGACCCCTTCGCGTCGACGCTGTAACCGGCGCGCGCCTCCCGCCCTGTGGTGTCCTGTGGATGCCGCGGGGCGGGGGTGTTTTCGGGGGCGTGCGCGGTGCCCGGATGCCGGTCGGCGGATGCCGCGACGCCGCGCGAGCGGAGGAGATTCGACGCAGGGAGGGCGGTGGTCCTGGCATCCATCCTCCGCTCCGCGAATCACCTCCCGTCGAAGACCTACGCCAGCAGGTCCCGCAGGTGCGTGTACTCCTCCGCCATGCCCGGGTTCGCCCGCCGCGGATCGTCCGACTCGCCGGTCCGTCGCACGTCGGCGAGGTACCGACAGTCGGCCTCCCACCGTGCGAACGCGTCCGTGCCGACGGCGCCGTGCCCCGGGATCACCACCCGAGCAGCCCGCGCATACGGCTCCAGCACCTCGAGCGCCCGTTCGTACGCGGGCACGTCGTCCGGCCAGAACGGCAACGGCAGCTCGACATCGCTCAGCATGTCGCCGGCGACGAGCACCCGCGGCCCGGGCAACCACACCGCCGTGTGCCCCGGCGCGTGTCCGTCGTGCACGACGAGGTCGACCTCGAACGTCGGGGAGCCGGCATCCACCCGTCCCATCAACTCAACCAGCTCGGCCGGGAACTCCGCACCGAGCGCGGCGACCAACGCGTTCCGCTCGACGGCCGCGAGCTCGGCCGTCCGCGCCGACGCCCACCGCGGCACGTCACCGAACCCCGGATGCCACAGCAGATGGTCGTGATGCGCATGAGTCGCGAACCCTTCGGCGACGACCAGCCCGATTTCCCGCAGCGCCGCGGCGAGCGCGTCGAGTTCTTCCGGCATCCACGCCGGATCGATCAGCAGGGCACGACCGCCCTCGACGACCACCGTCGACGTCGTCTGCATGACCCGACTGGTGGCGACGAACACCCCGGGCGCGACCTCGCGGAGGCGGCGTGGGGACGACATCACGCGGCCGCGTCGATCACGCAGAAGCGATTGCCCTCGGGGTCCTGCAGGATCACGTAGTCCGCGTCGGCGGGCCTGCCGTCCCACTCCACCTCGGTCGCACCGAGCCCCACGAGTCGACGCACCTCCGCGGCCTGGTCGTCGGCGTAAAGGTCGAGGTGGATCCGCGGCGGAAGGACCCGCTCCGAACGCTGCGCGTCGAGCGAGACGTTCGGCCCGGCGCCATCGGCCGCTCGCAGCAGCGCGAAGTCGTCGTCGATCGGCTCGCGCACGGTGTATCCGAGGGCCGCCGACCAGAACCGGATCTGGGCATGCAGATCATCGACGCGGATGACGATCGACCCGATCACGAGCATGCCGTCAGCGTACGCCGGGGCCTACTCCGTCACCTCCGCGCGATCCACGCGGAACGTCTCCGTCCGACCGTCGGGAGCCGTCACCGTCACCTCGGCCACGCCCGATCCCCCCGGGAACACGCGCAGCGTGAGCCCGTCGAGATAGTCGTAGTCGGGGCGGTCGTCCCGGGCACCCCACGGCAGCACCGCACCGGGCCGCACGTACAGCGGCAGCGAATCGAAGCCGTGCGTCTCACGGAGCCACTCTCCGCCCGTGACCCGCTCCCCGGAGAGAAGGTGCGTCCACTCCCCCGCGGGCAGGTAGAACGTGACATCCCCGGATGCCGAGAACACCGGCGCCACGAGAACATCCGACCCGAGCATGTACTGGCGGTCGAGGTGCAGCGTCGTGGGATCGTCGGGGAACTCCAGCGCCATCGGCCGCATCACCGGAACGCCCGTGGAAGCAGCCGAACGCGCCGCCGCGTACAGGTAGGGCATCAGGCGCAGCTTGAGGCGGGAGAACTGGCGCGTCACGTCGACCGCTTCTTCGTCGAACGCCCACGGCACCCGATACGAGTCCGACCCGTGGAAGCGGCTGTGCGACGACAGCATCCCATACGCGATCCAACGCTTGAACACGGCCGGGTCGGGAGTCCCCTCGAAGCCGCCGATGTCGTGGCTCCAGAACGAGAACCCGCTCCACGCGAGCGACAAACCTCCGCGCAGCGTCTCCGCCATCGACGCGAACGTCGAGGAGTTGTCGCCGCCCCAGTGCACGGGCATCGTCTGCCCGCCCGCCGTCGCCGACCGCGCGAAGAGCACCGCCTCGCCGACGCCGCGCTCCTCGACGAGCACCTCGTGCACGGCCTGGTTGTACAGCTGCGCGTACAGGTTGTGCATGCGCTCGGGATCCGTGCCGTCGAAGTACACGACGTCGGTGGGGATCCGCTCGCCGAAGTCGGTCTTGAAGCAGTCCACCCCCTGCGCGATGAGGCGCCGCAGGTACGACTGGTACCAGCGCACGGCATCCGGGTTGGTGAAGTCGACGAGCGCCATGCCCGGCACCCACAGGTCCCACTGCCACGGCGTGCCGTCCGGGCGGCGCACGAAGTAGCCGTTCGCGACCCCCTCGGCGAACAGCGGCGAACGCTGCGCGATGTACGGGTTGATCCACACCGATACGCGGAGGCCCCGGTCGTGGAGGCGTCGGAGCATGGCATCCGGATCCGGGAACACCCGCTCGTCCCACGTGAAGTCGGTCCAGTTGAATTCGCGCATCCAGAAGCAGTCGAAGTGGAACACCGACAGAGGCAGGTCGCGCTCGGCCATGCCGTCGATGAACGAGTTCACGGTCGCTTCGTCGTAGTCGGTCGTGAACGACGTGGTGAGCCACGTGCCGAACGACCACGCCGGCACGACCGGCGGCCTCCCGGTGAGCGCCGTGTACCGCTCGAGCACATCCTTCGGGGTGGGTCCGGCGATGACGAAGTACTCCAGCGCCTCGCCCGAGACGGAGAACTGCACGCGCTCGACGTTCTCGGACCCGATCTCGAACGACACGTGCCCGGGGTCGTTGACGAGCACGCCGTACCCGCCCGACGACACGTAGAACGGCACGCTCTTGTACGCCTGCTCGCTGGAGGTGCCGCCGTCGGCGTTCCAGATGTCGACCGTCTGGCCGTTCTTCACAACGGGTCCGAAGCGTTCGCCGAGGCCGTAGACCGCCTCGCCGACGCCGAGGTCGAGCTGCTCGTGCAGGTAGTGCCGCGCGAAGGGCACGCCCGTGTCGGCCCCCGTGTTCGAGATCACGCCGGTCTCGACGTCCGCCCCCTCGGCGAGACTCACGCGCCCCAGGGAGCGGTGGCCACTGCCCGTGACCCGCGTCCCGTCGACCTCGAACGACAGGTCCCACGGCGCCCCCGGTGTCACGCGCGCGGTCAGTCGACCCGCGGTGAGCGTGCCAGCCGCGACGTCGACGGCCCCGCCGCCCACGACCGCCCCTGGCAGCGCGAACCCGACGGGCCGCCGCGCCCCGTCGTGGTGGACGATCCGCACTCGCACGACACCGTCGAGCGGCGACGACAGCGTCACGGTGAGGACGCTGCGGTTGAGCACGTCGCCGCGCTTGGCGATGACCTTCGTCGGCGCGTGCACGACCAGCCCCGGCCCGTCGGGGGTGTCGGCGGACTCGATGTCGTACGCCTCGGCGGCGTAGTCGACGGTGACGCCCGGCCGCATGAGCCAGAAACCATCGGTGAACTTCATTGCGTGACTGCTCCTGCCGTGATGCCGCGAGTCGGCGTAGACGAAATGGGGAAGACCCTCACTTCACGGCCCCCGCCGTGATGCCACGCGAAAGCGTGCGCTGGAAGATCAAGAAGAAGATGAGCGTCGGGATGATGCCGAGCAGAGCCGAAGCGCTGATCGTGGTGACATCCATCAGTCGGTCGCCCTGCAGGACGCTGATCGCGACGGGCACGGTCTGGTTGTCGTTGGATGCCAGGAACGTCAGGGGGATCAGGAACTCGTTCCACGTCCAGATGAAGAAGAAGATGACGAGCACCGACAGCGTGGGACGGCTGATCGGGAACACGACGCGCCACAGGATCTGCCACCGGGTCGCGCCGTCGATCGCGGCGGCCTCGAGGATCTCGCGGGGGAACGTGCCATAGACCGACGACAGCAGGTACGTGCCGAAGGCCGCCTGGACCACCGTGAACACGATGATCACCGACAGCAGATTGTCGTACAGACCGACGGATTTGAACATGTAGTACAGCGGGTAGAGCAACGCTTCCTGCGGCAGCAGATTCGCCAGCAGGAACAGCAGCACGATCCCCGTGCGACCGCGCACCCGCCCGATGCCGATCGCGAAGGCGTTGAGCATCGAGATGAGCACGGCGAGCACCGCGACGACGCCCGAGATGAGGACCGAGTTGCCGACCTTGCGGGGGAAGTCGACCCGGTTCCAGAAGTCGATGATCCCGCCGAAGTCCAGCTGCTGCGGCAGGGCGAGCGGCCCCGACGTGGCGTAGTCGACCGGCGACTTGAACGAGTTCACGAGCACGAGGTAGAACGGCGCGAGCACGAGCAGCGCCCCGACGACGACGAGCGCGAGCAGCAGCCAGTCGACGGGTCGCCGACGGCTCATGCCGCCGCGGGGTCCGCGACGCGGGGCGCGCCCGGTGGTGATGACGGCGGTGGCGGTCACAGTCCGGCCCTTTCCTTGCGTTCGAGCGAGGTCTGCACGCGGATGAACACGATCGACACGATGACGACGAGGATCGTCAGCACCGTCGCGATGGTCGCGCCGTAGCCGACGTTCCGCTTCGTGAAGAACTCGAGGTAGGCGTAGTACGCCGGGACGATGGTGGAACCGGCGGGCCCGCCCTGGGTGATGACGTAGACCGGGCCGAACACCTTCAGCGCCGCGATCGTGCACGTCAGGGTGACGACGAAGATCTCGGGGCGGATGATGCTGATCGTGATCGCGGTGAACCGCTGGAACCAGTTCGCCCCGTCGAGCTCGGCGGCCTCGTACAGTTCGGGGTCGACCCGCTGCAGCGCGGCCATGAACACCACGACCGGGTAGCCGATCTGCACCCAGACCAGCACGACCATGAGCACGATGAGCGCGGACGGCATCTGCCCGAGCCAGTCGTACGACGGGATGCCGAGGCTGCCCAGGATCTGGTTGAGGGCACCGGTGTCGCCGGGCCGGACGATCCAGCCGATGACGATGCCGGCCACGGCGATGGGGAGGATCTGCGGCAGGTAGTAGGTCGCGCGGAGGAAGCTGCCGACCTTGCCGCCGAACTTCCGGCCGACGACGTCGAACAGCAGCGCCGCCACGGCGAGACCGATGACGGTGGGGACGACGACCATCGCGAGGACCATCCACACCGAGTTGGTGAAGGAGGTCCAGAAGTCCTCGTCGCCGACCAGCTTCACCCAGTTGTCGAGGCCGATGAACTCGGGGTCGCCGACGCCGCGCCACTTGGTGAACGTGAGCAGCACGTTCCACAGGAGCGGCACGATGACGATCACCAGCAGCAGCATGAAGCCGGGCAGCAGGTACATCCAGTAGCCGGCGGTACCGCCGCTGCGTTGGGGGATGGCCGGCTGCTCGGGCGGGAGTGCCACCCGAGCAGCCGGACGGGAGAGGAGAGCCATCAGCGGAAGTCCGCCGTGCCTTCGTCGTACTTCTTCCCGAGGTTGGCGTTCGTCGTCGCCGCGTCCTGCGAGCCGGTGACCAGGCCCTGCAACTCCTGCACGAGCACGTCGTAGAAGCCGGGCGCGGGCCAGTCGGGGTAGAACGACAGACCGTCCTCGTCGAGGATGCCGTTGAACGTGTCGATGAGCTCCTTGCTCTTGGCATCCGTGATGTCGGCGGTGTCCGCCGCGACGGGCACGCCGCCGTTGTTGCCGATGATCGCCTGGATCTCGGGGCTCATCGTGATGTCGATGAACTGGTAGGCGAGGTCCTTCTGCTTCGAGCGCTCCGGCACCACCCAGAGGTTGCCCGAGGAGCCGAGCGACAGCTTCGAGCCCGGGAAGGCCGCGAGCGACCAGTCGAACGTCGCGTCGGAGGCGAAGCGGCCGTACCACCACGAGCCCGAGACGAAGATCGGCGAGGTGCCGTTGATGAAGGAGACTCCGGCATCCTCGGCCTTGACCGACGAGACGTCCTTCGCGATGTAGCCCTTGTCGACGTAGTCCTTCAGGGTGTCGGAGGCGTAGGTGACCTCCGACCCCGTCCAGTCGACGGGGTTCTTGTACAGCTGGTAGTCGTCGACCCACGAGCGGTCGGCCTGGGTCAGCGCGAGCTGGTACCAGAGCTGTCCGAGCGGGTATTCGGCGCCGGCCTCGGCGAGGGGCGTGATGCCCTTCGCGACGAACGCGTCGAGCACCTTCACGAACTCGTCGTAGGTCTTCGGCACCTCCAGCCCGGCAGCTGCGAAGGCGTCGAGGTTGTAATAGACGCCGACGAACTCGCCGTAGTTCGGCACGCCGTACCAGGTGTCGCCGCCCATGACGCCGTCGGAGGTGTACTTCGCGGTGGTCTGCAGCGACGGGGCGAGCTTGGCATCCCACCCGTACTGCGTGACGGCGTCGCTGATGTCGGCGATGAGCCCGGTGCTCGCGAGGAAACCCGCGGTGGCGTTGCCCTTGTTGAACTCGAGCAGGTCGGGGGCCGCGTCGGTGTCGAGCACCTGGCTGGCGGTCTTCTGGATCTGCTCGAAGGACTTCTCCTCGACCTTCACCGTGGCGCCGGTCTGCTCCTCGAAGATCGGGATGGCGGCGTTCCAGGCCTTGGCCATCGCACTGTCGGCGCCTTCGTAGTGCCAGAGCGTGAGGGTCTTGCCGGCGCCGTCGGTCGATCCGGCGTCACCGCCTCCTCCGCTGCAGGCGGAGAGGGCGAGGGCGGCGACGGCGATCGAGCCGACGGCCGCGAGGGCTCGGGTCGCGCGTCGTTGTGCGTTCGTGCGTGCCATCGTTGGCACTCCTTTCACTGTGATCCGCTGGGTTGGTGGGTGTCCGCTAGCGGGGGCGGATGCGTCGAAGCGCTTCGATAATGGGCGAACGACGCAGGCTGTGGAGATGGGAGGGTCAGTCGGAGGGAGCCGCGGCGACGGAGCCGCGCTCGAGATAGGTCGGTGGGATGAGATGGAGACCGGATGCCACGGGGCGTCCGGCGATCAGCTCGATGGCGAGGTCGACCGCGAGCTCGCACGAGCTCTGCGGCACCAGCGGGATCGAGTCGACCGGGGTGGGCTGCGTGTCGGTGTCGAAGCTGCTGCCGACCGACACGATCGAGACGTCGCCCGGCATGCTCTTGCCGAGCGTGGCGAGTTCGACGAGCACGACCTGCAGCACTTCTTCCGGGGCGTGCAGCACGATCCCGGTGACGCCGGCCGCGATGAACTCGCGCACCGACTCGCGCACGTGGGCGCGGTCGGTGACGACCTCGCCGGATGCCACGGCCCGGGCGTGCCCGCCGCGCTCGGCCGCGCGCGCCACGACGGCGGCGCGCACGCGGGGCGGGAAGTTCGACTTCTCGTACGCGCGACGCGATCCGCCGATCAGGCCGATCTCGCGGTGCCCCGCGTCGGCGAGTCGGTCGACGGCCTCGACGGCCGCGCGCTCGAAGTCGAGGTCTACGCACACGAGCTCGTCGTGGTCGTTCGGGATGCCGACGAACAGCGTCGGCGTCGCGCTGGCGCGGGCGATCGCGACGCGCGCGTCGTCGGGGGCGACGTCCAGCACGAGGATGGCATCCACGAGTCCGCTCGCCGCGACCCGCTTCATGCCGGCCGACGCGTCTTCGTCGGTGAGCAGGAGCATGTCGTACTCCTTGCGGCGGGCGGCGACGGTCATGGCGTGCATGAACGCCATGTGGCTGGGCGCGTGGCTGTCGGCGCGCAGCGGCTCGGACAGCGCGAAGATGTGCGTCTGGCTGCCGGCGAGCATGCGGGCACCGGCGTTGGGGCTGTACTCGAGTTCGTGCACCGCGGCCTGGATGCGGCGTCGCGTCTCGGCCGAGACCGGGCGCTTGCCGCTCAGCGCGTAGGAGACGGTGCTGATCGACACGCCCGCGGCGCGGGCGACTTCGTCGATGCCTGCCATAGCGACTCCCTCGTAGCTGTCTAAGCGCTTCCGGGAAGCGCTTCGACGGCAAAGCTAAACCACGTCCGGTCGGAGCGCAAGAGGTAAGTTGGGGAACGCAACAAAATCCGGACGGCCCCGGGCTTCGAAGACATCAGATGGTGGCGCACCCTGCCCACCGCGGGCCCGTCCGCGAGGCGGCCCGCACCACCCGACGCGGGAGCGAGAGATGCGCGAGTCGCACACGCGGGCATTGGCGTCGCTCGACGCCTACGCGAACGTCACTGATCTGCTGGTCCGTCGTGCCGCCGAGGCGCCCGATCACGCCGCCTTCGAGGTGCCTCCGGCCGCGAGCCCGAACGACCCGGACGGCACCGGAGCGTGGGTTCCCGTGTCGACCGCGACCTTCCTCGACGAGGTGCGCACCCTCGCGAAGGGCCTCATCGCCATCGGCCTCGGGCCCGGCGACGCCGTCGCGATCATGGCGCCCACGCGGTACGAGTGGGCGGTGGCCGACCTGGCGACGTGGTTCGCCGGCGGGGTCGTCGTTCCGGTCTACGACTCTTCGTCACCGAGCCAGGTGGCGGCCATCGTCGCCGACGCGCGGATCCGCGTGGGCATCGGGGGCACCGCGACGCACGTCGACCTGCTGACCTCCGCCCTGGCATCCGCGGACGGCGCCATCGGGGTCTGGGGGATGGACGATCTCGACGCGCTCCGCACGCACGGCGTGGCGGTCGCCGACGACGAGCTCGAGCACCGGCGCACGCGCGCGGGACACGACGATCCCGCCACGATCGTCTACACGTCGGGCACCACCGGCGAACCGAAGGGCGCGGTGCTGACCCACGCGAACTTCCTCGGCCAGGTCCTGAACATCGCCGCGGCCTACCGCGAGGTGGTGCACTCCGGGGGCAACACGATCATCTTCCTTCCGCTCGCGCACGTCCTCGCGCGGGGCCTCCAGCTCATCTGCATCGCCAGCGGCATGCGCATCGCGCACCTGTCCGACGCCGCCGCCGTGGTCCCGACGCTCGCGACGCTGCGCCCCACGTTCCTGGTCGTGGTCCCTCGGGTGCTGCAGAAGATCCAGGCCGCCGCGGGCGACAAGGCCGCCGCCAAGGGCCTGTCGGGCGTGTGGGCCCGGGCGCGTGCGACGGCCGTCGCCGAGGGGCGCCTCGCCGAGCTGCGGGATGCCGGCACTCCCCGCCGCGCCCCGCTCGGTCATCGGGTGCGCCACGGAGTCTTCGACGTCCTGTTCTACCGTCGCCTCCGCGCCGTGATGGGCGGCCGCGTCGACTACATGCTCTCGGGCGGCGCGACCCTCGACGGCGAGCTGTCGCTGTTCTTCCGCGGACTGGGGGTTCCGGTCATCGAGGGCTACGGCCTCACCGAGACCACGGCGCCGCTGACCGGCAACCTGCCCGGGCGCATCGCCTCCGGCACGGTCGGTCTGCCGTTGCCGGGCTCGACCGTGCGCATCAGCGACGAGGGCGAGGTGCTCGCGAAGGGCGTGGGCGTGTTCGCGGGGTACCGCGACCCGCGGCACGACGGGGACGCGTTCGTCGACGGCTTCTTCCGCACCGGCGACCTCGGCCGCCTCGACGACGCCGGAAGGCTCGTGCTCGAGGGGCGCCTGAAGGACGTCATCGTCACCTCGAACGGCAAGACCGTCGTGCCCGCACGCTGGGAGTCCGCGGTCGAATCCGACCCGCTCGTGCAGCACGCGGTCATGGTCGGCGAGGGCAAGCCGTATCTCAGCGCCCTCCTGATCCTGGATGCCGAGCAGGCGGCCGCGTGGGCGGCATCCACCGGTCTGCCTTTCGATGTCCGCACCCCGACAGACCTGCGCGCCGTGGACGAGCCGCGGTTGCACGCGCACCTGCAGCGCACCGTAGACGCCGCGAACGCGCTGGTCGCCCGCAGCGAGCAGGTGCGCCGCTTCGAGCTCGTCGTCGCCGACCTCGACGACCGCGAACTCGTCACCCCCACCATGAAGATCAAGCGTCGCGTGGTGGTGCATCGCGCCACCGAGACGATCGCGTCGCTGTACCGAGGAGTCCCGTCATGACCGCCCCCGTTCCCCCCTCCACCGGCTCGCGCGCGACGCAGAACCGTTCGGCGCTGATCGCCGTGATCGTGGCGGTGCTCATCGGCGCGGGGCTGGCCGTCGCCGGAAGCTTCTCGGGAGCGCGGGTGGCCGGCATCCCGGTGTTCGCCCTCGCGGTGGCGGCGGCGTTCGTCATCCAGTTCCTCGTCTTCATCCCCTCGGCGCTCCGCCGCACCGAGCGCTTCTTCGACCTCACCGGCAGCCTCACCTTCATCGCGGTGTCGGTCGCGGTCGCCCTCCTCGCCCCCGGTCAGGACGCCCGCGGGTGGATCCTCGCGGCGATGGTGATCGTGTGGGCGGCACGCCTGGGCTCGTTCCTCTTCGCCCGCGTGCACCGTTCGGGGTCGGACGGCCGGTTCGACGAGATCAAGACGAAGCCGCTGCGCTTCCTGCAGGTGTGGGCGATCCAGGGCCTCTGGGTGTCGCTCACCGCGTCGGCCGCGTGGATCGCGATGAGCGCGGATGCCGGAGACCGCGCGCCCCTCGACGGTTTCGCGATCGCGGGGATCGTCGTGTGGATCGTGGGCATGGTGTTCGAGGTCGTCGCCGACCTGCAGAAGCAGGCGTTCCGCGCCGATCCGGCGAACAAGGGCGAGTTCATCCGCACGGGCCTGTGGTCGCGCTCGCGGCACCCCAACTACTTCGGCGAGATCCTCGTGTGGGTCGGCGTGTTCCTCGTGGCGGTGCCGGTGCTGCAGGGCTGGCAGTGGGTGGCGGTGCTGTCGCCGCTGTTCGTGATCCTGCTGCTCACCCGGGTCAGCGGCATCCCGCTTCTGGAGAAGCGCGCCGACGTGAAGTGGGGCGATCGCGCCGACTACCGCGCGTACCGCGACAGCACGCCCGTGCTGGTGCCGGCGTTGACGGTGCGCGCGGGCGTCGAGGTGCCGCGGTAGCGCCTGGCAGACTGCCGGGATGAGCCGCCACACGATCCTGCTCGGCGTCGAGGGAGTGCTGCTCGTCGAGATCGACTCTCCCGCCCGCGACTACGCCGCGATGAGGGAGGGTCGCGAGTACGCGCCGCTCCCGGTTCCGGGCGACGGCGCCGTGACCCCCGACGGCCGGTTCTTCTTCCGCCGGCCCATGGTCGACGGCATCCGCGAGCTGGCCGCCGCGGGCGCCGACATCGTCTGGCACACCCGCCGCCTCACGGATCCCGACGCCCTCCGCGCCCTGGCGGAGCACCTCGGTCTCGCGGATGCCGTTCGATTCCCGGATACCGCCGAACTCCCGGCCGCCCCCACCGACGACCGCGTGGACACGGGTCCGAACGTGCTGTGGGAGCACTGGAAGGTGCGGGCGCTGATCCAGCGAGCCCGCGATCTGCCCCCGGGCGACGAGGTCGTGGTCGTCGACCCGACGCTCGACTTCACCGCCCACCGGATGCCCGACGGGCTCGTCCGCCGATCGGGGCGGAAGGATGCCGACGGCATCGGCGGCGTGAAGACGGTCGACGTCGTGGGCCTCGACGAACCCCGCCTGGACGCGCTACGCGCGTGGGTCGCGGGCGGGCCGGTGCCGAGGGTCTAGCGCGCGGTCACTCGGCCGAGCGGAAGTACCGCCGCAGCGCGTCGCGCGTGGCGGGCGTGCGCCACAGAGCGGTGGCGGTGACGGCGAGCGACGCACCGCCGACGAGGGCGAGGACGATGACGGGGGTCATGGCTGCTCCTGGGGGGACGAGAGAGCGGATCCTTCCCCACTCTGCGCGATGGATGCCGTCTGGGCAAGGCTCCTCCCCGGATACTCGGGAGTTCGGGCGAATGACTGAGGTTCTGCGCCCGTGGCGTCCGCGACGCGGGTACGGCCAGTCGTCCGGAGGACCGGGCGCTACTTCCGCCCCACCCGCCGCTCGACGAGCTTCCGCGCGACGTCCATGAAGCTCGGCGCGTACTTCGCCCACTCCTGGTCGAGTTTGCGCACGTCGATCTTGCCGGTGTGCAGCAGCTCGCAGATCTTGAGCCAGCTTTCGCCCGTCGCCGCCGTGAGCGCCGCCGCCACCGCCGCGTTCACGACGATCCCCGCGCCGGGGATGAGCTTCAGGAAGCTCGTGGCGAGCGCCCGCCCTGCCACCTGCACGCCAAACTGCGCGAGTGCTCCGGCCGAGAGCATTGTCTTGACCTCGAGGTCGTAGATGGCGGCGATGCGCCCCATCATCGTCAGCTGGATCGGCGCCAGCGTGACAGCATCCGAGACAGGAAGCGGAACGGATGCCGCCCCCGCGGCCGCTGCGGACGCCGCGGCGATGATCGGCCGCGCCATCTCCCTCTTCCACGGGAGGTTGAGTCGCTGTGCGATGCGAAAGGCGTCCTTGTCGCGGTCGGGGGCGAGTTCGAGGGTCTGCGTGACAAGGTCACCGAGGCCGTGCCCCTTCCCCTTCCCGTGGCGGTCGCGGGTGGAGGTGAGGATGACCCGTCGGTACGGGATACGAAGATGCTCGCCCGTCGCCGGGTCGACGGGGTCGTTGAGCCAGTCGACGAACGCCTGCAAATCCTTCGCGACCCCCTGGTGCCCGGTGATCGGGTTCTTGATCCAATCGACCTTGGTCAGCGCGAGGATCACCGGCAGCCCCCGCGCATCGAGCTCGCGGATCACGGCGATGTCGGCCGGGGTGAGCCGGTCGTCGGCGGCCCGCACGCAGTACCAGACGACGGAGATCTGGTGATCGCCGGGGTGGGCCGCGATGGCATCCAGGTGGTTGCGCAGCTGCTGATCCGGCGCGACGGGCGAGCCGATCTCGAACCCCTCCACGTCCCAGATGCCGAGCGAGTCGTCGCTGTAGAAGTGCACGCCCCGCGTGACCGGCAACCCGCGCCCGACCTTCGCCCAGTCGCGCCCGAACACCGCGTTGACGAGCGAAGACTTGCCGACACCGGACGCGCCGACGATCGCGAGGTTGAACCGGCCGTAGCGCGACTTCGCCTCGGACGTCGCCTCGACGAAAGCCTTCTCGTCGAGCTGCCGCGCATCGGTGTTCTTCTTCGCCATGGTCCCGCCTCCCCGAACGTCGACCTCAGGATGCCGCGACTCGCACGACGGATGAGGTCATGCCGAATCTACGGCTCACGCTCGGCCTCGCGTCGGCGGAGGGCACCCCTTGCGCGAAGGCGTGTGGAAGGTCACGGCTGCCGCCGCACCCCCGCCCAGCCCTCGCCGTCGCGCGAGAACACGATCCGGTCGTGCAACCGCGACGGACGACCCTGCCAGAACTCGATCTCGCGCGGCTCGATGCGGTACCCGCCCCAGTGCGGCGGCCGCGGCACCGGGGACCCCTCGGGAAACCGCTCCTCCACAGAAGCCATCTGCTCCTCGAGGGCGGCTCGGGATGCCACGGCCTCCGACTGGTGACTCGCCCAGGCCGACAGCTGCGAACCGCGCGGTCGCGAGGCGAAGTAGGCGTCGTCACGCTCCGCCGGCAGCGGCGTCGCCGCGCCGAGGACGATGACCTGCCGCTGCAGCGCGTACCAGGGGAACAGCACCGACACCGCCGGATTCCCGGCGAGCGCCCGCCCCTTCCGCGACTGCCGGTTCGTGAAGAACCACAGCGCGCCGTCGTCGTCGATCCCGCGCAGCAACACGGTGCGCGAGGTCGGTGCGCCGGTGGCATCCACCGTCGAAACGACCATCGCGTTCGGTTCGGGCAGGTCGGCGGCATCGGCCAGCCACCGCTGGAACAGCGCGATCGGCGAGGCGGCGAGCGCGCCGTCGTCGAGCTCAGCGAGCGTGTAGTCGAGCCGGTGGGCGAGGGGATTCTCGTTCATCGCGCGGTCCTCCGGTGGGTGGCTGGGGCAAGAGCGTATGGCGATCCGCACACCGCGCGACAGGTGATCTCGTGCGGTCAGTAGCGGTGCTCACAGCTACACGACGGTCGAACTCGGTCAGCACCCGGTCGGACGGGATCCCCCCTGCGGACCATCACGCGAGCACATCTTGAAGGACTGCCGTCTTGGTGTCTGCTGCGTCGACTGCGAATAGGGGCCGCTGACACCGAACGAAGAAGCCCCCGACCGCTTGGTAGTGAGGGTAGTCGGGGGCTCTTGTCGATCGTCAGACGGAAGCGAACTGAATGTCTTTCGGTGCCGGGATGAAGGGCCGCTCATCGTCAAGACGCGCGGGTAGGCGAACGCCGTTCGGCTTCATCATCAGGTAGTCAAGGAACGTCTCGACGGTCGCATCGACACCAGGCCGCTCCCCGTCGGAGGCGAGATCCTCGGCTTCAGCAGCACCGATGGCGCACGAAGAATCAATGAAGGCCAGCATCGTGACTCTGTTCTCGCTGCTCACGAAGACGTTGGCGTACCCACCAACCTTCTCGATCCGCCCGAGGAGCACCGCGAGCAGTTCGTTGCTGAGGGCGGCGACGACAGGGTGGTGTCCGTCGTTGTTGACGACCGGAAGTTCTTCGTCGGCGAGAGCGCCGACGGCAAGGTTAATGTTGATCGAGTTTCGGAACTTGTCGAGTTCGGACGCGATTTCCATGTTCACGACCTCCTATCCCGGATCATAGCCGCAACCGTCATGGCGATGCTGTTAGCAGCGCGGTATGCGATTTCGACGTCGTCCACCGTGTCGAGCCGATGGATGAGCTTGTGCTCATCGGGACTCTCCGGCGGGTGGATGTGACAGCGACCTCCAGCGCAGTCTACTCGGGCGACCTGTTCCCATGAGCCGTCTTGACTCCAGTCACCGACCTGAACCAGCAGGACGAAGTCCACCATTCGACCTTCGTGCCGCCACACGCGGATCTCAACCCGAATGTCTCCACTCTCGTCCAGCGACTGATGCCACTCCTTTTCGACACACTCGGTCCGATCTGGGGGTACGTAGTCACCCTTCTCACGCGTGAGCTCTGCGTCGACTGCACGTTGCGCGTCCTTCAACGCTTTCTTGCGTTGTTTGGATGCGTCCTGCGGCATAACGGTCAGCCTATGAGATTCCCACTGGGTACGGCCGTAATGACGATATGGCCCCGGCTTACGCCCACCCGAAGGCGAAGGACGCCGGGGGCGAGCGAGGTCAGTAGAGATCGGGGGCCATCCGGCGCAGCAGACGGTCTTGCCGTGCGTTGGCCTCCCGCATGTCGCTAATTGCCTGACGAGTGTCGTCGTTGTTCGCCACGATGGGCGTACCATCCGGAGCCTCCCCAAGAGTCTGCGTGTCCAGACGCGCCTGCGCTGAGGTCATCAGCTCGAGGATGGCGTGCAGCTCGTCGAAGTCCTCTTGGGTCTTTGTCCAAACTCCAATCCGATCTGATATTTCGGACACTTCGTAGCCGTCAGGTAGCTCGTCGACAGCGTGGCCTCGCAGCGGACCATCCAGCAGCATGTAGCGATTCATGCCGCTCATTCTGTCGACCGGGCGAGAAATGCGAAACGCACCCGGCATCCACCCGCCCGTGAAGGTGAGCGACGCCGGGGGGGGCGTGGTCTTGCCGCAGCCCAGGGGGTCCGTACAGCAGCAGCCCGCCGGGGAAACGCTTCCCGTAGAGGCGTCGCAACTCGGGATCGCGCAGCGGAGCCAGGAACGACGCCGTCAACCGCTCCGTTATGCCCCAACCTGCCAACGTCGGCGAGAGTCAGAGCCGAGGACTCCGCGTGCACGGCCCGTTTCGTCCTCACTCGACGGCTCGGCCTCGACTAAAGCGGGCGCCACGATCTCATCGGTGTCGCCCTCGGCGGCATCCCAGTCGAAAGGGGCGCCGGTTTCCTTCCGCGGGGTCTCCGAACGCTCCACCGAGGGCGCCCCGGAGAGAGCAGATGCCATGAGCACAGCGGCGCGGGGATGCCGGGGGTCCGCTGCCATCAGCATTCCTAGGTGCACGATTGCCTCGGACATTCGGCCGATCTGCATGAGGAGTTCGGCTGTGTGGAGGCAGCGCATCGTCGTCCGGCGCGCGTTCCAGCGCGCGAAGCAACGCGGACACCACATCGTCAGTCACGCGGCATCGTGCGACCTCCTCACGACATGGCCGCGTCGGCCATGCCTACGTCACGAGCGCGGTGCCAATCCGTCCGAGACGACGCGGATTCTCATCGCGCTCGCAGCACGAGTGCGGTGAGAAGACGTGCATCCGCGGAATGCACACCCCGCACCCCGAGTTGCACCCGCGTGGAACTGCCCCCGCCTCGAAAGGACACCCGTGAGTCTGTTCAGCCCCACCACCGTCGGCGCCGTCGACGTCCGCAACCGCGTTTCGCTCGCCCCGATGACCCGCCTGCGCGCGAGCGCCGACGGCGTTCCCGGACACCTCATCGCGACGTACTACGCGCAGCGCGCGGGCATCGGCCTGCTCGTGACCGAGGGCGTCTTCCCGAGCCCCGAGTCGCGGGCGTACCCGGGTCAGCCGGGCATCGTCACCGACGCGCAGGCGGCCGGCTGGGCGAAGGTGGCGGATGCCGTGCACGCCGAGGGCGGAGCCGTGTTCATGCAGCTCATGAACGGCGGACGCGTCTCGCACACCGACATCACCGGCACCGACCGCATCGTCGCCCCCTCGGCGATCGCGATCGAGGGCGAGACCCGCCTCGCCGACGGCTCGAAGGTCGCCTTCCCCGTGCCGCACGCGCTCGAGACCGCGGAGCTCGCCACCGTCCGCGACGAGTTCGCCGCCGCCGCCCGTCGCGCCGTGGATGCCGGATTCGACGGCGTCGAGCTGCACTCCGCGAACGGCTACCTGCTGCACGAGTTCCTCTCCCCCGCGTCGAACCAGCGCACCGACGGCTACGGCGGATCGCCCGCGGCCCGCGCCCGCTTCGTCATCGACGTCGCCGAGGCCGTGGCGGCCGAGATCGGCGCCGGCCGTGTCGGCATCCGGATCTCTCCCGCACACAACATCCAGGACGTGTGGGAGAAGGACGACGCCGAGACCCGCGCCACGTACGAAGCGCTCATCGCCGGCCTCGCGCCCCTGGGCCTGGCGTACCTCAGCGTGCTGCACGCCGACCCCGCGAGCGAGCTGATCCAGGACCTCCGCCGCGCCTTCGGTGGCACGTTCATCGTGAACTCCGGCTTCTCGCGCGTCACCACCCGTGACGAGGCCGTCCAGGCGATCGACGACGGCATCGCCGACCTCGTCGCCGTGGGTCGCCCCGCGATCGCGAACCCCGACCTCGTCACGCGGTGGGAGCGCGGCGCAGACGAGAACGCGGTCGACCAGGCGTCGGTCTACGGCCCCGACGAGCGCGGCTACACGGACTACCCGTTCCTCCAGGGCTGAAACGGGAGCGGGGCCCCGCGCGAATGGTGGATGCCACCCGCGCGGGGCCCCGCTCATCGGTCCAAGGTCAGTGACCGACCTGCTTCTGTCGTCGCGCAGCGCTGGTGAGAACCGTGGTGAGAATCAGGAACACGACGATCGTGATGGTCCCGGATGAGGATAGAGCGGCACCCCTCGCCGTCCCCACCCCCACCAGGAAGCTGGCGACGACGAGTCCCACGCCGATCCCGAGGCCGAGGATGCCGAGCATCAGGCCGAGCGTCAGAAATCGGTTGTCGGCGAACATGTCACGTGTCTCCTCTACTGAGCCCAGCAGCTGGGAACGACCACACCGGGTACCCCTCCGTTGAGGTAGATGGTGTTGAGGCTGCTGGTGTCCTTGCCGATGTTCAGGAACCTTTCGCCGAGTGCGAGACCGCGGAAACGACTCCCACGACGGCCGATGACGGAGGACCGGCGACGGTCAGCGCTGAGGCACCCGTGTAAACACCCCGCCAGCTGCGGCGATGAGGCATTGGGCCCTCGGCGCATCCTTTGTAGCCCCCGCGGCCACGGCCCATCTTGGCGTACTGTGCCACGACCCCGCGAACGAGCTGATCCAGTGCTTGCGCCGCGCCACAGGCGCACGTTCATTGCAAACTCCGGGTTGTCCAAGTCACGACCGAGCGAAGCGAGTTGGGCCATCCGCGGAGGCATGGCAACCTCGTCACCCCCCGGGCCCCCTGCACTGCCATTCCCAATCCAGACCCAAGCTGTCGTGCGGCGTCGATGAGAACAGCGCAAGCGGTGCCACTATCGATGGTCCGGGCAAGCAGGCGCCTAGGCGAGCTCGGTTAGAAAACCCCAAGTAGTCGCGTCAGCCCATACGCAAGATGATTGCTTACTCGACGTACCCAGTCATAGAACCGAATGACGACGGGAGTCCAGCGCACTAAGCGAGGCACCCAGGTAGGGCTGCTGTCGCCATCGACGGATGGCGTTCGCGACGTTGCGCACTTGCTCCGCGCTCGAATCGACTTCATTTTGACACCGCGCCAACCCGGCCTCCACAGTGCCACTAAATCGAGGATCCCAATTGAAGCGGCCTGAGCTAGGTGACCGATTCATTCTCGAGAGTCAGAATCTTCGCCATGCAAAGCGGCCACAAGTTCGCTGAGCACATCGGCGGTATCTACTTGCGGTCGCACTGAAGTCACGGAGACCGCATCTGCGCTGGGCAAGCTGAACACAAGAGGGCCATGGCCTAACTTGTCTTCGATCGACCGAACGAGCGTGACCGTGGGCAGAGAACCCACTTCGTTGAGGTGAACTGTCCGAGCGGGGATTGTGTAGACGGCACCGGCCTCAACTCGTCGACGCTGGAGGGTCTCTAGATTAAAGCGCCCGATGGGCTCGGACGAGTTAAGGTCCCCGTAGATAATCCTCGAGCCTTGATATTTTCCGAGGGTGTCGCGCGAGGCTCGCAGCGTCGTGTCGACTACGCTCCCAGCCAGAACTAGACTCGTTAGATCCCAGGTGTGCTCGTGAAGGTCTCCTAAATTGTCCCGACTTTCGGTGGCGCCGAGCCAGACATGGAATCGGAAACGTTCGCCATCGAGCGCGCCAGCGCTGGAAGTCAGCTCCGCGTGTGTGAAGCCAAGCGGATGACGGCGAGTCACGATTCGATCTGCTTCAGCCGAGATGGCTCGGACCACATCGCTTAATGAGATCGATGAGAACAGGCCCGCGACAAAAAGGCCATAGATTTCACGCAGGTTCTTCGGCGATTGTTCCGGCGAGCTCAAAAATGTCCCTCCAATCAGGCTCTACAAATCCGTGGTTCCAATGGGCAGTGGCATCAGGGTTAAGGCGCACGAGCTCCTCAAAAAATTCTGCGACATCCTCCGAACCGCGGGAATCGCCCGCTTGAGCCGGCAACGTCAGTCGCGTTGCGTATCCGGCTTCAAACTCGAATTCATCCAAGAGTGAAGAGTGATACCAATTACCCTGTCGGGTTCGAAGGCCGTTCTTCTTGGTGTCCGCCACAGTGATAATAAAGCTCTCCCTATTACCATCCAAACGGAACGGAGAGAAGCGATGAAGCAGCGTGACGTCAGCCGTAATCTTTGACCGAGACTGCCACACCACGGTGGCGTAGATGAACGCCAATAATTCTAAGCGGATCTGCCGAGAATCCCCCCGGGGGTCACCCGGCTGGCTCTTCTTTCGATACAGGGCGTACTTGTCGCAGAGATCCTTTTCAAACGGTGATATGACTTGCACCTTGTAGAGAACGGGCCGGTCCGTGACCGTAGCCAGTCTGGGCAGCACTGCCTCTCGTTGCCACCGGGCAGATCCCCCCCGGAAGTACCATTCGTTGGATTCCCCCAGTAGCGAATCCAGCTCCGACCGGATCTGAGGCGCCGGCACTTCGTGTACGGCATCGTGATCCACGACGCTGAGGACAAGTGAGTGGAGCCCATCCATTCGATCAGAGATTAACTTATCCGCCTCCCGAGATTCAATCTGCGAAAGCACGATCGCCGAAAGGGTCACAGCCCCCAGAGCGATTATCGCCACAAGGAACCAATGATCCGTTACTTCCGCGAATGGCAGTAGAGGCACCAGCGTAAGCAGGACAAGGACCACGCAGAGGAAGAAGGTGACCCAATCAAGCTTGGAGAATGTACCGAAGAACTTCTTCACTTAGCCCCACTTTCTGTGAGTGTCAAGCCGACCAAACTCTACACTTCCCAACCTCCGCGTCTTGCAGCTGGCCCCCTCTCTGACGAAGACTCCGTCGCGCCACGGCCGGTATGGGTCTACTCGAGGCAAGGAGCCAGCGACCGTTGGGCGGACAGTGACCGAACCGGAGTGGCCGAGTTCGGGCCCGGCGACAGGTCCGGAGGAGAGGCTGAGCCGCGCTTGTGAGACGCAATATGGTGCGTCAGCGGAGGCGTCCGGGCCCCATGGGTCGGTCGATGTCGATCGACGATCGCGGGTAAGACCACCCGGGGAATGCTCCGCGTCACCACGGCGGTGACGATCTGGACGGGCGGCCGAGAGTGCGAACGCCGCGATCTGCGTGGCCTCTGCAGCTGGCCACCAGACCCGCATCTCCAGCATTATGGCGGCGATGGCGAGAACTAGCACGGCGAGGAAGGTCGTCAGCGTCAGTATGCTCGTGGCATTCACGAGCACACCTGTGTCCCGCAGCGGCCCATCACCGAGAGCGCCCCGGAGAGCACGGCGCCCCAGGCCGCGGCGAGGATCGGCAGCAGGAACAAGACGCCGACCTTCACGAGCTTTCCCACATTGCCCTCTCCCGAACTAACAGCCTGACACGGCGTTCGACCCCGCGTCTGGCGGACGCTGACCGTCGACGTTCCCCGGCTGCGCGCCTACCTCGATGAGGTGCTGATTCCGGGAGTCTGAATCGGCCGGTACCGCTGCACCGTGACGCCCGAACGGAACTCCCGCCGCTCGATCAGCTCGAGCGTCAGCTCCACGCCGTCGAGCAGCCGCGGCCCGCGACCGGCGATCACCGGATGCACGACGAACGTGTACTCGTCGATGAGCCCCGCCGCGGCGAGCACCACAGGCAGCCGCACACCGCCGAGCGAGATCCCCCGCCCCGGCTGCTCCTTGAACCGCCGCACCGCGTCGACGATCTCGCCGCGGAGAAGTTCGGCGTTCCAGTCCACGGCGTCGAGCGTGGTGGATGCCACGACCTTCCGCATCGGATCCATCACCTCCGCGAAGTCGACCTCACTGGCATCCATCCAGTCGGGCCACTGCCCCGACGCGGGTCGGCGCCACGCGCCCTCCATCAGCTCGTACGTGACGCGCCCGTAGAGGAGCGTGTCGGAGCGGCGCAGCTCGTCGGACCAGAACGCCATCGACTCGGCGTTCGGCGGCAGACCCGCCTCGTGGTGGACGCACCCGTCGAGGGAGACGTTGATGCCATAGCGGAGGGGTTGGGGCATGGCGTTATCTGCTTGTGAATTGGAGCTGGGAGCATTCAGACATCAATCTTCGCCTTCCCGCCGACGACAGCCAGACCTGCGGCTACGACAACGCAGCGGCCGCGGCTACGACGCTGAGCGTCTTAGCACGAACGCCTTATGCTCCGAGCCTTTCACCGCTTCGTCATCGATGACATTCTTGAGCAACGTCAGGACACGAAACCGATCCTCCGGGGTGAGTCCATCACGATCTAGTTCTTTATCGAGGATTCGACGGTAGTCGGCGAAGGCCTTGTGGACCTTCTTCTGGCTCTTCCAGTTGACACCGAAAGCATTCGTCGCTTGATGTTGCACGTGCTCGAAGGAGCCCAAAACGAGCGACTTGAGTCTGAGAATTGTGAATCCGAAATGGGCGAACCAGCCCTCAATCATGGCCCCCTCCGGGGTGCCCAGCCTTACCCCGTGAGCCGCTCCAGATACACCTCGGCGGCGCCGCGTGAGAGTTGGTTGTGCCACTTCTGGTTCGAGTAGGTCCGAAGGCAGGAGCTGCAGCTTGTCTCTGGCCCGCATTCGCAGGTTGCGGCGATCTCGAGGGAGCGTCGCAGAACCGACTCCATGTTCTCGGCGATCAGGATCGCGTAGCCCGCGCCGCCGGGCACTGTGTCCATGAGCACGAGCTCAGGCATCCCGTGGGCAAGGCCTCCCACAACCGAGCCGTCGACGTTGTCCCGAGCAATCTGAAGAGACTCGCTCACACCCTGAAGCACGGCGTAGAGCACTGAGTACGCCACGGCGCGACGCTCACCGACGGTCGAACCAGCCCACGGCACGCCAAGGGCGATCCGGACAACGTCTGTCTCGTACCGATGGCCGAGCGTCCACGGATGAAAACGGCCCCCGCACGGCTTCTGGGTGCGCACGTTGACGTGCGACTTGGGTGCCTCACCAAGCGCCGTAACACCAGCGCCACACCACTCGCACAGACGGTATCCGAGCTCGCCCGGGCCTAGGTTCAGTCGCACGAGCCTGGCGCGCTCCTGCACCTCGCACTCGACAGGGGCACCCCCGAGTGTAAGAGTCCGCTTTGACGTACTCTTGCCAGGCTCGGCAACGTGCGTCTCGCCCCGCCAACTCGTGCGCGGCGGCGCGTCGCCGGGCTTCCCTGGTGAGGGCGAGGTGACGAATCCGAAGCGCGGCTCCATGTACTTGCGCCGCACACCGTCGGAAACGGTGCCGCAGTCCGGACATCCACCGAGATCCTCGCCGAGCTTCTCCCAATAGCGCCCGCAATTTTCACAGGTCGCAAAGAAGAACGGCTGCCACTCTCGGTTATGACGGGTCGCGACTCCCGCTGACGTCCATAGCTGTCCGCCGGCGATGATCGCAGCGCCCGGTGCGTACTCGAAGATAGCCTGGGAGAGATCCCGCGTGAGATCCAGATCGGATGCCGAACCGGGCGCACCCAGCGGTGGCTTCATCTCGACCGTATCGACAGGGAATCCGTACTTCGGGATGAGGTTGTGGTTCGCAAGGTAACCGAGAAGAGGCGCGCTTCGTATCGTATCGAGAATGCGACCGTAGCGGTCTCCTAGGGCCCCCTTGCGCGACTTGTAGGCGGCGAGCGACTCCTCCTCGTAGAACTTGCTCTCCTCTCGGTGGTCTTGCTGAACGGCGCTGAGAAGCTCGCGCAGATCGCGGGACCATCCATTCCATTTCGTGAGATCTGTGCCGCGGATGGAGGCCGGAAGCACATCGTTGATCGCAGCCTGGAGCTGGGTGTCCGGAAACTCGACGAACTCGGCGAATAGGTCAGCGCCCGTCGGCTGACCGGCTGGGCTGTCGAAGAAGCTGCCCACCGTTCGATACACCGTCCCCGCAGCCGCCAGCTGCTCCCGGAAGAACCGCGCGAGGGCGATCGAATAGATATGCCGCTCGGCGATCCGGTCATTCTCGATAGGCACCACCGGCGGCCGCACTGCGCCGCTGATCATCTGCTCGGGGCGCGCGAACGCGGCGAGATCATGCGGCCGCCGTTGCGCATAGGTCAGAGCGAGTGCGGCGTTGTCTGACCGTCGCCCGGCACGACCGGCCCGCTGGACGTAGTTCGACACGGTAGGAGGTACGTTGCGCAGGATGACCGACTGCAGCTCTCCGACATCGACACCCAGCTCGAATGTGGTCGAGCATGAAAGCACATTGACCCGACCGTCGATAAAGTCCTGCTGGATCTCTGCGGCACGCTCGGTACTCCACTGCGCTGTGTGTTCCATCGCCGACAGAGGTATCGGGACGAGCCGTCGGTAGATGGTGCGGTAGTGATCGTCGTCGTGCTCCTCCCCGGACACCCACGGCTCAAGCGAACCCGTGCACCGATAGGTTGGGCAGACACCGCGGACGTCCTCGGCCGTCACTGCACGGCATACCGCACAGCGCCACACGGCGTCTGCCCCAGTGACCAGTTGCGCCTCGAACATGCGTGGGTTGAGCCGCACCATCTCACCCAGCACCGGGTCGATCGTCCTGTCGAACCAGGCCGCCGTCGCAGCTGCGGGGTGCGTGAGAGCATCGAAGACGCCGCCGAGGAAGTCGTCTGCCTTCGCGGAGTCCGCCCCGAGCGCTGCGAGCACTCGCCCGAAGTAGTCGGATCGCGCGTTCCGTCCGCGCGTGGGCACCCAGCTGAGGATCTTCTTCTTTGCGTCGGCACCGTGCTTTCGGGCATAGATCGGGCCGAGGCGCGGTTCGAAGATCTCATCCTGCAAGTTGACAAACTCGAGTCCGGCCACGGCGCCCTGATGCCGCAAGGAGTCCAGGAGCGTCTGGCACAGCGCCCGGATCTCGTCGCGGCTGAGCCCCAGAGCCGTCAGCGGCGGCATCAGCGGCATCTCACCAGGATCTCGCAGTCTCCAAGCGATCAAGCCGACTCCCTCGAGGGAGATGCGCCGATCGAGACCCATGAGCTCCGCCTGCAGCCAGGTCTCTGCCGTGCGCTGCCGAGTGAGCTCCGTCTCTGAAGCGTCAAACACGCCGGCCTGCGATGCGAGATTGCTCGCGAGCGCAGCGATGTCGGTGCAGGCCGCCGCATTGCCGCCGAACTGACCCTTCTGAATCGCTGTATACAGAATCCTGCGCTGCAGCAGCCTTCCGTAGGTGTCTTTGAGATACGGGGCGAAGAAGGCTGCCTGCTGGCGGCTGTCGCTGAAGGCAAGCAGCTTGCGGCCGCCACCCGGCAGATTCACCTGGTCCGCGGATGCCGCCGGGAGCTCGGGATAGAGCGCGGTCACGAGCACCGACACCGAGGCGTCATTGCCGCTCTCGAATCGACGGATCAACCGGGGCCGGTTTCCGCCGCAGTGCACGCACTTGCGCGGACTATCCACAGAACGGCCGACCTGAACGATCGTGCGTGTGGCCGTCCCGCCGCACTCTGCATCCGTACACGGACTGCCGACATTCTGGCTCAGGCCACCACACCGCGGGCAGAGACCCAGCGCCGATGCCGTGCCTGCTCCCGCACCCCCGGACTGCTCGTCGAGCAGCACGACGTCTTCATCGAACTCATCTTCGTCGCCCGCTTCGAGAGAGAACCACGCGATTCGCTGATCGTCGCCGGTCTTGGGTGAGAGCCGACGCTTCTTGCCGGCTATCTCCACCGAGCCCACGAGGTGGACGGCGCCGCACATCTGGCAAGCGGCCATCTCGAACGCCTGCCAATCACATGTCGCGCAGCGTTCGTGGCGACTTA
Organism: Microbacterium sp. CSI-V; assembly: GCF_001984105.1. Taxonomy (GTDB): domain Bacteria; phylum Actinomycetota; class Actinomycetes; order Actinomycetales; family Microbacteriaceae; genus Microbacterium. The sequence goes on along the minus strand of NZ_MTQM01000008.1, from coordinate 618,404 downwards.
GTGTGACGTGCGGCCCGTGAGGCGAAAGGCAGAGGAAGGCTCCTTCGGTCGCCCGGGCGAACAGGTGGTACTTCGCCGACAGCACGGGCTCTCCGTCGGAGGTCCGCTGACTCGCGCCCCAGGTGACCAACTTTGTGATCTCGTCTACCGACGGCGGTGCGACCGGGTCCAGTCCGTGGGCAATGTCGGCGACGGTGCGGGCACGGTCGCCCGCAAGGGAGCGGATCTCCGCGAGCCGTTCCTCCCCGATCAGAGCATCAGCGATGTTGTCCGCCGAGCTTCCGCGCGCGTGCGCAGCGGCCAGCAGCACGTCCACCGATTCCGCAGCCAGCTCCTCGGCGTGGAACCGACCCCACGTCGGCGTTCCCCCGGACTCCACACGACGCGCGGTGATCACATCCGCAGCCCCGCTCTCGCCCGCTGCGAAGGGCAGACCGAATAGGTCCTCCGCGAACTTCGCGGCGCGTGCGACGTCGTTACCGACGGTCGCGCTCGTAGCGACCGCCTGGATGCCCGCGCTTCCGCCAACTCTTTCGCGAAGTCGGCGGAGCAGGAATCCCACTTCCGCGCCGGAGGCCCCGTCGTACACGTGCGCCTCATCCACGACGATGAACTGCCACGTGCTCCTTGCGCCGGGAGACGCGAACAGCTCCATGTCCTGGGGCCGGAGCAGGAGGTACTCGAGCATCGCGTAGTTCGTGAGGAGGAGGTGCGGCGGTGTCGCACGCATCTGCTCGCGACTAAGCAGCTCGTTCGGGAGCATAGGCTGCCCCGGAAACTGTTTGCTGAAACGCTTCCTCGCGTACTCGGTGGCCTGCTCGGTGTCGCCCGTGTATCGGCCAAAGGTGATCTGCGGGGTGCTCGCGAGGAGCGAGCGCAGCCGCTTCAGCTGGTCGTTGGCGAGCGCGTTCATCGGGTAGAGGAGGATCGCCCTTACCCCGGCGCCGAGCGTGCCCGCCTCATGTTCGCGGAGCAGGCGATCGATGACAGGGAGGAGGAAGCTCTCCGTCTTACCGGATCCGGTTCCCGTCGCGACAACGACGTTACGTCCGCTGTGAATCGCGCGGATCGACGATTCCTGGTGCGAATAGAGCGGGCGGTCGAGGGGGAACGATAACGAGGCGAGCGAGGCGAAGCTCTTACACAGGATGCCCTCGGCGATCAGGTCGGCGGGGGCGGCGCCCTTGACGAACGGCGGTGTCGCCTCTAGATAGGGGCCCTTCACGAGCTGCTGCGTCGCCTCAGCTTCGATGGCACGGTTCAGTGCGATCGCGATCTCGGCGTCGCTCGGCGTCACCAGCGAACGCAGATAGCGGCGGTACGCGCTCGAGATCGTCGCCGATACGGCTACCGGGTCAATTGCTGCGGTCATTCTCGTTCCACCTCGTGATCCAAAGCTCGGCGAGGCCGAGGTCTTGCTGGACGATGCCGGGGGCAGCCTCTGCGAGTCGCATGTAGGCCTTCCGTAGCTTGATGAATGTGCGGCCGGACGCGGGGCCGCCTCGCGCAGCGCTCCGGGCCACGAAAGCGCACGCCAACGACAGCACGGGGAGACTCATCCACCCCTCTTCGCTGGCGCGCACGTCGATGGGAGCGGTCGCGTGGTCGCCGATGTCGGACGTCACGGCCGCGCGCGCTTCAGCGATGAGCCCCCGCGACACCGCGATCACCGCCTCCATCCCACGATCCCGCCTCGCGTCGAACAGCTGCTTGCTCGCCTGGGCGCGCGAGTCCCTATCCAGAAGACCCTGTGGGAGGAGGTTCGCGACCGCCATGATCGCATCGATGCGGTCTTGGGGCATCCGATCGAGCGCTCGCTCATTGGATCCGAACCTGCCTACTGCCGCAAACGAGTCAACTCCATCGTCGAGGATCGACAGGGCCGGGTCCCCGGCGTAGGTGGTCAGGTTCGCGCGGAACTGCTCTCGACCTTCGCCGACGTGCTCGTCGCTGTCGGCGACTATCCCAAGGGCGGGGCTGAAAGACCACAGCAGGTCTGAGGACTCCCAATCCTCCCGGGGAACCGTCACGACGTCTGCTTCGACCAGGAGCCGGTAGAGGTCGTGCGCGTCAGCCCGTGAACGCAACACCGCATCCACAACATGAACACGGCTCAATCGAACCGACTCTGCGAGCTCGCTGCGGAGCCGGTCAACATCTCGTCGAAGCGCGAATTTCGGCACCAGCGTGTATATGTTCAGCGCGATGTGCAAGCTCGTGTCTGAGGCGGGGCACGGCCCATGGCCCGCAAGCCAGCTTCGGAACCCGGACTCGGGCTCGTCGATGGGCTCGACCGCGTCGCCCCACTCGGCGATGAACGCATTGCGCGTCGACCAGTTAGGCAGATTCGGCACGTCGAATGGCACCCACGGGTTCGCGACGTAGACCACGAACGTCGCAGCGCCCTCACGGAGCACTTCCTCGGGTACCGCCGCACTGGTCGCACCCGCCGCGAAGTCGATCCGAGTCGGCTTCTGCCACGGGGCGTAGCGCGGGTATGCGAGGACCATGAGCCCTTCAACGGGTTGCGCCTCCTCGAGCGACAGCACGCCGTCAGTGACCGTCGCGCCCGACGCGAGCAACTGGGGCCTCACGTACGCGACGGGAATCGAGCGATCGTCGACAACCAGCCGAAGCTGTGCGAAACGATGCGCCTGGAGCGTGTCGCTCAACTTGCCGAGCGAGAAGACCCGCGACTCACCCGTCTGCTGACTCGAGTCGACCGCCTGCACGAGTCGCTCGGCGGCGACTGCGGCGAGCTGTGTCTGACGTGTACCGCGAGGCACATCGACGCGCAGTGTGGTATCGCGCAGTAGCTCGAGGTCGAGCGGGATCGGGCCTCCAGACTTCCCCCGCGATACACCACCGACGGCACTGACTGCCATCGAGGGGAGCCGGGCCGTGAGCTCGAGCTCACCCATCGATGACCGAAGTCTGACGTTGCGGCGCCAACGACGAGGTTCGAACGTGAGTCGGGTGCCCGGGTCATCTGTCTCGCCAGCCCGCACAAGCAACTCGGCATCCTCGAGGCCCTGCCCGTCCGACCGCATCCATCGAAAGGTGGTCGAGGTCTCCGTCGACGCGCCCTGTGCGACGGCTGCGCTCAGGACTGCTCCGCGGCCCCAGGGCCCGCGAACCGTGATGATGTAGTCGCCAAGCAACGGCGCGGCTTCCTTGGGCCACGGATCGACAGTCCGCGACTCGCCTGCGACAGTGAACTCCTGAGCGGCCACTACGTCGCCCGCGAGGAACGCGATCGATACGCGCCAGTCGAGGGTTCCTTGCTCTCCCGTTCCGGGCAACTCCACGAGCGGCGGGGCGTCTAGCACAGGGCGCCCGTCTCGCGTTTCGAGATGTGGAACGCGGGCGCCCTCGATAAGGCGCGGGCGCCGAATCGTGGACACGTACCGCGCCCGCGTGGCGTCGGCAAGCGACAGTCTGGAAGCCGCCGAGAGGTCGAGTGCGGCGAAGGTCCACCCGTGCCAGCCGTTCGGCGCCGGAGCTTCTTCGACGACGACCAGCGGCGAGTCAGAAGTCAGTCGATCTGCGATTGCGCCATCGCTCTCGTTTGGAAAGGCGACCCACACGCGCCCGCGCGGCAGGGTATTGCGCGCGGGAATGAGCTGCCGGGAATCGCCGTCGAAGACGATGAGTGGATCGTCGACGTCGACGACGTCGAGATCCCACGTCTGATCCGACGGGGAAACCTGGACCACAGCACGCTTGACAGGCGCGCGGACGCTCACGAACTTGGCGGTTACGAGATCGCCCGGCCAGGGCGCCGGAGACTCGACGCGCTCGCCCATCCCGTCGGCACTGACGACCCACTCGACTTCCGACTCGGTGAATGCTTCGAGCGGCGGCAACTGCACCTGCACCCCCGCTGGGGTGAGAACGAGATTGACGGTGCGGAATCGGCGGTCCGTCGAGTCCTGTTCCGTCGACGCGCGCCGGGCCCGCTCTCCCCCAGGGCATCGGCGATCTCCCGAAGGATCGAAGGTGGCAGCCCTGTGTCTGGCCCCGCCGGGTGCCCGAGCTCGTCGATCACGACGAGGCACCGCTCGACGAAGTCCTCCGCGATTTCCCCGGTCTCGGTGAGGAAGAGCCAGGTCGGCACGTCGATCCCGCGCGAGATCGCGACGCGTTGCGAAGACGCAGTGATCCAGGACACGAAGCTGCGCGCATCGCCGGAGGGATTCTGCGCATCCCAGCGGGCGAGCACCTTCGCGAACGGTCCGGTGCTCTTGATCGGAATGCCGCCGTGGAGGAGTATCTCGCCGACGTGCCGCCGCGTCGGCAGCGTAAACCGCGAGAGCCCCAGGGTCTTTAATCCGTATCGGAATGACTCCGCGAGCTCCGACTGCCGGTTTCCATCTCTGAATTCATCGAAGGTTCCGAACACGTGGTCCCAGTACCTGCCGGCGTCATAGTCGCGCGCGCCTACCGTACACAGACCCGCGAGCAGGACGGCACGATATCTGCGGGCGAGCCGCGTGCGTTCACCGGCCGAGGGAAGCCGCACCCAGTTGAGCCCAAAGACCCGGAACGCGGCGAACGCTTCCTCCGGGTCAATATTTGCTTCGGCCACCAGCGAGCAGCCAACCATCCGCTTACGCCAGTCGCGCTCCCACCGGTCAAAGATCTCGTTTGTGACGACCACCATGTCGGTTCCCGATTTCTGGCTTTAGACGTAGGCGCGTGCCGCCGGCCCGCGCACGGTCCGTCCAGCGACCGCTCCCCGGCACGGCTGGCCGCCCCCCGTGTCGCGATCCTTCAGATCAAGCACCTTCATCTTGCCGTCGACCTCGGCGATCGCCTCATACGAGGGCAGCGCCGCACGGAATCGGTGCCACGGAACCGAGCGCATACCGCATGTGCGGGCGCGCGTACCTCCGTACAGTGCAACTGACATAGCCCCCCCTACGGAAGGCTAGCTGGTCGTGTGCCGCCGCGTGGGACGACATACGGCTGGGCGGCGCACCGGTGTCGCATGGATCGTCTATGTGGAGCGCCGACCCGTTATCGAGACGACGGGGAGCAGCCAAAGCGAGCGATCAGTTCGTGGCGATCGCGATGGGGCCCGAAGGTTCGTCCTCACGCCCGAGAGGGAGACTGCTGGATCATTTGGTGATGTCAAGGCGAGCCGCTGGACCCGCAAAGGGTTTCAGCTCATCACGGAGTGCCCGCGTTGTGATCTTCAGATTGGATCCAGCGTCCACTACACGGCGTCATTCCGACTCGGGTAAGTGGGTGTAGGCAATGGACCGCCGATAGCAAGTCAGCAAATCCGGGATGGGTTGCACTACGTCATCAGACACTCGCCTTGGCCCAGCTCAACTCTCCCTGGTCGCATCTGGATGAAGCCTGCTGGATCACGCGCTTACCCAGCCGCTCGGCTCCGCCGATTCATCGATCCGCCGAAGCCGGGCAATTAGATCCGTGATCTGACCGTTGCTGAAGAGGGCGTCCGGGCCTTCGGGCGCAACACCATCGAATGGGTCTTCATATAGACGCCGGGGGTCTAGATAGCCGGCGATCGTGAGCTGCTGCACGACAAGGTCGACGAACGCGTGCTGGCGGTGAGTGAATCCCGGGGTAGAGACGAAGTCGGCGAGCGCGTCCTCGACAGCGGAGCGCTCCATACCGACAATCGAGCGGATGAGCCGGCCGAGACCGCCAGCGTCCGTCGCCTCGTCATGCAGCTGCGCGCCGTCGACGACCCCGGCGGAGGTCAGCGCCTCTTCCAACTGCTCGAGGTCAACCTTGGTAAGGGGGCGGCCGGTGCGGAGCTTGTGCAGGGCGACATCCGATCGGCCGGCGAGGAAGCCGAAGAGCTTCTCGCGGAAGGCGCGTCGGTTGAGCCCCGGTACTACGCGGGTCAGGACGACATCGCGGGCGGGGTCGAGGGTGTCCTCAAAGTCGGAGTACACCATTGCCTGGTTCTCGCGGCCGATGAGACGCACAAGGCCACGGAGGTTCACGCGCACGCGCTCGAGCATCACGGCGTCGACGTGCTCCCACCACGACGCATCAGCGACGGCGTCCAACAGCGCCGCGTGCAGGGCCACAGCCGGGATGCCGCGCTGATCGCCCAACGCACGCGCGATGTCGACGATGCGGGCGGCGACGCCGGCTGGGAGCGTCTCGCCGTTCGCCAGGGCCACCTGCGCGGTGAGGACAAGCGCGTCGAACCGCTTGGCCGCCTCGTCCGCGTCTTGTTCGGCCGCTGAGGGCAGGCCGGCGAGCTCCGCCGCGGCATCCACGTCGGCATTGTCGAAGTCGTCCCAAGCATCCGCACTGCCGAACCGCTCGACGGCACGCAGCCGGCGGCGCACGAGGAAGTTGTCGTGGTTCATGGCCGCAACCGCAGAGTGCAGACGCGCCGCGAGCACCGCACGCAGGGCCGCGGCATCCGGGTCGTCGGTATCGCGCAGCGCCGCAAGCAGACGGGTGCGCAACACAAACGTGCGCTCCGTCAACGACACCGAACGGGGTACCGCTGCCTCGGTAAGTTCGTCGTTGAAGTAGTCGATATTGCCGCACACGTCGAAGATCACGAAGTCGCGCTTGTCGTCACCGGGTCCGTACAGGTCGGGGCGTAGGCGCGTACCGCGGCCAACCATCTGCCAGAACTTGGTGTGCGAGTTGACGGGCTTGAAGAACACGAGGTTCACGACGTCGGGCACGTCGATGCCGGTATCGAGCATGTCGACCGAGATCGCGATGTGCGGCGACTTCGCGGGAGTGGAAAACGCGTCGATAAGGGTCTGCGCGTACGGGCCGGACGCATGAGTGATCACGCGAGCGAATTCTCCGCGCATCTCGGGGAAGTTCGCATCCCACCGCGACTCGATGAACTCGGCGTGCCGCTGATTCTTCGCGAAGACGATCGTCTTGCCGAGCACGTCACCGCCGCCCACGCGGCGCCCCTCCGTGACGAGCACGTGGAGCACCTTATCGACGGTGTCTTCGTTGAACAGCCATCGGTTCATCGCTGCCGCGTCGATGGCGTCCGGGATCTCGCCGTCCTGCCACTCGAGCTCATCCCACTGCTCGCGCTCTTCGGAGCTCAGGTCCGCGTAGCGGATGCCACGCGCCATGAACCCGAGGTCGATCGGACGCGCGACAGGAGGGACGAGGTACCCGCCCGCGATCGCATCGTCGAGCTCGAACGCGTCGGTCGGCACGCCGTCGTCGAGGTCGAACATTTGGTAGGTGTTGTGATCAACGTCGGCGCGCGGTGTTGCGGTGAGGCCGACGACGAGCGCGTCGAAATACGAGAAGATCTCGCCGTACCTGTTGTAAATCGACCGGTGTGCCTCGTCAACGACGATGAGGTCGAAATAGCCCGGTCCGAAGCGGCGCAGCGCGTCTTCACCGGAGTCAATCAGGCCCATCACTGTCTGGTAGGTCGAGACGAAGACCCGCCCGTCGCTGTCGCGGTCGGTCACGAGGTTCACCGGGGCACTATCGGGCAGATGGGTCTTGAACGCCGCGACGGCCTGCGTGACCAGCGCCGTGCGGTCGGCGAGGAACAGCACGCGCTTGACCCAGTTCGCCCGCTGCAGCACATCGACGAGGGCAATGACGGTGCGGGTTTTCCCGGTCCCGGTGGCCATGACGAGCAGCGCACGGCGGCGCTGATGCTCGAACGCCTCGGTCACCGCGCGGATAGCACGCAGTTGATACGGCCTCTCGACGATCGTGTGATCGACGGATGTCGTCGCGAGCGGCTTGAGCGACGTCCGGCGCTGAATTGCTAGAGCGAGCTGATCTTTCGTCATGTACCCGGCGACGGTGCGGGGCGCGTGACGGCGGTCATCCCACAGCCAGGTCTCGAACCCGTTCGTGTAGTAGATCAGCGGACGCTGACCGAAGTCGCGCTCCAGGGCATCCGCGTACACCTCGGCCTGCAGCCGGCCCTCTTTCGCGCTCTTGGTCGTTCGCTTGGCCTCGACAACAGCGAGCGGCTTGCCGTCGTCGCCCCACAGCACGTAGTCGACCCGGCCGTCACCAGAAGCAGTGGGAATGCCGGTGACCGGCCATTCCCGATCGCGCGCGTGGGTGAGTAGCCAGCCCGCTTCGGCGAGCTGCAGGTCGATGAGGTCACGGCGCGTCTCGGCTTCGGTCGCGACGGTCGGGTCGGGGATGCCGCGCGCGGCGTTGACGATGTCGTTCGCGGCCTTCGTCGCGGCGACCTCGGCCTGTAAACGAGCGAGCTCCTCCTGCAGCGCTGCACTGCGCTCACGCTCTTCCGCGAGCGCCCGCCGCGCCTGGTCGAAATCCTCCTGCGCGCGTTCGAGCTCCGCGCGGGTGTGCTGGATCACGGCGGCCGGAGCCGGCGGCACCCGAGCGAAGTCGAAGGGAGGGGCTCCGGCGGCATCCGGATCGCCGTAGCCGTGGTCGAGCCAACGGCAGATCGTGTGCAGCTGTTCGAGCGACCCTCGGGCGCGGCCGAGCCGCATCGCCTCTTCTTTATGGACCGCGTCGTTGCCAATCGTTCGCACGATGCGGAGGCTGCCCGTCACGTTCTGGCCGACCAACGCCCTGAAGGCGGCCTGGGCCGTCAAATTCGCGAACGAGTCATCGTACGGGCGCGGCAGATCCTCGGCGGCGTAGATCCATTCGGTGAACATCTCGCCGGCGCGCCGGGCGTAGGTCGCCGACGCGCGCGGGTCGCTACGAAGGTACGACTCAGCGCGGGATGCGGCCTCCCAGACTTTCGGCCAGCGATCCCGGACGAAGTCGAAGTTCCCCAACGCGCGGCCCCCTGCGGCAGGCACGGCCCTGCCTTTCGTCATGCTAGCGAACGGTGCCGACGTTGCCCCCAGATCGAAGCCGGATCCTGAAACTGTCCGGCGTCAACGCGCTCGTGATGATCGTCGACACAGAACCCGATCACCCGCTACTCGTCAGCGAAGAAGTCCTCGTCTACCTTGAGGATCTCGATCGTCCTGGCAACTTGCACGCCCACCTTGTGTCTGAGCATGAGCGCGGTAAGCCGTTCGCCGTCGACGAGTGCGATCTCCTGCGGCACGCGTTCCGCGGCATCGACCGCCTCGCCGGTGAAGCGGCTGGTTGTGAAGAACACCCCGACGTTCGCGCCCCGCGTGGCGAGAGCTCCCACGAACTCCTGTACCTTCGGGCGTCCGATCGTCGCCTCCGCGTAGCGCTTCGCCTGAACGTAGATCTTGCTCAACCCGAGCTCGTCGCGGTCGATAACGCCGTCGAGACCACCGTCGCCCGAGCCCCGCAAGGGAGACATAGTTCCATCGCGCCCTTAGCCCATCTTCACCAAGAGCGACCGGACGACGCGCTCGAAGTCGTACGGGTCGCTCTCCTTCAGTCGCTGCAGAAGAGTCGACTTCGTGTCGCTCTCGATCAGCTGGATTCCCGAGCTGATGAGCTCATCGGGGTCGGCGTCGTCAACTATCGTCGGGGATGGATCGACGGTGGTCGTCTTCCGTCCGCGCGCGGGGGTGTACTCGCTGTAGGCCGGGATCGCGTAGACAGCGGGCTCGGGGATCGGACCCGAATGCTCGCTGAGCAGTCTGCGTCCGGTTTCGGTGATGCGGAAATGCGCTCGCGACGGTGACTCGATCGCCTTCGCTCGGCGCAGTGCAGACGTCGCCCATCCGATTCGGTTCAGCGCCCGAGGCTGACCAGAACTGAGCGTCTCTGCTATTTCGTCCTCCGTAAGACCTGCACGGGCGATGATGGCCCGCTCCATGTCGCGCTTCTGCCACGTCCGACCGTCGGCGAGGACCTCGAGAAGCGGCCGGAAGAACTCGTACCAGCGCGGCATCGTCGAAATCGGCCCGGGGTTGCCTGCGTCAGTCATAGTTCTCCTCGAAAGGCGCGGTGCTGGAGCGAAGCGAAGAGGGCGTCGAGGCTTTCAGCGGATTTGCGCATGGCCGAGTTCACCGCCGCGCGCTGCCGCTCGAGGGCATCGATGTTGGCCTGCACTTCAGCGCTCGGAACTGGCACAACCACAGAACCCAGAAGTTGCTGGTTCACCTTGTAAGTTCCGTTGGTGGTCCTCGCTCCGCGTCGGATCTGTTTGCGGACTCCCTCGCCCCGCCAAGCTGCTAGCAGCGTCAGCGACGTGATTACTTTCGAGGGGCGCATGGCGATCATCGTGTCCGGGAACGCAACGTCGGTGAGAGAAGCATCACCTACCGCCATAACGCCGACGAGGTCCTTATTGCCGTTCCCGCGACAGATGAGATGAAGCCCCTCTGTGACGACCTTGTCGGGGTCATGCGCGGTCGCGAACAGGTCGGCCTTCCGATGACGGGGCTCGAACCCGCCCCGCGTAATTGCCGAGAGGGTCAACACCTCGGCCCGGACCGTGCCTGCTCGAGACGGGGAAATTCCGTTGCGGAAAGGCTCAGCAAGCATCGACCCCAGCGGGCGCCAATCATCGGCGGTGTCGATCAACTCGGCGACCGCCGTGTCTACGAAGCGATTCATCGCGGCACGCTCGCGGTCCTTCTGCTGACGAAGGGCATCAGCCTCATCGAGGATCGCGGCGATGCGGCGCTGCTCGGGGAGGGGCGGGAGCGGAATCTCCAGCGATTGCAGGTACGACAAGGGCACGCGCCGCTGCCCCGCGCTACCTGTCATGCGGATTGTGCCATTGGCTCGGACCGAAGGGGACCGGAGATACTGCAAAGCGAAGCGGTCGTGCAATAGCTCAGCGTTTGGCCGAACAACGTGAAACTCGGTCGAACCCCAACCCCGTTTCGTATGCAGAGAGGCCTGTGCGATCTTCCCGTTCTCGAAGCAAGGGGTGATCTTCGCAACCAAAAGATCGCGGTCTCGAAACGGGGTGTAGCCCGACTTGAGATCGCCAGGCTCGACGCGTATGCCCGCCGTCGTCGTGCCGTTCTCCGACACGTCTGCCATCCCCAGGAAAGTTCCTGATTCGATGTTCGAGTCGCCTCGCGGATTCAGCCACGAGACCTCGCCCAGCGATACGGTCTCCCAGGTCACGCGAGCATCTCCCGCAGGCGCTTCAGGCCGTCCTGGATCTCGACCTCGAGCGCGTCGAGCTCGTCGAGGATTTCCCCTGGCGAGCGGTGCTCGACCTTCTCGACCTCGATCTCCTTGTAGCGGTTCAGGCTCAGGTCGTAACCGCTGTCGACGATCTCCTGCTTGGGCACGAGGAAGCTCTGATCTGTTCGGGCGCGTGCCGCCTCAGCATCCCGCGCCTGCCAACGGGCGAGCACGTCGGGCAGGTCGTCGGCCTCGATCGGCGTCCGCTTGTCGTCAAGCGTCATACCGTCGGCGCGCACATCGTAGAACCAGACCTGGTCGGTGCCGCCCGACGAGGTCTTCGTGAACAGCAAGATCGCGGTGGACACCCCCGTGTATGGCTTGAAGGTTCCCGACGGCAGCTTTATGACGCCATCCAGCTTGTGTTCGTCGACGAGCATCCTCCGCACAGCCTTGTGCGCGTTAGACGACCCGAAGAGCACTCCCTCGGGCACAATGACGGCCGCGCGTCCGCCATTGCGCAGCATCCGGATCATGAGAACGAGAAAGAGCAACTCTGTTTTGCGGGTCTTAACAACCTTCTGCAGGTCTTTCGCGACCGTCTCGTCGTCGAGCGACCCAGCAAACGGCGGATTGGCGAGCACGAGTGTGTACTGATCGAGACCCGGGTGCCCCTCCGACAGCGAGTCGGCACGCTCGATCGTGGGGTTTTCCACGCCATGCAGCAGCATGTTCATGCTCGCGATACGCGCCATCGAGGCATCCGAGTCGTAACCGGTGAACATCGGGCCGTTGAAGTGGGCACGGGTGGCGGCATCCGTCCAGATCTCGGGGTGGTGCGCGCGCAGGTACTCCTCGGCGGTGATGAGGAATCCGGCCGTGCCCACCGCCGGATCGATGATGAGGTCGTCCGGGCGCGGCCGCTGCAGGTCGACCATGAGCTGGATGATGTGGCGGGCGGTGCGGAACTGCCCGTTCGTGCCACTCGTCGAAAGCCTGAGCAGCATGTACTCGTAGATGTCGCCCTTGGTGTCGCGGTCTTCCATCGGAATCTCGGCGAGCAGGTCGACGACCTTTGTCAGCAGCGCCGGCGTCGGAATTGTGAAGCGCGCGTCGCGCATGTTGCGCGCATAGCTCGAACCCTGAGCGCCGAGCCGGCGCAGCCACGGGAAGACGTGCTCAGAGACGACATCGAACATCTCGGCGGGCGAGTAGTTCGTGAACACGCTCCACCGGAGGTCGCGGAACGGCCGGCGCACCGGCAGGTCGCTGTCGTAGCCGTCCGGGAAGATCGGATTTTCAATCGGGTCACCGAAGCGCACAGCCTTCTGCTCAGCCTTGGTGTGCAACTCGTCGAGCCGCTTGATGAAGAGCAGGTACGTGATCTGTTCAATCACCTCGACCGGATTGGCGATGCCGCCCGACCAAAACGCATCCCAGACCTTGTCGACCTGACTCTTCAGTGGACCGGTAACCACAGACTCTCCCGACTCGCGTGCAACCCTGTCTACGCTAACCGAGGCGGTGAGCAATGGTGCTCGGCTCCGACGACGCAGTGACGTCGACCGGCATGCCGGCACCCAGAACGGTGCGCACGGCGATTCGACGACCCCGCACGTCAGTGGCGAGGTCGGACCAGTCGATGTCGGCATCCGGACGGGGCTTGGGCGTTGCGTCGCCCGCCCACGCGGGCAACCGCCCCTAACCGCCCGGGCCGGTGACCCTGTGCACCGCTCCGCTACTCACCAGGACCCAGCCCCAGCAGCCTCTCCAGCCCGTCCTCCGTAACGATCGGAATCCCCCAAGCCCGCGCCTGCCGTGCCTTCCCCGACATCGAATCGGGGTCGGCGGCCACGAGCACCTTTGCTTTCTTCACCATGCTGTCCTTCGGGATCAGACCGCGCTCGGTGAGGATGTCGAACCATGCCGCTCGATCTCGACGGGTGTCGCCCGTGATGACGACGGTGTCGCCCGGCGCCAGGCGGAAGCCGGTGGTGAGAGTCGGTGCTGCGGCATCCGGTTTTGAAGCGGCGCCGGCGATCGTTTCCGTATCGATCTCTAGCAGACCGCCGATCTTCTGGATGTCGGCCCACTCATCGGCGGTGAGCTGGTCGTCGGCCCAAGCGGCCGAGACCAATCCGTCGAAGTAGGCGCGGTGAAGACGGCGAACCGCAGCGCTCGAGAGGTTGAGCTCTGCGGCGAATCGGATGAGGTCGTCGGTCTCCGTCGCGGACATGTACCGATCGAGGAGGACACGGTCGAGCAGAGCGAGGTAGTCGAGATTCAGGGCGCCGTCGTCGACGGCGGCATCGAGCGCGACGTCCACGTGCAACCGCTCGAGAACCGACCGCGGCGCCGTGTCGGACTCCGTACGCGCCAGCCAAGCTGTCGTATCGCACGGCTCATCCGGCCACTCCCCCGGGGTCGCGAGCCACCCATCCCACCATGCGGGATCGTGACCCGCGCCGATGTAGGCGCGAAGGAGCGCCGCTGCGGCGAGGGCATCGGCCGAGGCGCGATGAGCGTTCTCCATCGCATAGCCGATCGCAGCGCTGCAGTCGGCGAGACTGCGACTGCCCGGCAGGAATGTGCCCGCGAGCTGCATCGTGCACATCCAATACTCGTGATCCGGACACATGAGACCGGCTTGCTGCATCGAGTGGGTCAAGAATCGCGCGTCGAAACTGGCGTTGTGCGCAACAGGCACCCGCCCGCGCAGGAGCGAGGCGACGGACGGGGCGAGTGCGGCGAACTCCGGAGCTCGCGCGGCCGCAGCGGCACTGATGCCGTGGATGCGCTGCGCACCCATGTCGCGCATCGGGTTGACGAGCGTTTCCCAGACTCCCTCGACGACGCCTGTCGGTGAGACGTGCACGATCGCCACCTCGACGATGCGATCGTGCTTCTGCGGAAAGAGACCTGTCGTCTCGAGATCGATGACAGCGAATCCTCGCCCCATGTTGTGCCCCCCAAGCTGATCGAGGTCACTCTATCCGTGGTCCGAACCTCGGTCCTCGCCACTCAAAAGCGCGCGAGATACGCTCCCGACGGCGCGAGCTCGACCCATCGGGTGGCCACCGCCACCGACAGGGCTTCGGCGAGTCGCTCGGAGATCTGGGTCGTCATCCGCTTCCCCCCGAACAGCCGCAGTGCTTCCCGCTTGATCTCGTCTTCGCGCACCCCACCGCCGAGCTCGGCGACAACGGCCATCGCGTTCGCGATCTCCTCCAGAGCGACGGACTCGAGCGGTCGACTCTCCCCCGCAGCACTCGTGCGGACATCTCGCCAGGTGGCGACGTCAACGTCCACCGGCCAGACGAACTGCTCGTCACCCTGGCGGGTGTGAGCATCCGGGATGAGCCCGAGGATGGCCGTTGCCCGGCTCCCCGACACACGAGACAGTCCGAATGCTTCCGCCACCAGTCTCACCAAGCGTGCTCGCGAGATCGGTCCTTCTGAGGCGATGACCTCCAGCAGCGCAGCGCGAACCCGCTCAGCAGCGGATCGACTCGGAAGCGCGTCGAGCACATCCACTCCCCCAAACGGGGTGATCGGCCAAGGCACGAAGGGGCGGACGTGCGGATGCGTCGCCCCGACGGCTTCCTCGTCCTCCTGCCCCGTTGGCATTCCGGAACGCACGGGCTCGACCGGCTCCTCTGCCGCAGGCGTATCGAGGTCCTCGACCTTCGTGTCTGAAACAGACCGGCCCCCGGCCCGGGCGGCTTCCACCGCCGCGACGAGTCGGTCGGCCGTGGCATCCGGATCATCGAGCCATTCCGGCAGCCACACCCTTTCGATCCCCGGCCAGCGCATCAACTTCCCGAGGACATCGACGGGTAGGCCATCGCGATCCGCCACCGTTCGGCGCGCTCGCCAACCTTCTCCGTCGAGCAGGACGGCGATGAGCGGCTGAGCGGGGTCGGACGCGGATGCCAGCGTGAGATCGATGCGGAAGTCCGAGAGGCCGACGTCCGTCTTCACGACGAGTCCGCGCTCGCTCAAGATCGCGGCGATCTCGTCACGGTGCCGATCGATCACCGGCACGCGAGACGTGGAGTCATCGGTCGGTGCGACTCCGCGCGCGGCGAGTTCGAGATACGACTTGAGGTCTTTGAGCCCGCGAGCCGAGGTCTGCTCGGCTCGAAGCTCCGCGGGGTCGAAGCTCGCGTACAGCACGACCTGTCGTCGCGCACGAGTCACCGCGACGTTCAGCCGGCGTTCTCCCCCTGCGCGGGAGAGCGGCCCGAAGTTCAACGGGAGCATTCCACGGTCGTTCTTGCTGAAGGCGACCGAGAACAGGATCGTGTCGCGCTCGTCGCCCTGCACGCTCTCGAGGTTCTTCACGAACAATCCGTCGCGCTCGTCGAGCGCGCGACCGATGCGTTCATCCGAGGCGTCGCGCAGCATGTTGTCGATGAGGTCGCGCTGCTGAACGTTGAACGTGATGATGCCGATTGACGGAGCGGTGTCGCCGGCGGCGGCGAACCGTCGGATCACCTCGTCGACGATCGTCTGCGCTTCGACGCGATTCGTCCGGAGCACCCCGCGCCCGCCCGAACGTTCGAACCGACCGTCGACGCGCACGAGCGACAGCCCGTAGTCGGGCTTCGACGCGGCGAGCGCCCCGGGTGCCGATGCGGAGAAGTCGCGCAACGGCGCCGGAAACGACGACAAGCGGCTCTCGTAGTACTGGTGGTTGCTGAAGGCGATGAGCGCCTCGTCCTGGCTGCGGTAGTGCCACGACAGCCACTTACTCGGAACCCGCGCTTGTGTGCACTCCGTGAGGATGGACTCCTCATCTGCGACGAGGCCCGTATCCGCCTCAGCCTCGTCGACGTCGGCCGTCACCTCCGCGAAGGTCGACGGAGGCATCTGCTTGGAGTCCCCGACCACCACGACGGAACGCGCTCGTCCCATCGCTCCCACGGCATCCGCGACACGGATCTGCGAAGCCTCGTCGAACACCACGACGTCGAACATCCCGGCGCGGGCGGGGAAGAACCGGGCGACCGATTCCGGGCTCATGAGCATGCAGGGCGTGATCTGGGTGATCAGATCGCCGTACTTGTCCATGAGCGTCCGCACGCTGTCCCCACCGCGCTGTCGCGAGAGCTGACGTTTCAGCGCACCCATGTCGCCGCCGTCGTACTTCGGGTCGAATCGCCGCTGAGACAGGATGTCAGCGGGCAGGGCCCGCGGAAGCTCGCTGCGGATGGCAGCCGAACTCGTCGCGAACCGCCCGATCGTCCGGTTGTGCGCGGCGGGATCGAAGTCGTTCAGTGCGGTAGCGTCCTCGCGTTCGCCGAGGGACGCCGACGCGACACCCTTGTCGAAGGCGAGCGCCGCGTCGTCGGCACGGACGCGCCCGGCCAGGATGGCCTCTCGCGCCTTGTTCATCCCATGGCGCCGCAGAGGTTCCACGTGCCGGAGCAGGTCGACCCAGCGGCCGAGAGTGACCGGTTCGGTCGTCGCCAGGTTGCGCCCCGTACGAGTGCGTTCCCACGTGGACGCGATTCCCTCATCCCCGGCCCAGACACCGAGCTGGTCACGTGACGCGCCGCCGGTAGACGCGACGCCCGCCGCAGCTGCCAGTGCTCGCCACGCCGTGGCGAGCGTCGCGTACCGCTCGGCGGACGCCGCATCGGGCGCTGTCGTCTCGTAGACACGGCGCAGGTCCGAGCGGAGATCTCCGGCAGCCGAGACATCGGAAGCGAGCGTCCTCGAGAGCCACCCCACCCACGTGAGGGCTGCCCCCACCTGCTCCGCCTCGCCAGGCACGTAGGGATTGAAGTCCGCGGGCGCAACCACGACGGGCTGGCGCTGCAGCTCACCGCGCAGCTCGTCGACCTGTGCGGCCGTCTCGGTCATGGCACCGGTCAGCGCAGAGAGACCGCGCAGGTCGATCGCGGTCTGCTCGACGCGCAGGTCGGTCGCGAACTGGGCCAGCACCGCACGCCGCCGCTTCTTGCGGCCGAAGAACGAGGACGCGTCCGCCGCCAGGGCGGCGGCGTGGATCTCGCGAACGTTCCGCGAGAGTACCCGCGGATCGACCTGAGCGAGCCATGCGGGCGGCTGCGCGGCCGCCGTTGCGAGCCGCCGGGCGAGATCGTCGATCGACTCGGGCTGGACACGGTCGAGGGCGTCGAGAGCATGGCGCGGCGCCCGAGCGACACCCGCCCACGCCTCCATCTGCTGGGGCCCGCGCACGCGAGACACCAGCTCACTCAAGCCGACGGCTGCGAGAGCGTCGTCGAAGGCGCGGGCCGCACTGTGCAGAGAGGCCGCATCGATAGCGGGATCGTCGACGAACCCCCACGGATGGGTGGCTGCCGGACGGGCCAGATCACTGACCGCGGGAAGCGCACGCAGTGTCGCGCGCAGCTGGTCGATGTGATCTCCCGAGGCGACCAGAGAATGGGGCACGTCCAGCGGCGGGATGTCCGTCGCCGATGCCAGCAGCTGCGATCGCGCCGAGTACAGGGACAGACCTGCCGCGTTCGGTTCGTGTACTCGCTGCGCGTAGCGCGACAGCGCGCCGCGACTGGACTCCGCCGCCTCACGCTGTGCGGACAGCGCGGCCCGATCGGGCCGGGCGGTGGCGTCGAGCGCCGCCCGGAGCTGCTCGCGCACGGCATTGGGTCGCGCGCCCTTGTCATGCAGGTCGAGCGAGAAGGAGCCGAGCCCGACGGCATCCAATCGGTCTTTTACGACCTCCAGAGCCGCGCGCTTCTCCGCCACGAAGAGCACGCGCTTCCCGGATGCCAACGACCGAGCCAGCAGGTTCGTGATGGTCTGCGATTTTCCGGTGCCCGGGGGGCCTTCGAGCACGAAGGTACGGCCCTCCACGGCCTCGACGACGGCCTCGAGTTGCGAAGAATCCGCGGAGACGGGAACCTGCGCCGAGAGCGCGTCGAGATCGACATCGACCGGCGCCGGGACCGCATCGATGTAGGCGTCATTGGGCGAATGGATGAGGTGGGTGACGAGCGAGTTCGTCGCGAGCTCTTCCCAGTTGTCGTCGAGATCCTTCCACAGCCGGAACTTCGCGAACTGAAGGATGCCGAGGTGCACAGTGTCCTCGACGACGAAGGGCCGCTTCGCGTCGACCATCGCCTGGCGCACCGCATCGAACGCCGCGCCGAGGTCGATCCCCGCGGCATCCGTCGCCGGATTCGCGAGCCCGGGCACCTCGATGCCGAAGCTCACCTTGAGCTTCTCGAGGAGGCAGTAGTTCGGCGTGGACGCACCCGCCTCGTCGAGGACGAGACGGAAGGACTGTCCACGCGACACGCTTTCCAACGTGACCGGGACGAGAACGAGCGGCGATTGCAGCTGCCGATCGTTGAACTCCCATCGCAGGGTGCCGAACGCGAGGTACAGGTTGTTCGCGCCGGTCTCTTCGGTGACGGTCTTCGCTTTCGCGGCCAGAGCGCGCAGCCTCGTCGTGTAGGCCGCCTGGGTGACGTCGGTCAGGTGCGCCTGCCTCTTATCGGCGAGGAGCGCTTCTCGATCGGCCGCGTCCCGGTCGCGACCGAAGCGGATGCCACGCTCTCGCGCGATCTCCGGAACGTCATCGGACGCGAGAAGAGTGACGCCCGCTCCTCCGTTGATCATGTCCTCGAGCCGACCGAGTGCGGCGCCCGGCACCGCGAGCTGATACCCGGCGCGACTCGTGAAGTTGATGAGGCGATTGCGCAGACTCAGATCGAGCAGAGCGTTCTTCCACTGCGCCACCCGCGGCGGAGCCACTGCGCGGCCCTGCGCATCGCGCTGGTCGGCGACGAACGGTGCCAGCACGCGGTCCAGCGGTCGATACTCCACGACGGTCACCTCGCCGTCAGGACCCACCGTGCGGCTGGGGAGCGGAAGAATTCCGTTCTCACGGGCTGCGCGCACATCGGTGATACCGAGGATCTCGTCGCGGCGCGCTTCGAGATACGGCTGGGGCGTTGCGCGGGCGACGTCGAACGTGGCGGATGCCGCACCCCCGGTCATCCGGGTCGTCTCCAGCAACGAGATCCGGCCCAGCTTGGCGAGATTGACCGCTTCCTCGATATCGGTGGTCGCGGGCAGACCGAGGCTGCCGTTCTCACGCCAGTACCCGAGGAAGATGTGTCCGTCCACCAGCCAGAGCGTCGAGTTGATGCCGACCTGTTCGAGCAACGCGGCGAGCGTCAGCGTCGTGTCGAGACACGTTCCGAGCCGCCCCTCGAGCACCTCCTGCGGCGTGCGGACCTTCTGACCACGAAGGCCCCAGCTCGCCGGAGGCTCCGCATAGCGGATGTCGAGTTCGCGCACGGCATCCCAGACGGCCGCGACCATGGCATCCACCCTCGCCGGGTTGTCGCTCTGGTAGCCGTCGAGCTCTGTGCGGCCGCTCGACTGCCCCAGCAGGTCCGAGGCGCGCTGCAGGACGGGCGTCAATACGGTCGCCTGCGGCTGGGCGAAGGATGCGAGAAGCTCGAGGCCGAGGTGCAGCTCCCGGGCGATCCACTGGTTCGCGGCGAGCACGTGGACCGGATGCCGATGATCGGCGATCACCGCGCCGCCCGGTCCGCGAAGAGTGAGAGTGATGGAGCCGGGCTGCTCCGTATCGACCTGCAGCATCGGAGCGGGGTCGAGGGACAGCAGGTCGAGCCCCGCGAGTGTCTTCAGACCGGGCGCGAGGTCGAGGATCACGACCTTGGGCGCCCCCAGGGAACCGTTGGCCGTAGAGGCTTCGATGGCAAGGGATGCTCCGCGGAGCTCGGGACCGGAGTACGAGACCCGCACCTCCTGCACGGGCACGATGCGCGCGTGCGCCATGGCATAGCTGAGTTCGGTGACCGCATCGAGCGAAAGACGCGCGCTCGACGCCGGAGCAGGTGGAGTCTCAGACGCGTCCGTCTCGGGCTGCTCGCGTAGTTGCCGGCGGGTGAGCGGCGATGTCGCCGCCGCGTCCGACTCGGTGGATTGCGGGGTGGTGGACTCCGTCTCGGCCGACGAAGGGAGTGGAACAGCCGGAGGCGCCGGGAGCCGCACGACCGGTAGGGCGGAAAGCGAGGCGCTCGGCGGTGGAGGAAGGGGGCGACCGGTTGCCCCACCGCTGAGTGCCGACAGCACCGCCGGCTTGCGCGCCGCGATCCGCTGCGCTTCGTCGGCCGCGCCGACTTCGCGAAGGAGCAACTCCGCCGAGTCGAGAGCCCGATAGGTTTCGGCGGGGCTGAACTCGACCTGGTGCGCATGCTTGTTGCGCACCTCGCGCATCTCGCTCGCCCAGTTCGCCGCTTGTCGCGAAAGATGCCCGTCGAAGGGGTAGCCGAGGTTGCCCAGTTTCTCGGTCATCACTCGCAGCATCAGCCCGACATCATTCGCATGATGATGTGCGGTAGGTCGGCCCGCGAGCTCGTCCTTGTGAGCGACGATCTGCACCCACGACGGCCCATCGGGGAGACGCTCGGCGAACACCCGCTCGATGAACGGGCGGAGGCCCTCTGCCAGGTCGTCGACGGACCCGCCGATGATCTGACGCGTATCGATAGTCATGCCATTTCCCCCTGCGCCCGTTGTGAATCGGCCGTGGTATCGGAGCCTAGGCGATCGTGAGCAGTTGCTTTGCGACGCAAGCTCCTCTGTGCTCGGCTCGCGGTCCGGCTATTGAAAGGGACGCCAGCGACGCGGCAGCTTATGCGGACCTCGGCCCAGCTAGTCGAATGGTGACGGTCTCTCGTCCCAGGCCGTCTTAGCCCGCGGTTCATGCGGCGCGGCTAGGCAGGTCACGAGTTGAGCATCCTCGAGTCCAGCAAGGTCCGCTTCGTCACGCCCAGCTCCCGCTCCAAGGCGTCAACCGCGGCGACAGCCTGGTGAAGAACGGTCTCGGGGGCGCGCCCGGTGTACCGGGGCCGAACTCGATACGACCACGGGTGGCGGCGACTATCGTCCGCGGTACGGCCTATCGACGCAGAAGGCCATGGACTCGACATCCCGGAGCGAATCGGGCTTGTGACGTTCGCGCCCCGGTCAGAGTGGTCTTGATCGAGCAGCTCCGAGGTGGGGCGTGACATCCATTCGCCCAACACCGCGCCCTCAGGCGAGCAGCGCAAGCGCGTCCGCTGCTGCACTCCCCGCCGCCGCCGCGTGCGTCAGCAGCCGCTGGCCGTTGCTGTCGGGCAGGTGCAGCACCTCGTGATGCAGGTCCAGGTCGCCCACCTGCGAGTGCTGCAACCGCTTCGTTCCGCTCGAACACAGCCGCACGTCGTGCTTCGCCCACAGGCGTGCGAACTCCCGACTGTTCATCGACAACTCCCCCACGAGCTCGGCGAGCGCGCGATCGTCCGGATACTGCCCCGCCACATACCGCAGCGACGCGACCGCCGACGCCGCCTCGTCCGCCCAGTCGCGATGCAGCTCACGCGTGTGCCGGTCGAGGAACAGCAGCCGCATCTGGTTCGGACGCGTCGCCGGATCATCCGGATCCGTGAACGCCAGATGCCCCGCCACCAGCGCATGCCCCAGCGGATTCCACGCCAACACGTCATTCCGCCGCCCCAGCAGCAACGCCGGCACCGTCGGCATCGACGCGAGCAGCACCGGCCCCTCGACACCCATTGACCTGACGTTGCGCCGACAGCCGATCAAGGCCGACGCATCCCTACCGCCGCCTGAGTGAATGGACGCCAAACGTCGCTTGGCGAACCTGATGGCCAGAGGAGGTGAGTTGGAGGGTGCTTCGCGAATGGTGGCCCGCCGAGCCATCACCGTTGGCCAGCCCCGGGAGCACAGATTGCTCGCGAGATACCGCGTAGCCACGGCGCACGGGAGTTCGTCGGGCTAGCCAGTGTGAGCTTCACCACCAAGGCGCGAGACGCCATCGCGGCCCGGCGTTCACTCGGTAGTTCGGAGAATCGACCGTTACCGGTCATCTCAGCAACGACCTCACCCGAAAGGCACCGCCATGTCTCAGACACCCGACAACACCTCAGCTATTACCCCCCCTGATCTGAATCGCCGCACGATCCTGCAGGGCGCGGCCTGGACCATCCCCGCCATCGCCGTCGCCACCGTCGCCCCCGCGGCATCCGCCTCCACCGCCGCCGTCCTCGCCTTCAACCAGGCCAGCTATAACGGCACCGCCTGCAGCACCATCACCGGCGCCTACGTCACCGTCACCGTCGGAGGCGTCCCCACCGCCGGCCGCTCCGTCACCACGACGTTGAGCGACGGGTACACGTTCGCCGACGGAACGACCACGAACACGCAGGTCAGCGACAGCAGCGGCCGCGTGAATCTACCAGCGATCGACGTGCCCTCGCAGGGCAGCAATGGCACACTTGCGGCGATCTCCTCGGGGGCCGCCCAAGCCACTGCGACAGTGACTGCTCCGGCAGCCGCCAGCAAGCTGGTGGGGTTCAGTGCGAACAACAACGCCTACCCCGCGCTCCCCGCCGGCATCACCGCTGGCGACGTCGCGTGGGGAAGCCAGGGAAGCAACACCTACGCGTTCTTCGTCGGCAGCGACGGCTACCTCTACCGATCCGCCAACCAGGGCCCGTGGACCCAGACCTCTCCGGCCGGGGTCACCCACATCAGCAACACCAGCGCGGGCAGCCTCATCTACAGCACCGGCACCACCGTCGGCAGCAGCGCGAACAACAATGCCTTTCCCGCGCTCCCCGCCGGCATCACCGCCGGCGAAGTCGCAATCGGCACCCAAGGCGCCAACGTCTTCGCGTACTTTATCGGCAGCGACGGCTACCTCTACCGGAGCGCCAACCAAGGCGCCTGGACCAAGACCTCCGCCGCCGGAGTCACCCACATCAGCGGCACCGATGCCGGCAGCATCGTCTACAGCACCGGCAGCACCGTCGGTAACAGCGCGAACAACAACGCCTACCCGGCGCTCCCAGCCGGCATCACCGCCGGCGAAGTCGCATACGGCAGCCAGGGAAGCAACTCCTACGCGTTCTTCGTCGGCAGTGACGGATACCTCTACCGATCCGCCAACCAAGGCGCCTGGACCAAGACCTCCCCCGCCGGAGTCACCCACATCAGCAGCACCAACGCGGGCAGCCTCATCTACAGCACCGGCACCACTGTCGGCAGCAGCGCGAACAACAATGCCTTTCCCGCGCTCCCCGCCGGCATCACCGCCGGCGAAGTCGCACTCGGCACCCAGGGCGCCAACGTGTACGCGTTCTTCGTCGGCAGCGACGGATACCTGTACCGATCCGCCAACCAAGGCGCCTGGACCAAGACCTCTCCCGCCGGAGTCACCCACATCAGCGACACCGACGGCGGCAGCCTCATCTACTCCCTCGCGACCACTTGCTAGACCGTGCGCTCGGCCGCCACCAGGAGCGTGCCTTGCACCGCTCTACCGCGAACGTCGACCACCGCACGCGCTCCGAGATCACAACGCATGGCGAGGTAGATCGCGGGTCCAGGGGTGGCGGTCGGGTAGCTGGCCGTTGGGGAGGGCCGACCAGGTCAGGGATTCAGCTCGGGCGACCTGGCGCGTTCGTGCGTCCGCGGCGACACCCTTCGCCGCGGACGCACCGTCGACCGCTGCCGCGTGCGTGAGCAGGCACCGTCGGACAGGTGCGGCAGCGCGTGGTGCGAGTCGAGGTTGCAGGCACCCACACGACAGCCGACGTTGCTTTCACCCCTGAAGATGCTGCACGAAGAACCTCCCGGCATCCTCTCCCGCGAACGCCGGAACGCCCGTGTGGCCACCCATGTTGGCGACAAGCGTCTTCTCGCGCGAGGCGAACGCGTCGAACAGGTCGAGCGCTGACTGACGGTCGTTGCCCTCGTCGTCCCACTGCAGAAGGACGTGGATCGGGATGCTGATCCCCCGCGCCTCCTCCATCGTCGAGCGCGGCGCGTAGCTACCGGCGAAGAGCCCCGCGGCCGCGATGCGCGGGTCGGTGGCCGCGAGGCGGACGCCGATGGCGATGACTCCGCCGGAGAAGCCGACCCTGGTGCCGATCCCGGGCAGTTCGAGCACGGCATCCAGGGTGGCCTGCCAGTCGGGGACGGCGGCATCCACGAGCGGGAGGATGAGCCGGTCGATCACGTCGTCGCTCGGCTTCTCGCCCGCGGCGAGCGCGGCGCGCAGGTCGGCCCGAGCCTTGTCGGCGCCGGGCAGTGGCGGGCGATCACCGGTGCCGGGGAGCTCGATCGTCACCGACGCGAAGCCCTCCGCTGCGGCCGCCGTCGCGCGGGCAACGAGCCGTGTGTACATCTGGCGCGTGCCGAAGCCGCCGGGCTGGTTCAGGAGGAGCAGCGGCACCGGCGATGACGGGGTGGCGGTGGGTGGCATCCACAGGATGCCGGTGAAACCGGCGAGCGTGAATTCGCGCTCGAGGACGCCGTCGTCGAGCAGGGTGTGTGAGGTGAAGCGCATGGTCATGCCTTTCGGGAGCACGGGGTGGGGGTGCTCCCGGGCGACCTAGCGCCCGACCGTGACTCCGCCGAGGAGCACCCACGTCGATTCGTTCACGGGGACCACCTCCTCAGGCTTCAGCACGGATGAGTGAACAGTACTCCCGGGGCCTGGTCGATGTCGGCGGCCGGGAGTACGGTCGGCGCCATGAAACCGGACGAGCTCTTCCTCCATGCCGACGCCGCCATTCGCGAAGTCATCGACCGCATCGATCCCGCCGACTTCTCGGCCCCCGTTCCGAAGGAGTGGAGCCAGCTCGAATCGCCGACGCTGCTCGGCATTATCGGCCGGCACGCCTACGACGAAGCGTGGATCCCCGACGTGATCGCCGGACGCGCCGCCGCCGACGGCGACCCGTACGCCGACGCCGACCTGCTCGGCGACGACCCGATCGCCTCGTACGACGCGCTGAACGACGTGGCTACAGCGGCCGTTCGCACGGGCGAGTTCGCGGAGACGTTCCGGTTCACGTACGGCGACTACCCGGCGGGCGAGGGTTTCGCGCACATGGCGACCTACCGCGCGTTCCAGGCGTACGCGATCGCGAAGCACTTCGGCATCCCGTTCCACCTCTCCCCCGAACTGATCGACGGGCTCAACGAACACGTCGTTCCGCACGCCGACGAGTGGCGTCAGTGGGGCGTGTTCCCGCCGGCGATCGAGCCGCCCGCCGGCGCGGACGACGAGACGCGGTTGCTGTGCGCGGTGGGGTTCTGGGTGGAGTGACAGGCGCCCGCCCACCGCGGCGGGTGCGGCTTGGCTCCCTCCGAGGAGCACATGGGTGGGTCAGCTGCCTGCGGGAAGGTGATGCCGGTGTGCTCGGCGGAGGCGGCGAGGGTCCTGAGGCCCACCACGGCGACATCCGAGGGCAGACTCGCCAGATGAGCGTCGGCGGGTGCGGTGTCATCGCCGGACGCACCCTTCTCAGCGTGCGATGGCGATGGTGACCCGCTGGCCGTCGAGCAGTTCGATCTGGTCGACATCGGTGGTCGACCCGATCCGGGTCAGGGAGGCGTCGAACGTGTTGCCGTCCGTGTTGTAGAAGAACCCGAGGTTTCCCCAGGGCGTGTAGGAGAACAGATCCCCCACCTGGGGGTTCACACCTGCCGCGTCGGTGAAGTCCCACTCGCCGGTGGGAGTTGCGACCTTCTCCTTGCCGCCGAAGTCGGAGAATTCCAGCGTCATCGGCAGCATCGCCAGGAATGACCGGGTCGTGGGGGTGTCCTCATCGATGATCACCTCGATGTCGACGTCGCCGGTGGTGAATCGCACCGACGTTCCCACGACCTCGTCGCCCGTCTCTTCCGGCGCCGGAGTCGCGGCGGGAGCGCTCGTCTCAGCCGCCGGCGCCTCCTCGGGTGGGGAGGCCGACGTGTCGTCCTCGGGTCGACCTGTCGCGCCGCTGCAGGCGGTCATACCGAGTGCGAGCATCAGGGATGCCGCCACGGGCACCACCATCCACGGGCCTGGTCTTCGTGTCACAGCGTCCTCCGTCCGACCGCGGGAATACGTCTGCGTCCGAGTGAATCGGGTCGACGCGCGGGGTGGGAGACCCCCTCGGGGGGTGTATTGACAGGGACTCCCTCACGGCACGGATGCTCCCTAGTGTGGCGGGGCCCCGGATGCTACGCCCGTCCGCGCTCGCCCGGACCGCCGTCGAAGAACTCCCAGCGCCCCTCGGAGACCACCCGCACGTCAGTGCCGACCACCGCGAGAGCCGTCTGGTCGTCGATCGCGTAGGCCGGCCCGGCGATGTTCGCCGCCCACCGCCGTGCGTTCTCGCTGGTGTTGAACGACCAGCCCGGATAGTCCAGGTGCGGAAAGATCGAGAAGTCGACGAGGCCGAGCGTCTCGTCGGTGCCGTCCGGTCGCCACTCGACGAACTCGGGCCCGATGCGCGGTGTCAACACCATGCTGCCGCCGCTCACACCGACCCAGACCGTGTCGCGGAGCGACGGGAGAAGCGCCGCGAACCCGGACTCCCGCATCCAGTGCGCCAGGTAGACCGCCTCGCCGCCATCCACCAGCAGCACGTCGGCTTCGCGGACCCATGGCATCCACCGTTCCTCGCCGATGGTGGGCAACGCCGTGAGCTCGAGGACGCCGACCGACTTCCAGCCCAGATCGACGAGACCGGCCTGCGCGCCCCACCGGCCCGCGACCGTGCGCCACACGCTCTCCGGCGAGCACATCGGGTGTCCCCACTGCGCGGTCGGAACGACCAGCGCGCGAGACTCTTCGATCGGCCGACCGAGCAGCTCGACGAGCGCCGAACGAATGCTGTCGTTCATGATTCCGCCGGAGGTCAGGAGGAGCTTCACGAGTCACCCGATTCGGTCGGTGAACCGACTACATCCCCGGCGCCATGTCGGCGAACCGGGAGTAGTGCCCCTGGAACGCCACGGTGATCGTGTCGGTCGGGCCGTTACGGTGCTTCGCCACGATCAGGTCGGCCTCGCCGGCACGCGGCGAGTCCTTCTCGTACGCGGCCTCGCGGTGGAGGAGCACGACCATGTCGGCATCCTGCTCGATCGATCCCGACTCACGCAGGTCGGACAGCGCGGGCTTCTTGTCGGCGCGCTGCTCGGCACCACGGTTCAGCTGCGACAGCGCGATGACCGGAACCTGCAGCTCCTTCGCCATCAGCTTCAGCGCACGCGAGAACTCACTGACCTCCTGCTGACGCGACTCGACGCGCTTGCCGCTCGTGAGCAGCTGAAGGTAGTCGATGACCACCATCTTCAGACCCTCGCGCTGCTTCAGGCGTCGGCACTTCGCGCGGATCTCGACCAGCGTCATGTTCGGGCTGTCGTCGATGTACAGGGGCGCGTCGTTGATGCGACCGCGGGTCGAGGCCACCGTCGTCCAGTCGCGCGAGTCGAGCGTGCCCTTGCGCATGCTCTGCAGCGGGATCGATCCCTCGGCGCTCAGCAGGCGCATCGCGATCTCACTGCGCCCCATCTCGAGCGAGAAGAAGATGCAGGGCGCGTTCGACTTGATCGCGGCGGCGCGGGCGAAGTCGAGCGCTAGCGTCGACTTACCCATGGCGGGACGCGCGGCGAGCACGATCATCTGACCCGGGTGCAGACCGTTGGTCAGCTGGTCGAGCCCGGCGAAGCCGGTCGGGATGCCGGTCATCGACCCGTCGCGACCGCGAGCGGCCTCGATCTCTTCGACCGCGGCATCCACCGCCATCGTCAGGGGGATGTAATCTTCGGCGCTGTCGTCGCCCGACACGTTGTAGATCTCGGCCTGCGCGCTGTTGACGAGCTCGGTCGGGTCGCCCTCGCCCGCGTAACCCATCTGCACGATGCGCGTGCCCGCCTCGACCAGGCGGCGCAGCAGCGCGCGCTCGGCGACGATCGACGCGTAGTAGCCGGCGTTGGCGGCCGTCGGCACGATCGAGGTGAGCGTGTGCAGGTAGTCGGCACCACCGGCGCGCTGCAGCTCACCGGTCTTGATCAGCTCGTCGGTGACGGCGACGACGTCGGTCGGCTCGCCGTGCGAGTAGAGCGTGAGGATCGCCTCGAAGATCAGCTCGTGCTTCGGCACGTAGAAGTCGGGCCCGCGGAGCGTCTCGATGACGTCGGCCACGGCGTCCTTCGACAGCAGCATTCCGCCCAGGGCGCTCTGCTCCGCCAGGATGTCGTGCGGCGGGGTGCGCTCCGGCCGCGGCGACGACCCTCCGAGACGCTCGTTGGCGATGTCGGTGATCGACACAGGCACTCCTTCTCAGTTTCGGACGCACTCCCCCACCGGCCGATTCGCGCACAGGAAGCGCAATCGACGCATCGGATGACGACCTCGGGCAGCATCAAATCACCGACCTCCGACATCGACGCGCGTGAGTGGAGCGGGTGTGCCCGATGGGATGCACCCACGCTAAGGACCGCCCCTCCTCCACGCAAACAGCCCTGTGGATAACTCTGTGGACAGCTTGAGAGAAACGCCGCGATTGCTGTGCACAACTCCTGTGGACAACTCCGTGGATGATGTGGAAACTGTCTCTCGAAGAATCCTCTGATCTGGTGTTTCTCTCTCCACAGGAAAGCTGTGGGAATCCTGGTTGAAGAATGGGTTGAAGGTTGCTCGACTTGACAAAAGTGTGTGGACAACACGGGGGATAACTTCGCGGAACAGCTAGTGAGAACCGCGGCGGCTGTCAAGTTATGTTCACGTGCGGCGTGTCGGTCGGTTCCCCGGTCGACACCGCGTGGTAACTGGGCGTTCCCTGAGCCTCTGGCCTTCTCCGGGGGACCGGCGTAGAGTCGCCCGCCATAGACACGTCATAGGCGAGTGTCTATGGACTATGGGGAGTCAGACATGGATGCCGTGACCCGGCGAAGCGCGATCCCGGCGCTCCGCGTGCTCGGGTGGACGTTCGTCGCGGCACTGGCCTGGGTGTTCCTCTCCCTCACTTTCTCGTCGTCCTCCGCGTCGGCGAACGACGACTCCGGCTCCGGTCTCCTCGGCCTCGTCTCCGACACCGTGAACAGCACCACCGGGGCCGTCGGCGGCGTGGTCGACGACACCGTGGCATCCGTGGTCCAGGCGGTCGAGCCCGTGACGGCTCCCGTCGCAGAGGTCGTCCCCGCGCCCGTGAGCGAGCCGGTCCGCGCGGTCACCGAGACCACGGTCGACACCGTGAACACCGTGGTCGACACGGTCGACGACACCGCGGCGAGCGCCGTCGACACGGTCACCGACACCGTGTCGGACGTCGCCTCGTCGGAGGTCGTCGGAACGATCGTCACCCCGGTGGTCGATACCGTCGTCGCGGTCCCGGTCGTGGGCGGAATCGTCTCGGGCATCGGCCTCGACGACGTCGTCACCGGCGTGGTCGACACCGTCGACGGGACACTTCCGGTGGTCGTCGGAACGGCGCCCTCCACCGACCCGATCCTCCCTACCCTCCCGGGCGGCGGCTCGCTCCCCGGCGGGGGCATCGACCCCTCGACGCCGAC
The DNA here is from genome assembly GCF_001984105.1 of Microbacterium sp. CSI-V. Lineage (GTDB taxonomy): Bacteria > Actinomycetota > Actinomycetes > Actinomycetales > Microbacteriaceae > Microbacterium. The sequence goes on along the minus strand of NZ_MTQM01000008.1, from coordinate 589,019 downwards.
GCAGACCGACCATCCCGCCGAGGGCTTCGTCCCGGCTCCCGCCACGGCATCCGCAGCTCGCCCCGCGGCCGTGCCGAGCGCCATCAACGCCACGGCCGCGCCAGTCGAGGCGCCCGCCGAAGCCTTCGCCGCGACCGCGACGGACAGCGTCCCGGGCCACACCTCTGCCCACGGCACGACGCCGCTCACCGAGACGCCCGTTGGCTACGGCCTGGGCGATGGCATCCCGGGTTCGGCTTCGGCATCCTTCTCGTCGGCAGCCGGCGGGCCCACCGCCGCGCGCCTCGACGACCGTTCCGGCTCGCCGACCTTCGTTCTTCTCTTCCGCAGCGCACTCGTCGACGACGATCTCCCCGGCGCTCCCACCTTCGCCACCGACGTCTCCCCTGACTGAGGCGGGCCGCGTCGTGCCCCGGCACGACAGACGGTCCCGCGCGTTCCGCGCACCTCATTCACAACTCAGGAGAGAACTCTCATGCGCAAGATCTACTCGCGTGCCATCCTCGGCGCGCTGATCGGCGGCGGCTTGGCCGTCGTCGGAGCCGGCATGGCCAATGCCGCGGAGACGTCGGGCACCGACGGCCTCCTCTCGGGCGATCAGGCGATCATCTCGGTCGACCTGCCCGTCACCATCGGCGGCAACGCCGTGTCGGTCATCGGAGACAGCCATTCCTCGGATGCCGAGACCTCGGCGCCCGCGTCACAGCCGGCGCCGGAAGCCAGCACCGACGGAGGCGACAGCATCCTCGGCGGCAACCAAGGCATCGTCTCGGTGGATGTGCCCGTGACCGTCGGCGGCAACGCCGTCTCGGTCATCGGCGACAGCCACTCGTCGGACGCCGACACCACGGGCGGCTCGGCCTCGGGCGGCTCGGGTGACGTCACCACCGACGGCACCGACAGCCTCGGCGGCGGCAACCAGGTCGAGGCTCCGGTCTCGGCGCCCGTCACCGTCGGCGGCAACGCCGTCTCGGTCATCGGAGACAGCCACACCGAGGATGCCACCACCACCGGCGGCTCCGCCTCGAGCGGCGCCGGCGACATCGAGACGGACGGCACCGACAGCGTGCTCGGCGGCAACCAGGCCGTCCTGCCCGTGTCGGTTCCCGTCACCATCGGCGGCAACGCCGTCTCGGTCATCGGAGACAGCCACACCGAGGATGCCACCACCACCGGCGGTGGCTCGGGCGGCGGCGTCGGCGACGTCGAGACCGACGGCACCGACAGCCTCGGTGGCGGCAACCAGCTGATCGCCCCGATCAGCCTGCCCGTCACCATCGGCGGGAACGCCGTGTCCGGCATCGGAGACAGCCACACCGAGAACGCCACCACCACCGGCGGCGGCTCCACGGGCGGCGTCGGCGACGTCACCACCGACGGCACCGACAGCATCCTCGGCGGCAACCAGCTGATCATCCCGATCAACCTACCCGTCACCATCGGCGGAAACGCGGTCTCCGGCATCGGCGACAGCACCTCCGAGGACGCCACCACCACCGGCGGCGGCTCCGGCGGCCTGATCGGCGACGTCACCACCGACGGCACCGACAGCATCCTCGGCGGCAACCAGCTGATCATCCCGATCAACCTGCCCGTCACCATCGGCGGCAACGCGGTGTCGATCATCGGCGACAGCACCACGACGGGTTCGGAGACCGGAACCCCGGGTACGCCCGGAACCCCGGGAACCCCGGGCACGCCCGGAACCCCCGGAACCCCGGGAACGCCCGGAACGCCCGGCACCCCCGGAACCCCGGGAACCCCGGGAACGCCCGGAACGCCCGGCACCCCCGGAACCCCGGGCATGCCCGGAACGTCCGGCGTGACCGGCTCGGTCGCGTCCGTGTCGTCGTCGGCGGCGGTGTCGTCGACGGCCGCGGCTCAGGGTTCGCTCGCCGTCACCGGAGTCAGCGGCGGCATGGTGTGGGGTCTGCTCACCGCAGCTCTGCTCCTGCTGGCCATCGGAGGGGCGCTGGTCATCCGTCGCCGCCTCACTGCCTGACACCCGTTGAGGAGGGGCTCCGGCCTCTCCCGACGGGGCACCGGATGCCGTGACTCATTGGGGGCATGGCATCCGGTGTCCGGCATGTCCGGCGTCGGCCGCCCGGTCGACGCCGCGACCGCGGCCACGCCCCGCACTGGGGAGGAGAATCGGCCAGCGGAGGAGCGAAACCCGCGGCGGCGTCCTCCCTCGGCAGAAACTCCTCCGCTCGCGCAGCGCGCGACGCCGCGGCCGCGGGCCGAACGCGCCGCGCGGTGCCTCAGTCGGCCAGGCGCCAGTCCTCGAAGCTGAACCCCGGCGAAACGAGGCAGCTCACGACCGCTTCGGCGTCGTCGACGAGACGCGCCGACTGCCAGACGCCCGCGGGGACGGTTGCCTGCAGCCTCTCCCCCGCCGCGAGGTCCGCGCCGAGGACGACCGGAACGGCATCCGAAGGCGCAGCCCCATCGCCGCCGAACGACAGTTCGAGCCGCCCCGGTCCGTGCCACAGCCACACCTCGTCGCTCGTCACGACGTGCCACGCGCTGTGCTCGCCCGGGGTCAGCAGGTAGTGGATCAGCGTCGCCGCGGGACGCGCACCCGCGGGGGTGTCGACCGCGTACGTGCCGGTCCACATGCGGCGGAACCATCCGCCCTCGGGGTGCTGCTCGAGGTCGAGCAGCCGGGCGGTGGTGGGGCGGTCGTCAGTCACGGGACACTCCGGTCTCTCGGGTGAAAGCGGGGGATGCGAAGCGCACCTCGCCGTCGATGAACGTCGCGGCCGCGCGCCCGGCGCCGTCGACCACGAGCCGCTCGATCATGTCGTCGGCGGCGGCCACGTCGACGTCGAAGAACGCGAGGTCGGCCACGGCACCCACGGCGAGGTAGCCGGTGCGCTGCGGCCCGGTGTCGAGTCCCATGGCGTGGGCTCCCCCGAGCGTCGCGGCGCGGAGCAGCAGCGCCGACAGGTCGCGGTGGGCGTAGCCCTGGTGCCGCGCCAGACGGTGCAGTGCGGCCACGTCGCCCAGCAGATCCAGCGACGGAGTCGACGACAGCGAGTCGGTGCCGACCGCGATCGCGTTGCCCTCCACGAGGTACGCCGCGACGGGCGGCTCGTCGAGTCCGATCACGGCGTTCGACCGCGGACACAGGGCCACGGTGGTCCCCCGCTGCCGCAGGACAGACCGGTCGCGCGCCGTCATGTAGACGCCGTGGGCGATGTGGCAGTCGGGCCCGAGCACGCCGAGCTCGTCGACGAACTCCGTCGCGCCCGTCCCGAAGCCCTCGTCGCGCAACGCCTGGAAGCTCGCCGGACGCCGCTCCCGCCACGGCAGCGCCTCTCCGTGCTCGCGCTCGAACGCGGCCTCGCCGAGGTGGATGTGCAGCCGGCTCCCCCGCTCGCGCACGATGTCGGGGATCTCGAGCAGCGGCTCGACGTCGAGCGAATACGGCGCGTGCGGCGACAGGCCGGTTCCGGGCGGCGACGGCAGCGAGTCCAGCCGCGCCTCGACCTCGGCCCTCCCCCGCTCGGCCCACGCGGCGTTGGTCCAGCTCATCACCTCCCAGTAGGTGATGCCGTGGAGCCGAGCGTCATGCAACGCGGATGCCGCCTCGACGTCGGTCACGATGTCGGCCACCGCGGTCGTGCCGGCGGCGATCATCTGCGCGGCGCCCGCCCTGGCATCCATCGCCCAATCCAGGCCCGACTCGTAGACCGGCTGGAAGGCCGCGGCCCAGTCTTCGAACCCTGTGTAGGAGCCGCGCCCGACCTCGGCCATGCCGGTGTACTGGAGGTGCGAGTGCGCGTTGACGAGGCCGGGCGTCAGGATGCCGGGCCAGTGCACCTCGTCGAAGTCGACGCCGCGCTGGCGCAGCTCGTGCCGCACCCACTCGCGGTCGCCGACGTGACGGATGCGCCCGCCGGCGACGGCGATCGCCCCCTCGACGATGGGCGGGGCGGTGATCGGGACGACGAGGGATGCCGAATACAGCACGACCCGCGGGCGCTCGGGTGCGCGATCGACGGTCATGCCGCCCAGCCTAGGGACGCGGTGTGACGGCCGCGTGTCGCGAGGCCGCGTCACCTTCCCCGTTCGGGTCGCCGAGCCGCGCCCCCCGACGCCGAAGCACAGCCCGTTTGGGGCGGATTCCGCGCATTGGGGCGCGAGATTCACGCCCCAAACGACGAATCGCGCCCCAAACCCCCAAGCAGCGCCGCCCTCGCCGAAGCACCGCAGCCAACGCCGCAACCGCAGCAACCCCAGCGCCCGCCGAAGCACCGCAGCCAACACCGCAACCCGTCCCGACGCAGAACGGCCCCGGCCCGCCGAAGCGGGACCGGGGCCGTTCTCAGACGCGAATTACTTCGCGGCGACCACCTGGAGGGTGATCACGGCGGTGAGGTCGTCGCGGAGACGAACGGTCGCCTCGTGCTCGCCCACCGACTTGATCGCCGAGGTGATCTGGATCTTGCGCTTGTCGAGCTCACCGAGACCGGCGGCCTTGACCGCGTCGGCGACGTCGCCCGTCTTGACGGAACCGAACAGGCGACCCTCGGCACCGGCCTTGACGGCCAGCTTGACGGTGTTCGACTCGAGCGTGTTCTTCAGGGCCACGGCCTCTTCGTGGTCGTGGATCGCGCGGGACTCGCGAGCGGCGCGGATCGACGCGACCTGCTTCTCGCCACCGCGGCTCCAGGACACGGCGAAGCCCTGCGGGATGAGGTAGTTACGGGCGTACCCGTTCTTGACCTCGACAACATCACCGGCGCTTCCGAGCCCGGTGACCTCATTCGTGAGAATCAGCTTTGCCATCGGGTGCTCCTTAGCGGCCGGCGCCGGCGTAGGGCAGGAGAGCCATCTCGCGCGCGTTCTTGATGGCGCGGGCGATCAGACGCTGCTCCTGCACGGAGACACCGGTGATACGACGGGCGCGGATCTTGCCGCGCTCCGAGATGAACTTGCGGAGGGTGGGGACGTCCTTGTAGTCGATGACGCCGACGCGGATCGCCTTCGCGGGGGCTGCGTTCTTCGCGCCCTTCCGCGGCTTGCGGCGGTCGCCAGTGGCCTTTCCAGCCATGCTTCCTTCTTTCGTGTGGATTCGGATGCCGGAGGCGCTTGCGGCGTCCGGGCTCGGCATCCGGAATTTCGGGGGTCGTCACGCCGTGAGGCGTAGCGAGATCAGAACGGGGTGTCGTCTCCGTAGGAACCGGGAGTGCTCCATGCATCGGCGCCGCCGCCCTGGTTCGACCCGGGGGTCGACCACGGCTCGTCGGAGCCCTGCTGCACCTGCGCCCGCTGACCGCCGCCACCGCCGCCACCCGAAGAGGCGGCACGGGTGACCTGCGCGGTCGCGTAGCGGAGCGAGGGGCCGATCTCGTCGACCTCCAGCTCGATCGAGGTGCGGTTGTTGCCCTCGCGGTCCTGGTACGAGCGCTGCTTCAGGCGACCGGTCGCGATGACGCGGGACCCCTTCGTCAGCGATCCGGCGACGTGCTCGGCGAATTCGCGCCACACCGAGGCGCGCAGGAAGAGCGCCTCGCCGTCCTTCCACTCGTTCGCCTGACGGTCGAACGTGCGGGGGGTCGACGCGATGGTGAAGTTCGCCACGGGCAGCCCGTTCTGCGTGTACCGCAGTTCAGGGTCGGCCGTGAGGTTCCCCACGACGGTGATGACGGTTTCGCCGGCCATCGTCGTTACTTCGCAGCCTTCTCGGCGGACTCGACCTTGCGGGGAGCGGCGGCCTTGCGGGCGGCCTTCTCCTCGGAGCGCTTCGCCTCGGCGGCGACCTGCGCGATGGCCTCTTCCGCACGGAGGACCTTGGTACGCATGATCTGCTCGCTCAGCTTCAGCTGGCGGTCGAGCTCCTGCGTGGCCTCGCTCGTGGCGGTGAAGTCGACGACGGCGTAGATGCCCTCGTTCTTCTTCTTGATCTCGTAGGCCAGACGGCGGCGTCCCCAGACATCCACCTTCTCGATGGTTCCCCCATCGTTGGTGATGACCTTGAGGAACCCGTCGAGCTTCGGAGCGACCTGGCGCTCGTCGATCTCGGGGTCGAAGATGACCATGAGTTCGTACTGGTGCGTCACTAACCCACCTCCTTCGGACTAGAACGGCTGACGGGCATTTCCCGGCAGCAGGAGGGTGTGGTGCACGTCGTCTCGGGCTTACACGCGCATGGGCGTCGCCAGACAACCTTCGTAGTCTAACGGATGCCACCCCGCAGCGGGAATCGAGGTTCCCCGCCGCTCTCGGTAGCGTGGGGCCATGAGCGGCTCGACGCGGGACACCTCTGCCCTGACGCAATCGGTCTCCCGCGCGGAGGTGCGGGCGTTCACCGCGCAGCTGCGCCGCGAGGGGAAGCTCACGAGCGTGGTGGTCACCACGGTCGGGATCGTCGTCGTGGGTGGCATCCTGCTCGTCGCGGCGTCGCTCATGGCCGCGGTCGTCAGCTTCGGACTGTTCGCGGATGAGGGGCGCCCGAATCCGATCGGCATCGCCTTCCTGCTGTTCTTCGTCGCGGTGATCGTGCTGATCGCGTACGCGCTGGTCGTGCTCTTCCGCGGCCGTGCGACCCGCCGCTACCGGCTCGCGCACTTCGCCGAAGCCAACGGGCTGACGTGGTTCCCCACCGTGCCGAAGCCCGACCTGCCCGGCATGATCTTCAGCGAGGGCCACTCCCGCGAAGCCACCGACGTCATCCACGGTCCGCGCCCGCGCTGGGTCGAGGTCGGCAACTACACGTACAAGACCGGGTCGGGCAAGAACGAGCAGACGCACCGATGGGCGTACGTGATGCTGCGGCTGGACACCCCGCTCCCCCACATCGTCCTGGATGCCGTGGGCAACAACGGCCTGTTCGGGGTGTCGAACCTCCCGACGACGTTCTCGCGCGACCAGCGCCTGAGTCTCGAGGGCGACTTCGACCAGCACTTCGCGCTGTACTGCCCGACCGGGTACGAGCGCGACGCGCTGTACCTCTTCACCCCCGACGTCATGGCGCGGTTCATCGACAACGCCGCCGCCCTCGACGTCGAGATCGTCGACGACCGCCTCTTCCTCTACGCGCGGCGCGAGCTGTCGACCCTCGACCCGGCGGTGTGGCAGTGGATTTTCGGCACAGTGGATGCCATCGACGAGAAGCTCGGCCAGTGGGCGCGGTGGCGCGACGAACGGCTGCCCGCGGCCCCTGCACCCGTGGCATCCGGGATTCCGCTGCTGACTCCCCCGCCCGTCGGCGTCGCGCGCGAGGGACGCCGGCTGCGCCGCGGCTTCTCGTGGGTCGGGGGCGTGATCGCCGTGCTGGCGATCGGCTGGTGGCTGTTCACCGTCATCTCCGACACGTTCCTGCGCTAGCCCGGTGCGCCGCGTGAGTCGCCAGAATTTGTCGCCTCCGCGGCTCGGCAGGCGACAAATGTTGGCGACTCACGCGAATGCGCGCGCGGCGCGTCCCGCGCGGCGCGTCGCGCGCGGCGCGTCAGCCGCGCGTCGACCGCCACAGCTCGCGGCGCTGCTCCTGCGCGACCGGGTCGGGCACCGGAAGGGAGGCCAGCAGCCGCTTCGTGTAGTCGTCGCGGGGTTCCGTGAGCACCTGCACCGTCGTGCCCTGCTCGCGGATCACGCCCTGGCGGAGCACCACGACGCGGTCGGCCACCTCGTCCACGACCGCGAGGTCATGGCTGATGAAGAGGCACGCGAACCCGAACTCCTTCTGCAGTTGCGCGAAGAGCTGCAGCACGCGCGCCTGCACCGACACGTCGAGCGCGGAGGTGGGCTCGTCCGCGATGAGCAGCTTCGGGTCGAGCGCGAGCGCCCGGGCCAGCGACGCGCGCTGACGCTGGCCGCCCGACAGCTCGTGCGGATACCGGTCGCCGAACGCGGTCGGGAGCTGCACGGCATCCAGGAGCTCGTCGACGCGCGCACGCGCCGCGCGGGCGCCGGACGCGCGCCCGTGCACGAGGAGCGGCTCGGCGATGCACTCCGCGATCGTGAGGAGCGGGTTGAAGCTCGTCGCCGGGTCCTGGAAGACGAAGCCGATGTCGGGGCGGGTCTTGGCGAGGGTGCGGGGCTTCGCCCCGCGCATCTCGGTGCCGAGCACCTTCAGCGACCCGCCGACGACGGAGGTGAGGCCCACCATCGCGCGGCCGATCGTGGTCTTGCCCGAGCCCGATTCGCCCACGAGGCCGAGCACCTCGCCGGGGCCGATCCAGAAGTCGACGCCCTTCACGGCGATGACGCCCGTCGTGCCGAAGCGTCCCGGGTACCCGATCTCGACCTTCTCGGCGACGACGAGGCTGCCCGCGGGCGGCGCGGTCGGCGCGGGAGCGGAGAGCGACTGCTGCGCGCTCTTGCCCCGACCCACGTGCGGCACAGCGGCGAGCAGCTCGCGCGTGTACTGCTGCTGCGGAGCGGCGAACAGCTCGCGCACGGGTGCCTGCTCGACGATGTCGCCGCGGTACATCACGACGACGCGGTCAGCGAGGTCGGCGACCACGCCCATGTTGTGGGTGATGAGCACGATGGTCGCGCCGAACTCGTCGCGGCAGGTGCGGAGCAGATCGAGGATCTCGGCCTGCACGGTGACGTCGAGGGCCGTGGTCGGCTCGTCGGCGATGATGAGGCCCGCGTTGAGCACGAGCGCCATGGCGATCACGACGCGCTGCTTCTGGCCGCCCGAGAACTGGTGCGGGTAGTCGTCGACCCGCTTCTCGGGGTCGGGGATGCCGACCCGGCGCAGGATGTCGACGGCCTGCGTCTTCGCCTCGCTCTTCGAGAGCTTGCCGTGGGCGCGCAGGCCCTCCGCGATCTGCCAGCCCACCGTGTAGACGGGGTTCAGCGCGGTCGACGGCTCCTGGAACACCATGGCCGCGTCGTGTCCGCGCATCGCGCGCAGCTGCGCGTGGGTCGCGTGGACGATGTCGGTCTCGTCGCCGTCGCGTCCGCGGACGATCACGGCGCCCGACAGCGTCGCCGTCTCAGGCAGGAGTCCCAACAGGGTGTTGGCCGTGACGGTCTTGCCCGACCCGGACTCGCCGACGATCGCGAGCACTTCGCCGGCGTGCGCCTCGAGCGAGATGCCGTTGATGGCCGCGACGGGCGCGCCGTCGGTGGCGAAGGTGACCCGCAGGTCGTCGATGCGGGCGACGGGCGCGGTGGTGCCGGTCATGAGGCGCTCCCCTCGGGAGAAGTGGATGCCGGGGGCCCGGCGGGAGCGGCGGTCGCCGAGGTCGGAGCCGGGGCGGGGTCGACCGCGGTGACGGGCGCGGGGGCGCGTCTGGCCCGGCGGCGTGTGCGCAGCCGCGGGTCGCTGAGGTCGTTGAGGCTCTCGCCAACGAGCGTGATGCCGAGCACCGCGAGCACGATGGCCACGCCCGGCGGGATCGCCGTCCACCAGATGCCGCTGGTGACGTCGCTGACCGAGCGGTTGAGGTCGTACCCCCACTCGGCGGCGGCCGTGGCCTCGATGCCGAAGCCGAGGAAGCCGAGGCCCGCGAGGGTGAGGAGCGCCTCCGAGGCGTTGAGTGTCACGACGACCGGCAGCGAGCGCGTGGAGTTGCGCAGCACGTGACGCAGCAGGATGCGCGCCGTCGGCACGCCGATCACGCGCGCCGACTCGACGAACGGCTCCGCCTTCACGCGCACGACCTCGGCGCGGATCACGCGGAAGTACTGCGGCACGAACACCACGGTGATCGAGATCGCGGTGGCGAGGATGCCGCCCCACAGGGTCGACTGCCCCTTCGTGATCGCGATCGACATGACGATGGCCAGCAGCAGCGACGGGAACGCGTAGATCGCGTCACACAGCACGACCAGGACGCGGTCGATCCAGCCGCCGAAGTACCCGCTGACCAGGCCCAGGAAGATGCCGAGGAAGATCGAGAACGCGATCGCGCACAGGATCACCAGCAGCGCCGTCTGCGCCCCCCAGATCACACGGGAAAGCACGTCGTACCCGCCGACCGTGGTGCCGAGCAGGTTCGTCGCGCTCGGCGCTTGCTGCGTGCCGAACTTCGTCCCACCCGCCTCCTGCTGCGAGAAGCCGTAGGGCGCGAGGATCGGCGCGAGCGCCGCCGTCAGCACGAACACGGTGGTGATGATCAGGCCGATCACGAGCATGGTGCGCTGCAGGCCGACGCTGCGGCGCAGGTGCGAGATGACCGGCAGGCGGTCGCGCAGCGGGACCTTGCGTGCGGTCAGGACCGCGGGGGTCGTGGCATCCGTCATGTCAGTACCTCACTCGCGGGTCGATGATCGCCGCGATGACGTCGACGAGGAAGTTCGTGAAGGCCACGAGCACGGCGATCATGACGACGATGCCCTGGACGGCGACGAAGTCGCGCGCCTTCAGGTACTCGCTGAGCATGAAGCCGAGGCCCTTCCACTCGAACGTGGTCTCGGTGAGCACCGCGCCCGAGAGCAGCAGCGCGATCTGCAGGCCGATGACCGTGATGATCGGGATCAGCGCGGGCCGGTACGCGTGCTTCGTGACGAGGCGGTACTCCCCCACGCCGCGCGACCGCGCCGAGGTGACGTACTGCGCGCCGAGCGTGCCGATGACGTTGGTGCGGACGAGCCGCAGGAAGATGCCCGCGGTCAGGATGCCGAGCGCCAGACCCGGCAGGATCGCGTGAGTCAGCACGTCGCCCACCGCGGCTCCGTCGCCGAGGCGGATGGCATCCAGGAGATAGATGCCGCTGGGGTTGTCGAGTCCCTGGAGCTTCAACTCCGTGCGGGTGCTCGCGCGGCCGGCGACCGGCAGCACGCTCAGCCAGACCGAGAACACGAGCTTGAGCAGGAGGCCGACGAAGAAGATCGGGGTGGCGTAGCCGAGGATCGCGCCGATGCGCAGCACCGCGTCGGGCCAGCGGTCGCGACGGTAGGCGGCGAGCAGGCCGAACGGGATGCCGATCAGCAGGGCCACGATCAGCGCGTAGATCGCCAGCTCGAGGGTGGCCGAGCCGTACTGCAGCAGGATGCCGAGGACCGGACGGTTGTCGGTCAGCGTGGTGCCGAAGTCGCCGCGCAGGATGCCGCCGATGTACTCGAGGTACTGGATGAAGAGGGGGCGGTCGTATCCGGCCGCGGCGATGCGCTCGGCCAACTGCTCCGGGGGGAGGCGTCCGCCGAGGGCGGCGGTGATCGGGTCTCCGGTGACCCGCATCAGCAGGAAGACGACGGTCACGAGGATGAAGACCGTCGGGATGATCAGCAGGAGGCGGACGAGGATGTAGCGCCACAGACCGCCGCCCTTGGGGGCGACGGGCGCGGCGATGACGGGGGCGTCGACGGCGGTGGCCATGAGTACCTAACGGGGAGGAACGCGGCGGGTGCCCGGCCCCGAGAGGGACCGGGCACCCGCCCGTCGATTACTTGTGCAGCGGGGCGTAGCGGAACTTGAAGGATCCGTCGAGGACGGCACCCTCCACGCTCGCGCCGACGATCGCGACCTGCTTGCCCTGGAGCAGCGGCAGCGTCGACAGGTCGGCCGCCACCTTGTCCTGGATGTCGCCGATCTCCTGCTCGCGCGTCGTCTTGTCGGTCTGCGTCGCCTGGTCGGTGAGCAGCTGCTGGACCTCGGCGTTGTCGTAGTGGTTGCCCACGAAGTTGTCCGCCGAGAAGAACGGGGTCAGGTAGTTGTCGGCATCCGAGTAGTCCGGGAACCAGCCGAGCTGGTAGGCGGGGTACACGTCGGCGACGCGGTCCTTGGTGTACTGCACCCACTCCGTCTGCGCGAGGTTGACGGTGAACAGGCCGTCCTTCTCGAGCTGCGCCTTGACGGCGGCGTACTCGTCACCCGACGAGGGGCCGTAGTGGTCGCCGTTGTACTGCAGGTTCAGCGTGACGGGCGTCTGGACGCCGGCGGCCTCGAGGGTCGCCTTGGCCTTCGCCGCGTCCGGGTTGCCGCTGCCGTCGCCGTAGAGACCCTTCAGCGCCTCGTTGGCGCCGGCGAGACCCTGCGGAACGTAGGAGTAGAGCGGCGAGTAGGTGTCCTTGTACACGTCGGTCGCGATGGCCTGACGGTCGATCAGGTCGGCCGCGGCCTGGCGCACCGCGAGCGACTTGGCCGCGTCGGCCTCGGGCGTCGTGGCGCCGAACGGCATCGTGTCGAAGTTGAAGACGATGTAGCGGATCTCGCCGCCGGGGCCGTCGACGACCTTCACCGCGTCGTTGGACGACAGGTCGGCGATGTCGGTCGCGCTGAGGCTGCGGAACGCGACGTCGATCGCACCCGACTGCACGTCGAGCTTGAGGTTCGAGGCGTCGGCGTAGTACTTCGCCGAGATTCCGCCGTTCTCGGGCTTGGGCAGCGAGCCCTGGTAGTCGGCGTACGGCGCGTAGGAGATGAGTTCGTTCAGCTTGTACGACTCGATCGTGTACTGACCCGCGAAGGCCTTGCCCTCGACGATGGTGTCATCGGGCGTCACGGCGTCGGCCGAGAAGACCTCTTCGTCGACGATCGGCGCTGCGGGGCTCGACAGGATCTGCGGCCAGACCTGGTCGTTGCCGTTCTTGAGCGTGAAGACGACGGTGGTGTCGTCGGGCGTCGCGACGCTGTCGAGGTTGCCGAGCAGCGACGACGGGCCGTTGGGGTCGGCGATGGTGACCTGGCGGTCGAACGAGAACTTCACGTCGGACGACGTGAGGTCGTGGCCGTTGGCGAACTTCAGGCCCGACTTCAGCTTGACCGTGTACTCGGTCGGCGAGGTGAACTCGGCCGACTCGGCGATGTCGGGGGTGACGTCCGACGTGCCGTACTGGCTGTTGAGGAGGAAGGGGTAGACCTGGTTCATCACGGCGAACGAGCCGTTGTCGTACGAGCCGGCCGGGTCGATCGAGCTGATCTTGTCGGTGGTGCCGACCACGAGCGGGTCGGTGGAGCCGCTGTCGGAGCCGTTGTCGCCGCCGCCGGCGGAGCAGCCCGCCAGGACGAGGGCCGAAGCGCCGAGGGCGCCGAGTGCGAGACCGAGACGGCCTCGACCACTGGTGTGCAGTGCCATTGAGTTACCTCTGCTGTGAAGTGTCGATCGCGACAGATGCCGCAGTCCTTCGGACATCTTGGTCGTCAGCAGGCCACACACCAACTATTGGACCGTCTTTTTACGATAACGAAACCTCGGATATCTTCCGGTTTGCGTGATTCGGCGGCGGAGATGTTCCGGGCGGGAGCGCTCCCGGCGGCGGTGTGGGGTCGGCGGCAGGGCTGCTGCGGTGGGGGCCGCGGGCCGCCGGTCAGTGCGCCGACCAGCCGCCGTCCATCACGTAGCTCGTGCCGGTGACCATCGCGGCATCCGGGCCCGCGAGCCACAGGGCGAGCGACGCCACCTCCGACGGCTCGACGAGCCGCTTGATGGCGGCATCCTTCAGCAGCACGGTCTCGAGCACCTCGGACTCCGGGATGCCGTGCGCCCGCGCCTGGTCCGCGATCTGCTTCTCGACGAGTGGCGACCTCACGTACCCGGGGTCGATGCAGACGCTGGTGACCCCGCGGGGGCCGCCCTCGAGCGCCGTGGTCTTGGAAAGGCCCTCCAGTCCGTGCTTCGCGGTGACGTACGCCGACTTGTATGCCGATGCGCGTATACCGTGCACGCTCGAGACGTTGAGCACCCGTCCGAACCCCCGCTCGTACATCCCGGGGAGAGCCGCGCGGATGAGGAGGAACGGCGCCTCGAGCATCAGCCGGAGCATGAACGAGAAGCGCTCGGGAGCGAACTCCTCGATCGGACTCACGTGCTGGATGCCGGCGTTGTTGACGAGGATGTCGACGTCGAGGCTGAGGTCGGCCAGTGCCGCCGTGTCCGAGAGGTCGACCGCCCAGGCGCGGCCGCCGATCTCGTCGGCGAGAGCCTGAGCGCCCTCGGCGTTGAGATCGGCGACCGTCACGGTGGCTCCGGCCTCCGCGAACGCCCGCGCGATCGCGGCACCGATGCCGCTGGCACCGCCGGTGACGAGGGCGCGGCGTCCGCTGAGGTCGATGGTCATGATTCCTACTTCCCCCGCGCGGCGTCGGCGGCGTCGATGTCGCGGAGCGAGATTCCGCGCGTCTCCTTCAGCGACAGTACGGCGACCGACGTGACCACGCAGGCGACCACGATGTAGATCGCCACCGGCAGCCACGACCCGAAGTCGCGCAGCCACTGCGTCGCGAGGATCGGGGCGAGCGACCCGGCGAGGATCGCGGTCACCTGCGCACCGAGGGAGACGCCCGAGTAGCGCATGCGCGTCGGGAACAGCTCGGCCATGACCGCCGGCTGCGGCGCGTACATGCCGGCGTGGAACACCAGGCCGAGCGCCACGGCGGCGACGATGACGACGGGGTTGAGCGTGTCGAACATCGGGAAGGCGAAGAACGCCCAGGTCGCGCTGAGGATCGCGCCGGCGAGGTACACGGGCTTGCGGCCGATGCGATCGGCGAGGCGGCCGAGTGGGGGGATCACGGCGAAATGGATGACGTGCGCGATCAGCAGCGCGAGGAGGAGCTGGCTCGTGTCGTACGAGTGCACGAACTTCAGGTACACGATCGAGAAGCTCACGACGATGTAGTAGACGATGTTCTCCGCGAAGCGGATGCCCATGGCCTGCACGACGCCCTTCGGGTACCGGCGCAGCACCTCGACGACACCGAACGAGGTCGCCTTCTCCTGCTCGACCTGCTTCTTGGCCTCGAGGAAGATCGGCGCCTCCTCGACGTGGGTGCGGATGTAGAACCCGACCAGCACGATCACGGCCGACAGCCAGAAGGCGACGCGCCAGCCCCAGTCGAGGAACGCGGCGGGGGCGAGGATGAACGACATCACCAGCAGCACGGTCGTGGCCAGCAGGTTGCCGACCGGGACCGCCGCCTGCGGCCAGCTCGCCCAGAACGCGCGCGAGCGGTTCGGGCTCTGCTCCGCGACGAGCAGGACGGCGCCGCCCCACTCACCGCCGACCGCGAAGCCCTGGATGAAGCGCAGGGCCACGAGCATCGCGGGCGCCCAGTACCCGACGGAGGCGAAGCCGGGGAGGCATCCCATCAGGAACGTCGCGGCGCCGACGATGATGATCGTCGCCTGCAGCGTCGGCTTGCGGCCGAACCGGTCGCCGATCTGACCGAAGACGATGCCGCCCAGGGGGCGGGCGACGAAGCCGACGGCGTACGTGACGAAGGCGGCGATGATCCCGTCGAGCGGCGAGCCCGACGACGGGAAGAAGAACGTGCCGAACACCAGGCTTGCGGCCGTGGCGTAGAGGAAGAACTCGTACCACTCGACGACGGTGCCGGCCATCGAGGCGGCGACGACGCGGCGGATCTTGCTGGTCGAGATTTCAGGGGAGGCGCTGCGTTGCGCGGCGGCGGGGGATTCCATGCTGCTCCTTCGGTGTCGACGGTGACATCCGGTGATGAGTCTGCGGTGCGGTTGATTTTGCGGCAATGCCCAGACGTGCGGGTCGGGTGTGCAGAATTGCACACATGGATGCCACGAACGTCCGCGCCGACGATCTCCTGATGCTGCTCGCGGTGGCGCGCACCGGCCGTTACACCGCGGCCGCGCAGGTGCGCGGCGTCGATCACACCACCGTCGCGCGGCGCATCGCCGCCCTGCAGGATGCGCTCGGCGGACGGGTCGTCGCCGCGTCGGGCCGCGGCTGGGAACTGACGACCCTCGGCAAGCACGCCGTCGAGACCGCGGGGCGCATCGAGGCCGCGATGTCGCGGCTGTCCGGCGGGGAAGAGGAGCCGGACCCCGTCTCGGGCGTCGTCCGCATGTCGGCGACGGACGGCTTCAGCGCCTACGTCGCGGCTCCCGCGATCGCGGCGTTACGGCAGCGGCATCCGGAGCTGTCCGTCGAAATCGTGGCGACGCAACGTCGTGCGGCGCTCCACCGGCCCGGTCTGGACCTCGAGGTCGTGGTGGGGGAGCCGCAGACCTCCCGCGGCACCGCGACGCGCCTCGGCACCTACACGCTCGGAATGTACGCCTCGCGGGAGTACCTCGAGCGCGAGGGCACGCCCCGCGACCTCGCCGAGCTCGAGCAGCACCGCTTGGTGTATTTCGTCGACTCGATGCTGCAGGTGGAGGCGCTCGACCTCCCGCGGCGGCTGGTGCCGCGCATGCGCGACGGGGTGACGTCGACCAACGTCTTCGTCCACGTCGAGGCGACACGCGTAGGTGCCGGAATCGGCATGCTTCCGTGCTTCGCCGCCGATCGGCATCCGGATCTGGTCCGTCTCTTGCCCACGGTCGTCGCGGAACGCCTCCCGTACTGGATGATCGTGCGCCCGGATTCGCTGCGAATCCCCGCCGTTGCGGCACTGGCGGAGGCGCTCCGTGCGCAGACCGCCGCCGCGCAACACATGCTCGACGGGGCATAGATGTTGTCGGTGGTGTCGCACGCCCGGTCGAGTGTCCAAGACACGCCGCATGACGCGGGGTCGATACGGCGTGTCGTGGACACTCGGGGGTCGGCGGCGCCGCTCAGCGGGCTGGGGCGGCATTACGGGCGTTCGGTGTCCAAGACACGCGGACCGAGCCCGGCGGCATCCGCGTGTCTTGGACACTCAGTGGGGTTCCCGGGCGGAGGGGCTCCAGGCCGGTCTGACGGGCGCCGAATCGGTCGAGTGTCCAAGACACGCCGCATGGCGGGGGCCCGATACGGCGTGTCCTGGACACTCGGGGTTGGAGCGCCGCTCAGCGGGCTGCGGCGGTACCACGGGCGTTCGGTGTCCAAGACACGCGGACCGAGGCCGTCGGCATCCGCGTGTCTTGGACACTCAACGGGGAGCGTCAGCCCCGCGCGACGCCGATCGGGTCGCTGGTGCGGGCGAGGTCGGCCTCGAGTTCGCGCACGATCGGGATCACGGTCTCGCCGAATCGCTCGAGTTCCTCCTGGAAGTGGAGGAACCCGAGGAGGAACAGGTCGACGCCGCGCTTCTTGTACTCGATGATCCGTGTGGCGATCTGCTCGGCATCCCCGAAGAGCTGCGTACGGAAGCCGTCGTTGTACTGCACGAGGTCGTCGAACGTCGAGTCGGCCCACATGCCCTTCTTGTCGGCGGTGGCGTTGCCGGCCTCCTGCACGCTCTTGCGGAAGCCCTCAACGGCGCCGCCGTCGGCGTGCGCGATGATCTCGCGCAGCTGCTGCTCCGCCTCGGCTCGGCTGTCGCGCTGGATGACGAAGCCGTTGAGACCGAAGCGCGTGCGGCGGCCGTGTTCGGCCGCGATACGGGTCACGTCGTCGTACTGCTCGGTGAAGCCGTCGAAGTCCTTGCCGTTGGAGAAGTACCAATCGGCGTAGGCGCCGCCGTTGAACCGTGCCGCCGTGGAGTTGCCGCCCTGGAAGATGTCGGGGTGCGCGCGTCCCGGCACCTCGTACGGGAACGGGCGGAGCGTGAAGTCGGTGATGTCGTAGTACTTCCCGTGGAACGAGAACTTCTCCTGTGTCCACAGACCGCGCAGGATCTGGATGAACTCCGCCGCGCGCTCGTAGCGCTCGTCGTGTTCGAGCCACTCGAGTCCGAGGTCGGTGTACTCGTCCTTGAACCAGCCGCTGACGACGTTCACGGCGGCACGGCCGTGCGAGAACTGGTCGGCGGTGTTGATGAACTTCGCCAGGACCGCCGGATGCCAGATCCCGGGGTGGATGGCCGAGATGACCTTGAGCTTCTCGGTGGCCAGCAGCAGCGCGAGGCTGATCGACGTGGATTCGTGCTGCTGCGCGGCGCCGTAGCTCGAGGCGTACCGCACCTGGCTGAGCGCGTACTCGAACCCGACGCGCTCTGCCGTGCGCGCGAGCTCGACGTTGTAGTCGAGACCCCAGTCGGTGCGCTGCTCGATGGAGCTGATCACCAGCCCGCCGCTGACGTTGGGGACCCAGTAGGCGAACTTCAGGGGCTCGTGCGTGGGGGCGATGTCGGTCATGGGGTTCTCCTCGCGGATCGGAACCCGGCTACCGTCGCACTGCCCTCGTCGAGGGTCAACGACATGTGACGGACCGTGTCCTCGCATGACGACACACGCCGTTCGACCGGGTGAGGATGGATGCCATGACCTCCCCCCAGCGCGTGCGTTTCGGCTACTGGACCCCGATCTTCGGCGGGTGGCTCCGTAACGTCGACGACGAGCAGACGCCGGTGTCGTTCGCTCACATCGCGGAGATCGCGCGGGCGGCGGAGGAGGGCGGGTTCGACCTCACGCTCATCCCGGAGCTGAACCTCAACGACATCAAGGGCGTCGAGGCGCCGTCGCTCGACGCGTGGGCGGTGACCGCGGCACTCGCGGCGGTGACGTCGAAGCTGGAGCTGCTCGCGGCGGTGCGCCCGGGGTTCCACAACCCGTTCCACACCGCGAAGCAGGCGGCGACGATCGACGAGATCAGCGGGGGACGCTTCACGCTGAACGTCGTGTCGGCGTGGTGGGCCGAGGAGGCGAAGCAGTACGACGGGCTGTTCAGCGCCCACGACGACCGCTACGCGCGCACGATCGAGTGGGTCGAGGTGCTCCGCGGCCTGTGGACGCAGACACCGTTCGCGTACGAGGGGGAGTACTACCGCACCGAGGGCACGTTCCTCGAGCCGAAGCCCCGCGTGATTCCGCGTCTCTACGCCGGCGGTGAGAGCGAGGCCGGACGCACCGCGATCACGCGTTTCGCCGACGCGTACCTGACGCACGGCGGCACGCTCGACGAGCTCGAGGCGAAGGTCGCCGACATGCGACGTCGCCGCGCCGAGGCCGGCGCAACGCCGTTCGAGGCGTTCGGCATGGCGGCGTACGGCATCGTCCGTGACACCGAGGAAGAGGCTCAAGCTGAGATCGACCGCATCACCGACGTGCGCGGGGGAGCGGCGTACGGCTCGTACCAGGACTTCGTGAGCAAGTCGAAGCTCGACACCCAGGTCGACCTCAAGGAGTACTCGGTCTCGAACCGCGGCCTGCGCCCGAACCTCGTCGGCACGCCCGATCAGGTGGCCGAGCGCATCGTCGCGTTCGCGAACGTCGGCGTCTCGACGCTGCTGCTGCAGTTCTCGCCGCACCTGTCCGAGCTGCAGCGGTTCGCCGCCGACGTGATCCCGCGCGTGCGTCGGCTCGAGGCGCTGCGCGACGCCTGACGACCGCGCCGAGGGTTCGGTCCGACACCTGCGCGCCGCAAGTTCAGTGTCCAAGACACGCGGACAGGCGGTCGCGGCATCCGCGTGTCTTGGACACTCAGCGGGAGGGAACTACCGGGGGAGGCCCGGGTTCAGCCGTCCTCGACGTCGCACTCGCAGGTCACCGCGAAGACAGCGGCCGCCGGCGCAGCGCTCGACGCCGAGCCTGTTGGTTGAGTGTCCAGAACACGCGGACCGGATGCCGCGGCATCCGCGTGTCTTGGACACTCAACGCCGAAACGCCTGGCGCCCACACCGCCGGCGCCGCCGCGCGAGAACCCCGCGCGCTACGCCGCCGCGCGGAGCGCCTGGTCGAGGTCGGCGATGAGGTCGGCGGCATCCTCGAGCCCGATCGACAGGCGGATGAGCCCGTCGTGGATGCCGAGGCGGTCGCGCACCTCTTGCGTGAAGCCGAGGTGGGTCGTGGTCGCGGGGTGCAGCGCCATCGAGCGCGTGTCGCCGATGTTGGTCATGCGGCTGAACAGGCGCAGCGCGTCGAAGAAGCGCTCCGCTCCGTCGCGTCCGCCGCGCACGGTGAACGAGAACACCGAGCCGGTGAGCCCGCCGTAGTCGCGCACGGCGAGCGCGTGCTGCGGGTGGGAGGGGAGTCCCGCGAAGTCGACGCTCTCGACGAGCTCGTGGCCGTCGAGCCACTCGGCGATCTCACGAGCGGATGCCACGTGCTGACCCATCCGCACCGAGAGCGTCTCCATGCCCTGCTGCAGGAGGAAGCCGTTCAGCGGCGACAGCGCGGGGCCGGTGTCGTTGGCGATCCCGAAGCGCAGGTACAGCTCGAACGCGCGGGGGCCGAAGGCGTCGACGTACGAGGGGTGTCTGGCGATCGCGGTGTCGGTGATCCCGGGATACGGACGGGAGGCGCCGGCCCAGTCGAACGTCCCGCCGTCGACGACCGCTCCCGCGAGGTTGGCCCCGTGGCCGGAGAGGAACTTCGTCGCGGAGTGCACGACGATGTGAGCGCCGTGCTCGATCGGTCGCAGGAGGAACGGCGTGGCGATCGTGTTGTCCACGACGAGCGGCAGACCGTGACGCTCGGCGATCCGTGCGACGCGAGCGATGTCGACGACGTCGTTCTTGGGGTTCGGCAGCGTCTCGGTGAAGATGGCCTTCGTTTCGGGCCGGATCAGGGCATCCCATTCGGCGTCGTCGTCGGGATCCCAGACGTACTCGACCGTCACTCCCAGGCGCGCGAAGGTGCGGTCGAAGAGCACACGCGTGCCGCTGTAGATGCTGGCCGTCGACACGATGTGCTCGCCCGCGCCCGCGAGTCCGAGCAACGTTGCGGTGATGGCGGCCTGACCCGACCCGACGACGAGCGCGCCCGTTCCGCCCTCCAGCGACGCGAGCCGTGCCTCGGCGACCTGGTTGGTGGGGTTGAGGTTGCGCGAGTACAGGTGCCCCAGGTCGGCGCCGGCGAAGCGATCGGTCGCCTCCTGGAACGACGCGAACCGATAGGCAGCCGATAGATGCACGGGCGTCACGCGCGAGCCGTGGGTGAGGTCTTCCACCTCGCCGGCGTGCACCTGGCGGGTCGAGAACCCGAAGCCGTCCCAGTCGCGGTGGGGTTCAGCGGGCTCAGCCACGCGCACCCACCGCCTCGTGCGGAAGCAGCGCCCCGAGCCAGCGGGCGATCTCGCGCGGACCGGAACGGGGAGCGGATGCCTCGACGTCGGGGTTGTAGTTCGTGTTCGTGTTCACGTCATAGGTGACGACCCGGCCGTCGCGCGTCTCGATGAACTCGATGCCGGCGACGCCGATCCCCTCCGCCGCGAGGAAGGCGAGGTATCGGTCGATGATGGCCGGGTCGACGTCGTCGCGGAGGCGGAACAGCGGCTCGGGCTCCACGCCGTCGGCACCGGGGATCGCGCACGCTTCGGCCGGGCACAGCTCGAAGCTGCCCGCGCTCGTGTCGACCCGCACGGCGTAGACGAACTGGCCGCCCACGAATTCGGCGCGCGTGATGAACGGCGCGCGAGCGACCAGCAGCTCCTGCAGCAGCGTGATGCCGTCGGGCGACGGCTCGAAGTCGGCGCTGTCGACCCACGCCGCGAACTCGGCGTGCGACTCCCACCGGCGCACGCCCAGGCCCTTGCCGCCCTGATTGTGCTTGCTGATGAACGGCGCCTCGAACTCCTCGGCCTTCGCCCCGAGCTGCGCGGTACCGAACACCGCCGTCGTGCGCGGGACCTCGACGCCCGCGTGCCGGAGCGCGGCGTGCTGCGCCACCTTGCTGACCTCGAGCTCGAGGACGTCGGCGCCGTTCACGACCGTGCGACCCCACGAGGCGAGCCAGCGCAGCACCGCACGGCCGTACTCCTTGCTCGCGGCGTGGTCGCGCGTGTGGGCGGAGGCGCTCAGGCGCGACCAGAACACACCCTCCGGAGGCTCGACGGAGAGATCGATGGACCCGTCGGTCAGCAGCCATTCCTCCAGCGGCACCCCTTCCGCCTCGAAGGCCACCTGGAATGGCGGCAGCCACTGGGGGTTCTCATGGATCACGTACACACTGCCCGACATGCCGCCAGGCTAACCCGGCCCTCCGACACCGGCACAGGCCCGCGTCACGCACGGTCACGGCGGCCTTTCGATCCGAAGGCGCAGCCTGGCGACCCGGCATCCACGTGTGTATCGTCGCAAGGCTGTGCCGTCGGAAGGGATGCCATGACCACCGAGTACCTCGATGCGAACCGCGCCAACTGGAACGAGCGCGCCACCCTGCACGCCGCCCGGGACGGATCGGGATACGGCGTGCTGCGCTACGTGGAGGACCGCGACGCGCTCAGCGACGTCGTGCGGTTCGACCAGCCGCTGCTCGGCGACCTCAAGGGGAAGCGCGCCGTGCACCTGCAGTGTCACATCGGCACCGACACGCTGTCGCTCGCGCGCCTCGGCGCCCGGGTGACGGGCCTCGACTTCTCGGAGAACGCGGTCGCGGAAGCCCGGCGGCTCGTGGCCGAGACGGGGGATTCCGTCGATTTCGTCCGATCGGACGTCGCGCACGCCCTCGACGTCCTCCCGAGTGGCGAGTTCGACCTCGTCTACACGGGGATCGGGGCGCTGTGCTGGCTGCCGTCGATCACGGAATGGGCCGGTGTGGTCGCGGATCTGCTGGCTCCCGGCGGCACGCTGCACATCCGCGAGGGGCACCCGGTGCTGTGGTCGATGAACGAGACGCTCCCGGGGCTCACGCTCGCATTCCCCTACTTCGAGCAGCCCGCCCCGCTGGAATGGGATGACGACAGCACCTACGTCGAGGTGTCCGCTCCGCTGCAGTCCACCCGGACGTACGAGTGGAACCGCAGCCTCGGCGAGATCGTCACGGCGCTGCTCGACCGTGGCCTGCGGCTCGACGCGCTCATCGAGCACGACAGCGTGCCGTGGGAGGCCCTCCCCGGCCGGATGACCCTGCGCGCCGACGGCGAATACGCCCTCACCGAGCAGCCGTCCGTCATGCCGCTGAGCTACACGCTCCGCGCGTCGAAGCCGGCCTGACCTCGCACATGATCTGGCGAAGAAGTGCGCTGCCTCTCTTCCTTGCGACCGTGCTCGCCCTATCGGGCTGCTCGACGAAGGAAGCCGCAATGAGTCCGGAAGAAGCACGCGATCAGGCCCTGACGATCCTCAACGGCACGATAGAAGCCGCGGGAGGAAGCGATTGGACCCTGGATCGACAGGGTTTCGCCGCCCCGCAGGAATGCCGGGTCGACAATCAGGACGGCGTTTCCTTCACCCATGGCGCTTTCACGACGAATCTTGGGACCGACCCCGCTGCAGACGTTCAACGTGTCGCGGACTACTGGACCTCGCTGGGCATTGACTCGCGCGTCACGTCTAACCCCGTCCCCGCGGTCTTCGGCAGCGGAGGACCGGTCAAGGCCATCTCCTTCGCAACGGCACCCACCTATGCGATCAGCTTGGGTGGTGTCTGCGTGCCCGGGAATCCGTGCGACTACTACGACCAGTCCCCGGCGGGCTGAGTATCCGAACCGCATAGTCTGTGTCACTCGCGGCGGCGACCTCGGCGGGTCGACCGAAGCGGCCGGTTCCGGGGCGTCGCGAGGCCATCGGGGGAGGAGTTCACGATTTTGGATGCCACCCGCCCCGCGCTCGCACTCCTTGCGGCAGCCGCGCTCACCCTGACCGGCTGCGCACCGACCCCGCTGCCGACCTACGAGGCGGTCCGCAGCCAGGCGCAGGCGGCGATGCAGCGCGTCGTCGACGAGCTCCCGAGCGGCATCCGCGTCGAGAAGAATCCCTCGGACAAGCCTTTCGGATGCGAAGGGGAAGGCGTCTTCTACACCGGCCAGTGGACGGTGTTCCCTCCCGAGGGCTTCGACGGTCAGAGTTTCGTCGATGGGCTCCCCGCGGCGCTCGGTTCCGACTTCCGCACCGATGACCGAGGTCTCGAACTCAACTATCCGGCCGCGAGTTTCATTGCCCCCGGATACTCCAACAGCACTGTCGACGTTTCGGTGCTCACACGCGACGAGGGAGTCGTCGTCGATATCCTTTCGACTTCGCAGTGCGCGCAGCGGCCCGCGACCGAAGCGCCGTAACCGCGCCACCCATGACGAACGTCACCCCCACAAGGTGACCCCCGCCCCAGGCACGGGGCACGGCGCCGGGCCAGCATGAGGACATGACCTCCTCCAGCACCGCCCCCGCCGCGATCGACGCGCGGGGCGTCGTCAAGAGCTTCGGCTCCGTCCACGCCGTCCGCGGCGTCGATCTGCGGGTGCAGCCCGGCGAGATCGTGGCGTTCCTCGGCCCGAACGGCGCCGGCAAGACCACCACGATCGACATGATCCTCGGCCTCACGAACCCCGACTCGGGCTCCATCAGCGTCTTCGGGTACACCCCGCGCGGGGCGGTGTCGCGCGGCCTCGTCTCCGCCGTCCTGCAGACGGGGGGTCTGCTGAAAGACCTCACGGTCCGCGAGACGGTCGAGCTGACGGCATCCCTGTTCGCCGAGAAGCGTCCCGTCGACGAGGCGCTGGAGCGGGCCGGCATCCGGGATCTGGCGAATCGCCGCGTCGGACTCTGCTCGGGCGGCGAGCAGCAGCGGCTGCGCTTCGCGATGGCGCTCGTGAGCGACCCGGCGCTGCTGATCCTCGATGAGCCGACCACCGGCATGGACGTCGAGGCCCGTCGCTCGTTCTGGAACGCGATCCGGACGGATGCCGCCCGCGGCCGCACCGTGATGTTCGCAACGCACTACCTCGACGAGGCCGACGAGTACGCCGACCGCATCGTGCTGATGCGCAGCGGCCAGATCGTCGCCAACGGCACCACGGCCGAGATCAAGAACCTCGTCTCGGGTCGGATCGTGCAGGCGACGATCCCGGATGCCGACATCACGGCGCTCGCGTCCCTCCCGGGCGTCGATTCGGTCGAGGCCGCCGGCGAGCGCGTGACGCTGCACACCCGCGATTCCGACGCCCTCGCGCGCCACCTCCTGGCGGAAACCCCCGCGCGGGATCTCGAGATCACCGCGCGAAACCTCGAGAGCGTGTTCGTCGCGCTCACCATCGACTCCCCGGCATCCGCCGACGCCTCGAACGGAGCAACCCGATGACCGCCATCAGCCGCGACCGTCCCGCCCCCGTGCTGGGGGGTTTCACGCTCACGTATCTGCGGATCGAGCTGGTCCGCAAGCTCCGCAACCCGCGGGCGCTGTTCTTCACCGTGGCGTTCCCGGTGCTGATGTTCTTCATCATCGGCTACCAGATGCTCGACGAGCCCCTGACGCAGGTGCCGGTGGCCGACGGGGGAGTGTCGGTGGCCGCGTACATCATGGTCTCGATGGCGATGTACGGCGCGATGATGTCGGCCACCCAGACGGGTGCCGCCGTCGCCGTCGAGCGCGCGCAGGGCTGGACGCGGCAGCTGCGCCTCACGCCGCTGAATCCGCTCGTCAACGTGATCGTGAAGCTCCTGGCGGGCATGCTGTTCGGACTCATCGCCGTGATCGCGACGTATGTCGTGGCATCCCTGGTCGGGGTTGAGCTGTCGGCGGGGCAGTGGATCGTCACGGGTCTGGCCGCATGGCTCCTGGCCGGGGCGGTGTTCACGACGCTCGGACTCATGGTCGGGTACATGGTGCCGGGCGAGAACGTCGCGCAGATCACGAGCCTCGCGGTGGTGCTGCTGTCGTTCCTCGGCGGGCTGTTCTACCCGCTGTCGTCGATGCCCGACTTCCTGCAGACGGTCGGCAAGCTGACGCCCGTGTACGGCATCGCCGAGCTGGCGCGTGCGCCGCTGACGGGGGATGCCTTCGACCTCGGCGCCCTGATCAACGCGGTGGTGTGGCTCGCGGTGTTCGTCGCCGGCACGGTGTACTTCTTCCGGCGGGACACGCGGCGTTCGTGAGCCGCTCTATCGTGAACGACATGGACGAGAAGACCAGCCCGGGACGCTTCCGCGTTCCGGGCCGGCGCTCGTTCACGCGGGGCTGGTTCATCGGCGGCGGGCTCTCGCTGATCTGGACCTTCCCGACGCTGCTGTCGATCTGGGAAGTGCCCGATCCCGTCGCTCACGCCGTGGGGACTCTCATCGTGGTGGTGTTCGCGGCGGTGTTCCTCGTGAGCGTCCCGTTCGCGCGCCGGACGACCTCGGGGTGGCGCCGACTGATCCCGGCCGCGGTGATGTTCGCCCTCAGCCTGAGCCTCACGCCCTGGATCGGCGAAGACGTGCGGTGGATGTGGACGTTCGTCGGCGTCGCGGTCGCGGTGTCGAGCGTCGCACGGCGCCCTACGTGGATCCTCGTGCTGCTGCTGAGCGCGCTGTCGTTCGTGGTGGGGGAGCGGAGCGGCGCCGACACCTTCACGAACGTGCTGAACTCGGCGATCATCCTCTCCATCTCGATCATGATGCTGAGCTTCGTGCAGAACATCACGACCCTCGAGCGACTCCGCGCCGCGCAGGAACAGGTCGCCGAGCTCGCCGCCGAACGCGAGCGCAGCCGCGTCGCGCGCGACGTGCACGACATCCTCGGCCACTCGCTGACCGTGATCACGGTGAAGGCCGAGCTCGCCGGAAGACTGATGGATGCCGGATCCCCGGCCGCCCGCGACGAGGTGGCACAGATCGAGCAGCTGTCGCGCGGTGCGCTGGCCGACGTCCGCGCGACGGTGCACGGGTATAGAGGTGTGAGCATCAGCGGCGAGCTCGCCGCGGCCCGTGCGGCGCTGGAGAGCGCCGGGGTCGCGCCCGAGCTGCCCGGGTCGACGGATCAGGTGCCGTCCGACCGGCGCGAGCTCGCGGGGTGGGTGGTGCGCGAGGCCGTGACGAACGTGGTGCGGCACGCCGAGGCATCCGTGTGCCGGGTGTCGCTGGACTCTCGCTCGGTGGAGGTCGCCGACGACGGGCGCGGGCCGTCGGGCGCATCGTCCGGCTCGGGGCTGTCGGGACTGCGCGAGCGCGTCGAGACAGCCGGCGGCCGCATGTCGGTGGGTCGCAGCGACCTCGGCGGATTCCGAGTGAGGGTGACCTGGTGATCGATATGACCTTGGGTCGCAGCGACCTCGGCGGATTCGGGGCGGGGTGACGTGGTGATCCGACTTCTCATCGCGGACGATCAGGCGCTCGTGCGCGGCGCCCTCGCCGCGCTGCTCGGTCTGGAGCCCGACATCGAGGTCGTCGCCCAGGTGGGCCGCGGCGACGAGGTGGTCGAGGCCGCCCGCGCGTCCGAGGCGACCGTGGCGCTGCTCGACATCGAGATGCCCGGTATCGACGGCATCGCCGCCGCGTCTCTTCTGCGCACGCAGGTTCCCGGATGCCGCGCCCTCATCGTCACGACGTTCGGCCGGCCCGGATACCTCGCGCGTGCCATGCAGGCCGGGGCGTCGGGGTTCGTGGTGAAGGACACCCCCGCGGCGGAGCTGGCGGATGCCGTGCGGCGGGTGTCGGCCGGGTACCGCGTGGTGGACCCGGTTCTAGCCGCCGAGTCGTTGGCGCAGGGCGACTCCCCGCTGACCGAGCGAGAGACGGACGTGCTCGCCGCCGCCCGCGCCGGAGGGTCGATCGCCGACATCGCCCGCATGGTGCACCTGTCCGAGGGGACGGTGAAGAATCACCTGTCCAGCGCGATCGGGAAGACCGGCGGGCGGAATCGGGCGGATGCCGTGCGGGTGGCGGTGGAGCGGGGGTGGCTGTGATGCCGCCGCTTCGGCTTTGTTCATTCACGGGGTGAGCGCGGTGCGTCGGGCGTTCGGCGGACAAGACGACTTCGCCGGGTGAACTCGCGCCCATCTGGGCATGCAAACATGTCCGCCTCTCTACGCTCGACCTTCGAGCACCGCACACGCCGCGCTCAGCACGAGTAGCGATCGCCCTTTGGCTGTGTTCTGGCTCGCCGGGCGATCGCGTGACGAGAGGTGAGCCCATGAAGATTGCCCGCGGAACACGGCCGACGCGACACCTGCGTTCCCTGGCGATCCTCGCGGTCGCGAGCTGCGTCGTCACTTTCTCCGCATCGGCTGCGAGCGCCGACACTGTCGTCGACACGACGGATGTGGCGACCGTCGTGTCCCTCGTATCCGACGCCGCGCCCGCGGGCTCGCGCCCTGCCGAGGCCGTGGAAGTCGACGGCTCGTTCGCCGCATCGACAGCGGAGACTGACACATCGATCCCGGTCGACCCCGCCAGCCCCGTCGAGGTGTCCACCGAAGTCGCCGGACGCACCGTAGTCGCCAAGATCGATCTACCCTCTGACCTTGGCCTGGATGACGGCGAGATCGGGCAGGACGGCACCGTTGTGTATCCGAGCGCGGACGACGCAACGCTGGCGGTTCAGTCACTCGAGAACGGTGACACCCGTGTGCAGACCGTCATCCCCGACCGCGACGCAACGCACGAAGCGGCGTTCGGTCTCGACGGATATCGAGCGGTCATCGACGCCGTGGGGAACGCGGGCTTCCTGCAAGAGGGTCGCGACGGCATCTACGTGCCCGTGGCAGCCGCGTGGGCGACCGACGCCGCCGGCGTCCCGGTTCGGACGTACTACGAGGTGCGGGGCGACCGCCTGGCACAGGTCGTCGTGCCATCGGCGACGACGGTTTACCCGGTGGTCGCAGATCCCACGTGGGGGTGGCGCAACGCGGCGTGGGGCCTGACCCTGAGCCGCTCCGAGACGGCGAGCATCAAGGACTACGCGGCCGCATCCGGCTTCTGCACCGCCCTGGTGAAGTCGAAAGGACTCGCCGTGGCCTGCGGCGCCTGGGCTGCCTACCTCCAAATCCAGGCAGCGACAGCGAACCGCCAGTGGCCGCGGGGATGCCTGCACATCGTCGTCGCACCTTTGCCCGGCGCGATCTCGCACACGTACTGCTGAGCGGAGCGACTCGTGACGTACGTTCTGGAACTCATCCGGACCCCGGTGGCAGTCTGCGTGCTGTTGGCCGTTATCGGCGTCGGACTCGGGCTCGGCTATGACGCCCACCGACGGGTCGCGGCCGTGATCCCGATCGTGGCCGCTATGGCCGCGGGGCTTCTCGTTGGAGCGATGGCGCCTGAGGTGTCGCTGGCGACGCCAACGCTCGCCCTGGGGTTCGTTCTGACGATCTTGGTGCGAGGCGCGAGGTCACGGCGGCTCACCGAGCACGCGGACGCCGACGGATAACGAAAGTGGAGGGCGGGAGCGGTGCGAATGTGTACCGCTCCCGCATCCGAGCGCCTGAAAATCGTTAGGTCACGGGATCGACGCCCGTCGGAGCCACAAGGACCGTCGTTACAACGGCCCCAGAAACCCAAAGACCGCGCTTAGCAAGCTCGAATCGGAGCTCGCAAGCATCGATGAGGAACTCCGACCCAGCAAGACCACACTCGAAGAGTTGGCAAAGGCCAAGGCGAGTGTTGAGAAGGGGCTAACGCTTTACGAACAACTCGAGGAACTGCGCCAGGCGCTGACAGCTGTGATGGCTGACAGTGCAAAGGAGGTAGCAATCGCGGCTGGCTCCATAAGCTATACGTTGCTCGATGCGTTCTCGCAGGAGATGGCCGACCTGCTCGAAGCGTGGGGGTTCCCCGACAGCTCGAGCGTGAGATACGACTGCGCTGATCAGGACGTGATTGCCGGTGGACAGGCGCGGGCTGCGCATGGCAAGGGCGTACGCGCGATTCTCCACGCCGCTTTCACTGTGACGCTAGGGCAATACTGCGTCAACAATGGGCTCCCTCATCCGGGCTTCGTCATCATCGATTCCCCGCTGGTGACGTACAGACCACCTGACGAGCTCGAGCCCACTTCAGACGAGCCTGACTCTATGCCGTCCGACTTGGTCTCGCGCTTCTACGAATCCCTCCAGAACTATGTCGGTCTGCAGGTCATCGTCATGGAAAACACGGATCCTCCAGATGGGATCCCCGATGGGGTAATCGACGTGGTGTTCACCAAGTCTGCGATCGGGCGTTACGGCTACTTCCCCGTCAGCAGTCGCCCGAAAGCTCTGGCCCCCTCGCAGAGCTAGTTCGGGACGATCCCTGAGTTGGAGCCGTCTCAAGCTACCAAAACCAACGAGCACGACGCCCCCGAAAGGGTCGCGCGACTCTCAGGCCCATCGGTAAGCTCGGCGAATGAGTAACGGTGCGCTTCCAAAATTCGAGCTACTGAACTTCGGCGAACTCGACGCCGCACTCGAAGCGCTGGAGATGCCTGAGCTACTTTTGCATGGGTACTACGACTACAACCAGGCCGTCCAACACGTCTTGGACGGACGAACCTGGCTGATCCTCGGACCAAAGGGATCCGGGAAGTCCGCTGTTCTGGAACATCTACGGCTTCGCTGGGCCGGCCAGTGGAATCGGTTCTACACGGGATGGAACCTAGCCGGGTTTCCAGTGAACGACATGACCAACATCCCCATGGGACAGTCCCGGGGCGGGTCCCGCAACCAAGCAGCGTGGGAGTTCGTCCTCCTCCTTCGACTCGTCGAATCACTTTCAGCGGACGAGGGGCTAAAGGTTGACGCCAAGTTCTACGCCATTGTGAAGAACCTGCGAGCGAAAGGCCTGCTGACGTCTGACTGGTCGGCATCGGTTGCGATTTGGTCGAGTTCCACTTTCAAATTGGACCTCAAGATCTTCTCGACTGAGTCGCGCGTGGACGCATCTACCATCACCCCGCTCGAGGCCAACACCTATTTGAAGCAGATGATCGAGTGGTGCTCAACAGATAGCAAACATGTGATCGCACTGGACGGGCTGGACTCGTTCTTCTTCGAGCAGAAGGACGAGTGGACGTCCCTGGCGGGTCTCATGCAAGCTGGATTGAGTCTGAATCGCTTCTTGAAAGAGCACAAACTCCCCGTCTCAATCGTCATAGCGGCCAGGTCCGACGTTTTCGACGTGCTTCCCGGGCCTGAAATAAACCGACTGAAGTCTCATGCCGTGTATCTGGACTGGCACGCCAATGGAATCGGAGCCAAGAACCACCTCTGGAAGCTGCTGACCCACAAAGCACAGGTTGGAGCGCCGGATGTGACCAGCGTGGTCGGACAGTACTTATCAAAGAGCGTTACGGTGGGTCCACACATGGAACTCCCCGAATACCTGCTTGATCACACGCGTCTGCTGCCGCGCGACGCCGTTGCTCTGATGCGCCACCTCCAGAAGGCCTACCGGGGAAACGGGAAGGTTCCTGAAGAGAATGCGAAGGCGGCGGTGAGATCGTACTCCGAGGAGTACTTTGTCGGAGAGATCTTTGACAACCTTGCGGGCGTCCTGGACGAGGACAGGGCAAGAAACTTGGGGGCGTTCAAAGACGCCCTTCGCACATCGCCTAGCCGTTTTTTCACGTTCGAATACGTCTGCGCCGAGGTCAAGGGCGAACTCGATGAGACCGAGGTCAAGCAACTGCTGAAGCAGATGTTTGAGATCGGTGGGATCGGCATCCGAAACGGCTCATACACAGATTTCGTGTATCGGCGTGTGGGCGGGGCCGGCTTCACCACCCGCCATGGTTTCATGCTCCACGACGCCCTCACCCGCGCGTGGAACAGGCCTTGGAGATAGATCCCACGCGGACAAATTACCTGACAGGTCTTTGATCCTGGGTCGGTCCCGGGCCGGGAACCCGGCTGAAACCACACACAACCAACGAGCACGAAGTCCGCGGAATTACGCGGCAAACGAGCACCCGTGGGCACCCGCAAACCCGGCGAATACAACTGAGAATCGTGACGTCACGAGTTCGCGAACCCGCCCCACCTAAACCCCAACCCCGAACGCCACCGCCTCCTCCTCGGTCAGCATCCGCGATCGAATGAGGAACCGCATCCCGGTCGGTCCCTCGACCGAGAACCCGGCACCCCGTCCCGGCACGACGTCGATCGTGAGGTGTGTGAACTTCCAGTACTCGAACTGCGACTCGGACATGTAGACCTCGATCGGGTCGTCGAGACCGACGTCGATGCTGCCGAGGTGCACGTCGCTGGGGCCGGTGAGGAACATCCCCACCGGGTAGCACATGGGGGAGCTGCCGTCGCAGCAGCCGCCCGACTGGTGGAACATCAGCGGGCCGTGCTTCGCCGTCAGGTCGCGTAGCAGCGCGGCCGCGGCATCCGTCACGTCCACGCGGGAGAGCTGTGTCGTCATGTCCCACTCCTTTCGATTCATGTCCCAAAAGTTGTCGATATGGCGGCCCCGAAACCGCAACAAGTGGGACGAGGTCCCGGCGACCCCGCAGCGCCACCGAGCAAAAGGGTGTGACCCCCGGGGGGCATCCCGGGGGTCACTGAGCGTCGGCGACCCGCCGCCCCGACGCTCTGTCCACGACGGCGCCAAGACGCTGCAGCCCGCAGCGCCCTGGCGCCAATGCCGCCGGCTTAGAAGAAGCCCATCGCGCCTTCGGCGTAAGACACCAGCAGGTTCTTCGTCTGCTGGTAGTGGTCGAGCATCTTGAGGTGGTTCTCACGGCCGATGCCCGACTGCTTGTACCCGCCGAACGCGGCGTGCGCCGGGTACTGGTGGTACGTGTTGGTCCAGACGCGTCCGGCCTCGATGGCCCGGCCGGCGCGGTAAGCGGTGTCGCCGCTGCGGCTCCACACACCGGCACCGAGTCCGTAGAGCGTGTCGTTCGCGATCGAGATCGCGTCGTCGAAGCTGTCGAACGACGTGACCGAGAGCACCGGGCCGAAGATCTCCTCCTGGAAGATCCGCATGTCGTTCGTGCCCTCGAAGACGGTCGGAGCGACGTAGTAGCCGCCCGACAGCTCGCCGCCGAGGTCGACCCGCTCGCCACCGGTGAGCAGCTTCGCACCGCCGGCCTTGCCGATCTCGATGTACGACAGGATCTTCTCGAGCTGGTCGTTCGAGGCCTGCGCGCCGATCATCGTCTCGGGGTCGAGCGGGTTGCCCTGCTTCACCTTGCCGACGCGTGCGAGGCCGTCGCCGAGGAACTGGTCGTAGATCGACCGCTGGATCAGCGCCCGCGACGGGCACGTGCACACTTCACCCTGGTTGAGGGCGAAGAGCGTGAAGCCCTCGAGCGCCTTGTCGTAGTACGCGTCGTCGGTGGCGCGGGCCACGTCCTCGAAGAAGACGTTCGGGCTCTTGCCCCCGAGCTCCAGCGTCACCGGGATGAGGTTCTGCGACGCGTACTGCATGATCAGGCGGCCCGTGGTGGTCTCACCCGTGAAGGCGACCTTGCGGACCCGCTTGTGCTGCGCCAGCGGCGCCCCCGCCTCGATGCCGAACCCGTTGACGATGTTCACGACACCGGCCGGCAGCAGGTCGCCGATGATGTCGAACAGGAACAGCAGGGATGCCGGGGTCTGCTCGGCCGGCTTGATCACGACGCAGTTGCCCGCGGCGAGCGCCGGGGCGAGCTTCCACGCGGCCATGAGGATCGGGAAGTTCCACGGGATGATCTGCGCCACCACACCGAGCGGCTCGTTGAAGTGGTACGCGACGGTGTTCTCGTCGAGCTGGCTGAGCGACCCCTCCTGGGCCCGCAGCACACCCGCGAAGTAGCGGAAGTGGTCGACGGTCAGGGGAATGTCGGCGGCGAGCGTCTCGCGCACCGGCTTGCCGTTCTCCCACGTCTCGGCGACAGCGATCATCTCGAGGTTCTGCTCGATGCGGTCGGCGATCTTGTTCAGGATGACGCTGCGCTCGGCGGGCGTGGTCTTCTTCCAGGATGCGAACGCCTTCCAGGCGGCATCCACTGCTCGGTCGATGTCGGCCGCGTCTCCGCGGGCGATTTCGCAGAACGGCTTGCCGGTGACGGGGGTGATGTCTTCGAAGTACTCGCCGCTGTGCGGCTCGACCCACTCCCCGCCGATGTAGTGCCCGTACCGCTCGCGATACTGGGCGACGGCCCCGCGCGAACCGGGGGCGGCGTAGACGCTGGAAACGCCTTCTTCGACGATGGTCATGCGTGTCTCCTTCGACGGTCATGAGACGCCGCGACGGCTTCGGGCGGCGATGCGCCGAACGTACGCCGCGCCACGTTGCATCCGGTTGCACGGGGGTCGGCCGGGACCGCGACCGCGAAAGCACACGATCCGTGCGAACGCACACGTCGCGGCCGCCCACAGCGTGTGACCTCGCACGGATCGTGTGCTCTCGGCGCCGCACGACCGCGCACGCACGTCGCGCGACCGCCCCGCACGCACGCGCCGGCCCCGCACCGCGCCGGCCCCGCCCGCGCCCCCCCTACGCCGGATCGTGGATGCCGCGCACCACCCGCGCGGGAGACCCCACCGCGATCGTGGCCGCCGGGACGTCTCTCGTGACCACCGACCCGGCGCCGACGACCGCGTCGTCGCCGATCGTCACTCCGGGCAGGACCGTGACGTTCGCCCCGAGCCACACGTTGCGTCCGAGGACCACCGGCGCGGGCAGCAGATCCGCGCGGCGAGCGGGGTCGATGCCGTGCTGCAGCGTCGCGATCACCACGTTGTGGCCGATCAGGCAGTCGTCGCCGATCGTGATGCCGCCCTGGTCTTGGAAGCGGCATCCGGAATTGATGAACACCCGCTCGCCCAGCCGGATATTGCGACCGAAATCGCTGGTGAAGGGCGGGAAGAGCGTGACGGACTCGTCGACCTCGCGGCCCGTCAGCCGCGCGAGGAGCGCACGAACGTCGTCGGGCTCGCGGTACGCGGAGTTCAGCTCGGCGGCGATCCGCAGGGCCTCCTGACTCGTGGCGTGCATGACCTCGTGGAGGGGCGATCCGCCGGCGATCGTGTCACCGCGGTCGAGGGCTTCGAGAAGATCATCGACGCTCACGGGCGAGCCGCCTCGCTGAGCGACCAGCTGGCGAGCATCTGCAGACGCTCGGCCGACGGCGACCCGGGTTCGGCGGTGTAGACCAGCAGCGCCATCCCGTCTTCAGCGGTGACGGCGAGTTCTTCATACGCGAGGGTGAGCTCGCCGACCACCGGGTGATGGAACCGCTTGGTCCCGGTCCCGTGGGTGCGCACGTCGTGCGCCGACCACAGGCGGGCGAAGGTCTCGCTGCGGGTCGTGAGCTCGCCGACCAGGTCCTGCATCGTGCGGTCGTGGGGGTCGCGCCCGGCCTCGACCCGCATGATCGCGACGCACATCTGCGCGAACAGCTCCCAATCGGGGTAGAAGTCGCGCGCCGCCGGGTCGAGGAACTGGAATCGCGCCAGATTCGGCGCCCGCCCGCCGGCACCGATGACGGGGGAGTAGAACGCCGCTCCGAGGGCGTTCGTGGCGACGAGGTTCTGGTGGCGGTCGCGGACGAACGCCGGCCCGCCGGTGATGGCATCCAGGGTCCTCTGCAGACCTGGACGCGCGGACACAGTGGCGCTCGACCGTCGCCGGGGTCGCCCGGAGGTCGGGATGCCATCGGCTGCCCGGGCGAGATCGAGGAGGTGCATCCGCTCGGTCTCGTCGAGCAACAGGGCGCGGGAGAGCGACTCGAGCACCGCGGCGGAGGCACCGGCGATCTGTCCGCGCTCGAGCTTGGCGTAGTACTCGACGCTCACGTCGGCGAGCATCGCGACCTCCGCGCGCCGCAGACCCGGAACGCGCCGATTGGTGCCCGCCGGCAGCCCCACCTGCTCGGGGGCGACGCGCGCGCGGCGGGTCGTGAGGAACTCCCGCACCTCGGCCTTGTTGTCCATGCCGTCCACGGTAGGACCGTCGCGCGGAGGAAGGGATGCCCTGGCGGTACACCTTCCGTCAGGGCCTCCCGCGGGGGCCGTCGACGGAGTGTGCTGGGCGTACCGCCCTGACGAACGGAGCACACCATGCGTACCCTCCCCATCCCACCGACCGTCAAGAACCCGCCCGAATGGTTCACCGGCGACGTCTGGCTCGACCCGGTCGTCTCACCGCAGCACGACGGTCAGCGTCTCCACGCCGGCCTCGTGCGGTTCGCCCCCGGCGCCCGAACGGCGTGGCATTCGCATCCGCTCGGCCAGACCCTGCGGGTGGTCGAGGGCACGGCGCGGGTGCAGGCGCGCGGCGGCGCCATCGTCGAGGTGCACGCGGGCGAGACGGTCTCGTGCCCGCCCGGCGAAGAGCACTGGCACGGTGCCGCACCCGACAGCTTCATGACGCACCTGGCCCTGTGGGAAACCCCCGAGGGCGCGGAGAGCGCGACGTGGGGTTCCCACGTCACCGACGACGAGTACAACGCCCCCATCACCGAGGAGAGCAACCGATGAGAGCCACACTGATGTACGGCGCGGGCGACGTCCGCGTCGAAGAGGTCGCCGATCCCACCATCGAAGAAGCCACGGATGCCGTCATCCGGGTGACGTACGCCTGCGTGTGCGGGTCCGACCTGCACCCGTACCACTCCCTCGAGCACACCCCCGAGGGGCGCCGGATGGGTCACGAGGCCATCGGCGCCGTCGAGAAGATCGGTGAGGACGTCCGCACCCTCGCGGTCGGCGACACCGTGATCGTGCCCTTCGCCTGGTCGGACAACACGTGCGTGTTCTGCCGCGACGGCATCACCACGTCGTGCGTGCACGGCGGCTTCTTCGACGGCGCCGGGTCGGCGACCCAGGCCGAGCGCCTGCGGGTCCCGCAGGTCGACGGCACCGCGGTCGTCGTCCCGGCCGGCACCGACGAGGCGCTCATGCCTTCGCTGCTGACGCTGTCGGACGTGTACCTGACCGGACACCACGCCGCCCACCGGGGCGGCGTCGCGCCGGGGAAGACCGTCGTCGTCATCGGGGACGGCGCCGTCGGTCTGTCCGCGGTCCTCGCCTCGCGTCAGCTGGGTGCCGAGAAGATCATCCTCATGGGGCGCCACGAGGCGCGAACGAACCTGGGTCGCGACTTCGGCGCGACGCACGTGGTCGCCGAGCGGGGAGACGAGGGCGTGACACGCGTGCTCGACCTCACCGGCGGCGAGGGCGCGCACGTGGTGCTGGAAGCCGTCGGACACATGCCCGCCTACGAGCAGGCGTACCGGATCGTCCGCCCCGGCGGAGTGATCTCGCGCGTCGGCGTCCCCCAGTACGAGGACGCACCCGTCGGCTTCACCTCGCTGTTCGGCAAGAACGCCACCCTGACCGGTGGACCGGCGACCATCCGGGCATACATCGAGGCGGCGCTCCCCCAAGTGCTCGACGGCAGCATCGACCCCGGCCGCGTCTTCGACCGCGAACTGCCGCTGTCCGAGATCGCGGAGGCGTACCGCCTCATGGACAGCCGCGAGGCACTGAAGGTGCTGATCCGGCCCTGACGCCCTTCACGGACGAGGGATGCCGCGACCCCGGGGCCGCGGCATCCATCGGCCTCTACGCGTCGGCGTCGACCAGCACCGACCGCAGCGGCGGGACGTTGACCTCGTGCAGGTCGACGTCGTCGAGGCGCTCGATGCTCACCACGCGCGGGGCGATCGCGCGGTCGTCGGCCACGATCCAGCTGCCGACGAGGAGGAAGCGGTCGTTGCCCGCGGTGATCGGACCCGTGACGGCGAAGGTCGCGGCCGTCGGCGTGACGAACGTGACGCGGACGGGCGTGCCGTGGGGGAGGGTCGAGGGGTCGACGACGTCGGCCGACAGGGCCGGCTCGGGCGCGGGGATGCCGAGATCGATGCGCTGGATCTCGGCGCTGGTCGCGAGGATCACATCGCCGACGAGCGGCTGCCCGCCCACGCCGATGCGGACGGCCCCCTCGATCGCGTACAGACCGTAGCGGGGCGATCGCACCAGGACGCGGGCGATGTCGCCGGCCTTGACCTCGGCGACGGCCTCGCGGATGCGCCCCACATCGCGACGGGCGCGAGCTGCCGAGAAGATGTCGAGCGTCTGTTCGTCCATGGATTCAGCGTAACCACGGGGTCCGACATCAGTCCTGTTCGAGACGCTCGATCCGCGACACGAGCCCGGCGCGCTTCGGCGACCGCGCGGGCAACATCCCGAGGCACAGCCGCAGCACCTCGGCATCCTCCCGCCCGTCGACGGTGTCGGCGTACGCGAGCAGCACGTCGATCCCCGCCTCCTCGATCAACGCCTCGCGCAGCGCTTGACGCACCGACTCCCGCACCTCGGCCACCCCCGGCGCCACCGAATCGGGCAGCACCGGCCCGCGGTAGGCGGCGAGCGCGACGCGGTGCGCCCCGCGATCGAGCAGCGACACCATCTGCTGGGCGTCGGTCTCGAGGCCTTCGGGCAGCCGGTAGGGGCGGGATGCCGGCACCAGCGCGGGCGCGAGGGGCTCGAGGACCTTCCGCAACCGCACCATCTCGGGGCGCAGCGTCTCGGTGGCGGGGTGCCCGTAGACCGCTTCGCTGAGCGCCTCGGCCGACATCCCCTCGCGGTGCACGGCGAGCAGCAGCAGGATCTCGGCGTGCCGCGCGCCGAGCTCGACCACCGTCTCGCCGGACTCGCCGGACACCTCGAGCAGCGCCCGATCCCGGCCGAGGATCCGCAGCAGCGCGCGCGTCCCGGGGGAGCGCCGCGGTCGACGCGGCGGGGGGTCCTGCTGCGCCCGGAGCCGCCCGACGAGGATCTCGCTCTCGATCGCCCGGGCCGTGGCATCCACCAGCAATTGCGCTTGCGGGGTCACGGCCTCGGGGCCTCCCGTGACGTCGATCATGCCGAGCAGCCGCCGCGTCTCGGGGTCGTGCACGGGCGCTGCGGTGCACGACCACGGCTGCACGAGCCGGTTGAAATGCTCCGCCCCGCGGATCTGCACCGACCGGTCGAGCCTCAGCGCCGTCCCGGGCGCGGACGTGCCCACGACGTCCTCCGACCAGTTCGCCCCGGCGATGAAACCCATGTCGCCGGTGCGCGTGCGGATGTGTCGATCACCCTCGACCCACAGCAGGCGTCCGGCGGCATCGCCCACGGCCACCACGACGCCGGAGTCCTCCGCCGACCCCGGCAGCAGCAGGGCGCGGATCATGTCCATCACCCCGGCGAGCGGGTGCGCGCGGCGATACGCCTCGAGCTCCTCGGACGCGAGATCGAGCGTCGGCAGACCCTCCGGACCGACGAGGGATGCCAGCGACCGCCGCCACGACTCCTGCACCAGCGGACGCACGTCGCTGAGCCGCCGATCCTCGTTACCGGCGAGCAGTTCGTCGTGGGCGCGCGCGATCAGCAGCCCCGAGTTCTCGGGGGAGACGGCGGGTCGCGACCACGGCGAAGACACGGGACTCCCATCGGCGGTGACGGTGTCGTGCCCAGTGTAGGTCGCCGTGCGCGGGGGTGGGCGGGTTCACAGCGGGATGCCAGGGGTCGGGCCGGGATGCCGCCCTCGGCGCTCGCACGACGGGTTCGGGGCGTGATTCTCCGTTCGGGGCGCGGGTTTTCTGCCCCAAACAGAGAAACGCGCCCCAAACCCGAGGTCGGGGCCGCCGGCCTCAGTCGACCTTCCGGCGACGACGCGCGGCGACCAGGATGACGGCACCGCCGATCAACAGCGACAGCGCGGCGATCAGGGGCACGGTGGCCGGCTTCGCGCCGGTTGCGCTGAGGGTGTGCGGGAGCGCGGCCGACGACGGACTCGGGGTCGCGGATTCCGTCGGACTCGGGCTCGCCGGCGCGGACACCGTCACGACGAGGGATGCCGTGGTGAACGGGGCGCCGAAGAAGTCGGTGCCCGATCCGGTCAGGGTGACCGTCCCCGGCGTCGACCAGTCGGCATCCGCGGTGTCCCACGTGACCGACGCGGGCGTGCCCGGTCCCGACTTGTAGTTCGGTGTGACCTCCGTGGGGAGGACGGGGGCCGTGCCGACCGTCGTCTCGGCGGTGAGCGGCTCGAACGAGACGATGTCCTCGGGGACCGCCGGCGGGGTGTCGCTCGAGATCCACTGCACGAGCGTGCGACTGAGGTCTCGGCCGGACACCTCGTTGGCGAGCGCCAGGAAGTCCTCCGTAACGACGGACGACCCTCCGTGCTCCTTCGTCCACGCCCGCATGATGCGATCGAAGCCGTCGGGGCCGACGGCGTTCATGAGGGCGCTGTAGACGTAGGAGCCGCGGACGTAGCTCTGATTGCCGAAGAGTTGGGCGGGGTCGGTCCACCCGACGGTCGGAACCTCCCAGATGTCGGGGTCGCCGTCGGGACCGACCGCCTGAGCGGCGAGGTCGCGCGGATCGCTCTGCTCTCGCACCTGCCACGCGTAATAGGACTCGAAGAAGGAGGCGCCGCCCTCGCTGAGCCAGATCTCCGACCAGGTGCGGGGGCTCACCGAATTGCCGAGCCACATGTGCGTGAGCTCGTGGAGCAGCGTGGCCTCGTCGATCCCGCCGTCGAAGAACGGCCGGTCCTGCGTCTCGAGGGCGTATCCCACGTTGGCGTAGTCGTAGATGAGGCCCGTGCTCTCCCCGGGGTACGGTCCGAGCTTCGTCTCGAGCCAGTCGAGCATCGAGGCGATGCGCCCGCGCATGCTCGCCACGAGCGCCTTGTCCTCGTCGGACGCGTCCGCCGTGACGAACGACCACTCGGGCAGCACGCGGCCGCTCGCCAGCGTGATGGTGGAGTTCTGGATGTCGTAGTGCCCGACCGCGAGCACGAGCATCGACGTCGACAACGGCGTTCCGACGTGCCACGACCATCGCGTGCGATCGGCGTCGACGGGCTCCTGTCCGACGAGATCGCCGCTGCTCGCCACCGACAGGTCGCGAGCATCCGTCTGGGTCGGAGCGGTGACCTCGATGTCGTAGGTCGCCTTGTCGCTGGGGGTGTTGTTGCTCGGCAGCCACGTCATCGTGCCCACCGGCTGCCCCAGCGCGAC
Source organism: Microbacterium sp. CSI-V (assembly GCF_001984105.1). Lineage (GTDB taxonomy): Bacteria > Actinomycetota > Actinomycetes > Actinomycetales > Microbacteriaceae > Microbacterium. The sequence continues at coordinate 548,724 of NZ_MTQM01000008.1, read as the reverse complement.
CACGCCGCCGCTGGTCGGCATCCACCCCTCGAACGACCCGTCCGGATCCTCGTGCGTGCCCGGAGCGCCGCGGTATTCCACCGTCACCGTGAAGTCGCCGGACACCGGAGCCGCCGGTGTGACGACGAGCTTGTGCAGCGTCGCGCCCTTGTCGTCCTCGCGTGCGAAGGTCGCCGCGACCCCGTCGACGGTGACGGTGTCGACGGTCAGCCCCTCGAAGTCGAGACGGATCGTGTCGAGCGTCGCCGCGGCCGAGGCGGTGATCGTGGTGACCACCGAGATGTCGTCGTTGGCTCGGTAGTCCATCTGCACGTCGTAGTGCTCGACATCGAAGTCCGACGTTCCCACCGCGGGGAAGATGTCGGCGGCCGGGTCGATGGTGTCGGCCACTGCGGCGCCCGGCAGGACCACGGCGGTCGCGAGGATTCCGATCGTCACCGTGGTGACGCTCAGCGCACGGAATGCGGGAGAGAGGGGGGTCATGAGGATGACCCTAGACACTGGGCGTTTCCCCAGCATTTCCATGGAGGAACGCCGGGCGGCCTCCTCAGCTCCGCGCGGCCCACCATTCGCGCAGGCGCTTCTCGGCCTCGTCCTCGCCGAGCACGCCCTCGTCGAGGCGCAGGTCGAGCAGGAAGCGGTATGCCTCACCGACCTCGCGGCCGGGCTTCAGGCCCAGGACTTCCTGGATGCGGTTGCCGTCGAGCTCGGGACGGATCGAGTCGATCTCCTCCTGCTCGCGCAGCGCCACGATGCGCGCCTCGATGTCGTCGTAGGCGGATGCCAGGCGCTGGGCCTTCCGCTTGTTGCGCGTGGTCACGTCCGCCCGCGTGAGGATGTGCAGGCGTTCCAGCTCGTCGCCGGCGTCGCGGACGTAACGGCGGACCGCGGCATCCGTCCACGCCCCCTCGGCGTAGCCGAAGAACCGCAGGTGCAACTCCACCAGGCGAGCGACGACCGTCGTGGTCGCCGCGTCGAAGCGCAGAGCCTGCAGGCGCTTGCGCGCCATGCGCGCGCCCTTGATGTCGTGGTGGTGGAACGTCACGCCGCCGCCGGATTCGAGACGCCGCGTCGCGGGCTTGCCGATGTCGTGCAGCAGGGCGGCCAGGCGCAGCGGCACGTCGGGCGCAGCGCCGGGGTGGCGCTGCTTCTCGAGCGCGATCGCCTGACGCAGCACCGTGAGCGAGTGCTCGTACACGTCTTTGTGGTGATGGTGCTCGTCGACCTCGAGGCGCAGCGCCGGGACCTCGGGAAGGAACTCCTCGATCAACCGCGTCTCCACGAGCACCCGGATGCCACGCACCGGGTCATCGGTCTGGAGCAGCCGCACGAGTTCGGCCTGCACGCGTTCGGGGCTCACGATCTCGAGCGTTCCGCGCAGCTCGGCGACGGCATCCAGCGTCTCGGCGTCGACCGCGAACTCGAGCTGCGAGGCGAACCGGGCTGCCCGGAGCATGCGGAGCGGGTCGTCGCCGAAGCTCACCGCGGGGTCGATCGGGGTGCGCAGACGCTGTGCGAGCAGGTCTTCGACGCCGCCGGTCGGGTCGACGAGCGTGCGCGAAGGGACGCGCAGCGCCATCGCGTTGACGGTGAAGTCGCGCCGCGTGAGGTCGGCCTCGAGGGTGTCGCCGAACTCGACCGTCGGCTTGCGGGTCACGCCGTCGTAGCTGTCGGCCCGGTACGTCGTGATCTCGACCTGCTCGCCCTGCACCTTGGCGCCGATCGTCCCGAAGGCGCGGCCGACGTCCCACTGCACCGACGACACCGGCTTCACGAGCGCCAGGATCTCGTCGGGGCGCGCGTCGGTCGTGAAGTCGAGGTCGTGCGTCGTGCGGCCGAGCAGCGCATCGCGCACGGGACCGCCCACGATCGCCAGATCGCGCCCCGCGTCGGCGAACACCCGCGCGAGGGTGGCGACCACCGGATGCTCGGCGAGCTCACCGAGGCGCGCGACACCGTCGGCCATGTTCAGCATGCCTTCGAGCCTAACCGGGGGCACCGTCGCCCCGGGGTCCCGTCGGCCACCTCGGCGCCGCCTCCCGGGTTGGGTGTCCAGGACACGCGGACGACGCGCCGACGCATCGGCGTGTCTCGGACACCGAAACCGGCGAGGGGCCTCACGCGTCCGCGAACGCGAGGAATCCGGTCACCAGCAACTCCCGCACCCGCGGCAGGACGTCCGCGCGGAGCTCTGCGGCATCCACGTCCAGGAGCTGGGCGATCGCGTCGATGAGCGACCCGACCGACAGGTCGCCGTCGCACGCCCCGACGAGGGCCGCGAGCGCCGAGTCGACGTCGAGCGTGCGGGCGAAGCCGCCGCCCTGGCGCAGCTCGATCACCGACGGCGACTCCTCGCCGGGCCGGTGGTGCCGGGCCTCGGTCACGTCGGGAGCGACTTGCAGGACAGCGGATGCCAGTCCCTCATCGTCCAGGAGGGCGGCACGGTCGTGGTTCTCCAGGCACGCTGCGAGGTGCGGGCCGAACGCGGACTCGCCGCCGCCCGCGACCCGCTCGTACCGGGACAGTGTCGGTGCGCCGGCCAGCGGGCGCCGGAGCAGCACGTAGCCGAAGCCGATTCCGGTGACGCCGCGGCTCGCGAAATCGTCGAGCCACGCGCCGATGAGCCGCGCGTACTCGGGCGTGCCCGGGATGGTGCCCCCGTCCCGCACCCACAACTCGGCGTAGGCGAGGGGGTCGAGCACCTCGCGCTCGATCACCCAGGCGTCGAGCGACGTGTCCACCCACCCGCGGACGCGATCGAGGCCGGCCTCGCCGTCGCGGTACTCCCAGTTGCCGAGCGACTGCGCGACCCCGCCGGGCGCGAGGTGCGCACCGACGGAGGAGATCACCGAGGCGACGAGCGCATCGCCCTCGAGCCCGCCGTCGCGGTACTCGTAAGCCGGGACGCCCGCGACACGCGGCGTGATCACGAACGGGGGATTGGATGCCACCCGATCGAACGTCTCCCCGTCGACCGGGTCGAAGAGCGAACCGAGCCGGGTCTCGATCCCGTCGACGTCGTTGAGCAGCGCGTTCAGGCGCGTGAAACGCAGCGCGCGCTCGGAGATGTCCGTCGCCACGACCCGCGGGACCAGCCGCCGCAGGCGGAGGGCCTGGATGCCGCAGCCGGTGCCGAGGTCGAGGGCCGAGCCTCCGCGCCACGTGAGCTGCAGCGTGGCCAGGGTCTGCGATGCCCCACCCACGCCGAGGACGTGGTTTTCGGGGAGCGGCCCGCCGAGCGCCGCTTCATCGAGGTCGCTCGCGATCCACCACTCGACGTCGCCGTCGGCATCCGCGAACGGTTGGGGGCGGATGAGGGCCGCGGGGACGACGCGACCACCGTCGAGCGCGACCAGACCGAGAGCCTCGGCACCGTCGAGTCCGAGCCCCGGGAGAGCCGCCGCCGCGTCCTCCCGAGCGACCGGTGCACCGAGGACCCACAGACGCCCGAGGACCGCGAGCGCGTCGCGTCGGCCGCCGAGGGCACGCTCGGCCGGCCCGCGCAGGCCTCGCGCGACGGCGTCGTCGGCATGGACGCCCCACGCCGCGCGCAGCGCCGCGCCCGCGAACCCCGCGGTCCGCAGATCGTCGGCGAGGGCACGGCACAGGGTCGGGTCTGGTTCGGGGAGCACCGCCCCATTCAACCGTCTGCGCGAGGCTATCGGGGGGTTCCGAGGCAGGCGGACCTAGACTCGTCGCGGTGCGAGGCCCCCTCGCCCCACCGACGCTCGTATGAACGTGACCTCCCTGCCCTCGGGCTCACCCGTGCCGCGGCGCTCTCTCACGCGCCGGTTCCTGGCGACCCTCGCCGCGGCCGCCCTCGCACTCGGACTCGCGGCGCCGCTCGCCGCCACCGCGGCGACCACCCCGACGCCCTCGCCGTCCGCCGGCGCCGTTGCGCCCACCCTGACCGCCGCGCCGGCCGGAAACGGCATCCTGCGTGCGGGGGAGACTCTCGCGGTCCTCACCACGCTCACCAACTCCGGGGGCGCGACCGTCTCCGCGACCTCCGTCTCGCTGTCGATCGGTGCGACACCGCTGGCCGATGACGCCGCCCTCACGCGGTGGCTGAGCGGCGACGCGTCCGGAGTCACGCTGCAGCAGATCGCGACCGGGAACCTGGATGCCACGGCCCCGGCGGCACAGACCTCGGTGTCGTTCACGGTGCAGGGCACCGACCCGGCCCTCCTCGGCCGCGCCGCCGGCGTCTACCCCGTCCTGGCCCAGACGGGTGGGGGAGCGTCGCTGCAGGCCCCGACGGTCGTCGTCGTCCCCGCGGACGGCGCGAGCACACCGCTGGCCGTCGTCGTGCCGATCACCGCAGCCCCCCGCACCGGTGGCCTGCTCACGGCTGACGAACTGGCCGACCTGACCGCGGTCGACGGCGCGCTCTCGGCGCAATTGGATGCCGTCGACGGTTCGGTCGCGACCCTCGCTGTCGACCCCGCGATCCCCGCCGCGATCCGGGTGCTCGGGTCGTCGGCGCCCCCCACCGCGGTCGCATGGCTGAAACGCCTGCTCGCCCTCCCCAACGACCGCTTCGCGCTGCAGTTCGGCGACGCCGACCTGTCGGCGCAGATCCGCGCGGGTGTCACCACACCGCTCGCGCCGACATCGCTGCAGTCCTACATGACGGCGTCCGATTTCACTCAGCCCGTCTCGGGGGTCACCACTCCGAGCCCCTCGGCCTCGGCGGCCCCCGGACAACCCTCCTTCCCCGACCTGACGGCCCTCCTCGACATCGGATCCGCCGACCAGAACGTCTTCTGGCCCGCCACCGGCTCGGTCGACGGCGCCGTGGTGAGTGCCCTCGGGAGCCTCGGCTCGGATGCCGCGCCGACCCGCATCCTCGTCGCCTCGAGCAACCTCGCGGGGGGCGCCGCCACCGCCACCGCCGCCGTGGGCGGGGTGGCGACGCCCGCGTACGACGCGGAGGTCTCCCGTGCCCTGACGACGGCGGCAGCCGAGAACGACACGGCCCGGCGCGGTGCGGCGCTGGCCGCCGTCTCCGGCCATCTCTCCTTCGCCCGAACGGGTGCGGACGACCGCCCCGTGCTGGCCGTTCTGGACCGGGGCACCGATCGCTCGCGCGTGAGCCTGCGTGCGACGCTGGGCGCCCTGGCATCCGCCCCCGGGTACACCCCCTCGACGTTCGCCGCGATCGCGAGTGCTCCCCTGACGGACGTGTCCCTCGCCGAGGCGACTCCCGACGCCGTCCGCGCAGCGGATGTCGCCGACCTGCTCACGGACGAGGACACGATCGATCGTTTCGCGACGATCCTCGACCAGCCGGAACTGCTCACCGGACGGGAGCGCGCCGAGATCCTGCAGGTGCTGAACGTCGCCTGGACCGGGGATGCCGCCCGCACGGCCGTCGCCGCCCACCGCTCCGCGACCCAGACGACCCTGGACTCGGTCGGCATCCTGTCGTCCGACTTCCGCCTGGTGAGTTCCAGCGCGCCGCTGCGACCGTGGGTGCGCAACGATCTGCCGTGGCCCATCTCGGTGGTGCTGCGGGCGCAGCCCGACGACGTGCGCCTGCGTGTGCAGGCCGACACCCCGATCGACGCCCAGGCGTCGGCGAACACGCGCACCGAGGTCCCCGTCGAGGCCCGGATCGCGAACGGCGAGGTCAACGTCTCGATGCAGCTCTACAGCCCGACGGGCGAGCTCATCGGTGCTCGGCAGGATGTGCAGGTCGAGGTCCGCGCCGAATGGGAGAGCATCGGCCTCATCGTCTTCATCGTCCTGGTGGCGGTGTTCCTCGGCATCGGTGTCCTGCGCACCGTCAGTCGCCGCCGGCGGGCGCGCGGGGCGGAGGCCCACGTCAGCACCCCCGGCGACGCCGAACAGGTCGGCCAGGACTGACGGGCGCGACCCCGCGCCAGCCCCCGGCCCGAGGAATATTGCGGGGCTAGCATGGGTTTCATCCGGCGGAATCAACGAAGGGAACGCGCTACCGTGCGTCACGTCATCATCATCGGATCGGGTCCTGCCGGCTACACGGCCGCCATCTACGCCGCCCGAGCCAACCTCGAACCCCTCGTCGTCGCGAGCTCCGTCGAAGCCGGCGGCGACCTCATGACCACCACCGACGTCGAGAACTTCCCCGGTTTCCCCGACGGAATCCTCGGACCCGACCTCATGGCCAAGATGCAGGCGCAGGCCGAGCGTTTCGGCGCCGAGGTGCTGTACGACGACGTCGTCTCGCTCGAGCTCGACGGCCCCGTCAAGAAGGTCACGCTCGGCAGCGGCAAGGTGCACGAGGCAGCTTCGATCATCTACGCGACCGGCTCCGCCTACCGCAAGCTCGGACTCGAGGGCGAAGAGCGTCTGTCCGGCCACGGTGTCTCGTGGTGCGCGACCTGCGACGGCTTCTTCTTCCGGGAGCGGACCATCGCCGTCGTCGGCGGCGGCGACTCCGCGATGGAAGAGGCGAACTTCCTCACCAAGTTCGCTTCGAAGGTGTACATCATCCACCGCAAGGACTCGCTCCGCGCCTCGAAGATCATGCAGGAGCGCGCCTTCGCGAACCCCAAGATCGAGTTCGTCTGGAACAGCGAGGTCGCCGAGATCCTCGGTGACGAGGCCGTGAACGGTGTGCGCCTGCGCTCCACCGTCGACGGTTCGGAGCGCGACCTCGAGATCGAGGGCCTCTTCGTCGCGATCGGCAACGACCCGCGGACGCACCTCGTGCACGACAAGCTGCAGCTCACCCCCGAGGGCACGATCTGGGTCGACGGTCGCTCGTCGCGCACGTCGGTCGACGGCGTCTTCGCCGCGGGTGACGTCATCGACCCCACCTACCGTCAGGCCATCACGGCTGCCGGCAGCGGCACCGTGGCCGCGCTCGACGTGGAGCACTTCCTCGCCGCGCGCGGTGAGGCGGGCGAGCCCGCCGTCGCCGAGAGCCCCCTCGAAGGGCTCCCCGACGCCGCTGTCGTCTGAGGAATAAACCCACGCTCACCGGGGTTTCCACCGGTAACGCTTCCATCTAAGGAGAAATGCACATGACCGCCAAGGCGACGACCAGCGCGACCTTCGAGCAGGACGTCCTGCAGGCCGAGGGCCCCGTTCTCGTGGACTTCTGGGCCGAGTGGTGCGGACCGTGTCGTATGGTCAGCCCCGTTCTCGACGAGATCCAGTCCGAGAACGCCGACAAGATCACCATCGTGAAGCTCAACGTCGATGAGAACCCCGACCTCGCGATGAAGTACCAGATCACCTCGATCCCCGCGATGAAGGTCTTCGAAGGCGGCGAGGTCAAGACGACCATCATCGGCGCCAAGCCGAAGTTCGCTCTCGAGAAGGACCTCGCGGCCTACCTCGGCTGAGCCCGCTCGCAGCGATAAGCCCCCGGCACCCTTGTGGTGTCGGGGGCTTTCTCGTGGGTGACGGGATGCCGGGAGCAGACTCGCTCGATCCGGGCCGCCCTGCGGCCGCCTGGCCACCGAGGCGCTTCCGGGGTGGCCGCGGCACCAGAGCCGCCTCCGGGAGCTCTGCGCGGCGTCCTGGAGCGTTCAGGGCTGACTGGCCGTACGCCGGGTCGCTGGTGGGCCTAGGAGGCGTCGAGGCGCACGGATGCGTCCCAGCGACGGTGGGGTTCCTCATCGCCGAGGATCCGCCACACCGCGCGCGTGAGCGCCGGATAGTCCAGCGCGATCTGTCGCAGCACACGGTAGTTGCGGGACCGGTTCGGCCGGACGCCGCCGTTCTCGGCGATGTTCTCGGCTCGGAGGGTGAGCACGACGAGCTCATCGACGCTGGGGAGATCTTCCATGAAGTCCCAGGGGTCCTCACCGCCGCGAAGACGCTCGTGAATGAGGACGGCGAGTTCGTCCGAGGCCTCCGCGCGCAGCAGTTCGAGACTGGCGCGGCGGCGAGGGCCCTGGTCGTTCGCGGTCACCTCTCCAGCCTACGTCGGGCCTCGGACAGAGGAGCCGCTCGGCGCCGTCTCCCGGCATATGCCGAGAAGGGAATGAGCCGATGTTCAGCCGGTGTAACCGTCTTCTCCGAGTACGGCGAGAATCCGGTTGAGGTCCTGGATCGTGGCGAAATCAATGCTGATCTGGCCTTTTCTTGCGGTGAGCGACACCTTCACCTTGGTGTCGAACCGGTCACCCAGACGCTCGGCGATGTCATCGAGACCGGAACGACGGCTCCCGGCCTTGGGCTTCTGACGAACGGGGGCGACTCCCGGCATCTTGGCCGCGGCCTCGGCCGCCCGGACGGAGAGGTCTTCGTTCACGATCTTGTCGGCGAGCTTCTGCATCTCGCGCGGGTCGTCGAGCGAGAGGATCGCGCGCGCGTGGCCCGCGCTCAAGACGCCGGCCGCGACCCGCTGCTGCACGGGGACGGGGAGCTTCAGCAAACGGATCGTGTTGCTGATCTGCGGACGCGAGCGACCGATGCGGGTGGCGAGCTCCTCCTGCGTGATGCCGAAGTCCTCGAGGAGCTGCTGGTAGGCGGATGCCTCTTCCAGCGGATTCAGCTGCGATCGGTGCAGGTTCTCGAGCAGCGCGTCGCGGAGGAGGAACTCGTCGTCGGTCTCGCGAACGACGGCGGGGATCGAGGACAATCCGGCCTCGCGCGACGCGCGGGTACGGCGCTCGCCCATGATGAGTTCATACGTGCCGTCACCCTTGTCGCGGACGACCACGGGCTGCAGGACTCCGAACTCGCGCACGGAGTGGACGAGCTCAGCGAGGTCTTCCGGATCGAAGTGCGTCCGCGGCTGACGGGGGTTGGGCACGATCGACTGCGGGTCGATGTGCACCAGCCGAGCGCCCGGGACAGCGACGAGGTCCGACGCCGTGTCATCCACGGGCTCGGTCGCCGAGGTCGTCGCCTTCGACTCCTCGGTCTTCGTGCCGCCGGGGAAGAAGACGTCGACCGGGCGGGCCTCCGACGACTCGGCGGTGGGGATGAGGGCGCCGATTCCGCGGCCCAGTCCGGTTCTCTTGGCCATCAGTCTTCCTTCGTGGTGGTGTCGCGTGCGACGATTTCGACCGCGGCTTCGCGGTAGGCGATCGCGCCCGCCGAGTGGCCATCGTAGGCGATGACCGTTTGTCCGAAGCTCGGCGCCTCCGACACGCGCACCGAGCGGGGGATCACCGTGTCGAGCACCTCATCCGAGAAGTGCTGACGCACCTCATCCGCGACCTGCTGTGCGAGGCGCGTTCGACCGTCGTACATGGTCAGCAGGATCGTCGACACGTGCAGGGCGGGGTTCAGATGCTTCTGGATCATCTGAACGCTGCCGAGAAGCTGGCTCAGACCCTCGAGCGCGTAGTACTCGCACTGGATCGGAATGAGGACCTCATCCGCCGCCGTGAACGCGTTGATCGTCAGCAGCCCGAGAGACGGCGGGCAGTCGATGATCACGAAGTCGAGGTGGTTTCCGGCATCCGCAAGGTAGTCACGCAGGGCCCCGCGAAGGCGATGCTCGCGCGCCACCTGGGAGACCAATTCGATCTCGGCCCCGGCGAGGTGGATCGTGCTCGGAGCACAGAGGAGGTTCGGCGACTCCGGGCTGGTCTGGATGATGTCAGCCAGCGGGAACTCGTCGATCAGCACGTCGTAGATGCTCGCCGTGTCCGCGTTGTGGGGCACACCGAGTGCGGTCGACGCGTTGCCCTGAGGGTCGAGGTCGATGACGAGAACCTTGGCACCCAGCGACGCGAGAGCCGCCGAGATGTTGACGGCCGTGGTCGTCTTCCCGACGCCACCCTTCTGGTTCGACACCGTGAATACGCGGGTTCGCCCCGACAACTTCACCTCGACTGCCTCCAGCGCTCGGCGCCGAGCCGAGAGATCCGCGAGCTCACGTGCAATGGGGGAGTCCTCGAAGGAGGTCGAGCCGGACGACTCGCCGGATTGTTTCACGTGAAACGCGCTCCTTCATCTCCGGGGACAACATCCTCAGTCTACGTGGGCACACCGACCGTGCGCAGGCGCGTGTCGGGAATCGCGGGGTGAATCCGGGTCATCTCCAGCGCGGGTGCCCGCAGAGGATCGCGGATTGTCGTCCACGAGGAGACGAACGCACAGCTTCCCGGACACACTCGGTCCCGTCGCCGCATCAGCTGTCTACGAGCACGGCGCACTGATCTCGTCGGTGGTGGCGTGCAGGGGGAGCCCGTCTATTCGCTCGTTCGGGCGTGGAGGGCTGTTGTTCGCACTGACGGGCGGGGACGCTGCGTCGTCGCGCCCAATGTGGATGTTTCACGTGAAACGTTGCGATTGCCGAGCGCATGAGCGTCGGTGCTCCTGCGTGGCTATATGGCTTCTACACCCTGTGCTGCACCTACGTGGTCGTGGCGTTCGAATGAGTGGTGTTTACTCTCAGCCGGCTCTGGTCATCGAGGGCAGCCCCCGTTCGCCCCACCACAGCCGGTCGTCACGGCTCGCACGCCAGGGGCATGTCGGTACGCCCTTCGGGATCGACTTCGCGCGCACGGACCCGCGCTCTCCACCGCCCCCGGGCCCCATCGGCCCTCCGCGACAGCCCGCACCGCCGGAGTGTCGCCCACGACGCCGCAACCGTGGGCGCTTTCGAAGCCCGCGTCCGACGTCTTGCTCGCCACACCGTGTGAAGCGATCTCCCAATGCGCCTCATCACCGACGATCTCCGTCACGCTGGGATCCGGTGACAGTCGAGCTCGCGTCTGCGCTCCGGAGGCGCATCTGGCCTGGCCGCGCAATGCGGGCTCGATGTTTCACGTGGAACATCTCGGGTTGGCGCCAACAGTCAATGAGTGTCCAGGCCGTCACACCGCGACTGCTCGGGCCCTGTGTGCCGCCGCACCTCGCGTCGCGCCGTCTGCCACGGCACCACGTCCATCCGTGTGGCCCCCCCCCCCGCCGCACCGCCTGGGTCTGTGAACCGCATCTGCGCAGGCCAAGCGCCGATGCCAGCCCCCGGGGATGCTGGGACAGCGACGACCGGGGAGTCCCGACACCCACGCAGCTGTGCGGTGCACTCCATGGACGAGGCTGGTCGATCAGACCACGGCCGGCGCCGTAGCCGCCGTCACCCACACGGCGGCCGCGCACAGCACCGCACCCCGAGACGCGAAACAGCCGCTTGGCCGCGCGCGCTGACAACCGGCGGCCGCCATCCCGGCATACCCCTGTGTCGCTAGTGGCGCTCGTTTCGCCGTGCGGCCACGGTTCGGAGACATCAGCCCCACCAAGGACCGCAATCCCAGTCGACACTCATTCGTCGCCGCGGGACCTGAAGTGTCGAGCGGTAGTGCGCTCTGCCGGGAGGCGGCACGCCGCGGGCATCCAGCTCATTGCCGTCACAACGGAATGTTTCACGTGAAACATACCCACGCGCGAGGCGAGTAGATCGAGCGCGCCGTTAGACACGAAGCTTCGCAGCGCGCATTCGAAGGGACGGTTCGGCGGGCGACACATCGCCCTACCGGGGCCGAGGCCGCGGGGATGCACGTCACCGCGCAACCGCACGCACTTCCATCGACCGCCTACCCGTATCCCACCGGGCGCAGAGGAAGCGGGCGACAACCCACGGCCCGCCGATTCGGTGCTCGGTCCGCACCCTCTCGGTGGCCCACATCTCGGATTCCGGCCTGAGAGGATGACGAATGACGCGTCCCCGGCCGCTCATCCGGCGGCGTGCCTCCGGACACATCATCCCGGAGCGGCCTGAGCCACCTACACAGACGACGCCGACCTACCTAATGTGCGGCCTCGTCGGTACGCATACAGAAAGCACGGCTCGGTCACGCGATCAGGCCCCTCGGACAGCCACGATCCTCGCGCTAGCAACGGCGTGCGCGCGGCGGACGGACGTGGCGGTCCGTCGAGCTCGTCCACGGGCAGGCCGCCGACGAGACGATCAGATTTCGGCACCCCCCGCCCACTCGCCACCACGGCTGCCCTCAAGTGTGGCACCGCACACGGATACCGGCGCACGGAACCGTCTCACGTGATCGCCGGTCGCGTGTCGCACGGGCCGGGTGAGGCACGGTCGCCCGAGGTGAGCACCATCTGCGCGCCAATCGCGCCTCGCGGGGTGGAACGCGATGTTCCACGTGAAACATCCGCATACAGACGCCCTTCGGAGCGTGACTCACGCGTGGTGCGCGCCAGGCTACTTCCTCACGCGAGCAGCAAGCGTGGGCAGCCCAGAACGACAGCGATGGCGGCACGGCGGGGCCGCGCGGGCGGGGGAGCGGATGCCGACGGTGGCAGATGGACGGCGTCGAGTAGCGATCATCGCGGGACCCGCTCGACGACAGCGCGACCAGGATCTGACGGGAGCACCGTGCTGGCGGCTCGATGTTTCACGTGAAACACCTCGGGGATGCGCACCATCACCGCAGGTGTGTGCGGCACTACTTGTCACGCGAAGCACCCCGGAACACCGGCGCACAGGCCCCGCAACCGGATGCTCCTCTCCACAGTCAGGGCGAGCCGCCGCCCGCCCGAACCAGGGTGGGGGGAAGACCACGCACCCCATCCCCATCAGCGGGCACGCGCGGAGATGGCACAAACACACAAGCTAATGCGCTTTCTTGGGTGGTCCACGGCATCACGCGGTTCAGCCCGGATGGCTACGCTCACCTTCTTTCGACCGAGTTCACGGACCACATGTCATCTCGCGTGCCAGCCAGCCGCTCTTCGACCTGCGTGCACTACCGGATGAGCATCCCCACCGACCGACCGCCTCTTCCGCGCGAAGACGGCTCATCCGGACGTCGCCTCGCAAGGATAGGAACGTCCTGCACGCTCCGCTCCCTCCCATCACGGTGTGGGAGAGGCCCCGACCCCGACGCGATTGCGGAACTGCGCAGAGCGCGGTGGTCACGACGTGCCCGCGACCCCGCGGTGTCGACGCCATCACCCACGCCCAGAACCGAGTGACTGGCGCCCGACGCGCCTCAGACACCCGAACTTCGACGTCGACCCATCACCGTGTTGGAACATGGGATGACGGTGGGGGAGTGTGTGCCGACCCATCGACGTGCGACGCGGCACCGATGACAGGAAACCACACGTTCCGCGCGGCCCCAGTCCTGCTCACCGGCGACTCTCGCGGGACGAACATCGATGGTCGCGACGCCACACCACCACGGGAGACCGGGGAGGGGGTGCCAGATCCCGAGGACTAAGGCGTCGGCGACAGTCGCAGCGCGGCGCATCGCAGCCTCGACCCCGTCGACACGCACACAAGCGAGCGCGCAGACACCGGAACAGTGGCGCAGCACGTCTCACACTGCCGAGAAGCGGAGCGCCGCAGACTCTGCGAGTCGCGACTCGCCCAGCTTCTCGACGCCGCCACGAAGAGATGCCCGACCCGACCCCACCTGCTGGCGAAGCCGCGGGACCCACCTCGCGAATGGTTTCACGTGAAACACTCACGACCTCGCGCGCGACGGGGACGCGGGCACACTCCGACCGCATCCATGTCAGACCTTCACGGCAGACTGGCTGTCATGCTTCGAACGCCGGGTGACCCGCTCTCGCCACCCCCGACCTCCGCGCCCATCATCGACGACGACTTCTCGAACGGCGAGCTCGCGCCGGTGTGGGTTCCGCACTATATGCCGCACTGGACGACGGCGGACCGATCGGCCGCACGGCTCGCCTTCGCGCCCGAAGGCCTCGATCTGCGCATCGAGGAAGACCAGCTCGAGTGGCGTCCCGAAGACGGTCCGATGCGGGTCTCGAATCTGCAGACCGCCACGTTCTCGGGCGCTCTCGGCTCGAACGTGGGAACCCACCGCCACCGTTCGGACGGACTCCTCGTTCGTACGCACACGCCGACGAGTCTCCGCTACGCCCCGACGGCCGGCCGTGTCGATGTCACGCTGCGGGCCAGCACCGATCCCGACTGCATGACAGCCATCTGGCTGGTCGGCACCGAACACGACGACCCGCGAGACTCGGGCGAGATCTGCGTCGCGGAGATCGACGCGGATGCCATCGGCGCAAGCACGCGCGTGCGGTGCGGCATCAAGGCCCACCACGACCAACGGCTCCGCACCGACATGATCGCGACGACCGTTCCGCACGACGCGTCGCGCTTCCTCACCTGGAGCGTCGAGTGGGGCGGGGGAGTGACCACCATCGGATGCGAGGGACGCCTCGTCGCCGCCTTCGATCAGGCTCCGGCGTATCCCCAGATGCTCCTCATCGACGTGTTCGAGATGTCACCCGGTCGAGGCGCCTACCCGAAAGCGGCAACGGTGAGGCGTGTTAAGGCGTGGTCGACCAAATCCCATTGAATGGGAGTAGCTACCGCGTGACCGTCGCCGTCAGGACGCGCGTCGGTTCGTCGACCACGCCCTCACCCACGACATGCACCTCGATGTCGGACACACCGAAGCGCCGGATCTGCTTCTCCGCCGCGTCGACCTCGGCCGCCACGTTCGCGCCCTTGAGGTAGGCGAGTCGCCCTCCCACCCGCGCCAGCGGCGCGGTCCACGGAATGAGCGTCCTGAGCGCACTGACGGCACGTGCGGTGACGACATCGAACACCCGGCCCTTGGCCCATTCCTCTGCGCGGAGACGCTCCACGGTGACGTTCTCGAGGCCGAGGTCGGCGACCTGCTCACTGAGCCAGATGGTCCGTCGCTCCATGGGCTCGATGAGAGTGAACTCCACGTCCGGTCGTGCGATCGCGAGCACGACACCGGGAAGGCCGGCACCTGACCCCACGTCCGCGACTCGCCCCTCGAAGAACGGTGCGGCCACCGCACTGTTGAGGATGTGCCGGGTCCAGAGCCGCGGCACCTCGAGTGGTCCGATCAGACCACGCTCTTCGCCATGCGCCGCCAGGGCGCTCGTGAACCGCCGTGCCAGATCGATGCGCTCACCGAACAGCGCCGCCGCGGCATCCGGTTCCGCTTCGAGTTGGTTGCCCACGTCGAACGGATCAGCCGCGACGCAGCACGGTGTGCCGGTCCGCACCCTCACCGAAGGACTCGGACGAGTACCCGCGGTCAGCCGCGATGTCGTGCACGAGCTTGCGCTCGTAGCTCGACATCGCCGGCAGCGACGCCTGCGAGGCGCCCTCCTCGAGACGCTGGATGGCACGGTCGACGAGGTTCTCGAGCTGACGCTGACGCGCATCGCGGGAGCCGCCGATGTCGAGGATCAGACGCGAGAAGCGTCCCGTCGAGTTCTGCACGGCCAGGCGGGTGAGTTCCTGCAGAGCCTGGACGGTGTCGGGGTGCGAGATCGTCGACAGCGCGGAGGCATCCTCGGCCTCGACGGACACGTACGCACGGCCGGCGCGCACATCGAGCGCCAGGTCGCCGTCGATATCGGCGATGTCGAGGAGCCCTTCCAGGAAGTCGGCGGCAACGTCGCCCTCCTGCTCCAGCTGCTCCTCGGTGGCGGCGGTGTGCTCGGTGGCGATCTGCTCGGACGTCGTCATCTCATGGTCTCCAGGTGCTCAGGAGGGGGAGTCGGTTCCGGGCTTCGCGGTCGTCCGCGGAGCGGTTCCGGAGGCCTTCGGGGACTGCTGCTGCTTCTTGGCGCGCTGCTTGCCGACGGGCTGCTGGCGCTTCGGCTGTGCGGCGCGTGCGCGCTCGGCCTCTTCGAACAGGCGCTGCTGTTCGGCCTCGTACTTCTCGATCGGAACGACCTTGCCGCTCGAGTCGATCGCCTTGCCCTTGCGGGCGAGCCGCTCTTCCCGCGCCTTCGCGGCATCCGATCCGGGAGTCGGCATCTCGCGGATGACGACGAACTGCTGCACCATCGTCCACAGGTTGCTGACGAACCAGTAGATGACGACGCCGAGCGGGAAAAAGACACCCGAGAAGATGAAGGCCAGCGGCAGGATGTAGAGCATGATCTTCTGCATCTGGTACGCCTGACCGGTCTTGGCCTCGGGCGACAGGTTCTTCGAGATGATCTGCAGCTGCGTGAAGAACTGCGACGCGATCATCAGCACGACGAGCGTCAGCAGGATCGCGACGGTGACCTGACCGTCGGACTGGCCCCACGCGGTGACGAGGTTGACGTGCATGGATGCCACGTCGAACAGGCGCGCGTCGTAGAACTCGCGGGTCAGCTCAGGGGTCAGGAGACCCACGCCGCCGAGACCGCTCGTCGCGTGCTTGGCGACGTCGTTCAGCACGCTGAACAGGGCGAAGAAGATGGGCATCTGCACGAGCAGCGGCAGGCAGCTCGAAACCGGCGTGGTGCCGTGCTTCTTGTAGAGCGCCATGGTCTCGCGACTCATCGCCTCGCGGGAGAGCTGGTCCTTCTTGCCCCGGTACTTCTCCTGCACCTTGCGCAGCTCGGGGGCGATCTCCATCATCTTGCGCTGGCTCTTGATCTGCTTGACGAAGAGCGGGATGAGCGCCGCCCGCACGATGAGAACGAGGCCGATTATCGACAGCACCCACGTGAGGCCCGCGGCCGGAGGCATGCCGACCGCGGTGAAGAGCGCATGCCAGCCGACCAGCACGAGCTCGACGGCCCATTTCAAGGGCCAGAGGACGATTCCAATGAGATCCGGCACGGATCAGTCCTTTCGGGAGGGCACGACGAAGCCGTGCGGAGTGAGTTCGTGACGGAAGGCGCGGTGCGGACGGACGTCGTCGATGCCTCCCTGAGCCCAGGGGTGGCAGCGGGCGAGGCGGGCCGCGGTCAACGCGGCACCTTTGACGAGTCCGTGCTGCTGCACGGCGCCCACCGAATAGGCGGAGCAGGACGGGTAGTACTTGCACACGTCGCCGTAGACGTGCGAGATCGTCGCGCGGTAGGCGTGCAGAAGGGCGAGGCCGGCGTTGCGGGGGAGAAGGGGAACGGATGCCGCGATGGTGTCCCACTCCAGGTGCCCGACGCCGGTGGACGAGGTGGGCAGCGTCGACGTACTCATGCGGCGGCCTTGCGCTGCAGGCACCGGACGACGTCGGCGCGGAGATCGGCGTAGTCGACGGTGGCGGCCGACGGGAGCGCGCGGATGACGACCGAGGCGCCCCCGCGGACGAGCGGGAGCGCCTCGGCGCACACCGCCTTGAGGCGGCGGCGGACGGTGTTGCGTGTGACGGCGGAGCCGACCTGGCGGCTCACGATGAAGCCGAACCGTGCGGGACCTTCGTCCGGCACGCTGCCGACGTAGGTGACGGTGTGCGTTCCGGCACACCGAGAACCCCGACGGACGGTGGCTTTGTAATCCGATCCGCGGGTGAGTCGGTTCGGCTTCGCGAGCACTAGGTGGGTCAGGCCGAGAGCTCGGTGCGGCCCTTGGCGCGACGCGCCGCGAGGATGCCGCGGCCGGCGCGCGTACGCATACGGGCGCGGAAGCCGTGCTTCTTGGCGCGACGGCGGTTGTTGGGCTGGAAGGTGCGCTTGCTCATGGGTCACTCCGGAGGTGATGTCACCCGATGCTCTTCTGCCGGGGGACGTGGTCGGGACTGCCGTGTAGGCATAAGTCAACCGACTAAGGCTACGTCGTGCGCGACGTTAACTCAAACCGGGAGGTCGACCGCTCATTATCCCCAAGCGTCGTCCACACCCGTGGCAAAGACACGCGAGCGCGTTCTACAGTTGATTTGGCTCCGTGCGGACCGCGAACTAGCGTGTCCCCGGAAGTTATCCACAGGTTCGGCGCGCTGCACGTCGACAGTCGCGCGCCGAGATCCCGGAGGGGATATGTCATTGCACCAAGTACCGGATGTTCCCGTCTGGTCCGCCGTGCTCGACCATCTCCTCACCGATGACCGCGTCACCCCGCAGCTCCACGGCTTCCTGAACCTCGCCGTTCCGCAGGGCGTCATGGGGGGCACGCTCTACCTCGACGTCCCGAACGACCTCACCGCGGCGCAGATGAACAAGCGCATGCGCGCGCCCATCCTCGAGGCCCTGACGCAGGTGCAGGGCGTCGACCCCGAAGTGAGCAACTTCCGCGTGGTCGTGAACCCCGAGCTCATCGAGTCGCACCGTTCCGCACCCGCCGTCGACGAACGACCGGTCGCGAACTCGACACCGAACACCCATTCGCCCCTGCCCGAGCAGGCGCCCGACCCGATCGTCCCGGCCTCCCGGAACGACACGCGGCTGAACCCGAAGTACACCTTCGACAACTTCGTCATCGGGCAGTCCAACCGCTTCGCGCACGCCGCCGCGGTCGCCGTGGCCGAGGCGCCCGCGAAGGCGTACAACCCGCTGTTCATCTACGGCGACTCCGGCCTCGGCAAGACCCACCTCCTCCACGCGATCGGCGACTACGCCGCGAGCATGTACGCCGGCATCCGCGTGCGCTACGTCTCGAGCGAGGAGTTCACGAACGACTTCATCAACTCGATCGCGAACAACCGCGGCTCGGCCTTCCAGGCCCGCTACCGCGATGTCGACATCCTGCTCATCGACGACATCCAGTTCCTGCAGGGTCGCGCCGAGACGCAGGAAGCGTTCTTCCACACCTTCAACACGCTGCACGATCACGACAAGCAGGTCGTCATCACCAGCGACCTCCCTCCGAAGCAGCTCACCGGGTTCGAAGACCGCATGCGCAGCCGCTTCGAGTGGGGTCTCATCACCGACGTGCAGGCGCCCGACCTCGAGACGCGTATCGCGATCCTCCGCAAGAAGGCGCAGAGCGAACGACTCCTCATCCCCGACGACGTCCTCGAGTACATCGCGACAGTCGTCTCCTCGAACATCCGCGAGCTCGAGGGGGCGCTCATCCGCGTCTCCGCCTTCGCAAGCCTGAATCGCTCGACGCTCGACATGTCGCTGGCGCAGACCGTGCTCCGCGACATCATCGACCAGGACGACGCCAACGTGGTCTCGCCGACCGACATCATCACCGCGACCGCGCAGTACTTCAAGCTGTCGGTCGACGATCTCTACGGGTCGAGTCGCTCGCAGGCCGTGGCCACGGCGCGACAGATCGCCATGTACCTCTGCCGTGAGCGCACGAGTCTGTCCCTGCCGAAGATCGGGCAGCTGTTCGGCAACCGCGATCACACGACGGTGATGTACGCGTACAAGAAGATCAGCGACCTCATGAAGGAGCGGCGCTCGATCTACAACCAGGTGTCCGAGATCACGACGCAGCTGGGGCGCATGCGCTGAGCGCTCATCTGAACTGAGGGGTTCGTCCGCATCCGCGGGCGAACCCCTCGGTCGTTTTCGCGCGCGAGCGAGGCCGTAAGCGACGTTCGCGGCAGATCTTTTACTGGGTTCTACACAGTGTGGAAAACCTGTGGATAACTCGAATTCTCTGCGGAAGACATGTGAACGACACGCGTCCGCCTGTGGAGGAAGCGGAGAACCCGCACGCGACCGAACGTGTTAACTGCCCAGGCTCTCCGCAACGCGTCCACAGATCACAGGCGTGTAGTTCCCTTGTGTTAACACGCCTCGCGTGAGTTATCCACACTCTCCACAGCTGTTAACAAGATGAAGAATCCATTGATGAGTTATCAGAGGTTCGATGACCTTGCAGTGCGAACGTGTGCCGACGTGTGCCGACTCGGTCGGGCACTAGCATGGGTAAGCCATACCGCCGTCAAGGGAGCGCCCGTGAAGTTTCACGTCAATCGCGATGTCTTCAGCGAAGCCGTTTCGTTCGTGGTCAAGCTCCTGCCGCAGCGCAACCCCCAGCCGATCCTGGCCGGTGTGCTGATCGAAGCGGGCGAGCAGGGTCTCACGCTCGCCGCATTCGACTACGAAGCATCCGCCCGCACCACGATCGAAGCGACCGTCGACGAGCCGGGGACGATCCTCGTCCACGGCCGTCTGCTCTCCGACATCGCGAGCCGGCTCCCCAACGCGCCCATCCAGATCGCGGTCGACGACGACGGCGGCATCCTGCTCACGTGCGGCTCGGCGCGCTTCACGCTGGCATCCATGCCCGTGCAGGAGTACCCGGCCATCCCCGAGGTCACCGGCGAGTCCGGTCTGGTCCCCGCTGACGACTTCGCCACCGCGATCGCGCAGGTCGCCTTCGCCGCGTCGCGAGACGACGTCACCCCCGTCCTCACGGGCGTGCAGCTCGAGGTCACCGGCACGCAGCTGAGTCTCGTCGCCACCGACCGCTACCGCGTCGCGCTCCGCGAGATCCCCTGGGACGGCGGGGCTGCGGCATCCGACGAGCCGACGGCAGCCCTCGTGCCGGCACGCACGCTGCAGGAGGTCGGCAAGACCTTCGCGCACGGCGGCGACATCTCGATCGCCTTCTCGGGCTCGGGCGACCGCGAGATCATCGCCTTCTCCTCGGGCAACAAGACCGTCACGTCGCTGCTCATCAAGGGCAACTTCCCGCCCGTGCGCCGTCTCTTCCCCGCGCAGACCGAGCACCACAGCGTCGTCAACACCGCCGAGCTCGCCGAAGCCGTGCGCCGTGTCGCCCTCGTGCTCGACCGGTCCGCCCCGCTGCGGTTCACCTTCGGTCCGGACGGGGTGTCGATGGACGCCTCGGGAACCGAGCAGGCCCGCGCGACGGAATCCGTCGACGCGACGCTGGTCGGCGATGAGGTCACCCTCGGCCTGAACCCGCAGTACCTCCTCGAGTCGCTCGGCGCCGTCCGCAGCGAGTTCGCGCGCATCACGTTCACCTCGAGCGACAACGCCAACAAGCTCAGCCCGGTGCTCATCACCCCGCAGACCTCGGTCGACAAGGGCGGCGAGGGCTCGTTCAAGTACCTGCTGCAGCCCAACCTCCTCCTGCGCTGAGGGGGCTCCGGCCCGGCGCATGTCGGGGCCGCCGGGTAGTCTGACTCGGTGATCGTGGAGCAGCTCGGACTGACGGATTTCCGCAATTATGCGGCCGCCGACGTGGCGCTCTCGGCCGGCGCGAACCTCTTCGTCGGCCGCAACGGTCAGGGGAAGACGAATCTCGTCGAGGCCGTCGCGTATCTCGCGACGCTGGGCTCGCATCGCGTCTCCAGTGACGCGCCGATGGTGCGTGACGGGGCGGATGCCGCGATCGTCCGGGCGCGTCTGGCCCACGGGGAACGCAGCGTGCTGCTCGAGCTGCAGCTGAACCGCCAAGGATCGAACAAGGCGCGGGTCAACGGCGTGAACGTCCGAACGGCCGAACTGCCCCGCTACGCGCAGGTGGTGCTGTTCGCCCCCGAGGATCTGCAGATCGTGCGGGGCGACCCGTCGGCGCGTCGGCGGTTCGCCGATCAGCTCATCGTCCAGCGGTCCCCGCGTCTCGCCGGCGTCCTGGCCGACTACGACCGTGTGCTCCGCCAGCGCACCGCGCTGCTGAAGTCGGCACGTGCGCGCGGCATCCGCGGCGATGCCCTCGGAACGCTCGACGTGTGGGACGACAAGCTCGTCGCCCTCGGTACCGAGGTGATCGAGGCGCGTCTGGCATTGGCATCCGATCTCTCCGCTCCCGTGGCCGAGGCGTACGCCGCGATCGCGGGTGCCGACCACGACCCGCGTCTGCGCTGGGCGCTGTCGGTGGGCGGGGGCGATCCCGAGGAGGGCGACGACGCCACCGAGGCGGGGATGACGGGATCGCTCGCCGACCAGTTCCGGGCCGCGCTCGCGGCCCGGCGCGCGACCGAGCTCGAGCGGGGCCTGACGCTCGTCGGCCCGCATCGCGACGACCTCGTCCTCGAAGTGCGGGGTCTGCCCGTGAAGGGATACGCCTCGCACGGCGAGTCGTGGTCGGTGGCGCTGGCTCTGCGCCTGGCATCCGCTCAACTGCTCCGCGCGGAGTCGCGTCTCGGCGACCCGGTGCTCATCCTCGACGACGTATTCGCCGAGCTCGACGCCGGTCGCCGCACACGCCTCGCCGACCTGGTCGCGGGATACGAGCAGGTCATCGTGACCTCCGCCGTCGAAGAGGACGTGCCCGACGGTCTGCGTGCGCACGTCGTCCGCGTCGAGTCCGGCCGGATCGAGGGCGCCGATGAGTGACGAGCCCGACCTCCCCGAGACCATCGCCACGTACCTGCGGCTGCGCGGTCTCGAGCCGTCGCCGTATCGCAAGAAGAAGCGTCGCCGGCGTGCCGATGACGGCGAGAACGCCCCGTTCACCCCGGGCCGCGATCCCCGCGGCCTCGGCGATGTGCTCTCGACCCTGACGAAGTCGGCCGGCTGGGAGCCGCAGCTGGCGCGCGAAGACCTCGTCCGTACCTGGCACGACGTGGCCGGTGCCGACACCGCCGCCCACACCCGCCCGGTGGCCCTGGATGCCGGGATGCTGACCGTCCAGGCTGACTCGACGGCGTGGGCGAAGCAGCTCCAGTTGATGCGCGCGCACATCCTGTCGGAGATCATCCGGCGCTTCCCCGAGGCGGGGGTCGAGTCGATCCGCTTCATCGGGCCGGACGTCCCCTCCTGGAAATGGGGGACGAGAGCCGTTCCAGGCCGCGGCCCGCGCGATACCTACGGCTAGGCCATGGTCGGGGTTGGCTCGATCCGATTTATCCCCTCCTAGGGGCGTACACACCGCTTCGAGCGGCCTCGCGCGGTAGGATGGAGGTTCCGACGAATCGATCTGGAGCTCGCGAAGTCATGACGTCCGAAAACCCCGACAACGTTTCCGCGGAACCCGAAGCGACGACCAGTGCGAAGGTTCCCAACGAGTACGGGGCAGACGCCATCCAGGTGCTCGAGGGTCTCGAGGCCGTCCGCAAGCGTCCCGGCATGTACATCGGCTCGACGGGCGAGCGCGGCCTCCATCACCTCGTGCAGGAGATCGTCGACAACTCCGTCGACGAGGCCCTCGCCGGCTACTGCGACCTGATCGACGTCACGATCCTCTCCGACGGCGCCGTCCGTGTGATCGACAACGGCCGTGGCATCCCGGTCGACATGCACCGCACCGAGGGCAAGTCGACGGTCGAGGTCGTCCTGACCGTTCTGCACGCCGGTGGAAAGTTCGGCGGTGGCGGGTATGCCGTCTCCGGCGGTCTGCACGGCGTCGGCTCGTCGGTCGTCAACGCGCTCTCGACCCGCCTCGAGGTCGAGGTCAAGCGCCAGGGACACGTCTGGCGGCAGTCCTTCCGCGACGGTGGTGTGCCGCTGGCGCCGCTCGCCCAGGGCGAGGAGAGCGAGGAGACCGGCACGACGATCACGTTCTGGCCGGATGCCACGATCTTCGACACCGTCGACTTCGACTACGACACCCTCCGGACGCGCTTCCAGCAGATGGCGTTCCTGAACAAGGGACTCCGCATCAGCCTGCGCGATGAGCGTCCGGATGCCGTGGTCACCGAGGGCGAGCCCGGCGAAGAGGTGACCGCAGCCCGGCACGATTCGTTCCTCTACGAGCGCGGCCTCGTCGACTACGTCGAGCACCTCAACCGCGTGCGCAAGGCCGATGTCGTCAACGACGAGGTCATTGAGGTCGAGTCCGAGGACACCGACCGCAAGATCGCCCTCGAACTGGCGATGCAGTGGACGACGGCCTACACCGAGAACGTCTTCACCTACGCCAACACGATCAACACCCATGAGGGCGGCACGCACGAGGAGGGGTTCCGCGCGGCGCTGACGACGCTCGTCAACCGCTACGCGCGCGCGAACAACCTCCTCAAGGAGAAGGACGACAACCTCACGGGTGAGGACATCCGCGAGGGGCTCACGGCCGTCATCTCGGTGAAGCTGTCGGAGCCGCAGTTCGAGGGCCAGACGAAGACCAAGCTCGGCAACACCGAGGCGCGTGCCTTCGTGCAGAAGGTCGTCGGCGACAAGCTCGGCGACTGGTTCGACCGCAATCCCGCGCAGGCCAAGAACATCATCCGCAAGGCCATCGACGCCGCGACCGCGCGTCTCGCCGCCCGCAAGGCCCGCGAGACCGCTCGGCGCAAGAGCGTCTTCGAGTCCGCGGCCATGCCCGACAAGCTCAAGGACTGCACGTCGAAAGACCCGTCGATCAGTGAGATCTTCCTCGTCGAGGGTGACTCCGCCGGCGGCTCGGCCGTGCAGGGTCGCGACCCGCACACGCAGGCGATCCTGGCGCTGCGCGGCAAGATCCTGAACGTGGAGCGCGCGCGCCTCGACCGAGCGCTGGGCAACAAGGAAGTCCAGGCGATGATCCAGGCCTTCGGCACGGGCATCGGCGAAGACTTCGACATGGCCAAGGCCCGGTACCACAAGATCGTCCTCATGGCGGATGCCGACGTCGACGGGCAGCACATCACGACGCTGCTGCTCACGCTGCTCTTCCGTTACATGCGCGGTCTCATCGAGGCCGGCTTCGTCTACCTCGCGCAGCCGCCGCTCTACCGCCTCAAGTGGTCGAACCACCCGCACGAGTACGCGTACAGCGACCGTGAGCGCGACGCGCTGCTCGTCGAGGGCCAGGCCGCCGGTCGCCGTATCCCGAAGGACAACGGCATCCAGCGCTACAAGGGTCTCGGCGAGATGAACGACCACGAACTGTGGGAGACCACGATGGACCCCGAGACCCGCACCCTCAAGCAGGTCACGATCGACGACGCCGCCGCGGCGGACGAGATCTTCTCGGTGCTCATGGGCGAGGACGTCGAGTCGCGACGCAGCTTCATCCAGCGCAACGCCAAAGACGTCCGCTTCCTCGACATCTGATCCCGGTCGACTCGATACGAAACTGAGAATCCATGGCTGACGACATCACTCCCGAGCCCGCCGGCGCGCCCGAAGAGCCCGCGCACAATCACGGGAAGATCGACCAGGTCGACCTCCAGCTCGAGATGCAGCGGAGCTACCTCGACTACGCGATGAGCGTCATCGTCGGGCGCGCGCTGCCCGACGTGCGCGACGGCCTGAAGCCCGTGCACCGCCGCGTCATCTACGGCATGTACGACGGCGGCTTCCGTCCCGACAAGTCGTTCTCGAAGTGCGCCCGCGTCGTCGGCGAGGTCATGGGGCACTACCACCCGCACGGTGACGCCCCCATCTACGACGCCCTCGTGCGTCTCGTTCAGCCGTGGTCGCTGCGCTATCCGCTGGCCCTCGGGCAGGGCAACTTCGGGTCCCCGGGAAATCAGGGCGCGGCCGCTCCCCGGTACACCGAGACGAAGATGGCACCCCTCGCGCTCGAGATGGTGCGCGACATCGAAGAAGACACCGTCGACTTCGAGGACAACTACGACGGACAGACCCAGGAGCCGACGGTCCTGCCGGCGCGCTTCCCGAACCTGCTCGTCAACGGCTCGGTCGGTATCGCCGTCGGTATGGCGACGAACATCCCGCCGCACAACCTCCGCGAGGTCTCCGCCGGCGCCCTGTGGGCTCTGGAGAATCCGGATGCCAGCCGCGAAGAGCTGCTCGAGGCGCTCATGGAGCGCATCCCCGGGCCCGACTTCCCCACGCACGCGCAGATCCTCGGCACGCGCGGCATCAAGGACGCGTACCGCATGGGACGCGGCTCGATCACGATGCGCGCCGTCGTCAACATCGAAGAGATCCAGGGACGCACGTGCCTGGTCATCACCGAGCTGCCGTACCAGGTCAACCCCGACAACGTCGCGGTCAAGATCGGCGACCTCGCCCGCGAGGGCAAGATCACCGGTATCGCCGACATCCGCGACGAGACGTCGGGTCGTACCGGGCAGCGCCTCGTCGTCGTGCTCAAGCGCGACGCGGTCGCCAAGGTCGTGCTGAACAACCTGTACAAGCACACCCAGCTGCAGGAGAACTTCGGCGCCAACATGCTCGCCATCGTCGACGGCGTGCCGCGCACCCTGTCGCTCGACGGCTTCATCAGCCTGTGGATCGACCACCAGATCGAGGTCATCGTCCGGCGCACGCGCTACCGCCTGCGCAAGGCCGAGGAGCGCATGCACATCCTGCGCGGCTACCTGAAGGCGCTCGACGCGCTCGACGAGGTCATCGCGCTCATCCGCCGTTCGCCGACGGCTCAGGATGCCAACGAGGGACTGCAGAAGCTCCTCGACATCGACGACATCCAGGCGCAGGCCATCCTCGACATGCAGCTGCGCCGTCTCGCGGCGCTCGAGCGTCAGAAGATCGTCGACGAGGCCACCGAGCTCGAGGCGCGCATCGCCGACTACAACGACATCCTCGCCACCCCCGGTCGCCAGCGCACGATCATCCGTGACGAGCTCACCGCGATCGTCGACCGATTCGGTGACGACCGCCGGACCGAGATCCTCCACGGCTTCGACGGCGACGTGTCGATCGAAGACCTCATCGCCGAGGAGGAGATGGTCGTCACGGTCACCCGCGACGGCTACATCAAGCGCACGCGCAGCGACAACTACCGCCAGCAGCACCGCGGCGGCAAGGGCGTGAAGGGCGCGCAGCTGCGCGCGGACGACGTGGTCGAGCACTTCTTCGTCACCACGACCCACCACTGGCTGCTGTTCTTCACCAACAAGGGCCGCGTGTACCGCTCGAAGGCGTACGAGGTGCCCGAGGCCGGCCGGGATGCCAAGGGCCAGCACGTCGCGAATCTCCTCGCGCTCCAGCCCGACGAGGAGATCGCGCAGATCCTCGACATCCGCGACTACAACGTCGCGACCTACCTCGTGCTCGCAACGCGCAACGGTCTGGTCAAGAAGACCCGTCTCGACGAGTACGACACCAACCGGCAGGGCGGCGTGATCGCCATCAAGCTCCGCGGCCAGGCGTCCGACGACGGTGAGGATGCCGAGCAGGGCGCGGCCGACGAACTCGTCAGCGCACTGCTGGTCGACGAGGGCGACGACATCCTCCTCATCAGCCGCCTCGGCATGTCGTTGCGGTTCTCCGCCACCGACAGCGCGCTGCGCCCGATGGGCCGCTCGACGTCGGGCGTGAAGGGCATGGACTTCCGCGCGGGCGACAGCCTGCTCTCGGCATCCGTCGCCAAGGACGACGAGTTCGTCTTCATCGTCACCGAGGGCGGCTACGCCAAGCGCACCGCCGTCACCGAGTACCGCATGCAGAACCGCGGCGGACTGGGCATCAAGGTGGCTCGTCTGACCGAGGATCGCGGCGTTCTCGCGGGCGGTCTGATGGTGTCCGAGGGCGACGAGGTCCTTGTGGTTCTTGCCAGTGGCAAGGTGGTACGCTCCTCCGTGGCCGAGGTGCCTGCCAAGGGTCGCGACACGATGGGTGTCGTGTTCGCCCGTGCCGGAGGCGATGATCGCATCATCGCGATCGCCCGGAACAGCGAGCGGAACCTGACCGAGACGACGGAGACGACCACCGATCCGACCGCGCCCGATGCGGTCGAGACCGCCTCCTCTTCCGACACCCCCGAGGAAAGTACTGACGCATGAGCACGGTAGCCGACAAACTCGCCAAGAAGTCGACTCAGAAGACGTCCGCCAAGCAGGTGCGTCTGCGCCTGGTGTACATCGACTTCTGGTCGGCCCTGAAGCTCTCCTTCCTGGCCGCGGTCGCGATCGCGATCGTCACGGTCGTGTCGTACTTCCTGGTGTACCTCGTCGTCAGCGCCACCGGCCTCATCACCCGGGCCGACGAGTTCTTCGCCAGCTTCACCGACGGGAGCGCCACCCTGTCGCAGTACGTGGGCCTGCCCCAGGTCATGGCGTTCGCCGCGATCGTCGCGATTCTCAACCTGGTCGTCGTGACGGTCATGGGTGCGGTCCTGGCCGGCATCTACAACCTCGCCGTCAAGGTCACGGGCGGCCTGCTCGTGGGCTTCACCTCCAACTGACGCCGATTCGGAAAAACCTCGGGATTCAGGTAAAGTCTTCGAGGTTGACGACGTTGCGTCAGCGAGACGGGGCTATAGCTCAGGCGGTTAGAGCGCTTCACTGATAATGAAGAGGTCCCAGGTTCAAGTCCTGGTAGCCCCACCCGTTCCCTTCCCGGGGCCTTAGCTCAGCTGGTAGAGCGCCTGCTTTGCAAGCAGGATGTCAGGAGTTCGAATCTCCTAGGCTCCACATCGAATCCCTCCTCCGCGGTGCGTGTCGTCCACGCGGGCGCACGCTCTACGCTGGAGGAATGACGCCGGTAGGACCCCTCCCTCCGTGGCGTGAGAGCGAGACGACGTCATGAGCAGACGCAAATCCCTCGTCAACACCGTCGCCGATGAGCTGCTCGAACGCATCATCGCCGGTGATTTCCTGCCCGGAGATCCCCTCCCCACCGAAGCCGAGATCGGCGACGAGTTCGACGTGAGTCGTGTCACGGTCCGGGAGGCGCTGCGCACCCTGTCGGCGCGCGGGATCGTCCGTGTGCTGTCCGGCGTCGGCTCGCGCGTCGCCCCGGTCGAGGCCTGGCGATCGGTGCCCGACGCGCTCCGGTACCGCGCAGCCCGCGGCGACGACGCCACGGTCTCGGAGCAGCTCATCTCGACGCGCAGGCTGATCGAATGCGAGGCGGCCGCGCTGGCGGCTCCGCTCATCTCCGAGGTCGCCCTCGGCGAATGCGAGGAGTGCGTCGACTCGATGGTCGCGGCCTCGGCGCGGGCGGACGTGGACGCGTTCGTGGCGGCGGACCTGCGTTTCCATGCGGTGATCATGGAGGCGTCGGCCAATCTCTTCCTCGCCGTCCTTCTCGCGCCCCTCACCGAAGTGATGGCCGAGCGGCGGAAGCAGACGTCCCAGGTGCCGCAGATCCAGGAGCACGCGATCGCGGAGCACCGGGCCATCGTCGCCGCCCTGCGGACGGGCTCGAGCGCGGCCGCGCGGGCGGCGATGGACCACCACCTGCAGCAGACGCTCGACGATCTGCGCGCCTACGTCCTGAGCTGAGTCGGTTCCGCCCTGCGCGCGGAGACGCGACGGCCCGCTTGACGCTTCCTCCTGCATGCTGCATGCTGTCATACATCTGATAGCTGCTCTCGGAGACGCGAGCACTCTCAATGACGAGGAGAGAACGTGGCATCCATCGATCCGGCGGCGCTGCCCGCCGTCGCCGAGCCCGACGTCGACGCCCTGGCCGCCCGGGTCGCCGATGCGGACCGTGTCTTCGTCGTGCTGGACGACGACCCGACGGGCACGCAGTCCGTGGCGGACCTCCCCGTGCTCGGCGCGTGGGACGTCGAAGACTTCGCCTGGGCGTTCGCCTCGGGCGCTCCCGCCGTGTACGTGCTGACGAACTCCCGCAGCCTCGCGCCCGAGTCCGCCGAACGCATCAACCGTGAGGTCGTGCGCGCCGCCCTTCGCGCCGCGGAGCGGTCGGGGATCCGCGTCGATTTCGTCAGCCGCAGCGACTCGACGCTGCGCGGCCACTTCCCCCTCGAGCCGGACACGATCATCGAGGAGGTCCGCCTCGCCGGCGGCACGCACATCGGCAACACCGTGGTGGTCCCGGCGTTCCCGGATGCCGGGCGCATCACGATCGACGGGACGCACGGCGTCCTGGCGGATGGAGCGTTCACCCCCATCGGCGAGACCGAATTCGCCCGCGACTCGACGTTCGGATTCACGTCTTCGCGCCTCGCCGACTGGGTCGAGGAGAAATCGGGCGGCGAGATCGCGGCATCCGATGTCGTCCAGATCACCCTCGCCACACTGCGCCGGAGTGCAGCGGCGGTCGCCGACGCGCTGCGCTCCGCCGCCGACGGCGTGCCGATCGTCGTCGACGCGGTGGTCGAGGAGGATCTCATCCAGCTGGCGCTCGGTCTCGAGATCGTCGAAGCGGAGGGACGCTCGTTCGTCTACCGCGTGGGCCCGCCGTTCGTCCGCGCCCGCATCGGACAACGCCGTCGGGAGCCCGTGGACGTCGACGGTCTCACCGCCGACCGGTCCGTGCGCGGTGGACTGATCGTCGTCGGATCGCACGTCGGTCTGACCAGTCGCCAGCTCGCCCACCTGGTCGACCATCGCGATCTCGCCGTGGTGGAGCTGGAGGTGCCGCGGCTGCTCGAGGCGCATACCGCCGCCGACGAGGTGACGCGCGTGATCGACGCCGTCTCGACCGCACTCCTGGGCGGCGACGTCGTCATCCACACGAGCCGAACGCTCGTGCGCACCGACGACCCGGCCGAGAGTCTCGACATCTCGCGCCGCGTCTCGCAGGCCGTGGTCGACATCGTCCACGCGGTGGCCGAACGCCGCACCCCGCGGTTCGTGATCGCCAAGGGAGGCATCACGTCCAGCGACGTGGCGACACGCGGCCTCGACATCCGCCGCGCGCGCGTCCGCGGATCCCTCTTCCCGGGCATCGTCTCGGTCTGGGAGGCCGCGGACGGTCTGGCCGCCGGCATCCCCTACATCGTCTTCGCGGGGAACGTCGGCGACGACACCTCGCTCACCGCGGCGGTCGCGCGCCTGTCCGCGACCGCCTGACCGCGCCCGCCCCTCTTGAAAAGGATCGACCCCATGACCTCGACCCCCACCGTCGCCGTCCTCGGACTCGGAGCCATGGGCCTGCCCATGGCCGCACGTCTGGCCGAGACCCTCCCCGTCCGCGGCTTCGACATCGCTCCCGCCCGCCTCGTCCTCGCGCAGGAGTCCGGCGTCGTCCCCGCCGAGTCCGCCACGGATGCCGCGAGCGTCGCGCAGGTGGTGCTCGTGGCCGTCCGGGATGCCGCCCAGCTGAACGACGTCCTCTTCGGTTCCGCCGGTATCGCCGGATCGCTGCCGGCGGGTGCCGTCGTGGTGCTCACCAGCACGGTCGGGACGGACGGTGTCGCCGAGGTCGCCGCAGCCCTCGCCGAGAAGGGCATCGGCCTGGTCGACGCCCCGCTGAGCGGAGGCCCCGTCCGCGCGCGCCAGGGCGATCTGCTGATCGTGGTCGGGGCCGACCCGTCCGCGCTCGCCGTCGCTCGACCCGTCCTCGAGGCGCTGGCCTCGACGTTGACGATCGTCGGGGAACGTGCGGGCGACGGCCAGGCGCTCAAGACCGTCAATCAGCTGCTCTGCGGTGTCCACATCGCCGCGGCCGCCGAGGCGCTCGCCCTCGCCGACCGGCTCGGGCTCGACCTCGACCGGACCCTGGATGCCTTGCAGGCCGGCGCCGCCGCGTCGTTCATGCTCGGCAATCGCGGTCCGCGGATGCTGCAGGCCTGGGATGAGGACGGCGCGGAGGTGCTGAGCCGACTCGACATCTTCGTCAAGGACATGGGTATCGTCGGCGCCGCCGCCCGTCGCGTCGGACTCCCGGCGCCCCTCGCGGCGGCCGCGGAGCAGAGCTACCTCGTCGCCCAGACCCAGGGACTCGGCGCCGCCGACGACTCCGCCGTCATCCGTATCGCCGCCCCCACGCGTCGATCCTGAACCCCCTCGGGGCGGCCCGACGGTCGCCCCCTCCCGCGCACCCTGCGCACCCCGCCCGCATCGTCAAGGAAGACCCGCGAAATGACCACACCCGTCCTGCTGGCCATCGGAGTCGGAGGCATCCTCCTCCTGCTCTTCCTCATCATCAAGCTCAAACTCAACGCCTTCCTCGCGCTCCTGATCGTCAGCATCCTGGTCGGGCTGGCGGCGGGTCTGCCGCTCGCGACGATCCCGGCGACCGACACCGATCCGGAGCGGCTGGGCATCGTGCCCGCGATCGTCGCCGGACTCGGAAGCACCCTGGGTTCCATCGCCATCCTCATCACGCTCGGCGCGATGCTCGGCCGCATCATCGAGCTCTCGGGCGGAGCGGCGAGCCTCGCCGGCCGGTTCACCGAGATCCTCGGGCCCCGCCGTGTCGGTGCTGCCCTCACGGGTGCCGCCCTCGTCCTGGCCATCCCGGTGTTCTTCGACGTCGGATTCATCATCCTGGTGCCGATCGTCTACGGCTTCGCCCAGGCGGCCGGTCTCAAGCCGGTCCGCTTCGGCCTACCGGTCGCGGGGATCATGCTCGCCGTGCACGTGTCGGTGCCGCCCCACCCCGGCGTCGTGGGCGGCGCGGCACTCCTGGGCGCCGACATCGGCTGGCTCACCATCGTCGGCATCGTCATGGCGATCCCGCTGGCCTTCGTCAGTCACCTGCTGGCCGGCCGGCTCACCCGGCGCGACATCGACATGCTCCCGTCGACGCGCGAGATGTTCGAGCAGTCCGGCCGCGGGGGCGTGCAGAGCACCGTCACGGGAACGATCACCTCCACCGTCGCGCCGCCCTCCGCCGGAATGATCCTGACCCTCATCGTCACGCCGCTCGTTCTGATCGGCATCGGTACGACCGCCGCGACCCTCCTCCCCGCCGGCGACCCCGTCCGCAACGTCGCGCAGTTCATCGGCGCCCCGCTGTTCGCGCTGCTGATCACGGTGCTTCTGGCGATCTACTTCCTGGGCGTGCGTCGCAAGTGGGGACGCGACAAGATCAGCGACGTCCTCGAGTCGGCTCTGCCCCCCACGGCGGCGATCATCCTCGTCAGCGGGGCGGGCGGCGCCTTCGCGCGGGTCCTCACCGAGAGCGGGATCGGTTCGGCACTGTCGTCGACGCTCCTCGCCACCGGACTTCCGATCCTCGTGCTCGCGTTCGTGGTGTCCCTGGCGCTGCGAGCGGCTCAGGGATCGGCCACCGTCGCGATCCTCACCACGGCCGGGCTGCTGGCCAGCACGGTCGCCGACGGCGGCTACGCGCCGCTGCAGATCGTCGCGATCACGCTGGCGATCGCGTTCGGCGCCTTGGGTCTGTCGCACGTCAACGACTCGGGCTTCTGGGTCGTGACGCGCTACCTCGGGCTGAGCGTCAGCGACGGACTGAGGACGTGGACCGTGCTGACCACCGTCCTCGGTCTCTGCGGGTTCGCCCTGGTCGCCGCCTTCTGGGGCGTTCTGACAGCGATCGGCTGAGGAACACGGCTCGCCGGGCCCGTCCACCCTCGGGTGGGCGGGCCCTTCCGTCGGCGTCGGGAGCGTTGCGAGAGGCCGGGCGATGTCGGAGGCTTCGCTAGAGTCTGGTCATGGACATGCGGGTCGCCGCGTACGCCGTCATCACGGATGCCGACGACCGCGTCTTGCTCGCGCACTGGGTCGAAGGACGTCGCGCCGCGTGGACGCTCCCCGGCGGCGGCCTCGAGGACGGTGAGGATCCCGAACGCGCCGTGCGTCGCGAGGTGCGGGAAGAGACCGGGTTCCGGGTCGTGGTCGACAAGCTGCTCGGCATCCATTCCCGCGTGATCCCCGCCGAGCGGCGCCTGTCGGAAGGTGCCGACGGGCCGCTCCACGCCCTTCGGATCGTCTACCGGGCGCACATCGTCGGCGGCCGGCTCAGCTTCGAGGTCGATGGCTCGACCGATCGGGCGCAGTGGTTCTCGCTCCCGGCCGCGCGCAAGGTACGGCGGGTGCAGCTGGTCGACATCGCGTTCCGGATGGCGCGCCTGTGACCGCCGGTCAGTCGCGCGGTGCGGTGATGTCGGCGACCGTCGCGCCGTAGGCGCGGATGAGATCGTCCGCGTCGACGAAGAGGCTGTAGCCGTGCGCCCCGGCGCCCATGGCGATGCGTCGGCCGACGATGCTCTCGTCGGCATAGACCGGCCAGTCCGTCGTACTGCCGATCGGGACGATGGTGCCCCGCTCGTACCCCGTGGCCGCGAGGGCGAGTTCGGGTTCGGGCAGCCGCAGCTTGTTCACGCCGACGACCGCCCGCAGCTTCGGCCAGGAGATGACCCGGTCACCGGGAACGAGGGCGAACAGGAACGTGTCGTCCGACCGCTTGACCACGAGGGTCTTCACGATGTCGTCCGGATGGATGCCGAGGAGTTCCGCCGCCTCGTCGAGGGAACGGGCCGCCGGTCGCTCCCGCACATCGACAGAGAGGCCGCGCTGGTGCGCGGCCTCTCGGACCCTGATGGTGGGATCGCTCACGCGTCGGGAGCGCGCAGGGGGTCGTCGGCCACCCACAGCTCGTCGTCGGCGCGGAGGGTCTGCCAGGCGGCGTACGCGACGCCGGCAGCGGCCACGACGCCGAGGATGATGGCGATCACGCCACCGGCACCGATGCCGTCGTGCTGCTTCGGGAGCTTGGCGGCCAGCTGCTTGCTGGCCTTCTTGCCGTACTTCTCGGCGCGCTTGGCGTACTTGTGGGCGTCGAGCTCGAAACCGCGGCCCTTCGCCAGACGGTCACGGGTGTCGCCCGCGGCATCCCACACCGACATCGCTCCACCCACGACGGCGCCGGCCGTCGGGATGACCTTGTCGCTGAGGAAGCGGTTGGTGTACTTCACGCTCTTGTCGACGTACGGCGCGGCGTACTTGTCGTACCCGTCCTGCACGGTGGGAACGAGGTCTTCACGGCTGAAGCGACCGAGCTGGCGACCGGCTTCGCGGGCCACCTTTCCGCTCTCGCCCAGCAGAACCTGCTGGGACTCCCACACCTTCGCGGCGTGCTTCTGGAGCTTGCGCAGTTCCTTCTTGCTCTTGCGGCTGAGGCCCACGGCTTCATCCTCCCTGTCGATGGGATGTACGCGATTCATCTTGCCAGAACGGGGGTCCCGGTCCGCGAACCCTTGCAGATAACTCTGAGAGAATGTACCCATGGCTTCCCACACCGCCGTTGCGACCCTTCACACCAACCACGGCGACATCGTCGTCAACCTGTTCGGAGACCACGCTCCCCGGACCGTCCGGAACTTCGTCGGTCTCGCCGACGGCACCCAGGAATGGACCAACCCGGCCACGGGCGCCAAGGGCGAGGGTCCCCTGTACTCGAACGTCGTGTTCCACCGCATCATCCCCGGCTTCATGATCCAGGGCGGCGACCCGCTCGGTCAGGGCGTCGGCGGCCCCGGCTACACGTTCAACGACGAGATCCACCCCGAGCTCGACTTCGCCGCGCCCTACAAGCTGGCCATGGCCAACGCGGGTCTCCGCCGCAACGCCATCACCGGTCAGCCCGAGGGCACGAACGGCTCGCAGTTCTTCATCACCACCGACCCGACCCCGTGGCTCCAGGGCAAGCACACCATCTTCGGCGAGGTCGCCGACGACGCGTCGAAGAAGGTCGTCGACGCGATCAGCAAGGTGGCCACGGCCGCCGGCGACCGCCCCGTCGAGCCGGTCGTGCTCGAGTCGGTCGACGTCGTCGCCGTCTGACCTTCGGCGGCGGCGGGTGTCTACGACCGAGGAGTTCCGTCGCAACAGCGACAACTTCTGCTACCGGCATCCCGACCGGCAGAGCTTCGTGCTCTGTCAGCGGTGTCTGCGCACGGTATGCCCCGAGTGTCGGACCCCCGCCGCCGTCGGCGTCATCTGCCCGGAGTGCATGGCCCAGCAGCGGGCCACCGAGACTCCGGCGCAGAAGAAGGCGCAGCGCCGCTGGTCGCGTTCGGCACCGATGGCCGCGGTCGCGAGCGGCAGGCCCGTGGCGACGCTGACGATCATCGCGATCACCGGGCTGGCCTACGTGATCGGCCTCGTCCCCGGAGTCGGCGGCATCATCAGCAACGCGTTGGCGTTCTACCCCCCGTTCCTCGTCCCGCAGTTCGGACCGATCGAGCCCTGGCGCCTGTTCACCGCCGCTCTCGTTCACTCCGGGCCCCTCCACATCGGCCTCAACATGCTGGCGCTGTGGTTCATCGGCCGCAACCTCGAACCGTTGCTCGGCCGCTGGCGGTTCGTCGTGCTGTACCTGCTCGGTGCACTCGGCGGCTCGGTCGCCGTGGCGCTCCTCGCCCCCACCACGATCGTCGTCGGTGCCTCCGGGGCGATCTTCGCCCTCTTCGGTGCGCTCCTGGTCATCGGTCGGCACATCGGCGCCGACATCCGCGTCATCGCGGTGCTCATCGGCATCAACTTCGCGTGGCCGTTCGTGGTGGCCTTCATCTCGTCGCTGACCACCGGCGACTTCGGTGCGGCACTGGCCAACGTCGGTGTCTCGTGGCAGGCGCACCTCGGAGGGCTCGTCGTCGGTGCCCTCGTCGGATGGATCTACGCGCGCACGCGGCTGCTCCGCCAGCGCCCCGTTCAGATCGGGCTGCTGATCGCCCTCACGATCGTGCTGTTCGGGCTGCTCGTGATCCCCGTCGTGGTCTACTACTGAGAGTTATCCACAGGCTCATCCACAGGTGGGGATGAATTACACGCGTGTAAGTCGCGCGGGAGTCAGCGCCAGCGCGTCGTCATCAGGAAGCCGACGAAGGCGATCCCGAAACCGATCACGAGGTTCCACGCGCCGATGCCCGGCACGGGGAACTGCGAGTTGCTCAAGTAGAAGACGAGCACCCATACCAAGCCGACGAGCATGAGACCGATCATGATCGGGAGGAACCACACCGGGTTGGGCGTGGAACCGTTCTCGTTGCGCTCAGCGATCGGGTCTTCGCCGTTGCCAGTACGTGCCATGCGGGCCAGTCTAACGGCCAGGTCACTCTCCACCCACGGAACTAGACTCGCCTGGTGTCCACGGTCGAGCAGCCCCTCACGCGCCGCGCGTCCCGACGTCGTCCGCAACGACGGCGCCGGGTCACCGTGCTGGGCGTGATCGGGGATCTGCTGCTGACGGCCGGCGTGGTCGTGCTCCTCTTCGTCGGCTGGCAACTGTGGATCGGCGATGCGATCATCGGCGCCCAGTTCAAGAGCGAAGCCGGCGCCTTGACCGAGGAGTGGGCGGCCGCTCCGGCGACCCCGAGCCCTTCGGCCTCGCCCGATGGCTCCGGTCCCGTGGAGGCTCCCGCCCTGGCGCAGCCAGGGAACGGCGAGGTCTTCGGCGTGCTCCAGGTCCCCCGTCTCGGACCCGACTACCAGTTCAAGCTCGCCGGGGGCGTGAGTGCCTCGGTGACCCTGGACCCCATCGGGATCGGCCACTACCCCGACACCGCGATGCCCGGTCAGCAGGGCAACTTCGCCATCGCCGGCCACCGCGGCAGCCACGGTGCCCCTTTCGCCGACCTGCCGTCGCTGCGCATCGGTGACGCGGTCGTCGTCGAGACGCCCGACGGCTGGTACACCTATCGCTTCCGCAACCTCGAGTACGTCCGCCCCGACGGCGTCGAGGTGCTGCTCCCGACCCCGCAGCAGCCCGAGGTCCAGGCCACCGACAAGCTGATCACGATGACCACGTGCAGCCCGCGGTACGGCTCCACGGAACGCGCCATCGCGTACGGCGTCTTCGAGTCCTTCACCCCCCGCGCCGACGGACCGCCCGCGTCGCTGACCACCGGAGCCGCCTGATGTACGGAGCCCTCTGGCGCGTGCTGCCCGGACCCTGGTGGGTCCGCCTGCTCGTCGTCCTCGTGCTGGTCGCCGCCGTCCTCTACGGGCTGTTCTTCTATGCCTTCCCGTGGGTGAGCGACATCCTCTATCCACAGGAGGTCACGGTCGAGTGAGCTTCCACGTCGTCGTCGTGGACAACCGCGACAGCTTCGTGCACACACTCGCCGGCTACGTCGCGGATCTCGGTGCTCGCGTGACGATGCACCCGGCCACCGCCCCCGGCGTCGTCGCCGCGGTCGCGGCCTCGGACGCCGTGCTCGTCTCCCCCGGGCCGGGGCATCCCGTCGACGCCGGCGCGTCGATCGACGTCGTGCGCGCGGCCCACGCCGACGGCATCCCCCTCCTCGGGGTGTGTCTGGGACATCAGGCCCTCGCGGTGGCCTTCGGAGCGGAAGTGACCAGAGCGCCCGAACTGCTCCACGGGATCACCAGTTCCGTGCACCATGACGGCCTCGGCGTGTTCGCGGACCTGCCCGACGGGTTCCGGGCCACGCGCTACCATTCGCTCGCCGTGGACCCCGCCACCGTGCCGGATGATCTCGTCGTCACCGCCCGCAGCGAGACCGGCGTCATCATGGGTCTCGCCCACCGGGACGCGCCACTGACCGGCGTGCAGTTCCACCCCGAGAGCATCCTCACCGAGGGCGGCCACGCTCTGCTCGGCCGCTGGCTCGAGGATGCCGGACTCCGAGGCGCGGCTGAGCGCGGGCGGAGCCTGCACCCTCGACGGGGTCAGGGGCCGGTGCAGTAGGTCAGAGTGATCTCGCTGTGTACCGGCACCTCGCCGGGCGCGAGCGACTGCGTCTTGACCAGCGACGGGGTCGTGGCCGGGCAGCCGGCATCCTCTTGCGTGCTCACGGTCAGCTGCTTGTCGTCCGACTCCAGCTCGCGCTTGGCGACGTCGACGGGGTAGCCCTCGTAGTTGACGATGACGACCGTACCGCTGGCGACGACGAGGTTGACGGTGGTGCCCTTGGCGACCTCGGTTCCGGATGCCACGCTCGCCGTCATCACGACGCCCGCGGCGAGGGCCGGATCGGGTTTGCGCTGCACCAGGCCGAGGGACAGGCCGGCGGACTCGAGCGCAGCGCGGGCCTCGGTCTCGGTGATCCCCTCGAGCGTCGGGACCTTCGCGGTGTCGGCACCCGAGGAGACGTAGACGGACACCTCCTGGCCCGCGGCGACCGACGTGTCGGCGCCCGGGGTCGTGCGCACCACGCTGCCGGCCGCGATGCTGGCATCGGCGACGTCGATGCGCTTGGCGGAGAGGTCTTCCTTCTCGAGCGCCTGGACCGCGTCGTCGTAGGTCATGTCGACGACGTTCGGGACCGTGCGACCGGCCGAGGGCACGTCCGTCGACGGCTGGATCTGGATGACCCAGAGCAGAACCGAGATCAGGAGGACGGCGAGGATGGCGACTCCGGCCCAGATCCACGCGACCGGCGGACCGGGCTGCGTGCGGCGCATCGTGGTGTCGGTGCTGAGCTGACGGAGCGACCGCGCGGTCTCCGCCGCCTGACGCGGGTTCGGGCCGTACAGCTCGTTCGACAGCGCCGACATCTGACGCTTCGTGGGTTCCTTGCCCTCGACCGTGGCATCCAGGTCTTCGCGGAAGCCGGCGGCGTCCTGCGGGCGCTGGAACGGGTCTTTCGCGAGGGCGCGGAGGACGACCGCGTCGAGCGCGCGGGGGACCGTGTCGTTGATCTCGCTGGGAGGGAGGGGCGCCTCGCTCACGTGCTGGTACGCCACGGCGACCGGGGTGTCGCCCCGGAACGGGGGACGGCCGGTGAGGAGCTCGTAGAGCACGACACCGGTGGAGTACAGGTCGGCGCGTGCGTCGACCGACTCGCCCTTCGCCTGCTCCGGGGAGAAGTACGCCGCGGTGCCCACGATCGCCGTGGTCTCGGCGACCGTGGAGGAGGAGTCGGACACCGCGCGGGCGATTCCGAAGTCCATGACCTTGATGCGACCGGAATCGGTGATCATCACGTTGCCGGGCTTGATGTCGCGGTGCACGACACCGGCACGGTGGGAGTACTCGAGGGCCTCCAGGATGCCGTCGACATAGCGCAACGCGTCGTCGATGGGCACCGGGCCCGCCGCGACGACGTCTTTCAGGAGGCGCCCGTGGACCAGCTCCATGACGATGTACGGAACGGGACGTTCGTGCCCGTCGGCTCCCACCTCGACGTCCTCGCCCGCATCGAACACCCGCACGATCGTCGGGTGCGCCATGCGCGACGCAGCCTGGGCCTCGAGACGGAACCGCGTGCGGAACGCGGCGTCGCCGGCGAGGTCGGCCTTGAGGATCTTGATCGCCACCGTGCGCCCGAGCGTCTGGTCGTAGCCGCGGTAGACGCTGGCCATACCGCCACGACCGATGAGGTCGTCGACGCGGTAGCGTCCGGAGAGGACGCGCGTCTCAGTGGTCACGGGGGAACTCCTGGCGTGGTGGGGGATCGGTTTCGCGGGTCAGCGGCTGGCGCTGGGGTTCGGCGTGGGCGTGCTGGCGCCCGTGATCGCCGCGGTCGCCTCGCCGGACGAGACGGTCCGGTCGGTGCCGGAGCAGCTCACCGTGTACGTCACCTTCAGCGTCTGCCCGGGCGAGTTGCTGACCTGGAGCTGCGCGCTGCGTGCATCGGGCGCGAACGACGACGTCGACTGACCGTTCTGGAACGTGCCCTGGGTCGCGGTGAAGTTGTACGACGCGACGTTTCCGGTGCCGGACGGGCAGGTGTACGCCTGCCAGGTGACCTCGACGGTGCCGCCGGCCGTGGCCTGGCTCGGCTCGATGGTCGGCGTGGCCGGCGTGGGAAGTTGCGTCTGCTCGCCGAACACGCGCAGAGTGATGACCGTTCCCGCGGGGACGCGACCGGTGGGGGTCACGGTGTCGACGGTGCCGACCTGCTCGGGCGAGGTCGCGGCATTGCCGGTCTCGCAGTTGGCGCCGAGGTCGGCGTCGCCGAGGATCGCGCTGGCCTCGTCGCACGTCTTGCCCGGCAGGCCGAGCGCGTTGACGTCGATGAGCTGCGAGGACTGCGTCGGGGTCGACGACGGGGTCGAGGCACTGCGCGAGGGCGTCGCCGAGCCGGACGTCGACGGGGACGGGTCGGGATCGGCCGAGTTCTGGTTGCTGAGCACCGCGAACAGCGTGCCGCCCAGAACGAGCAGCAGCAGCGCGATGAGCGCGACCAACGGCCACGTCCACGGGCTGCGCTTCTTCTTCTGCGGGCGGGCGTCCTCTTCCGTGTGCTCCTCGGAGAGGAGCGACGTCGCGGCGGGTGCGGGCAGCAGGCGCGTCGCGGCGGAGGTCTGCCCCGCGGTGAGCAGCTGCGTGGCCTCGTCGGCGACCGCGACACCCGCGGCGATCGCGGGGACGGCACCGGCGGCCGCGGCCAGGTCTCCGCGACGAAGCGCCGTCGCCGCGCGCGACACGGCAGCGGCCGAGGCCGGGCGGTCGTCGGGCTTCTTCGCGATCATCGCCATCACGAGGTTCTGCACCGGGACGGCGACGGTGGGGGGCAGCGGCGCGGGCTGCTCGTTGATCTGCGCCATGGCGATCGCGACCTGCGACTCGCCCGTGAACGGACGCTTGCCCGCGAGGGACTCGTACGCGACGATTCCGAGCGAGTAGATGTCGGTCGCGGGGGATGCCGGGTGGCCGGACGCCTGCTCGGGCGACAGGTACTGCACCGTTCCCATGACCTGACCGGTCGCGGTGAGCGGCACCTGGTCGGCGATGCGGGCAATGCCGAAGTCGGTGATCTTCACCCGACCGTCGGGCGTGATCAGCAGGTTGCCGGGCTTGATGTCGCGGTGGACGAGGCCGGCGGCGTGCGCGGCCTGCAGGGCCGCCGCCGTCTGCGCCACGATGTCGAGGGTCTTGTCGGTGGACAGCGACCCCTCGCGTTCGAGGATCGTGGAGAGCGCCTCGCCGGGCACGAGCTCCATCACGAGGAAGGCGCTGCCGTCCTCCTCGCCGTAGTCGAACACGCTCGCGATGCCCTCGTGGTTGACGAGTGCGGCGTGGCGCGCCTCGGCGCGGAAGCGCTCGAGGAAGCCGGGGTCGCCCATGTACTCGTCTTTGAGGATCTTGATCGCGACGGTACGTCCGATGACGTGGTCCGTCGCTTCCCAGACCTCGCCCATCCCGCCGATCGCGATCCGCGAATCCAGCTCGTAGCGTCCTCCGAAGGTCACTCCTTGCGTCGGTCTCATTTGCCCAGCACCGCCTCCATGACCTTCTTCGCTATCGGGGCGGCGATCTCGTTGCCGCTCCCGCTCTGACCCTGGCCCCCGCCGTTCTCCACCACGACAGCGACAGCGACCTTCGGGTCGTCCGCCGGGGCGAATCCGGTGAACCAGAGAGTGTAGGGACGAGTGTCGTTCTCTGCGGTGCCGGTCTTACCCGCCACCTCGACCCCGTCTATTCTTGCATTCGACGCCGCGCCGTCCTGGACGTTCGCCTTCATCATCGTGACCATCTGGGCCGCGAGGTTGGAGTCCAGTGCGCGGCCGTACTCGCTGCTGGAGCCCTCGGTGCTCGAAAGGTCCGTTCGGATCACGCGGTCGATCATGCGCGGGTTCATGACGACGCCGTCGTTCGCGATGCCGGCCGACACCATCGCCATCTGCAGCGGAGTGGCGCGCACCTGCCCCTGGCCGAAGCCGCTGAGCGCCGTCTGAGGCGCGTCGAGGTTCGAGGGGTAGGTCGAGGGTGTGGATGCGAAGGTCGAGTCCGGGACCATCGCGAACGAGGAGTTGAAGCCGTACTTCTCGGCCTCGGCGCGGATCGCGTCGTCGCCGAGCTCGACGGCGAGCTCCGCCATCGGGATGTTGCAGCTCAGGCGCAGAGCCGTCGCGATCGTGACCGTGTCGCCGTCGCCGCACGCTCCGCCACCGGCGTTGCTCACGACGCTCGAGGACTGGGGCAGCGTGTACGAGGAGACGTTAGGGAACGTCGAGTCGGGGGTGTAGCGGCCGGATGCGAGCGCCGCCGAGGCCACGACGAGCTTGAAGGTCGAGCCGGGCGGGTTGAGGTCGCCCTCGATCGCCCGATTGTCGAGCGGCTTCGACGGATCGGCGGTGAGCTGGTCGTACGCGGCGTTCACCGCGTCCGCATCGTGCACAGCGAGCAGGTTGGTGTCGTAACTCGGCTTGGACACCATGGCCAGGATCCGGCCCGTGGACGGCTCGATCGCGACGACGGCGCCCTGCTGGTCGCCGAGGGCGTCCCAGGCGGCGCGCTGGACGTCGGCATCCAGGGAGAGTTCGACGTTGGATCCGCGCTGCACCTCGCCCGTCACGGTGCGTTCGATCCGGCTGAAGAAGTCGTTCTCGTCGGAACCGCTGAGCACGGCGTTCTCGGCGGACTCGATCCGGGTCCGCGCGTCGAGGACGGGGTTCATGTAGCCGGTGACGGGCGCCCACATGTCGGCATCCACGTACTGACGTTGCCAGCTGTAGACGTCCTCGGAGGGGACGGACGAGGCGATCGCCGTTCCGCTGACGATGATCGAGCCGCGCTGGATCTCGTAGGAGTCGTACAGCGCACGCCGGTTGCCGGCGGTGTTCGCGAGGTTGGCCGCCTGGCCGACCTGGATGACGCTGATCGACACGAACAGCGCGAGGAACATCGCCAGCATGACGATGCTGAGGCGTCGGAGTTCTTTGGTCACGGTGCCTCCTCCAGGGTGCGGGTGCGGACGGACGGGACGGTGCTCATCAGCCGATCACCACCCGGGGACGGCTGCGGACGGCATCCGAGATGCGGAGGAGGAACGCGACGATGATCCAGTTCGCGACGAGGGACGAACCACCCGCCGCGAGGAATGGCGTCGTGAGGCCGGTGAGCGGGATGACCCGGGTCACACCGCCGACCATGATGAACACCTGCAGCGCGATCGTGAACGAGAAGCCCGTGGCGAGGAGCTTCCCGAAGTCGTCCTGTCCGGCGAGACCGACCCGGATGCCGCGGCTCGCGAACACCATGTAGAGCGCGAGGATCGCGAACAGGCCCACGAGACCCAGCTCCTCGCCGAGGCTCGGCACGATGTAGTCGCTCTGCGACAGCGGCGTGATGTACGGGCGGCCCTGACCGAGTCCCGTGCCGAAGAGACCGCCGTGGGCGAGGCCGAAGATGCCCTGGGTCAGCTGGTAGCTGCCGCCGTCGGCATCGATGACCTCGGGGTTGAAGGCGTCGAGCCAGTTCGTGAAGCGGCCGTTGACGTACGGCAGGACGCGGGATGCCAGGAACGCCCCGGTCGCGGCCAGGACGACACCGATCAGGACCCAGCTGGTCTTGCCGGTGGCGACGTAGAGCATCGCGACGAACATCCCGAAGATCAGCAGGCCCGTGCCGAGGTCGCGCTGGAGCACGATGATGCCGAGCGAGACGAGCCAGATGATCAGCAGCGGACCCAGCTCGCGCGCGCGCGGCCACGTCATGAACAGGAAGCGCGTCCCCGTGGAGGTGAGGCTCTCGCGGGTGCGGACGAGGTAGCCGGCGAAGAAGATCGCCAACGCGATCTTGGCGAGCTCGCCCGGCTGGAAGGACACGAACCCGAGCGAGACCCACACGTCCGCGTTCTGCTCGGTGCCCAGGCCCGGGACGAAGGGGAGCAGGAGCAGCAGGATGCCGATGAGGCCCGAGAGGTACGTGTACCGGAACAGGACGCGGTAGTTGCGCACGAAGACGACCACGAGCAGGGCCGCGACCAGGGCGATCGCCGCCCAGGCGATCTGGCGGATGGCCGTGGCATCCCACCCCTTCAGACCGACCGCGAGGTCGATCCGGTAGATCATCGCGATCCCGAGGCCCGTGAGGACCGTCGCGATGGGGAGCACGAACGGGTCGGCGTCCCGGGCGCGCAGGCGCAGCACGACGTGGAGGACGAGCGCGAGCAGGGCGGGGATGCCGGCGAGCATCAGGTAGCCCGACTCGATCGCGCCGTTCACCCCGAGCTGCACCAGCACGATCGCCGCGCCGTAGACGGCGATCGCGAACAGCAGCAGGCCGAGCTCGCGGTTGCGCTGCTTGGCGGGCGTCCGGATCTTCTTCAGCGCGCGCATGACGGCGGTGTCGGTGGACACCTCTGGCGATCGCGTCAGCTTCTGGTCGGTCATCCCGTGGCCTCCGGTTCCGGACGCAGACGATCCACGATGAGCTCGGCGTCCGAGAGGGAGCGCGCCGAGATGGTCGCCTCCACCGTCTGCCGATCGAACTCGGACAGG
This sequence comes from Microbacterium sp. CSI-V, assembly GCF_001984105.1. Taxonomy (GTDB): domain Bacteria; phylum Actinomycetota; class Actinomycetes; order Actinomycetales; family Microbacteriaceae; genus Microbacterium. The sequence goes on along the minus strand of NZ_MTQM01000008.1, from coordinate 504,550 downwards.
TCGGCGAGCACGATGTTCGTGTCCTCGTAGACGGTGGACAGCGACAGCGGCCCGATGGACTGCTGGATGCCGCGATAGATCACGACCGAGTTGTCGTCGGCGCCGACGTAGTAGCGCGTCTGCGTCCACTGGTAGCCGGCGAACAGGCCCGCACCGATCCCGGCGAGCACGAGGATGAGGGCGGCGAGCCAGCCCAGGCGCCGGCGACGGGCGCGGCGACGATCCTCCTCGATGAGTTCTTCCAGGAACTCGGCCGCGGGCTCGAAGTGCGTCGGTTCGTTCGCCGCCTGGCGCGCCGAGTGCAGCCACGTCGACCGCGCGGGCCGCACGGGCGGGACCATGACGCCGCTGGGGTTCGAGGCCGAGCCGACGATCGTGGGCGTCCCGATGAACACGGGGTGCTGACCGCCCACATCGACGATGACGACGGTGACGTTGTCGGGGGCGCCGCCGTCGAGCGCCTGCTTCAGCAGTGCGTCCGCGGTGCGGGCGGGCGGCATCCCGAGCGCGAGCGCCTTGGTCGTGTGCGCGTCGTCGACGACGCCGGAGAGACCGTCGGAGCAGAGGAGCCAGCGGTCGCCGTCCTGCGTCGGCATGATGAACGTGTCGACCTCGGGGTCGGGATCCATGTCGCCGAGCACGCGCATGAGCACCGACCGGCGCGGGTGATACCGCGCCTCTTCGGGGGTGATGCGACCCGAATCGACGAGGCGCTGCACGAAGGTGTGGTCCGTGGTGATCTGGGTGAGCGTGTCGTCGCGGTACAGGTAGACGCGCGAGTCGCCGATGTGGCCGATGACGGCGTAGTCGTCGACCATGATGACCGCGCTGACGGTCGTGCCCATGCCGGCCAGCTCCGGACGACGCGCAACCGTGTCGATCAGGGTCGTCGCGGTGTCGGCGAGGGCGTCGCGGAGGGCGTGCTCGGCCGCGGTCGTGCTGGGGAACGGCTGGTCCAGCTCGGTCAGTGCCGCGATCGCCAGGCTCGAGGCGACATCACCTCCGGCGTGACCGCCCATGCCGTCGGCGACCACGAAGAGGTTGGACCCGGCGTAGCCGGAGTCCTGATTGTTGGAGCGCACCTTGCCCGTGTGGGAGATGGCCGCGCTCGAGCCCTGGAAGACCATGGAGGCGGGTTACTTCCGCAACTCGAAGGTCGTCGCGCCCACCTTGATCGGGGCGCCCACCTTCACCTGGACCGGGGATGCCACGCGTGCCCCGTCGTGGGTGGTTCCGTTCGTGGAGTCGAGGTCCTGCAGCATCCACTGGTCGCCCCACAGCACGAGTCGTGCGTGGTGGCTGGAGGTGTAGTCGTCGCGGATGACCAGGCCCGACTCGCTCGAACGGCCGATGGTGAGGGGCTCGGTGCCGAGGGGGAGCTCGAGTCCGGCCTTGGGGCCGCTCGTGATGACGATGCGCGAGACCGACGCGGTGGTCGCGAGACCGCCGGCGGGCGCGGCGGCCGGCGGGGCGGGGCGCTTCACTTGCGTCGTCTCGGCATTCGGCGACGACGTGGGGGCGGGTGCGGCCGAAGCCGGGGCGGATGCCGCGGGCTCGGGGAGCTTCCGCACCTTCACGCCGAACAGATCGGCGCGCAGCGAATAGACGACGCCGAACACGAAGAACCACAGCAGGACGAGGAAGCCGCCCTGCAGAAGAAGAAGAGTCAGTGGACTCATGACAGGGGCCCCCGGTCCCGGACGTCGAACAGCTGCGTCGCATCGGACGGCGCCGCGCGCCGTGCGGTCTGTGCCTGCGCGACCACACGGAAGACGATAGCGGTGCGGCCGATCGAGATGGTCGAGTCCGGAGGAAGCGCGGCCTCCGAGACCTTGCGCCCGTTCAGGGTCGTTCCGTTGGTCGAGCCGAGGTCGCGGACCATCGCGCGCTCGCCGTCCCACAGGATCTCGACGTGCTTGCGGCTCGTGCCGGCGTCGGGGATCGTGATGTCGGCGTCGCTGCCGCGGCCGATGACCGTGCGGGCCTTCACGAGCGGGTGGCGGGTGCCGTTGATGTCGACGACTCCGCGCCACGACACCTGACCCTCGCTCGTGCGCGAATCCACACGAAGGGTGCCGGTCGACAGTGAGGTGTCGCGCTCGACCGAGATCGTCACCGGTCCGGCGAACGAATACCCCTGCGTGCGGGCGTGCTGCTTGACGAGGGTGTCGAGTTCGGTCACGAGGGTCGAGCCGAGGGCGCTCATCTTCTCGTCGTCCGCGGGCGACAGGCGCACCGTGAAGGCGTTCGGCGCGAGGATGCGCTCACGGCTCACGACGACGGCGTTCTTGTCGAGCTCGCTCCGCAGCGCGGAGGCGATCTCCACGGGCTGGATGCCACTGCGGAAGGTCTTCGCGAACGCACCGTTGACGGCGCGTTCGAGACCCTTCTCGAAACTGTCGAGTAGCCCCACGAGACTCCTTCAGGCAGGCAGACCAGTAGCCACATCGTAGTCAGCACGCCTGGACAGGTCATGGATGCCGGTCCCGGACACGTTTCATCGGGGGTCCGTGGCCGTGATATTCTCGGGAAGTTGAGTCTGCGGCATCCGTGGACGCAGCGACTCGCGCGAGTGGCGGAATAGGTAGACGCGCTGGCTTCAGGTGCCAGTGCCCGCAAGGGCGTGGGGGTTCAAGTCCCCCCTCGCGCACAGAACGAAGAAGGCCCCGGATTCATCCGGGGCCTTCTTCGTTGTCTGTGGGAGCGGGAGGGCTGGCGAGGGTCAGGGTGCGTCGGGCAGAGGATGCCGCAGACCGAGCGTGGCGGCGACCCCGCCCAGGCGGTCGTCCAACGTCGCCAGGGGCGCGCCGATGTGTGTCGCGGTGGCCAGGACGCAGGTGTCCGGCATCTTGAGTCCGTGTTCCGCACGCAGGCGCGCCAGAAGGAGGGGCTCGGTGGGGCCGATCGTCGTCACCTGGACTCCGAGGTTCTGCAGGTGCGACCACAACGCGGCGTCCTGGCCACGCTTCGCTGGGCCGGCGAGGGTCTCGGCGGCCGTGAGTGCGTGCATCGAGAACGGCCCGCGTTCCACGGCGAAGAAGTTCTTCGCGTTTTCGTGGTGGACGTCGCCGGGCGAGAGGAGGGCGATGATCACGCCGGCATCCAGCACGATCATTCGGGCCACTCCGTGCGAAGGTCATCGAGATAGCCCTCGGGGTAGATGCCCGCGAAGTCTGCGATCAGCGCGTCGAGGTGTCTGCGCCGACTCGCCGTCAGCGTCGGCTCCAGCGCCTCGATGGTCCGCGCGCCTTCCAAAACCAGGTGCGTCAGCAGCACGGACGGATTCTCGCCGGGCCAACGCCGACGGGCGATGCGCAACGCCTCTTCGATCTCGGGCGTATGCGTCACCTGCGTACGCGTGCGGGTTGTGGGCATGGGGGGGGGAGTGTACCACCGATACTCCGGTGCAACACCGGTGCCCTCGGCGGTCCGGGAAGCACGGAGCTCCGCGGATCCGCGCCTTCGCGGCTCGCCCCGGCGCGGACTCACCCGGGGGCCGGGAGAATGCCGCCTATGACGTACCGGCTTCACCTCACCCTCATCGCGGCTCGACGGGACCCCTCATGACGACCCGTCTGTCGGAGCCCGGGACGCTGCTCGACGAGACCGCCACCGAGGCGGTCGTCACGCCTCCGATCAGCGCCGTGGCGCGTACGCTGCGGTCCCCCGTCTTCGTCGCGGTCGTCTTCGTGGCGACGGTGGTGCAGGTCTGCAGCGATCCCGTGCTCGCGATCTTCAGTGGCACGGGCCAGTGGGACCACACTCTGCCGCCCCAGGCGGTCATCGCGTTGACGGCGTTCATCTGCCTCGCACAAGCGGTGTGCGTGTCCCGGTCGGGGACGCGACCCGAGCTCGGGATGCTGGGCGCGGTGGCGTGTTATCTCGTGGTGGCGGTCGCGCTCGGTGTGCCCACCTGGGCGACACCGATGCAGTTGGTCATCGCGATCTCGATGGCAGCGCTGGGCAGCGCGCGTCGGATCCCCGTCGCGGCGACGTGGGCGGCCGGAACCGTCGCCGTGTCCGCCGTGGCGCTCGGCGGGTGGGCGGCGAGCGTGGGGGCGCCCCCGGAGGCGGTCACCGCGTTCCTGCTCACGGAGGGGGTGTCGTTGGCATCCCTGTCCTTCGCCGGGGTGGCGCTCGGCGCTCTTTACGCCGTGCTCGAGCGGCGGGCCGAGCGCGAGCGTCGACGGGCCGCGGACATCCAAGTGCAGCAGGCCGAGGCGATCGAGGCGTCGAGGGCGGCGGAGCGGGGACGCATCGCCCAGGAACTCCATGACGTCGCCGGTCAGCACCTCGCCGGGCTGGTGTCGCTGTGCGATGCCTCGGCGGACCTGGCGCCCGCGCATCCACAGCAGGCGCTCCAACTCATCGACGAGGTGCGCGCGGAGGGCCGCTACGCCGCGGCGAGCCTCTACGGTGCGCTCGGGGATCTGCGTGCCGTCGAGGCCACGGCGCACACACCCACACCCGATCTGCGCCACGTCGAGGGGCTCGTGGAATTCTGGCGAGAGCGCGGCAAAGAGGTCTCGGCCGAGATCGAAGGCGACCCGGAGGTCCTGCCGGCGGTGGTGTCGACGACCGCCTACCGCGCCATCCAGGAGGCTCTGTCGAACGCCGCCAAGCACGCGGCCGGCGCGCCGATCGGCATCCAGGTGCGGATTCGGCCGGACCGTCTCGTCGCGGTCGTGCACAACGGTCCTCCGCGCCGGCCGCGGACGGACGAACCTGGTCTCGGGCTGGGCTGGGGGTTGGATAACCTGCGCCAGAAGCTCACTCTCGTCGACGGGACGCTCGCGGCGGGGGCCGACGGCACGGGGGGCTGGCGCGTGGAGGTGGAGATTCCGCTTCCCCGGACGATGGAGGCATGACGTGACGGAAAGCGCATCGATCAGGGTGCTCATCGCCGACGACAACCGTCCGTTCCGTCGCGGCGTGCGACTCCGACTGGAGAACGCGGACGGGATCACCGTCGTGGGCGAGGCGGCCACCGGTCGCGACGCCGTGAAAGGTGCGCTCGCCGAGCACGCGGACGTCGTGCTGATGGACCTGGAGATGCCCGAGATGAACGGCATCGACGCCACACGCACGGTCGTCGAGGAGTCGGGGGGCAGCACCCGCGTCATCGCGCTGACCAGCCACGGCGAGGACCATCTGGTGATGAGCGCTCTGAGCAGTGGGGCGTCGGGATACCTGCTCAAGACCCACGACAGCTCGCAGCTCGTCGATGCCATCCGCGCCGCGCACCGAGGTGAGGCGCTGATGTCCTCGCGGGTGACGCGCTCGGTCCTCACCGACATCGCCCGGCGCCGCATCACCGACCAGGACCGGGCCACAGCGGCATCCCTCAGCCCATCGGAGGCGCGCGTCGTCAGCCTCCTCAGCGACGGGATCACCTCGAACGAACAGCTCGCGGCGGAACTCGTCGTGTCGATCAACACCGTCCGGAGCCATGTGCAGTCGTCGATGCGGAAGACCGGCGCCGCCGACCGCACCCAACTTGCGCTGTGGGGCGTCCGGGTGCGTTCCGTGCTCGCGGCTCATCCGAATGGATGAATCCCATCACGCTTCGCCGCGGTCGCCGCGGTGAGGTGATCTCGGCGGGAAGAGGGAGGGGCGGGGGCTGCCCCCAATACAGCCCCCGCCCGCCTCGGCATCCGACCCGAGCGGATGCCGCTTGCATCGAGACCGTCGACGCGTGAGCGGATGTCCCTGCGTGCGACGGTAACCCCGGCTCTTGCCCGCCTCTCCGCGGCCTTCTCACCCCCGCCGAGTCGAGTTCCGCGGAATATCGCGGGGTTCGGCCACGAATCCGACGCACGGCCGGGTGGAGAGCGCAAAGAAAGTCATCCGAATGGACGACCGACCGCGCGTCAAACCCGACTCGGGTGGCTCTGGTGCGCTCGCGGCATCCGCGATATGCTCGCCAAACGAACAGGCGTTCGCTCAACGAACAGAGGAACCATGATCGACAAGACCGTTCCCGACGTCGCGGCGGCCGTGGCGGGCATCGCCGACGGCTCGACCGTGATGATCGGCGGATTCGGCCGTGCCGGACAGCCCGTCGAACTCATCGACGCGCTCATCGCGCACGGCGCCCGCGACCTCACCGTCGTCAACAACAACGCCGGCAACGGCGACACCGGACTCGCGGCGCTGCTCGCGGCCGGCCAGGTGCGCAAGATGATCTGCTCCTTCCCGCGGCAGAGCGACTCGCGGGTCTTCGACGGCCTGTACCGCGACGGCAGGATCGAGCTCGAACTCGTGCCGCAGGGGAACCTCGCCGAGCGCATTCGCGCGGCCGGCGCCGGAATCGGCGGCTTCTTCACGCCGACCGGGTTCGGCACCCAGCTCGCCGAGGGTAAGGAGACGCGGCGCATCGACGGCCGCGACTACGTCCTCGAGTACCCGATCCACGCCGACGTCGCGCTCGTCAGCGCCTACCGCGCCGATCGGTGGGGCAACCTCGTCTACCGCGAGACCGCGCGCAACTTCGGGCCGATCATGGCCGCCGCGGCGAGGACCACCGTGGTGCAGGTCGACGAGATCGTGCCGCTCGGCGACCTCGACCCCGAGGCCGTCGTCACGCCCGGGCTGTACGTCGACCGGGTCGTGGCCGTGGGTGAGCGCCGGTGGCTGCAGGACGGCGTCTTCGTCGGCGGCGTCGACATCGAGGGGCGCCCGCTCGCCCGGAACGGAGCGGACTCATGACCACCCGCGTCTCCCGCACCGCGCTCGCCGCGCGCGTGGCATCCGACATCCCCGAGGGAGCCGTGGTGAACCTCGGCATCGGAGCCCCGACGCTCGTGGCGGACTACCTGCCCGAGGGGCTCGAGATCGTGCTGCATACCGAGAACGGAATGTTGGGCATGGGCCCCGCGCCGGTCGAGGGATCGGTCGATCCCGACCTCATCAACGCCGGAAAGCAGCCGGTCACGGCGCTCGCCGGAGCCGCGTACTTCCACCACGCCGACTCCTTCGCCATGATGCGCGGCGGGCACCTCGACGTGTGCGTTCTGGGGGCCTTCCAGGTCTCGGCATCCGGTGATCTGGCGAACTGGTCGACCGGCGAGCCCGGGGCGATTCCGGCCGTCGGCGGGGCAATGGACCTCGCGATCGGCGCGAAGGACGTCTACGTCATGACCGACCTGCTCACCAAGCAGGGCGCCCCCAAGCTGGTCGAGGCGTGCACCTACCCGCTCACCGGCGTCGGCTGCGTCTCCCGCGTCTACACCGACCACGGCGTCTTCGACGTCACCCCCGACGGCTTCCGCGTGCGGGAACTGTTCGGCGACAACACGCACGCCGAGATCGGGGAACTGCTCGGTCTCACGCTGATCGAGCAAGGAGCCTGACATGACCGCCAGCTACGTCTACGACGCCGTCCGCACGCCCTTCGGTCGCGCCGGGGGAGCCCTGGCATCCGTTCGCCCCGACGATCTGGCCGCGCTGGTGATGAAGGCGGCGGTCGAGCGCACCGGACTCGACCCCGCCCGCATCGACGACGTCGTCTTCGGGGATGCCAACCAGGCCGGGGAGGACAACCGCAACGTCGCCCGTTTCGGCGCGCTGCTGGCCGGCTTCCCGACGTCGGTCACGGGCGCCACCGTGAACCGGCTCTGCGCGTCCTCGCTCGAGGCCGTGATCCAGGGGTCGCGCGCGATCGAGTCCGGCGACGCCGACATCGTGCTGGCCGGCGGTGTCGAATCGATGAGCCGTGCGCCGTACGTCGTGGAGAAGGCCGCGAAGCCCTTCCCGGCGGTCGGCAACGCGACCATGTGGAACACCGCGATCGGGTGGCGCATGACCAACCCCGCCCTGCCGAAGCAGTGGACGATCTCGAACGGCGAATCCGCCGAGAAGATCGCGCGCGAGTGGGGCATCACGCGGGAGGCGCAGGATGCCTTCGCCGTGCGGTCGCACCAGCGTGCGGCATCCGCGTGGGCCGCGGGCGTCTTCGACGGCGAGATCGTGGCCGTGCCCGGCGTCGCGCTCACCCGCGACGAGGGCATCCGCGACGACACCTCCGTCGAGAAGCTCTCGGGCCTGAAGGCGCTGTTCGCCGCCGACGGGCAGGGGAGCGTCACGGCCGGCAACTCGTCGCCGATCAACGACGGAGCCTCCGCCGTGCTCATCGGCGGCGAGGGAGCTCTGGATGCCGAGCCGCTCGCGCGCATCGCGGGTCGCGCGGCCCACGGTGTCGACCCCCACGTGTTCCCGATCGCCCCGATCGAGGCCGCGAACAAGGCTCTCGCACGCGCCGGGAAGACGTGGGCCGACGTCGATTTCGTCGAGCTCAACGAGGCCTTCGCGTCGCAGTCGCTCGCGTGCCTGGCCGGGTGGCCCGACCTCGACCCCGAGAAGCTCAACGTGCACGGCGGGGCGCTCGCGATCGGGCACCCGCTCGGCGCGTCCGGCGGCCGCATCATCGGCCGCGCGGCGCACGAGCTCGCGCGCCGCGGCTCGGGAGTCGCGGTCGTCGCGATCTGCATCGGCGTGGGCCAGGGCCTCGCCGTCGTGCTGGAGCGGTGAGGTCGCCCACCGACGGATCGATAGGGTGAGCCGGTGACCGACGCCGAACCTTTCGCCCCCGCGCCTGAGGACGACAGTGACGGCCCCGGCGAGGTCGTGCAGGCCTTCGTGCGCGGGCTCGCGGTCATCCGCGCGTTCGACGCCGACAACCCCGAGCTGACGCTGAGCGAGGTCGCGCGTCGAGCTGGCGTGACGCGCGCCGCCGCGGGCCGCTTCCTCCGCACGCTGCAGAGCCTCGGGTACGTGCGCAACGACGGGCGCTCGTTCGCCCTCACCCCGCGCGTGCTGGAGCTGGGCTACAGCTACCTCTCGGCCCTGTCGCTCCCCGAGGTCGCGCAGCCGCACCTCGAGGCGCTGTCGCGCGCGGTCGGCGAGAGCGCGTCGGCTGCGGTGCTGGACGGCGCCGAGATCGTCTACGTCGCGCGCGTACCCGTGCGCCGGATCATGTCGGTCGGCATCACCGTCGGCACGCGGTTCCCGGCCGCGATCACGAGCATGGGTCGCGTCCTGTTGGCCGCGGCATCCGCCGACGAACGAGACCGGATCCTGGATGCCGAGCCCCTGGCGCCCCGGACCCCCCGGACGCTGACCGACCCCGCCGCCGTGCAGCAGGAACTCGAGCGGGTGCGCGGGCAGGGCTGGGCCCGCGTCGACGGCGAGCTCGAACCGGGGCTGCAGTCGCTCGCGGCTCCCGTCCACGGCCGGGACGGCGCGGTGGTCGCGGCCATCAACCTGTCGATGTCGAGCGGCCGCTACCCCGAGGCCGAGGTCGCCGACCGGCTGATCCCCGCGCTGCTCGCCGCGGCCCGCGACATCGAGGCCGACCTGCTGGTGGCGTGACCGGTGGACGTCGTGGTCTCCATCTCGGCGCCGGCGACCTAGGAAGAAAGAGCCTCACATGGCGAGAAAGATCATCCTCGACTGCGACCCCGGCCACGACGACGCCATCGCTCTACTGCTCGCTCACGGACACCCCGACATCGAGCTGCTCGCGGTCACGACCGTGGCGGGCAACCAGACGCTCGAGAAGGTCACCCGCAACGCGCTGGCCGTCGCGGAGGTCGCCGGCATCACGGGCGTCCGATTCGCGGCCGGTTCCCCTCGCCCTCTCGTCCGCGAGCTCGAGATCGCCGACGTCCTGCACGGCGACACCGGGATGGACGGGCCGACGCTGCCCGATCCCACGATGAGAGTGGAAGACCAGCATGCGGTGAACCTCATCATCGAACTGGTCATGACACATCCCGCCGACACGATCACTCTCGTCCCGACCGGCGCGCTCACCAACATCGCCCTGGCCGCGCGTCTGGAACCACGCATCATCGACCGTGTCCACGAGGTCGTGCTCATGGGCGGCGGACACAGCGAAGGCAACTGGGGGCCGAAGAGCGAGTTCAACATCGTGGTCGACCCCGAAGCCGCGCACATCGTGTTCGATGCGCCCTGGCAGGTGACGATGTGCGGTCTCGACGTCACCCACCAGGCATTGGCCACCGATGACGTGATCGACCGCATCGCCGCCGTAGGCACCCGCCCGGCGGCCTTCGTCACCGAACTCCTGCACTTCTTCACGACGACGTACGCCCACACGCAGGGCTTCGCCGCCCCACCCGTCCACGACCCCGTGGCCGTCGCACGAGTCATCGATCCATCCGTCGTCCAGACCGTTCCGGTCCCCATCGGGGTCGAGCTCACCGGGACGCTGACACGAGGCATGACCGTCGCCGACTTCCGTCACCCTGGCGACCCGGAGAGCCACACGCACGCTGCCATGCAGCTGGACCACGCGAAGTTCTGGGACCTCGTCGTCGCGGCGCTCGAACTGATCGGCGACCCCGCCCGCAGGCCGACGGAATGACGCGACGTCAGTGCGCCGCCGTCGGCTCGGCGCGGAATCCCCGCAGCCGCAGGCTGTTGGTCACGACGAACACGGACGACAGCGCCATCGCCGCGGCCGCGACCACCGGGTTCAGCAGTCCCGCCATCGCCACCGGGATCGCGGCGACGTTGTAGGCGAAGGCCCAGAACAGGTTGCCCTTGATGGTGCCGAGCGTGCGGCGTGCGAGGCGGACGGCGTCGGCGACGACGAGCAGATCGCCCGACACCACCGTGACGTCGCTCGCCGCGATCGCGGCATCCGTCCCTCCGCCCATCGCGATGCCGAGGTCGGCGGCGGTGAGGGCGGCGGCGTCGTTGACGCCGTCGCCCACCATCGCCACGACCCGTCCCTCGGCCTGCAGAGCGCGGACGACGTCGAGCTTCTCGGCCGGCGTCACCTCGGCGCGGACGTCGTCGATCCCGACCTCGGCGCCGACGCGGGCGGCGGTCGCGGCGTTGTCTCCCGTGAGCAGCACGGGGCGCAGGCCCAGGCGGCGGAACCGCGCGATCGCCTCGGCGCTCGTCGGCTTGATCGTGTCGGCGACGGCGATCGCGCCGAGGTACCGCCCGTCGCGCGCGACGGCGACGATCGTGGCCCGCTCGGCCAGTGCGTCGAGCGAGGACGCGTCTACGTCGACCGCCCACTGATCCCGCAGCCACGACAGCCGCCCGGCGACCACGGCGGAACCGTCCACGACACCCTGGACGCCGTACCCCGCGTGCGCGGCGAACGACTCGACGGATGCCGCCGTGCCCGCGGTCGCGGCGATCGCGCGACCGACGGGGTGCTCGGATCCGCCCTCGACGGCTGCGGCGGTCGCGAGCAGCTCGGCGCGGTCCACGCCCTCGGCGGGCAGCACGTCGGTCACGGCCATCCGGCCGGTGGTGACGGTGCCCGTCTTGTCGAGCACGATCGTGTCGACGCGGCGCGTCTGCTCGAGCACCTGCGGACCGCGGATCAGGATGCCGAGCTGCGACCCGCGCCCGGTGCCGACCAGCAGCGCGGTGGGCGTCGCGAGGCCCAGGGCGCACGGGCAGGCGATGATGAGCGTCGCCACGGCGGCGGTGAACGCGAGTTCGAGCGGGGCGCCCGCGCCGAGCCAGCCGGCGAACGCCGCGATCGCGAGAAGGATGACGACCGGCACGAAGACCGCCGAGACTCGGTCGGCGAGCCTCTGCACCTCGGCCTTGCCGGTCTGGGCCTCCTCGACCAGGCGTCCCATGCGGGCGAGCTCGGTGTCGGCGCCCACGCGCGTGATCTCGACGACCAGACGTCCACCGACGTTGATCGTGGCCCCGACGACGCGGGCGCCGGGGGCCACCTCGACCGGCACGGATTCGCCGGTGAGCATGCCGGCATCCACGGCCGAGGTTCCGTCGACGACGAGACCGTCCGACGGGATCTTCTCGCCCGGACGCACCACGACGACGTCGCCGACGACGAGGCTCGCGACCGGGACGGTGCGCTCGCGGCCGTCCTCGAGCTTGGTGGCGGAGGTCGCGCCGAGGTTCAGCAGGGCCTTCAGCGCGCTCGCCGAGGCCGTGCGCGCCCGTGCTTCGGCGTAGCGGCCGGCGAGGAGGAACACCGTCACGAGGGCGGCGACCTCGAGGTAGATCTCGTGCGCGCCGGCGGTGGGCGCGCCGAAGAGGGTGAAGCTCATCGTCATCCCGGGCATGCCCGCACCGCCGAAGAACAGGGCGTAGAGCGACCAGCCGAAGGAGGCGATGACGCCGAGGCTGATGAGCGTGTCCATGGTGACGGCGCCATGGCGGGCGTTGACCGCCGCCGCGCGGTGGAACGGCCACGCGCCCCACACCGCGACGGGGGCCGTCAGGGTGAGCGCGAGCCACTGCCAGTTCGAGAACTGCAGCGCCGGGATCATGGACAGCACCGCGACCGGCACGGCCAGTGCGAGGCTGATGAGCAGCCGGCGGCGGAGGGCGTCGGTCTCGGGATCGGTCGCGACCTCCTCCGGGACGGGCGGCGCGGGCAGCGCGGCCGCGTAGCCCGCAGCCTCGACGACCGCGATGAGGTCCGCCGGGTCGAGGTCGTGGCCGCGCACGCGCGCCTTCTCGGTGGCGTAGTTGACGGATGCCTCGACGCCGGGCAGCTTGTTCAGCTTGCGCTCGATCCGGGTGGCGCACGAGGCGCACGTCATCCCGGCGATGTCGAGCTCGACGTCGGTGGTGCTCATGACGGGTCGGCCGCCAGGGCGTAGCCGGCCTCCTCGACGGCATCGCGCACGAGGGCGGCGTCGAGCGGGGTGTCGCTGGCGATCGTGACGCGCGAGACGTCGCCGACGCGCAGGTCGACGGACACGCCCTGCACCCCCGCGATCTCGGAGATCTCCTCGGTGACGCTCCGGACGCAGTGCGCGCACGTCATCCCGGTCACGCCGATCTCCTGGATGACCGCGCCCTCGGGAAGAGGAGTGGATGCCGCCGCCTCGCGGAGACCGAGATCGATGCGTTCGTTCATGGTGTTCTCCTCGGTGATCAGGACCGGACGAGCCGGGCGATGGCGTCGTTGGCTTCGCGGATCTTCTCGGCGGCGACCTGGCCACCCTCCGCGCTGGCCTCGGCGACGCAGTGGCTGAGGTGATCCGACAGGAGCGACAGCGCGACGGTCTCGAGCGCCTTCGTCGCGGCGGACACCTGCGTGAGGATGTCGATGCAGTATTTGTCTTCGTCGACCATCCGCGCGATGCCGCGCACCTGCCCCTCGACGCGGCGCAGCCGTTTCTGCAGGTCGTCCTTGTGGCCGTCGTACCCGTTCATGCTGGATACCATACCCCCCTAGGGTATGCGGAGGGCCGGTTCGGCGAACATTCACCGAGGTCCGCTTCACTGTGGGGATGCCGACCGCTGCGCGCCGCCGACTTCCCCTCCTCGTGACGCTCGCGATCGGCGTGGTCTTCGCGGTGCTGGCCGTCTGGCCGCAGGTGATCGGGGCGCAGCGGTGGCAGTTCGTCGCGCTCGCCATCTCGTTCCGAGCGCCTCTCGCTCTCGGACTCGGGCTGCTCGCCGTCGTGGCGGGGATTGTCGCGCTCGTCCGCCGGCGGGCCGCCGTCGCCCTCGGGCTCGCCGTCGCCCTCGGTGCGGCCGCGCTCGGCAACGGTGCAGTCCTCCTCGCCCGCGGTGTCGGCGGGTCCACGGGCGAGGGCGACCTCACCGTCGCGGTATGGAACACCTACGGCGGCGGCGCGCCCCCGGAGGCCATCGCGAGGCTCGTCCGGGAGAGCGGGGCGGACGTCGTCAGCCTGCCCGAGACCGACGCGGACGCGGCGGCCGAGGTCGTCGGCATCCTGCGTCGCGACGGTATCGAGATGACCGCCGCGACCGTACAGGCGGCTCCGGGCGATCGCCCGGTTCCGACGTCGCTCCTGGTCGCGGACTCGCTGGGCCCGTACGCCCTCGACACCGAGGCCGGCTCGACCCCCGGCGCGCCGAGCGGGGTCTGGCGACCGGTCGACGGCACCGGACCCACGATCATCGCCGCGCACCCGCTTCCCCCGCTGCCGCTCATCGTCGACGAGTGGTCGACCGGCATCGACTGGGTCGCCGCACAGTGCACCGGGCCCGATGTGATCCTCGCCGGCGACCTCAACTCGACGCTCGACCACCTGTCGGGTCTCGGACGCGACGGTGGAGTGGTCGGCGACTGCCAGGATGCCGCCCAGCAGGCGGGTGCAGCGGCTCGCGGCACCTGGCCCACGTCGCTGCCGGCGGCGCTCGCCGCCCCGATCGACCACGTGCTCGTCGGATCGGCATGGGCCGTGCGCGGCTTCGAAGTGCGTACCGACTTCGACGACGCCGGCAGCGATCACCGCCCGGTCGTCGCCGTCCTCGCGCGGCGCTGAGCCCGCCGCATCACTCCAGGGTCGGCGGCAGCACGTAGACGATGTCGGCGCCGTCGCGCCCGTGCTCCACGAAGCCCAACCGGGCGAGCGTGTCGTGAGAGGGGTCGTCGTCGGCCGCGACGCACGCGTACAGCGGGCGCTCCGGCTCGGCGAGCGTGAGGAGCCGCAGCGCCTCCGTCGCCGACTCCCGCGACGTGTCGGGTGACACCGCGAGCAGGGCCTCGCGGTCCCCGTCGACGTCGAGCGTGGCGGCGAGCCCCACCACCTCGTCGCCGTCCACGATCGCGCGGGCCGTGACCCGGTCGGCATCCACCCACGCGTCGAACGCCGCGCGATCGTCGACCTGTCCGTGCGGCCACGTCGACGCGCTCGCGCGCACCGCCGCGTAGGCGGCATCCCGGTCGTCGTCACGGAGGGCGCGGAGCTCGATGCGGGTCATGACGTCACGGTAGCGGGCGTGCCCCGGATGAACGGATGCCTTGCGCTCGTCGCCGCGGGCTCAATAGAGGCCGTGCAGCCGCAGCCACAGGTGCGCCGCCTGTGCCGTGTCGCGCTCCCTGATCCGGTCGGCGAGTCGGAGGAAGAGTTCTTCGCATCCCTCCACGTGCGCGCACATCCAGCCGCGCAGGTTCCGCCGCAGGAGGAAGGCGGTCTGCTTCAACGTCTCCATCAGCACGATGTTCTGCGAGGCGCGGGTGAAGTGGGCGAGGAACGCGTATCCCGCGTCGACGTACGCGGGGGAGGAGTCGGCGCGGGCGGCATCCATGAGACCGCCGAGCAGGCGGGCGCCCTCCGCGATCTCGTCGTCCGAGCAGCGGGGGAGGGCGAGGTGCAGGGTCATCGCGATCATGTGGACCGCGTAGTCCTGCATGTCCGCGATCTCCTTGTCGCTCGGCGACGTCACGCGCGTGAACCGATGGGGCGCGATCTCGACCAGACGGATCGCCGCGAGTCGCTGCAACGCCTCCCGCACGGGGGTCCGGGAGATGCCCATGTGGGCGGCGAGTTCGACATCGCGGAGCCGGTCGCCGGGCCGCAGGCGCCCGTCGACGATCGCCTCGCCGAGGGCGGCGTACGCCTCGTCGACGAGGGCGGAAGGCTGGCGCCGCTCGTCCACACGCGGATTCTATGACGCCCGACTATCACAGATCATCGTCATACGTGAAGAATTCCCAGCTTTCGTGTCGCGCGAAGGGCTTGCGCGGCGGTACAGTTATCGCCGTCACGCCTCGCGTGACATATCCGGGGGGATCCGTCGACGCCCGGGCTTCGAGCTTCTGCTCAGCCCGGGCGTCGTATGGGCTTACGGGGCGATCGCCGCCATGACGTCGTGCAACGTTTGTGTCACGGGTCGATGCGCCCGCCCGGTCCGTGCCGTTACCGTGGGCACAGATCGGCGCGCTCGGCGCCGGCAGGAGTGGGAAACGGCACGTCGATGAGCACGCAGGGCACGGTCAAGTGGTTCAACTCGGAGAAGGGCTTCGGCTTCATCGCGCCCGATGAGGGCGGCCAGGACGTCTTCGCCCACTACAGCGCCATCCAGTCGGGCGGATACCGCTCGCTCGAGGAGAACCAGCGCGTCGAGTTCGACGTCGCGCAGGGCCCGAAGGGTCTGCAGGCGGAGAACATCCGCCTCCTCTGATCCGGGCGCTACCGCTCGGTCCGCACGAGGTCCACGCCCGCGGCCGCGAACTGCCGCAGCGTGGCGTGCGGCAGGAAGGCGCGGGTGAGGGCGGCGCCGATGCGGGTGAGGTCGGCCTCGTCCCGGTAGAGCAGATGCATCGTCTCGTACCGGGGATGGAACTTCTGCTTGAACCTGTGCAGCGAGGCGAAGCCGTAGACGGGCTCGAGCATCGTGGCCATGCGCTCCTGCAGGTCGGCGATCGCTCCGGCATCCGGGGGATATTCGTGCGCGAGGGGCGCTCCCGACAGCGACAGCACCTCCGCGCCCTCGGCCGAGAACTGCTGGGCCGACGATCCGATCAGGTACTCCATGACCGGGCCGAAGCCGCCGTCGCGGCGGCGCATCAGATCGAGCGTCCACCCGCGCACCCGACCCTCACCGTAGACGGGCAGCCACGACAGGAAACCGTCGACGTCGCCCGCCGGTGAGACCGCCAGCGCGACGCGGACCTCCGGATCGGCGGCCTCGTGGAGCGTGCCGAGAGTGAATCCCATCTCCGGCAGCCCCTTGTCGCCGACCCAGCTCTCGGAGATGGCCCGCAGCTGCTGCCGCACACCCCATGTCTCATCGGCCAGACGTGACAGGCGGAACGTCATGCCCTCGCGTTCGGCGCGATTCAACGACGTCCGCACCGCTCCCCACGCCTTGCCCGTGAACTTCAGGCCCGGCAGGTCGACGATGGTGTCGTCGGCGACGACGATGCTCCGCCATCCGTCGGGGACGGCGGCCCGGGTGGCCTCTCCGGCGCTGAAGAAGCACGGCGCCAGACCCGCGTTCTCGGCGCGCTCGACGAACGCGCGGACGGTCGCCGCGCGCGTCTCCTCCGGGCCGAGCGGATCGCCGAGCACGAGGGCGACCCCCGACCGGCGCTGGAAGGCGACGATCCCGCGTCCGAATCGGGCGTAGGCCATGCCGTCCCACGTCGTCATCCACGACAGGGTGCCGCCGCCCGTGGCGCGCAGCTCGGCCTTCACGTCGTCGAGCGACGGAGCCGGCGCGTCGCCGAGGGTCGCCTTCGGCCGCGCGCGGAACGCGGCACGCACGAGGATGAGGTACACCAGGGCGATGGTCCAGGTGGCCGAGGAGGCCAGGGTCACGGTGAGGTCGAAATCCACCGTCTGCTGGATGATGCCCGTACCGATCGCGACGACGATCAGCGCGACCAGTGCAAGGAGGACGGCGTTCAGGATGCCGTACAGCACCAGCAGGACCCACGCCCACCGGCGCCCCCTCCGGATGCCGTTCGCGACGAGGAGCACCACCACGGTGTTCACGGCCACATCGACCCACGACCCCGACACGGGGGCGGAATCTCCGAACGGGCCCGTGGTCGGACTGAGGTAGGTGAGGATGTCGATCGCGCCGAGGCCGCACACCACGACGAACGCGATGAGACGCTGCTCGCGGACCGAGACCCGCTGCGGCCGCAGAGACCGGTCGACGACCAGCACGAGACCCACGGCGATGAGGTGCTCGAGGTCGTTCAGCGACCCCCAGTACAGGAACGTCACCGAGAGGACGGCGATCAGCACTGTCCATGCGCGCAGGCGCCACGGCGACGGGAAGAGCGTCACGGCTGCCGCCAGACACGCGACAATCCCGGGAGAGGGACCGACGTCGAGCGCCCCGGCCTGCTCCTGCGCCCACGGCCAGGGGAGCAGCGCCGCGAGCCACAGCACCAGCGACGCACCGAGGACGGCACCGAGCTGTCCGCCGACGAAGTAGAACGCGGCGACACGCGACCCGCGGCGGAACTCCAGGAACCCCATCCCGATGAGCCCGACGATCACCGGTGCGTACAGCCACGGCACCGACAGGAAGAACGTGCCCGTGACCGGAGTCCACCAGCGGCCGGCTTCGAGCGCCGGGAGCCCGTAGGCCACCGTCTCGTGCAGGGACGACGCCGCGAACGGTGTCCACAGAGCCGCGGATACCGCACCCGCGATGAGCAGGACCAGCGCCAGCGCCGCCGTGACCGGAACGCGACGGACGGTGGCGGTGAGGCGATGGACGGTGACAGGCTCCCCCATGCCGCCCACGATATCGGGCGACAGGACGTCAGCGGCCGTCGACCGCGCGCCAGGCCGCCCGGGCGGAGGAGAGCGCCTGGACCGCCTCGTGCGCCGCACGGGCGGCGGCCAGCTCGCGCCGGGCGGCGTCGAGGCGCAGCCGCTCCTCGATCGGAGGCGCGTCGGCGAAGGCCTCGGCCGCGGCGACGGCGGCCCGGGCGCACGCGAGCGTGCCCGGCAGTGCTGCACGCGCCGCCTCGAGACGTCGACGTGCGGTCAGGGCATCGCCGATCGCGTCGTCGCGGACTTCGCGCACACGCGCCACCGTCTCGATCGCCGCGCGCGGGCGGAGCGGGAGTCCCTCGGCCGCCGCGTGCAGTTCCTCCTCCGCGGCGCGCAGGCGATCGGTGGCGTCGGGGGCGACACCGATGGGACGGGCGCCGGCGAGCTCGAGGGCGGCGACGATCTCGGACCGGGCGGCGGAGACCTCGGCCTCGGCGTTCTCGGACGCCTGCAGCACGGCACGGTGGGCATCCTCGACCGCTCGCAGCAGCCGCGCAGCCCGGCGGAGCTCGAGGGACGCCTCGAGCACCCGCGCGTCGGCGGCTTCCGGATCGTCGATCGCGGCATCCGCGGCATCCAGCGCCGCGTCCGCGCGCGCGAGCGCCGCCCGTGCCTCGTGGTCGGCGCGGTCGGCATCCGCCCACTCGGTGTCGTCGAACCGCGCGCGGGACTCGGCGACGAGCCGTGCGGGATCTCCCGACGTGCGGGCGATCTCCGCGCGACGGGCGCGGGCCGCGGCGACGCGCTCGGTAACGTTGCCGTGCGCGCGAGTCCACGCGGTCAGGCGGTCGCGGGTGTCGTCGGCCGCGGCGACCCGCCGTTCCAGGTCGTCGCGCAGACGCAGCCCGTCGGTGCGGCGCTGGGCCGGGAGGCGGGAGGACACCGCGAGCGCCGCCACTTCGGTGAACCCCCGATCGCGTCCGCGCAGCACCGCGGCCCGCGAGCGGCGCAGGTCGGTCGGCCCGTCATCGCCGAGGGCGTCGGCCGCTTCGAAGGCCGCGTCGAGTTCGGTGGCCGCGTCGTCGAGGCGCAGGAGCGCCGCCTCCGCGGCCGATCGCGCGTCCACCGCTGCCGCGGCCGCACGCGGTGACCTCCGCCGGGCGCGCACCACGATCACGACCACGCCCGCGACGAGCAGCGCCGCGAGCAGGGCGATCGCCACGGGCAGCGCCCAGGGGATGTCAGACACCGTCGGAGGCGGCGAGGTCGTCGTCCGGCACGAGCAGGAGCGCGCGCAGTTCGTCGGCGGTGTCGACGGCCGCCTGCGCACCGTCGGCCTCGTGCGGCCAGCTGAAGCCCCACCGGACGAAGATCACCGGCACACCGGCATCCGCCCCGCCTTCGACGTCGTGATGCCGATCGCCGATCAGCACGGGGCGGGAGGTGTCGTACCCGCGCACCTCGAGGCGCCGCAGTGCCTCGCGCACGATGTCGGACTTCGCGCTGAGCGTCCGCTCGTCGGGGCTCGCGCCCACCATGGCTTCGAGGTCGGGGGCGAGGCCGAAGTGGTCCATGAGCGCCACGACCTGCACCTCGGGCTTCGAGCTGGCGGTCGACTGGGGGATGCCGGCCGCGTGGAGATCGTGCACGATGTCGGCGACGCCGGGGTAGAGCTGCGCGCTGCCGGTGTAGCCCTCGCTCTTGTTCAGGGTGCGGTAGAAGGTGACGGCCTCGGTCGCCTCGTCGGGGGTCATTCCGACGTTGGCCTGGAACGACTCGAACATCGGCGGACCGATCCAGTGCGACAGCTCGCCGCGGACGGGAGGCCTGCGCCCGAAGTGCTCGAGGGTGATGGTGAGGCGGCGGAGGATCCCCTCGGACGCGTCGACGAGGGTTCCGTCGACGTCCCAGAGGACGCACGACCAGGGGGAGCGCACGGGCATGGGCTCCACGCTACCGGCGCGTCGGCATACGAGCCGCCCGTCCGCGCCTCAGAACAGTCGCGGAGCCCCCGACTCGATGCCCTTCATCTCGTCGTAGTCGAGGGTCAGGCACCGGATGCCGCGGTCGGTGGCGAGCACGCGGGCCTGCGGCTTGATCTCCTGCGCGGCGAACACGCCGCTCACCGGGGCGAGCAGCGGGTCGCGGTTGAGCAGGTCGAGGTAGCGGGTCAGCTGCTCGACGCCGTCGATGTCGCCGCGGCGCTTGACCTCGATCGCCACGGTCCCGCCGTTGTCGTCGCGCAGCAGCAGGTCCACGGGACCGATCGCCGTCGGATACTCGCGCCGCACGAGCGTGAGACCTTCGCCGACAACCGAGACCTGCTCGGCGAGCAGCCGCTGGAGGTCAGCCTCGACGCCGTCCTTGATGAGACCCGGGTCGATGCCGAGGTCGTGCGAGGTGTCGTGCAGCACCTCGTAGATCTTCACCACGAGCGCGTCGCCGGTCTTCTTGTGCGTGACGCGCCACTGCTCGGTGACCCCGACGCTCGCCGCCTCTTCCTCGGGTGCTTCCACCGTGAGGGTGCAGGGCGGGCTCATCCAGTTCAGCGGCTTGTACGACCCGCCGTCGGAGTGCACGAGCAGCGACCCATCGCCCTTGTGCACGAGCAGGCGCGTGGCGAGGGGGAGGTGGGCATTGAGTCGACCGGTGTAGTCGACCGAGCAACGGGCGATGACGAGACGCACCCGACGAGCCTAATCGCGGCGGGCGGCCTTCTCGGCCTCGGGTTCGGTGACGACGAGGGGCTTGGCCGCCCCGGAGAAGAGTCCGGATGCCACGATCAGGCCGACGACGATGAAGAGCGTGTTGAGCAGCCCGATGTGGTCGCCGATCCAGCCGAGGATCGGCGGACCGCAGAGGAACGCGACGTAGCCGATGGTGGCGGCCGCGGCGACGCGCGAGGCGGCCTTGGCCGGGTCGTCGGCGGCGGCGGACATGCCGATCGGGAACCCGAGCGAGGCCCCGAGGCCCCAGAGCGCGGCACCGATGTACACGAGCGGTCCGAACGGCGCGACGATGAACAGCAGTAGGCCGGCGGCGGCGGTGACGGCGAGGATCCGCAGCACCCAGACGCGTCCGAACCGGTCGACGACCGGGCCGCCGAGCAGGCGCCCCGCGGTCATCGCGATCGAGAAGACCGCCAGCACCGCGGGACCGGCCTCCTCGGGAGCGCCGTGTCCGAAGACGACGGCGGACGGCAGCCAGTCGTTCGCGCTGCCCTCGGCGAACGCCATGCCGAGCATGATCACGCCGAGCGTGTAGGTGCGGGGCTCGCGCCACGCCGACAGCGAGGCGGCGAGGCGTTCCCGCCAGTGCGCGCGCTCCTCCGCGGAGGGCGCGTCCATCGCGATCTCGCGAGACGGGACGTTCGCGATCGCGGCGAAGGCGACCACCGCGATGACGATGCCCATCGCCACGCAGTGCGCGACCACCGGGATGCCGCCGCGGACGGCCAGGAACCCGATGCCCGCACCGATGACGGTGCCGAAGCTGAAGAACGCATGGAGGAGCGGCATGACGGTGCGCCCGGTGGCCTTCTCGAGCGCCGCGCCCTCCACGTTCATCATCACGTCGACCGAGCCGTTGCCGAAGCCGAACAGGGCGAGGCCGACGAGGGCGACGCCGAACAGTTGCAGGGTGTCGGACCCGAACCCGATGATGACGACGCCCACCGCGACGAGGAGCAGCGCGATGAGCATGCCCCGTCGGGCTCCGACCCGCGCCATGATCGCGGGCGCGACGGTGAGTCCGATGATGGATGCCACGCCCATCCCCAGCAGCAGCAGGCCGACGCCGGAGTTCTCGATGCCGAGCGCCTCGCGGATGGCCGGCACGCGCGAGGCCCAGGTCGAGATGCTCAGTCCGCTCGCCAGGAAGATCGCGCAGATGGCGATGTACCAGCGCACGAGGCGCGAACGGGTGAGCGTGGAGTCCATGCGGCAACAGTAGCCAGGATCGCGGTCGGTATCGAATCGATTCGAGGGATCGATTCCACGCGGGGTACGATCGGGCGGTGAGCACGCGCCGCGCGACCATCAGCGACGTCGCCCGAGAGGCGGGCGTCTCCGCCTCGACGGCATCCGTCGTCTTCAGCGGAAAGACGCCGACGTCCGAGGCGACCCGGGCGCGCGTGATCGCCGCCGCGGAGAAGCTCGGTTACACCGGTCCCGACCCCCGAGCCGCGTCGCTCCGCCGCGGGCGTTCGGGCATCGTCGGGGTGGTCTTCGATCAGCACCTCGGCACCGCGTTCCTCGATCCCGTGACGACGCACATGATGGACGGTCTCGCCGACGGCGTCTCGCGGCTCGGCGCGGCCCTGCTCCTCCTGCGCGACGACGGCCAGACGGTCAGCGAACCGTCGCTGCACACCGCGCCGATCGACGCCGCCGTGCTGATCGGCTGCAGCCCCCGCATGCGCGATTCGCTCGAGATCGTCCGGGCCCGCGGCATCCCGGTCGTCGTCATCGAGGGGGATGCGGGCGAAGGGATCCCGCGCGTCCTGCTGGACAACGCCGAAGCCCAGCGTCAGGCCGCGCAGCATCTCGCCGACCTCGGACACACGGACGTCGTCATCGTCACCCTGCCGATCGACATCGACCGGCGCCGCGGTTGGATCCCCGACGATGCGGAAGCGCGGGTCGACGTGACCGCCGATCGCCTGGCCGGTGCGCGCCAGGTGTTCCCCGACGCCCCCGCGCTCGCCGCGGCCACCAGTTCGATCGACGAGGGCGCCATCGCCGGACGCACGATCTTCGCCGACCCCGCGCGCCGACCCACCGCCGTGATCGCGCAGAGCGACCTGTTGGCGGCCGGTGTCGTCCGTGCCGCCGAGGAGGCGGGACTCCAGGTGCCGCACGACGTGAGCGTGACGGGCTTCGACGGCGTCGTCGTCGACGGGCTCGCGCCCCATATCCTGACGACCCTCGTGCAGCCGGCCAAGGCGAAAGGGCGCGCGGCGGGCGAGGCTGTGGCGGCGATGCTCGAGGACGCGACGCCCGCGGGTCTCGACCTCACCTGCGCGTTCCGCGCGGGGACGACGACGGCCCCGCCCCGTAGCACGTGAGGTCCGCCGCGCGGGACGACGAATGCTCCGGGTAGAATAGATCCGACACCCCGAGAGCCCGGGCATCCGCCCGTCGACCCCGAGGAGGCCTTCCCGTGCTGGCATTCCTCGGCGCCTTCGCCCTCGTCCCGATCTTGCTGCCGTTCCTGGTTGCGCGAATCGGCGCCCGCGCCTTCTACGTCGCGGCGGTCCTCCCGGCCCTGGCCTTCGCTCACGCGATCGTGCTCGCGCCCACGGTGCTGTCCGGCGGCATTCCCTTCGAGGAATACGACTGGATCCCCGGTCTCGGCGTCTCGCTCTCGATGCGGATGGACGTGCTGGGCTGGCTCCTGACCCTCGTGGTCACCGGGGTCGGCGCGCTCGTCATGCTCTACTGCCGCTGGTACTTCCGCGGCAAGACGCAGGGCGTGGGTCAGTTCTCCGCGGTGCTGCTCGCCTTCGCGGGAGCGATGTACGGACTCGTGCTCACCGACGACATCGTCGTGCTGATCATGCTGTGGGAGATCACGAGCGTGCTGTCGTACCTGCTCATCGGCTATTACCACGGCCGTGCCGCGAGCCGCCGTGCGGCCCTCCAGGCACTCCTGGTCACCACGCTCGGCGGCCTCGTGATGCTGATCGGCGTCGTCCTCATCGTCGTGCAGTCCGGCACGACGAGCCTGTCGACGATCCTCGCCGCACCCCCGGTCGGCCCGGTCGTCGACGTCGCGGTGCTCCTCCTGCTCGTCGGCGCCCTCAGCAAATCCGCGATCTTCCCGTTCCACTTCTGGCTGCCCGGCGCCATGGCGGCGCCGACGCCCGTCAGCGCCTACCTGCACGCCGCCGCGATGGTGAAGGCGGGCATCTACTTGATCGCGCGCCTGGCGCCCGGGTTCGCCGACACCCCGCTCTGGCGTCCGACGCTCATCGCGCTCGGTGTCTTCACGATGCTGCTCGGCGGCTTCCAAGCGCTGCGCGAACGCGACCTCAAGCGCATCCTGGCCTTCGGCACGGTGAGCCAGCTCGGCTTCCTGACGATCATGCTCGGGTACGGAACCCGGGATGCCGCGCTCGCCGGTGTCGCTCTGCTGCTCAGTCACGCGCTGTTCAAGTCGTGCCTCTTCCTCATCGTCGGCGTCATCGACCGTCAGCTCTCCACCCGTGACATCGGGGAGCTCTCCGGTCTCGGGCGCCAGGCGCCCGTCATGGCCACCGCGGCCTTCCTCTCGATCGCCTCGATGGCGGGCGTCATCCCGACGCTCGGCTTCGTCGCGAAGGAGACCGCGCTGACGGCACTCCTGCACGAAGCGACGGAAGGTGCCGGCTGGGGGATCGTCGCACTCGTGGGCGTCATCGCCGGCTCCGCGCTCACGGCGGCGTACGGCATCCGGTTCCTGTGGGGGGCGTTCTGGACCAAGCGCGCGGTCGAGCGCACCGAATGGCCCGACCCGCCGATCGGGTTCCTCGCCTCGCCCGTGCTGCTGGCGACGGCGTCGCTCGCGCTCGGCTTCCTCGCCCCGCTGGTCGACGGGTGGCTCGCGCCCTACGCCGACACCGTGCCCGAGGCGACGCCCGGCGTCCCCGCGCCCGATCACGTCTACCACCTCGCTCTCTGGCATGGTCTCGAGCCCGCGCTGTTCGTCTCGCTCGGCACCCTCGCCCTCGGCGCGGGCATCTTCTGGCTCGTCCGCCGCACCCAACTGCACAAGCGCAAGCGCCTGCTGCCCTTCACCGCGAACGACGTCTACAACCTGGCCCTGCGCGGCATCGACCGCTCGTCCGAGTGGACGACCGCGCGATTCCAGCGCGGATCGCTGCCGTTCTACGTCGGCACGATCTTCGTCGTGCTCGTCGTGGCCGAGGGCACCGCGCTCCTGGCATCCGACGAGTGGCGCGCACAGCTCGACGCATGGCAGTCGCCGGCGCAGCTCCTGGCCGCGCCCGTCATGATCGCGGCGGGGATCCTCGCGGTCCGCGCCCCGAAGCGGTTCACGGGTGTCGCGTTGGTGTCGGTCACCGGTCTCGGCATGGTGGTGCTCTTCGCCACGAGCGGCGCCCCCGACCTCGCCCTCACGCAGGTGCTGATCGAGACCATCACCCTCGTGGTGTTCGCGCTGGTGCTGCGGCGCCTGCCCGCCCGGATGGGGGAGCACAACGCCTCGGTCGCGCCCCTCGCCCGTGCGGCGCTCGGCGTCGGCGTCGGGCTCACGATGGCGCTCGTCGCCGTCGTCGCCACCGGCGCGCGGCAGGACGCCCCGATCTCCCTCGAATGGCCCGCGCTGGCGTACGAGATCGGCCACGGGCGCAACGTCGTCAACGTCGCGCTGGTCGACCTGCGCGGCTGGGACACGATGGGCGAGCTGTCGGTGCTCATCCTCGCGGCCACGGGCGTGGCATCCCTCGTCTTCATCACCGATCGCAGCGACAACCTCTCGCGCCGACGCTCGGGCACCGCGCGCAGCCGCGTGGGCCTCGGGCGCCGCCGGCCGCTGGTCGAGACCGACAGCGGCGTCCGGGCGCAGCGCGCGGGCGAAACCGACGCCCCCCGCGCCTGGCTGGTGTCGGGCGCGAAGGTGCAGCCCGAGAACCGCTCCATCCTGATGGAGATCATCATCCGCGTGCTCTTCCACGCGATCATGCTCATCTCGATCTATCTGCTCTTCGCCGGTCACAACCTCCCCGGCGGCGGCTTCGCCGGAGGGCTCGTCGCGGGTATGGGTCTCGTGATGCGCTACATCGCCGGCGGCCGCTGGGAGCTCGGCGCCGCAGCTCCCACCGACGCCGGACGCCTGCTCGGGGCCGGTATGGCCCTGGCGGTCCTGTGCGCGATCGTGCCGCTGTTCTTCGGCTTCGCGCCGCTGCAGAGCTTCACGTTCGAGGGCGAGCTGCCCCTCATCGGGCACTGGGAGTTCGTCACCAGCACGATCTTCGACATCGGCGTCTACCTCGTCGTCATCGGTCTCGTGCTCGACGTGCTCCGCAGCCTCGGCGCCGAGGTCGACCGGCAGTCCAAGGACGCCGCCGACACCGAGGCGGTGACGGTGCCGTGAGCGTCTCGTTCGTCCTGATCGTCGTCATGGCGGTGCTCTTCGCGTGCGGTGTGTACGCGATGCTCGAGCGCAGCCTCACGCGCGTGCTCATCGGCTTCCTGCTGCTGGGCAACGCCGCGAACCTCCTGCTGCTGATCGTCATGGGCCAGCCCAAGATCGCGCCCTTCTACGACGGCGGCACCACGGATTCCGCCGACATGTCCGACGCGCTCCCGCAGGCCCTCGCGCTCACGGCGATCGTCATCACCTTCGGCATCTCGGCGTTCCTCCTGGCTCTGATCTACCGTTCCTGGCAGCTGGGTCAGGCCGACACGGTCGTCGACGACGCCGAGGACATCGCGATCCGCGCGCGGACGGCATCCGAGCCCGAGGATGCCATGGACGAGGAGTCCCGCTCGGACGACGAGGACGTCACCACCGACTTCGTCGGCGACGCGGTCTCGCCGATCCGGGTGCTGCACCAGGGCGACCTCTCGCAGCTGATCGACGATGCCCCGGTGGACCGTGTGGCGGTGGGCCGCGACCGGCCGCAGGGCGACACGCGCCGCCCGGAGGGCTCCGCCCCCTCCGACGACGACACCCGCGACCCGGAAGACGGTGATCGCCCGTGAGCGCCCTGGTCCCCCTGCTCGTCGGCATCCCCCTCATCGGTGCCGCGATCAACCTCGTCTTCGGGCGGCGCAAGAAGACGCAGATCGTCGTGTCGGTCCTCTCTCTCGCGACCGTGCTCGTCCTCGGCGCGATCCTGCTGGTCGCCGTCGACACGAACGGTCCGATCGCGGTGGCCATCGCCGGGTGGCAGATCCCGCTCGGCATCGTCCTGTACGTCGACGTGCTCGCGGCGCTGCTCGTGGTGGTCACGGCGATCGTGCTGCTGGCGGTCCTGCTCTTCTCGATCGGCCAGGGGGCCGCCGACAACGACGAGGACACCCCCGTCTCGATCTTCTACCCGGCGTACCTGATCCTGGGTGCGGGCATCTTCAACGCCTTCATCGCCGGCGACCTGTTCAACCTCTACATCGGCTTCGAGATCCTGCTCGTCGCGTCGTACGTGCTGATCACGCTCGGCAGCACCGAGTCGCGCATCCGCACCGGCGTCGTCTACATCGTCGTGTCGCTGGTGTCGTCGATCCTGTTCCTCGCCGCGATCGCGATGGTCTACGGCGCGCTCGGCACGGTCAACATGGTGCAGATCAGCGAGCGGATGGCCCAGCTCCCGCAGGACGTGCAGACGATCCTCCACCTCATGCTGCTGCTCGCGTTCGCGATCAAGGCGGCCGTCTTCCCGCTGTCGTTCTGGCTGCCCGACTCCTACCCGACCGCCCCCGCCCCCGTCACGGCGGTGTTCGCGGGCCTGCTGACCAAGGTCGGCGTCTACGCGATCATCCGCACCGAGACGCAGCTGTTCGTCGACAACGACCTGAACTTCCTGCTGATGATGGTCGCGCTCGCGACGATGATCGTCGGCATCCTGGGAGCCGTCGCGCAGGCCGAGCTCAAGCGCATCCTGTCGTTCACGCTGGTCAGCCACATCGGCTACATGATCTTCGGGCTGGCGATTAACACCCCGCTCGCGGTGGGCGCGACGATCTACTACATCGTCCACCACATCATCGTGCAGACGACGCTGTTCCTCGCCGTGGGCCTCATCGAACGCCGCGCGGGCAGCACGTCGATCCTCAAGGTCAAGGGCCTCATGAGAGCGGCGCCGGTGCTGGCGGTGCTGTATTTCATCCCGGCGGTCAACCTGGGCGGACTCCCGCCGTTCTCGGGATTCATCGGCAAATACGCGCTGTTCGACGCTGCCGCCCAGGTGGGCACGCCCGTGATGATGGTGCTGATCGTCGGCGGTATCGCGACCTCGATCCTCACGCTCTACGCCCTGATGCGCGCGTGGAACCTGTCGTTCTGGCGCGAGGAGAACGACTCCACCGAGACGCTCGAACGGATCGCCTACCTCGGCAACGCGCCGGCCGCGGCCATCTCGACCGAGCGCCGCACGATCCCTCGCATCATGACCGCCGCGACCGCCGGCATGGTGGCCGTGACCGTCGCGCTGACCGTCTTCGCCGGCCCCCTGCTCGATGTCTGCCTGCGCGCGGGCGAGCGCATCACCGACGGCATCACGCTCGTGCAGCTGCAGGACCAGGAGGCGGAGCAGTGAGCCCCTCGCGTCGTTCCCAGGTCGGCTTCTTCCTGCACCAGCTGCCGTTCTTCCTCGTCCTCGTCGCCCTGTGGATGCTGCTGTGGGGCCAGTTCACCTGGCTCGCCTTCCTGACCGGAGTCGGTGCGGCGATCTTCGTGACACGCGTGTTCCGCCTGCCCCCGGTCGACCTGTCCGGGCGGTTGAACCTCTGGTACGGCCTGGTCTTCGTCGTGACGTTCTTCGCCGCCGTCGTGCGCGGCTCGCTCGTGGTGGCCTGGCAGGTTCTCGACTTCCGGCGTCCGCCCGGCGCCGCGATCATCGCCGTCCCGCTCCGGGTCGACGACGACGTGATCATGGCGCACACGGCGGTCACGGCATCCCTCATCCCCGGTTCTCTCATCGTCGACGTCGATCGCGAGGGTCGCACGCTGTTCCTCCACACCATCGGGGTGCGCAGCGATGAGGATGCCGAGCACCAGCGCCGCGTCGTGCTCGGCTGGGAGGCGCGGATCACGCGCGCCGTGGGATCCCGCGCGCAGCTCGCCGACCTGCGGCGCCAGATCGCCGAGGCCGACGATCACGCCCACCTCGGGGCCGAGACGCCCCGCGACGGACGGACCCCGCTATGACCGCACTCGTCGTCGTCATCCTGATCGTCTTCGCCGTCGCCGCGGTGCTGGCGTTGATCCGGCTCGTGGTCGGCCCGTCGATCCTCGACCGTGCGGTCGCCGCGGACGTGCTGCTCACCGAGGTGGTGTGCATCCTCGGCGCCGACATGGTCATCAACCACCACACCCGGTCACTGCCGGCGATGCTCATCATCGCCGCGGTCGGCGTCTTCGGGTCAATCGCCGTCGCGCGGTTCGTCGCACGGAAGGAGAACCCCCGGTGACCCTGGAGTCGGTCCTCGACGTCGTCGCGCTCGTGCTCGTGCTGATCGGCGCGGTGCTGTGTCTCACGGCGACCATCGGGCTGCTGAGGTGGCCCGACGTCCCCTCGCGCCTGCACGCGGCCACCAAGCCGCAGGTGCTCGGCGTGCTGCTCGTCGTCACGGCGGTCGTGCTGTCGGTGCGCACGTGGGAGGCGCTGGCCTTCGGCATCCCGATCGTCCTCATCCAGTTCGCCACGGCGCCCCTCGCCGCGCACATGGTCGGCCGCGCCGCGTACCGCAACCGCACGATGGACGAGCAGGGCCTCTACGTCGACGACCTGCAGCACCGCACCGAAGAGGGCGGCTCGATCGCCGCGCCCTCCCGCCCCGAGAGCTGAGCGCGGCGCCGCGGTCGGCGAGGCACCGCGTTTGCGCCCCGGGGTCGCGCTGCGCCGCGGTTGCGCTGCGCCGCGGTCGCGCCCCCGCACGCGGGCTCGCCGCCCCGCGCATAAACACTTCTCGCTCGCATAAACGCGATGAGAGAGCGTTTATGCGAGCGAGAAGTGTTTATCGAGCGGATGCCACGGCTCGATGCATCGGCCCGGGCGGCGCTGCGATGGCGCCGACCCGGGCCGTGCGTCAGCCGAGGGCGACCGGCTCGGGGCGGCGCTCCGCGTCGGCCGACTCCTGCAGCGCCGACTTCGCGCGCAGCGGGGGCGTCCGGAAGAACAGCGTCAGCACGAAGGCGATGAGCGCCACGCCCATCGCGACCCAGTACACCGCGACGGTCGACTGGTTGAACGACACCAGCAGCGGCTTGGTGAGTCGCGGGTCGGCGCCGTTGAGGAACGACGTGTCGTCCATGGTGCTGCTGTCGAACGACGACTCCGACGATCCCGACATGTTGTCGATGATCTGCGGAACGGCCTGGTCGACGAAGGCGCGTCGCGCCGTGGCGTCCGAGAAGTCGAGCGTGACGGTGCCGTCCGCGGAGACCTCCGCGACGGGGAGCTGCTGCTGGATCGCGGCGGCCGCCTGCTGAATCGCCTGTTCCTGCGCGGCCGCGGTCACCTGCGCCTGCGCGGCGGCGGGCACGGCCCCTGCGGCGACCTGCTGCGCGACGGCGTCCGCGGCGGCGGTCTTGGCCTGCTCCACGCCCTGCTGCGCGCCGGTCAGTGCACCGTCGGTGAGCTGCGCGACGAACGGGTCGTAGACCTTCGACATGATGCCCGCGTTGGCCGGGGCGGTCGCGACGGTCGGGTCGAGGGCGGCATCCAGCGCATCGGTCAGCGTGCCCTGGTCGCGGAAGTTCGTCTGCAGGTTCAGCGGCACGAGCGCGAACAGGAGCGACAGCAGCACGGCGGTGCCCAACGTTCCACCGATCTGACGGAAGAACGTGGAACCCGAGGTGGCCACGCCGATGTCGCGCGGGCCGACGGAGTTCTGCGAGGCGATCGTGAGCGTCTGCATCAGCTGTCCGAGGCCGAGGCCGATGAGGAGCATCGCTCCGGCGATCTGCCAGTACGACGTGTCGTAGCGGATGAACGTCAGCGTGAAGAAGCCGAGCGCCATGAAGGCGGTGCCGATCGTGGGGAAGATCCGGTAGTGCCCGGTGCGCGAGATGATCTGGCCGCTCACGATCGACGAGATCATGAGGC
Source organism: Microbacterium sp. CSI-V (assembly GCF_001984105.1). GTDB lineage: Bacteria > Actinomycetota > Actinomycetes > Actinomycetales > Microbacteriaceae > Microbacterium. Next base: position 473,818 of record NZ_MTQM01000008.1, on the reverse strand, counting down.
CGAGGATCATCGGCAGCAACTGGATGCCGCTCTCGGTCGGGCTCGAGCCGAGCACGAGCTGCAGGTACAGCGGCAGGGTCAGCATGGCGCCGAACATCGCGAAGCCGACGAAGACTCCGATGATCGTCGCCATCGAGAACGTGGAGGAGCGGAAGAGCTTCAGCGGGATGAGCGCGTCGTCCTTCATGCCGCGCTCGATCAGGATGAACGCCAGGATGCCGAGGGCTCCGACGACGTAGCAGGCGATCGAGATGGGCGAGGTCCAGCCCCACTCGCGGCCCTGCTCGGCGACGAGCAGCAGGGGGACCAGCGCGATGATGACCGCCATCGCACCGAACCAGTCGATGCGCACGGCCCCGTGCGGGTGGCGGGGGATGTGCAGGAATCGCAGCACGATCGCGAGGGCGACGAGTCCGATCGGCACGTTGATGAGGAACACCCAGCGCCATCCGGCGAGGAAGAGGATCTCGGGCGCTCCGGCGAACAGACCGCCGACGAGCGGCCCGATGACCGAGGAGATGCCGAAGACGGCGAGGAAGTAGCCCTGGTACTTGGCGCGTTCCCGGGGAGCGAGGATGTCGCCCATGATCGCGAGCGGCATCGACATGAGGCCACCGGCGCCGAGTCCCTGGATGGCGCGGAAGGCCGAGAGCTCGAACATCGACGTGGAGAAGCTCGCCGCGATCGACCCGACGATGAAGATCGCGATGGCGATGATGAAGAGGGGGCGGCGACCGAAGATGTCGGAGAGTTTGCCGTAGATCGGCGTCGCGATCGTGGACACGATCAGGTAGGCGGTGGTCACCCACGCCTGCTGGCTGAGACCGTTCAGGTCGTCGCCGATCGTGCGGATCGCGGTTCCCACGACGGTCTGGTCGAGCGCGGACAGGAACATGCCCGCCATGAGCCCGAAGATGACGAACAGGATCTGGCGGTGAGTCATCACCGGGGTGCTTCGGGTGGTCGGGGTCGACACGGCAGCAGTGGTCACGTTTCCTCGGAAGGGCGAAGGGGGCCGACAGGAAGGCCGCGCGAGAGGGCGGGCGCGGCTCGGGCGGGGCCGGAGGAGGGAGGCCGCCGGCACCGAAAAGAAGTTGTGTTTTGTCAACTATAAGGGCGTCGAGGCGCTGCGCATTCCCGTTCGCCCCGAGTTCAGATGTCGGCTTCCCGCGCGTCGCTCGCCGCCTGGGGCGAGGCCGCGCCCTCGGCCGGCTCGGGCGTCTCGGGGCGGGCTTCCAGTTCGCCCGTCTCCCGCTCTTCGCGCCGACCCTCGGCGAGGAACGCGAGACGGTTGAGGCATTCGTGGTTGCGGAGCACCAGCAGAGGGCGCCACAGGATGCCGGGCAGCACCGCCGGCAGCCCCGACACGGGCTCCTCCGCGATGGTGACGGCGATGCCGTCCCCGTGCGGGCGCACGTCGAACCGGATGACTCCGCGGCCCAGCAGCCCGGCCTTGGGGCGCAGGCGGACCCGCCGCGGCGGGTCCCACTCGACCATCTCGGTGGTGTCGTGGATCATCACGGGCCAGACGCCGAGGGAGTGGTGGATGCGCGCGCCCTCCTGCGGCCATTCCGGGTCGACGTCGCGCATCCGCGCCGCCCCCACGACCCACACCGGGTACAGCCAGCCGTCCGCGAGCACGGCGAACAGGTCGTCGGGGGTGCAGCGCATCAGGCGGGTGTTGCGGGCGGCCATGGCATCCCTCCGTGATCGTCGTGTCCCGACCCTATGTCGCGGCCGCCCTTCGGCGCACGGTCTTGACGGTGCGGCGAAGCCGCATGCGCGACGACACCGCGATGCCGAATGCGCGACGGCACCGAAAAACGGTATCGGCGGTGGGAAACGACGGGACGTACCGTTTCCCACCGCCGACGCCGTTTCTCGCGGAGGGCGCCGAGCGCGGGACTCAGCCGATCAGGCTGGGCTGGAGGTCGCGGAGCGTGCGGTGGTGCGTCATGCGCGTCACGCCGATCGCCGCGAGCAGGACGCCCCCGACCATCCACGCGCCGAGCACGAGCAGGTCGGGACCGACGCGGCCGATGTCGCCTCCGTACATCACCTGGCGCATGGCATCCACGACGTACCCCATGGGCAGCACGTGGTGCAGGGCGGCGAGCGGGCCGGGCAGGGTCTGCCACGGGAACGTGCCTCCGGCCGTCACGAGCTGCAGCACCATCAGCACGAGCCCCAGGAACTGACCCACGGATCCGAGCCACACGTTCAGGGCGAGCACGATCGCCGCGTACGTCGCCGAGGCGAACAGCAGGATGCCGAGCGCCGCCCACGGGTTCGCGAACGAGAACTGCAGGGCGACGGCGAGCACGGTGAACAGACCCACCATCTGCACCGCACCGAGACCGGCCGGGGTGAGCCATCCCGCCAGCGTCACGCGGAAGGGGGAGCGCAGCGCCGTCACGGCGCGCTTGGAGACGGGCTTCACGATGAGGAACAGGGCGTAGATGCCGATCCAGCCGGCGAGGGCGGCGAAGAACGGGGCGAGACCCGCGCCGTAGTTCTGGGCCTTCGTGACCGCGCTCGTGCCGACCGCGACGGGGTCGCTGATGGCGGCGGCCTGGGCCTGCCGCGTGGCGTCGTCGGAGTCGGGGATCTGCGCGACGCCCTCCGCCAGGCCGTCCCGAAGCTGCGTGGCCCCGTCGGCGAGCTGGCCGATTCCGCTGTCGAGCTGGCTCGCGCCGTCGCGCAGCTGAGCGGCGCCGGAGGCCGCGCTGCTCGCACCGTCGGCGAGGGCGGACGCTCCGTCGGCCGCGGTGGCGGCTCCGGATGCCACCTGGGCACTGCCCGCGGCGACCTGCCGCGCCCCGTCGTCGAGGGTGTTGATCTGCTGGACGGTCTCCTGCACGCGGGTGTTCGCGGCCTCGAGACGGTCGCCGACCGGATCGAGGCGGGAAAGGATCTCGTCGATGCGCTGCTGATCGAGTCCGGCGTCGGCGAGGGCCTTCGCGATGTCGGTGCGCGCCTGCGGCAACTGGGCGGCCGCGTCGCCGGCGATCGTCCCCACCTGGCGGGCGGCCGCGTCGATCCGGTCGACACCGCCCGCGACCTGCTGCGCGCCGTCGGCGACCTGCGCCGAGCCGTCGCGAAGCTGCGCAGTACCGTCGCGGAGCTGGGCCGCACCGTCCGAGAGCTGGGCGGTCCCGTCGGCGAGCTGCGTCGAGCCGGTGACGAGCTGGGCAGAGCCGTCCTTGGCCGTCGCGAGACCGTCGACGAGCTGGGTCGCCCCGGTGGTGGCATCCACGAGCTTCACGCGGATCGTGTGAAGGGCGTCGAGCAGGGTCCCGCTGGCTTCGTCGATCACCTTCTGCGCGACGGAGGTCTGGATGCGGGCGACCGCCTGCGTCCCGATCGTGGAGGCGAGGTAGTTGTTGGCGTCGTTGGTGCGCAGCTCGATGTCGGCCTGGCGGGGCGTGTCGGTCGACAGCGAGGCCACGGCATCCGTGAAGTCGGTCGGCAGGGTCACGATGAAGTCGAAATCGCCCGTCTGCAGGCCCGCGTCGGCCTGGTCGGACGACACGCGGTGCCACTCGAACGTTCCGTCGTCGAGCAGCTGCTCGGCCGCTTCGTCGCCGAGGTTGCGCTGCTCGCCGTTGACCTCCCCGCCCTGGTCGTCGACCACGAGAGCCACCGGCACGTTCGAGAGGTTGCCGTAGGGGTCCTGGTTGGCCCACAGGTACAGGCCGCCGTAGAGGATCGGCACGGCCAGGAGCGCCACGAGCGCGATCACCGACATGCGGGTCGACGTGAGGCGACGCAGTTCCGCCGCGATCATCTGGGGGATCTTCACCGGGCGTCCTCCTTCTCGGTGTCGACGGTCTCGAGCGCCGTGCGCGAGGCGTGCCCCGCGATCACGAGGACGGCGTATCCGCGCTCCGCGAACTCCTGGGCGATCCGCCACCAGGCCGCCGGCTCGCCGCCGTGCCGGTCGGGCGCGACGAGCACGAGGCCTTCGACATCCTTCCGCAGGGCCGCGAGCTCCAGCAGCAGCCGGATCCGCGCGGACGCATCGACGTTGCCGATCGGCAGGGATGCCAACGAGTCGAGTCCGAGTCCTTCGAGCCACCGCTGCGCGGCGAAGGGCGTGGGCGCCTGACCCGCGAACATGAGCTCTTCCGCGACGACACCGGTGACGGTGACGTTGGACTCCGGCTCCGAGACGACGGGGGCGTCGACGAGGGCGACACGGCGGCGGATGGCCCCGGCATCCGCGCGTCCGTCGATCGTGACGGATCCGCTGTCGATCTTCATTCGACCGGATGCCACGAGCCCGAGCACCGTGGGGCGCTGCTCGGTCTCGGCGACGGCGAGGGTCGCCCGCCCGGTCTCGTACGAGGTGGAGGTCTCGGGGAGGGCGCGCTGCGCCCGTCCTTTCGCGACCGCGTCGAGCACGATCTTCATTGCGCCTCCAGGTCGGGGTGCTGATCCATCAGGTCTCGGGCTTCGGTCCACGACAGTCCGGCGATGCCGAGGACGGCGGTGACGGCGATCGAGCGGGCGGTCGCCGATTCGGCATCCACGCGGGCGATCACCATGCGGCCGGTCTCTTCGAGCAGGCGCGACAGTGTCGGCGCGGGCAGGTCGGTGCGCAGCTCGCCGGAGTCCTGCCCGCGGCGGACGATCGCGTCGATCCGGCGGCGCAACGGCGCCAGGGCGGCGGATGTCTCGGGCAGGTGGGCGTCGTCGAGGGCGAGAGCGGCCGCGGCCTGGACGTGCGCGGCCTCGCGCCACAGCTCGGACGCGAGGCGCGCGAATGCGAGACGGGAGTCGGTGTCGTCGATGCGGTCGGCGATGGCGTTGAAGCGCGCAGCCCCCGCCGCGATCACCTCACGGACGATGGCGTTGCGGTCGTCGAAGTGGCCGTACAGCGCGCGGCGCGAGAGTCCGGCGCGGGCCGCGATGGCCGCGATCGAGGCGTGCGGGTCGTGGCCGATCGCCGCGGTGGCGGCATCGACGATGCCGGCGCGGTTCTCGACGGCGTCGCGGCGGCGGGCAGGTGTGGACACGGGTCCTCAGTGTACGCCACAACTTGCACTTACGTGTGCACTTTCTTGCTTCCCCTACGCTGCGCCGAGGATCCGGGTGCCCATTTCACGTGAAGTGGCTGAGATCACCCGCGGTGGCGCGGCATGACGGGTGATCTCGACCAGTTCACGTGAAATGGCGCACGGCCCACGACCCACGGCGCACGGGCGCACGGGCGCGCGGCTGCGGGCGCGGGGCGGGGCGGCGAGGGCACCGCGGCGCGCGGCTGCGGGCGCGCAGCGCGGGACCGACGCGCGCAGCACGACGCCGCCCGGCCGGAACGGCGGGCGGCGTCGGGGAGGTGCGTCAGTCGGTGCCGGCGTCGAACGCGGCGGACTCGCCCGCGGCATCGGTCGCGTCGGCCAGGCGCTCGCCCTCGGCCGAGAGGGGTGCGGCCGGTTCGATGATCTCGCGGGCGCCGCCGGCGGCGACGTCGCCGACGAGCTCGCCGGTCGGACCGCCGATGAGGCCCTGCGCCGCGTACTGCTCGAGGCGCGCGCGCGAGTCGGCGATGTCGAGGTTGCGCATCGTGAGCTGGCCGATGCGGTCGACGGGACCGAACGCGGCGTCGCCGACGCGCTCCATCGACAGCTTCTCGGGCGAGTACGACATGCCGGATGCCACGGTGTCGAGGATCGTGTAGTCCTCGCCGCGGCGCAGGCGCACGGTGACCGAACCGGTGATGGTCGAGCCGACCCACTTCTGGATCGACTCGCGCAGCATGAGCGACTGCGGCTCGAGCCAGCGGCCCTCGTACATGAGGCGACCGAGGCGGCGGCCCTGCTCGTGGTAGGTCGCGAGGGTGTCCTCGTTGAGGATGCTGTTGACGAGGCGCTCGTAGGTGAGGAAGAGCAGCGCCATGCCCGGGGCCTCGTAGATGCCGCGCGACTTGGCCTCGATGATGCGGTTCTCGATCTGGTCGCTCATGCCGAGACCGTGGCGGCCGCCGATGGTGTTCGCCTCGCGCACGAGCTCGACGGGGTCGGCGAAGCGCGTGCCGTTGATCGCGACGGGGCGACCGGCCTCGAACTCGACGGTGACGTCTTCGGTCTCGATCTCGACCGCGGGATCCCAGAACCGGACGCCCATGATCGGCTCGACGATCTCGAGCGACACGTCGAGGTGCTCGAGGGTCTTGGCCTCGTGCGTGGCGCCCCAGATGTTGGCATCCGTCGAGTACGCCTTCTCGGCGGAGTCGCGGTAGGGGAAGTCGTGGGCGACGAGCCACTCGCTCATCTCTTTGCGGCCGCCGAGCTCGGTGACGAAGTCGGCGTCGAGCCACGGCTTGTAGATGCGGAGCGCCGGGTTGGCGAGCAGGCCGTAGCGGTAGAACCGCTCGATGTCGTTGCCCTTGTAGGTGGAGCCGTCGCCCCAGATGTCGACGCCGTCCTCCTTCATTGCGCGGACGAGGAGCGTGCCGGTGACGGCGCGGCCGAGCGGTGTGGTGTTGAAGTACGTGCGTCCGCCCGAGCGGATGTGGAACGCGCCGCACGCGAGGGCGACGAAGCCCTCTTCGACGAGCGCGGTCTTGCAGTCGACGAGGCGCGAGATCTCGGCACCGTACTGCGTGGCACGGCCCGGGATGGAGGCGATGTCGTCTTCGTCGTACTGACCGAGGTCGCCGGTGTACGTGCAGGGCACGGCGCCCTTGTCGCGCATCCACGCGACGGCCACCGAGGTGTCGAGACCACCCGAGAAGGCGATGCCGACGCGCTCGCCGACGGGAAGGGACTGCAGGACCTTGGACATGCCCTCGATTCTATTCGGGACGGATGCCGCGGCCCGAAACGTCGGCGGTGGCGACCGCCGACCCCCGTACCCGCCCGATCGCGACGGCCCCGATCGCGACGACCACGATCGTCACGGCGATGCCGATGATGTAGCCGACGACGCTGCCCCAGCTGCTCTCGTACGGATTCAGGAAGGGGTAGGGGTACCAGTAGGGCGCACCGGTGCTCGGATTGGTGATGAAGTTCGCACGCAGAAGCGTGTAGACGATCCACACGATCGGGAAGATCGCCGCGCCGAGGGCCGCTTTCCAGGGGAGACGCCGCCGGCACGGCCCGAAGAACAGGTCGAGCAGGAGGAACAGCGGACCCCACACGTGCATGATCTCGTTCGACCAGCCCACCGTTTCGGGCTGGAGCGGGAGACCGCGCAGGAGCAGGTTGTAGACGACGCCGGTGATGACCATGTAGGTCGAGACCCACGCGAGGGCGGCCGCGAGGGCGAGCGGATCCGGCTCGAGGCGTCGGCCCCGCGAGAGGAACCGGACGCCCGCCCAGGTCAGGACGACGACGCTGGCGGTGTTGGAGAGAATCGTGAAGAAGCTGAAGAAGTTCGTCACGGTGGTGAGCACGTCGACGGCGCCGGCGACGGTGGAGACGAACTGAGCGATGATCGCGGCGGCGATGAGCGCCGCCATCGCGAGGCGGAGAGCCGTCCAGACGGTGGCCCAGGTGGGGGAGCGGAGCATGCGCCCAGGGTAATGACGCCGCGGCGCCGCCGCGTGGGCTTGTGGACAACCCCGGAAGGGTGTGTCGGGACCGCTCGATAGGATGGGGTGTACCGCCGGATAACACGCGAGGAGCGCACATGCCCGGAATCGTGATCGTCGGCGTCCAGTGGGGCGACGAAGGCAAGGGTAAGGCCACCGACTTGCTCGGTGAGCGCACCGACTGGGTGGTGAAGTTCAACGGCGGCAACAACGCCGGGCACACCGTCGTCATCGGAGACGAGAAGTACGCGCTGCACCTGCTGCCCAGCGGCATCCTGTCTCCCGGGGTGACCCCCGTCATCGGCAACGGCGTGGTCATCGACCTCGAGGTGCTCTTCTACGAGCTCGAGGCGCTCAACGCCCGCGGTCTCGACACGAGCCGTCTGCGCATCAGCGCCAACGCGCACATCATCACGCAGTACCACCGCACGCTCGACAAGGTCACCGAGCGCTTCCTCGGCAAGCGCATGATCGGCACGACCGGTCGAGGCATCGGCCCCGCGTACGCCGACAAGATCAACCGCGTCGGCATCCGCGTGCAAGATCTGTTCGACGAGAACATCCTGCGGCAGAAGGTCGAGGGCGCTCTCGACCAGAAGAACCACCTGCTGGTGAAGGTCTTCAACCGCCGCTCGATCACGGTCGACGAGATCGTTGAAGACCTCCTCTCGTACGCCGAGCGCGTGCGCCCGATGGTCAGCGACACCTCGCTGCTCCTGAACGACGCCCTGGATGCCGGTGACGTCGTCGTCTTCGAGGGCGGCCAGGCCACCATGCTCGACGTCGACCACGGCACCTACCCGTTCGTCACCTCGTCGTCCGCGACGGCCGGTGGCGCCTCGACCGGCTCGGGCGTCGGCCCGAACCGGCTGGACCGCATCGTCGGCATCGTCAAGGCGTACACGACCCGCGTCGGATCCGGTCCTTTCCCGACCGAGCTGTTCGACGAGAGCGGCGACTGGCTGCGCTCGCGCGGCTTCGAGTTCGGCACCACGACGGGCCGTCCCCGTCGCGTCGGCTGGTACGACGCCCCGATCACGCGGTACGCCACGCGCATCAACGGCATCACCGACCTCGTCCTCACCAAGCTCGACATCCTCGGCGGTCTCGAGCAGATCCCCGTGTGCGTCGCCTACGACGTCGACGGGGAGCGGTACGACGACCTGCCGGTGAACCAGACCGACTTCCACCACGCGAAGCCGATCCTCGAGTACCTGCCCGGGTGGAGCGAAGACATCTCGACCGCGCGCACGTTCGACGAGCTGCCGCAGACGGCGCAGGACTACGTGCTCGCGCTCGAGGCGATGAGCGGGACGCGCATCTCGGTCATCGGCGTCGGTCCGGCGCGCGACCAGGTCATCGTCCGCCACGACCTGATCGACTGACGTGCGGTTCTGGGTCGGCGCGTACGCCCCCGACGCGGGGTCTGCCGAGGGCATCGGCATCCTGCAGGCCGGTGACGTCGACTCGGTCTGGGCCTCCGGCCCCCTCGGTATGGTCGGCACCGCCGTCGCCGCGCCGGGTTCGCCGTCGTGGGTCGCGTCGCACCCGCAACTGGACGTCCTGTACGCGGCGCTCGAGGCCGAGGGCACGGTGCAGGCGTACCGCCGCACGGGCGAGACGAGTCTGGCGCCGCTGGGGGCCCCGGTGCCGGCCGGGGCCGCCGTCTGTCACGTCGCGGTTGCCCCCGACGGATCGTTCCTCGTGGCGAGTTGCTGGGGCGACGGTCGCGTCGTCCGCATCGCCCTGGATGCCACGGGCCGCCCCTCATCCCCCGTGATCGCCGCCGCGGCGAACGACCCGTACGGCTCCATCGTCGACCCGTTCGTCGTCGAGACCGGGGCGGCCGTCTCGGGCGCCGCCGTGCCCGACCTCGCTGCCGCGGCGCGCGCCCTGCGCGAGGCGGCGGGCGCGGAGTTCGGGCACCTCGTTCCCGAGTACGACGCCGTGCCCGAGACGGACGCCGAGTCGGAGGAGGCGGCCGCGGGTGCGCGCGTCTCCCGCGCGCACGAGACGATCGTCCTTCCGCGCGGACTCCTGGCCACCACCGACATGGGTCTCGACCTCGTGCGGTTCTGGCGTTCGAGCGGGGCCGGTCTGCGTCTCATCCAAGAGGTGGTGCTGCCGAAGGGCAGCGGGCCGCGCCACGGGGTCTGGCATCCCTCCGGTCACCTGTACGTCGTGACCGAGCTCAGCCGCGAGGTGTTCGTCCTGACCCCGGATGCCGAGGGGCGCTGGCGCGTCCTGTCGGGCGAGCCGCTGCTCGGCACGCTCGACGGCGACACCGCCGCCGAGCTCTGCACCAGCCGCGACGGCACCACGCTCTACGCCGGAGTGCGCGGCAGCGACACGATCGGCGTGCTCGCCGTGCGCGGCGCGGGCGAGGCGCTGCAGCTCACCGCGCTCGCCGAGGCCGGCACGCATTGGCCGCGGCACCACGTCGTCGTGAACGACACGCTGCTCGTGGCCGGTCAGCTCGCCGACGAGATCGTGTCGCTCCCGCTCGACGCTCGCACGGGCGTCCCGGGCCGGGTGCGCCACCGCACGGCGTCCCCCTCGCCGACGCGCCTGCTCCCCCTGCGCTGAACGAACGACATCGGCGCCCCACCGTGAGGTGAGGCGCCGAGTCGGCTTCAGGAGGTGGGGATCCACACCCGCATCGTCGAGGGTCCGCGGTTGCCCCAGTCGTGGTACGCCACGAGGGGAACGGCATCCGCATCGGCGACCTCGGGTGCCGTCGACTCCCGGTACGGCCACCGGTCGCTCGGGACGACGCGGTGACCGACGCGGACCCACACCCGTCCGTCGCGTTCGAACGGCGCGGGGTCGCCGACGAGGCACACATCGCCCACGTCGTCGATGCCCGACACGTCGGTCGATTCCAGCGCCAGCACCTCGGGTCCGCGTTCGACGGCGACGCAGCCGCGCACCGCGTCGATGCGGGGGTCGGGAGTGACCACGCGCGGCGCCATGGGCAGCTCGAGCTCGACGACGTCGCCGGCGCGGAATTCGCGACGCACCCGGGCGACCCCCGGCGCCACCGCGTGCGTGTCGACCAGTTCCCCGCCCGAGCGGATGGCCATGTGCGCGCCCTCCGCCCACTGCGGCACGCGCAGCGACAACGTCCACTCGCCCGCGGCGTCGTCGTTCACCGTGACGTGGATGGTGCCGTCCGCGGGGTACGCGGTCTCGACGTCGAGCGACACGGGGCGGCCGTCGTCGAGCACGGTCCGGATCTGCGCCGGGGCGTACTGGTGGAGCTGGATGCCATCGGCATCCGCCGTGGCGATGTACGCGTCGAGGCTCGCGAGGGTGCGTGCGACGTTCGGCGGGCAGCAGGACACCTCGAACCACGGCGCCCGCAGCGACGACGACGCGCGCGGGGAGGTGCCGTCCGGGTCGGCGACCACGCCGGGGACCCGCTGGTGCAGGGTGTTGGCGTAGAAGAAGCTGCGCCCGTCCGCCGCGGGCGAGGTCGCCACCACGTTGTACAGGGTGCGCTCGATGAGGTCGGCGTACGACGCGTCGCCGTCGTTGAGCAGCAGCCGCCAGGAGAACATCACCGAGGCGATGCCGGCGCAGGTCTCGGAGTAGGCGCGGTCCGGAGGCAGCTCCCAGTCCACCCCGAACGCCTCGTCCTGGTGGTGCGAGCCCTGACCGCCCGTGATGTACGTCCGGCGACCGCGCGTGCGGTCCCACTGGCGGCGGAGGGAGGCGAGCAGCGCCTCGTCGGCGGTGTCGACCGCCACGTCCACGGCGCCCGCGGCGAGGTAGTTGGCCCGCACCGCGTGGCCACTGAGAGCCTCGGCGTCGCGCACCGGGACGTCGTCCTGGAAGTAGGTGCGGCCCCACTCGATGTCGCGGAGCGTCTCGTGGCCGCGGCGCGAGACGAAGAGCGCTGCCTGGTGCCCGTAGCGCGGTTCCCCGGTCACGCGAGCGAGCTCGGCCAGGGCCGTCTCGATCTCGGGGTGACCGCAGAAGGCCGGGATGCCGTCGGGTCCGAACACGTCGCACACGAGGTCGGCGGCGCGGCGGGCGATGGTCAGCAGCCCGTCGTCGGCCCCCGGCCGCGTCCGCTCGCGCGCCACGGCCGCCTGGAAGAGGTGCCCGAGGCAGTACAGCTCGTGGCCCCATTCGAGGTCGGACCAGCGGGGCTGCTGCCCGGGGCGGCCGAACTCGGTGTTCAGGTAGCCGTCGGGCTCCTGAGCGGCGGCGACGCGGGCGACCACGTCTCGGAAGGTGCGCTCGAGGTCGGCGTCGTCGCTGCGGCCGATCTCCCATGCGGCGGCTTCGAGGAACTTGTAGACCTCGGAGTCGGAGAACTCCCGGCCGTGGCGGCCGGCGGGGAGCCGGCCCGCGGCCGCGAGGTCGAAGTTGGGCAGCCAGCCCTCGGATTCCAGGCGTCCGAGGATGTGGCTGAGCGTGTGGGCGGCGTTCACGCGCTGCCGGTCGCCCCAGAACCCGCCCGTGATCCGGACCTCGCCGAGGCCGAGCGGGCGCAGGGCCGAGCGCGGCGGGACGACGGGGGCGATCACGATTCCGGGGGAGGCGACGTCGAGCGGACGGGAGGGGAGGGTGGTGGACATGGTCATCCCTTGAAGGCGCCGGACATGAAGCCGCGCACGTAGTGACGTTGGAGGATCAGGAACAGGACGATGCACGGCAGCGCCAGGACGACGACCCCGGCTTCGGTGACGCCGTAGTCGATGACGCCCATGGTCTGACCGCGGAGGTTCGCGACGGCCAGGGGCAGCGTGATCTTGGACTGGTCGTTGATGAGGATCAGGGGGGCGATGAAGTCGTTCCACGCGGTGAGGAAGGCGAACAGCCCCACGGTGATGAGGCCGGGCTTGACCGCGGGGAGCAGCACGCGGCGCAGGGCCGAGAAGCTCGTGCAGCCGTCGACGAGGGCCGCCTCATCGAGTTCGCGCGGGACGGACTCGAACGAGATGCGCATCATGAACATCGAGAACGGAAGCTGGAACATCGTCAGGACCAACGCGACCCCCACGAGCGAGTTCTGGAGCCCCACCGCGTTCAGGATCACGTAGAGCGGGATGAGCAGCGTGGCGTACGGGACCATCAGGATCGCCAGCACCAGCAGGAACAGCATGTTCTTGCCCGGGAACGAGAAGCGCGCGAACGCGTAGCCGCCGAAGAACGACACGATGAGCGTCAGGGCGACGGTCAACACCGACACGAACAGCGAGTTGCCCAGGTACACCCAGATCCCCGACTGGAAACTCGCCAGCTTGGCGTAGTTGGCGAACCCCCACCCGTCGACCTGGCTCGTCCCCGCCTGCGGGCTGACGGACGCCACGCCCGTCCACACCAGCGGGTACAGGAAGATGATCGCCAGCGCGCCGGTGAAGATCTTCGAGGGGAGTCCCCAGAGCACGAGTCCCTGGGAGCGACGGCGACGGCCCGTGGATCCCGGTGCGACGATCGCTCGCGTGCTCAGGGTCGCGGGGCGGGCGGGAGTGTCGGTCAGGGCCATGTCAGGCCTCCTCGGTGCGGCGGAACGCGCGCAGCTGCACGACGTTGATGACGACGAGCGCGACCAGGATGATCACCGACAGCGCGGCGGCGATGCCGAGGCTGTTCTGACCCTGGAAGGCGATGTTGTAAATGAGCTGGACCACCGTCATGGTGCTGTTGTCGGGTCCGCCCTTGGTGAGGATGTAGAACTGGTCGAACGCCAGGAGCGAGCCGGTCACGCACATCACGGTCGTGAGCGCGAACGTGGGCCGCAGCAGCGGCACGGTGATGTCGCGGAAGATCTGCCAGCGGCTCCCGCCGTCGATGCGCGCGGCTTCGTAGATGTCCTCCGGGATGCCCTGGAGACCCACGAGCAGCAGCAGCATGTAGAAGCCGGCGAAGCGCCAGACGATGAGGAACACCGTCGACCACAGCGCGCCCTCGGGGGAGCCGAGGAATGTGATCCCCCACGACTGCATGAGGCCCGCGAAGGGCCCGGCGATGGGGGAGTAGAGCACGTAGAAGAGGAGGGATGCCGAGGCCAGGCCCAGCGCGCTCGGCAGGAGGAACGCGGTGCGAAGGAATCCCTTCCAGGCGGTGGACTCCTGGACGAGGAGCGCGAGCCCCAGGCCCAGGCCGATCAGGAGCACCGTCGTGATCACGGTGTACATCACCGTGAACCGCACCGAATCCCAGAAGAGGCGGTGGTTCACGGCATCCGCGAAGTTCTCGGGGAAGTTCGGGCCCATGTTCCCGCGCAGGAGGGGCCACTCGGACCCGGACATCTGCAGGACCAGGAGCAGGGGGATGACGAAGAGGGCGACCACGAACAGTGCCGTCGGGGCGGCGTAGAGCCAGCCCTGGACGGGGCCGCCGAGCGCGGAGCGCGCGTACCGGCGGGGGCGCCGGGTCGAGAGGGAGAGAGCCACGGTGTTCCTTCCGAGGGGTGCGGGGGTGCCGACGTGTCCGCCGGCACCCCCGCGAGGATTACTGCGACAGGACCGCGGTGATCTCGTCGTTGTCCGCGTCGACGGTGTTGCCGTCGCCGAGGACCGCGTTGCGCACGAGCGTCAGCCACGGGCTGCCGGGGGCGTTGAACGCCTGCTGGAAGTTCAGCGCGACGGGCGTCTTGCCCTTGCCGGCGACCTCGTTGATCGCGACCTGGCGGGGGTCCTTCGCGGAGTACTCGTTGTCGGCGAGGTCGGAGCGCGCCACGGTGCTGCCGCCCTTGGCGAGAACGCCCACCTGCGCGTCCTCGGAGGTCAGCCACGACAGGAAGTTCCAGGCCTGGGCCGACTGCTTCGAGTCCTTCGAGATGCCGATGCCGTCACCACCGACGAAGGTGGACTCGCCGCCGTCGACGCCCGGGATGCCCGCGACGCCGGCGTCGAAGGTCAGGCCCGGCAGCAGGGTGGCGGGGAACGGCATGATGCCGACGTTGCCCTCCTGGAAGCCGGCGACCCAGGTGGCGCCGGTCTCGTCGGTCGAGCCGGGGGCGACGGCGCCCGAGGCCTGGAGGTCCTTCCACGTGGAGTAGACGTCCTTGGCCGCACTGTTGTTCAGCAGCGACTCGGTGCCGTCGGCGTTGAGCACGTCCTCGCCCGAGGCCCAGATCGAGGGGAACCAGGTGAACAGGAGGCAGCCGCCGCAGTTCAGGCCCGTCGAGGTGCCGGAGACGCCGGGCTTGTTCAGCGCCTGCACGGCCTTGGCGGTCTTGGCGAAGTCGGCGAGGGTCGCGGGGGCCTTCTCGGGGTCGAGTCCGGCCTCCTTCACGAGGTCCTTGTTCCACATCATGACCGACAGGTCGAGCACGAACGGCAGGACGTACTGCTTGCCGTCGAGGGTGCCGGCATCCAGGTGTCCCTTGTTGAGGGTGTCCTTGTAGGAGAGGCCGTCGATCTGCGAGGTGACGTCCTGGAAGAGGCCCTGCTGCACCCAGTTCGGCACGTAGACGATGTCGGCGGCGAAGAGGTCGGGCAGTCCGCCGGAGCCCGCGGCGGCGCCGACCTTGGCGACGTAGTCGTCGTTGGGCACGACGGTCAGCTCGACCTGGTTCTTGTGGCTGGAGTTGTAGGCCTCCACCAGTTCCTTCGCCTGCTTCTCCAGCGGCGCGCGCGTCCACAGCGTCAGGCTGGTGCCGTCGTCGGTGCCCTCCGCCGGGATGTCAGCGGGGGCGGTGGTGGTGCTGCTGCTGCCACAGGCGGTGAGCGACCCCACCAGCACGCCTGCCGCGAGCGCGGCGGTCAGCGTCCGCAGTGCGGTCCGGCTCCGGGAATGCATCATCGGTACTCCTCTTGCTCTTCATCGAGTAAGCGCTGCGGCGGGCGCCGCTGTCGCACATGTGATCGGGACGGGCTCGAAAACTCGAAACCCATTTCGGGACACTATCCACCTGAGGCACTATGGTCAACACATCTCGATAAGGTTTTCGGAAGGAGGCGCCGGTGAGTGGCAATGGAGCGAATCGTGCGGTGACGCTCGGCGACGTGGCCAAGCGGGCGCAGGTCTCCATCGCGACGGCGTCGAAGGCGCTGAACGGGCGCGAGGATGTCGCCGACGCGACGCGCCGTCGTGTGCTGCTCGCGGCCGACGAGCTCTCCTTCACCCCGAACGCGATGGCGCGGGGTCTGGTGGCGGGCCGGACGGGCACCGTGGGCCTGCTCACGAGCGACCTCGAGGGCCGCTTCGTGCTGCCGATCCTCATGGGCGCCGAAGACGCGTTCGGGGCGGGGCAGGTCAACGTCTTCCTCTGCGACGCCCGCGGGGATGCCATCCGCGAGCAGCACCACCTGCGGGCGCTGCTCAGCCGGCGGGTCGACGGCATCATCGTGGTCGGCCGGCAGACCGACCCGCGGCCGTCGCTGGGACCGGACATCCCCGTTCCCGTGGTCTACGCCTACTCTCCCTCCGACGATCCGCGCGACCTCTCGCTCGTACCCGACAACCGCGCCGGCGGGCGTCTCGCCGTCGAGCACCTGATCTCGTGCGGCCGCACGCGCATCGCCCACGTGTCGGGCGACCCGACCTACGCCGCGGCCAAAGACCGTCTCGCCGGAGCCCGCGAGGGGCTCGCGGCGGCGGGGCTGGAGCTGGTGGGCGAGCCGATGTTCTCGGAGTGGTCCGAGAACTGGGGGCGCGACGCGGCCGCGATGCTGCTGGCCCGGCATCCCGACATCGACGGGATCTTCGCGGGGTCGGATCAGATCGCGCGCGGCGTGCTGGAGACCGTGCGCGAGCTCGGCCGCACGGTGCCCGACGATCTCGCGGTGGTCGGCTACGACAACTGGGAGATCCTCGCGACGAACTCGCGTCCGGCGCTGACGACGGTGGATGCCAACCTCCAACGCCTCGGCCGGCTCGCGGCGCAACGGGTCTTCGAGGCGATCGACGGCGCGCGCCTGGATTCGGGGACGACCGAGCTCCCGGTGCGTCTGATCATCCGCGGATCGACGATCGCGCGCCGCTGACTTTTCGCTCCCTTCGAAATCTTCGAAAAGGATTGAGAAAACGTAAGCGTTTCCTTAGCGTTTCATCCCGCATGTCTCTCTCGGCGAAGAGAGAGACCGAGAGGATGAGACATCGTGGACTCCCCACATCGCTCGAGCCGTCGCACCTGCCGCGCGGCCATCGGCACGATCGCCTCCGCGGCCATCGTCGCCACCCTGGTCGCCGCAGCCCCCGCGCAGGCCGCCAACGCCGACATCGGCTACCCCACGTTCTCGGGTAGCCCGACCCCCGTCCCGGCCACGGGCGTGACCTACACCCCCGGCAACCAGCTCCAGAAGATCTTCGACGCCGATGTCGCGGCCGGCGCGGGCACGAGTGTCGACAAGGACTTCTGGATGGACCGCATGCTCGCCCGCACGGGCGACGCGGGCAGCTTCGGCGACAACAACCAGTGGCTCTTCACCCGCGGACGCGCGGCGTTCATGAAGGAGCACAACCCCGCAGCCCTCGGGTTCGGCGGCCAGCTGGCCTACTGGGAGGCCATCGACGGCCGCTCCGGCTACACGATCACCGCCCGGGTCGGCGGCGCCGACGTCACCCTGACCGAGGACGTCGCGCAGCGGAAGCAGACGCCGAGCTACTGGCGGAGCGTCCACCGCGGCGGCGGCATCGAGGTCGTCCAGACGAAGTTCATCACCGATGCCAACGTGCTCGTGACCGACCTCGAGGTGCGCTCCACGGGTGGGGCGGTCGACGTCGAGCTCGTGGCATCCTCGCCCTACGCCACCACCGCCGAGGGCGACGAACTCGTCGGCCACGTCACGGCGCTGAACGACCTGACGAAGCTGTCTCCCCGCTTCTCCGGCGACGGCTTCTCGCCCGCGGGCGCGACCCTGGCGCGCACCCTGTCGATCCCCGCCGGCGGCAGCGCGACGACCAAGGTGCAGCTGGGGCTGATCACCGACGAGATCGCCGAGGCGCGGACCGACTACGACGCCACGCGGACGCAGTCGCCGGCCGAGGCGTACACGACTCACGTGACCGCCTACAACCGGTGGTGGGCCGAGAACGTGCCCTACCTGGACACCCCCGAGGACAACATCGACAAGACGTTGTTCTACCGCTGGTGGCTCATGCGGTTCAACTTCCTCGACGCCGACATGCCCGGCAACACTTACCAGTTCCCGGTCGCGATGGAGGGCGTCCTCGGGTACAACAACTCGATCGTGCTGACCACCGGCATGTTCATCGACGACCTGAAGTACTTCCGCGACCCGATCTACTCGTACGGGCCCTGGGTCTCGACGGGCGAGACGAGCAAGAGCTACAAGTTCGTCGACAACCCCGGCGACCCCGCGAACTGGTCGAACAGCTACACCCAGTACATCTCCGAGGCGGCGTGGCGCTCGTACGAGTTGCACGGTGGCCCGACCGCGATCGCGGGGAACCTGGCGAAGTACGCCGAGGACGACGTCGAGGGTCTGCAGGACGCGTACGACTTCAACAAGAACGGCCTCATCGAGTACAACTGGGGCGCGATGACCGGCAACGACGCGGATGCCGTGTCCTTCCATTGGAAGGGCGGATACCAGGATCGCGCCGAGAACGCCTACCTCTACTCCAACGCCCTCGCCTCGGCCGAGGCCTACCGGACGGCCGGCAACACCGCCAAGGCCGACGAGATGGAGGCGTTCGCGCAGAACATCAAGACCCAGGTCATGAAGGTGCTCTGGAACCCCGACACCAAGCTCCTCGAGCACGCGATGGCCAGCAACGGCGAGCACGTGCCCTGGAAGGAGATCAACAACTACTACCCGTTCTCGGTCGGCCTCGTGCCCAAACCCGGCGACCCCGACTACAAGGACGACTACGTCGAGGCGCTGCGGCTGTTCGCGGACGACAAGCAGTACCCGATCTTCCCCTTCTACACCGCGAACCAGGCCGACCAGGCGGCCTACAACGCCACCGGCGGCCAGGGCAGCAACAACTTCTCGGTCATCAACTCGACCGTGACCTTCCGGATGCTGTCGAAGGTGCTGCGCGACTACCCCACCGACGCGATCAACGCGGAGTGGTACAAGAAGCTCCTGTACTGGAACGCGTGGGCGCACTACCAGAACGGCGGTGACAACCGTCTGCCC
This sequence comes from Microbacterium sp. CSI-V, assembly GCF_001984105.1. Taxonomy (GTDB): domain Bacteria; phylum Actinomycetota; class Actinomycetes; order Actinomycetales; family Microbacteriaceae; genus Microbacterium. Next base: position 455,218 of record NZ_MTQM01000008.1, on the reverse strand, counting down.
GACCAGAACGAGTTCTGGGCCAACGGCTCGGCGGACCCGCAGAAGATCGACTACCGCTCCTGGATCCACCACACGATCCTCGGCGCGACGAACTTCACCATGATCGAGGACGCGATGGGTGTGCGCACCCGTGACGACGCCAAGATCGAGCTCGACCCGATCGACATCGGTTGGGACCACTTCACCGCGAACAACATCCGCTACCGCGACCGCGACCTGACGGTCACGTGGGACGCGCCCGGCGGCACGCGGTACTACGGCGACGACGTGCCCGAGGGGTACTCCGTCTTCCTCGACGGCACGCTCGCCTTCACCGTCGACAAGCTCTCGCACGTCGTCTACGACCCCGCGTCGGGGACGGTCGAGGTCGTCAAGGGCGACGCCAAGGTCACCACGGCCACGGCATCGTCGGTGAAGGCCCCGCAGGACGTGCGCTTCGCCGATGACGCCCGCGTCGTCGACCTGTTCGCCAAGGCGGGTGCGGACGTCCGCACCGCCAGCACGGGCAGCGCGAACCTCGCGAGCTCGGCCACCGCGACCTTCTCCGCTTCCGGCCGTGCGCCCTCGGGGGCCGTGGACGGGACGACGATCAACGAGCCCTTCTGGGGCACCGCGGGCTCGCCCAACGCGAAGGACTCCCTCACCGTCGAACTCGGCGGCGAGAAGACCTTCGACGACATCCGCCCGTACTTCTACGACAGCTCCTCGTCGGCGACCGCGCCGGGATACGCCGAGCCGTCGGTCTACACCCTCGAGGTGCGTCGCGGTGGGCAGTGGTCGGTGATCCCGCAGCAAGCCCGCACGCCGGCGTATCCGCGCGCGAACTACAACCACGTGCAGTTCCCGGAGGTGACCGGTGACGCCGTGCGTCTGACGGTGACCCACGCCAGCGGATTCAAGACCGGGGTCAAGGAACTGCAAGTCTTCCGCACGGGCGTGGCCGCTCCGGCATCCACGAACGAAGCTCCGCTGGTGACGGCGTGGCAGAACCTCCAGGCATCGGTCGGAGGCGCGGCGGCCTTGGTCGGCACGGTCAAGGACGACGGACTGCCCACGGGGACGGTGTCGTCAACCTGGAGCGTGGTGAGCGCGCCCGAGGGGGCGACGGTGCTCTTCGACGACGCCGCGGCCGCCTCCACCACCGCGCGTTTCTCCGACAAGGGCCAGTACGTGCTGCGCCTGACCGCCGATGACGGGGAGAAGACGTCGCAGACCGACGTGACCGTCCAGGGCGAGCCGGTCACCGCGGGGACGAACGTCGCGCCCGAGGCGACCCCGACCGCCGAGTACACGGCGGGATGGAACAACGTCAAGGCCGTCAACGACGGCAAGGTGTTCTTCACCGGCGGCAGCCAGAGCGACATCTGGGGCACCTGGTCGGGCAATCACCCGGCGACCCGCTGGCTGCAGTACGAGTGGAGCGCGCCGCAGCGCATCGCCGGAGCCGAGATCGGCTTCTGGCGCGACCAGGACGACGCGAACTCCGCCAACGGCGTCAACGTGCCGAAGGGATGGAAGGCGCAGTACTGGACCGGTTCGGACTGGGCCGACGTCGCCGACGCCTCGGAGTACACCGTGAAGCGCGACGAGACGAACTCCGTCACGTTCGACGCGGTCACGACGACGAAGTTCCGCGTCGTGCTGCAGGCGGCCGGGAACGGACCGTACGCGGCGGTCGCCGTCAGCGAGCTGAAGGTGTTCGCCGACGCCCCCACCTCGATCGAGCCGATCGACGTGCGCACGTCCATCGGCACGAAGCCGGTGCTGCCCGCGACGGTGGATGCCACCTTCTCCGACGGCAGCCACGCCGACCTCCCCGTGACGTGGGCCGCGGTCAGCGACGCGCAGGTCGCCGGTGAGGGCAGCTTCCCCGTGTCGGGCATCGTCCCCGGCTCGCCGGCGTCGGCCAAGGCCACGGTCTGGGTCCGCGCGACGGCTCCGGGACAGATCAATCAGGTGGATGCCGTGACCAGCCGCACCCAGCCGGGTGTCGCGCCGGTGCTGCCCAAGGCGGTGGGCGTGCTGTTCAACGACGGCTCGCGCCAGGACCTGCCGGTGACGTGGGACGCGGTCGCCGCGGACTCCTACGCCGCCCCCGGGCAGTTCACGGTCGCCGGGACGGTCCAGAGCGACCTGCCCGGTACCAAGGCCGCGTCGGCCGCGGTGACCGTCGGTGAGGGCGGCGACGACACGAAGGCGCCCACGGTGGCGTTCCAGGTGTCGCCCGCGGCCCCCGGCTCGGGCTGGTACACGCAGGCGGTCGCCGTCGACGTGACGGCGCGCGACGACCAGGACGCCTCTCCGCGCATCGAGGTGCGCGTGGATGCCGGAGCGTGGGCCGCCTACACCGGCACCGTCTCGGTGACCGGCGACGGATCCCACGTGGTGCAGGCGCGGGCGACGGATGCGGCGGGCAACACCTCGCCGGTGGCCGAGCAGACCGTGCGCATCGATACCACGGCCCCGGCCGTCGAGGTCACGACCGACGCGGTCTCGCGCACGGTCAAGGCGTCGGCGACGGATGCCGGGTCGGGCGTCGCGTCGATCGAGTACCGCCTGGGCGACTCGGGTGACTGGACGGCACTGACGGGCTCCGTGCTCGTCGGACTCGACGAGACCAAGGTGCAGGTGCGTTCCACCGACAAGGCCGGCAACGTCTCGCCGGTCGTCGAGCGCACGGTGCCGAAGGCCGACGGCTCGCAGAAGCGCAACGTCGCTCTGCTCGCCACGCCCACGGCATCCGGAACCGCCGGATGGAACAAGGTCACCGGCCTCAACGACAACGTCCAGCCCACGTCGTCGGGCGATGTCACGCCCAACGACAACGCGAACGTCTGGGGCATCTGGCCCCAGGTGGCCGACCAGTGGGTGCAGTACGACTGGACCGAGCCCGTGACCATCGGCGAGCTGGGCGTCTACTTCGTGTCGAACATCGACGCGCAGGGGCTCGGCATCGACGTCCCGGCGAAATGGGAGGCCGAGTACTGGGATGCCACGACGAGCGCGTGGGTGCCGGTGAAGAACGCGGGGGCCTACGGCACCGCGAAAGACACGTACAACACGGTGTCGTTCGACCCGGTGACCACGACGAAGCTCCGCCTCACGCTCGACCCGGTCGGGACCGAGCAGGGCAAGGGCAGCGTGGGCATCAAGGAATGGCAGGTGTGGGAGCAGCCGGAGACCCCGGTCCCCGACACCCAGGCGCCCGTCGTCACCACCACGGTCGACCCGGCCGCTCCCGCGAGCGGCTGGCACACCGGCACGGTGACGGTCTCGGCCTCCGCCATCGACGACCGTGACGACGCTCCCGTCGTCGAGGTGCGGGTCGGCGACGGCGCGTGGGCGGCCTACACCGCGCCCGTCGAGGTCGCGACCGACGGGACGACCACCGTGTCGTTCCGGGCCAAGGATGCCGCCGGCAACACCTCCGAGCCCGTGGGCGTCGAGGTGAAGCGGGACGCCACCCAGCCGACCGCGGACGCGGGGTGGAACGCCGCATCGCGCACGGTGACCCCCACCGGCGCGGATGCCGGCTCGGGCGTGGCTGTCGTCGAGTACCAGCTGGGCGAGGGGGCGTGGACCGCCGCATCGGGTCCGATCGCCGTCGGCGACGCCGCCACCACGGTGCGCGTGCGGGTGACCGACGTCGCCGGCAACGTCTCCGACGTCGCCGAGGTCGCGGTGCCCGTCAAGACGACCGACCCCGGCACCGACCCCGGCACCAACCCCGGTGGCGGTGGCGGCACCGATCCGGGATCGGAGCCGACGGGGTCGCTCACCGGCAACGAGGTCGTCCGGATCGGCGTCGCCCAGGTGGCACCGGGTGGGCAGCTGCCGGTCTCGGTCAGCGGCGCGGCTCCGGGAACGGTGTTCGCGGTGGAGTTCCGCTCCACCCCGGCGCGCCTGGGCACCCTGACGGTCGGCGCCGACGGCACCGCCGGCGGAGTGTTCACGGTTCCGGCCTACGCCGAGGCGGGGGTCCACACGGTGGCGCTGATCGTGCCCGGCGGTGAGCTCACCGCGCAGGTGACGGTGGTCGCCCCCGGGGCGACGTCGTCGCAGACGCCGCCGCTGGCCGTCACGGGACAGGATGCCGCGTCGACCCAGGTCGCGATCGGCATCGGCGTGAGCGTGCTGCTGCTCGGGCTGATCGTCCTGGCGATCGCCCGCTTCCGTCGGCGCCGCTCGGCCTGACATCCCGGGGCCGGGGGCGTCTCGCCCCCGGCCCCTCCCGCTCGTCCCGTCGGTCGAAGGAGACCACCGTGATCCGTCCTGCCCCTCGCCGCTTCTGGGCGGCCGCGACCGTCGTCGGCCTGATGGGAGGGCTGCTGGCGCTGGCGCCGGCGAGCCCCGTCGCCGCGCTGCCCAATCCCCTGATCGGCGACGGCTCGGTCTACTCGGCCGACCCCGCCACTCTCGTCGCCGACGACACGCTGTACGTCTACGCCGGTCGCGACGAGGCCGATGCGACGACGAACGACTTCATCATGAACGAGTGGCAGGCGTTCTCCACGACCGACGTCGAGGGCGGCGCGTGGGAGCACCACCCCTCGCTGATGCGCCCCGAGCAGGTCTTCTCGTGGGCGACGCCGGGCCGCGCCTACGCGGGTCAGGTCGTGCAGGGCGGCGACGGCCGCTACTACTGGTACGTCCCCGTGCACGAGGCCGGCAGCAGCTCGCCCGATCCGTTCGGCATCGGCGTCGCGGTGTCCGACACCCCGCTGGGCCCGTGGAAGGACTACGCGGGCGGGCCGATCGTGTCGCAGGAGATCCTGGGCAACAACGCCCACAACATCGACCCCACCGTCTACGTCGCCGACGACGGGCGCGTCTGGATGTACTGGGGCAGTTTCGGTCGCCTGCTCGGTGTCGAGCTGGCATCCGACATGAAGACGTTGATCGGCACCCCCACCGAGTTCCGCAGCGGAGTCGACGGCTTCTTCGAGGCCGCGTGGCTGTTCGAACGGAAGGGCACCTACTACCTCGCCTACGCCGCCAACACGGCCGGGCTCGACAGCTGGTGCACCCCGGCGGTGTACCACGCGTGCATCGCCTACTCCACGGCCCCGACGCCGATGGGGCCGTGGACCTCGCAAGGTCGCGTGCTCGCGCCCGTCTCGTCGACCACGAGCCACCCCGCCATCACCGAGTACCACGACAAGTGGTACATGGCGTATCACACGGCGGATGCCGTCGGAGGGAACCACTTCCGCCGATCGGTCGCCGTCGACGAGGTGCAGTGGGACGACTCGGTGACCCCGGCGCGCATGAAGCCCGTGGTCACCACTCCGCCCCACGACGTCACGACGACCCCCTCGGCGAACGTCGCCCCGTGGGCCGCGGTCTCGGCGTCGAACGAGCCGGTGCCCGTGCAGTATTGGAAGGCGGCGCTGAATGACGGCATCATCCGCCCGAATCCGCTGCCACCGGACATGTGGGGCTCGTACGCCGCCGACCGACCGGCATCCCAGTGGATCCAGTACGACTGGTCGGAACCCGTGCGCCTCGACCGCTCGTCGATCCAGTTCTGGAGCGATCGCGAGCCGGGGAGCGGCGACGGGGTGTCGGCGCCGTCGTCGTGGAAGCTGCAGTACTGGGCGGACGGTCGCTGGAGCGACGTCGAGAATCCGAGCGGATACCCGACGACGACGCGCGAACTGCACGAGGTGACCTTCTCGCCCGTGACAACGACCCGGTTGCGGGCGGTCCTGAACGCCTCCGCGGGCACCGGTCCGTCGTCGGGCTACTCCGCCCTCGCGGTGGAGGAATGGACCGCGGGTGCCGTCGCGCCGACGGGGGTCGAGCCGGCCGCGTCGAGCACGCTCGTCGGAGAGGCTCCGGTGCTCCCCGACACCGTCGCGCTCCTCTACGGCGACGAGCGCGTGGCCGCGCCCGTGACCTGGGATGCCGTCGACCCCGGCGCCTACGCCGCTCCCGGCACGTTCACGGTGAACGGCACCGCGCGGGGCTACGCCGCCGGTCGCGTGCAGGCCACGGTGACGGTGATCGGCGCGGACGCGTGGCGCACCAACCTCGCGAAGACGGGCACGCCGGTCGCCGACTTCACCGCCGGCTGGAATTCGCTCGCGTCGATCAACGACGGCACCATCGTCTACGAGGGCGGCGAGGGGTCGCAGGTCTGGGCCACGTGGGCCGGTGTCCGTCCGGCGAGCCGCGACGTGGGGTACACCTGGGAGGAGCCGGTCACCGTCGACGCGGTGACCGCGCACTTCTGGAGCGACGTGCCCGGAGCCTCGGGCGCCGGCAACGGCGTGGCCCTCCCCGCCGCCTGGCACGTCGAGGCGCTCGTGGACGGGAACTGGACCGAGGTCTCGGGGGCCGGCGGCTACCCGGTCGAGGCATCGGCTCCCAGCCGCGTGTCCTTCACCCCCGTGACGACCACCGGCATCCGTGTCGTGCTCGACGCGCAGTCCGACGGCACCACGCATGCTGCCGTGGGCCTGTCCGAACTCGAGGTGCTCGGCGAGACGGTGGATGCCGCCGCCCCCGAGGTGTCGCTCGAGGCGCGGGGTCCGCAGGGCGCGGGCGGGTGGTTCGTCGGTCCCGTGACGGCGCGGGCCGAGGCGACCGACGACCGCGACCTGCGCGTCGCCATCTCGGTGGCGGTGGACGGCGCCCCGGAGGAGACCACGACCGATGTGCGCCGCGTCGACACCGTCGTCCGTCAGGACGGATCGCACACCGTCACCGCGAGGGCCACGGACGCCGCGGGCAACGTCTCGCCCGAGGCGACGGCATCCTTCCGCATCGACGCGACCGCCCCCGCGGTCACGGCGACCGTGGACGAGGGAGCCCGATCGGTCTCGGCGACGGCGACCGATGCCGTCTCGGGCCTGGCGGGTGTGGAGTACGCGCTGGACGACCCGCTGCAGTGGAAGCCGTACACGGCCGCCGTCGCGGCGCCCGACCTGGAGCGGCACGTCGTCTACGTGCGCGCGACGGACGCGGCCGGCAACGTCTCGAACCCGACGGCGGTGACCGTTCCGCGGTCGCCCGACGCGCCGCTGACCGGCAACATCGCGCCGTACGCGACGCCGACGGCCTCTTCGGCGTCCGGCTGGGCGCCCGTCGGCGGGGTGAACGACGGCAGCACGACGGGGACCCCCTGGGGCACCTGGCCGCGCGTCGGTGAGCAGTGGGTCCAGCTGACCTGGGATCGCGCGGTGACAGTGGACCGGGCGAGCGTGCAGTTCGCCCGCGACGCGGCCGACGACGCGAACGCCGGTCTCATCCCGCCCCGCTCGTGGGTGCTGCAGTACCGCGACGACTCGGGCGCTTGGAAGGACGTCACGACCTCGGACGCCTACGGCCGGTCGTCGGATGCCGCGAACGAGGTGCACTTCGCCGCGGTCGAGACCACCGCCGTGCGCGCGCTGATGCAGTCGTGGGGCGCCGCCGAGAGCCAGGGGTCGGCCGGTATCGCGGAGTTCGAGGTGTGGGCGGCTGCGGACCAGCCACCGGTCGACACCACGCCGCCCGCGCTGGACTTCGAGGCGGCCTCCCCGGCCCCCGCGTCGGGCTGGTACCGCGAAGCCGTGCGCGTCGCCGCGACCGTCACCGACGACACCGATCCGTCTCCGGCCGTGCGCGTGCGGATCGACGGCGGGGCATGGACCCCGCTGGCCGACGACTTCCGGGTCACCGGTGACGGCACGCACCTCGTCGAGGCCGAGGCGGTCGACGCCGCCGGCAACGTGTCCTCGCGGATCGCGCGGACGGTGAAGATCGACGGGGCCGCGCCCACCGTGACGACCGTCGTGACGCACGAGGCCTCGGGGCCCGTGGTCGAGGTCGTCGCCGCGGACGAACTGTCCGGCGTCGGATCGATCGAGCGCCGCGTGGACGAGACGTGGGTCGCCCTGGTCGACGGCCGGGTGGCGCTGCCCTCGGGCGAGGGAACGGTTCCGGTCGTGCTGCGGGCGACCGACGTCGCCGGCAACACGTCCGACCCGCTCACCGTGGCGGTCGACACGGGTACGACCGAGCCGGTCGACCCGTCGCCGACGCCGACACGGACATCCTCGCCGTCTCCGACCGGGGCGAGCGCGTCGGCCGACGGATCGGCGACGGCCGGGGTCACGGGTCCCGCGACCCTCGCCCGGACCGGCACCATCTGGCCCCTGTCCGCGCTCGCGCTCGCGGTCGTCCTGCTCTACGTCGGCGTGATCGTCCGTCGCCCGCGGCGGGATCGCCAATAGGCGGGGCTGTGCGGGGCCGCGTTGTCGCGGCCCCGCATCGCGCTACTTCTTGGCATCCTGACGCGGGATGATGATCTGCTTCACGATCAGCAGCAGCGAGGCCGTGACGGGGATCGCGACGAGGGCGCCGAGCAGACCCAGCAGCGTGCCGCCGACGAGTGCACCGATCACGACGAGCGACCCCGGGACCGAGATGGTCCGGCTCATGACCCGCGGCGTCAGGATGTATGCCTCGAGCTGCATGTAGACGAGGTACACGATCGCGAAGATGAGTCCCGCGGTCGGGTTGACGATGAGGGTGAACACGGTGGCGGTGCCCCAGAAGAGCACCGATCCGACGAGGGGGATCAGGGTGATGCCGAACGCGAGCGCCGCGAGCAGGGCGGCGAAGGGCTGCCCGACGATCGTCAGGACGATGAAGGCGAAGACCGCGTTGATCAGCGCCAGCACGACCATGCCCGACAGGTACCCACCGACCGAGTCGGTGATCTGACCCGTCATCTCCGACACCGTCGCGCGGTTGCGGGCAGGGCTGAGGCGCACGAGCGAGTTCTTCATCGACGGCAGGGATGCCAGGAAGTACAGGCTCAGCACGAGCACGATGATCGCGCCGGAGATGCCCGTCGCGATCGTCACGCCGGCCTGCAGCAGACCGCCGCCGATCGCGGTGAGGTTCGACGGGTTCGTGAAGAACTTCTGCACCTCGTTGATGATGTCGCCCACGCTGTCGCCGAAGTTCGACTCGATCCACAGGACGAAGTCGCTGGTGCGCAGGTCCGAGACGAAGGTCGGGACGTCCTCGATGAATTGCGAGATCTGCCGGACGACCGGCGGGATCAGCAACCACAGGGCGGCGGCGAGGATGACCGCCAGCCCGCCGAACACGATGACGATCGCCCAGGCGCGCGAGATGCCGCGGCGCACGAGACGGCGCACGAGCGGATCGAGGGCGAGGGCGATGAACAGGGCGATCGCGATGTAGATGAGGACCGTGGAGAGGTTCGCCAGCGACAGGCCGAGGAGGAGCGCGGTCAGCCCACCCAGCGTGAGGAAGAAACCCGCCGCGTAGGGCCGCGCGATCGCCGACCACACGGGGCGGTCACGCGAGGTGACCTCCCCGGCGTTGGCGCCGGCGGCGGAGGGATCGGGGTGCGACGAGCGGCTCATGGTCACACTGTAGGGCTCGCCGCGGCCGAGCGCGGGTGCGCGATAGGGTCGGGTCCGGAGGACCCATGACCGACGCCGACCCCACGACGATCCTGCAGGGCCTGCGCGGCAGCATCGACAACATCGACGCCGCGCTCATCTTCCTGCTCGCCGAGCGATTCCGCTGCACCAAGCAGGTCGGTGTGCTCAAGGCGCAGCACGGGATGCCGGCATCCGATCCTTCTCGCGAAGAGCAGCAGATCGCCCGCTTGAAGCGTCTGGCCGCCGAGGCCGACCTCGACCCGGAGTTCGCGGAGAAGTGGTTCAACTTCGTCGTGGCCGAGGTCATCCGTCACCACCGGTCGGCCGCGGGCACGTCGGCCGACGACTGATCCGGCGCCGCGACACGCCCGGGCGTCGTCGCGACGTCGGGGTCGCGCACCTCTCCGGCACGCGCCCGCGCGTGCCACGGTCGCCCGGAGATCGCAACCCGACCGCTGGTTTGCCAGCGGATCCATCAGCGTGAAACGGTAGATACGGCCCCCAGCGGGCCGCCCACCCGACCAGTCCGCGGTCGCCGGTGCCGGCTCGGGGGAGTCGCACCGCGAGCGTACGGTCGGCGGCCAGGACCCGGATCCGACATCCGGTGTCGGAGCGCTCGCACCCCCGGTGAGCGCCGGACGGCTGCCACCCGGGCGTGACCGATGCGGCCACCCGAGGCCGCGCAGGTGCACACAGTGACCCCTCCGCACGCCATCGCGGCGAAGAACCTCTTCAAGGTCTTCGGCCGCTCCCCGCAGTCCGCCGTCGAGAAGCTCCGTGCCGGTGCGCGGCGCGACGACCTCGGCGACGCCGGAACCGCCGCCGTCATCGACGCGAGCTTCAACGTCGAGCCCGGCGAGATCTTCGTGATCATGGGCCTCTCCGGCTCCGGCAAATCCACCATCATCCGCATGCTCAACGGCCTGCACGACGCCACGGCCGGCACCGTCGAGGTGCAGGGCGACCCGCTCACCGGCGTGAGCCCCGCACGCCTGCGGAGCCTGCGACGGGAGCGCATCGCGATGGTGTTCCAGCACTTCGCCCTCCTTCCGCACCGCACGGTTGCCGCGAACGTGGCGTACCCGCTCGAGATCCGTGGCGTCGGCAAGGCCGAACGTCTGGCGAAGGCGAACGAGATCCTCGCGCTCGTGGGCCTCGAGGGCTGGGGCGACAAGCTTCCCTCGGCCCTGTCCGGCGGGATGCAGCAGCGTGTGGGCATCGCCCGCGCGCTCGCCGCCGACACCGACATCCTGCTCATGGACGAGGCGTTCAGCGCTCTCGACCCGCTCATCCGCCGCGAGATGCAGGAGCAGCTCCTCGAGCTGCAACGGACGCTGAAGAAGACGATCGTGTTCATCACGCACGACCTCAACGAGGCGATGTTCCTCGGTGACCGCATCGCCGTCATGCGCGACGGCCGCATCGTCCAGATCGGCACGCCCGAGGACATCCTCACCGATCCCGCCAACGACTACGTCGAGCAGTTCGTGCAGGACGTCGACCGCGCCCGTGTGCTCACGGCGGCGAACGTCATGGAGCGTCCCCGTCCCCGGGTGGATGCCGCCGCCGGCCCGCGCACGGCCCTGCGCCAGATGCGCGACGCGTACATGTCGGCCGTCTACGTCACCGACCGCGACCGCAAGCTCCTCGGGATCGTCACCGACCGGGATGCCGTGAAGCTCGTCCGCGCGGGCGAGAGCTCGCTCCTCGGGCGGCTCAAGCCCGTGCCGCAGAGCGTCCGCGAGGACGAGGTGCTCATGAACCTGTTCGTGCCCGCTGTCGAGTCGCCGCTGCCGTTGGCGGTCCTGGATGCCGAGGGTCGCCTCACCGGCGTCATCCCGCGCGTGACGCTGCTCGCCGCCCTCGGGCCCGGGCCCACCGCCACGGAGGAGATCACTGTGCTCCCGCAGCCCGTGCCGTCCGCCGAGATCGACGCCGTGCTGGCCGACGCGGGTGACGCGCCGGAAGCTGTGGCATCCGGAATCGAGGGGGTGCGCTGATGGACGGGTTCCGCATTCCTGTCGGCACGTGGGTCGACGCGGGCGTGGATTGGCTCCGCGACAATCTGTCGGGCCTGTTCGACGTCATCGCCGTGGTCGTCCGCTTCCTCGTCGGGGGACTCAGCGACGTACTGCTGGCCGCGCCGATCATCGTCGTGATCGTGGTCGCCGCGCTGCTGGCCTGGCTGATCCGTTCGTGGAAGCTCGCGCTCGGCACCCTCGTCGGGTTCGCGCTCATCCTCGCGATGGGGCAGTGGGTGACCGCGATGCAGACGCTCGCGCTCGTCGTCGTGGCGGCGGCCGTCGCCGTGGCGATCTCGGTGCCGCTGGGCATCTGGTCGGCGCGCAACCCGGCGGTTCGGGCGGTCATGAAGCCGGTGCTCGACTTCATGCAGACGATGCCCGCGTTCGTCTACCTGATCCCGGCGATCACGTTCTTCAGCATCGGTGTCGTCCCCGGCGTCGTCGCGACGGTCATCTTCGCGCTGCCTCCCGGCGTGCGCCTGACCGAGCTCGGCATCCGGGGTGTGGATGCCGAGACGGTCGAGGCCGGACACGCCTTCGGTGCGACGCCCGCGCAGATCCTCCGTGGCATCCAGCTCCCGCTCGCGATGCCTACGATCATGGCCGGGGTCAACCAGGTCATCATGCTCGCGCTGTCGATGGCCGTCGTGGCCGGAATGGTCGGCGCCGACGGTCTCGGCAAGGAGGTCGTGCAGTCGATCTCGACGGTCAACCTCCCCAAGGGCGTCGAGGCGGGCCTCAGCGTGGTGATCCTCGCGGTGTACCTCGACCGCCTGACCGCCGCTCTCGGCACCCGCGCCGCGAACACGTCGTCGCTCCTGGCCGCACTGGCCCGCCGCCGCGGCCCCGGCACCCCGGCAAGCCCGCAGGGCGATGCCGCAGGCGAGGCCGACCGCGAGGTCGCCTCCCCGCGCCGCGCCCCGATCACGACGGGCGCCTGACCCTTTGCGTGAGTCGCCAGGATTTGCCGCCTGCGATGCACCGATGGCGACAAATCTTGGCGACTCACGCGAGAACGAAACGACATACGGAACCAGAAAGAGAGCATTCACATGAAGAACACGCGACACTTCACAGCAACCCTCGCCCTCGGCACCGTGGCGGCCCTCGCGCTCGCCGGATGCGCGAGCGGCAACCAGGCCGAAGGCGGCGCCGGCGACGGCGGCGACAAGGGCACGATCACGCTGGGGTTCCTGCCCTCGTGGACCGACGGGCTCAGCACCGCGTACCTCCTCGAAGACCAGCTGGGCAAGCTCGGCTACACCGTGAAGATGCAGACGCTCACCGAGGCCGGCCCGCTGTACGCCGGCCTCGCGCAGGGCGACGTCGACATCTACCCGTCGGCGTGGCCCGAGCTGACCCACAAGTCCTACATGGACACCTACGGTGACGCCATCGAAGACCTCGGCTCGTACTACGACAACGCCAAGCTCACCATCGCGGTCCCGAGCTACGTCGACATCGACTCGATCGACCAGCTGCAGGCGAACGCCGCGCGCTTCGACGGCAAGATCTACGGCATCGAGCCGGGTGCCGGCCTGACCAAGCAGACGCAGGAGACGATGCTCCCCGGCTACGGCCTCGACGGCGACTACGAGCTCGTGACCTCGTCGACCGCGGCGATGCTCACCGAGCTCGACAACGCCATCGCCGCGCAGAAGGACATCGCGGTGACGCTCTGGCGTCCGTTCTGGGCCAACGACGCCTACGACGTGAAGGACCTCGCCGACCCGCAGGGCCTCATGGGCGACCCCGAGAAGCTGCACTTCCTCGGCACGGCCGGCTTCGCAGAGAAGTATCCGGATGCCGCCGAGCTCATCGCCGGCATCCAGCTCGACGACGCGCAGTACGGCTCCCTCGAAGACCTCGTCGTCAACGAGTACGGCGAGGGCCGTGAGGCCGAGGCCGTCGACGCGTGGCTCGAGCAGAACCCCGCCGCGTTCTCGACGCAGCGCGACTGACCCCCGCGTCCCGAGCCCCCTTCGCCGCCTCAGGCGGAGGGGGCTTTCGCGATCCCGCGGGCGGCCGTGAAGCGGGTGCGGAAGCCCGGGTGTCCGGCGGGCATCGCGAGCACCGAGTCGGGGGTGCGTCCGCGCAGCCGCGGGAAACCGGCATCCGCGACGAGGTCGTCGTCGAGCGTCTCGAGCTCCGCCCGCACCAGCGGCCACGGCTCGTGGGAGTTGGCGGCCCAGATCGTCCGCCCCAGATGCCTCTCGTGGAAGCCCCAGCGCGCCGTGAGGAATCGCGAGAGCGGGGTGTCGACGGGGTCTGTGCCGAGGCGCGCCCGCAGCCGGGTGCCCGGATGCCGCCCGGTGTGCCGCCGCGACCGGTACTCGATGAGCGGCCCGTCGGTGCGCACCCCCGCGCGCGCCCAGCGGTAGGGCAGGCCGAACAACGCGCGCGCCGCGAGCACGGGCGCGAGATGCTCGGCCTCGAGCGTGCGGAAGACGACGCCGCGCCGGCCGGCGTCGTCCACGGCGTACGTGCGGACGTTGATCTCGGTGAACGTGCCGACGAAAGGAACCGGCGGGAGCGGCAGGAAGCGGAACTCGCTCAGCACGAACGGCACGAGCCCTACCCATGCCGAGCCGTCGTGCACGTCGGGCCGGGTCCCGGCGGGGAGCATCGGCGCGATCTCGTCCGGGTCGACGCGCCAGTGCACGAAGACGGCGCGGTTCCACCGCTGCTCGATGACGGCGCGGCCGGGGAGGGTGGGAGCATGGCGTTCGACAGGCACGGGCCGATTCTCGCCCTCAGCCCGGCGAGCGGGGGGACACTGGACACATGCCCCCGTCATCTGCTGCGGATCCTCGGCTCGTGGCATCCATCCGCGCCCTGCTCGCGCTGCGCGCCGAGGGGGCGACGATCTGCCCGTCCGAGGCGGCGCGTGAGGTCGGCGGCGACGACTGGCGCGACCTCATGCAGCCGGCTCGGGATGCCGCGCGCGAGCTGGTCGACGCCGGTGAGGTCGAGGTCACGCAGCGCGGCGAGGTCGTCGACGTGACGACCGCGCGGGGGCCCGTGCGGATCCGCCGGGCGCGCTGATCCGGTGGGTCAGGGGGCGGGCTCGGGCGGCGTCGCGGAGGGCAGTTCGAGCGCGACCTTCTTCTCGAGGTTCTCGACGGCTTCGTCGCTCAGCCAGATGAGGCCGTCCAGCTCCTGCCGCACGCGGCGGTAGGCGACCTGCCGCTCGTTCGGGCTGGCGGCCTGGTCCACGGCGACACCGAGGAGCTGCTGCGCCGTCTCGAGGCGCTTGCGCTCGTCGGGTGTGAACGCGGCCGCCTTCACGCGCCGCGCATCGCGCTCGGCGAGCTCGAACGCGACCTCGTAGTCGGTCACGGCGTCGCGGTACTCCTTCGCCCGCTCGGGGGACGGTGTCTCGCCCGCGGCGGGGCGCAGGTTGTCCGCGACCTTCTTGGCCCGCAGGAACGCCGCCGTCAGCGGCTGCCGCCCGTCGCTCATGGCGGGGTACGCGATGAGCTTCGACACGTCGAGCTCGTAGTCGAGCCAGCGGTGCGTGACGTCATCGTGCTGCGCCTCGACTCGCGTGAGGTCGTCGCCCGCGGCGGGCGCCGCGACCGCCGGGGCGGGGCGGGATGCCGCGACCTCGCCGCCCTGCATCCGGATCAATTCCAGCTGCTCGCGGTGGCGGCGGCGGGCGGAGAGCTCGCGTTGCTTGTTCACCGTTCCGATGGCGCCCATCGTCATCCCGAACAGGGGGAAGACGAGCCACCAGTAATGTCCGGCGAACTGCAGGAATTCGTTCACGGCGCCACGCTACGCGTTCGGGTCGTTCTTGCGGGCGCGCTTCGCCTGACGCTCGGTCCAGGACTTGGATGCCGCGCGCCCCATGTTCTCCATCGACCAGGTCAGCGCGCGCTGCGCCTGCTCCGCCCATTCCGACGTCATCCATCCCCAGGCCTCGGCGGGCTCGGCCTCCGGTCGATCGCCGCGGCCGTGGCGCGCGGCACGCTCGGCGCGCTCGAACGCGTGGTGCAGGGCCCGCACGGCGTCGCGGTAGGCGAGGAAGTCGGCGGGTTCGAGGCGGGCGGCCGTCGAGGAGGGTCGCAGCCACTGCGCGCGCTCCTGCGCCCGGAGGAACTCGGCGGTGAGCGGCGACCGCGAATCGCTCATGGTCGGGAAGTCGATCGCGAGCGCCGGGTCGGTCTCGTAGGCCATCCAGCGCTGGAGGATCGCGTCGTGCTCGGCGAACAACCGCGCCACCGGAAGCGGGGCGCTGCCGGCGCGGATCGCGGGCAGCATCGCCTTCGCGGCCCGCACGGCCGCCCGGCGCGCGCGGATCTCCGCCGAAGCCGCGCGCAGCTCGCGCTGGGCCGCGGCGAGGCGAGCGCGTGCGGCGCCGACGACGTCGGACGAGGCACGGGATGCCGCCCGCTCGGCCTGCGCGCGCATGACCTCGGCATCCGCAATCTTCACCTCGGCACGCCCCCGCGTGACGGCGTGGCGGGCGGTCTGCAGGTCGAGGAGCGTGGCATCCAGCTCCAGACGTCGGGCCGCCGACTTGCTCATGGGGCGGTTCGCCCACGCCCGCGTGGCGCGGTCGGTCGTGGAGGCGCCGGCCGGGAGGGCGCGGCGACGTGTGCCGCGCACGCCGATCCAGCCGACGGTGCCGGCTCCGGCCGCGGCGGGAGCGATCCACCACCAATCGGCTATCAGCGCGAGGAGCGGTTCCACGGTTTCATGCTACGTCTGTGTTCCGCGAAGCGCCTGAGTCGCCAGGATTTGTCGCCTCCCGCCAGCCCGAGGCGACGATTCCTGGCGACTCACGTCTCGTGCGGCGGGAGGATTAGCCCGGCCGTCGGGGTGTGAGATCGTTACCGAGTGAGGAACCGGCGATTCGCGGCGCGGGGCGATAACCGCCCCCGGGCCCCTTTCCGGCTCACGCCCGGGCAGGCGATCACGCTCGCGTTCGGCTTCGTCCTCGCGGTGGGGACCGGGCTGCTCAGCCTTCCGATCGCGACCGAGGGGCGAGCTGCGACCTTCCTCGAAGCGCTGTTCACCGCCACCAGCGCCCTGTGCGTGACGGGGCATATCGTCGTGGACACCCCGACGTTCTGGACACCCTTCGGGCAGGTCGTCATCATGGTGCTCATTCAGATCGGCGGCTTCGGGGTCATGTCGCTCGCGACCCTCCTCGGCCTGCTCGTCGCCCGACGCCTCGGATTGCGCACGCGGTTGACCGCTGTCAGCGAGACGCACACGGTCGCGGTGGGCGACGTGCGACGCGTCCTCCTCGGCGTCGCGGCGATCACCGTGATCGTCGAGGCCGTCGTCGCGATCGTGCTCGCGGGGCGATTCGGACTCGGCTACGGCGAGCCCCTCGGACGTGCGCTGTGGCTCGGGGTCTTCCACGCCGTGTCCTCCTTCAACAACGCCGGCTTCGCGTTGTTCAGCGACAACCTGATGTCGTTCGCGACGGACCCGTGGGTATGTCTGCCCATCTGCGCCGCCATCATCCTCGGCGGTCTCGGTTTCCCGGTGATCATGGAGCTACGTCGGCGGATCCGCTTCCCTCGCCGCTGGACCCTCAATACCGTGACGGTGATCTCCGGCACGCTCGTCCTGCTCGTGGCCGGTGCGGTCGCGCTCACCGCGCTCGAGTGGTCGAACCCGGCGACCCTCGGTCCCCTGGACCCGGCCGGTCGTGTCCTCGCCGGGTTCACGATGTCGGTCATGCCGCGCACCGCCGGATTCAACTCGATCGACGTGTCGCAGATGCACGGAGCGAGTTGGTACGTGACGGACATCCTCATGTTCATCGGCGGTGGGCCGGCGGGAACGGCGGGTGGACTCAAGATCACGACTTTCGCCGTCCTGCTCTTCATCATCGTGGCCGAGCTGCGCGGTGACACCGCGGTCAACATGTTCGGCAAACGCCTCCCGCGGTCCACGCACCGCGAGGCGCTGACCGTGGCGCTCCTGTCCCTCGCTCTGGTGGTGGGCTCGACGCTGGCCATCATGGTGATGAGCCCCTTCGGCCTGGACCGCGTCCTGTTCGAAGTGATCTCGGCGTTCGGCACGGTCGGGCTGTCGACCGGCATCACCGCGGACCTCCCCGCGGCCGCCCAGCTCATCCTCATCGGCCTGATGTTCATCGGCCGACTGGGCCCCGTCCTGCTCGGGACAGCACTGGCTCTGACCCGAGAGAAACGCATGTACGAACTCCCCAAGGAGCGTCCGATCATTGGATAACGCAGCCCCCTTCTTCCGTCGTCGTCGCGCGCGCGAGAACGCCTCCGCCGTCGCGGTCATCGGTCTCGGGCGCTTCGGCGGCGCACTCGCGGTCGAGCTGGCCAGATCCGGTACCGAAGTGCTCGGCATCGACACCGATGAGGACATCGTCCAGTCCCTGAACGGCGTGCTCACGCACGTTGTGCGCGCGGACTCCACCAAGCAGGGCGCCCTGGAGCAACTGGGGGTCGTGGACTTCGATCGTGTCGTGGTGGGGATCGGCAGCGACATCCAGGCCAGCATCCTCACGACGTCCCTCCTCAAGCGGATGGGCGTGCGTTCGATCTGGGCGAAAGCGATCAGCGAGCAGCACGGGCTGATCCTCGAACAGCTCGGCATCGAGCACGTGATCTTCCCCGAGGCCGACATGGGTCGCCGCGTCGCGCACCTTGTTCGCGGGTCGATGCTCGACTATGTCGAGTTCGACACGGACCTCGTCGTCGCCAAGACCGTCGCTCCGCAGGAGATGGTCGGACTGACGCTGGAGGAGGCGGCCGTGCGTCGTCGTCACGGCGTCACGGTGGTCAAGATCAAGGGGGCTGACGGGGAGTGGCACGCCGCGGGCGGATCGTCCGTGGTCGAGGCGGGGAATCTGCTGATCGTCATCGGTCCCGTCGAGCGAACCGAGCGTTTCGCAGCCCTGCTCTGAACGCGTGAGTCGCCAGGATTCGTCGCCTGGCCGTGGCCCGCGGCGACAATTCCTGGCGTCTCACGCCACGGGTGTCAGCCGAAGATCAGCGACAGGACGGTCGCGCCGCCGCCGGTGATGACGAGGGCGCCGATCACCACCCACGCGGTGATCCTGACGCGGCGCTGCCGGCGCGCGTCGAAGCCCGCCATGTCGTCGTCGTGGTCGGTCATCGGCGACTCCTTCTCGTGGGGCGGTAACCGCGAACGGCTCAGGCGACGGGCTCGGTGACCGTCGGACCGAAGACGCCGGGAAGCGTCTCGGTCGACAGGCGGCGCAGCTCCGACACGGGGACGGTGAAGACGTCCTGGATCTCGAGCGTCGCCTCGGCACCCGGCTCGACGTCCGTGACGCCGATGCGGAGCACCGGGTATCCGCGTCCGTTGCACAGACCGCGGAACTTCACGTCCTCCTCGCGCGGCACGCTCACCAGCACGCGGCCGGTGGACTCGCTGAACAGGGCGGCGGTGGCATCCACCCCGTCACGTTCCATCAGCTCGGTGAGCCAGACGCGCGCGCCGACGCCGAAGCGCATCACGCCCTCGGCGAGGGCCTGTGCGAGACCGCCCGACGAGAGGTCGTGGGCGCTGGAGACGAGCGACTGCGACCCCGCGGCCTGCAGCAGCTCGGCGAGTTTGCGCTCCTGAGCGAGGTCGACCTTGGGCGGAAGACCGCCGAGGTGGTCGTGGATGGTCCCCGCCCACTGCGAGCCGTCGAGCTCGTCGGCGGTGACGCCCAGCAGGTACAGGTTCTCGCCGGCATCCTGCCAACCGCTCGGGATGCGCGCGGCGACGTCGTCGATGATGCCCATGACGCCCACCACGGGGGTCGGGTGGATCGGCTGGTCTCCGGTCTGGTTGTAGAACGACACGTTGCCGCCGGTGACCGGGATGCCGAGTTCGAGGCATCCATCGGAGAGACCCTCGACAGCCTGGCTGAACTGCCACATGACCTCGGGGTTCTCGGGGCTGCCGAAGTTCAGGCAGTCGGTGACGGCCGTCGGCACGGCACCGGTGACGGCGACGTTGCGGTACGCCTCGGCGAGGGCGAGCTTCGCGCCGGTGTACGGGTCGAGCTGGCAGTAGCGGCCGTTGCAGTCGGTGGCGATCGCGAAGCCGAGGCCCGTCTCCTCGTCGACGCGGATCATTCCGGCGTCGTCGGGGAAGCTCAGCGCGGTGTTGCCGAGCACGTAGTAGTCGTACTGGTTCGTGATCCACGAGGTGTCGGCGAGGTTGGGGCTCGCGACGAGGGTCGTGAACTGCGCGCGGAGGGTGTCGGCATCCGTCGCCCGGGGGAGCTTCGCGGCGGAGTCGGCCTGCAGTGCGTCGATCCACGTCGGGTAGGCGACCGGGCGCTCGTACACGGGACCGTCGACCGCGACGGTAGAGGGGTCGACGTCGACGATGCGCTCGCCGTACCAGTCGATGATGAGGCGGCCGTCGCCGGTGACCTCGCCGAGCACGCTCGTCTCGACGTCCCACTTGCCGACGACCTCGAGGAACGCGTCGAGCTTCTCGGGAGCCACGATCGCCATCATGCGCTCCTGGCTCTCGCTCATGAGGATCTCTTCCGGCGTGAGCGACGGGTCGCGCAGCAGCACCTTCGACAGCTCGACCTTCATGCCGCTGTTGCCGTTGGCGGCCAGCTCGCTCGTGGCGCACGAGATGCCCGCGGCCCCGAGGTCTTGAATGGCCTCGACGAGGTCGTCGCGGTAGAGCTCGAGGCAGCACTCGATGAGCACCTTCTCGGCGAACGGGTCGCCGACCTGGACCGCGGGACGCTTGGTGGGTCCGCCGTCGGCGAAGGTGTCGGATGCCAGGATGCTCGCGCCGCCGATCCCGTCGCCGCCCGTGCGGGCACCGAACAGCACGACCTTGTTGCCCGCACCGGAGGCGTTGGCGAGCTTGAGGTCTTCGTGGCGGAGGACGCCGACCGCGAGGGCGTTGACGAGCGGGTTGCCCTGGTAGACGGAGTCGAACACCGTCTCGCCGCCGATGTTCGGCAGGCCCAGGCAGTTGCCGTAGAAGGAGATGCCGCTGGTGACGCCGTGGACGACGCGCGGGGTGTCGGGGTGGTCGATGGCGCCGAAGCGGAGCTGGTCCATGACCGCGACCGGGCGCGCGCCCATCGAGATGATGTCGCGGACGATGCCGCCGACGCCGGTGGCCGCGCCCTGGAAGGGCTCGATGTAGCTCGGGTGGTTGTGCGACTCGACCTTGAAGGTGACCGCCCAGCCGTCGCCCACGTCGACGACGCCGGCGTTCTGACCCATGCCGACCATGAGGCGGGTCTTCATCTCGTCGCTGACCTTCTGGCCGAACTGGCGCAGGTAGATCTTGCTGGACTTGTAGGAGCAGTGCTCGCTCCACATGACGGAGTACATCGCCAGCTCGCCGCTCGTGGGGCGACGGCCGAGGATCTCGCGGATCTTCGCGTATTCGTCGTCCTTGAGTCCGAGGGCGCCGTACGGCTGGTCCTTCTCGGGAGTCGCGATCGCGTTCTCGACGGTGTCAGCGAGAGCTGAACGGGCGGCGGGGTTCGGGGTGGTCACGCGGCTGAGCTCCAAGAATCGCAGGGGCCGGACGGGGACAGTCTAGTTGGGCGGCCGCCGCGGGCCGCCGTGGCTCCGGGATCCGCGCAACCTCAGCCGATTCGGGGGGATCCGGGCCGCGGCTGCGCGAATCGCTGAGGTTGCGCAGAGGCGGTGGGGCGCGGCATCCGCCCGGTCACTCCGCGACGTGGACGACCTCGCGGTTGCGCCAGTGGCCGATCGCGCTGAGCACGACGCCGACGAGCGCCCACGCCGCCAGCACGAGCCAGGGCTGGGTCGTGTCGGCTGCGGGGAAGTAGCTCAGGTCGCGGATGAGGGTCGCCGAGGCGCCGGGCACGAAGAACTGGCCGACGCCGCCCCACGGTGCCGCGAGGAACTGGACCGGCATGCTCGCCGCCGACAGGGGATTGCCGATGAGCATCGTCGTCACGGCGCCGACCGCGATGCCCGGAGGGCCGATGAGCGCGTTCAGGCCCACGATGAACGACGCGGTCCCGAGCATGGCGAGAGTGACCCCCGCCGCGAGGGGGAGCGCGTCGCCGGGCAGGATGCCGAACCAGGTGTGCGCGATGAGGGTGACGGCGGTTCCGGCCACGACCGCGTAGACGACCAGGGCGGTGATCCGTCGGGCCACCCCCGTCACCAGGAGCGAGATCAGGATGCCGCCGACCAGGCCGCCCAGGACGAGGGGGAAGCCGATCGCGACGATGCCCGCACCGTTCGGGTCGGCGTCGACGAGGGGCACGACGTCGGTGACGGTGACCGTGACGGCCAGGGGGTTCTGCCCCAGCGCGGCCAGCTGCGCGGACACCTGCGCCTGCAGGCCCTGCGCCACTCCCCGGAGCGCCGTCGCCACGGCCGGGCCGGCCGCCGTCGCGACGACGACCTCGGGTTGCGGGCCCGTCACGATCGCGCCGTAGACCTCCCGTCGCTGGATCGCGTCGATCGCAGCGTCCCGGCTGTCGTAGGTCGTCGGGGCGAAGACGCCGTCGGCGTTCTCCGCCAGGCCGTCCTCGACCTGGGTGACGGATGCCGCATCGCCGACGACGGCGAGCGGGATGTTCTTCGCGGATGCCGTGGCCACCGGCCACAGGAAGGCGAGCACGATCAGCGTGACGGCGACCGCCGCGCCGACGGCGATGGCGAGAGAGCGGGCCCAGTGCGTGGGCGGATCGACGCGGGCGGACATGGGTGCCTCCAAAGAGAATGAGCGTTCTGGGTGTGACTATACAGAACGGGTACTCTGTTTGCATGCCGAGACTCACGGAAGCGTCCTCGCAGGCCCGCCGCGACGAAATCGTGAGCGCCGCCATCCGGGTGATGGAGCGAAAAGGCATCGCGCGCACGGCGATCGCCGACATCTCATCCGAGTCGGGACTGTCGACCGGCTCGATCTACTCGCACTTCGAGAGCAAGGCGCAGATCGCCCTCTACGCCGCCAACGCCGTGATCGGGGCGCGCGAAGCGCACATCGCGGCCGCAGGCGGGGAGCCGCGCTCGCCGTGGGACCTCGTGGCAGGCTTCCTCCGCGGGTTCGACGACGACGGCACCCCCGCCTCGGTCGTCCTGCAGATGTGGGCGGAAGCCGCGGTCGACCCCGAGATGAAGCAGCTGATCACCCACATCGTGGGGCGCATCCGGCGCGCCTACGAGGAGGCCCTCGGTCCGTGGGTGGCCGAGCACCCCGGCACGGATGCCGCGGACCTCAGCCTCCACATGGTCGCGCTCGCGCAGGGGTACATCGTGCAGCGCGCGTTCGGCGTGAAGACGACGTTCGAGGAGTACTCCGTCGGTCTGCGCGCGGTGCTCGGTGGTGACTCCGCGGTGTGAGAGCGCGCCGTCACGGCAGGTGCCGCGGCACCACCCGTCTCAGGCGCTCGACGAGGTCGGCATCCATGAATCCGTAGTCGTTCGGGATGCCGAGCACCACCACGCGCGTGTCACGCAGCTGCGGCACGAACCGGCGCGACAGCTCGCGCTTGTGCGTCGGCTCCATGACGAGGATGAGGTCGGCCCATGCGATGTCCTCGGGGGTCGCGACCTCCTCGGCGTCGGGCTTCAGGCCGACCGAAGCGACCTCGATCCCCGGCCAGTCGCGGAAGACCGCCTCCGCCGTCGGACTGCGGAGGCGGTTGCGCGAGCACACGAAAAGAACGTGCAGCGGCGGCATCCGGTCAGGCGGTCCTGGCCACCCGCACGCGCAGGCTCTTCATCAGCGGCTGGTCGCTCTGACGGCTGTAGTCGTCGGGGCCGAGCAGCACGTTCATCTCGGGGAAGTACCCGGCGGCGCTGCCGCGCGGGGTGTCGTACTCCAGCGCCCGGAACGCCGTGATGCTGCGGACCGACCCGTCGCGCGAGGTGGCGACGATGTCGACGAGGTCGCCCTCGGCGATGCCGCGGTCGCGCATGTCTCTGCGGTTCATGAAGATGAGCTCGCGGATGTTGCGGACACCGCGGTAGCGGTCGTCGGCCGAGTAGATCGTGGTGTTCCACTGGTCGTGCGAGCGCATGGTCTGGAGCACCAGCACGTCGGAGTCGGCGGGGATGACGTCGGGCAGCTCGGCGGTGGAGAACTCGGCCTTGCCCGAGGGGGTGCGGAAGTCGCGTTCGCGCGCCGGCTGCGGGATGCGGAAGCCCCAGTGCTGGCGGACGAGCTCGTTGAAGCCCTCGAACCCGGGCAGCACCTTCGCCATGGTGTCGCGGATGCGGTCGTAGTCGCCGACGTACCACTCCCACGGCGTCTTCGAGGCGGGCATCGCGGCGCGGGCTAGGCGCGCGATGATCGCCGGCTCGCTGAGCAGGTGCGGCGAGGCGGGCTTGCGCGACCCGAGCGAGAGCATGACGGAGCTCATGGCATCCTCGGTCGAGATCGACTGCGGACCCGACTCCTGCTCGTCGCGCTCGGTGCGGCCGAGGCACGGGAGGATCAACGCGGCCTTGCCGTGCGTGAGGTGGCTGCGGTTGAGCTTCGTGCTGACGTGCACCGTGAGTTCGCAGCGGCTCATGCCCTCGGCCGTGAGCTTGGTGTCGGGAGCGGCCCGCACGAAGTTGCCGCCCATGCCGACGAACACTCTGAGGTCGCCGCGGTGGAGGGCCGCGACCGTGTGCACGGTGTCGAGTCCGGGATCGCGGGGCGAGCGGATGCCGCAGACCTCGTCGAGCTTCGCGAGCCACTCCTCCGTCGGCTTGTGGTTGATGCCGCACGTGCGGTTGCCCTGCACGTTGCTGTGGCCGCGCACGGGCGAGGGTCCGGTGCCGAGGCGGCCGACGTTGCCGCGCAGCAGGAGGAGGTTGACGATCTCGCGGACCGTGTCGACGCCGTGCTCGTGCTGGCTGACGCCGAGGCACCAGCTGATCACGGTGCGCTCCGACGCGAGGTAGATGTCGGCGGCCGCGCGGATCTCGGTCTCGGTGAGCCCCGCCTGCGTGACGAGGGCGTCCCACGGCGTCGCCTCGACCAGTGCGCGGTAGGCCTCGTAGTCGTGGGTGTAGCCCTCGAGGAACGCCTGGTCGAGCACCGACGGGTCGCGCTCGGCGGCCTCGAACACGACCTTGGCCATGCCGCGGATGAGCGCCAGGTCGCCGCCCGGGCGCACCTGGAGGTTGAGGGTGCTGGTGGGGTGATCGTGGAACGTCGCCATGTCGACGATCTCGTGCGGCACGATCGTGCGGGTCGCCGCGACCTCGCGGAGCGGGTTCACGTGCACGACCTGCGCCCCGCGCTCGACCGCCTCGGCGAGGCTCGTGAGCATGCGCGGCGCGTTCGAGGCCGCGTTGACGCCGAGGACGAACAGCGCGTCGCAGTTCTGCCAGTCCTCGAGGTCGGCGGTGCCCTTGCCGGTGGCGAGGGAGGCCGTGAGCCCGCGGCCCGAGCCCTCGTGGCACATGTTCGAGCAGTCGGGGAGGTTGTTCGTGCCCAGCTCGCGCGCGAACAGCTGGTAGAGGAACGACGCCTCGTTGCTCAGGCGCCCCGAGGTGTAGAAGGCGGCCTGGTCGGGGCTGTCGAGACCCTGCAGGTGCTGGGCGATCAGGCGGAACGCGTCGTTCCACGAGATCGGCACGTAGTGGTCGGTCGCGGCGTCGTACGCCATCGGACCGACGAGGCGACCGGCATCCTCGAGCGCGAAGTCCGTCCACTGCGACAGCTCGGTCACGGAGTGCTCGGCGAAGAACTCCTTGCCGACGCGCTTGTGCGTCATCTCCCACGTGACGTGCTTGATGCCGTTCTCGCAGATGTCGAGGGCGACGCCCTTGTCGTCGGGCCACGCGCACCCGGGGCAGTCGAAACCGCTCTTCGGGTGGTTCATCGTGAACATGGCCTTGGTGCCGGCGATCGGCTGGCGCTGCTCGAGCAGGACCTTCCCGACCGTGAGCGCCGCACCCCAGCCGGCGGCCGGGTGCTCGTACTCGCCGGTGCTCTCCCAGTCGCCCGTGACCGCGGGGCCGAGGCCGCCCTGACGCGGTGCGTCCTTCATCAGCCCGAACGCGTCACCCATGTTCACCCTCCGATGGTTTCGGCGCCGAGTCGGTGGCATCCACACACCGTGCGCCTGCCGTCAGCGTACGCCGGAGCTTTCCGCGAGTGCGGGGGTTGTGGATGGAACGAGGATGCGATCCGGACGTGTGTAGAGGTTCATGCTGCCGCCGCGGACGAACCCCGCGACGGTGAGTCCCGCGCGCTCCGCGAGCTCGATCGCGAGAGACGACGGCGCGGACACGGCGGACAGGATCGGGATGCCGGCCATCACGGCCTTCTGCACCAGCTCGAAGCTCACGCGGCCCGACACCTGCAGCACGGTGCCGCGCAGCGGCAGCCGGTCGTTGAGCAGGGCCCAGCCGACGACCTTGTCGACGGCGTTGTGTCGTCCGACGTCTTCCCGGACGACGAGCATCTCGCCGGTCGCGATGTCGAAGAGCGCCGCGGCGTGCAGTCCGCCGGTCTTCTCGAACACCTTCTGCCCCTCGCGGAGCCGGTCGGGGAAGCCGGCGAGGTCGACGGCATCGACCCGGATGCCGTCCTCCGACACGTCGTACGACGACACCTTCTCGACGGCCTCGATGGATGCCGTGCCGCACACGCCGCACGAACTCGTGGTGTAGAAGTTGCGGGCGATGTCGGGGGAGGGGAGCGTCACGCCGGGAGCGAGCGTGAGGTCGAGGACGTTGTAGGTGTTGCCGTCGGCGCCGCCCGTACCCGGTCCGCCGCAGTGGATCGCCCGCGCGAACTGGTCGCCGCGGTGGAGGACGCCCTCCGACACGAGGAATCCGGCCGCGAGTTCGACGTCGTGCCCGGGCGTGCGCATCGTCACCGACAGCGGGGAACCAGCGACCCGGATCTCGAGCGGCTCCTCGACAGCGACCACGTCCGGCCGCTGCCGGTTCACGCCGTCCAGCGTGATGCGGGTGACGCGACGCGGAGCGGTCAGGCGGCCCATGTCAGGACCGGCCGCGCGAGGAGGGGGACATGGGTCGAGCGTACGCCCGGCCGACGGGCGCGGGGCGGCACCGGGGACCGCCGCCGCGGGGCGCCATACAGCGCCGAGGTGTCCGACCCGTGTGGTGGAATGGCAGCGAACGGATGGAGAGGACCGACATGTCGGCACGGGCGGGGCGCGCGCGCCGCGCGGCACGCGGGGTCTCCGCTGCCGTGGTCGCGACGCTGGTCGCGACCCTGTCGCACACCGTCGCCGCCGGCGAGCTCCCCTCCGTGCTCAACGTCGTCCTGGCCCTGAGCCTCGCGTCGCCCCTGTGCATCGCCCTCGTCGGACGCACCGTGTCGTGGTGGCGTCTGACGGCCGCGATCGCCGCCAGCCAGTTGCTGTTCCACTCGCTGCTGGCCCTCGACCTGAGCGGGGGCATCGCGACGGCCGGTCACCACGGCGAGGCGGTCGCGCTCGCCGAGGTCGCGGCATCCGCCCACTCGCACGGGCTCACGGGCACCGAGTCGCCCTGGATGTGGCTGGCGCACGCGTTCGCCGCGGGGGTCACGGTCCTCGCGCTGGGCTCGGGGGAACGCGCGCTGCGCGCGGTCGCCGGGCTGCTGTCCGACACCTTCCGCGCGCTGGTGCCCCTGACGGCACCGCGCCCGCTCGCGGTGCCCCGGGTGCGTCCGGAGCCGCCGCTGCTGACGGTCGGCATGACCGTCCTGTCGGTGATGAGGCATCGGGGTCCGCCGCTTCCGGCGTGAAACCCTCCCACCTCCTCACCCCTCGCGTTCCGGCGTGCGATCACGCCTGCGCACATTCAGAAAGCAGCATTCATGTCCCGTTCCCTCTCGCGCGCCCTCGTGGGCGCGGCCGCCGGCCTCGCCCTCGCTCTGGGCGTGCCCCTCGCGGCATCCGCACACGTCACCGTCAACCCGAACACCGCCACCCCGGGCAGCTACGCCACGGTGAACTTCCGCGTTCCGACCGAGTCCGAGACAGCCTCTACCGTCAAGGTCGAGGTGACGCTCCCGACCGACACCCCGTTCACCGCCGTTCTCGTGCAGCCGGTGCCCGGCTGGACGGCGACCGTCGAGAAGGGCGCCTACCCCGCGCCCGTCGAGGTCGACGGCAACACCGTCAGCGACGGACCGCTGAAGATCGTCTGGCAGGCCGACCCCGGCGTGGGCATCGGCCAGGACCAGTTCCAGGTCTTCTCGGCCGTCCTCGGACCCGTGCCCGACACCGGACACGTCGTCCTCCCGGCCGTGCAGACGTACTCCGACGGCGAGGTCGTGAACTGGTCGGCGACTCCCGACGAGGTCGCCGCCGACGACACGCTCGAGCCCGCTCCCGTGCTGTACATCAACGACGCGCCCCCGACCACGGGTCACGGTGCGTCGCACGACACGTCGACCGCGGCACCCGCGGCCGACGGACATGACGACCACACCATGTCCGAGGCGTCGGCGTCGTCCACGGACGGTTCCGCGGGCGCGGCCCTGGGCCTCAGCATCGCCGCGCTCGTGATCGGCATCGGCGGCGCGGTGCTGGGCGCACTGGCGTTCGCCCGCCGTCCGAAGAAGGCCTGACCGTGCGCGCGCTCACGGCGCCCCGGCGTCGAGTCGGCGTCCTCAGCCTCATCGTCGCCGCGGTCGCCGTGGGCGCCGCGTTCGGCGGGGCACAGGCCGCATCGGCCCACGACAGCCTTGTCTCGTCGACGCCGGCGGCGGATGCGACGGTGTCGACGGCATCCGATGTGGAGCTGACGTTCAGCGCCAACCTCCTCGGTGCCGACGGGGGGAACGAGGTGATCGTGGTCGGGCCGGACGCCCGTCACTACGAGACCGACTGCACCGCGCTCGCCGGTCCGACGCTGACCACCCCGGTCGAGCTCGGGGCCGCCGGCGAGTACCAGGTGACGTGGCGGGCGGTGTCGTCCGACGGGCACCCCGTGTCGGGAACCTACGCGTTCTCGTACGCGCCCGCCGCGGGAGAGCCGGTCGGCCAGGGCGCCGAGTCGTCGCCCTGCGCGGGCGTCGCTTCGCAGCAGGCGGAGGCGGCACCGGATGCCGCGGCGCCCGCGGCCGCACCCTCGGGGCTGGTGATCGGTCTGTCCGTCGGTGGCGTGGCGGTCATCGTGGTCGGCGTCGTCATCGCGCTGCTCCTGCGGCCGCGCCGGAAGGGCGACGCCGACGCCGAGTGACGCGAACGGGGAGGGGCTGCGCCCCCTCCCCGTTCTCAGCGCGTCGGGGAGTCGAGGGTGCAGAGGTACCGCTGGGTCATGTGGCGCTGCACGAGACGGTTCACCGGCCACGCGAGGCGCGTGAACCAGCGGCCCGGACGCGAGAACGCCGTGATCGTGAAGGTCACCTCTCCCGAGGGGGCCAGGGTCAGTTCGAACCGTTCCTCGCCGCTCTCGGGGTGCCCGGGCAGTGAACCGTAGGCGAAACCGGCGTGGTCGTCGTCGCGCTCCGCCCACACGACCAGACACGGGATGCCGAACGGCCCCAGCCGCATGTCGATCCGGGTCCCGACGCGCAGCGGCGTCTGCGACAACCGCACGGTCGCTCCCGCCCGCCGCTGCACCGCTCCGCACAGGAGCGCGTCGGCGGCCTGCTCGAACGCCACCCGACCGCGACCGATCACGCGTTCCGCGCGCACGTGGTGATACCCCGGCGGCAGCCGCCCCGCCGTCGCCCCGATCTCGGGGTAGGTCAGGTCGCTCATGCCGCACACGGTACTCGCGCGCGGCCGTCGCGGGCGAGGCTTGCGAACAGGACCGGGCCGGATGCCAGGACCCGCCGCCTACGCTGAGGGGATGCCTGTGATCGCGGTCTCCGCGCACCTCGCCGCGATCCTCTCCGCGGTCGTTCCGCTCCCGGCTGAGGAGCGACCTCTCGAACACGCCCGCGGCCGAGTGCTGCGGCATCCGGTGCACGCGGCCGTCGACGTGCCGGGCTTCGACAACTCGGCCATGGACGGGTTCGCCGTGCGGGTCGACGACGTCGCGACCGTCCCCGTCGCGCTGCGGGTGGTGGCCGACCTGCCGGCGGGGACGCCGCAGAATCCAGCCCTGGGGCCCGGCGAAGCCGTGCGGATCATGACCGGTGCTCCCGTGCCGACGGATGCCACGGCCGTCGTCCCCTTCGAGGACACCCGTCTCGGCCTCGACGGGTCGCTGTCCGAGACCGAGGTGCTGATCGCCCCGCCCGGGCCCGGTGCCCACATCCGCCGCCGCGGGTCGGACACGCCCGCCGGCGCCGTGATCGCCCCCGCCGGTGTGCGGCTGACCGCGGCGCGGATCGCGGCGATCGCGGCATCCGGAACCGCGTCCGTCGACATCGCCCGGGCGCCGAGGGTCGCCGTGATCTCGACCGGGTCGGAACTCGTCGCGCCCGGGATGCCGCTGCGGTACGGGCAGATCCCGGAGTCGAACAGCTACCTGCTCGCGGGTCTCGCCGAGGAGGCGGGGGCCGAGGTCGTGCTCCGCGCCAGCATCGCCGACGAGGGCGACGGACCGCGGACATCGATCGCCGAGGCCGAGCGGCTCGGGGCGGACGTCGTCGTGTTCTCGGGCGGGGTGAGCGCGGGCGCGTACGAGGTCGTGAAGAACAGCCTGGGCGACCTGCTGTCGTTCGTGCAGGTCGCGATGCAGCCCGCGCGGCCGCAGGGCTTCGGGCGGACGGCCGCGGGAACCCTCGTGTTCGGTCTGCCGGGCAACCCGGTGAGTGCGGCGGTGTCGTTCGAGGTGTTCGTCCGCCCCGCGCTGCGCGCCTTGGAGGGGGACTCCGGCGAGGACCGCACGGTCGTCCGGCTACCGCTCGCCGAGGGGTGGCGGGTGCGCGCCGACCGGGTGCAGTACGTCCCCGTGCGGCTCGACCGGACCGATCCCGCCGCGTGGCGCGCCGTGCCGCCCGCGCCCGGCACCCGCGGCTCCACCCGCGGTCTCGGCGACGCGGACGGCTACGCCGTGATCCCGCCGGGCGAGCGCGACCTCGAGCCCGGCGACCTCGTCGAGGTGCGGGTCGGATGAGCCTCGACGCGATCCTGCTCGCGGGAGGCCGGGCCGCCCGTGTCGGTGGAGCGCGGAAACCCCTGTTCCGGCTCGACGGAGAGACGCTCCTCGCCCGTGCCGTGGCCGCGGCCCGGGGCGTCGGGGCCGCGCGGATCGTCGTCGCCGCGCCGGTCCTCGCGCCCGACCTCGACGTGATCTGGGTGCGCGAGGATCCGCCGTTCGGCGGTCCCGTCGCCGGGACCGTCGCGGCACTCGCCGCGGTCGAGGCCGACGAGGTGCTGCTGCTCGCGTGCGACCTCGTCGACCCGGCGGCCGCGGTCGGTGCGCTCCCGTCGATCCCCGGCGGCGCCGACGGAGTGTGCCTGGCCGAGGGCGGCCGACCCCAGTGGCTCACGGGCCGGTACCGGATTGCGGCGCTCCGCGCGGCGGCATCCACGGTTCCCGGGGGCGGGCGGGATGCCGCGATGCGGACGCTCCTCGGGGGCTTGCGGATCGCGTTCGTCGACGCGGCCGCGGCTCTGTCGCGCGACATCGACACGTGGGACGATCTGACGGCGGTCGGAGGCTCGGCCGCGAGCGAGCCCGAGGAGGAGCCGTGACCGAATCCCGCACCCTGCCGCCCGAGGCGCTGAACGAGTGGAGCGCCGCGCTCGCCGAGCGCTTCGGCCTCGCCGAGGGCGATGTGCCCATCTCGATGATCCTCGACCTGGCGCGCGACGTCGCGAACGGCGTGGCTCGGCCGGCCGCGCCGTTGAGCGCGTTCGTCGCGGGTCTCGTCGCGGGCCGCGCCGGGGGGACGCCCGCCGACACCGAGGCCGCGGTCGCCGCGGTGGTCGAGCTGGCGAAGGGGTGGAACGCGGGCTGAGCGCCGGGCGGTGTCATCCACCGCCGATCACGTCTACTGCCAGACCGCCCGAGGCGCCCGCGAGGCGCGCATCGTTGGTCCAGAACGCGGTGCACCTCACGCGCTGGGCGACGGCGAGGTGCAGCGCGTCCGCCGTCTGCAGTCCGCGGTACCGCGCCCGAAGCCGAGCGGCGCGGAGATAGTCGTCATCGTCGATGGGGAGGAGCTCGAAGCGGTCGAGGGCGTTCCACATCTGCGCCTGTGGCAGTGCGTCTCCCTCTCGCATCGGGCCGACGAGCGCCTCGAGCATCACCAGCGGGCTCGTCGCGAGCGGCTCGTCGGAACCGGCGAGAGCTTCACGGGCTCGGCTCCCGACGCTGTCATCGCGCTCGACGGCGTAGATGACGAGACAGCTGTCGACGTAGATCACGCCCTGTTCTCGGCGATCACGGCCTCGATCTCATCGACCGGACGCGCCAGGTCAGGAGTCAGGGGGTTCTCCGCGAGCCATTGCGCGAAGGCGTTGCTCGCCCGTCGCGGCTCGGGGGCGATCGGCACGATCCGCGCGACAGGGATACCCCGTCGTGCGATCATGACCTCGACGCCGGACTCGGCGTCGGCGATGAGCCGCGAGAGGTGGTTCCGGGCCTCCAGGACGTTGTACATCATGCCCGGCAACCTAGCCAGGTCCCTGGTGAGGACGAGCGCGAAGGCGGACGCTTTCACCTCCGGCCGCCCGAAACTTCACGTCCCGACGTACTCGCCGCGCGGACGCAGCCGCATCGCGGGCTCGGCGTACTCGGCGGCGATGTGGGCGATCCACCCGGCCGTCCGCCCGACGACGAAGATCGTGGCCGCGGTGTCCTCGGGAAGCCGGGCCGCCGAGGCGAGCGCCGCCAGAGCCAGGTCGACGTTCGGCGCGAGGCGCGCGCGATCGGCGACGACCTCCTGCAGCCGGCGCACGGCATCCATCGTCCCCTCGCCGTCGGGCAGGGTGGCGAGGAGCGGGAACAGGGCGTCGGCCCGATCGTCGACGCTGTCGTAGAGCGGGTGACCGAACCCCGGGATGCCATTGCCCTCCTGCAGCGCCTCGGCCAGGGCCCGTTCCGGCTCCAGGCCGCGACGGACCCGGGCCAGCAGGCGGGCGGTGCGGGTCGCCGCGGAGACGTGGAGAGGGGAATCGGCGGCGCCGAGCGCCGCGCTGACCGCCGCGTACCCGTCGGCGCGTGCGGAGGCCGCGACGCGCGCCGCGAAGGTCGATACCGCCAGATCGTGGTCGATGAGCAGGACGAGGGCGGCGTTGACGGCGGCGACGACCGGAGCCGACGGGCCGGGGATCCAGGCGGTGACGAGGGAGCGCGCGAGATCGGGGTGCGGGTGCCCGCCGAGGGCGACGGGGAGCCCGGTGAGGAGGGTCCAGCCGATGCGATACGCCGTTTCGGGGCTCGCCTCGCGGCGCAGCGGATCGTCGGCGGCGAAGCCCGTCAGGGCCGCGCGCAGTCGGTCCATCGGACCCGTGTGGAGCGGCAGCGCCTGCACCATCGCGCGCGCGGAGCCGATCGCGGTGTCGGGCGCGTCGACGCGCTCGGCATCCCACAGCCACGCGACGACCTTGGCGAACGGGCGGCCGATCAGGTCGCGGGCGCGACGACCGCGGTAGAGGAGCTCGCCGTCCTCGATGTCGGCCACATCGGTGCGGATCACCCCGAGGGGCAGACCGGTCGTCGGGTGCGCGGGCGTGTGCGCGGCCGTGCGCCGACGCGCGGCGGCGAACGCCTCGACCTCGAGCGCGTCGAACGTCGACCCGCGCGCGTCGCGGTCGCGCGCGAGCAGGCCGCGCGAGACGTAGGCGTACAGCGTCGCGGGCTTGACGCCGAGGCGGGAGGCGGCCTGGGCGGCGGTGAGACGAGGAAGTGACGGCGGCACATTGATCCGATCAACGTTGACGGTGGGAACATCATGTTCGCACACTGAGCGCATGAGCGAGCTGATCGATGTCCCCCGCGGACTGACCGGGGTCGTAGCGGCCGAAACCGCCATCGGCGATGTGGACGGCGAGGCCGGCATGTACCACTACCGCGGAATCCCGGCGGTGGATCTCGCGCGCGAGCGCACGTTCGAGGACGTGTGGCACTTGCTGGTCGTGGGTGAGCTTCCGGATGCGACGACCCGGGCATCCTTCCTCGACCTGGTCGCGCAGGCCGCCGCCCACCCCGCCGTCGACCGTGTCGTCGAGACCGTGGTGGCCCGCACCGACGACCCGCTCACCGCGCTGCGCGCGGCCTGGCCGCTGCTGGCATCCGCTCGGGGAACCCGTCCGCTGTACGACCTCGACGAGCGCGGGCGGCTCGACGACGCGATCGCCTTCGCGGCGGTCGCCCCGCGCGTGATCGCCGCCGTCGCCCGCGGCGCCGACCCCGGCCCGACGGGGCCGGTCGTCTCCGGCTACCTCGCCGCGCTCACCGGCATCCATCCCGATCCCGCGCACGAGCGCGCGCTGACGGCGTACCTCATCGCCGCGATGGACCACGGCTTCAACGCCTCGACGTTCACCGCGCGGGTCATCGCCTCGACCGGCGCGGACATGGCCGCGTGCCTCACCGGCGCGCTGGGGGCGCTGTCCGGACCGCTGCACGGCGGAGCGCCGGCGCGGTCGCTGGAGAGCCTCGACCGCGCGGGTGACGACCCGGAGTCGTGGATCCGCGCCGAGCTCGCCGCCGGCCGTCGGCTGATGGGCTTCGGCCACGCGGTGTACCGCACGACCGACCCGCGTTCCGCGCTGCTGCGCGCGGTCGCCGAGAGCTTCGGCGGACCGCGCGTTGCGCAGGCTCTGGCGTTCCAGGGCACGGCCGAGAGGCTCCTCGCCCAGCACAAGCCCGACCGGCCGCTGCACGCCAACGTCGAGTTCTACGCCGCCGTCGTCATGGAGGAGTGCGGCATCCCTCCCGAGATGTTCACGCCGACGTTCGCCCTGGCCCGGACCGTCGGGTGGACGGCGCACGTCCTGGAGCAGGCGCGCGACCCGAAGATCATCCGGCCGTCCGCGCGGTACGTCGGGCGGTCGCCCGCGTAGGTCGCTGGGGCGCCTGTCCTGACGTTGAGTGTCCAAGACACGCCGCATCCCGGCCGCGCGATGCGGCGTGTCTTGGACACTGAGCCGTGAGGCCAGCGGCCATCGGGGTCGCACGTCCTGGACACTCGACAGCAGCCGGGGGCTTACGAGAACACCACCGTCCACGACACCGCGCGGGGCCACAGGGCGTAGCGGGGGAGCACGTCCGGACCGCACGCGCGCGAGCCGAGACCATGCTGTGCGGCGTCGAGGTACAGCCACAGCCCGCGCGACGGCGGCAGTTCGTGGGCGTGCGCGATCCCGGTGCGCTCCTGCGCGGTGTGGCGCTGGAGCTGGAAACCGGGCAGGCCGGTCGACCCCGAGGCGACGGCGCGCAGGTGCAGCGGGCCGAGATCGAGCGCGCGCAGGCCCGGTCGGTGCCCGCTCTCCTGCGGCCGCCCGTACGCGACGGTGAGGTCATCGACGGATGCCGAGAACCGGCCCACGTACGCGGCCTCGGCGCTGTCGGCGTAGGACTCGGCGGGCCCTGTTCCGAACCACTCCACGGGGTCGTCCGCGACCGCGGAGGGCAGCCCGAAACGTGCTCCGACCCGCGGCCACGTGCAGTCCCACGGTCCGAAAGGGCGGATGTCGGTGTGCAGCCGCAGGCCGTCGCCGTCGAGCGCCCACGTGAAGGTGGTCTCGATGCCCTGTGCGCTGTGCGCCGCCATGGACCGGACACGCTGCACGAGTCCCTGGTCGGTGCGGTCGACCGACAGCACACGGTGTTGGAGACGGTCGAGCCCCCGTTCGAGCCAGCGCACCGACGAGGCGGGGGTCAGCTCGTCGCCACGGCCGTGGGTGAGCACGGGGTCGGACGTCTCGTAGGATCCCTGGCCGTCGAGCTGGTCGTTCTCGGTGGGCGCGCGCCACAGCTCCGGGACGGGTCCCGACACGTCGATGCCCCTCCACTGCACTAGCCCGCCGCGGCGGTCGAACACCGCGTCGCCGAGTGCATCGCCGTCCCACGTCGCGGTCCCGCGACGGCGCGGGTGCGCGGGGATCGACCGCAGCACTGCCTGTGCCCGCGACACGACATGACCGGCCGCGCCCCACGGCGGTGCCTCGCGCCACACGGCCTCGAGGGTGATCCAGCGTTCCGTCGCGGCATCCGGGAGCTCGTCGACCGGCAGGTCGATCGTCCCCTCTTCGCCCGGCGCGAGCGGGGGCAGGGTCACGACACCGCCAGCGATGCGGACGCCGTCGTCTTCGACCCGCCAGTGCAGGTCGAGGTGGTCCGTGCCGAGCGTGTGCTGTCGGTTGCGCACGTGCCACGAGCGGCCGCCGAGATGGTCGAGCGCGATCGGTGTCCACACCGCGGCGAGCTCACCGAGGCCGGGCGAGGGTGTGCCGTCCGACAGGACGAGGCCGTCCATGAGGTAGACGCCGTCGTGCACGGGCTCTCCGAAGTCGCCGCCGTACGCGAAGTACTCGGTGCCGTCCACGGTGCGGGTGCGGATGCCGTGGTCGCGCCACTCCCACACGAATCCGCCGTGCAGGCGCGGGTACTTCTCGACGAGCGCCTCGTAGTCCGCGAGGGAGCCGGGTCCGTTTCCCATCGCGTGCGCGAACTCGCACAGGACGAACGGCTTCGCGCGCTGGCGTGCCCCCTCCGCCGGTCCGATCTCGTGGACGGCCATCGTCTGCTCGCCGCAGACCGAGGCGATTTCCTCGAGCGTCGGATACATGCGCGAGTACACGTCGGTGTACGCCCCGCCGTAGTCGCCCTCGTAGTGGATCGGGCGGGTGTCGTCGCGCTCGCGGATCCAGCCCGCCATCTCGGCGAGGTTGCGCCCGGTGCCCGACTCGTTGCCGAGCGACCACATCACGACGCTCGCGTGGTTCTTGTCGCGTTCGACGGTGCGGCGCGCGCGGTCGAGGCACGCGGCGCGCCAGGCGGGGTCGTCGGCGGGATTGCCCGTCCACTCGACGTCCCAGAAGCCGTGCGTCTCGAGGTCGCATTCCAGCACGACCCAGAAGCCGAGCTCATCGGCGAGTTCGAGGACGCGCGGGTGCGGGGGTTGGTGGGCTGTGCGGATCGCGGTGATGTTGTGGCGGCGCACGAGGGCGAGCTCGCCGCGCACGTAGTCCTCGTCGAAGACGCGTCCCCGGTCGGGGTCGGTCTCGTGCCGGTTGACGCCGCGAAAGATCAGCGGACGCCCGTCGGCGAGGAGCCGGTCGCCGACGATCTCGATGCGGCGGAACCCGACGCGCAGGCGCACGGTCTCGGCATCCGTCGACACCTCGACGTCGTAGAGGCGCGGGGTCTCGGCGGTCCACGCGTCGACCGCGTCGATCGGCAGCGGCATCACCTCGTCCGCGGAGGCCCACGTCTCGTCGACACCGAGCTCGGGGACGCGCACGGTCACCGGCCAGCCGCCGCGCGGCTGCACGTCGAGCACGCCGGCGCCGGTGGAAGGATCGCGGTCGCCGCGCACGAACACGTCGTCGAGACCGTTCGCGGGCCGGCCCTGCAGCGAGACGCTCCGGAAGATGCCGGGGAGCCACCACTGGTCCTGATCCTCGAGGTAACTCGCGGCCGACCACTGGTGCACGCGCACGGCGAGCACGTTCTCACCGTCCACGAGGTGGTCGGTGACGTCGAACTCCGTCATGAGACGGCTCCCGGTGAACCAGCCGATCTCCGTGCCGTTGAGCCACACCGTCGCGAGCGACTCCACGCCCTCGAAACGCAGCAGCGTGCGCCCACCCGGGCAGAACTCGGGATGCCAGTCGAAGACGCGCCGATGATCCCCGGTGGGGTTGTGGTCGGGGACGTGGGGCGGATCGAGCGGGAACGGGTAGCGGATGTTCGTGTATGTGGGATGCCCATGCCCGTGCAGCACCCAGTGCGAGGGCACGGGGATCGTGTCCCACCCGGCGATGTCGGCGTCGACGGCGACGAACGGCGGAGGGCCGTCGAGGTCGTCTGCGGGGTCCGCGTCGTGCAGGCGGAACGCCCAGTCGCCGTCGAGGCTCTGGGCGGGCGCGTCCGAACGCAGCCAGGCGCGCGGGGGCAGGCGGGTGTCGGATCCGGGGGTCGGATCGCCGAGGTGGCTCATCGGTCCTCTCGAAGGGCATCGGGATCGGCCACGACGGTGACGTCGGGATGCCGCTGCAGGAACGACGCGGGATTGTCGGCCGTGACGGGGCCGAGGAGGGCGGAGCGCAGAGCGGCGGCCTTGGCGGCGCCGGAGGCGACGAGCACGATCCGGCGGGCCGCGAGGATCGTTGCGACGCCCTGGGTCATCGCGTGCGTCGGCACCCGGGCGAGATCGCCGTCGAAGTGCTCGGCGTTGGCCCGGCGAGTGCTCTCGTCGAGCGTGACGACGCGCGTGCGGGTGTCGGCATCCGATCCCGGCTCGTTGAACCCGATGTGACCGTTGCGCCCGATGCCGACGATCTGCAGGTCGACTCCTCCCGCCTCGGCGATCGCGCGCTCGTAGGCCGCGGCATCCGCGGCGGTCGACCCGCTCGGCACGCGCACGTGCGCGGCCGGGATGCCGAGCGGCTCGGCGATCACCGAACGGACGTACGCCGCGTACGAGCGGGGGTCGTCGTCGGGCAGCCCGACGTACTCGTCGAGCGCGAACAGGCGCAGGCCCTCGGTCGCGAGTCCCTCGGCGCGCCGCCGGATGAGCGCGGCGTACAGTGCGAGCGGCGATGACCCGGTGGCCACGCCCAGCACGCCGTCGGGGGCGACGGTGGCGACGACACCCGCGGCGACGTCGCCGATCTCCTCCGGAGCGCAGACGACCACGCGGGTGGTCGCGGAGACGGGGGCGAGGCCGGTCGGAAGGGTGACCCCGGTCACTTGATCGCACCCTTGGCGATGTCGCCGATGAACTGGCGCGCCCCCAAGAGGAAGACGACCAGCAGCGGCAGGACGGCGAGCAGCGCGCCCGCCATGACCATGCCGTAGTCCTGGCCGAACGCGGTGTTCAGCTGCGCCATCGCGACCTGCAGGGTCACCTGGTTCGGGTTCGTCAGGACGACCAAGGGCCAGAGGTAGTCGTTCCAGGCGGCGATGAAGGTGAAGATGCCGAGGAAGCCGAGACCCGGGCGGATGAGCGGCAGGCACACCGTGAACCACTGGCGGAAGAAGCCCGCGCCGTCGAGCACCGAGGCATCCATCAACTCGTCGGGGATCGACGACACCATGTACTGGCGCAGCCAGAAGATGCCGAACGCGTTCGCCGCGGCCGGCACGATGAGCGCCTGCAACTGACCGACCCATCCCAGGTTCGTCATCGTGATGAACTGCGGGATCACGGCGAGCTGCATGGGCAGCATGAACGTCACGAGCGTGATCGTGAAGAGCGTCCGGCGCAGGGGGAACTCGAACTTCGCGAACGCGAAGGCCGCGAGCGAATCGAAGACGAGCACGAGGAACGTCACGCTGCACGCGACGATGACGGTGTTCAGCAGCGAGCCCGCGAAGTCGATCCGCGAGAACACCGCGCCGATGTTGTCGAACAGGCGCGGGCCGGGGATGAACGTCGGCGGCGTCGTGTAGATGTCGCTCGTCGAGTTGCTGGCCATGACCACCAGCCAGTACAGCGGGAAGAGCGAGATG
Source organism: Microbacterium sp. CSI-V (assembly GCF_001984105.1). Taxonomy (GTDB): domain Bacteria; phylum Actinomycetota; class Actinomycetes; order Actinomycetales; family Microbacteriaceae; genus Microbacterium. The sequence continues at coordinate 416,323 of NZ_MTQM01000008.1, read as the reverse complement.
ATCGCGCCGAAGGTCAGGCCGCCGTAGAGCAGCACGCGCCCCGGGGTCGCCTTGCGCCGCCGGCGGAGGGGAACGCCGGCGGTGGTGATGTGCTCGGTGACCGTGGCGGGCGGGGGCGTGGTGACGGTCATGCGCGGGCCTTGTCTTCCTTCTTGCCGGCCGTGAAGCGCCAGCTGATGATCGTGAAGATGACGACGATGAGGAAGACTCCCCAGGCGATCGCGGCGCCGTAGCCGAAGCGGTTGTAGCTGAAGGCCTGCTGGTAGAAGTACAGGACCATCGTGAGGCCGCCCTGCCCGGCGCCGCCGCTGTTCGGGTTCGTCGTGCTGGAGCTCGCGGTGAGCACCTGGGCCTCGGTGAAGCTCTGCATGCCGGTGACGGTCGAGACGACGAGCACGAAGATGATGGTGGGGCGCAGGAGCGGCAGCGTGATCGAGAAGAAGCTGCGGATGGGGCCGGCGCCGTCGAGCTTGGCGGCCTCGTACACTTCGCCGCCGATGGACTGCATCCCGGCGAGGAAGATGATCGCGTTGTACCCGGTCCACTGGTACGTGATGAGGATCGAGATCGTCAATTGGATGCCGAAGGGCGTCGACAGCCACTGCACGCCGGGCAGACCGATCGCGTGGAGGAACGAGTTGGCCAGACCGAAGTTCTCTCCGAAGATCGAGCCGAAGAGCACCGCCATCGCCACGACGGAGGTGATGTTGGGCACGAAGTAGGCGATGCGGAACGCGGTGCTGAACCGCACGGCGTTGTTGAGCATCGCGGCGATGGCGATCGCGATGGCGAGCATCGGGAACGTCGACAGCGCGAAGATGATGAACGTGTTGCGGACCGACAGCCAGAACGTGGGGTCGGTGAACAGGCGCGTGTAGTTGTCGATCCCGGTCCAGTGCGCCGCGCCGAGCCCGTTCCAGTCCTGGAACGACAGCACGAGCGAGTACAGCGTGGGGAAGATGCCGAAGCCGAGGAACAGCAGGAAGAAGGGGGCGATGGCCACGTACATCGGCCAGTGCCGCTTGAGTCCCCGGCCCCGGGGGCGCGCGCTGGGGCGCACCCCCGAGGCCGTCATGACGCGCGTGGCGGATGTCACTTAGAGCGCTCCCACACCTGCTGGGCGGCGGCCAGGGCGTCGTTCCAAGCCTGCTGCGGGTCCTTGCCCTGCGACTGCACGTTGGCGAGCTCCGTGATGAAGGGCGCCTGGAGCTCGTTGTCGATCGGGCTGGTGTAGCTGATCGGCATCTTCTCGGAGGCGGCCTTGAAGACGTCCGTGGTCACCTGGCCCCCGAAGAAGGCGTCCGGCTCCTGCAGCGCGGGCTGTTCCAGCGCCTTGCTCGAGGAGGGGAAGTTGCCGACCTCGGTGTAGGTCGTGGCCTGGTTCTCGGGCGAGAGGAGGTAGTCGACGATCTTGACCGCCTCGTCCTTGTTGCCCGTGGCAGCGGGGATCGTCAGGAACGAGCCGCCGACGTTGGCGGGCCCGCCGGGCATCGCCGTGACGTTCCACTTGCCCGAGGTGTCGGGAGCGTTGCTCTTGAGGTCGCCCTGGTACCAGGCGGCACCGAGAAGCGTCGGGAGCGATCCGTTGTTGACGGCGGCGGCCCAGTCGGGGCTGCCGTCCTGGATGCCGGCGACGAGGCCGCGCTGGTTGGCTTCGATCGCGGTGTCCCAGGCCTTCTTGACCTGAGCGCTGTCCCCGAGGAATTCCCCGTCCTGCGAGACCATCTTCGTTTCGCCCTGGCCCATGACCTTGGTGAAGACATCCTCGAGTGAGACCTCGAGGTAGGCGCCCGTGGCGGCCTTGAGCTTCTCTCCGAACGCGAAGTAGTCCTCCCACGTCGAGGTGGCGGCGGCCACCTCGGCCGGGTCGGTCGGCAGGCCCGCTGCTGCCAACACGTCGGTGCGGTAGTACAGCGCGGTGGGACCGATGTCGGTGGGCAGGCCGATGAGCTTGCCGTCGGCGGTGGTGGCCTCGGCGAGCTTCCAGGCGGGGAAGTCCGCGAGCTGGTCGTCGATGCCGAGCGTCTTGAGGTCGGTGAAGAGGTCGGCCTGCTGCAGGAAGTAGGGCATGTCCTCGCCCTTGATCCCCGTGATGGAGGGGATGCCGCTGCGACCGGTGAAGACGGTGACGAGCTTCTGCTTGACGTCGTCGCCGATCGTGGTCACCTCGAGCTTCGCGTCGGGGAACTGCGTCTTGGCGGAGTCGACGACGGACTCGCCGAGGCCGCCGGGCCACGTCCACAGGGTGAGGGGGCCGTCGGACGAGCCGCCGGCGCCACCGGAGCAGGCGGAGAGGGAGAGGGCTGCGACAGCGGCGACGGCGACGGTGCCGAGCGCGCGTCGGCGGCGCGGGGTGAGGGTCGTCATGGGTGGGTCACTCCTTGATTCGGGTGGGAGGTGCGGGGGTCAGGGGACGGGCGTGGGGGCGGCGTCGAACGGGAAGGCGCCGTCGTGCAGCGCGTCGCGGAGGAAGGCGAAGCGCGCGGGGTCGGCGGCTCCGGGGTGGGCGTCGAGCCAGGGCACGAGTTCGTCGAGTCGCGGGGAGGCGGCGGCGCCACCGGGGCGGGACACGGTGACCGCGGCGACGAGCGTGGCGAAGTCGACGCGTTCGCGCAGCGCCCACGCGGTGAGTTCGGCCGCGGCGAGGGCGCCGCCGAAGACATCGCCGGCGCCGGTGGCATCCAGGAAATCGATCCGGACGGCGCCGACCTCGATCTCCTCGCCGGTCGAGGAGTCGACGGCGATCGCGCCGTGTCCGCCGCGGGTGACGACGCTGAGCGGCACCCGCTCGGCGAGGGCGCGGGCGGCGGCGCGGGCGTCGTCGCGGCGCGTGTAGGCGCGGGCCTCGGCTTCATTCGGCAGGAAGGCGTGGCATCCGTCGAGGACCGAGAGGACGTCGGGGTCCCAGTTCTCGTCGGCGTCCCAGCCGATGTCGGCGAAGACCTTCGTGCCTCGAGCAGCACGCTCGCGCACCCAGTCGGAGACCGACGCGTCGATGTGGACGGCGGCGACCGGGGTGACCGGGGCGGTGGCAAGGACGGATGCCAGGGGGGCAGCGGGACGCCCGCCGGTGACGAGCGCGCGGTCGCCGCCGTAGCCGAGGGCGGTGGTGACGGGGAGGTTCCAGTCGGCGCGCTCGTGCAGGTCGGCGGCGATGCCCTCGTCGGTCAGGCGTTCGCGCACCAGGTGCGAGAACGCGTCGACGCCCACGTCGGCCGTCAGGGCGGTCGGCACCCCGAGGCGGGCGGCGGCGATGGCGTAGTTGGCGATGCCGCCGGGACCCCAGCCGAACGCGGGGGTCCAGTGCTCCTCGCCGAGACGCGGCGCGTCGGCCAGATCGGCGAAGACGAGGTCGAGGAAGAGCTGACCCGCCGTCAGGAGGCGGGGCGTGGGACCGGATGCAGCTGTCATCGGCCCCTCCTCTCTGCGGTGACGACCGGGGCGTTGCACCGTTTATAGCACTGAGCGATCAGGAACGCGCAAATTTTTGCGTGTAAACATTTTGTTACTGAGCGATTTTGAGCGCTATGGTGATCGCATCATGAAAGACGTGAGAGACCGCGAGATCCTCCAGCACCTCCGCACCGCGCGTGCGGCGACGGTCGCCGAGCTCGCCGACGCCACCGGTTCGAGCATCGCCACGATCCGCCGCGACCTGCAGCGCCTCGACGACGCCGGACTCCTCCGCCGCACCCACGGGGGCGCGGTGATGAGCGAGGGCGACGCCCCGTTCGCCACCGTCGAGCCCGTGAACCGCGAGGGCAAGGAACGCATCGCACGCGCGGCCGCCGAGACCGTCCGAGATGGCCAGGCCGTCATCCTCGACGTCGGGACGACGACCCTGCAGCTCGCGCGTCTCCTGCGCGGGCGTGCGATCACCGTCATCACGAACAACCTCGCGATCTACGACGTGCTGCGCGACGAGCGCGAGACGCACCTCGTGCTGCTGCCCGGCGACTACGACCCCGTGTACCGCAGCGTCGCCGGCCATCTGACGACCGAGTCCCTGCGCCTCATCCGCGCCGACCACGCCTTCCTCGGAGTCAGCGGCATGTCGCCGGAAGGCGACCTGCGCGACACCACGCTCGCTCAGGTCCCGATCAAGCAGGCCATGCTCGCCGCGTGCGACGCGGCGACCGTGCTGGCCGACCACAGCAAGTTCCCCGGCAGCGGCGCCGGACGTATCGCCCTGCCCCTCGCCCTGCGGCGGCTCATCACGGATGCGCCGCTCGAGGGCCCGATCGTCGAGTCCCTGGGCCGACGGAATGTCGAGATTGTGACCGCATGAAGCTTGCCATGATCGGTGGCGGAGGATTCCGCACCCCCTTGGTGTATCGCGCCCTGCTGCTGGACCGCGACCCCGGGCGCGTCGACGAGGTCGCCCTCATCGACACCGACGGCGCTCGCCTCCGCACGATGGCGCGCATCCTCGCCGACCAGGCATCCGACTTCCCCGACGCGCCGCGCGTGAGTGTCCACACCGATGCCGAGGAAGGCCTGCGCGGAGCGGACTTCGTCTTCTCCGCCATCCGCGTGGGCGGCATGGCGGGCCGCGCGACCGACGAGCGGATCGGTCAGTCGCACGGCGTCATCGGCCAGGAGACGGTCGGCTTCGGCGGCATCTCCTACGCGCTGCGGACGCTGCCCGTGGCGATGAGGCTCGCCGAGCTGATCCAGCGCGTCGCCCCGGACGCGTGGGTCATCAACTTCACCAACCCCGCCGGGGTCGTCACCGAGGCCATGGGGCGGGTGCTGGGCAAACGCGTGATCGGCATCTGCGACTCGCCGATCGGTCTCGCCCGTCGCGCGCTCGGCGCCCTCGGCATCCGGGATTCCGCCGACGTCGAGATCGAGTACGCCGGGCTCAACCACCTCGGCTGGCTCACCGCCCTCCGCCGTGACGGGGTCGACCTCCTCCCCGAACTGCTCGCCGCTCCCGAGCGCATCGAGTCGTTCGAGGAAGGCGCCCTGTTCGGAGCCGATTGGATCCAGACCCTCGGTGCGCTCCCGAACGAGTACCTGCACTACTACTCGTACCGCCGTGACGTGCTCCAGGCCGACCAGTACGCCGCGACCACCCGCGGCCGCTACCTGCTCGACCAGCAGGCCGACTTCTGGGTCGACGCGGCGACGGCCCCGCACCCGCACGCCGCGTGGGAGGCCTGCCGTCACGAGCGCGAGGTCACCTACATGGCGACCAACCGCGACTCCGCCGGCATGGGCGACCGGGACGAGGACGACCTCGTCTCGGGCGGCTACGAGAACGTGGCGATCGCCCTCATGCGCGCGATCGCCTACGACCAGTCGGCGCGTCTCATCCTCAACGTCCCCGGTGGCGGCGTGCTCGCCGGCCTGGATGCCGAGGCCGTCGTCGAGGTTCCCTGCATCGTCGGGGCCGACGGCCCGCGCCCCATCGCCAGCGCGACCCTCCCGGCGTACGGGCAGGGTCTGGTCACCACGGTGAAGTACGTCGAGCGGCAGACCATCGAGGCGGCGCTCCACGGATCCCGCGCCGCTGCGCTGCGCGCGCTCGCGCACCACCCGCTCATCGACTCGGTGCGCGTGGCCCGCGCGCTGCTCGACGACGCCGCGTCGAGCTTCACCGATCTGTCCTACCTCCGCTGAACCCGGGGGCGCGGCGCCGACCCGAACCGCGCCGCGTCCCCGCACCACGTCCTCACCCTCACGAAGCCCGAAAACGGAGACACCGTGCACCAGAACCTCACGCTCGTCGAAGAGCGCATCCACCGCGTTCTCACCGAGCGCATCGTTCCCGCCGTCTACTCGGCGCGTGTCCCCGTCGCGCTTTCGGCCTGGACGGTGCCCGACGAGCCGGTCCCGGCATCCGAAGCGCTCGCCGCCGAGTACACGCCCTTCGCCGTCGGCGACAGCTGGGGCCGCGCGTGGTCGACGTGGTGGTTCGAGGTCACCGGGCAGATCCCGGCCGAGTGGGCCGGTCGCACGGTCGAGCTGCTGCTGGACCCCGGGTTCCAGGGCGACTGGCCCGGCAACCAGGCCGAGGCCCTGGTCCACACGCCCGACGGCGTGCAGGTGAAGGGCATCCACCCCCGCAACCACTACGTGCGTCTGGCTGAAGAGGCCGTCGGTGGGGAGCCCGTGCACTTCTTCGTCGAGGCTGCCGCCAACCCCGACATCCTCAAGAACGACTTCGTGCCCACCGTGTTCGGCTCGAAGAAGACCGCCCCCGAGACACCGATCTACACCTTCCGCACCGCCGAGCTCGCGGTGTTCGAGCCCGAGGTGTGGGCGCTGCAGTTCGATGTCGAGGTGCTGTACCAGCTGCTGAAGGAGCTGCCCGAGACGGAGCCCCGGCGCCACGAGGTGCTGCGCGCCCTCGAGAGGGCACTGAACGTGCTGCGCCTCGACGACATCGTCGGCACCGCCGCCGCCGCCCGCGCCGAGCTGGTCGACGTGCTGTCGCGCCCGGCATCCGCCTCGGCCCACCGACTGTCGGGCATCGGACACGCGCACATCGACACCGCGTGGCTGTGGCCGATCCGCGAGACCAAGCGGAAGACGGCCCGCACGTTCTCGAACGTGCTCGCGCTCGCCGAGCAGTACCCCGACTTCCGCTTCGCGGCGTCCTCCGCGCAGCAATACGCCTGGGTCAAGGAGCGCTACCCGCACGTCTGGGAGGGCATCAAGGCCGCGATCGCCAAGGGCAGTGGATCGTCGTCGGCTCGCAGTGGGTGGAGCCCGACGGCAACCTCCCCGGCGGCGAGGCCATGGTGCGTCAGATCACGCAGGGCATGCGGTTCTTCCGCGACGAGCTCGACGTCGAAACGCACGGCATCTGGTTGCCCGACTCGTTCGGCTACACCGCGGCCTTCCCGCAGATCGCGAAGCTCGCGGGTCTCGACTGGTTCCTCACGCAGAAGATCTCGTGGAGCCAGACCAACAAGTTCCCCCACCACACCTTCTGGTGGGAGGGCATCGACGGCTCGCGGATCTTCACGCACTTCCCGCCGATCGACACCTACAACTCCACTCTCGAGGGCGAGGAACTGCACCACGCCGTGCGCCAGTTCCGCGACAAGGGCGTGGCGACCACCTCGCTCGTGCCCTTCGGCTACGGCGACGGCGGCGGCGGGCCCATCCGCGAGATGATGGAACGCCAGCGCCGGGTCGAGTCGCTCGAGGGCTCGCCCCGTGTCGAGATCGAGCATCCCGACGACTTCTTCGCCGCAGCGCAGGCCGAGTACCCCGACGCCCCCGTGTGGGTGGGCGAGCTGTATCTGGAGCTCCACCGCGGCACCTTCACCTCGCACGCTCGCGAGAAGCGCGGCAACCGCGAGGCCGAGCACCGTCTGCGCGAGGCCGAGCTGTGGTGGACCGCCGCGGCGCTGAAGGGTGCCGACTACCCCTACGAGACGCTCGACCGTCTGTGGCAGGGCGTCCTGCTGCAGCAGTTCCACGACATCCTCCCCGGATCTTCGATCCAGTGGGTGCACGAGCAGAACGAAGAGGACTACGCGGCAGCCCTCGCCGAGCTCGACCGCTCCATCGCCGATGCGCTGGCGGCCGCGGGTCTGTCGGGTGCGGTCGTGAACTCCGCCGACCACGCGCGCCGGTCTCTGGCCCTGGATGCCGCGGGCACCCCGCTCGCGCTCGTGGAGACGCCCGCGCTGGGCGTGGCATCCCTCGTCCCCGTCGCCCCCGCGAACCCCGTGGCCGCGCGACGCGACGGCGACGACATCGTCCTCGAGAACGGTCTGGTGCGCGTGCGGCTCGACGCGCGCGGGCTCGTCACGTCGATCGTCGACCTGGTCGAGGGGCGTGAGCTCGTACCCGCCGGACGTGCCGCGAACCTGCTGCGCCTGCACCAGGACCTTCCGAACGCGTGGGACGCGTGGGACATCGACGCCCACTACCGGAACACGTTCGACGACCTGGACACCGCGGACTCGGTGGAGCTCACCGTCGACGGGGACCTGCGCGCCCGCGTGCTCGTGACGCGCACCTTCGGCACGTCGCGCCTGACCCAGACGATCGGGGTGAACGCCGACGACGTGCGGGTGCACTTCGCGGTCGACCTGGACTGGAACGAGCGCGAGAAGCTGCTCAAGGCCTCGCTGCCGTTCGTCGTGCACGCCCACCACCACAGCGCCGAGATCCAGTACGGGCACGTCCGCCGCGCGACCCACACGAACACGTCGTGGGAAGACGCGAAGTTCGAGGTCATGGCGCACCGGTGGGTGCACGTCGAGGAGCCCGGCTACGGCATCGGCGTCACCAACGACGCCACCTACGGCCACGACATCACCCGCACCGTCGGGGCGTCGGGCGAGGTGGAGACCGAGGTGCGTCTCAGCCTCGTGCGCGCGGCGAACTCGCCCGACCCGATCCAGGATGCCGGCCACCACACGTTCGCGTACGCGGTGCACCCCGGAGCCGACATCGCCGCCGTCGTGGCATCCGGTTACGAGCAGAACCTGCCGCTGCGTCGCCCCGCGGTCGACGGCGTCGTCGTCGAGCCGTGGAGCGTGCTGCGGTCGACCGACGAAGGCGTGCGGATCGAGGCCGTGAAGCTCGCCGACGATCGCTCGGGCGACGTCATCGTGCGGGTCTACGAGGCGCTGGGGCGCCGCGCGGCCACGATCCTCGTTCCGGGGTTCGCCGTGGCATCCGTCGACGAAGTAGATCTGCTCGAGCGGCCCCTGCGCGACGACATGGCGCACGCGCGGCACCTGGCGCACGAGGGCGACGGCATCGCGCTCGAGCTGCGACCCTTCCAGGTCGTGACTCTGCGCCTCACGCGCGGATGACGGACGTCGTCGCGCAGGCCCCCGCAGCGCGCGACGGGGGCCTGCGCATCGGCGTGCTCGTCGTGTGGGGTGTCGGGGTTCTCGCGTACATCGTCTCGATCGTGAACCGCACGTCGCTCGCGGCTCTCGGGCTCGAGGCGGCGGACCGGTTCGCGATCACCGCCGCGACGCTGTCGCTGCTGGCCGTCGTGCAGCTCGGCATCTACGGCGCCCTGCAGCTGCCCGTCGGGCTCCTGCTCGACCGGTTCGGTGCGCGGGTCGTGCTGACGGTCGGAATGGTCGTGATGGCGGGAGCGCAGGTGCTGCTGGCCGTCGCGCCGGACGTCGGTGTCGCGATCGCCGCGCGACTTCTCATGGGCGCCGGCGAGGCCGCGATCTTCCCCGGACTGCTGCGGGTGATCGGGATGCGCTTCCCCCGGGGGCTCGCACCCACCGCGGTGCAGGTCACCGGGCTCATGGGTCAGTTCGGCCAGATCATCAGCGTCGTGCCCTTGGCGGCCCTCGTGGGGCTCGCCGGCTGGACCTCGGCGTTCCTCTCGCTCGCAGGGGTGACGGGGGTGGTGGGAGTGCTGGTCGTGGTGGTCGTGCGCGAGAGCCGTCCCGCGGCCGTGGTGCGCACCCCCGTCCTCCGCTCGGTGGGCACGGCGTGGCGGTCGCCCGGCACCCGCCTGGCGTTCTGGGTGCACTTCGTGACCTCCTTCTCAGGCAACGCGTTCGCGATCCTGTGGGGCTTCCCGTTCCTGGTGGCGGGACAGGGCCTGGATGCCGCGACGGCGGGCACCCTCTTCTCGGTCTACGTCGTGTGCGGCATCGTGTTCGGGCCGATCGTCGGCGCCCTGTCCGGCCGGTTCCCCCGCGCGCGCACGACGCTCGTGCTCACGCTCGTCGGGGTGCAGGCGGCGTCCTGGGCTGCGGTCCTGGCGTTCCCCGACCGCGCGCCGCTGCCGCTGCTCGTCGCGCTCGCCGCCGCGATGTGCGTCGGGGGCCCGGCATCCATGGTCGCGTTCGACATCGTGCGCGACCACAACCCGCCGGAGCTGCTCAGCACCGCGACCGGGGTGGTCAACGGTGCGGGCTTCCTCTCCAGCATCCTGGTGATCCTGTTGATCGGTGCCGCCCTCACTGTGCAGGCGGGCGGGTATTCGCCCGCGGCTTTCCGCCTCGCGGAGCTGGTCCAGTTCCCGTTCTGGGCCCTGGGGATCCTCCTCGTGCTACGGGCGCATCGGATCGTGCGCCGCGCGGCGGCCGAGCGGGGCTGAACCCGGCCCCCGCCGGGCGCCGCTCCGGGGCGCCCGGACGTTGAGTGTCCAAGACACGCCGCATCGGCACCGCGCCATTCGGCGTGTCTTGGACACTGAACTGCCGACCCGGGCCCCCGCGCGACGCCCCGGACGAATGGTGGGATGCCGCGGACGATCGGTCGGGCGCCCGAGCCCGCCGCCCGCGAGCATCAGAGGATGACCACCACCGCCCCGGTTCCCGTGACCGCGCCGTCCCGCATGAGATACGGCGGACTCGTCGTCCTCATGCTGCTGAGCTTCCTGCTCGTCACCGCCGAGTTCCTGCCGAACGGCGTGCTGACCGAGATGGCCGCGAGCCTCGGGATCAGCCCGGGCCAGGCGGGACAGACCGTCACCGTCACGGCGTTCGCCGGGCTCCTCGTCGCCCCGACGATCGGCATCCTGGTGCCCCGCCTCGACCGGCGTCTGCTTCTGACCGCCGCGGCGGTGGCCGCCGCGATCTCGAGCGTCGTCGTGGCGATCGCCCCGAGCCTCGTCGCGATCCTGGTGGCGCGGTTCCTGCTCGGGGCGGCGATCAGCACGTTCTGGTCGATGTCGATCCTCGCGGCAGCGGCCCTCGCCGCCCCGGGACGCATCGGTCGAGCCGTCATGTTCACCTCGGCGGGTCTGTCGCTGGCCACGGTCGCGGGGGTGCCGCTCGGTGTCGCCCTCAGCGAACTGCTCGATTGGCGGGTCACGTTCCTCGTCGTCGGTGTCGCCACCGCGGTCGTCGGCGTCGCGGTCCGCGCGGTGCTGCCCCCGGTGCCCGCGGTCACGGTGTCGAGCCTGCGGATCCTCGGCGACACACTGCTCCGCCCCGGCACGCTCCTGGGGATGATCGGCCACGTGCTGGTCGTGCTCGGGCACTTCCTCGCCTACACGTACGTACGTCTGTCGCTCGAGCGGATGCCCGGCATCGAGCCGGGAACCGTCGTACTGCTCCTCGCCGCGTTCGGCGTGGGAGGGTTCGTCGGCAACATCGTGATCGGCATCGTCGTGGACCGCGCGTTCGAGCGGCTCGCGGTGGCGGGACCGGTGGTGATCGCCGCGACGATCGCGGTCGTGGTGCTCCTTCCCGGCGCGTTCGCGGCCGTGGCCGTGGCCGTCGCGATCTGGGGCTTCTTCTTCTCGTCGTGGCTGATCATCGTGAACACGTGGGTCGGCAAGCGCATGCCCGATCGTCTCGAGGCCGGCGGGAGCCTCGTCGTCACCGGTTTCCAGCTCGCGATCACGATCGCCGCGGGCGTCGGCGGCCTCCTCGTCGACACCGCCGGGATCGAGACGGTGGATGCCATCGGCATCCTGCTCCTCCTCCTCGGCGCCGCGCTGTTCGGACTGTCGCTGCGGCGGCGGGGCGCGGAGGTGTCTCCCCGTTGAGTGTCCAAGACACGCGGACGCGGCTGCTCCCCGTCCGCGTGTCTTGGACACCGAACCGGGTGCGGCGGGCCGTTACGCCGTCAGCGCCCGCGCGCGCCAGGCGGACGGCGCGATCCCGGTGTGGCGGCGGAACGCGCGGCGGAAGCCCTCGTCGCTGGCGTAGCCGAGGGCGCGGGAGACCTCCGACACCGAGGCTCCCGCGTCCAGCCGCCGCTGGGCTTCGCGGATGCGGACCTCGGTGACGTAGCCGGCGGGGGAGCGTCCCATGGCGTCGCGAAAGCGTTCGACGAACACGGTCCGCGACATCGCGGCGAGGGATGCCAGGTGGTCGATCGTCCAGTCGTGGCCCGGGTCGGCCTCGACCGCGGCGGCGACGCGGGCGAGGAACGGGTCGGCGATCGGCGCGGGCCAGGCCCCGGTCGACGCCCACGCCCGGACGGCCGACAGCAGCACGGAGCGGATCATCGACCGGCACACGACCGTGTCGCCGGGCCGCTCGCAGGACAGCCCGTCCGGGCGGGGCCCGAGGTTGCCGGCCAGCGCCGCGGCGGCGGGCTCGAGCCGCGCGAACCCGGTGACGAGCACGGTTCCGGGGAGGGATGCCACGATCTCCGACGGGGTGATCTCCGCGGTGACGACGATGACCTCGGCGCCGGACTGCGACGAGAGGACGAGCCCGCGGCATCCGAGCGACATCGCCGCGTCGCCCGCGAGGAGCGTGCGACGCCCGCTGACGGGGTGCCCATCACCGGTCGGGGCGTCGACTTCGCAGCCCGACCCGAGGGCGAGGTCGCCCGTGATCTCGCCCGACAGGAGGTACACCAGCGTCGTCGAGCCCGCCGGTAGGACGATGTCGCCGCCGGCGGTGAGGGTGTGGCGCCGGGTCGAGCCGGCGCGGACGTCGAGGGAGGCGAGGGCGCGCTCGAGGGCGTCGGTCATGCTCGGTCGAACCGTCGCGCGCCCCCGCGCATTCCGCGGGCCTGCGTGCCGCGGGTCGGGCGCGGGCGGTTCGCTGTCCACGACACGCGGGTGCCGCGGCATCCCGTCCGCGTGTCTTGGACACTCGACCGGGAGTCGGGGGCTGTGCCGCACCGCGGGCGCGACCTCAGCTCAGGAAGAGCGCGCCGCTGAAGAGGCCGATCGAGATCGACAGCAGGAACGCCGCGACCCCCGCGATGAAGCCGGCGGCGGCCAGCTCGCGCGCCATGCGCGCATTCAGGCTCAGGATGCCGAGCACGAACGACACGAGCGCCAGGGCCCAGATGCCGATCTGGATCCAGAGGAACTGGTCGAGCTCCGCCACGGCGCTGACCGACACCAGGAAGATGTGCCAGCCGACCACGATCACGCCCGTGATGACCGCGAGGATCGACACGACACGCAGGTCGCCGCGCGGCGTCGGGGGTGCGGGGGGCTGATCCCGCGGCGGCACGTGCTGGCCCGGCTCGAGGGAGTCGGGGAGAGCGTCGTCGGCGGGCATGGGTCGATCCTCGCAGGTTCGCCGCCCCCGCGGCGAGAGGGCTGCGATGTCGACGCCCCCGCGTAGCCTGCGGGGATGAGAACGATCGGCGTCGACCTGGCCGCCGGGGTGCCCGGCACCGCCCTCGCCGAGATCGTGTGGTCGGGCGGCGGTGCGCGGCTCGCGCGGCTCGAGGTGGGAGTCGACGACGCCGCGATCGTGGCATCCGTCGGCGAAGGCGCGTGGCTGGGGCTGGACTGTCCGCTCGGCTGGCCCGACGCGTTCGTCGACTTCGTGCGCGCGCACCACGTCGGAGCGGAGCCCGAGCTCGGCCCCGTCGACGGGGGCGCCGACTGGCGTCGCGGCCTCGTCTACCGCCGCACCGACGTCGTGGTGCGCGAGCGCATCGGACGGTGGCCGCTGAGCGTCTCCACCGATCGGCTCGGCGTGACGGCGCTGCGCGGAGCGGGCCTGCTCCGGCGGCTCGCCGCCCGCGGCTTCCCGGTCGACCGCGCCGGGGAGGGGCGTCTGTTCGAGGTGTATCCCGGCGGCGCCCTGCGCATCTGGGGTTTCGACACCAGGAAATACCGGGTGGATGCCACCCGCCGGGCCGACCTGCTCGCCGTGCTGCGGCAGCGGGCGCCGTGGTTCGATGTCGGTCCGCACGCGGCGCTCGCCGTGGCATCCGCCGACGCGTTCGACGCGATGATCGCGGCGCTCTCGACGCGGGCCGCGGCTCTCGGCCGTTTCTCGCGTCCGGGCGCTGACGACGCCGAAGCCGCACGGCGCGAGGGGTGGGTTGTGCTGCCCGAGGGGGAGCTCGAGGAGCTCGCGCGGCCCTGACCCGCCCGGGGTCCGGGCCGCGCGGCATCCGGGATCAGGAGGCGGTGTAGCCGCCGTCGACCAGGTGGTAGCTGCCGGTCACGAAGCTCGCGGCGTCGCTGGCGAGGAACGCGATGAGGTGCGCGACCTCGTCGGGCTTGCCGAGGCGGCCGATGGGGTGCTTGCTGACCAGGAACTCCTTGACGTCGTCACCGACGCCGTCCAGCAGCGGGGTGTCGATGAAGCCGGGGCCCACCGAGTTCACGCGGACGCCCTGCGCCGAGTACTCCAGCGCGGCGGTCTTCGTCATGCCGACGACGGCGTGCTTCGCGGCGACGTACGCGGGCGACGTGGCGAAGCCGACGCTGCCGAGGATCGAGGCGATGTTGACGACCGAGCCGCCGCCGTTCGCGAGGATCGAGGGGATCTGCGCCTTCATGTTGCGGAAGACGGCGTTGAGGTTGATGGCGATGACCTTGTCCCAGGCCTCGTCGGAGTACTCCGCCGTCGGTGCGGCGGCGCCGCCGATGCCGGCGTTGTTCACGCCGATGCGCAGCGGCGCGAGGGTGTTCGCCAGCTCGACCGACGACGCGATCCAGGCGCTGTCGGTGGCGTCGCCGACCGAGGCCTCGGCGGTCCCCCCGGCCGCGCGGATCTCGTCGACGACCGCGTTCGCGTGTTCGGCGTTGAGGTCGTTCACGACCACGGCGGCGCCATTCTGGGCCAGGAGGAGCGCGGTCGAGCGTCCAATTCCGCTGCCCGCTCCCGTCACGATCGCCGAACGGTTCGCTACGTCGTACTGGGCCATGGGTGGCCTTCTTCCCGGGCGGGCGCGGTGCCGGGAGATCTTCTCGGACGGTCCGTCCTCGTCCTTCGACCCTACGCCCGCGCGAGAGGGGTGGATGCGCATGAATGGATGTTGGGCGGGGTGCAACAACGCTGCGCGAGGGGCCTTGCCACCGTTCACCCCTGCTGCTAACGTGCAACCAAATGGTTGAACGAATCGCACCCACCGACACCGACATCGACCGCGTGTTCCACGCGCTGGCCGACGCGACGCGTCGCGACATCGTGCGCCGCACGCTCGTGGCCGAGCAGTCGGTGTCGGCGCTCGCGGCGGGATACGCGATGTCGTTCGCGGCGGTGTCGAAGCACGTCGGCGTGCTCGTCGAGGCCGGACTCGTCCGCAAGCGCGCCGACGGGAGGGAGCGTCTCGTGAGCGCCGAACCCGAGGCCATCGCCCGCGTGCAGCGCCTCCTCCGCTCGTACGAAGACCTCTGGCGAGGACGCATCGACCGCCTCGACGCCCTCCTCGCCGAAGACCCGGATGCCACGGCATCCACCGGACCGAACTGAAAGACGAAGGAGTCCCTCATGCCTGTCACATCCGTCGAGACCGACACCGAAGCGCTCACCCTGACCCTCGTCGCCGACTTCCCGGTCGGCCCCGAACGGCTGTGGGCGGTCTTCACCGACCCCCGTCAGCTCGAGCGGGTGTGGGGTCCTCCCGGGTGGCCGTCGACCTTCGACACGTTCGAGTTCGCCCCCGGCGGCCGGGCGACGTACCGCATGACGTCGCCGACCGGCGAGAACGCGAACGGCTCCTGGGAGTTCCTCTCCATCGACCCGCCGCGCGGATACGAGGTGGTCGACTCCTTCGCCGACGAGAACGGCGAGCCGCTCGAGTCGATGCCGGCGATGCGCATGGCGCTGACGTTCGAAGCGACGCCCGAGGGCTCGCGCCTCACGAGCGTGTCGCGCTTCGCGTCGGCCGAGGCGCTCGAACAGGTCGTGGCGATGGGCGTCGTCGACGGCTCGACCCTCGCGATGAACCAGCTCGACATCGTGGTGCAGGACCTCCGCGACTACGCGCAGGGAAAGGGCACGCAGCTCGAGGTGCTGAGCGACCAGCACGTGCGCATCACGCGGCTCATCGACGGTCCGCGCGACCTCGTGTGGCGCGCGCACACCGATCCCGACCTGATGCGACGCTGGCTGCTCGGCCCCGACGGCTGGCGCATGACGGTGTGCGAGATCGGCGACACCGTCGGCGCGACGTACCGCACCGCGTGGGCACCCAAACCGGGGACCGAGGGCGAGGCCTTCGGGTTCGACGGCGAGGTGCTGTACATCGAGGCGCCGCGGCGCGTCGTCCAGACCGAGCGCATGAGCGGCACCGACTTCCCGTCCACGAAGAACGACCTCTCGCTCTACGAGGAGGACGGCGTGACGCTCCTGACCCTGCTCATCGAGTACCCGGATGCCGCCACCCGCGACATGGTCCTCGCCACCGGCATGATCGGCGGCATGGAAGACAGCTACCGGCGGCTCGAGGGAGTGCTCGTCCGCTGAGGTGCGGCATCCACGGGTCCGTCCGCCAGATCCATGGATGCGGGCTCCCCGGCGCTGTGTCAGGCGGCCGGGGCCGCCCGGCGCACCAGTTCGCGGATTCTCTGCTCGACCTCGGGCGTGACCTCGATCACGGCGTACGAGACGGCCCACATGGGTCCGTCGTCGAGCTGCGCCGTCTCATCGAAGCTCACGGTGCCGTAGCGCGTCTTGAACTTCGAGCCCGGCTGGTAGAACACCACGACCTTGCCGTCCTTCGCGTACGCCGGGAAGCCGTAGTACGTCTTGGGCGAGAGGTGCGGCGCCTCCTCGAGCACGATGACGTGCACGCGCTCCGCGACCGCGCGGTCGGTGCCCTCGAGCTTGTCGATCGCCTCGAGGCAGGCCTCGTTCTCCTTCTCGAGCTTCGCCGCGCCCTTCAGCCCCTTCATGGCCTTGAGCTCCTCGGCGCGCTGCTTCATCGCCGCGCGTTCTTCGTCGCTGAATCCTGCTCCGCTGGCCGCCATGGCATCCGTCCCTTCGACGTCGTCGCTCCGCAGGATAGCGCCGACGACGGCCGCGCCGGGTGGGGGATCCGCGCCGGGTCGGTCAGGACCGACGGGATGCCACGGAGATTGCGCGGATCGCGGAGTTCCTGCCCACACAGGTCAGGCCTGACGCAGGCCTTCCTCCAGCGCGACCCAGGCGAGCATCGCGCACTTCACGCGCGCGGTGTACTTCGAGACGCCGGACAGCGCCGCGGCGTCGCCGAACGTCTCCTCGTCGAGGGGGATCTGGCCGCGCGAGCGCAGTGCCTCACGGAAGCGACCGATCAGCGCCTCGGCGTCACCGAGCGGCATCCCGTCCTCTCCGCCGTCCTCGTCGAGCAGGGCGACGAGCATCGACGCGGACGCCTGCGAGATCGAGCAGCCCGCGCCCTCCCAGCTGACGGATGCCACGCGGTCGCCGTCGACGTCGACCCGCAACGTGATCTCGTCGCCGCAGATCGGGTTGCGCTGGTGCACCGTGGCGCTGTGCGCTCCGGGGTCGGCCAGTCCGAACCCGCGGCGGTTCTTCGAGTGGTCGAGGATCAGGTCCTGGTACAGGGACTCGAGGCCGCTCATGCGTGCACCCCGAAGAAGCTGCGGACACCGGAAACGGCATCCAGGAAGGTGTCGACCTCGTCGGTCGTGGTGTGGACCGCCGCGCTCGCGCGCACCGACGCGGTCAGGCCGAAACGGCGGTGCAGCGGCTGGGCGCAGTGGTGCCCGACGCGGACCGCGACGCCGCGGCTGTCGAGGAACTGCCCCACGTCGTGCGCGTGGACCCCCTCGACGTCGAACGCCTGCAGGGCGACGCGGTCGGCGGCATCCGTGTCTCCGAGCAGACGGATGCCGTCGATCGAGCGCAGTCCCTCACGGAGACGCCGTTCGAGCGCGGCCTCGTGCGCGTGCGCGGCGTCGCGACCAAGAGCGCCGAACCAGCGGACGGCGGCGGCGAGCCCGATCGCCTGCGACACCGGCTGCGTGCCGGCCTCGAAGCGCTGCGGCGGCGGCAGGAATTCGGCCTTCTCGAGCGTGACGGTGGTGATCATGGATCCGCCGGTGGTGAACGGCGGCAGCGAGTCCAGCACGTCCTCGCGGCCCCAGAGGCCGCCGATCGCGTACGGGCCGAAGATCTTGTGGCCCGAGAAGACGGCGAGGTCGACGCCGGATGCCGGCAGGTCCAGCACGAGGTGCGGGGCCGACTGGCACGCGTCGAGGACGGTCAGCGCGCCGACGCTTCGCGCCAGGGAGACGAGTTCGGCGACCGGGTTCACGATCCCCAGGACGTTCGAGACGTGCGGGAAGGCGACGACCTTCGTGCGCGCGCCGATGAGGCTTTCCGCCGCGGCCATGTCGAGCGTGCCGTCGTCGTGCACCGGGATGTGGCGGAGGCGCGCGCCGGTCCGGGCGGCGAGCTCCTGCCACGGGATGAGGTTCGCGTGATGCTCGCTCTCGGTCACCACGATCTCGTCGCCCTCGCGGAGGCGCCCGGCGTAGCCGAGGGAACCGGCGACGAGGTTGAGTCCGGCGGTGGCGCCGGAGGTCCAGACGAGCTGCTCGGGCGTGCCGCCGACGAACTCCGCGACGGCGGCGCGGGCGTCTTCGAACAGTTCCGTCGCTTCGGCGGCGAGCGTGTGCGCACCCCGGTGCACCGCGGAGTTGGCGGTCTCGAGGAAGCCGCGCTCGGCATCCAGGACCGCGCGCGGTTTCTGGCTCGTCGCGCCGGAGTCGAGGTAGACGAGGGGGCGGCCGTCGATCTCGGTGCCGAGGATCGGGAACTCGGCCCGCACCGCGGCCACGTCGAAGGGGAGTGTCACCCCTCCAGGCTACGCGGCGGCGGCCGGGCGCGGGTGGGGCCCCACCCGCGCGGCCCCACCCGCTGACTTCGGCCGAACGTACGCCGGCGGGGTGATCCCGCGTGCATTCGGCCCGAGTCAGCGGAGGGGGTGGAGGGGCGGGGGCGAGGGGCGGGCGGGGCGGCGCCGTGAGGATCGCGGCAGCGGCCGCACGGAAAACGTCAGCGCCGCAGAAGCCCGGCCCCGCGCGGCGTAGACCGGATGCCATGACCCTCACCGCCCTCCTTCCCACCCTGCGCGCGAGCATCCCGGCGCCCTTCGATGCGACCGCATGGCCCGCCGGATCGGCCCCCACGCTCGACGACGTCACCGTCCGCGCGGTGTCGATCGTCCGCTACGCCGACCTCTGCGGCACGCCGTGCGTCTGCACGGGTCCCGCGGTGATCCCGGCGTCGGGAGGGGTGGCATCCGGAATCCACTCGACGACCGTGGTGGTCGCGACGGTGGTGGATGCCGAGGGTCGGGCGCTCCGGATCGACGCGTGCGTCGCGGAACTCGGCGCGGTGTGGCGCGAGGCGCGTCTGCTCGGCCGGGTGTCGCACGCGTACGACGTGGAGTTCGCCGTCGTGGATGCGGCGGGGCGCGCGGTCGGGAGCGTGACCCTGCCGGACGACGTGCGGGGCGGCGACCGCATCGCCTTCCCGTGCCCCGGATGCCACACGGTCGGCGAGGTCCGCTGATGCTCCTGCACTCGATCGTCTACGCCTGCCGCTGCGCCCGCGTGCAGGCCGAGTTCGAGGCCGCGGAGGCAGCGGACCGCGCGCTCGAGCCCCCGACGACCCGATGACTTCGGGCGAGTGCTCGCCCCCGCGCCGGTCTCGCGTACGTTCGCGGCGAGTCAGCGTCTCGGGAGCGGGGCGGCGCCGCACGGCGGGCGGGGGAGCGCGCGCTACAGCACCAGCCGGTATCCCATGCCCTGCTCGGTCAGCAGGTGCGCGGGGGTCGAGGGCTCGGCCTCGAGCTTCTTCCGCAGCTGTGACATGTACAGGCGCAGGTATCCGCTGTCGGCGACCTGCTCGCTGGCCCAGATCTCCTTGAGGAGCGTCTGCCGCGTCACGAGCGAGCCCGGGTTCCGGGCGAGGAACTCCAGCATCCGCCACTCGGTCGGCGTGAGGTGCACGCGCGCACCGGCGCGGGTGACGGCCTTCGCGGCGAGGTCGACCTCGACGTCTCCGAACCGCACCACCGACTCGCCGCTCGACGGCATCGACCGCCGCGCGTGCACCCGGAGGCGCGCGAGCAGCTCATCGATCTGGAACGGCTTGGTGACGTAGTCGTCGGCGCCGGCATCCAGCGCCTCGACCTTGTCGGCCGAGCCGGTGCGCCCCGACACGACGATGATCGGCGCGGTCGTCCACCCGCGCAGCGCCTGGATCACCTGCACGCCGTCGAGGTGCGGCATCCCGAGGTCGAGGAGCACGATGTCGGGATGCGCTTGGGCGGCGAGCGTGATCGCCGCCGCCCCGTCGGCCGCGGCGACGACGTCGTATCCGTGCGCGGCGAGGGTGATCCGCAGCGCCCGCACGAGCTGCGGGTCGTCGTCGGCGATGAGGACCTTCATCGGGTCTCCGTTCGGGGGAGGGATGCCGAGGCCCCGGCGCCGGGAGCCGTCTGATCGGCGACCGGCAGCGCCACCACCATCGTGAGGCCTCCACCGGGGGTGTCCTCGGGCGTGAGGGTTGCGCCCATGCCCTCGGCGAAGCCGCGCGAGAGCGCCAGCCCCAGGCCGAGGCCGACGGTGTTGTCGGTGTCGCCGAGGCGCTGGAACGGCGCGAACATGTCGCCGCGACGCTCGGGTGCGACCCCGGGCCCGTGGTCGATCACGCGGATCTCGGCGACTCCGCCCAGACGGCTCGTCGCCACCCGTGCGCGCCCTCCGGAAGGCGTGAATCGGACGGCGTTGCTGAGGACGTTCACGAGCACTAGCCGCAGCAGCACCGGATCGGCCCGCAGCGGCGGCAGGTCGGGATCGAGCGCGAGCTCGACGTCGTCGGGACCGAGGCCCAGCTCATCCAGCGCCGCGAGAACGACACCGGCAGAATCCACCGGCCCGAGCGACACCGCGAGCACTCCGGCCTGCACGCGGCTGACGTCCAGCAGGTCGGTGACGAGCACCGACAGCGTGGCCAGGCTCTCGTCCGCGGTCTCCAGCAGCTCGCGGCGATCGTCCGCGGAGAGGTGATCGCCGGCGGCGCGCAGGCCGCCGAGGGCGGCGACGGCGGCGGCGAGCGGCCGGCGCAGGTCGTGGCTCACCGCCGAGAGCAGGGCGCTGCGCACCTGGTCGGTCGCGGCCAGCACTCCCGCCTCGGCGGCGGTCTCGGCCAGATCGGTGCGCTCCAGGGCTGCGGCGAGCTGCGCGACGACGACGTCGAGGAGCCGCCGCTCGGTGGCATCCAGGTCTCTGCCGTGCAGTTCGAGACGGGCGCGTCCGTCGCCGACGGGGATCTCGACGCGTCGGCCGTCCCGCACCGGTTCGCCGTCGGTGGCGAGCACCGACCCGTCGGATGCCACGAGTCGCACCCCCGCGAGCCCGAACGCCTCACGGGCACGGGCGACCAGCGCCGGCACCGCGCTCTCTCCGCGCAGGACGCTGCCGGCAACGGTGGCGAGCAGCTCGGATTCGGCGGCGGCGCGGCGCGCGGCACGGGCGCGGCGGGCGGCCTGGTCGACGACGACGCTGACGAGCATCGCGATGATGACGTAGAGCACGAGGGCGATCGCGTGGATCGGGTCGGCGATCGTGACCGTGTAAAGCGGCTGGATGAACAGGAAGTCGAGGGTCAGGCCCGAGAGCACCGCCGCGAAGACCGCGGGCCAGATGCCGCCGATCAGGGCCACGACGACGACGAGCAGCTGGTAGGCGAGGACGTCGGTGGTGATCGACTCGTCGGTGCCCGTGGCGATGAGGAGCCACGACAGCAGCGGGCCGCCCGCGAGCGCCGTGACGAAGCCGAGGATGCGGCGCTTCGCGCTCAGCGCGGGGCCCGTGAGGCGCGGCAGCGCGAACCGTCCGCCCGCGCGCGCGTGGTTGACGATGTGCACGTCGATGTCGCCGGAGAGGCGGATGACGGTCGCGCCGATGCCGGGGCCCGTGAGGGCTGCGCCGAGGCGTCCCCGCCGGCTGACGCCGATGACGAGCTGCGACGCGTTCACCGAGCGCGCGAAGTCGACCAGCGCCGCGGCGACGTCGTCGCCCACGACCTGGTGGTACGTCCCGCCGAGCGCCTCCACGAGGGCGCGCTGCACGGCGAGGGCGCCGGGTTCCTCGGCGCGCAGACCGTCCTGCGTCGACACGTGCACGGCGAGCAGCTCGCCGCCGGCCGAACGCGCGGCGATGCGGGCACCGCGGCGGAGCAGCGTCTCACCCTCGGCGCCGCCGGTGAGCGCGACGACGACCCGCTCGCGGGCCTGCCACGACCCCTCGATGCCCTGCTCGACGCGGTACCGCTGGAGCGCCGAGTCGACCTCGTCGGCGAGCCACAGCAGCGCGAGTTCGCGCAGCGCCGTGAGGTTGCCGAGCCGGAAGTAGTTCGACAGGGCCGCGTCGATCCGCTCGGCGGGATACACGAACCCGGATGCCAACCGGTCGCGCAGCGACTGCGGCGCGAGGTCGACGACCTCGATCTGGTCGGCCGCGCGGACGACGGCATCCGGAACCGTCTCGCGTTGCACCACGCCGGTGATCTTCTCGACGACGTCGCCGAGCGAGGCGATGTGCTGCACGTTGACCGTCGTGATGACGTCGATGCCCGCGTCGAGGAGCACCTCGACGTCCTGCCACCGCTTCTCGTTCGCCGACCCGGGCGCGTTGGTGTGCGCGAGCTCGTCGACGAGGGCGAGCTGAGGGCGGCGGGAGAGCACGGCATCCAGGTCCATCTCGTCGAGGGCGACGCCCCGGTGCGCGACGTCGCGGCGCGGGACGACCTCGAGTCCCTCGGCCTGAGCGGCGGTGGCGGCGCGGCCGTGGGTCTCGACGATCGCGATGACGACGTCGCGGCCGTCCTCGCGGAGCCGGCGCCCCTCTTCGAGCATCTCGTACGTCTTGCCGACGCCCGGCGCCGCGCCCAGCAGCACGCGAAGGTGCCCGCGCTTCACCGGACGCTCCCGCGGTGGTGCGGCTTCAGTGTCCAAGACACGCCGATGCGGCCCGCGGCCAACGGCGTGTCTTGGACACTCAACCTGGGTGCGGGCGCGAACACGACGCCGGACGCGGCCGCGGGCACCGCGCCGACCGCGGGCGCGCCGAACCGCCGCCGCCCGGGGAGGGCGACGGCGGCGGCGGGAAGCGTGCGCATGTCAGCGATTCTCGCGCGTCATCGGGCGTCCAGCGCGCGGTTGAGCTCGAGGACGTTCACGCGCGGGTCGCCGAGGTAGCCCAGGTCGCGCGGCAGCGTGTGCTCCGCGACCAGCGCTTCGACGTCGGAGACCGGGATGCCACGGGCCTCGGCGACCCGCGCGACCTGGCGCTCCGCGTTCGCAACGGAGATGTCGGGGTCGAGACCGGAGGCCGAGGAGGTGACCGCGTCGGCGGGGATCGCGCCGGACCCGTTCAGCGCCTCGAACGCCGCACGGTTCGTGGAGATCGAGTCGATGAGATCCGCGTTCTCCGGCCCGAGGTTCGACCCGGTCGAGGCGGCGGCGTCCCAGGAGGCGGCGGACGGACGCGACTGGAAGTACTGCGGCAGCGCGGTGCCGTCGGCATCCTGGAACGACTGCGCGATCAGCGACGAGCCGACGACGGTGCCGTCCGCGGAACGCACGAGCGAACCGTTCGCCTGGGACGGGAGGGCGAGCTGGCCGATGCCGGTGATGAGCAGCATGTAGCCGACGCCGAGGAGCGCGGTGAAGACGAGCATCGCGCGGACGGCGACGCCGGCGGTACGCAGGGTGGTGCGCATGACGGGGCCTTTCAGAATCCCGGGAGCAGGCTCACGACGAGGTCGATGAGCTTGATGCCGATGAAGGGGACGAGGATGCCGCCGAGCCCGTACACGAGCAGGTTGCGGCTGAGGATGCTCGAGGCGCTCGCCGCGCGGTACTTCACACCGCGGAGGGCGAGGGGGATGAGCACGATGATGACGATCGCGTTGAAGATGATGGCGCTGAGCACCGCGGATGCCGGCGACGACAGCTGCATGACGTTGAGCACCGCGAGTCCGGGGAAGACGCCCATGAACATCGCCGGGATGATCGCGAAGTACTTCGCGATGTCGTTCGCGAGCGAGAACGTCGTGAGCGCACCGCGCGTGATGAGCAGCTGCTTGCCGATCCGCACGATGTCGATGAGCTTCGTCGGGTCGCTGTCGAGGTCGACCATGTTGCCGGCCTCCTTCGCGGCCGACGTGCCGGTGTTCATCGCGACGCCGACGTCGGCCTGCGCGAGCGCGGGGGCGTCGTTGGTGCCGTCGCCGGTCATGGCGACGAGGTTGCCGCCCTCCTGCTCGCGGCGGATGAGGGCGAGCTTGTCCTCGGGCGTGGCCTCGGCGAGGTAGTCGTCGACGCCGGCCTCGGCGGCGATCGCCTTGGCCGTGAGCGGGTTGTCACCCGTGATCATCACGGTGCGGATGCCCATGGCCCGCAGCTCGCCGAACCGCTCGCGCAGGCCGTCCTTGACGACGTCCTTGAGATGGATGACACCGAGCACGCGCCCCTCGCCCGCGGGCGTGAGGGTCGCGACGACCAGCGGGGTGCCGCCGGACTGGGCGATGGCATCCGTCTCCTCCTGCAGCTGCGCGCGCAGCGTCTCGGGAACGGCCGATCCGGATGCCGCGAGCCAGGCGACCACGGCCGACGCGGCGCCCTTGCGGACCTGCGTGCCGTCGGTGAGGTCGAGGCCGCTCATGCGGGTCTGCGCCGTGAACGGCACGGGCTCCGCGCCCCGGGGCATCTCGGCGACGATCCCCTGCGCGGCGGCGAGTTCGACGACCGAGACGCCCTCGGGCGTGGGGTCGGCCTGCGACGACAGCGACGCGTACTCCGCGAGGAGCGGCCCGCCGACGCCCTCAAGAGGGACGAACGCCGACGCGCGACGGTTGCCGTAGGTGATCGTTCCGGTCTTGTCGAGCAGCAGCGTCGTGACGTCGCCCGCGGCTTCGACCGCGCGACCCGACATCGCCAGGACGTTGCGCTGCACCAGCCGATCCATGCCCGCGATGCCGATCGCGCTCAGGAGCGCCCCGATCGTCGTGGGGATCAGACACACGAGCAGCGCGACGAGCACCGGGATCGACACGGGCGACGCGGCGTAGGAGGCGATCGGGTTCAGCACCAGGACCACGACGACGAACACGATCGACAGGCTCGCCAGCAGGATGTTCAGCGCGATCTCGTTCGGCGTCCGCTGCCGCGAGGCGCCCTCGACGAGCGCGATCATGCGGTCGACGAACGTTTCGCCGGGCTTCGACGTGATCGTGACGACGATCCGGTCGCTGAGCACGCGCGTGCCGCCGGTGACGGCGCTGCGGTCGCCCCCGGACTCGCGCACCACCGGTGCCGACTCGCCCGTGATCGCCGACTCGTCGACGGTCGCGATGCCCGCCACGATGTCGCCGTCGCCGGGGATCAGCTGCCCCGCCTCGACGAGCACGACGTCGCCCACCCTCAGGTCGCCCGAGGGCACGTCCTCGGTGGCGGCTGCGGTGGCCAGCGGGTCCGCGGGGGAGTACGCCACGACGCGGCGCGCGGTCGTGGTCGTCCGGGTCTTCCGGAGCGTCGCCGCCTGCGCCTTGCCGCGCCCCTCGGCGACCGACTCGGCGATGTTCGCGAAGAACACCGTGAGCCACAGCCAGATCGCGATGCCCCACGTGAACCCGAACGGCAGCGAGGCGTCGCCGCCGCCGTCGCCGAGGAACGGCTCGGTGAGCGCGATGAGGGTGGTGAGGGCCGCCCCTACCCACACGAGGAACATCACGGGGTTGCGCCACTGCGACGCGGGGTTGAGCTTCTTCGCCGCTCCGGGGAGGGCGGCGACGATCTGCGCGGCGCTGAACGCGCGGCGCGGAGCGACCGGGGTCGGGGCCTCGGCGGGCGCCGGGGCGTGGGTGAGCGTGGACATGGTCAGACGAGTCCTTCGGCCAGGGGTCCCAGGGTGAGGACCGGGAAGTAGGTGAGGGCGGTGACGATGACCGCCACGCCCGCGAGGAGGCCCGCGAACTGCGGGCGGTGCGTCGGCAGGGTGCCGGCGGTGGCGGGGACGGCATCCTGCGCCGCGAGAGAACCGGCCAGGGCGAGCACGAAGACGATCGGCAGGAACCGCCCGAGCAGCATCGCGACCGCGAGGGCCGTGTTGAACCACGGGGTGTTCGCGGTGAGACCCGCGAACGCCGAGCCGTTGTTGTTCGCCGCCGACGTGAAGGCGTAGAGCACTTCGCTCAGGCCGTGCACGCCCGGGTTGAGGATCGAGGTGGTCTCGACGTCGTCCCGGATGCCGGGGAGCGCGAAGCTCAGCGCGGTGCCGGCCAGCACGAGCGTGGGCGTGACGAGGATGTACAGGCTCGCGAGCTTGATCTCGCGCGGCCCGATCTTCTTGCCGAGGTACTCGGGCGTCCGGCCGATGAGGAGGCCGCCGACGAACACCGCGATCACGGCGAGGATCAGCATGCCGTACAGGCCCGAGCCGACGCCGCCGGGCGCGATCTCGCCGAGCATCATGTTGATCATCGGCATCATGCCGCCGAGCGCCGTGTAGCTGTCGTGCATCGAGTTGACGGCACCCGTCGAGGTCAGGGTGCTGGTGGTTCCGAACAGCGTCGAGCCGAAGATGCCGAAGCGCACCTCCTTGCCCTCCATCGCACCGCCGGCGAGCTGCGGGGCCGTCCCGGCGCCGGCGAGCTCGGCCCACGTGAGCAGAGCCGCGGATGCCACGAAGATCGCGCCCATGACGCCGAGGATCGTGTAGCCCTGGCGGTCGTCGCCGACGATCCGGCCGAACGCGCGGGGGAGCGAGAACGGAATCACGAGCATCAGGAAGATCTCGAACAGGTTCGTCCACGGCGCGGGGTTCTCGAACGGGTGCGCCGAGTTGACGTTGAAGAACCCGCCGCCGTTGGTGCCGAGGAGCTTGATCGCCTCTTGGGATGCCACCGGCCCGCCGGGGATCGACTGGGCCGCGCCCGCGAGGGTCGTCGCATCCGTGAACCCGTTCAGGTTCTGGATGACGCCGCCCGTGAGCAGCACGACGGCCGCGACGATCGAGAACGGCAGCAGCAGGCGGTACGTGCCCCGCACGAGGTCGACCCAGAAGTTGCCGATCACGCCGCTGCGGCGATAAGCGAAGCCGCGCACCAGCGCGACCGCGATCGCGATGCCGACAGCGGCGCTCACGAAGTTCTGGACGGTCAGCGCGGCGAACTGCACCGTGTAGCCGAGCGTCGATTCACCCGCGTACGACTGCCAGTTGGTGTTCGTCACGAACGAGACCGCCGTGTTGAACGACAGGGCCTCGCCGGGGGCGTCGAGTCCGAGCGAGAAGGGCAGCAGCGGCTGCAGGCGCATGAGCGCGTAGACGAACACGACGCCGGCGGCGGAGAACAGCAGCACCGACCGCAGGTACGCCTGCCAGGTCTGGGCACCCCGCGGGTCGACGCCGATGAGGCGATAGGTGCCGCGCTCCACGGCGAGGTCGCGCTCGCCGGTGTAGATGCGCGCGATGTAGTCGCCGAGGGGGCGGTAGGCCAGGCCCAGGGCGACGATGAGGGTGAGGCTGGTCAGGACGATGGACCAGGTGGTTCCGGCATCCATCAGAACTTCTCCGGACGGACGAGCGCGACCACGAGGTAGACGATCGCGGCGACGGCGAGGACGGCGGCGAGGATGCTCATGCGGAGTCGCCCCCTCGCTCGGGTGCGGCGGGGGTCTGCGGGCCGCGGCCGGAGGTGCGCGCGGAGGGAGCGCCGGGCTGCGGGCCCAGCTTCTCGACCCCCTGCGCGATGAGCGCGACCAGCGCGAAGAGCGCCAGGATCGCGACGAGGTAGACGACATCGAGCACGATGACTCCAGGTTCGGGAGCTTCCGCGCGACTGCTGTGGCGCGGGCGCCGCAGGGCGGCACGTGTGTCGATGCAACTCCTGTGCGCCGCGGCATCCCGCGATCCTCACGGTTTCCCTACGGCCCGCCCGCGGACGCATACGGGGTGCTTACGACCCAGTACTCGCTCTTGCTAGGTACCAGTACTCAGTGTTACTTTATAGCGGTAGTCAACGTTGAGGAGTACCGCATGGCGAGGCAAGACACCGAAATGCTCAAGGGGGTGCTCGAGGGCGTCGTCCTGGCCGTCCTCTCGCGTCGGCCGGCGTACGGGTACGAGATCACCGCCGATCTCCGCGAGCGGGGGT
Organism: Microbacterium sp. CSI-V; assembly: GCF_001984105.1. Taxonomy (GTDB): domain Bacteria; phylum Actinomycetota; class Actinomycetes; order Actinomycetales; family Microbacteriaceae; genus Microbacterium. Next base: position 388,538 of record NZ_MTQM01000008.1, on the reverse strand, counting down.
TCACCGACCTCGCCGAGGGCACGGTCTACGCGATCCTCGTCCGCATCGAGCAGCGGGATCTCGTCGACGTCGAGAAGGTGGCATCCGAGAAAGGTCCGCCGCGCAAGGTCTTCACCCTCAACGACACGGGGCGAGAACAGCTCGCCGAATTCTGGACCACTTGGGGTCTGCTCGCCGATCGGCTCGAGCAGCTCCGCGACGAAGGGAACTGACATGGCCTGGTACGAGAAGATCATCGGCGACCTGGGCGCCAAGAAGCAGTGGCGGGACTACCGGCGCCGCCTCGACGCCCTTCCCGGCCCCTACCGGCAGGCGGGCCGCGCGCTCGAGCGCTACGTGCTCAACCTCGGGCCGAGCGACGACAGCGACGCGCTGATCCGCATGGTGACCGACCTCGCCGACCTGCTCGAGCAGGCCGCCGCGGCCGAGACGCCCATCCGCGACCTGACGGGCGCCGAACCGTCGGTGTTCGCCGAGGAGTTCATGGCGAACTACGGCGACGGCAGTTGGATCGGACGCGAGCGCGCCCGCCTCGCCCGCGCGATCGACGAGGCGGCGCAGTCGCAGGGCTGAGCGCCCTCTCCCGCACGCGTCCTCCGGAACCGGCTGGCCGGAGGCGATGGCCTCGTGCGCCCTCCGGCCGGAACACGACGAGAGGAACACCATGCCCATCACCGATACCGGTCCCGCCATCCGCGTGCGGAACCTCACCAAGTCGTACGGCGACGTCCGCGTCCTCGACGGCCTCGACCTCGATGTCGAACGCGGCACGATCGTCGCGCTCCTCGGCTCCAACGGCGCCGGGAAGACGACGCCCGTTCGGATCCTGTCGACGCTGCTCCGCGCCGACGGCGGGACCGCGGTCGTCGACGGAGCCGACGTCGCGACCCGGGCCGCGCGCGTCCGCGCCGCCATCAGCCTCACGGGGCAGTTCGCCGCGGTCGACGAGGTCCTGACGGGGCGCGAGACTCTCACGCTCGTCGCCCGCCTGCGTCATCTGCCCGACCCCGCCCGCGTGGCCGACGCGCTGCTCGAGCACTTCTCGCTGACGGATGCCGCGCGCCGGGCGGCATCCACGTATTCCGGTGGCATGCGCCGGCGTCTCGACATCGCGATGAGCCTCGTCGGTGAGCCGGCCGTGGTCTTCCTCGACGAGCCGACGACGGGGCTCGACCCGCAGGCGCGCCTGGACGTATGGGATGCCGTGCGCTCCCTCGCCGCGTCCGGCACCACCGTGCTGCTCACGACGCAGTACCTCGACGAGGCCGAACACCTCGCCGACCGCATCGCGATCCTGCACGGCGGACGCGTCATCGCCGAGGGAACGCTCGCGGAACTCCGCGCGCTGTTCCCGCCGACGACGGTGGAGTACGTCGAGAAGCAGCCCACCCTCGAGGAGATCTTCCTCGCCATCGTCGGCTCCGCCCCGGGCTCCGCCGGCCCGCTCGCCGAGGAGGAATCATGACCACCCACGCCTTGTCCGACACCGCCGTACTCACCGGACGGTCGCTCCGGCACATCCTCCGCAGCCCCGACACGATCGTGACGACCGCGATCATGCCGGTCGCGATCATGCTGCTGTTCGTCTTCGTCCTGGGCGGCGCGGTCGACACCGGCAGCACCGCGTACGTGGACTTCCTGCTGCCCGGCATCCTGCTGATCACCGTGGCATCCGGGATCGCGTACACCGCGTACCGGGTGTTCCTCGACGTGCGCGGAGGGATCGTCGATCGGCTGCGGTCGATGCCCATCGCCCCGGGAAGCGTCCTGTGGGGACACGTCCTCACCTCGCTGCTGGCGAACGCGGTGTCGCTGACCCTGGTGATCGGCGTGGCGCTGCTCGTCGGCTTCCGGTCGGGCGCGTCGTCCGTCGCGTGGCTCGGGGTCGTCGGCATCCTGATGGCGTACACGCTCGCCCTCACCTGGGTGGCGGTGATCGCCGGCCTCGCGGCGAAGACCATCGACGGTGCCAGCGCGTTCAGCTACCCGCTGATCTTCCTGCCCTTCGTCAGCTCGGCGTTCGCGCCCACCGACACGATGCCCGGTCCCGTGCGCTGGTTCGCCGAGAACCAGCCGGTGACGTCCCTCGTGGATGCCATCCGCGCCCTGCTCGCGCAGCAGCCCGTCGGCGCGAGCGTGTGGATCGCACTGGCGTGGTGCGCCGGCATCCTCGCGGTCGCGTGGGCCGTCGCGGTGACGCTGTTCCGGCGGTCCGGCCGCTGACGCCGGACCCGGTGTCCCCGCCCGCCTCGGCGGGTGGGGCGGGGCCGCAACCTCGGTTCAGTGTCCAAGACACGCGGGTCGCCTCGTTCGGCGTCCGCGTGTCTTGGACACTCAACGGGTTGGGGGGCGACCGGAGGCCGGCGCCCGGAGGCGGATCCTGCCGGAGCTGTATGCAGAGACCGCGCATGATGGAGCCATGCCCTCTTCCGACGGACCCGACGTGCGCGTCAGCGCGGGACTCGTGATCCCGGCGTCCGAGCTGTCGTGGCGGTTCTCGCGCTCGTCGGGCCCGGGCGGACAGGGCGTGAACACCACCGACTCCCGCGTGGAGCTGATGTGGGATGCCGCCGGCTCCGCGGTGCTGTCACGGGTGCAGCGCGAGCGTCTTCTCGAGCGACTGGGTGATCGCCTGGTCGGCGGGGTGCTGACGATCGCGGCGTCCGAGCATCGGGCCCAGCTGCGCAACCGCGACGCCGCGCGCGCCCGACTCGCCGCGCTCGTGGGCGAGGCCGTGCGCGCACCCGCGACCCCGCGTCGGGCGACTCGCCCGACCCGTGGTTCTCAGGAGCGTCGCCTGCAGGCCAAACAGCGCCGTACCGATGTGAAGAGGATGCGGCGGCGCCCCACCGACTGAGGCCGAGCGCCCCGGATGCCGCGGGCTCGGCCGTGCGGCGGGGGCGCCCTCGGCTCAGGCCTCCACGCGGACGCGGGCGGGCTCGTCGGCCTCGGCGCGGCCGTGGGCGTCGCCGCGCGTCACGATGAGCAGGACGATGGCCCACGCCACGTAGGCGAACGTGCCCGCGGTCGCCACCAGGTTGGCGGTGTTGACCGACGCGTTCGTGCCGTCGTCGATGCCGCCCGAGGCCAGGATCGTCGTCGGGTCGGTCAGCGCGTGGAGGAGGATCGGCCAGATGAGCGACCCGCCCGTGCGCAGCGTCGCGTACATGCAGATACCGAAGGCGAAGGTGTAGACGACCGTGGGGCCCACGATCGCGAAGCTCTGCCCGGTGAACAGGTTCGACAGGTGCAGCAACGCGAAGATGAGCGAGGAGAGGGTCATGACCGCCCACTCGCGGTACCCGTGGCGTCGGAGCATCGTGACGCCCATGCCGCGGGTGAGGAACTCCTCCGAGAACCCGACGAACAGCCCGGCGATCAGGACCGAGACGACGACCGCCGCCCCGTACCGGCCGTACTCGATGCCGATGAAGTGGAACACGATCGGCACGAGGATGAGGATCGGTCCGAGCCAGAACCACCACTTGCGTCCGACCGGCTGACGTCCGAACAGCGGACGCGGCAGCCACCCGATGCTGGCCGCGATGATCACCAGGATGATCGAGCCGACGAGCGGTTGCACCCCGATGGAGATGAAGGCTCCCAGCGGCGTCGCGAAGATGTCGTCACCCTGCACGAGGCCGCCGAGGACCGGACGCAGAGCGAGGCCGACGAGGTTGTACAGCGCGATGTAGATCGCCGCCATCAGGACGGCGCGCCACCATCCGCCCCGGTTCCAGAATCGCTGCCAGCCGTTCGTGCCGATGGTCTCGCGGTCGGGCGTCGAGGTCGCGCTCACGCGAAGAACCGGTTCGCTCGGGCCGTGTAGAGCAAAGCGATCCCGATGCCGGCCAGGACGATCGTGATGATCGCGCCCACGAGGACGTTCGCGTCCTGGTGGGTCGCCGCCTGGAGGATCGAGCTCAGGATGCTGAGCCCGAGGGATGCCGTGACGATGACGCGGGCGATGCGGTTCGCGCCGAAGAGACCGAAGCTCACCAGCAAGGTGATGACCCCCACGACGATGCCGATCCATGCCGACGGCACGGAGACGCCCGCGGGGGCGATGGCTCCGGTGAGGATCAGAATCGAGAGGCCGATCTGCAGGACGGCGGTGATCCAGGCGATGACGGCGACGAGTGTCACGCCCCCCGGACGGTCGTTGTAGGCCATCAGTGTGCGTCCTTTCCGAGTTCGGCGAGAAGCTCGTTGAGCCCGAGGCCGCCGATGGTCTGAGCCTCGAATTCGAGGGTGGTGCCGGTGTTCGTGTCGGTGAGTTCGATCACGCGGACGGTGCCGCTGTGCCGCGTGCGGACCTCGAGGTCGGCGCGCGCGATGTGGGCGACGGGGTGCAGGTTCTTCCACCCGCCGACGATGCCGGTGGACTGCCGGCCGAGCACGTGGAGCTTCGACTCGGACACGGCCAGGACGATGGAGGGGTAGCTCCCGTGCGAAGCGCTCTGCGCCCGTTGGGCCAGCATCCCGCCCGCGACGCCCCAGGCCGTCTGATTGTCGCCTCCGGCGCTGACGCCGATGACGGAGCCGATGAGGCCCGCCTTCGTCGAACCACGTGGCATGACCACGGCGACGTCGATGATCTGATCATCGGGCACGACCGCCTGGGCACCTTCCCGTGCGTGCTCTTCTCGTGACATTTCCGACTCCTTCGTATCCCTTTCAGGACAGTACCGAGAGAGTTCATTATGGGACAAGTGCGAACAGTTCGCGGTTCTAACAAACCGCGCGTGGAGTCTCAGGCCGTCCGCCAGGCCGCGAGTTCGGCGAAGAGCGCGGCGAGCGACGCGGACTCCTGTTCGATTCCGAAGGCGACGGCCCCGACGGCCTCGAACCCTGCGGGCGTCGCCCGGATCACGACGGCCCGCCGATCCTCGGGCACTGTGCCGCGCACGCGCGCGACGAAACCCTTCGCGCACAGCTGGTCCACGACGTGCGAGGCTCCCGCCGCCGAGAGTTCCAGCGGACCCGCGAGCTCGCTCGGACGTACCCCGCCCTGCATCGCGATCAGGACCAGCGCAGCCCGTTGGCGCGCCGCCAGCTTTCCCCTCGTCGCGGCTGCCGGCATGTACCGGACCAGGCGGGAGCCCGCCTCGCAGATGCGCAGGAGGAGGTCGAGAGCGTCGGAGGGTGAGACGGGAGGCGACGACGGAGCCGGCGTCCCCATCCCGTCGCTGATGGCGCGGGCGATGTCGGTGCTTGCGGAGAAGAACGCGGTCGTCTCCCGGTGAAGGGTGAGCGCCCTCTCCTCACCGGCGGCGGTCAGGACGACCTCCACGGCCCGCGCGTCCGTCGCGGCCGCGCGCGTGACGACCAGGTCCTCCGTCTGCAACCGCAGGACGAGACGCGAGACGGCACGACGCCCGAGCCCGCTGACGTCCGCGAGGCGACGGGTGGTGACCATCCGCTCGGAGGCGAGCAGGACGAGCGCGATGATCTCCTCGATCTCGGCCCAGCTCGTGCCGAAGACGGCGTCGACGACCCGTGTCATCCGGTCGTTGAAGTCGCCCAGCAATCCGATCGCGCGCCCGCGCGCCTCGTCATCCACTCCTGCGCTCGCTCCTCCCCCTCCCGGTATCCAATCAGGATCGCGGGAGGGGCGCCTGCGCGTTCACCCGGCTCGGGTGCTCAGGATGCCGGGGAGTTCGGCGTCTTCCCGCGGTGCGCGGGCACCTCGGCGACGGGCTGGCCACCGCGCTGCTGACCCGGGAGCGGACGCGAGCGCCGGCCGTAGATGAGCTCCGACGAGTCGAGCAGCCACGGGACGAGCGTGATCGAGACGCCGTGCACGAGCATCAGCTGCTGCGCGAGGCGACGCGAGCGGCGGTTGTGGAGGATCGACTCCCACCAGTGGCCCACGATGAACTGCGGCAGGTAGACCGTGACGACGGCCGAGCCGTGCTTCTCGCGGTAGCTCTTGATGAAGGTCGTGACCGGTGACGTGTACGTGCGGTACGGCGATTCGATGATGACGAGCGGGATGGGCATGTCGTGCGCCGCCCACTCCTTCTGCAGGCCCGCGGCATCCTCCTCGGTGATCGCCACGTGCACCGCCAGCGTCTTGTCGTGCTTGGCGGCGAGGGCGTAGTCGATCGCCTTCATGACCGGCTTCTGCAGACGGTTCACGAGGATGATCGCGACGTCGCCCGACGAGCCGAAGTGCACGTCGTCGTCCATGCGGATCTCGTGCTCGACGTCGCGGTAGTAGCGGTTCACGCCGAGCATGAGCGTCGCGAGGATCGGGATCGCGATGAACACCAGCCACGCGCCGTGCGTGAACTTCGTGATCGTGACGATGAGGAGCACGAGCACGGTGAGGGAGGCGCCGAGGGAGTTGATCCACAGGCCCGTGATCGCGGAGCGTCGCTCGTACCGCGCGCTCTGCTGCCGCGCCGCCTCGGGCGACAGCGCGCGAAGGCCGGCCAACGTCCGGCGCCAATGGCGGACCATGCCGATCTGTCCCAGCGAGAAGGACACGAACACGCCGATGATGTATAGCTGGATCAGGGTCGTGAGGTTCGCCTGGTAGACGATCAGCACGCCGATCGCGACGATGCCGAGGATCACCATGCCGTTGGAGTAGACGAGACGGTCACCGCGGGTGTTCAGCGCCTTGGGGGCGTAGCCGTCGCGCGCGAGCACGGCACCCAGCAGCGGGAAGCCGTTGAACGCGGTGTTCGCCGCGAGCAGGAGCACGCACGCGGTCGCGGCCTGGATGATGAAGAACGGGATGCTGCCCATGCCGAACGTGGCGGCGGCCACCTGCGCCATGAGGCTCGGCTGCGGGAGCGTGCAGTCGAAGCCGACCAGGTTGCAGGGGTTCTCGGCGTAGTGCACGCCGGCGAGCAGCGCCAGGAGGGTCAGGCCGACGAAGAGGGCGATCGCGATGCCGCCCATGAGCGTGAGGGTCGTCTGCGCGTTGCGGATCTTGGGCTTGCGGAACGCCGGCACGCCGTTGGAAACGGCCTCGACGCCGGTCAGGGCCGAACACCCGCTCGAGAACGCGCGGAGGACGAGGAGGATGAGCGCGGCCTGCGTCAGCGATTCGGCCTGCACGGCGTATTGGGCGCTGGATGCCATCGGCACATCGCCGAGCACGGCGCGACCGAGACCGACGACGATCATGATGCCGACCGACCCGATGAACAGGTACGTCGGAATGGCGAAGACCGAGGAGGCTTCGCGGACTCCGCGGAGATTGACGATGACGATGAGGATGACGAATCCGACGGCGATCTCGACCCGGAAGGGGTTCAGTTCCGGGAGCGCCGAGATGATGTTGTCGACCCCGGATGCCACCGACACCGCGACCGTGAGCACGTAGTCCACCAGCAGAGCGGCGGCGACCACGACACCGGGGACCTCGCCGAGGTTCTTGCTGGCGACCTCGTAGTCGCCACCGCCCGAGGGGTACGCCTTGATGAGCTGTCGGTAGCTCAGGACGACCACGACCAGCAGGATGACGACGGCTGCGGCGACCCAGGGGCTGAGCGTCAGCAGGGCCGTCCCTCCGATCAGCAGGATCATCAGCAGCTCCTGTGGCGCATAGGCCACGGAGGAGAGTGCGTCGGAGGCGAAGATGGGGAGGGCCATCTTCTTGGGGAGGAGCTGTTCGTCGAGTTTTTCCGACGTGAGAGGCTCGCCGATCAGGATGCGCTTGGCCATCGGCGTCGGTTCGCCGGGCTCGCGACTTTCGTCAGTCACGGCGCGCGACATTACGCGCACTACCGCCCGTACGCAATCTGACCCGCGGCGCGTTCACCGGCTGGTAGTCATCCGGCGAGGTGCACGGGTGACCGTAACGGTGAGAACTCCGTGGCCTCGGGCACTATTCCCTAGGCTCGCCGGGTGCACAACATCATCGGATCGGGGAGCCTGGCGATCTTCCTCGGAGGCGTCGTGGCGTTCCTCGCCTTCGTGCCGTTCGTGGCCGTCAGCTACCGACGGCGCGGGCGGCTCTCGTTCGGCCGGACGCTCCTGTGGGCGGGCGCGGCGGTGTATTTCTGGGCCATCTGGACGTACACCCTCGTCCCGATGCCCGACAGCGACGCCTACCGCTGCGCGGGGAGGAACCTCCGCCCGTTCCAGTTCGTGGACGAGATCCGGGATGCCGTCGCCGTCTCGGGCCGCTACCTCACCGATCCGGTCGTGCTGCAGGTCGCGTTGAACGTTCTCCTGTTCGTGCCGCTCGGATTCTTTCTGCGCGTGCTCGGCGGGCGCGGCATCGTGGTCGCCGGGCTCGTCGGTCTCGCGATCAGCGGGATCATCGAGACGACCCAGCTGACGGGTGTGTGGGGCCTGTTCCCGTGCGCGTACCGCGTCTTCGACGTCGACGACCTCATCGCCAACACCTCCGGCGCGCTCCTGGGATCCCTCGTCGCGTTCGCCGTGCCGCGGAAGCACCGCGGACTGGAGAAGTCCCCGGATGCCGAGATCCCCCGGCCCGTCACGCGCGGCCGCCGGGTGCTCGGCATCCTGTGCGACGTGGTGGGCATCGGACTGCTCGGATCGGGCGTCGCGGTGGCGCTGCAGGCGGCGCTGGTCCTCCTGTTCGACGACCCGGGACGCACGGGTGACCTCGCCTCGGCGGTGGGCACGGGCGTCGGCGCCGCCGTGTGGCTCGTCGTGATCCTCGGTACCGGGCGTTCGGTGGGCGACCTCGCCACCCGCGTGCGGTACACGAACGGCGTGCTGCCGACCTGGCTCGCGCGGGTGCTGCGGTTCCTGACCGGCGCGGGCTCCTACACGGTGCTCGAGGGCCTCCCGGCGCCCTGGTCGCTGCTTTCGGTGGTGCTCCTCATCGCCACGACCGTGCTGCTGTTCGCGTGGCGCGACGGACGGGGCCTCACCGGCTGGATCGGGCGCCGTCGGCTCGTCGACGACCGTGAGGGCGTGGTGAGTCCGATTACCCGCTGAGCCCTGCTCCCCGGGGCTGCTGCGCGGGGCGATACGGGCTGTCGTGCGGAGTTCGTGGGCGACGCGCCGGGTGGTGGCATCCGGTGTCGGCGTGTCGGGCAAGGACTCCGCGGGACGGCACGGCGGACCGAGGCTGGGGGGCCGGGGCCGAGCCCGAGGCCGAGCCCGGACCGAGGCCGAGCCCGAGGCCGAGCCCGGACCGAGGCCGAGCCCGAGGCCGGCCGCCCGGCGTCAGGGCGTCGCGCGGAAGCCGTAGGTCGCCGCGCCGAGTGCCTGGAACTCGGCCGTCGTACCGGAATCCAGGACCTTGGTGTTCGTCGTGCTCCCATCGAGCACCGCCGACCGGACCGCGACGTTCGCGGCGTGGTGGTTCATCGCCAGGTAGTTGTTGCTCCCCGATTTCACCAGGACCATCGTGGGAACCGCACCCGAGGGCAGGACGTTCGCCGGCGGGACGTCGAACGAGAAATGGTTCGTGACCACGGTGTTCCCGCTGCCGCGTACGTGGATCAGCCCGAAGAGGTCGTCCTGCGGGGCGGGGACGCTCTGGAACGGCGGGAAGCTCTCGCGGTTGCGCAGGAAGTGGTTGCTGCTGATCAGGTTGTTGTCGCAGGTGCCCTCGGTCGTGATCATGCCGGAGAAGAAGCTGTGCAGGCGGTTCGCCGTGACGCTGCTGTTCCCGCAGTTCTTCAGGTGGACGCTGCTCTTGCCGCGAGGGAACACGTTGTTGCCCGAGATGAGCAGACCGAAGTGGCCCTCGGCGAAGATCGAGAATCCGTAGGGGCCCGCGCCGACGAGGTTGCCGCTGACGAGGCTGGCCTGTCCGGAGGCGACGAGCTCGATGCAACTGCCGCACTCGGCGATGAAGTTGTTCGTCACCGCCAGCGCGTCGGCGCCCGTGATGACGAGCCCGCGCTGCAGGTACACCAGGCCCATCCCGGCAATCCGCAGGGAGTCGGTGTCGCTGGTGGAGCGGATGCCGATCTTGCCGTTGGTGTAGCTGTTCTGGTTCGGCGTGAATGAGACGCCGTCGAGGCAGAAGTCGATGAACTCGATCGAGCTCAGTCGCGGCGATCCGGAGCGCTGGATGAGGAACGCCTCGGCGTTGCCGTCGGTGTTCTCGACGCGGATCCGGCTGCCGCCGGGGAAGATCTCCCACCACGACGACGTGTCGCCCGCGTTGTACCGGATGCTCGACGACGTGAAACCGTGGCCCGAGCCCTTGATCTGCAGGTAGCTGATGTCGATGACGGCGCGGGTCTTGAGCGAGTAGTCGCCCGGCGGGATGTAGATCACCGCTCCGGGCTTCGACGCCTGGGAGGTCTGCGTCGACTTGATGTCGGCGATGATGCTGTTGATCACGGCGCCGATGTCGGTGGAGGCCGTGACCGTCGGTGCGGAGGGGATCGTCCAGGTCGTCACGTCGTAGATGGCCGAGGGCATGTCGGCTCCTTCGCCGTTCGGGTCGTTCGCGTCAGAGCACGCCGAGCAGCGTGCGGTGGGGTCGTGCGGGTGGCGTGTTCGCGGCGGCGGGGGCTGCTGCGCCGGCCGTGGGTGCCGCGACGGCGGGGCGGGCGCCCCAGGTGCCGACGGCGCCGGCCGCGAGGGCGATGGAGAGGAACCCCCGCCGGGTGAGTCCGCCCGCGGAGGCGGTGGCCGCCGGCGCGAGTCGGCGTGAGCGTATGCGGGTCATGGTTCTCCTTCGAGCCAAATGGATTTGGCATGCAGCCTCGAGGCGAGAGTAGAACGGGCTCGCGGGGCGGGCAAGCGCCAAAGACTTTGGCCTCCGGCCGCGCTTGACGGGTGCGGCATGCGGCCGTTAGCTTCATGCCAAGACGATTTGCCAAAACGTATTGGCGGAGACTCCTACCCACACTTTCCCGAATCACTCACGAAGGAGTCGAAGTGATGAAGCTTCGCACGCAACAGCAGACCGGACTCGTCCGGCGCGCGATCGGACCGCTCGCCGTCGTGGCGGCCGCGGCCGTCGTCCTCACCGGATGCGGTGCCGGCGGCGGCACCGGTGCAGCCGAGGAGGATTCCACCCTCACCGTCGTCGTGGAGGGCGGCGGCAAGGCCGAGCTCCAGCCGATCGCCGACCTCTACAAGAAGGAGAAGGGCACCGACGTCACGCTCGTCGAGCTGCCCTACGACGGCCTGTACGACCGCATCCAGTCCGAACTCCAGGCCGGCACGCCGTCGTTCGACGTCGCCGCCCTGGATGCCATCTGGCTCCCGGCCTTCGCTCCGGGTCTCGCCCCCCTCGACGACCTGTTCACGGACGACGTGAAGAACGATCTCTTCGACGGTCTCGTGGGGGAGTCGCAGGTCGACGGGAAGCACATCGGGATGCCGGTGTGGACGAACTCCGAGATCCTCTTCTACCGCACCGACCTGTTCGAGGACGCCACCAACAAGGCCGACTTCCAGGCGAAGTACGGCTACCCGCTGGCCGCCCCCACCACGTGGGAGCAGTACCGCGACGTCGCCGAATTCTTCACCCGTGACACCGATGGCGATGGAACCGTCGACCTCTACGGCACCGACGTGAAGGGCGCCGTCGAGACCGAGTGGCTCGCCACCGTCTCGCAGGCCGGGGAGTCGCAGATGGTCCTCGACCCCTCGAGCGGCGACGTCACCATCGACGACGCGAAGCACAAGGCGGCTCTCGACTTCTACGTCAGCCTGCTGCCGTACGCGCCGTCCGGTGCCGCCCAGCTCGACTGGGCCGGAGCGCAGAACCTCTTTTACCAGGGCAAACTCGCCATGATGCGCTTCTGGGGCCACGCCTACCGGCAGACTCCGGCGGATTCGCCCGTGAAGGACTCCATCGGCGTCGCGCCCATGATCGGCGGACCCGGGGGAGTGGCCGGGGTTCCCGGCGCCTGGTACCTGTCGGTGCCCGCGAGCGGGACGAAGCAGGATGCCGCGAAGGACTTCATCGCGTTCGCGTACGAGCACAACGACCTCGCCGCCGACACGTCGCTGGGACTCGTCGCCCGCAAGAGCGCGTTCGAGTCGAAGGCCGACGTCGCCGGGTTCGAGAACTACGGGGCCCTCGTGAAGACCCTCGAAGCTCCCGGCTCCGCGCCCCGCCCGGCGACGCCGGAGTGGCAGGAGATCGTCGACTCGGTGCTCGTGCCGATGCTGCAGAAGGCCGTCGAGCCGGGAGCGGACACCGCCAAGCTCCTCTCCGACGCCAAGACCCAGATCCAGTCGATCGTCAACTGACGATCCCGTTCGAAAGCATTCCGTGGAGACCATTGCTCCTCCCGCCCGCGACGGGGTGGCCCCGGCCGCCCCGTCGCGGGACGTGCCGGCGGCCCCGCGTCGGCGCCGCAGCAAGGACGCCGGAGACCGGCGCTTCGCCCTGGCCCTCATGGCCCCGGCAGCGCTGTTTCTCGCTGTGTTCGTGCTGTGGCCGCTCGTCCGCTTCGTCTACGACAGCTTCTTCGAGATCTCGCCGTTCGCGGGAGCCGGTCGCACATTCGTCGGGCTCGCCAACTACGCCGCGGCCTTCGGGTCCGAGACGTTCCAGTCGGCATCGATGCGCACAGTGGTCTACACGGTCGTCGTGGTGACGGCGGAGTTCGTCCTCGGCCTCGCCGTCGCCCTGCTCTTCACCGCTCTGGGACGTCGATCGGCGGTCTTCCGCACGATCTTCATGTATCCGCTCATGATCGCCCCCGTCGTCGCGGGACTCCTGTGGCGTTTCCTGCTCATCGACAACTTCGGCATCGTCAACGAGCTGCTCACCCGTGTCGGCATCCTGTCGGATCCGAGCCAGATCGCGTGGCTGAGCGATCCGCGCATCGCCCTGTTCTCGGTGGCGGTGCCGGACATCTGGCTGACGACGTCGTTCATCACGCTCGTGCTGTTCGCGGGACTGCAGAACATCCCGGGCGACGTCATCGAAGCCGCCCGCATCGACGGGGCTCGCTACCCCCGAATCCTGTTCAGCATCATCCTTCCGCTGCTGCGGCCCGTGATCGCCGTGGCCCTGATCGTCCGGGGCATCGACGCGGCACGGGCGTTCGACATCATCCTCATCCAGACCGACGGTGGGCCGCAGAACAGCACCACCACCCTCAGCCTGCTGATCTACCGCACGATGACGCGCTTCGGCGACCCGGGCCTGGCGAGCGCGATGGGCACGGTCTACCTCGTGGCCATGCTCGCCGTCGCGATCGCGGCCGTCCTGCTCATCTGGCGTCCCGGAGGTACCGCGCGATGAACCCCCTCGAAACGGTCGGCCGCAGCCGCGTGGTGCTGTGGGCACTGCTCGCCGTCGCCGTCGCCCTGTACGGCTTCCCCTTCCTCTACCTCCTCCTGACGTCGTTCAAGACCCCGTTGGATGCCATCGCCGTTCCGCCCACGGTCCTCCCCGGCGTCTGGACGCTCGAGAACTACGTCTCGGCGCTGTCGCGCGCGGGAGTGCCGGCCGCCCTGATCAACAGCGTGGTGACCGCGGTGATCTCGACCGCCCTGTCGCTTCTGTTGGCCGTACCGGCGGCCTACGCGATCACGCGGTTCCGCACACCGAGCGGTCGCGTGTTCATCCTCGCGGCCCTCGTGACCCGCATGGTTCCGACCATCGCCGTCGGAGCGCCTCTCATCGAGGTGATGCGATCGCTGGGCCTCACCGATACCTCGTTCGGGCTGGCCCTCGCGCACACGACGATCTCGCTGCCGTTGTCGATCTGGCTCATGGCCAGCTTCTTCGAGGCGGTGCCCGATGAGCTGGGCGAAGCCGCCGAAGTCGACGGGTGCTCCCGTCTCCAGGCGATGGTGCGCGTCGTGCTGCCTGTGGTGTCCGGGGGGCTCGCGGTCACGGCGATCTTCGCGTTCCTCGCCTCGTGGAACGAGTTCCTCTTCGCGCTGCTCCTCACCTCCGTGCGAGCGCAGACGACGCCCGTCGTCATCGCGAACTTCCAGACCCAGTTCGGCCTCGACTGGGGTGGCATGACGGCGCTGGCGACGGTCTACTCGGTCCCCGTCATCCTGCTCACGCTGTTCCTCCAGCGGCACATCGTCGCCGGTCTCACCCTGGGTGCTGTGAAGGGCTGACATGGCACTCGCAGATAAGGAGAACTCGCCGATGCCTCCGCGCAACAACCGCTACGACGTGACCGAATGGCCCCATGGCGACGCCGCTCAGGACATCGGCGCGGTGATCAACGACATCCTGCGCGACGTCAAAGAGCGCCAGCAGGGGGCCGACGTCGAAGACGGCGGTCGTCCCGGAGCCGTCATCCAGATCCCGCCGGGCGACTACCGCCTGCGCACGCAGGTGGTCATCGACCTCAGCTTCGTGCGCATCGAGGGGGCGGGGCACGGGTTCACGTCCTCCAGCATCCGGTTCAACGTCCCCGAGTCCGAGTGGGCGGGGTTGCACGAGCTTTGGCCGGGCGGGAGCCGGGTCATGGTCGATCTCGTCGACGTTCAGCCGGACGACGAGTCATCCGGAGCCGCGTTTCTCGTGGCGCGCACGGGCAGCCCGCGGATCAGCTCGGTGGAGTTCAGCGGCTTCTGCATCGACGGTCTGCATTTCACGGCGCCCGGACCCGACGACAATGTGGAGAACTCCTACGTCAACGGCAAGACCGGGATCTTCGTCCGGGATGCCAATGACTCCTTCCGCGTGAACGGGATGGGGTTCGTGTACCTCGAGAACGCGCTCACCATCTACAACGCCGACGCGCTGTCGATCCACGACAACTTCATCGCCGAGTGCGGGAGCTGCGTGGAGCTGCGCGGGTGGGGGCAGGCGTCGAAGATCACCGACAACCTCATCGGCGCGGGGTTCGCGGGTCATTCCATCTACGCCGAGAATCACGGCGGTCTGCTCATCACCGCCAACAACGTCTTTCCGCGCGGGTCCAGCAGCGTCTCGCTCCACGCGGTGACACGGTCCAGCGTCACCAACAACCGCCTGCACTCGTTCTACCCCGGCATGGTGGTCCTGGCGGCCGGCAGTTCCGAGAACCTCGTGGCATCCAATCACTTCCTGCGCGACCACGAGCCGTGGACACCGTTCCTCGGGGTCGAGGGACGTTACGACGACGCGTTCGGCCTCGTGAACGTCGACGGCGACGGCAACTCGATCATCGGCAACCACTTCTCCGAGGTGGTCGCCGCGTCACGGGTCCGGCCGGACGGTGCGGCGCCCGTGATCGTCCGGCTGGCCGCGGGCCGCGGCAACCGGGTGTCCGACAATCACGTCGTGGCCTCCGACGTCGACCCGGGCTCACAGGATTCCGCATTCGAGGCGCAGGTCGAGGCATTGCTGTCGACCGCGGAGGCACGGCCGCTCGCGGTGGTCGCGGTGCGCGTGGACGCGGCGTCCACCGGTAACACGATCCTCGACTCCGGGACCGAGGACGAGGTGGATGCCGACCTCACGGTCAACGCGGTCCGCTTCACACCCGCCGTCCGGACGTCGCACAGCACCGTGCCGGGGCAGAAGATGGTACGAACGTGAGGGGGGCGACGATGACCGAGACGCGGCTGACCGAGAAGACGGCGGGGATCCGTGACGTCGCCGCGCGCGCCGGGGTGTCGCAGACCACCGTCTCGCACGTGCTCAACGCCACCCCGCACACCCGGGTCAGCGAAGAGACCGCCGCTCGTGTGCGCGTCGCCGCGGAGGAGCTCGGCTACCGTCCGAACCGCCTGGCCCGTGGCCTGCGCACGCAGGCGTCGGAGATGATCGGACTCCTCACCGAGGAGATCGCGACCACCCCGCACGCCGGTCGCATCATCCTCGGGGCGCAGGAGGAGGCGAGCCGCCACAACCTCACGCTGGCGATCATCAACTCCGAGCTGAACCCCGATCCGGAGGTCCCCCCGGTGCAGGTGCAGGCGTTCCTCGACCGCCAGGTCGACGGCATCATCTACGCCACCGTCTACCACGACGAGATCGTCGCGCCCGAGAACCTCTCCGCCCGCCCGGCCGTTCTCATCGGTGCGCGCGACAGCTCCGGCATCCTGCCCGCCGTCCTCCCCGACGAACGCGCCGGGGCCGTGGCGGTCGTCGAGATGCTCGTCGCGCGGGGGCACCGCCGCATCGCCTTCGCCGCGAGCGCCGAAGACGTCCCGGCCACCCGCGGTCGCCTCGGTGGCTACCTCGAGGCGATGGCCGCGGCGGGGCTGCCCACCGAGGGGTTGGTCGCCGAGGGGAGCTCCGACGCCCGCGGCGGCTACACCGCCACGAACGCCCTCCTGGATGCGGGCCCTACGGCGCTGTTCTGCTACAACGACCGGATGGCGATGGGCGCCTACCGGGCAGCCGGGGAACGCGGGCTCTCGATCCCCGGCGACCTGTCGGTGGTCGGGTTCGACGACCAGGCGCCGATCCCCGAAAGCTTGTTCCCGCCTTTGACCACCGTCGCCCTCCCGCACTACGAGATGGGGGCGTGGGCCGTCGACGCGTTGTACGCCGTCGTCAGCGGGTCGGGCGAGCGGGCGGCATCCTTCGCGCCGACGCTGCTGGCGTGCCCGCTCGTCGAGCGCGAGTCGGTTGCGGCGCCCCGAGCCTGACCTTCCCCCTCCCCCTTCCGGGACCCTTCCTTCGGAGACCCTCCATGCGCCCTTCGCTGCATTTCACCGCCCGTTCGGGCTGGATCAACGACCCCCACGGCATCACCTGGCGTGACGGCGAGTACCACGCGTTCTTCCAGTACGTCCCTGATCGGGTCGAGTGGGCTCCGAGCTGCCACTGGGGCCACGCCAGCGGGCCCGACCTCCTGTCGCTGCAGGAACGCGCCGTCGTCCTCGCGCCGGGAGACGGCGATGACGGGATCTGGACCGGATGCCTCGTGGTCGACGGCGACGACCTGCGCATCTTCTACACCGCGATCACCGAACCCGACTTCGGCATCGGTCGCGTGCGTGTCGCAACGCCCGATGCCGGCCTCGACGGGGCCTGGGTGAAGGGCGAGGTCGTCGTCACCGCGCCCGCCGAGCTCGACCTCATCGCGTTCCGCGACCCCTTCATCCGTCGTGACGGCGATGGTTGGCGGATGTTCGTCGGCGCGGCGGGACGCGACGGGACGGCGATGGCGCTGACCTGGACGTCTCCCGACCTTCGTGCGTGGCGGTACACCGGTGTGGCGCTGCAACGCTCGACCGAGCTGACGGAACCCGTCTGGATGGGGGCGCTGTGGGAGTGTCCGCAGTTCGTCACGCTCGACGGCGGGGACATCATGATCTCGTCGGTCTGGGACGCCGACATCCTGCACTACGCGGGCTACGCCGTCGGCGGGTTCGACGGCGATCGCTTCGACGCCGAGGCGTGGGGGCGCCTGACATACGGCGACGGTCTGTACGCTCCGTCCCTGTTCTTCGACGCCGAGGGCGCCGCGTGCCTCCAATTCTGGATCCGCGGGGTCGGCGACCACGACGCCGGCTGGGAGGGCGCGCACAGCGTGCCGTATCGCCTCGGTCTCGAGGGTTCGGTGCTCACCGCCAGACCGCATCCCGACGTCGCCCGGCACCGCGGCCCGCTCGCCGTCGACGGGCGGGTCGCAGGCCTCGCGGCCGACATCGAGTGGTCGGCGACGAGCGGGCGCCTGACCGTCCGGTCGGGCGGGGCGGAGGCCGTGACGGTGGACAAGGACGACACGGATGCCGTGGTGCGCGTGGGCACGCAGCAGTGGACGGTGCCCGTCGGGGCGGCGGTTCGGATCATCCTCGACGGGCCGGTCTTCGAACTGTCGTCGGAGGCGGGGGTGTTCAGCGCCGTCCTCGCCCCCCTCGGCGACGACCTCCACGTCGAGACGACCGCGGGCACCACGGTCGTGTATCCGTTGAGCTGAACCGTCGGCCTCGGGGACTCCGCCCGTCTCCGCAGGTCAGGGTCTTCGTCGGAGCCCGCGGAACCTCGTCCCACTTCTCGTCGCTCTGGCGCCCTGTGTCCCGCAAGACGTGGGACACACCGCGCCACAAGTGGGACGAGGACCCGGGGCTACAGGCTCGCCGCCGGCACCGAGAACGTGTCGCAGGCGTTGACCCCGCCCGCGCGTCCGGCGTCGAACCATCGCTGGCGCTGCTCGCTCGAACCGTGGGTCCAGCTCTCGGGATTGACGACCCCGCCGGACTCGGCCTGGATGTGATCGTCGCCGACGGATGCCGCGGCGGCCAGGGCGTCGGCGATCTGCTGATCGGTCGGCGGTTCGAGGTAGGGCGTGCCGCTCTCGTCGACCTGATCGCCCGCGTCGGCCACCCACGCGCCGGCGAAGCAGTCGGCCTGGAGCTCGGTGCGCACGCCGTTGCTGTCCGGGCCGGTGCCGTTGTTCGGGTACTGCTCCATGACGCCGATGAGGTTCTGCACGTGGTGGCCGTATTCGTGGGCGAGGACGTACAACTGGGCCAGGGGGCCTGCCGTGGTGTCGAACTGCTCGCGCAGCAGCGCGAAGAACGTCGGGTCGACGTAGACGGTCTCCTCGGGCGGGCAGTAGAACGGCCCGGTCGCGTTCGACGCGGTGCCGCACTGCGTCGAGGTCGCGCCGTCGACGATGATCAGCTGCGGCTCACGGTACCCCTCGACGGTCTTGCCCCAGAACTGGTCGATGTTCAGCGATGCGGCGGCGAGCCGGCAGTCGTCGTTGCGGTTGGCATCCTGCCCGGTCTCGCAGTTCGCGATGCGCTCGCCGCCGGTCTGCGGCGCCGCGGCGCCTCCGCCTCCGACGATCCCGCTCAGGTCGGTGCCGGTGAAGAGCTGGATGAGCAGGAAGACCACCGCGCCGAGGCCCACCGCGCCACCGCCGACGGCGGCGACCGTGCCGCCGCGGCGCTTCGCCGAATTGCCGCCGACGCGGGCGTTGTCGTTGAACGTCACGTCCGAGACGGTAGCGCGTGGCGGGCGCGAAGGAAGGGGGCTTGAAACGCGGCCGTCAGCCGATTCGGCGCACCGTCGCGGTCGCCCGCGGCGGCGCCGTACTCTCCCGCACCACGAGTTGTGGACGGTCCGACGAGAAGCGGCGTCCCGTCTCGCCGGCGATCTCGTTGAGGAGCAGCTGCAGACCCCGGCGCCCGAGCCCGGCGAAGTCCTGGTCGACCGTGGTGAGTGGGGGAGACCACAATGCGGCGAGCGGATGGTCGTCGAAGCCGGCGACCGAGATGTCGTCCGGAACACGCAGACCGGATGCCGTGATCCCGCGGATCACTCCCATCGCGATCTCATCGTTGCCGCAGAACACCGCGGTGACGGCGGGATCCTCCGCCAGACGGCGTCCGATCTCGATACCGGAGCGCGGGTCCCACGTGGCGTCCTCGAGCGGGGGGATGACCGCGACGCGACGCTTGAGCGCGCGACGCCAGCCGGTCGTCCGGCCGTCCTCCCGTCGCGACGGCGGCACCCGCACGTGGTGCACGGTCGCGTGGCCGAGGTCGAGCAGGTGGTCGGTGAGCTCCTCCGCGGCGCGGGACTCGTCCAGCACCGCTTGCCGCAGCCCCGGCTCGCGGACACCCGAGAGCGCGACCACGGGGAGGGAGGGCGGGATGCGATGCAGCGCGGCGACGCCCGGAGGGTCGAACTTCAGGACGCACACGCCGGCGAGCGGCTGCGAGAGCGTGGCGGCGATCGCCCGGTCGATCTCGACGTCGTCGGTGCTCTCGACCACGGTGATCATCACCGTGTAGTCCCCGGCGCGGGCGGCCTCCTCGATCCCCCGGATGGTCTCGGCGTAGCCGTACTGCGACGTGTCGCCGGCGATGACGGCGATTACCTGCGCCTTGCGGGAGGCCAGCACGCGGGCCGCGGCGCTGGGACGGAATCCCAGCTCCGCGATGGCCACCTCCACTGCCTCGCGCTTGGCGGGGCTCACCTTCGCGGCGCCCGTCAGCACGCGCGACACCGTGGGGACGGAGACTCCCGCGCGCGCGGCGACGTCGGCGATCGTCGCCGGCTTGTTGCGCGAGGGGTCCATCGCTCTCCGTCTCTGCGGGCCGCCGCTGATGGTCACTTGACGGCGCCGCTCGTGATGCCCGAGATGATCTTCCGCTGGGCCACCATGAACGTGATCAGCAGCGGAAGGCTCATCAGGATGATGTACGCGAAGATCAGGTGCCAATTCTGAAGGTAAAGACCGGCGCTCGCCACCTGGTAGAGGTTCAGGGGCAGCGTGTCGAGTCGACCGCCCACGACGAACAACGCGTAGAAGACGTCGTTCCAGATGTAGAGGCAGATGAGGATCGTCGCGGTCGCGAGCACCGGCATGAGCAGCGGCAGGATGATCTTGACGAACACCCGCACGGGCGAGGCTCCATCCACGCGGGCCGCCTCTTCGAGTTCGACGGGGATCGTGCGTACGAAGCCCGTGACGAAGAAGATCACGGTCGACATGTACATGCCCATGTAGACGCCGATCATGCCGACGGGGGTGCCCGCGAGCCCCAGCTGACGCAGCAGGAGCACGATCGTGACCACGGCCGGAGGGAGCACGATGCCGCTGATCGCGACGGCGTAGACGAAGGCCAGGCCCTTGGAGCGCCGGCGCCCGAGGATCCAGGCCGCCATGGACCCGAGGACCAGCACACCCAGCACCGCCGGCACCATCACGAGGACGCTGCCGCCGAACGCGGCGAGCATGCGCCCGTCGCCGATGACCGTCGCGAAGTTGTCGAAGAGGTGCCACTCCGTCGGGAGCGCCAACGACGGAACGAAGGCTTCGGCCTGCGTCTTGGCGGCGGTGAGGATTGTGAGCAGGAACGGGATGCCGAGCAGGGCGACGGCCACGAGGATCGCGGCGGCGGGCTGCACGACCCGCCCGATCGGCGTGCGGCGGCGAGGAAGTCGACGCGCGCGCCCCGTGGTGAGGGTCATTGTCTCGGTCACAGGACGTCCTCCCGCTTGCGCAGAATCCGGATGACGGGGAAGGCGAGGATCGCGACCACGAGGAACAGCACGAGGCTCATCGTCGTGGCCTGGGCGAACAGGCCCTGGCCGAAGGTCCGGAAGATGAAGATGTTGAGCAGCTCGGTGGTTCCGCCGGGGCCGCCTGCGGTGGTCGCCTGCACGATGTCGAAGCCGTTCATCGAGCCGAGCAGGGCGGTGGCGACGTTGAAGGTGACCGCCGGGGCGAGCAGCGGGAAGCGGATCGCGCGGAACGTCGTCCACCACCCCGCACCGTCCAGGCGCGCGGCCTCGAGCACGTCGTCGCTGATGGTCTTGAGGCCGGCGAGGTAGATGAGCATCGACAGGCCCATCCACTTCCACGCGTGGATGAGTGCGACGACGACGATCGTCCAGGTCGTGCTGCCGAGCCAGGCGATGTCGATGTTCTGCCCCGTCACGGCGCTGAGGATGTCGTTGAGCGCGCCGTCGGGCTTGAGCATGGCCTGGAAGATGTAGCCGACGGCCAGGGCCGACATGATCACGGGCACGAAGAACGCCACGCGCAGCGCGCGGTTCGTCCGGGTGTCCCGCTCGAGCAGTAGTGCGAGGGCGAGGCCGAAGAGGTTCTGGAAGATCGCCACCAGAACGGCGTAGACGAGCGTCACGGTCAGCGCATTCACCAGCGAGCCGTTGGAGAACAACGAGACGAAGTTGTCGGTGCCGATGAAGTCGATGGAGCTCTTGAAGCTCGACCAGTTCGTGAACGCGTAGACGAAGTTGAAGACGGTGGGGACGGCGAAGAACACCACCAGGACGGCGAGCGCCGGGATCAGGAACCACAGCGGGTGGTCCTTCGCGTGCCGACCGCGCGGAGCGGGACGCGCGGATCGCGGCGGCGGCGTCACCGTGCGGGGACGCTCGAGGGTCGAAGTCATGCGTGTTCCTCCCGGGGGAAGGGGAGCGCCGGGTCGGGTCCCGGCGCCCCCTAGGGATCAGAAGCCGGAGGCGCCGATGGCCTTGG
The DNA here is from genome assembly GCF_001984105.1 of Microbacterium sp. CSI-V. Taxonomy (GTDB): domain Bacteria; phylum Actinomycetota; class Actinomycetes; order Actinomycetales; family Microbacteriaceae; genus Microbacterium. The sequence goes on along the minus strand of NZ_MTQM01000008.1, from coordinate 366,750 downwards.
CGAGTTCGGCGAACTGCGACTGCGTGGCCTCCGCGACCTGGGTCTGGGTCTTGGTGCCCTGGATCATGTCGCCGAGGTTGAGGTACAGGTCGGGGTTGGCCACTGCCAGTGCCTGCATCGAGCCGACCGAGTCGCCGAGCGAGCTGCTGACGTCCAGCAGCGCCTGCGGCACGTCGGACGAAGACTTCACGTCGCTCTGCAGCGACACCGTCTTCTGCGCCTGGACGAAGTCGCTGTAGCCGTCGCCGAGCCAGTACGACAGCAGCTGACGCGCTGCGGCCTCGCGCTTGGCGTCCCCCGTCTTGAACGCCACGAGAGCGTTGGACTGGTCGGGGATGAAGGTACCGACGTTGCCGTTGGGGGAGATCGGGAAGAAGCCGATCTTCTCGTTCAGCTCCTGGGTGTCGGCGAGCGACTGCAGTTGCCCGAAGAAGGAGTTGACCTGCACGGCCATCGCGGCCTTGCCGGACAGCAGCGCCGGACCCTGGTCCTCGAACTTCGCGGTCTTCAGGTCGGAGTTGAACAGCCCCTCCTGGATCAGGCCCTGGTAGGTGTCGATCGCGCCCTGGATGGTCGGGTCGGTGAACTTCTCCTTGTTCTCGTTCACGCGGTCCCACAGGCCGTCCTTGGCGGCGTCGGCGAGCTGCACCTGCACCCACCACTGCGTGGCCCACGGGGTTCCGCCGCCGAAGTCGAAGAACGGCGTGACGCCCGCGGACTTCAGCTGGCGGGCGTCGGCGAGGAATTCGTCCCAGTTGCCGGGAGTCGTGGTGATGCCCGCCTTCGCGAACACCTCCTTGTTGTAGTAGACGCCTTCGACCGCCGGGGTCGTGATGAGCGCCGCGTAGCGCGTGCCGTTCAGGATGCCGGTGATGTCCTTCAGCTCGGGCGTGTAGGCGTCGATGAAGGGGGCACCGTCGAGCGACTGCAGGTTCGTCGTGGCGTTCAGCGCCGTCAGCTGCGAGGCGGTGGGCTGCCAGAAGGCGAGGTCGGGCTTGTCGCCGGTGGCGACCTTGGTCTGCACGCTCTGCTCGTAGGGGTCGGGGATCGTCACGACATTGACCGTCGCGCCGGTGGCCGCCTCGAAGCCCTTGACGACGCTGTCAGGGACCTTGTTCGAGTTCTGCGCGGCCCAGATGGTGAGGGTCGTGCCGTCGAGCTTGGTGTCCTGGGCGGGCCAGTCCGACGATCCCGCGGCGGCGCCTCCGCCGGCGCCGGGGTCCGAGCAGCCTGCGAGGGCGAGGGCGGCCACGGCGGCGAGGGCCGTGGCGGCGAAGAACCGCTTCTTCATTGAATTGCTCCTTGTTGGTGTGATCTGTCTGATCCGGTGCGAGCGCCTTCGTCGACCGGGACCGGTCGGGCCGAGAGGCGGAGGGTACGCGCGGAGACACGGGCATCTCCGGCGCGCACGTGGAGGGTCCCCGTCGTGGCATCCCATTCGGTGTGCCAGGAAGGGAGGTCCAGGGGGAAGACCGGGGTCACCTCGACGTCGTGGCCGACGAGGTGGGGGAAGGAGAGGGCCGTGGAGACCGCGTCACCGCGTCGCCAGACCGACACGAGATCGGCGGCGGGCAGGCGTAGGCCCAGGGCGAACCACGGGTCGTCCCAGCGCGGGAGGTCCAGGGGCCAGTGCGGGTGCGCGGTCGCGATCTCGCCGCGCAGTTCCTTCGCGACCGCGATGGCGTCGGCCACCCGCTGTAGCTGCGCGGGCGTCATGCGGTTGAGGTGGCCCGACACGTAGAAGCGGCCGAGGAGGCCGGTGACCAGCGAGAACGTCGACTCTTCTGCATCCATCTCCGGCTGGGGGTAGGCCCAGCTCGCGGCCTGTTCGGGAAGGATCGCCATCGGTGCCGCCGCCGCGATCGGCGGGTACTTGCGGAAGTCCTGCTGGTCGGAGGTCGACTGCATCGCCAGCCGGGACAGCATCGCGTAGTCCATGCGCATCGCGCCCGAGCTGCAGTTCTCGATGATGAGGGTCGGATGCCGGTCCAGCACGCCGTCCAGCCACTCGAGCACCGCCCGGTTGTGGCCGAGCAGCCCGTCGCCGACGCTGTCGGCATCCAGGTCCGTTCCCGGGCCAGGGTTGATGTTGTAATCCATCTTGAAGAATCCGAGACCGAAGTCCGCCACGAGCCGATCGACGACGCCGTCGAGGTGCGCGCGGGCGGCCGGGTGACGCAGATCCAGGTGGAAGCGGTCGTGCTCGACGACGCGCTGACCGTGGCGCTGCAGGAAGGCCTCCGCCGGCAGGCGGTCGGCGAGGGCGCTCCGGATGCCGACTACCTCGGGCTCGAGCCAGAGCCCGGCGACCATGCCCTCGGCGCGGATCGCGTCGATGACCTCCGCGAGTCCCCCGGGGAAACGGGTCGTCGAGGGGATCCATTCGCCCACCGAATCCCACCAGTGTCCCGAGTCGTCGTACCACCCGGCGTCGATGCAGAACACCTCGGCGCCGACCTCGGCCGCGGCGCGGATGAGGGGGAGGAGCTTCTCGGTGGTGGGGTCGCCGTCGAGGGTGTTCATGTAGTCGTTGAAGACCACGGGCATCGCGGCGTTGTCGGGGTGCGGGCGCCGCGTCGCGCGGCGGTGGTCGGTCAACGCCGACACCGCGGCGGTGGCATGCGGGGCGAAGGCGACCGTAACGGGCACGCTCGTGAACGAGTCTGCGGGGCCGAGCACGTGCGTCCACGCTGCGTCGGCGTCGGTGGGACCGGCCAGCGCCAGGTAGCCACCGGCGGTGTCCTCTCCGATCTCCCAACGCCACGCGCCGTTGTGCTCGATCTGCCATGCGAGCGCGAAACCGGCCGCCCGGGACGCGAGCACGCCCATGGGCAGGGCGTGCGCCGTCGACCACGTCCCGGTGGAGACAGCGGTGAAGGCCCCACGCGGGTTATGGCCGGTGAGGTGCTCGGCGAGGGGCACGAAGTCCGGGCCGCGCAGAGGAGTACGCGTCCACCTCCCCTCGCCGAGCCAGTCGCTCTCGCCGGTCACCCGCTCCCAGTCCGAGAGCGCGTCGTCGGTCGTGCCGGCGTCGGTGAACCCGGCCGCCCAGGACGCGACCGACCGCAGCACGACGCGTCCGGTGCCGACGTTGGTGAGAGCGACGCTGCTCGAGACCGCCGCTACGCCCTCGCGAACGGTGAGCGTCAGACGCGTCTCGATGTCACCGGAGCGCTGCCGGATGACGAGGGTCTTCTCGCCGTCGCGGGCGGTCTCGGTGTGGTCGATGTACCGCATCCGAAGGCCGAGCTCGGTGTGCGCGAGCCGGCCCGAGGCGGGCCGGTGGCCGGCGTCGGCGGTGAGGACCTCGACGAACGGGATGCGGTGGACCGGGAACTCCCGGTCGGCGACGCGCACCGCGCTGCAGACCACGGGCGCATCGTCGTCCCACTGGAACGTGAGTGCCACGAGGTCGGTGCCCCACTCGAGGCGCGGGGCCGGGGCCGCGTCGGTGGGGGCGGGGTGCATCGTCGTCATTCGTCTCTCCGTCGTGTCGAACGAGAGGGACGCTAACCGATTCTGAAAGCGTTATCAAGCACAATGTGAAAGCGATATCAAAAATGTGACGACCTCCTTGCGGTCGGAAGTCGCACACCCTATGCTCGCGGTCTGAAAGCGCTATCAAGATGCGATGCGCGTGTCCCGTCACTCAACGTCGAGGAAACATGAGACCCCACACCCATCCCCCGTGCCGCGTCTCCGCGGCCGTCGCCGCCTGCGTGACCGTGCCCCTGGTCGTCGGCCTCGTCGGTGCTCCCGCGGCCTTCGCTGCGCCCGACGACACCCCACCCCGCCCCATCGTCGAGTACACCTTCGACGGGGATGCCGCGGCATCCGTCATCGCCAACGAAGGCTCCAAGGGCGGCGCGTTCGACGCGCACGTGCGCAACGCGGCGTCGCTCGCGCGCGGCACCGGACCCACCTCCGCCGCCGGCGCGTCGGGACTGTTCCCGGGCGCCGCCCAGGGCTCGTCGGGCTCGGCGAGCCCGTACCTCGACATCCCCGCCGGGCTCTTCGACGGAGTCACCGCGCTCACCGTCTCGACCTGGATCAAGTGGGACGGCAAGAACTCCGGCAACCTGCCCTGGGCCTACATCATCGGCAGCGACGCACTGCCGCGCGACAACTGGGGTCTCTACTACGTCCCGAACGAGGGCGGACAGTCCAAGGCCGTCGCCAACTCCGGTGCCGAAGTGAAGGCCGTCTCGCCTGTCCCGCTCACCGCGGGCGCCTGGGCGCAGATCACCTCGGTGGCCGACGGTCAGACGCTGTCGTACTACATCAACGGCGAGCTGGTCCGACGTGAAGCCGCGGCGGTCGACTTCACGAAGCTGGCCGCAGAGTCGAGCACCCGCTCCGGGCTGATCGGGCGGGTGCCGTGGGCGCCGCAGTGGGCCGCCCTGTTCGGCGGCGAGTTCGACGACTTCTCGATCTACGACGTCGCCCTGACATCCGACCAGGTGGCGCAGAGCTTCGCCGCCACCGCGGGCCCCGTCACGGCGGTGGACCAGACGGCCTGGCAGGTGCCGACCACCGCCGGCCAGGCGCCCGTGCTGCCCGCTCGGGTCGGCGTGACGCGCGAGTCCGGACTGAAGACCGACGCGGCCGTCCGCTGGGACGCCGTACGATCGTCGCAGTACGCGACGGCGGGCACGACGTTCACCGTCGACGGCGTGGTCGAGGGTACGGAGCGCAAGGTCACCGCGACCGTCTCGGTCGCCGAGCGGCAGACCGAGGACATCGTCGCCGACCTGAGCCGTCGCACCGGCGACTTCCGCGGCGGCGCCTCGGGAACCCTCTACGGCCTCGGCGACGAGCAGTCGCCCACGCAGGCCCTCGTCAACGGCGCGGCCATGACCAACGTGTCGCAGAAGCCGCCGTTCGGCACGCAGCACCCGGGCGGCGACGCCTTCAACATCGAGAAGACGTTCTTCGACAAGCACGGCGAAGACCTCTACATCTACACCCAGGACTACTACCCGGACTGGCCCTACAACCAGGGCGTTCGCCCCGGCGACGACCGCACGTACGTGCGCGACGCGGACGGAAAGCTCACGTCGGAGTGGACGCCCGGAGGCGACGGGGTGTGGGACTACCTCGAAGTGCTGGAGATCGTGACCGAGGCGGTCGCGACCGGGGCCGACGACCCCGAGAAGTACACGTTCATCCCCTTCAACGAGCTCGACCTGCAGTGGCTCAATACCGACGACAAGTACAACCGCTACCTGCAGCAGGGCGGCCAGCCCGACAGCTACACCCCCGGCGGGGCGAGCGACTGGGCCGCGGCCTGGAAGGTCATCACCGACGTCTACGCCAAGCACGGGCTGAGCCGGCCCCGCATCGCCGGACCCGGGGATGCCGCGTGGCGCGGTGAGGGCAACATCAAGGCGTTCCTGCGCTCCGCGATCGCCACGAACACCGTCCCCGACGTGTACGTGTGGCACGAGCTGCGCGGATACCAGTGGATGCCGGATCGCGCGAACGCGTTCCGCCAGTACGCGCGGGATCTCGGCATCGCCGAGGACAAGGTCCCCCAGATCAACATCACCGAGTACGGCGCGAGCAACGACATGAGCTCGCCCGCCAACCTCCTGCGCTGGTTCTCCAGCTTCGAGGCGGCGAAGATCGACGCGCAGACCGCGTACTGGACGGCATCCGGCACGTTGTCCGACAACCAGGCCAAGGTCAACGCCGCCAACGGCGGCTGGTGGATGTTCAAGTGGTACGGCGACCTGCAGGGCTCGCAGACCGCCGAGGTCACCACCAACCGCGAGAAGGCGATCGCCGCGATCGACGACGCCAACCGCCGCGCGCAGGTGATCGTCGGCGGAGTGCAGCAGGGCCGCGACGGGCTGCTCACGGTCAACGGCCTGTCGAGCGACACCTTCGGCGGCTCGGTCGACATCGAGGTGCGCGAGGACCTCATCTCGGGCACCGACGGCATCGCCGACACTCCGCGCGTCGTCGCCGCGTATGACGACGTCGCGGTCTCGGGCGGCTCCGTGCAAGTGCGCATCCCGTCGGCCGACGCCAGCGCCGCGTACCAGGTGGTCATCACCCCGGCCACCGACCGCGATGTCGCGGCCGAAGCCGCGCAGCAGGCGCCGCACCGGTGGGCGGAGGCCGAGGACCTCGCGATCACCGGGGGAGCCGTGCGCTCACAGCCGGGTGGCGGCTACCGCCTCTCGGGCGACCGCGACGTCACGGGCCTTACGGGCGCCGACGCGCGCCTGGACTGGCAGGTCGACGTGGCCGAGCCGGGCCTGTACCGCTACACGGTGCTCGCCGCCACGCCGGGTCGCGCCGCCCAGCACGAGCTGTTCGTCGACGATGCCGACTCCGCGACCGTGCAGTACGGAGCCAACGCGATCAAGCCCGACAACGTGCGCGGCACGGCCCGCGGCACCGCCGAGGTGTACGTCAATCTGGATGCCGGCACCCACACGCTGAGCCTGCGCACCAGCCGAGACGGGCAGAACCTGCTTCCGGGTGCCGGCGCGGACGGCGGTGTCACCGTCGACCGTGTCGAGCTCACCCGCGTGGGCGATGACACCAACACGCAGCACGCGGTGTACCCCGCCACGACCCTGCGTCTGGCGGGCTCCGCGAAGCTCGAGGGAGGAGCGGTGTCGATCGGCGACGGTGACCGGGTCGACGTCTACCCGTCGGCGGACGAGTCGGGTTACTACGACGTGGTGGTCGACTGGCAGGGCTCCGACCTCGGCCTGACCGTCAACGGCCGCCTCGCGACCACCTTCGCCGAGGGGCAGAAGCGAGCGCGCATCCACCTGCCCGAGGGCATCAGCGAGATCGAACTCCGCAGCACGGGCGGTGCCCGCGTGAGCGCGGTCAGCACGACCCGCGCGGTCGAGGGCGACGCCGCGATCGTCAAGGTCGAGGTGGAGGATGCCACGAAGGCCACGCTCGGCGGAACCGCGGCGGTGAAGGGCTTCGGCTCGGAGCTGACGAACGGTTCCGGCTCGGGCTACGTCGGCGGGCTCGGCATCACCGACGCCGTCCCGGCGAACCAGGGAACGCTCACGATCGCCCGCGGGGCGGGGTTCGACACGGCGGGGGCGTACGACGCGATCGTGCACTACTCGAACGACGACATCGAGGGCCGCCACGATTACAACCCGCAGGTCGTCGACCTGGGGCTGCAGGCGCAGGAAGCCGGTCACGACGGGTTGGTGGGGCGCTCGACGTTCCGCTACACGTACACCGCGACCAACTTCTGGGAGGCCGTGATGCCGCTGAACCTCACCACCGACGGTGGGGCGGTGACGTTCGGCAACACGAAGCAGACCCTTGTGATCGACGAACGCACCAGCCAGCAGGACCAGGTCGTGCTGAACGGGTATGCGATCGCCCCCGACGTCGATTGGATCGCGTTCGCCCCGTTCGTGCTCGAGACCGACGGTGTCGAGATCGGCGTCCCCGCCGCCCCCGCGGCGCCGGGGGTCCAGGTCGACGGCACCACGGCGGTCGTATCGTGGGAGGCTCCGGCCGACAACGGCTCGGCGATCACGGGGTACACGCTCGAGTTCGTCTCGGATGCCGGCGCGGACCGGTCGGTCTCCGTCGACGCCGCGGCGGTCTCCGCCACCGTGGCCGACCTCGCGCCGGGCACGTGGACGGTGCGGGTCATCGCGATCAACGCGGCGGGATCGTCGCCGGCCTCCGAGGCTTCCGCTCCGTTCGTGATCGCGGAGGCCGCAGGCCCGGGTGAGCCGACGCCGACGCCCACGCCCACCGAGCCCGGCTCGGGTGTCGGCTCGGGCTCAGGCACGGCCCCCGGCTCGATCGCGTCGTCGGGAACGGCAGGTGCGCTCGCCGTCACCGGCACCGTGCTCCCGCTCGCCGCGCTGCTGCTGGCGGTCGCGGGCATCGGCGCCGGTGTGATCCTCCGCCGTCGCACCCCCTCGTCACGGGTCGACCGCCGCGAGGACTGAGACTCGGTGGGGGCGGCCGTTGCGGACGCCCCCACCCGAGTGCGTGCACTCGCGCGCTGACGGAGGGTTCCAGGCCGGTCAGCCCCGAGGGCGCGGGGTCCGCGGCGCGTTCGTGAGCCTTCTCAGGCGGCCCGTTCCGCGATGAAGGATGCCACCGCGTCGGCGCCTGCGTGATCGTTCGCGGTGACCGTGACGACCGCGTCGCCGGCGAAGACGATCAACTGTCCGTGGGCACCGTGCAGGCGCCAGGCGTTCCCCGGACCGTCCCACCCGGCCATCGCATAGCGGCGGTAGCCCTCGCCCGCACTGCCCGTCTCGATCCACGCCGAGTGCATGGCATCCACCGTCTTCGCCGAGACGAGGCGGCGACCGTTCCAGAGCCCGCGGTCGCGGATCAGCAGGCCCAGGCGCGCCATCTCGTCGGTGCGGAGGGCAAGACCTTCGCCGCCGAGCACGCGGCCGTTCGGGCAGCGGCGCCAGTGCACCTCATCGAGGCCCAGCGGGGCGAACAGCCGTGGCCGCAGGTACTCCTCGACGTCGCCGGTGCGCTTCGACAGCGCGTGCATCGCGGTATACGTGCTGGCATTGGAGTACTGGAAGACGCGGCCGCGCGAGGGCCGCGCGAGGAACTCGGCGGCGAGGTCGGCCAGTCGCCCATCATCGTCTCGGAGTACGCGAAGTCGATTCCGCCGGTCATGGTGAGCAGGTGCCGCAGGGTGAGCTCGGCGGAGGTGGGCACGAGCTCGCCCAGCGGGGCGTCGAGCGACACGAGACCCTCATCCGCCGCGATTCCGGCCGCGAGCACGGCGACGGCCTTGGCGACGGAGTGGATCTCCTTGCGCACGTCGGGCGCCCAGCGGTGGGTCGCGGTGTCGTCGCCGACCCTCACGTGCACACCGTGCGCGGCGAAACCGGTCGCGTCGATGCGGGCGACGAGCTCGTCGCGGAGGCGGGCGGCGGCGGACACGTCCACAAGGCTACGCAGGTGTGCTCGCCGTCTTCGCGGGCGTCGTCGCCCCCGCCGGCGGTCGCGCACGCGCGCCTGCTGACGCGAGCGCCAGGGCCGGTCAGCCCATCGGGCGCGTCGTGATGTCGAACCCGGCGAAGGGGAGGGGCGCGAACAGCGAGTAGTCGTTCCAGTCCTCGACGCGAAGGGTCGAGATGGCCCAGAAGCCCACGACGAACGTGACGAGGGTGAGCACCACGATCACCATCCGGGCGTTGTGGAGGATGCTCAAGGCGCGTTCGACGGTGTCGGCACGGCGCAGGATCCTCGTCAGCGAGAACAGCACGACCAGGCCGATCGCCACGTAGATCAGCGGGTGCGCGCTCACGGTGACCGAGCCGCACATCGGGGCGACGTCGGTCGGTCGTCCCTCGGCGTCGAGAAAACCCCCGCTGCCGGTGACGCCGCCCGAGCAGCTGCCCATGCTGCCGCGCAGGAACACCGCCAGCATCGTCACCGCCACGATCGCCCAGATCAGGAGCGAGCGGATGCCGACGACCACCGCCGCCCCCGGAAGCAGCGCGTTCACGTGGGTCTCATCCTGCGTGATGGTCATGACGGCCTCCCCAAAGGTTCCTCCCACCCTCACACGGGCGCGCCGATCAGTCCAGGAACTCCCGGGCCGCGACCACGAGGTTCTCGACGCCGCGATCGATCGTCGGCTGCATGACGGGCGCGAAGAACGGCGAGTGGTTGGTGGGGATGTCGCGCTCGATCGTGCCGCCGGCCAGGGCCTCCGCGAAGGTCTGCGGATCCACTCCGCCCCAGAACCAGAACAACAGCGGCGCGCCGGATTCGCGGGCGAACCACGACACGTCCTCGCTGCCCGTGAACATGCCCGGGTCGACGACGCCCGCCTCGCCGAACGCCCGACGGAAGGCCGCGGTCAGGCGGGCCGTGGCATCCGGGTCGTTGATGGTGGGCGGCAGGGAGTGATCGGTCGTGATGGTGGGGGTCTTCTCGGCTCCGGATGCCTCGGCCTCGGCGCGGATGATCCGCTCGACCTTGCTCATGACCCGCGCGCGGGCCGCGTCGTCGGGGTAGCGGAGGCTGAGCTCGAGCTTCGCCTCGGCCGGGATGATGTTGTTCTTCAGGCCCGCGTGGATCGAGCCGACCGTGACGACCGCGACATCGCGCGGGTCGACCTCGCGCGAGACGACCGTCTGCAGGCGCATGACGGTGGCGGCGGCCATGACGACCGGGTCGATCGTGGAGTGGGGGCGCGAGCCGTGTCCGCCGCGGCCGTGGAGGACGACGGTGAGCCCGTCGGATGCCGCCATCTGGGTGCCGGGGCGCACGCCGATCGTTCCGGCGGGGAGCGGTGTCACGTGCTGCCCGAGCACGATGTCGGGCCGCGGATACCGGTCGAGCACGCCGTCGGCGATCATCGCCTGCGAGCCCGCGCCGTACTCCTCGGCGGGCTGGAACACCGCGACGACCGTGCCCGACCACTCCGACGTGGTGGCGACGAGACGCTCGAGCGCCCCGATCAGGGCGGTGACGTGCATGTCGTGACCGCACGCGTGCATCACGGGAACGGCGTTGCCGGCCGGGTCGGTCCCGCGCGCGGTGCTCGCGTAGGCCAGGCCCGTCTGCTCCTCGACGGGCAGGCCGTCCATGTCGGCGCGCAGCCAGACCACCGGACCGGGGCCGTTGTCGATCTTCGTGACGACGCCCGTCCGTCCGACGCCCTCTTCGACCTCGAGTCCGAGGTCCGCGAGGTGCCGGGCGATGACGCCGGCGGTCCGGGTCTCCTGGAACGACAGCTCGGGGTGGGTGTGAAGGTCGGTGTACAGGCTTTCGAGGTCGACACTCATGCCTCCGAGCCTATGCGTCGCGTCGTGCGGTGTCCCGTGCCGCGGCACTCCCGGCGCTTGAGTGTCCAAGACACGCCGCATCCGCCCGACGCCGTACGGCGTGTCTTGGACACTGAATCTCCTCACAGGCCCCCGCTACCCGATGCCACCTCGCCTGTCCAGCCGTCCCGGGTGGGCGGCGAGGGCGGCGAGGCTGGCGGCATGGCCACGACACACTTCGACTACCTCATCGTCGGCGGCGGGATGGTCGCCGACACCGCGGCGCGCGGCATCCGCGAGATCGACGCCGACGGGTCGATCGGCATCCTGAGCGACGATGTCGACGAGCCCTACACGCGCCCCGCCCTCAGCAAGAAGCTGTGGACCGACGACGAGTTCACGTGGGAGAAGGTGCCGCTCGGCACCGCCGACGACACCGGCGCCGACATCCGGCTGCGCACGCGCGCGACCGCGGTCCGCCCCGAGGCGCACGAAGTGGATGCCGACGGCGAGACGTACTCGTACGGAAAGCTGCTGCTCGCGACCGGCGGACACCCCGTGCCGCTCCCGATCGACGACCGCTCCGGCGGCGAACGGGCCCTGACGTTCCGCACCGCCGCGGATTACCGGCGGCTGCGCGCCCTGTCCGAGGAGGTCGAGCGCATCGCGGTCGTCGGCGGCGGCTACATCGGCTCCGAACTCGCGGCCGCCCTCGTGCAGAACGGGGTCGACACGGTCCTGATCCACACCGGCGCGGTGCTCGGCGACGCGGTGTTCCCGGCCGCGCTCGCGGAGCGGTTCGAGAAGCTGTTCCGCGACGCCGGGGTCGAGATCGTCGCGGGATCGAAGGTCGAGGCAGGAGAGGCGGATGCCGACGGCATCCGGCTCGCGCTCGAGGGCGGCGGCGAGGTGCGCGCGGACGCCGTGGTGAGCGGGCTCGGCATCGAGGTCGCGACCGACCTGGCCGAGGCGGCGGGGATCGCCGTCGACGACGGCGTGGTGGTCGACGCGCAGCTGCGTTCGTCGGTCGACGACGTGTGGGCCGCGGGGGATGTCGCGAGCTACCCCGACCGGCTGCTCGGGCGCCGCCGGGTCGAGCACGTCGACAACGCCCATGAGATGGGCCGGGCCGTCGGCCGCAACCTCGCCGGCGCCGCGGAGCCGTACACGCACACGCCGTATTACTACTCGGCGGTGTTCGGCATCCGGTACGAGGCCGTCGGCACGCTCGACTCCTCGCTCGCCACGGTGGAGGACTGGATCGACGCCGACCGCGGCGTCGTCTACTACCTCGACGACGACCGGGTCGTCGGCGTGCTGCTGTGGAACGTCGAGGACGCCCGCGACGCCGCCCGCTCCGTGCTCGCGGAGGCCGACACCCTGACGCGCGACGACCTGGTGGGCCGTATCCGCTGACCGCCGGGCGATAGCCTGATCGCTGCCGTGGCACTCGCCGTGCGACGAGATCAGGGGGCATCCGTGGCGACCGCAGAACTGCGACTTCTTCTTCCGCTCGATCAGGCACGGGATGCCGTGGGCTCGGCGCTGGCCGAGCAGGGCTTCACCGTGCAGCCGACGCCCGGCGGTTCGCTCGACGTCTCCCGCGGGAGCCTGGGGACGACGGTGGTCGCGGGCGCGTTCGCCGAACAGGACATGCACGTGCGGTTCGACGTGCATCTCTCCCCGGGTGCCGAGGGCACCCTGGCCGTGTTCGAGCACTCCGCGGTCGGCGGGTTCTTCAAGGGCGGCGCCGTCGGCGCGGCCCGCGTGGGCGAGATCATCCGCGACGCGGCGCACCTGGCCGGGGTGCGTCTCGCGCAGCAGGGGCTGCTGGCCGGTGGTGCCGGGAGCGTCCCTGCCCCCGCCGGCCCGGACACGGCGTCCGGCATCGACGCGCCGGAGGGCGCACCCGCGCCGCCGGTCGCGCCCGGCGGCCACCCGGCCCCGCCCGCCCCCGGCGGTTACCCCGCGTCCACCGTTCCCGGCGGTTCCCCCGTCCCGCCCGCCGGGTACGCCGCGGTACCTCCCGGGTTTCGGTACGGCGCCCCGGCTCCGGTTCCGGGCGCCGAGCAGCGGACGAACACCGTCGCGATCGTCGCGATCGTCTTGGGCTTCGTCTTCCCGATCGGTGGCATCATCGCCGGTTCCGTGGCGCTCGCCCAGGTGAAGCGGACGGGTGAGAAGGGCCGCGGCCTCGCCATCGGCGGCATCGTGGCCGGGGCGGTCATGACGGTGCTCTCGATCATCGTCGGCATCGCCCTCTTCCTCTTGTTCGCCCTGGGCGCGGCGTCGTCGAGTGCCGGCTCTCCTCTCGATCCGTTCCTCCCCCCGGCGGAGAACGACACCTTCGCGCTCCCGGTGGGCACGTGCCTCGACGAGTTGGCGACCACCTACATCACGAGCGACAACGTGCTCGACTGCGCCCAGCCCCACAACTTCGAGATCTTCAGCTCGTTCCTGGTCGACGACGGCGCCTTCCCCGGGGAGAGCGTGTTCGAGGAGCAGGCCTACGAGAAGTGCGACGCGGCGTTCGCCGCCTTCGTGGGCATCCCGTACGCGGACTCGACTCTCGACTACACCTACCTCTCTCCGACCAAGGAGACCTGGGCGCAGGGCGACCGCGAGATCCTGTGCATGATCTTCGACCCGTCCGTCGCGCAGACGACCGGGTCGCTGGCCGCTTCGAAGCGCTGACCGGACGGGCGTCTCGTTCCGCTCGCGAGCGATGCGAGCCGCGCGATAGTCCTGCGGTGCGGCATCCCTGCGCGTGTGTCCGTCGGGCGGGACGCGCCATGCAGGAGTCGTGCCGGGATGCGACGGCCCCGGCCACGGCCCTGCCTCAGACCGGCGCCAGCGCCGTCGAGCCGCGCTCAAGCAAGGCGAACGGGAGCGTGCCGCGACGAAGGGTGGGGGCGGCCCCGTCGAGGTCGGCGAGGACCGCCTCGGCGGCGCGCTCGCCCTGACCGCGGGCGAACTGGTCGATGGTGGTGAGTCCGAACCAGCGGCCCAGGTCGTTGCCGTCGACGCCGATGATCGAGACGTCCTGCGGCACCCGCAGCCCCGCCTCCCGTGCGGCGAGGACGGCGCCGATCGCCATCTCGTCCGACGCGGCGAAGATCGCGGTCGGGCGGTCGACGGCGTCGAGGAGGCGCCGCGCCGCAGCCGATCCCCCCTCGATCGTGAAGTCCGCGTCGGCGAACGAGGGCGTCGCGCCGGCGGCATCCATCTCTTCGGTGAAGCCACGACGGCGGAGGGCCGGCACCGACGACCCCCTCGTCTCGTGCGAGCCGATGTGCGCGATCCGCCGGTGACCGAGGTCGAGCAGGTGCCGGGTGGCGAGGCGACCCACGGCGCGGTCGTCGACGGTGAGGGTCGTCACCAGGGGATTGGGGCCGGCGATCGCGACGATCGGGACACCGAGGCTGCGCAGGAGCTCGGCCTCTTCGGCGTCGAGCTCGGGTGCGATGGTGATGATCCCGTCGACCCGGCGGCGGCGCACGTTGTCGGAGAACACGCGATGCCGTTCCTCGGCCGCCGCGCTCACGCCGTAGAGGGTGATGTCGAAGCCGCGACGCACGAGACCGTCCGAGATCCCCGCGAGCACCGTGCTGTAGAACCACCGGTCCAGGAACGGCACGATGACCCCGATCGCCCGCGCCCGGCCGGTCGCCAGCGCCGACGCGGCCGCCGACACGACGTAGCCCAGCTCATCCGCGGCGGTCTGCACGCGCTGCCGCGTCGTGGGCGACACGGGCCCGCGCCCGCTGAGGGCTCGCGAGACCGTGGCCGTCGACACGCCCGCCCGGCGGGCGACCTCGTCGATGCCGACCACGGTCTCGCGGATCCCGGATGCCACGGCTCAGGCCGCGGCGATCCAGACGGTCGTGTCGGTCGGGAGCGCGGCGCCGTCCAGCGGTCCGCTCGCCACCAGGACGTCTCCGGCGGGAAGCTCGACCGCGGTGTCGCCGAGGTTGGCGATCACGGTGACGGAGCCGTTGCGGAACGCCACCACGTCGTTGCCGAAACCGTCGATCCACTCGAGCGACCCCGCCCCGAGGTCGCGCGCGCGGCGCTCGGCGAGCAGCGAGCGGTAGAGCGACAGGGTGGATGCCGGGTCCTCGCGCTGCACGTCCCGGGCGAACTCCGCCCACTCGGCGGGCTGCGGCAGCCAAGCGGCGCCGGTCTCGTTGAAGCCGTACGCGGGGGCGTCGGCCGTCCACGGGATCGGGACGCGGCAGCCGTCGCGACCGTACCGCTCGCCCTCGGTGCGGAACCAGGTGGGGTCCTGACGCGCGTCGTCGGGCAGGTCGATGACCTCGGGCAGGCCCAGCTCCTCGCCCTGGTACAGGTACGACGAGCCGGGGAGCGCCAGCATGAGCGAGGTCGCGGCTCGGGCGCGCCGCAGCCCCTTCACGGGGTCGGGCTGGCCCGGCGACTTCGGGCCGATGCCCGCGCCCTGCGGGTTCTCCGCGGTGAGTGCGAGTCGCGAGGCGTGCCGGACGACGTCGTGGTTGGACAGCACCCACGTGCTCGGGGCGCCGACCGCGGCGTACTCGTCGAGCGACTCCGTGATCACGTCGCGGAGGGCCTCGGCATCCCACTTCGTCTCGAGGTAGGCGAAGTTGAACGCCTGGTGCATCTCGTCGGGGCGCACCCACAGCGCCGTCTGCGCGACGGTGGGGAGCCATGCTTCGGCGCACAGGGCGCGGTCGCCGTCGTACTCGGCGAGAACCTCGTGCCACTCGCGCCACACCTCGTGGACGCCCGGCTGGCCCCAGTACGGCACCTCGTCGGCGTCGCCGCCCATCGAGCCGCCCTCGGGGTCGGGGGTGAAGTCGGGGAGGCCGTCGGCCTTGATGAGGCCGTGGGCGACGTCGACGCGGAAGCCGTCGACCCCGCGGTCGAGCCAGAAGCGCAGGATGTCGCGGAACTCGGCCCGCACTTCGGGGTTGGTCCAGTCGAAGTCGGGCTGGGTCTCGTCGAAGATGTGCAGGTACCACTGGCCCGGCGTGCCGTCGGCCTCGGTCACGCGCTTCCACATGCCGCCGCCGAACACCGACTCCCAGTTGTTCGGGGGCAGCTCGCCGTTCTCGCCCTTCCCGTCGCGGAAGATGTACCGCGCGCGCTCGGGGCTGCCGGGGGCGGCCTTCAGCGCCTCCTGGAACCACACGTGCTGGTCGCTGGAGTGGTTCGGCACCAGGTCGACGATCACCCGGATGCCACGGTCGTGGGCGCCCGCGAGCATCGCGTCGAAATCGGTGAGGGTGCCGAAGATCGGGTCGACGTCACGGTAGTCGGCGACGTCGTACCCCGCGTCCTTCTGCGGCGACCGTTGGAAGGGGCTCAGCCAGATGGCATCCACACCCAGCTCCTGGAGGTCGTCGAGGTGCGCGGTGACGCCGGGGAGGTCGCCCAGGCCGTCGCCCGAGGCGTCCGCGAAGGAGCGGGGGTAGATCTGGTAGATGACGGCGGTCCGCCACCACTCGGAGCCGGGAGCGGACTCGAGTTCGGGGCGCGCGTCCTGCTGCGTGAAAGTCATGCGGTACAACCTAGTGCAAGCGCTTGCAGCGCGGGGGAGGGGGTCGACACGTTCGCAGACTACCGGGGCCGCGTTTCCGCCGTGTCACAGGGCGCCCCACGGCTCACCCCGCTCCACCGGGCCGCCGCTCCGCCGCGCCGCGGCCGCCCACCCGTCGCCGCCGCTCCGCCGCGCGTTCCCGGGTGCCGTCCTCCTCGGTGCGTGAGTGTCCTCCTCTGCGCTTCGGCGCCCTCGCCGGTGTTTCGGTGTCCAAGACACGCGGATGCCGCCCACTGCCGTCCGCGTGTCTTGGACACCGAAGCGGACGTCAGGGCGAGGGCCGCCGGACAGGCGGGGGGTCCCGGCGCGGAGAACCCGCGGCGATTAGGCTGGGACGGTGCCCGACGCCTCCGCTCTCTCCCGTGCCGAATCGCTGATCGGCAGCATCCCCGACTACCCCGAGCCCGGGGTGATGTTCCGCGACATCACGCCGCTGCTGGCGGATGCCGAGGCCTTGCGCGTCACCATCGAGGCGCTGCTCGAGCCGTTCGCGGGTCGTTTCGACGTGGTGGCCGGCATCGAGGCGCGCGGCTTCCTCCTCGCCGGAGCCGCAGCCGTCGCGGCCGGCGTGGGACTCGTTCCCATCCGCAAGGCGGGCAAGCTGCCGCGGCCCGCGGCATCCGTCTCGTACGCGCTCGAATACGGCACCGCCGAGATCGAGATGCATGACGACATCGCCGACGGCACGCGCGTCCTGCTGCTCGACGACGTCCTCGCCACCGGCGGCACTCTCGAAGCGGGGCGTGCCCTCGTCGCCCGCCTCGGCGGAGAGGTCACCGGCACCGCCGTGCTGCTCGAGATCGACGCCCTCGGCGGCCGCCATGTGCTCGGCGGCGACGTGCACAGCATCTTCCACGTCTGACCCGCCAGGCGTCCGCCTCCCCGCCGGGGCGCGTCGGTGGTGCCCCTCACGTGAGTGTCCAAGACACGCGGACCGCGCGCCGTGGCATTCGCGTGTCCTGGACACTGAAGCCCAGACACCGTGCCGCCCGCAGCGGCGCGCAACGGCGGGTGTCCAGGACACGCCGTTACGCCGGGCCCCGATGCGGCGTGTCTTGGACACTCGGGCCCGCGCGTGACAGGGCGGCTACCGTGGCCGAATGACAGAACCGACGGATGCCACCCCCTCGGCCAGCGAGCAGGATGCCGCCGATCCCACGGCGCCGCGGCCGCCCGCGGCGAGTTATGTGTCCTCGCAGCGGACGTCGGATCGGCCGTCACCGAGCCCGCAAGGGTTGACGCCGCAGGAGCAGAAGCACCAGCGCGAGACGAGCCTCGTGATGTCGATCGTCGTGATCGCGGCCGTGGTGCTCGGGGCCGTGCCGCTTCTCTACGCGGCCGTGATTGCGCTCTTCCTTCCCGTCCTCCTCGTCCCCTGGCTCGTCGTGCCGGTCCTGCTCACGGTCCTCGCGACGACGGCTCTGCGTCGCGCCCAGCGCGGCGGTCGCCGCGGGCCGCGCATCACCGCGCGGTGGGCGCTCGGCGCCGCGATCGCGCTGTTCGCGCTGCCGCTCGCCGCCATTGCGTACTTCAACGTCGCGATGAACTGAGCGCCCCGCGCGGGCGCTGAGTGTCCAAGACACGCGGACCGCGGGTCGTGGCATCCGCGCGTCCTGGACACTGAAGCCCAGACACCGTGCCGCCCGCAGCGGCGCGCAACGGCGAGTGTCCAGGACACGCCGTTACGTCGGGCCCCGATGCGGCGTGTCTTGGACACTGAACCCGCCGCGCCGCCGCGCCGCCCCGCGTCAGCGCAGCACGCTTGCGCCGAGCTCCACGGGGCTGCCCTCGATGTTGCCGACGATGCCGCGGATGACGCCGGAGCCGTCCTCGCGCCGCAGGCCGTCGTACCAGGCCTGCGTCGCCTCGACGTCGAACGCGTGCGTCTCGTGCGCACGCTTGCGGGCGCGCAGCACGAGATCGCCGGCCCGCTCGGTGCGGATGCGTTCGTAGCGCTTCAGCGAATCCTCGACGCCGAGCGTCGTCGTGGCGAACACGATCCCGAGCGCGAAGCTGTCCTCCAGTGCCGAGCACGCGCCCTGCCCGATGTCGGGGGCGGTGTTGTGCGCGGCGTCGCCGAGGATCGCCACGCGTCCCCGCACCCAGGTGTCGAACGGGTCGATGTCCCAGATCTCGACGCGGTTGAGCGAGGCATCGGGGTCGATGGCATCCAGGAGGGCCCGCACGCCCGGCGCTCCCCACGAGCCGAACGCGGACTCGAGCGCCGCCACACGGTCTTCGAGCACGCCCGAGGGCCCGGGGACGTCGACGAAGAAGTAGAACCGGTCGCCCGCGACGGGCATCACGGCGCAGCGCTTGCCGTCGCCGACGTATGTCGTCCACTGATGCGGCGGCCCGATGCGGGGGTCGGCGGCGACCAGGCCGTTGTAGTTGACGTACCCCGAGTAGCGCCTCTCGGGACGGATGCCGGTCGGCTCGGTGACGTAGTCCCGCACGAGCGAGCGCGCCCCGTCGGCGCCGATGAGGAGGTCGGCCGTGTCGGTCGAACCGTCGGCGAACGTCGCGGTCACCGTCTCGCCGTCGTCGGAGACCCCGACCAGTCGCATCCCGAGGTGGATGCGGTCTGCGCCGACGGCATCCATCATCAGCGCCTGCAGATCGGCGCGGGCGACCGGGTAGGGCCGCTGTCCGGTCTGAGAGGTGACGGATGCCAACGAGAAACGGCACATCTCCTCCCCGGTGTGGCCGTCGTAGTAGGCCATGTCGTCCATCTGGCCGCCGAGGGCGGCGACCTCGGCGCCGAGTCCGAGCCAGTTGAGCACCTTCACGCCGTTCGACCACAGCGACAGCGCGGCGCCGACCGGCCGGTTCTCGCGCATACGGTCGTAGACGACGACGTCGTGGCCGAGCTTCTGCAGCGCCAGGGCGGCGGAGGTTCCGCCGATGCCGGCTCCGATGACGATGACCTTCATGGCTCCTCCTCAGCTGCCGCGGTAGGTCGAGTACGCGAACGGGCTCAGCAGCAGCGGCACGTGCAGGTGGCCCTCGCCGCTCACGGTGAACGCGACCGTCGCGACGGGGTGGAACGACGCGACGCCGCGGCTCCGGAAGTAGGCGCCGGTTCCGAACGTCAGGGAGTAGTCGCCGTCGGCGAGACGGTCGGGGCCGAGCGCGAGGCGCCCGTCGGCGTCGGTCGCGGCGGAGTCGATCGTCGCGCCGTCGAGGTGCGCGAGCGTCACAGCGACGCCGGACGCGGGCGTGCCGGTCGCCGCATCCAGGACGTGCGTGGTGAGGTGCGTCATTCGGTGCCCTCCGGAGCGTCGGTGACGCTGCCGCGCAGGCGCAGCAGCGCGATCTCGGCGAGCTGCCGCGTCGCCTCGAGGGTCTCGGCGTCGGGGTCGTTGGTGAGGCGGCGCTCGAGTTCGGCCCGGATCTCGCCGGGGGTCCGGCCCGCCGCGCGGATCAGGAAGACGCGACCGAACCGCTCCTCGTACGCGGCGTTGCCGGCGGCGATCGCGGCGACGTCGTCGTCCGCGGCGGTGGTCATCGCGGCCTGTTCGCGACGGGATGCCGCGGCCTCCGCGTTCTCGCCCGACACTCTCGCGCCGATGCGGGGGTGAGCGTGCAGGGCCTGCTCCAGGTCGGCGGGCGACCAGGTCGCGGCGAGGTCGCCGGCGTAGGCGGCGAGGGCGTCGACGTCGGCGTAGGGCCGGCCGGCGACGACGGCGTCGACCCATCCCGGGATGTCGGCCCAGACGCGGACGACTCCCGCCGCGTCGGCGGGCGAAGCCGCGTTGAAGGCGGTGAGGTGCATGCCCGCCACGCTATGCGGCGCGCGTTACGGGGCTGTGGCGGGATGTGTCCGCGATGTTGCTGTGGGGAACATTTTCAAGGGGGAGCCGCGGGTGGCATCCGTGATTCGGGGCGGATTCCGCGCTTCGGGGCGCGATATTCACGCCCCGAAGCGCGAATCGCGCCCCAAACCCGACGCGACCCCGTGAACCCGCGCCCGCACGCCGCCGCGAACCCGCGCCCACACACCCGAGCCCGTCAGGCGTGGACGATCAACCAGTGCGCCACGGCGTCGGCGGTGCCGGTGTTGTGCAGGCGGTGGGGGACCGAGCAGGGGTAGCTGATGGCATCCCCGGCCCGGAGGATCACGCGCTCGGCCTCGAAGTCGATGGTCAGCTCGCCCGAGACGACCGTGCCGACCTCGTACCCCTCGTGGTGGAACAGTCCGTCGGCGCCGTGCGCCGATGTCCCGGGCGGGTAGATCGACTCGAAGTAGTCGACGCCGGGCGAGGTGCCGGGGGTGAGGCGGCGGAACGAGACCCCGCTGTCGAGCACGATGTCGGGCGACTGCCCGGCGCGCTGCAGGGTGAAGCCCGAGGGGCCGGCGGGTTCGACGGGACGGTCGGATGCCGGGTCGAACGCCGCCACGAGGGGAACGCCGAGGGCGTCGGTGATGGCGATGAGCCGCGAGACGCTCGGCTGGAGGACGCCCCGCTCGATCTGCGACACGGCGCTGGGGGAGATGCCGAGTTTCGCCGCGAGGGTGCGCGCCGACATGCCGCGGGCGGTGCGCAGCTCGCGGATGCGGGTGCCGACGGCGGAGCCCGCGAGGTCGTCCACGGCGGCGGGCTGCGTCATGCCCCGAGTCTAGGGAAGCCCAAAGTGTGAAGGAGCGACTTCACACAGCTGTTACATCAGCGAAACCAGAGCGAATGTGTGAACCCATAGCTTCACATCAGTGCACCACTCTGGCCGCGGACTCCACGTCGTGGCATCCACCGTCCTGAGAGGAATGACATGACCACGACACCGCTCACCGGCCCCCACGATCTCGTGGAGGCCGCAGGCCACCCCACCGGCGGCGGCAACATGAAGCCGCAGTACGACGACCGGCTCGCCAACGAGGACCTCGCTCCGCTGAAGAAGCAGAAGTGGACCTCGTACAACATCTTCGCGTTCTGGATGAGCGACGTGCACTCGGTCGGCGGCTACGTCACCGCGGGCTCGCTGTTCGCCCTCGGCCTGCAGTCCTGGCAGGTGCTCGTCGCCCTGATCGCCGGCATCGTCATCGTGCAGGTCTTCGCGAACCTCGTCGCCAAGCCCAGCCAGAAGACCGGCGTCCCCTACCCGGTGATCAACCGGGTGGTGTTCGGCATCCGGGGGGCGAACATCCCCGCGATCATCCGCGGTCTCATCGCGATCGCCTGGTACGGCGTGCAGACGTTCCTCGCGGCGGAGTCGCTGAACATCGTGTTCCTGAAGTTCATCCCGGGTTCCGCGGCCCTGCTCGACGTGTCCTTCGCGGGCCTGTCGGCGCTCGGCTGGATCTCGTACGCGATCCTGTGGACCGCGCAGTTCCTCCTGTTCTGGAACGGCATGGAGGTCATCCGACGCTTCATCGACTGGGCGGGCCCGGCGGTGTACCTCGTGATGATCGTGCTCGCGGTGTACCTCGTGTCGCAGGCCGGCATCCAGAACATCTCGTTCACCCTCTCGACCACGCAGCTGGACTTCTGGGCCTCGATCCCCGTGATGCTCGGCGCGATCGCCCTCGTGGTGTCGTACTTCTCCGGTCCGATGCTGAACTTCGGCGACTTCGCCCGGTACGGGAAGAGCTTCGCGGCGGTCAAGCGCGGCAACTTCTGGGGTCTGCCGATCAACTTCCTGTTCTTCTCGCTGCTCACCGTCATCACGGCATCCGCGACGGTGCCCGTCTTCGGCGAGCTGATCACCGACCCGATCAAGACCGTCGAGGCGATCGACGCGCCCTTCGCGATCCTCCTCGGCGGCCTCACGTTCGTCACCGCGACGGTCGGCATCAACATCGTCGCGAACTTCATCTCGCCCGCGTTCGACTTCTCCAACGTCGCCCCGAAGAAGATCTCGTGGCGCGCGGGCGGAATGATCGCCGCCGTCGGCTCGACCTTCCTCATGCCGTGGAACTGGTACGCCAACGACGACGCGATCCACTACTCGCTCGGCGTCCTGGGTGCGCTCATCGGGCCGCTCTTCGGCATCCTGATCGCCGGCTACTACATCTCCGCCCGCCAGCGCGTGAAGGTCGACGCGATGTTCACGATGGATGCCAAGGGCCCTTACTGGTACCGCAACGGGTTCAACCCCAACGGGGTCAAGGCCGTCATCGCGGCAGGCATCCCGACGGTGGCCATCGCGGTCTTCCCGAAGCTCTTCGCCGACCTGGGTCTGTTCGACGTCTCCGCGATCAGCGACTACAGCTGGTTCATCGGCTGCGGCCTTGGGTACGTCCTGTTCCTCCTGTTCGAGCGTCTCGACCCCCGCATCCCGACCTTCGCGGGCGAGGCCGAGAACATCTCGGACGGCACCGTCGACGGGGCGGCGGACACCGCGGCATCCGAGCCGCCGGCGATCTCGGGTGCGATCCCCGTGGATGCCACGGCCTCGGCGTCGACGGTCATCTCGGGGTCGGGCGCGACCGCGTGAGGATCCTGCTCATCAACCCCAACACCTCCCGGGCGATGACCGCGAAGATCGCGGATGCCGCCCGGGGGGTGGCGGGGCCCGACGTGATCGTCGATGCGGTGTGCCCCGCGGTCGGGGCCTCGGCCATCGAGAGCCACGTCGACGAGGTCGCGGCCGCGGTCGCGGTCGTCGAGTTCGTCACGGCCGACCGCGACGGTCCCGCCCCCGCCGACGCCTACGTCATCGCGTGCTTCGGCGACCCGGGACTCGACGCGGCGCGCGAGCTGGTCGACGCCCCGGTCGTCGGGATCGCCGAGGCCGCGATGCACCTGGCCGCGGTGTCGGGACGGCACTTCGGCGTCGTCACGACCCTGAGCCGCACTCTCGGCCGGGCCCGCGACCTCGTCGGCCGGTACGGCATGGAGCGCGCGTGCGTGTCGCTGGCGGCGACGGGCATCCCGGTCCTCGATCTCGAGGACACCGGGTCGGACGCCGTCGCGATCATCGAACGCTTCGCGGCCGACGCGGCGTCCGGGGGTGCGGATGTCATCGTGCTGGGCTGCGCCGGTATGGCCGACCTCTGCGCCGAACTCACGGCCCGCGTGGGCGTGCCGGTCGTCGACGGGGTCGCGGCCGCGGTGGGACTGGCATCCGGGATGGTCCGCATGGGCCTCGGCACGAGCAAGCGCGACGAGTACGCGGCGCCTCCGGTGCGGGGCGTCACCGGTGCCCGTTCGGGGCGCGAATTTCCGTTTGGGGCGGGGGATGCCGTGCCCCAAACGGACGATCACGCCCCGAACCCGGAGCCGCACCCCTCCTCCCCAGCCCGAGTTTTCGCGTGAATGTTGATGACGGTTACATCGGCGAAACGCGGGGCCTTTAGCGTGATCGGCATGAGCACCAGGATCTCGGCCCGGCGCACGTTCGTGGACGGGCGCTTCGTCCCCGCGACCGTCGTGATCGATGAGGGCCGTATCGCGGCCGTGACCGTCTTCGATCCGATGGCCGACCGCGTGCTGCCCGACGACGCCGTGCTGCTGCCCGGCCTCGTCGACTCGCACGTGCACCTCGACGAGCCCGGCCGCACCGAGTGGGAGGGCTTCGCCACCGGCACCGCGGCCGCCGCGGCCGGGGGAGTGACGACCGTCGTCGACATGCCGCTGAACAGCTCGCCGGTCACCACGACCCCCGAAGCCCTGGATGCCAAGCGCGCAGCCGCCGTCGGAAAGCTCGCGGTCGACGTGGCCTACTGGGGAGGAGCCGTCCCCGAGAACCTCGGCTCGCTGCGCGCGCTGACGGATGCCGGTGTGGTGGGGGTGAAGTGCTTCCTGTCGCCGAGCGGGATCGACGAGTTCGGACACCTGGATGGCGTGCAGCTCGAGGCCTGCCTCGCCGAGCTCGCGGAGTTCGACGGGCTGCTGATCGTGCACGCCGAAGACCCCGCGCATCTGCACGCCGACGGCGCCCTCGGCCCGCACTACGCCGACTTCGAGGCCAGCCGCCCGCCGATGAGCGAGCGCACGGCGATCGGTCGGGTGATCGAGGCGGCCCGCCGCACGGGTGCCCGCGCGCACATCGTGCACGTGTCCGACGGCGAGGCGCTGGACGACGTCCGTGCCGCGAAGGCCGAGGGCGTGCGCCTGACCGTCGAGACGTGCCCGCACTACCTCACGCTGGACGCCGCCGAGGTGCCCGACGGAGCCGCGGCGTTCAAGTGCTGCCCGCCGATCCGGGGAGCCGCGAACCGCGACCTGCTGTGGGCCGGGGTGGTCGACGGCACCATCGACGCCATCGTCAGCGACCACTCGCCCGCGACGGTGGAGTTGAAGTCCAACCCCGACTTCGGCCTGGCCTGGGGCGGGATCGCGGGCCTCCAGACCGGACTGTCGTCGGTCCATACCGCGGCGCGGGGGCGTGGCATCCCGCTCGAAGACTTTCTGCCGCTCCTGACCACCGGACCCGCGCGGATCGCCGGACTCGGGGGCCTCGGCGTCATCGCCACCGGCGCACCGGCGCATCTGGTGGCGTTCGCTCCCGACGAGGAATTCGTCGTGGATGCCGCCGCCCTCGAATACCGCAACCCCGTCTCGCCGTGGCACGGGCAGACGCTCGCCGGCGTCGTGCGCGAGACGTGGCTGCGCGGTGAGTCGGTGTTCCGCCGCGGTGAACCGGTGACACTCCGCTCGGGGCGCGAGCTCGTGACCACGGTGGTCGAGGCGTGAGCGCCGTCCCGATCCTGCAGCCCGGCGCGGGCGCGATCCCCGGCGACCACTACGTCGCGGCGACGCCCCGAACGGTGCTGTGGGGACGCCTCCCGTGCGCGGCCGATGCCGCGGTGCTCGAGATCGCGTCGGGCGAGACCGTGACGTTCGACACCGTGAGCCACGAGGGCATCCTCGACGACCAGGGCAAAGACCCGGCGGCGTACTTCGCGGCGCACGGTGTTGCGCCCGAGCAGGTGCTGGACGACGCGATCGAGATCGCGGCATCCGTTTCGCGTGACGTGATGGCGGACGGTCCGCACGTCGTCGTCGGTCCCGTGCACGTGCGCGGCGCGCACCCCGGCGATCTGCTGAAGATCACCGTCGAGGCGCTCGCACCGCGCGTGCCGTACGGCGTGATCTCGAACCGCCACGGCAAGGGCGCGCTCGTGGGCGAACTGCCCCGCGGAGAACACAACGTCAGCGTTTTCGCGTCGGTCAGCGAGCGGGACGGCGTCCTGCACGGCACGCTCCCCGTCGCCGAGGGCGGCGAGCCGGTGGTGGCGTTCCCGCTCGCGCCGTTCCTCGGAACCATGGGCGTCGCGGTCGCCGGGCACGAGCGCCCGCACTCGGTTCCGCCCGGAACCCACGGCGGCAACATCGACATCAACCTGCTCGTCGAGGGGACGACGCTGTTCCTCCCGGTGCAGGTCGAGGGGGCGCTCGCGTACGTCGGCGACCCGCACTTCGCGCAGGGCGACGGCGAGGTCGCGCTCACCGCGCTCGAGGCCTCGCTCCGGGCGACGCTGCGCTTCGAGGTGATCCCCGCGGATGCCGCCCGCGCAGCGTTCGGACACGTCACCGGCCCGCTCGTCCGGACGCCCGAGTACCTCGTGCCGACCGGCATGGACCCCGACCTGGATGCAGCGATGCGCGCCTGCGTCCGCGCGTCGCTGTCGCTGATCGGGGGCCGCTGGGGCATGGACGAGCACCTCGCGTACGCGTACCTCAGCGCCGCGACCGACTTCGACATCTCGCAGGTCGTCGACATCGTGTCCGGCGTGCACGCCCGCATCCGCGAGGCGGACTTCGCCGGGGTGGCCGCGGTGGAGCCGGTGGCGCTGGGTGCCGACGGGGAGCCCGGGGGCGCCGCATGAGTCTCGCTCCCGTCGCCACCAGTTCAGTGTCCAAGACACGCCGATCGCGCGCCGTGGCATCCGCGTGTTCTGGACACTCAACTCCAGGTGACGCTGCTGGGCGGCGCGCGGTGGGTGGTGCCCCGGGTTCAGTGTCCAAGACACGCCGACCGCGCGCTGTGGCATCCGCGTGTTCTGGACACTCAACGCGAGCCGCCGCAACCCCCGCGGCCCCCGCAACCCCCGAGGGAGATGCCGCATGACCCCCGCGCTCGCCGCCGCACTCGCTCGCGCCGAGGCCGCGGACGCCGCCGGTGCCGCCCCCGGCACGGTTCCGCGCCGCGCCGCCAGTGATGGTTCAGTGTCCAAGACACGCGGATGGGTCACGCGAGCATCCGCGTGTCTTGGACACTCAACGTTCGACGACGCACCCAGGAGGGGCCGACAGTGACGGATGCCACGATCCCGGGCGACCTGCGTGAGGCGTTCGACGCGTACGAGCGGGCGATCGTCGCGAACGACCTCGACGCGCTCGACGCGTTCTTCGCGCCGGGTGAGGACACGCTGCGCGGCGACGGTGGCGGCCTCCTCGTCGGACACGACGCGATCAGCGGGTTCCGGGCGCTCCGCGGCGGCGTTCCCCCGCGAGAGATCGCCGAGGTGCACTACCGTCCGCTCGCTCGCGGCGGGGAGGCCGTGGCATCCGGATCTCCGGAGGAAAGCACCGACGGCGACGTCGCGCTCCTCGTGTCCGTCTCGGCGTTCCGCGGCGGCGGGCGGGGGCTGCAGACGCAGGTGTGGCAGCGGATCGACGGGCGCTGGCGCATCGTCGCGGCGCACGTGACCCCGCGCACGCCCGCCCTCGACCGCACGATCTGGCGCAGCGTCGGCGACCCGTTCCAGCAGGGCGCGTGGGAGGGTCCGCTCGAGGGCCTCACTGTCGCCGTGAAGGATCTGTTCGCGATCGCGGGCTTCCGCATCGGTGCGGGCAACCCCACGTTCCTCGAGGAGGCCCGCCCCGAGAAGGCCACCGCCCCGGCCGTCGCCGACCTGCTCCGTGCGGGAGCGTCACTCCGCGGCATCGCCCGCACCGATGAGTTCGCGTACTCGATCGCGGGCGACAACGTGCACTACGGAACTCCGCCGAACGGTGCCGTCGTGGGCGCCCTCCCCGGCGGTTCGTCGAGCGGACCGGCATCCGCCGTCGCCCTCGGGCATGCCGACATCGGTCTCGCGACCGACACGGCCGGGTCCATCCGCGTGCCCGCGTCGTACCAGGGCCTCTGGGGCCTCCGCACGACGCACGACCTCGTGCCGCGGCAGGGCATGCTGCCGCTCGCGCAGTCGTTCGACACGGTCGGCTGGCTCACCCGCGACGGCGAGACCCTCCACCGCGTCGCCGACTGGTGCCTGAGCTACGACGGCTCGGCCTCGACCGAGAACGTCTACGGCGCCTCCGGCGACGACCTCCCGTGGCGCTTCCTCGTGCCCGAGGAGATCCTCGACTGCGTCGAACCGGCGACCCGCGAAGCCTTCTCTCGGATGCTCGCCGCGCTCGCGGCATCCGACGATCCGCCTCCGTTCCGCGCCGTGCATTCCGGAGACCTGGATGCCACCTTCACCGCGTTCCGTACGGTCCAGGGTGCCGAGGCCTGGCGCAACGACGGCGAGTGGCTGCGCGCGCACCCCGGGGCGGTGGGTCCGGCGGTCGCCGAGCGCTTCCGCGCCGCGTCACAGATCACCGCCGCCGAGGAGGCCGCCGCGCGCGTCGACCTCGAGTCGATCGCCGCGCACCTGGCCGAGCTCGTCGACGGTGCCGTGCTGATCTTCCCGACCGTTCCCGGCCCCGCCCCGCTACGCACGGCGGACGTGGATGCCGTCCGCGCGGCGACCCTCCGCATGACCGCCCCCGCGGCGGCCGCGGGTCTCCCCGCGATCTCGGTGCCGCTGCTGACGGTCGCCGGCGCCCCCGTCGGCGTGTGCCTCGTGTCGCGCGCCGGCACCGACATCGCGCTCGTGCGTCTGGCCCGGCGCCTCGCGGCGCTGGTCGGTGCGGAGGCCGGCCGATGACCCGCGCCGTGTGTGCCGCGCTCCGGACAGAACGCCGCCCCGCGCGAATCCCCAGCCACCCACAGCCTCGAAGGGCCCGAATCTCCGGAGCCCGGCACGCCACCCCACGTATCCCCACGTCACACCCCCGCACCACGGAGCCAAGATGACCCACCTTCCCGGCCCGATCGACCCGCCCGCGCGCCTGCTGATGGGCCCCGGCCCCATCTCGGCGTACCCGAGCGTGCTGCGCGCGATGGGCGCCCCGCTCGTCGGCCAGTACGACCCGTTCATGACCGCCACCATGAACGAGACGCAGGATCTCTACCGGCAGGTCTGGGGCACCGCCAACGACGCAACCCTGCTCATCGACGGCACGAGCCGCGCCGGCATCGAGGCGGCCATGGTGTCGCTCATCCGCCCCGGCGATCGCGTGCTCGTACCTGTCTTCGGCCGCTTCGGGCACCTCCTCGCCGAGATCGCCGAGCGTGCGCTCGCCGAGGTGCACACGATCGAGGTGCCCTGGGGAGAGGTCTTCCCGGTCTCGACGATCCGCGAGGCGATCGTGCGGGTGAAGCCGCACCTCGTCGCGTGCGTGCAGGGCGACACGTCGACCACGATGCTGCAGCCGCTCGACGAGATCGGCGAGATCTGCCGCGCCCACGGCGCTTTGTTCTACACCGATGCCACGGCTTCGCTCGGCGGCAACCCGTTCGAGATGGATGCCTGGGGCCTGGATGCCGCGACCGCGGGCCTGCAGAAGTGCCTCGGCGGACCCTCCGGCTCGGCGCCGATCAGCCTGTCCGACCGCGCCGTCGAGGTCGTGCGGTCGCGTGCCCGAGTCGAGGCGGGGATCCGGGAAGAGGGGGATGCCGTGGCATCCGACTTCATCCGCTCGAACTACTTCGACCTGGCGATGATCCTGGATTACTGGGGTCCGCGGCGCCTGAACCACCACACCGAGGCGACCACGATGCTCTACGGCGCGCGGGAGTGCGCGCGCGTGCTGCTCCTCGAGGGACGGGATGCCGTGATCGCGCGGCACCAGCTGCACGGCGACGCGATGCTCGCCGGTGTCGAGGGCCTCGGGCTCACCGTCTTCGGCGACGTCGCGCACAAGATGACGAACGTCGTGGCAATGGAGATCCCGGATGCCGTCGTCGGCGACGCCGTGCGCGCCGAGCTGCTGAACGACTTCGGGATCGAGATCGGCACGTCGTTCGGTCCGCTGCACGGCCGCGTCTGGCGCATCGGCACGATGGGCTACAACGCCCGGAAGGACGCCGTGCTCACCACGCTCGCCGCCCTCGAGACGGTGCTGCGCCGCCACGGCGCGGCGGTCGCCGCGGGCGGTGGCGTCGAGGCCGCGCAGGGCGTGTACGGGGCGGCCGGATGAAGACGCGGCTCCAGGTCGCGCCCGAGCGCATCGCGTCGGCCGCGCGCCGCGTGATGGGGCGCTGCGAGGAGCTCGCCCGCGTCACCGCGACCCCCGGCAGCATCGAGCGCGTGTACCTGTCGCCCGAGCACGCGCGCGTGAACCGGCTCGCCGCCGAGTGGATGCGCGAGCTCGGCATGTCGACCCGCCAGGACGCCGCCGGCAATCAGGTCGGTCGCCTCGCCCCCGCCGGCGCCCGCGACGCCCCGGCCCTGTTGATGGGGTCGCACCTCGATACGGTGCCGGATGCCGGGCGCTTCGACGGCATCGTGGGTGTGCTGATGGCGCTCGAGGTGGTGCGGCTGGTGCGCCGCGTGGACGACGAGGGCATGGCATCCAGTCCGTTCCCGTTCGCGCTCGAGGTGATCGCGTTCTCGGACGAGGAGGGCACGCGCTTCGGCAAGGCGCTCCTCGGGTCGTCGGCCGTGGCCGGGCAGTGGGACCCGTCTTGGTGGGATCTGACGGATGCCGACGGCTCGACGCTGCGGCAGGCGTTCCGCGAGTTCGGCCTCGACCCGGGCCGCGTCGGCGAGGCCGCGCGCAAGCCCGAAGAACTGGTCGGGTACCTGGAGGCGCACATCGAGCAGGGGCCCGAGCTCGACCGCGCGGGGCTGCCGCTCGCGGCGGTGTCGTCGATCGCGTCGGCGCGGCGGTTCCAGCTCGTGGTCGAGGGCGAGGCCCGGCACGCCGGCGGAACGCCGTACGACATGCGCCGCGACGCGCTGCTCGGCGCGAGCGAGGCGGCGCTCGCGGTGGAGCGAATCTGCAGAGCTGAGCACCACATCGTCGGCACGGTGGGTCAGCTCGAGGCGTTCCCGGGGGCGGTGAACGTCGTGCCCGGCGAGGCGGTGTTCTCGCTCGACCTGCGCGGCGAGTTCGACGAGACCCGCGACCACACGTGGTCCGAGATCTCCGCGGAACTGGATGCCATCATGGGCCGCCGCGGCCTCCGCTGGCGGTCGCGCGAGGTGCACTCCGCGCCGGCCGTGTTCTGCGAGCCGCTGCTCCAGGACGTGGTGCGGGCGGGAATCGGCGGTGAGGCCCCGACCTTGTTCAGTCGCGCCGGTCACGACGCGATGGCGATCGGGGCCATCACCGGGGTGGGGATGCTGTTCCTCCGCAACCCCGACGGGATCAGTCACCACCCCGACGAGGCCGTCTCCGGCGCCGACGTCTCGGCGGGGATCCGGGCACTCGCCGAGGCGGTGCTGGGGCTGGGGGCGGAGCGGGGTTAGTAGTCCCGCAGGTCAGAAGCCGCGGTTCAGCCCAATCGGCTTCAGGGAACGTCGCGCAACGGTCGGCTCGCCGATGCCCTCGTGGCCACGGGCCTGTCGTCCACCGAGATCGCGCGACGGTCGGGGTTCCTGTCGGCCCGCGCTCTGTCGCACGCCCGCCGCGACCGCGACACCCGTGACTGACGGCCCGTCATCGCGACCAACGCGTCCGCTATTCGAGGTTGTGGCCGGTAACCAGGACTAGCGCGTCGGCTATTCCAGGTTGTGGGCCGTGACCACGACCAACGGCCGTCGCTCGGGCCCGTCGACGCAGTCCACAGGCGCCGGGTTGGCCCGCGACGCCCCGCCCCGCGGCCGGAAGAATCGACGCATGACCGACGCCCCCGGCATCCTGCACCTGCTCGCCTTCGCCGCGGAACCGGGCGGCGGCAACCCCGCCGGAGTCGTCCTGGATGCCACGGCCCTCGACGACGCCGACATGCTGCGGATCGCGGCTGACCTGGGGTATCCCGAGACGGCGTACGTCACGGCCCGCGACGGGGAGCGGCTGCGGGTCCGCTACTTCTCGCCCGAGGCCGAGGTGCCGTTCTGCGGGCACGCGACGATCGCGACGGCGGTCGCCCTCGCTGAAGCATCGGGGCCGGGGGAGTTCGTGTTCGAGACGTCCGCGGGCGACGTGCACGTCTCGACGCGCGACGAGGGCGGCCGTATCGCCGCCGGGTTCACGAGCGTCGAGCCGACGGTCCGCGACTTCCAGGACCCCGCACCCTTGCTGGCGCTTCTCGGACTCGACGCCGCCGACCTCGACCCGCGGATGCCGATCGCCGAGGCCTTCGCGGGGAACTGGCATCCGGTGGTCGCCGTCCGCACGATCGAGCGGTTCGACGCCTTCGGATACGACCCGGCTGAGCTGCGGGTGCTGATGGATGAGCGCGGCTGGACGGGCACGGTCACGGTCGTGCACGTTCCCGGCGATGTCGCGGACGGCGCGGTCGTTGAGGCGCGCAACCTGTTCCCGGTCGGAGACATCACCGAGGATCCGGCCACGGGTTCGGCGGCTGCCGCGCTCGGCGCCTACTTCCGCGACCACGTCGGGATGCCGCCGCCGTTCCACGTCACCGTGCACCAGGGGCGGCACATCGGTCGGTCGAGCGTCCTCGAGGTGGACGCGCCGCCAGTCGGTGGCATCCAGGTGTCCGGAACGGCCGTGCCGCTGGAGGGGTGACCTTCCGCGGGGGTATGTCCCGAGTCTGGTTGGCTGGACTCCACTCAGGCGGCGAAAAGTGGGACATGCACCCACATAAGTGGGACGAGGGGCCAGCGCCGCGTCGGCGATCCGAACCCATGTCCCACTTCTTGCTGTCTGAGGCCCCTCCAAACAGCAACAACTGGGACATGCGCCCCCATAAGTGGGACGAGGGGCCAGCGCCGCGTCGGCGATCCGAACCCATGTCCCACTTCTTGCTGTCTGAGGCCCCTCCAAACAGCAACAACTGGGACATGCGCCCCCATAAGTGGGACGAGGGGGGAACAGCAACGCCTCACTCCCCGCCGGCCAGCCTCCACACGCGGTCGCGGGAGAACGGCAGTTCGTAGCCGCGGCGGCCGAGGGCCCGCGAGACGGCGTTGCCGATCGCCGCGCCGACCGGGTTGTACGGCGATTCGCTCATCGACTTCGCGCCGAACGGACCCAGCGCATCGTCGGTCTCGGCGAAGTACACCTCGGTGTCGGGAACGTCGGCGAACTGCGGCACGCGATACGTGCGGAACACGGCGTTCTGCACCACGCCGTCGTCGAGCAGCACCTCTTCGTACAGCGCGCCGCCGAGGGCCTGCGCGGCGCCGCCCTCGATCTGCCCGCGGCACTGCGCCGGGTTGATCACGACACCGGCGTCGGCGGTCTGGATCGACTGCAGCACTCTCACCGTCCCCGTCTCGGGGTCGACGGCCACCCGCACCGCGTGGACGTTGAACGCGAGCGACCGGAAGTCGCCGAACTCCGCGCCGTCCGCCGTGAGTCCGTGCTCGTCGCGGAGCGTGGCGGGGGCGGCATCCACGATCCGTTCCCACGAGACGAGCTCGTCTCCGGCCAGAACCCCGGATGCCACGACCTCCGCCGACACCACGTCACCCCCGGTCAGCTGCGCGGCGATGTCGACCATCCGCCGCCGCAGCACGGTGCACGCGGCATGGAGCGCCTTTCCGGCGACCGTCGTGCCGGCCGACGCGAAGGCGCCGGTGTCGTGGCGGACGGCGTCGGTGTCGGCGGCCCAGAGTTCCAGGCGGTCGTGCGGGACGTCGAGGACGGTCGCCGCGATCTGCCGGTGCACCGTGGACGTGCCGTTGCCGAACTCGGCGGTGCCGACGCGCAGCAGGAACGTGCCGTCGGGACGCAGGGTCGCGGTCGTGTGCGCGATGTGCCCGCGCGGGGCCATCGTCGCGATCATCGCCGCGGCCATGCCCTCGCCGACCGCCCAGCCCGCGGGAGCGTCGACGCCGTTGCCACGCCGCAGGGCGTCCTGCGCGAGATCGAGGCACTGGTCGAGGCCGTAACTCCCCCAGATCAGGTCTTCCTCGTACTTCTCGTCCTCGTCGGGGTGGAGCGGGTCGCCCTCCTTCACTGCGTTGATCCGGCGCAGGTCGAACGGGTCGATGTCGAGCTCCTCGGCGAGAGCGTCCATCGCCGACTCGACCGCGAACACGACCTGCCCGAGCCCGTAGCCGCGGAACGCCCCCGACGGCGGGTTGTTCGTGTAGACCGCTTCGGCGTCGATCCACTTCGTCGGCACACGGTACAGCGTCGTCGACTCGGCGCACGAGTGGAACAGCACGCCGATCGCGTGGTTGCCGTACGCGCCGGTGTCGCTGAGGACGTCGAGCTTCATCGCGGTCAGGCGCCCCTCGGCATCCGCGCCCAGCGTCGTACGCACGCGCATCGGATGCCGGAGCGAAGCACGCACGAACTGGTCGGTGCGCGAGTACTCGTAAGCGACCGGACGGCCGAGCTTCAGCACGGCGAGGGCGGTGAGGTCTTCCGTGAACAGCTCCTGCTTGCCGCCGAAGCCGCCGCCGACGCGGGTCGCGAAGACGCGGATGCGATCGCGCTCGAGGCCGAGGATGTGCGCGAGCTCGTTGCGCGCGAGGAACGGCACCTGGGTCGACGAGCGGATGACGAGACGCCCGTCGTCGTCCAGCCAGCCCACCGCGCCGTGCGTTTCGAGAGCCGCATGGGTGACCCGCGCCGACCGCCACTCGCCCGTGACGGTGACGTGGCTCGCCGCGAGAGCCGCGTCGATGTCGCCGCCGTGGCCCGTGTGGAATCCGGCGACGACGTTGCGCCCGGCATCCATCACCCGCTCGTCGGGCGTCCGGTCGGGGTGCAGCAGCGGAGCCCCGGGTCGTCGTGCCTCCTCGGGGTCGAAGACCGTCGGGAGCAGCTCGTACTCGACGCGGACCGCGCGGCAGCCGGCATCCGCCGCCTCCGCCGTCTCGGCGACGACCGCCGCGACCCGCTGGCCGACGTGGCGGACGACGTCGTCGAGCATCCGCGTGTCGTCGGGGTCGTCGGTGCGGTGCTCGTGGCGGCCGGTCGAGTAGCGGATGTCGGGGACGTCGAGGTGGGTGAAGACCGCCACGACACCGGGTGTTGCGAGAGCCGCAGCCGTGTCGATCGAGGTGATCCGCGCGTGTGCGTGGGGTGAGGTGACGACGCGCAGCACGAGCGGCGGACCGCCCGGCACGGGCTCGTCGAAGGTGAAGGGCTCCTTGCCCTGCGCGATGCGGCGGGCGGCCTCGGGGGCGACCGAGGTGCCGACGCGGCCGGCGTCCGTGGCCGCGCTCCCGGTCTCGCGCACGGGACCGAGCACGGACTCGCGGATCGCCTCGCGGATCGGGCGGTACCCCGTGCACCGGCACAGGTTGCCCTTCATGCGGCGGTCGAGGTCGTCGAGGTCGGTTTCGCACAGCGTGGAGGCCGTGACGCTCATCCCCGGGGTGCAGAATCCGCACTGGAACCCGAATCCGGATGCCAGCGCCTCCTGCACCGGGTGCAGCTCGTCGCCCGGAGCGAGCCCCGCGGCCGTCGTGATCGAACGCCCCTCGAGACGCATCGCCGGGACGATGCAGGAGTGCGTCGGCTCACCGTCGAGCAGCACCGAGCACGCGCCGCAGTCACCCGCGTCGCATCCCTTCTTCACCTCGACGTGCCCGGTCTCGCGCAGCAGCGTGCGCGCGCACTGACCGGGCCGCGGGTCGGCCTCGACGGCGGACCCGTTGACCTGGAACTTCACTCGGTGTCCTCCTGCTGGACCGTGCCGGCTCGGTGTCGCGTGCTCACGCGGCGACCTCGCGCGCGAACCTCGCGCGCAACCGCTCCGCGAGCACCACGCTCACCCCGCGCCGCCAGTCGGCGCTCCCGAGCGGATCGGTGTAGAAATCGGTGGCGGATGCCACGGCATCCCGAAGCTCGCCCGCACCGGGGATGCGCGCGAATCGCAGCACGCGCGGCCGACGCACCGCGGCCGTGACGACGAACACCGATGACCCGTCCGGATCGACGCGGGCCGTAACCACTGACCCGGAGCGGCCGAGCTCGGCCAACGCGATCTTCTGCAGACCGACGCGCGAGGCGAGGGCCGCGAGGGGGACGTCGAGCGCGCGAACGACCTCGCCGCGCTCGAGCGAGGTCGCGGCGTTGTCGATGACGAGTTCCGCGACGGCGATCCGGCGCTCGCCGCCGTCGGGCGTCCAGATCAGGGCCGTGGCATCCAGGGTCGAGAGGAAGGCGATCATCGCGCCCGCCGCGAACGCCTGGCAGACGTTGCCGCCGACGGTGGCGGTGTTCCAGATCTTGAACGACGCGAGCAGCGCGTCGGCCGACGGCCGCGCGAGCGCGAGCGATGTCCACGCCGCGGGCGCCTCGCGCTCGACCCACGCCAGGAGCCGCGCGATCGTGCAGGTCGCCCCGATGCGCAGGCCCTCGTCGGTGACCTCGACGTCGGGCCAGCCGAGGGTGGTGAGATCGACGAACCCGGTGGTGTGCGGCTGCGGTTCGCTCATGATCCACGTTCCGCCGGCCATGACGACCTCGCCGGGGGCGAGCGCGAGATCCGCCCGGGTGCGAGCGGCGCGGTACGAGGTGACGGTGGTGATGTCCACGCGTCAGCCCGCCAGGATCTCGCCCGACCAGGCTCCATCGGCGAGTCGGTAGTGCTGACGGGTGCTCTGCCCGGCGGGGTCGCCGCGCCAGAACGTCAGGGTCAGGGGACGCAGCCGGAAACCCACCCAGCGCTGCGGCGGGTCGAGGATCGGGTGCGAGGAATCGAACTCGGCCCACACACGCCGACGCTCGTCGGCGGGGAGCTGTGCGTTGTCGAGCGTGTTCATCCAGGCCAGCAGCTGCAGATACCGCGACCGCTGCGCGTACACGGCGGCGGCCTCGCGCGCGCTCACGCGCTCGACGATCCCGCGGACGACGAGCTGCCGACCCACCTCGGGCCACGCGACCGCCATCGCCGCGACGGGATTCGCCGCGATCTCGGTGACCTTGGCGCTGGCGGAGTCGGTGTGGAAGTAGAGGCCCGTGGCATCCCGATCGCTCACGAGCACGTGGCGGAGCGAAGGCAGTCCGTCGCGTCCGATCGTCGACAGCGCGGCGAGGGGCCGCAGCTCGCTGTCGTGCGGCGGAAGCCATCGCACCATCAGCGCCAGCGGGTCGGCGACGAGGGCGTCGGCCTCGTCGATGTCGGAACCGAACGTGGTACCTGCCGTGATCATGGCCACCTCCGGGGTGCAGTGTCATCGCTGAGCGTAGGCATCGTGCATTTCGGCGATGTTGCCGCCATGAACATTCGCTGAAACACAGGGTTCGTACACTCCGGGCATGACCCTGCTGCCCCTGCTGGACGCGTGCCCCAAGCGCATGGAATACGGCCCGTGCGGGGGCGTCGGCTTCGACGGATCGTGCGAGATCGACGCGGAGCACACGTGCGCGTTCCTGCCGCGCGGCACGGTGCCGTGGACGGGCGTCGACCGCGTCTCGGCACCTGCCCCAGGCCCCCGCAGCGCTGCCGCCGCGGAGACCCTGGCCTCGCTCGGCACGCGTCCGTGGGTCGTGGCCGACCTCCCCGCGCGGGCGCTGAGCGTGGCATCCATCGACTCGTGCGCCGCGGTGCTGGCCGGAGAAGTGGATGCCGTCCTCGCCGGCGACGCGGGAACCGCGCGCGTCCAGTTCCCCCCGGCCTACCGCGCCCACCTGCTGCAGCGCGCGGGGCTGCGGGTGTGGACGGGGCTGAACATGCGCGACCGCAACCGCGTGGCGATCGAGGGGGAGCTGGCGGCCCTGGCCGTCGAGGGGGTGGCCGGGGTGCACTGCGTGACCGGCGACCACACCCGCACGGGGCACCGGCCCGATGCCGCGCCCGTGTTCGACCTCGACTCGACCGAGGCCGCCGCCCTCGCCCGTGCCGCCGGACACGTCGTGTCGGTCGCGGCGTCGCCGGTCGCGCCGCCGGTGGAGCGTCGGGCCGCGCGGCTGCGCGAGAAGCTGCGCGCCGGCGCCGACGTCTGCTTCGTGAACCACGCCGGGGGAGCGGAACCGGTGCGGCGGTTCATCGACTCCGTGGCCGCCCCGGTGCGGTTCATCCCGTGCGTGCCGGTCGTCGTGGACCACGCCTCGGCCGACGTGCTGGAGTCGTTCACGACGCTCGCGGTGCCGGACGGGTTCCTCGCGCGCATCCGCGGCGCCGCCGACCCCCGCGCCGAGGGCATCGCGCTCGCGGTCGCGCTCGCCGAGGAGATGCTCGCGATCCCGGGCGTCGTCGGCGTGAACCTGTCGGGCGGACGCGACGGCGGCGAAGAGTCGTTCGCCGAGGCCCAGGCGGAGATCGCGCGGCGGCTGCGCTGACGCCGGCCGGGGACACAACGAAGGAGAACAGCGGCCCGGGGTGGTGGCATCCGGGGTGCAGATCTCCTGCGTTGTGTCCGCCGGGGGTGCGCGGATGCCGCGGAGGCGGCGGCTTCGCGGGAGTTGTGCGGTGTCGCGCCGGCGGGTCAGGCCGGAGTGCGGACCGCGGCGAACCGGTTGACCCGGCGGTGCGCGAAGCCGAGGCGCTCGTACGCCGCGATCGCGCCGACATTCGTCGCGGCCGCGTGCATCATGGCGCGGTCGCCGCGTTGCTGGATGTGGAACGCGACGTCCAGCACGAGCCGCGAGGCGAGGCCCTGCCGCCGGTGTTCCTCGTCGACGGCGACGGCGCTGATCTCGGTCCACCCGGTCGGGTGGAGCCGCTCGCCGGCCATCGCGACCAGGCGTCCTCCGCGACGGATGCCGATGTACCGGCCCAGCTCGTACGTGCGGGGCCGGAAGGGTCCGGGCTGGTTCCGATCGACGATCGCCATCATCTCGGCCGCGTCGGCGGCGTCGAGCTCGACCGCCACGTCGAACGGCCGCGGCTGCAGCGCCGGGGTCTCGACGAGCTGAACGCCCTCGCCCCCACCGAGGAACTCCCACCCGTCCGGGATCTCCCCCTCGTAGCCCGACAGGCCGACCTCGGCGCCCGCGCCGACGAGGTCGCGCAGCGCATCCCAGACGCCCGGGTCGTCCCACGTCCGCACGGCCACGAACGGGGCCACGTCCTCCGGATACCGCCGTACCAGGTCGCCGCCGATCGCGAAGTGCGCGTGCGGCCCCGCGAGCGAGTGCCACGCGGCGTTGTCGAGCACCGCGGCGTTGTCGAGCGGAGCGCCCGTTGAAGCGTCGACGCGGGCGGAGTCGTCGGCGGTCGAGGCGGTGGGAGAGAGATCGGCCGAGCTCATGGCATCCATTCCGGGTGGGGTACCCGGAATGCAACGCCGGACGGGGCGGGTCATTCCCAGTCCTCGGCGAGCCGAACTCCCGAGAGACTGCCGTGTCGGAGAGCCGTGGCCGTCGGATTCGGCTGGGCGACTCGATTTCTCAGGAGTTTCCGCCCGCCGCCCCCGCGTGCTCAGTGCATGATCATGCCGCCGGTGACGTTGATCGCCTGGCCGGTGAGGTAGCCCCCGGCGGGCGAGGCGAGGAAGTGCGTCACCCCGGCGACGTCCTCCGGGATGCCGAGGCGACCGAGCGGCGACTTCGCGCTCCACGCCGCGACGTCGGCCTCGGACCGGGTGTCGGCGCCCATGTCGGTGAGCACGTACCCCGGGCAGACGGCGTTGACGGTGACGCCGTGGCATCCCCATTCCTGCGCCCCGGCGCGCGTGAGCGCCACGACCGCCGCCTTCGACGCCGCGTAGTGCCCCTCGCCGCCGCCGCCGTGCTTGGCGGCCATGCTCGCGATGTTGACGATCGAGCCCTGCCGGGCCTCGAGCATCACGGGGGCGACCGCCTGCATCGTGACGAGGGTCGCGCGGGCGTTGATGTCGAGGACGCGATCCCAGTCGTCGACGGTGATGTCCAGGAGCGACGCGTGCTGGAAGATCCCGGCGCAGTTCACCAGGACGTCGACGCCGCCGAGCGCCTCGATCGCCTCGCCCACCGCGCGCCGCGTGTCGAGCGGGTCGAGAAGATCGACCGGGAAGAAGGATGCCGAGCAGCCCGCGGGCGCGCGCCGGTCGAGCACCGCGACCTCCGCGCCGTCGGCCGTGAAGCGCTGGACGATGGCGGCGCCGATGCCGCCGGAACCCCCGGTCACGATGACGCGCTGCGACATGGTTCTCCTCACCCGGGCGTCGGGAGCGCCCGTCGGCGTCACCGTACGCCCGGGCGCGAACGGCCCCGCGACGCGGGTGTTTCGGCGGCGTAACGGGGCGCCGTGGCGTCGTCCCGGCGGCCCCTCCGCGCGAGAAACGGCGTTCGCGTCCAGAAACGGCGGGTCGTCCCGTTTCTGGCCGGGATCAGCGTTTATCGGCGGGGGCCGCGAGCATCGCCCACACCTCGGTGACGTCGACCTCGAGCCGGGCATCGGTCCCGCGCGAGCGCCAGGCGTCGCGATCGAAGACGAACGCCCGCTCCGCCTCGAGCACGTACAGCCGCTTCGTCGGCACGTCGAGCACCGTCGCCGGATCGTCGTCGCCGGCATCGCGGGGGAGCCGCGCGCCCAGCACCGCACGGATCGCCGAGGCCTCGGCATCCACCTCCCGCGCCGCGAAAGCCAGCTGCACGCCGTCGGCGTCGGCGGGCGCGGCCGTGGAGTCGAAGACGACCCCGGATGCCATCCTCGACGCCGCGATCGCGCGCGCGTGCCGCGACGAGACGTCGGACTCGACGTACAGACCCCGCGGGAGGAGCCGGTACTGCGCCGCCGCAGTCCAGGGGCCGTCGGCGTCGGCGGTGCCGATCACGACGAAACGCTGGGTCGCGAGGATCGCGGCCGCGCGCTGCACGGGAGAGGTCATGCGGCCATGTTTCGGCATGTGGGCGACGGCGGTGTTTCCGCGCCGTAACGCTTGCCGCGGCGGGCCCAGTTCCGGCGCCCGAGGGTGTATCGAGGGTGTTGAGTGTCCAAGACACGCGGACGTGGTCGCGGGGCATCCGCGTGTCTTGGACACTGACTGGTCGCCGCACCCGCGCCACCCGCCCGACCGCACCGCCCGACCCGAGGAGCACCGTGAGCGACAGCGTCCACCCCGCGATCACCGACCCCGGCGTCCGCGCGCACCTCGCGCGTCTCGCGGCGCGGGCGGGCACGATCCCCTCGGGAGCAACGGATGCCGAGGGTGACGACGCCGCGCGGATCGCCGAGCTGCGCGCCAACCCGTCGTGGGTGCGGCTGCCCGACGACGACGTGGTCGAGTCGATCGACACCGCCGACGGCGACCTCGCCCTGCGGCTCTACCGGCCGAGGGCGGGGCACCGCGGGACGCTCGTGTTCGCCCACGGCGGCGGCTGGGTCGCGGGCGACCTCGACAACAACGACGCCCTGTGCCGCGCGCTCGCCGCGGCCACCGGCGCGCAGGTGCTGAGCGTCGACTACCGCCTCGCGCCCGAGCACCCTTTCCCCGCGGGTCTCGACGACCTCGACCGCGCGCTGCGCTTCGCCGCCGCGGGAGCCGGCGGTCTCGTCGATCCCGCGCTCCTCGGCGTCGCCGGGCACAGCGCGGGCGGCAACCTCGCCGCCGCTCTGGCGTTGCGCTCCCGCGAGGCTCGGGCCCCCGGCATCCGGATCCAGGTTCTACTGTGCCCCGTGCTCGACGCCCCCGATCCCGACCGGCCCAGCTACCGTGCGCACACCGAGAACCTGCCGCTGACCGCGAAGGGCATGCAGTGGTACTGGGGGCTGTACGTTCAGGATGCCGCGGGGGCGGGCGCCGCCGCCCCGGTGCCCGTCGAGGCCGCGCCGTTGCGCGCGCCGGAGCTCGCCGGTTCGGCTCCGGCCGTGATCGTCGCGGCGGGCGTCGACCCGCTGTCGGACGAAGCCGAGGAGTACGTCGAGCGGCTGACGGCATCCGGAACCCCCGTCGAGTTCGTGCGGCGGGAGGGGGTTCCGCACCTGTTCCTGGTGTTCCCGTCGACGCCCGCGCGCGACGCCGTGCTGGCGGCGGTGGCACCGGCGGTGCGGGCGGCGTTCGCCTGACCTT
This sequence comes from Microbacterium sp. CSI-V, assembly GCF_001984105.1. Classification (GTDB taxonomy): domain Bacteria; phylum Actinomycetota; class Actinomycetes; order Actinomycetales; family Microbacteriaceae; genus Microbacterium. The sequence continues at coordinate 325,391 of NZ_MTQM01000008.1, read as the reverse complement.
CTCGGACCTCGTCCCATTTGTGGTCGGTCTGACCCCTTCACAGCGACCGTTTGTGGGACATGTTCTGCCGAGAGTGGGACGAGGGACGCCCGCAAACAGCCCGCCACCCTCTCGGAACACCGCGGAAACACGCGATTGTTACCGTCATCAACATGTCGCTTCTGGTCACCAACGCACGGCTCATCACGGTCCCCGCGGGTACCGACGACCCCGGCTACATCGAGCGCGGATACCTGCTCGTCCAGGACGGACGCATCGCCGCGATCGGCGCCGGCGACCCCGCCCCGGGGCTCACGGCCGACGAGATCCTCGACGTCGACGGCAAGTTCGTCGCCCCCGGGTTCGTCTCCTCCCACAGCCACCTCTTCACCAGCGGCTCGCGCGGCCTCGGCGTCGACCAGACGCTGTACGGCTGGTGCACGTCGATGTTCAGCGTTCTCAACAACGCCTCGCCCGACCAGATCTACTGGGCGACGCTGCACGGGTCGCTCGACTTCCTCGCCAACGGCGTGACGACCGCCTACAACTTCACCGACCCGCTGCTGCCATGGGAGCCGATGGTCGAGGGCAAGCGCGCCGACGGCGGCGGCGTCCTGCGCGATCACGCGTGGCACACCCGACAGGCGGATGGATGCCACGACGCGGGACTCCGCTTCGTCGACTCCATCGCCCTGGACGCGACCGTCGGCACCGACGACGAGATCTTCGCCCGGTTCGAGGCCTCCCTCGACCACGTCCTGGCCATGGATCCGGACATCGCGCTCGGCGCCTCGATCATGGGACAGGTGCAGTGGTCGACGCGGCCCGACGCCGCCGAGATCGAGGTCGCCGTCATGGACCGCTTCGGAGTCACGAACCAGGCGCACTTCCTCGAGACGTACGAAGCGATCGAGCACCAGCAGACGAAGTTCCAGCTCTACAAGAACGCCGGCGCCCTGCGCCCCGGCATGATGTTCGGGCACTTCATCCAGACGACGCCCGAGATCATCGCGGATGCCGCCGCCGGCGGCGCCAGCATGTCGTGGCAGCCGGCATCCAACGGGCGTCTCGCGTCGGGCATCGCGCACGTGCCCGAGATGCTCGATCTCGGCATGAAGGTCGGCATGGGCCTGGACGACCAGGCGTGCACCGACGTCGCCGACCCGTGGCAGAACATGCGCATGGGCATGTTCATGCAGCGCGCCCGCACCCACGATCCGCTGTCGATGATGCCCGAGCGGGTCCTCCGCCTGCACACCCTCGGCGGGGCCGAGATCATGGGCGTCGACGACCGCGTCGGCAGCCTCGAGGTCGGGAAGTTCGCCGACTTCGTGGTCGTCGACCCGCGGCTTCCCGACGTCGGCCCGCTGTGGAACCCGGTGCGCAGCTACGTACTCGCGTGCGGCCTGCGCAACCTGAAGCAGGTGTACGTCGGCGGGAAGCTCGTGAACGAGAACGGTGTCTCGACGAACCCGCTCGCCGCGGAGGCGACGCACGTGCTGCACACGGAGCTCCCGGCGCTGGCGGAGGAGTTCGGCGTCATCCTCTGACACGCGTCCACGCCGTCTCGCGTCCGAGACATCGGGCCGGCCCTCGCGGGGCGCTCGGGTGTCCCGGCACGCGACGCTCGGCGGCGGCAGGGGCCGCCCCAGCCCGCGCCTCCGCGATGCCCCGACCCGCCGAGCAGCCGGGGCGCGCATCGGCGCGGCCACGGTCTTCTCAGCGCGCGGAAGGGGAGACGCCCACCCGCACGTGGGCGCCGGTCGAGGCCACCCGGAGCGCGTCGTCGAGCTGCGACAGCGGGTAGGTCGCACCGACCAGTTCCGCGAGGGGGTGCTCGCGGCCGTTGCCGTGCAGCCACCGTGAGGCGGCGACGAGGTGGTCGGGGCCGTAGTTGTGGACGCCCCGCACGGTCAAGAGGTTCCGCACCACGCGCTCGGCGTCCAGCGCCACCGGCGGGGCGGGGAAGACGCTGCCCACCAGTACGACGACGGCACCCACTCCGGCCACCGCCAGGGCGCTCGTCACCGCGGCGGGTGCGCCCGACGCCTCGACGACCACGGTGATCTCCGTCTGCGGCAGGATCTCACGCGGGTCCTGCGCCGGGTCGACGGCCGCGTGAGCGCCGAAACGCACGGCGCGCTCTCGGCGTCGCGGATCGGGGTCGGACACGATGACGCGGGCCCCGCGGTCGCGGGCGATGGCGGTCGCGGTGAGGCCGATCAGGCCCGCCCCCGTGACCAGGACCGTCGCGCCGGCGAGTGGTGTCGCGCCCTCTGCGGCCGCGAGCGCCGCGAACGCGGTGGCCGTTCCGCACGCCAGCGGCGCGAGGACCTCGCCGGGGAGGTCCTCGCCCACCCGGACGATCGCCGTCCCCGTGCGCAGGTGCACGTGGGTGGCGAAGCCGCCGCGCAGCTCCGCGCGGTCGACGACGCGCTCGTGCCCGTACTTCAGGATGGAGCGGCACTTCTGGGGCAGGCCGCGCTCGCAGCGGTCGCATCGGTTGCACGCCGCGAGGATCGACCAGACGACGCGGTCGCCGATGTTCACCGGGCGGTCATCGACGGTCCGCACGGGGCCGTCGCCCAGGGCGACCACGCGGCCCACGTACTCATGACCGAGGACGAGCGGCGCGGGCGCAGCGCGATGGCCCTCGGCGGTGTGCACGTCCGACCCGCAGATCGTCGCGAGCTCGACGGCGACCAGAGCCTCGCCGGGGGTGAGTACGACCCGCGGCACCGCGAGGGTCTCGTGGGCGTGCCCGGGGCCGAGGAAGACGCGCGCCTGCGCGGCTGGTACGAGGTCGACGACCCGCTCGTGAGCGATGGGGAGCACGCTCATCGCCCGACCCTGGCCAGCACGGCGGGCAGGTCGGCGACGGAGTCGATGACCTCCCCGGCCCCCGCCGCCAGGAGATCATCGCGCGTCGACGCTCCGGTCAGCACCCCGACCACGAGGCCCGCGCCCGCGGCGGTACCGCTCCGCGCATCGGAGGGGGTGTCGCCCACCACGGCGACGGCGTCCACTCCCGAGGCGCGGGTTCGGATGAGGGCGGTGAGGTTCAGGTCGGGGGCGGGGCGGCCGCGCCCCACCTCGGCGGGCGTGAGGACGAGGTCGGGCAGGTCGCTCCAGCCGAGTGCGGCGAGGATGCCGTCGGCGGTCTTCTTCGAAAAACCCGTGGTCAGGACGACGCGGCGGCCTTCCGCCTGCAGAGCGCGGATGACGTCTTCCGCCCCCGGAACGGCGGCGGCGCGGCCCTCCTCGACGAGGGCGTCGTAGGCCTCTTCGAAGGCGCGGTTCAGCGCCTGGGCCGCCGGCTCCGACACCAGGTGGCGGAACACCTCGATCTTGGACTGGCCCATCGTCTGCTGCACCCAGAGGACGGCGGCATTCCGATCACCGGTCTCGCCCCGTGCGTCCCACGCGCGAGTGAAGGCCTCGACGACGATGCCGCCGTCCTCCACGGTGGTCCCGGCCATGTCCATGACGATGGTTTCGATGCGGGTCATGAGAGTGCTCCTTGCAGGTCGTCGAGGACGGAGGCGGCGAGTCCGAGACCCGTCGTCATGCCGATGCCGGTGGTGACGGCGACGATGTGGACGCCGTCGGTGGGGGAGGTGCGGAGGAAGTCCTGCGGCGCGCTGGCGTAGACGCCCTGCCAGCGTTGGCGGACGGTCAGGTCGCGGCCGAAGAGCGTCCGGCTCAGGCCCCGAAGCGTGTCGAACGCGCCCTCGTCCTGGAAGGGGGTGACGGTGCTGCCGCGGTAATGCGTGTCACCGACCACCAGGGTCCCGTCCGGGCGCTCGGTGTACATCTCGTTGATGTCGCGTTCGAGCATCTCCGGCTGTTCTCGTGCCAGGCGCGCCCGTAGGGCGCCCGCCGAGGGGGCGTGGGAGAACGCGCTGTACCGCAGCAGCGACGATCCGGTGAGCACCGGAACGTCCAGGCTCACGCCGTCGGTCAGGAGCATGTCGAGCCCGCACCGCTGGACGCCGTACCGCTCCGCGACCTCCGGGTAGAGCTGATCGATGTCGTAGTTCACTGCGATCACGATGTTCTCGGCGCGGATCTCGCCCCGCGACGTGTGGAGGATGCCGGATTCCGCCCCCCACGCCGCAGTGCGCCAGCGGAACTCCACCCCGCATTCGGCGAGGTGACGGGCGATCGCGGGACCCGCCTCGCGCGGGTCGACCTGGAGGTCGTCGTCGACGTGCGCTGCGCCGACCGCACCGACGACGGGCGCCCGACGCCCCGTCTCGTCGGAGCTGAGCATGCGGCCCGCGCCCGACTCCTCGACGACGGCGAGCTCCTCGGCGGTCCGCGCGACCACGAGGGTGCCGTGGCGGCGGATCCAGAACCCCGCACGTTCCGCGAGGTCGAGCCAGATCCCGTGCGAGCGCCGAGCGTACTCCCCGGCCTGCCCGGAGTGGACGTGCGTGCCGATGTGGCCGAAGTTGCGCACGGTGGAGCCCACGATGGCATCCATCCGATCCACCACGACGACGCGGAGGCCTCGTCGGTGCGCGGCCCACGCGTGTCCGAGGCCGACGATGCCCGCGCCGACGACGGCGAGATCGAATTCGGGGGGACGGGTCATTTCAGGGCCTTCCGGATGCCGATGGCGATCGCCTCGATGACGATCACGAGCACGGTGATGAGGATGATGAACATCGACGCCTGCGCGTAGTTCGATACGCGCAGTGAGTCGTACAGGTAGAGACCGATGCCGCCGCCGCCGACGATGCCGAGCAGCGTCGCGGCGCGCACGTTCTGCTCCAGCAGGTACAGCAGATGCCCGACCATCGCCGGAAGCGACAGGGGCAGGGACGACGAGAAGTACACCTGGGCGCGCGTGGCTCCGACCGCGAAGAGCGCGCGCTCCGGCCCGTGCGCGACCTCCTCCAACGAGTCGGCGATGAGCTTGCCGAGCAGGCCCACTCCGCCGATCGCGAGGGCGAGCGTGCCCGCCTGGGCCCCCAGGCCCGTGATGATGACGAAGAAGATCGCGAGGATCAGTTCGGGGATGCCGCGCACGATCAGCAGGAGGCCGCGGAAGGTGCCGCGCACGAGGCGGTTCGGGGCGACATTCGATGCCGCGAGCGAACCGACGATGAGCGACAGCACGGCCGACATCAGTGTGGCGGCGAAAGCGACCTGGAAGGTGACGAGCACGGCACCCCACACCTGCTCGGCGGTGTAGATGCCGAACGTGGGCGGCCACAGGTTGTCTTTCGCGAGCAGGGTGGGCAGGTTTCCCCAGAAGGTGAGCAGATCGCCCCAGGGGGCCTGAGCGGCGACGAAACTCGCGGCGAGGACGGCGACGGTCAGCCACACGGCCACGCGGGAGGCGATCCGCTCGCCCGTCCACGGCTGCTTCATGGCTGCCTGGATCGCCCAGGTGCGGTCCACGCTGCCCTCGGGGGGTCGGACGGCGGACGCGACGGCCGCCGATCGTCGCGAAGCGGCACGCACCAGCCGATCGCCGACGCCACCGCCCACGGGCGAGACGCCGAGGAGCCGGGACCGCACGACGGAGGAGACGACTTCGAACACGATGCACAGCACGACGATGGTGATGGCGATCGGGATGGCGCGGCGGTAGTTCAGCGCGTGGATCGAGTTCGCGAGCTCCAGGCCGAGGCCGGCGACGCCGACGTAACCGAGGATGACGGTCTCGCGCAGGTTGATGTCGGCGCGGTGGAGGCCGATCGCGACCCAGGCCGGGAACGCCTGCGGGACGATGGCCGACCAGAACTGCTGTGCGCCGGTTCCGCCGGTGGAGCGGATCGCGCGACGCGGTCCTTCGTCGACCTGCTCGATGGCATCCGCCATCATCTTCGAGATCATCCCGATGGAGTGCAGGAAGAAGGCCAGGATGCCGGGCAGCGGGCCCAGCGCGAAGAGGAAGACGAAGATGCTGGCGAAGGCGACCGCGGGGATCGCCCGCGAGACGATGCCGATCCCGCGGCAGATCACCATGACGACAGCGTTGGGGGTGGTGGTGCGGGCGGCGCCGTAGGCGATCGGGATGGACACGAGGAAGGCGAGGAACGTTCCGCAGATGACGATGCCGAGGGTCATCACGATCGATGACGCGAACTCACCGACGGGTTCCCAGCCCTCCCACACCAGCGCGTCGCTCGCGCGGTCCCATCGCCAGCCCGGCCAGGCGAACGGCACCGTGCGGGCGAAGAACTGGGGGAGGTTGCCCAGGCTGCCGACGATCGCCGGTATCGAGAAGCCGAGGCCCGAGAGGGAGGCGATCCCCAGGCCGAGGAGGCTCACGAGCGTGAGGATCGAGGCGACCGTCGCGCTCCGCGGGCGAGGGCGGGCGACCGCCGCGATGCGGGCGTGGAGGTCATCCGTCGCGCGGCGTTCGACAAGGGTCATCGCGAGTCTCCCGAGGAGGCCGGCGTCTGCTCGTCGCGGAGAGCGGAGCGCACGTCGGCGAGTTCCCGCTCGATCACGTGCAGTTCGGTCGTCGTGGTGGCGACACGACCGTAGATCTCCATGACCTCGTCGCGACCGATGCCGGCGGTGCGGGTGTCGAGGACGACACGGCCGGCGCGCAGCCCCACGATGCGGTCGGCCCAGTCCAGGGCGAGATCGACCTGGTGGAGGCTGCAGACGACGGTCAATCCTCGTTCGGCGGCGATCTCGCGAATGAGGGCCATGACCTGCGAGCTCGACTCGGGATCCAGCGACGCGACGGGCTCGTCGGCGAGAAGGATCTCGGGGTCCTGCATGAGGGCGCGGGCGATGGCGACGCGCTGCTGCTGTCCGCCCGACAGCGTGTCGGCGCGCTGATAGGCGCGCTCGAGCAATCCGACGCGGTCCAAGTGGCCGAGGGCGCTCAGGCGGAGGGCTTTGGAGTACGACCACAGGCCCAGGCGTGGCCCGCGCACCGTCGACAGCGCCCCGGTCAGAACGTTCTCGAGCACGCTCAGCGGCCCGACGATGTCGAACTGCTGGAAGATGAATCCGATGCGCCCCCGCAGGTGGCGGAGCGCGGCTCCGCGAAGCCCGGCGACGTCCTGGCCGAGGGCCCGGACGCTCCCCGATGTCGGTGTCTCGAGTCCGTCGATGTGTCGGAGCAGCGTGGACTTCCCCGAGCCGGAAAGACCCAGGAGAACGACGATCTCGCCACGCGGGACCGTCAACGACACCCCCGACAGAGCGGGATCGGTGGCGCCGGCGTACGTCTTGCCGAGGTCGGTGATCTCGACGACGGGGGTGTCGTTGACCGTCATGGTGCGATGTCTCCGCGACTCACTGGCAGGATTCGACGGTCGGCAGTTCCGCGCAGAGGTCGCGGATCTGGTCGTAGTAGGAGTCGTCGACGGGCTTCGTGCCCGCGAACCATTCCTTCGCTGCCTTCGCGTCGCTGACCTTCACCCCGGCGGCGATCATGTCGTCCATCGTGGTTTCGCTCAGCTTGGCGACGAGGATGTCCTTGATCTCCTGAGGCAGCTGGTCGGCGTAGACGAGCGGGGCCCCCGGGACCAGCTGGCGGGCGACCTCGACGACGGAGCCGTCGGCGATCTTCGGGTCTGCGACCGCGTCCTCGGCGAAGCCCGCGACGCATTCCGTGCCCGCGGCGACCTTCTCGGCCGACGCGTCGTGCTTCCCCGCGAAGACCGGCGTCAGGTCCTTCGAGGGGTCGACGCCCGCCTCCAGCAGCGCCTTGCTCGGGAAGAGATACCCCGAGGTCGACGTCTCGGACACGAAGCAGACGTTCTTGCCCGCGAAGTCGGCGAGGTCGGCGACGCCGGCCGACGGGTTGGCGATGGCGACGGAGTAGTAGCCGGGCTCCTTCAGGTCGCCGGTCAGCTGACCGGCGAACGGCGTGATCTGGGCGCCGTTCTTCCAGGCGTTGTAGTACGTGAAGCCGGAGAACGCCGCGACGTCGATCTTGCCGGCGATCGATGCCTCGATGAGTGCGGTGTAGTCAGCGGCCTCGAAGTAGTCGACCTGCTTGCCGGTGATGATCGACAGGTACTGACCGAGGGGTTCCCAGTTGTTCTGGGTGGACTCGGTGTCGGGGACGACTCCGAAGATGAGGGTGTCGGATTTGCCGGAGGCGTAGACGCCCTCGGCCGTGGCCGTCTGGCCGGGGGTGTCCGCGGCGCCGGATGCGCACGCGGTGAGCGAGAGGGCGGCGAGACCGAGGGTCGCGCCGACGGCGAGGAGGCGACGAGAGATGCGCATGGCAGTGCCTTTCGGGCGGATGCGGGGTGATCGGGTTCGACTGTCACGGCGTCGTTCTCGCCGCGGCGAACCCGACTCTGCCAGGCTCACCGCCCAGGTGTATACCTACGTTGGCCCTGTTTCACAGTTGTTCACCTATGTGCCGCGGGCTTCTTACTGGGAGTCCTCGTCAAGCGTCGGTAGTCTCGCGGGGTGAGCGACCCCGTGTACAAGCAGATCGCCGACGATCTGCGCCGGCGTATCGACCGCGGCGATCTGGCTCCCGGTGACGAGATCCCCACCGAGGCGGAGCTGGCCACGCGCTGGCAGACCTCCCGAGGCCCGATCCGCAACGCCCTCGGCGCATTGCGCAACGAGGGTCTGATCGAGACCACCAGGGGCCGTCCCGCTCGGGTCGTCGAGAAGAAGGCGGGACAGCGCGTCGATCTCGTCGTCCCGTTCACGCGGTGGGCGCGTGACATCGGAGCGGTGCCCGGGGCGCGGACCGTCGAAGTCGCGCTGCGACGTGCCGACGCGGCGCAAGCGAGGGCGCTCGCGGTCGACCCGGGCACCCCGGTCGTCGATGTGCTGCGGTTGCGACTGCTGGATGACCGACCGACGATGCTCGAGCGTCTGACCTATCTCGAACCGGTGGGGCGGATGCTCTTCGACACGGATCTGGATGCCGTGTCCATCACCGAGTACCTCGAGGGGCGCGGCGTCACATCGTCATCGGTGCAGCACGAGATCGACGCGGTGGCCGCCGACGACACCGACGCCGAATTGCTGCAGGTGGTGCCGGGGCATCCCCTCTTGCGCTTGCGTCGCGTCGCCCGGGATTCCGCGGGGGCTCCCTTCGAGGCTTCGGATGACCGCTATCTGAGCGACATCGTGCGCTTCACCGTGTGGGCCAGTGGACGCTCCGCGACGGGGGACCACTACGTCCGCGCGCTGGGCGCCAGCACCTGATCACGAGGCGATGAGCGCGATGCCGCCGACGACCACGACCGAGACCCCGAGGCGCAGGGCCGGGCTGCTCTCGCGCAGCACCACCACCCCGTAGAGCGACACGATGACCACGCTCACTTCGCGGAGGGGTGCGACGAGCGCGAGCGGAGCGATGGCGACGGCCGTGAGCACGAGGATGTACGCGAGCGGCGAGAGGATTCCGAAGGCGACGAGGGTGCGCCATTGCTCGCGCACGACGGGGACGACCGAGGGCAGGCACCGTCCGAGGATCGCCGTGAAGAGGAGCGTCTCCAGGAAGGTGCATCCCACCATGAACGCCACGGGGCTGATTCCCCAGGTGCGCACCGCGGCGGTGTCCCAGAGTGTGTAGGCGGCGATCGCCACCCCTGTCAGCACGCCGAACACGAGGGCGGGATCGACCCGCTTGCCGGTGGTCCCACGGCCGCGCCTGCCGATGAGTCCGGCGCCGACGACGCCCGCGATGATCAGGGCGATGCCCACGAGGGAGAGTGGCGACGGGCGCTCGCCGAGCACGGCGATGGCCACGACGACGCTCAGCAGGGGCCCCACTCCCCGGGCCGTCGCGTACACGGTGGACAGGTCACCGGAGGTGTACCCGCGCTGCAGAACGAGCATGTAGCCGACGTGGATCAGGGCCGATACGCCGATGCCGGCGAGGAAGCCGCCGACGTCGGTCGTACCGATACCCCCGGTCACCGGGACCGCCGCGGCCCAGATTACCGTGCTGCAGAGCGACCCCGCCCAGAGGAACGGCACGCCCGATCGGCTGGACCCGTGGGCGATGACATTCCACGCGGCGTGGGTGATCGCGGCGGCGAAGACGAGGACGAAAGCGAAAGAGGACACGGGACCCATCTGCGTGTCGCGGGCGCGACAAGCGGGTCCTCCAGGCTTTTGTCCGTTCAGATGACGTCGATCCGCGGTCGGGTCGACGTGGCGCCGCTCGGACCAGGCGAGTCGGAACTCCGGAACCCTAGACGCTGTCCCGGCAGACGTTACACCCTGCGAGTGGCGGGTCCCCCCGCGACGTCGAGGTGATGGATGTCGAGACGGGAGGTGTCGGGACGCACGGGAGGGACCGGTCCCGTAACGTCGAGCGCAGAGGCTCGTCACGACGTCGTGAGGACGTGCTCTCGGACACGGACGCACGAAAGGGCCATCATGACCGCACCCGACCCCGCGATCTCACCACCGGCATCCTCCGATGAGCGCTTCGCCGCGGTCACATCCGGACTGATCGCGGGAGTGAGGTCGCGCGATGACCTGGCGGGTCTCGTCCTCCTGGGCTCCGCCTCCGATGCGGGCGCACATCGTCGTGACGAGTGGTCGGACCACGACTTCTTCGTCATCGCGCAGACAGGGCGAGGCGACGCGGCACGCGCGGACCTCACCTGGCTCCCCGACCCGCACCGCATGGTCCTCCTCGCGCGAGAAGGGGGCATCGGGTTCGTGGCGATGTACGACGACGGGCACGTCCTCGAATTCGCGCTCGCCGAGCCACCGGAACTCGCCGGGGCCGTCGCGGGTGACGCCAGCGTCGTGGTCGACTCCGACCAGGTCACGGCTCAGATCGTCGCCGCCGGTCAGCGGGAAGCGGTCGCGCGTGACGCGTTCGACCCGATCAACGAGACGAATCTCGTCCTGGTCAAGATCCTGCTGGGCATGGGACGGGTCCGGCGCGGGGAGATCCTGAACGGCGGCCAGTTCATCCGTCTCCACGCTGTCAACCACCTCGTACGCGCCATCCGAGCCCGGTACCCCGGAGCCGCACCGGAGTCGCGCGACCGTATCGACCCGACACGGAGATTCGAGCACGATTACCCACGGTGGGCCGCCGAGATCAGCGGTGCCCTCGACAAGCCGGTAGAGGAAGCGGCGCACGCCCTGTTCGTCCTCGCCTGCGACATCCTCCGACCCGGCTGGGAGGACTTCCCCGACCGCGCCGCCCGCGCGGTCGGGCGCCGTCTCGGGTGGTGACGTTCCGGCGCGCCTCGATTCGCATTCTGAAGCAGCGTGTCCGGGATACTCGACCCGGCTTGTGCGAGCCTGGGCGCATGCGCACGACGATCGCGGGTCTCGACGTCCACGTCTCGCACGACGACGTCGCCGGGCGCGACGTGCTGCTCTGGCACCACGGCTCGCCGCAGACCGGTGCGATCCTTCCGCCCGTGCAGGCGGCGGCCGACGCCCGCGGGCTGGCTGTCGTGTCGGTGGCTCGGCCCGCTTATGCGCTCTCCCCGCGCGCGCCGGGTCGGACCGTCGCCGACGTCGCCGTGGGGCTGCGTTCCGTGCTCGAGGCGTTGGGTGTGGCATCCGTCGTCTCCGTCGGGGCGTCGGGCGGCGGACCGCACGCGCTCGCGTGCGCGGCCGTGATGCCCGGGCTCGTCCGCCGCGTCGTGACGCTCGCGTCGCCCGCGCCGTTCGACGGAACCGAGGAGTGGTTCGCCGGGATGCAGGCGCCGCGGGCGCTCCGCGCCGCGGCGGAGGGCGAGGTGGCGCGTCGCCGGTTCGCCGAGATCGACGAATTCGATCCGGACTCCTTCGTGGATGCCGACTACGCGGCACTGCGAGGGGAGTGGGCGTCGCTCGGCGCCGACGTCGGGGCGTCGGCCGAGTTCGGCGACGACGGGCTCATCGACGACGACCTCGCCTTCGCGCGGCCGTGGGGGTTGGATCTGGCGGATGTCACGGCATCCGTCCTGCTGGTGCAGGGCGAGCGGGACCGCGTGATCCCGCCGCGGCACGCGGAGCTGCTCGCGGAGGCGCTCCCGAACGCGGCGCTGCAGACGCACCCCGGCGACGGCCACGTCTCGGTGCTGCGGCACCTCGCGGCCGTGCTCTAGCCGATCCGTGATCGCCCGGCCGTCGACGTGCCGGCAGGCTTGTGGAGCTCGATTGACGTGCGATAGACAGGGCGAAGGGGAACTCGCGACCGCTCGCTACCGAGGCGGCGGGTGAAGTACGGGCGTTCCGTTTCCGGGGGAAAACGACATGCCGCACTATCCGCGCACCCGTGTGCGCTCCTGGTTCGCCGCGACAGCCATCGCGGGGATGGTCCTGGCGGGCTCCGTAGTGGCGAGTCCCGCGTCAGCGGCTTCGACGCCGAGCCCCACTCCGGCCGTGACCGCCACGCCGACAGCGAGCCCCTCCCCGACGGCGACGGGTACTCCCTCGCCGACGCCGTCACCCTCGGCGACCCCGACGCCGACGCCCTCGGCGACCCCGACGCCGACCGCGACGCCGACCCCCTCGACACCGCCCACCGAGAGCCCCGCTCCGCCCACGGCGCGGGCAGCCGCGGCGACCGGGTCGATCTCCGGCCGGGTGACCGTTCCTTCGGGCATCGCGTCGGCAGCCATCAGAGTCGAACTCCGAGCGGTCGGTTCGTCGGAGCGCATTCCCGCCGTACTCAGCGGACCGGTGGCGGGTGTGATGACCTATACGGCCTCCGGCCTCGCCGCCGCGAGCTACACCGTCCGGGTGTACTCCGCGAACGAGTACGATGCCCCGCTCGCGCCCGAATGGTGCCGTCACCGCTGCCGATGCCACGCCCATCACGATCACCTCTGGCGAGAACCGCTCGGGCATCGACTTCGTGCCGAAGAAACTCGCCACGATAAGGGGAACCGTCACGACACCGTCCGGTGTCTCGCGCACCGTTGTCAAGGTCACCGCTGTCCCACTGACGGCCGGTGGCCGGAGCGTCAGCGTCCAAGCTGCGTCCGACGGGAGCTACACCCTGCGAACCCTGACGCCGGGAGACTATCGAGTCTCGTTCACCGACAACTTCGGACGCGTCGCGACCCAGTGGTGGAACAACGCCGCGGTCGCCGCCGACGCGGCGACGATCCGACTCGCCTCGGGAGCCGCGCGAACGGGCGTGAACGCAGCCCTGGTCGCGCCGGCATCCATCTCGGGAACCGTCGCCATTCCGAGCTGGGTCGATCGGTCGGCGGGGACCATCACCGTTGACGTGCTCCGCGTCGGCTCCCCGGACACCCTGTTCACCCGCACAACGGTGAGCATGGCCTCGTTGACGTACTCCGTCGGCGGACTCCCCCCGGGCTCGTACAAGCTGCGTTTCGGCTCGACCGGTCTCCCCCTGCAGACGCAGTGGTGGAAGGGCGCGAAGGGTCCGGCTGATGCGACGGCGGTGGTCGTCGGCGCGGGTCAGAAAGTGACCGTGAACCCGACTCTCGCGGAGGCGCCCTACGCGGCCATCTCCGGTACCGTGACGCTCCCCGCGGGGACGTCGTTCTCGGACGGCACGGTCACCGCGCAGATCGTGTCGGTGTCGACCGGTGCGGTGGTTCGGCAGGAGAAGGTGAACTCCGACGGGACCTACATCGCGCGACTCCTCGACCCGGGGGTGTATCGCGTGAGGATCGTGGCCGAAGGCGTGCGGGTCTTCCCGAAGTGGTGGACCAAGTCGTACGGCGAGTACACCGACATCACGCTCGCCGCGAACCAGAAGTTCACCGGAGTCGACGTCGCCCCCGTCCCGTACTCCGCGATCTCCGGACGCGTGCGGCTTCCGGCAGGGGTCTCTTACCGCGACGGGTACGTCGTCGTCGACGTGTACTCGAAGTACAACCAGATCGTCGCGACGGCGATCGTGACACCCGGGGGGACCTACGTCGTGGACGGGCTGCGCGCCGACACCGGGTACTACGTGCGGTTCTCGTCGCCGAACCTGCCGGTCCGCGCCGAGTACTACGACAATGCGACCTCCACCATCACGGCGAAGAGATTGGATCTCGGGGTCGGTCAGACACTCACCGACATCACGGCGAAGCTCGGAGCCGTGACGACGACGAACCTCGCACGGGTGAGCTGACTCAGGGATCCCCTCCCGGCCGGGCAGGCCGAGCTGTAGCCGACCCGGCCCCGGCTCGCCGGCCCCGACGCGCGCCGCGTCTCACTCCGGTGGGGCGGGAGCCAGCCGGTAGAGGATCCGCGGACGGCCGCGGGCGCCGTACCGGTGCGCGAGGTCGATGACACCGGTCGCGACGAGGTGCTCGAGGTAGCGCTGTGCGGTGGCGCGCGACAGTCCGCACGCGGCCGCCACCTCGGCTGCCGACACGAACGCGACCGGGTCCAGGGCTGCGCGCACCCGCTCGAGGGTCACGGATGCCAAGCCCTTCGGCCGCGCCTCCGGTGCGGTACGCGTCGGCACGCGCACGGTCCCGGTGCCGAGCAGACGGTCGATGTCGCCCTGGCTGAGAGCGCGGTCGCGGTCGGCATCCGCTCTCTCGCTCCGTTCGACGCGGTACGCCTCGAGCCTCCGGCGGAGCGTGTCCGCCGTGAACGGTTTGACGAGGTAGCCGACGACGTGGGCGGCGAGCGCCTGCCGCACGGTGACCTGGTCCTGCGACGAGCTGATGACGAGCACGTCGACCGCCCCGGCGCCGAGGGTCCGGAGTCGGTGCAGCACCTCGACGCCGCTGATGTCGGGGAGGCGCATGTCGAGCAGCACGAGGTCGACGCCCGCCTGCGCCGAAGCGATCGCCCCCGCCCCGTCCGCCGCGGAGCCGACGACCGCGTAGCCCGGCACCTCGGCGACGTAGCGGCCGTGCAGCGCGCGGGCCGCGGCGTCGTCGTCGACGACGAGGACGCGGATCCGGTCGGTCATCGCGGCGCCGCCATGTCGAACTCGAACCTCGTCCCGCCCCACGCCGACCGGGTGACGAGGATCTCGCCGCCGCGCTCGGTCACCGCGCGCCGGACGACGGCGAGCCCGATGCCGCGGCCCGTCCCGGTGAGGTCGGGCTTGGAGGTGTACCCGAGCGTGAACGCGTGCTCGACGTCGCGCGGATCGATCCCCGGGCCGTCGTCGTCGACCGAGCCGTGCAGGACGTCCCCCACGAGGTCGAGGCTGCAGCGTACGCGCGTCGCTCCCGCCTCGGCGGCGTTGCGGCACAGGTTCACGAGCACGAGCACGACGGTCTCGTCGATCGCGATGTCCCGGTCGATCCGCACCTCCAGACGCGCCCCGAGCGACGAGACCTCGCTGCGCAGCGCCTCGATGCTCGCGCTGACGACCGAGGCATCCAGTCGGCTGTCGGAGGGTTCGCGGGGAGTGAGTCCGGGCAGCGCGTCGGAGATGTAGGTCAGGGCGTCGCGGGTGTCGCCGTGCGAGATGAGGCCGTGCAGCACGTGCAGGCGCGTGCCGAATTCATGCGCCTGCTCGCGCAGCGCCACCATCGTGCGGGCCGTCCGCTCCTGCTCGGCGGCGAGGTCGTCCAGCCGCCGGAAGCGTCGCTCGATCGCCGCGGCCAGCAGCGACGACGCGATCGTTCCGATGATGAGCGCCCCGAGCGCCCACGGCAGGAGGTCGCCGAGCGCGTCGTCGCGGTCGGACAGGATGCTCGACTCCAGCACCCCGACGGCCACCATCCCCACGACGGTCTCCCCGGCGCGCACGGGCACCTTCGCGCGCAACGAGCTGCCCGAGGGGCCCGTCTCGGTGCCGAGGAACGGCACTCCCGCCAGCACGCTCGCGTTGGCGGTCTCGACCTGGCGTCCGCGTTGGGCGCTCGCCGGGTGGGTGATGCGGACACCCTCGTCGTCCGTGATGACGACGTAGAACACCCCGGTCGTGCGCTCGATCAGGTCGGCCAGCGGCTGCAGCGTCGCCGTGGCGCCGGTGAGGGCGGCGGCATCCGCGAGCCGTTCCGGCGTGCCGACGGACGACACGGATGCCACGGTGTCGCGGACGTCGTCGAGCTCGGCGAGGCTCGCCGCGACGTCGTACACGCGCTCGGCGGTGTCGTCGCGGATGTGGCGCTCCTGCACCGACGCGGCGATGAAGGTCGTGACGCCGACGGCGGTCAGCACGATGAGGCTCGGCAGCACGACGAGCGCGCGACGGACGCCACGGGTGCGGGCCGCGGGGGCGGTGTCGGACATGGAGGGTGACATTCTTTCGCGCGCAATATGAGCACAAATCGACCGGGGGGTGCGTCGCACTCCCGCCCCTGCGAGCGTCGTCACATTCTGCGAAACGACGACGTTCGCAAGGAGGAGCTGTGATGACGGAGCTTACGCCTCCCGCTGTCCCCGACCATGCCGCGGACGGTCCCCCCGGCCGCCGCCGATGGGTCGGCCGCACGATCGGCGGCATCGTCGGCGTCGCGGCCATCGCGACCGCCGCGTACGGATCGATCACGTCCGCCGCCGCGGGCGACGACATCCACGCATCGATGACGATCATCGCCCCCGCCGCCGCGGGAGGCGGTTGGGACGGCGTCGCGCGCGAGCTGCAGCAGGCCCAGAAGGCGAACGGGCTGGTGAACAACGTCCAAGTGGTGAACATGCCGGGCGCCGGCGGCACGATCGCCCTCGGCAACGTGTCGGTGCTGAACGGCCAGGCCAACAACCTCCTGGTCGGGGGAACGGGTCTCCTCGCCGCGACCGTGCAGTTCAACTCGGCGGCGACCCTCGATGACGTGACGCCCCTCGCGGTCATGGTCGAGGAGTACGACGTCATCGTCGTGCCGGCGAATTCGCCGTTCCAGACGCTCGACGATCTCGTAGAGGCGTGGAAGGCCGACCCCAAGGCCCTGCCCTGGACCGGCGGCGGGTCGTTCGACCAGCTCGTCGTCGCGGAGCTGGCGCTCGCCGCCGGCATCCCGCCCGTCGACATGACCTACATCTCGTCCGACGGTGGAGGCGAGGCGATCCAGGCGCTGCTGAACGGTACCGCGCAGGCCGCCGCGGGCGGTTACCCCGACAACATCGACCAGATCGAGTCGGGGCGTCTGCGCGCCCTCGCGCTGGTCGCCGAACAGCCCCTCGAGGGCGTCGACATCCCGACCGCGATCGACCAGGGCTACGACATGAAGCTCACGAACTGGCGCATGCTCGCCGCCCCGAGCGGTCTGAGTGGCGAGCAGGTCGACAGCCTGACGCAGCTCGTCCTCGATTCGACCGCGACCCCGGAGTGGGCCGACGCGCGCGAGCGCTACCACTGGACCGAACGCCTCATCACCGGTGACGACCTCACGGCGTTCCTCGCCGAGGAGCGGGCGCGCATCGAGCGACTGTACGAGGAGATGGGCCTGTGATGCCGTCGAACAACCCCACCTCCGTCTCGGCGGTCGTGGGCGACAAGCTCCGATTCCGTCGCGGACGCGGTGCGTCCGGCATCGCCAAGGCGCTGGTCATGCCGATCGTGCTCGCGGCGTTCGCGACGTACCTCGTCTACGGCATCGTGACGATGAGGGTGCCCGCCTCTGCGGCGTTCCCCGGGCCGCAGTTCTTCCCCGGGATCATCGCCGCGGGCCTGTACGTCTTCGCCGTGATCCTCGGGATCGCCGCCGTGCGGTCGCTGAGCGAGAACCCGACGGCGGATGCCACGACCCCAGCCGCCAGCGAGGCCCCCGCCACCGCCGCCACCGCCGCCTCCGTGGAGGTCCCTGCGGGGGCCGACGCCACAGCCGAGCGCGCGGTCGGCGTCGACTGGCGGTCCTTCGCGTGGGTCGTGGGGCCGTTCCTGGTCTTCGCGTTCCTCCTCGGCATCCTGGGCTGGATCATCGCCGCGGCCCTGCTGTTCGCCGGGATCGCGCGCGGGTTCGGGCACGCGCGGCCGCTGTTCGCGCTGTTCGTCGGTCTGACGATCAGCTCCCTCACCTACATCGCGTTCGACATGGGGCTGGGGCTTTCCCTGCCCTCCGGCATCCTGGGATGGGCTTTCTGACATGGACGTTCTCGCTCTCCTCGGCGAAGGCTTCGCCGGTGCCCTCACGTGGCAGAACCTCATCTGGGTGCTCGTGGGCTGCGTGCTCGGCACCGCTGTCGGCGTCATGCCGGGCCTGGGCTCGTCGATGGCGGTGGCGCTGCTGCTGCCGGTGACGTTCTCGCTCGACCCGACCGCGGCGTTCATCATGTTCTCGGGCGTGTACTTCGGCGGGCTGTTCGGCGATTCGATCACCGGCATCCTGCTGAACACCCCGGGCCAGGCCTCCGCGATCGCCTCGACGTTCGAGGGGCACAAGATGGCCCTCAACGGACGCGCGGCGCAGGCCCTCGCGACCGCCGCGATCGGCGCGTTCATCGGCGGCATCATCGCGTCGGTGCTGCTGGTGTTCTTCGCGCCGCTGCTGGCCGATCTCTCGAGCAGTTTCGGACCCGCCGAGTTCTTCGCCCTCGCGATCTTCGCGTTCGCCGCGACGTCGTCGGTCGTCACCGACAACGCCGTGAAGGGTCTCGCGTCGCTGTTCCTCGGCCTCGGGATCGCGGTCATCGGCATCGACGGCGTCTCGGGCGCGCCCCGCTTCACGCTGGACTCGCCGAACCTCTTCGACGGCATCTCGCTCATCACCGTGACCGTCGGCATCCTGGCTCTCGGCGAAGTCATCTACGTCGCCTGTCTCGAGCGGCACATCTCCGGGAAGACGATGATCCGCCCGACCGGACGCCCGTGGCTCTCGCGCAAGGAGCTCGCCGAGGCCACCCCGGCGTGGCTCCGCGGCACCGCGATCGGTCTGCCGTTCGGCGTCATCCCGGCGGGCGGCTCGGAGATCCCGACGTTCCTCGCCTACGGCATCGAGAAGCGACTGGATGCCAGACGGCGGACGCCGAAGTTCGGCACCGGGGCGATCCGCGGCCTCGCGGCGCCGGAAGCCGCGGGCAACTCCACGACGGGCATGGCGATGGGTTCGCTGCTGGCGCTGGGTCTGCCGGTGTCGGCGACGGCGGCGATCATGCTCGCGGCGTTCCGCCAGTACGGCCTGCAGCCGGGGCCGCTGCTGTTCGAGCGGGCTCCCGACCTGGTGTGGGCGCTCATCGCGAGCTTCTTCCTCGCGATGGTGGTGCTCCTGATCCTGAACCTGCCGTTCGCGATGCTGTGGGCCAAGCTCCTGGTCATCCCGCGCCCGTACCTGTACGCCTCGATCGCCGTGTTCAGCGGACTCGGTATCTACGCGACCTCGGGTGCGACGTTCGATCTCCTCATGCTGCTCGGTGTCGGGCTCCTCGGGTTCCTGCTGCGAACGAACGACTACCCCCTCGCCCCGCTCATCATCGGCATGGTCCTCGGTCCCCTCGCGGAGACGAGCCTGCGGGATGCCGCGATGAGCGCCAACGGCGACCTCACGACCCTCGTGCAGAGCCCCATCGCCCTGGCGATCTACGCGGTGCTCGCGGTGGTCCTGGTCTTCGCGGTCCGCAACCGCGTGATCGCGCGCCGCGCCGCCGCGGCTCCCGCCGTTCGGACGGAGCGCGCGGACGTCGACGCGCGCTGACGGGCGGTCCCGGCGCTCTCGTCGGTGCCGGGGACGCCCTCAGCGCCGCGCGACCCGCAGCAGCGCCTCGCCCGCCACGGCGATCACGGCGGCGCACGCGAGGGCCACGGCGATGGTCACGAGCGCGGTCGCGGGGCCCGTGGCATCCAGGGCCGATCCGGCGATCACGCCGCCGATCGGGACGCCCAGCGACATCGCGGCGGTCGGGTAGGCGAGCGTTTCGGTCACACGGCCTTCGGGAGCACGGGCGGACGCCACGAGGATCCCCGAGATCATCACGGGGGACAGCAGCAGGCCGAGGACGAGGATCGCCAAGAACAGCACCGGCGTCACGCCCTGCGTGAGCGGCAGCGCCAGCGCGGCGATCGCGGCCGCGCCGGCGAACCCGATGAACCGCGCGATCGGCGACAGCCTCCACGCGCGGGCCCCGGTGATCACCGAGCCCACGGCGATCGCGAGGGCGAGCGCGCTGAACGCGGGTCCGGCGAGCCACGGACGTCCTCCCAGCTCGGCCCATCCGACCAGCGTCACGTCGAACGCCCCGAAAACGCCGCCCAGGGCGATGCACGCGAGCGCGACGGGCACGACCCCGGCCGGGGGCAGCACCAGACGTGCGCGACCCGTCGCCCCGCTCGCGGCCGGCTGCGTGCGGCGCTGCGACGCCAGCCACACCCCTCCGATGACGCCGAGGGTCAGAGAGCCGAGCATCGCGACCGCCGGGTTCACGGCCGCCGCGACCGCGGTGATGACCGGCGGCCCGGAGATGAACACCATCTGGTCGCCGATGGTCTCGAGCGCGAGGGCCGCGGTCCGCTGCGACGGCGGTGCCAGCACGGTCCACCGGGCTCGCACCGCCGAGGTGAGGTCGGGCGTGGCCGCCCCGGTCGCGAACGCGGCGACGAGCCACGTCCAGAACGGCGCCGCCGTCAGCACGAGGGCGAGCAGGGCGGATGCCGCGAGCACGAGGCATCCGAGCGAGATCAGGATGACGCGGGCCTGGCCGTACCGGTCCATACGCGACGACCACAGCGGCGCCGCGACCGCCATGCCGCCGACGAGCGGTGCGACGACGATCCCGGCCGAGCCGAAGCTGCCGGTCGCGGCCGAGACGAGGAGGATCACGCCGAGCGACAGGGTCGCCCGGGGGAACCGGGCCAGGATGCCGGCCGCGACGAAGGTCCGCGCGCCGGGCAGGCGCAGCACCTGTCCGTAGGCGCGGACGCCCGTGGCCTCGGCCGCGACGCTCACTCCGTGCCCTTCCGCGGTGTCCCGCGGGACGCGGGCACCGTCACGCCGTGTAGTCGAATCGGCTGATCTCCCCGAGCGCTTCGACGACGAACGACACGCTGTCCTCGAACAGCTCGGCGCCGTGGGCGGCGTTGGCGCCCGTCGGGTCACCGAGCACCCCCGTGGGGCCGAAGTCGTTCGACAGCCAGCCGAAGGTCACGGGCTTGCCGTTGAAGCCGATGTGCCGGAAGTCGCCGATGTGCGCCGGGACGGTGGCCTCGAATTTCGAGGCATCCACGAGTTCGGGCCGCAGGTGCATGATCATGCTCGTCTCGCCGTGCCCGGCGTGGATACCGGTTCCGTGCTCGTCGGGACCGCCGTCGGTGCCGTTGAAGGACGGCACGCGCGCGGCGGGCATGAAAAACGTCCGCAGACCGAAGCGTCGGCGGAGCTCACGGTTCGCGACGTTCAGCAGCGCGACGTTGCCGCCGTGTCCGTTGAGGAACACCAGCGTGCGGGCGCGCGTGGTCAGGAGCGACCGGCCGATGTCGACGATGGTCTGCATCATCGTCTCGGGCGTGAGCCACAGCGTGCCCGGCGCCCAGGAGTGCTCGTCGGACTTCGTGATCGACAGCGTGGGCAGCTGCCACACGTCGATGCCCTGCGCGGCGGCGCGCGCGACCGCGGCCGTGGCCGAGGCCTCGGCGACGATGGCATCCGTTGCGAGCGGCAGGTGCGGACCGTGGTGCTCGATCGCGCCGGTCGGCAGCACGATGATCGACTTATCGGTGAGGGCTTCGGCTGCGGCGGGGCCGCTGAGCTCGGCGAGGAGACGGCTCACGAGATGATCGCTCCCTTGCGTGCGCCCGAGTAGTCGGGGTTGAGTTTGCCGGGGTTCAGCAGCCCGTTCGGGTCGGTGAGACGCGCGAGCTCCGCGGTCTGCTCGACGTTGAAGTCGACGTTCCACTGGTGGGGGTTGTGCACGCCGACGCCGATCGCGTTGAGGTCGGCGATCCCGCGGTACACGTCCTCCTCGCTGACGTAGGGAGCGGCGAGCATGCCGATCGGGAAGGCCTTCGTCGACTCGATGTGCAGCTTCCCCCCGGCGAAGACGGCCTCGACGGCGTCGACGTCCTCGGCGAGCGGCGTTCCGGCGACCTCGAGGTGGAACACCTCGTGCGGCTGGCTCTTCTGGTACCACTCGATCGGGTGGTTGTAGCTCAGCATCGACAGGCGGATGCTGGCCTGCGGCCCCTCGCGCACCGCCTCGACGCGGCCGCCCGCGCCCTCGACGATCGCGGTGACGGTGTCGATGAGCGACGCGTCGATGATCGCGCGGAGGCTCGACCGGCCCTCGGGGATCGCCTCGTCGGCGGGGAGGGATGCCGAGATCTCGGGCCCGTCGCCCGACACCAGGCGCGGGGTGGGGTCGAGGTTGCCGATGGTCTGCAGCACCGCCAGGGTGCCCGAGAAGTCGGGGAAGCTGGCCCACAGCCCGCGCCACTCGCGCAGCGGCTCGAGCCGGACGGTGGCGCGGACGATGACGCCGGCCGTTCCGTAGTTGTGCACGTACTTCTGGGCCTCGTCGCCCTCGACGTGGATGATGTCGGCGCTGCCGTCGGCGTGCACGACGTCGAGCGCGGCGACGAAGCCGCGGTCGTTCGAGCCGTGCTCGATGGAGCCGGTGCCGCCGGAGCCGCCGGAGAGGAAGCCGCCGAGGGTGGACTGCGCGGTCGAGGGGTACATCCACAGCGCCTGTCCCGCGGCCCATGCGGCCTGTTCGAGCAGCACCATGGGGGTTCCGGCTTCGGCGGTGATGAAGCCGTCGCCGACCTCCACGATCGCCTTGGCGCGGGTGGTGTCGACGACGAGGCCGCCCTGCATCGGGATGGCCTGGCCGTAGTTGCCGGTGCCCTTGCCGCGGACGGTGACGGGCACGCCGTGCCGCGCGGCGGCGGCGACCGCGATCGCGATCTGCTCGGCATCCGCGGGGAAGACCACGAGGTCGGCGAGTCCGAGGGGGAGCTTGGCGGCGATGATCGGCGACATCGGCGACCCGTCCACGCTCGCGCGCTCCCGCACGCGCGGTTCGGTGCTGACGGCGGCGGGACCGAGCAGGTCGAGCAGGTCGTCCTCGAGGGAGAGGACGCGGGTGGCGGTGTCGCTCATGGGGTGTCTCCGGGTGACGCGGGTGGGGTGGATGCCAGGTGTCGGGGCCGCGGTGGGAGGCGGCCGGGTGGGGTGGAGCGTGCGGGATGCGGCCCGGCCCGCACGAGGCGGACCGGGCCGGGTCGATCAGAAGGAGATCGACGTGTCGATGAACTCGTTGGTGTACAGGTCCTTCGCGGTGTAGCCGGACGCGGGCGGGGTACCCAGGTCGGTGTACACCTTGCTGGCCTTGTCGAAGAAGTCCGCGAAGCG
Organism: Microbacterium sp. CSI-V; assembly: GCF_001984105.1. GTDB lineage: Bacteria > Actinomycetota > Actinomycetes > Actinomycetales > Microbacteriaceae > Microbacterium. The sequence goes on along the minus strand of NZ_MTQM01000008.1, from coordinate 302,343 downwards.
GGCGTCGTCGAAGTTGCCGTAGGTGGAGTCGGGGCCGTCACCCACGAGGCCGAGGTCGACCTGCGTCTTGACCGAGTAGTCGGCCACGCCCTGCGTGTAGGTCCAGCCCGTGTCGTACTCCTCGACGAGCTTCAGGATGAGGTCGTTGGCGGCCTTCGGGTCCTGGTAGTACGCCACGCCCGCCTTCTGCAGGAGGGGGACGAGCTTGGTGAGGCAGGGGCTCAGCGTGTCGAAGTCCGCGGCCTTGACCGACATGGACGACTGGTAGGTCTGCCATCCCGAGTCGTGGATGAGGGCGAAGTCCACCGGCTTGCCCCAGGCCGAGACCTCGTTCTGGTAGACGTAGGGCTCAGCGGAGGCGAAGCCCTGCTGCATGTCCTTGCCGCCGGCGGCGACGAAGTTCGACGGGGTGCCGTCGTACGAGCCGTCGAGGATGTCGGCGCTGGCCAGGCCCGCGCTCTTGAGGTACTCGATGTACGCCGAGCCGTCGAAGTAGCGCCACACGCCGCCGTTCTTCTCGAGGGCCGGCTTGACGTCCTGGATGGTCTTGACGTCGGGGTAGGTCTCGGGGTCCCACATGACCATGGTCGGGCTGATGTCCAGCGGCGCCATGACGGCCTTGGTCGGGGTCGTGCTCGAGAGCTGGATCGCCTCGTCGGTGCTGACGTAGCCGAGGGTGATCGAGTCGTCCTGGTACATCTGGGCCGAGACGGTCTGGAATCCGATCGCCGGTCCACCGGCGCGGATCTCGAGGTTGACGCCGGTGTACTCGCCGTCCACCTTGAGGGGGCCGGTCACCGCCTTGGTGCCCGCGTCGATCGTGTAGTCGTCCTTGATCATCTCGTAGAGGTGACCGTGCTCCGCCTCGGGGTTCCAGTCGGTCTGGACGACGATGGTCGCGGGGCAGTCGGCCGACAGGTCGACCGAGCCGACGGTGAGGTCGGAGCTGCTCGGCGCCGAATCCGCGGCGCTGCCGGCGCACGAGGTGAGCGTGAGGGCGATCGCGAACGCGCCGGTGACGGCGGTGCCGCGGACGAGGGTGCTGCGCTTCATGCTGTTTCACTTTCTGTGACGGGTGGAGCTCTCGGGTGCGGAGGTGGTGCAGGAGGGGGCGGATGCCACGGCCGCGGGCACGCCCGAGGGCGCGGTGCCGTGGCATCCGGTGTCTGTGAGGTGGGGGCGGTTCCGCGTCAGCGGACGGCGTCGTACCAGCGGCCGACGGCGACCTTCGACAGCCAGCCGAAGAAGGCGAAGATGACGACGCCGAGGAGGCAGGCCGCGAGGATCGCGGCGAACAGCTCGGCGCTCTGCAGACGCGACTGGTAGTTGGAGATGAGGGAGCCGATGCCCGGCTCGCCGCGGCGGAAGAAGTAGTCGCCGACGATCGCGCCGATCACCGAGAGCCCGGCCGAGGTGCGCATGCCGACGAAGATCGAGGGGAGCGCGGCGGGGAGGGTGAGCTTGGTGAGCACGGTCCACTTGTTCGCCTTCTGAAGGCGGAACAGTTCGCGCTGCGACTTGTCCACCGACTGCAGACCGAACAGGGTGTTGGACACCATCGGGAACAGCGCGATCAGGATGCAGACGATCACACGGGCCGTGAACTCGTAGCCGAACCAGAAGCCGACCAGCGGCACCAGGGCGAGGATCGGGATGCACTGCAGGATCACCGCGTACGCGTACGTGCTGCGCTCGACCCACCGGGCCAGCGACATCGCGACGGCCCAGCCGATGCCGATCACCATGGCGACCGCGAGACCGGTGAGGGCGACGCCCGTGGTGCGGAACAGCGCGGTCCAGATGTCGACGCTGACCTGCGGGTCGAAGAAGCCCTTCGTGAACATCTCGTGCGGCATCGGCAGCAGGAAGCCCTTGCCGGTGGCGGTGAGGATGCCCGCGATGAGGTACCAGATCCCCACGAGCACGGCGAGGACGCCCAGCGGCGGACCGGCGAGGATCAGTGCGCGCGAGATCGGGCCGCGACCGCGGGGCGGTGCCGCCGGGGCGGAGCCGACGGGCGGTACGGGGGTGGATGCCGACGGCTCGGACGTCTCGGAGACGACCGGCTCTGCAGAGGTGGTGCTCATGAGTGTCCTTCCCGGAGGGCGTGGGAGACCTCGCCGACGAGCTTGGCGAACTCGCCCGTGTAGCGGATCTCGGGGTCGCGCGGCATGTCGAAGGGGACCTCGAACGTGTCGACGAGGTGGCCGGGGCGACCCGACATCACGACGACCTTGGTGGAGAGGTAGACCGCTTCGGAGACCGAGTGCGTGATGAACAGTCCGCCGAACTTCTGCTCGACGAAGATCTTCAGCAGCTCGTCGTTCAGGCGTTCGCGGGTGATCTCGTCGAGCGCGCCGAACGGCTCGTCGAAGAGGAACAGTTCGGGGTCGAGGGTGAGCGAACGGGCGAGCGACGCGCGCATCTTCATGCCGCCCGACATCTGCTTGGGCAGGTGCTTCTCGAAACCGTTCAGGCCGACGAGGTCGATGGCCCACTGGGCCTTGGGGGTGCGGATGCGCTTGGGCTGCCAGTTCAGCTCGGCGAGGAGCTCGACGTTGGACTGCACGTCGCGCCAGGGGAGGAGGGTCGCGTCCTGGAAGACGTAGCCGATCCGGTCGGTGTTGACCGTCGCGGTGCCTTCGCTCGCGGACTCGAGTCCCGAGGCGATGCGCAGGAGGGTCGACTTGCCGCAGCCGGAGGGGCCGACGACGCTGACGAACTCGCCGCGCTCGACGACGAGGTCGACACCGGAGAGAGCGGTGGTGCCGTTGGGGAACGTCATGGCGACGTTCCGGAAGTCCAGCAGCGGCGGGGTGGGGCCCGCGAGGGTGGCTGCCGGGGAAGGGGAGGCGAGAGTCACGGAGCGCTCACTTTCCGGTCGGGACGAGGGTCGGAAGCGCCGGTGCGGGTGCGTCGGCGGGCGGTGCGGTCTTCGGGGTGGGGGCGGACGGGGAGGCGATGCGCGTCGAGACCGTGGTGCGGGCGACGACGCGGCCGCGGTGGAGGACCACGCGGTCGGCGGAGGCGAACGCGACGGCCTCGCCGAGCGAGGCGGCGCGGACGGCGACGAGGTCGGCGCGCGCACCGGGGACGGGTCCGGCCGCCGGCAGGCCCATGACGTCGCGCGCGCCGGTGGTGACGGCATCCACCGCTTCTTCGGGGGCGAGGTGTCCCGCGGCGACGAGCAGGGACGCGGTCTCGAGGTGGTCGCACCGGCCGACGGGGTTGAAGGGGTCGCGGACGTTGTCGGCGCCCGCGGCGACGCGGACACCCGCGGCCTTGAGTCGGCCGATCGGGGCGATCCCGCGGGGGACGGCGTGGTCGTCCTCCCACCCCTGCAGGTACAGGTTCGTGATGGGGAGGGCGATGATGCCGATGTCGGCCGCCCGCACCTCGTCGGCGAGTGTCGCGAGGTCTTCGGTCGGCATCATGCTGAGTCGCACGCAGTGGCCGGCGGAGCGGGAGCGGTGCCAGCCGGTCACGGCCGCGGCGTACGCGGCGAGCGTGTCGGCGCCGGCGAGGCTCTCGTCGGTGTGCAGGTCGAGGCCGACGTCGCGGCGCCGGGCGATCGCGATCAGACGGTCGAGGTCCTCGATCGGGTTCTCGGCGAGGTGCGGCGCTCCGCCGACGAGGTCGACGCCCGCGTCGAGGGCGGCGTCGAACACGGCGTCGGGCACGGTCGGCCCGCCGAGGGCGACGAGCTCGATGTCCATGAGGTCGCGGAGCTCTTCGCGCAGCCGCACGAGGGCGCGGACGCCGATCAGCGCGTCCGCCCCGTGCAGCAGGTCGACGTGGGTGCGGACGGCGGTGATCCCGGATGCCAGCATCCGCAGCGCCGTGGAGCGGGCCCGGTCGAGCGTCTCGTCCTCGTCGAGCGTCTGGGCGAAGGCCTGCCAGCTCTCGATGGCGCGCACGAGGTCGCCGAACGGGGGCTGGATGGCATCCCACGACTGGGACTTGTCGAGGTGCCCGTGGGGCTCGGCGCCGGCGGCCGTGACGACGTAGCCGGCGAGGTCGAGGACCTCGCCCCCGGTCTCGGGCAGCGGCGTCCCCGCCGGAACCACCGCGACGACCGTCTCGCCGTCGATCGCAATGTCCACGAGCGCGCCGGACGCCAGCCGCGCGTTGTGGATCGCGGTGATCGAGACGGGTGGAGCGGCGGACACGAGGACCTCCGGAGAATGAGGGTGAGGATGCCACTTCGTCGAGGCGGGCGCCGTCGGGAGCGGCTCTCCAGTGTGGTGTGACCAACATCCGGGCTGTTTCCGATGCTAGGAACCGGTCGTTTCCGCCGTATTTCCCGCTCGTGACCCTCGTGACAAACCTGCGGCGCGCGGCGCCGGATCAGCGATCCGCGCAGCCTCCGCCCCGGCCACCGTGCATGACTGAGGCTCCGCGGATCGCCGAGGAACCGCCGGAGGGCGCGCGCCCGGCGGCTACAGCTCGATCGTGATGCGCGGGCAGGCCGCGCGCGAGACGCACAGCATCATCGTGCGGTTCGCCTCCTGCTCCTCCGGCGAGAGCACCGAATCGCGGTGCTCGACGTCGCCGTCGATCACGGGCACCTCGCACGTGCCGCACGTGCCGACGCGGCAGCTCGAGGGGACGACCGTGCCGTACTCCTCGACGACGTCGAGGATCGACTTCTCCGGCGGCACCACGACCGTCAGCCCCGACATCATGAGGTCGACCTCGAACGGCTCCGTCCACACCGGCGGGCCGAGCACCTTCGCCTCGAACCGTTCGACGTGCAGGCTCCCGCGCGGCCAGCCCGACATCGCGGCATCCAGGGATTCCAGCAGGCGTGCGGGCCCGCACGCGTAGACGACGGTCCGGGATGCCGGTGCGCCCAGGCGCGCGTCCAGGTCGAGGCGGCGTCCCTCGTCGGCGGCGAAGACCTCCACGCGGTCGCCGTAGAGCTCGGCCAGGTCGGCGGCGAACGCCATCGTGCTCCGCGACCGTCCGGCGTAGAGCAGCGTCCACGCGGCGCCGGCCGCCTCGGCGGCCTCGATCATCGGCACGATCGGCGTGATGCCGATGCCTCCGGCGACGAACACGTACGACCGGCCGGCGGTGGGGGCGAAGAGGAAGTGGTTCGCGGGCCCGCGGACGCGGAGGGCGGTCCCGGGGTGGGCGTTCTCGTGCAGCCACACCGAGCCCTCGCGCTCCCGCAGCACGCCGATGCGCCAGGTGCCGCGCTCGGTCGGCGACCCGCACAGCGAGTACTGCCGCTCGACGCCGCCGGGCAGGACGACGTCGATGTGCGCGCCCGGCGACCAGTGCGGCAGCACGCCGCCGGCGCGCTCGAGGTCGAGCACGACGACCCCGTCCGCGGCCTCGCGGCGCTCGCGGACCGTCACCTCGAACGTCAGACCGCCGCTCATGTGTCTCCTTCGCCGGGGTCGGGGGCGCCGTGCACCAGTTCCTTCACGATCAGCAGCCGGTAGGGCGCACCGTCGGGCGAATGCCAGCGGTGAGGGGTCCCGGAACGGCAGTACACCGAATCGCCGACGGCCAGGGTCGTCTCGCCGAACGGGCCGAGCGAGATGACGATCGAGCCCTCGAGCACCGTGAGGAACTCGTCCTCCTCGTGCACGTAGTGGTCGCCCGGCTCGGTGTTCGCGCCGGTGAACTCCATGGGCTCGAAGCGGCGCGGACCTTCGGCGAGCATCCGCGCGCTGCCCTCGGCGTAGGGTCCGACGAGCCCCTCGTCGGCCCGCACGAATGTCGGGTGGGCGCTCTCGTCGGGGCGCGGGGGCTCGGACGCGGCGATGAGTTCGACCCGGCTCGTACCGAGGGCCCGCGCCAGGCGCTCGAGGCTGGCCATGCTGGGCCGGGCGAGGCCGCGCTCGAGCTGGCTGAGGAACGGGTGCGACAGTGCCGCGGCCTCCGCGAGCTGGGTGAGCGTCAGCCCCCGCGCCTTGCGCAGGCCGCGGAGGTGCGCGCCGAGCCGCTCGTCGCCGGTGGAGCCGGTCGCGGGGTCGTCGGCGGGGATCGCGGGAGCCATGGTGGTCATCGTCCCACCCTCTCGAACAGTCGCGCGGTGATCTCGGCCTCGTCGCCGCTGGTCAGGGTCCCGTTCTCCACGACGACGCGGCCCGCGACGACGACCTCGCGCGGACGCCGACCGGGCGAGGCCCACAGGAGCCCCGCGACGCGGTCGGCCACCCCCGCGTCGGCGACGCCCGCGACGTCCCACAGGCACAGGTCGGCGGCCGAACCCGGGGTGAGCCGGCCGAGCTCGCTGCGCCCGAGGCCCGCGGCGGATCCTCCGGTCGCCATCGCCAGAACGGTGGATGCCGCCAGCTGCGGCCCCACGAGCGCGGAGACCTGCATCGCCAGACGCGCGTCGGCGAGCAGATGGCCGGCGTCGTTGCTGCCGCCGCCGCTCGTTCCGAGGCCCACCGGGATGCCGGCATCCCGGAGCTTCGCCACCGGTGCGACGCCCCACCCCATCGGCACGTCGCAGCCGGGGGCGTGGGTGGCCGTGACGCCGGCGGCGGCGAGCCGGGCGATCTCGTCGTCCGTGACCGCGCACAGGTGCGCGAGCGTGACATCGGGGGCGAGCCAGCCCCAGTCCTCCAGCAGGTCGAGGGGACGCCGGCCGTACTTCTGCTGGGCGATCTCGACGTCGACGACCTCGTTCGCCTGCGTGCGGCGCCGGAGCCCGCGGCGCTCGGCGACCTCGCCCAGCAGCGCGAACGTCTCGCGCGGGTCGCTGTGCACGCCCGCCGGCCCCACGGCGACCTGCAGCATCCCGTCGGCGCTGACACCGCCCGGGCGACCGTCGACGAGCGCGGCGGCGATCGCCTCGGCCGACAGTGCGGCCTCCTGCGGATCGTCGCGCGCGGCGCCGCGGACGAACGCGAGCCGCGCACCGAGGTCGGCGGCCGCCTCGGCGGCGGCGCGGGCCATGCCGACCGTGTCGGCGCCGGAGGGCCAGGTCAGGTGGTGGTCGGAGACGGTCGTGACACCGCTCAACAGCGCCTCGGCGAGTCCCGCGCGCGCGGCGATCCCGGTCAATCCGGGGTCGACACCGGCCTCGGCGTAGGCGGCCGCCATCGCCGGCAGCCACTCGCGCATCGGGATGCCGCGGGTGCCGGGCAGCGTCCGGAACGCCGTCTGCAGCAGGTGGTGGTGGGCGTTGACGAGGCCGGGCGTCACGACGCAGCCGCTCGCGTCGATCACCGTCGCGTCGGCGGGGGCGGGGGTGTCGACGACCAGCCCGTCGACGCACACGACGTCGCCCGTGCGAATCCGGCCCTCGGCCTCGACGACCGCGACCGCGTCGCGGATGACGAGCGCCGTCATCCCGCGATCACCGTCGTCGGCACGGCGCATCCCCGCGCGGCATCGACGTGCAGCGGGCCGCCGGTCGACCGCAGCGGGAGCGCGCTCGCGCCACGTCGGGCCGCGACGATCTCGGCGATCACCGACAGGGCCGTCTCCTCCATCGTCTCCGCGCCGAGGTCGAGGCCCAGCGGCGAGTGCAGCCGGCCGAGCTCGGCATCCGTCACTCCGGCCTGCGTGAGCAGCGCCGCACGTCGTGCCACGGTCGCGCGCGAGCCCATCGCTCCGACGAAGCCGACCGGGAGTCGCAACGCCGTGCGGATGGCGGGGACGTCGAGGCGCTCGTCGTGGGTCAGGACGCAGACGGCCGTGCGCTCGTCGGGCGCCTCGAGCGAGGCGAGGTATTCGTGCGGCGGCGCGACGACGAGATCGGATGCCTCGGGGAAACGGTCGCGCGTGACCAGCAGCGCCCACGCGTCGCACACCGTCACCGCGAAACCGGCGGCAGCTCCCACGCGGCACAGGGCCGCCGCGTGTTCGCCGGCGCCCAGCACGATGAGGCGCGGGCGGGACCGTCGGTGCAGTCCGAGCACGGTCCCGTCGCCGAGGTCGAGGTCGATCGCGCTCTCGAGTCCGGCCGCGGCGCGTCGCAACGCGTCGCGCACAGCGGGGTCGTCGCCGTCGACGGTGTACGCGACCACCTCGATCGCACCGCCGCAGGCGAGGCCGGCCGCGACGATCGCGTCATCGGGACCGGTGAAACCGAAGCTTCCGCGGCGGACCCCGCCCGAGCGGAGGGCGTCGAGACCGAGCATCACGGCGTCGCCCTCGACGCAGCCGCCGGAGAGCGAACCGATGACGCGGGCGTCCGCGGTCACGGCGAGTGTGGCCCCCACCCCGCGCGGCGCGCTGCGCACGACCCGGGTGATCGTGACCGCGGCCACGGGCACCCCCGCCTCCAGCAGGGGCAGCAGGTCGGCGGCCAGTTCGAGCATGTGGGCGACCGTATCCGCGCCGTGTTTCGCGCACGCTACGCTGTCGTGACCATGCCCGCCGAGCCGTCCGCGCCCCCCGTCGGCGGGCCCTCCGGCGCCCCGCTCGCAGGTCTCGTGCTGGCCGCCGGTGCGGGTCGCCGGTTCGGCGGACCGAAGGCCCTCGCGCGTGATCCGGATGGCGTCGCGTGGGTTGCGAGGGCGGTCGGCGCGCTGCGCGACGGCGGGTGCGACCCGGTCGTCGTCGTCCTGGGCGCGGCGTCCGACGACGCGGCTCGCCTCGTTCCCCCCGGCGCCATCGTCACGATCGCCGATGCCTGGTCAGAGGGTGTTTCCGCGTCTCTTCGCGCGGGCCTCGACGCCGTGGCGCGCACCGCGGCGAGCGCGGTCGTCGTGGTTCCGGTCGACACCCCCGACCTGCCCGCCGCGGCCGTGCGCCGGCTCGCCGCCCGCGTCGGCGCGGACGCTGCGGTGCTCGCGTCCGCGGAGTACGCCGGTGTCCCCGGGCACCCCGTCGTGATCGGCCGCGACCACTGGGTCGCGCTCGCCGCCGCGGTCCGCGGCGACGTCGGAGCGCGCCCGTACCTTCGCGCGCACGGTGCCTTGGCGGTGGAGTGCGGCGACCTGTGGTCCGGGGCCGATCAGGACGTCCGCTGACGACCGCCGCGCCGCGGTGAGGGACCGACGAGTCCCGTTCCGTTACGCGTTCGTTGCATTCCTTCCGGGGTCGGACTCTGGACAAATCCGGGGAGGCGGGGATATGTTCACGGAGCCGTCATAATTACGACGGAACCAGGAAGCCGGGACGAGGACGTACCCGATCCGACGCCGGGGAGGGCGGCGGGTGCGGACCACGGGGGTCCCTGCAGTTCAGAGAGGAACGCAGATCACAATGCTGAAGAAAATCCTGACCGGCGCGGCCATCGCGGCGCTCGCCGTCGGCCTCGGAGCCTGTAGCTCCACGCGCCCCGCCGATGGCGGCGGAGACGCCGCCGGGGGCAGCGGCGACTGCAACGTCGGCATCGCGATGCCGACCCGCAGCCTCGAGCGCTGGATCAACGACGGTGAGCAGCTCCAGAAGAAGCTCACGGACGCCGGCTGCACCGTCGACCTGCAGTACGCCGACAACAAGACCGACCAGCAGATCAGCCAGATCCAGAACCAGATCTCGGGCGGTGCCAAGATCCTCGTGATCGCGGCCATCGACGGTTCGACGCTGGGGCCGGTGCTGCAGGAGGCCAAGGCCCAGAACGCGACCGTCATCGCGTACGACCGCCTCATCAACGGCAGCGAGAACGTCGACTACTACGCCACGTTCGACAACTACAAGGTGGGCACCCTGCAGGGTCAGTTCATCGAGGAGCAGCTGGGCCTCAAGGACGGCAAGGGTCCGTTCAACCTCGAGCCCTTCGCCGGCAGCCCCGACGACAACAACGCGAAGTTCTTCTTCGCGGGTGCCTGGGACGTGCTGAAGCCGTACATCGACAAGGGTCAGCTCGTCGTCCCCAGCGGCAAGTCGCCGGCCAACGACGACGCGTGGGCCAGCATCGGCATCCAGGGCTGGGCGTCCGACAAGGCGCAGGCCGAGATGGACAACCGCCTCTCGTCGTTCTACGGCGACGGCAAGAAGGTCAACGTCGTCCTCTCGCCCAACGACAGCCTCGCCATCGGTATCGAGGCATCCCTCAAGTCGGCCGGCTACACCGCCGGTGCCGACTACCCGATCATCACGGGTCAGGATGCCGACAAGGCCAACGTCAAGGCGATCCTCGAGGGTCTGCAGGCCATGACGGTCTGGAAGGACACCCGTGCTCTGGGTGACCGCGTCTTCCAGATGATCCAGGAGATCAAGGACGGCAAGACCGTCGAGGTCAACGACACCAAGACCTACGACAACGGCAAGAAGGTCGTCCCGTCCTACCTGCTGACGCCTGAGGTCGTCGTCAAGGACGACGTGCAGTCCAAGCTCATCGACTCGGGCTTCCTCAAGGCCTCCGACGTCGGGCTCTGATCCACTCTGCGGCGGGGCGGGTTCGCCCGCCCCGCCGCTCTCTCCGTCGCCGCACGGCGGCGGAGCTACCTGTCGCCCGCGGGCGACGGAGGGAGACACCATGACCGAACCGATCCTGCGCATGTCGGGGATCTCCAAGTCGTTCAACGGCGTCCCGGCTCTCGCCGACGTGTCGGTGGACGTGCATCGCGGTGAGGTGCACGCGATCTGCGGCGAGAACGGCGCGGGGAAGTCGACGCTGATGAAGGTGCTGAGCGGTGTCTATCCCGCCGGCAGCTTCGACGGGACGATCACCCTCGAGGGGCAGCCGGTCGCGTTCCGCTCGATCAACGACAGCGAGGCCGCCGGCATCGTCATCATCCACCAGGAGCTGGCCCTCAGCCCCTACCTCTCGATCGCCGAGAACATCTTCCTCGGCAACGAGAAGTCCAAGCGCGGTGTGATCGACTGGAACGCCACCAACACCGCCGCCGCAGACCTGCTCAAGCGCGTGGGGCTCCGCGAGAACCCGGCGACCAAGATCTACGAGCTCGGCGTCGGCAAGCAGCAGCTCGTCGAGATCGCGAAGGCGCTGGCCAAGGAGGTCAAGCTCCTCATCCTCGACGAGCCGACCGCCGCCCTGAACGACGACGACTCCGCGCACCTGCTCGACCTCATCGACCAGCTGCGCGACCAGGGGATCACCTGCATCATCATCAGCCACAAGCTGAAGGAGGTGCTGCGCATCGCCGACCGCATCACGATCATCCGCGACGGCCGGACGATCGAGACCATGCGGCGCGACGACCCCGACACCGACGAGGGCCGCATCATCCGGGCGATGGTCGGTCGCGACCTCAACAGCCTCTTCCCGCCGCGCGAGCCCGACATCGGCGAGGAGCTGTTCCGCGTCGAGAACTGGACCGTGCACCACCCCGTCGACACCGAGCGCGTGGTCATCGACGACGCGTCCTTCATGGTGCGCGCGGGCGAGATCGTCGGCTTCGCCGGTCTCATGGGTGCCGGGCGCACCGAGCTCGCGATGAGCATCTTCGGACGCATGTACGGCACCGGCATCTCCGGTGAGGTGTACAAGGGCGGCCGGCAGATCGACGTCCGCACCGTCGACGCGGCGATCAAGAACGGCATCGCGTATGCCACGGAGGACCGCAAGAAGTACGGCCTCAACCTCATCGGCGACATCCAGGTCAACGTCTCGGCATCCGCCCTCGCCCGCCTCGCGCGCCTCGGCGTCGTCGACCGGTACCGCGAGTACAAGGTCGCCGATTCGTACCGCTACAAGATGAACATCAAGGCGCCCAGTGTCGCCGCGATCACCGGACGCCTCTCCGGCGGGAACCAGCAGAAGGTGGTCCTGTCGAAGTGGATGTTCACCGGACCCGACGTGCTGATCCTCGACGAGCCGACCCGCGGCATCGACGTCGGGGCGAAGTACGAGATCTACGGCATCATCAACGAACTCGCGGCCCAGGGGAAGGCCGTCATCGTCATCTCGTCGGAGCTGCCCGAGGTCATCGGCCTCTCCGACCGCATCTACACCATCTCCGAGGGACGCATCACGGCCGAGGTCAGCCGTGAGGAAGCCACGCAGGAGACGCTCATGCGGCACATGACCGCCGGAAGGAACTGACAGCAATGGCCACCGCATCCACCCAGACGGTCGAAGCGCCGACGCAACCGGGACCGCGCCGCCGCGGTCTGCTCGCGCGCATCAACTTCCGGCAGTTCGGCATCCTCGCTGCCCTGGTCATCATCATCGTGCTGTTCCAGGTGCTCACCGGCGGGCGCCTGCTCATGCCGGGCAACGTCAACAACCTCATCCAGCAGAACGCGTACGTCCTGATCCTCGCGATCGGCATGGTGATGGTCATCATCGCCGGCCACATCGACCTGTCGGTCGGTTCGGTCGTCGCCATGGTCGGCGCGATCGCGGCGATCGCCATGAACCAATGGGGTCTGCCCTGGTACATCGCGGTCGTCCTGTCGCTCGTCGTCGGCGCGATCGTCGGCGCGTGGCAGGGCTTCTGGGTCGCCTTCGTCGGGATACCCGCGTTCATCGTCACGCTCGCGGGCATGCTGCTCTTCCGCGGGCTCACGCTCGTCCTCCTCACCGGCGGCACGATCAGCGGTCTGCCCGACGGGTTCACCGCCATCGGTGCCGGATGGCTCCCGCCCGTGCTCGGCTACGTCGGCAACTGGGACAGCCTCACCCTCGTGCTCGGCGCGATCGCGAGCGTCCTGCTCATCGTCCAGCAGCTGCGCACCCGTGCGACGCTCCGCCGCCTCGAGCTGCCCCGCGAGGTCGCGTGGTCGTTCTGGCTGAAGAACGCGATCGCCGTCGTGGCGATCATGGCCGTCGCCTTCACCATCGCCGCCTACAACGGCACGCCGATCGTGCTCATCATCCTCGCCGTGCTCGTGCTGGCGTACACGTTCGTGCTCAACCGCACGACGTTCGGTCGGCACATCTACGCGATGGGCGGCAACCTGTTCGCCGCCGTGATGAGCGGCGTGAAGACGAAGTGGGTCAACTTCTTCATCTTCGTCAACATGGGTGTGCTCGCCGGTCTCGCCGCGGTGGTCAGCACCGCTCGCGCCGGTGGGGCCGTGGCATCCGCCGGTCAGAACTACGAACTGGATGCCATCGCGGCGGTGTTCATCGGTGGCGCCGCGGTCCAGGGCGGTATCGGTACGGTCGTCGGCGCCGTCGTCGGTGGTCTGGTCATGGGCGTGCTCAACATGGGCCTGTCCATCCTCAGCGTCGACGCGGCCTGGCAGATGGCGATCAAGGGCATCGTTCTGCTCCTGGCCGTCGCGTTCGACATCTTCAACAAGCGACGCAACGGCGGTGTCTGATCGGGTGGGGAGCGCGGCCGTCCGCCGTGCTCCCCACACCGGCCGTAACCGGGGGGCCGTCGATGCGAGAATGGGGGAGGTGCCCTCATGACCCCTGCCGTGTTCGAGCCCGCCACGCCGCTCGCACCACCCTCAGGTCGTACGACGAACGACCTGATCCGTCAGCAGAACCTCGCGTCCGTCTTGTCGATGCTGCACCTCCGGGGAGCGCTCTCACGCGCACAGCTGGGCGCGACGATCGGCCTGAACCGCTCGACGGTCACGGGCCTCGTCATGGAGCTGACCGAACTGGGACTCGTCCGCGAGGTCGCCGCCGGCGAACGCACCGGTAAGGTCGGCCGCCCCACGCTCGACATCGAGCCCGAGGATCACGTCGCCGCGCTGAGCGTGCGGGCCGAGCCCCACGCCGTGACGGTCGCCCTCGTCGGGCTCGGCGGCGTCGTCCACGCGCGGCTGCGCCACGACACCGCGAGCGCGCCGTCGCCCCGCCGCTTCGTGCAGATCGTCGCCTCCTCGGTCGAGGCGATGCGCGCCGACATCGACCGCCACTACCGGGTCGTCGGCGCCGGCCTCGCCGTCCCGGGACTCGTCAACGCCAACGGCTCCGTGCTGGTGTCGCCCACCCTCGGGTGGCGCCGGGATCCGGTGGCCGCGCGGTTGAGCGACGAACTCGGCATCCAGGTCTCCGCCGGAAACGACGCGAGCATCGGCGCGCTCGCCGAGTCGCGGTTCGGCGTGGGCGTCGGCGTCTCCAACCTGCTCTACCTCGGCGGCGCGATGCACAGCATCGGCGGCGGCCTGATCATCGACGGCACGCTCCTGCGGGGAACCTCCGGCTACGCCGGCGAACTGGGCCACACCGTCGTCGACCCGCGCGGCCGCACGTGCGTGTGCGGACGCAAGGGATGCCTCGAAGCCGAGGTCCGGCTCGACCTCCTCGAGCCGCTGCTCGGCCGGCGGAAGCTCGACGAGGACGAACTCGACGTGGAGCTCGGCGTCGCCCGCGATCCCCGGGTGCTCGCGGAGGTGACGCGCCAGGTCGAGGTGCTCTCGCTGGCGCTGACGAACTTCGTCAACGCCTTCAGTCCCGAGACGGTCGTGCTGTCGGGATATCTCGGCGCGCTGCTGTCGGTCAGCCGCGAGCGTCTGGCCGAGGCGGTACGCGTGCACCCGCTGGGCGCGGACGGCCGTACGATCCGTCTCGAACGCGCGCACCTGCGCTCGCGCCTGATGCTCATCGGCCCCGCCGAGCTCGCCTTCGCCGACCTCCTCGCGAATCCGGCCGGGTTCCGCGGCTGACGCCGGTCCCGCGGCATCCGGCCGCGCTCGGTGCCTCCTCCGAGTTCGGTGCCCCCTCTCCCGGTTGAGTGTCCAAGACACGCGGACGCCCTCGCGACGCATCCGCGTGTCTTGGACACCGAACCGGACGAGCGTGCCGCGGCGCCCCGGCTCGACGGCCGCCGTTCACCCGCACGTCGCCTCGCGTGGCTAGTCTCGCCGCGGCGTTCCTTACCCGGGTGGATGCCGAGGGAGGGTCCGCGTGGATCTCGACGCCGACCGCGGACGCTCGTGGTCTTCGATCGCCGCCGCCGTCGCGGCGGTGCTCTTCGTCGTGATCGCGATCGCCCTCGTCGTGTCGTCGCAGGCCGTCGGCCGTGAGCGTCCCCTCGAGGAGAGGGTGGGGGCGTACGCCCCCGCGGTCGAGCCGGATGCCGCGCCCGTCGCCGACGCGCCGGCCTCCGCCCCCGTGCCGACCGCGGTTCCCGTGCCGTCGGCCCCGCCCCTCGCGGAGATCGTCCCCGCCGATCCGGCCTGGACCGCCCGCACGGCGGCGGCGACCGGCATCCCGGAGCGGGCCCTGCGCGCCTACGCGTCGGCCGCGCTCACGCTGAAGGCCGAACAGCCGGGCTGCGGGCTCGGCTGGAACACCCTCGCGGGGATCGGCGCCATCGAATCCGCCCACGGCACGCACTCCGGTGGTCACCTCGACGACGCGGGGTATCCGCAGCCGGCGATCCGCGGCATCCCCCTCGACGGCACCGCCAGCGCTGCGATCGGCGACACCGACGGCGGACGCTGGGACGGGGATGCCACCTGGGACCGCGCCGTGGGCCCGTTGCAGTTCATCCCCGCGACGTGGCAGCGGTGGGGAGCCGACGGCAACGGCGACGGGGTGGCCGACCCGAACCAGATCGACGACGCCGCGCTCGCCGCGGGCCGCTACCTGTGCGCCGCCGGCGAGATGACGAGCGCCTCCGGCTGGCGGCGGGCGATCTTCTCGTACAACCACCTCGACAGCTACGTCGACGACGTCGCCGCCACGGCGAACACGTACGCCGCACGCGCGGCCGGCTGAACGGCGGATCAGCCGCGCAGCACCACGTTCTCGGGCTCTTCGCCCGCGAGGAAGTGCTCGATCTGCCGGCGGACGAGCCGCGCGATCCGGGGACGCATCGCTCCTGTGGCGCCGCCGACGTGCGGCGCGATGAGCACGCCCTCGAGAGTCCACAGCGGGTGGTCGGCGGGCAGCGGCTCGGGGTCGGTGACGTCCAGCGCCGCGCGGATGCGCCCGCGCCGCACGTGGTCGACGAGGGCGTCGGTGTCGATCACGGGGCCGCGGCCGACGTTCACGACGAGCGCTCCGTCGGGCAGGGCCGACAGCGCGGCGTCGTCGACGAGGTGCTGGGTCTTGTCGCCGCCGGGGAGCGACACGATCAGCACGTCGGTGGCGGCGAGGACGTCGTACAGCTCGCCGAGGGGGAGGACCTCGACGTCGTCCTGCAGTCGTCCGTGCGACGCGACCGCGCGGAGATCGACCTCGAAGGGCTTCAGCCTCGCCGCGATGGCGCGCCCGACACCGCCGAAACCGAGCAGAGTGACGCGGGCGTCGGCGAGGCCCGGTGTCCACTTCCCCTCCCACTCCGCCCGGTCCTGCGCGCGGACGAAGTCCGCAAGCGCGCGCTGGGCCGCGAGGGCGAGGGCGACGGCGAGTTCGGCGGTCGCCGTCTCGTGGACGCTGGTGGCGTTGGCGAACACGATGCCCTCGGGGAGGCGCCCCTCGACGTTGTCGTACCCGATCGATTGGCCCTGCACGAGCCGCGTCGTCACCTCGGTCAGGCGCGCGATGACGCCGTCCATCGACATGTACGGCGGCACCACGATGTCGATGTGCGGGCGGGGAGCGGCATCCGTCATGTCCCAGACGAGCACCTCCACGCCCTCGGGCAGGGGCTGCAGATCGTCGCGGAGCTGCGCGGTGGGCACGGACACGATCAGCGGGGAAGTCACTCGCCCCACGCTACCCGCGGGTCCGGCGACCGCGGCCCCGCGGACACGCGGCGCAGCCGGTTCACCCGGTGACGTCCGCCGGTACGGGCCGCCGCCCGACGTGCACCCCGACCGGGACGTCGTAGGCGAGGTACTCCGCCATCAGCGCCTCGGCGTCGCGGGTGAAGAGCCGTCGCGACAGCGCCGCGGCGAGCTTGGTCGCGCCCCCGACGAGTCCCGGGATCTGGTGGCTGAGCATGCCCTGGCTGATCCGCGCGCCGTGGTTGAACATGTGGATGCGCGACAGCGCCGACCCCGCGGCCGCACTCCGGCTGACGAGGCCGAAGTCGTCGTCGAGGTACGGGAACGCCGCGAGCCCGGGGTTCTCCGCGACCTGCGCCGGGGTGAGTCGATCGCTCCAGAGCGTGGCATCCGGGGCCACCGTCGACAGTTCCGGGCGGCGCGAGAGATCCGCGACGATCCCGGTCGCGGCGATCACGACGTCATAGCGATGGATGCCGTGCGGCGTCGTCACGACGATCTCGGTGCCGTCCCACTCGACGGATCGCCACGGCGACGCCGTTAGGAAACGGAAGCCGTCGAAGGCGTGCGCGCGCCAGATCGCGTTCTGCGTCGCGGGCTGGTCGACGGCGGACAGGTGCACGTTGAACGTCCACTTCTGCGCGTCGGTGAGCGAGCCGTAGTTCTCGATGAGGCCCGAGAATTCCATCCACCGGTAGGGGCTGACCTGCGGCATCTCGGGGCGCCGCATGTGCACGTCGACCGAGGCCGCGCCGTGCTCGAGGGCGGTGGCGGCGTTGTCGAACGCGCCGGTGCCGGCGCCCAGGATGCCGATGCGCTTCCCGGCGAGGGCGGCGAAATCGATCGCGTCGTGGGTGTGGTGCACCCGCTCGGCCGGGAGGGTGTCGAGGAGCGCCGGAACCTGCCGGCCCCCGGCGCCCTCGATGCCGGTGGCGAGCACGACGTGCCGGGCGAGGAGCACCCACGAGCCGTCGGGGCCCTCGAGGTGCAGGCGCAGGGGGCCGTCGGCATCCGGCGGCGTGATCGACGTGACGGCGGTGGAACCGACGACCTCGATGCCGGCGACCGTGCGGTACCACTGCAGGAACCCCTGCCACGCGACGGTCGGGAAGAAGGCGATGTCGTCCCACGCTGCTGCGCCGTACACGGCCTCGAACCACGCGCGCGGACTCACCGCTGGGACGCCCCACGTCGGCCACGCGATGTCCTTCGGGGTGCGCAGCGTGTGCATGCGCGCGTACGTGGTCCACGGCCCGGTGGCGTCGACCGGGGCGGAGTCGAGGACGACGACGTCGTCGATGCCGCGGCGGCGCAGGCCCCGGGCGAGCACGAGCCCGGCCTGTCCGCCGCCGACGATCACGACCGGGTGTTCACCGTCGCGTTCGCCGACCCACGACCGTCCGTCTCCGGCGCTCAGTGCTTCCTGGTGCGCGGCCTCGCGTTCGAGGGCGGCCAGGCGAGCACTCGCATCGGCGAGCGGGGTGAGGGTGCTCACTCGACGACGACGCGCACGCCGTAGGTGTCGTCGAGACGGAAGTTGTGGTGATCGGTGACGTTGGTGTCGTCGAGCTCGAGGTTGACGAAGTCCATGCTCGGCTCGGCGAAGAACGGGCCGGCGTGCCACGTGCCCTTGAGCATCGTGATCGCGGTGCGTGCCGGGATCCGGAACGCGCGCAGGTCGTCGAGCGTGGGCTCGTCGATGCCGGCGGGCGCGACGGCGATCGTCCACTCGACGTCGCCGACGGCCATGAGGGTCTGGGTGGTCTCGAGGTGCCGCGTGACCCGGACGAACTCGGGCTTCTTGTCGTCGAGCGACATCAGGTAGAAGCGCGGGATGCCGGCGGACACGTCGAGCACGGCCTCTTCCGCCGTGAAGGGTGTGCCGTCTGCCATAGGGGTCAGAACGACACCGAACGGGGCGAACGCCTCGGCGGTGATGGTCGCGGCGGCGAGGGGGTGGGTGCGGAGCGGCTCGGTCATGCCCCGAAGATACGTCTGTCAGACAAGTCCTGGGACAACTTGTCTGACACGTTCACGACCTCGTTACGACCCCGAAACGCCCCGATCGTGGCGGACGCGCCGGATGAGGGCGTTCCGCAGCCCCGCGGGGGCGGACACCTGCACCTCCCGCGACCAGTAACCGACGTCGTCGCCCGTCCCGTATCCGCAGTAGGTCATCTCGACGACCGGAACACCCGGCGTCGTCGACAGCAGCGCCGCCCGCTCGGCATCCAGGCTCACCGCGTCGACCCACAGGGTCTCCCACGCGACCCGGATGCCGTTGGCCTCTTCCGCCAGGTCGAACACCGGCCGCCGGGGGTCGAGGTCGACGACCTGGGCCAGGGGGACGAGGTCTTCCGCCAGCGCGTACGGCGTGCCGTCGACGCTCCACACCTTCACGGTGCGGAACACCCGCGTGCCGTCGGGCAGATCGTCGAACCGCTCGGGGTCGCCTGCCGCGAGAACCCGGACCCCGGATGCCGCGACCTCGAGTCGTGGCTCGTATCCGGCCGCACGGATCGACAGGGAGTGATCGAACTGCTCGTCGATCCGGCGCCCGACGTCGGGCAGCCGGCGGTTGGGGGTCGTGCGCGTCCCCTGCGTCCGGTGCACGTACCCGCGCTCTTCGAGCCGGACGAGTGCTTCGCGGACCGAGGCCCTGCTCGCCCCCGTGAGCTCCGCGAGCCGCGGTTCGGACGGCAACGTCTCGAGATCGCCGCTCCAGAGCGCGAGGATCCGGTCGATGACGGCATCCTGGTCTGTCGCGCGTATGGGCTCCTCGTTCGGTGCGAGCTCCCCGGTCACTCGTCCGGACGCTGCAGCAACGCGACGGCATCCTCTCGGCTCGACACCCCCAGCTTGCCGTAGATCGACCGGACCTGTGACTTCACGGTGTTCACCGACACGTTCCGCGCCCGCGCGATGTCGGGGATGCCGAGGCTCGAGGTGAGGAGGTACGCGAGCTCCCGCTCGGTGGTGGTCAGCACGGCGAAGGCATCGTCGCGGGCGGAAGGGGCGGCGATCTTCGGCAGCATCTGTCGCGTCGTCGCTGCCGCGGACGCGAGGTCGGGAGTGGTCGCCGACAGACGATCCAGAAGGAGGTCGGTCTCCGAGAACGGGATCATGAGGAACGGCATCATCGAACCCCCCGTGCGTTGGATGAGCCGGAACGCGGACTCCATGCTCTGCAGTGCGCGCTTCTCGCCGCCCATCCGGAGGAAAGCGACGGCGCGGACAGTCAGGACCTGGGTCAGGGTGCGCAGGCAATGTTCGTCGTGCAGGGCGACACAGGCGTTCGTGTTCTCGATGACCTCGCGCTCGCGTCCCATCTGCAGGAGCGTCCGCGAGCGCTGCATAGGGAAGCACACGGCATGGCCGGGGTTGGTGACGGCGTTGTCGAGCACGGCGAGGGCCTCTTCGTACTCACCGAGGGCGGTGAGCATGTCGGCGTGCAGGCCGAGGAGCAGGCCGCGGACGATCCGGAAGCTCCGCGTACGGCCCGAGGAGTGCAGGAGTTCCCAGCTCTTGGCGAGTGCCTCCGGAACTGAGCGGCCGATGAACATCGCGGCTACCCGGGTCATCTCGGCGCTGAAGACCCAATACGGATCATCGGGCTGGGCGTGCTCGAGTTCGTCGGCGATCGCGTGCATACGTGCTGATTCCGCGCGGCTGGCAGCGACGAATCCGTCTCCGAGCAGGATGCAGTGCGAGACGTCCTCGGCGGCCCACCCGCAGTCGCCGTACAGCCGGCGCGCGTCGTCGATCGCCCTTGCCGCGCCGGGGTATTCGGCGTTCAGCCCGAGATTCAACGCCTGCACGCTCAACGCGCGGTAGCGCTGCGCCGGGGTCTCGGCGAAGAGCAGGGCCTCGGCCGCGTAGTGCCCACCGATCTGCGGCCATCCGACCGCGGCGCAGTACTCCGCGACGCCCGCGTACAGCGCGGAGCGGGCCGGACCCGACAGTGCCGCGGGACGCGTGAGACGTCCGCTGTCGAAGTAGCGCGACACGAGTTCGATGCCGTCGCCGAGCGCGTCATGACGCGCGCGTGCCACCAGCATCGAGGTGAGGACCATCGCCCGGGTGTCTGTCCAGATCAGGGGGGTCGCGCCCGGCTCGGCTTCCGCCAGGAGGGCGAGGTGGCGCGCGAGCGGTTGCCCGTGCCCGGGTTCCAGGCGCGCGAACGTGTGGGCCGCAGCCGCGCGGAGCGCGGCGCTCGGGCTGATGGGACCATCGGAATCGCTCATGTGACCTCCGTGACACGAACGCGACCGCCTACGTGCGGCGCATCGGTGCGCCCCACGGTCGCGTCATGGATAGACAGGCACCCAGGACGGGCGGTCGGACACGGATTCGGGTTCGCGAGCGGCCGCTGGAACCGCCAGCCCCCGGGGAGCGGTCCCATTCATGAGGATAGGACAAATGTCCGCCTTCCGCCCGGGGAGGGGCGGAGAAGCGGATGAAACTCGGCTGAGCGGCGCGGGGGAGGAGGGGTGGCCTGCGGCGAGCTCACGGGAGAGCCTGCTCGGTGACGGGTCGCTGGTCTCCGCGCGCCCGGGCGCCTCGCAGGCCCCTCAGTCGGGGCGGGACTCCAGCACCCGCAGGGCCTCTTCGCGTCGGGAGACGCCGAGCTTGCCGTAGATCGAGCGCATCTGCGACTTCACGGTGTTCACCGAGACCCCGCGAGCCCGGGCGATCTCGGACGCCGACCGGGTCGTGCGCAACAGGTGCGCGAGTTCCCGTTCGGTCGGTGTCAGCGGCGTCAGGGCCGGGGACAGGGCCTGGCGGGCGGCGAGGGCCGGGAGGGCGGAACGCAGCCGGTCGATGGTCTCGCCCAGATCGTCGCGGACTCCGGCCACGAGGTCGAGGAGTCGTGCCGCGTCCGAGCTCGGGATCATCAGGAACGGCATGAGCGATCCGCCGGTCTGGGCGATGAGCACCACGGCGGATTCCATGCTCTGCGTCGCGCGCTGGTCGTTGCCCAGTCGCAGGAACGCCACCGCGCGGCGCGTGAGCAGCGGCGTGAGCGTGCGCAGGCAGTGCTCGTCGTGGAGGGCGACGCACGCGTTCGTCGACTCGATCACCTCGCGTTCGCGACCGGTGAGCAGCAGCGTCGCGGCGCGCTGCATCGGGAAGCACACGGCGTGACCGGGATGCGTGACGCCGGTGGACAGCACCGCGAGGGCTTCGTCGAACTCGCCGTGGAGGGCGAGCATGTCGGCGTGCATCCCGAGGAGGAGGTCGCGCTCGAGGCGGGGGCTGCGGGCGCGATCGGAGGCGTGCAGCAGACGACGGCTCTCGGCCAGGCCGGACGCGAGATCGCGGTCGAAGAAGTGCGCGGCGACACGCATCACCGCTGCACCGAAGTTCCAGTACGGCTGATCCGACGGTGTGCGCTGCAAGCCGTCGGCGAGCTGGCGGAGGCGCTCGGCGTCGGCGCGGGTGAGGGCGAGCATCGCTTCGCCGAGGAAGAGACAGTGCGAGAGGTCGTCGTCGTGCCAGTCGTGCGCAGCGAACAGGGCATGCGCCTCGCGGACGGCGTCGGCGGCCGAGACGTATTCCGCGTTGAGGGCGAGAGCGAGGGCGTGCACGCTGTGCGCGCGGTATCGCTGCGCATCGGTGTCGGCGAACTCCCGGGCCTCCGCGGCGTACCGCGCCGCGATCTGCGGCCATCCGACCGCGGAGCAGTACTCGCTGACGCTCGCGTACAGACGCGAGCGGGCCGCCGTCGAGAGGGAGGCCGGCCGGGTGAGACGTCCGTCGACGAAGTAGCGGTGGATCAGGTCCAGGCCGTCGCCGAGGGCGTCCCGCCGAGCGCGTGCGGCGAGGACGCTCGAGAGTACGCCGGCGCGGGCGTCGGTCCACGTCGCGGGTGCCGGCCCGGGGTCCACCTCCGCGAGCAGGGTCAGATGCCGCCCGATCGGCTGGCCGTGCCCGGGTTCCAGTCGCAGCAGCGTCTGGACGGATGCCGCGCGCAAGAGGTCCCCGCCCGCGGGTGCTTCCTCTGCCACGACGATCCCCCTCCGCCCGCGCACGCGTCGACGTGCACCGGACTCCCCGTCCGTCGGTGCGGGTGAGCGTCGGCGATCGCTGCGGTACGACGCGCAACGAATGGTGTGGATCGGGCGATGTCGGGTCCGCCGCGACCGTGCCGCCGGGCTCTCCGACCGTCGGTAGGAAGAACGATAGTCAGTCGGCCGGCATCGCGCACGATCAGGAGGTGGGACGGCGGGTACCCGCGAGGGGTGTTACGCCGCCGCGGCGACGACGGCCGAGATGGCCGAGGTGAAGAAACCGAGCCCGTCGACGCCGGAGCGCATCGCGACGGAGGTGCCCGGGCCGAAGCCGGGCTCGACGGCGTGCTCCGGGTGCGGCATCAGGCCGACGACGTTGCCGCGCTCGTTCGTGAGGCCGGCGATGTCGTCGAGCGAACCGTTCGGGTTCACGCCCAGGTACCGGAACGCGACGAGGCCCTCGCCGTTGACGCGAGCCAGGGTCTCGGCATCCGCGATGTATCCGCCGTCGGCGTTCTTCAGCGGGATGACGATCTCGTCGCCCTCGTCGAATGCGCTGGTCCAGGCGGTGGAGGCGTTCTCGACGCGCAGGCGCTGGTCGCGGCGGATGAACTGCTGGTGCGCATTGCGGATCAGCCCACCGGGAAGCAGGTGCGCCTCGACGAGCATCTGGAAACCGTTGCAGATGCCGAGGATCGGCATGCCCTTGGCGGCGGCATCCTTCACCTCGGCCATGATCGGCGCGAACGCGGCGATCGCGCCGGCGCGGAGGTAGTCGCCGTAGCTGAAGCCGCCGGGCAGGACGAGCGCGTCGACGCTCCGGAGGTCGTGCTCGCCGTGCCACAGCGCGACCGGCTCGGCCCCCGCGAGGCGGATGGCCCGCTGCGCGTCGCGATCGTCGAGGGAGCCGGGGAAGGTGATGACCCCGATGCGCGTCGTCACTCGACGACCTCGATGTTCACCACGTCCTCGATCACGGCGTTCGAGAGCATCTCGTCGGCGAGCTCGCGGGCGCGGGCCAGCGTGGCCTCGTCGACCTCGCCCTCGACGGTCAGCTCGAAGCGCTTGCCGATCCGCACGTCGGAGAAGCGGTTCTCGCCCAGTCGCGACAGGGCGCCGGCGACGGCCTTCCCCTGCGGGTCGAGAAGCTCGGCCTTGGGCATGACGTCGACGACGATGGTGGGCATTCCAGCTCCAGGTGTCGGAAGGGCAGTGGATGCCATTCTACGGGGCCGTCCCATGCCGCCGCCGACACCGGCTTGCGCCGTCGAGACAAGGGATTGCGTCCTGCGGCGGAGTGTGGGAGCGCTCCCTTGACACTTTGGGAGCGATCCCATAACGTCATGCGGGATCGGTGAGAGCGCTCCCACGGTTCAGAGGTCGAGGGGGCGCCGCGCACAGGAGCACACCGCATCACCCACCACGAAGGAGTGTTCTGTGAAATCACGTGCCCTGCGTCGTGCCGCCCTCGTCGCGGCCGTCGCCTCCACCTCCGCCCTCGTGCTCGCCGGTTGCTCCGGTGGCGGGGGCACCGCATCGGCCGACGGCGAGGTCACCCTCACCGTCGCCACGTTCAACGACTTCGGGTACACCGACGCGCTCCTGCAGGAGTACATGGACGCGCACCCGAACGTGAAGATCGTCCACAACAAGGCCGCGACCAGCAACGAGGCCCGCGAGAACTACTTCCAGAAGCTCGGCAAGACCGGCCTCGCCGACATCGAGGCGATCGAGGTCGACTGGCTGCCTGAGGTCATGCAGTACGCCGACCTCCTCGCCCCGGTCCCCGACGACCTGAAGAGCCGCTGGCTCGACTACAAGGTGACGGCCGCGACGAGCCCCGAAGGCAATCTCATCGGCTACGGCACCGACATCGGACCCGAAGGCGTCTGCTACCGCTCCGATCTGTTCGCCGCGGCGGGTCTGCCCACCGATCGCGCCGAGGTCGCCAAGCTCCTCGAGGGCGACTGGTCCACCTATTTCGCCCTGGGTGACAAGTACGTCGCCGCGACCGGGAAGGCGTTCTTCGACTCCGCCGGCGGCACCTACCAGGGCGCCATCAACCAGGTCGAGGCCGCGTACGAGAACCCCGACAGCGGCGAGATCACCGCGACCCAGAACCCCGAGGTCAAGAAGATCTACGACGAGGTCCTCGCGGCCAGCGCCACGCAGTCGGCGCACCTCGGCCAGTGGTCCGACGACTGGTTCGCGGGTCTGTCCAACGGCGCGTTCGCGACGATGCTCTGCCCCGGCTGGATGCTCGGCGTCATCTCGGGCAACGCCCCCGACGTCACGGGCTGGGACATCGCCAACGTCTTCCCCGGTGGCGCCGGCAACTGGGGCGGCTCGTACCTGACCGTCCCCGCCAACGGCAAGAACGTCGAGGCCGCGCAGGAGCTGGCCGACTGGCTGACGAACCCCGAGACGCAGGTCAAGGCGTTCGAGAGCGCCGGGACGTTCCCCAGCCAGACGGACGCGCTGAAGGCCGATTCGCTGTTGAGCAACACCAACGAGTACTTCAACAACGCACCCGTCGGGGAGATCCTCTCCGAGCGTGCGCAGGCCGTGAAGGTCTCGCCCTACAAGGGGAAGTTCTACTTCCAGATCAACGACGCCATGCAGAAGGCGCTGACCCGTGTCGAGGACGGCACGCAGAGCGCGACCGACTCCTGGAAGCAGTGGGCGGCAGAGGTCGACGCCCTGTCCTGACCCCCGCGAACGGATGCCAGGGGCCGCGGCTTCGCGCCCCTGGCATCCGTCGCCCATCCCCTTCTCGCGCGAGGGGTCAAGAATTGTCGCTTCGGCTCCGTCGCAGGCGACAGATTCTGACCCCTCACGCGTCAGAAACGGAGCACACACCGTGACCAGCACACTCGAACGACCCACGGGGGCCGCGGCGCCGAGGGCGCGCGAGCCCCGGCGGGTGGGCTTCAGCAAGCGCCGCAGCGCGTGGGACCTGAAGCTCTCGCCCTACCTCTACATCTCGCCGTTCTTCGTCCTGTTCGCGGTCACCGGGCTCTTCCCGATCGCGTACACCGCCGTGATCTCGTTCATGGATTGGGACCTGGTGCGCAACTCGGGCCAGTTCATCGGGTTCGACCAGTACGCGTGGGTGCTCAGCCAGCCGAAGTTCTGGATCGCGCTGCGCAACACGTTCAGCATCTTCCTGCTCTCGAGCGTGCCGCAGCTGATCCTGGCGATCTTCATCGCCGCGATGCTCGACCAGAACATCCGCGCCAAGACCTTCTGGCGCATGAGCGTCCTCATCCCCTACGTCATGGCCCCCGTGGCCGTGGCCCTGATCTTCAGCAACATGTTCGGCGACCAGTACGGCGTCGTGAACACCACGCTGCAGAACCTCGGCCTGCCCGCGGTGCCGTGGCACTCGGATGCCTTCGCCAGCCACATCGCGATCGCGACGATGGTGAACTTCCGCTGGACCGGGTACAACACCCTGATCCTTCTGGCCGCGATGCAGGCCGTGCCCCGCGAGTACTACGAGGCCGCGACCGTCGACGGCGCCGGCAAGGTCCGGCAGTTCTTCTCGATCACGATGCCGAGCCTGAAGCCGACGCTGATCTTCGTCATCATCACCTCGACCATCGGCGGCCTGCAGATCTTCGACGAGCCGCGCATGTACGACCAGTACGGCACCGGCGGCGCCGACAACCAGTGGCTGACCGTGACGCTGTGGCTCTACAACGTCGGGTGGGGGGAGTGGAACTTCGGACGCGCGGCGGCGCTCGCGTGGATCCTGTTCCTCATCATCCTCGCCATCGGCGTCGTCAATCTGTTCATCACGCGCTCGCTCGTGCGCGACGAGGGCCGACGCGACACGCGGTCCCGCCGCGAGCTGCGCGCCCAGGCGCGCGCGGCGAAGAAGCAGCTCCAGCGAGAGGAGGCGGCCCGATGACCGCCGTCAACGCCGTCCCGGTCGCCGTCGTCGACCCCGACCTGCCCGCGAAGCCGCGCCGTCCCCGCGCGGTGCGCGGCTCGCGCCCGGGCTGGTTCGTGTACACCGCCCTCGGCGCGGTGCTGCTCGCGAGCGTGTTCCCCTTCTACTGGTCGCTGCTGATCGGGTCGGGCGATTCGTCGACCATCCGCGACGCGAACCGGTCGTGGATCCCCGGGGGCAACTTCTTCGCCAATGCCGCGTCCGTCATGGGCGACCCGGCGGTCAACTTCTGGCCGGCGCTGGTGAACTCCATCGTCAGCTCGGGTCTGATCGCGGCATCCGTCGTCTTCTTCTCCACCCTCGCGGGGTGGGCGTTCGCGAAGCTGAAGTTCCGCGGAGGACCGTGGCTGCTCGTCTTCGTCGTGGCGACGATGGCCGTGCCGACGCAGCTCGGCGTCGTGCCGCTGTACATCCTGTTCAGCGAGCTCGGGTGGACCGGGCAGCTCGGCGCGATCATCATTCCGGCGCTGACCAGCGCGTTCGGCGTGTTCTGGATGACGCAGTACCTGCGCCAGGCGGTGCCGGACGAGCTGATCGAGGCGGCGCGCGTCGATGGTGCCAGCTCGTTCCGCACGTTCCTCACGGTGGGGGTGCCCGCGGCGCGGCCCGCCGCGGCGATGCTCGCGCTGTTCACATTCGTGAGCGCGTGGAACAACTTCTTCTGGCCGTTCATCGTGCTCGACCGCCAGAACCCGACGCTGCCGGTGGCGTTGTCGCTCCTGCAGTCCAACTACTTCGTCGACTACTCCATCGTGCTCGCGGGCGTGCTGCTGTCGACGATCCCGCTGCTGCTGCTGTTCGTCTTCGCGGGCAAGCAGCTGGTCAG
Organism: Microbacterium sp. CSI-V; assembly: GCF_001984105.1. Taxonomy (GTDB): domain Bacteria; phylum Actinomycetota; class Actinomycetes; order Actinomycetales; family Microbacteriaceae; genus Microbacterium. The sequence continues at coordinate 275,090 of NZ_MTQM01000008.1, read as the reverse complement.
TGGCATCATGCAAGGGGCGGTCAAGGGATGACGCTTGCGCCCACGGAAGGAACCCGATCCATGTCCCACACTCGAGCCTTTCCCGAGGGCTTCCTCTTCGGTGCGGCGACCGCCGCGTACCAGATCGAGGGGGCCGCGTTCGAGGACGGGCGCACGGCCTCGATCTGGGACGCCTTCAGCCGGGTTCCCGACGCGGTGATCAACGCCGACAACGGCGATGTCGCGTGCGACCACTACCACCGCTACGCCGGCGACGTGCAGGTCATGAAGAGCCTCGGCCTGCAGACCTACCGCTTCTCGACCTCGTGGTCGCGCGTGCGTCCCGACGGTGGCGCGCTCAACGCGAAGGGCGTCGACTTCTACAAGCGTCTCGTCGACGAGCTCCTGGATGCCGGCATCCTCCCGTGGCTGACCCTGTACCACTGGGATCTTCCCCAGGCCCTGCAGGAACGCGGCGGCTGGACCGTCCGCGAGACGAGCGACCTCTTCACCGAGTACGCGCTCGACATGCACGACGCCCTGGGCGACCGCGTGAACGTGTGGACGACGCTCAACGAGCCGTGGTGCTCGTCGTTCCTCAGCTACACCGCCGGCGCCCACGCGCCCGGACACTACTCGCAGGCCGAGGGCATGCTCGCCGCGCACCACCTGCTCCTGGGGCACGGTCAGACCGTGCGCGAGCTCCGGGCCCGCGACGCCTCGCTCAACCTCGGGCTCACGCTGAACCTGACCGTGGCGGATGCCGTCGACCCCACGGACCCCGCCGACCTCGACGCCGCGCGCCGCATCGACGGCCAGTTCAACCGCTGGTTCCTCGACCCGGTGTTCCGCGGCAGCTACCCGGCCGACATCATCCAGGACTTCCGGAACGTGGATGCCGCCGCGGTGCGGCAGTGGCAGGAGGCCGTGCGCCCGGGCGACCTCGACGTCATCTCGACCCCGATCGACACCCTCGGCGTGAACTACTACCACGGCGAGTACGTCGGTGGCAGGCCGCCGCTGGTCAACCCGCCGGCGGGCGACGCCCCCACGGTGCGCCCGATCGCGTCGCCGTTCCCCGCGCACGAGAACCTGTACTGGCACGAGCGGGGCCTTCCCCGCACCACGATGGGCTGGGAGGTGCAGCCCGAGGCCCTCACCGGCCTGCTCGAGCGCGTGAGCGCCGAGTACTCTGCCGAGGCCGGTGTCGCGCTCTACATCACCGAGAACGGTGCCGCCTACGACGACGTGCCCGTGACCGAGGACGGCGAGACGCGCGTCCACGACTCCGAGCGCGTGGAGTTCGTGGAGGCGCATCTCGCCGCCGTCCTGGATGCCGTCGACAAGGGCATCGACGTCCGCGGCTACTTCTACTGGTCGCTGCTCGACAACTTCGAGTGGGCCTGGGGCTACGAGAAGCGTTTCGGTATCGTGCACGTCGACTACGCGACGCAGGAGCGCTCCGTGAAGGACTCCGGCCTGGCGTACGCGCGGGTGATCGCGGAGAGGGCGCTGGTGGCGCCGGCTTCGGCCGACGCGCTGCCTGCCGCCTGACGTACTTCACCCTCATCGTCGACCTGCTCGGCGCGTCATTCGGTCGCGCCGAGCGGGTTGTGCGACAGCGCGAAGGAGTACGCTCGCAACGTCGCCGGGAGTGATCCGGCTCACCGTCGCGTCGCTGATCCCGGGAGGAGCCCGATGTCACTGACCCCCGTGCGCGGTGCCGCCACCATCGAAGAAGTCGCCGCTCGAGCGGGTGTCTCCCGCTCCACCGTGTCCCGGGTCGTCAACGGCTCGACCGCCGTCTCTCCGTCGGCGCTCGAAGCGGTCCGCCGGGCGATAGAAGAGCTCCAGTACGTCCCCAACCGCGCGGCCCGTTCGCTCGCCAGCCGGCAGACGCGCGCGATCGCCCTGGTCATCCCCGAAGACACCGACCGCTTCTTCGGCGACCCGTTCTTCGGATCGATCGTCGCCGGGATCTCGCAGGTCATCGGCGAGTCCGACTACGTGATGAACATGCTCATCGCCACCGACGACGCCAGCGCCAAAGCCCTCGGCTACCTCCGCGGGGGCAGCGTCGACGGTGCCATCGTCGCCTCCCACCACACCAGCGACACGTTCGTCGACCGCCTGGCCGACACCGTGCCCGTGGTCTTCGGCGGGCGCCCCGCGCGCGTGCGTCCCGCCGACCACTACGTCGACGTCGACAACGTCCGGGGCGGGCGGGATGCCACCCGCTACCTGATCGACCGCGGCCACCGCCGAATCGCGACCGTCGCCGGACCCGCCGACATGCCCGCCGGCATCGACCGTCTGCAGGGCTTCCGCGACGTGCTCGCCGAGGCGGGACTGGAGCCCGTCGCGGTGGAGGACGGCGACTTCACCGAGGCCGGGGGCGCCGACGCGATGCGGAGGATCCTGGCATCCGGCGATCTTCCCGAGGCGCTGTTCGTCGCGAGCGATCTCATGGCCCGCGGCGCGTACACCGCTCTGCGCGAGCAGGGGCACGAGCCGGGTCGCGACATCGCGATCATCGGCTTCGACGACTCTGCGGTCGCGACCTCGCTCGTTCCCGCCCTCACGACCGTGCGGCAACCCTCGCGCGACCAGGGGCGACAGATGGCGACGATGCTGCTCGACGTGCTCGCCGGCCGGGCGACGGCGAACACCGCGATCCTGCCGACGGAGATCATCGAGCGCGGATCCGCCTGACCCCGTCGGGTGACGGGTCGGGCGGACGTCGGCGCCAGCCGATACTGTGAGCGCTATCGAGCGCGCGGATACCCGAGTCCGCGCCGGTGTCGAGAGGATCGACGATGCGTCGATGGAGAAGCGTCGCCGCGGTCGCCGCGCTGGTGGCGATCGCGAGCCTGGCCGGATGCGTACCCGAACAGGCGACGCCCGTCGCGTCCGAGACCGCGACGCCGACGGTGACGGTCGCGACGCCGAGTCCGACGCCGACACCCACCGCTTCCGAGACGCCTCCGAGCGCGGCGGCCAACATCCCGGCATCCTGCGACGACCTCGGCACCGCAAGCAGCCGGGCCGAAACCGTCGGCAACCTCACCGCGCAGCACGCCGACGGGTTCGTCCGCCCCTCGCCCCCCAACGCCACCACGAAGCTGTCGTGCAACTGGATCCAGGAAGAAGCCGCGGCGGTCCTGATCATCGTCAGCACCGCGAGCGACGCCGACGTCTCGACCGGCCTCCAGCAGCTGGCATCCGAGGGGTACCAGTGCCAGGCGGCACAGGACTTCGGGGCGCAGTACTGCATGCGCCCCGGCGACGCGGCCACGAGCGAAGACGTCGTCGTCGCGCGTGACGACGTCTGGATCTACCTCGAGACCGTGAACGTCAACGCGCGGGCCTGGTTGTCGGACATCGCCGCGCAGATCTACGGCTGACCCGCTCCGGGATCAGCTGTCGCGGGGGAGCGGCTGCTGGTACACATCGGGGACGTCGTCGCCGTCGGCATCCACGTCCTCCATCGCCGCGAGCTGCTTGTAGCGGCGGTTGCGGGTGAGCAGCACGCTGGCCGCCAGCACGGATGCCAGCAGCGACGCGACCATGATCGCGATCTTCGCGTCGTCGGTGTGCGGTGAACCCGCGGGGAAACTGAGCTCGGCGATCAGAAGCGACACGGTGAAGCCGATCCCCGCGAGGAGGCCCACTCCCGCGAGGTCGATCCACTTGAGCGCCGGGTCGAGGCGCACCTTCGTCACGAGCGTGAGCAGACGGACCCCGAGCAGGATGCCGATGGGCTTTCCGAGCACGAGACCCGCGACGACGCCGATGGTGACGGGGTCCTGGATGGCGCGGAGCAGGCCCTCGCCGCCGCCGATCGCGACGCCGGCCGCGAAGAACGCGAAGATCGGCACGGCGATGCCCGCGGACAGGGGGCGGAAGCGGTGCTCGAACTGCTCGGCGAGATCCATGCCGCGGATCTCGGGCTTCCGCTTCGACGCGGCCACCGGGATCGTGAACGCCAGCGCGACGCCCGCGATCGTCGCGTGGACGCCCGACGCGTGCAGGAACGCCCACGCCGCGAAACCGATCGGCAGCAGCACGACCCACGCCGCCCACGCGTTGCGGGCGAACCAGGCGCGGCCGAGGTGCGCGATCGTGCCGTAGACCACGACCAGAACCGCGAAGACGGCGAGGGGGATGAGCGAGATGTCGCTCGTGTAGAACAGCGCGATGATCGCGATCGCGATGAGGTCGTCGACCACCGCGAGGGTGAGAAGGAAGATGCGGAGCGGCCCGGGCAGATGCGAACCGACGAGCGCGAGCACGGCGACGGCGAACGCGATGTCGGTCGCGGCGGGGATCGCCCAGCCGGCGAGCAGGCTCGGCTGCGACGCGACGACGGCGACGTAGATGAGCGCGGGAACCGCGACACCGGCCGCGGCCGCGGTGATCGGCACGATCGCGGTGCTGAAGCGCCGGAGGCTTCCCACCACGATCTCGCGCTTGAGCTCCAGCCCGACCATGAAGAAGAAGATCGCCAGCAGCCCGTCGGCCGCCCACGCGCCGACGCTCAGCTCGAGGTGCCACGGCTCGTACCCGAAGCGCAGGTCGCGAAGCGCGAAGTACGCGTCCGCGGCGGGGGAGTTGGCCCAGATGATCGCCGCGATCGCAGCGATGACGAGCAGCATCCCCCCGACCGACTCGCGGCGCAGCACGGTCGTGACGCGGTGGACTTCGCGGTAGCCCGGCCAGCTCGGCGCGCGCGTGTGGGTCTCGGTCATGGCATCCCTTCCAGGGGTCGATCGACTCATTCGTCGACCAGACTTCCCGACACGCCTCATCCAGTTTACCGGGACGGCCTGGGTGATCGGTGCGGGGCGGCGGTGCCGCGGTGGCCCATTTCACGTGATCCGGCCGAGCGCACGGCTCCTGGCCGCGTCACGTCGTGTACGGTCGCCCAGTTCACGTGAAACGGCTCCCGGTGGCGCAGGCCCTGGGCCGCGCGCCCCGGTCCGCGCGCCGTCGCTCCCCGGCGCCGCGCGCCGCCGCGCCGGGCTGTGCCGAGCGCATACGATCCGGCCGAGCGCACACGATCCGGCCGAGCGCACATGCCCGGGCCGTCCAGAGCGTGTGCGCTCGACCCGAACGTGTGCTTTCGGCGGCAGCGCGCGGACGCGCGGACGCGCCGGATGCCGGATGCTCGCGCGTCAGGACGGGTCGCCGCCCAGCGGGCCGACCGCGGGGATCGGACCGCCGTCGTCGGCGCCCGTCTTGCGGGCCCGGGCGATCGCGTTGCCGAGGTGGTAGATCACCAGGGCCGCGACGGCGCCGAGCACGATCGCGCCGAGCTGGAAGTCGCCCCACTGCATCGTGAACCCGGCGATCGCGAGCACCAGCGCGACGGCGCCGGTGTACTGGTTCACGGGGCGCGAGAAGTCGACGCGGTTGTCGACCCAGATCTTGATGCCGATGATCCCGATGAGGCCGTACAGCGCGGTCGTGACACCGCCGAGCACTCCCGGCGGGATGGTGTTGAACACCGCTCCGACCTTCGGTGACAGGCTGAGCACGATGGCCGTGAGACCGGCGACCCAGTACACCGCCGTCGAGTACACGCGGGTGGCGGCCATGACGCCGATGTTCTCGCCGTACGTCGTGGTGCCCGACCCGCCGAATGTTCCGGCCAGCGTGGTGGCGACGCCGTCGGCGATCAGCGCACGTCCGGTGGAGCGGTTGGCCGTGGCATCCGTCATCGCGGCGACACCCCGCACGTGACCGACGTTCTCGGCCACCAGCACCAGCACGACGGGGAGGAACATCGCGATGACCGACCAGGTCTGCGGCGTCGTGAAATCGGCGAGGTGGAACTCCGGCAGGCCGATCCACGGCGCGGCCTCGACGGGCGCGAAGTCGATGAGCGTCTCACCCGTCCCGAGTTGGATCAGCACCGTCGCGACATAGCCGACGATGACGCCGAGGAAGATCGAGATGCGGCCGAGGAACCCGCGGAACAGGACGCTGAACAGGATCACCGCGACGAGCGTGATCGTGCCGGGGAGCGGCTGCAGCTGGAAGTTCGACCACGCGACGGGGGCGAGGTTGAAGCCGATGAGGGCGACGATGGCCCCCGCGACGACCGGCGGCATGACCTTGTCGACCCACCCGAGGCCGGCGAACTGCACGACGACCCCGATGAGCGCGAGCAGGATGCCGACCGCGACGATGCCCGCGAGAGCCGACCCCGTTCCGCCGATCGTGGTGGCGGCGGTCACCGGCGCGATGAACGCGAACGACGAACCGAGGTAGCTGGGGAGCCGGTTTCGGGTGACGAGCAGGAACAGCAGCGTCCCGAGACCCGAGAACAGCAGCGTCGTCGACACCGGGAAGCCGGTGAGCACGGGGACGAGGAACGTCGCCCCGAACATCGCGATCACGTGCTGGAGCCCGATCGCGACCGTGGCGCCCCAGTTCAGGCGTTCACCCGGTGCGACGACCGCTCCGGCCTCGACGGTGCGCCCGTTGCCGTGCAGCTTCCACTGGAACATGGTTCTCCTCGCGATGGGGGTGGGGGATGGATGCCGAGCGCACACGTTCCGGCCGAATGCACATGCTCCGTGCGTCCGCAGCGTACGCGCTGGGCCCGAACGTGTGTTCTCGACGTCGTGCGACGCCGCGCCGGCGGCGGCGTCAGGACGTCAGCTGCTCGAGCAGCTCGGCGTAGCGGGCGCGGGTGCGCGTCACGATGTCGTCGGGCAGCGCGGGCGGCTCGCCCTGCTTGTCCCAGTTCGCGGCGAGCCAGTCGCGGACGATCTGCTTGTCGAAGCTCGCCATGCGCTCGGTGGGGGTCGTGCCGGTGCGCCAAGCCTCGGCATCCCAGTACCGGGACGAGTCCGAGGTCAGCACCTCGTCGGCGAGCGTCAGCACCCCGGCGTCGTCGTATCCGAACTCGAACTTCGTGTCGGCGAGGATCAGCCCCCGCTCCTCGGCGATCGCGGCGGCGCGGCGGTAGATCTCGAGCGAAAGGTCGCGCAGCGCGGCGGCGGTGTCGTCGCCGACGAGCTCGACGGAGCGCTCGTACGTGATGTTCTCGTCGTGCTCGCCCATCGGCGCCTTGTACGCGGGCGTGTACAGCGGTTCGGGGAGACGGTCGCCGTCCGTGAGCCCCTCGGGCAACGGGATGCCGCACACCGTGCGCGACGCCTGGTACTCGGCCCACCCCGACCCGGTCAGGTAGCCGCGCACGACGCACTCGATCGGCTGCATGTCGAGCGAGCGGACGAGCATGGCGCGTCCGCGCACGGCATCCGGGATCAGCTCGACGGCCTCATCGCCCTCGAGCGCGTGGTCGGCGGCGAGATGATTCGGGATGCCACGTCCCCCGTCGGAGCCCGCGAGACGGTCGAACCACCACAGGCTCAGCGTCGTCAGCAGCACGCCCTTGTCGGGGATGCCGGGGCTCAGCACGTGGTCGAAGGCGCTCACCCGGTCGCTCGCCACGACGAGGAGGTGCGCGGGCGAGGCTCCCTCGGCGGTGTCGGCGGGGACGTACAGGTCGCGGACCTTGCCCGAGTAGACGTGGCGCCAGCCGTCGAGGGCGAGGGGGGAAGCGGGGATCACCCGCTCATTATCGCGGGTCGGCTCGACCGACGACGGCCCCGAGGCCGCGGATTTTGTCACATCGTGCCCGCGCGCGCCCGCCCCCCCTGCGCCGCGGGGACACCTCGCTACCGTTGAAGGATGACCGAGGCGACCCCCGACACCGCGGCATCCATCGATCCCTCCGACGGAAGCTCCCACCGCCACACCCTGCGCGGCTGGGTGTTCTGGCCCGCCGCCGCCATCGCACTGGTGTTCATCGCTTTCTCGCTGATCTTCCCGGCCTCCGCCGAGGCGGCCTTCAGCGCACTGCAGACGGCGATCGTCTCGGCATTCAACTGGTACTACATGCTCATCGCGGCGTTCTTCGTCGTGTTCGCGCTCGTCGTCGGCTTCAGCCGGTTCGGCCGCATCAAGCTCGGTCGGGACGACGACGAGCCCGAATTCTCGACGATGTCGTGGTTCTCGTTGCTGTTCGCCGCGGGCATGGGCATCGGTCTGGTGTTCTACGGCGTGAGCGAGCCGCTCAGCCACTTCGTCTCGCCCCGCCCCGGCGTCGAGGGGACGCCCACGCAGCTCGCGCAACAGGCGATGTCGCAGACGTTCCTCCACTGGGGGGTGCACGCATGGTCGATCTACGTCGTGCTCGGCCTCGCGCTGGCCTACGCCTTCCACCGTCGCCAGCGCCCCCGCACGATCCGGTGGGCGCTCGAACCGATCCTCGGCGCCCGGCTCGTGCAGGGCGGGTGGGGCAACGCCATCGACGTCGCCGCCCTCGTGGGGACGCTGTTCGGTGTCGCGACGTCGCTCGGCCTCGGGGTCATCCAGATCAGCGCCGGCCTCGAGTTCTTGAACGTCGTGCCGACGTCGATCGTCAGCCAGGCGATCCTCATCGGCATCATCACCGGATTCGTCCTGTTCTCGGTGCTGTCGGGCGTGGGCCGCGGCATGAAGTGGCTGTCGAACATCAACCTCGTGCTGGCCGGGGTGCTGATGCTGTTCCTGCTCTTCGTCGGGCCCACCGAATTCCTCCTGCGCGATGTCGTGCAGTCGCTGGGCAACTACATCCAGAACTTCATCGGACTGTCGTTCACGGTGAGCGCCTATTCCGGCGACGCGGGCGTGGCGTGGCAGGGCGCGTGGACGGCCTTCTACTGGGGCTGGTGGATCTCGTGGGCGCCCTTCGTCGGCATCTTCATCGCGCGTATCTCGCGCGGCCGGACGGTGCGCGAGTTCGTCACCGGGGTGATCCTCGTGCCCACGCTCGTCGGCATCCTGTGGTTCACCGTCCTCGGTGGCTCGGCGATCTACGCGCAACTCACCGATTCGGCGTCGTTCGTCGGGCCGGACGGCACGGTCGACGTGTCCACCGCGCTGTTCCAGTTGCTCGAGACGGTCCCCGGGTCGGTGTTCCTCGTCGTCGGGTTCCTGCTCCTCATCGGGATCTTCTTCATCACCTCCGCCGACTCCGGCGCCCTCGTGATGAGCATGATCGCCACGGGCGGCGAGGAGGAGCCCCCGCGCTGGACGCGCGTGTTCTTCGCGCTCGCGACCTCCGTGATCGCCTTCGCCCTGCTCCTCGCGGGCGGGCTCACGGCCCTGCAGGCGGCGGCAATCAGCATCGCCCTGCCCTTCAGTGTCGTCCTCCTGGCGATCTGCTGGGCCACCGTGGTCGCCTTCCGGCGCGAGCTCAAGGCGTACGACAAGGCCGACCGCGCTCGGCTGCGCGAGCAGATCGGCGAGCACTACGGCCTCGAGGTCGAAGAGGCCAACCAACGCGGCATCTTCGGCCTCCCCGCTCGCTGGCGGCGTCACCGCGCCGCGGAGCACGACACCCCCGTCGGCTGACGCCCCCGTGCGCTGACGCCGGTCTCGGGTGACGCCCGGCGCCGTGGCATCCAGCGTTCCGCCCCCCGCTCCCCCTTGAGTGTCCAAGACACGCGGACGACCCGCGAGCGCATCCGTGTGTCCTGGACACCGAACGTTCATCCGTCGCGCGCGCCCCCGCCGGCCATCCGTGCGATATAGTCCACATGGACTAGTCGACACGGACCATGGAGAGTGGATGCCAGAGACCACGCGCCTCACACCGCTCGCGGTGATGTTGCTCGCGACGCTGCGCGAGGGCGACATGCACCCGTACGAGCTGCTGCGCCTCCTGCGTGACCGCCGCGACGACCGGCTCGTCCCCCTCCAGAAGGGCACGATCTACCACACGATCGCGCGCCTCGAACGGGAGGGGCTGATCGCCGAGGTGGGCGTCGACCGCGACGGCAACCGCCCCGAGCGCACCACCTATCGGCTGCTCGACGCCGGACGCGACGCCGTCGACTCGTGGGTGCGCGCGGAACTCCCGCAGATCGATCGGCCCGGCGACTTCCGCGTCGCGCTCGCCGAAGCCCACAACCTCGATCGCGACGATGTCGTCGCGCTCCTCGACCGGCGGCGGGAGCTCCTCGTCGCCTCGCGCGAAGTGCACCGCGACGGGCTCTCCCGTGCGCGCGAGCGCGCGGTGCCGCATCAATTCATGGTCGAGGTCGAACGGCAGGCCGTCCTCCTCGACGCCGAACTCGCCTGGCAGGACTCCCTGCGCCACGGCCTGGTCACCGGCACCCTGCCCTGGGGTGTCGACGGCATTCCCTCTCACCACCAACGACTCCACGTCTCGAAGGAGACCCTCGCATGACCGACTCCCGCGCCGCCTCCGCGGCATCCCCTCGAACCGGGACGCACGGCACACCCGCGCGCAGCCCGTGGCCGGCCCTCTGGGCGCTGGTCATCGGGTTCTTCATGATCCTGGTCGACACCACGATCGTCTCGGTCGCGAATCCCGCGATTAAGGCGGCCCTCGACCCGAACACCAACAACCTCGACAACGTCGTGTGGGTCACGAGCGCCTACCTGCTCACCTACGCGGTGCCCCTGCTGATCACCGGTCGTCTCGGCGACCGCTTCGGACCGAAGAACGTCTACCTCACGGGCCTTGCGATCTTCACCCTCGCCTCGCTCGCGTGCGGTCTGGCCCCGACGCTCGAGGTGCTCATCATCGCCCGCGCGGTGCAGGGTCTGGGCGCCGCGCTCATGACCCCGCAGACGATGGCCGTCATCACGCGCACCTTCCCGCCGCAGAACCGCGGTGCGGCGATGGGCCTGTGGGGCGCCACGGCCGGCGTCGCCACCCTCGTCGGCCCGCTCGCCGGCGGACTGCTCGTCGACGGACTCGGGTGGGAATGGATCTTCTTCATCAACATCCCCGTCGGCGTGATCGGCTTCATCGCCGCGCTGATCCTCGTTCCTCAGCTCCCGCGCACCGCCCACAAGTTCGACATCCTCGGTGTCGTCCTCAGCGCCATCGGTCTGTTCCTCATCGTGTTCGGCCTGCAGGAGGGGGAGCACTTCAGCTGGGCGCCCTGGATCTGGGCCATGGTCGCCGGCGGTGTCGTCGTCATGGCCCTGTTCGTGTGGACGCAGGCCCGGAGCACGACCGAGCCGCTCGTGCCGCTCGACCTGTTCCGCGATCGCAACTTCTCGATCGCGAACATCGCGATCGCGGCCGTCGGCTTCACCGTCACGAGCATGGCGCTGCCTCAGATGTTCTATCTGCAGCTCGCCCGCGGTCTCACGCCCACGGAGTCGGCGCTGCTGCTCATCCCGCTCGCGATCCTGTCGGGCGTGCTCGCTCCCTTCGCCGGCAAGCTGCTCGACCGCACCGACCCGCGCTTCCTCCTCGTGCCGGGCCTCCTCCTGGTCGGCGGATCCCTGGGCCTGTACACCGCGCTCATCCTGAACAACGCCCCGATCTGGGCGTTCCTCATCCCCTCCGCTCTCATGGGCGTCGGCAACGCCGGCATGTGGGGTCCGCTCGCCACGACCGCGACGCGGAACCTCCCCCCTCGGCAGGCGGGTGCCGGCGCGGGCATCTACAACACCACCCGCACCGTCGGGTCGGTGATCGGATCGGCATCGATCGCGGCCTTCATGCAGGCCCGCCTCGAAGCGAACCTGCCCGGGGCAGCGGATGCCGGTGCGAGCTTCGGTTCCGGGACGCTGCCGCCGCAGGTCGTCGACGGCTTCTCGCAGGCGATGGGCCAGTCGCTGCTGCTGCCGATCATCGTCATCGCGGTGGGCCTGGTCGCCGTGCTGTTCATGCAGCGTCCGTCGGTGATCCGTCCGCACGGCGCCCCGCGCGACGCGGCCCCCGCCGCCCAGGCAGCGCCGGCCACCGCCGGCGAGTAGCCGCGTCGTTGGTCCGGGAGCCCCGGATCGCCGAGACTGCACGCGCCTGACATCTCCCTTGCAGATCGCAGTGGAGATGTCAGGCAGCTGCAGTCTCGGCGATGTCGCGCGAGGAGGTGGCAGCCCCCGCGCGCCGGGCCGGCCGCCGCGGCGGCAGCGGAGGCGACGGACTCAGGGCGTGATCTCGTCGACGAAACGGTGCGCCTCGTCGATCAGGGCGGCCCAGGTCTCGCCGGCGTCGGGTGAGACCTCGGCCCATTCCCGGAGCGGGCGCCCCCGCATGATCATCGGGGCAGCGACGCCGTCGGCGGTGAGCTCGCCGATGCGCTGCTCCGGCAGCTTCACGACGAGAGACCCCTCGTGCGCGACGAAGGCGAACACCTTGCCGCGCACGCGAACGCCCTCCGTGCCGAACATCCGTCCCCTGTCGACGTCGGGCAGCGCGCACAGATCCTGCACGACGGGGTCGAAGATCGCGCGCCCGCGCGCCATGGCATCCCGGTCCACCATGCGCACACGGTAGCCCGAACCGGATGCCAGGGCGAGGGGCCGCAGCCTCAGGACGACGCCGGTCCGCCCGGGTCAGTCCTCGACGACGCGGGCGGCGATGTCGGTGCGGTACTGGCCGCCCTCGAGTCCGATCAGGCCCAGCGCCTCGTAGGCGGCGGAGCGGGCCTCGCGGAACGTCGTGCCGAGCGCCACGACGTTGAGCACGCGACCCCCGGTGGCGTGCAGACGGCCGTCGCGCAGCGCGGTCGCGGCGTGGGCGACGTGCACCCCGTCGACCTCGTCCGCCTCGTCGAGCCCGGTGAGCGGGCGACCCGTGATCGGGGCCTCGGGATAGCCCTCGCTCGCCAGCACGACCGTCACCGCGGTCGCGTCTGCGAACGCCGGGCGAGGCTGATCCTCGAGGGTGCCCGAGGCCGCGGCCATGAGCAGGGTCGACAGCGGGTCGACGAGGCGCGGCAGCACGACCTGCGTCTCGGGGTCGCCGAAGCGCGCGTTGAACTCGATGACCTTCACGCCCGACTCCGTGAGGATCAGCCCGGCGTACAGCAGTCCGATGAACGGGGTGCCCTCGGCATCCATCTGCCGGATCACCGGCTCGGCCACCTCGCGCGTGATCTGATCGACGAACTGCTCCTCGCCGCCGAAGCGCTCGAGCAGCCACGGCAGCGGCGAGTACGCGCCCATGCCGCCGGTGTTCGGGCCCTCATCGCCGTCGCGGAGGCGCTTGAAGTCCTGCGCGGGGCTGAGCGGCAGTACGCGGTCGCCGTCGCTGAGGAAGAAGAGCGACACCTCGGGGCCGGCGAGGAACTCCTCGATGAGCACCGGGCCGGTCGGCAGATACGCCTCGGCGTGGGCCAGGGCTGCGGCGCGGTCGGACGTCACGATGACGCCCTTGCCCGCGGCGAGCCCGTCGGCCTTCACCACGTGCGGAGCGCCGAGCTCGTCGAGCGCTGCCTCGACGCCGGCGAGATCGTGCGCGCGCACGGCGCGGCCGGTCGGCACGCCCGCGGCATCCATGATCCGCTTCGCGTACGTCTTCGAGCCCTCGAGCTGCGCGGCGGCCCTGCCCGGGCCGAACACCGGGATGCCGCGCTCGCGGAGCGCATCGGCGACACCGGCGACGAGAGGCGCCTCGGGACCGATCACGACGAGGTCGATGGCCTCGGTGTTCGCGAACCCGGTGACGGCGGCCGGGTCGTTCGCGTCGAGCTCGACGACGTGGGCGTCGCGGGCGATGCCGGCGTTGCCGGGGGCGGCGTAGATCGCGTGCGAGACCTCTTCGGAGCGCAGGGCGAGGATGATGGCGTGCTCGCGCGCGCCCGAACCGAGGACCAGGATTCTCACGCCGTCAGCCTACCGAGCGCCCCGGACACCGCCCGCCGCGCACCCGGCCCCTCTCGTTCGGTGTCCAAGACACGCGGACGCCGCGCCGCCTCATCCGCGTGTCTTGGACACTGAACCGACGCCCGCCCCGTCGCAACGCTCACGAGTACCGTGGATGCCATGCCTCCCCGCCGCATCGAGACCGGAGACGGCCGCGCGGCGCTCGCCGCGGTGGCCGCGGGCGACACGCCCCGGACGGCGACCGCCACCGCCGTCCGATACCTGCTGCAACTGCTCGTGGAGAAGGCGCCGGGCAACTCGGTCGAGATGCGCGTCCCGCCGTTCGGCGCCGTCCAGGTGATCGAAGGACCCCGGCACACGCGCGGCACCCCGCCCAACGTCGTCGAGACCGACGCCGCCACCTGGATCGCCGTCGCCACGGGCGCGGAGGACTGGGCGGATGCCGCGGCCTCGGGGCGGATCGTCGCCTCCGGCGTCCGCGCCGACCTCAGCGCGCTGCTGCCGCTGCGGCCGTGACCGTCGCGGACGCTGCGCCCATGATCTCGTCGTCGCGGAATCGACGACCCGCCGATGCTGCCGCGGTGGGACAATGTGAGCATGGCTGAGCAGCCCGCCCCCGAACGCAAGCCCCTCGTGCACGAGGAGATCGTCACGCTGCGCGTGCGGCGCGCCCCGAAGTACGGCGTGTTCTTGGCCGCCGGTGCGGTGCTCGGCATCCTGGCCGCCCTCATCCTCACCTTCGCGATCGACGGCACCGACCTGAGCCCGTACACGAACGTCGTCTATTCGCAGCTGCAGGTCTTCGGGTTCACCGCCCTCATCTGCGTCGTCATCGGCGCGACGCTCGGGGCGATCGCGGCGCTCATCTTCGAGCGCGTCGTGGGTCGGAAGGTCCGCGACGTCGCCGTCGACCACGAGCGCTACCGCTACTGATCCCGGGGATCACGCCAGCTCGGCGATGATCGGGTGGATCGCGGCGTCGAAGGCGACGACGTCGCTGCGCAGTCCGTCGGTCACCGCGACGGTGAGCGAGCCGATCCACCACACCCCCCGCTGGGCCAGCGGAAGCACCTGGACGTTCAATTCGAACGAGTGCGCGCGGCGACCCACCCGGCGCTCGTGCACCGCGATCGCGCTGGCGTAGGCGCGATACGAGACGCCCGGGCGCGCGGCGCCCTCGGCTCCGTACCGGGCGTGGGCGGATCGGGCGAACTCCAGAGCGCCGGCCGCGTGCGGTGCGATCGCCTCACGCAACGCCTCGGCTCGACCGACCGGCAGCGCCAACAGGTCGTCGAAGCCCTCGACCAGTTCGAGCGGGACGGGCGAGGGGTGCGCCAGCGGCTCGACGCTCATCGCCCAGAACTCCCGCCATTCCCGTTCGAGGAGCGCCTGATCGTCGTCGGGGCGGGCGACGCCGTCGTACCCCGGGACCCTCCGCAGCGCCGGGAGCTCCTCGGGGGAGCGGATGCCGCAGGCCTGCCGGAGGTAGAGCGCGATGAGCACGGGAATCGCCGCGTCCTCGCGGATCACCCACTCCGGCTGGCCGCCCGTCATGGCGCCATTGTAGGGATCGAGGCGGTCGCCGGGGGCGGGCCTTGCATCCACGTCGAGCGCGGGGGCCCCTGGCGCCGGCGCAGACGGGCGCGGGGAGCGTGTCGGATCCTGCGGGTAGTCTGGTGCGGTGGCCTCTGCTCCCCACGAAAACCCCTATTCCGCTGCCGGCGTCGACACCGCCGCGGGTGACCTCGCCGTCGAACTGATGAAGTCGGCCGTCAAACGCACCCACGGCCCCGAGGTCCTCGGGGGAGTGGGCGGCTTCGCGGGCCTCTTCGACGCCTCCGCCCTGCGCGACTACGCGCGTCCGCTCCTCGCGACCAGCACCGACGGCGTCGGCACGAAGGTCGCGATCGCGCAGGCGATCGACAAGCACGACACGATCGGCGAAGACCTCGTCGGCATGGTCGTCGACGACATCGTCGTGGTCGGTGCGCGGCCGCTCTTCATGACCGACTACATCGCGTGCGGCAAGGTCGTCCCCACGCGCATCGCCGACATCGTCGCCGGGATCGCGCGCGGCTGCGCGCTCACCGGCACGGCCCTGGTCGGCGGAGAGACGGCTGAGCACCCCGGCCTGCTCGGCATCGACGACTACGACGTCGCGGGCGCCGCGACCGGTGCAGTCGAGGCCGACCGCGTGCTCGGGGCCGACCGTGTCCGCGGCGGCGACGTCGTGCTCGCCCTCGCCTCCAGCGGTCTGCACTCCAACGGGTACTCCCTCGTGCGGCACATCGTCGCCGGCCGTGGCATCGCGTACGGCGCGGCCTCCGCCGAGCTCGGCGGCACCTGGGGAGAAGCGCTGCTCGAGCCCACGCGCCTGTACACCTCGCCGCTGCTGCGCCTGATCGACGATGCGGCCGTGGGGGCCGGCATCCATTCGCTCAGCCACGTGACCGGCGGCGGCATCGCCGCGAACCTCGCCCGGGTGCTGCCGCAGAACACGTGGGTCGACGTCGACCGCTCGACGTGGAGCCCCTCGCCGGTGTTCCGCGTCCTGGCCGACATGGGCGGCCTCGACCTGACCGCGACCGAGGGGACGTGGAACCTCGGGATCGGCTTCCTGGCCGTCGTCGCGCCCGAGGTCGCGGATGCCGCGACCGCGGCGCTCCGGGCCGACGGCATCGACACCTGGCAGGTCGGTGTGGTGCGCGACGACGCGCGCCCCGACGGAGAGTTCGAACAGGGCGCGAAGGGCGTCGACGGAGGCGCGGTGCGCCTGGTCGGCTCGTACGCGGATGCCGGGTTCCCGGCGAACGGAGCGAAGTAACCCCCCATGTGCGGCATCGTCGGCATGGCCGGGCAGGGCCCGGTCAACCAGGAGATCTACGACGCGCTCCTTCTCCTCCAGCACCGCGGGCAGGACTCCACGGGCATGGCCACCGCCGAGTCCAGCGGCGTGTTCCACATCCACAAGGCCCGCGGGCAGGTGCGCGAGGCGTTCCGCACGCGCGACATGCGTGCGCTGCTGGGCGACATCGGTCTCGGCCACGTCCGGTACGCCACGAAGGGCACGGCCTCCAACGAAGAAGAGGCGCAGCCCTTCTACGTCAACGCCCCGTACGGCATCGTGCTGGTGCACAACGGCAACCTGACCAACACGCGCGAGCTCACGCGCGAGCTGTTCAGCAAGGACCGCCGGCACCTCAACACCAGCAGCGACACCGAGCTGCTGGTGAACATCCTCGGCTCCGAGCTGCAGTCCGAGATCTCCGGCCCCGACCTCGACCCGGCGCAGGTGTTCCGCGCGGTCGCGCGGGTGCATGAACGCGTCGAGGGCTCGTACGCGACGATCGCACTGATCGCCGGCTACGGCCTCCTCGCGTTCCGCGACCCTTTCGGCATCCGTCCCCTCATCCTCGGCAAGCGCCCGGCGAACGGGCGCGACGGCCGTGAGGAATGGGTCGTCGCCTCCGAGTCGCTCGTGCTCGAGAACGCCGGTTTCGAGGTCGTCCGCGATGTCGAGCCCGGCGAGGCCGTGTTCATCACCCTCGACGGCACGCTCCACGCGCAGCAGTGCGCCCAGAACCCGACGCTGGCGCCGTGCTCGTTCGAGTACGTGTACCTCGCCCGTCCCGACTCCGTGATGAACGGCATCTCGGTGTACGAGGCGCGCCTGCGCATGGGCGAGCGCCTCGCCGACACGATCGCGAAGTACACCCCGCACGGCTCGATCGACGTCGTCATGCCGATCCCCGACTCCTCGCGCCCCGCCGCGATGCAGGTCGCCCGCAAGCTCGGCATCGAGTACCGCGAGGGCTTCTACAAGAACCGCTACGTCGGCCGGACGTTCATCATGCCCGGCCAGGCGATCCGCAAGAAGAGCGTGCGTCAGAAGCTCAACGCGATGTCGACGGAGTTCCAGGGCAAGAACGTCCTGCTCATCGACGACTCGATCGTGCGGGGGACGACCAGCCGCGAGATCATCCAGATGGCTCGGGATGCCGGTGCCAAGAGCGTGACGTTCGCGTCGGCGGCCCCGCCGGTGCGCTACCCGCACGTGTACGGCATCAACATGCCGTCGCGCCAGGAGCTCGTCGCCCACGGCCGCACGATCCCGCAGATCGCCGAGGAGCTCGGCTGCGACTACCTCGTGTACCAGGAGGTCGAGGACCTCAAGGCCGCGATCATGGAGGGCACCGACCTCGTCGACCTCGACATGAGCTGCTTCGACGGCCGGTACGTCACCGGCACCGTGTCGGAGGAGTACCTCGCCTGGGTCGAGGGCAGCCAGGAGTCTTGACGCCCCGCCGCGCGGGGACGGTCGTGTGGGCGGCTGCGGCCATCGTGCTGCTCGCGTTGACGTTGCGCATCGCCGTGGCGTCCCTGTCGCCGCTGCTGACCGTCATCTCGCGTGACTTCCCTCTGCCGGCGGCGGTCGTGGGGCTCATCGGCATGGCGCCGCCCGTGGCCTTCGCGCTCTCGGCGGTCGTGACACCTGTCATCGAGCGTCGGGTCGGGCTGGAGCGCCTCGTGCTCATCGCCGCGGTGGCTGCGGCTGCGGCGCTGGGCCTCCGGGCGGTGGCGGTGGATGCCTGGACCCTCCTCGCCGCGACGGCGGGGGTGTTCGCGGCGGTCGGCGTCGCCAACGTGCTGATCCCGGCGGTGGTGAAGAAGTACTTCCCCGAGCGCGTCGGGCTGATGACCACGGTCTACACGACGACGATGGCGGTCGCGACCTTCACCCCGCCGCTGGTCGCGGTGCCGCTCGCCGGAGCGATCGGGTGGCGCGGATCGTTCGCGGTGTGGGCCTTCGTCGCGGTCGTCGCGGTCGTGCCCTGGGTGGTGACGAGCTTCCGGGCCCGGGCCGGACGCGGGGATGCCGTGGAGGAACCGCGCGCGTCAGTGCTCTCCCGCGTGGTGCGCGTGCCGCAGGCGTGGGCGCTCGTGATCACCTTCGCCGTCAACTCGTCGGTCGCGTACGGCATGTTCGCGTGGCTGCCGACGATCCTCATCGACACCGCCGGTGTCGACGCCGCCACCGCGGGGAGTCTGCTCGCGCTATTCTCGTTCATGGGGCTGCCGGTGTCGCTGGTGGTGCCGCTTCTCGTGGCACGCCTGCGGCGGACCACACCGTTCTACGTCTTCGCGGTCGCCAGCGGCCTCGCCGGGGTCGCCGGGCTGCTCTTCGCGCCGGGCGCCGCCACCGTGCTGTGGGTCGTCCTCATCGGACTCCCCCCGCTGATGTTCCCGATGGTGCTGGTGCTGTTCGGGTTGCGCACGCGGTCGCACGAGACGGCGGTCGCGCTGAGCGGGTTCGTGCAGAGCCTGGGCTACGCCCTGGCCGCGCTCGTTCCGCTCGCGATCGGAGTCACCCACGAACTGACCGGCGGATGGACCGCCGGACTGCTCGTCGTGGGCGGTGTCATCGTGCTCGTCGTCCCCGCGGCCGTTGTCGTGGCGCGCTCGGAATCGATCGAGGAGGCGTGGGAACGCCGCCACGGTCGAGCGTGGGACGAGGGCTAGGCCTTCTCGTCTTCGTACTCGTCCGCGTACTGGTCGGCCCACTTGTCGACGTACGCGTCCTCACCCGGTTCGGGTGCACCCAGTTCGCGCTCGAGAGCGGAGTAGTTCACCGAGTAGGTGTCGTACTTCAGCTCACGGGCGATCTTGGTGTTCTTCGCCTTCTGACGGCCACGCCCCATGCGAGACCCCCTCACGATCGACGTCGAGGGCCATGCTGTGGGCCCTGCGTATTGCGGTTCCGGACCGAGCCGGTAAGAGTAACAGCCAGGATATCACGGTGCTTTCCGCCCCCGCCTGCTGTGGGCCGACGGGAGCGGTGCCGCACGTTCAGAGGAGTCACCATGGCAGACGACAACCCCGCCCCGAAGCGCCCCGGTGTCGTGATCGCGGGCGTCGTTCCCGGCCAGTCGCCGCGGGTCCTGAGGGCCGCCGCGCGGCAGGCCGCGCTCGCGGGAACGGACCTGATCGTGGCGCACGTCGACACGACCCGTTTCGTCGCCTTCGAGGACCCTGACGGTTACGTGAGCCCCTCGACGGTCGACGTCGCGGGAGCGGCGGCCAAGGCGGCCCTCTCCGAGGTGCAGGCCGCGGCGGACGCCGCGCTGGCCGACGCGCAGGTGACGTGGTCGGTGCGGCAGGCGATCGGCGACCCCGCGCTCGCGCTGATCCACCTCGCGGACGAGCTGGACGCGTCGCTCCTCGTCGTCGGCACCCGCAAACGCGGGCTGGGGGAGTCGCTGCGCGAGTTCCTCACCGGGTCTGTCGCCGCGCGACTCACCCACCGGCAGCGTCGACCGGTGCTGGTCGTCCCGCTGGGTGAGCCGCTCGCACCCGACGAGGAACTCGTCTGGGAGTGACCCTCAGCCGCGCACCGCGCGGGCGACGGCCTCCGACGCCTGCTGCAGCGCGGACTCGATGGCATCCACACCGGATGCCGTGAGCTCGCCGCCGCGAGCCACGTGCGAGCGCAGTTCGGAGCGGACGCGTCCGCGGAACTCGGTGATCGCGGCATCCGCGCGATGGAGCTGTTCGCGGCTGAGTGCGCGCGGGTCGTGCGCGGGCGCCCTGTCGGCCTGCTCGCGTTCGTCGCGCGAGGCGGCGGCGAGGTCGGCGCGGAGGCTGCGCATGGCATCCCGGACGCTCCCGCGGACTTCGTCGGCGATGAGGCGGACGCTGTCGGCGAGACCCGCCTGGATGCCTTCGAGGTCTCCCTCGCGGGAGGCGACCTCGGCGCGACCGGCATCCGTGATCTCGTAGACGGTCTTGCGGCCGTCGACGGTCTTGGTGACGAGACCCTCCTCCTCGAGCTTCGCGAGGCGCGGGTAGATCGTGCCGGCCGAGGGCGAGTAGGTCCCGCCCGTGCGCTCGGTGAGCGCCTGCATGAGGTCGTAGCCGTGGCGGGGGGCCTCAGCGAGCAGGCTCAGGATGTAGAGGCGCAGATCACCGTGGGAGAAGACGGGGCTCATCACCACTCCTCCTCTCCGGCGAGTTCGTCGGGGCGCAGACCCGAGACGCCGCGGCGGAGGACCGTGATCTCGCCCGAGACGGTGTTCGCCCGCACGTCGACGAACGACCCCGCGAGGGCGCCGGTCGAACCGGTGTAGTTGGTGGGGCCCGAGCCCGAGCGCACGCTTCCGTCGATCTGCACGCGTCCGCTCACCGACCGCGCGACGTAGTTGGCGGGGAGGCCGCGGTCGAGACGGATCGTGGCCGAGCCGCTGACGGAGTTCAGGGTGATGGATTGCACGGTGCCGGTCGAGTCCACGAGCAGAGCGCCCGCGACGGTGTCGACGGAGGCCTTCGTGACGGCGCCGGTCACGGCGATGTCGCCCGAGACGCTGTTGGCGGTGAGGGCGCCCTCGAGTTCGCGCACCTGCACGTCGCCCGAGACGGCGTTGAGGCTCACGTCGCCGACGAGTCCGTCGACCATGATGTCGCCCGAGACGGTGTTGAGCTTGGCATCCGTCCGGAGGCCGGAGACGAGCGCGCTCGCGCTGACGACGCCGAGGGTGAGGGCGACGGTGCGGGGGACGGCGACGCTTACCTCGGCCTTGGGGCCGCCGGCGCCGAAGTTGCGGAACACCTCGAGGAAGTTGTCCCACCGCAGCTGCGGGTGGTCGATCTCGAGGCGGCCGTCGATCATCTCGATGCGCAGGTCCTTGACGGTGACGCCGTGCACCTCGATGCGTGCGCCCGGGTCGTCGTGTGCGATCACGTCGACCTGGCCCCCGACGAGGCCGATCTTCAGTTCCCGCAGTCCGTCGACGTCGATGACGCGCGTCTCGCCGGGGTGGACGATCCATTTCTCCATGGCGATCTCCTTACTCACGATATATCGCGTTGGTTCGAGTATCGCGATATATCGCGTCAGCGTCAAGGCCTGCGCTGGGGTTCGTGCCGGGGTCGTGCGCCGGGCCCCCGGGTCGAGCCCCCGCGTCTCGCTGTGCGTTCAGCGTCCCGGCATCCATCCATTTCACGTGAACTGGCCGAGCGCACACGCGGTGCACGGTCGCGGCGTGTGCATTCGACCAGATCACGTGAACTGGCTCCGCAGGAACCCGGGCGCGTGATGGGGCTCCGCAGGAACCCGGGCGCGTGATGCGGCGCCGCAGGGACCCGGGCGCGTGGCTCCGCAGGAACCAGATCACGTGAAGTGGCTCCGCAGGGACCCGCAGAAACGACGGATGCCACGTCCTGGGGGAGGACGTGGCATCCGGGGCGGGCGGACCCGCGGGGATGAGGAGGCTCGTGCACCCGAAACGCGAGCGCTCCTCTCGGGGGTTAAACCGGCTTGCGGCCGCTGATCAGGCGGAACAGCAGCACGATCAGGGCGATGAGGCCGACGATGATGGCGACCCAGAGCAGGAAGCTCGCGGCCTGACCCAGTCCGCTGAAGATCGCGATGACGATCGCGGCGACGATGATGATGATCAGGAAGATGTTCATGGGGGGCTCCTTGCTGTCTCCGCTGGGCGCGGCAACCGGCGAGTGGTTGACCTCCACGTTCTCATTGCGCGCGGATCCCGGCAGGGGGTTGACGTTCCTGGAAATCGGCTGATAGCCCGCGCGGGCTTTGAGTGGGGGCGGTCCGGGTGCGGCTGTCAACCCCGCCGAGGCCGGTCGGCGTCGAGTCGTACCGTCATGGCATTCCACGGAAGGAGGCGGCCATGCCCCAGGGGCGAGGATCGAACAGCCTGAAGGACCCGGATCTCTACGAGGAGCTGCGGAAGCAGGGCGACTCGAAGGAGAAGGCCGCGCGCATCTCGAACGCCGCCGCCGCGCAGGGGCGCGGAAGGGTCGGCGCCCGCGGGGGCCGCGCGGAGGACTACGAGGACCGCACCGTGGACGAGCTGAAGAAGCGGGCGAAGGAACTGGGCATCACCGGGTACTCCGGCAAGAAGAAGGCGGAGCTGATCGAGATGCTCCGCACCCACTGACAGTGGCGCGCCTCGTCCGGGTGCGTCCCTACGAGGACCCCGGCTTCCGTCGTGTCCGCTCCGGATCGGGGTTCCGTTTCGTCGACCACACCGGGGCGGCCGTCCCCGAGCGGGAGGCGGATCGCGCCCGGGGGCTCGTCATCCCGCCCGCCTGGCGCGAGGTGTGGATCGCCCGCGAGCCGAACGCCCACATCCAGGCGGTGGGCACCGACGAGGCCGGGCGACGCCAGTACACGTACCACGCGGACTGGTCGAAGCGTCAGGACAAGGGCAAGTACGCTCGTGCCCTGCAACTGGCCGAGGCGCTGCCGCGGGCTCGCGCGCGCGTCACCCAGTCGCTGCGCCGCTCGGACGTCGACCGTGAGCGGGTGCTCGCGGTCTCGTTCCGCCTGCTCGACCAGGTCGCCCCGCGCGTGGGCAACGCCCGCTACTTCGTCAGCAACGGCAGCCGCGGACTCACGACCCTCCAGCGCCGGGATGCCACGGTCGAGGGCGATCTCATCCGCTTGTCCTTCCCCGCGAAGAGCGGCAAGCGTGCCGAGCTCTCGTTGAAGGACGCCGAGGTCGCGGCGCTCATGACGGAGCTCGCGACCGGTCGCTCCCGCGCGGCACTCCTCAGCTACCGCCGGGGACGCCGTCGCGTCCCGCTCACGCCGGGCGACGTGAACGCCTACGTGCGGTCGCTCACCGGCGGGCCGTTCAGCGCGAAGGACTTCCGAACCCTGCGCGGCACGATCCTCGCCGCCGAGGCGCTCGCGGAGGCGGGCGTCGCCACGACGAAGAACGAGCGCAAGAAGGTCGAGCTCGCCGCCGTGCGCGCGGCGGCCGCCGCCCTCGGCAACACGCCCGCGGTGGCCCGCTCGAGCTACATCGACCCGCGGGTGTTCTCGCTCTACCGTCGCGGCCACACGATGGAGCTGGGCGGATCGAAGGATGCCGCGATCCGCCGCCTCATCCTGGGCGAGTAGCTCAGGCCAGGGTCAGGAACAGCTTCTCGAGGTCCTCGAGCGAGAGCCGGTCGTCCTCTCGGTCCGCGGCTTCGTCGTCGGTGAGACACGTCCGCATCGCGGTGCTCACCACCGCGAATCCCGCCCGGTCGATCGCCTTGCTGACCGCCGCGAGCTGCGTCACGACCGCGCGGCAGTCGCCGCCGGCCTCGATCGCCTCGATGACGGCGGTGAGCTGGCCGCGGGCGCGCTTGAGGCGGTTCGCGGTCTTGCGGATGGTCTCGGCGTCCGTCTCGGTCACGAGCGGGTCCCTTCGGTAACGGTGCGGCCGGCGAGCCAGGTGAGGTAACCGCCGTCGAGATTGCGGACGTCGCGCCCCGCCCCGGCCAGGAGCCGGGCGGCCGTGTGTCCGCGCTGTCCGACCTGGCAGTGTACGACGAGGGGGCCGTCCGGGAGCGGGGTCGTGCCCGCGCGGAGGTCGTCCAGCGGGATGTTCGTGCTGCCGGGGATCGCCCCGGCCGCGACCTCGGCGGGGGAGCGCACGTCGATGAGGGTCGCTCCCTCGGCCAGGACGCCGGCGAGTTCGTGCCACTGCACGGCGCGCGTCAGGCCGGTGCGGAGGTTGTCGGCGACGTACCCGAGCTGGTTGACCGGGTCTTTGGCCGACCCGAACGGCGGTGCGTAGGCGAGTTCGAGGCGGGACAGACGCGAAGCGCTGACGCCGGTCTGCATCGCCAGGGACAGCACGTCGATGCGTCGGTCGACGCCACGCCCGCCGACGATCTGCGCGCCCAGGAGGCGGTCATCGCCCGGGTCCACGAGCAGCTTCATCGACATGCGCTCGGCCCCGGGGAAGTAGCCGGCGTGGTCGGTGGGGTGCGTGTGCAGCACCCGGTGCGGTCGCCCCTCGGCGCGCAGGCGTGCTTCTCCGGCCCCGACGGTGGCGATGACGAGGTCGAACACCCGCAGGATGGCCAGGCCGGTCGCGTCGTCGGCGGCGTCGACGGCATCCGTCCCGAGCGCGATGACGTCGGCGACGGTGCGCCCGTGCCGATTGGCCAGCCCCGCCATGGTGACCAGCGCCGGTGCCCCCGAGACGATGTCGACCTTCTCGACCGCGTCGCCCACGGCGAAGATCCGGTGATCGGAGGTGCGCTGCCACGGGTCGACCGCGATGCCGCCGCTCGGTCCGAGCGCGAGGCCCGCCGCCGCGGCGAGGGCGGTGTCGGGACGAGTCCCCCGCGCGTCGATCACGAGGTCCGTCTCGATCTGGGCGCCGGAGGCCAGCGTCACCGCGGTCGCCGAGACGTGGGTGATCTCGTCCGCGAGGTGAAGGTCGATGTCGTGCCGCCGGAGCTCGTCGATCACGGGCCCTGCCATCTCGGCATCCAGAGGGCGGAAGGGGTGCGAACCGCGGTGCACGAGCGAGACGCGGATGCCGCGGCGCGCGAGGTTCTCGACGGCCTCGAGCCCGATGAAGCCGCCGCCGGCGACCACCGCGCGTCGGGCGCCGGCGTCGAGTCGGGCGACGATGTCGTCGACGTCGTCGATGGTGCGCAGCGTCAGGATCGGAACGGAGTCCTCGTCGGCCGGCGGAGGGGGGACCGGCACGGACCCGGGCGACAGGATCAGTTGGTCGTACGTCATCGTCTGATCCGTGCCCGTGGCGAGGTCGTGAACCCGCACCGCCCGGGCGATCCGATCGATGGCGACCACCTCGGTGCGGACGCGGACGTCGAGGCCGAAGCGGGCACCGAGGGTCTGCGGGGTCTGCAGGAGGAGGGCGGATCGATCCTCGATCTCGCCGCCGACGTAGTACGGCAGTCCGCAGTTCGCGAAGCTCACGTGCGGTCCCCGCTCGATGACGATGATCTCGCGGGCGTCGTCGAGTCGACGCAGGCGGGTGGCGGCGGACATGCCCCCGGCCACGCCGCCGACGATGACCGTGCGGGCTGCCGTCATCGTCCGAACAGCCGCGACCAGAGTCCGCCGGACTCCGAGCGCTCGTGCCCGGGGCAGCGGTCGGCCCGGGGGACCCCGGCCATGACCATGTCCACGTGCTGGCCGCATCCGGCCCACGTGGTCTTCCCGCAGGTGCGGCAGGTGACGGCTCGACACATATCTGTCTCCTTCTCGGTCGTGGGCTCAGCGTAGCAATACCCCCGGGGGTATGCAAAACGGACGGCCGAGACCCGGGGCGCATAAGGTGATCGCGTGGTGTCCTGGCGCGATCTCGTCTCGGTCTTCGTCGGCGGTGCGCTCGGAACCGCGGCGCGCGCCGGCCTGACCCTCGCCCTCGCCGGTGACCTCGGCCCCGCGCTCGTTCCGCTCATCAACGTCGTCGGCGCGTTCGCCATCGGCATCCTGTTCGGGATCCGTGCGCGGATGCCGATGTCCACCCGCGCCCAGCGGGCGCAGCTGTTCTTCGGCACCGGCGTCCTCGGCGGATTCACGACGTACAGCGCGCTGGCGGTCGAGTCCGCCGACCTGTTGCTGCTGTGGTGGGGGGCTGTGACCGTCGTGGTCGGGACGTTCGCCGCGTGGCTCGGCGTTCTGATCGGGCGCGGGGGGCGCGTCGCGTGACGCCCCTGGTCTTCCTCGCGGTGCTCGTGGCCGGTGGAGTCGGCGCGGCGCTCCGCTTCACGCTGGACACCGCCGTGCGCGCGCGCACCGGCGACCGGTTCCCCTGGGGGATCCTCGTGGTGAACCTGACCGGAGCCTTCGTGCTCGGCCTCGTCACCCCGCTCGTCGTCGACGAGGCGTGGCGCTGGTTCGTCGGGACCGGGTTGCTCGGGGGGTACACGACCTTCAGTGCGGTCGCGGTGACCACCGCCCTGCTCGCCGAAGAGGGGCGTGCCCGCGCGGCCACGACGTACGCGGTCGCCTCGTTCGTGGGATCCGTCCTCGCGGCGGCGGCGGGTCTCGCCCTCGGCCGCGCCCTCTGAGCGCGCTCCCACCACCGCGGCCGTGGGATACTGGCCCTCGATACAGTCCTGTATCGAGTCGGTCGACCCGAAGGGCCCCGCGTGTCGTATCTGGCCGTCCTGAGCCTCCGCAACAGGGCGCTCATCGCGCTCGTCACGATCGTCGCCGCCGTCTTCGGCGGACTCGCGCTGACGAACTTGAAGCAGGAGCTGATCCCGTCGATCGAGTTCCCGCAGCTCGCGGTCGTCACGACCTACCCGGGGGCTTCGCCCGAGGTGGTCGAAGCCGACGTGTCGACGCCCATCGAGGGCGCGATCCGCGGCGTCGAGGGACTGGAATCCACGACGGCCACGAGCACGACGAACTCCTCGATCGTCTCGGCCTCCTTCACCTACGGCACCGACCTGGCCGCCGCGCAGCAGAAGATCCTCGCGGCGATCGCCCGCATCAAGGACCAGCTCCCCGAATCCGCCGACACGACCGTGGCTTCCGCGAGCATCGACGACTTCCCCGTCATCCAGCTCGCCGTCACCGGCTATTCCGACGCCCAGACCATCCAGTCCACGCTGGAGTCGGTGGTCGTCCCGGCGCTCGAGGACGTCACGGGGGTCAATGCCGCCCAGGTGGTCGGCGGCACCGGCCAGCGCGTCACGATCACGCCGGACCCGACGCGCCTGGGCGAACGCGGGTTCGGCCAGCAGGCCATCTCCGACGCCCTCGAGGCCAACGGCGTGCTCTTCCCCGGCGGATCGATCACCGAGGGCGACCAGACGCTGACGGTGCAGACGGGCGCCAAGCTCACCAGCGTCGACGAGATCACGGCGCTCCCGCTCGTCCCCACCGACGCCGCGCAGGCATCCGCCGGGCCCACGACGATCGGCGACGTCGCGACCGTGGCGCAGCAGTCCGACCCGGTCACGACCCTGTCGCGGGTCAACGGCGAGCCCGCGCTCACGATCGCGGTCACGAAGCTCCCCGCGGCCAACACCGTCGACGTCTCGCGCGCCGTGCTGGCGGCGATCCCCGGCCTCGAGTCCTCGCTCAACGGCGCGACGTTCACGGTCGTGTTCGATCAGGCGCCGTTCGTGGAGCAGTCGATCGAGGCGCTCGCGCAGGAAGGACTCCTCGGACTCGCGTTCGCCGTCGTCGTCATCCTGATCTTCTTGATGTCCGTGCGCTCGACGCTCGTGGCGGCGATCTCGATCCCCACGAGCGTCCTCGTGACCTTCGTCGGGTTGCAGGCATTCGGCTACTCGCTCAACGTCCTGACCCTCGGCGCCCTCACGATCGCCATCGGGCGCGTGGTCGACGACTCCATCGTCGTCATCGAGAACATCAAGCGCCACTACGTCGGCGACGCCGACAAGATCCCCACGATCATCCGCGCCGTGCGGGAGGTGGCCGCCGCCATCACGGCATCGACGATCACTTCGGTCGCGGTGTTCCTCCCCATCGCCTTCGTCGGCGACGTCACCGGCGAGCTGTTCCGACCGTTCGCGCTCACGGTCACCATCGCCATGGCGGCGTCACTGCTCGTGTCGCTGACGATCGTGCCCGTCCTGGCCTCGTGGTTCCTCAAGCCCGGGAAGGTGGTCCGGGACGCCGAGGGCAACCCGGTCGATCCCGAATCGCCGACCGCGCCGCCCTCGCGCCTGCAGAAGGCCTACGTCCCCATCCTGAGCTGGACCCTCCGGCACTCCTGGGTGACCCTGGGCCTCGCTCTCCTCGTGCTCGCCGGGACCGTGGCATCCGTCCCCCTCCTCAAGACCGACTTCCTGGGCGACTCGGGTCAGAACACGTTCACCGTGACGCAGAAGATCGGTTCGGCGCCCAGCCTCACCGCCGAGGATGCCGCCGCTCAGAAGGTCGAGGCGGTGCTGCGCGACATCCCCGGTGTCGAGACCGTGCAGACCTCGATCGGGTCCAGCGGCTCCGCCCTCCGCGATGCCTTCTCCGGTGGGGGCTCGGGGATCACCTACTCGATCACGTCGGAGGCCGGGGTCGACCAGGTCGACCTGCGTGAGCGCGTCCGCACCGCCGTGTCCGACATCGCCGACGCCGGCGACATCGAGGTCAGTGCGCAGGGCAGCGGATTCGGCTCGACCGACATCACCATCGACGTGACCGCCGCCGACGCCGACGGCCTGCAGCAGGCCACCGACGCGGTGGTCGGGGGGCTCGAGGGCCGCGACGGCATCGGACAGGTCTCCAGCAGCCTGTCGGCCTCGTTGCCCTTCGTATCGGTGCGGGTGGACCGGGATGCCGCCGCCGAGCGCGGACTCTCGGAGCGGACCGTGGGAGCGCTCGTATCGGGGGCGATGCAGCCGCGCCAGGCCGGCACCGTCGAGATCGACGGGCGCGGCGTGAGCGTCTACATCGCGTCGGACGACCCGCCCACCACGATCGACACGCTCAAGGCTC
This sequence comes from Microbacterium sp. CSI-V, assembly GCF_001984105.1. Taxonomy (GTDB): domain Bacteria; phylum Actinomycetota; class Actinomycetes; order Actinomycetales; family Microbacteriaceae; genus Microbacterium. The sequence goes on along the minus strand of NZ_MTQM01000008.1, from coordinate 246,208 downwards.
TCGAGATCCCCACGGCCGGCGGTGCCGTGCGGCTCGACGAGATCGCCACGGTGGAGACGAGTCAGACTCCGCCGAGCATCACCACGTCGCGGGGCCTTCGCACCGCGACCGTGACCGTCACCCCGACGACCGACGACCTCAGCAGTTCTTCGGCGAGCGTCCGCGACGCGCTCGCGGACGTGGCGCTGCCGGACGGGGCCACGGCGAAGCTCGGCGGCGTCGTGACGAACCAGCAGGACGCCTTCGGGCAGCTCGGCCTCGCGCTGCTCGCGGCGATCCTCATCGTCTACGTCGTGATGGTCGCGACGTTCAAGTCGCTGCGGCAGCCGCTCGAGCTGCTCGTCTCGGTGCCGTTCGCCGCGACCGGTGCCATCCTCATGCTGGCGATCACGGGCGTCCCGCTCGGTGTGGCCGGCATGATCGGCGCATTGATGCTCGTGGGCATCGTCGTCACGAACGCCATCGTCCTGATCGACCTGGTGAATCAGTATCGCGCGCGCGGACTCAGCGTCTTCGACGCCACCGTCGTCGGCGGCTCACGCCGACTGCGTCCGATCCTCATGACCGCCCTCGCGGCGATCTTCGCGCTCGTGCCCATGGCGCTGGGGATCACGGGGCACGGGGGCTTCATCTCGCAGCCGCTGGCCGTCGTGGTGATCGGCGGACTCGTGTCGTCGACGTTCCTGACGCTGCTCGTGCTGCCGACGCTGTACAACCTCGTCGAGGGAGCGCGGGAGCGGAGGACCGCCCGCCGCGCGGCGACATCGACGCCGGACGCAGGCGCGGCGGAGCCGACGACGGGCGAGCACCCGGTGAGCCGGCGACAGCTGCGCGAGGGCCACTGACGATCACCGGGCGGCGCCGGGCCAGGCTCGAACGGGCTCGGCCGGTGCCGACGAGCGCGCCGCGCATGCGCCGCGTCGGGCGCGACGAGAGCGCCGCCACGGCGACGTCGGTTCCCCGGGGCAGGATGCGGGGCGCGACGACGGTCGCGGGTGCGTGGACGGGCTCCACCGCGGAACGGGTCCCGACGCCCGTCAGGCAGTGGGTGAACACGCCCGACCAGGCGAACATGGCGCTGAACGCGATGACCTCGAACAGGGCGAGGTTGATCGTCGCCGTCACGAACATCCAGGCGCCGGCGAAGAGGAACACGAACACGACCGATGTGGAGATGACCAGGCGCTTCGGCAGGCGGTGCAGCAGGAAGGGCGACGTGAGCAGGAGTGCCGCGAAACCGAGGACCATCATTCCGGCGACCTTGTCGTGCAGGTCTTTGTTGGTGTTGAGCGGAACGCATCCGACGAGGGCGAGGTTCACGCCGATCACGGTCAGGAAGAACGCCGCCGAGGTGGGCGCGCCGCGGCGTCCGGCGCGACGACCGAGCCGACGGAGATCCCGCCGCACACGGACCGCGTAGACGACGACCAGCGACCCGCCGATCTTGAGCGTGTTGTTGAAGAATGCGGCCGACAGGTCGTGGAACGTGCCGAGCTGGCTGAAGTGCAGCTGCCACCAGAGCGGGTCGCTGGTGGTCAGGATCGACGCGAGGATGCCGCCCACGAGCACGACGAGCACGAGCCCGGCGAGGTGCATGGTGGGGATGTCGTCGAAGCGGCGGGCCAGTCGGCGCGCCAGGACGGGAAGGGAGGCGGAAGGGACGGCGGGGCGGACCGCGATGCTCATGTCGGGCACTTTCGTCGTGGACGGAACGGGTGTCCCCCCACACCGCGAGACCCCCGGCCCCCGTCGGCTCATTCGGGTTGTGAACCGAGGGAACGATGGTCCTCGGTCTCCCCGGTGGCGACGGAATCCGTCAAGGGAATGGTAACTTTCCCCGAGCCCTCATAGGAAAGGTCTTGCCTGCGAATTCCCCAGATCGTCGGCGGAATTTCTTGTCCCCCATTTGGGGGACAAGGGCCGTAATCGGGGGAACGAGAACCTCATCCGCGGTAGGAAATACCCCATTCGCGACGCAATTCTCCACCCGGTTCGAGCGACAGCAGATCCGTCCCCGTCGCGAAAGAGTTCGACGGCGCCGTCATCGGTTCGACGGCCACGGCCAGGGGGTTCCCCGGGTATCGGTCGGTGGTGAAGACCTGCACCCACTCGAAGCCCGCATCCTGCCAGAGCTCGACGACCTGACCGTCGGGGGCCGTGAGGGTGTGACGCGCGCGGCCGTCGGCATCCCGCTCGAGCCCGCGATAGGCGTTGTCGAGCGAGACGTCTCCGAGGCGCCGACCGGCGCGGAGGTCGGTGGCTTCGTCGACCGGGACCTCGTCGACCGGGAGCTTCCGGTCGTCCAGGACGAGCGTCGTCGTGCCCGTCGAGTGCACGACGAGATCCTCGGTGGCGACCCCGCCGATCTGCAGATACGGGTGGATGCCGAGCGCCACCGGCGCCGTGTCGGCGCCGACGTTCTCGATGCGGTGCTCCACGTGCAGACCGTCCGGGAGCAGGGTGAAGGTCACGTGCGTGCGCAGGTGGAACGGGTACCCGGTCTGGGGGACGACGTCCGCCGTCAGCACGAGCCGCTCGTCGGCGACCTCTTCGGCCGTGTACGAGCCGAAGCGCAGCAGTCCGTGGCTGGCGTTGCCGAACGCCGGCTCGCTGATGGCGAGCTGACGGTCCACGCCGCCGAAGGAGTACTTGCCGTCGCGGATGCGGTTCGGCCAGGGCACCAGGACGACACCGGATGCCGCCGGCGTGGGCACGTCGTCGGCGTAGCGCGGGACGAGATCGACGCCGTCGACGGTGAGGGCGCGCAGAGCCGCGCCCACCTGAGCGATCTCGGCCGAGGAACGGGGTCCGTTCAGGCGGAACCGGTGGCCGGTGGGGTCGGCGGTCATGAGGACACCTTTCGAGGACGCGGCGGGCGTTGCAACCAGGGTCGCAGCAGGCGGGTCACCCAGGGAAGAACCGCGTAGGTCATCACGGGGGTGAGCAGCAGCGTCGTGCCGAGGACGCGCAGCGGCAGCGGCACCTCGGCGAAGCCCGGGATGAACCCGAGCAGCCAGCTGGCGAGCAGGTTCGTGGGGAAGAAACCGATCCAGATCGTCACGGCCTGCTTCCATCGGGGCGGTGCGGGCGGGACCGGCTGCTGCACGGTCTGGGTCGTGGCATCCGTCCCGGTCAGCACCGATCCGAGCGAGGCGTCGAACCAGCCTTCGATGCCGGTGCGCCGTTCCACGCGCTCCTCGCGGGCGAACGGGCGGCCGGAATCCAGCCACCACTGCCGCTGTGACGAGGTCTCCCACTGCTCGAGCGTGGTGATGTCGCGGAAGCGGTACAGCATGTACCAGAGGTCGCTGTCCTCCCCCGCGCGCACCCAGCCCGAGCCGAGGAATCCGGGGAAGGCGGTCGCGAGGTCGGTGCCGGCCTGCATCCAGGAGGTCGCTTCGGCGGTGCGCGTCGGGTCGATGCGCCGCTCGATCGCCACCGTGATGGGGTGGGCGTCGGTGTCTGCCATGGTTCCATCTTCGGGTACCGTCCGCGTCCCGGTTCTCCCGGCCCTCGTCCCGGTTGTCGCGCCGCATGTTCCGGAAGTGGCCGGTCTGCGGGTGCGAGAACCGCAGAAGGTGGGACGAGGTCCGACTCGGCAAAGACATGGATGCCATTCCCAGGCGCGGGCTGTAACGTGGTGCGGTCGGCTCTGGACGCCGCGTGTGATGCGCGGATGGGTTTGTGAGTCCAAGGGGCCGATGGACAGGACGCGATCGCGGCCTCGACCATCATCAGTGAATGGCCCCCGGCCGACGACAGTCCGGGTTTCGCACCGCCACGAGCGGTGTCGCTGTTTCGCGCGAACAGAACCCAGGAAGTCCCCCATGCCTAAGAACAAGAAGCCCGCCGGCGGTCGCGCCGCGAAGAACTTCGAGCCCCGCTACGGCGCTCAGACCTCGTTCCAGGATCGCAAGCGTCGTCCCGGTGCCGACGCGCCCGCCAAGCCCGGCAGCAAGAGCCCCACCCACCGCGGCTACCGCGCCCCCGAGGCCGACACCGCACCCGCCAAGCGCCGCTGGAGCGCGTCGGACCGTGCCGGTCGCGACGAGGCCCGCGGCATCCGCAGCAACGCGCGCGCCGATGAGCGTCCGGCCCGGTCGTTCGATGACCGCCCCGCGCGATCGTTCGACCGTAACGACCGTCCGGCCCGTTCGTTCGACCGCAACGACCGTCCGGCTCGGTCCTTCGACCGCAACGATCGTCCGGCCCGCGATGACCGTCCGGCTCGGTCCTTCGACCGCAACGACCGTCCGGCCCGGGATGACCGTCCGGCGCGTTCGTTCGACCGCAGCGACCGTCCGGCTCGTTCGTTCGACCGTGACGACCGTCCGGCGCGGTCGTTCGACCGTCGCGACGACCGTCCCGCCCGGGATGACCGTCCCGCCCGGTCCTTCGACCGCAGCGACCGTCCGGCCCGGGATGACCGTCCGGCTCGTTCGTTCGACCGCAGCGACCGTCCGGCTCGGGATGACCGTCCCGCTCGTTCCTTCGATCGCAGCGACCGTCCGGCTCGTTCCTTCGAGCGCCGCGACGATCGTCCGGCTCGTTCTTTCGACCGCAGCGACCGCCCCGCTCGTTCGTTCGACCGCAGCGACCGTCCGGCCCGCGACGACCGCCCCGCCCGTTCGTTCGACCGTGACGACCGTCCGGCCCGTTCGTTCGACCGCAGCGACCGGCCCGCTCGTTCGTTCGACCGCAACGATCGTCCCGCCCGCGATGACCGTCCCGCGCGGTCTTTCGAGCGTCGTGACGACCGTCCCCGCCGCACGGACGGCCCCAACCGTTCGGACTGGAACGCGTCGCCGAAGCGCTCGGCCGAGCACGAGCAGCGGGTCGACGTCGTGCACGAGCGACTCCAGGCCGAGGCCGTCGATGCGGCGACCGTGACCGGTGCCGGCTTCGCCGACCTGGGTCTGGGCGACAACATCGTCCGCGCGCTCGCCGGACTCGGGGCCGAGAAGCCCTTCCCGATCCAGGCGGCCACGGTCGTGCCCATCCTCGAGGGCCGCGACGTCCTCGCCCGCGGCCGCACCGGCTCCGGCAAGACGATCGCCTTCGGCGCGCCGCTCGTCGAGCGCATCCTCCGTGCCCAGGCCGGTCAGCGTCGCGAGTTCGCCCGTGCGCCCAAGGCGCTCATCATGGCCCCCACGCGCGAGCTGGCCTTGCAGATCGACCGCACGGTGCAGGCCATCGCGCGCAGCGTCGGCCTGTTCACCACGCAGATCTACGGCGGTGTGCCTCAGGCGCGCCAGGTCGGTGCGCTGAAGAAGGGCGTCGACATCGTCATCGGCACCCCCGGCCGCATCGAAGACCTGCTCAACCAGGGCAAGCTCGACCTCTCGCAGGTGCAGGTGGCCGTGCTCGACGAGGCCGATCACATGTGCGAGCTCGGGTTCCTCGAGCCGGTCCAGCGCATCCTGCGCGCGACCGCCGAGGGCAGTCAGAAGCTGCTCTTCTCGGCCACGCTCGACCGCGAGGTCGCGGCCCTGGTCGACGAGTTCCTCGTCGAGCCGGCCGTCTACGAGGTCGCCGGCGAAGACCAGGACTCGAGCACCATCGAGCACCGCGTCCTCGTGATCGAGCACCGCGACAAGGCGCAGATCCTCGACTCGCTCGTCGACCGCGAGGGCAAGACGCTCGTCTTCGCCCGCACGCGCGCCTACGCCGAGATGCTCGCCGAGCAGTTCGACGAGGCGGGCATCGCCGCGGTCGCCCTGCACGGTGACCTCAACCAGCAGAAGCGCACCCGCAACCTGGAGAAGCTCACCTCGGGTCGCGTGAACGTGCTCGTCGCCACGGACGTCGCCGCGCGCGGCATCCATGTCGACGACATCGATCTGGTCATCCAGGCCGACGCCCCCGACGAGTACAAGACCTACCTGCACCGCTCCGGTCGTACCGGTCGCGCCGGTCGCCGCGGCACCGTCGTGACGCTTATCACGCGTCAGCGTCAGCGCCGTATGACCGAGCTGCTCGATCGTGCCGAGATCGAGGCGCCGTTCGAGCCGACGCAGCTGGGTGACGACGTGCTCGAGGAGCTCGCGGGTCGTCAGCTCTCCGACGTCACGTCCTGAGTCGATCTCGAAAGCCCCGTCCGCCGTGTGCGGGCGGGGCTTTCGCCGTTTCAGAACAGGGTCGGTTCGCTGGCGGGGGCGACGGACGGGCGGGCGGATGCCGCCGACCCGGTGGTGCGGACGGGTCCGAGTCGCGGTGCGGTCGCCGTGCGCGCGGCGAGCCCCGGCTGCGGTCGGCCGCGCGGGTGGTCGTCCTCGTCCCATCCGTCTAGGCGATGCATCTTCAGCAGCGGCTGCACGCGCTTGCCGAGCCAGCGCCGGTAGGCCTGCGGTGCCTGCACCGACACCCCCGGGTACAGACCCCGGTAGGAGGACATGAGTTCCGGATGCTCGCGCTCGAGCCACTGCAGGAACCACTCCTTCGCCCCGGGCCGAAGGTGAAGTGCCCCGTACACGACTCGCGCCGCGCCGGCGGCACGGATGCGCCCGAGAGCGTGGTCGAGGGCGGCGACCGAGTCGGTGAGGTGCGGGAGGATCGGCATGAGGAAGACCGTCACGCGGAACCCGGCCGCGGTCGCCGCCCGAACGGTGTCGAGTCGCGCCTCCGCGGTGGGGGTGCCGGGCTCGAGCGATCGTTGCAGCGCGTCGTCGAACACCGCGATCGACATCGCGAGCGTCACCCGCACCTCTTTCGCCGCATCGGTGAGGAGCGGTAGGTCACGCCGGAGCAGCGTGCCCTTGGTGAGGATCGAGAACGGCGTGCGGTTCTCGGCGAGCGCGCCGATGATGTCGGGCATCAGGCGGTAGCGACCCTCGGCCCGCTGATACGGATCGGTGTTCGTCCCGAGCATCACGGGTTCCCGCGCCCACGATCCTCGTCGCAGCTCGCTGCGCAGTACGTCGGCGACGTTGATCTTCACGACGATCTGGGAGTCGAAGTCGGCCCCCGAGTCGAGGTCCAGGTATTCGTGCGTCTTGCGGGCGAAGCAGTTGTGGCTGACGACGCCGTTGGCGATGAAGTCCCCCGTGCCGGTGCTGATATCGATCATGTCGATCTCGTACCCGAGGTCTTCCACGGCGACGACGCGGAGGTCGGAGCTGGTCTTCACGGCGGCCCCTACGACGTCGAGCTTCCGCGTCAGGGCAGGGCGCGCGATACGGAAGAAGCGCTGTCGCGCAGCCAGCCCGCCGCGAAGTCGAACGGAGCACACGTCCGTGGTCGTCTTGCTCTCGCGCACGGCATCGAAGCCGAAGTGTGCGAAGCCCTCCTCGATCAGATCGAGCAGTTCGGGGTTCGCGTTCGAGATTCTCAGGATGCCGCGGGAGCAGGACCCCTCCGCATCGAAGATCCCGCCCAGGAATCCCGCGAGCCACTCCGAGGATCGGTGTTGCGGGACCCTGATGTGATCCTCGAGGCGGGCGATGTCCGCTGAACGCGCTGTGTGTAGAGCCGTCATCGGCCGGTATCCCTCAGGCACCGCGAATGGGCGTTGCGTCGTCTGGATATCGAGATCATCCATGTAGGCGCGAGTCAGCGCCAGCGGCTCCGGGTCTGCGAGCGCGACGCGGAATCGGTGGATGTCGCGGACCCGATGTCCGTCGTCGTATGTTCGGTGGAAGATCATGCCGTCGCCGCGGATCATGCCGGTGACATACCCCTGCTTGCGGTCTTCGCTCTCGACTGGATGAGCGATCGGGGCGCCCAGACCGAACCCCTGCAGACGGTTCGACGTCGTCAGATAGGGGCGCTGATTCGACCCCTGCATCGCGCCGGAGACGAACTTCCACCCTCGGTCGGTAAGGAAGCGGTGGTCAGCGCTGGCGACGATCTCCGTTCCGTCGGCCAACGTCACTCGGAAGGCGCGCTTTCTCGTGGGCCACTTGGCTGTGACCGTCGTGCGCACGAATCGGCGGTAGGCGCCCTGCTTCTGCGTGCCGATGATCTCATCGTCGATCTTGACCTCGCGGAGAGGCACATGTCTCCCGTCGGCGGTCATGATGAGCGTGTCGGGGGACAGGCAGTAGGCACACGCATGACTGCATCCCCGGTAGGGATTCACCGTCCAGTCGAAGGGCATCGCCGAGGCGCCCGGGACGCGGTTGAGCGCCGTCTTGGCGAGCACCTCGTGGAAGGTCATTCCTGCGAACTCGGGAGTCGTCACGGAACGGACGAGACCGTCCATGCGCTCCATGCCGGGCAGCGCCGCCGTGTCGTCGACGCCCAGCTTCTGTCCCTGCCACCTCATCCCCCAATGGGAACATGTGTTCGATGAATTGGCAAGCGTGTGCGTCACTGACTAGAAGAAAGAGACTCCCGTCCGCCGAGCAACAGCCGGGTCAGCGCCGCGCCAGACGACAGCAGGTCGTCGAGCGCGGCCGCGAGGTCGTCGTCGGTGGGCAGCTCGTCCCCGCGGAGCGCCGCCCGCAGGACCGCACGGCGCACCAGTTCTTTCGCGAACGAGCCGGTCGTGCCCTCGGCGCGCTCAGCGGCGGCGTGCAGCGCGTCGGCGGAGAAGGGAAGGCTGCCCGCGTAGTGCTGGAACAGGCGGCGTCGGGCGGTGACATCGGGCAGGGCGATCTCGACGCCGAGGTCGACGCGGCCGGGGCGGGCCGCGAGGGCCTCCTCGAGGATCTGCACGTGGTTCGTGGTCATCACGAACGCGATGTCGGCATCCGGTTCCAGGCCGTCCAACGCGTCGAGCACGTCGAACAGGACCGGCTCGGGCGAGTACGCGCGGTCGGCGGCGACGAGGTCGATGTCCTCGAGCACGACGAGCGCGGGCGCGAACGTGCGCGCGATCTCCGCGGCCGCGGACACGAAGCGGATGCTCGACCCGGTGAGCACGACGGCGGTGGTGCCCGGCGTGCGCGACAGCAGATGGCGCACCGTCAGCGTCTTGCCGGTGCCGGGCGGCCCGTACAGCAGGACACCGCGCTTGAGGTGCTGCCCCGCGGCGCGCAGGACCTCGCGCTGGTCGCCGATGCCCACCACGTGGTCGACGATGGTCTGCAGCACGCCGTCCGCGAGCACGACGTCGTCGGCCTCGACGGACGGGCGGGGGAGGAACGTCGCTCCCGCGTGCGACCCGTACTCGGTCGGCGCGAACGACAGCACCTGGCCGCGCAGCACGCTCCGCTCGACCATGAGGCGTCGGATTTCGGCGAGCGCGGCGCTCGTGGCATCCGGGTCGGATCCGAACACTTCCAGCCGTGCGGCCGGCGGCATGACGTTCGGCGAACTCGAACGCTGCACCACCGCCAGGGGGTGCCCGTCGAACGTCAGAAGCCGAACGCCGAAGGCGACGACGCGTCGCTCGGTGCCGGGACCGATCGCGCGCGTCTCGTACGAGATGGGGCCGGGTGCGAACCGCGCGTAGGAGGACGCCAGGAGCTCGGATGCCGAGACGTGCCACCGCTGGTCGCCGCCCGTGACGCCGATGACGCGGCCGCCGCCGACGGCCGTCAACTCGTCGAGGGCGATGTCCGCATCCACGTACCGGTGCAGCGACAGCGACTCCGTCGTGACGGGGACGGTCGCGGCATCCACCCCCAAATGGTCGGAGATGACGTCGGCCAACGCGCTGCGTCCGTCCGCGTGGTCGTCTGCGGCGACCCTCTGCACGTGCTCCAGGTAGCGGGAAACCGTACGCAGCGCTTCGCGGTCGTGGTCGTCGATCATCGTTGCCCCCCGGTCGGATTCCACCCCTCCCACCCTGCCCGGGCGGGCGCTTCCGGGCAACGGGGGATTCCGTGCCCGTCCGTGCGCCCCCTCGACCGGCTCGGAGCGGCGGGAGAGAATGGGTCGAGTGACTTCCTTCGATCCCGAGCTCTCGCCCCGCCGCGCCGCGCGCGCCGAGGCCGAACGGCGGGCGACGGAAGCGATCGAGGTGGTCGCGCCTCCGGGAGAGCCCGTCGCGCCGATGACGCGGCGCCTGCGACGCGACGCCCCCTCGGCCGCGGGTCTGGGCGTGCGGTGGGTTTCGCGCCCACGGCGGGTCCGTCGACGGGTGGCGGTGCTGGCGCTCGGGCTGACGGCCGTGGCCGCGGGACTCATCGCCGCGGGCATTGCGACGGCGGGAAACGTGTCCACCCCGGTGGCCGCGCCCGAGGCGGCGGCGATGGTCGGTCCACCGGCGGTGCCGGCGGAGGGCCTGCCCGTCCCGGTGATCGCCGAGGCGCCCGCGCCGACGAGCCCGTGCGACGACCCGGCGTTCACCGCCGTCCTCGCAACGGGCGACGACACCGCGACGATCGCCGCGATCGGCGGGGCGGGGGCGTTCCGGTCCGCCGTGGCATCCGGGATCGCTCCGTGCATCTCGCTGTCGGACCCGAACCGCGAATGGGTCGTGGTGAACAAGAAGCGTCCGTTCGACCCCGCCGACTACCGGCCCGGCGACCTCGTGATGCCCGACGATGTGCGCGCCCTCAAGGAATCGGGCCTGCGCCGAACCGCGGCCGACGCGTTGACGACGCTCGTGGGCGCGGCCGCGGATGCCGCGGCGGGCGAGATCGGGTATCTCAGCGCCTTCCGCTCCTACGAGAACCAGCAGGCGACGTACGCGGATCGCGTCGCGGTCGGTGGGGTGGAAGAAGCCGACCGCGAGAGCGCGCGCGCCGGGTTCAGCGAGCACCAGTCGGGGCTGGCGGTCGACATCGTGCCGTGCAACCGCTCCTGCGGCACCCTCGACGACGTCGCCGGGTCGAGCCAGGGCGCGTGGGTGCGCGACCACGCCTGGGAGTACGGCTTCATCACCCGGTACGACGTCGGTCGCATCGACGTCACCGGGTACGAGCCCGAGGCGTGGCACCTCCGTTACATCGGGCCCGAGCTCGCGAAGGCGTATCACGACGGGGGTTTCACGACCCTCGAGGAGTTCTTCGGTCTCCCGGCCGCGCCGACGTACTGACCCGCGTCACACGGCGAGGAACACCGCCGCCGACACCGCCCAGAACGCCAGCACGAACGCGGTGTCCCGCCGTCGCCACGGGACGAGGTGCCTCTCCGTGCGATCGGGGTGGGCGCCGAAGGCGCGGGCATCCATCGCCAGGGCCACCCGCTCCGCGTGGCGGATCGCGCCGGCGAGAAGGGGCACCACGGTGCGGATCCACCGGGTCGGCGCGAAGCCCCCGACCCCTCGGACACGCTGCGCCTGGCGGATGGTCTCGAGCTCGCGACCGAAGCGCGGGACGAAGCGGATCGCCGCGAGGGCCGCGTAGCCGACCCGGTACGGCACGCGCAGCTGCTGCACGAGGGCGCGGACGAGGTCGGTGCCGGCGGTCGTGAGTCCCCCGAGGAGGGCGAGCGTCATGATCGCGGCCAGGCGCAGTCCGGTCGAGAAGCCCACGGCGAGGGCGCCGTCGGTGAGGGTCCAGCCGCCGACACGCAGTACCGCGACGCCGCCGATCGAGGGATCCACCCAGACGGCGAAGCCCAGGCCGACCACGGTCACCGCGAGCGGCACGACCGCTCCGAGCATCGTGAACAGCCGCGCAGACCACCGGGCGCCGCACAGGAGCAGGACGTACGACAGGACGAGGAAGGTCGTGGGGGTCGTGAGATCGCGCGCGAAGACGAGCGCCAGCATCGCGGGGAGCGCCGCGGCGATCTTCGCGAGCGGGTTCAGGCCGACGAGGAACGCCGTCGGGGCCGGCGCGAGCGCGACGGCGGTCACGATCCACCGCCGGGGACGTCGCGGAGGCGCGTGATCGCCGCCAGCTCCGGATGCCGCTGCAGCCCGGTGAACGCGCGGCGCAGGGGCGGGACGCCCAGGCCCGTGCGCTCGAGCAGCGGCGCGTCGGCGAACACGGCATCGGCGGGGGCGTCGGCGGCGAGGCGCCCGGCATCCATCACGACCACCCGGTCGGCGTGCTCGGCGACGAGCTGCAGATCGTGCGTGACCACGATGATCGTCGTGCCCCCGTCGCGGAGATCGTCGAGCATCGCCATCATCTCGTCGACGCGGGCGCGATCCTGTCCGTAGGTCGGCTCGTCGAGCACGAGCAGCCGGGCCCCGCCGACGAGCGCCGTCCCCACCGACAGTCGTCGCTTCTGCCCGCCCGAGAGCAGGAACGGGTGGGTGTCCGCGAGATCGGCGAGGCCGAACCGCCCGAGCATCTCGTCGACGCGGCTGCGCACCTCCGCTTCGGGGAGCCGCATCCGACGGAGGCCGTGGGCGAGCTCGTCGAGGACCGTCGTCGTGACGAACTGGTGCTCGGGGTTCTGGAACACGAACCCGACGTGGCGCGACAGCCGTCGAGGGGACAGGCGTCGCACGTCGCGCCCGTCGATGCGGACGGCACCGCGCGGAGGCCGTCGGACGCCGGCGATCGCCTGGGCCAGGGTCGTCTTCCCGGCACCGTTGGGGCCGACGACGGCGACGAACTCGCCTTCTCGCACGTCGAGGTCGACGGCGTGCAGCACGGGCGTGCGGCCCCGCGTCACCCTCAGACCGCGCACGCGGACGATCGGCTCGCCCCCGACCCGCACCGGGGTCGGACCGGGAACGGATGCCACAGCGGGGGGCGCCGCATCCTCGAGCGCCGCCCGAAGCTCCTCGGGCGTGAGCGGCAGTCGCGGCAGCGCATAGCCCGCGCGGCGGAGCCGCAGCGCCGCAAGTGTCGCGGTCGGGAGCCACACCCCGAGTCCGTGCAGCTCGAGCGCCCGCCCGCGCAGAACCTCGTCGACGTCACCGTCGGCGATCACGCGCCCCGCGCCGTCGAGCGCGACGACCCGATCGACGAGCTCCACCGCGGCATCCAGGTCGTGCTCGATGAGCAGAATCGCCCGATCCCCGGTCGCGACGACCTCGCGCAGCGCCGAGTAGACCTCCGCGACCCCGGCCGGATCGAGGCTCGCGGTCGGCTCGTCGAGCACCAGGAGAGGGGAGGCCATGGCCAGCGCGCACGCGATCGCGAGACGCTGCCGGCCCCCTCCGGAGAGGATGTCGGGGGAGTCGTCGCGCCGGTCCCAGAGCCCCACGCGGCGGAGGGCCGCCTCGGCTCGCGCGAGCACCTCGTCGACGGGGAGGCGGAGGTTCTCCGGACCGAAGCACACCTCGTCGAGCACGGTGCCGGTGATGAGCTGGGCGTCGGGGTCCTGGAAGACCATCGCGACGGTCTGCGCGAGCTCGGCGACCGGGGTGGTCGCGGCATCCGTCCCGCTCACGATCACCGTGCCGGTGACGTCGCCCGGGACGACGTGCGGGAGCAGCCCGTTCATCGTGAGAGCCAGGGTCGACTTGCCCGACCCGCTCGGTCCGAGCACGAGCACCACCTCGCCGGGGCGCACCTCGAAGCTCACATCGGCGGGGGTCGCGCGGTCGGCCTCGAAGTGCGTGACGGCGACGTTCCGCAGGCGCAGGAGGGCGTCGACGCCCGCGCGGGGCGCCGCGGCGGTCGGGTGCGGGTGGGCGGTCACGGGTGTCCTTCGGCGAGGCGTCCAGTCTATTTAGGTTCGCCTTACCCGTGTGGGGAGGCGTCTCGACGTCGAGGCGACGCGCTCGGTCGGGGGCTCCCGCCGCCGCGACACGGAGGCACGGCATCCTGCGCTCTGGACGCCTGAAATGCGCGAACGGTACATTCGAGGTTCCTCCGCCCGAACGGACGATCTCGTGACCGGTCTCTCCCGCCGTCAGTTCCTGCACGCCACCGCCGCCGCTGCCGCCGCGACGGGGCTCGGGTTCGACGTCCTCGCACCGCAGCTGGCGCGGGCGGCGACGCCGTCCGCCGACGTCCCGTCGACCCTGCTGCAGACGATCCGCCAGGGCTCGGTGCTCTCGGGCAGGTACCGCACGCTCACCACCGGGCCGGGGGAGCCGTACCTCCCGCGCATCGACGTTCTGCGGCGCACCCCGTCGCCGACGCGCACCACGGCGCGCCGCTCGCTGCTGTACCTCGGCCACCTGTCCGACCTCCACGTCATCGAGGCGCAGTCCCCGGGACGCATCGAGCCGATGATCGTGCAGGACCACTCCGCGTGGGGCTCGGCCTTCCACCCGCAGGATCCGCTGAGCCCCCACGCGACCGCGGCGATGGTGCAGGCGTTCTCCGACGCCCGCTACAGCCCGCTCACGGGCGCGCCGATGAGCGCGGCGATCGTCACCGGCGACAGCGCCGACATGCACTCGCACCTCGAGCTGCGCTGGTACATCGACCTCATGGACGGCCTCGCGGTCGACCCGGCCACCGGCGGACCGACGTGGCAGGGCGTGCAGGCGTGGAGCGAGGCGGCGTGGGCGTACCGTCCCGGCGATCCGAGCGGCGGCGACTTCGGCGACTACGGATTCCCGCGCCTCCCCGACCTCCTCGCGCAGGCGATCGCCCAGCCCGTGCAGTCCGTCGGCCTCCCGGCGCCCTGGTACGCCGTGTACGGCAACCACGACACCCTGCTCCTCGGAACCTTCGACATCAGCCCGCAGCTGCGCGCACTCGCCGTCGGCGCGCGGAAGTCGTACACCCTGGATGCCACGGCCTCCACGGCCCTCGAGGGGTGGGCCGCGGGGACGAGCGTCCTCGCGCAGGTGCTCGCGGCGCTGGGGCTGGCATCCGGGGGTACGGGGTTCACGGAGGTCACGGCCAACCCCGAGCGCTACCTGTTCGAGCAGCGCGACTTCATGGCCGAGCACTTCCGGACCGAGCCCACGCCCGGACCCGTCGGCCACGGCTTCACCGCCCACAACCTCGCCTCGGGCGAGACGTGGTGGCAGGCCGACCTGAGCCCGCGCGTCCGGGCGTTCGGACTCGACACGTGCAACGCCGTCGCCGGCCCCGACGGTGCGGTGCCCGAATCCCAGATGCAGTGGCTGCGCGCGCAGCTCGAGATCGCGCAGCGCGACCAGGTGCTCGCGCTGATCTTCAGCCACCACAACAGCCTCACGCTCGAGAACCGCGCGACCCGACCGGGGGTCGACGAGAAGCTCTACGGGGCGGACGAGTTCGTCGCCCTGCTGCTGGAATTCCCCGTCGTCGTCGGATGGCTGAACGGCCACACGCACCTCAACCAGATCCTCGCGCACACGAACGCGAAGGGCGGGTTCTGGGAGATCACGACCGCGTCCTGCATCGACTTCCCCCAGCAGCAACAGGTCGTGGAGATCGTCGACAACCGCGACGGCACGCTGTCGCTGTTCACGACGGTGCTCGATCACGCCTCGCCCGCGGCTCCGGGGAACTCCGGTTCGGTCGCCGACCTCGCCGCGCGCAGCCGCGAGCTCGCGGCGAACGACTGGGCCGAGACGCCGCTCATGCGACGCGGGTCGCCGCTGGACCGCAACACCGAACTGCTGCTCCCCGCGCCGTTCGACCTCTCGGTGATCACCGACGCGCAGCTCGAGGCGCAGCACGTGACCGAGCGGGCGCGGATCCTCGCGTACGAGAAGGAGCGGGGGCTGTGAGGCGGTTGTTCGGAGTGTGCGCCCTTGCGGCGACCCTCGCGCTGGCCGGTTGCTCGCAGGTCGCCGCGATCGCGCCCGTGGGCGGGAACCACCTGACCGAGGTGCGCTTCGCCACGATCGACGTGCTGCAGCAGAAGGGCATCGCGCTCGAGGCCGTGCCGACGTGCACGCGCGCGTCCGACGGCGCGATCTCCTGCACCGGGACGACGGAGGACGGCGCCGCGGTCACCGCAGCCTCCCCCGCGGCCGACCCCGACAGCTTCACCGTGACGGTGGGCTCCGACACGGTGTTCACCGGCAGCGTCAGCGCCGTGATCGACCAGGCCGCGGGGGTGACCCCGTGAGGCGCGTCCTGCTCGTCGCGGCCGTCGTGCTGGGGAACGCCGTCGTGCAGGCGCTGTGCGTCCTGCCGGGAGCGACGCCCGCCGTCGACCCGCTGTTCCTCGCGATGCTCTCGGCATCCGTTCTCTCGCTCGTCGCCGCGGCGACGGCCGTGATCGCGCTCGTGGGCGGTCCGGGTGCCCGGTGGCTGCGTGCGCTCGCCGCCGTGGCCGTCGCGCTCGTCGTCGTCGGGGCGCTCGCCGTGGTGTCGTCGGCGACCGTCGTTCCGTCCCTGCTCGTCGCCTTCGTCCTCGTGTCGCCCGCCGGTGATCCGGATGCCACGGCGTGGGGCGGTCTGCGCGCGTTCGCGCGACATCCGGTCCGGGCCGTCCTGCTCGCCGTCGTGACGCTGCTGGTGATCGCGGTGCTCGTCGTGGCCGCGCTGCTCCTCGGCTTCCTCGTGACCGGGTGGCTGGGGTCGCTCCTGACGTGGATCGTCGCGGGCGCCGCGGCCGCGCTGCTCGTGCGGGCGTGGGTCGGGCTGGCGCGGCGGCCGCGGCGGGCGGACTAGCGCCGCGACAGTCCGCGGGCGACGCCCGCGCCGCGCAGGCCCGACCCGATCGCGAGACCGACGGCTGTCCAGACGACCGGACCCAGCACGCCGATCACGAGATAGGTGATCTGGGCCCACGGGGCGAGCGCGCCGATGTCGGCGGCGAACCACACGGCCGCGGCAACGAGCACCCCGATGATCACGGCCGACACGAAGAAGCGGGCCGCGGCCCACACGCGGTAGCGGGTGAGGGCGGCGACGGCCTCCTGGATGCCGCCGAAGAGGATCGCGGTCCCGAGGAAGCGGAAGGTCCACTGCGGAGCCATGGCGCTCGCCACCAGCGCCGCGAGCACGTGGGTCAGCAGCGCCACCCACGCCCGGCGGACGACCTGCTGCGCGATGATCCCCGGCAGGACGTGCGACCCGAGCACGAGGCCGTACGCCCAGGGCGCGGTGGCCAGCACGACGAGCGTCAGCCAACCCGCGGCACCGCCGAGGATCCCCGTGCCCACGCCGATCGCCGCGCAGACGAGGAGGACGCGAGTGGACAGACGGGATGCCGACGACACGGGGTCAGCGTATCGGGACCGCGGCATCCGGTTACCGGACGGAGTCCAAAAGAAACCGTTGGTGATGAATTCGCCGTGAGTTATGTTTATGCGACGCGCGCCGAAGAAGTCGCGCACATCGCTCAATTCATCCCCCCGTTTGGAGCGCACTATGGGTCGTACCCTGCGTTCGGCCGCGGCCATCGCATTGGCCGGGCTTTTCACCGCTGCCGGAGTCACCTCCGCGCAGGCCGCCGTCGTGGGCGAGGGGGTGACCCCTCCCACACCCATCGAATCCGCCACCGGGCGGTACATCGTCGTCCTCGACGAAGCGCCCGTCGCCACCTATGACGGCGGCGAAGCGGGCCTGCGCGTGACGAAGTCCGACGATGCCCGCCTCGACACCGGTTCGGATGCCGTCCGCGAGTACTCGGCCTTCCTCGAGCAGCGCCAGCAGGACGTCGCCGACGAAGCCGGGGTGGACGCCGACTACTCGTACACGCTCGCCGTCAACGGCTTCAGCGCATCGATGGACCCGAACCAGGCCGCGAAGCTCGCCGCCACGAAGGGCGTGCAGAAGGTCGTCCCCGACGAGATCCGCCACCCGGCGGCCGTCCCCTCGACCGAGTTCCTCGGGCTCGAGGGCGACGGCGGCGTGTGGCAGCAGGTCGGCGGAGTCGACGCGGCGGGCGAGGGTGTCGTGGTCGGTGTCGTCGACACCGGCATCGCGCCCGAGAACCCGTCGTTCGCGGGCGACCCGCTCGGCACGACGCCCGGTGACCAGCCGTACCTCGACGGCAACGACGTCGTCTACCGCAAGGCCGACGGCACCGACTTCCGGTCGCCGCGCGTCGCCACGGGCGACGGCTGGTCGGTCGACGACTACTCCACGAAGCTCGTCGGCGCGCGCTACTTCGACCAGGGTGCCGCCGCGACCGGCTTCACCTTCGAGGCCGACTACCGCTCGCCGCGCAACGGCGACGCGCACGGCTCGCACACCGCGAGCACGGCCGCCGGCAACAACGGCGTCGACGCCAGCGTCGAGGGCATCGACTTCGGTGCCATCTCGGGCGTGGCCCCGGCCGCGAAGGTCGCCGCGTACAAGGCCTGCTACTCCGGTCCTGACCCGCTCGTCACCACCGACGACGTCTGCGCGCTGAGCGATCTGCTCGGCGCCATCAACGCCGCCGTCGCCGACGGCGTCGACGTGATCAACTACTCCATCGGCGGCGGGGCGGCCACCACCACCCTCGCCCTCGAGGACGCGGCGTTCTTCAACGCCGCCGCGGCGGGCATCTTCGTCGCCGTCTCGGCCGGCAACTCCGGCCCCGACGCCTCGACCGCCGACCACGCCTCGCCCTGGTACACCACCGTCGCGGCATCCACGATCCCGACCTACGAGGGCACCGTGAAGCTCCCGAACGGATTCCAGGCCGCGGGCGCCTCGGTCTCCGTCCGCGCGGGTGAGGACGTGACGGGACCGGTGGTCTACGCCGGCGACATCGCTGCATCCGGAGCGGATCCGGCGAACGCCGCCCTGTGCCTCCTCGGATCGCTCGACGCGGCGCAGGCCGCCGGCAAGATCGTCGTGTGCGACCGCGGGCAGAACGCGCGCATCGAGAAGTCGCAGGCCGTGAAGGAGGCGGGCGGGATCGGCATGATCCTCGTCAACGTCACCCCCGCGTCGGTCGACAACGACTTCCACTCCGTGCCGACCGTCCACATCGACGCGCGCTACCGCGACGACCTCCTCGCCTACGTGCGGGGGAACGCGGATGCCACGGCGACCCTCGTGGGCGAGAACGTCACGGGAGTCGAGACGCCGACGCCGCAGGTCGCCGGCTTCTCGAGCCGCGGACCGATGCTCGCCGACGGCAGCGACGTGCTCAAGCCCGACATCTCGGCGCCCGGCGTGGCGATTCTCGCCGCCGCCGCGAACGCCGAGGGTGCGGCTCCCACGTTCGAGTTCCTCTCGGGCACGTCCATGTCCTCGCCGCACATCGCCGGTCTCGCCGCCCTGTACCTGGGCGAGCGGCCGCTGGCCACGCCCGCCGAGGTGAAGTCCGCCATGATGACCACGGCGTACGACACCGTCGACGTCGAGGGCGCCCCCGCGCAGGATCCGTTCGCGCAGGGTGCGGGTCACGTCGACCCGACGAAGTACTTCGACCCGGGTCTGCTGTACCTCAACGGTCCCGCCGACTGGGCGGCGTTCCTGCAGGGCAAGGGCCTCGAGGACTTCGGCGTCGAGCCGATCGACGGCAGCGACCTGAACCTGGCATCCATCTCCATCGGATCCCTGGCCAAGCCGCAGACCGTCACGCGCACCGTAACCTCCACGCAGGCGGGCACGTTCGAGGCATCCATCGACGTCCCCGGACTGGATGCCACGGTCGAGCCGTCCACGCTGACCTTCGGCGCGGCGGGCGAGACGCAGACCTTCACGGTCACGTTCTCCCGCACCACCGCGGCAGCCGAGCAGTGGACGACGGGCTTCCTCACGTGGACCAGCGGCGACACCCAGGTGCGCTCGCCGATCGCCGTGCGGCCGACGACCGCCGAGGCCCCGGCCGAGGTCGCGGGCACCGGGCTGTCGGGTTCGACGGGCGTGGAGATCCTTCCCGGCGTGAGCGGCGACCTGCCGCTGACGGTGTCGGGTCTGTCGGCCGTCACCCTGCTGACCGATCCCGACAACCCGGTCGACGGACACTCCGGTGACCAGGACTCGGGTGACGCGGACGGCTACGTCCGGTGGATCGTGGACGTGCCCGAGGGGACGACGCTCTCGCGCTTCGACCTCGACTCCTCCGACGACACCGGCAGCGACCTCGACCTGTTCGTGTCGCGCGTGGTGAGCCCGGACGACCTCCGGTACTACGAGCGGTTCACCTCGGCAACCGGCTCGGCGGACGAGCGCGTCTCGCTGCCGAACCCGACCCCCGGCACCTACCTCGTCGAGGCGAACATCTACTCGTTCACGGCGCCGTTCACGTGGGACATGACCTACGCGAACGTCCAGCCCGGTGGCGAGGGGCAGCTCACGGCCACGCCGAACCCGATCCCCGCCGAGCAGGGAGTGGCGACGACCTACGACCTGTCGTGGCAGGGACTGCAGCCGCAGACCCGGTACCTCGGGGTCGTGCAGTACGGCGAATCCAACGTGCAGACGGTGCTGACGGTCGACTCGGGTCAGGCGGCCCCCGTCAACGTCGACGCTCCGACGATCTCGGGCACGCCGAAGCTCGGCCGCACCCTGACGGCGACCGCCGGCACCTGGGACCCGGCCGAGGTCACCACGACGTTCCAGTGGCTGCGCGGCGGTGAGCCGATCGAGGGCGCGACCTCGTCGACGTACCGCGTGAAGCGCGACGACGTCGGTGCGGTGCTCTCGGTGCGGGTGACCGCGACCGACGCCGGCACCGGGCTCACCGGTACGGCGGACAGCGCGGGCGTGCCCGTCGTGGCCTCGTCGCGGACGACCGTGACGGTGAACCCGTGGGTCGGCCGCACGAGCGACACCTACACCCTGACCGTCAAGGTCCGCCCCTCGGGTGGTCCCGCGGCGACCGGTGAGGTGACGGTGACCGTCGCCGGCAAGCCGTACACGGCGACGCTCGAGGACGGCCGTGCCACGATCACGCTCGACCCGCAGACGCGGGGCCTGCGCATCGTGGCCGCGGAGTACGCCGGCAGTGACACCGTCTCGGCCTCGGAGACGTACAGCGCGTTCATCGTGCTGCGCTGATCCTCACGCCGACGCGGCGCCCGGACTCCGGCTCGGGCGCCGCGTTCGCGTTCGGGGCGTGCGTTCGCTCGGGCCCCAGGCTGAGTGTCCAAGACACGCGGACGCCGGGCCGGGCCGTCCGCGTGTCCTGGACAGTGAAGCCCCGCCCGACGCGCGCTACACCCGGCGGCGGCGCGGCGTGAGCCGCACCGCGGGGAGCGGCGGGGCGGGGATGCGCTCGGGACCGTGGTCGACGACGGTGCCGAAGCGCGGAGCACCGGCCTCCCAGGCCTCGCGGGCCGCGGCGATCTCGTCGTGCGAACGACCCACGAAGTTCCACCACATCACGATGTCCGCTTCGAACGGCTCACCGCCGAGCAGAAAGACGCGGGCGCCCTCGGCGCACACCAGTTCCACGTGGTCCCGGCCCGTGCCGAGGTAGAGCAGACGCGATCCGTCGACGGATGCCGTGGCCTCCGCTGTCGGGAGAGGAGTGGTGCGGCGTGCGGCGTCGGCGTCGACGGCATCCACCCCCGTCTGCACCTCGGCGGAACCGATCATGCCGTAGAGGGCATATTCCCATCGGGTGTCGAGGGGCACGCGGACCGGGATGCCGGCGGGCAGCCGGAGCTCCGCTCCCACGATGGCGGTGTGGACGGTGGCGGGGGACGAGACTCCCCCGAGCGAACCCATGACGACGATGGCGTCCGCGCCCTCGCCGAGATCCAGGACCGGGAGGTTCTCGTGCCGCTCGAACTCCGGTCCGCCGTGACGGCGGGACTCCGGCAGCGCCACCCAGAGCTGGAGTGCGTCGAGGGGGACGGGGTCGTCGCCGACCGAATATTCCGAGTGCGCGATGCCGTCGCCGCTGGTCATCAGGTTCAGAGCGCCGGGGCGGACGACGACGTCGCTGCCCACGGCATCCCGGTGGCGTACCTCGCCGACGATCGGCCAGGTCACGGTCTGCAGACCGATGTGGGGGTGCGGCTCGACCCGCATCAGGGTCTCCTGTGGTCCGAACCGGTCGAGGAAGCACCACGCCCCCACCATCGGCAGCGCACGATGCGGAAGGGTGCGGTGCACCTCCATGTTGCGGACGCCCCCGAGCGGGACCTCCCGGGCCTCGACCACGAGGGCGCGCGGTCCGTCGCACTCGACCGGGCCCTCGGATGCCGGTGGCGCGACGTCGAGTCGGGTCATGCCGGCTCGCCGGGATCCGCCGAGTCGGCCGCGTCTTCCTCGCGGGGCCACTCGATGACGAGGCCGGGGACGTCGTGCTCGCGAAGGTAGTGCGCGACGAACGGGCACGTGGGCACGATCGTGTCGCCGCGCCGGGCGAGATCGGCCAGCGCTTCGCTGGCGAGTGTCGAACCCAGGCCCTTGCCCTTGAACGAGGAGTCGATCTCGGTGTGGGGGAGGACCACGCGTCCCTCACCGGCCGGACGGAACTGCAGCACCCCGCCCAGTTCGCCGTCCACGTGCACTTCGTATCGGCGCGCCTCGTCGTTGCGGGTCACGGTCACTGCGTCGGTCATGTCGCCTCCGGTCGTCGGTACTGCCCTCAACGTTCGCAGGGCGAGCCCTGTTCCGCCATCCCCGGTGCCGCGCGGCACGCTGTGCCAGCGCCGGTGGGCGTTCGTGGTTCGGGGTTCGTGGTTCAGCCGCGCGCGCGGTGCCGGCGCACGGCGGCGCGGTTCGCGCAGCGCACCGAGCAGTAGCGCTGACGGCCGTTGCGGGTGACGTCGACGACGACGCGGTCGCAGGGGGCGGCGCCGCATCGGCCCAGGCGGTGGATGCCGCGGGTGACGAGGTGCAGCGCGGTGCCCACCGAGATCACCGCCGCCAGCACTCGGGGGAGCGAGTCGTCGGTGTCGCGGTAGTGGACATGCCAGCCCTCGCCGTCGTGGTCGGTGAGCCGCGGATACGCCGCCGCCCCGGCCATCTCAAGGTTCAGCAGCGCCGCGCGCGCCGCGGGGTCGGGCTCATCGACGACCCGCAGCCACCGGTCGATCACGTCGCGCGTGTGCGGGTGGTCGTCGGATGCCACCGGGAACGTCATCGTCATGCCGAGCTCGCGCGTGCGCTCCTCGATGCCCGCGCGGTCGGCGGGCCAGTCGTTCGCGAGCGACGCCGCTAGCAGCACGGCGTACTCCCCGTAAGGGTTGAGATGCATAACGGCATTACAGCACGCTGGCCTCATGACCGCCGCCTCGCCCGTCGCCTCGCCCGTCGCCCCCGTCCACGAACACGCGTGGATCACCGACTCGGTGCACGCGACGAGCGAAGGGCGGGTGCGGTACGTCCGCTGCGTCGGCTGCTCCGCGCGACGTGTCGAGCTCGAGGCATCCGACCTCCCGCCGACGCCGCTGACCCGCGCGTCGCATTGATCCTCCACACCCCCGATTCCTGACGATTCCTCCCCCGAACAGAGCGCTCGCCGGATGCGTGTCCGTGCCCGGGGCTACCGTGGTGGAGTGACTTTCCCCGGCGCCGCCCCCGAGCCGTACGCCGATGCGCCTCCCGAGGCGTTCGACGGATACGACGATCCGTACGCGGGGGCGGACTGGGATCCCGATCTGTTCGCCCCGCCCGACGACCCCGACGCTCCGCCCCCGCCGATGGATGCCACGACCTCCCCGTTCGCGCGCGCCGCGGTGGTGACCGGAACCGCTCGCGAACTGCCCGACGTGCGCGATTTCACCGGGCGCGATCCGCGCGAGGTGCTGCACGAGGTCTACGGCTACGACGCCTTCCGCGGCGACCAGGCCGAGATCGTGCAGCACGTGGTCGACGGTGGCGACGCCGTCGTGCTCATGCCCACCGGTGGTGGCAAGAGCGTCACCTACCAGGTCCCGGCGCTCGTGCGCCCGGGCACCGGTCTGGTGGTGAGCCCCCTCATCGCCCTCATGCACGATCAGGTCGACGCGCTCGTGGCCAATGGCGTGCGAGCGGCCTACCTCAACTCGACCCAGGCGCCCGCGGAACGCCAGGCCGTCGAGCAGGCGTACCTCGCCGGCGACCTCGACCTGCTGTACGTCGCTCCGGAGCGGCTCAACGGAGCGCAGACCCTGGCGCTCCTGTCGCGCGGACAGCTCAGCGTCATCGCGATCGACGAAGCCCACTGCGTGTCGCAGTGGGGCCACGACTTCCGGCCGGACTATCTCGCCCTGGGTGACCTCGCCGAGCGGTTCCCCGGTGTCCCGCGCATGGCTCTCACGGCGACCGCCACCCCCGAGACCGCCGGCGAGATCGTCGAGCGCCTGCGCCTCCGCGACGCCCGCACGTTCGTCGCGAGCTTCGACCGGCCCAACATCCAGTACCGCGTCGACGCGAAGGTCGACCCCCGCCGCCAGCTCGTGTCGTTCATCCGCTCCCAGCCCGAGGGGTCGGCGGGCATCGTGTATGCCCTGAGCCGCAAGAGCGTCGAGCAGACCGCGGCGTACCTCGCCGCGCAGGGCCTCGACGCCCTGCCGTACCACGCGGGCCTCGACACCTCGGTGCGCGCGGCGAACCAGTCCCGCTTCCTCCGCGACGACGGGGTGATCATGGTCGCCACGATCGCCTTCGGCATGGGCATCGACAAGCCGGACGTCCGCTTCGTCGCGCACATCGATCTGCCGAAGTCCGTCGAGGGCTACTACCAGGAGACGGGTCGCGCGGGCCGCGACGGCGATCCCTCGGTGGTGTGGATGGCGTACGGCCTCGGCGACGTCGTGCAGCAGCGCCGCATGATCGACCAGTCTCCCGGCGACCGTTCCTACAAGATGCGTCTCGGCCAGCACCTCGACGCCATGCTCGCCTTGTGCGAGACGGTCGGATGCCGCCGCCAGAACCTGCTGTCGTACTTCGGTGAACCGTCCGAGCCGTGCGGCAACTGCGACACGTGCCTGACGCCGCCCGACACGTGGGACGGCCTGGTGGCGGCGCAAAAGCTGCTGTCCACGATCGTCCGGTTGCAGCGCGAGCGCGGGCAGGCCTTCGGCGCCGGCCACCTGATCGACATCCTGCGCGGCGCCAAGACCGAGCGCATCGCTCAGCAGGGCCACGATCGACTCTCCACGTACGGGCTCGGCGCCGACCTGTCCGATCAGGACTGGCGCAGTGTCATCCGTCAGCTCCTCGCGCGCGGCATCATCGTCGCCCAGGGTGACTACGGCACCCTCGCGCTCAGCGAGGCCTCGGGTGGCGTGCTGCGCGGAGAGACGCCGGTACCTCTGCGCCGCGATGCCCTCGGTCGCTCCGGTGGGGGTGGCGGATCGCGCCCGCGCAAGTCCAGTGCCGACGACGTCGCTGCCGGCGACCGCGATCTGTTCGAGGCGCTGCGCGCGTGGCGCGCCGAGCAGGCGCGCGAGCAGGGCGTGCCGGCATACATCGTCTTCGGCGACGCCACTCTGCGCGCGATCGCCGCCGAGCGGCCCGGCTCGATGGGCGACCTCGATGGCATCACCGGCATCGGCGCCAAGAAGCGGGAGGCCTACGGCGATGGCATCCTCGCGGTCGTCGCCCAGCACTGACGCGCTCGGCACCCTCCCAGGGATGTTGACCCCCCACAACCAACCGACCCGGCGTCGCGCCAGAGCATTGTGGCCACCTCACACAATGTTTGATCCGCTGTTGTGGGACTCCTACCGTGGAGACATCCCTTTGCAACGTCGAAAGGTGCCGAAATGACCGACGCCGCCGTCCGTCCCACCACGCCCGCCACGAGCACGCGTACCCCCGTCGGGGGTGCGCCGACAGCCGCGCATTCCGCCGCCGAGGCCGCCGAGAACCGCATCGACATCGAGAAGGTCACCGACCTCCTGCTCGGAACGTGGGCGGACACGCGCCGGGAGGCGCGCGCGATGCTGAAGGATCCGATCTTCTGGCGCGACGACAGCCTCGCCATGGACGCGCACCGCGAGCGGACCCTCGGCCAGCTGCACGAGCTCGTCGCGCGCAAGGCCGTGCACCGCGCGTTCCCGAAGCGGTTCGGGGGCGAGGAGAACAACGGCGCGAACATCGCCGGATTCGAAGAGCTGGTGGCCGCCGACCCCAGCCTGCAGATCAAGTCGGGCGTGCAGTGGGGCCTGTTCGGCTCGGCCGTCCTGCAGCTCGGAACCGAGAAGCACCACGAGAAGTGGCTGCCCGGCATCATGAGCCTCGACATCCCCGGGGCCTTCGCGATGACCGAGACCGGCCACGGCTCCGACGTCGCCGCCATCGGCACGACGGCCACGTACGACGCCGACACCGAGGAGTTCGTCATCCACACGCCGTTCCGCGGCGCGTGGAAGGACTACCTCGGCAACGCCGCCTTGCACGGCAAGGCCGCGACCGTGTTCGCCCAGCTCATCACCAACGGCGTGAACCACGGCGTGCACTGCTTCTACGTTCCGCTCCGCGATGACGAGGGGGCCTTCCTCCCCGGCATCGGCGGCGAGGACGACGGCCTCAAGGGCGGCCTCAACGGCATCGACAACGGACGCCTCCACTTCGACCACGTGCGCGTCCCCCGTGAGAACCTGTTGAACCGCTACGGCGACGTCGCCGCCGACGGCACGTACTCGAGCGACATCGCCAGCCCCGGGCGTCGCTTCTTCACGATGCTCGGCACCCTCGTCCAGGGACGCGTCTCGCTCGACGGTGCGGCCGCGTGGGCGTCCGCGATCGGCCTCACGATCGCGATCACCTACGGCAACCAGCGTCGGCAGTTCGACTCGGGCAGCGGGACCCCCGAGGTCACCCTGCTCGACTACGGCAAGCACCAGCGCCGCCTCCTGCCGCGCCTGGCGACGACCTACGCGCAGATCTTCGCGCACGACGAGTTCCTTCAGAAGTTCGACGGCGTCTTCAGCGGACGCCTCGACACGGATGCCGATCGCGAAGACCTCGAGACGCTCGCCGCCGCGCTCAAGCCGCTGTCGACGTGGCACGCGCTGGACACGCTGCAGGAGTCGCGCGAAGCATGCGGCGGTCAGGGCTTCCTCTTCGAGAACCGTCTCGTGGGGCTCCGCGCCGACCTCGACATCTACGTCACCTTCGAGGGCGACAACAACGTCCTCCTGCAGCTCGTCGGCAAGCGCCTGCTCGCCGACTACGCCCGTCAGTTCAAGGGCAAGGATGCCAAGGCCCTCGCCGCGTTCGCGGTGGGACAGACTGCGGGCAAGCTCTTCCACGGCGCGGGTCTGCGTCAGCTGGGGCAGGCCGTGACCGACCGCGGCTCGACGGCCCGCTCGGTGGAGAAGGGACTTCGCGCTCAGCAGCAGCACGAGTTGCTGGCCGACCGCGTGCAGCAGATGGTTGCCGACGTCGCGGGGCGGCTGCGCCCGGCATCCAAGCTCTCCCGCGAGGAGGCGGCGGCACTCTTCAACGAGAACCAGGCCGAGCTGATCGAAGCTGCCCGGGCCCACGGTGAGCTCCTGCAGTGGGAGGCGTTCACCGACGCCGTCAACCGTCTCGGCGACGACGGCTCCCGCCAGGTGCTGACGTGGCTGCGCGACCTCTTCGGCCTGCAGCTCATCGAGAAGCACCTGGCCTGGTACCTGATCAACGGCCGCCTCTCGACGCAGCGCGCGGCGGCGGTGTCGAGCTACATCGACCGGCTCTGCGTCCGACTGCGTCCGCACGCGCAGGACCTCGTGGACGCGTTCGGTTACGGCCCCGAGCACATCCGCGCCTCGATCGCCACGGGCGTCGAGGACGAACGGCAGAACGAGGCGGCGTCGTACTACGCGGCCCTGCGGGCCTCGGGCAACGCCCCGGTGCCGGAGAAGAAGCCGGGCAAGTAGGCGCACGGACGGAGGGCGGTGGTCGCGAGGGTCGCCGCCCTCCGTCGTGTCAGCTGCGGCGCAGCAGCGCCAGACGCACGAGGGCGAGCGCGGCGATGAGCGCGCCCGCGACGAGCAGGACGATCGCGAACCAGAGCGGTCCGTTCACGCCGATGGTGACGATGCCGATCACGATCATGACGAGCGCGAGGACCAGGCCGAGGACGAGCGAAACGCGTGTCCGGCGGGGACCGAGGGGAACGGTGTGCATGCCCGGGAAGGTAGCGGTCGGCTGATCGCGGGGCCAGGGCTTGCGCCCGGCCCGTGTCCGACCCCCGGCCTACGCTGAGAGCATGAGCGACCTCATCATCGACGCCGACGGCGTCGCCCGGTGCGCGTGGGTCGGCGACGACACCGAGTACCGGCGCTACCACGACGAGGAGTGGGGCACCGAGTTGCGCGGCGACCGGCCGCTGTTCGAGAAGATGAGCCTCGAGGGCTTCCAGGCGGGTCTGTCGTGGATCACGATCCTGCGCAAACGCCCGCGGTTCCGCGAGGTGTTCCACGGGTTCGAACCGTCCACCGTCGCCGCGTTCGGGCCCGACGACGTCGATCGCCTGCTTCAGGATGCCGGGATCATCCGCCACCGCGGCAAGATCGAGGCCGTGATCGGCAACGCCGCCCTCGTCGCCGGCATGGACACGGGCGAGCTCGACGCCCTGCTGTGGTCGTTCGCTCCCGCCGCGCACACGCCTCCGTCATCGTTCGCCGAGGTTCCGGCCGTGACGCCCGAGTCCGAGGCGATGAGCAAAGAGCTGCGGCGCCGCGGGTTCCGCTTCGTCGGACCCACCACCATGTACGCGTTGATGCAGTCCTCGGGAATGGTCGACGATCATGTCGCGGGCTGCTGGCGAGCGGCGGCTTGACCGCACCCGCTAGACTGGATCCTGGAGCTCTCACTCCCAGCGTCGTCGAACGCACCGGCCCCCTTCCCGCGGGCCTTTGACCTTCACGGCGAACGGATGCGCCACCCGGCGCCTTCGCCCATTGCAGCCGCAGCATCGCGGCATCCCGAACCGCCGTGCGTGCGTGCGCGCCGGCAGGAGACTTCATGACGTCCCAGAACTTCACCGACCTCGGCGTGCCCGCGCCGCTGATCGCCGTGCTCGCCGAGCAGGGCAAGAACGAGCCGTTCCCGATCCAGGCCGACACCCTGCCCGACACCCTCGCCGGCCGCGACGTGCTCGGCCGCGGCAAGACCGGCTCCGGCAAGACCCTCGCCTTCTCGCTGCCCCTCGTGGCGCGTCTGGCCGCGAAGAGCGACCGCCGACGCGGACGCAAGCCCCGCGCGCTCGTGCTCGCCCCCACCCGTGAGCTCGCCAACCAGATCGACGAGGTCATCAAGCCCCTCGCCGCGGCGTACGACCTCACGACCACGACCGTCTACGGCGGCGTGAACCAGAAGCGTCAGGTCGACGCTCTGAACGCCGGCGTCGACATCCTCGTCGCCTGCCCCGGCCGTCTCGAAGACCTCATCGGTCAGGGCTTCGCGAGCCTCGACGCGGTCGAGATCACCGTCCTCGACGAGGCCGACCACATGGCCGACCTCGGCTTCCTCCCCGGCGTCACTCGTCTGCTGGCGCGCACGCCCGCCGACGGACAGCGCCTCCTCTTCTCGGCCACGCTCGACAACGGCGTGGACAAGCTCGTGAAGCGCTTCCTCCGCAACGAGGTCCTCCACTCCGTCGACGAGGCCCACTCGCACGTCGCCGCGATGACGCACCACGTGTTCGTCCCGGCGGACGCGGATGCCAAGAAGAAGCTCGTCGAGACCCTCGCGTCCGGCACGGCTCGCCGCATCCTCTTCATGCGCACCAAGCACCAGGCCAAGAAGCTCGCGAAGGCGCTCACGGCCGCAGGCATCCCGTCGGTCGACCTGCACGGCAACCTGTCGCAGCCGGCCCGTGACCGCAACCTCGCGGCGTTCGGCGACGGCCGGGCGAAGGTCCTCGTCGCCACCGACGTCGCCGCCCGCGGTGTGCACGTCGACGGCGTCGAGCTCGTCGTCCACGTCGACCCTCCCGTGGAGCACAAGGCGTACCTGCACCGCTCCGGTCGTACGGCGCGCGCGGGTTCGGCCGGCGACGTCGTGACGATCATGCTGCCCGAGCAGCGTCGCGACACCCTCGACATCCTGCGCAAGGCCAAGATCGACGTCACCCCGCAGCCGGTCACCTCGGCCTCGCCCGAGGTCGTCGCGCTCGTCGGCGAGGTCGCGCCGTACGTCAAGCCCGAGCCGGTCGTCGCGCAGCCCCAGGGCGGCGGACGCTCGCAGGGCGCCAACGCCCAGCGCAAGCGCGCGGCCCGCGGTCAGGGGTCCTCGGACGCCGCTCCCCGCGTGTCCGCTCCCGGTGAGGGTCGTCGTCGCCGCGGTCGCGGTGCCGGTCAGGCCGCTTCCACGGGAGACGCCGCGCAGCCCGCTCGTCAGGGCCAGCGTTCGGGTGCCGGTCGCGGCCAGGGTGCCGGCGGCAACGCCCGCACGGGTGGCAACGCCGGTCGTACGCAGAGCGCCGGGCGGTCGGCATCCGGTGCCCCCACGACGGGCATGGTCGTCGGGCGCAGCGCCCGCACCAACCGTCGCGCCCAGGGCTGACCCGCTCTTCTCGTCGCCCCCGCGGATCCGTCCGCGGGGGCGACGTCGTTCCTGCGGGCACGCGGGCGCCGTCGCACGGTCGCGCATGTCGGAGGCCTCGGGCACACTGAGGGGCGACCCATCCGAGGAGGCCGCCATGCCCGATGCCCCCGCCGACGCCCACGGCGTCATCCGCGTGCGCGGTGCACGCGAGAACAACCTCAAGAACATCGACGTCGACGTGCCGAAGCGGCGCCTGACGGTGTTCACGGGCGTGAGCGGTTCGGGCAAGTCGTCGCTGGTGTTCGGCACGATCGCCGCCGAGTCGCAGCGGTTGATCAACGACACCTACCCGACGTTCGTCCAGCAGTTCATGGGGCAGCCCGCGCGGCCCGAGGTCGATGCGCTTGAGAACCTCAGCGCGACGATCCGCGTCGACCAGGAGCGCATGGCTCCCAACTCCCGCTCGACCGTCGGCACCGCGACCGACGTGCACGCGATGCTGCGCGTGCTCTTCAGCCGGCTCGGGCAGCCCCACGTCGGGTCGTCGCAGGCGTTCTCCTTCAACGTCCCGTCCCTCTC
Source organism: Microbacterium sp. CSI-V (assembly GCF_001984105.1). Classification (GTDB taxonomy): domain Bacteria; phylum Actinomycetota; class Actinomycetes; order Actinomycetales; family Microbacteriaceae; genus Microbacterium. Next base: position 215,690 of record NZ_MTQM01000008.1, on the reverse strand, counting down.
CGGCGCGGGAGCCGTGACGATCGCGACCGGAGCCCGAAAGGGGCAGAGGGAGCGGCGGTCGTTCGAGATCACCGGCGGCATGTGTCCGGACTGCGAGGGGCTCGGACAGGTGAGCGACATCGACGTCTCCCAGCTCGTCGACGAGTCGCTCTCGCTCAACGACGGCGCGATCCTCGTGCCCGGCTACACCGCCGACGGCTGGATGGTGCGGATCTTCGCGGAGGCGGGCTTCTTCGACGGTGACACCCCCGTGCGCGACTTCACCCCGGAGCAGCGGCAGACCTTCCTCTACGGCGAGCAGCGGAAGGTGCGGATCGCCAGCTCGAACATGACCTACGAGGGTCTCGTCCCGAAGATCACGAAGAGCATGCTGCAGAAGGACCGCGACGGGCTGCAGCCGCACATCCGCGCCTTCGTCGACCGCGCCGTCACGTTCGTGCCGTGCCCCGCGTGCGGCGGTACGCGGCTCAACGAGGGGGCTCGCTCGTCGCGCATCGACGGGATCAACATCGCGGATGCCGCGGCGATGCAGATCACCGACCTCGCCGCCTGGGTGCGCACCATCGATGACCCGTCCGTCGCCCCCATCGTCGACGGTCTCCGCGACACGCTCGATGCCTTCGTCCACATCGGGCTCGGATACCTCTCCCTCGACCGCGCGAGCGGCACCCTCTCGGGGGGCGAGGCGCAGCGCACGAAGATGATCCGTCACCTCGGCTCGAGCCTGACCGACATCACGTACGTCTTCGACGAGCCGACGGCGGGGCTGCACCCCCACGACATCCAGCGGATGAACGACACCCTGCGCCAGCTGCGCGACAAGGGCAACACCGTGCTCGTCGTCGAGCACAAGCCCGAGGTCATCGAGATCGCCGACCACGTCGTCGACCTCGGTCCCCGCGCCGGTCGCGACGGCGGGGCGATCCAGTACGAGGGCGATGTCGCCGGACTCCGCGGTTCCGACACGCTGACCGGCCGCTTCCTCGATCACCGCGCGCGACTGAAGCCTTCGGTCCGGGAGCGCACCGGCGCGCTGCCGATCCGCGGGGCAACCCAGCACAACCTCAAGAACGTCGACGTCGACGTCCCCCTCGGCATCCTGACCGTCGTGACCGGGGTGGCCGGGTCGGGCAAGTCCTCTCTCATCCACGGCAATCTTCCGGCGTTCGACGACGTCGTCGTCGTCGACCAGTCGCCCATCAAGGGCTCCCGGCGAAGCAGCCCCGCGACCTACACCGGCATCCTCGACGCCGTGCGCGCGGCCTTCGCGAAGGCGAACGGCGTCAAGCCGGCGCTGTTCAGCGCGAACTCCGAGGGCGCGTGTCCCGCGTGCAACGGGCTGGGCGTGATCGTCACCCAGCTCGGCTTCCAGTCCACGGTCGAGACGGCCTGCGAACTCTGCGGCGGCACGGGCTTCGCGGACGAGGTTCTCGAGTACACCCTCGACGGCAGGAACATCGCGGAGGTGCTGCAGATGTCGATCGCCGAGGCATCCGCATTCCTCACCACCGGGCCGGCGGTCGCGGTGCTGGGCCGGCTGGTCGATGTGGGGCTCGGGTACATCACGCTCGGGCAGTCGCTCAACACCCTGTCCGGCGGTGAGCGCCAGCGCCTGAAGCTGGCGATCTCGATGGCCAAGAAGGGGGCCGTGTACGTGCTCGACGAACCGACGACGGGCCTGCACCTCGCCGACGTCGACACCCTGCTGGCCCTCCTGGATTCCCTCGTGGATGCCGGCAACACCGTCGTCGTGATCGAGCATCACCAGGCGGTCATGGCGCATGCCGACTGGATCATCGACATCGGCCCGGGGGCCGGACGTGATGGCGGATCGATCGTGTTCGAGGGGGTTCCCGCCGACCTCGTGGACGGTCGGTCCACCCTCACGGGCGAGCACCTCGCGCGCTACGTCGGATCCTGACCGACGCCGTCGAACGCCGGCGGGACGGCCCGCGGGCGGGCGCCGCGGCGGCGACGCTCAGGCCGGGGGAGTCACCGTGGCGGTGTGCAGGTGGCGGTCACCGTGGGCGAGCACCTTCACGATGACCCCGCGCTGACGCAGCTCCGCCACGGCGCGCGAGGCGTCGGCGCGCGACACCCCGAGCGCCTCGAGGGTCGTGACGACCAGGACGTCGCCGCGGGTCAGCGTGCCGAAGAAGCGATCGAGGCGGGCCGCCCAGTCCTCGAGGGTCTCGGGCGCCGGGTGGCGGAACCCCTCGATGGGCACGCCGAATCGGGTCAGATCGTCGCGCTGCTGCACGACGGAGGGAAGGCCGTCGCGCGAGACGACGAGTCCGACCAGGCGCGACCCGGCGGGACGAGCCCGCCACCACGCGCCGTCGCCCTGCATCTCGGTGAAGCACTGCGGGCAGTCGGCTGCGGTGTGCGCGACGGGGACAGCGGCGCTCGTGGCGTCCGCCGGTGACGTCGGCGTCGGGATCGGATCGCTCATGGGCACCTCCACGTCCATTGTGCCGCACACCGCGGCTCGCAACCGTCTCGTCGCGCGCCCGTCCTGGCGGGACGGCGGGGGCGGGACGCCTAGTCGTCGCCGTCGATGCGCAGCTCGAGGCTCAACTGGTCGGCGTCGAGTTCGGCCAGCGCGTGACGGAGCGCCGCGGTGCTGTACCGCCCGTCGTGGCTGATGCGGTTGAGTTCCTGGCGCATCGCGTCGATCGAGGCGAGCCGCAGCTCCAGCAGGTCGCGCGCCCGCGTGGTGACGTCGTCGTCCGGCGGGCGGGTCAGCCGCGCTCCGGCCTGCTCGATGAGATCCGCGGGGAACGCCTCGCCGTTGCGGCGGGCGAGGGTGCCCGACGTGACCGCGGCCACCGCGGCCTGTCGCAGCTCGGCATCCAGGGCGTGCTGTTCTTCGCGCGTGGGTCCTTCTCCGCCGCCCTCCGACAGTCCGACCGCGCGGACGACGGCCGTCAGCGTCAGTCCCTGCAGCAGCAGGCTGAACAGGGCCACGAGGAAGGCGACGAAGATGAGCAGCGGGCGGTCCGACACGCCCTCGCTGGGCAGGGTCTGCGCGGCGGCGAGGGTGACGACGCCGCGCATCCCCGCCCATACGACGATGACGCCGTGGCGCCAACCGAGGGGGCTGTCGCGGTAGTAGTCGAGGTCGGCCGTGGTGCGGGCGAGCCGTCGGCGCATCCACGAGAATCGGCGTTCTGCGCGCTCGGGATCCGTTCCGCGGCGGCCGAACGTCTCGGGGTCGGAGCGATAGGCCTCGTGCAGCTGGTCGACCCGTTCCCCGATGCGTTCAGCGCGCTCGCGGTACCGGGAGTGCCCGCGGCTGCGTCGACCCTGCAGCCAGATCAGACCGGCGACGTACAGCGCTCGCACGCCGAGGGCGATGCCGAGCGCCGAGAGCGCGAGCCACGTGCCGTACCAGAGCCCCTCGTGCTCCCGGAGGTTCGCGCCGACGATGTCCTTCAGCTCCAGGCCGAAGACGAGGAAGACGCCGCCCTCGAGGATGAGCTCGATGGTGCGCCAGTTGACGCGGTCGCTGACACGCTGCTCCGGGGTGAAGCGCCGGGCGGCGCCCTGACCCGTGACGATGCCCGCGACCACGGCGGCGACGAGTCCCGAGCCGCCGAGGTGTTCGGTCGGCAGGTAGGCGATGAACGGAACGGTGAAGCTCAGCGCCGTGTTGGCCGCCGGATTGGTCACCCGCTCGCGGATCCGCAGATTGCCCCACCCGACGAGCGCCCCCAGCGCGAGCGCCAGCAGCACGCCCCAGGCGAAGTTCGCGACGGCGTCGGCGAACGCGAATCCGGATGCCACGGCCGCCACCGCCGTGCGCAGGAGAACGAGCGCGGTCGCGTCGTTCAGCAGGCTCTCGCCCTCGAGCAGCGTGACCACGCGCGGAGCGATGCCCAGGCGCTTGGCGATGGAGGTGGCCACGGCATCCGTCGGGCTCAGGATCGCGCCCAGCGCCACGCCGAGCGCGAGCCCCATGCCGGGGATGACCGCTGAGAAGAACAGGCCGAGTCCGAGCGCGCTCAGCACGACCAGCAGCACCGACAGTCCGGCGATGGGTGCGAAATCGCGGCGGAACTCGATCGCCGGAAGCTGCACGGCCGCGGAATAGAGCAGCGGGGGGAGCACGCCGATGAGGATCACCTCGGGCGGGACGGCGAACGCCGGCACGAACGGCAGCAGGCTCACCCCGAGCCCGATGGCCATGAGGACCAGGGGACCGGCGACGTTGAATCGCGGCGCGATCACGGTGACGAGGGAGATCACCACGATCCCGCCGACGATGATGAGGAGGGGGTCGACCACGCTCCGAGGCTAGCGCCGCCACCTTGTCGATGACGACGTCGCGCCTCAGCTCTCGGTGCGGACCGCCTCGGCGACGGCCATGAGTCCCGTGAGGGTTTCGGTGAAGCTCGTCGAGAGCGGGGCCAGTCCGATCCGCAGGCCGTGCGGGTCGCGGTAGTCGGGGATGACGTCCTGCTGCCACAGTCGTGCCGTGACCGCTCGCATCGCCGGGTGCGACAGCGTCAGATGCCCGCCGCGCTCCGAGGGGTCGCGCGGCGAGGCCAGGGTCACTCCGAGCGGGCTCAGGATGCCATCGCCCACCCGCAGCGCGAACTCGGTCAGGGCCACGGATTTCGCGCGGATCGCCGCGATGCCGGCGTCGTCGATGAGATCCAGGGTGTCCTGCATCGCCAGCATCGCGAGGACCGGCGGGGTGCCTGACAGGAACCGCCGCATTCCGTCGGCCGGGCGGTATTCCGGTCCCATCGCGAAGACGTCGGCCGCGCCCATCCAGCCCTGGATCGGCTGGGTGAGCGTCCCCTGATGCCGAGCCGCGACGTAGGCGAAGGCGGGTGCTCCGGGGCCGCCGTTCAGGTACTTGTAGGTGCAGCCGACCGCGAGGTCGACGCCCCACGCGTCGAGCGCGACCGGGACGGAACCCGCGGAATGGCAGAGGTCCCACAGCACGAGCGCGCCGGCGTCGTGGGCGATGCGGGTGAGTTCCTCGGCATCCGCGAGATACCCGGAGCGGTAGGAGACGTGGCTGAGCAGGACGACGGCGGTCCGCGGGCCCACCGCGGCGCGGAGCAGGTCGGCATCCACCCCGCGGGCGGTGTCGACCTCGATCCACACGACCCGCGCGCCGCGCTCGGCGGCGATGCCCTCGACGAGATACCGGTCGGTGGGGAAGTCGTCCCGCCCGACGACGATCTCGACGCGTCCCGGGTCGGTCGCCGAACGCTCGGAGAGCGCGGCCCGCAGCAGCTTGTAGAGCAGGACCGTCGTGGAGTCGCCGATGATCGTCTGCCCCGTCGCCGCGCCGAGGGTCAGGCGCCCGAGCCTGTCGCCGATCCGGAACGGCAGGTCCATCCACGATTCGTCCCATCCGCGGATGAGGCGACCGCCCCACTCGGCCGTCACGAATTCGGCGAGCCGACTCGCGGTGGCGCGCGGCGGCCTCCCGAGGGAGTTGCCGTCGAAGTAGACCAGGGACGTCTCGGATCCGACGAAGGCATCGCGGTGCGCCGCCAGCGGATCGGCCGCGTCCAGGGCCTCGGCCTCGGCGGCGAACGGTTCAGTCGACACGGCTGAGCTCCTCGGTCGGGACGACGATCGCGTGCGACAACCACGTCGCGATGTCGTCGGGGTCGGCGGGGGCGGGTCCGGCGACGAACGTGCGGACGCCGTCGGGACCGGAGCGGGCGGGCCAGGGATCGCTGAGGGATGCCACGAGGGCGTCACCGCGCACGCCCGCGTCCTGCAGCGCGAGGAGCTCGCGGCGGTTGACGCCGAGAGGGAGCGGGCCGTTGCCGAGGTCGGTGCCGTAGAGGACGCGGCCGCCGCGCGCGGCGAACGCGCGCAGGTGGTGCACCGCTCGGGTGCGTGCGTCGCCGCGGTGGATGTCGAGGGTCGAGATCCACACCTGGCCGCTGTCCGCGGCGCGCGCGAGCATCCGCCGGGACGGCGCGCCGTCGAAGGGTGCGTGGGCGAGGGCCTCGACGCCGACGTCGATCGCCCGCTCGACCTGGCCGGCGCCCTGCGCGTGCGCGACGACCGGCAGGCCGCGTTCCCGCGCGGCGACGAGGATCGCGGTGAGGACCTCGTCCGACGGCACGGGGCCCGCGTCGGCGTTCAGGGCGACTTTGATGACCGAGGCGCCGGCGTCGGCCTGCGCGTCCACGGCGGTGCGGGCACCGCCGGGTTCTCCGGGATGGGGCGAGCCGTTCGAGACCGTGTGCACGATGGCATCCGGCGCCCAGGACCGTCCGCCGGGGTATCCGCCCGGGACGGTGAGGAAGGCGCCCGCGAAGGCGACGTGCGGAAGACCCCGCGCGATCCGCGCGAGGGCGACCGGGTCGCCACCGAGGTCGAGGACTCCGGCGATACCGCGCGCTGGCAACGCGTGCAGATCGACCAGGTGCGCGTGCACGTGGTGGTCGACGAACGCGGGAAGGGCCGTTCCGGTCTCACCGGTCACGTGTCGGCGAACCGGCCACGCGGCGGTGAGCATCGGGCGGGGTCAGATCAGCGACAGCTCGCGGAGCTTGGCCTCGACGTCGGCGTTGGAGGGCTCGACGTGGTGCGAGGCGTCGGGGTAGACCACGACGGGGATGTTCGTGCGGCCCGAGATCTCCTTGGCCACGTCGGCCGCCGAGGGGTCGGCCACGAGGTCGACGTACTCGTAGGCGACACCGAGGTCGTCGAGCTGCTTCTTCGTGCGGATGCAGTCACGGCACCAGTCGGCGCCGAACATGCGGATGGATGCGTCGGACATGCTTCCAGCGTACGCCGACCGGGGGTTGCCTGGTCGCGGGTGGGGTCAGGCGGCGAGTTCGTCTTCGAGGGTCTCGGGGAGGGGCATCTGCGCGAGGCGGCTGCGCTTGGGGGCGTAGACGACCAGCGCGTGGTACACGAACCGGACCACGAACGCCGCGATCAGCGTGAGGGCGGTGGCGATGACGACGTGCAGGTGCGCGGCGCTGACCAGCAGCCACAGCAGCGGGATGCGCACGAGCGCTTCGATGCCGTTGAAGGTGAACGACTTCAGGAACCGGTGGCGCATCAGCCCGGACTCGGCGCGCATGTCGGCGAACACGAGGTATTCCAGGGCGAGGAAGTTGCCGACGATGGTGAGCACGCTCGCGATGACCGACGCGATCAGGTACTGCACCCCCAGTCCCGTCAGCGCCCACGTGATGAGGAGGTTCGCGACCGCACCGATCCCGCCCACGACCGCGAACGCGGACATCCGCCCGAATCGCAGCATCGTGAGCTGGGTCAGGAACCGCAGGCCCTGACTGAACGACGCCTTCGACTCCCCCGCGAAGCGCGCAGCGAACGAGAACGGCACCTCGGCCACCCGCATCTGCTTACGGGCGAGGATCTCCAGAAGGATCTTGAACCCGCGCGGGCGCAGCCCCTCGACATCCAACGCGCGACGATCCACGAGGAAGAACCCCGTCATCGGGTCGGAGCAGTTGTGCAGCTTCCGGGGGAACATCGCCTTGGTCAGCATCGTCGATCCCCGCGAGACCAGCGTGCGCACCGCGTTGGCCAGCCCCTCGGACGTCCCACCCGCGATGTACCGGGACGCCACGACGACATCGGCGTCGCCGACCTCGGCGCGGGCGAGGAGTTCGGCGATGACCTCCGGCGGGTGCTGCAGGTCACCGTCCATCACGACACAGAAATCGGACTGCGCGGCCCGGATGCCATCGACCACCGCACCCCCGAGACCCCCCACGGGCTCGTCGCGGTGCAGCAACCGCACCGGAACCGCAGCCTCGGCGGCGACGGCACGGATCACGTCCGGGGTGTCATCGGTCGAGTCATCCACGAAGATGATCTCGACCGAACGACCCGGAACCGCAGCCGTCGTTCGACGGACGAGTTCGGCGACGTTCGGACCCTCATTGAAGGTCGGAACGATGACGGAAAGGTCCATGGATACTCGCGTTTCGGTGAAGCCGGAAGTACACAGCGTAGAACGGCCGACGCGTGCCCAAATGAGCATTGTGGATCATTTAGCTGGGAGCTAGCGGGGCGTGCATCCCCGGGAGCGGTGCCACGGCGCGCCGTCAGCCGATGGCATCCCTCAGATCGTCCACCGTCATGCCGTAGTTCATCCGGATGACGGGGAGCGCGAGCTTGTCCGTCCCGACGTGCACGTACCCGTGCTCGATGGTGCGGCCGAGCTCGAATCCGGCACGGCGGACGCCTTCCTTGGTCGTCTCGTCGTAGTGCCCGAAGGGGTAGGCCACCACCTCCTTCGCGCCGAGGATCGCTGCGGACTGCTCCAGATCGGCGGCGATGGTGTCGGCGTCGTCGTTCACCATGCGACCCTTGCCGTTCGCGCCGGCGCGGTGCATGTCGTGCGTGTGCGAGCGCTGCAGGACGAAGCGGTTGGGCGTCCCCTCGGTGCGGGCCGAGGTGATGACGAACGACGTGGTGAGCAGGTTGCGCCCGTCGACGACCGGGGCCGCCTGTTCGAGCCACGTGCTGTCGGCGTCGTCGTCGGTGATGATGACCGAGTGCTTCGGCAGGAACAGGGCCCCGTCGATGAAGGCGCTCAGCTCGTCCCACGTCGGCAGGTAGAAACCGGACTGCTGGATGTAGGCCATCTGCGCATCGAAGTCGCCGATGTAGATGTAGTTCGCGCGCAGCCAGTTGTCCTCGCCCTCGGGATTCCGCGTGAACTGGTGGTACATCAGGATCGGGATGCCGGCGTCCTCCGCCGTATTCGCCTCGGGTGTCGTCCACGCGGCGTACAACGTCTTCTCGCGGCCGGTGCACGCGACGAGGTCGGCCCCGTTCACCCGCGCCGGGAGCGTCAGGGCGGCCGCGTCGGCGGCGCTGGCGTACCAGCCGGCGAAGACGCGACCCTCGGCCCGGGGGATCGGGAGCTTGTCGAAGCGCAGGTCCTGCGTCTGCAGTTGCGGGTCGAGAGCGATGCCCTCGCCCGCGAACGACACCGCGCACGCACGCGGGTCGGTCGTCGAGGACAGGAGCTGCTGCGCGGCCGTGAGCGGCGTCGGGGTGGGGGTGGGGGTGGGTGTGGGAGTGGACGTCGGGCTCGGCGGCGGCGCGGTCTCCGCCACGGGCAGGCCGGTCGACCCGCGCAGCACCGCGAACAGGGACACGCCGCCCGCGATGAGGGCGACGGCCACGACCGCGACGATCGTGCGGCGCAGGCGGACCCGCCGCGAAGTGAGGCGGCGTCGTTGCGCGCGCGTGACCATCGAATCTTCCCCCGGGTTGCGACGATCGTCCCCACGATCAGGGCGATCCTAGCGGGACGGATCGCGCGATCCCCGGATGCTCGCGCGGGTGAGGACACGGGATGATGAGGGGATGATCCGCATCGGCATCGTCGGCACGAGTTCCATCTCCGAGCAGCTGGCGCGGGCCGTGCACGCCGTCGACGGCGTCGAGCTCGGGCGGGTGGCCTCCCGTGACCTCGCCCGGGGGCGGGATTTCGCCGAACGCGTCCGGGCGCCGGGCGTCGCCGACGGCCTCGCGGGGCTGCTCGACGCCGGTGACTGCGACGCCGTGTACATCGCGAGCCCCAACTCCGTGCACGCCGAGCAGGTGCGGGCGGCGGTGGATGCCGGCATCCCGGTGCTCGTCGAGAAGCCTGCGGCCCTCACGGCGGAGGAGTGGGAGGAGCTCGTCGAGCTCGCCCGCGAACGGGAGGTCGTGCTGCTCGAGGCGATGCGCACGGCCTACGACCCCGGCATCCGGACGATCCAGGAGCTCCTGCCGCGGCTCGGCCGGATCCGCCGGGTCTCGTTCCGGTACGAGAAGCGCTCCGCGCGGTACGACCACGTGCTGGCCGGCGAGCCGACGAACATCTTCGACCCTGCGCTCGGGGGCAGCGCCCTGCGCGATCTGGGCGTCTACCCCCTGCACGCGCTCGTCCTCCTCTTCGGCGATCCCCGCGACATCGTGGGAGCGCGCGTGGGGATCGCCTCGGGCACGGACGGGCTCGGCAGCGCGATCGCCGAGTACGACGGCTTCCTCGCCGATGTGGCCTGGTCGAAGATCACCGACACGTCGCTGCCGAGCGAGATCCAGGGCGAGGAGGCCTCCCTCTCCATCGACGCCATCGATGCGCCGCGACGGCTGGTCCTCACGCCGCGCGGAGGAGAGCCCGAGACCCGCGACGTCGCCGCCCCCGGGAACCCGATGATCGGCGAGGTCGAGCGCCTCCGTGACGCCGTGCGCGGGGCCGACGTCTCCATCGACCAGGACCGCACCACCCGCACGCTGCGCCTGGTCGACGCGCTCCTGCGCCGGCCGCTCCGCTGAGCGGATTCACCCGCCGTTTGCCCGGGGGCGTTAGGAACGACGGATGACACGAGCCGGAACAGTTCCCGAGGTCTTCCTCGCGTTCCTGCGACTGGGAGTGACGTCCTTCGGCGGACCGATCGCGCACCTCGGGTACTTCCGCGACGATCTCGTCACCCGGCGGCGGTGGATGGACGACCGTGCGTACGCCGACCTCGTCGCGCTGTGCCAGTTCCTGCCGGGCCCCGCGTCCAGCCAGGTCGGCTTCGCGATGGGCCTGCAGCGCGCCGGGTTCTGGGGTGCGATCGTGGCGTTCCTGGGCTTCACCCTGCCGTCCGCCGTGCTGCTCGTCGCGTTCGCCGCGGGCGCCTCGCTCTTCGGCGGCCCGGTGGGCGGCGGCATCCTCGACGGCTTGAAGATCGTCGCGGTCGCGATCGTCGCCCAGGCCGTGTGGGGGATGGCCCGCTCTCTCACGCCCGACGCTCCCCGCGCCGGGATCGCGGTCGTCGCCGCGGCGCTCGCTCTGTTCGCCCCGGGCGCGGTCGGACAGCTGGGGGCGCTGGCGATCGGCGTCGTGGCGGGTCTCGTGCTGCTGCGTGAGGCTGCGGAGCAGCCGGGGGAGACCCTGCCCTCGTTCGGTGTGCCCCGTGCCGTCGCGATCGGAAGCCTCGTGGTCGCCGCCGCCGCCCTCATCGGACTCCCGCTCCTCGCGGCGACCACGGGATCGGGGCTCGTCGCGCTCGCCGACGCCTTCTTCCGGTCGGGTGCGCTCGTGTTCGGCGGAGGCCACGTGGTCCTCCCGCTGCTGCAGGCCGAGGTCGTGCAGACCGGGTGGGTGTCGCCCGACGTGTTCCTGGCGGGCTACGGCGCCGCCCAGGCCGTTCCGGGGCCGCTGTTCACGTTCGCCGCCTACCTCGGGGCCGACTCCGCGGTCGGGCCCGGGGGCGTCGCGGGGGCGGCGGTCGCTCTCGTGGCGATCTTCCTTCCCGGCTTCCTCGTGCTCGTCGGGGTTCTGCCGTTCTGGGACGCGTTGCGCGGTCGCCCCCGCGTCCGCGCGGCGATGCGGGGGGCGAACGCGGCCGTCGTCGGCATCCTCGGGGCGGCGCTGTACACCCCCGTGTTCACCACGGCGGTCACCGGCCCCGGGCCGTTCGTGCTCGCGCTCATCGGCTTCGTGCTGCTGACGGCGTTCCGCGCGCCGGCGTGGGTCGTCGTGATCGTCGGGGCGATCGGCGGGGTGATCGCCGCTCTCCTCTGACGCAGCGGCCCGTTCCCGAGACGAGGATGGTCGGGTGACGGAGGAACGTGCGACCCGGCTGCTGGTCATCGCACTCATCGTCGGCGGGATCATGCCCGTCGTGGACACCACGATCGTCGCGATCGGACTGCACCGCATCGGCGAAGACCTCGGCGCCGATGTCGCGACGCTGCAGTGGGTGTCGACGGTCTATCTGCTGGCACTGGCCGTGGTCATCCCCGTCGCCGGATGGGTGCAGGCCCGCCTCGGGGACCGGAACGCCTGGATCCTGGCATCCGGGATCTTCCTCGCGGCATCCGTCCTGTGCGCGATGGCGAGCGGCATCGGCGAGCTCATCGCGTTCCGGGCGCTCCAGGGCGCGGGCGCGGGGCTCCTGCTCCCGCTCATGCAGACGCTGCCCATGCAGCGCACGCCGCGCGAGGCCATGGCGCGCACCATGGCGGTGATGAGCGTGCCGATCTCGCTCGGCCCCGTGATCGGCCCGGTGCTCGGCGGGCTCGTGCTCAGCGCCCTGGACTGGCGGTGGCTTTTCCTCATCAACCTGCCGCTGGGGGCGGTCGGCCTCGTCCTCGCCGTCCTGTGGCTGCCGGGCGGGCGGTCGGGTGCCCGGACGACTCTGGATGCCATCGGCCTCCTGCTCCTGGCCCCCGGCCTCGTCGGCGTGCTGCTGGCGCTGTCGAACCTCGCCGGCGGCACCGGTGCGGGCGAGGTGGCCGTCTGGGTGCCGGCGGTGGTCGGGCTGGTGCTGCTGGTGGCGTTCGTGCCGTGGACCGTCGGTCGGCGCGATCCGCTGGTCGACCTCCGTCTCCTCGGCGTCCGGACTCTGCGCGCTTCGACCGTCGCGATGGCGTTCTTGGGCGCGAACCTCTACGCGGCGACCTTCCTGCTTCCGCTCGCGCTCCAGGCCGATCGCGGGGTGTCGGTGCTGGACGCGGCTCTCCTGCTGATCCCGCAGGGCGTCGGCTCGCTGCTCGCCCGTGCCGGTGCCGGACGCCTGGTCGCGCGCTGGGGTCCGCGTGCCGTCGCGATCTCGGGTTTCGCCCTGGTCGCGGTGATGACGGTGCCGTTCGCCCTCGACGACGGCACGCTCGCGCTCGCGGTGTGGGCCGGGGTGCTGTTCGTCCGAGGCCTGGGGCTGGGAGTCGTGCTGGTCCCCATCATGGCGTCGGGGTACCTCGACGTCGCCCCCGACCGGATGCCGCACGCCTCCGCCTTCTCCCGCATGGCGCAGCAGCTCGGCGGCGCCTTCGGCACGGCCACGGCGGCTCTCGTGCTCGCCGCGGTGACGACGGCATCCGGGACCCGTGCCGGATTCGACGCGGCGTTCGTCGTGGTGATCGGGATCTGCGCAGCCGCGATGGCCGCTTCCCTGGCGCTCCCGGGGCGCCGGGGCGCCGCGCGCTGAGAGTCGGCTGAGCCTGCGTATCAAGGCGCGTGACACCGGGTTCCGCCTTTGGCAGGATGAGCGCACGGCGGCGTCGCCGCGTCGGTATCGAAGGAGATCCCGTGTTCCAGAGCCCCTACCCGCGCATCGACGTTCCGTCGCACAGCGTCTACGACCACCTCTTCGGCTCGCTCGACGAGGACGACCTCGACCGCGTCGCGCTGATCGACCCCGCCTCGGGCGACGAGACGACCTACGGCCGCCTGCGGGCCCAGGTCGACGCGTTCGCCGGCGCGCTGGCCCACCGGGGTGTCGGCACCGACACGGTGGTCGCGCTGCTGTGCCCCAACATCCCCGCGTTCGCGACGGTCTTCCACGGCATCCTCCGTCTGGGCGCCGCCGTAACGACGGTCAACTCCCTCTACACCGCGCACGAGATCGAGACGCAGCTGACGGATGCCGGGGCCACCTGGCTCGTCACCGTCTCGCCGCTGCTCGGACCCGCTGCGGAAGCGGCCGCCGCGGCCGGTATCCCCGACGACCGCGTGATCGTGCTGGACGGCGCTCCGGAGCACCTCGATCTGCGGTCACTGCTCGCGGAGCAGCGCACCCCGCCCGCCGTCGACTTCGATCCCGAGACGCACGTGGCCGTGCTGCCGTACTCGTCGGGGACGACGGGGGTGCCGAAGGGGGTGATGCTTTCGCACCGCAACCTCGTGGCGAACGTGGATCAGTGCCGCGTGAGCATCCGGCTCGGAAGCGATGACCGCGTCCTCGCGGTGCTGCCGTTCTTCCACATCTACGGGATGACGGTGCTGCTGAATCTGGCGCTCCGGCAGCGCGCGACGCTCGTCACGATGCCGAAGTTCGACCTGCTGGCCTTCCTCCGGTGCATCCAGGCGCACCGCTGCACGTTCCTCTTCATCGCGCCGCCGATCGCGGTGGCCCTCGCGAAGCATCCCGTCGTCGACGACTTCGACATCTCCAGCGTCCACACCGTGTTCTCGGGCGCGGCGCCCCTGGACGGCGAGACGGCCGAGACGGCCGGTCGTCGCATCCACGCGCGGTTCTTCCAGGGTTACGGGATGAGTGAGCTCAGCCCGGTGTCGCACGCGATCCCGCCGGAGCGCGACGACATGCCCGTGAGCTCGGTGGGCGTGCTCATCCCCAACGTCGAGGCGAAGCTCGTCGACACCGAGACCGGCGTCGAGATCGAGGAGCACGGCGCTGACGGACTGACCGCTCCCGGCGAGCTGTGGGTGCGCGGGCCGAACGTGATGCTCGGCTACCTCAATCGTCCGGATGCCACCGCCGACACGATCGACGCCGACGGCTTCCTCCACACCGGTGACATCGCCACGCACCACGTCGACGGGTACTTCACGATCGTGGACCGACTGAAGGAGCTCATCAAGTACAAGGGCTATCAGATCGCCCCCGCTGAGCTCGAGGCGCTGCTGCTGTCGCATCCGAGAATCCAGGATGCCGCTGTCATCGGCGTCCTCGACGAGGACAAGCAGGAGATCCCGAAGGCGTTCGTGGTCGTCGCGCCGGGCGCGGAGCTGACAGCGGAGGACGTCATGGAGTTCGTCGCCGCGGAGGTCGCGCCCCACAAGAAGGTGCGGCGGGTGGAGTTCATCGACGCCATCCCCAAGTCCGCGTCGGGGAAGATCCTCCGGAAGGACCTGCGCGCCCGGGAGGGATGACGCAGGCCTCACACGCGGCGAAGGGCCCAGGCCATCGCGAGACCGGCCACGACGAGGAGCCCCGCGGAGGTCGCGACGGCGGCATGGAAGCCGCCCGCGATCGAGGGGGCGGAGACGGCGACGGCGCCGAGGACAGCCGTGCCGAAGCCGCCGCCGAGGTCGTAGGAGATCTCCTCGAGCGCGGCTGCACCCCCGACTTCGTGCACCCCCGCGGACGACACGATGAGATCGTTCGCGCTGACCGCGGCGATCTCGATGGCGAGCCCCGCCAGCGCTGTCGTGGCGGCGAAGACCGCGAGGTTCACGGGCTCACCCGCGAGCGTGAGGCCGGCCAGCGCGAGCCCCGCGACGGTGAGCGTCGACGCGATCGTCGCGCGGTGCCGCAGGAGTCGCAGCACCCACGGCGACAGCAGCGCGCCGACCACCGTGGCCAGGGCGAGCGGGACGAGGGCGATCGCGGCATCCAGCGGGGCGAAGCCGCGCTCGAGTTGGAGGTAGCGCGCGAACTGCAGCTCGAGGCCGACGATCGCGAACATCGCCAACGCCACCGCGATGAGCGCGCTCGAGAACGCGGCGTTGCGGAAGAGCGCCATGTCCAGCGTGGGCTGCTCGCCCCGGCGGCCCAGCCCGAACTGCCGCCGGACGAACGCCCACCCGAGGCCGAGTGAGAGCACCGTGCCGCCGATGAACACCTCGACGTGGTGCTCGGCGAGACTGTTCGCCGCGACGGCGGCCGCGAGCACCGCTCCGATCGCGAGGCCCTGACCGGCCAGGTCGGTGCTGCCGGGGCGATCCGAGCGCGATTCCGGCACCCACCGCAGCGCCGCGGCGATCACGAGCGCCGCGAGCGGCACGTTCACGAGGAACACCCCGCCCCACCAGCTGTGCGCGACGATGACCCCGCCGATGACCGGGCCCGCCGCCGCGGCGGCCGCCGACGACATCGACCAGATCGCCACCGCCCGGACGCGCTTCTGCCGATCCGGGTAGGCCACGCGGAGGAGCGACATCGTCGGGGGCAGGATGCCGGCGGCCCCCACCGCCATCGCGGCGCGGGCGGCGATGAGCCAGACGGGTCCGGGAGCGAAGGCCGCCGCGGCCGAGGCCGCCGCGAACAGCGCCATCCCGACGACGAGAAACAGTCGCCGGCCGTAGCGGTCGCTCAGGACGCCCGCCGACAGCAGGAGCGGCGCGATCACGAACGGGAACGCGTCGATGATCCAGAGCAGCTCGGCGTCGGTGGCGGGGAGCTCTCGCGCGATCGTGGGGGCGACCACGTGGAGCACGGTGACGTCGATGGAGACGAGGGCGAGCGCGCCGCAGACGGTCGCGAGGACGAGGCCGGGTCGGGTGCGGCGCCGGCCATCCACCTCGAGCGGCACCGATTCGTTCACCGGTTCATCGTGCCCGTTCGAACGCCCGGGCGGGGAGAGCCTCACCCGGTCGGGTGACGCGGGCCGCGCGCACGTGGCGCGAGGGCGCCGGAAAAAGACGAAACCCCCGCGATGTAGAAGCTACGCGAGGGTTCCTGGGGTGACTGTAACGGTCACCCGTGTGGCTCCGACCGGCATCGATCCGGTGACCTTTCGATTTTCAGTCGAACGCTCTACCAACTGAGCTACAGAGCCGAGCGGCATGTCTGCCGCTTCCGAGACGAAAGGCCTCCTCGAAAGAAGGCCCGTCGCTGTGGAGCGACCCTGACGGGACTTGAACCCGCGACCTCCGCCGTGACAGGGCGGCACGCTAACCAACTGCGCTACAGGGCCATGCTTGTTCAATTGTGTTCGGCGAGTGACCCCAACGGGATTCGAACCCGTGCTACCGCCGTGAAAGGGCGGCGTCCTAGGCCGCTAAACGATGGGGCCGGATGAACCCCGAAATCCTGCGATTCCGTGCTCACTTGCCGACGACCGAGCCTACTTCATGATTCTCGAGATTGCCAATCGGGGGCGTGGCGGTCCTCGTCCCCGGCGTGTCGAGGGGCCAGACTGGGCCGCGGCAGCGGGAACTCGCCCTGTTGTTCGTGTGATTCGTGTTGCTACTGTGGTGCGAGTTGCGAACCGGTGAGATGAGGTATTCCCGTGACGCCTGAACCCCCCGAAGGCGCGGACGACTGCGGTTGCGCGCCCAGCCCGAGCGAGCGCGCACGTCTGTGGCCCTCGCTCGACCGCCGCGGAGCGTTGCGACTGGGTGCCTTCGGCGCCGTCGCCCTCGGCGCGATCGGTGCCACGGTGCCCTCCTTCATCTCGACGTCCCCCGCTTTCGCCGCCGACTACCCGTCCTGGGCCGATGTCGAGGCCGCGCGAGCGAATGAAGCCGCCAAGGGCGCCGAGATCACCCGCATCCAGGGTCTGATCGCGGGCCTGCAGTCCGAGGTCGAGCGCACGCAGGCCGAGGTGGTCGCCCGGTCCGACGAGTACTACACCGCGCAGCAGGCCTTCTTCGACGCCGACTACCGCGCGCAGCAGCTGCGCTCGCAAGCCGACGCCGAGGCCGCCAAGGCGACGGATGCCGCGACGAAGGCCGGCAAGGTGGCCGCGCAGCTCTACCGCTCCGGCGGCGACGACACCTCCCTCGACCTCTTCTTCTCGAGCTCGGCAGCCAGCGCCGACGACCTCCTCGCGAAGCTCGGCACGATGGACAAGCTGCTCGACCGCAACCGTTCCGTTTACGCGGCCGCGGTCGCCGCCCGTGACAGCGCGAAGAACCTCAGCGGCCAGGCCGACGACGCCAAGGCCGAGCGCGACCGCCTGCAGAAGATCGCCGAAGACAAGATGGTCGCCGCGCAGCAGGCGGCGGACGCCGCGCAGGCCGCACTCACCGAGCAGCAGGCCAATCAGGTCGTGCTGCAGGCGCAGCTGGCCGCCCTGCAGGACACGACCGCCAAGACGGTCGCCGACTACCAGGCCGGTGTCGAGGCCGAGCGCAAGGCCCGCGAGGAGCGGGAGCGCAAAGCCCGCGAAGAGGCCGAGGCCCGTGACCGCGCCGCCCGCGAGGCGGCTGCGGCTGCCGCGGCGGCGGCTGCCGCCAACAACAACAACGGCGGTGGAGGCGGCAGCAGCGGTGGCGGCGGGAGCAGCAGTGGCGGCGGCGGCGGAGGCGGAGGCGGAGATGTCGTCAGCTCGGGGTGGGCGCGTCCTTCCTGGGCCGGTACGACGTCCGGTTATGGACCGCGCACCGGGCAGTGTGGCGCGAGTTATTGCGCGAGCACCTGGCACCTCGGGCTCGACTTCGGTGCGAGCTGCTGGTCGCCGATCTACGCCGCGGCGAGCGGACGCGTCACGTACGCCGGGTTGAACAGCGGATACGGCAACTACATCCGCATCCAGCACGACGACGGCTCGGGCACCGGATACGCCCACATCGTCAACGGCGGCATCTACGTCTCCTACGGCCAGCGTGTGTCCGCCGGTCAGCAGATCGCCGCGACCGGGCAGACGGGCAACTCCTTCGGATGCCACCTCCACTTCGAGGTCTACCCGCCGTGGGGCGGGACGACCGACCCCGCGCCGTGGCTGCGCGACCGCGGAGTCTGGGTCTGAGCGACGCGAAAGCCCCCGGTCGAGGACCGGGGGCTTTCGTCATGACCGGGGAGGTCAGAGGGTGCTCGGGGACTCGCCCTCGCCCTGCGTCTTGGTCTGGGCGTCGTGCTCCTCGAAGCGCGCGAACGCCTCGTCGACGAGGCGCTCGGCCTCGGCGGCATCCGCCCACTCGTCGACCTTGACCCACTTGTTGGGCTCGAGGTCCTTGTAGTGCTCGAAGAAGTGCGAGATCTCCTTCTTCGTCCAGTCGTCGATGTCGTCGACGTCCTGGATGTGGTCCCAGCGCGGGTCCTTCGCGAGGACCGCGACGACCTTGTCGTCGCCGCCGGCCTCATCGCTCATCTTCAGCACGCCGACGGGGCGGACCTTCGCGAGGATGCCGGGGTAGAGGTCGCGGTCGAGCAGCACGAGCACGTCGAGCGGGTCGCCGTCTTCGCCGAGGGTGTTCTCGAAGAAGCCGTAGTTGGCCGGGTAGCCGAACACCGTGTACAGGATGCGGTCGAGGAAGACCCGGCCGGTGCCGTGGTCGACCTCGTACTTCACGCGGCTGCCGCGCGGGATCTCGATGACGGCGTCGTACGCGCCCATACGTGTGCTCCTTAGATCGGTGGAATTCCGCGCCCAGCCTAGTCGGGGCGCCCTCGCCGCCGTCGGCTCCGGTACTCACGGCGACACGACGGATAGCGTGGATGCCATGCACGAAGGGCGCCCCGGACTCGATCCCGCCGTCGCCGAGGTGCGTCGGGCGGTCCGTGTCACGCTCGACGGGCGCGGCGGCGCCGTCGTCGTCGCGCTCTCCGGTGGTGCCGACTCCCTCGCGCTCGCGGCGGCCACCGCGTTCGAGGCGCCGCGGCTCGGCATCCGGGCGGAGGCCGTCGTGATCGATCACGGTCTGCAGGACAGGTCCGCCGCGATCGCCTCCCGTGCCGCCGACCTCGCCCGCGGCCTCGGGCTCGCCGCCCGTGTCGTGGCGGTCGACGTGCGGCCCGGGAGCGGCCCGGAGGCCGCCGCGCGCGACGCGCGGTACGCCGGCCTGGCCGGTGCCGCCGCCGAGACGGGAGCCGACGCGGTGCTGGTGGGGCACACCCTCGACGATCAGGCCGAGACGGTGCTCCTGGGTCTCGCCCGCGGTTCCGGCGCCACGAGCCTGTCCGGGATGTCGCCGGAGCGGAGGGATGCCACGGGCCCGGTGTGGCTGCGTCCGCTGCTCGGCATCCGACGCGAGACGACCGCGGCGGCGTGCGCCGCGGAAGGCCTCGACCCGTGGCGCGACCCGCACAACCTCGACCCCGCGTACGCGCGTGTGCGGGTCCGCGAGACGGTGCTGCCGACGCTCGAGCGCGAGCTCGGACCCGGTGTCGCCGAGGCCCTCGCCCGCACCGCGGAGCAGCTGCGCGAGGATGCGGCGGCGTTCCAGGACATGATCGACGAGACCATCGAGGACATCGTCGAGCACGCCGAAGCGGGCATCTCGGTGTCGGTCGCGGCGCTGGCGGCCAACCCCGCGGCGCTGCGCAACCGGATCGTGCGCTACGTCGTCGACAGCGAGTTCGGGGTGTCGCTCACGCGGGCGCAGACCCTCGAGGTCGCGCGGCTGGCGACCGACTGGCGCGGTCAGGGGCCCATCGACCTGCCCGGATGCCTCGCCCGCCGTGTCGGCGGCCGGATCGAGATCGTCGCGCGGGCGGCATCCTGAGTCGTCCCGCGTAGGATTCAGGGATGCGCGCGGCCGACATTCCCGACGACATCAGCGAAGTCCTCCTCACCGAGGAGCAGATCCACGAGAAGCTAGCCGAACTGGCGCAGCTGGTCGTCGCCGACTACGCCGGCAAAGAGGTCGTGCTCGTCGGCGTCCTCAAGGGCGCGGTCATGGTCATGGCCGACTTCGCCCGTCACCTTCCCCGGCACATCACGATGGACTGGATGGCGGTCTCGTCGTACGGGGCGAGCACCCGCTCGAGCGGTGTCGTGCAGATCCGGAAGGACCTCGACACCGACATCACCGGCAAGCACGTGCTCATCGTCGAGGACATCATCGACTCGGGTCTGACCCTCAGCTGGCTGCTGGAGAACTTCGCGTCGCGCGGCGCGGAGTCCGTCGAGGTCCTGGCGCTCCTGCGCAAGCCCGACGCGATGAAGGTCGAGGTCGACTGCCGCTACGTCGGGTTCGACATCCCCAACGACTTCGTCATCGGCTACGGCCTGGACTACGCCGAGAAGTACCGGAACCTCCGCGACGTCGCCGTCCTCGCGCCGCACGTCTACTCCTGACCGCGGACCGGATGCCGGGCGCGCCTCGGCGCGGCATCCGTCGCCCGGGGTACGCCCACGACGAACGCACAGTCCCGGCATAGCCGGCGGGCGTTACCCTGATCCCACCGCTTTTTCCGAAGCGGATCACGAAAGGGCTGGGCTCGCCCACCATGGATTTCAAGAAGATCACGCGCAATCCGATCATCTACGTTCTGCTGGTCGGTCTGCTTCTGGTCATCGGTTTCTCGCTGATCTCGAACCTCAGCGGAGCCAAGCAGATCTCCACCCAGGAGGGTCTGGAGCTGCTCAAGGGGACCACGGTCACCTCGGCGACGACCAATGACACCGATCAGCGCGTCGATCTGAAGCTGTCCCAGCCCTTCGAGGGCGCCGACTCCGTGCAGTTCTACTACGGCGGTGCGCGCGCGTCCGAGGTGGCCACGGCCATCGACGCGGCCGCCCCGAAGGACGGGTTCAACGACGTCGTTCCGCGTCCGGGATTCCTCGACGGATTCATCTCCCTGATGCTGCCGCTCGTGCTGCTCGGTCTGCTGTTCTGGTGGCTGCTCTCCAGCGCGCAGGGCGGCGGCAGCAAGGTGATGCAGTTCGGCAAGTCGCGGGCGAAGCTCGTGACGAAGGAGACCCCGACCGTGACGTTCCAGGACGTCGCCGGCTCCGACGAAGCCATCGAGGAGCTCGAGGAGATCAAGGACTTCCTGAAGGACCCGAAGAAGTTCGAGGAGGTCGGTGCGCGCATCCCCAAGGGCGTGCTGCTGTACGGCCCTCCCGGAACCGGTAAGACGCTGCTCGCCCGCGCGGTCGCCGGGGAGGCGGGCGTGCCGTTCTACTCGATCTCGGGTTCGGACTTCGTCGAGATGTTCGTCGGCGTCGGTGCGAGCCGCGTCCGCGACCTGTTCAACCAGGCGAAGGAGAACTCGCCCTCGATCATCTTCATCGACGAGATCGACGCCGTCGGTCGCCACCGCGGCGCCGGAATGGGCGGCGGGCACGACGAGCGCGAGCAGACCCTGAACCAGATGCTCGTCGAGATGGACGGCTTCGACCCCAAGGTCAACGTGATCGTGATCGCGGCCACCAACCGCCCCGACATCCTCGACCCCGCACTGCTGCGCCCGGGCCGGTTCGACCGCCAGATCGGCGTCGACGCCCCCGACCTCAAGGGCCGCCAGCGCATCCTCGAGGTGCACGGTCGCGGCAAGCCGCTGTCGGACTCCGTCGACCTCGAGGTCGTCGCACGCAAGACGCCCGGCTTCACCGGCGCCGATCTCGCGAACGTGCTCAACGAGGCCGCCCTGCTGACCGCGCGCTCGAACGCCCAGCTCATCGACAACCGTGCCCTCGACGAGGCGATCGACCGCGTCATCGCGGGTCCGCAGCGGCGCACGCGCGTGATGAAGGACAAGGAGAAGCTCATCACGGCGTACCACGAGGGCGGACACGCGCTCGCGGCAGCGGCGATGAACCACACCGACCCCGTCACCAAGGTCACGATCCTCCCGCGCGGCAAGGCGCTCGGCTACACGATGGTCCTGCCGCTGGATGACAAGTACTCCGTCACCCGCAACGAGCTGCAGGACCAGCTGACCTACGCGATGGGCGGCCGTGTGGCGGAGGAGATCGTGTTCCACGACCCCACCACGGGTGCCTCGAACGACATCGAGAAGGCGACGAGCATCGCCCGCAAGATGGTCACCGAGTACGGCATGACGAACGAGGTCGGTCCGGTCAAGCTGGGTTCCTCGTCCGGTGAGGTGTTCATGGGCCGCGACATGGGTCACGGCCGCGACTTCTCGGAGCGCATCGCCGAGCGCGTCGACGCGCAGGTGCGCGGGCTCATCGAGCAGGCCCACAACGAGGCCTACCAGGTGATCAACGACAACCGCGAGGTGCTCGACCGCCTCGCGCTCGCGCTGCTCGAGAAGGAGACGCTCGACCACCTGGAGCTCGCCGAGATCTTCAAGGACGTCAAGCGTCTGCCCCCGCGCCCGCAGTGGCTCTCGTCGGGCGACCGTCCGGTGTCGAGCCTGCCGCCCGTCGAGGTCCCGCGTCGCTCGGCCCCCGCCGGGGTCGCGGCGTCCACCGAGGCCGACGCGCAGACCGCGACCCAGCCGCAGCGCCGGCCGAGCGGACAGACGCGTCCGGCCACCGCCTAAGGCGCCGTGGCCGTCGACCGGGAGCGCGTGTCCGCGCTCGTACGCGAGCTGCTCGAAGCGATCGGTGAGGATCCCGATCGCCCGGGTCTCCGGCAGACCCCGGCCCGCGTCGCCGACTCGTGGAGCGAGTTCTTCGGGGGAGTGGGCGAGGATGCCGGTGCTCCGCTGCAGCACACCATCTCGGTGACCCGCGGGCCGGCGCCCGACACCCTGCCCTCGGGGGCGGTGATGCTGCGCGACATCGCGTTCCGCTCGATGTGCGAGCATCATCTGCTCCCGTTCCGGGGTCACGCGCACGTCGCGTACCTCCCCGGCGAGGAGGTCGTCGGGCTCGGTGCTCTGCCCCGTGTCATCGACGTCCTGGCCGCGCGACCGCAGGTGCAGGAGCGCCTCGGCGAGCAGGTGGCCGATACGATCGCGGGGTCGCTCGACGCCCGTGGCGTGCTGGTCGTGCTGGATGCCACGCACGAATGCGTCACGATGCGCGGGGGACGCCAGCCCGACGCGTCGACCGTCACGATCGCCGCGCGCGGGGTGTACTCCGACCCCGTCGCCCGCGCGGAGCTGATCGCGCTGATCGGTCGAGGTCGCGGATGACGCTCGTCATGGGGATCGTCAACGTGACCCCCGACTCGTTCAGCGACGGCGGCCGGTTCCTCGATCCCGACGTCGCGATCGCGCACGCCCGTGCGCTCCACGCGCAGGGCGCAGACCTCCTCGACGTCGGCGGCGAGTCGACGCGCCCCGGAGCCGAGCGGGTCGCGCCCCGGATCGAGCAGCAGCGGGTGCTTCCCGTCGTCGAGGCGCTGGCATCCGCGGGTCTGTACGTGAGCGTCGACACGATGAACGCGACGACCGCGCGCGCGGCCGTCGCCCTGGGAGCGCGACTGGTCAACGACGTGTCGGGCGGGCTGGCCGACCCGGAGATGCTCGCCGCCGTCGCCGAATCGGCCGCCGACGTCGCGCTCGGACACTGGCGGGGTCCGTCGGCCGAGATGTACGCGCGCGCCGAGTACGGCGACGTGGTGGCCGAGGTGCTCGCGGAACTCCACGAGCGGGTCGACGCGGCCGAGGCCGCCGGCATCCCGCGTTCCCGTGTCGTCGTCGACCCGGGCATCGGGTTCGGCAAGCGCGGCGACCAGAACTGGCAGGTGCTGCGCGCGCTCCCGCGGGTGGCGGGGCTCGGATGCCG
Organism: Microbacterium sp. CSI-V; assembly: GCF_001984105.1. GTDB lineage: Bacteria > Actinomycetota > Actinomycetes > Actinomycetales > Microbacteriaceae > Microbacterium. The sequence continues at coordinate 191,909 of NZ_MTQM01000008.1, read as the reverse complement.
CGTGCTCGTCGGCACGAGCCGGAAGCGGTTCCTCGCCGAGACGATCGGCGCCGACGCCGATCTGGTCCGCCGCGACCTCGCCACGGCCGTCACCAGTGCTCTCGCGGACCGCGCGGGCGCGTGGGCCGTGCGCGTGCACGACGTCCCGACCACTCGCGACGCCCTCGCCGTCGCCCGCGCCTGGGAGGCCTGATGGACTTCGCCGACGAGATCACGCTGACGGGGGTGCGCGCCTTCGGCTTCCACGGCGTCTACGCCGATGAGAAGCGGGAGGGGCAGGAGTTCGTCGTCGACGTGGTGCTGCAGCTCTCGCTGCGACCGGCGGCCGAGTCGGACGATGTCGTGGATACGGTGCACTACGGGGAACTGGCCGAACGCATCGTGGCCCACGTCGAGGGCGACGCCGTCGACCTGCTGGAGACGCTCGCGCAGCGCATCGCCGACGACGTCCTCGCCGACGAGCGCATCATGCTGGTGACCGTGACCGTGCACAAACCCCAGGCCCCGATCACCGTGCCGTTCGCGGACGTCTCGGTGACGATCCGGAGGGGACGCGCGTGAGCGTCCGTCTCGCCCACGGCATCGGCGACCCGCCCTCCGACGAACCGGTCGCCGCCGTCGTCGCCCTCGGCGCAAACCTCGGTGCCCGCGCCGAGACTCTCGCAGCAGCCGTCGACGAGCTGCGCCTCCTGCCTCTGACGACCGACGTCCGGGTGTCGGCGCCCATCGAGACCGTCGCCGTGACCCTCACCGGAGAGGACGCCGACGCGCCGCGCTATCTGAACGCCGTCGCGCTGCTGCAGACGCGGCTGGCGCCGGCGACGCTGCTGCGCGAGCTGCACCGCATCGAGGCGGACCACGGGCGCGTGCGTCGCGAGAAGTGGGGCGACCGAACCCTCGACCTCGATCTCATCGCCTACGGCGACGCCCGCATCGACGAGCCCCACCTGACGGTCCCGCACCCGCGTGCGCACGAGCGCGAGTTCGTGCTCGCTCCCTGGCACGACGTCGACCCGGATGCCGAGATCGCCGGCCGCGGTCGCGTCGACGCGCTGCTCGCCGCCCTGCGCGAGGGGGCATCGTGAAGCGCACCGGGGCGACGATCCTCATCGTGGCAGCCCTCGCGGGGCTGGTCGTCGGGTTCCTCGTCGACGCGGCGCTGACGGCGGCCGGACGTCCGACCTTCGTCCCGGCGGCGAGCCTGCCGACGATTCTCGTGCTCCTGGGCGCGATCGTGGTGGCGGTGGCGGTGCCGATCTTCCGCGCCTCCCGCGGACGGACCGATCGGCGCATCGACCCGTTCCGCGCGCTGCGGGTCGCGATGCTGGCCAAGGCGTCCTCGCTCGTGGGGGCGGCGGCGACGGGTTTCGCTCTCGGGCTCCTGGCGTTCGTCTTCACGCGGCCGTTCACTCCGTCGCTAGGCTCGTTGGGATCGGTGATCGCGACGGCCGTGTGCGGTGCCGTCCTCGTCGCCGCGGGCCTCGTGGCCGAACAGCTGTGCACCATCCGGAAGGACGACGATGACGAACACCCCGGATCTTCCGGAGCGCACCCCGACGCCGGACCCTCCGTTCGCTGAGTCGTCGGCTCCCGTCCTGGACGAGGCCACGTACGACCGAATTCTCGAGCCGCGGGGCGCCGGCCGTCTGCCGCTCGGCGATGGCACGTGGCACCAGCTCGCTCGCGCGTACGTGCGGGTGCAGCTGATCTCGCAGGGTGCGGTCTTCGTCCTGGTGCTCGTCGCCGCGATCGTGGCGCAGGCCGTCTCCGGATTCATGTGGCCGTGGATCCCGGCCGGTGTCGTGCTCCTCGTCACGGCGATCGGCATGATCATCACGCCCCGCCAGGCGCGGTCCTTCGGCTATCAGCTGCGACGCGACGATCTGGTCTTCCGCCGCGGCATCCTGTGGCAGCGCGTCGTCGCCGTTCCCTACGGCCGCATGCAGCTCGTCGACATCACCCATGGTCCCCTCGACCGCGGCTTCGGCATCGCGCAGCTCAAGCTCGTCACGGCGGCCGCGTCGTCGGGGGTCACGATCCCGGGCCTGACGCAGGGGGCGGCCGAACAGCTGCGCGACACCCTCATCGACGTCGCCGAGACCCGCCGGACCGGGCTGTGACCGACCCGCACGATGCCGACCGCCGGGGTCCCGATTCCCCGGTGGCACGTGCACTCGTCCGATCGCCGCTGAGCGACGGCGAGTGGCAGCGCCTCCACCCGCTGACACCTCTGCTGCGGGGCGGGCTGTTCCTCCTCGTGATCATCGGCGTCATCGTCGCGAACCTGCGCGAGCGGCTGTTCGAGCTGTTCCTCCCGGCCGTCACGGATCTGCCGCCGGGAGTCCTCCCGCCCGACCCGGTCGACTTCATCCTCGCGAACAACCTCATCCTCATCGCCGGCGGCGGTGCCCTCGCGGTCCTCATCGTGCTGCTCGTGATCTTCCGCCTGTCCTGGCGGTTCCACACCTTCCGCATCAGCGACGACGACGTCGAGGTGCGTTCCGGCGTCCTCTTCCGCACCCACCGCCGTGCCCCGCTCGATCGGGTGCAGGGCGTCAACCTCACGCGTCCGATGGTGGCGCGCCTCCTGGGGTTGGCGAAGCTCGAGGTGGTCGGTGCCGGGCTCGACTCCAACGTCAAGCTGGAGTACCTGTCCGCGAAGGCCGCCGAGACGGTCCGCGGCGACATTCTTCGCCTGGCCTCGGGCCGGCGCCTCTCGGAGCGCGGAGTCGCGGCTGCGCCGGCGGGTTCGGCGGTCCAGCAGGCCGCCGATGCGGTGGCGGCCGGCATCCAGGGCATCGTCGACGGCGAGGACTTCTCGGATGCCGAGCCCGAGAGCATCGTGCGGATCCCGTTCGGACGACTCGTCGCCTCGCGCGTGCTGAGCGGGTCGACGCTCATGCTGGTGGCACTGATCGTCGCGATCATCGTCGCGGCCTCGCTCTCGACACTGTGGCTCCTGTTCACGATCGTCCCGGCGTTCCTCGCGTTCGGGGCGTACTACGTGCGCTCGATCGCCCGGGGTCTGCGCTATTCGATCGCTCCGACCTCCGACGGCGTGCGGCTGACGTTCGGGCTGTTCACGACGATCAGCGAGGTGGTCCCGCCGGGCCGCGTGCACGCGATCGAGGTGCATCAGCCGCTGCTGTGGCGCCCGTTCGGGTGGTGGAGCATCTCGGTCAATCGGCTCACCGGCCGGGGCTCGACCGACTCGACCACCGACCCCTTCGCGGCGGTGCTCCCCATCGGCACACGCGACGACATCGAGCGGGTTCTGCACATCCTCGCTCCGGCGCTGCCGTCGGAGGAGTGGAGCTTCGTGTTCCGTGACGGCATCCTCGGCCCGGTGGACGATGACCCGTACGTCGTCACCCCGCGGCGCGTGCGGCTGCTCCGACCCCTTTCGTGGCGACGCAACGGTGCGGTGGTGACGGAGGACGCGCTGTTCCTCCGTCGCGGATGGTTGCGCCGCACGCTCGCGATCGTGCCCTTGGCAAGGCTGCAGTCGATCGGCCTGCATCAGGGCCCTCTGGCGCGCGCCACGCATACCGCCACCCTGGCGGCGCACGTGATCGCGGGGACGGTGCGGACCTCGGTCGGAGCCCTCGACCGTGACGCCGCGCTGACCCTGTTCGACGAGACGGCCCGTGCGACCGTCGCCGCCTCGGCCGGCGACCGCAGCCACCGGTGGGCCGGATGAGCGGGGGGCGTGACGGTCGGCTCGGCGTCGGCATCATCGGCGCGGGTCGCGTGGGTCCGGTGATCGGGGCGGCGCTGGCGGGAGCGGGTCATGCGCTGACCGGGATCACGTCGGGATCCGACGACGACCGCGTCGAGGCGATCCTGCCGGGTGTGCCGGTGCTGCCACCCGAGGAGGTCGTCCGTCGGAGCGAACTCGTGGTCGTCGCTGTCCCGCACGATCAACTTCCCGGCCTCGTCGCCGGGCTCGCCGATCTGGGCGCGTGGCAGCCCGGGCAGCTCGTGATGCACACCGACCCCGGATACGGCGTCGAGGTTCTCGCGCCGGCGCTGCAACGCGGCGCGATCCCGCTCGCCATCCATCCGGCGATCGTGTTCACGGGCGCGTCGTCGATCGATCTGCGCCAGCTCGCGCAGGCGTACGCCGCCGTGACCGCACCGGGGCCGGTACTGCCGATCGCCCAGGCGCTCGCCGTCGAGCTGGGGTGCGAGCCGGTGGTCGTCGCCGAGGCGGACCGCGTCGCGTACGCCGAGGCGGTGGCCACGGCGACGCAGTTCTCGCGCTCGATCATCCGCCAGTCCGCGGCGCTGCTCACCGGGGTGGGTGTGGAGAATGCGGGGGCGTACCTGTCGGCACTCGTGCGGTCGAGCGTGGACCAGGCGCTCGCCGAAGGCGCGGGGCCGGTCGGTGCGGACGGTGCGCCGCCGGACGCTACGATCGACGGATGATCCGCACCATCGAGGATCTGCGCACCCGACTGGCCGAGGCCAGAAGCGCAGACCGCCCGGGCGGTGCGGCCCGCGTCGCGCTCGTCTCGACGCTCGGGGCCCTGCACGACGGCCATGTCGACCTCATCCGCGCGGCGCGCGAGCGCGCGGACGTCGTCGTCGTGTCGACCTTCGTCAATCCGCTGCGTTTCCGCACGGCCGAGGAGACCGCGGCCTATCCGCGCACGCCGGACGCCGACGCCGATCTTCTCGACGACCTCGGCATCGATCTGGTCTTCGCGCCGACCGCCGCGGAATTCCTGCCCGCCGGAACGGCGACCACGCGGGTGTCGGCGGGCGACCTGGGGCTCCGATACGAGGGGCGAGTCCGCCCGTTCTACTTCGACGGCGTCCTCACGGTCGAGGCGAAGCTGTTCCACCTCATCCGGCCCGACGTCGCCGTGTACGGAGAGCGGGATCTGCAGCGGGCCTTCCTCGTGCGCCGCATGATCCGCGACCTCGACTTCGGCATCGACACGATCCTCGTCCCGACCGTGCGCGCCGAGGACGGCCTGCCCGTCTCGAGCCGCGTGGGTCTGTTGGACGAGGCCGATCGCCGAGCCGCCGCCAAGCTCCCCGTGGCCCTGGAAGCGGCGGCATCCAACGCCGATCTGGGTGTGGATTCCTGCATCGCGGCGGCGCAGTCCTCGCTCATGGGCGAGGCGCGGATCCACCTGGAGTACCTGTCGGTCGTCGACCCCGAGACGTTCCTGCCCGTGGACGACGGCCACCGCGGGCGCGCGATCGCGCTCATCGCCGCGACCGTGGGCGGGCACCGGTTCATCGACAACGCGGAGATCTCGCTGCGCTGACGCTCCTCGCGGGCCGCACCGCGCGGGGAAACGTCCCGCGCCTCGCGGATAAACTCGATGCGACCCCGAGGAGCCTTCACGATGACCGACGCGCCCGCGAACGACGCCGAACCGACCGAAGACGACGTCTTCGAGCAGAAGGCGGTCCGCCTCGCCAAGCGGGAACGCCTGCTCGAGGAGCGGTCGGATGCCGCCGGGGGCCCGTACCCCGTCGTCGTCCCGGTGACGGACACGATCCCGTCGCTCCGCGAACGCTACGCCGACCTCGAGGCGGGCGCCGAGACCGGCGTGACCGCGGGCGTCGCGGGGCGAGTCGTCTTCAGCCGCAACACCGGGAAGCTGTGCTTCGCGTCGCTGCAGTCCGGCGACGGCAGCCGGATCCAGGCGATGGTGTCGCTCGCGAACGTGGGTGACGAGTCGCTGCAGGCGTGGAAGGAACTCGTCGACCTCGGCGACCACGTCTTCGTCTCGGGAGAGGTGATCTCCAGTCGCCGCGGCGAGCTGTCGATCATGGTGTCGGAGTGGGCCATCGCCGCCAAGGCCGTCCTGCCCCTGCCCAACATGTACTCCGAGTTGAACGAGGAGAGCCGGGTCCGCAGTCGGTTCCTCGATCTCATCGTGCGCGATCGTGCCCGCGAGACCGTGCTCGCGCGCGCCAAGGTCAACGCCAGCCTGCGACGCACCTTCGCCGACCGGGCGTTCGTCGAGGTCGAGACGCCCATGCTGCAGGTGCAGCACGGCGGTGCCAGTGCTCGCCCGTTCATCACGCACTCGAACGCGTTCGACGCCGACCTGTACCTGCGCATCGCGCCCGAGTTGTTCCTCAAGCGCGCGGTCGTGGGCGGTATCGACCGGGTGTTCGAGATCAATCGCAATTTCCGCAACGAGGGTGCCGACTCCACGCACAGCCCCGAGTTCGCGATGCTCGAGGCGTACCAGGCCTACACCGATTACAACGGCATCGCGGATCTGACGCAGACGCTGATCCAGGACGCGGCCATCGCGGTGGCCGGTTCGACGACGGTGACCTGGGCGGACGGGACCGAGTACGACCTCGGGGGCGAGTGGGATCGCATCTCGATGTACGACTCGCTGTCCGAAGCCGCCGGCCGGACCATCACGCCCGAGACCACGCTGGAGGATCTGCGGGCCTTCGGCGCCGAAGCCGGTGTCGAGGCGCCGGCTCACGAGACGCACGGCAAGTGGGTCGAGGAGCTGTGGGAGCACTTCGTCAAGGGCGGACTCACGCGGCCGACGTTCGTCATGGATTTCCCCCTCGACACCAGCCCGCTGGTGCGCGAACACCGTTCCATCGCCGGCGTCGTGGAGAAGTGGGACCTGTACGTGCGCGGCTTCGAGCTGGCGACCGGGTACTCCGAGCTGGTCGACCCCGTCATCCAGCGCGAACGCTTCACCGAGCAGGCCAAGCTCGCCGCGCGGGGCGACGACGAGGCGATGCCCATCGATGAAGAGTTCCTCCGTGCGCTCGAGCACGGCATGCCCCCCACCGGCGGCATGGGGATGGGTATCGATCGACTGCTCATGGCCATCACCGGTCTCGGAATCCGCGAGACGATCCTGTTCCCGCTGGTGAAGTGACCGGCTCGCGCTCGAAGACCCACTCCGGCAGTCGTCCCTGAGCGCACATGATCCGCACGATGTCGGCGAGTCCGTGGTCGGGGTCGATCTCGAGCGCGTCGGCGGCGTAGGCGGCGGCGTGCGTCGACCTGCCCGTCGCCCACGCGAGCCACGCGCACGCGGCGAGAGGGCCGGCGCGTCGCGCGCGCGGTGTCGCGGCGGCCGCGTACCGGCACCGGTCGAGCGCCCGCAGCAGCCGCGGAGGGTCGGGGTGGGCGCCCTCTCCCCACATCGGCCGGGCGAGGTCCGCCGGGAACGGCTGCCCCGCCGCGTAGGCGGTCTGCGCCCCGTAGGTCGCATCGCCGGTGGCGAGGTCGCTGAGCCACTGCATCAGGGCGACGTCGCGCAGGAGCGGCCGTTGCAAGCCGAACGAGACGGCCGCGACCGCGCGATGATCCGGATCGTCGTCGGGGGAGACGAACGCCTCGAACACCGCCGGCGGGTCGGCGATGTCGTCGAGGAGGAGCGTGGCGGCGGCGCGCCGCCGGGCCGGGAGGCGCTTGGCCTCGCGCGAGCGGGCGACCAGCTGCTCGGCGTCGTCCAGAAGCCGGTGCACCGCCGCGCGTTCGGCGGCGGTGATCGCGGGGAGGGTCGCTGCGGCGAACTGGTCGCCGTCGACCTCCGGCGTCGGCACGAGATCGGGGTCGGGCGCGATCTCCGCGAGCGGCCGCGGCTCACCCTCCCCTCCGCTCAGATAGCCGTTCCATCCGTCGGGGCCGACGGCGAACGCATCGATCACGCGGAGGCCGCAGATGTCGGCGCGGGCCAGGACGGCGTCGACGAGGGCGCGATGGGGGAGCTCCCCGGCATCCCGGAGTGCGAGATCGGTGTACACGACCAGCGCGACGGCATCCGTCCGCGAGACCTTGCAGGCCATGCCGATCACGGTCGAGGCGACGCTCTCGACGTCCGCGACGGTGCCCGGGGCGGGCAGGTCGATCCGGAGTGCGCCGAGTGAGCGGCCCGCCGCAAACGTGACGACGGCGAGGCTGGAGCGGGGCGTGCATCCCAGCAGATGGGGGACGAGGGAGAGGAACTCGGCGGGAGCGCCGGCGCGGACGATCTGTGACATGTCCCGAGAGTGCCCGGGCGGCGCATGCTCGCGGGGCCGGGGACGCGCGATCGGGGGAGAGCGGGGCGGATCCGTACGGTGGGGAGGAGGGGTGCGTTCCCTCCCGACACTCAGGCGGTGCCCGTATCCTGGAACCGTGGATGACATCTGGGCCGCTGTGCTGTGGCCACTCCTGCCGACGCTCGCCGTGTCGGTGAGCTTCTTCTTCATCCTGCGCGGCGTGATCCGGATGGATCGCACCGAGCGCAAGGCGTACGCGCGCATCGAGGCGCAGGAGCGCGCCAAGCGCGGTCTCCCCGCCTCCGACGGCACGACCCGCTGATCGCCCGGATCCCCCGCGTGTCGGGGCCGATCACTACGCTGGGGGGACATCCCGCCCAGGAGGTCCCGTGATCGACACCACGTTCGAGGCGAGCTGGCTCGTCATCGCGCTGTTCGTGATCGATCTGGTCGTGCGCATCGCCGCGGTCATCATCGTGCCGCGCAACCGTCGCCCGACCGCGGCCATGGCGTGGCTGCTGGCGATCTACTTCATCCCCTTCGTCGGCGTGGTCCTGTTCCTCCTGATCGGGAATCCGCGGCTGCCGCGCACGCGCCGCCGCAAGCAGGCCGACATCAACCGGTACATCCACGACACGAGCGAATCCCTCGAGTTCGGCACGCTGCGACCGAACGCGCCCGACTGGTTCCGTGCGCTCGTCCGGCTGAACCGCAACCTCGGCGCCATGCCCATCGCGGGTGACAACGGCGCGACCCTCATCGCCGACTACCAGGAGAGCCTGGACACGATGGCGGATGCCATCCGCCGGGCCGATCGGTACGTGCACGTCGAGTTCTACATCCTCCAGGCCGACGCCGCGACCGACAACTTCTTCCGCGCCCTCGAAGAGGTCGCCGCACGGGGCGTGGTCGTGCGCGTCCTGCTCGACCACTGGGCGAACAGGGGCAAGCCGTACTACCGGCAGACGCTTCGCCGGCTCGACGAGATGGGCGCGCACTGGCATCTGATGCTGCCCGTCCAGCCGCTGCGGGGCCGGTATCAGCGCCCCGACCTGCGCAACCACCGGAAGCTCCTGGTCATCGACGGCGACGTGGCGTTCATGGGTTCGCAGAACGTGACCGACTCGACGTACAACCTGAGCAAGAACATCCGCCGCGGGCTCCACTGGGTCGACCTCATGGTCCGGGTCGAGGGCCCCGTCGTCGCGAGCATCAACGCCGTGTTCCTCAGCGATTGGTACAGCGAGACCGACGAGACGTTGACCGACGAGATCGACCTGTTCAGCGTCGAATCCGGCCCCGGCGACCTCGACTGCCAGATCGTCCCCTCCGGCCCCGGCTTCGACTTCCAGAACAACCTCAAGCTGTTCCTCGGCCTGCTCTTCGCCGCCCGCGAGCGCATCATCATCGTGAGCCCGTACTTCGTGCCCGACGAGGCGCTCCTGCTGGCGATCACGACGGCCTGCCAGCGCGGCGTCCACGTGGAGCTGTTCGTCTCGGAAGAGGGCGATCAGGCGATGGTCTACCACGCCCAGCGCAGCTACTACGAGGCACTGCTGACGGCCGGCGTGAAGATCTGGATGTACCGCAAGCCCTTCATCCTGCACAGCAAGAGCCTGACGATCGACGACGAGGTCGCCGTGATCGGGTCGAGCAACATGGACATGCGCTCGTTCGGTCTCAACCTCGAGATCTCCATGCTCGTGCGCGGCGAGGAGTTCGTCCGCGACATGCGGCGCGTCGAAGACGTGTACCGGACGCTCAGCCGCGAACTCACGGTCGAGGAGTGGCGCCGTCAGCCCCTCCGCTCGACGATCCTCGACAACCTCGCGCGCCTCACCTCGGCGCTGCAGTGACCTTCCGGAGGCACAGATGACCCGCCGTTCCCTCGTCGCACTCCTGAGCGTCGGCATCCTGTCGATGGGCGCGCTGGTCGGATGCGCGACGGGCGCCGCCTCGTCCCCGACGTCGGAGGCGACCCCGGATGCCACGGCATCCATCGCCCCCTCCGAGGTCCGCGCGGGGTGGCTCGACGCGGGCCGCGGGATCGCGGTCGTGACGCTCGGCAGCTCCTCGTGCGTTCCGGTCGCGACCGAGCCCGTCCTCTCCGGAACGACGCTCACCGTCGACCTCGTCGAGCCGTCGGACGGGCCGTGCACGCGCGATCTGGCGCCGCGGGCGACGTACGTGGGCCTGCCCGCCGGTGTCGACCCGAGCCGCGATCTCGAGGTCGTGGTGACCGGTGCGGTCGAGGGCTCCACGTCGCTCGCGGGCCTCGCCGACGCACCGGCCGCGGGCGACGAGTTCCTTCCCAGCGCCGGGTGGGTCGGAGACGGACAGGTCGCGATCCTCACCTGGGGGAGTTCCGGCTGCCGGCCACAGGTCGAAGCGGTGACATCGGCCGGCGCGGGGGCGACGGTGACGTTCGTGGAACCGCCCGCCGATCAGGTCTGCACGGCCGACATGGCGCCTCGCGTGAGCCTGGCCGACTTGACGGGCATCGTCGACGACGGACCCGTGGAGCTCACGTTGACCGGCGGCAACGTCGCGTCCGAGGGCCCGATCGCCGTCCTCGGCACCCGCTGAGCTACCCCTGCACCACCAGCAGGTCGCCGACCTCGCAGTCGAGGGCGCGGCAGATCGCGGCGAGCGTCGAATAGCGGATCGCGCGAGCGCGGTCGTTCTTGAGCACCGAGAGATTGACGATGCTCACCCCGACCAGCTCGCTCAGCCGCGTCAGCGTCATGCCCCGTTCGGCGAGCAGCTCGTCGAGTCGGCAGTGGATGCCGCTGGGGCCTTCGTCGTCGATCGCGGGGCTCACACGAGTCCTTCCGTGTCGCGCTGCAGGCGGGTTCCGTAGGAGAACACGACGGAAAGGGCCAGTACGGCCAGACCGACCAGCGCCCAGGCAGGGTCGAAGGCGGATCCGACGACGAAGACGTCCCCGGCCGAGGGGTTCAACTCGGAGGCGGCCATCATGCGACCGAGACCGGTCAGACCGGCAGACAGGACGCCGCCGATGAGCAGGGAGGCCCCCGCGACGAGCGTCGCGACCACCAGGGCACGATGGAACGGGCGCCGCCACATCAGCAGCAGGAAGAACAGCATCAGCGCTCCGATGGTGAAGAGGGTCGTCAGCGCTCCTGCAGCGATACCGAGCACGAGAAGGGTGCGCGCGCCGAAACTCAGGGCGTCGGTGATCACCCACGCCGATTCGTACCGGGCCGACAGGATCGGCGCGCCGGGGTCCGTCGCGACGGGCGCCTCCGTCAAGAGGCTGAAGCCGCCCGCACCCGTGGCGATGCCGATCGCCGCGCGAACGCCGGGGAGGGCGAGGGTGAAGCCCATCACGAGACCCGCCGCGACGAACAGCAGCACGATGCCGCGCTCCATCCGGGGAGAGACCGGTGTCGCATCGGTCATCACACGAGTCCTTCCGTGTCGCGCTGCAGGCGGTCGCCGACGGTGAACACCGTGCCGGCCAGGGCGGCGACGAAGGCCGCTCCGAAGAGCGTCGGCAGATCGATGACCTGCACGGCTCCGCGGTCGTAGGTGTAGTCCGACATCCGCGCCAGCGCGCCGTTGGCCACCATGTTCTGGAAGAACGGGACGCCCGCGAGGCCGACGAGGGTCACGGTGCCCGCGACCGACACGAGGGCCGTGTTGCGTCGGCTGAAGATGCGGCCGCGCAGGATGTCGGCGGTGAGCAGGAGGAGGAGCACGACGACGGTCACGACGACGGCGGCGAGGAGGACCTCGGCGAGGACGAGCGCCCACAGGGAGGCGATCGGCAGCTCGGGGGCGACGATGACGCCGGTGCCGAGCTCGACCGGTACGGGTTCGCCGTTCGGGCCGAGCGGCGCCTGCGCGACGGTGTCGAGGAACGGTGCGTTCACGCGCACGTCGCGGTTCGGGAGGACCTCGACGATGCGCATCACGCTGTGCACGACGGCCCACACCGCGAGGCCCACGCCGAGCACGACGAAGAAGAGGAACCCCGCGGTGTCACCGCGGGAGAGGATGCGCGAGGTCGGACGGGGGGATGCCATGGCTCACTCCTTATCGAGATTCGTTGTTATCGGTTGTCGATAAGTTATCGACTGTCGATGTGTTCCGCAACCCCGATGGCGCGACGGCTATGCCCACGGCGAACACGGGGCTCTGGCATCCGGCCGCTGGTTACTCTCGATGTACGGCGCGCGGAGGCGTGCCTGTCAGCCCATTTCTGGAGGGACTGAGAGATGTTCGAGAGATTCACCGACCGTGCCCGTCGCGTGGTTGTGCTCGCCCAAGAAGAGGCGAAGATGCTCAACCACAACTACATCGGGACCGAGCACATCCTCCTCGGCCTCATCCACGAGGGAGAAGGTGTCGCCGCCAAGGCGCTCGAATCCCTCGGGATCTCGCTCGACGCCGTGCGCGAGCAGGTGCAGGACATCATCGGCCAGGGCCAGCAGCAGCCGACCGGGCACATCCCCTTCACGCCGCGCGCGAAGAAGGTGCTCGAGCTGTCGCTGCGCGAAGCGCTGCAGCTCGGCCACAACTACATCGGCACCGAGCACATCCTGCTCGGGCTCATCCGCGAGGGCGAGGGCGTCGCCGCCCAGGTGCTCGTCAAGCTCGGCGCCGACCTGAACAAGGTCCGCCAGCAGGTCATCCAGCTGCTCTCGGGTTACCAGGGCAAGGAGCCCGCGGGCGTCGCGTCCGGCGCCGGCGAGCAGACCTCGCAGGGTGCCCAGGGCGGATCTGCAGTGCTCGACCAGTTCGGTCGCAACCTTACGCAGGCCGCGCGCGACAACAAGCTCGACCCCGTGATCGGGCGCGAGAAGGAGATCGAGCGGGTCATGCAGATCCTCTCGCGTCGCTCCAAGAACAACCCCGTCCTCATCGGCGAGCCCGGTGTCGGAAAGACGGCGGTCGTCGAGGGTCTCGCGCAGGCCATCGTCAAGGGCGATGTCCCCGAGACGCTCAAGGACAAGCAGGTCTACTCGCTCGACCTCGGTTCGCTCATCGCCGGTTCCCGCTACCGCGGTGACTTCGAGGAGCGTCTGAAGAAGGTCACGAAGGAGATCCGCACGCGCGGCGACATCATCGTCTTCATCGACGAGATCCACACCCTCGTGGGTGCCGGTGCCGCCGAGGGCGCGATCGACGCGGCATCCATCCTCAAGCCGCTCCTCGCCCGCGGCGAGCTCCAGACCATCGGTGCCACCACGCTCGACGAGTACCGAAAGCACTTCGAGAAGGATGCCGCGCTCGAGCGCCGCTTCCAGCCGATCCAGGTCGCCGAGCCGAGCCTGCCCCACGCGATCAACATCCTGAAGGGGCTGCGCGACCGCTACGAGGCGCACCACAAGGTGCAGATCACCGACGGCGCGATCGTCGCCGCGGCGAACCTCGCCGACCGGTACATCAGCGACCGCTTCCTGCCCGACAAGGCGATCGACCTGATCGACGAGGCCGGCGCGCGCCTCCGCCTGTCGATCCTGTCGTCGCCGCCGGAGCTGCGCGAGTTCGACGAGAAGATCGCCAAGGTCCGTGAGCAGAAGGAGTTCGCCTCCGAGGAGCAGGACTTCGAGAAGGCCGCCGCCCTCCGCGACGAGGAGAAGTCCCTCCTCGCCGAGCGTCTGCGCCTCGAGAAGCAGTGGCGCTCGGGCGACGTCGCCTCCCACGCGGTGGTCGACGAGGGCCTGATCGCCGAGGTGCTCGCCCAGGCGACCGGCATCCCGGTGTTCAAGCTCACCGAGGAGGAGTCCAGCCGCCTCATGTTCATGGAGAAGGCCCTGCACCAGCGGGTCATCGGCCAGGAAGAGGCGATCGCGGCCCTGTCGCGCACGATCCGTCGTCAGCGCGCGGGCCTCAAGGACCCGAAGCGTCCCAGCGGCTCGTTCATCTTCGCCGGCCCCACGGGCGTCGGAAAGACCGAGCTGGCCAAGGCGCTCGCCGAGTTCCTCTTCGACGACGAGGGCGCGCTGATCTCCCTCGACATGTCGGAGTTCGGTGAGAAGCACACGGTCTCGCGTCTGTTCGGTGCCCCTCCCGGATTCGTCGGCTTCGAAGAGGGCGGCCAGCTCACCGAGAAGGTGCGCCGCAAGCCGTTCTCGGTCGTGCTGTTCGACGAGATCGAGAAGGCCCACCCCGACATCTTCAACTCGCTCCTGCAGATCCTCGAAGAGGGTCGTCTGACCGACGGTCAGGGCCGCGTCGTCGACTTCAAGAACACCGTGATCATCATGACGACGAACCTCGGTTCGTCGGCGATCGCCGGTGGTCCGGTCGGCTTCCAGATCGAGGGCAGCGCGCAGACGTCCTACGAGCGGATGAAGGGCAAGGTCGACGAAGAGCTCAAGCGCCACTTCAAGCCCGAGTTCCTCAACCGCGTCGACGACGTCATCGTCTTCCCGCAGCTGAACAAGGACGAGCTCCGCCAGATCGTCGGCCTGTTCGTGAAGCGTCTCGCCGATCGTCTGCTGGACCGCGACATGACGGTCGAGCTGTCGGACGACGCCAAGGACAAGCTCATCGAGATCGGCTTCGACCCGACCCTCGGTGCCCGACCGCTCCGCCGCGCCATGCAGCGCGAGGTCGAGGACCGGCTGAGCGAGAAGATCCTGCACGGCGAGCTCGAGTCCGGCGACCACGTCAAGGTCGGCGTCGAGAACGGGCAGTTCACCTTCGACACCGCTCCGCGCGGCGACAAGGTGGCGATCGGCGTCGGCACCGCGGGAGAGATCTCCGCGACGCCCGACATCGTCGCCGGCAGCTGACCATCACACGACAACAGGGCCCGGATGCCATGGCATCCGGGCCCTCGTCGTACCCTGGGACGATGACCTCCGCCGCGCCGTTCGTCGTCCGCCCCGCCGCGACCGGCGACGTGCGACGCATCCACGAACTGCTCGAGCCGTTCGTGCAGAAGCGCATCCTCCTCGGCAAGGACCTGGTCGTCCTGTACGGCTCGGTGCAGCAGTTCGTCGTCGCCGAGGTCGACGGCGAGGTCATCGGGTGCGGGGCGCTGCACGTCATGTGGGAGGACCTGGGCGAGATCCGCACCCTCATCGTCCACGACGACTGGCTGCACCACGGGGTGGGCCGGGCGATCGTGGAGATGCTGGAGGAGAACGCGCGCGAGCTCGGCGTCTCGCGACTCTTCTGCCTCACCTTCGAGGTCGACTTCTTCACGCGCCGCGGCTTCGCGCCCATCGGTGAGCAGGTCGTCGATCCCGACGTCTACTCGCAGCTGGTCCGCAGCCCCGACGAGGGCGTCGCGGAGTTCCTCGACCTCGCGCACGTCAAGCCCAACACCCTCGGCAACACGCGGATGCTGAAGCAGCTGTGAGCGCGGCATGGCGCGGGCGCTCAGCCTCGCGGCCTACGCTGGAACGATGACCGATGCCCCCCGCAGGCGGCGGCAATCCCCGGCGGTCTACCGTCGTCGCCGTCTCGCCGCCGCGCTCTTCGCGCTGCTCGTGATCGGCCTCGTCGTGTGGCTCGTCGCGGCGCCCCCGTGGCGCTCCGCCCCGACCGCCGACCCCGCGCCCGCGGCGAGCTCGACGGCCCCCGCGGCGTCCGCTCCCGCCGTCGTCGCCTCACCGACACCGACGCCCACCCCGACGCCCACAGCGCCGGCCGGACCGGTCGAGTGCACCCCGGCGGACATCACCGTCGAAGCGCTCACCGACAAGGGGGAGTACGGCCAGGGCGAGAACCCGCAGCTGTCGATCCGCCTCACGAACACCTCGGCGAACGCGTGCACGATGAACGTCGGCACGAGCGCGCAGTCCTTCACGGTCACCAGCGGGTCGGATGTTTGGTGGCGCTCGACGGACTGCCAGTCCGAGCCGAGCGACATGGAGGTCACCCTCGCCGCCGGCCAGGAGGTCACGAGCGCCGCGCCCCTGACCTGGGATCGCACCCGCTCGTCCGTGTCGTCGTGCGGCGGCGAGCGCCCGTTCGCCCCGGGTGGTGGCGCCACGTATCACTTGAGCGTGTCGATCGGCGGCATCCCGTCGACCGGGACGGTGTCGTTCATCCTCCGGTGAGGGCTCCCCGGCACTGAGTGTCCAGAACACGCGGACGCGAAGCCCGCGCGTCCGCGCGTCTTGGACACTGAACCCGCGCCGGCGCCGGCGGCGGCGATCGAGCAAACGAAGCGGGACGGATGCCAGTGGCATCCGTCCCGCTTTCGTCAGCGCTTCTCGCCGAAGACCTCGTCTTCCATCGCGTCGTAGCCCTCTGCCTGGGGGTCGCGGTGCAGACCGCCGGACAGGGCGTACTCCTCCTCCGGGGAGAGCACGAGCCGGTGGCGCCCATAGACCGCGAAGCCGATGAAGATCACCGCGTACACGGCGATGATCGCGACGATCGCGAGCAGGTAGGCGGGGTTCAGCAGCAGGCCGAAGAACACGATCGCCGCGATGATCGCCGCCGAGTACGCGCCGAACAGACCCCACGGGCTCTTGTACGGGCGGAGGGCGTTCGGGAACTTCCGTCGCAGCACGATGAACGACACCATCTGCAGGAAGTAGGCCACGACCGCGCCCCACACGGCGATGTTCAGCACGATGGCGCCGGCGGGGCTGGCATCCCCACCCGCGAACTGGACGACGACGAGAGCCGCGAAGCCGAGCACCGCACCGAAGACCAGTGCGACCCACGGCGTCTTACGGGCACCGGTGAGCGACAGCCACCGCGGGTAGTAGCCGGCCCGCGACAGCGAGTACATGTTGCGGCCGTAGGCGAACATGATGCCCATCAACGAGGCCAGGAGCCCGACGAGCGCGAGGAGCGACAGCAGGGCTGCCGCCTGGTCGCCGACCATCGCGCGGAAGCCGTCGAGCAGCGGTTCGAGCGAGCTGCCGGTGGCCTCGGCGCCGAGGACGCCGGTGTTGAGGAACAGCACGATGAGGCCCGTGGCGATGAGCGTCCCGCGGGCCCAGAGTCCGGCGCGGGGGATGTCGCGGGCGGGGTTGTGCGACTCCTCGGCCGCGAGGGGGAGTTCCTCGATGCCGAGGAAGAACCACATCGCGAAGGGGAGGGCGAGCAGGATCGAACCCACGCCGAAGGGCAGGAACTCGGACTGGCCGGGGTCGGGGACGATGTTCCACAGCGACCCCCAGTCGAAGGCCCCGGATGCCAGTGCCATGACGCCGAAGACCACGATGATGCCGATCGAGATGATCGACACGACGATCGCGAAGACGAAGGAGATGTTGGCTCCGGCGGCGTTGAGGGCGATGAACACGGCGTAGAGGATGATCCACCAGACGAACGCGGGCAGACTCACGCCGGTGAGCAGTTCCAGCGCGGAGTCGGCGTACTGCCCCGAGAAGTAGACGACGACGGCGGTCGTCGCGACGTACTCGATGGTCTCGGCGAGGCCGGTCGCCAGGCCTCCCCACGGCCCCATCGCCGACCGGGCGAACGAGTACGCGCCGCCGGTGTGCGGCATCGCCGCGGCCATCTCGCCGATCGAGAACGTCAGGCCGTAGTACATGACCACGAGCACGACGAAGGCGATCAGCATGCCACCGAAGCCGGCGAAGCCGATGCCGAAGTTCCAGCCGGAGAAGTCGCCCGAGATCACGGCGGCGACCGCGAGGCCCCACAGGCCCCACACTCCCGCGGAGCGTTTGAGCGTGCGTTTTTCGAAGTACGTGGAGTCGGTCGCCGTATAGGTGGCCCCGGCGACCTTTTTCTGTGAACTGCTCGAGGTGGACATGGAGCCTCCAGACGTATACGGACAGGCTTCGGGAGCGCCTTTGCGGAGAATCATGGCGTTCTATTGGTCGACCTGTCTACCTTTGGCGTGTAAGTTCCTCGTTACGTCCTCCGATCGTGGGGACCTCGAGCAGGCGAGAGGGAGACCATGGCGGGCAATCTCACCACCGCGGAATTGGATGCCGCGATCGACTCCGGCGAGATCGACACCGTCGTCGTCGCCTTCCCCGACGCCCAGGGCCGCCTCGTCGGCAAGCGCGTCGCCGCACGGTTCTGGCGCGACGAGGTGCTACCGCACGGAGCCGAAGCGTGCAACTACCTGCTGTCGGTCGACGTCGACATGAACACCGTCGACGGGTACGCGATGTCGAGCTGGGAGAAGGGCTACGGCGACATGCTGCTCGTGCCCGACCTCGACACCCTGCGCCGCGTCCCGTGGCAGGAGGGGACGGCGCTCGTCATGGCCGACCTCGCGTGGGAGGACCGCGCGCCGGTCGTGCAGTCGCCGCGTGGCATCCTGAACGCCCAGCGCGCCCGGCTCGCGGAGCGCGGGCTGACCCCCTTCGTCGGTACGGAGCTGGAGTTCATCGTCTTCGACGATTCATTCCGGGATGCCTGGGCCAAGGGCTACACCGGGCTCACGGCCTCCACCGACTACAACGTCGACTACAACCTCCTCGCCACCACGCGGCTCGAGCCGCTCCTGCGCGACATCCGCCGCGGAATGGACGGCGCGGGCATGTACTGCGAGGGCGTCAAGGGCGAGTGCAACGACGGTCAGCAGGAGATCGCGTTCCGCTACGCCGAAGCGCTCGAGACCGCCGACAACCACACGATCTACAAGAACGGCGCGAAGGAGATCGCCGACCGGCACGGCAAGTCGCTGACCTTCATGGCCAAGTTCGACCAGCGCGAGGGCAACAGCTGCCACATCCACCTGTCGGTCCGCGGCGAGAACGGCGAGGCCGTCATGGCCGGCGACGGAGAGCACGGCTTCAGCCCGCTCATGGAGCACTGGATCGCCGGCATCCTCGCCACCCTGCGCGAGTTCACGCTGCTATACGCCCCGACCATCAACTCCTACAAGCGGTACGCCAAGGGCTCGTTCGCGCCGACCGGCGTCGCGTGGGGCGTCGACAACCGCACGTGCGCGCTCCGCGTCGTCGGCCACGGCGCCTCCCTCCGCGTCGAGAACCGCGTGCCCGGCGGAGACGTGAACCCGTACCTCGCGATCTCGGCGATCATCGCGGGGGGCCTCCACGGCATCGAGAACGAACTGCCGCTGCCCGCGCCCCTCACCGGTAACGCCTACGCGGCCGGCGTCGACACCCTGCCGACGACGCTCCGCGAGGCCGCGAAGCTCTTCTCGGAGTCGACCGTGGCGCGTGCCGCCTTCGGCGACGACGTCGTCGAGCACTACCTGAACCAGGCCCGCATCGAGGTCGAAGCCTTCGACGCGGCCGTCACCGACTGGGAGCGCGTGCGTGGTTTCGAGCGTCTCTGATCCGGCCCGGACCCCCGTCGTGGGGCTCACGACCTACCTCGAACGCGCGACGCAGGGCGTGTGGGACGTGCGCGCGTCGTTCCTCCCGCAGCAGTACTTCGACGCGGTGACCGCCTCGGGCGCCACCGCCGTGCTGCTCCCGCCGCAGCCCCGGCCCGTCGAAGCCGCCGCCGCGGTGCTCGACGGCCTGGACGGACTCATCCTCACCGGGGGCCTCGACGTGCAGCCCGGGCTGTACGGCGCCGAGCGGCACCCGCTCACCGACCCGCCGCGCGCCGACCGCGACGCGTGGGAGCTCGCGCTCCTCGCCGGAGCGCGGGAGCGCGGCATCCCGGTGTTCGGGATCTGCCGCGGACTGCAGCTCATCAACGTGGCCCTCGGCGGCACGCTGCACCAGCACCTGCCCGAGGCCCTCGGCACCGAGCGCTACAAGATCGGCGGAGGGGTCTTCGCCGAGAACGTCGTCGACGTGGATGCCGGCACCCGGCTCGCCGGTCTCGTCGGTGCCGGAGCGCTGACCGTCCACAGCTACCACCACCAGGGCATCGACCGGGTCGGCGAGGGACTGCGGGTCACCGCGCGGACCGACGACGGGCTCGTGCAGGCCATCGAGACCCCCGGCGACGACTACCTGGTCGCCGTGCAGTGGCATCCCGAGGAGAACGCCGAGGACCGACGCCTGTTCCTCGGGCTCGTCGCCGCCGCCGCGGCCCACCGCGCCGCACGTTCCTCCGCGCACCAGGGAGTTCCCGCATGAGCACCTTCACCGTCACCGACCCCTCGACCGGCGCCCCGATCACGACGCTCGAGCGCGCCGAGGTCGCCGAGGTGGATGCCGCCGTCGCCGACGCCGTCCGCGCGCAGCGCGCGTGGGCCGCGCTCGCCCCCGTCGCCCGCGCCGACGCGCTGCGGTCGTTCGCGCGGGTCGTGGAGGCGCATGTGGAGGAGCTCGCGGCCCTCGAGGTCCGCAACTCCGGTCACCCGATCGGTTCGGCCCGGTGGGAGGCGCAGCACGTCGCCCAGGTTCTCAACTACTACGCCGGATCGCCGGAACGCCTGATCGGGAAGCAGATCCCCGTCGCCGGCGGCCTCGACGTGACCTACCACGAGCCGTACGGCGTCGTCGGGATCATCGTGCCGTGGAACTTCCCGATGACCATCGCCGCGTGGGGCTTCGCCCCGGCGCTCGCCGCGGGCAACGCCGTGGTGCTGAAGCCCGCCGAACTGACCCCGCTCACGGCCATCCGTCTGGGGGAGCTGGCGATGGAGGCGGGGCTGCCGGAGGGGCTGTTCCGGGTGATCGTCGGATCGGGCTCGGTCGTGGGGCAGCGTTTCGTCTCGCACCCCGACGTGCACAAGGTCGTCTTCACCGGGTCGACCGAGGTCGGCACGGAGGTCGCCGCCGGGTGCGCGCAGCTGCTCAAGCCGGTCACGCTCGAACTCGGCGGCAAGAGCGCCAACATCGTCTTCGCGGATGCCGACCTCGAGAAGGCCGCGGCCGGGGTCCCCGGTTCCGTCTTCGACAACGCCGGCCAGGACTGCTGCGCCCGCAGCCGCCTCCTCGTCGAGCGGAGCGTCTACGACCGGTTCCTCGAGCTGCTCGAACCCGCCGTCGCCGCGTGGCGCGTCGGCGACCCGCACGACGAGGACACCCAGATGGGGCCGTTGATCTCGGCATCCCACCGCTCCACCGTCGCGGGCTTCCTCGACGGGACCGACGTCGCGTTCCGCGGGTCGGCGCCGGAGGGCGACGGCTTCTGGTTCGCCCCCGCCGTCGTGCTCGCGCAGCCCGGCGACCGCATCGCGCGCGACGAGGTGTTCGGTCCGGTGCTCGCCGTGCTCCCGTTCGACGACGAAGCGGATGCCATCCGCCTCGCCAACGACACCGCCTACGGTCTCGCGGGCTCGATCTGGACCGAGAACCTGGGGCGCGGCATCCGGGTCTCACGGGGTGTGCGCAGCGGGGTGCTGTCGGTGAACTCGCACTCGTCGGTGCGGTACTCCACCCCCTTCGGCGGCATGAAGGCTTCGGGCCTCGGTCGGGAGCTGGGCCCGGATGCCGCCGAGCACTTCACCGAGACCAAGAACGTCTTCTACGCCACCGAGTGACCCCGCCCGCCGATTCTCGTCCCACTCATGACGCCCCTCGTCCCACTTCCGGCTGTTCTGGAGGCTCCAGAACAGCAATGAATGGGACGAGGTTCAGCTCGAAAGGAACCACCGCACCATGACCATCGACCTCACCCAGCGGCTCCGCGACCGCGTCGCCATCGTCACCGGCGGGGCGTCGGGCATCGGCCTGGCCACGGCTCGCCGCTTCGCCGCCGAGGGCGCGCGCGTCGTCATCGCCGACCTCGACGAAACCACCGGCACCGCGGCGGCCGCCGAGGTCGACGGCGTGTTCCGGCAGGTGAACGTCGCCGACGAGGCCTCCGTCAACGCCCTCTTCGACGGTGTCGCGGCGGACCTCGGCAGCGTCGACATCGCGTTCAACAACGCCGGCATCTCGCCCGCCGACGACGACTCGATCGAGACGACGGAACTGCCCGCCTGGGACCGCGTGCAGGACGTCAACCTCAAGAGCGTGTACCTCTGCTCGCGCGCCGCGCTCCGGCACATGGTGCCCGCGGGGCGCGGCTCGATCATCAACACCGCGTCGTTCGTCGCGCTGCTCGGGTCGGCCACGTCGCAGATCTCGTACACGGCGTCCAAGGGCGGCGTGCTCGCGATGACCCGCGAGCTCGGCGTGCAGTTCGCGCGGCAGGGCATCCGGGTGAACGCGCTGTGCCCGGGGCCGGTGAACACGCCGCTGCTCCAGGAGCTGTTCGCCAAGGACCCCGAGCGCGCGCAGCGCCGGCTCGTGCATGTGCCGATGGGCCGCTTCGCGGATCCTGCGGAGATGGCCGCGGCCGTGGCGTTCCTGGCATCCGACGACGCCTCGTTCATCACCGCGACCGCGTTCGTCGTCGACGGCGGGATCACCAACGCGTACGTGACGCCCCTGTGACCCGCGGCGTGACAGGCTGACGGGATGACCGAAGCGCCGTTGGACGATCTGCGCCGGGCCGTGTATCGGCCCGTCCGCAGCGGCAACGCGCTCGAGGACACCACGGCGCGCATCGTGCAGACGGTGCGGCTGGGGCTCGTCGCACCGGGGGAGTCGCTTCCCGCGGAGCGCGAGCTCGCGGCGATGTACGGCGTCAGCCGCGACACGGTCCGGGAGGCGATCCGTGAGCTCTCCGACGCCGGCTGGCTCGAGACGCGCCGCGGGCGCTACGGCGGCACGTTCGTCGTCGACCCGGTGCCCCGGCCCGCGGGCCCGGCGGAGGTGGCCGCGGGTGAGCTGGATGACGTCATCGCCCTGCGGGGCGTGCTCGAACCCGGCGCCGCCTGGGCCGCCGCCGGGCGCACGCTGGCGCCGGAGGAACGCGACGTGCTGTGGGCGCGGCACGAGGCCGCGGCCGTCGCCGGCGGCGAGGACTACCGCCGGCTCGACACGCTGCTGCACCTGACGATCGCGGAACTCGCCGGCATCCCCTCTCTCGTCCCGCTCGTCGCCGACAACCGCGCGCGCGTGAACGCGTGGCTCGACACGTTCCCGCTGCTGCCGCGCAACATCGACCACTCCACCGCGCAGCACGCCGCGATCGTGTCGGCGATCCTGGCCGGGCGACCGGATGCCGCCCACGCGGCGATGCGCGACCACCTCGCCGGCAGCGAGGCGCTGCTGCGCGGGTTCCTCGCGTAGCGCGGGGGAGGGGGCGGTGGGGCGGTCGTGCCGGGGTCTCGACGGGTTTGGGGCGGGTTCTTCCGCTCGGGGCGTGGAATTGCGCGCCCCAACCGGAAGAACCCGCCCCAAGATCGGGGTCGGCGGCTGGGCGATTAGGCTCGGAGGATGGCCGGTGGGAAGAAGCGCAAGGGGAAGAGGGTCGACGTGGAGTTCAAGAACACCGCCCTCACCGACGCGCTGCAGACGCAGGACATGGCCGCGATCGCCTTCGCGCTGCGGCACGGACCCACGGTCGTGCCGCTGATGCGTGCGGGCGATGCCGACAACCCGCTCGACGTCGGCGAGGTGTGGACGTACCGCGACCCGAACACGGCGCAGATCGCGTTGCTGCTCTTCAGCGACGCGGCGCACAAGCCCGAGACGCTCCCGCCGCACGTCGCCCTGCAGTCGCCGCAGTGGCTGCGGGCCTTCCTCGATCGTCACCGCGACGAGATCACGACGGTGTTCATCGACATCGCGGGTCCGCATCCGATCCAGGCCACCCCCGCCGACCTGCTCGCCGCCCTCGACGCCTGAGCGCGCATCTGCGAGGCAGGGGTGGATGCCAGGACTCGGAGACACTCCGAGGGTGAAGTACCTGGGTCGCGCGGGTGAGGCGCTCGTGTAAGACTCGGGGCATGGAGTACTTGATCGCCGGCGCTGTGTGCGCCGCCGGGCTCGTGATCCCCGCAGTGCTCGGCTTCACGTCGCCGCACCGCCGCCGCCGTTCCGCGCCTCCCGGCCGCTGACCCGACGCCCTCGTCGCGCTGCAACGCCGGCGTCGCCGGGCCGGGGGCTGAGACTCAGAACTCGGGCACGGCCTCCTCGCGTGGCATCCCGCGTACCTTCAACTCGTTGAGCGCCTGTGCGAGCTTGCGCGACGACGAGTCGAGGACCGTGTGGTAACCGAGGCGCGCGGCCTCGGACGCACGCTGCGCCGCCTGCGTGACGTTGCGGATCTCGCCGGTGAGCGTCAGCTCGCCGATCGCGGCGAGCCGCTTCGAGACCTTGCGGTTCTGCACGGCGTTGGCCACGGCGATCGCGATCGCGAGATCGGCGGCGGGTTCGACGAGGCGCACCCCGCCCACGGTCGAGACGTAGACGTCTTTGTCGGACAGCGAGACGCCCATGCGGCTCTCGAGCACGGCGAGCACCATCGCCACGCGGGACGAATCGACACCGTTGACGATGCGCCGCGGGTTCGGAGCCGACTGCTTCACGGTGAGCGCCTGGATCTCGACGGGCAGGGCGCGGCGCCCCTCCATCGCGATCGTGACGCACGTACCGGGCTCGGGGTCGCCGTGTCCGAGGAACAGCGCGCTGGGATCGCTGACCTCGGCGATGCCGCTGCCGGTCATGTCGAAACAGCCGACCTCGTCGGTGGGGCCGAAGCGGTTCTTGAGCGCACGGACGAAGCGCAGCGACGTCTGCCGGTCACCCTCGAAGTGGCAGACGACGTCGACGAGGTGCTCCAGCACGCGCGGCCCGGCGATGGTGCCGTCCTTCGTCACGTGACCCACGATCACGACGGGGAGTCCGCGCTCCTTCGCGATCCGGATGAGCGTGGATGCCACCTCCCGCACCTGCGCGGGCTGGCCCGCGGCTCCGTCGCTCAGCGCGGACGACACGGTCTGCACGGAGTCGACGATGAGCAGCTCGGGCTCGACCTGGTCGATGTGCCCCAGGATCGTGGCGAGGTCGGTCTCGGCGGCGAGGAACAGCTCGTGGTGCAGTGCACCGGTGCGCTCGGCGCGGAGGCGCACCTGCGCCGCCGACTCCTCGCCGCTCGCGTAGAGGACGCGGCGACCGGCGCGGGCGCTCTGCGCTGCGACCTCGAGCAGCAGCGTGGACTTGCCGACGCCGGGCTCGCCGCTCAGCAGGATGGCGGCGCCGGGCACGATGCCGCCGCCGAGCACCCGGTCGAACTCGCCGACACCGCTCGTGCGCCGGGGGGCGTCTTGCGTGTCGATCTCGGTGATGCGCCGGGCCGCGCGCGCGGCGCCGGGCGCGACCGGAGTGACCGACCGCGTGATGCCCGTCTGCTCGGCCGCCTCGACGACCGTGCCCCACGACTGGCACTCGCCGCACCGGCCGACCCACTTCAGCGTCGTCCATCCGCACTCGGTGCACCGGTACGGAGCGGCCGTGGGGGAGGGGCGACGGGATGCCATGCGCCCAGGCTACGCGGGCCCTCCGACATCGCCCGCGCAGGGCGCCGGTGGCCTCCCGATAAACGCGATCCGCGGGTATGAACGCGGTGGCGGCGCGTTTCTCGTCGCGGATCGCGTTTATCGAGGACAGGCACCCGCCGGGGCGCCGGGCCAGCGCCGACACGACGCTGGCGCCGACGCGAACCCCGGGCCGGCACGACGCCGGCGGGGGTGCGAGCCCCGAGCGCTCAGTCTCGGAGCGACTCGGCCACCGTCGTCAGGGCGTCGGCGGAGCGGCGCAGGAGCGTCAGCTCCCGGTCGGAGAACGGCGTCCCGGTCAGGGGCACCGCGCCCTGCGCGCTGACGATCGACGGCACCGACAGCGCCATGCCGGTGATCCCGTGGAAGTCCTGCAGCACGGTGCTCACGGGGAGGATCGCGTGCTCGTCGCGCAGGATCGCCTCCACGATGCGCGCGCTGGAGAGCCCGATCGCGTAGTTGGTCGCGCCCTTGCCCTGGATGACCTTGTAGGCCGCGTCGCGGACGTCGATGGCGATGGCATCCAATTCGGCTTCGTCGAAGCGCGTGCCGTCGGGGAGGTCGTACTCGGTGATCGGGATCGAGCCGATCGTCGCGGTCGACCACAGCGGGAACTCGGTGTCGCCGTGCTCGCCGACGATCCAGGCGTGCACGCTCGAGGTGGCGACACCGGCGCGCTGCGCGATCTTCCAGCGCAGGCGCGAGGTGTCGAGCACCGTGCCGGACGCGAAGATCCGCTCCTGGGGCAGCCCCGTCGCCTGCTGCGCGAGAACGGTGAGCACGTCGCACGGGTTGGTGACGATGACGTAGATCGCGTTCGGGGCCACCTCGAGCAGCTGGGGCATCATGCGCTGGATGATCCCCGCGTTCGTTGCGGCGAGCTCGGTGCGCGTCTGGCCGGGGTTCTGCTTCGCGCCGGCGGTGATGACGACGACGTGCGACCCTTCGGCGACCGAGACGTCGCTGCCGCCGGTGATGTCGCTCGATCCGGTGAACTGCGTGCCGTGGGCGAGGTCGAGCACCTCGGCCTCGACCTTCGCCTCGGCGATGTCGTAGAGGGCGACGTGCCGGGCCGACCCGCGGATGAGGGCGGCGTACGCGACGCTGGCCCCCACGCTTCCCGCGCCGACGACGGTCAGTTTGGAGTTCTCGATCACGCTCATGGCTCGATCCTGGCACCCGGGTGGGACCGCTGCCAGGGGGTTTCTCGACGGTGGAGGAGTGGATACCGGCGGCTGGGGGCGCGTGCCGGTCGACGGGGCCGACGTGGGCGGGCGTCGGCGGGCCGAACTCCTGAGTTCCTTGGGTCAGCATGCCCCGGCATGTCCCGGGGGAGGCATGGGCCGTGATTCTTCAGGAGTTCGGCTCGCGAGGGCCGAGGAGGCGCGCCCCTTCCGATTCGCGGCATCCCGCCGAGTGTCGTAAGCTGGTCGGCGGTGACGTGTCCGAGCGGCCGAAGGTGCAACTCTCGAAAAGTTGTGTAGGGTAACCCCCTACCGTGGGTTCAAATCCCACCGTCACCGCCACTTTCACCAGATCAGCCCCGCTTTCGAGCGGGGCTGATCTGCGTTACGGCGCCTCGCCGTCCGTCGATGACGCTCCGCGCGTGTCGCGTTCGAGCGATTGCCGGTATTGGCGCCGGAAAGATCCGCGGATGCCGAGTGCTCCTTGCGGCCTCGCGGGTCCGGGCCCGCCGAGCCAGGGCGCTCACGCCCTTGGACACCGAGTAGACGTTGACGCGATCGTCGCTGCGCCATCGGTGCTCCGCCACGTCGTCTCCGAGGGCGACGTGGACGCCGTAGGCACCGAGGCCCTCGCCGTCGACCGACGCCACGATCCGGTCGAGCACGGTGGATGCGGATGCCACGGGGAGGCCTTCCTTCTCGGGCGGAGTCATCCGTTCAGGATCGCAGGTCGGGGCGCACCCGCCGCTCTCTCGCGGGACCTTCGCCCCCCGCGCCGAGGCAGGCGACGCGTAGCGTGCGGGATGACGGGAGGGTCCCATGGAGAAGATCGTTCTCGGGGTCGATGACAGCGCCGCGGCGCGGTCCGCGCTCGCGTGGGTGGTCGACCGGTGCATCCAGCGGGCGGCCGAGGTCGACGTGGTCCACGTGGTGGGGCCGGCCGAGGCGCACACCACGCCGCAGCAGGATCCCCTCGCAAACGCCCGACGGGTGCTGCGGGCCGCCGTCCCCGAGCAGAGCGCGACGTGCCACCGCGCGCAGGGCGGCGTGGCGAAGACGCTGGCGGGGGTCTCCGCGCACGCGGACCTCCTCGTCATCGGGGTCGATCCCGAGCATCCGATCCGTGCCGCCCTCGGCGGGTGGCTGCCCGTGCGGGTCATCGCGCGGACCGAGCCGCCGGTGTGCATCGTGCCAGCCGGGTGGGCGCCGCGGCCCGGCGCCGTGACCGTCGGGCTCGAGGACGACGTGTCGTCGGCGGAGGCACTGACGTTCGCCGCGCGCGAGGCGGAGAGGACCTCCGGCCGGCTCCGGATCGTCCACGCCTGGCGCCTGCCCGAGCCCTCGATCGACGGCGCCGCGGCGCTGCTCGTGCAGCCGGAACGCATCCTCGAGGACCATCGCGAGCTGCTCGACGCCGCCGTCCGATCCGTGCACCGGCGTTTCCCCGCCCTCCACATCGAGGAGGATCTGGTGCGCGCAGACCCCGCGTCCGCCCTTCTGCAGCAGGCGCCGCACTCGGCGATGATCGTGGTCGGCACCCATCGCGAGGGCGTCCTGTCGGGGGCGTACGTCGGCTCGGTCGACCGCGACCTTCTGCGGCGTGCCGGATGCCCCATCGCGGTGGTGCCCTCGGCGGGCTTCCCGGCGAAAGGCGCGTGAGCCGGGATCCGCCCGTCGGTGACGGGCTCAGACGCCGCGGGAGGAAACGGGCACCACGCCGATCGGTCGGTCCAGACTCCCGATGAGATCCAGTCCCACGGAGCCGAGCAGAGCACCGCTGACGAGGCCGCGCCCGTGGGAGCCGATCACGACCATGCTCGAACGCCGCGCGGCGCGGGTCAGCGCGGAGGTGGGGTTGTCCCGCACCAGCTCCGGTCGGACCTCGAGGTCGGGGAAGTCCGCGTGGATGCGCGCGACGGCGGCATCCAGGATCCGGGCGTGCTCGTCGGCGACCCGGTGCGGGCTCGGCTGCAGCGCGGTGGTCCCCTGCACGTGCGATCCGCCCATGAGCCAGGAGTGGATGACGCGGAGCGGCACGTCGGCGGAGGACGCCGCCGCCGCCGCGAAGAGGAGGGCATCCTCCGATGAGGCGTCGTCGTCCAGTCCGACGACGACCGGATCGTCGGCGGCGGCCCACCCCGCGGGCACCAGCACCGTCGGCGCGCCGGATCGGAGTGCCGCGCGCAGCGGCATCCATCCGCCGAGGACGGACCGCTCGCGCGATCCCGTCTGAATCCCGAGGACCAGCAGGCCGGCGCCGCGGGCCGCGTTCGTCAGCGTCGCGGGCATCGTGCCGTCGAGTCGGGAGACGTCGACCGGCGAATCGGGCGCCAGGGCGCGCCATCGCCGGACGGCGGCATCCAGGATCCGATCCGCTTCGACGCGGTCGGCGAGGAACATGTTCGTGACCAGGACGAGGTCCACCTCGAACCGTTCGCCGCGGGTCCTCTCCGCCGCCCACTCCAGGGCTGCCTCGGACGCGGGGCTGCCATCGAACCCCAGCACCATTCGTTCCATGGTGTGACTCCCTCCGGACGCCCCGAGCGTAGGAGCGGGCGGAGGTGCTCGGGAGGGCCGAAGGTCCCGCGGATCAGAGGTCCGGGTGGCCGAGGCGCAGGACCGCCGCCTGCGTGCGCGACTCCACCCCCAGCTTCAGCAGCAGCGAGGACACGTAGTTCTTCACGGTCTTCTCCGCCAACCCCAGGCGCTCGCCGATCTGGCGGTTGGTCAGACCGTCGGCGATGAGCGCGAGCACCTGCCGCTCCCGCATCCCCAGCGACCCCCAGCGGGGGTCGTCGTCGCGGGAGCCGTCGCGCAGGCTCGCCGCGGCCCGCGCCGCGGCCGCGCCGTTCAGCAGGATGCGGCCGGTGCTGACGGCGCGGATGTCTTCGAGCAGCCGCATCGCGGCGATGTTCTTCAGCAGGTATCCGGCCGCCCCCGCGAGCACGGCGGCGTAGGTGGCGGCGTCGTCGTCGTAGGCCGTGAGGATGAGGCATGCGACCTGGGGCATCGACGAGCGGATCTGCCGGCACAGGTCGATCCCGCTGCCGTCGGGCAGGCGCACGTCGAGCACGGCCACGTCCGGCCGGGCCGCCTCGATGCGGGCGAGCGCCTGGCGGACGGTGCCCGCTTCGCCGACCACCTCGAGACCCGGGCTGCCGTCGATCAGATCGGACAGGCCGCGCCGGACGATCTCGTGATCGTCGACGAGGAAGACGCGTGTCATCGGGTCGATCTCCGTTCCTCGGTGTCCTCGAGCGGAACGCGCCACTCGGCGCGCGTGCCGTCCGGGCCGGTGTCCAGGGTCAGCGAACCCCCGCGCGCGGCGGCACGCTGCGTGAGGTTGGCCAGGCCGCTGCGTCGTTCGTCGCGGATCCCCGTGCCGTCGTCGGTGACGACGACGGACACGTCCCGCCCCGTGATCCCGACGTCCAGGGCCATGGTGTCGGCACCGGCGTGGCGCACGCTGTTGGTGAGCAGTTCCCGCGCGACACCGACGACGTCGTCGGCCAAGGCGCCACGGATGGTGTGGTCGACCGCCCCGGCGAACCGCAGCGCGGGCGGCCGGTGCAGCGCCCCGGACACCTCGGCGACCACGTCGATCAGGCGGTGGCGCAGCGAGCTCCCGTCGCGGGCCGACAGGGCGAACACGACGGTGCGGATCTGGGTGATCGCATCGTCGAGCTGGCGGATCACCTCGTCGACGCGATCCCGCTGGCGCGTGTCGTCCACCGTGGCGGCCATCGACTGGAGCGTGAGGCCCGCCCCGAAGATCTGCTGGATGACGTGGTCGTGCAGGTCCCGCGCGATACGCGCCCGTTCGTCGGTGAGCATCGCCCGCTGCTGAGCTCCGCGCGCGCGGGAGAGTTCCGCCGCGATGCTCGCCTGCGCGCCGAGGCTGCCGAGCACCTCGAGTTCGACGGCGGTGAACCCGCGCTCGCCGGGTGCCCGTGCGACGCACAGCACGCCGCGGGTCCGGTGCCGCGTGCGCAGGGGGACGGCGATCGCGGGACCGGTCTCGTGGTCGACCCGGAGCAACGCCGGGTCGGGGTGCTCCCCGGCGGCGACGGTGGCGACCCGGACGCCGTCCTCCTCGATCGCGGCGCCCGCGATGGTCGCGGTCTCCTCGACGGTCGTGCCCAGCACGTCTTCCTCGCGCGGGCCGCGGGCGGCCGCGACGCGGAGCGCCGGCGTCCCCTCGACCGGGACGAGAACGGTCACCAGGCTCCCCTCGACGAGGTCTGCGACACGTCCCGCGAGCAGGTCGTACACGTTGTCCGGCGGGGTCGAGAGGATCGCCGCGGACAGTTCCGCCGTCGCCGCCATCCACGTCGCCCGGGTGCGGGCCTCGTCGAACAGTCGAGCGTTCTGGATCGCGAAACCCGCGGTGGATGCCAGAGCGCGGACGAGCTCCTCGTCCTCCGCCGAGAACGAGCCCCGCCGTGCGTTCGTGAGGTACAGGTTCCCGTACACCTCGCCACGCACACGGATCGGCGCCCCGAGGAACGACTCCATCCGCGGGTGGTGGGCCGGGAAGCCGGCCGCCCGGGGATCCGTCCCGAGGCGGTCGAGGCGGATGGGCTCGGGGTGCGCGATCAGCGCGCCGAGCACACCGCGACCGCGGGGGAGGTGGCCGATGGCATCCGCGTCCTCGGTCGGGAGGCCGACGTGGATGAACTGATCCAGGGAGGAGCGATCGGCGGCGATGATCCCGAGCGCCCCGTACTCGGCATCCACCAGTTCGACGGCCGCTTCGACGACGCGACGCAGGACGACGGGCAGCTCGATCTCGCCGACCACCGTCTCCACCGCTCGGAGGAGCCCCCTCAGGCGGTCCTGCGAAGACGACGGTGGCTCCGCGGCGACGACGGCGGGATCCTCGCTCGGCATCCGGCACCCCTCTCCCCGCTTCAATCTACGACCGGTGCCGGTGTCTGACCAGATCAGGGGACCTTCGACCCGTCGATCCCGGTCGGCGCGCGCTGGACTGTGAGAGGGAGGTCCCTCATGACCCACGATCAGAACCCCGCCGCGGCCGTCGTCGAGCTCGGACCCGCGGAATGCTGGCGCCTGCTCGAATCGCAGCATCTCGGGCGGCTGGCACTCGTCGACGCCTCCGGCGAGCCGCGGATCTACCCGGTGAACTACGCCACCGGCGACGGTGTGCTCTACGTCCGCAGCGCCGAGGACGCCAAGCTGCGCTACCTGCGCTCGCGGCCGGCCGTCGCATTCGAGATCGACGGAGAGGATGCCGGCGACCGATGGAGCGTCGTCGTCCTCGGGCACGCGTTCCGGGTGGACCGGGACGCCGAGATCCGCCGCACGCGTGCGACCGGGCTGCGATCGATGAGCCCGGCGCCGAAGCCGTACGTCGTCCGCATCCTGCCGCGCAGCGTCGCGGGCCGTCGCTTCACAGCGCGCCCCGAGGGCGGGGAGGAGGACCCGCTGCGCGCACGGATCTTCCGACCGAGCGACGAGTCCCTGCCGGCGTCGGCGCGTCCGCCGCACCCGATCCCGGGACTCGCACCCCGAGGGGACGGCTGAGTCCCGGCGCGAGCCGTCCGGCGGCGAGGCGGGGCCGCGGGGGAGGCCTCGCCGCCGGACGTTCACCGGAGGCTGACTGCGCTCTCGGACGCCTCGGTCACTGGGTGTGGCCGACCTCGGCCAGGCGCTCCTCGAGGAAGGCCCGCTCCGCGGCATTCGACGTGAGCTCTCTCGCGCGCTGATAGGACCGGGTCGCCGCGTCGGTGTCGCCCAGACGCTGCAATACGTGAGCCCGCGTGGCGTGTAGGTAGGGGTAGTCGGAGAGCCGGGGATCGCTCGCCAGGTCGTTCAGGAGCGGCAACGCGGCGTCGGGGCCATCGGCGAACGCGACGGCCGCGGCCCGGTTCAACGCGACCACCGGGGTGTCCCACACCGTTTGGAGGAGGTCGTAGAGGTGGACGATGCGCGACCAGTCGGTCTGCTCGAGCGACGGCGCCACCGCGTGGATTCCGGCGATGGCCGCTTGCAGGGTGAACCGCCCCGGCGGTCCGAAGGCCAGAGCCCCGGCCGTCACCGTGAGCCCCTCCAGGATCGCGCGCTGATCCCAGCGGGTCCGGTCCTGGTCGGCGAGGAGGAGCAGCCGACCCTGCTCGTCGGTTCGGGTGGCGCGGCGCGCGTCCGTGAGGAGCAGGAGGCCGAGCAGCCCGCGTGCCTCGGCCTGTTCGGGGAGCAAAGCGGCGAGCGTGCGGGCGAGGTGCAGTGCGCGGTCGCACAGATCTCCCTGGACGAGCGCGTCGCCCTCGCCAGCCGTGTGGCCGGCGCTGAAGAGCAAATGGACGGTGGTAAGTACGCTGTCCACCCGCTCGGAGAGCTCGGCACGGTCCGGCACCCGGTAGGGGATCCGCGCCTCGGAGATCTTCTTCTTGGCCCGGGTGATCCGCGCCGCCATCGTCGACTCGGACACCAGGAACGCCCGGGCGACATCGGGAGTGGGAACGCCGCAGACCAGACGCAGGGTCAGGGCCACCCGGGCCTCGGGGGCGAGCGCGGGGTGACAGCAGGTGAAGACGAGACGGAGTCGGTCGTCCGGGACCGCCGTGTCGGCCTCGCCCGCCACGGTGGGATCGTGCGGATCGACGGTCGCCGGCTCCACGAGGAGCGGGAGCTTCCGCCGGAGGGTCGCCTCACGACGCAAGCGGTCCAGCGCCTGGTTCCGGGCGGCCGTGGTGAGCCAGGCGCCGGGCCGTTCCGGGATGCCGCCCCGGGTCCAGGCGCGGAGGGCGCTGACGTAGGCCTCCTGCGCGCACTCTTCGGCGAGGTCCAGGTCGCCCGCCACGCGCACGGTGGCGGACAGCACGAAGGCCCACTCGGTGCGGTGCGCCTCCGCCAGCGCGGCCACGACCGCGTCCGCCTTCCCGGCGGACGCGGTCGGCTCGTCGAACGGAGCGATCAGAACGGATTCGACGCGGGGTCGACGATCGGTCGCACCTCGACACCGCCTCCGGGCGCGGGGCACAACTTCCCGATCTCGACGGCGTGATCGAGGTCGCGAGCCTCGACGACGTAGAAGCCGCCGAAGGCCTCCTTGGTCTCGACGAACGGTCCGTCCGTCACCGCGCCGCCGGCTTTGATGGTCGTGGCGGTCGTGGTGGACGCCAGCGCCGCGCCGCCCTCGATGGAGCCACCGAGCTCGGCGACCTGCTTCGTGAAGGCATCGTGCGCGTCGATCACCGCACCCCATGCCTCGGGCGACATCGTCGCGTAGGTGTTCGGGTCTTCGTAGATGAGGATCGCGTACTTGGCCATGAGATGTCTCCTGCATTGGTCGCGGACCGGCCTGTCCGGCTCCGTCATCATTGACGACGAACAGCGTGCCGACGAATCGACAGGGATGCCGGGATTCGTTCGAGATTATTCCGCCACGGGCCCGCTCCACGAGGGGCGCGCTGCGACGACGTCCCGTCGGGGTTCGGGCGCGGCGGAGCTCACCGGACGATGGCCGTGACGGTGGGCAGGTGCGACAGCACCGCCTGACTCGTCGACCCGAGCAGGAACCGGGCCAGGAGTCCGCGTCCGTGACTGCCCACGACGAGCAGTCGGGCGGGGCGCGCCGTCCGCAGCAGGACGCCCGTGGGGTACCCGGACTCGACGACCGTGGACACCGCGAGATCGGGATAGTCCTGCCGGAGCCCCGCGAGCGAGATCGCCAGCTCCTCCGTCGTGAGGGACTGCATCCGATCGAGGTAGTCCTGCGGGTACTCGTCCAGTTCGAAGGGCACCGGCACCGGCGACCAGGTCATGACGGCGGTGAGGGCCTCGCCCGTCCGGTCCGCCTCGGCGGCCGCGAACGCCACGGCTTTCTCGGACGCCTCCGACCCGTCGACCCCGACGACGACGCCGGAACGGCCCGCGACGTCGTTCTCGGGGACGACGACGACGGGGCAGTGGGCTCCGGCGGTGATCCGCACCCCGCGCACCCCGCGCAGATGCGAACCGTCCCGAGCGAAGTCGCTGCCCAGCACGAGCAGGTCGGCGCGCTCGGACACCGCGATCAGCCGCGCCACGGGGTCTCCGCGCTCGATGAGGATCTCGGCATCCACCCCGGCGTTCCGAGCCTGCTCGGCCGCGTACTCGAGCAGGGCCGTGGCGCGGGTGAGCGCGCGTGCGACGAGCGTCTCCTCGCCGGCGACACCCCACGCCGAGCCCACGACGGACACCAGCAGAAGTCGCTCCCGTCGAGCGAGCGCGCGCTCGATCGCCCACTGGAGCGCGCTCCGCGCTCCCGCTGCGTCGGTGACTCCGACCGCGATCGTCCCGTTCATCATCAGCCTCCGTCCGAGCCGGGGATCGGCTCGTTCCGATCGTCCCGCCCGCGGAGCGAACGCCGCGGGACCTTCGACCCGCCGCCCGGGGACTCACCGGCGAAGACTCGGATCAGCACAGAATCCAAGGAGAGATCATGCGTGCAGCAGTCGTCGATCGGTTCGGTTCGCCCGCGGAGGTCGAGGAGCGGGCCATCCCCCGCCCGGGAGCCGGGCAGGTGCTCGTGCGGCTCGAGACCTGCGGGCTGTGTCACACCGACATCCACGCGATGAACGGGGACTGGCCCGTCAAGCCCGGCCTTCCACTCGTCCCGGGACACGAGGGAGTGGGGATCATCGAAGAGCTCGGCGCCGGCGTCACCGGCCGCACGGTCGGCCAGCGCGTCGCGATGCCGTGGCTCGGTCACGCGTGCGGTGAGTGCCGCTACTGCGTCGACGGGCGCGAGAACCTCTGCGAGAAGCAGTACAACAACGGCTACGGCGTGGACGGCGCGTACGCCGAGTACATGCTCGCCGACGCGCGCTTCGCCGTGCCCGTCCCGGACGGTGTCACGCCGCTCGACGCGGCGCCGCTGACCTGCGCCGGGGTCACCACGTACGCCGCCGTGAAGAACGCCCGGGTGACGCCGGGGGAGACCGTCGCGGTGTTCGGCGTCGGCGGGCTCGGGCATCTCGCCGTGCAGTACGCGCGTCTCGTGGGGGCGAAGGTCATCGCCGTCGACGTCACCGACGAGAAGCTGCGCCTGGCGAGCGAGCTCGGCGCCGACCATGTCGTCAACGCCCGCACCACCGACCCGGTCGAGGCGATCCGCCAGTACGGCGGGGCCGACGCCGTCATCGTGCTCGCGGTCGCGCCCACCGTGTTCCGGCAGGCGTTCGACTCGCTGAACCGGGGCGGTCGGCTCGTGCTCGTGTCGCTCCCGGCGGACGGCGAACTGACGATCCCCATCTTCGACACCGTGCTCAAGGGCATCAGCGTCATCGGTTCCATCGTCGGGACGCGTCAGGACCTCGCCGAAGTGTTCGCCCTGCACGCGCTCGGGCGTACGCGGGTCATCACCGAGACACGCGACCTGGCGGACGTGAACCGCTCGGTGGAGGAAGTGCTTGCGGGGTCGGTGCCGGCGCGCCTGGTCTTCGCGTACCACACGGCCGATCTGGTGCCGGTGGCCGAGGCAGTGGAGACCGTCTCCTAGAACGGTCTCTTTCGGGCCTGCCTCCCGAACGCCGGCCGGTTCCGCGGGACGCGGGGCGGGCCGGCGTTCGGTCGTTCAGTCCGGGGTTCCCGGGGGCAGCTCCGACCGGTCGACGACGTCCGCGTCGGTCTCGCCCGTGAGGCGCCACCAGCTCGGACCGGACTTATACCGGTCGTACGGCATCCACTCACCGCCGCGGAGGATGAAGTCGTGCCCGGCGGAGAAAGCGAAGTAGCGGGGCCCGAGACTCGTCGAGTGTCGCCAGTACTCCCGTGGTGCGGGCGTCTCGTCGGTCGCCGCGTGAGCCGCCTGGCCGTCGGGGTCAGGGGCGGTGTCGGGCGTTTCGCCGGTCGCCGGTCGATCCGCTTGCCGGTCGGGGCGAGGGCTGATGTCGGGCGTCTCGCCGGTCGCCGCGCGATCGGCCTGCCGGTCGGACCGAGGGGCGATGTGCGGAGGGGGAGGTTCTCCGCCGTCCCACCCCGCGTACCAGAACGCGCGTGAGGTCAGCGCGGCGACGGCGTCGTCCTCGAGCGAGGGAAGCAGGGCGCGGAGGCGGGATGCGAAACGGGAGCCGCCCTCGGGCGCGAGCTCGTCCACGCGGATCGTGTTCGCCGCGGTGACCGCGTACTCCACGGCGCGCGCCAGGTCGGAAGCGGGAACACCGTGCCGATGCGCGAGGTCCGCGACCGCCTGCGCGTCCGCGGCCGGGTGCGGGCCGCGCCCCCACCCGAGGTAGGCGACGACGGCCGCGGAGACCATGTCGCCGTTCACCGGTGCACTCATCTCATCGAGCCTAACGAGAGGCGTGATCTGCGTCCGGGGTGCCGGGGCGCGGGGCGCTCCCTGGCGCGTCCCGGTGGTGGCGCTCAGCCGAGCGTCACGACGCGGCCCTCCCACGGGCCGGGCCTCTGCCACGCCACCTCGTTGTCGACGTCGAGCAGCGCTCCGCAGTGCTCGCAGACCTCTGACCGATCGGATGCCACGCCACAGGCGCCGCAGATCACGGCGAACGTCGGGTCCTCGTTCTCGGACGGGCGGTGCTCGTGCGCCCAGGCCGCATACGCCTGCAGGATCGGCAGCGCATCGGTCGCGGCGCGCGTGGGGAGGTACTCGACGCGCGGGCGCGGTCCGGTCGTGTAGGCCCGCGTCTCGAGGAGTCCCGACGACACCATGCTCGACAGGCGCGACGACAGCACGTTGTCCGCGGCATCCATCCGACGCTTGAAGTCGTCGAAGCGGCGCGCGCCGGCGAGCGACTCGCGAAGGATCAACAGCACCCACGGGTCGCCGACGGCGTCGATCCCGCGCGCGATCGGGCAGACGTTCCCGCTCCAGTCGGACCGCAGGGGCATGGCATCCTCCTCTGACTTGCTTGAAGCAAGCATACGCGCTAGCGTTCCGGTACTTACTCCTTTGAAGAAAGTAAATGTCGTGAGCGAGACCACCGTTTCCGCCGCCCCTCCGCGTGCCGGCACGCCGTCCGGCCCGCCCGCCCGGTGGACGACGCGTGCCCGCTGGTACACGGCGTTGAACCTTCTCGGCTCCCTCGCCGTCGCGGCCGCCGCGGGCGCGGGCAGTCCGCTGTTCGTCTACGACCAAAGGCGGTGGGGCTTCGACGACGGGACGCTCACCGTGATGTTCTCCGTCTACGCGTTCACGCTGCTGGTCACGCTCCTGACGGCCGGGTCGTTGTCCGACCACGTCGGCCGCCGGCCCGTCATGATCGGGGCGTTGCTGCTGCTCCTCGTCGCGTGCGGCCTCCACCTGGCGGCGACATCGGCGGAGTGGGTCGTCGTGGCCCGCGCGGTGCAGGGGATCTCGACGGGCGCGGCGATCGGCACGTTCACCGCGATGGTGTCCGAAACCGTGCCGCCGCACGCGCGAGGTCGCATGACGCAGATCGCGGGGACGATCCCGATCGGTGGCCTCGCGCTGGGCGCGCTGTTCGGTGGCGTGGCCGTCGCCGTGGCCCCCGCTCCCTCACTCGCCGTGTTCGTGCCGATCGCGCTGCTCGTGGTGGTCGCCCTCGGTGCGGTCCTGCTCACGCCGGAGTCCTCGTCGAGGGTCGCGGGCGCGTGGCGCTCGCTCGTCCCGCGCGTCGCGGTTCCCCGTCGCGTCCGTCCGGAGTTCCTCCGCGGGGCCTGGCTCGTCTCCGCCGCGTGGATGAGCTCGGGCCTGTTCCTGGGGCTCATGCCGTCCCTCGCGCACCACACCCTCGGGCTCGACACCGTGGCCGCCTCGACGCTCGTGTTCCTCCAGCCCGCCGTCGCCGCCGTCACGGGACTCGCCGCGACCGGCCTCGCGCCACGGACCTCGGCGGTGGTGGGCGCGCTCGGGTGCGCGGTCGGCGGCATACTTCTGATCGTCGGCATCGGCGCCGCGTCGACCGGGATCGTGGTGGCCGCCGCGCTCGCCGCGGGCATCGGCAACGGCCTCGGCTTCGCGGCCGTGCTCCGACCCCTGAGCGCGGCCGCCCACACCCACGAACGCGGCGGTCTCATGGCCGCGATCTACGTCGTCGCCTACCTCAGCTACGGCGTGCCCGCGCTCGTCGCCGGTCAGTTCGCGACGGTGTTCGCGCTGCCCGCGACGGCGATCGGATACGCGGCGTTCCTGGCCGCGGTCGCCCTCGTCGCGCTGGCGTCGCGCGCGGGTGTCCGGACACCCGGCGCCGGCATCCCGGGCCCCGGCGCCGCGACACCCGGCAGCGGCGTTCCGGGCTCCGGCGCGGCGAGCCCCCGCGGTGGCGTTCCGGGCTCCGGTGCGGCGAGCCCCCGCGGTGGCGTTCCGGGCTCCGGTGCCTTCATCCCGACCCCCGCCCGCTCGGGCGGACTCGAACAAGAACCCGCCCGCTCGGGCGGACAGGAACCCGCCCGCTCGGGCGGACTCGAACAAGGAGAGAAGAAATGACGGAAATCTCGGATGCCGTCGTGCTCGTCACGGGCGCGAACGGCGGGCTGGGCACGGAGTTCGTGCGGCAGGCGCTCGCGGGCGGAGCGAAGAAGGTCTACGCGGCGACGCGCTCGCCGCGGGAGTGGGGCGACGCGCGCGTCGTGCCCCTTGTCCTCGACGTCACCGACGAGAGCGCGATCGAGCGGGCGGCGCGGGATGCCGCGGATGTCGACGTGCTCGTCAACAACGCCGGCATCCTGCGTCAGGGTGACCTGGTGACCGGCGACGTGGCGGACATCCGCGCTCAGCTGGAGACGAATCTGTTCGGCCCCCTCCTGCTGACCCGTGCGTTCGCGCCGCGCCTGGTCGCCGCGAAGGGTGCGGTGATCAACGTCGCGTCGGTGCTGTCCTGGCTGGCGTGGGGCAAGGGCTACAGCATTTCCAAGGCGGCCCTCTGGTCGGCGACCGAGGGGCTGCGCCTCGAACTGGAGCCGCAGGGTGTGCAGGTCGTGGGGGCGTACCTCGCCTTCACCGACACCCCGATGAACGACGGTCTGACCGACCAGCCGCTGAACGACCCCGCCGACGTCGTCGCGGCGATCTACGACGGGTTGCGCCGCGGGCACGGCGAGGTCCTCGCCGACGAGACGACGCGCGCGGTCCGCGCGGGCTTGTCGCGGGTCGCGAACGCGGCCTGACGGCGGCCAGCTCGGGGCATCGCTGCGCGTCTGCAGAAGTTCACCCGCGGCATGTTCCTCCGCGCAAAACCCCGATCAATCGTGGATTCTGCTGATGCGACGGTGCGGCCCCCCTCCTCCCCATCGGGTGGTGTGTCGGATCCGTCCCCATTCGGGTGGGTGGGGCGGGTTCGATGTCGGACCCCCTCGTTAGCATGCATACATGACCTTCGATCCGTCTCTGGCACCACCCGATGACGGGGCTTCTGCCCTGTCGTCGGTGCTGGTCGAGGTGCGCGGCGTGGATGCCGAAGTCGCCTCTGCCGAAGCGCGGCGGGTGCGGGCGTTGGCCCGCGCGGGACACCTCGCCCTGGACGCGTCGGCGGGGGTGCGGGCGTCGTCGAGGGCGGCGGAGATGGCGGTGCGGGAGGTCGCGTCCGAGATCGCGGCCGCGTCACACCTGTCGGATCGGAGCGTGCAGGCGCAGATCGGGCGGGCGATGACCCTCGCCGACGACTTCCCCGTGACCCTGGACGCGTGGGAGGCGGGGGTCCTGTCCCACGCGCACGTGCAGGTGATCGTGGATGCCGGCATCTCGCTGCCCCAGGATCGTCGCCACGAGTTCGATGTCCTCGCCGCCGCCACCGCTGACGGCCTGAGCCCCGGACGGGTGAAGACACGGTTGGCGGCGCTGGTCGAGTCCCTCCAGCCGACGACGCTCACCGAACGGCACCGGCGGGGACGGGAGACACGGTGCGTGCGGGTCGTGACCGGGGAGGACGGGATGTCCGACCTGATCGCGACACTCCCCACGGTGCTGGCGGTGGGGATCTACGACCGGCTCGTGCAGCAGAGTGCCGCGATCGTGGACCTGTGGAGGGATGCCGCGCGTGGCGGGCTGGGGTCTCCCGCGGGCTCCGCGGTCACCGTCGCCGCGTCCGGTGCGGAGGCCCGAGCCGCGGGCAGCGGCGGGTGCCCGGCAGACGCGGCCGCAGCGCACGGCAACACGGATACGCCCGCGCCCGGACCCGGACTGGCGCAGGCGCCCGATACTCGCACGGCCGATCAGGTGCGCGCCGACATCCTCGCCGACCTGCTGCTCACCGCTGCGCCGGAGGCCGACCCCACCCGCACCGACGACGGCCCCGGCATGCTCGGCGCGATCCGCGCGCGCATCCAGGTCGTCGTCCCGGCGTTGACGATGCTGCGGCCCGACTCGGAGAACTCCGATCCCGCCGACCTCGTCGGCCACGGACCCATCGACGCCGCCACCGCCCGCACCCTCGCCGAGACCACCCCCGTCCCCTGGGACCGGGTCATCACCCACCCCGTCACCGGGGAGGTACTCCGCACCGACACCTACCACCGCACCGCCGCGATCGACCGGCACCTCAGAGCCCGCGACCGCCACTGCCGCTGGCCCGGGTGCGTCGCCCCGGCCGTGCGCTGCGAAGTCGACCACACCTACGACCACGCCCTCGGCGGCCCCACCGACGTACGAAACCTCGCGCACCTGTGCCAGCGACACCACACCCAGAAACAATTCACCCGCTGGAAAGTGAGACAACTC
Source organism: Microbacterium sp. CSI-V (assembly GCF_001984105.1). GTDB lineage: Bacteria > Actinomycetota > Actinomycetes > Actinomycetales > Microbacteriaceae > Microbacterium. The sequence continues at coordinate 150,913 of NZ_MTQM01000008.1, read as the reverse complement.
CCCGCCGGAATCCTCGAATGGACCTCCCCCACCGGACGCGTCTACACCGACGAACCCCTCCCGTATACACCCGCGGTCCGATTCCTCCCCGACGACCCCGCCGGGCCACCGCCACCACCCCACCCGCCCGGAACCTGCAGCGCAGAGCCCGCACCGTTCTGAGGAATGCCCGCGCGGCGGGGCCCGGTGCGGGTGCGTGTGCGAGTGCGGGCGCGTGGGCGGCCGTGGCCATCGCCGCACGGCTCGCGGGCGCGGTTCACGCACATCGAGCGAGGGGAAACTCGCACCACCGTGGTCGGTCCTGGCCGAGCCATCGACCGTCGGTCCTGGTCGAGCCGGCGACTGTCCGTCCTCGCCGAGGGCACCGCGACTCGCGCAGCCTAGTCCCGACCGCTCTGCCACAGGGGGGTCATTCAGAATTGTCTCGATTCTCGCTAGCGTGAAGCCGTCGACGCGGTCTCTGCACGCCGCGACGAGAGAGGGGCAGCTCGTGGATTCGGAAGAACTGTCGGCACCGGCGGGAGTCGCCGCAGCCCTCGGGGTGAGCGATCGGCTCGACCACCACGAGCGGAAGCGTCTTCTGGCGAGCGAAGTCATCGCCGCACTCCTGGGCGCCGAGCCCCGCGATGTCAGGGTCGTCCGCGAGGCTCCCGCGCAGTTCGGCTATCACCCCCGCCTGCTCGCGACGGTGGCGGGTGAAGAGGTGCCCCTGTCCATCCACACGTGCAGCAGGGGTCCGGCGACCGTCGTCGCGGTCGCCGACACCGTCATCCCGCTCGGCGTCGACCTGCGCGCGGCGAACCCGACGGCGGCAGACCTCGAAGAGATGCGTCGGCACTCGCACCTCTTCCCGGATGCCGGCGCGGCGCAGCTGCTCGCCCACTGGACCCGCGTCACCGCCGTCCGTCACGCCGACGGCCGCGGATCCCGGGTTCAGCCCGAGCACATCCGCCTCGATGAGGACCTCTCCCGGGGATGGGTGCCGGACCGCCCGGTGCACTACTCTCTGGCCGACCTTTCGCGCGACCCGTGGACCGTGACCCTGGCATACGGGGTGGGGCCGCGATGACCGACGCGCTGTGGACCCAGAACGTCGATCCCCTCTCCAGCCTCTGGCTGTCGGCGCTCGTCGCCGCCATCCCGCTCGTGATCTTCCTGCTGTGCCTGGTCGTACTCAAGCTCACCGGGATCGTCTCCGCAGCCATCGCGGTCGTCGCCGAAGTCATCGTCGCGGCCCTGGTCTTCGGGATGCCCGCTCCCGCGATCGGCGGGTCGGCGCTGATCGGCCTGCTCACTGCCGTCTGGCCGATCGCCTACATCATCGTCATGGCCGTCTGGCTGTACCGGTTGGCGGTCGAGAGCGGGCGATTCGACGTCATCCGGGCCTCGATCTCGGGCATCTCCACCGACCAACGCATCCAGGTGCTGCTGATCACCTTCGCCTTCGGAGCGTTCCTCGAGGGGGCCGCGGGGTTCGGCGTCCCGATCGCGATCTGCGCGGCGCTGCTCGTGCAGCTGGGATTCCGCCCGGTCAAGGCGGCGATGCTGTCGCTCGTAGCCAACGTCGCGGCGGGGGCGTACGGCGCGATCGGCATCCCGGTGATCGTCGGTGCCCAGGTGGCGGGGATCGATGTCGCCGAGCTGTCGCGCACGATGGTCCTCCTTCTGCAGCCGCTGACGTTCCTCGTGCCGTTCCTCCTCGTCGTGATCCTCGACGGATGGCGCGGGCTGCGGGAGACGTGGCCGGCCGTCCTCCTCGTGAGCGTCGTGTTCAGCGGCATCCAGGCGGGAGTCCTGTGGTTCCTCGGACCCGAGCTGGCCGACCTCGGTGCGGGCCTCGGCGCGATGGTGGCGCTGTTCCTCTTCGGCCGCGTATGGCAACCCCGGCACGTCTTCCGCGAGGGGGGCACCGAGGCGCCCCCGGTCGAGCGGCACACGGCGCGCGAGGTGATCGTGGCGTGGAGTCCGTTCTACATCCTGACCGGCTTCATCCTCGTGTGGAGCCTGCCGTGGTTCAAGGCGCTCTTCGCCGCCGGCGGACCGCTGAGTGCGGCGGTGCTGAAGCTGCCGATTCCCGGCCTCACCGGCGAAGTCGCCACCGCCAGCGGCACGACCGTCGCGGTGACGTGGGATTTCACGCCCCTCAACGCCACCGGGACGGCGATCCTCCTCGCGGTGCTCGTGTCGTTCTTCACGACGCCGCGCCTGTCGGGCTCCGATCTGGGCCGCGAGCTCGCCGCCACGCTGCGCGAGCTCTGGCGGGCACTGGTGCTGATCGCCGCGATCCTGGTGCTGGCCAACATCGCGAACTACTCCGGAGGGTCGGCGAGCATCGGGAGCGCGCTGGCCGCGGTGGGTCCGCTGTTCCCGCTGTTCGCGCCGATCATCGGGTGGATCGGAGTGTTCCTCACCGGGTCGGTGGTCAACAACAACACCCTCTTCGGTCCCCTCCAGGTCGCGACGGCCGAGCGCATCGCCGTTCAGCCCGACCTCCTCATCGCCGCGAACACCGCCGGCGGCACCACGGCGAAGGTGGTGTCCCCGCAGTCGATCGCGATCGCGGCGGGAGCGGTCGGCCTGTCGGGGCGAGAGGGCGAGATCCTTCGGGCGTCCATCGGCTACAGCCTGGGGATGCTCGTGGTGATCAGCCTGTGGGCCTTCGTGCTCTCAGGGCTGTTCCCGGGGTGACGCCCACCCCGCCCCGTCCCGTTCCCCCCACGTCCATTCGGCGTCTCCTTCACGTCTGTACCCTCGGACCCGACACGCGCGGGAACGGGGGCTCTCATGACGACGTCCGCGCCGACACGGGTGTCCCGGCTGAGGACCCTCGGCATCGCAGGGCTCGTCCTGGCCGCCATCGGACTCGGCGGCGGCTTCGTGCTGGTCTTCGGCTGGTCGATCGATGAGACGCACTTCGATCGCCCGAGCGCGGAATTCGATGCCTTTGCTGCGGAGATCGCCGCGATGCCGGGCGTCGGGGCCGTCGAGAAGGAACGGTGGGTGGAGGCGCCCGCCTTCTGGAGCCCGGTGTCCTCCCTCCGGGTCACGGTCGAGCGCTCCGGGCTGCCGGCCGTCCTCGAGATCGCGTGCTCTTCGCGGAACGCCGACCCGATCGACTGGGGGCTCGTCGTGCAGACACCCGCGCGTGCCCAGGTGTGGGTGTTCGCCGACCGTACGGAATCCGGCTGCCCGGACTTCCGGCTCGACGTGGTGCCCACGGTGGATGCGGTGGACCGCCTCGCCCCGGGGCGCAGCATCCAGGCCGCCGTATGGGAGAACGGTCGCCTCTCGTTCTCGGACCTGCTCGACGGCCGCGCGGAGGTCTCGTCGATGATCCCGTTCGTCGCCGCGGCCGACGACCTGCGGGGGGCCGCCGGCGTCGAGGCCGACCGCGAGATCGAGATCAGCGGGCCGCAGCTGACCGCTGTACCTGCGCCGGGAGAATCAGCCGCGTACGCCGCGCTGCTGCGCACGATCGTCGACGAGTACGGCGTGACGGAATTCTGGGACGGTACCGGCGGAGGTACGCCGATCGACGGTGTCCCGAGAACCCAGATCAGAGGCGATCCTGCCTCCGCGGACGCCGTCGAGGCGGCTATCCGTGCCTCGGGCCTCCGTCTCGCGGACGCGCCCGTCGTGTTCCGAGAGGACTGATCCGACGGTTCGCAAGTGCCCCCTCTGGCGGGGAGCCGCTTGCCATGATGTGGGAATGGATGCCTCCACCGACGACGCCGCGGCGGTCGACACCGATCCCCCCGCCTCGCCCGTCGGTCCTGATGCGCGCCGCGCCCGCGCGCTCGTCGTCGGGGTCGTCGCCACCGTGCTCTTCGTCGCTCTGCGACTCGTCGTCGCCCTGTCGGATTCGGCACCCTTGCCGATCGACGCCGCGTGGGACGACATGATGTCGGCCATCGCCTCGCCCGTCGGCGTCATCGTCGCGTGGGTGCCGGCGATCGTGGGCGGCACGGTCGGCATGATCCTGATCGGGGTCGCGACGACCATCGTGTTCCTCGTGCGCCGCCGCCCCTGGGATGCGCTCAACGTCGGGGGAGCCATCGCCCTCGTCGTCGCAATCGGAGCTCCGATGGCCGCGGTGATCGCCCGGGCGAGGCCGGCCGACTCGCTCGCCGAGACGGTCGCGACGTCGTTCCCCTCGGGGCATACGGCCGTGGCCACCACGATCGCGGTGACGCTCGGGCTCATCCTCCGACGCCGCTGGGTGTGGGCGGTCGGCGCGACCTGGGTCGTGCTCATGATGTGGAGCCGGACCTACCTGCACGCCCACTGGCTGTCGGATGTGACGGCGGGGATGCTGGAGGGCGTGGCGGTCGCGACGCTGGTGTGGGCCGCCATCGAAGTGGCAAGAGAGCGCCGCGCGCAACGGGCTGCCACGGCGGCGGTCTGAGCGCTACGGTGCACGGATGACATCTGCCAGTGCCGCCGCAGACAAGGCGCAAGATTCGACCGCTTTCCGTGTCGCCGCCCGTGTGGGCTACGTCGTCCTCGGGCTGCTGCATCTTCTCATCGGCGTGATCGCGATCACCATCGCCACCGGCGGCGCGGGAGACAGCGCCGACCAGTCCGGGGCCCTCGGTCAGGTGGCCGCCGCACCCGCGGGGATGTTCCTCCTGTGGGTCATCGTCGTCGGCCTCGCCGCCCTGGCGATCTGGCAGATCAGCGAGGCGATCGTCGAGCGGAACCCGGATGCCAAGAAGCGCTGGGGATATCGGGCGAAGTACCTCGGCACGGCGGTGGCGTACGCCGCGATCGCCGGCACCGCGTACACGGTGGCGACGGGCGGCCAGGCCGACTCGTCGGGCCAGACGAAGAACTTCAGCGCCACGCTGCTCGCGTCGCCCGGCGGTGTCTTCCTCCTCGTCCTCGTCGGTGTGGCCGTCGCGGCGGTGGGCGTCGCATTCGTCGTCCGCGGCATCACGCGCGCGTTCCTCAAGAGCCTGTCGGTGCCGAGCGGCCCCGCGGGCCGAGGCATCCGTGTGTTCGGCACCGTCGGATACGTCGCGAAGGGTATTGCCGTGGGCGTGGCCGGCATCCTGTTCGTCGTCGCGGCGCTGACCCACGACCCGAATGCCGCCAGTGGTCTCGACGGTGCCCTGCGTTCCCTCGCCGGCCTGCCGTTCGGCCAGATCGTGCTCTGGCTCGTCGGTGCGGGTCTCGTGGTCTACGGACTGTTCTGCTTCGCCCGTTCGCGCTACGCCCGCATGTGACGCGCGGCGCTCGGCCGTGGGAGGGTTCGGGTATGCACGCTTCTCTCCCGGGCGGCGCGTTCGCGCCCACCGACGTCGATCCCCGCGCCGCCGACTGGAGTGCGCGGTGGGACCGCCTCTGGCCGGACGCCGAGCCGAGCGGTCCTTCGTTGCGGACGGTGCACCCCGACCGCTGGGTGCGTTTCCACACGCTCCCCGGTGCCGCCCGGGTCGCGCAGACGCCCGCCGATCGCGCCCGGGTCGCGCGCATCGTCGACGAGCTGTGCGACGCCGCGCGCGCGGCATCCGGTGACGGCCCGCTCCTCGTCGTCGGCGAGGACTGGGATGCCGCCGACGGTGCCGGCGGATGGACGCGGCACCTCCTGCCCGGGGCGCGCGCCTGGCGCGTCGCCGACGGGGAGGACGCTCCCGCCTACTTCTGGGTCGACGTCGACGTGGACCTCGAGCCGGTCCTCGCCGCGGTGATCGACGATCGCGCCGCCGTGCTGCTCACCGACGCGGGCATGCGTTGGGGCGTCGCCCCCTACGACGGCGGTGTCGACGTCTTCCTTCCGGATGCCGAGACCCGCGCGGCACTGGCGGAGCGATTCTCCGCGTGGCGCTCGCCGCGGCCCGACGGGCTGTGACGCGCGCGGATCACCCGCGCGGACGGGCTCCGGCGATGAGCAGCGACAGGCCGAGCTCGAACGCGCGCGTGGCGACCGGGTCGACCGGGTCGTAGCGCTCGAGCGTCGCATAGGCGGCGGCGAAGCGCGGCACCGTCTCCTCCTGCCCGGTGGGGTCGAACATGACGCTCGGTCCCGACATGTCGAGCACGCTGCCGAGGATGAAGGACTCGAAAGCCGTCAGCAGCGGCAGGATGTCGTCGCTCGTCCAGCCCACTCGCTCGGCGGCCCGTGCGAAGTCCTCGTACTGCGACATCAATGAGGGCGCGGACGACCGGTGCGACATCAGCAGCGGGATCGTCTTCGGATGCCGCCGGAAGGCATCGCGATAGGACCGTGCCCACAGCGCCAGCCCTTCTTCCCACTCCCGCTCGCGGAGGCCGGTCGAGTCGATACGCGCGGAGACGAGCGCGCGGACGTCCTCGATGAGGGCGGCCAGGTTCGGCACGTGGTTGTAGAGCGACGTCGGGTGCACGTTCAACCGGTCGGCGACGCGGCGGATGCTCGCGCCGTCGGGTCCGTCGCGATCGACCAGGGCGAGCGTCGCGCGCGCGATCGCCTCGCGGGAGAGCTTCGGATGCGACGGCCGGGGCACGACGGAGCCTTTCGGTCGGGGTCCGACAACGCTACGCGATAGGCCGTGTTTCGGCGGTGTATCGGTGCCGTGAAGAGTCGGCGAAACGGGCAACGGGGGATCGAACGAAACCGTAGCGTTCCTAAAACCTACGCTGTATGTTTCTTTCCAGCGTGGTCTCAAGGAGGTTTCCATGGCAGTCGTCGTGTTCCACGGTGGCGCGATCCGTGTCGATGGCGTAGGCCCGGACGTCGATCGGCTGGTCGTCGTCGACGGCGTGATCGCGCACCCCGATCACCCGATCCCCGCGGATGCCGCGACGATCGATCTCGACGGTGGACTGCTGCTCCCCGCCTTCCGCGACGGGCACGCCCACCCGCTGCTGGCGGGGCGTGAGCACAGCGGCCCCGTCCTGCGCGATGCCGGCTCGGTCGACGAGATCGTGAAGCGGGTGCGCGCCTGGAGCGCCGCGTCCGACGAGCCGTGGTTGATCGGGGGCAGCTACGACGCCACCCTCGCCGACGGCGGCGTCTTCGACGCGCGCTGGCTCGACGCGGCCGTATCCGATCGCCCGGTCGTGCTCCACGCGTGGGATTACCACACGGCCTGGGTCAACACCGCGGCTCTGGAAGCCGCGGGCGTGGATGCCGGTACCCCCGATCCCGCGCTCGGGCGCATCCTGCGCCGGGCCGACGGATCGCCGCGCGGCACCCTCGTCGAGCGACCCGCGATCGATCTCGTGCTCGATCGCGCCCCCCGCCCGAGCGTGGCCGCCGATGTCGAGGCGCTCGGCTGGGCCACGCGGCACCTTGCGGCGCAGGGCATCACGTGGGTGCAGGAGGCCTGGACGGAGGAGCACGACGTCCCGTCCTGGATCGCCGCAGCCCGCGCCGGCCGCCTGAACGTCGACGTCGACCTCGCCCTCCGCGCCGACCCGCGGCGGTGGCCGGGACAGCTCGAGCATCTGGATCGCATCGCCCGCGCCGTGCGGGACGAGCCCGGCCTGACGTGTCGCACGGTGAAGTTCTTCGTCGACGGCATCCTGGAGAATCACACCGCCCACCTGCTCGAGTGCTACCACGACGCCCAGACCCGGGGCGTCCCCAACTGGCAGCCGGGCCAGCTGGTCGATGCGGTCGCCGCGTGCGACGCCGCCGGGTTCGACGTCCACCTGCACGCGATCGGCGACGCGGCGGTCCGCGCCGCGATCGACGCGGCAGAACGGATCCGCGAGAGTCTGCGCCGCGGACGACGGCTGACCGTCGCGCACGCCCAGGTCATCGACCCGGCGGATCTGCCGCGCCTGGCCGAACTCGACGTGACCTTCTGCTTCCAACCGCAGTGGGCCATGCCCGACGCGGTGATGACCGACCTCACCCTTCCGCGCCTGGGACCCGGGCGCGAACGGCAGTACCGCATGCACTCGGCCCAGAAGGCCGGTGCCCGCCTCAGCTTCGGCAGCGACTGGCCCGTCACCTCGCCCGGAGTGCTCGCCGGGATCCGCACCGCCGTCACCCGCCAGGATGCCGACGGGCTCCCCATCGGCGGCTGGCAGCCCGACGAGCGACTCACCATCGCTGAGGCCCTCGACGCCGCCACCCTCGGCGTCGCCCACCAGGCCGGCGATCAGGACCACCGGGGGACCCTGCGCCCCGGAATGATCGCCGATCTCGTCTGGCTCGACCGGGACATCCGCCGCATCCCGGCGTCCCGGATCGCCGACGCGCGTGTCCGCGGCACCTGGCGCCGCGGCATCCCCACCTTCACCGCCGTCCCCGCGGCAACCGTTCTCTGACCCGAACAGGAACCCGATGTCCTCCTCCACCGACACCTCGCTGCGGCGAGTCATGGGAGTGCCCTCCCTCGTCATCTTCGGCCTGGCGTACATGGTGCCGCTCACCGTGTTCACCACCTACGGTCTCGTCGCGGTCACCACCGGCGGCCACGTGCCGACGGCCTACCTGGTGACGCTCGTGGCGATGCTCTTCACCGCATTCAGCTATGCCGCTCTCGTGAAGGCGTTCCCGCGCGCCGGCAGCGCGTACACCTACGCGCGACGGGCGTTCGGTGGCCACGTCGGCTTCCTCACCGGGTGGTCGTTGATGATCGACTACCTGCTGCTGCCGCTCATCAACTACGTGCTCATGGGCATTTACCTCAACGCCCAGCTCCCCGGCATCCCGCCCTGGGTGTTCGCTCTCGCGGGCGTGCTGCTGATCACGGGACTCAACATCGTCGGAATCACCGTCGTGCGAAACGCGAACCTCGTCCTGGTCGGCCTGCAGCTGGTGTTCGCGGCCGTGTTCGTGGTCTGCGCGATCGTGCACGTCGCGCAGAACCCCGGGGTGTCGCTGCTGCAGCCGCTCTACGACGCCGGGCTGACCTTCCCGGGCCTGCTGGCCGGCGCGGCGATGCTCGCGCTGTCGTTCCTCGGCTTCGACGCGATCTCGACCCTGTCGGAAGAGGCGCGCGACGCGCAGCGCACCGTCCCGCGCGCGATCATCCTCACGACGATCATCGGCGGGCTCATCTTCACCGTGATCGCCTACGTCTCGACGCTCGTCGTCCCGAACGTGGCCGACCTGACGAACCCGGATGCCGCGGCGAACCAGATCATGGAGGTCTCGGCGGGCCGCTGGCTCGAGGTGTTCTTCCTCGTCGCCTACATCGCCGGGTGCATCGCCGCCGCGCTGGCCTCCCAGGCCAGTGTCTCTCGCATCCTGTTCGCCATGGGACGCGACGGCGTCCTGCCGCGGTTCTTCGCCCGACTCAGCCGCCGATACCAGACGCCGATCGGCGCCGCCCTCTTCGTCGGTGTGGTGTCGCTGGCGGCCCTGTTCGCGGACCTGAACACCGTGGCATCCCTCATCAGCTTCGGGGCGCTCGCCGCGTTCTCGCTGGTGAACCTGTCGGTGATCAAGCACTTCCTGATCGACGAGAAGCGGCGCGGGGGAGCGGCGGTGTTCCGCTTCGGGGTGCTCCCCGCCCTCGGGTTCGCCCTGACCGCGTGGCTGTGGTTCAGCCTCTCGCCGCTGGCGCTCACGGTCGGTCTGGTGTGGATCGGCGTCGGCATCGTGTGGCTCGCGGTCCTCACGCGCGGCTTCCGTCGGCGCCCGCCCGAGGTCGAGTTCGACGACGAGGCCCCCGCCCCCGAGCGCGTTCTGGCCTGACACTCCGGCGCGGTGTCCCGTTCCCCGGGGCACCGCGCCACCCTAGTGTTTTCTTCGTCACCCGAAGACCCGGGGCGTCGTCGCCCCACCCCGTTCCGCGCCCCATGGAGCCCGTCATGACCGACACCCTGTTCGACTACTTCACGGCCGGCGAGCTGCCGACGCCGACCCTTCCCACCGACGAAGCCGTCGCGCTCCTGCGTGACGTGCACGGGCTCGACGCCGAACTCGGCAGCCTCGGCAGCCAGCAGGACCAGAACTTCCTCGTCCGTCCCCGAGGCGCGGGCGAGCCGCTGGGCGTGCTGAAGATCAGCAACCCCGTGTTCAGCGAGACCGAGATCGAGATGCAGGATGCCGCGGCCGCCGCGGTCGCGCGGGCGGAACCGGGGTTGCGCATCCCCGAGATCGTCGCCGGACCCCGCGGCCCGCTCACCGGCTGGTGGGAGACGAGTCAGGGTCGGCTGCACGCGCGGGTGATCTCGTTCGTCCCGGGCGCGACCCTCACCGGCTCGGGCTACCTCCCGCCCCGGACCGTCGAACGTCTCGGCGAGCTGGCCGCGGCCGTCAGCGTCGCGCTCGCGGGGGAGACGCATCCCGCGGCCGGCCGTGTGCTGCAGTGGGACCTGCAGCACGCGGAGCGCGTGATCGCCGAGATCGCCGCGACCGAACCGGATGCCGAGGTGCGCGACTACTGCGCCGCGGCGACGGCCGCCGCCCTGGCCGCGCTGCACCCCGTCGCCGCCGCCCTGCCGCGGCAGCTCGGTCACTTCGACGTGACCGATGACAACGTGCTGCGCCCGCACGGTGTGGGCACGCTCCCCGATGCCGTCATCGACTTCGGCGACGTCATCGAGTCGTGGGCGGTGGGTGAGATCGCGGTCACGGTGTCGTCGGTGCTGCACCACGACGGAGCCTCCTACGCCTCGACGTTGCCCGCGATCGCGGCGTTCGACCGGCGCCGTCCGCTGTCCGACGACGAGATCACGGCGCTGTGGCCGCTCGTCGTGCTGCGTGGGGTGGTGCTCGTCCTCAGCGGCCGCCAGCAGGTGCGCCTCGACGACGCGAACGACTACGCCAGCGGCGCGCTCGACCGCGAGTTCGAGATCCTCCGCCGCGCGATCGCGGTCCCGGTCGAGGTCGCGACGGCCCGCATCCGCCACGCGCTGGGCCGCCCCTCCGCCGACGCCGCCGCATGGGAGTGTGCACCGATTCTTCCCGCCGGCATCCACCCCGTCGTGCTGGACGCCACGACCCTCTCGCCCCTGTCGGACGAGGGCGCGTGGCTCGACCCGGACGCCCTCGACGCCGCGGCGCAGCGCCTGCTGGACGACGGCGCCGACGCGGTCGTCCTCCCCGCGCTCGTCCCGACGCTGCTCGGGGCCCCGTCCCGGACTCCCGAGGAGCCGGCGACCGTGCCGACGGCCGCGTCCGTCTGGTTCGCCGCGCCGACACACCTCGAGCTGCCCGACGGTGCGCTCTCGGTGCGCGTGGGAGATGGCATCCCGAACTCTTCCGCGGAGGTTCCCGCGCGAACGCGCGTGCGGGTACTGCTCACCACGCTCGACCCCGCCGAGATCCCGGATGCCGTGCGCCCCAGCGACCTGCCCGGGTGGCGCGCCGTGATCGGCGACGCGACCCCCGCGCTCGGCGTCACCGCGCCGGAGGCCGCAGCCGACGACCTCCTCGCACGCCGTGAGGCCGTCGTCGCCGAGGTGCAGGAGCACTACTACGCCCGACCGCCGCGGATCGAGCGCGGTTGGCGCGAGTATCTCGTCGGCGTCGACGGACGCGTGTACCTCGACATGGTCAACAACGTCGCCTCCGTGGGGCACGCGCACCCGCGAATCCACGCCGCCGTCTCGCGTCAGACGCGGCTGCTGAACACCAATTCGCGGTTCCACTACGCCGCGATCACCGAGTACGGCGAGCGCCTTGCGGCGACCCTCCCGGACGAGCTCGACACGGTGTTCTTCGTCAACTCCGGGTCGGAGGCTGTGGACCTCGCGATCCGTCTCGGCATGGCGGCCACCGGCCGGACGGACGTCGTGGCGATGGCCGAGGCGTACCACGGCTGGACCTACGCCAGTGACGCCGTGTCGACCTCGATCGCCGACAACCCCTACGCGCTCGAGACCCGCCCCGACTGGGTGCACACGGTCGAGGCCGCGAACTCGTACCGGGGCCGTCATCGCGGGCCGGATGCCGCGCGCTACGCGCCCGAAGCGGTCGAACGCATCCGCGCGCTCGCCGCCGACGGCCACGCCCCCGCGGCGTTCCTCAGCGAGACCTTCTACGGCAACGCCGGCGGCGTGGCCCTCCCCGACGGCTACCTGCGCGAGGTCTACGCCGCCGTCCGCGACCTCGGCGGACTCGCGATCGCCGACGAGGTGCAGGTCGGTTTCGGTCGCCTGGGGTCGTGGTTCTGGGGCTTCCGACAGCAGGGCGTCGTGCCCGATATCGTCGCGGTCGCGAAGTCGATCGGTGCGGGCTTCCCGCTCGGCGCGGTCATCACCCGCCGCGAGATCGCGGACCGCTACCGCACGCAGGGCTACTTCTTCTCCTCGACGGGAGGTTCCCCGCTGTCGTCGGTCGTCGGCACGACCGTGCTCGACATCATCGAGGACGAGGGGCTGCAGGAGAACGCCCGCGTCGTCGGCGGACACCTCAAGGCCCGTCTCGAGGAGCTGGGGAAGCGGCATCCGTTGGTCGGGACGGTGCACGGGGCGGGGCTGTACCTCGGCCTCGAGTTCGTGCGGGACCGCGACACCCTCCAGCCCGCCACCGAGGAGACCGCCGCGATCTGCGACCGCCTTCTCGAACTCGGCGTCGTCATGCAGCCCACCGGTGATCACCAGAACGTGCTGAAGATCAAGCCGCCGCTGTGCGTCTCGCGGGAGTCGGTCGACTACTTCGCCGACATGCTCGACCGGGTGCTGTCGACCGGATTCTGATCCCGCAAGCCCTCGGCGCCGCACAGCTCGGAGGAGTACACCGGAGACAGCCGCTTTCCACCCGAGAGGAACCGCCATGCGTGGAGTCATCATGCACGCCGCCGGAGACGTGCGCGTCGAAGACCGCGACGACCCCATCATCCAGGAGCCGACGGATGCCGTCATCCGGCTCGCCGCGTCGTGCATCTGCGGCTCCGACCTGTGGCCGTACCGCGGGGCGGACGATGTGGATGCCACGCCGATGGGGCACGAGTACGTCGGCGTGGTCACCGAGATCGGCGACGCGGTGAAGAACGTGAAGGTGGGCGACTTCGTCGTGGGCTCGTTCATGGCCTCGGACAACACCTGCGAGATCTGCCAGGCGGGCTACCAGTCGCGGTGCGTGCACGTGGTTCCGATGGGACGCGTCGGAACCCAGGCCGAGTTCGCCCGCATCCCGCTCGCCGACGGCACGCTCGTGGCGACCCCCGGGCAGCCCGACGCCGACCTGATCCCCTCCCTCCTCGCCGCGAGCGACGTGCTCGGCACCGGCTGGTTCGCCGCGGTCGCCGCCGAGGTGGGTCCGGGGAAGACCGTCGCGGTGGTGGGTGACGGGGCCGTGGGGCTGCTCGGCATCCTGGCCGCGAAGCAGCTCGGTGCGGAGCGCATCATCGCCATGTCGCGGCACGCCGACCGGCAGGAGCTCGCGCGTCGTTTCGGGGCCACCGACATCGTCGAGGAGCGCGGCGACGAGGGCATCGCGAAGGTCAAGGAGCTCACGCACGGGCTCGGCGCGCACTCGGTCATCGAGGCCGTCGGCACGCAGCAGTCGATGGAGCAGGCGGTGCGCTCGACGCGCCCCGGCGGGCACATCGGGTTCGTCGGCGTCTCGCACGACGTCACGCTCGAGGGGCAGGAGCTGTTCCGCTCCGCCGTGCACCTCCACGGCGGACCCGCTCCGGTGCGCCGCTTCCTCCCCGAGCTGATCCAGCTCATCTGGGACCGCGAGATCGACCCGGGCGCGGTCTTCGACCTCACCCTCCCGCTCGAGGAGGCCGCGGAGGGTTACCGCGCGATGGACGAACGCCGCGCGACGAAGGTCCTCCTCACGATCTGAGCCGCGACCGTCAGGGCGTGAGCACCGTCACGCCGGCCTCCTCCAGCGCGGCGGCGAGCGCCGCCGACGGGGGAGCGTCGGTGATGAGGTAGTCGGCCTTCTCCAGGGCGGCGACCTGGGCGAAGAGGCGTCGATCGAGTTTTGTCGAGTCGGCGAGGATCGCGGTGCGGTCGGCGCGTTGGATCATCTCGCTCATCATCGTCGCGTCGCCGAGATTGCTGGTCGAGAAGCCCGAGGCATCCACTGCTCCGACCGCGATGAGGGCGTAGTCGCAGCGGATCTCCACGTCGGCGCTGCTCGACGCGGCCGCCAGCGTCACCGGACCGGTCGTGGCCTGGGTGATCGTCCGGACGGCGCCGCCGAAGATGAACAGATCGCGGAAGACGCTGGGGGAGATCTCCGCGGGGATCCGCAGATTGTTCGTGGCGATCGTGAGGTTGCGGTGGTTGCGGAGCGCCCGGGCCACGGCCAGCGTCGTGGTGCCGGCGTTGAGCATCACGACCGAGCCGTCTTCGATGAGGTCCGCGGCGATCGTGGCGATCTTCTCCTTCTCGGCGGTCTGCATCTGCAGACGCACGTCGAGTCCGCGGTCGCGTCCGGGGACCGACATCGCGCTCACCGCGCCCCCGTGGGTACGTACGACGATGCCCTCGCGGTCCAGCTGATCCAGGTCACGACGGACGGTGTCGATCGAGACGCCGAAGTGCGAGGCCAGGTCGACGACCGTGACCTGGCCGGTTTCGGCGACGTAGGCGGCGAGTTCGGCTTTCCGCCCTGCCGGAAGCCGCTTCTTGGTCTGAGTGGTTGTGCCCTCCATGCCGTCATCTCTAGCACAGAGCGGCACACAGATCGACGTGTTTCTGCCGAATTCAGCATGAAACGGCACGATTTTGCGGCTCTCATGCGTAAAGGCCGCCGTTCCTTGCCGCAATAGTCACGAATCTGCATCGTGATCTTGACGCACGCCGCACATCCGCGCATACTCGTGCTGAAAGACGCAAGAAGGCGCATAACAGCGCGAATAACAGCAGATCTCAATGAGGAGAAACGATGGACAACAGCGGGCGCGGGCGTCGAAACGCCATCAAGCTCGTCGGTGCCGCCGCGGCGGCCACGACACTCCTGGCGATGGCGGGGTGCTCGTCCAGCTCGGCAGCCCCCGAAAGCGGCGGAGACGTGACGATCGAGTTCGCCCAGTGGTGGGAGCCCGAGCTGCCCGACGGACAGTTCCGCGCGCTCATGGACACCTTCGAGCAGGAGAACCCCGGCATCAAGGTCGACCTGGTCAGCGGCCCCTACGCCTCGACCAAGGAGCAGCTCTTCGCGGGTGCCGCCTCGGGCACCATGCCCGACGTCGTCGGTCTCGACGGCGCGTGGGTCAGCGACTTCGCGAAGCAGGGCGTGATCGCCGACCTGTCGAAGCTGATGAGCGACGCCGGTTTCGACGACAGCCAGCTCGCCAGCCAGATCCAGGTGGACGGCAGCACGTACATGATCCCGGTCGTCAACTTCGTGTACCCGATGTTCACGAACGACGCGATCCTCGCCCAGGCGGGCGTCAGCACGCCCCCCTCCACCCGCACCGAGTTCGCCGACGCAGCGAAGAAGATCAAGGCCCTCGGTGGGGATGCTTCGGGGTGGGTGCTCCCGCTGTCGCTCGAGGCGCCCAACGGCGTGCAGAACGACGTGATGTCCTGGGTGTGGGCCTCGGGCGGATCGATGCTGAAGGACGGACAGCCCGACCTGACCAACGCCGACGTCGCTTCGGCCACCGACTACATCCAGCAGCTCTGGAACGACGGGGTGATCGCGCCCGGATCGTTCACGATGAAGGAGCAGGACAAGGTCGAGGAGTTCACGAACGGTCGCGTCGGCATGATGATCGACTCGCTCGCGCACATCAACCTCATCCGCGAGTCGAACCCCGACCTGAAGTTCTCGATCTCGGCCATCCCGGCCGAGGACGGCTTCACCGGGGAACGCGGCATCCCCTACGCCTCGTGGGGCATCGGCGTCGCCGAGAACTCCGAGCACAAGGACGCCGCCTTCAAGCTGGTGCAGTTCCTGATGGGCAAGCACGTCAACTCCGAGCTGTCGACCATGGCTAAGGCGTTCCCCGGCAACACCCAGTCCGAGCCGACCTTCGTGCAGGACGACGAGCTGTTCAAGAAGGCGTTCGAGATCTACAAGGCCGGCTACCCGGCGAACGAGTTCACCGGACTGCCCGTCGCCGAGGAGCTCATGCGCCAGTTCGGCGAGCAGTTCCAGTCCGCCCTGGACGGCCAGCAGTCGATGAAGGACGCGCTGAAGAAGGCCCAGGACGAGTGGACGTCGAAGTTCTGATCCGACGCTGACAGGGAATGCCGCGCCGATGAACCCGGGCGGCGCGGCATCCCCGCCAGGAAGGCCGCACACCATGACCATGCGCACCCTCACTCCCCCCGATACCGAGCTGATCGTCACCGGGCGCCCCGCGTCCCGGCGGACGCGCCAGCTCCGCAAGGCCTCCGAGGCCTATGCCTTCCTGTCGCCGACGCTGATCCTGCTGTTCGTGCTGATGATCGTGCCGATCGTCATGGTCATCGGGTACTCGTTCCAGGACAACGTCATCACCAACAAGAACCCGCAGTTCGTCGGGCTCGACAACTACATCGCCGTCCTCACCGACACCGGGTTCTGGAAGGCCACCGGCAACACGCTCTTCTTCACCCTGACGAGCGTCGCCGCGCACCTCGTCCTCGGTCTCTCGTTCGCGCTGCTGCTGAACAGCCGCCTGATCGGCGCCGTCCCCCGGGCGATCTTCCGGGGCCTCTACGTGCTGCCGTGGCTGTTCACCGTCGCCGTCATCGCCGTGCTGTGGCGCATGCTCCTCGCCCCCAACGGCATCATGAACTTCCTCCTGAACACGAACATCGAGTGGCTCGCCTCCCCCCAGCTCGCCCTCGGCACGGTCACGTTCATCAACATCTGGGCCGGCTACCCCTTCTTCATGGTGAGCCTGCTCGCCGGGCTCCAGGGCATCCCCAGCGACCTCTACGAAGCCGCGACCGTCGACGGCGCGAGCCCGGTGCAGCGCTTCTGGAACGTCACCATCCCGCAGCTGCGGCCGATCATCGTCAGCCTCCTGCTCCTCGACCTGATCTGGACGTCGCAGCAGTTCGCGCTCATCTGGCTCACCACCGGCGGCGGCCCGATCGACGTGACCGAGATGCTCAGCACCTACACCTACAAGCTCGCGTTCGCCACGTACGACTTCTCCACGGCTGCCACCTCGGCGGTGCTCGTGCTGGCGATGTCCATGATCATCGCGGTCCTCTACGTCCGCCACCAGAAGGCGAGGGACTGACATGGCCCTGACCACCGTCGCACGCACCCGCGTCGCCAAGACCGGCGTGCTGATCGGACTGGTGCTCGGCGCCGTCTTCGCCGCCGGCCCCGTCCTGTGGATGCTCTCGAGCTCGTTCAAGTCGAACACGCAGATCTTCGAGCTGCCCCCGCGGCTGATCACCGAGACGTTCTCGTTCGACGCCTACGTGAAGATCTTCACCACGCCCGAGACCGTGCGCTTCTTCATCAACAGCTACGTCGTGGCCGGGGCGGTGACCGTCCTCACGCTGCTCGTGGCGATCCAGGCCGCGTACGCGTTCAGTCGGTTCGACTTCCGCGGCAAACGCATCGTCAACGTCATCATCGTCAGCGTCCAGGCGGTCCCGCCGATCACGCTGCTCATCCCGTACTTCGGGCTCATGGTGGCGCTGAAGCTGTACAACACCTACCCGGGCCTGATCCTCACCTACATGGTGTTCACGCTGCCCTACGCGATCATCATGATGACCGGCTACTTCAACACCCTCCCCAAGGAGCTCGACGAAGCGGTCCGGGTCGACGGTGCGGGATCGTTCACCGCCCTCTGGCGGGTCCTCGTGCCGATCTCCATCCCCGGGATCGTGTCGGTCGGCATCTACACGTTCATGATCGCGTGGAACGAGTTCCTCTTCGCGCTGACCCTCACGCGCACCCTCGACATGCGCACCGTGCCGATCGGCATCCAGTTGCTCATGGGCCAGCACTCGTACGAGTGGAACCAGATCATGGCGATGAGCATCCTCGGCTCGATCCCCGTCCTGGTGCTCTTCCTCTTCTTCCAGCGCTTCTTCATCAGCGGCCTCACGGCCGGCTCGGTGAAGAGCTGATCCCGCCTACCCAACCCCGAACAAGGAGAAATCCGTGCTCTACACCGGCAAGTCCATCCTCGACGTGGCCAACGCCCACAGCTTCGCCATCCCGGCGTTCAACATCAGCGACTGGGCGATGTTCACCGGGATCATGGACATCAGCGAAGAGAAGAACGCTCCGGTCATCATCGCCATCCACCCTGACGAGGTCTCGCACATCACCACCGACCTCATTCCGGCGATGCACGCACGGGCCCACCGGTCCAGCGTCCCCGTCGCCATCCACTGGGACCACGGCGGCTCCTACGAGCAGATGATCACGGCGATCCACTCCGGCTTCACGTCCGTCATGATCGACGCCTCGCTCGAGCCGTTCGAGCAGAACGTCGCGATCACCCGCAAGGTCGTCGAGGCGGCGCACGCGGCCGGCATCCAGGTCGAGGGCGAGCTCGGAACGATCGGCGCGAACGACAGCTACGGCGAGTCCGGCGCGGCCGAGATCATCTACACGAACGTCGACGATGCGGTGCGGTTCGTCGAGCAGACCGGGGTCGACAGCCTCGCGATCGCCATCGGCACCTCGCACGGTCTGTACCCGTCCGACAAGAACCCCGAGCTGCGCCACGACCTGCTCGAGCAGATCAAGGCGGCCGTCGGCATCCCGCTGGTGCTGCACGGCGGATCCAGCAACCCGGACGCCGAACTCGCGCGCGCGGTGTCGCTGGGCATCAACAAGATCAACATCTCCAGCGACATCAAGGTCGCGTACCACGACCGTATGCGCGAGGTGCTCGGCACCGACCGTCGCCTGCGCGAGCCGAACGCGATCCAGCCGGAGCCCATCGCGGCGATGAAGGTGACCGCGGCCGAGAAGATCGACCTGTTCGGCGCCGCCGGCAAGGCCGACCTGTACTGATCGGGGAGGATCGGCGTCATGGCAGGAGACCTCGTCCTCGGACTCGGCGGAACCGTCGACTACGAGATCCGGTGGGATGCCACCGTGCTCACCGCCCTCGCGGCCGAGTACGGCATCCACCGGGGCGAGCTCGTCACCACGGCGCCGATCGTCGACGAGCGCACGCTCGTCGTGACCGTGCTCGCCTTCCTCGCCCACGGCGGGGGAGGCGAGCGGCACGTCCGAAGCTCCGACATCATCGAGGACTTCGCCGCCCGGTTCGACGTGGCGGTGACCCTCGGCGGGACGGGCGTGCGCGCGGGGATCGCCCTCGACCGGATCGGCGTGCCGACGGTGCAGCATCTCGTGAGCATCGACGACACCGTGCGCCGGCTCCTGCCCGCGTCGATGCGGGTCGTCTCCTCGGCCGCGCGCGACACCCTCGATCCGCACCTCATCGTGCAGTACCCCGAGGGGACGACCGTGACCCTCCCCGACGGCGCGGTCACCGCACCGTCGGCGAACCGCCTGATCTTCGCGAACGACGCCCCGAACCGCGAGATGGCGATCGCCGCCGACCTCGGCGACGCGCTCGCGGAAGCGGACGCCTTCCTGGTGTCGGGGTTCAACACGATGCAGGATGCCGCCCTGCTCGCGAGCCGCCTCGACGATCTCGTCGCGGCGATGCGCGGCCTGCCGCCGGAGGCGCTCGTCTATTACGAGGACGCCGGGTTCTACGACCGCACCTTCGCCGAGATCGTGCGCCGACGCCTCCTCGACCGCATCGACGTGTACGGCATGAACGAGGACGAGCTGCAGGAGTACCTCGGCCGCCGCGTCGACCTGCTGTCGCCGGACGACGTCGCGACCGCTCTCGCCGAGGCCCGCGCGCTCATCCCCGCTCCCGCGCTCGTGGTGCACACGAAGTACTGGGCGATCGCCGTGGGGCCCGAGGCCGATCGTCACCGCGCGAGTCTGGAGAGCGCGGTGCGCACGGCGGCGACCCGCTACCGGGTCGGTGACGCGTGCACGCTCGCCGACCTCGACGCGACCGCGGCCTTTCCGCGTCACCCCGGCGGCGCGGCCGTCGTCGCCGCGGTGGAGGAGCGGATGCCGGCCGTCGGCGTCGCCGCCCACGTGGTCGACGTCCCCCACCCGACCACGATCGGGCTCGGCGACACGTTCGTCGGCGGTTTCCTCGCCGCGGTTCCCGCCGCCGCCCGTGCCGCGACGCTCGCCGGTCAGCGCCGGGAGACGTAGGCGCGCCACAGGATGCGGGCGTGGCGGGCCTTGGCCCGTTCGACTCCGTCCTGGTCGTGGTGCAGCGCGCTGAACCACTCCGCGAAGCGGCTGGCCGTGGCATCCAGGATCATCCGGAGGTCCTTGTGTCGCGCGGGCGGAACGCGCGCCTCCTCGGAGGTGAGCCGTCCGCGGGCGGCGAGGTCGTCGTCGAGGTGCTCCCGCACCAGGCGGGCGACCCCGACGGCATGGCCGTTGATGATCGAGTGGGCCGCGCCCTCGATCTCCCAGCGCCGCGCGTGGCGGGCGCGGGCGACGAGACGGGAGTGCAGCCGCCGCGGCGACGGACGGTCGAACTCGCCGCGGATGAGGAGCAGCCGCGCGCGGACCAGCCCGACCCGGTCCGAGATCCGGTACCTCAGCATGTGCGGCAGCACCTCGGCGAAGTA
Source organism: Microbacterium sp. CSI-V (assembly GCF_001984105.1). Taxonomy (GTDB): domain Bacteria; phylum Actinomycetota; class Actinomycetes; order Actinomycetales; family Microbacteriaceae; genus Microbacterium. Next base: position 130,474 of record NZ_MTQM01000008.1, on the reverse strand, counting down.
GAGGAACCCGCACAGGAGGTACGCCGAGACCGCCATCACCGCGATGTGCAGGGACTCCCGCGCGGTGGACTGCACGAAGCGCACGGCCTGCAGCGGGGCCGTCGCCTCGCTCTCGTCCACGACGGGACTCACGAGCACCGCTCGGGACAGGTCGTCGCGCCGCGTGAGCACCTCGACCACGACCTGGGTGCCCATCGAGTGCCCGACGAGTACGGGATCGTCCAGGCGGTAATGGTCGATCACGCCCTCGACCTGGTCGGCGAAGAACGCGGCGGTCGGTTCGTGACCGGATGCCGGCATCCCGGCGAATCCCGGGAGATCGAGCGCGTACACGTCGCCGTGCTCGGCGAGGAGCGGCGCGAGGAACTCGAAGTAGCTGGCCGCGACCCCGATCCCGGCGACGAGCACGAAGGGGCGACCGGATGCGCCGGTCGACACGATCGTCACCCGGGTCTGCGCTGCGCCGCGCCGGAACGTCTGGACGTCGACGTCGGCGGGGCGGGTGTCGTCGGGCATCCGTCCAGGATGCCGCACCCACCGGGCGGGGGCTGTCAATCCCGGCGGAGCGCCGGTGACGCCGACCTAGCCTGGCGCGATGACCGATGCTCCCCGTGACCATGAAGAAGAGACCCTCGGCGCCGTGCGTGAGGGACAGGACCCCGTAGAGAAGGACCCCTCGGACTGGGTCACCGGCGACGAGCCGATGACCGCACCGCAGCGCAGCTACCTCGACACGCTCGCGCGCGAGGCCGGTGAGGAGATCACCGCCGACTTGACCAAGGCCGAGGCCTCGGAAGAGATCGACCGTCTCCAGCACGAGACGGGTCGCACGAACGACTGACCCGTGCCCGCCCCGCCGCTCAGGCGGGGCGGGACTGTCCGGCGCGGGGGTTCAGGTGCTCGACGCGCTGCGTCTCGGCGCGGGCGACCTCGTCGAGGAACTCCGCGACGACTCGGCGTTCGTCGGCCCCCAGTCGCGACGCGGCTTCGGCCACCGACGAGCGCCGCACCGCCAGGAGGTGGCGTGCGGGGGAGGCCGCGTCGATGGTCGCGCGCACGACGATGGAGCGGCGGTCGCCGGGGAACGGAACCCGTTCGACCCAGCCGGCGTCGGCGAGGCGGTCGATCAGTGCGGTCGTGGCTGCGGACGAGATGCCCAGCATCTCGGCGAGGAGTCGCGGGGTCACCGGCTCGTCGTCGTCCTCGCGGTCGAGGAGGAATCGGAGCACCTTGGCGTCGTTCGGGCCGATGCCGAGGGACTGCAGGGCGACGCGCTCGGAGGCGGCGCCGGATTCGGACAGGTCGCTGACGGCCTTCACCACGTCTTGTTCCGTGGTCATGATCTCGTCACCTCCCCGACGGGGTAGTTCGCATTCCTCGTATCTCGAACGCCCATCAAGTAGCGGGCCGATATATTTACCATCGTACCTGTACGCCATGCGAAGGGGCAGGGCCCTTGCGCGGTCCTCCTGACGTAGGATGCCGAAGTGGAAAACGGCTCGCAGGCGTCGCGCTACTGGTACGGCGCGAGCGAAGAAGACCGCCGCCGTCGGGCCGTGGAGGTGCTGCAGGCGTTCCGCGTCTACCGCGCGGCCGAGATCGCGATGCGGCGCCGCACCCGTGAGTCCATGTCCATGGGAGAGAACGAGCTCCTCGTTCTCCGCTACCTCCTGCGGGCGACCGGGCAGGGCCGGCAGGTCTCGCCGAGCGAACTGACCCGTTACCTCGGTGTCTCGACGGCGTCGACGACGGCGATCATCGATCGGCTCGAGAAGTCCGGCCACGTGACGCGCGCGCCGCACCCCACCGACCGGCGCAGCATCTACATCGTGGCCACCGCGGCGAGCGATGCCGAGGTGCGCGCCACGCTCGGCTCGATGCATTCGCGCATGATGGCGGCCGTCGTCGACATGACCGCCGAGGAGTGCGCGACCGTCATCGCCTGCCTCGGCCGGCTCCAGGATGCCGTCGACCAGGTCGACCCGCATCACGACGGGGAGCCCTCGCCGATCGGGGCCGACGTCTCCCTCTGATCGGAATGCGCGGCCCGCGTAAGAAGCTAGGCAGCCTAGTTGAATTCTGAGTATTAGGAATCGTTCGGCGTCCGTGAAACCATGAGGTCATGGACGAAAATGCGATCGAGGCGCGCGTGAGCGTGACCGCCGTCGACGCCGTCCAGACGGTGGAGGGCGTGCCCGTGGCATCCCTGCATTCGGTCGTTTCGCGACTGCGCCTGGACTACCCCGGCGAAGACCCCGTGCACATCGAGACGATCGTCCTGCGGGAGTGGGAGGCCTTCTCGGCCGGACGTCCGCTCGTCGTTCCCACCGCGGTCGAAGAGGGCGCGCGCGAGATCCTCGACCAGCGCACCGCCTGACTCAGGTCCGCGGAGCGTCGCTCCCGGGCTCGGGGACGAGCAGGAGTCCACCCGAGGAGTTCGCCGAGTTGGCCAGGTCCTCGATCCACGCCCGGCTGAGGAGCGCGGGTTCGGGGTCGTCGAACACGAAGCGCAACGGGATCGACGGGTGCAGCCAGACGGTGCTGCGGCCCACCTCCTGGCCCGGGCCGTGCGTCCACGAGAGGGTGAAACTCTCGCCGCGGCGGAGCTTCGTGGCGATCACGACCTTGACGTGCGCGAGCGCGCGATCCTCGATCTCGATCGGCGTCGCGACATCCCCGTAGTACAACGTTCCCACGCGAGTCAGTCAACACCGGTCGGGAATCCACGACCGGGGGCTTGATTCGGCACCCCGTGCCGTGGCATTCGCGGGACGGCCGCACGCGGGTCTCGGATAGGCTCGACATCATGGGCCGTTTCATTTACGACACCGTCGCGAACGCCGTCGACATCGATGACCGCACGCTTGCGCACCTCCGCATCGTCGTGATGAACAAGCTCCGGCGTTCGGAGTCGTTCATGTTCGACGTCGAGGTCGGCGACGGCAGCGGTCGCCGCAGCTTCTGGATGCACCCCTCGGTGCCGATCCAGTTCCACTTCTACGGAAGCCGCCAGCCGCGCATCAACCGCGTCTGGGTGGAGGACCTCATGCTGGCCGCCTCGGGTCCGAACGGTCTGGCGATCACGCCCGAGCCTTCGGAGGACACCCTCGTCGAAGAGGGCTGACCTCAGCGCTTCGGAGTCTCCTCGACCGGGGCGATGTCCTCGGGGACGAGCAGGATGCCGCCCGAGGAGTTCGCCGAGTCGGCGAGCCGCTCGATCCACTCGCGGCTGAGTTTCGTGGGCTCGGCCTCGTCGAAGACGAAGCGGAGCGGGATCGCCGGGTGCAGCCACAGCGTGCTGCGGCCCCGCGGCTGACCCTCGGGGTGCTGCCAGGAGAGAGTGAAGCTCTCACCGCGGCGGAGCTTCGTGGAGATGACGACCTTGAGATGCGCCAATGCGCGGTCCTCGATGGGGACCGCCGTCCCGCCGCCGCCGTAGAAGATCGTGCCCATGGTCTCCACGATACCGGCGGGGATCCGGAGAGCTACGTGGCCGCCGACGGGGTGTCAAGGCCACCCGTTGCGCCTGGCGGCTCTGTCAGTCTGGGGACATCCAGCAAAGGACCCCGCCGTGAGCGACAGCCGATTCCCCCTCCTTCCCGAACCCGGTGACGCCGGCGACCTCCCCGAGGTTTTCGACCAACTCACCGGGATCGACGTCGTGGACGGCGAACTCATCCCGCGGTCGGCCCCGCCGGCGGGGGAGTGACCTCCCAGGACCCTCGTAGGAGCCGACGCTAGCGTCGCTCCCATGTCCGACCCGCTGGAGGATCAGCAGATCACGGTGTCCGGAGCCTCGCTCCGCGCGATGCGCGACGAGTTCCAGCGCTTCCTCATGGAGTACCGGTTCGGTCTCGCCGAGGTCGAGACGAAGATCACCATCCTGCGCGAAGAGTTCCAGGAGATGCACGACTACAACCCGATCGAGCACGTCTCGAGTCGCGTGAAGTCGCCCGACAGTCTCGTGGACAAGGTCCGGCGCAAAGGCATCGAACCCGACTTCGACTCCATCCGGAGCGCGATCACCGACATCGCGGGCATCCGGATCACCTGCAGCTTCGTCGACGACGCCTACCGGCTGTCCAACCTCCTCACGCAGCAGGACGACATCACCGTGCGCGACGTGAAGGACTACATCGCGCGCCCGAAGGCGAACGGCTACAAGAGCCTGCACGTGATCGTCGATGTGCCCGTGTTCCTTTCGACCGGACGCGTCGACGTCCCCGTCGAGGTGCAGTTCCGCACGATCGCGATGCACTTCTGGGCCAGCCTCGAGCACAAGATCTATTACAAGTACGACCGCCTCGTACCCGACGAACTGCTGGCGGAGCTGAAGGATGCCGCCGACACCGCGGCCGAGCTGGACGCGCGCATGGAGCGCCTGCACCGCGAGATCCGCGGTCCGCGTCCCGGGGTGGTCCCCCTCTGACCGGACGGGTCACAATGGGGGGATGAGTGACGCGGCGACCCTCCTCGACGAGGTCGCGGCCGAGTTGCTCGCCCTTCCGCCCGCGCGATTCACCGCGGCGCGCAACGGTCGCGCCGAGGAGATCGGCGGCGCGGTGGGGCGCCGCATCGCGAAGTTGCGCAAGCCGACGCTGGCCGCGTGGGCGGTCAATCTGCTTTCCCGCGACGGCCAGCTCGCCGAGGCCGTCGAGCTGGCGCAGGCGCTCCGGGAAGCGCAGGACGACGCGGATGCCGTGGAGATGACCCGTCTCGGTCGGCAGCGTCGTCAGCTGGTCGCCGCCCTCGCCCGGCGGGCGGCCGATCTCGCGGCCGAAGCGGGAACACCCCTGAGCGCTCCGATGCGGGACGCCGTGGAGAAGACCGTCAACGCGGCCATCATCGACCCGCACGCTGCGGCGATGATCCTGACCGGGCGGCTGGTGGCATCCGTCGATCTGGCCGACGACACCGACCCGAGCGCCGCGGTGGCCGGTTCGGTGCCGGAGGGCGCGGCCGTCGTGGAGACGCCCACGCGGGACGACCTGGCGCAGCGCCGGGCTCGGAAGGCCGCGGAGCGCGCGGTGCGCGAGGCGGAGCGGGCACGCGCGGACGCCGACCGCGCGCTCGCCGGGGCGACGGCGCGGGAGACCGCCGCCCGGGAGAAGGCCGACCGGGTCCGCGAACGGCTCGAGGGCCTCCGCGCCGAGATCGCGCGGGTCGAGAAGGACGCGGACGCAGCCCACGCGGCGATCGATGCGGCCGAGGAGGAGACGGCGGCGGCGCGCGAGACGGCCACCGCTCGGACGCGAGACCTCGACCACGCGCGCTCCGTGGTGGAGGGGATGCCGTGAGCACGGTCGACGACCTCCTCGCCGCGGCGCGTGAACGGCTCGCCGACGCCCCCCGCGAGCGGATCGGCGAACTCCAGGAGGGGCGGCGGCTGCTCGGCATCCCGCGTGCTCCCCGCATCGTGGACCGGGGCCGAGCCTGGCATCTGGGCGTACTGCTGCTCACCGACGACGGCGTCCTCGCGACCGGTGACATCGTGCGCTCGCGCGCCGAGGTGCGCCGGGGCTTCGCCGCCGAGTCGCAGCGCCGTCGGGCCGAGCTGTCCGCCGCCGCGCATCGCGGGGGAGTGCCCGAGGGGGAGACGGTGCACATCGGCTGGCGGGCACTCGATCCGGCCGCGCTCGACGCCCGGACGGCGCCGCTCGCGTTGCGCGACGGCGAGCTCACCGTGCGCTGGAGCGCGCAGGGCGGGTACCTGCCGCTCGCACGGTATCTCGACGAGCGGATCGACCTGCTCGTCCACCCTCCGGAGCGCGCATAGAGATCCGCGCGCATAGTCGGCGGAGGGGGTGCTGTCAACGACGATGACCCGGCCCATCGGCCGCAACTTCCCTGGTCTATCGTGAGCGACGTGCAGCAGGTATGGCCAGGATCCAGTTATCCCCTCGGGGCCACTTACGACGGTAACGGGACGAACTTCGCCCTGTTCAGCGAGAACGCGGAGAAAGTCGAGCTGTGCCTCTTCGACGCCGACGGCACGGAGACGTGCGTCGAGCTCGTCGACGTCGACGCGTTCGTCTGGCACGCGTACCTCCCGAACATCCAGCCGGGCCAGCGGTACGGCTACCGCGTGCACGGCGAGTACGACCCCGCCAGCGGCAAGCGGTTCAACCCGAGCAAGCTTCTGCTCGACCCCTACGCCAAGGCCGTCGAGGGTCAGATCGACTGGGGGCAGCCCGTCTTCAGCTACGAGTTCGGCGACCCCGACTCGTTCAACGACGACGACTCGGCCGCGCACATGATGAAGGGCGTGGTCATCAACCCGTTCTTCGACTGGGCGGGTGACCGTCAGCCCAAGATCCCCTACGCCGAGAGCTTCATCTACGAGGCGCACGTCAAGGGCCTCACCCAGCTGCATCCCGACGTCCCGGAGGAGTTGCGCGGCACGTACGCCGGCATCGCCCACCCGGCCGTCATCGACCACCTGCGCAAGCTCGGCGTCACCGCGATCGAGCTCATGCCCGTGCACCAGTTCGTCAACGACTCCACGCTCGAGGAGAAGGGGCTGTCGAACTACTGGGGCTACAACACCATCGCGTTCCTCGCGCCCCAGAACACCTACTCCTCCACCGGCGACCACGGTCAGCAGGTGCAGGAGTTCAAGGCCATGGTCAAGGCGCTGCATGCCGCCGGCATCGAGGTCATCCTCGACGTGGTCTACAACCACACCGCCGAGGGCAACCACATGGGCCCGACCCTCTCGATGCGGGGCATCGACAACGAGGCGTACTACCGCCTCGAAGACGACGACAAGCGCTACTACACCGACTACACCGGCACCGGCAACAGCATGAACGTGGGCAACCCCCACACGCTGCAGCTCATCATGGACTCGCTGCGGTACTGGGTGCTGGAGATGCACGTGGACGGATTCCGCTTCGACCTGGCATCCACCCTGGCCCGGGAGTTCTACGAGGTCGACCGCCTCGCGGCCTTCTTCGAACTCGTCCAGCAGGATCCGATCGTCTCGCAGGTCAAGCTCATCGCCGAACCGTGGGACGTCGGTCCCGGCGGATACCAGGTCGGCAACTTCCCGCCGCAGTGGACGGAGTGGAACGGCAAGTACCGCGACACCGTCCGCGACTTCTGGCGCGGTGAGCCGCAGGCCCTCGGCGAGTTCGCCTCCCGTCTCACCGGCTCGGCCGACCTCTACGAGCACTCCGGGCGCCGGCCCGTGGCATCCATCAACTTCGTCACCGCGCACGACGGGTTCACGCTCCGCGACCTCGTCTCGTACAACGAGAAGCACAACGAGGCCAACGGCGAAGACAACAACGACGGCGAATCGCACAACCGGTCCAACAACCTGGGCGTGGAGGGGCCGACCGACGACCCCGAGGTGCGCAAGCGCCGCGCGCAGCAGCAGCGCAACTTCATCGCGACGCTGCTGCTCAGCCAGGGCGTGCCGATGCTGCTCCACGGCGACGAGCTGGGCCGCACCCAGGGCGGCAACAACAACGGCTACGCGCAGGACAACGAGATCACGTGGGTGGACTGGTCGGCCGTCGACCACCCGCTCATCGAGTTCACCGCGGCCCTCGCGCGCCTCCGCAAGGAGCACCCCACCTTCCGCCGCAGCCGGTTCTTCGACGGGCGCCCGGTGAAGATGGAGGAGGGCGACAACATCCCCGACGTGGTGTGGCTGCGCCCGGACGGCTCGCTCATGCAGCCCGAGGACTGGGATTCCGGCTTCGGCCGCGCGGTCGGCGTGTTCCTCAACGGGCAGGGCATCCGCGAGCGCGATCGCCGCGGCGAGACCATCAGCGACGACCACTTCCTCGTGCTGTTCAACGCCGGCGACGACACCGTCGACTTCCACGTGCCCGACATCCAGTACTCGCCCGAGTGGGACGTGTACGTCGACACGGCGGGCGAGCGCGCCAACACCGAGCCGATCGCGCCCGGGGAGGCGCTGAAGCTCGAGCCGAAGTCGCTCATCGTGCTGCGCGAGCACCACCTGCCCGAGCCTGAGATCGACCACACCGTGGCCGCTTCGCTCACCGCGCAGATCGCCGTCACCGCCACCGACGACCTGCCCGGGCAGGCCCCCAAACCGGAGCTCTGATTCAGAATGCGGCATCCGCTTTCGACCTACCGCCTGCAGATCCGCGAATCCTTCCCCCTCGGCACCGCCGCCGAGGTCACGGGCTACCTCCGTGACCTCGGGGTGTCGTGGGCCTACCTGTCGCCGCTGCTGGAGGCGACGCCGGGCTCCGACCACGGCTACGACGTCGTCGACGTCACCCGCGTCGACCCCGCGCGGGGCAGCGCCGAGGGGCTGGCCCGGTTCGCCGAGGCCGCCCGCGCCGAGGGCCTCGGCATCCTGATCGACATCGTGCCGAACCACATGGGCATGTCCGAGCCCCGCACGAACGCCTGGTGGTGGGACGTGCTCCGCCAGGGGCGCGCCTCGGCGCACGCAGACGCGTTCGACATCGACTGGGAGTTCGGCGGCGGCAAGGTGCGCGTTCCCGTGCTCGGCGCCGATCTCGCCGAGGTGATCGACGAGATCTCCTACGATCCGACCCCCGCGACCGATGCCCCCGACGGCCTGGTCCGCTACTACGACCATGTCTTCCCGGTCGCGCCCGGAACGGGGACGTCGGATATCCGCGCCCTCCTCGACGCGCAGAACTTCGAGCTGCGGTTCTGGCAGGACGAAGCGGCCGACCTCAACTACCGACGCTTCTTCGCCGTCACCACCCTCGCGGGCGTGCGGGTCGAGCGCCCCGAGGTGTTCGACGCCACGCACGCCGAGATCCTGCGCTGGGTGCGCGAGGGCCTCGCCGACGGCCTGCGCGTCGACCACCCGGACGGACTCGTCGACCCCGGCGGCTACCTCGACCGGCTCGCCACGGCACTGCGCGACGCGGGCGGCGAGGATGCCGGGTATGTGCTCGTGGAGAAGATCCTCGAGCACGGCGAGGCCCTGCCGTCGTGGTGGAGGACCGCCGGCACGACCGGGTACGACGCGCTGGCCGAGATCGACCGCGTGCTCACCGACCCCGCGGGCGAGGCGGCGCTGGACGCGTTGGACGCGCGCCTGCGGGCCGACAGCGACCTCGCGCCGCTCACCGGCTGGCACGACCTGATCCACGACACCAAGCGACGGATCGCCGACACGATCCAGGTGTCCGAGATCCGCCGCATCGTCCGCGGACTCCCGTCCGCGCTGCGCGACGAGTTCGCCGCCGCCGACCTGCAGGACGCGCTCGCCGAGATCCTCGCGTGCTTCCCCGTCTACCGCTCCTACCTCCCGGCCGGCCGGGCGCACCTGGATGCCGCCGTCGGCGAGGCCGAGGAGCGCCGGCCCGAGCTCGGCGACGTCATCGAGGCGCTGGTCCCTGCCCTGACCGACACCGACCTCGAGATCGCGTGGCGGTTCCAGCAGACCACCGGTCCGGTCATGGCCAAGGGCGTCGAGGACACCGCGTTCTACCGCTACACGCGCCTCGGATCGCTGACCGAGGTCGGCGGCGACCCGGCGGAGTTCTCCCTCGACGTCGACGGTTTCCACGCTGCCCAGGCCCAGCGGCAGGCGTCGTGGCCCACGGCCATGACGACGCTGTCGACCCACGACACCAAGCGCGGAGAGGACACCCGCGCCCGCATCGCGGTGCTCGCGGAGATCCCGGCGCGCTGGGCCGAGGTGCTGGGGGAGTTCCGCGCGATCGCCTCGACTGGGCACGGCCCGTTCGACGCGCTGCTGTGGCAGGCGATCGTCGGGGCGTGGCCGGCCTCGGCATCCACGTCCTCGGGTCTCGCGGAGTACCGCGAGCGCCTGCACGCGTACGCCGAGAAGGCCGCGCGCGAGGCGTCCGAGGTCACCGGCTGGTGGGAGCAGGACGAGGCGTTCGAGGAGCGCATGCACGCCGTCGTCGATGCGGCGACGGGGCCGGCGGCATCCCGTGTCCAGGCGTTCGTCGACGAGATCGCCGACGCGGGCTGGTCCAACGGCCTCGCCGCGAAGCTGCTGCAGATCACCGGACCCGGCGTGCCCGACGTGTACCAGGGCTCGGAGCTGTGGGAGCAGTCGCTGGTCGACCCCGACAACCGTCGCGCGGTGGACTTCGCCGAGCGGGCGCGTCTCCTGGCCTCGCTCGACGCCGAGGACGCCCCGCCGCCGAAGGTGGATGCCACCGGCGCGGCGAAGCTCCTCGTGACCTCGCGCGCCCTGCGCGTGCGGCGCGACTGCCCCGAGCGGTACGCGCTGTACCGTCCGCTCGAGGCTGCGGGCGCGGCATCCGGACACGTCGTCGCGTTCGACCGCGGCGGTGTGTCCGCGGTGGCGACCCGCCTCCCGCACGGTCTGCGCGCGGCTGGGGGCTGGCGCGACACCGTGCTGCTGCGCCCGGACGTCGCCGCGGTGGACGTCCTGACCGGCCGTCGCTTCCCGGGTGGCCCGGTGCTGCTGTCGGAGCTGCTGGAGTTCCTTCCGGTCGCTCTCCTGGTGGACGAACCGGCCTGCTCCTGAGGCCGTACCCATTCGCGTGAGTCGCCAAGATTCGTCGCTTCCGGGTAGCCCCAGGCGACGATTTCTGGCGACTCACGCGTGAGAACTGTGAGAACTGACGAAGAAGGAGACGGGGACCTGTGAGCATCGAGGTGTGGGCACCCAAGGCGCAGCGCATGCGGCTGCGGCGGCTGGACGAGAGTGGCGAGAACGTCGTCGAAGACGTCGAGATGGAGCCCGGCGCCGGGGGCTGGTGGACGGCGCCGGTCGAGCTCGCGGACGGCGAACGCTACGGCTTCGTCCTCGGCGACGGCGACGACCTGCGCCCCGACCCGCGGTCGCGCCGTCAGCCCGCCGGTGTGCACGAGGCATCCGCGTGGTTCGATCCTTCGACCTTCGCGTGGACGGATGCCGCCTGGACCGGGCGCCAGCTCGCCGGCGGCCTCATCTACGAGCTGCACCTCGGCACCTTCACCCCCGAGGGGACCCTGGATGCCGCGATCGAGCGCCTCGACCACCTCGTCGACCTAGGCGTGACCCACGTCGAACTGCTGCCGGTCAACGGCTTCAACGGCGTCTGGAACTGGGGCTACGACGGTGTGCTCTGGTACACGGTCCACGAGGCGTACGGCGGCCCGGCCGCGTACCAGCGGTTCGTGGACGCCGCCCACGCGGCGGGGCTCGCGGTCGTGCAGGACGTGGTCTACAACCACCTCGGACCGTCGGGGAACTACCTGCCCGAGTTCGGTCCGTACCTGCGCGAGGGCAGCCGCAACACGTGGGGCGACTCGATCAACCTCGACGAGGACGCCGTCCGCTCCTACATCGTCGAGAACGCGCTCCTGTGGATGCGGGACTACCACGTCGACGGTCTCCGCCTGGATGCCGTGCACGCGTTGCTCGACGAGCGTCCGGTGCACGTGCTGCAGGAGATCGCCGAACGCACCGACGCCCTGTCGGCGCACCGCGGCATCCCGCTCACCACCATCGCCGAGTCGGACATGAACGACCCGAAGCTGATCCTGCCGCGCGAGGCCGGCGGGTACGGGCTCACCGCGCAGTGGTCGGACGACTGGCACCACACCGCGCACGTCGCCCTCACCGGCGAGACGATCGGTTACTACGAGGACTTCGCCGCGATCGACGCGTTCGAGAAGGTGTCGGAGGGCGGGTTCTTCCATGACGGCACGTACTCCACGTTCCGCGGGCGCGCGCACGGCCACCCGATCCCGGAGGACGTGCCGAACTGGCGCCTCGTCACGTTCGCGCAGGACCACGACCAGATCGGCAACCGCGCCGCCGGCGACCGCCTGTCGCAGAGCCTGCCCTTCGACCGCCTCGCCGCGGCCGCCGTGCTCACCCTCACCGCCCCGGGTACGCCGATGCTCTTCATGGGCGAGGAGTGGGGCGCGAGAACCCCCTGGCAGTTCTTCACCTCGCACCCCGAGCCCGAGCTCGGCGAGGCCACGGCCAAGGGCCGCGTGGCCGAGTTCGAGAAGATGGGCTGGGACGAGTCGGTGGTCCCCGACCCGCAGGACCCGGACACGTTCCGCCGGTCCAAGCTCGACTGGTCGGAGCCCGACGGTGACGGCCACGCCGAACTCCTCGCCCTGTACCGCGAGCTGGCGAAGCTTCGCCGCGCGCGTCCCGAGCTCACCGACCCCTCCCGCCACGGCCTGTCCGCGCGTGCTCTGGAGGCCCCCGGCGGCCGCGTGTACGAGCTGCACCGGGGCGACCTCGTCGTGCTCGTGAACCTCTCGGATGCCGAGGCGGCGGTGCCCGTGGCATCCGGTGCCGGTGTGCTGCTCGCGACCGTCGACGGGACCGTGCTGGAGGACGGACTGCTGACCGTCCCCGCGGGAGGCAGCGCGATCGCGGCTCCCGCGCTCTGACGGGACGCGGCGGCTCAGTCGATCGAGGGACGGATCAGACGCAGCCCCGAGACGACGGCCGGCGGCAGCAGGACGACGAGGGCGACGAGGATCGCGGTGATCGCGATGGGGGTGTTCGTCGGAGATCCGGTGAGGCGCTCCACGGCGAGCCACGACAGCCCCCACGCGAGGGCGAGCGCCGGAGCCACACGCCAGCCGCTCCGCCAGGCGATCGCCAGGCCGATGATCGCGACGACGACCAGGACCGTGACCCCGATCGCGCTCGCCGCGTCCTCCCACGACGGCGGGACGACGGTGGTCAACCACGCCGCGGTGTTGGCGACGGTCGCCAGGGTGACCCAGCCGAGGTGCAGCCCCGTGACCCCGTCGATCAGCACGGAGTCGACGACGCCACCGCGCGGGTCGCGCGTGACGACCGCGGTCCGGAAGGCCCAGCCCAGCGCCGCGAGCAGCAGCACGATCACCACGACGGTGAGGAACAGCGTGCCGAAGCGCGCGGCGACGAGCCACAGCCCGTTCAGAACCATCGTCACGGCGATTGGCCAGCCCATCGCCCGCTGGCGCTCCGAGGCGCGCTGGCGGGGGAGCGCCTGCCAGATCGCGTACGCGATCAGGCCGAGGTAGATCACGGACCAGATCGAGAAGGCGGGTCCCGCCGGAGCCAGGTAGGACCCGTCCGTGTCGAGCGCACCGCCCTGCTGGTCTTCGACGGCGGTGTTGCCGAAGGCTCCCGCCCCGATCACCGCGGCGATCAGCATGAACGACACCGCGGAGAGGAGGACGATCTGGCGTACCAGGTCGGATCCGTGCGGGGTGGTGGTGACGTGATCTCTCGCGTTCATGGATAGAACACTAGATAAGCTAGCCAGTTCCGCGCTCCGGCTTGACAGCGACCGGCGCCGTCGTGCGCGCGTCGCGGGCGGTCAGACCGCGAGGGCGGCGAAGGTGCGCAGCAGCAGGGTCGGCTGCTCGACCGAGGCGGTGCGGACGTGCGCGGCCACCTCGTCGAAGGCGTCCGCGTCGAAGTAGCCCGCCGCGCGGTACACGGCCATGCGTGCGACGAACGCGTCCGCCGTGGGTTCGGGGTGGAACTGCGTCGCCCACAGGCTCGTGCCCGCCCGGTACGCCTGCACGGGACAGTCGTCGTTGCGGGCCAGCAGTGTCGCCCCGGGAGGGACCTCGGCGGTGCCCTCCTTGTGCGCGGTGAGCGCCTCGAAACGGGGGTTCAGGATGCCGAACAGCTCGTCGCCTGCCCCCTCCTCGGTCAGCTCGATCTCGGCGGGGCCGGTGCCCTCGGGGTGATCGAGGGTCACGACGCCGCCGAGGAGCCGCGTGACGACCCCGATCCCGAAGCAGGTGAACAGGGTCCGCGTCCGCCCGGTGAGCCCCGCGGATGCCAGTTCCTCCAGGTCGCGCTCGAGGCGGAGCTGTTCGTCGGTCTTGTCCGTGTCCGTGACGTTGAAGGGACTGCCGCCGACCACGACCCCGGCGTAGCGCTCGAGGTCGGACGGAAGCGCTGTGCGGACGAGATCGTGGTGCACCAGGTCGCCGTCGGTGACGCCGAGCCCGTCGCGGAAGGACGCCCATTCGGCGACGGCCGCCTCGCGCTGCGGACGCGCGCAGACGTAGAGGAGTCGACCGGTCACCCAGGGATTCTATGCGTGTCGCGCGCACGACCCCCGGGGCGTGACTCGCCGCGACAATGGGGGTATGACCACCGCGACCCTTCTCGTGACCGATGTCGAGAACCTCGGCGAGGTCGTGGCCCTGCTGCGCGCGGCCGCCGCCGAGCTCGACTGCGGGCTCACCCTCCGCACGCTCGCCGGGGACGAGGTCGACGAAGCCGAGGCGGCCGCGGCCGCGCATCGTGATCGCGAGCGCAAGCGACTGCCGATCCCGGTGAAGGTCGACCTGCACGCGCTGTCGGACGGACCCGTGGATGCCGAGGCGGTCCTGCGCGGCGCGCGGGCGCGGGGGCTGCGGGGCGGAGCGACCGTCGACGAGGTACGGCGCACGACGAAGCGCTGAGAGGCGTTCGGGGCCCCGCCTCAGCGCGAGGAGCGCGCGGTGCGGCCGCGCACGACGCCGACGAACGTCTCCACGTCGTCGGTCGTCGCGTCCCGCCGCCACGCGAGGGCGACCGTCGAGACCGGGCCGTCCGCGAGGATGCGGTACTCCACGTCCCGGCGCTGGTGGGCGCGGGCCAGCGACATGGGCACGATCACGACGCCGACCCCGGCGGCCACCGTCGCGATCGCCTCTGCGGTGTCGGCGGGAGGCGCGAACGCCGGGGGCGCGGCATCCGGGATCCGGGCTCCGAGGACGTCGTCAGCGGGGACGATCAGGATCTCGCCGGCGAGATCGTCGGCCGTGATCTCCTCGTCCGCGGCGGTCAGCGGCGACTCGGTCGACATCACGACGACCGGGAGCTCGTCGTACAGGGGGATGACGTGCAGGTCGTCGGCGCCGTCGATCGGGAGGCGCACGAGAGCGGCATCCACGTCGTCGAGGGCGGCGCGCTGACCGGACACGGAGATCTCGCGCAGCTCCAGCGGTACGTGCGGCATCCGGTCGCGCCAGAGCCCGATCCACTTGCCCGGTGTCGCACCCGGAACCGCGCCGAGGGTGAATGTGCGGGCGAGGTCGGCGGTCGGCGACGACGACGGGCGAGGCGCGCGGGCCGCGGCGTTCTTGCGCGCCGGGGCGGTCTTACGCGCCGGCGCGGGCTTGCGCGCCGACGCCCCGGACCGCGGGCGTCCCGCGCCCCCGCGCGCACCCCGTGATCCGCTTCCGCTCTTGGCCATACCCCCCAGGCTAACGTGGGCACATGCTCGGCATCCTGGCGCTCGTCTTCGCGGGGCTCGCCGCCCTGCTCCACGTCTACATCTTCGTTCTCGAGAGCGTGCGCTGGTCGCACCCGAGCGTGTGGCGGATCTTCGGCCTGACGTCGCAGGAGGCGGCCGACACGACCAAGCCCCTGGCGTACAACCAGGGCTTCTACAACCTCTTCCTCGCGATCGGTGCGGCCCTCGGTGTCGTGCTCTGGGCGGTGAATGGAGTCGGTGACGTCGCCGGTCGGACGCTGCTGCTGTTCTCGCTCGGCTCCATGGTCGCCGCGGCGCTCGTGCTCGTCACGTCCGGCCGCAAATACCTGCGACCGGCCACGGTTCAGGGAACGCTCCCGCTCATCGGATTCGTGCTGACGTTGCTCGCGTGAGTTTCTCGATGTCGAGGAAATTCGGCAGCGGAATCTCGACGTCGAGGAAATCGCGAGCTTTCGAATTCTTCGACGTCGAAACGAATTGGCGCCGTTTTCTCTCGACGTCGAAGCACATTTCATCCCGAGAAGACGAAACCCGCACGTTCCGAAGAACGTGCGGGTGATGGATGCCGAGAGGCGTGAGCCTCAGGCCGCCAGGCGAAGACCTCGTCGATCGGTGGCGACGGCTTCGCCGTCGTTAATGATCTCGTCGTCGCCGATGAGCGAGCCGACCGCCACGCGGGCCTTCGATCCCACTTGGGTGCGGACGCCGATGTGCGCGCCCGCGCCGATCACCGCTCCCGCGCAGATGTGCGCGTGCGGTTCGATGCGTGCTTCCGGCCCGATCACGGCATCGGATTCGATCCACGCGCCTCTACCGACACGGACACCCGCCGCGATCTGCACTCCGGGCTCGACGTACGCGCCGTTCTCCACCAGTGCCGACGGGTGGACCTTCGCGCCGTGCGCGACGAGTCCACGACCGTTGACGTGCTTGCGGTAGCGCAGCGTCTCGCCGTGGTCGTTCTCGATGTCGATGTAGTTCTTTCCCACGATCCCCTCCGATCGGCTCTTCGGGTGAGCCGACTAATGTGACAACCGATGCGGGTTCACTCTCATTCCCGTGCATGGTTGTTCGGCGCGGACGCCCGAGCGGATTCCCGCCGGACCACGGATTTTCCGCTGCGCCGGTTTGTCTTCCACCGTTGTCGCATGCCCGGCTCAACAGAAACGGCGGGTTGACAGCGGCGAGGAATCCGCTCTCTGTTCCCGCCGTGGATCGGTCGATACGGTGAGGGCATGCCGTGGCGAATATATGGACCCGCTCTGATCGCGGCCCTGCCCCTCGGGGCCGGGATGGGCGCGGTTCTCGGGTCCACTCTCACGTGGACCGGTTGGGGCTCTCTCGGTGCGTTCGTCGTCAGCGGAGCGGTCTTCGGTGCTGCGAGTGCGATGCTCGGCGCCGCCGGTGCGATCGTCGGCGTCTCCCCCGCGGTGCGACGAGGTGAGCACGCTGTGATTCCCGCGGCCGTCGCGGGGACGGCGGTGGGGGTGGCATCCCTGTGGATCCTCCTGCTCGCGTACGTGGCGATCATCGCGGGCGCGTCCGTGCTTCTGGTGCTGGTGCCCGCCGTCCTCCTGGGCGCACTGGCATCGGCCGTGGCGGCGGCGGTGTGCGCGGCTCTCATGGCCGGATGCCGCGCCCTGGATCGTCGACGCAATCCGCCGCCGCTCCTGCCCGGGGCCGCGGGGTGAATCAGCCCGGTTGGCAGGTAGGGCACCAGAAGACGTTGCGTTCGCTCGTCGCCGAGGCGCCCAAAGTGGTCGCGCGGATCGGGGTGCCGCACCGTCGGCACGGTGCTCCGTCGCGCCCGTAGACCCACATGCGCCGGCCGGGCCGATTGTCGCCGGTGAAGGTGCGTTCGGCCCGCGGGAGGTTGGCGTGGATCATGCGATGGCCGAGCGCGATCGTGGCCGCCACGTCGATCTGGTTCGCCGGGGTGGTGGGGGCGATGCCGCGGACGAAGAGCAGTTCGTTCGCGTAGACGTTGCCGAAGCCGGCGACGTTCCGCTGGTCGAGGAGAGCGACGTGCGCGGCGCGCGTGTCGGCCGAGACCCTTCGCACGGCCTCCGCCGCGTTCCAGTCGGGACCGAGCAGGTCGGGGCCGAGGTGTCCGACGACGCGGTCTTCGTCGGAGGTCGGCAGCACCTCGACCATCGCGAGGTCGAACCCGACGGTGTCGGCACCCGTGACACCGACGATCGCCCGGGCCTTGAAGGCGGGGCGGCGCCAGCGTTCGCCCGGACGATAGACGTCCCACCGGCCCTCCATCTTGAGGTGCGAGTGGAGCGTGTAGGCGCCGATGCGTTCGAGCAGGTGCTTCCCGCGCGCGACCACCTCGTGCACCGTCTCGCCGCGGAGGTCGGCGGTGGCGCTCCCCGGGACGCGGATGTCGAACCTCGTCACCTCGCGGCCGGCGAGCGCGGCGGAGAGCTTCGCGGCCGCGCGGTGAACGGTGTCGCCCTCAGGCACGGGCGGCCTCGCGGAGCGTGTCTCCCGCCGTCAGGCGCCGCAGCGTGAGCCCGCGCGGCGACTCGACGAACCCCGCCTCGCGGAGGGCCCGGCCGACGGCCGTGCCGTACACGAACTCGCCGTTGACCTGCTCGACCGTCAGGGTGTCGAGTCGGCGTCGGCGCGAGGTCTCGGCCAGGTCGCGGGCGGCCGCCTGCAACCGCGCCTCGTCGTCGGTGAACGCCAACGCGCTGCGCCCGCCCCGCTCGAGGTACAGCGTCAACTCGCCGTCGACGAGCACGACCAGACCGCCCGCCTTGCGTCCCGGGCGGTGGGTCACCCCCTCCAGCGCGGGCCAGCCGAGCGCCGCCCCATAGGGGTTGGCGGGGTCGGTCGCGGCGAGGGTGACGGTCCGCAGCGGCGGCGGGTCGGCGACCGCGGCGAATTCGCGGAGCCTGTCGACGGTGGCCGAGGCCGCGAACTGGGCGGCGCCGAGCTTCTCGATCACGTACCCGCGGCGGCAGTGCCCCGCCTCCTCGAAGCCGGCGAGGATGCGGTACACCTGAGCGAAGCCGCCCGGCACGCCCTCCGACTGCACGGCGCCGCGCGTCACGACGCCGTACCGGTCGAGCAGCAGGCTCGCCGTCGCGGTCGCGCGGGCAGCGGCATCCGGTTCACGGTCCGGGAGGAGCGACCAGCGTCCGCCGAGCGACGGCGGTCGGGGCGCCGAGGTCGGGCGCGGCAGGGTCGCTCCGCGGTACATGCGGGCGCGGGGGGCGCGACGGGCGACGCGGTGGGCCTGTCCGCCGCCGCCGAGGAGCGCGCGGACGGGAGCGAACGTGTCGTTGGTGACCCGACCGGCCCAGGTGAGGGCCCACAGCGCGTCGTTGACGGACTGCTCGTTCTCGGCGCCGACCAGCTGCTTCAGCTGTGCGGCGAAGTAGGCGCCGCCGCCCTCGAGAGCGGTGAGCAGGCGGGCCTCGAGCGAATCGGGCGCGGGATCTTCGGGGTCGTCCGGATCTTGCAGCGTGAAGGGTGCCGCCTCGGCGGGGTGCAGGGCGATCCACCCGTCCCGCCCGGGCAGGGTGCCGTGCCCCGACCACACGACCTCGCCCGTCGCGGTCAGCTCGTCGAGCAGCGCGGGGGTGTAGTCGGCGACGCGCGAGGGCAGCACGAGCGACTCCCACGCGCTCGCCGGGATCGGGACGCCGGCGAGCTGCTCGATCACCGCGAGCACCCCGTCGACACCCTCGAGGGGCCGTGTGAGGTGCTGCCAGACGGGGAGGAACCGCGCGTACGCCGACGGGGGCACGGGCTCGACGCTGCCGCGGATCGCCGCGAGCGACCGCATGCGCAGGCGGCGGAGCACCTCGGCGTCGCACCACTCGGTGTCGTCGCCGCGGCCGGCGGTGGCCTCGGGCAGGAAGAATCCGCTCGACAGTCGCCCCTGCGATTCGAGACGCTGCAGCGTGAGTCGCGCGACCGCGACACCGACGCCCAGCCGCTCGGCCACCGCGTCGGTCGTGAAGGGGCCGTGCGTGCGGGCGTAGCGGGCCACGAGGTCGCCGAGGGGATCGGCCACGGGTTCGAGGAAGGCGTTCGGGATGCCGACGGGCAGGGCCGCGCCGAGCGCATCGCGCAACCGCCCGGCGTCCTCGATGCCGGCGACGCGGGAGACTCCCGCGATCGTCACGGGGATCGCGCGCCGATCCTCGATGAGTGCCTGGAGATGCGCCGAAGCCTCCTCGGACGACTCCCCCTCGAGACGGGCGGCCACCTCCGCGGCATCCAGGGGGCCGAGAAGGCGCAGCAGGTCGGCGACGCCCTCGACGCCGCGCGCACGACGGTCCGGATCGAGGCGCTGGGCCTCGCGCTCGAACTGGGCGATGACCTCGGGGTCGAGGAGCTCGCGCATCTCGACCTTGCCGAGGAGCTCGCTCAGCAGCGCCGGGTCGACCGACAGCGCGGCCGCGCGGCGCTCGGCGAGCGGCGAGTCGCCCTCGTACATGAAGGCGCCGACGTAGCCGAAGAGCAGGTCGCGCGCGTACGGGGAGGGCTGGCTGGTCGTCGTCTCGACCAGGCGGATCCGGCGTTCGCCGATCTGCCGCGCCACGCGGAGGAGCGCGGGGAGGTCGTAGACGTCTTGCAGGACCTCGCGCAGCGTCTCGAGGATGATCGGGAACGACGGATGCCGTCGGGCCACCTCGAGCAGCTGGGCCGAGCGCTGACGCTGCTGCCAGAGCGGCGACCGCCGGTTGGGGTTCAGCCGCGGGAGCAGCAGCGCGCGGGCGGCGCACTCGCGGAACCGGGAGGCAAAGAGCGCGGAGCCGCCGACCTCGTCGGTGACGATCTGCTCGAGCTCGTCGGGCTCGAAGACGAAGAGATCGGCCCCGGGCGGCTCGGCCGCGGCATCCGGAACCCGCGCGATGATGCCGTCGTCGCTCGCGACCGCGGCGCCCTCGACGCCCAGCCGCTCGCGGATGCGGGCGTTCACCGCCAGCGCCCACGGCGAGTGCACCTGCATGCCGTACGGCGAGTGCAGGATGATGCGCCAGTCGCCGACCTCGTCGCGGCTGCGCTCCACCGTCAGCGTGCGGTCGGTCGGGAGGCTGCCCGTGGCCTCGCGCTGTTCGGCCAGGTAGGCGAGGAGGTTGGTGATCGCGTTGTCATCGAGGCCGGATTCGCGCAGGCGCTCCTCGGCCTTGGCGCGGTCGGCTCCGGCGATGTCGCGTGAGAACTTGCCGAGCGCCTCGCCGAGCTCGGCGGGACGACCCAGGCCGTCGCCGTGCCAGAACGGCAGCTTCCCGGGCTGCCCGAAGGCGGGGAGGACGTTCACCCGGTCGTGCGTGATCTCGACGATGCGCCAACTCGTCGTGCCGAGGGTGAAGACGTCGTTCACCCGCGACTCGTAGACCATCTCTTCGTCGAGCTCGCCGACGCGGGCGTTCTGCGACTCCCCGGCGACGAAGACGCCGAAGAGGCCCCGGTCGGGGATCGTGCCGCCGCTCGTGACCGCGACGCGCTGGGCTCCGGGGCGGCCGGTGAGGGTGCCCGCGTCGCGGTCCCAGACGAGCCGCGGGCGGAGCTCGGCGAACTCGTCGGACGGGTAGCGGCCCGCGAGCAGATCGAGCGTCGCCTCGTACGCCGATCGGGGGAGCGAGCGGAACGGCGCGCTGCGCTTGACCGTCTCGAACCACTCCTCGACGTCGATCGACCCGAGAGCGCACGCCGCGACGGTCTGCTGCGCCAGGATGTCGAGCGGGTTCTGGGGGACGGCGATCGCCTCGATCTTGCCCGACAGCATGCGCTCGGTGACGACCGCGGTGTGCAGCACGTCGCTGCGGTGCTTCGGGAACAGCGCCGCGCGGCTGACTTCGCCGACCTGGTGGCCCGCGCGACCGACGCGCTGCAGGCCGGATGCCGCACTCGGCGGCGCCTCGACCTGGATCACGAGGTCGACCGCGCCCATGTCGATGCCGAGCTCCAGGCTGCTGGTCGCGACCACGCACCGCAGGGTGCCGGACTTCAACTCGTCTTCGACCTGGGCGCGCTGCTCCTTCGAGACCGAGCCGTGGTGCGCCTTGGCGAGGATCGCGGCGACACCGGCCGAGGACCCGGCCTGCGCCATCATCGTGGCCGGGACCGTCGGCTCGGGAACGTCGATGCCCTGCCGCTCGGCGTAGATCTCGTTCAGACGCCCGGTCAGGCGCTCGGCGAGTCGGCGGGAGTTGGCGAAGACGATGGTCGAGCGGCGCTCGAGGATGCGATCGACGATCGCCTCCTCGACGTGCGGCCACACCGACCCCGACATCTCGGTGCTCTCGGGCCGCTCGGAGAACCACTCGCCGTCGGTCGGGTCGTCGGGAGCGGGGCTGCCGGGCGGGGGCGGGGGATTGAGCATGTCGTCCACCGGCACGACGACCGACAGGTCGAAGGCCTTGGTCGCCCGCGGGGCCACGATGTCGACGGGCTGCGCACCTCCGAGGAACCGGGCGACCTCGTCGATCGGGCGCACGGTCGCCGAGAGCCCGATGCGCTGCGCCGGGGCGTCGAGGAGCGCGTCGAGCCGTTCGAGGCTCACCGCGAGGTGCGCACCGCGCTTGGTCGCGGCGACCGCGTGGACCTCGTCGATGATGACCGTGTGCACCCCCCGCAGAGTCTCGGCGGCCTGGCTCGTCAGCATGAGGTACAGCGACTCGGGGGTCGTGATGAGGATGTCGGGCGGATCGGAGACGAGCTTGCGGCGATCGCTCGAGGTCGAGTCACCCGAGCGCACGCCCACTGTGACCGCCGGGACGTCGATTCCGAGCCGCCGCGCCGACTGCCCGATCCCGACGAGCGGCGAACGCAGGTTCCGCTCGACGTCGACGCCGAGGGCCTTCAGCGGCGAGATGTAGAGGATGCGGGTGCGCGTGGGCGTCTTCTTCGCGCCGCGGCGCGGGGGAGTGGCATCCGGGACCTCGGGCGCCTTCTCGCGGAAGACGCGGTCGATCGCGAACAGGAAGGCCGAGAGCGTCTTGCCCGATCCGGTGGGCGCGACGACCAGGGCGTTGCGACCGGATGCCACGGACTCCCACGCGCCCTTCTGCGCCGTGGTGGGCGCCGAGAACGCACCGCGGAACCAGTCCTGCGTCGCAGGACCGAACCTGTCGAGTACGTCGGCCATGCCGACATCCTCCCCCGGACCTCCGACATCGGGCCGGGGTTGACGTTCGCCGGTCGCGGAACGACGTTCCCCCGCGGGGTCGGCCTTCGGCCGGCGGCGGTGCCCCGTCGAGGTCACGGCGCGCGCTCGATCAGCCTCCCGTCGCTCAGCTCCAGCCGCAGGTCCAGCCCGAGGCGGGCGAGGAACGCGTCGTCGTGACTGACCAGGAGTACCGCCCCGCGGTACGCCTGGAGGGCCGACACCACCTGGTCGACCGTGTCGATATCGAGGTTGTTGGTCGGTTCGTCGAGCACGAGGAGCTGCGGCGGCGGATCCGCCAGCAGCACGCGGGCGAGCGCGACGCGGAATCGCTCGCCGCCGGAGAGCGAGCCGACGGGGCGGGTGACCGCGTCGCCGCGGACGAGGAAGCGGGCGAGCCGGTCGCGGACCGCGGGGACGGGAACGCCCGGCGCCGCCGCGCAGACGGCGTCGAGGACGGAGGCGGCGTCGTCGAGGTCGTCGAGACGCTGGGGGAGATATCCGACGTGTTCCACGCTCGCCCGGGCGCGGACCGCTCCCGCCGCCTCCGCGCCGCGCACGACGCTCTCGAGCAGCGTCGTCTTCCCCGCGCCGTTGCGCCCCACCAGGGCGACCCGCTCCCGGCCGGTGACGATCCATTCGCGTTCGCCATCCCCCAGGGAGAGGACGCGCCGACCGGGCGCGTTGCCCGGATCGGGCAGGTCGATGCGCACCACGTCGTCGTCGCGGACGCGGGCCGACGCCTCGTCCAGCGCCGCGCGCGCGGCATCCTCGTTCCCCCTCATCTCGGTGCTCAATCGGCCGGCGCTCACCTGCGCGGCGTTGGCCCGTCCTCCCGCGATGATCTTCGGAACCCGCTTCTCGACCTGCGCCTTGTGCGCGACGCGGGCGCGGGCGGCGAGCTTGTCGTTCGACTCGATGCGTTGTCGTCGCTCGCGTCGAAGACTCTGCGCGGCGTCGCGCTCGGCGCGCACGGCGGCCTCCTGTTCGGCGTCGCGGTGCGCTCTCCAGACGCTGTACGGACCGCCGACGACGCTCAGGCTGTGGCCGTAGAGCTCGGCGGTGGCATCCATCAGCTCGAGCAGGCCCACATCGTGACTCACCACGACGAGCGTGCCCGGCCAGGCGCGGACGAGCTCTCCCACCCGCGCACGCGCCTCACGGTCGAGGTCGTTGGTCGGCTCGTCGAGCAGAGTGATGTCGGCCGCGCGGCCGCGCAGGCCCACGAGCGCCGCCAGCATCGTCTCGCCGCCGGAGAGCTCGCCGACGGTCCGATCCAGCGCATCGGATGCCAAGCCGACCTCGGCGAGGAGGGTGTGGGCGCGCGCCTCGACGTCCCAGTCGTCGCCGACGGCGTCGAAGTGATGCGGAGCCACATCGCCCGACTCGATCGCGCGAAGGGCGGTCAGCGCCGTCTCCACGCCGAGGAGCCAGGAGACCGGGCGGCGGGGATCGGCCGCCAGACGCTGGGGAAGCATCGCCACCTCACCGGATGCCGAGACCGTCCCGGACGAGGGGGTGAGACGGCCCGCCGCTACGCGGAGGAGCGTGGACTTGCCGGCGCCGTTACGGCCGACGAGACCGGTGCGGCCGGTGCCGATGGCACCGGAGACGCCGTCGAGGGCGACGGCGCCGTCCGGCCAGACGACGCGGACGCGGTCGAAGACGAGAGAGGAGGAAAGGGAAGGCATGACGGGACTCCGGGGACGCGGGATGCGCGGACACCGGACCCGTCCACAGCAGCGGAGGGCGGCCGAGAAACGGCGGGTCGACGGGTCAGCGCGCGGACAGGGGCGCGGAAGCGTCGACGTTCTTCACCGGAGGAGACCTCGTTCTCGGGGACAGGGTTGTCCACGATAGTCGCTCGGTCTCCTTCTTCTCAACCCTCGGATGCCGCGGACCCCGCCGCCAGCCGCGCGTCGAGGAACGCGCGCACGTCGGCGAGCTCCTCCTCGGACACCGAGTGCGTCAGCCCCGGGTACACGCGGCCGGTCAACTCGCTGTGGGCGGGCAGCCACTGCGCCGTCATGTCGACGAGAGCGGGCGGGATGACGTCGTCGCGCGACCCGCGGCCCCAGAAGACCGGCGGTCGGCGCTCGGCCAGCACCGCGTCGCCGGGCAGCTCGCCGCCCGCGGCGTACCCGGCGAGCACCACCGCGAACGACACGGCCTCCGGAGCGACCCGCAGGGTCTGGATCGCGACCGCGCCGCCCTGCGAGAAGCCGAGGAGTCCGACGGGACGGTCGCCGAGATGCTCGGCGATCCACGCCAGGAGGGACTCGGCGGCGAGTGTGACCGCGACGGGATCGCGGCCGTTCAGCCCCTCGATCGGGTACCACGACGCCCCCGGCGTCGGCCACGGAGGCGTCAGGGGTGCGCGGACGCTCGCGACCGCGAAATCGTCCGGCAGGTAGGGCACGAGGCCGAACAGGTCGTGCTCGTCGGCCGCGTAGCCGTGCAGCAGGAGCAGCACGGGGCGCTCGCCGATGTCGGCCGGTGGCACGGACCAGCGGACGACGGACGGGTCGAGGATCGGGCGCTCGCTCATGCGGCCATTGTGGCAAACGCCTCCGACACGGGCTCCGCCCGCCCGCGCGCGGCGGCGCGGGGAGGGGATTCGGGGAGCGGAGGACGCGGAGGGCTCCGCGC
This sequence comes from Microbacterium sp. CSI-V, assembly GCF_001984105.1. Classification (GTDB taxonomy): domain Bacteria; phylum Actinomycetota; class Actinomycetes; order Actinomycetales; family Microbacteriaceae; genus Microbacterium. The sequence goes on along the minus strand of NZ_MTQM01000008.1, from coordinate 105,508 downwards.
GCCCTCCGCTCCCCGAAAGTCCTCCCTCGACCGCGGCCCCGACCGCCCATCGGACCGCGGCCGCGACCGCGCCGCGGCGGCAAGCCGTCGCCTCCCGCGTAGGCAACGCCGCGGACCGTTGATATACAGGGAGCATGCCCGTGCGCACACCCGACCCCGATCCCGGCGACAACGGCGACGAGCGCGAGCCGCTCTCGACGCCCTTCTCGGGTGCTCCCTCAGGCTCCGGTCCCAACACGAACCCGGCGTGGCTGAGCGAGGTCGAGCTCGCCGAGGCGCGGCGGCGACTGCCGATGCTGTACGTCGAGGCACTGCCGGTGCGGACCGACGGCATGGGGGCGGTGACCCAGGTCGGCATCCTGCTGCGGGCCACCCCGCTCGGCGAGATGACGCGCACACTGGTGTCCGGCCGCGTGCGCTACGGCGAGACGGTGCGCGACGCGCTGTTTCGTCACGTCGAGAACGACCTGGGCCCGATGGCCTTCCCCCTCCTTCCGCCGCAGCCGGCGCCCTTCACGGTCGCCGAGTACTTCCCGCTCCCCGGCATGAGCGCCTTCCACGACGACCGCCAGCACGCGGTGTCGCTGGCGTACGTCGTGCCCGTCACGGGAACGTGCGAACCGCGGCAGGACGCGCTCGAAGTCACGTGGCTCTCGCCCGAGGAGGCGGCATCCGATGCCCTCTCCGCCGAGATGGAGGGCGGGCGGGGCACGCTGATCCGGCTCGGTCTGGCGTCGGTGGGCGCGCTGCGCTGACCCTCGCGAGAACCGGATGCCGATGGACACCTCCCTCGTCGATCTCGCGATCGCGCTGCCCGTCGTGCTGGCGTTGGCCGCGCTCATCGCCCTCCTGCTGCGTCGCGTGTTCGGCCCCGCGCGGTCGCTGAGCATGCCGACCATGACGGTCATCGGCGTGCTGGGCGTGAGCGTCGGACTGCTGCTGTCGGCTTGGGTCGGCGGCGCGGCGCGCCTGTGGGTGCCCACGACGATCCTGTTCTCGGTCGGGGCGAGCCTCGGGCTCTCGGCGGTCGTCGCGGCGGTGGTCGCCGCCGCTCGCCGCGACGGCGGCGACATCGACGTCACGGCCGTGCTGCGGGCGGGCGAGTCCGACCGCGTGGAGTTCAAGGAGACCGCGCGCTGGAACGTCCGCGAGAACCGCAAGGACGCGCGCATGGAGATCGCGATCGCGAAATCCGTCGCGGCGTTCCTGAACTCGCGCGGCGGAACGCTGGTCATCGGTGCGGACGACGCCGGCACGGCGATCGGACTCGACCGCGATCTCGCGACCCTGCGCACCGCCGACCACGACCGGTTCGAGCTCTGGCTGCGCGACATGCTCTCGACCGCCCTCGGCCGCAACGCCGCTGCTCAACCGCGGATCGTCTTCGCGACTCCCGGGCCGGAGCTTCCCGCGGTGTGCGTCGTCGTGTGCCGTCCGGCACCCCGACCGGTGTTCCTCACGCAGCCCAAGGACGGCGGGTCGACCACCGATCTCTGGGTGCGCGTGGGGAACTCCAGCCGGGCGCTCGGCGTCGACGAGGCCGTCGAGTACGTGGCCCGGCACTGGCGGCCCTCGCCGTCGACGCTCGTGCTCGGCCGCCCGTCCGCGCGCTGAGCGGCCGCCGGGGGTCGGGTGTCAGCGCGCGGTCTCGCGCGCGATCGCGGCGACGAACGCGTCGATGTCGGACTCGGTGGTGTCGAACGAGCACATCCAGCGGACCTCGCGGCGCGCCTCGTCCCAGTCGTAGAAGCGGAAGCTCTCGCGCAGGCGATCGGCGACGCCCTCGGGCAGGATCGCGAAGACGCCGTTCGCCTGCGTCGGCTGCGTGAACTCCACGCCCTGGATCGACCCGTCGGCGATCCCTGCCTCGACGCCGGCGCGCAGCCGCTGGGCCATGGCGTTGGAGTGCCGCGCGTTGCGCAGCCACAGGTCGTTCTCGAGGAGGGCGACCAGCTGGGCCGACACGAAGCGCATCTTGCTCGAGAGCTGCATGTCGAGCTTGCGCAGGTAGGTGAGCCCGGTGGATGCCGCGGGGTCGAGCACCACGATCGCCTCGCCGATCATCGCGCCGTTCTTCGTGCCGCCGAAGCTCAGGACGTCGACACCGGCGTCGCGGGTGAAGGCCCGCAGCGGCAGGTCGAGGGCTGCGGCGGCGTTCGAGATGCGGGCGCCGTCCATGTGCAGGCGCATGCCGCGAGCGTGCGCGTGGTCGGCGAGGGCGCGGATCTCGTCGGGCGTGTACAGGGTGCCGAGCTCGGTCGACTGCGTGATCGACACGACCAGCGGCTGCGCGCGGTGCTCGTCGCCCCAGCCCCAGGCTTCGCGGTCGACGAGCTCGGGCGTGAGCTTGCCGTCGTCGGTGGGGACGGTCAGGAGCTTGATGCCGCCGACGCGCTCGGGTGCACCGCCCTCGTCGACGTTGATGTGCGCGGTGGATGCCGAGATCACGGCGCCCCAGCGGGGGAGCATCGACTGCAGCCCGACGACGTTGGCTCCGGTGCCGTTGAAGACGGGGTAGGCCTCGACGCCGTCGCCGAGCAGGCCGGCGAAGAGCTCCTGCAGTCGCGCGGTGTAGACGTCCTCGCCGTAGGCGACCTGGTGGCCCTCGTTCGCCGAGGCGATGGCCGCCAGCACGTCGGGGTGGATGCCGGAGTAGTTGTCGGACGCGAAGCCGCGGACGGCGGTGTCATGCAGGGGGGTCACCCCTCCAGCGTAGTCATCGCGGATGCCGTCCACGCCGGGGCCCTGGCCGATGTCGGAGGGGGTGGCTAACGTGTGCCGCATGACCGAGACGCCCCCGCCCGCCACCGCCGTCACGGCGCACGGCGCCGCGAGCCGTCGCGCCTTCCTCGGTGTTCTCGTGAACACGGCGGCGGCCAACGTCACCACGAGCTACCTCTGGTTCGCGCTGACGTTCTGGGTGTACCTCGAGACGCGGTCGGTGCTCGCGACGGGCATCATCGGCGGCGCGTACATGCTGCTGCTGGCGGTCTTCGCGATGCTCTTCGGCACCATCGTCGACCGGCACCGCAAGCACCGCGTCATGGTGGTGTCGGGGGTCGTCACGCTCGTGGCCTTCCTCATCGCGGGGGCGCTCTGGCTCGCCTTCCCCGAGCGAGCGCTGCTCGATCTCGGCGGCCCCTGGTTCTGGGTCTTCTCCGGGGTCGTGCTCGGCGGGGCCGTGATCGAGAACATGCGCAACATCGCGCTGTCGACGACGGTGACCCTTCTCATCCCCGAAGACCGTCGGGCCAACGCCAACGGTCTCGTCGGCACGGTGCAGGGGTTGTCGTTCGTGGTGACGAGCGTGTTCAGCGGTCTGTCGGTCGGGCAGCTGGGCATGGGGTGGACGCTCGCGATCGCGATCGTCCTCACCCTGGCCGCCCTCGTGCACCTGCTCACGATCCGGATCCCCGAGGCGCGCCCCGAGCCCGCGGGCGAGCGCGCTCCCGCGGTCGACGTCCGCGGTGCGATCCGGGCTGTCCGGGCGTCCCCGGGTCTGTTCGCGCTCCTGATCTTCTCGACGTTCAACAACCTCATCGGCGGCGTCTACCTCGCCCTCATGGACCCGTACGGCCTCCAGCTCTTCACGGTCGAGGGCTGGGGTCTGGTCCTCGGCGTCACCGCCACCGGCTTCATCATCGGCGGCGCGCTCGTGGCGAAGTTCGGGCTCGGGCGGAACCCCATCCGCACCATGCTCCTCATCGTGATCGCCATGGGCGTCCTGGGGGCGGCGTTCACGCTCCGCGACTGGTGGTGGCTGTACGTCGCCGGCATCTGGGTGTACATGGCGCTCATCCCCGCGGTCGAGGCCGCCGAGCAGACCGTGATCCAGAAGGTCGTCCCGTTCGAGACGCAGGGGCGCGTCTTCGGTTTCGCCGCCGCGTTCGAGTCGGCGTCGGCCCCGATCACGGCGTTCCTCATCGCCCCGATCGCCCAGTTCGTGATCATCCCCTACATGGATGCCGCCGAGGGCAAGGCGACCTGGGGATGGCTCCTCGGCGACGGCATCGGGCGGGGGATCGCGCTCGTGTTCTTCTTCGCGGGGCTGGTGATGGTGGTCGTCGGCGCGGCGGCCTTCCTCACCCGCTCGTATCGCGTGCTGTCCCGGCAGTACCAGGCGATGCCGACCGACGACGCCTCCGGCGCGGACGATGCTCCCGGGCCGGAGGACGAGGCGTCGTCGCTCGCCGCGCGGGCGGGCGGGATTCCGGATGCCGCGGTGCCGGCTCCCCGCGACCGCCCCGCTGCGCCGGGCGACCGAGACGGCTGAGCCCGGTCCGCGCGGCCTCAGGCTCCCGCGAGCTCGATCGTGACGTCGTTGACGTCGTCCGCGGGGTCTCCCCACAGCCCGAGGAAGGCGAGAGCGAGCGCGTCCTCCAGTCCCGCCAGGCTCTTCACGCGGAACACCACGGCGGCCGCGGACGGGTCCGCTCCGGCGTCCCGGGCCGCTTTGGCGAAGCCCTGGGCGACGGCCCGCGTCCACGCCTCGCTCGCGGCCTTCACCGCGGCGTAGTTCGCGCCGCCCGCGAGGGGCCGTGCGACCGAGGTCGACGACACGATCGCCAGGCGGCCGGCATCGGATGCGCGGAGGTCGTCGTCGAACGCGCGGGTGACGTTCCGCAGTGCCGTGAAGGACCGCAGCAGGAAGGCGAAGTCCTCGTCGCTCTGACCGGCGAGACCTCCACCGCCGCGCCACCCCCCGACCAGGTGGAGGATGCCGTCGACCCCGCCGTGCGCGGCGTGCACGCGGTCGCGGAGTGCCGCCACGGCATCCGGATCGGTGAGGTCGCACTGCTCGGTGACCACGCCGGGAATTTCGGCGGCGACGGATGCCAGTCGCCCGGCGTCGGATCCGACGACGACGGCCGTGGCCCCCGCCGCCCGCAGCGCGCGAGCGACGCTGCGGCCGGCCGCGCTCGTTCCGCCGGCGAGCAGCACCGTCCGGCCCTCGATACCCGTGTCCATGCCGTCTCCTCCGTGGATCGGTCCGGTCGACGTCGGCCGCGGCGACGTACCGTCGTGCAGACATCGTGTCCGACACCCCGCCTTCACCGCCACCCCCGCGGAGTGCGGGCCGGACCGGGTGTCGGCTCAGTCGCGCCCGGTGATGCCCTCGGTCGAGGCGATGACGGGGCGCATCTTCTTCTCCAGCGCCTCGAAGAACATCGACAGCGGGAACTCGTCGTCCAGCACCGCGTCGGTGTACCCCTTCGGGAGCCCGGCGAGCACGTCGTCCGACAGTCCGCGCGCCCACACCGAGGCGGGGTGCGGGGTGACGACCGAACGGACGAGGTCGTACGCGGCCAGCCAGTGCGCCGTCTTCGGGCGGTCGATCGACCGCCAGTACAGCTCGTCGATCGCGTCGGCGAGGGCCACGACGGCGGCGGGCACCTCGTCCCAGTCGAAGGCCAGCGACGTGTCGGTCCAGTGCAGCACGCGGCGCTGGTGCAGCCACGCGAACAGCAGCTGGCCGCCGAGCCCGTCGTAGTTGCGGACGCGCGAGCCGGTGATGGCGAAGCGGAAGATGCGGTCGAAGATCACCGCGTACTGCACGAGCTCGGCGTGCTCGAGCATCGCCTGCTCGGCGGCATCCAGGTCGTCCCGCGCCGACAGGCGCTTCTGGATCTCGACGCACTCGCGGAACGCGGTGAGATCGCAGCGCAGCTCCTCGAGCGAGTAGAGGAAGAACGGCATCCGCTGCTTGATCATGAACGGATCGAACGGGAGGTCGCCCCGCATGTGCGTGCGGTCGTGGATGATGTCCCACATCACGAACGTCTGCTCGGTGAGCGACTGGTCGTCGAGCATGCGAGCGGCGGCTTCCGGCAGCTCGAGCTTGGTGATCTCGGCGGCCGCGCGGGTCACACGGCGGTAGCGCGCGGCCTCCCGGTCCTGGAAGATCGCACCCCACGTGAACGTCGGCACCTCGCGCATCGCGACGGTCTCGGGGAAGAGCACCGCGGAGTTCGTGTCGTACCCGGGCGTGAAGTCGACCAGGCGCAGCGAGACGAACAGGCCGTTGGTGTACTCGGTCTCGAGCCGCGCGATGAACTCGGGCCAGATGACCTCGACGAGGACGGCCTCGACGTGCCGGTCGCGCGACCCGTTCTGGGTGTACATGGGGAACACGACGAGGTGGCGGATGCCGTCGACCCGGTGCTGCTGGGGCTGGAAGGCGACGAGGGAGTCGAGGAAGTCGGGCACTCCGAAGCCGGCGTCCTTCCACCGGTCGAAGTCCACCACGACGGCGCGGAGGTAGGCGTCGTCATGGGGGAAGAGCGGGGTCAGGGCGGCGATCGCGTCCACGATGTCGGCCACCAGTGCGGCGGCGCGGGGGTGGTCGGCGGCCTCGGGGATGGAGCCGTCCGAGGCCTGCAGGGTCTGCAGTTCGACCGCTGCGTCCTTCAGCAGGGTCCACGCCGGAGTGCGCTCGACATCGGCCACACCGTGCCCGTCGAGCAGGTCGTGAGCGGAACGCGCGGGCGTTGCGAGGGACATGGTGGCCTCCGATCGGCAGTACGGGAAATATTCCTGTCAAAACGTCATGCTAACGGAAAACTTACGTGACTCGCACGGGGAGGGGCGCGGCATCCGCTACCCTCGGCCCATGTCCGATGGTTCCGCTCGCCGTGTCCGGCTCGATGACACCGTCGACGCGGCCATCGTGCGGGAGATCTCCCTCGACGCGCGAGCGACGCTCGCGCACCTCTCCGAGAAGGTGGGCCTGTCCGTGTCGGCCGTGCAGTCGCGTCTGCGTCGGCTGGAGGCGCGGGGGATCGTCCGCGGCTATCGCCCCGTGCTCGACGCGGAGGCCCTCGGTCGCCCGCTCGCCGCGTTCGTCGAGATCACCCCGCTGGACCCCGCGCAACCCGACAACGCCCCCGACCTGCTCGCGCACCTGAGCGCCATCGAGGCGTGCCACTCCGTCGCCGGCGACGCCGCGTACATGCTGTTCGTCCGCGTCCCCACGCCGCGCGACCTCGAGACCCTCATCCGCGACATCCGCGCGGCCGCTCAGGTCAACACCCGCACCACGATCGTGCTGCAGACCTTCTTCGAGGCGCGCCCCATCGAACCCGCCGACTTCCCCGCCTGACCCGGCGCGCGTGCGCGTGCGCGTGCGCCTGCCGCTGTTGAGTGTCCAAGACACGCCGATAGGGCTCGCCCGGGTCCGCGTGTCTTGGACACTCGACGTGAGGCCGGCGCCGCGGGGCGAGGGAACCGAACGCCAGGAGGGGTTCGCGGATGCCGAGAGGCGCCTGCCGCACCGTGCGCGAATACATCTGCGGACGGATGCCACGGCGCCACGTGCCGCGTAGCGTGACAGGGATGCGCATCGCCCTGCGTCCCCTCCTCCGATACCAGCTGGTCGTCGACCTCGTCGCGGCCGGTCTCTTCGGGTTGCTCTCGTTCGTGATCGAGCTCGAGCCGGGCGACGTGATCGGCAACCTCGGTGCGCTCGTGGTGGTGGTGCTCTTCTCGGCCGCCTTCGCCTTCCGTCGTCTGCAGCCGGGAGTGGCGCTGGCCCTCGCCTGGGTGGCGGCCGTCGTGCAGATGGCGTTGCTGCGCTCCCCGACCACCACGGACTTCGCCGTCTTCGTGGTCCTCTACGCCGTAGCCGCCTACGGCAGCCGGCGCGCGTACTGGGCGGGCTTCATCTCGACGTTCGTGGGCGCAGCGACCGTGACCGGCTACCTGATCGTGCGGGGCGGGCAGGAGATCTTCCACCCCGAGAACGTGCTCGCCGTGCTCGCCGTGCTGCTGACGTCGGGCTTCGCCTTCCTGCTGAGCTGGGGGTCGGGCGCCCTCGTGCGCACCACGCGCCGCGCGGCCGAGAACGCGGCGGCGCAGCGTGCGGCCGAGGAAGCCACGATCGCCGAGCAGGAGCGCGTGCGCATCGCGCGCGACATGCACGACGTCGTCGCGCACTCGCTCGCGGTGGTGATCGCCCAGGCCGACGGGGCGCGCTACGCCGCCGGTCAGAACCCCGCCGCGGCCGCCGACGCGCTGGCCACGATCTCGTCCACCGCCCGTGCGGCCCTGTCCGACGTCCGGCTTCTCCTCCAGCAACTCCGGCACAGTCAGGCGGACGGGCCGCAGCCCACGCTCGCCGACATCGAGACCCTCGCCGCGCAGATGCGGGCGGCCGGCGTCGACCTCGAGACCACCGTCGACCCCGCTCCGCCCGCCGACCCGCCCGCCGCCGTCCAGCTCGCGCTCTACCGCATCCTCCAGGAGGCGCTCACCAACGCGCTCCGGCACGGAGCCGACCCGCGCGTGACGGTGCGCTTCGCGTGGCATCCGGACCGCGTCGAGATGACGGTGCGCAACCGCCGGGCCGTCGGCATCGCCGCGTCCGCGGGCGGGCACGGGATCATCGGCATGCGCGAGCGCGCGCAGCTCGCCGGGGGAACCCTGTCGGCGCAGCCCGAAGCGGACGCGTTCGTCGTCCGTGCGACGCTTCCGGTCGGCGCCCCCGCGCCGGGAAAGGAGTCGACCTCATGACCTCCCCGATCCGCCTCGTGCTCGTGGACGACCAGGCGCTGTTCCGCGCCGGCATCCGGATGGTGCTGGATTCGCAACCCGATCTCGAGGTCGTGGGCGAGGCGTCCGACGGCCGCGAGGGCATCGACGTCGTGCGGGCGACGCGTCCCGACATCGTGCTGATGGATGTCCGGATGCCGGTGATGGACGGGTTGGCCGCGACGACCGAGATCCTGCGCGACCCCGGCGCCCCGCGGATCGTGGTGCTGACGACGTTCGACCTCGACGAGGCCGCGGCCCGGGCGATCCAGCACGGGGCGAGCGGTTTCCTGCTGAAGGACTCCGATCCGGAGTTCCTCCTCTCGGCGGTGCGCACGGTACACGCCGGATCCGCGGTGATCGCCGCGCAGGCGACCCGCGACCTGTTCGCCCACATCGCCCAGGGCGGGGCGACCGACCCGGTGCCGTCGAGCTACGGGGCCCTCACCGAACGGGAGCGCGAGATCTTCGCCCTCGCCGCGGCGGGCCTGAGCAACGCCGAGATCGCCGCGCGCGAGTTCCTCTCGGAGGCGACGGTGAAGACGCACGTGAGCCGCATCCTCACCAAGCTCGCGCTCCGCGACCGGGTGCAACTCGTCGTGTTCGCCTACCGGCACGGGCTGGTCTGAGCGCGACTCAGTCCTCGTCGAGCTCCGGGTCGTGCGCCCAGGTGGGGGCGAGCGCGCGGATGCGCGCCGCGCGCCACTGCCACATCGCCCAGAGGCCGGGCCACAGGGCGGGCGCGGCGGCACCGCCGATCGTGAGGCGCTCGCGCCACAGCGTCCGGTTCGGGTCGCCGGGCACGGCCGAGACCGCCATCTGGTGGTCCCAGACGTCCAGCGCCGCGAGCGGACCCGTGAGGGGCACACCCCAGTCGCGGAACACTCGCACGCGGCCGTTGCCGTCGGACGTCTCGCGGTCGGCGACCGAGATCAATTGGCGCCCCACGGGGAAGACACCCGCCGCACGCATCTGCACCGGGACGTCGTCACCCGAGGCGAACGACGTCGGAGTCTCCTCGAGCGGCTCGACGTCGAGGAGGGGTCCGTACAGCTCCGCGACGGCGCGCGGGGAGTGCAGGGCCCGCCAGGCGGCATCCGGATCGCAGTCGATCTCGAACTTCAGCAGAATGCGCATGCTCGCATTGTGCCAACTCTCCGCGGGGAACGCGGTCGGGTTGACGAGCCGGGCGACTCCCGACGCCCGTCGTAGGCTCGAGGGATGCCGAACACCCCCGCCGCTCTCTCGCAGGTCGACTACCAGGTGCGCCTGGAGTGGGGCGAGGCGGGGCTCGCACGCGTGGCCCCGGCGCACGTCGTCGCCGTGGTGCAGACGCTGGGACTGACCGCGCGGGCGCTCGCGGCCGCCGAGAGCGGGGAAGCCGCTCCCGCACAGGCCGACGCCGCCGACCGCATCGCGCTCGCCGCCGAGCGGGAGGGCGCGCACGTCGTGGCCGGGGGGATCCGCAACGCCGCCGCCGTCGCCGCGCACGTGCTCGAGGTGCAGCGCTCGCGCGGCGACCGCACGAGCATCGCGATCATCGCGGTCGGCGACGACGGCGAGTCGGGCCCGCGATTCGCCGTGGAGGATTCGCTGGGTGCCGGCGCCGTCGTGGCGGCGCTCGGCGACCTCGGAATCGACCATGCCTCGCCGGACGCGGCCGTCGCCGGCGAGGGGTTCCGGGCGCTGCGTGGGGCCGTGCGGCACCTGCTCACCGCCAGCGGCACCGGCCGGCTGCGCGCGGACGCGGGCGAGCGCGACCTCGTCCTCGCCGCGGCCGAGCGCGACGCGGCATCCGTGGTCCCCGTGCTGCGCGACGGGGCTTTCACCGCCGCCTGAAACGGTGCCGGACGCGGCTCAGCGCGGCGTCGCCGCGGCCAGCCGCGTCGCGGGGGTGATCTCGCGGTGCACCCACGTCAGCGCGAAGCGCGGGTCGAAGTACGGTGCGCACTTGGCGCACGAGGTGGGACGCGTCGCCCGGCGGTGCCGGTAGGCGACGTGACCGGACGGGCACGTGCCCACCCACGGGGCCAGCTCGGTGGCCGTCTCGCCGGCGTGGGTCGTGCCGCCGACGTACCCGAGCTCGCGCGCCGCCCTCTTCCACACCGGACCGTGCCCGGCCGCGGCTCCCGCGAGCGCGTGGGCGACCTCGTGCAGGAGCGTCTGGTGGTTGGTGTCGTCGTCGTACCGCGCCGTGAGGTAGCGCGAGACGCTGATGCGGCGACGGCCGTAGTCGCAGAGACCAGCGCGCCGCTTGGCGTTGTCGAAGGCGAACGACCACGATTCGTCGAGGTGCAGAGCGATCAGGGCCTCTGCCCACACGCGCACACGCTGCAGATCGGACATGAGGGGAATCGTAGAGAGGGGCTCCGACGTCAGCTCGCCACGACCGCGCGGGCCCGTCGGCGGTCGGCGGCGTCGATCGCCAGCAGCGTCGACTCGAGCTCGGCGTCGCCGGCTCCCGCGTTCTGGCGGAGGAACAGCGCGCGCTTGAAGTCGCGACGGGCCGACTCGAAGTCGCCCTCGTCGTAGTGGACCTTGCCGCGGTGCTGCAGGGCGAACGCGGCGATGCCGGACCACCCCTGCCCCTCGGCCTCTTCGGCGCACGCGGTGAGCTCCTGCTCGGCCGCGGCGAACGCGCCCCGGCACTGCTGGATCGTCGCGTGCAGGATGCGCGCGCGCAGCAGGTCGCGGCGGGTTCCGGCCATCCGCGCCACGCGCACCGACTGCTCGGACACCGTCAGCGCCTCGTCGAACCGGTCGAGCACCTTCAGGAGCCAGGTGCGCTCGAGGAGGGCGGGGAGGCTGCGCTGCGAACCGATCTCCTCGAGTCGTTCCGCGCACTCGCGAGAGTCGGTGATCTCGCGCAATGTGTCGGGGTCGTACCCGTGGATGTAGCTCACCGTCGCTCCTCTCGAATGGCCGATGGTCTCCAGTCTGCGGTGCGTCGGCGGCCGGAGCCGCATCGCCACACCGTCCGGCCGCGAACAGGTCGTGACCTCGGGGCTCACCGGTCGAAGATGGATGCCGAGGGCTTCGGCGACGGTGTCGCGTCGGCATCCGTCGCCGGACGCGCGCCGCGGATGAACTCGTCGATCTCGCCGCCCTGGGCGACCTTCGCGGGGTGGGGTCCGGCGGCCATCAGACGCGGCAACCACTCGACCGGGAGTGGCGCGGCGGAGGCCGCCACGACGAGGTTCCCGAACCGCCGGCCCTTGAGAACCTGCACCTCGGCGAGGACGATGACCTCGGGCAGCACCTCGCGCACGGTCGCGACCTGACGCCGTGCGAACGCGAGCCCCGGTCCGTCGGAGACGTTGACGAGCAGGACGCCGTCGGGTGCGAGGAGGGACGCGGCGTCCCGGTAGAACTCCACCGTGGTCAGGTGCGCGGGGGTCTGTGCGCCCGAGTAGACGTCGCTGACCAGCAGGTCGACCGCGCCGTGCAGGCCCGCGGGCAGGCGGCCCAGGCCCGCGCGGGCATCGCCGATGCGGACGCGGATCGCCGCCCCGCGGGGAAGGGGGAGGTTATCGCGCACCAGGTCCCACAGCGCCGGCTCCAACTCGATGATTTGTTGCCGTGATCCGGGTCGGGTGGCCTCGACGTAGCGGGGGAGCGTCAGGGCGCCCGCGCCGAGGTGGACCGCGGTCAGCGGCTGTCCCGGCATCCGGAGTCTGTCGATGACCGCGCCCATGCGCGCGACGTACTCGAAGTGCAAGTGCGTGGGGTCTTCCAGGTCGACGTGCGACTGCGGGGTGCCGTCGACGACGAGCTCCGACCCCGACACGTAGGTGGACGCGGTCACCCGCGCGATCGCCCCGTCGGACAGTCGCGCCGTCGGCGCATCGTCCGGTTCCACCCGCATCCGTGCCATGTCTCCACGCTATCCCGCGCTCCTCGCGCCCCACGCGCGTGAGTCGCCAGGAAGTGTCGCCTCCACCACCACCGGAGCGACAATTCTTGGCGACTCACGCGCTCGCGCGACGGGGGACGGGGGTGGATGCCACGGACGCGGGGGTGACCAGCGAGACCGTGTCGGCGGGGAGAGGGGTCCAGCCGGCGAGGGGGATGCCGGTCGTCGCGACTAGGCGTGCACCGGACGCGGTGCGGCGGGTGAAGAGGACGTTGTAGTCGTCGCCGTGGCCGGGGGGCAGATCGGCCTCCGCGAATCCGCGGGCGGCGAACGCGGCGTGCGGGGCGGGCCGTGACGCGGAGGAGTGCACGGCCACGAGCGCCGTGGGGGTGAGGAGGAGGGCGTTCAGGCACGCCTCCGGGTAGGACTCGCGGACGGCCGCGACGGCATCCGCGATCCGGACGGGGTCGGGAACGGTGCCGGGCGTGAGGGCGCGTCGGAGCCGGGCGAAGTAAAGCTCGCTGTCGTTGCTCCCGCGGAGGTCGGCCCGCTCGCCGTCGGTGAGCTCGGCGCGCAGTCGGTCGGGCGGGGACAGTGCTCCGTTGTGCTGGAACGCCTCGTCGCCGAACAGGAAGGGCTGCGCCTCCGCCTCCCCGGTGCCGCTTTCGGCGCTGCCGAAGCGGAGGTACAGCAGCGCCGCGGTCGCCGGGACGCGGACGGCGCGGGCGAGGTCGTGGCGCGTGGCGGGTCGTCCCGCGACGACTCGAGCCCCCACGCCCGCGCTCGTCCGCCAGCCCGCTCCCCAGCCGTCGGCGTGCACGCGCGAGAGCGCGGCGAAGGATGTCAGGACGTCGTCGCCGAGGGCGGCGGGCACGTCGGCCGGGCCCGGGCTGACGTAGGCGATCATGCGCGACATGGCACCTCCGGGGGCCGGGATCATGGATTGGATCCACATGTAGTATGTTTGGATCCTACTCGGAGGTAACCCGTCCCCCATGAACCCGCTCCCCATCGCAGACGCCGCACCGGCCTCGGCATCCGCGCTCCCCGCGGACGGATCCTCCATCGACGTCGCCGCCGAGCGTGAACGCACCACGGGCTCCACGCTCGCGAGCCACTTCAACGCCGCGGGTGCGGCTCTACCGTCGCGCGGAGTAGTCGCCACGGTGGTCGAGCACCTCCGTCTGGAAGAGGCGAAGGGCGGCTACGAGGCGGCGGCGGAGCGGCGCGGACACCTTGACGCGGTGTACGCCTCGGCGGCCGGCCTCGTCGGCGCCGACCCGAGCGAGATCGCCCTGTTCGACAGCGCGTCCACCGGACTCCGGGTCCTGCTCGATGCGCTGCGACCCGCGCGGGGGCAGCGCATCGTCGCCTCGAGCAGCACCTACGTCAGCCACGCGCTGCACCTCATGAGCCTCGCTCGCGAGCAGGGGATCGATCTCGTGATCGCCCCGTACGACGCGCGCCGCCGCGTCGATGTCGCCGCGCTCGAAGCGCTCCTGTCCGACGGGGTACCGTCGATCGTGACGGTCGCCCACGTGCCCACTTCGTCCGGTCTCGTCGAGCCGGCCGCCCAGATCGGGGAGGTCGTGCGGCGCTACGGCGGGACCTACATCCTCGATGCCACCCAGTCGGTCGGGCACCTCGCGGTCGACGTGGCCGAGATCGACTGCGACGTCATGGTGACCACCGGCCGCAAGTTCCTCCGCGCCCCGCGCGGCACCGGGTTCGCGTACGTGCGCGGCGCCCTGCTCGAGCGACTGCTGCCCGCGGCCCCGGACGTGCGGGGTGCGCGCTGGACGACGAGCTCCGAGTGGGAGCTCGACGCCTCGGCGCGGCGGTACGAGACCTGGGAGGGCGCGATCGCCGCACGCCTCGGTCTCGGCGCCGCACTGGACGAGGCCGCGGAGCGCGGCATCCCGGTCACCCAGGCGTGGCTGGTGGATGCCGGTCGACGGCTCCGCGAGGTGCTCGCCTCCCTCGACGGCGTGACCGTCGCCGACCCCCCGGGGACGCGCTCGGCCATCGTGACCTTCGTCATCGAGGGAGTGGCATCCGCCGACGCCGTCGTCGAGCTCGCACGCCGCGGCGTGCGGGTCGTCTCGGTGCCGGCGACGCACGGCCAGTGGGACCTGGGCGATCGGGGTGTGCCGAGCGTCGTGCGCGCCTCGCCGCACGTGTACAACGACGACACCGACCTGTCCGCCCTCGTCGACGGGGTCGCGGCGATCGCCACCGGGATCACGCGATGACCGCGGTCGTCTCGGCCGACGTCGTCGTGCTCGGGCTCGGCATCCACGGGATGTCCACCGTCGCGAGCGTCGCCCGACGCGGGGTGCGCGTGGTGGGCATCGACCGCTTCGCCGCGGGGCACTCGCGCGGCTCCTCGCACGGGCGCACCCGCATGATCCGCCGCGCGTACCCGAACCCGGTGTGGAATCCGCTCGTCGAGAAGGCCTTCGACGCGTGGGGCGCGCTCGAGCGCGCGTCGGGGGAGACGCTGTTCCACCGCACCGGCGGCCTCTACGCCCACGAGGGCGCGTCGCAGCTGCAGGGACCGGACTGCGTCCTGGTCGACGATCGTGACGAGATGGCGGCGCTGATGCCCGGTTTCGCGGTGCCCGCGGGGTACCGCGCCGTGTACGACCCCTCGGCAGGTGTGCTGGAGGCCGAACGGGCACTCCTCGCGCTGCGGCGTCTCGCCGTGGCGGCCGGTGCCGACCTCCGCGACGGGGAGCGCGTGCTCGGCTGGGAGCCGGTGTCCGACGGCGTGGAGGTCCGCACCGATCAGGGTGTCGTGCGCGCCGCGCGGCTCGTCGTCGCCGGCGGCTCGTGGGCCGGCCGTCTGCTGCCGCAGCTGGCGAACCTCCTCGAGGTGTGGCGCATCCTCACCGTCACCGTCCGCGCGGGGCAGTCGGCCGGATCCCCGCCGTCGCTCGGAGCTTTCTCCGTCGATCGCCCCGAGGGGCTCGTCTTCGGCATCCCGGATGCCGACGGGAACGGCGTGAAGCTCGGAGTGGATGCCGGCGAGGTCTGGGACCCCGAGACGCCCGTCGCCCCGCCCACCCCCGCCGAGGTCGACGCGCTGCGCGATCTGCTGCACGCCTTCGTGCCCGGCGTCGACACCACCCCCGTCGAGGCGGCCGCGTGCCTGTACACGATGACCGAGGACAAGCGCTTCATCGTCGGACCGCTCGCCGACGCCCCCGAGGTCATCGCCGTGTCGGCCTGCTCGGGGCATGGGTTCAAGTTCGGGCCCGCGATCGGCGACGCCGTCGCCGACCTCGCCACGGGAATCGAGCGCCCCGACCTCGACTTCGTCTCGACCGCACGACGGGGGATCTGACATGGCCATCGCCCTCGCCGCCCCCCACGCCGCCGCCGTCGACGCGGGACGCTCCGCGATCGCCGCGGGAGGAAACGCCCTGGATGCCGCGCTCGCCGCGGCCGCCATGCTCACCGTCGTCTACCCGCACCAGTGCGCGATCGGCGGCGACGTCATCGCCCTGGTCCGCCGCCCGGACGGCTCCACGACCGCGGTCGTCGCCGCGGGCACCGCGCCGGCTGCCGTCGCCGAGGCCGCGGCCGCCTGGAGCGAGGTGCCGCGCGCGGGCGCCGGCTCGGTGACCGTGCCGGGCATGGTCGCCGGGTGGACCGCGATCGCCGAGCTCGGCGCGGTGCTGCCGGTCTCGCGGGCGCTGGCGGCGGCCGCCGAGGTCGCCGACGCCGGAACGCCGGTGAGTGCGGGTCTCGTGCGCGCCTTGGTCTCGCGTGCCGACGCGATCCATGCGGACGCCGGGCTGCGTGAGGTCTTCACCCGGGACGGGGCGCTGCTCGCCGAGGGCGACGTCCTCGTCCAGCCGGCGCTCGCGGCGTCGCTCCGCCGCCTCGCGGCCGACCCGCGCGACTTCTACGACGGCGAGATCGCCCGCGCTCTCGTCCGGACGCTGCGCGCCCACGGCGGCGTCCACACCGACGACGACTTCGCCGGCTACCGCCCCGAGGTCGTCGGCGCCCTGACCCGCACGATCGGCGACGCGGAGTACAGCGTCGCCCCGCCGCCCTCGGTGGGTGCGATCCTCCTCGGCGTCGCGGCGGCGGGTGAGCGCGAGCCGGGGGCGCCCGAGCTCCTCGAGGCGAGCGTCCGCGGCGCACGGGCGCGCGGCGCCCACCTCGGCGATCCCGCCGCGGGCCCGGTCGACCTCGAGGCGCTGCTCGCGCTCGACGACCCGCCCCTCACGGGTCCGGGCGAGCCGCGTCCGCAGGGCGACACCGCCGCCGTGGTCGCGATCGACGACGACGGCTACGCCGTGACGATCGTGCAGAGCGTCTACCAGACCTTCGGTTCGGGTGTGCTCGATCCCGTCACCGGCATCCTGCTCCACAACCGCGGCGGAGCGTTCTCGATCGATCCGACTTCCCCCGCGGCGATCCGTCCCGGCGCCCGCCCGCCGCACACGCTCGCGCCCGCGATCGTCGACCGCAGCGACGTGACGGTGGTGGCGGGATGCCAGGGGGGTCGGGCGCAGCCCTGGATCCTCGCGCAACTGCTGCCCGACGCCACCGACCCCGCCACCGACCTCGACGAGCTGCTCGGCCGCCCGCGCTGGGTGATCGGCGACCGCGACCTCGGTCACGACCGGCTGACCCTCGTGACCGAACCGGGGGTCGCATCCGACGTGATCGAACGGGCCGAGACCCTCGGCCTCGGCGTCGCGGCCTTCCCCGGCCCCGCCGATGAAGCCGGACACGTCCAGTTCGTCCGCCGCGTCGGCGACGCCGGCGTGCGCGACGCGGCGAGCGATCCCCGCGCCGACGGCGTCGCCGTGCTCGTCCCGGCACCCTGAACCCACCCGCATCGCCCGCACCACCGCAGCAAGGAGACCCGATGACCGCCGACCGGCACTGGAGCGACCCCCTCACCCCGAGCGAGATCGTCGAGATCACCGCGCTCGTGCGCGCGGACGACCGCATCGGCGCCGAGCCCCGCTTCTGGGGCATCGCCGTCGAGGAGGGCCTGGCCCGCAGCCTCGCCCCCGGCCAGGGACGCCCGGTGCGCCTGGTGGTCATGAACCCGGCCGCGCACGCGGCGTGGGAGGTCACCGGCTGGACCTCGGGCACCGATCGCGCCGAGGCGTCGCTGGCATCCTGGAGCCCGGTGGATGCCAAGCGCCCCGGCGTCTCCAGCGACGAGGCGCGCGCGATCGCCCGCGCCGCCCGCGAGCACCCGCTGTTGAAGGAAGCCCTGGCCAAGCGCGGGATCATCGACACCACGCACGTGTGGGTCGACCCCGAGTCGATCACCGGCTTCGAGCCCGAGGACCTCGCCGACCGCCGCCTGTCGTGGGGCACCGTCTGGTACCGCGAGGACGCCGACGACAACGGCTACGCGCGTCCCGTCGCGGGGCTCGTGCCGATCCTCGACCTCGAGACGCTCGACATCATCCGCATCGAGGACCACGGCGTCATCCCGATGGCCAGCGAGGGCGGCAACTACCGCTCCGGCACCTGGGGTCCGGACCGGCACGTCGCGCCGCTGGAGATCACCCAGCCCGAGGGGCCCGGCTTCACCGTCGAGGGCCACCGGGTCACGTGGCAGAACTGGTCGTTCCGCATCGGCTTCACGCACCGCGAGGGGCTCGTCCTGCACGACATCGCCTACCGCGACGGCGACGTCGAGCGTCCCGTCCTCCGCCGCGCCGCGGTCAACGAGATGTACGTGCCGTACCTCGACGCCGACCCGACGGCGTACCGCAAGAACTTCTTCGACTGGGGCGAGTACGGGGCCGGCCCCCTCACGGCATCCCTCGAACTCGGATGCGACTGCCTCGGCGAGATCCACTACTTCGACGCGCACGTGCTCGACGGCGTCGGCGAGGCCCAGACCATCACCAACGGCGTGTGCCTGCACGAGGAGGACTCCTCCATCCTGTGGAAGCACGTCAACACCCGCACCGGCGAGGCCGACGTCCGCCGCTCGCGCCGCCTCGTGATCTCGTTCTTCGCCACCGTCGCGAACTACGACTACGGGTTCTACTGGTCGCTTTACCAGGACGGCTCGATCGAGCTGGAGATCAAGCTCACCGGCATCCTGTCGGTCTCTGGTATCGACGACGGCAGGATGCCCGCGTTCGGTCGCATGGTCAGCCCCAACGTCCAGGCCCCGACGCACCAGCACTACTTCGCCGTGCGCATGGACACCGCGATCGACGGCCCGAAGAACCGCCTGGTCGAGGTGCATGCCGAGGTCGAGGAGGACGAGGAGCTGAACCCCTGGGGCAACGCGGTCAAGATGGTCTCCGAGGTCATCGCCTCCGAGAAGGATGCCGGCCGGATGGCCGACGCGTCCCGGGCGGTGCACTGGCGCGTGGAGAACACCGAGCGCACCAACCGGTTCGGCGAGAGCACCGCGTACCGCCTGTCGGCGATGCACACGACGCGTCTGTTCGCCAAGCCCGGCAGCATCGTCGAGCGCAAGGCCCCCTTCGTGTCGAAGCACCTGTGGGCGACCGCCTACGACCCGAACGAGCGCTTCATCACGGGCGACTACCCCAACCAGGCTCCGCTCGAGGCGGAGGGCATCACGGCCTGGCAGCAGGCCGATCGCCCGCTCGACGGCGCCGAACTGGTGCTGTGGCCGATCGTCGGCGTGCACCACTATCCGAAGCCCGAGGAGTGGCCGATCATGCCGGTCCACCGCATCGGTCTGCGCTTCGAGCCGGACGGGTTCTTCACGCGGAACCCGTCGCTCGACCTGCCGCCGTCTTCGGGCGGTGACCACTGCCACGCGCCGACAGCGGGTTCCGGCGGGGCCGTCGCCGAGGGGCACGCGTTCCACGGACACGACGCCGGCGGGCACGAGCACCACGACCACTCCGCGCACGGGCACCACGGGCACGACCACCACGGGCACTGATGGGCGAGGTCCTGCACGTCGGCGCGCTCGTGACGACGGCGGCCGGCGCGTGCTGCGTCGCCGCCGACCGTCCCGCCGCGCGTGTGCGCGAGCTGCTCATCGCGGCGCTCATGCTGCTGGCCATGGGCGACATGGTTCTCGGCGGGGGGAGCGTGCCGGCGGTGTTCTGGGCGGCGGCGCTGCTCCTCGCGGCGCTGGTGGCGGTGGCGCCGGGGCGGGTGCGGCGCGGCGAGCCCCGGCGGATGCGCGCGTTCGACGCGCTCGGCGCCGTGCTCATGGCATCCCTTCTGCTGGCCGCGCACGTCCCGGCATCCGCGGGCTCGTCCCATCACGGGGCGGGGGCGATGCCGCTCGTGCTGCTGACCCTCCTCGGCGTGGCCGCCTATGCCGTCGGGGGTGTGGTGCTGTTCGCCACGGCGCATCGCGACCGGCCGCTCGTGACGCGGCTCCCGCCGTTGGCGATGGGCGCGTCGGCGGTGCTGATGGCCGCGCCGCTCGTGGTCGGCTGAGGAGCGCTTACTGAGATTGACGTGACACGTGCTGTCACGCGGGTCTCAGCAAGTCCGTCGCCGGGAGGGAAACCGACGCTCGCTGACCTTGTGCCGCGTCAGCCGGTGAACACCGTCGCGGAGCGCCGCTCGTACCAGCGCGCCAGCTGCTCGCCGGCCTTGAGGACGTGCTCGCGCATCTCGCGGCGGGCGGCTTCGGCGTCGCCCCGCTCGATCGCCTCGATGATGCGGACGTGCTCCTGGAAGTTCTCCTCGCGGTGGCGGTCGTCGCCGACGAGCAGCTGAGCCGACACGTTGCGGGGGAAGGTCTCGTTGATCTCGTCGATCGCGCGGGCGAGGCGCGCGTTGGCGGAGACCTGCGCGATGGTGTTGTGGAAGACGTCGTTCTCGCGGCGGCTGGCGAGGGCCGGGTCGCCCTGGCCGCGCTCGCGCTCGACGGAGCGGTCGTACATGTCCTGGTTCGCCTCGCGCAGGCGCGTGACGTCGCCGCGCGAGATGCGCTCGACGGCGCGGGCGGCGGCGAGGGCTTCGAGCTCGGCGCGCACTTCATAGGCCTCGCGCACCTCCCACGGCGCGGGCACGCGCACGACGGCACCGCGGTTGGGGAGGACCTCGATGAGGCCGCCCGTCTGCAACTGCCGCAGCGCCTCGCGCACCGGGGTGCGGCTGACTCCGAAGTCGCTCGCGAGCTCCGCCTGACGCAGCTGCGCGCCGATCGGGATGTCTCCCGACATGATGCGTTCCCGGATCTTGGCGGCGATCTCGTCGACGAGGGCGTGTCCCCCGGCGGCCGAGATCTCGGTGTCCCCCCGTGCGGCCATGCTGCCCCTCTCGGTCGATCGCGGTCGCGATCCCACGAGGTGCGAACCTAGCAGAACGGCCGCCGGATGCCACGCAATCCACGCGGGTCTGGCTCCCAGGCTGATGATTCGGGATCCAATCTGTATCTGTTAGGATCCAAATATGACGACCCGAGAGGATGCCACCGAGCTCCGCGCCCGTGTGCGTTCCTTGACGCTCGAGTCGGCCGATGTGCTGTCGGTCGAGCTCGAGGGGGTCGACGGCCCGCTTCCCGAATGGACGCCCGGCGCCCACATCGACCTGGCCCTCCCGGGTGCGCCCGTGCGCCAGTACTCGCTGTGCGGAGAGCCCGCTTCGGCGCGGTACCGCATCGCCGTCCTCCGCGAGGAGCAGAGCCGCGGCGGCTCCCGCGCCGTGCACGAGCGGCTGCGCCCGGGTGACGTCGTGTCGCTCCGCGGTCCGCGCACCCACTTCGGCCTCGAACCCGCCGACGAGTACCTGTTCCTCGCGGGCGGCATCGGCATCACGCCGGTTCTGCCCATGGTGCGCGCCGCCGCCGCGGCGGGCGTGCCGTGGCGTGTGCTGTACCTCGGCGCCTCGCGCACCCGCATGGCGTTCCTCGACGATCTCGCGGCCCTGCCCGGCGGGACGGTCGACGTCGTCGCCCGCGACGAGGGGGTGCGCGCCGACCTCGCGGCCGAGCTCGCGGCGCATCCGGACGCCGCGGTGTACGCGTGCGGTCCCGCGCGCATGCTCGAGGAGGTCACGCGCCTGGTGCCCGCGGCATCCGGTCGCCTTCACCTGGAGTACTTCACCGCCCCCGTCGTGGAGTACGAGCCCGGCGGACCGTTCGCCGTGCGCCTCGCGCTCACGGGCGTCGAGGTGACCGTCGAACCCGCGCAGACCGTGCTCGGGGTGCTGCGCGACGCGGGTGTCGACGTGCTCTCCGACTGCGAGGAGGGCATCTGCGGCAGCTGCGAGACGGGCGTCCTGGAGGGGGAGGTCGAGCATCGCGACTTCGTCCTCACCGCCCAGGAGCGTGCCGCGAACGACTGCATGATGGTGTGCGTCTCGCGCTCGGCGTGCCCCGTCCTCGTCCTCCAGGCCTGACCCGCCTGCACCACACCCGCACCGACCACGAGAGGCCACGGCCATGCTGAAGCAGGAAGACAACGAGAAGATCACCCGCTCCGGGCCGGGTACGCCGCTCGGCAACCTTCTGCGCTCGTACTGGCAGCCGGCCGCCCTGGTGTCCGAGATGCCGGGGGAGCGGCCGGTCAAGGCCGTCCGCATCATGAGCGAAGACCTCGTGCTGTTCAAGAAGCGCGAGGGCTGGGGGCTCATCAGCCGCTACTGCGCCCACCGGGGCGTCGACCTGTCGTACGGCCGCCTCGAGGAGGACGGCATCCGGTGCCTCTACCACGGGTGGCTCTACAACGGCGAGGGCAAGTGCGTCGAGCAGCCCGCCGAGCCCGAGCACAGCCAGTTCCTCGGCAAGATCCGCATCGCCAACTACCCGTGCGTCGAGAAGAACGGGATCATCTTCACCTACATGGGCGCGGGCGACCCGCCGCCTTTCCCCGACTACGACTGCTTCGTCGCGCCGGAGGAGTACACCTTCGCCTTCAAGGGCCTGTGGGACTGCAACTGGCTGCAGGGGCTCGAGGGCGGCATCGACCCGAGCCACGTGTCGTTCCTGCACCGCTTCATCGAAGAGGACCCCCGCGAGATGTACGGGCAGCAGTTCGCGGAGGAGGTCGAGGGCACCGGGAAGAAGCTCTCGATGCTCGTGGGCGAGAGCTACCGCCCCGACATCGAGGTCGAGAGCGCCGATCATGGCCTCCGGGTCTTCGCTCTGCGCCAGCTCACCGAGGACATCAAGCACGTGCGCGTCACGAACCTGATGTTCCCCAACGCCTTCGTCGTCCCCTTCGGCAACACCAAGGTGTTCACGCAGTGGCACGTGCCGATCGACGACGAGCATCACTACTGGTACATGATCTGGTACGACTTCGCGGAAGTCACCGACAAGGACACCCTGCTGCAGCAGCGACTGGAGGGCGTGACGCTGCCGGACTACCGACCGATCCGCAACCGCGACAACAACTGGGGCTTCGACCCGCAGGAGCAGAAGGAGCTCACCTACACGGGCATGGGGCTCGACATCAACGTCCACGACCAGTGGGCCGTCGAGAGCATGGGCGCCATCCAGGACCGCACGGTCGAGCGCCTCGGCGTCTCGGACCGCGCGGTCACCGCCAACCGGCGCCTGCTGCTCCGCGCGATCGACTCCTTCGCCGCGGGCGGGCAGACGCCGTCGCACCCCGTGAGCGACGAGGATGCCGCGAAGCTCACCGGGCCGCTCGCGATGGACACGATCGCCGCCAACGACGCGTGGCAGGAGCGCTGGGTGCAACGCGAGCACGAGCGCCGCGCGGCCTCGCCGTGGGCGGCCCCGAAGACGACCGCCGAGGAGACCGTCGATGCGTGAGCGCAACGTCGACGAGCGCCCGGTCTCGGAGAGCGGCGGCGGGATCTCCGCCCGCCCGATGCTCGCCGCCGACCGCGAGGGATTCGTCCACCGGCACGGGCTGTGGAGCGAGGCGCAGTACGCCGCGGCCGGACAGATGCGCCGCGTCGTGGACGAGCTCGGCATCGACATGGTGCGGTTCTCGTTCGTCGACCAGCACGGCATCCTGCGCGGCAAGACGATCGCGCGGGGCGGCATCGCCGCGGCGATGCGCTCGGGCGTCACCGCCCCCAGCTCGCTGCTGCTGAAGGACACCTCCGGCCAGTCGGTGTTCCCGGTGTTCAGCTCCGAGACGGGCGTCGGGGTCGACGGCTTCAGCGGCGCGGGCGACATCGTCCTCGTGCCCGACCCCACCACGTTCCGCGTGCTGCCGTGGGCACCGGGGACCGCCTGGATCCTGTGCGACCTCCGCTTCCCCGACGGCAGCCCGGTTCCGTTCTGCACCCGGACGATCCTGCGCAACGAGCTGACCGCCCTCGCCGCGCGCGGCTACGACATGACCGTCGGTGCCGAGCTGGAGTTCCACGTCTTCCGCGCCGACGACGCAGCGCTCGGTACCGAGCACGTCGGTGCCCCCGGTCGCCCCGGGGCAGCCTCCCTCACCGCACCGACCACGCGCGGCTCGCAGCTGCTGCTCGAGGAGGGCCTCGACCGCATGCAGCCGCTCGTCGATGCGCTGTACCGCGGGCTGACGCTCCTCGACCTGCCGCTGCGCTCGATCGAGCTCGAGTTCGGCCCCAGCCAGTTCGAGATCACGATGGAGGCCGGATCAGCGGCCGAGATCGCGGATGCCATCGTCCTGTGCCGCACCGCCGTCCGGCGCATCGCCGCGGGTCTCGGGTATCACGCGACCTTCATGTCGCGCCCGCAGGGCGCCGACGGGGCCTCGACCGGGTGGCACCTGCACCAGTCGCTCACCGAGCGGGCCACCGGTCGCGGCGCGTTCGTGCCCGATGCGCCGGGGACGACCCTGTCGCTGCTCGGCTCGGCGTACCTCGGGGGCCTCCTCGCCCACGCCGGGGCGGCGGCGGTGTTCACCACGCCGACGGTCAACGGCTACAAGCGCTACCAGCCGAACTCGCTCGCGCCCGACCGCATCGCGTGGGGCATCGACAACAAGGGCGCGATGGTGCGTGCCGTCGGCGGGATGGGCGACCCGGCGACGCGGCTCGAGAACCGGTCGGGCGAGCCCGCGGCCAACCCGTACCTCTACATCGCGTCGCAGCTGATCAGCGGCGTCGACGGGATCGAGCGCGGGCTCATCCCGCCCGCACCCACGACCGACCCCTACCGCACGGACGCCCCGGCGCTGCCGGCATCCCTCGGGGCCGCCGTCGACGCCTTCGAGGCCGACGATGTCTTCCGCGCTGCCCTCGGCGACGTCGTGGTGGAGTGGTACGCGACCATCAAGAGGGCCGAGTTCGCCCGTTATCTTCGCCACGTCTCCGACTGGGAGCAGCGCGAGTACTTCGAGATCTTCTGAGGACCCCCATGAGCCTTCGCCCCACCGTCACCGCGCTGCCGGAGTACGAACCGTTCCTCCTCGGTGGAGAGTGGATGCCGCTCGGCGAACGCCCCGCGCGCGCGGTGATCGACCCCGCCACCGGCGAGGTGCTCACGAGCGTGGCCGACGCCACGGCCGCCGATGTCGACACCGCGGTCGCGATCGCGGTCGAAGCCCACGCCGACCGGCGCTGGCGCGGGCTCGCGCCCCTCGAACGCGCCCGGATCCTCAACCGGGTCGCCGACCTCATCGAGGAGCGACTCGAAGAGCTGGCGGTGCTCGAGACGCGCGACAACGGCAAGCCCATCGAGCGCTCCCGCGCCGACACGGCCATGGCGGCGCGCACGTTCCGGCACTTCGCCGGAGCGCCGTCGCGCCTGGGCGGCACGGTCGTCGCGGTCGACGGCGGGGGACACCACGTCTACACCGTGCAGGAGCCGGTCGGCCCGGTGGCGATCATCCTGCCGTGGAACTTCCCGATCATGACGGCGGCGTTCAAGCTCGCCCCCGCGCTCGCCGCGGGCTGCCCCGTGGTGGCCAAGCCCGCGGAGGACACCCCGCTGACGCTCCTCCGCCTCGGCGGCATCCTGGCCGAGGCGGGTGTCCCCGCCGGCACCGTGAGCATCCTGACGGGCGACGGATCCGTCGGCGCCGCGCTCACCGCGCACCCGGGCATCGCGAAGATCACCTTCACCGGCTCGACCGAGGTGGGGCGGCTCGTCGCGCACGCCGCGGCCGACGACTTCACGCGCGTGACGCTGGAGCTCGGCGGCAAGAGCCCGAACATCGTCTTCGAGGACGCCGACCTGGATGCCGCGGTCCTCACCGCGATGCGCGCGTCGTTCGGCCACTCCGGGCAGATGTGCACCGCGGGGAGCCGTCTGCTCGTGCAGCGTTCGATCCTCGCCGAGATGACCGAGCGCATGACCGCCGCGGTCGCCCGCGTGCCCGTCGGCGACGGCCTCGACGGCGGCATCACGGTCGGCCCGCTCGTGTCGGAGGAGCAGCGCGAGCGCGTGCTCGGCTACATCCGCGCGGGCGTCGACGAGGGCGCGACCCTCCTCGCCGGCGGCGGGGTCCGCGAGCCGGGCTTCTACGTCGAGCCGACGCTGTTCTCGGGCGTCACGAACGACATGCGCATCGCCCGCGAGGAGATCTTCGGACCCGTCGTCGGCATCATCCCGTTCGACGACGAGGCGGATGCCCTCCGCATCGCCAACGACACCGCGTACGGTCTCGCCGCGGGCGTGTGGACCCGCGACCTCGGGCGGGCGCACCGGATGGCCGCGGCCCTGGACGCCGGCACGGTGTGGATCAACACGTACAACCTCTTCGACCCGGCGCTGTCGTTCGGCGGCACGGGAGAGTCGGGCCTCGGACGCGACCTCGGCGAAGAGGGGCTCCGCGGGTTCCTCGAGACCAAGAGCGTCGTCATCGCGATCCCGGAGGCCTGACCGGCATGCTCACCGTCCACGGCGTCTCGGGACCGATCTCCCCGGAACAGCTCGGCGTCACGCTGCCGCACGAGCACGTGTACATCAACATGACGCGGACGACCCCGCAGGACGGCTACCTCGCGGTCGAGGAGGAGATGCTCGCCGAGCTGGCGCTGTTCCGCGCGGCGGGCGGATCGACGCTCATCGACCTGACGAACGGCGAACTCAGCGACTACGCGGCGCCGTTCGGCGAGAGCGACGACATCACCGAGCTGCAGCAGAACCGGCGGACCGGATCGCGCTCGATCGCGAACGTCCGGGCGACCCGGCGGGCCGCCGAGGCCAGTGGCATCCAGGTCATCCTCGGGACGGGCCACTACTACGACACCTACCTCGACAAGGAGTGGTTCGACCGCACTCCGACGAACACGCTCGCCGACTTCCTCATCGCCGACCTCCTCGACGAGATCCCCGGGACCGGCGTGCGCGCGGGCGTCATCGGCGAGATCGCGTCCGACCTGTCGCACATCACCGCCGTCGAGGAGCGCTCGTTCCGCGCGGCCGCCCGCGCCGGCCGCGAGACCGGTGCCCTCATCTCCACGCACGCGGCATCCTTCCCGACGGGCCTCGCCCAGCTCGAGATCCTCACCGAGGAGGGCGTCGACCCCTCGCGCGTCGTCATCGGCCACGCCGACACCGTGAAGAGCATCGACTACTCGCTCGAGCTCCTCCGGCGCGGGGCCGTCGTCGAGTTCGACTGCCTCATGACGTGCCGGGTCGGCGGTGCGCTGGTGCGCCACCAGATCGACCGGCGCATCGAGTACCTCCGCCGCATCATCGACGCGGGCTACGCGCACAAGGTGCTGCTCTCCCACGACGTCTGCCAGCGTTCGCACCTGCGGGCGTACGGTGGCCCGGGATACACCTTCCTCTTCGAGGAGTTCCGGCAGATCGCCGTCGAGGCCGGCATCGCACCCGAGACCCTCGACGCCATCCACCGCGACAACCCGCGTCGCGCCGTCTTCGGGGAGTGACCGATGCCCATCCACACCGTCCTCGGGCCCATCGACGCCGCCGACCTGGGCCGCACCTCGATGCACGAGCACCTGCTCAGCGACCTGCGCATCTGGGCGAAGACCCCCACCGAGCTCCCGCCCGAGGGGGTGCCGATGGGCCCCGAGCTCATGGCGTACCTGCGCTGGAACTTCCTCTCGATCCCCGAGAACATCGTCCTGCACGAC
The DNA here is from genome assembly GCF_001984105.1 of Microbacterium sp. CSI-V. Classification (GTDB taxonomy): domain Bacteria; phylum Actinomycetota; class Actinomycetes; order Actinomycetales; family Microbacteriaceae; genus Microbacterium. The sequence continues at coordinate 78,192 of NZ_MTQM01000008.1, read as the reverse complement.
CCCGCCGTCGCCGCCGAGGAGCTCGCCCACGTCGTCACCGCCGGGGGATCGGGCGTCGTCGAGCTCACGCTCGACGGCATGGGCCGGCGCCTCGCCGAACTCCCCGAGATCTCCCGCCGGTCGGGCGTGCACGTCATGGTCGGTGCGGGTTTCTACGTCGAGCCCACGATGCCCGATGACGTCCGGACCGCCGACGTCGACACCCTCACCGAGCTGCTGCTGACCCAGCTGCGCGACGGCATCGAGGGCACCGGCATCCTTCCCGCCCTCCTCGGTGAGATCGGCACGAGCTACCCCGTGACGGATGCCGAGTGGCGCTCGCTCCGCGCGGCGGCGCGCGCCGGGGCGGAGACCGGGGCAACCGTCTACACCCACCAGTCGTTCCGCGGCATGGCGGGGACCGAGGTCCTCGAGGTGCTGGTGGCGGAGGGCATGTCGCCCGACCGCGTGATCATCGGGCACCTCGATGAGTATTGGGACAAGGCCTACCACCGCGACATCGCCCAGGCCGGGGCCGTGCTCGCGTATGACACGTTCGGGTCGGACTTCTACTACGGCGGCGCCGACCTCCGGAACCCGACGGATGCCGAGCGGCTCGAGATGGTCGAGTGGCTGCTGTCCGAGGGGTACGGCGAACAGCTCGTCATCGCGCAGGACGTGTGGGCGCAGGCGAACCTCCGCCGCAACGGCGGGCGCGGCTACGACCACCTCTTCGCCCGCATCGGCCCCGCGATCGCGAAGATCGCCGGCGACCCGGCGGCCGCCGACCAGATCCTCATCCACACTCCGCGGCGGTTGCTCGACCGCCCGACGCTCTAGGAGACACCCGTGACCGACATCGCACCCATCGGCCCCGCCCACCTGGTCGGCCGCACCGTCCTGATCGTCGTCGACATCCAGGGCGGCGCGGGCACCACCCCGCCCGAGGAGGGCGGCATCCCCGTGCTCATGGGCGGCCGCGCCGAGCGCCGCGAGCGCGTCCGTGCGCTGGTCGACGGAGCCCGCGCCGCCGGGGTGCCCGTCGTGTGGATCCAGGAGGTGCACAAGCGTTCCCTGGTGGACATCGGCCGCGAGCTCGACGGTGCCGAGGGTCCGCACTGCATCGAGGGCGACCCCGACACCGAGATCGCGGCGTGGCTCGACCCGCAGCCCGAGGAGTTCCTCATCCGCAAGCGCCGCTACTCGGCGTTCTTCGGCACCGAGCTCGAGATCGTGCTGAAGGCGTATAAGGCCGACACGGTCGTGCTCGTGGGGGGCCTCACGGACGTCTGCATCCACTACACCGCCGTCGACGCGCACCAGCACGACTACCGCGTCCGGGTCGTGACCGACTGCGTCGCCGGGTCCACCCAGCGCGCGCACGACAACGCCCTCGAGGCCGTGCAGTACCTGCAGCGGGACGCGCTCGTCACGGCGGCCGACGCGCACGCGTCGCTGGACGGCGCACCGGTGCCCGCGTGACGACGCCCCTCCCCGCCGCGGCCGAGTACGTCGTCGTCGGCGGCGGCACGGCGGGCAACGTGGTGGCGGCACGGCTGGCCGAGTCCGGCCGCGAGGTGCTCGTCCTGGAGGCGGGTCCCGACTTCGGACCCCGCGGCGACGCCGCCTGGCCCGCGGATCTCGTGGATGCCACGCGCCTGGGTCGCTCCCACGACTGGGGGTACGACTCCGGTGACACCTACCCGTGGAAGGTGGGGTTCGAGCGGGCGCGCGCGATCGGCGGATCGTCCGACATGAACGGCTGCACCCAGACGTGGGGCCACCGGCGCGACTACGACGCGTGGGCCGAGGCGGGGCTCGCCGGGTGGGCGGCCGACGACCTGCGGCCGCTGTTCGAGGAGGGCACGCGGCGCATGCGCGTGCGCCGCTACCTCGCCTCCGAACTCACCCCCTGGCAGCACGCCTGGTACGACGCCGCCCCCGCGGTCGGCATGCCGCGCGTCGCCACCCTCAACGACCTCGACGAGAACGCGGGCTTCGCCCCCGAGGACGTGAACATCGAGGACGGCGTGCGCGTGAACACCGCGTTCGCGTACCTGGATCCCGCGCGGTCGCTCCCGAACCTCACGATCGTCGGCGAGGCGCTCGTGGACCGCGTCGTCGTCGAGGGCGGCCGCGCGACCGGTGTCGTCGTCGTCCATCGCGGCCAGACGCGCACGGTCCGCGCGGGCACGGTGGTCCTCGCCGGCGGGGCGTACAACTCCCCGACCGTGCTGCTGCGCTCGGGCATCGGCCCGGCGGCGCAGCTGGCGCCGCTCGGCATCCCGATCGTCCAGCACCTGCCCGGGGTGGGGGAGAACCTCCACGATCAGCCGTTCCTCCTCATGAACTGGGAGGGGTCGGCGCGGATGACGGCGGCGATGGATGCCGCCCGCGCGGCGGGATGGGCCCCGGACGAGCAGGCGATGGGCAAGGCGGCATCCAGTCTGGAGAGCGAGGCGTTCGACCTGCACTTCCTCCCGTACAGTCCGACGCATCGCGGCGAACGCACGCGGTGGAGCATCGGCACGTCGGCCCTTCAGCCGCGCTCGCGCGGTTTCGTGCGGATCCGGAGCACCGACCCCGAGGCCGCACCCGTCATCGACCACCGGTTCCTGACCGATCCGGAGGGCGCGGACGTGCGGATGCTCGTCGACGGCGTCGGGATCCTCCGCGAGCTCGCCGCGTCACCGGACCTCGCGCCCCTCGTCGGCCGAGAGCTGCACCCCGGCCCCGACACCTTCACGCGCGAGGCACTCGCGGCCCACCTCTACGCGAACCCCGACAACTACTGGCATCCGGTCGGCACGTGTCGGATGGGACTCGCCGACGACCCGCTCGCCGTCGTCGACGCGCGCGGACGCGTCCACGGGATCGACGGGCTGCGCGTCGCGGACTGCGCGATCATGCCTCGCGTCCCCCGTGCCACCACCGCCATGCCCGCCGTCGTGGTGGGCGAGAACATCGCCCGGATGCTGATCGAGGACGCCGCATGAGCACGCCCGAACTGACCGAACGCGCCGCCGCCGACCTGGCCGACGCGATCCGCCGCCGGGAGGTGTCGTCGGAGGAGGTCGTACGCGCGCACCTGGAGCGCATCGACGAGATCAACCCCGCGGTCAACGCCATCGTCTCGTACCGCCCCGACGAGGCCATCGATCGCGCGCGCGAACTCGACGCCCTCAGCGCCCGCGGCCTCTCGATGGGCGCGCTGCACGGTCTGCCGTTCGCCGTGAAAGACCTCATGGACGTCGCGGGGCTGCCCACGACATCGGGGTCGCGCATCCACGTCGGCACCGTCGCGCAGACCGACAGCGTCATCTCGGGCCGGATCCGCGACGCCGGGGCCGTGTTCGTCGGGAAGACCAACACCCCCGAGTTCGGCGTCGGCTCGCACACGTTCAACGACGTCTTCGGCATCACGCGCAACCCGTACGACCTCTCCCGTTCGGCCGGGGGCAGCAGCGGCGGCGCCGCCGCGGCCGTCACCAGCGGCATGCTGCCGGTGGCGGACGGATCCGACCTCGGCGGCAGCATCCGCAACCCCGCGTCGTTCGGCAACCTCGTGGGCCTGCGTCCCACCGCCGGCCGCGTCGCCTCGGCCCGCCCCGGCAACGCGTGGGACCCGGGCTCAGTGCTCGGTCCGCTCGCGCGCACCGTCCGCGATGCGGCGCTGTTGCTGTCGGTGATCTCGGCTCCCGAGCGTCGGGCGCCGCTGTCGATCGACGAGGATCCTTCGCTGTTCCTGTCGCTGCAGCCCCGCCCGTTCGCGGGGGCGCGCATCGCCTACAGCCCCGACCTCGGCGGGCTGCCCCTGGACCCGCAGGTGCGCCAGGCGACCGACGCGGCCGCGCGCCTCGCCGCCGACCTCGGGGCCGAGGTGATCCCCGTCGACCTCGACCTGTCCGAGGCCGACCTCGTCTTCGAGACGTTCCGGTCGCTGGAGTTCCTCGACGCGCACGGCGACGAGGCCGCGGAGCACCCCGATCTCGTCAAGCAGACGCTGAAGGACGACATCGCGTGGGCCGCGGGATTCACGGCCGAGACGCTGGTGCGCGCGGCCGGCGCCCGGACGCGCCTGTTCCGCCGGTTCCAGGCGCTGTTCGAGAACGTCGACCTGTTGCTCGCACCGTGCGTGCAGGTGCTGCCGTTCCCCGTCGAGTGGGAGTACCCCACCGAGATCGACGGCGTCGCGATGGACCGCTACTACTCCTGGCAGCGCTCGTGCAGCCGGATCACGGCGACCGCGATGCCCGCGCTGTCGCTCCCCTTCACCTTCTCGACCGAGGGGCTGCCGATCGGCGTGCAGTTCGTCGGCCCCTACCGCGCCGACCGCATGCTGCTGGAGTTCGGCCTGACCTGGGAGGGCGCCGTCGCCGACACGATGGCGCGCCGCCCGCCCCTCTGACCCGCCTCCTAGGAGCCCCGCATGACCGCGTCCCCCTGGAACGACACCCCCACCCTGCTGATCGCGCCCGTCCGCACGATGGACCCCGACCGGCCGCACGCCGAGGCGTTCGCGGTGCACGGGGGTCGCATCCTCACGGTCGGCGACCTCGACGAGGTGCGCGCGGCGCTCCCGGCCGATTACGAGACGGAGGAGCTCGACGGCGTCGTGCTCCCCGGCCTGATCGACGCGCACCTGCACATGCAGCGCGGCGGCCTCAAGGCGAGCGAGCACGTGGCCGACGACGTCGATGTCGACGGTTTCATCGACGCGATGGCGCGCACGTTCGACGACGAGGACTGGACGGGCGAGGAGCCGCCCACGCTCGACCAGCGGGTCGCGGCCCTCGATCTCGTCCAGCCGCTCTTCCACGCCCTCGGCTTCACCGGTGTCGTCGACCCCGCCGTCACGATCGACGAGATGCGCGGGTACCAGCAGGCCCACCGCCGCGGCCGGCTGACGATGCGCACCGTCGCGATGCCCTACCTCGAGATCGGGTCGCCCGAGACCCCCGACGTCGACGCCGTCATCGCCCACCTCGAGGGGACCGGTGTCTCGACCGGGTTCGGCGATGACCACCTCCGACTCGGACCGATCAAGGTCTACGCCGACGGCGAGGCCCTGAAGGGCCAGGCGCTCCTCGACGAGCCGTGGGACGCCACCGGCTACCGCGGCGAGCAGCGCATCCCGGATGCCGACTACGCCCGCCTCGTCGCGTTCTGCGCCGAGAACGGCTGGGGCGTCGGCACGCACGCCGTGGGGGGAGCGGCCATCGCGCTCGTGGCCCGCGAGTACGCGCGCGCCGGCGCCGCCGTGGGAGAGAACCGGTACCAGGTCATCCACGGCTACCTCGAGCCGAGCCGCGAGACGATGCGTCTCGCCGGGAGCGTCGGGACCGTGGCATCCCTCCAGCCCTCGATCATCTGGCACAACGGCGTGGGCCTCCGCGAGAAGCTGGGGGAGCGCGCCGAGCGCGCCAACCCCATGCGGTCGTGGATCGACTCCGGCGCGGTGCTCGCGCTCGGATCGGACGGGCCGTACTTCGCCTTCGACCCGCGTCACCTCATGTGGCAGGCGGTGACGCGGTTCGTCGCGAATTCTCCCGACCCTCTCGACCCGTCCGAGGCCATCACGCTCGACGAGGCGCTCGCCGGGTACACGACCGGTGCCGCGTACGCGAGCCTCGCCGAGCACGACCGCGGCATGATCCGCCCGGGCATGCTCGCGGACTGGGCGCTGTGGTCGGCGGATCCCGTGGATGCCGGTGTCGAGGCGCTCCGCGGACTGCGCGTGCGCCGCACCGTCGTCGGCGGACGCACCGTGTACCGATCGGCCGGCGCGTGATCGAGACCGTCCTCGGCCCCGTCCCCGCGGAGGGGTGGGGTCCGACCTCGACCAACGAGCACCTGCTCACCGATTCGCGGGGGCTGGCCCGTCCCCTCCCGGACGGCTCGTTCCTCGACGGCCCGCCGCGCCTGGAGACGTGGGGCGACCTCCGGTGGAACTGGATGTCGATGCCCGACAACCTCGCGCTCGACGCGCCCGACATCGCAGCCGAGGAACTCGCCGCCGCGCGAGCCGCGGGCCTGCACGCGGTCGTGGAGGCGACGTCGTGGGGCATGGGGCCGCGGCACGCGGACCTGCCGGACATCTCCCGCCGCAGCGGCGTGCAGATCGTCGCGGCCTACGGCTCGTACATCGACAAGACCCTGCCCGCGGGATGGCGCGACCTCGACGAGGCGGAGATGCTCGCACGTTTCCGCGCCGCGCTCACCGACGCGGTGCCCGGGACCTCGTATCGCGCCGGTCTCCTCGGCCTCCTCGGCACGAGCGCCGAGATCACCGCGGCCGAGGGACGCGCCCTCCGTGCCGCGGGACGCGCCGCCGCCGAGGCCGGAGCGTCGGTGAGCATCCGCCTGGATGCCGCCGCGCGGCGCGGCCCCGAGGTTGCCGGCATCCTCACCGCCACAGGCCTCGCACCCGAGCGGATCCTGTTCTGCAACATCGACAAGGTGCTCGATCTCGGCTACGTCACCGACGTCGTCGACACCGGCGCGGTGGTGGAGTTCGCCTTCGGAAGCGACCACTCCTTCGGTGGCGGGATCCGCGACCACACCGACCGCGAGCGCCTCGACTTCCTCGGCGCGCTCGTGGCCGCACGGCCCGACGCGGCGATCACGCTGAGCTGCTCCGTGTGGACCAAAGGACAGCTCACCCGCTACGGCGGGATGGGGTACGCCCACGTCCTCACCCGCATCGTCCCGCTCCTCGCGGGCGTCGGCGTCGACGACGCCCGCCTCACCGACATGCTCGTCGCGCGCCCCGTCGCGCTCCTGGACCGGACGGAGACCCCCGGATGACCCCCACCGACACCCCCCTGCACCGACGGAGCGCCCGCGCCCTCGCCGCCGGCATCCGCGCCCGGGAGTTCTCCGCCGAGGAGGTGATGCGCGCCCACCTCGCGCGGATCGAGGAGCACAACCCGGCGATCGCCGCGATCGTGACGATGGTGCCCGAGTCCGAGGCGCTCGCGATGGCGCGCGAAGCCGACCGCGTGGTCGCGCGCGGTGACGAGGTGGGGCTGCTCCACGGACTGCCCACCGCCGTGAAGGACCTCCTCGACGTCGAGGGGCTGCCGACCCGTCACGGCTCGCGCCTGCACGCGGACGCCGCGCCCGCCCGCGCAGATGCGATGGTCGTCGGGCGCATGCGGCGCGCCGGCGCGCTCGTCATCGGCAAGACCAACACCCCCGAGGCGGGGCTCGGCACGCTCACCTTCAGCGCGATCGCCGACACGTGCCGCAACCCCTACGATCTGTCCCGCCACGCCGGCGGGTCCAGCGGGGGAGCGGCGGCGGCCGTCGCGGCGGGGATGCTGCCGTTCGCCGACGGTTCCGACAGCGGCGGGAGCCTGCGCTACCCCGCGGCGTTCTGCAACGTCGTGGGGCTCCGCCCGACCCCCGGCCGTGTCGCGAGCGGCCGGCTCGACAACGGCTGGACCGCGCACGGCGTCCTCGGGCCGATGGCGCGCACGAGCGACGACGTCGCCTACGCGCTCGCCGCGATGGCCGGGCCCGACCCGATGGCGCCGCTGTCGATCGCGGAGGAGCCGGCCGTGTTCGCCTCACTGACGCCGCGGCATCCGGGGTCCGTCCGGATCGGGTGGAGCCGGGATGCCGGGGGTGTCCCGATCTCGGCCGAGGTCGCGGCCGTCCACGCCGGCACGCGGGAGGCCCTGGTGGCCGCGGGATACGACGTCGTCGATCTGGATCTCGAGCTGACGGATGCCGAGGCGGCCTGGGAGACCGTGGAGATGTACAACTTCTTCGCCTCCTACCGGGGCGAGGCGGCCGCGCACCCGGAGCTCATGCGCCCGGATCTGCTGCGCAACGTGCGCCAGGGCGAGCGGATCACGGCGACCGAGCTCGCCGATGCGCTGCGGACGCGCACGGAGGTGTTCCGGCGCACCGAGCGCCTGTTCACCGACGTGGACGTCATCATCGCCCCCGCCACCCCGGTCGTCGCGCCTCCCGCCGAGGTCGAGTGGGTCGAGCGGGTGGGGGACGCCGTCTACGATCGCTATTTCCGGTGGCAGATGCTGGCGAACCGCTTCACGGTGACCGCGCACCCCGTGGTCGTCACCCCGGCGGGATTCGACGGGCATCTGCCGGTCGGGATACAGGTGATGGGCCGTCATCGCGGCGAGGCGGAGCTGCTCCCGGTGACCGCGGGAATCGAGGGGATCCTCGGGTTCACCGGCCGCACGCCGGGGGAATGAGCGACGTTTTACATCCGCGAAACAATCTCGGCATGTACAAGAGGATCCAATCCTGCAATATTGGATCCAGTTCCACACCAGATACATCCATGATCCTCCACCCGGCCGCCGCGTGCGGCGCGTGACCCGACACGCGCCGCGTCCGCGCCGCCCCATCCGTACAGCACGAGGAGTACCCCCATCATGAAGACCCCGAACCGCTCCCGGCGCATCGCCGCCACCGTCGCGGGACTCGCCGCGATGAGCCTGCTGGCAGCCGGCTGCGCCGGCGCCACCGGCTCCGAGCCCGCCTCCAGCGACGGTGCCGCCCTCAGCGGCCAGGTCGTCTGGGCCGACTACGGCGGGCCGACGAACGAGAGCCGCCAGGTCGCGTACTTCGACAGCTTCATCGACGAGACCGGTGTCGATGTCGTCTCGACGAGCATCGAGGACGCCGTCTACAAGAGCGAGCTCAAGGGCGAGGAGGGCGACTACGACATCTTCCAGGCCGGCATCTCCGACATCCTGCCCAACCTCGACAACCTCACCGAGGTCCCCGCGGACGCCCAGGGGAGCCTCCTCCCCGAGAACGTCCGGCCCTACTACATCGGCGGCTTCGTCTTCGGCATCGCGCAGGGCTGGCTGACCTCGACGTTCCCGGACGGCGGACCCCAGGACTGGGCCGACTTCTTCGACACGACGAAGTTCCCCGGCAAGCGCGCCTGGCCCGGCGACCCGGGCTCGTACGACTCCTCGTACGAGATCGCCCTCATCGCGGACGGCGTCGACCCGGCCGACCTCTACCCGCTGGACATCCCGCGCGCGGAGAAGAAGCTGGACTCGATCCGCGACAGCCTCGTCTTCTACCAGTCCTACCCCGAGACCCAGCAGCTGCTGAGCAGCGGCAGCGTGGCCATCGCCGTGACCGTCACGGGCCAGTTCCGTGCCCTGCAGAACGCCGGGCAGGACATCACCGTCCAGTGGAACCAGGCCTTCGCGATCCCCTCGGGCTTCGTCTCCCCCAAGTCGGCCAAGAACCCGGATGCCGTCGCGGCCCTCGCCTCGTGGATCAACGACCCGGCCCGCCAGGCCGTCTTCACCACGCGCACCGGCTACGGCCCCGTGAACCCCGCGGTGTTCGACGAGCTCCCCGACGACGTCAAGTCGCAGGTCGTGAACGCCCCCTCCCACACCAACCTCCTGTCGTACGGCGAGGAGTGGCGTGCCGAGAACGCGGACCTGCTGCTGAACTCCTACACGGCGTGGCTCGCGGGCTGATCTCCCGCACCTTCGCGAAGGGCGTCTCCCCCCGGGGAGGCGCCCTTCCGCTGTTTCCGGGTGCGCTGTTACCCGCCGGAAACACGGCCCGTTTACAATCGGATCCACAAGAGCTAACTTTGGATCCACAATGTCGGCTGACCCCGCCGACACGGATCCCTCCCGGGGGAAACTCCCCCGCAATCTCGACCGAGGAGCATGAACCCGTGAGCAGTGCGACCTTAGCCACGAGGATGCCGCGGGCGCGGTCCGCCGGCGGCCTCCGCGGCGGGATCAGCCGAGCCGAGGTCCGCTGGCTCGTGTGGCCGCCCCTGGCCTTCTTCGCCATCGCCCTCGGCGTCCCGATGATCGCCCTCATCGCGATGTCGTTCGAGGGCGGCGGTTCCGCGTACCCCGAGGCGTTCGCCGTGCCGGCGTTCCTCGGCTCCCTGGGCCGCACGATCGTGATCGCGGTGGTGACGATGGTGCTCACCATGATCCTCGGGGCCGCCTACGCGCTCGCGATCGTGACGTCGCCGGCCTGGCTCCGCGTCGCCCTCCTGGCCGCGCTCCTGCTCTCGCTGTGGACGTCGGTCATGGTGCGCTCGTTCGGGTGGGTGCTGCTGGAACTCCCGAAGGGGGCGATCCACTGGTTCCTGGGCGTCATCGGTTTCGGTGACCAGCCCGTGGAGATCTACCAGACCGTCGCCGGCATGTACCCCGCGATGATCGCGGTCATGCTCCCGTTCGCGGTGCTGCCCGTGATGAGCTCCCTCCAGTCGATCGACAAGGAGCAGCTCAACGCCGCCACGATCTTCGGCGCCGGTCCGCTCCTGACCTTCCGCACGGTGACCTGGCCGCACATCGTGCCCTCGGTCATCAGCGGCGGCGTCCTGGTGTTCGTGATGTCGCTCGGCTTCTACGTCACGCCGCTGCTGCTCGGCGGCCCCGCCAACATGACCGTCTCCGGCGTCATCAACGCGCAGATGAGCAAGGCCGACCGCCCCGACCTGGCGGCGGCCATGAGCATCCTGCTGGTCGGGGGGACGATGCTCATCTACCTCGTCGCCGACCGCCTGTTCAAGGTGAGCGAGAAGTGGGGCTGACATGACGACCACCGTTGCCCGGAGCCTGGGCGCCTGGCGGATCCCCGTCATCTTCGTCGCGCTGCTGGCGAGCCTGCTCCTGATCGTGCCGTTCCTCATCCTGGTGTCCACCTCGTGGACGCAGGGCGGCTTCATCCTCTTCCCGCCGGACGGGTTCTCCCTGCAGTGGTACGCGAAGGTCCTCGGCGACCGGCGCTGGATGAACGCCTTCACCTTCTCGCTGTGGGAGAGCGCCGCCGCCACGCTCCTGGCCACCGTGCTGGGAGCGGTGGGCGCCATCGGCCTCACGCGGGTCCGCAGCCGTGCCGCCCAGCGGTGGATCCGGACCCTGTTCATCGTCCCGATCGCCCTCCCGCCGATCGCGTACGCCGTCGGACTCTACGGCGCCGGGTCCGAGCTGTCGTTCCTCCGCGGCTCGGTGCTCACCCTGGTCCTCGGCCACGCGCTCCTCGCGCTGCCGTACGTGTTCGTCATCGTCTCGGGCGGCGTCGCGCGCATCGACCCGGCTCTCCGGCCGGCCGCCTGGACCCTTGGTGCCCGCTGGCCGCTCGTGCTGTGGAAGATCGAGCTCCCGGCCCTGCTGCCCTACATCCTCTCGGGCGCGCTGTTCGCGTTCGTCGTCGTGTTCGACGAGGTCGTGCTGGCGGTCTTCCTGCTGCCACCGGGAGTGCAGACCCTCCCGCTGAAGATGCTGAACGCGGCATCCGAGGCGTTCTCCCCGGAGCTGACGGCGGCCTCGACGCTCGTCTCCGTCCTCGCGATCGTGGTCCTCGCGGTCGTCCCCCTCGTCATCGGCCGCGCATCGCGCCGGTCCGGAGCACGCCGCGAGCGCGCCCGCACCGCGGCGGTCCGCCCGGAAGGAGTCATCGAATGACCGTCGCACTCTCCGTCACCGACGTCGAGGTCACACTCGGCGCCAACCACGTCCTCAAGGGCGTCTCGCTCGACGTCCAGCCGGGGGAGTTCGTCACCCTCCTCGGCGCGAGCGGCAGCGGCAAGTCGACGCTGCTCAACGTCATCGCCGGGCTCCAGGCGGTGGATGCCGGTCACGTCGCCTTCGACGGGAAGAACGTCGAACGTCTCGCCCCGCAGAAGCGCAACGTCGGCGTCGTGTTCCAGTCGTACGCCCTGTTCCCGCATCTGAACATCGGCGACAACGTCGCCTTCCCGCTGCTCGCGGCCCGGCGCCCGGTCAAGGAGCGTCGCGCGGTCGCCGACGAGATGCTGTCGCTCGTGCAGCTCCCCGGCATGGCCGATCGCTCGCCGGCGTCGCTCTCGGGCGGACAGCGCCAGCGCGTGGCCCTGGCCCGCGCGCTCGCCGCCAACCCCGGCATCCTGCTCCTGGACGAGCCCATGGCCGCCCTCGACAAGCAGCTGCGCGAACAGATGCAGGTGGAGATCACCCGCATCCAGCGGAAGGTCGGCATCACCACCGTTTCGGTCACGCACGACCAGACCGAGGCGCTGACGATGTCGGACCGCGTCGCGATCATGCACGAGGGCCGCCTCGTGCAGGTCGCCACGCCCGAAGACCTCTACCGCCGGCCCGTCAACGCCTACGTGGCGAGCTTCCTCGGCGAGGCGAACCTCCTCCCCGTCTCCGACGGCGCGCTCGTCGACGACACCGCCGGCCTGATCGTGGATGCCACGGCGGTGCTGCGTCCCGAGGACATGAGCGTCGTCGCCCCCGGCGAGACCACCCCGGTCTGGTCGGTCGAGGGGACGGTGCGGCTCGTGAGCTTCCAGGGCTCGCGCTACCGCCTCGAGCTCGTGACCCCGTACGGGCGCAAGGTCGTCGCCTCCCTCTCTCCGTCTACCGACCTGTCGGCGCTCGCCGTGGGGGAGCGCGTGCGCCTGGCGTGCGGCACCCCCGAGCGCGTCCACCTCATCGAAGCCGTCGCGACGGCCGCGATCCCCGTCCCGGTCTGAACCCGGATCCCCCTTTTCCTTCCCCTCGACTGCCAGGAGTGCCCATGATCATCGACGCCTACAACACCACCCAAGACGTCCGGGGCCGCTCCGACTACTTGACCGGCGCACGCCCCGGTGAGGAGCCGCCGGCCCACGTCCCGTTCGATCCGCAGCGGATTCTCTCGCGCATGGATGCCGCCGGCGTCGACATGGCGATGGTGTGCTCGCTCGCGCAGCGCATCGAGAACGACTTCATCATCGGGCTGCAGGACGCCCACCCCGACCGGTTCATCGGGTTCGGGCAGGTCATGCCGCAGGCCGACGACGCCGTCGAGGAGATCCAGCGACTCGCGGATGCCGGCATCCGGGGTCTGAAGCTCCACCCGAGCATGCACGGCTACCACGTCGCCGACCACGGCCTGCTCGACCCGGTGTTCCGCGCGTGCGCCGCGAACGGCATGGCCGTCATCATCAACGCGCTCGACGACGCCTTCTGCGCGCCGTTCTCGATCGAGGAGATCGCCAAGGACCACCCCGACGTGCCGACGATCATCGCCCACATGGGTGCCGTCTGGAACGTGCCCGAGGCGATCATCGTGGCCGAGCGCCGCGAGAACGTGTACCTCGAGACCTCCGCGACCCTCATGGCCGACGTGAAGCGCGCGTACGCGCGGCTCGGGCCCGAGAAGATCCTCATGGGTTCGGAGTGGCCGGGGTCGGACTTCGACCTCGAGCGCATGAAGATCGCGAAGGCGATCCCGGATGCCGCCGACCGCGCCCTCGTCGAGGGTGGCAACTACGCCCGCATCATGCGCATCGCGGTGCCGGTGTGACCCATCGGCCGCCGCTCGGGCGTCCCGCGGCGATGTCCGACGCGGATGCCGAGCTGCTCGAGGCCGCGCGGACGCAGCTCGGCGCGGTCTACCGCGAGGGCCGGCACGAGGTGGTGGCCGCGTTCCGGCTCGCCGACGGCCGGATCGTCACGGGCGTGCACGTCGACGGCTCGGCCCGCCGCTCCTCGGTGTGCGCCGAGGGCGTCGCCGCGGGCAACGTGATCGCTTCCGCCGGGACCGTCTTGGCCGGGGTGAGTGTGCTGCGCCGCCCGGGCGGCAGCGAGCACGTGATCGAGCCGTGCGGCGTGTGCGCCGAACTGCTCACTGACTACTGGCCCGACGCGCGCGTCTGGATCACCCGCGGCGACGACACCGTCGCGGTGGCGATGAGCGACCTGCTGCCGGCGAAGCGCCTCCGCGGCTGGTGAGGCGCGCGGGTAACCAGGAAGGGTGCGGTCGAAGGGGCCGTCGTGCGGTTGGTCGACGGGCGGGGGAAGAGCACATCAGAGGCCTCGCGCTTGGAAAGAACGCCCCCGACCGGGAGCGTCGCGCGTGTCTCTGCGTCGACCATCGCCTCTCAGCCGTTCGCCAGCGCGGGGCTTCGTCGGTAGAAGGTCGCACGGGACATGCGAGGTCGCGAGCAACCTGCACGGCGGGTTGTCCGGCGTCGACGTCGTCGCGGCCGAGGTTGAACGCGCAGGCCCGCACCGCAGCTCCGGAGTCCATCGGCGAAGGCGAGCAAGTTCTGTCGATCGGCCGGGCTGGTCTAGGGTCGTGATGACCAGGGCGTCGCCTGCCTCGAGTGCTGCCAGCGCTCGATCGAACCCTCGGCGTGAGGCGCTGCGCCGGAGACGCCGTGGTCGAGGTAGAGGTCGTCGCGGCTTCTCCGGCGGCCACCCGGTCGGTCACTGATCGGTCGGTGGTCTGCGTTTTCGTTGACACTCGCGCGTAGTCGATGAGTTCGGTCATGTCCGACCACTTCTCCGTCTCGCAACCAACCTCCCGCATCATGAGCGTCTCAGGCGGTTGGGACACGTAGTCTCGAGAATGGCCCGGGATGGGGAATCGCGGCCGATGCGACGTGGCGCGGGAGAGCGGCGAGACGCCTTGCAAGGGAGCGATTCGAGACACACAGCGTCGATCGAATCGTCGACCCGGGCAACACGACGGGTGACAGTCTGGCTGAGAAGATTGCTCATCGCATCCTGAGCCCGGGTGGGCGCGCTGGGGGAGTAATGATCGCATCAGACATTAAGCGAGCGATCGCACGGCTAATTCGACCAGCGGCCGTTCCGGTTGAGCGCGAGGAAACTCGCCCCGCCCACTTGGCGCGATTGCGACGCGCCACGGTCTACTTCGTCTACACACAGGGGACCGCCAAGCCGCTCAATCTCGGCAAAGCGACGCAGATGCTTCTCGAGGCCGAAGTAGCCACCACAGGAGCGTGGCCGAGTGAAGACAAGGTTCGCCTCGCGCCGTCGCTTGCCCGAATCGACGCGTCGGTCGCCAGAGCTCGCGCCACGGCGGCCTTCGTCGAGACCATCACCACCTGGCGGTCACTCCTCGCAGCCGTGATGTTTCATCCCATCCTCTTGGCGCGCGCTCTCGTCTTCCTCATTCGCGGAATGCGCAACGAGGATCCCGAGGCGTCTGCTCAGCCCGAGGCCGATGAGAATGGCGCCGATCCCTGGGACGAGGTCGAGGCGCTCCTCCTTGAGTCACAGAAGGTCACCGTGTCCGAGCGCTTCCTCGACGCTGACTTGTTCGGTGGGGACGCACAAGCCGAGGACCACTTTGTTCGCCTGTTCCTGCGACCCACGTCCCACGAGATTGTCATCGACGGGACCTCCACCGAGATCACAGTCGAACCGCGCCTGCTCCTGCACCGTGACGGCGTCATTCAACTTGTTGCCGGGTTCGAGCTCCCGCGTCACGCAACCGTGAGCCAGGTCGTCTACGGCGCCAACATGGACGAACCACTGATTCGCAGGTCCGAGGTGCCGGAAACATTCCGGCCCGCCGGTGCAACGTGGGCGGGAGGCGACTGGCTGGAAGCGCCAGTCGCGGGTGTCCGCTATCGCCGTCTTCAACATGACGAAGAGCCATCAACCGTTGCCGAGTACATGAGCTTTCTTGCTGACAATGTCGCCGGTCACATCTCCGCGACGCTGGGCGGCGGATGGAACGGATACCCCGTCGTCATAGCTGAGGCAGACAGTTGCTGCGCGGACTGGGCGCAGCAACACCCAGCCGAGTTGGCAAATCTCGTAGCCCGAGAAGGGGTCGCGCCGGGCGGCCGCCGCCTTCGTGACGTCACATTGCGGGACTTCGCCTCCTTCGATGACCACAGCATGTTTCACACGCTCGCCTCCGCCACGATCATGAACTGGCGGCCGTGGCAGCCCGGGATTAAGGACTTAAGCTTCACGATGCTGTACGAGCACGCCTTGCTGCTGTATTGGCGGGCGACGCGCGTGGAACGCGAGGTTCGAACGGTACCTTCCAAACGTCGACGAGTCACCGAGCTCTCCCAGACGGCTTTGTTCATGGAAGCGGAGGCGCGAGGAGTATTCGTGCGCGCTGGGGGCGCGCGAGACATCTTTCGGGACGTCGCGGGGACGCTGGGCGTGCCGGAGATTTTGCAAACCGTTTCCAAAGGGCTCTCACTCTCCAGTGATCGTGCCGCAGCGCGAGCAAGTGACCGAGTCGCGAGAGGTGCCCGGAACGTGGCCGTGTTTGGTTTGGCCGTGGCAACCTTCGCTGCTGTTCCCGCAGTACCTCAACTTTTCGAATTGGTGGAAGCACAGCGCGAGGCCGACCCCGGCAGCAGTTGGTGGGTGACGCTGCAAACGGTAATCTCGTCACCACTGCAGATCTCAGGGATTCTTCTCGCCGTGATCAGCTTATTCGGCGTTGTGTGGGTAGGGCGTGTGGTTGTTGCCGTCGTGTCCTATCTCTGGGGCATCCGTAAGCGCGGGTATGCCTCACATCTATCAGGGTACGAAGTGGATCTGGAGCAGCCCAAAAACGTCACCGAAGATTCGACACGGGGCCGCACAACCTAAGGCAGCTGACGACGCTACGCTGCGCGATGAGGCCGACCAAGCCCACTCTCGAGAGAGTCGCGGCCTGCCCCAGTAGGGGGCGTCGGCCTGCTACTGAGATAGACGAACTAACATAGGATCCATTAACGGCGCAACCTCAGTCGCCTTGCACGAGCGTCTAGATGGTTCATCCGCGCAACACCCGGCGGCCGGCTTTCGCGTTTGCGCAGTGGGTCGAAGGTGGGGGCTCAGCTCAGCGCACTGTCGTCTAGCTAAGTGAATCGCCGAGCTGCTGCATAACGTCGCGAGCCAGGTCGGCCGTCTCATCTGTTGCCGCGCGAGTCAGCCCTGCTGCGATCGGGCCGAGAACGCCGCGCAGTAGCGTTACACCACGTCGAATTATTTCCTTGCGGGGAGCCTCCGCGACGACCTCGTCGAGGATGGCGCGCGCGGCTTGTCGGCCGTCTTCCTCCTCCTCCGCGGGCAACTCAAAGACGGGGAGGCTGGCCACGAGGTTGGTGACCGTGGCCGCGAGCTGCTCGTACCCTGGCGCGATTGAAGAGGCGGTTTGCTTAGCGGTGCCGTTGCTCCAGGCGAGTTGAGCGTGGTCCCCGTTGACCGTGACGACCGGGCCGTTGTAGTTGTTGATGGTTGCGGCTGGGGGGAACGAGGAGGGTGCGTCCATCTCGACCGGGATGCGCACGGGGTTACGTGCGAACTCGCGCTCGATGTCCCGCGTCATCTGGCGGATGGCCTGGTGGTTGATTTTGAATCCGCTAGCCATGAGTTGATCCTTTCGAGTGACGAGCGTCAGGCGATGAGTGTCAGTGAGAGTTGCTTTCCTTCTGGCCGAAGAAGAACCCCACCGTTGCGGCCGCCAGCGCCTGCAGCGGGGCCAAGGCAGCGATCGTCCGCACGAACGTCTCGTCATTGATCCACTTGCAGACAACGGCGACCACGAGGTAGCCGTAAAGCAGGAGGGTGGCAATCACGATCCCGACTGCGAGGGCGCGCTGCGTATCTGCGACGTGAAGCCACGGAACGGGACGGCCCCTTTTTGAGCGCACGACTTGGCGGGTGAAATTCGGGTCGTCGGAGGGGTTCTCCGTCTCCTCGAACTCATTGGCTGAGGTTCCCACGATCAGACGACCTTGACCGCGATGATCACGGGAGACCAGGCTTCATGGCGCGGCTCCTCATACTCCTCGATGTCGGTCGGTGTCACCGCGACGGCCACCTCAACCTCAGCCATGGGAATCTGAGGTTCGATGTCGCCAGTGGAAATTGAGAACTCTGATACTGACGCCTTATCGAGAGCGCGGAGGATTGGGCGGAGAAGAGCCGGCGGCACTCGTGAGGGTCCGTTGAGAGCAGCCTGGCCGTCTTCGTCTGTGACGGCATAGATGTTGAGAAGACCTGGAGCCTCTGGGGCCTTCTCGCAGTGGAAGAAGTACGCGCTCTCGTCGAGGTAGGGGGCCTCGTCCACGACCGCACTGGGTGCGGGCTGAGCTACCAGGTGGAGTCGATCGACCCGGTTCGAACTCATCCAAGCGATCAGGGGGCCGAGAGCATCCCAGGGGAGCTGGGGGAACGAATGCTCATCGTCGTCGTCGGTGTTCATGAAAATCCTTGGGCTCGGAACGGGTGCGTGGCTGCCTCTCGGGTGAGGGCCAGCATGCTCACAACATCGAGGGTAGCATGAGGGTGCGTCAGATACACACGGGATGTGTATCTGTAGCGCCTTTTCGTGATACAGTTTGGACGTGAACCACCACATAAGGAGGGCGCTCCCATCAGGCGCCCCCTGACGCATACGAAGAAACCGGCGGCCCAACGCCAACCTCTTCAGCCGGGCCCCCTCGCACCGATGCATGCCCGCATCGACAGGAGGGCCCGCGCATCCGGCCGACAACGGATGCGCTCCAGCGCGCCTAAGCGACCGTCATCGCTAGGTGCGTCGTGCGTTCTCACCCCGAAGGAGCAACCCGTGAGCGACAACGAAGCGACCCGCGAGCCACGTACTGTCACGCAGAATCTCGTACGCCTCAGCGTCAACATGAATCCCGAGACCGCAGAGGCGTTGAAGGAGTTTGCTGCAAGCAAGCACCTCTCGTACACAGAGGCCGTCCGCCGAGCCATCGCGATTGCAAAGTACATCGATGACGAGATCAACGAGGGCCGGAAGGTTCAAACCGTCGACCCTGAGCGAGCGGACATCCGTGAACTGATTCTCATCTGACCCAACAGCGACGAAGGAGGGGTCCGCATGCATGCGGACCCCTCCTTTTGTGCGTCACCGGCTGTTCATGTGCCACGAACACGAACCGCGAGGCCGGACCCGTGTCAGGAAACTTGCATAACGGTGAGTATCGGTGATGACGCGAAGCGGGTGCGGACGGACTGCCCTTCGGGAGCGTCATCAGCTGCTCGGCGCCGCTGGGCTTGAGCCCCGCGAGGTTCGCAATCATCCCCGCGTTATCGCTCTTGGATTGGCGGAACAGATTCAGAGTCCCTGTCCGTGCCGGGGCGTCCCCGTCAGGCGGCCGGATCGCGAGGCTCGATGGCATCCGATCGCGTCCGGGGGGAGTCGTCGCGCGTGAAGATCACCAGCACCGCGAGCGCCACCAGCTGCAGCCCCGCGACGAGGAGGAACGCCCACATCGAAGGAGCCGTGGCGATCACGGCGCCGCCGATGATGGCGCCGCCGCCGTAGCCGATGCTCGTGAAACTCGAGAACAGGCCGACGCCGAGGGCGCGGTTCTCGGGGTGGAGGCCGCGCGTGGCGAGCATCGTCAGAGACGGGTAGAGCGGCGAGAAACCGACGCCGATGAGCGCGGCGCCCACCGACGCGATCCAGAAGTCACCGGCCAGGGCCAGCGTCGTCAGGCCCGCCGTGAGGGCGACGAGCGAGATCGCCGTCGCCCGGAGCGGACCGATCCGGTCGGGGAGGCTCGCGAGGAACAGGCGCGCGACGATGACCGACACCGCGAAGACGGCGAACACGGATGCCGCGCCGGTGATGCCCGTCGCGGGGATGCCGGCGGCCGAGAGGTGCACGATGAGGAACCCGAGCATGAGCCCCTCGCCGCACCAGGCGGCCGCAGCGACGACCCCGGGCGTCCAGACCGCGAGGAAGGCGCGCCACAGGGCCCGCAGGCCCCGGGGGCCCGGTGACGCTCCGGCGCGCGGCAGCGCGCGGGGGACGCGGGGGAGCGCGAGGATGAGCAGCCCGGTGAGCAGTTCCAGCCCGGCGCACATCAGGAACACGGTGCGCGGATCCGCGATCGCCTCGACCGCGGTGCCGAGGGGCGGTCCCAGTGCCAGGCCGATCCAGACGCTCAGGCCGTAGATGCTCAGCGCCTTCCCGCGCTGCCCCGGCGCGGCCATGGTCACGAGCCACGCCATGAGGAGCGTCACCGCGGCCGAGCCGCCGAGACCGAACAGGATGCGGCTGAGACCCGCGCCCCACACGGTCGGAACGCTCACGAGCAGCACCATCGCGGCGGTCGCCACGGCGCTTCCGATCACGGCGACGAGACGGTAGCCGAAGCGGTCGCCGAGCACCCCCGCGATCGGCATCGACAGCATCGAGGCCACCGCGGCCAGCGAGATGAGAGCGCCGGCGAGCTCGGTCCCGCCCCCGAGGACGTCGGTGACGTAGACGGGGATCAGGGGAGTGCTGGCGGAGTTGGTGATGCCGCCGAGCGTCGACGCGGCGAAGATCAGCCAGAACGGCACGGTGCGGGTGATGTCCCGCGCGCCGTTCATGCCGCGGGGGTCTCCGGTGCGCACTCGAGACTGAGCCACAGTTCGAAGCAGTTGTTGCGCGACAGGCTCGTCGCGCCGATCGAGGCGCGGCCGACGCTGCCGGCATCCTCTCCGAAGACGTCCAGGAAGAGGTCGGTCGCGCCGTTGGAGACGAGGTGCAGGTCTTCGAAACCGGGCGGGCAGACCACGAAGCAGAGGGCGCGCGACAGGCTCACCACGTTGTCGAGCGACCCGAGCGCGTAGCGGATCATGCCGAGGGTGTGGACGGCGGTGAGGCGCGCGGCGGCGTAACCCTCCTCGACGGTCACGTCGACGCTGACCACGCCCGGGTGCAGCCGATCCCCCGCGCGGTTCTCGGGGGTGAGGCCCGCGAGCTCGATGAGCGAGCCGATCCGGTGGAACGGCTTCATGCGGCCGTAGCGGATGCCGAACGGCGGGTCGCTGTAGTCGGGGATCTCGAGGCCGAGTTCGCGGACGCGTGCTTCCGGGGATGTCATGGCGCACCTCTCTTCGGTTGTATCCTATCTCACACAGAATGGATCCATTACGACGGGAGCTGTCATGGCGTGGTCCGCGGAGCAACGCGTGAAGGAACTGGGGTTGGTCATCCCCGACTACAGCGACCCGCCCTACGGTGAGCGCTACGCCACCATGAAGGCCTTCCATCACCTGGGACGCACGCTCACGATCAGCGGCATCACGCCCGAGGATCGCCGGGGCAACAAGGTGCACCCCGGTCGCGTCGGCGAGACCGTCACCCTCGAGGAGGGCTACGCGGCCGCCCGGTACGCCGCGATCAACGTCCTGGGCCTCATCCGGTATGCCGTGGGGTCGCTCGACGAGGTGTCCGCCTTCATCCGCACGCTGACCTTCGTGTGCGTCGCCCCGGACTTCACCGACGTGAACCTCGTCACCAACGGGGCGGCCGACCTCTTCGTCGAGGTCTTCGGCGACCGCATCGGACGTTCGACGTCCGCCGGCATCGGGGTCACCACGCTGTCGGGCAACAACGTGTTCGAGATGGTCACGGTCGTCGAGACCCGGCATCCGGCACCGGAGGTCGACGATGAGGATTGACACCCACCTGCACCTGTACGCCGATCCGGCGCAGGGCCTCCACGACCTGACCGCCTACCCCATCGTCGAGTACGGCGAGAAGGACGACGTGACCTTCGCGGGTCTCGCCGGCACCGTCGCCGACGCGCTCGCGACGCTCGAGACCGAGGGGTTCGACTACGCCGCCGTGCTCGGGAGCTTCGAACTGCCCGAGCTCCCGCACCCGCCCGGCGGTGCCGACTACTGGCCGGCGGTCCCGCCGCACGCCGACCTCCGCGACGACCTCGTCGCGTACAACCGGTGGCTGTGCGACGTGGGCGCGCAGCATCCGCGCCTGCTGCCGTTCCTCGCTGCCAATCCCGCCGTGATGACGTCCGCGGAGGTGTACGCGCACTTCGCCGAGATGTTCGGTGACCACGGTGCGCGGGGCCTGAAGCTGCACCCCATCGCCATCCGCACGTACCCGGACGACCCGGGCCTCGCCGGCGCCTACGACGCGCTGGAGGAGGCCGGTGCGCCGGTCGTGTTCCACGGAGGCCCCGACGTCCGCGGCTTCGGCTGGGCCGACCCGAAGCGCATCGCCGCCGTGGCTGGGGAGCGGCCGGGGCTCGCCGTCATCATGGCGCACCTGGGCGGGGCGGCGTGGCGCGACGTCGCGGCGCTCGCCGAGGCGCAGCCGACGCTGCGGTTCGACCTGTCCGAGATCGTGCACTGGATCGGTGCGCCCCTGGCGCCCACGGCTGTGCAGGTCGTGGCCCTCGTACGCGAGGTCGGAGTGGAGCGCGTCGTGCTCGGGTCGGACTTCCCCTGGTACACCCCGGGCGCCACGGCCGCGATCGTCGAGGAGCTGCCCGGGCTCTCGGAATCCGAAGCCGCCGCGATCATCGGCGAGAACGCCGCGCGGCTCCTGCGCCTCGGCTGAGCGGCTCGGGCTGCACGTCCCGGCGGGAGCCGAGGGCGTGCAGCCTGGGGAGATCAGGCGGCGGGCTTGTAGACCACGTAGAGCTTGCGGACCGGCTCGATGACGGTCCACACGCCCGTCCACCCGATCGGGAAGTACGCGGCGCTGCCGGCGGTGAGCTCCACCGCCTCTTCGCCGTCCCGCTGCACGGTCATGCGTCCAGCGAGGATGTGCACGATCTCGCCGCGGGTGAGGAACTCCCACCGCGAGGTGCCGGGGTCGCTCTCCCAGACGCCGGAGATGATGGTGCGGTCGTCGTTCACGAACTGCACCTTGCCGCGGACGATGATCTCGCCCGACAGTGGCTCGGCGTTCGGCGGGGCGAGGGGTTTGGCTTCCAGCTCGGCGGCATCCAGCTCGGCGGGGCGAATCACAAGTGTCATGATTGGATCCTAAAGACGCAATAATGGATCCGCAACGGGGAATGAGCATGATCGAGACCGTCCTGGGGCCCCTCCCGGCCGAGGCGCTCGGCGCGACGTCGATGCACGACCACGTGCTCGCCGACTCGGCCCGCCTGCAGCGCCCCGGCGAGCAGCCCCCGCCCCCGGGGCCGCCCACCGTGCGCCCCGAGACGCGTGCGTACCTCCGCCGCAACATGCTGGCCTTCGCCGACAACCTGCGGCTGGACGATCCGGATGCCGCCGTGGACGAACTCCGCGCGGCGGTCGCCGCGGGGCAGCGGGCGCTCGTCGAGTCCACGTCGTGGGGTCTGGGGCCCGACCACGGGCGGCTGCCCGCCATCGCGCGGCGGTCGGGGATGACCATCGTCGTCGCGTACGGCACCTACATCCGCTCGACGCTTCCGCCCGCGATCGCGGCGCTCGACGAGGACGGCCTGCGCGACCTGTTCGCCGTCGCGCTCG
Organism: Microbacterium sp. CSI-V; assembly: GCF_001984105.1. GTDB lineage: Bacteria > Actinomycetota > Actinomycetes > Actinomycetales > Microbacteriaceae > Microbacterium. The sequence goes on along the minus strand of NZ_MTQM01000008.1, from coordinate 55,207 downwards.
ACGACGCGGTCCCCGGCACGGACTACCGCGCGGGTCTCCTCGGCATCCTGGGCGCCACCGCCGGGCTCCCGGACGCCGAACGCGGCATGCTGCGCGCGGCGGCCGATGCGGCGGCCCACGGTGGTGCGAGCGTCACGGTGCGCCTCGACCCCGATGCGCGTGACGGCATCGCCGTGCTCGACGAGCTCGCGGGTGCGGGGCTGCCGACGGATCGCGTGATCTTCACCAACGCCGACGAGTTCCTGGATGCCCCATACTGGCGCGATCTGTCGGATGCGGGCGCCACGCTCGAGATGTGCTTCGGCACCGAGGACGTGCACGTCGGACGCGTGTTCAACCCCACGGACGGGGAGCGTCTGCGCTTCTTCGTCGACGCCGTGGCCGAGCGGCCGTCGGCGTCGTACGTGCTCGGGCAGTCGGTGTGGACGAAGGCGCAGCTCGCCCGCCACGGCGGGTACGGCTACGCCCGGCTGCTCGGAACCGTCGTGCCGGAGCTGCGGGCGCGTCTGGGCGAGGTGCGGGTCGAGGAGATGCTCATCGGCGAACCTCGGCGCCTGCTCGACCGCGGAGCGGGACGCCCCGGCGCCTGACGGCATCCGGGGCGCCCCGCGCGCGGGTCAGACGACGTTCGCCGTCTCGGCCGGGAGCAGCAGCGCCGGGGCGGGCGCGGCCTCGCGGCCCTCGAAGGGCACCGGCTGGCAGACGAGGTAGTAGTCGCCCGCTTCCGTGTCGGCGAGGTTCGCGTTCTCGAGGATGACGACCCCGGCGTTGCAGAGGATGACGTGGGTGGGCCACTCGACCGTGTGGTCGGGGGCCTCCATCGTCATGTAGTCGTTGGCGGCGAAGACGACGCCCTGGTCGACGAGCCACTGTGCGCCGGAGGGGCCGAGCCCCACCCACGTGGGGCTCTTCTCGTTGCGCGTGAGGGCATCGGTGGAGTTGCGCGTCTTGAACAGCACGCGCGTCGCCCCCTCGGCGCCCGCGGCGATCAGGTCGTCGGCGGTGATCTCCTTCTCGACGTGGCGCAGGTCGAGCACCCGCGCCGGGCCGACGGTGTGGGTGAGGGGCAGGGAGTCCACGGTCGTCCCGCCGGGCACGAAATGGCTCGGGGCGTCGACGTGGGTGCCGGTGTGCGCTCCGATGAGCCAGCGCGACACCTCGCTCGGGTTGGTGTCGGAGATCTCCTCCACCATCTCGTACGTGGGTCGGCGACCCCAGTGCAGCATGTCGGGATGGACGGGGATGCTCAGATCGATGATGGTCACGGGCAGCACCCTAGCGCCAGGGATCCGAAAAGTGCATCTTTGGATCCAAACTCACGCGGCGACCTCGACGCCCTCGCGCTCCGACGCCTCCCGCTCGGCCGCGAGGTCGGCCAGCACGGCCATCTCGCGGTCGAGTTCGGGCTCCCGGCGCGGTACCACGAAGGCCAGCACCACGTAGGTCCCGAATCCGACGAGCGCCGACACGAGCGTCGCCCATCCGTCGAACTCCGGGCCGATCAGGTCGTTCGGAATGTAGAAGATGTCGTTCGGTACGCCGTAGAGCGTCGGGGTGAGGGCGAGCAGCGTCATCCGGACCACGAATCCGACGGCCATGGCGCCGAGGGCGGCGACGGCGCCCGGGCGCTTCCAGAACACGCCGATGACGAACGGCGCCGCGAGGCACGCGAGCATCAGGTCGAAGGCGAGGGTGAGCAGGATGCCGGTCTGGCTGACGCGGATGGCGAGGAAGGCGCCCGCGATCACGAACGGGATCATGGCGATCCGCGTCCAGCGCAGCAGCGGGTCGGGGCCGCTGCCGGTGTGGCGGCGGACCGTGAAGATGTTGCGGACGGCGATCGCCGAGGTCGCCAGCATCGCGCCGGACGCCGTCGAGAACGACGCGGCGACGATGCCCGAGAGGACGAGGATCGCGATGATCGGCGGGGCGTAGTCGCCGAGGAGCTGGTACAGCACCGGGCCGTTCTCGACCGAGAGCCCGAGGGTCGACGAGACGCTCAGGGCCACGATGGCGAAGACCGAGCCGATGGCCGCGGTGAGGCCGGCGGCGATGAAGCACGAGCGCTGCGCGACCGTGGGGCTCTTCGCGCCGAAGATGCGCTGCATGAAGTCGATCGCGACGATGTCGCCGATGGCCAGCGAGATGAGCGTCGCCCAGTTGATCGGGGCTCCGGCGGCGGGGTCGGTGAGCTGCTGGAGGTCCAGCGGTCCCATGCCCTCGGGGATCACGATCCCGTACGAGAGGGCGACCCAGGCGAGCAGGACGATGGCCGCCACCACGGTGATCGTGGTCTGGATCGCCGCGGTGTAGGCATCCGAGAACAGGCCGCCGGCGACCGTGTACGCGAGCACGAGGACGACGGCGAGCACCACGCCCCACGCGTAGGGGATGTTGGCGAAGCGCTCGAGGAGGAAGCCGCAGGCGACGAGGTTGCCCGCGAGCAGGAACGTGAACGACACGATCATGAGCACGGATGCCAGCAGCTCCACGGGGCGTCCGTACCGCAGGCGGAAGAAGTCGCCCAGCGTGAAGAGCTTCATGGAGTTCATGCGCTTGGCGAGGAAGAGCCCCGTCAGGAGGAGGCAGACGGCGAGGCCGATGGCGAGCGACGCCCCCGACCAGAAGCCGAACTGCGACGTGAGGTCGGTGTTCCCGACCGTCGCGTTGGCGTCGACGGCGGCGGCGGTGAGGCTGACGGCGACGAGCGGCACGCCGAGGCGGCGCCCGGCGACGAGGTAGTTCGCACTGTCGCCGTCGACCTTGCGTGCAACGACGATGCCGACGACGAGGATGAGGACGACGCTGAGCGCGACTCCGAAGATGATCATGGCGGACTCCCGGCGATGAGGGACGGATCGGGTTTCTGTTGCTTGACAGAAACGATCCGCTCGCCGGGGTCCCGCGTGGTTTCGGCCGTGTAAAAGGCGCGTGAAATCGCCCGCGGCGCCGGGGTGCGGCATCCGGGGCCCCGGCTCCCACTCACGCATAAACGCTTTTCGCGCGCAGAAACGCGTGGACGGCGCGTTTATGGTCGCGAATCGCGTTTATGCGTGCTCGCGCGGACGTGGCGGCTCCGGGATCGGGGCGCCACCGCGCGGACGCGGCTCAGTCGAGCGCCGACAGCACCCCGGGCCCCAGCGCGGCCGCGCGCTCGCGCGTCGCGGCGTCGAGGTCGAGCACCCGCAATGCGGCGGCGGCGATGGTCGTGGCATCCAGGGTCGCCGTCTGCCCGCCCTTCCGCTGCAGGATGACGCTCTCCACCAGCGCCAGCACGAGGGAGGCGCCGGCTGCCGCGGCAGCGACGCCGCACGCGGCCACGAGCGTGCGGTAGGTCGTCTCGAGCTCGCTCCGGCGTTCGCGGAACGGCTCGAACGCCGCGTCCGACACCTCGGGCAGCAGGTACAGCGCGCCGGTGTTGTGCGGGGCTTCGGCGAGGAGCGTGACGTCCGCGACGCACAGTGCCCACAGGCGCGCGGCGGGTTCCTCCTCGCGCGCGAGCAACTCGGCGGCGACGTCGAGCGAGGGCTGGACGGTGTCGAGCAGCAGCGCGAGGAGGATGTCCTGCTTGCGCGCGAAGTGGTGGTACAGCGTGGCTTGGCGGATGCCGGCGGCCTCGGCGATCGCGTGGGTGCTGGCCGAGGCGTACCCGCGCGTGCCGAAGAGGGCGGCCGCGGCGGCCAGGACGTCGGCGCGCGTGCCGAGTCCGGTGGGGGACGCACCCGAGGCGCGGGGGCGTCCGGTTCGGGTGGCGGTCATGCGCTCCACCGTACCCGGGGGTCGCGTAACGCCACCGAAACGCACGCCTGCTCTAATACCTGTCAAGCGACAGAAAGAGGCTGCACATGGAAGGTCGTGTCGACGCTCTCGGCAACGTGGGGCGCGCCCGTGAGGACGCCCGCGCCCGCGCCGCACAGTCGGAATGGATGCCGTATCTCCCGCCCTCTGCGGCTCCCTTCGCGCCGGAGGGGGTCGCCGCGGAAGACCTGCGCTGGGCCGAGACGGTGGCCCCGGGCGGCTACACGCACCTGCGCGTCGCCCGCGGCACGCGCCTGCGCTTCACGGATCCCACCGGCGACGCGTGCGCGACCGTGCTCCTCTTCAACGCCGTCGAAGCCGGCGAGCGACTCAACGTCGCGGACACGCAGAAGATCCCGTGGCAGGCGTACCTCGGCGAGGGCCACCCGCTGCTCTCGGGCGATGGCCGCGTCCTCGCGACGATCGCCGCCGACACCTCCGGCCACCATGACGCGTTCTGCGGCACCTCCACGGACGCCTGGAACGAGCAGCGCTACGGCGACGCGGCGCCCGAGGGTCCGTCGCCGTCGGGTCACGGTCTGCTGCGCCTCGCCGCGAGCAAGCACGGCCTGACCGTCCGCGACCTGCCGCCCGCGGTCTCGTTCTTCCAGGGTGTGCGCGCGAACCCCGAGGGCGACCTCGAGTGGCTCGGTTCCGCCGGTCCGGGGTCGTTCGTCGAGCTCGTCGCGGAACTGCCGTTGATCGTGCTGATCGCCGACGTCCCGCACCCGCTCGACCCGCGCGAGGACTACATCGTCGGTCCGCTGCAGGTCACGGCGTGGGCGTCCGAGCCGACCGGCGAGAGGGATGCCGTGTTCTCCCTCACCCCCGAGCGCGAACGCGCCTACCGCAACAGCATCACGTACGCCGCCCTGGCCGGGCTCTGAGCAGGAGTCGTCATGATCACCACCGTTCCCGAACGTCCCGTCCACGCCGACGGCGTGCCCCTCGACTGGTCCGAGCCGCTCGTGCCCGGCGAGGTCGTGCTCGATGAGCGCGTCGCGCCGCGCGGACCGTGGTCGGGCATCGTCCGCGCCGGCGACGTCCTGACGATCGTCGACGTGGGCGGCAACCAGTCCGCCGACTTCCTCGTCTACGCAGCCGACGACACCGACGAGCGCTACAGCGCCGCCGACACCATCGCGTGGCAGCGCAACGTCTACGTCCGCACCGGCACGGTGCTGCGCAGCAACCTCGGCCTTCCGCTCATGACCGTGGTCGGCAACGAGGTCGACCGGCAGGACACCATCGGCGGCGCCTGCTCCAAGGAGTCGAACACGCTCCGCTACGGCCACCACACCCTGTACCAACACGGATGCCGCGAGAACTTCCTCGCCGAAGCGGCGCGCTACGGCCTCGGTGCCCGCGACCTCGTCTCTAACCTCAACTGGTTCATGAACGTGCCGGTCGAGGAGGACGGGTCGCTCGGCATCGTCGACGGCATGTCGGCGCCCGGGAAACGCGTGGCCCTCCGCGCCGAGCGCGACGTGCTCGTGATCGTGTCGAACTGCCCGCAGATGAACAACCCGTGCAACGACTTCAGCTGCACGCCGCTGCGCATGGTGGTGACGCGCCCGTGACCGGTTTCGACACGCTCCTCGTCGCCAACCGCGGCGAGATCGCCCGCCGCATCCTGCGCTCCGCGCGGGAGCGCGGGCTCCGGACGGTCGCGGTGTTCTCCGACGCCGACCGCGCGGCGCCCCACGTCCGCGAGGCCGACGAGGCCGTGCGCCTCGGCCCCGCCCCCGCCGCGGAGTCGTACCTCCGCATCGACGCGATCCTCGACGCCGCCCGCGCCACGGGGGCCGGGGCGATCCACCCCGGGTACGGGTTCCTCGCCGAGAACGCCGACGCGGCACGCGCCGTCGAGGCGGCGGGGCTCGCGTGGGTCGGTCCGACGCCCGAGCAGCTCGAGGCCTTCGGGCTGAAGCACCGCGCGCGGGCGCTCGCCGAGGCCGCGGGCGTGCCGCTCCTCCCCGGCACCGGCGTGCTCGAGTCGGTCGACGAGGCCGAGGCCGCGGCATCCGTCATCGGATATCCCGTGATGCTGAAGGCCACCGGCGGCGGAGGCGGCATCGGCATGCGCGTGTGCGCGGATGCCGGCGAGCTCCGCGCCGCGTACGACGCGGTGGTCCGCCAGGCCGAGGCGAGCTTCGGCACGCCCGGAGTGTTCCTGGAGAAGTTCGTGCGCCCCGCGCGGCACGTCGAGGTGCAGCTCTTCGGCGACGGCGCGGGACGCGTCGCGGTCCTCGGCGACCGCGACTGCTCGCTGCAGCGCCGGAACCAGAAGGTCGTCGAGGAGGCACCGGCGCCCGGACTCCCCGACGCGGTCCGCGCGGAACTGCACCGCACCGCGGCGGCGCTGGCCTCCGGCATCCGGTACCGCTCCGCCGGGACGGCCGAGTTCGTCTACGACCCCGTCGCCGAGCGCGCGTACTTCCTCGAGGTCAACGCGCGCCTGCAGGTCGAGCACCCGGTCACCGAGGCGGTGTTCGGCGTCGACCTGGTCGGCCTGATGCTGGATCTCGCCGGCGGCGGCCCTGACGCGGTGCCCGACGAACTGTTCGCGGAGGTCCGCGAACCCCGCGGACACGCGGTCGAGGCCCGCATCTACGCCGAGGACCCCGACCGCGGCAACACCCCGTCCACCGGACTCGTGACCGCCGTGAAGCTGCCCGAGGGCGATGGCATCCGGGTCGACGCCTGGGTCGAGGCCGGCAGCGAGGTGTCGCCGTTCTACGACCCGCTGCTGGGCAAGGTCATCGCGTACGGCTCCGACCGCGATCAGGCGCTCGACCGGCTCTCCGCCGCGCTCGCCGACACGCGCATCGACGGCATCGTCACCGGCGCCGGCATGATCCGCGAGATCGTGAACGACCCGCGCGTCCGCGCCGTGGCGCATGACACCGGAACCCTCGACGACGCGCGCGACCCCGACCCCCGCATCGACGTCGTGGATGCCGGCATGCTCACGACCGTGCAGGACCTGCCCGGACGCGTCGGGTATTGGCAGATCGGCGTCCCGCCGTCGGGGCCCATGGATGCCGTGTCCTTCCGTGAGGCCAACCTCGCCGTCGGCAACCCCGAGGGGGAGCCGGGCCTGGAGATCACGCTCACCGGTCCGACTCTGCGCTTCAGCGTGGCGTCGGTCGTCGCCGTCACCGGAGCGCCGGTCGCGGTCGAGGTCGACGGTGTCGCCGCCGCGCAGTGGGAGCCGATCGAGGTTCCCGCGGGCGGCGTGCTGCGCATCGGCACTGCCGAGGGCCCGGGCATGCGCGTGTTCCTCGCCGTGCGCGGCGGCATCGACGTGCCGTCGTACCTCGGCAGCGCGTCGACCTTCACGCTCGGCGGCTTCGGCGGACACGGCGGCCGCGCGCTCGTGACCGGAGACGTGCTGCGCCCCGGCGCCGCCGCGATCGCCGACCCGGCGCCGATCCTCGCGGAGCGACGCCCGCACCTCGACACGACCTGGGTCCTGGCGGTGACCGAGGGGCCGCACGGCGCTCCCGAGTTCTTCACCCGCGCCGACATCGATGCGCTGTACTCCGCGGAGTACCGCGTCCAGGTCAACTCCGCCCGCACCGGCGTGCGGCTCACCGGCCCGAAGCCGGCGTGGGCGCGCACCGACGGTGGGGAGGCGGGGCTGCACCCCTCCAACATCCACGACACGCCCTACGCCGTCGGCGCGCTCGACTTCACCGGCGACACCCCCGTGCTCCTCGGCCCCGACGGGCCGAGCCTCGGCGGGTTCGTGTGCCCGGTGGTCGTGGCATCCGGGGATCTCTGGAAGCTCGGGCAGCTGCGGCCGGGAGACGTCGTGCGGTTCGCGCCGGTGCGCGAGGCCGATGCGGCCACGCTCGACCCGGCGATCGCCGCCCCCGCCCTCGTCGGTACCGGCGACGGCGACGACGGCGTGATCGCGTCGCGCGAGGCCGAGGTCGAGGGGGAGCGCGTCCTCCGTCCGCGGACGACGTACCGCCGCGACGGCGACGACAACGTCCTCGTCGAGTTCGGCGACCAGGTGCTCGATCTGGGGCTGCGCATGCGCGTGCACGCGCTGCAGGAACGCCTCGCGCAAGAGGCGCCGAGAGGGATCTTCGACGTCACCCCCGGCATCCGGTCGCTCCAGGTGCACACGGATGCCTCGGTGCTGCGCGCGTCGCAGCTCGTGGGACTGCTGCGCGAACTCGACGACGACCTGCCGCCGACGTCCGAGCTCGTCGTGCCCTCGCGCGAGGTACGGCTGCCGCTGTCGTGGGACGATCCCGCGACGCGTCTGGCGATCGAACGGTACATGGCGGGAGTCCGCGACGACGCCCCGTGGACGCCGTGGAACATCGAGTTCATCCGCCGCATCAACGGCCTCGACAGCGTCGACGACGTCTACCGCACCGTGTTCGACGCGCAGTACCTCGTGATGGGGCTGGGAGACGTGTACCTCGGCGCGCCGGTGGCGACGCCGCTCGACCCGCGCCACCGTCTGGTCACGACGAAGTACAACCCGGCGCGCACGTGGACGGCCGAGAACTCCGTCGGCATCGGCGGCGCGTACATGTGCATCTACGGCATGGAGGGCCCGGGCGGCTACCAGTTCGTCGGCCGTACCGTGCAGATCTGGAACCGTTTCCGCCGCGGCGGGCTGTTCGCCGAGAACCCGTGGGCGCTGCGGTTCTTCGACCGCATCCGCTGGTACCCCGTCTCGGCCGAGGAGCTCCTCGACCTCCGGGCGGACGTGGATGCCGGGCGCGGCGACTTCGAGACCGTCGAAGGCGAGTTCGCCCTGGCGGAGTACGAGCGGTTCCTCGCCGACGAGGCGCCCGGGATCGAGGCGTTCCGTGAGCGCCAGCGCCGCGCTTTCGACGAGGAGCGCGAGCGGTGGCGCGCGAGCGGCGAGTTCGACCGCGTCGACGAGGCACCTGCCGCGGCCCCGACCGCGGGCCGCGAGCTGCCGCCCGGAACGGTGGGGGTGACCGCGCCGTTCGCCGCCGCGGTCTGGCGCGTGGATGCCGCTCAGGGAGCGGCCGTGCAGAAGGAGCAGAAGATGATCGTGCTGGAGGCGATGAAGATGGAGACCCCGATCGGGTCGCCGGTGACGGGGACCGTCGCCGAGGTGTTCGTGCGGCCCGGCGAGACCGTGGCCGCGGGCCAGTTGCTCGCCGCCGTGGCGGTGGACGCGTGAGCGCCGTCGAGCGGGTCCGCGCCGCGTACGCCCGGATGCGCGAGGTCGACCGCCCCGAGGTGTGGATCACGGTCCGCGACGAGGACGACGCGCTCGCCGAAGCGGCCGAGGTCGATCTCGGCGTCGCGGCGGGGGAGCGCCTGCCGCTCGCCGGCACGGTCGTCGCGGTGAAGGACAACATCGACGTCGAGGGGATGCCGACCACCGCCGGGAGCCGCGCGTACGCGTACCGTCCCGAGCGCGACGCGACCGCGGTGGCGCGCCTGCGCGCGGCCGGGGCCGTGGTGGTCGGCAAGACGAACCTCGACCAGTTCGCCACCGGACTCGTGGGCACCCGCAGTCCGTTCGGCGCCGTCCGCAACGCGTGGGACCCCACCCGCATCTCGGGCGGCTCCAGCTCGGGATCGGCCGTGGCCGTGGCCCTCGGGATCGTCGACCTCGCGCTCGGCACCGACACGGCCGGTTCCGGTCGCGTGCCCGCGGCGCTCAACGGCATCGTGGGCGTCAAGCCGACGGTCGGGCTCGTGCCCGCCACCGGCGTCGTGCCCGCGTGCCGCACGCTCGACTGCGTCACGGTGTTCGCGCGCGACCTGTCCGACGCCCGCGCCGCGGCCGAGCTCATGGCCGGCCCCGACGGGATCGATCCGCTCGGCCGCGAGGACCGCCCCGCGCCGCCGCTCGACGCGCGCCCGCGCGTGGCCGTCCCGACGCCCGAGCACCTCGAGGGGCTCGCCGACGGCTGGGCCGAAGCCTTCGCCGGCGTCGTCGCCGCGCTCGCCGCCTCGGGGGTAGAGATCGTCGAGGTCGACATCGCGCCGCTCCTCGAAGCGGCGTCGCTGCTGTACGGCGGCGCGTTCGTCGCGGAGCGCACCGCGGCCGTCGGCGACTTCATCGCGGCCCACCCCGAGCTCGTCGGCACCGACCTCGATTCGACGGTCGCCGGCATCGTGCTCGCCGGTGCCGAGGCGCGGGCCGCGGACTACTTCCGCGACCGCGAGCGTCTCGACCGCCTCGGAGCGGAGGGGCTGCGCCGACTCGACGGGACCGTGGCGCTGCTCACGCCGACGACCACGTGGCATCCGACCCTCGACGAGGTCGCGGCCGACCCGGTCGGGGCCAACAGCCGCATGGGTCGGTACACGAACTTCGCGAACCTGCTCGACCGGAGCGCGCTCGCCGTCCCCGCCGGGGTGGTGGGTGGCCGCGCGTTCGGGGTGATGCTCACCGGTGCGCCGTTCGCCGACCGCACGCTCGCGCAGCTCGCCGAACGCATCCAGGCGCCGTCCGTCGACCTCCTCGTCGTGGGCGCGCACCTGCGCGGGCAGCCGCTGAACCACCAGCTCGTCGCCGCGGGCGGAACGTTCGTCGCCGAGGTCGAGACCGCCGCGCAGTATCGGCTCCACGCCCTCGACACTGTTCCGCCGAAGCCGGGCCTCGCCCGCGCGGCCGAGGGCGGCGCCGCGATCGCGGGGGAGGTGTGGCGGCTTCCGGCCGCCGGGTTCGGACGCTTCGTCGCGGATCTGCCCGCACCCATGGGGATCGGTTCCGCCGTCCTCTCCGACGGGTCGAGTGTCGCCGGGTTCCTGTGCGAGGCCGTCGCCCTGGAGGGCGCGACCGACATCACCGCCCACGGCGGGTGGCGCGCGTACCGGGCGGCGACGGCGTGAGCTCGACGGTCGTCGATCACGCCGACCTGCCGCCGCTGCGGCTGGGCGGCCGGCCGCGCCGCCTGGTCCCCATGGTCGTGGCGTACGAGCCGATCCCCGAGGCCGTGTCCCTCCACGGCGGCAGCAGCTTCCGGTTCCTCATGGAGCCGGTGACCGCGGTCGCGGTCGTGTTCGACGAGGGGTGGGTGATCGTCGACGGCGGGTTCGATCCGGCGCGCATCCGAGACCGCGCGACGCGCACGGCATCCTTCGACTACGAGAACTACACGCCGATCGTCCCGCCCGGCGACCCGTTGGTCGACCAGATCGCCGAGGCCGGGCTCGACCTCGACGATCTCGCGGCGGCGCTGCTCACGCACTCGCACTTCGACCACACCGGTGCCGCCCGTCTGCTCACTCCCGATCAGCCGCTGCTGCTGCAGCGCAGGGAGTGGCAGCACGTCAACGAGACCACCGACGCCCGCGGGAACTTCCTCTTCCGCGCCGACCTCGACCGCGACGGACTCACGCTCGGCCTGCTCGACGGCGATACGCCGCTGGCCGCGGGTCTCACCGCGATCGACACGTCGGGGCACACCCCGGGGCACCAGTCGTTCGCCGTGGAGCTGCCGGAGCGCACCGTCGTCCTGGCCGGAGACGCCGCGGACCTGCTCGACAACATCGAGCGCGAGGTCCGCTGCGGTTCGACGGTGGGCGACGACGGCCCCGCGCTCGCCGATCGCGCGATCTCCCGCCTGGCCTCCCTCCATCGCCGCCCCGGTTCCGAGGTCTGGCCCGCCCACGACCCCGCTTTCCCGGTCTGGTCGGCGATCGTCCGCTCCCGCTGACCCCCCGCCGCTCGGGGCGTGAGTCGCCAAGATTTGTCGCCTCCGCGGCCGGCGAAGCGACAAATCCTGGCGACTCACGCGCGCGAAGCGTGGGTAGCGTGAGGGGCGTGGACCTCAACGCCGACCTCGGAGAGACGCGCGACGGGATGCCGACCGCCGACGACGAGGCGATGTTCGCGGTCATCAGCAGCGCGTCCGTCGCGTGCGGCGGGCATGCGGGCGACGACGCCTCGATGCGGGCCTCGGTCGAGCGCGCGGCGCGGTTCGGCGTCGCGATCGGCGCGCACCCGTCGTACGAGGACCGCGCGAACTTCGGCCGCATCCGCCGCGACCCGCCCGCGTCCGAGTTGCGCGCGAGTGTGGCCCGTCAGCTCGATGCCCTCGAGGCCGCCGGCGCCGACCTCCGCTACGTGAAGCCCCACGGTGCCCTATACCACGCGGTCTCCGCCGACCCGGTGCAGGCCGCCGCGGTCGTCGCCGCGGTCGCCGACCACTCCGCCCGCCTCGGCCGACCCCTGCCCGTGCTCGGTCTCCCGGGTGCGATCGTCGAGGCCGCGGCATCCGCGGGACTCCCGTTCGTGCCCGAGGCGTTCCTCGACCGCGGATACACCGCGAGCGGCGGGCTCGTGCCGCGCGACCGGCCCGGAGCGCTCATCGCCGACCCCGCTCGCGTCGCCGACCGCCCGCTGCGCCTGGCCCTCGAGGGGACGGTGGATGCCGTCGACGGCACGTCCCTCACGGTGGATGCCGCATCCCTGTGCCTGCACGGCGACACCCCCGCCGCGGTCGCCATGGCCCGCGCCGTGCGGGCTGCACTGGACGCGGCGCATATAGAGGTACGCGCGCCGTGGTGACACTGCGGCCGATGGGGGAGCGGGCGATCCTGGCCGAGGTCGACGATCTCGCCCGGGTCCTGGGACTCCACGCGGCGCTCGCCGCGAGCCCGCCCGCGGGTGTCGACGACCTCGTCCCGGCGGCCCGCACCGTGCTCGTCGCCTTCGACCCGGCGCGCATCGCCCCCGCCGCGGTCCGGGCGTGGATCCTCTCGGTCGGGCAGACCCCTCCGGATGCCACGGCACCCGGCGCGCTCGTCGAGATCCCGACGCGGTACGACGGCCCCGACCTCGAGGAGACGGCCGCCCTGCTCGGCATCCGTCCCGCCGACCTCGTGGCGCGGCACGCCGGCGCCGAGTGGACCGTCGCCTTCACGGGCTTCGCCCCCGGGTTCGCCTACCTGGTGAGCGACGCCTGGCCCCACGACGTCCCGCGGCTCGCGCAACCGCGCACCCGCGTCCCCGCCGGGTCGATCGGTCTCGCCGGCGGCTTCTCGGGCGCCTATCCCCGCGAGACCCCCGGCGGCTGGCGCCTGATCGGCACCACCGATGCTCCGCTCTTCGATCCGGATGCCGCTGACCCGGTGCTCCTCGCCCCCGGCGCCCGCGTCCGGTTCGTGCCCCTGCGCGCGGCCGTGTCGGCGGCCACGGGAGGGGATTCGGCGAGCGGAGGGGCGGATGCCGCCGCGGCATCCTCCGATCCCGGAATCTCCTCCCGCCTCCCCGCGCTCCGCATCGTCGCCCCCGGCGCTCTCGCGACCGTGCAGGACCTCGGCCGCCCCGGACGCGCCGCGCTCGGCGTCGCACGGTCCGGCGCGCTCGACCGCGGAGCACTCCGCATCGCCAACCGCCTGGTCGGCAACGCCGAGGGCGCTGCGGGCGTCGAGATCGTGCTCGGCGGATTCCGCGCCGTCGCCGAGCGTGACACGTGGGTCGCTGTCACGGGCGCGCTCGGCGATCTCCACCTCGACGGAAGGGCGGTGGATGCCTACACCCCGGTGCTCCTCCCCGCCGGCGCCGAGCTGTCGATCGGTGTCGCCCGCGGGGGTGCGCGCTTCGCGCTCGCCGTGCGCGGCGGGGTCACGGGACCGGAGACGCTCGGGTCCCGCTCGACCGACGTGCTCGCGTCGCTCGGCCCGCCCGCGCTCCGCGCCGGCGACGTGCTGCGCGCGGGCGAGGCGTCGCACCCGATCCCCGTCGTGGATGTCTTCCCGTGGTCCGTGCCGGACTCCTCGATCGACGTGGACGTCGCCCCCGGTCCGCGCGCCGACTGGTTCACGCCCGCCGCCCGGCGAACCCTGGGCGAGGCGACGTGGACCGTCTCGCGCGACGCCGACCGGGTCGGCATCCGTCTCGACGGTCCGGCGCTCGAGCGCGTGCGGCACGACGAACTCCCCAGCGAGGGCATGCGGCCCGGCGCCCTGCAGATACCGCCCCACGGGCGTCCGGTCGTGCTGCTCGCCGACGGGCCCGTGACCGGCGGGTACCCCGTGATCGCCGTGGTGACGGATGCGACGCTCGATCGACTCGCGCAGGTCCGGCCCGGTGATCGCGTGCGATTCCGCGGGTCTCGGTAGGGTCGGACGCGGGAATCCCGGAGGAGCGCCCGCGGTTATACCGCAGGTACGCAAAGTCGTCAAGAATTCGACTGGACACGGCGCGTCCTCCCGCGTATGCTTGGACTTTGCGCTCCTCGATTCCCCCTGCCCTCATATGGTGGTCGGCTGAGCCTGCCCGTCCCCGCTTCACCGCGGTGTGCGACTCGCAGGTTATCGGGGCAGGAACGCACTCCACCTGACGACAAGGAATCACGAGCCCCTCGCCCGGGCTTCTGGAGGTTTTTCCCTTGGCTGCTGCGAGCAACGCATCCACCACCACCCCGAAGAGCGGACGCGGCGCATCCCGCCTCTCGTTCGCGAAGATCTCCGACAAGCTGACCGTTCCCGATCTGCTCGCACTGCAGACCGAGTCGTTCGACTGGCTGGTCGGCAACGAGGCCTGGAAGGCGCGCGTCGCCGAAGCCCAGGCGACCGGGCGCACCGATGTGCCCGAGATCAGCGGTCTCGAGGAGATCTTCGAGGAGATCTCGCCCATCGAAGACCTGAGCGAGACCATGCAGCTCTCGTTCACGAACCCGTACCTCGAGCCCGAGAAGTACTCGATCGAAGAGTGCAAGGAGCGCGGCAAGACCTACGCCGCCCCGCTGTACGTCGAGGCCGAGTTCATGAACCACCAGACCGGTGAGATCAAGACCCAGACGGTCTTCATGGGCGACTTCCCGCTCCAGACCGACAAGGGCACGTTCATCATCAACGGCACCGAGCGTGTCGTGGTGTCGCAGCTCGTGCGTTCGCCCGGTGTCTACTTCGACAAGACGCCCGACAAGACCTCCGACAAGGACATCGTCTCGGCGCGCGTGATCCCCTCGCGCGGTGCCTGGCTCGAGTTCGAGATCGACAAGCGCGACCAGGTCGGCGTGCGCATCGACCGCAAGCGCAAGCAGTCCGTCACCGTCTTCCTCAAGGCCCTCGGCCTCACCAGCGAGGACATCCTCGCCGAGTTCGCCGGCTTCGACTCCATCGAGGAGACGCTGTCGAAGGACACGATCCTCACGAAGGAAGACGCGCTCCGCGACATCTACCGCAAGCTCCGTCCGGGCGAGCAGGTCGCCGCCGAGGCCGCCCGCGCGCTGCTGGACAACTTCTACTTCAACCCGAAGCGCTACGACCTGGCAAAGGTGGGTCGCTACAAGATCAACCAGAAGCTCGGCCTCGACAAGCCGCTGTCGGACTCGGTGCTGACCGTCGACGACATCGTCGCCACGATCAAGTACCTCGTGCGTCTGCACCGCGGCGACACCGCCTTCGACGGCGTGCGTCACGGCCAGGCCGCCGAGATCCGCCTCGACGTCGACGACATCGACAACTTCGGCAACCGTCGCATCCGCGCCGTCGGCGAGCTCATCCAGAACCAGGTCCGCACCGGCCTGTCGCGCATGGAGCGCGTCGTCCGCGAGCGCATGACCACGCAGGACATCGAGGCGATCACGCCGCAGACCCTGATCAACGTGCGCCCCGTCGTGGCCGCGATCAAGGAGTTCTTCGGCACGTCGCAGCTGTCGCAGTTCATGGACCAGAACAACCCGCTCGCGGGTCTGACCCACAAGCGTCGCCTCTCGGCGCTGGGCCCCGGTGGTCTGTCCCGTGAGCGTGCCGGCGTCGAGGTCCGTGACGTCCACCCCTCGCACTACGGCCGCATGTGCCCGATCGAGACGCCGGAAGGCCCGAACATCGGTCTGATCGGTTCGCTGGCCTCGTTCGCGCGCATCAACGCGTTCGGCTTCATCGAGACCCCGTACCGTCGCGTCGTCGACGGTCGCGTGACCGACCAGATCGACTACCTCACCGCGAGCGAGGAGAGCGACCACATCGTCGCTCAGGCCGGTGTCGCCCTCAAGGCCGACGGCCACTTCGTCGAGGACCGCATCCTGGCCCGCCGCGGCCAGGGTGGCGAGGTCGACCTGTTCCCCGTCGACGAGATCGGCTACATGGACGTCTCGCCGCGCCAGATGGTGTCGGTGGCGACCTCGCTCATCCCGTTCCTCGAGCACGACGACGCCAACCGCGCCCTCATGGGTGCGAACATGCAGCGCCAGGCGGTCCCGCTCGTGCGCAGCGAGTCGCCCGTCGTGGGTACCGGTATGGAGGGCTTCGCCGCGATCGACGCCGGTGACGTCGTCACCGCCGAGAAGGCGGGCGTCGTCCTGGAGGTCTCGGCCGACGTCGTGACCATCCAGCTCGACGAGGGCGGCACCCAGGACTACTTCCTCCGGAAGTTCGACCGCTCCAACCAGGGCACGTCCTACAACCAGCGCGTGGTCGTCTCGGCCGGTGAGCGCATCGAGGTCGGCGAGGTCATCGCCGACGGTCCCGCGACCGAGAACGGCGAGCTCGCCCTCGGCAAGAACCTCCTCGTGGCGTTCATGACGTGGGAGGGTCACAACTTCGAGGACGCGATCATCCTCAGCCAGGACCTCGTGAAGGACGACACGCTCTCGTCGATCCACATCGAGGAGTACGAGGTCGACGCGCGCGACACCAAGCTCGGCAAGGAGGAGATCACCCGTGACCTCCCCAACGTCAGCCCCGACCTGCTGAAGGACCTCGACGAGCGCGGCATCGTCCGCATCGGCGCCGAGGTGCGTCCCGGCGACATCCTCGTCGGCAAGGTCACGCCCAAGGGCGAGACCGAGCTGTCGGCCGAGGAGCGCCTGCTCCGCGCGATCTTCAACGAGAAGAGCCGCGAAGTCCGTGACACCTCGCTGAAGGTGCCCCACGGCGAGCAGGGCACGATCATCGCCGTCAAGGAGTTCAACGCCGAGGACGGCGACGACGAGCTCGGCTCGGGCGTCAACCGTCGCGTCGTGGTCTACATCGCCCAGAAGCGCAAGATCACCGAGGGCGACAAGCTCGCCGGCCGCCACGGCAACAAGGGTGTCATCGCCAAGATCCTCCCGATCGAGGACATGCCCTTCCTCGCCGACGGCACCCCGGTCGACGTCGTGCTCAACCCGCTCGGCATCCCCGGTCGAATGAACTTCGGCCAGGTCCTCGAGCTCCACCTCGGCTGGATCGCCCAGCAGGGCTGGAAGGTCGAGGGCACGCCCGAGTGGGCCGCGCACCTGCCCGAGCAGGCCCGTGAGGCCGCGCCCGGCACCAAGGTCGCGACCCCCGTGTTCGACGGCGCCTTCGAGGACGAGATCGCGGGTCTGCTCGACTCGACGATCCCGAACCGCGACGGCGAGCGACTGATCGACTCCACCGGGAAGACCATCCTGTTCGACGGTCGTCACGGCGAGCCGTTCCCGGCGCCCATCTCGGTCGGCTACATGTACATCCTGAAGCTGCACCACCTCGTCGACGACAAGATCCACGCTCGCTCGACGGGCCCCTACTCGATGATCACCCAGCAGCCGCTCGGCGGTAAGGCCCAGTTCGGTGGCCAGCGCTTCGGTGAGATGGAGGTGTGGGCGCTCGAGGCCTACGGCGCCGCATACGCGCTGCAGGAGCTCCTCACGATCAAGTCCGACGACATCCTCGGCCGCGTCAAGGTGTACGAGGCGATCGTCAAGGGCGAGAACATCCAGGAGCCCGGCATCCCCGAGTCCTTCAAGGTGCTCATGAAGGAGATGCAGTCGCTCTGCCTGAACGTCGAGGTCCTCTCGGCCGACGGCACGGCGGTCAACCTCCGTGACACCGACGACGACGCCTTCCGCGCCGCCGAAGAGCTCGGCATCAACATCTCCAGCCGCTTCGAGTCCTCGTCCATCGACGAGATCTGACCCGGCCAGGCAACGAACAGAATTCCGACACAGGAGAACCAGTGCTCGAATCAACCACTTTCGATCAGCTTCGTATCGGCCTGGCCACCGCCGACGACATCCGTCGTTGGTCTTTCGGTGAGGTCAAGAAGCCCGAAACCATCAACTACCGCACCCTGAAGCCCGAGAAGGACGGTCTGTTCGGCGAGCAGATCTTCGGACCCTCGCGCGACTGGGAGTGCGCGTGCGGCAAGTACAAGCGCGTCCGCTTCAAGGGCATCGTCTGCGAGCGCTGCGGCGTCGAGGTCACCAAGTCCTCGGTCCGTCGCGAGCGCATGGGCCACATCGAGCTCGCCGCGCCCGTCACCCACATCTGGTACTTCAAGGGCGTGCCCTCGCGCCTCGGGTACCTGCTGGACATGGCTCCGAAGGACCTCGAGAAGGTCATCTACTTCGCCGCCTACATGGTCATCTCGGTCGACGAGGATGCTCGTCACCGCGACCTGGCGACGCAGGAGAACAACATCCGTCTCGAGCTGAAGACGCTCGGCGACCGTCGCGACTCGCGCATCGCCGCCCGTCTGGCGAAGCTGGAGGAGGAGCTCGCGGCTCTCGAGGCCGAGGGTGCCAAGGCGGACCAGAAGAAGAAGGTCAAGGACGCCGCCGAGAAGGACATGACCTCGATCCGCAAGAACGCGGACGAGCAGATCGCCAAGCTCGAGCGCGTGTGGGAGGACTTCCGCACGCTCGAGGTCGGCGCCCTGAAGCCCGAGGACGACGTCTTCCACGAGCTCCAGGACCGGTTCGGTCAGTACTTCGAGGCCCACATGGGTGCGGAGTCGATCAAGCGTCGCCTGGAGACCTTCGACCTGGCCGCCGAGTCGGAGAGCCTGCACCTGCAGATCTCCGAGGGCAAGGGCCAGCGCAAGATCCGCGCGATCAAGCGTCTGAAGGTCGTCAACTCGTTCCTGCAGACCGGCATGTCGCCGGCCTCGATGGTGCTCGACGTCGTTCCGGTGATCCCACCGGAGCTGCGCCCGATGGTCCAGCTCGACGGTGGCCGTTTCGCCACCTCCGACCTGAACGACCTCTACCGTCGCGTGATCAACCGCAACAACCGCCTCCGTCGCCTGATCGACCTCGGTGCCCCCGAGATCATCGTCAACAACGAGAAGCGCATGCTGCAGGAGGCCGTCGACGCGCTGTTCGACAACGGCCGCCGCGGTCGCCCCGTCACCGGTACCGGCAACCGCGCCCTGAAGTCCCTGAGCGACATGCTCAAGGGAAAGCAGGGTCGTTTCCGCCAGAACCTGCTCGGCAAGCGCGTGGACTACTCGGGTCGTTCGGTCATCATCGTCGGACCCCAGCTGAAGCTCCACCAGTGCGGTCTGCCCAAGCAGATGGCGCTCGAGCTGTTCAAGCCGTTCGTGATCAAGCGCCTGATCGACCTCGGCCACTCGCAGAACATCAAGGCCGCCAAGCGCGCCGTCGAGCGCTACCGTCCCGAGGTCTGGGACGTGCTGGAAGAGATCATCCGCGAGCGTCCCGTGCTGCTGAACCGTGCACCCACCCTGCACCGTCTCGGCATCCAGGCGTTCGAGCCCCAGCTCGTCGAGGGCAAGGCGATCCAGCTGCACCCGCTCGTGTGCGCGGCGTTCAACGCCGACTTCGACGGTGACCAGATGGCCGTCCACCTGCCGCTGTCCGTCGAGGCCCAGGCCGAGGCGCGCGTGCTCATGCTCGCGTCGAACAACATCCTGAAGCCGTCCGACGGCCGCCCGGTGACCCTGCCCTCGCAGGACATGATCATCGGCCTCCACCACCTCACCACCCTCAAGGAGGGTGCCGTGGGCGAGGGTCGTGCGTTCGGTTCGGTGGGCGAGGCGATCCTGGCCAAGGACGAGGGCACCCTCGACCTGCAGGCCAAGGCGCGCATCCGCATCCCCGGCCTCACGTTCCTCGAGGGCCAGGCGCCCGAGGGCTACGAGAAGCACGGTCTCGTGGATGCGTCGCTCGGTCAGGCGATCTTCAACGACACGCTCCCCAAGGGCTACCCGTTCGTCCGCGAGCAGGCCGACAAGGGCAAGCTGTCGCAGATCGTCAACAAGCTGGCCGAGGAGTACCCCAAGGTCGAGGTCGCGGCATCGCTCGACCGGATCAAGGACGCCGGTTTCTACTGGGCCACGCGTTCGGGTGTGACGGTCGCGCTGAGCGACATCCTCACGCCCCCGAACAAGGGCGAGATCGTCGCGGGCTACGAGAAGCAGGCCGCGAAGGTCCAGGCGCAGTACGAGAAGGGTCTCACCACCGACGCCGAGCGTCGCCAGGAGCTCATCAAGATCTGGACCGAGGCCACGGATGCCGTCCAGAAGGCGATGCGCGACAACTTCCCGGCCGACAACACCATCAACCGCATGGTCTCGTCGGGCGCCCGTGGTAACTGGCTGCAGATCCGCAACATCGCGGGTATGCGTGGTCTGGTGAACAACCCGAAGGGTGAGATCATCCCGCGTCCGATCATCTCCTCGTACCGCGAGGGTCTGTCGGTCGCCGAGTACTTCATCGCGACGCACGGTGCCCGTAAGGGTCTGGCCGACACGGCTCTCCGTACGGCCGATTCGGGTTACCTCACGCGTCGTCTGGTGGACGTCTCGCAGGACGTCATCATCCGCGAGGAGGACTGCGGCACGTCGAAGGGCCTCGAGCTCCCGATCGCCGCGGTCGACTCGACCGGCACCCTGGTCAAGGACGCCAACGTCGAGAACTCGGTCTTCGCCCGTACGCTCGCCACGGCGGTCGTCGACGCGCAGGGCACGGTTCTGGCCGAGGCCGGCGACGACGTGGGCGACGTGCTCATCGACAAGCTGGTCGCCGGTGGCGTCGAGACCATCAAGGTCCGCTCGGTCCTCACGTGCGACTCGGCCGTCGGTGTCTGCGCGAAGTGCTACGGCCGTTCGCTCGCCACCGGGAAGATCGTCGACATCGGCGAGGCCGTCGGCATCATCGCGGCCCAGTCGATCGGTGAGCCCGGTACTCAGCTGACGATGCGTACCTTCCACACCGGTGGTTCCGCGTCGGCCGACGACATCACGCAGGGTCTGCCCCGCGTGCAGGAGCTGTTCGAGGCCCGTACCCCCAAGGGTGCGTCGCCGATCGCGGAGGCCGACGGCCGCATCACGATCGACGAGACCGACAAGGCCAAGAAGGTCATCCTCACGCCCGACAACGGCGACGAGCCCGTGGTCTACCCGGTCCTGAAGCGTGCGACCCTCCTCGTCGAGGACGGCCAGCACGTCAAGGTCGGCGAGCCCCTCCAGGTCGGAACGCTCGACCCCAAGGAGGTCATGCGCGTGCAGGGTGCCCGCGAGGTGCAGAAGTACCTCGTGAACGGCGTCCAGGGCGTGTACCGCTCGCAGGGTGTGCCGATCCACGACAAGCACATCGAGGTCATCGTGCGCCAGATGCTGCGCAAGGTCACCGTCGTCGACCACGGCGACACCGACCTGCTGCCCGGCGAGCTGGTGGACTTCAAGCGCTACCAGACCATCAACCGCGAGACGGTCGGCGAGGGCAAGCGTCCCGCGTCGGGTCGTCCCGAGCTGATGGGTATCACGAAGGCGTCGCTCGCGACCGAATCGTGGCTGTCGGCGGCATCGTTCCAGGAGACCACCCGCGTCCTGACGCAGGCGGCCATGGAGGGCAAGAGCGACCCGCTCGTCGGCCTCAAGGAGAACGTCATCATCGGAAAGCTCATCCCCGCCGGAACCGGTCTTGCGAAGTACCGCAACGTCACGGTCGAGGCGACGGAGGAGGCCAAGAGCGAGCGGTACCCCAACCGCATCTTCGCCTCGGACGGCGCCTACAGCGACGCCGACCTGAGCTACGTCGACTTCGACAGCTTCTCGACGGACGACTTCACGCCCGGTACCTATAACTGAGTGAGACGGATGCCACGCCTCGGCGCGGCATCCTGATCCCCGAAGGCCCCCGGCTCGCGCCGGGGGCCTTCGTCGTGCCCGGCGCGTTTCCGACGGATGACGTGTCAGGGCGCGCGGCGTGTCGCCGCGCCGACGCGCCGGGGTCCGTCGCCTACCGTGGACGGGGAGGAACGGATGGCTCGAGTCGCGGGACGCAGCGTCTGGATCGCATGGCCGGTCGGCGTGCTGTGCGCGGCCGTGGTCGCGGTGCTCGCGTTCCTCGCTGCGCCGGGGGTGCCCGGAGCGGTGAGCTTCGTCGGCGATACGCTGCGGGCCGGCTCCACGACGACGCCGTGGACGGACGCCCCGCGCGTCCCCGGGCCGGCCACCACGTGCCGTGACCTGTACACGCAGCCGATGTGGTCGGAGTTGGTGTGGTCGCCCGAGGCGCTGCTGAC
Source organism: Microbacterium sp. CSI-V (assembly GCF_001984105.1). Lineage (GTDB taxonomy): Bacteria > Actinomycetota > Actinomycetes > Actinomycetales > Microbacteriaceae > Microbacterium. The sequence goes on along the minus strand of NZ_MTQM01000008.1, from coordinate 33,208 downwards.
GCAGCGGCACTCCGCAGCCTCGTCGACACCCGAGGCGGTCGCGGCGGCCGCCGGCACGCCCGTCGTCACCTGCCATTGGCGCGGCGAGTCGGGACGGTGGCTGGAGACGAGCGTCGCCACGGTCTCGGCGGAGGGGGCTGCCGCCGTGGTGGCGACGCTGACCGGTCAGGGCTTCGCGTGCACGACCGCGGGGGACACCGAGCACTGCGAGCGCACGGCCGGAGACGTCGTGGAGGTGCACGACGTCCGCGGCGACCGGTGGGTGTCGTCGACCTTCGACGGATGGATGCCGGACGGGTACGTCGCGGTCGTGGCATCCCGCGCCTTCGGCGAGTAGTCCGCGGCGCCGTCCCCGGCACGCATAAACGCGATCCGCACGTATAAACACGGGGAGCACGCGTTTATGTGTGCGAATCGTGTTTATGCCTGTGACGACTCCCGGCCCCGCGGCCGTACCCCGCACCCGGCGCGCACGGACCCCCTCCGCGCCGGAGTGCCGCCCCGGCCGGGCGCGGTGACGCGTCAGCCGTAGATCGCGGAGATGATGCTCGCCGTGTAGCCCGTGGGGGCGAGGTTGGAGTACTGGGTGTCGATGAGGACGTCGTCGCGCCAGAACAGCGTGCGCCCGTCGTTGACGGCGTACGTGGTGTTGATCCAGGTCTTCTCGCAGCGGGTGCCGTCGTCGGGCGTGTAGCAGCTGAACCCCTGGGTGTTGACGAGGTCGTTGAGCATGTCGAGGGCGGGACCCCGGTCGATGCGCGTGATCGTGGTCATGAGGCCGGTCGTGTCGGCGCCGGGGTCACGCCAGATGCAGATGAGGGATCCATCGGGCTGGACGCCCGAGGGGCCCGCCGCCGGATCGTTCAGGGGGATGGACCCGAGCTGCGACAGCACGTCGGGCGTGAGGATCGCGCGGCAGTCGGTGGGGATCGCCGCCGGGGCGACGGTGGGGGTGATCGTGGGGATCGGGGTGCCACCCGGGGTGCCGGACGCACTCGGGGAGGCGGCGGTGGGCGCGGGCTCCGCGGTGCCCTGCTCGGGAGCGCACCCGCTCAGCGCGAGCGCGGCGGTCAGCGCGAGCACCGCGGCGAGGGCCGCAGCGGGGGGTCGACCGGTCATGTCGCCCACCCTAGGCGGACCCGCCGTCACGGTCGAGACCGACACACGACGGCACGCCTCCGCCGCGCGGGCCGTGGCGCGGGTTAGCCTGGCGCCGCACCATATCTGCGCGCGTGAGGAGACCCCGATGAGCGACCCCCAGTCGTACGGCGACCCCGTCGACGAGCCCAAGGAAGAGGCGCACGACGTCGTCGGCCGTGCCCACGAGGGGCTCGCCGACGCCGAGGCCGCCCGCCGCGACGCGGTCGACCCGGAGGAAGCGGCCGCGGCCTGGAACGAGCGCGAGGGCGGTCACGACTCGGCGGCCCCCGCCGCCACGACCACCGTGCACGACGCCTCGCCCGTCGAGCCGCGCAGCCAGACCCCCGTCTCGGCTCCCGCCGCGCACCGTTCCGTCGATCTCGAGGACGAGGACGCCCGGTGGGCGGCCTACGCCGCGTCGGCCGAGCCGGAAGCCGGCGCTTCGCACACCGCCACCGCCGAGCCCGTGCGCGAAGAGCACCGTGCCGACGCCGCCCCCGCCGCGGGCGCCGCGGCAGCGGGTGCCGCGTCGGCGACCGCCGTCGCTCCCGCCTACGCGGACGAGACGCGGCCCGTCGGTGCCGCGCAGCCGATCTTCGTCCAGGCCCCCGAGGCTCCGCGTCCCCGGGGCAACCGCGGTGCGGCCGGTGCGATCGGTCTCCTCGCGACCCTCGTCTTCGCCGTCCTGTACCTCGCCGCGACCCTGGGCCTCGGGCTGCTGCTCGGCACGATCCAGACGTCCGACCTGGCAGACGCCGCACTGGCGGCCCTCACCACGTGGAGCCTCTGGGTGCCCACGGTGGCCTTCTTCGTGGGCTTCTGGTTCCTCGGCGCGATCATCAACCGCGGCGGATGGGGCCACTGGGTGGTGTGGGGCCTCCTGGTCGGCGTCATCAGCTGGGGCGGCTACCTCCTGGGAGCCCTCTTCGCCGCGCCGTTCTGGATGCTCACGAACCGCCAGGGCGTCGACCTCCTGCAGGAGAGCGTCCTCGCGCCGCTCGCCATCGTCGCCTTCGTCCTCGGCCGTGAGCTCACCATCTGGTTCGGGGCGTGGGTCGCCCGCCGCGGACGCCGCGTCACGGAACTGAACGACGAGGCGCAGCGCGAGTACGAGCGCACGCTCGAAGCCGGACCCCTGCTGGCCCGCTGAGACCGGATGCCATGACAGACGCGTCGCGACCGGCGGGGGTGACCCCGCCGGTCGCCGTCGTTTTCGCGACGGCCGTCTTCCTCGCGCTGGCCATCGCCGCTCTGGGCGTGGCGAGCCTTGCCCTCGACGCCGATGTGATCCCGGTGCGCGGGCTCGGGCCGCTGCCCGGCGTGGCGGGCATGCTCCTGGCCCTGACGGTGTTCGCCGGCGTGCTGCTGTGGGGCCTGCGAGCCGTCCCACCCGGTTACCTGACGGCGGTGCCGTGCGCGCTCGGCGCGTACGTGGGGGAGACCGTGGGGATCGCCGTCGGCGCTGCGGCCACCGGAGGTGACGCGGCGCGCGGGCTCGCCGCCGCGGGGGCGGTGGCCCTCGGGTGGCCGGGTGTGGTCGTCGCGGTCTCGGCCCTCGTCGCCGGGGCGTTCGGAGTCCTGCTCGTCCGCAGCGGCGGGGAGCGCCCGCACTGGCGCTGGGAGCGCGAAGACGACGAAGATCGCTGATCCGGGGGCCGTGGCATCCGCCGCTCGGGGGTCTGTCGCACTAGCGTAGGAGCGTGGAGCGGTCGCTCGAGACCCAGGTCGGCCAGGCGGTGGACGCCTGGCTCGCGTGGCTGCCCCGATGGGAGCCGGCGAATCATCGCGGGCGAGTCGCCCCGTGCCGTCGGTGCTTCGGTTCGCCGGTGCTGTCGGCGGCCGGCCTCGGGTCCGATGTCCCGCACGGCGTGCAGCACGGCCTCTCGACGCGCGTGAAGTCGATCGTCGACCACGCCGTCGCCGAGTACACGTCGCGGAACCTCCCGATGCTGCAGACCGAGCTCGACCAGCAGGCGGCCCGCAACCGCCGTCGCTCGTACCGTCCCGCCGAGGGCCTCGAGCCCGAGTTCGAGGGGATGCCGCTGGACCCGGAGCCCGAGCCCGGTGCGCCGTTCCTCTTCACGCTGACGGGTCTGGCCGCCGAAGAGGACGCCGCGATCCCCGCGCTCCCGCCGCTGTCGGATGCCGCGAAGGCGGCGCTGCGGCAGGAGGTCGGCCTCGCCGACGACTACGCCAACATGATCGGGCGGGAGGTATGCGCGGTGCTGCTGCATCATCGGCTGCGCATCCAGGCGGCCGTGGCGGAGTACGTCGAGCCGCAGGTCGCGGCGATGCTCGACGACCTCTCGCGCTCGCTCGACGCCCCGTTCGATCCTCGCGACCCCGGACCGCTGGCATCCTGAGCCCTCTCCACAAGCCCGCGACCGGATCAGGGGGCTTTGTTAGAGTTGCCGGGTTGTCCGCGCGAGGTGTGGCGGACGCGAGTTCCGGGGAGGGGGCACAATGCCGCAGCGCCTGCCCTCGTCACCCCCGATCCTGCCGGGGCTCGCCTACATCCGTCCCCTCGGTTCCGGTGGTTTCGCCGACGTCTTCCTCTACGGGCAGGACATGCCCCGTCGCGACGTCGCGGTGAAGGTACTGCCGAGCGATGTCCGCGACCCCGACCTTCTGCGCATGTTCAACGCCGAGGCCGACGTCCTCGCCCACCTCTCGGCGCACCCCTCGATCGTCACGGTCTACCAGGCCGGGATCTCGGCCGACGGTCGGCCCTACATCGTCATGGAGTACTGCCCCGGCTCGCTCGCGCAGCGGTATCGGGTGGAACGGATGCCGGTGGCCGAGGTGCTCTCGATCGGGGTCCGCATGGCCGGCGCCCTCGAGTCGGCGCACCACGCCGGCCTCGTCCACCGCGACGTGAAGCCCAGCAACATCCTCGTGACGACGTTCGGGGCGCCGGTGCTGGCCGACTTCGGCATCTCGTCGTCGCTGGTGCGGCAGGGGGCCGACGAGATGCTCGCGATGAGCGTCCCGTGGAGCGCCCCCGAGGTCATCGCCGAGCAGACGGCCGGCACGGTGTCGAGCGAGGTCTGGAGTCTGGGCGCGACCGTGTACTCGCTGCTGGCCGGCCACAGCCCGTTCGAGCGACGCGAGCGCGGGCAGAACTCCCGCGAGCAGTTGCGCCGCCGCATCGCCCGCGCGTCCTACACCGAGATCGCCCGCACCGATGTCCCGCCCGCGCTGCAGGCGGTCCTGGCACGGGCGATGTCGCGCAGCCCCGCGGACCGCTTCGCCAGCGCCCGCGAGGTGGGCGAGGCTCTGCAGAAGGTGCAGTCCGAGCTCGGGCTCCCCGCGTCGCCGCTCGAGGTGCCGGCGGCCGAATGGGCGCCCGCAGCGCGGGCGGTCGACTTCGCCGACGGCGCGCTGCGCGGCCCCGCACGCTCCCGGGTCGAGCGCGAGAGCGTCCGCAAGCTCCGCGACCCGTCCGGGGTCGCGGGCCTCGCCCGTGACGAGGACACCGACATCTCCGCGCCCACGCGTTCGGCCCACCGCGTCCTGCCGTGGGTGCTCGCCGGGGCCACCCTGGTCGCCTCCGCCGCGGTCGTCGTCGTGGCACTGCTGGCCACCGGGGTCATCCGATGAAGCGTCGGACCATCGCGGGGCTCACCTCGACCCTCGTCGCGGCGGCGCTCGTCGTCACCGCCAGCATCGTCTGGCCCGGTCTCGACGCGCAGGAGACCCCCGAGGTCGACACCGCGGTCTGGGCCCTCCAGACCGGCGAGGGGCAGCGCTACGCCCGGGTGAACACCACGGTCGGCGAACTCGACACGGTGCGCACCGCCGGCAACCCCAGCCAGGTCGCGCAGGGTCCGGAGGGCGCCTACCTCTTCACCGACGGCTACAGCAAGATCGCCCGCATCGACGAGGCTCAGCCGGTCGACCTACAGGAGGAGCAGCTCGATTCCGCTCCCGACACCCCGCCGGGGACGACCTCGGTCGTGACAGCGGGCGACTTCGTCGTCTACCGCACCGACAGCGGAGCCCTGTACGCGAGTCGGCTCAGCCGGGCCGGGCAGTCGGTCACCGAGCTCGACCCGTTCGGGACCGCGGGCGACGAGGACGCGCGCACGTACACCGCGGATGCCGTGACCGTCGATGCCCGCGGCATGCTGTTCGCCTACTCGTCCGTGGACGCCTCGGTGATCCGGTACGACATCGAGGCCGACGAGCTGAAGGGGCGCGACGCCCTCGAGGTCGATGTGACCTCCCCGGTGATCACCGCCGCGGGGGATCAGTGGGTGCTCGTCGACGCCGACGCGGGCCGCGTGTGGGTGCGCGGCCACGACCCGGTCGACCTCGACACCACCGAGCAGCTCATCGTGGGCGACCCTGACCCGCGCGGCAGCTCCGTCTACCTCGCCGACGACCAGTCGCTGTGGAGCATCCCCGTCGACGGCGGCGAACCGCGGCGCGAGGTCGGCGCGGGCGGCAACGTGCTCGGGCAGCCGGCCAAGCCCGTGCAGCACGACGGAGTGGCGTACGCCGCGTGGCTCCTGCCCGGCGACGCCCGCGGAACCCTGTGGCGATCGGATGCCGGCGAGACCGATCTCCCCTACGGCGGGGCGACCATGCCCGATCAGCGCAGGCCCGTGTTCGTCGCGACCGACCACGCCGTGATCCTCAACGAGACCCGCACCGGATGGGTGTGGACCGTTCCGGACGGCACGCTCCTCGCGTCGAGCCAGAGCTGGACGCTCGACGACCGCACCGAAGAGGCCGCGGTCCAGAGCGAGGAGCAGCTGAGCGTCGTGCTCGACCCGAAGCCCCCGATCGCCGAGCCCGACAGCTTCGGCGTGCGTGCCGGTCGGCTGATCACCCTGCCGGTCCTGCTGAACGACCACGATCCCAACGAGGACGTCCTGAGCATCGTCGGCGAGAGCGTGACGGGCCTCGACCCCGGGTTCGGCAGTCTCTCCGTCACCGACGACGGTCAGCGGCTCGCGGTCCGGGTGGCCCCGGATGCCGCCGGCTCGGCGACGTTCTCGTACGCGGTGACCGACGGCACCACCGCCGACGGTCTCACCTCCCCGTCGACGACGGTGACCCTGTCGGTCGCCCCCGACGATTCCAACGCCGCCCCGGTCTGGTGCGGTGTCGAGAAGTGCCTCCAGGCCTGGCCCACGCCCGAGGTCGCGCGCGGCGGCACCATCACCGTCCCCGTCCTCCCCGGGTGGGTCGATCCGGACGGCGACCCGCTGCTGCTGCTGTCGGTCGACAATCCGAGCGGCGTCGGGAGCGTGGCATCCACTCCGGCCGGCGAGGTCGTCTACCAGCACTCCGACGACGGGTCCGGCGGCGAGCAGACCGTCCAGCTCGACGTGACCGTGGCCGACACCCGCGGCGCGACGACGACGAAGCCGCTGCTGATCCGCGTGGCACCCGACCCGGCGCTCGCGGTGCAGTCCTTCGCGGTCGTCGACACGGCCGGCTCGGCACTGACGGTCGACGTCGGCCCCCACGTGACCGGCACGGCGGGCGACGTGACCATCGGTTCGGTCCGCGTCCTCGACGACGCGCAGGCGACCGCGACCGTCGTCGGCGGCACGACGACGTTCGACTTCTCGGCGTCGCAGCCGGGCGTCTACCGCGTCGACTTCACCGTCACCGGGGCCGGACGCGACGCCACCGGCACCGCGCGGATCACGCTGCTGCCCGGTGACGCCCCCGCCCAGCTGTCGACCGCACCCGTCGTCGCCTTCGTGCGGCCGCAGGAGGACGCCACGCTCGACGTGTTCGCCGCGGTGTCCAACCCGACCGGGCGCGTGCTCCTGTTGAGCGACGTCGTCGCGTCCGCGGAGGACGGCGCGTCCCTGACGGTCGACACGGTCGGCCAGAACGACCTCCGGGTCTCGGGATCCACCGCCGAAGGCGGCCCGGGTCTGCTCGGAACCGTCGCCTACACCGTCAGCGACGGCACCGACGACGAGGGTTCGCGCGTCGGCGGCGAGGCCACGGTCTACCTGCTCCCTCCCGCTCCCGAAATCGCCCCGATCGCCGTCGACGACACCGTCACCGTGCGCGCCGGTACCCAGGCCGACATCCCGGTGCTCGACAACGACGTGTCCCCGGCCGGCGGGCGTCCCACCCTCGACCCGGCATCCGTGCAGGCCACTCCGTCCGTGGACGGGCTCGCGTTCGCTTCCGGCGGTGTGCTGCGCTACCTCGCGCCGACGACGCCGGGATCCTACGAGGTGACCTATCGCGTCTACACGACGGGGACGCCGTCGCTGTGGGACGAGGCGACCGTGCGCATCACCGTCCTCGGTCCCGAGGCCAACCGCGCCCCCGTCCCCGACACGCTGCAGGGACGGGTCCTCAGCGGCGGCACGACGACCGTGCCGTTCCGCAGCTTCGGCGCCGACCCCGACGGCGACGCGGTGGTGCTCGACCGCATCGTGACGCAGCCCGATCGGGGGACCGCCTCGATCTCCGCCGACGGCTCCTCCATCGTGTACTCCTCCGTCGCCGGCGACCGGGGGCAGGTCTCGTTCCGCTACCGCGTGTCCGACCCCTCCGGCGCGACGGGCGAGGGAACGGTCCGCATCGGAGTCCTGGATGCCGAGGCCAACCCGAGTCCCATCACGTTCACCGACTACGTCCAGGTGCAGGCCGGCCCCGACAGCCGCATCCGCGTGAGCCCGCTCGCGAACGACATCGACCCCACGCAGGGCCGCCTGAAGCTCACGGGCGTGCGACCGGATCTGCCGAAGACCCTCGTGGACGGCAGCGACAATCCCGAGTACGCGCGACTGGACGCGATGGTCGAGAACGTCTCCGAGACGGGGGTCGTGATCCGCGCCGGCGAGGCCTCCGCGACGATGTCGTTCCTCTACGACGTCGAGTCGGACTCGGGGAACACCGGGCGCGGCCTGGTCGTGGTCAAGGTCGTGCGGGAGAGCGTGCCCGACTATCCCGTGGTGTCCGACACCGTCCTCACGCTCGAGGACCGCGACCAGTTCGTCTCGGGCGTCGACGTGCTCGACGGCCGCGCGACCTGGTCGGGGGGCGATGTGGGCGACCTGCGCGTGTCGCTCTGGGGCGAGCCGACCGGTGTCCGCGTCGACGGCCGACGGGTCTCGGGAGAGCTTCCCGCCACGCGGCGCGTCATCCCGTTCGCCGTGACCGGTACCGTCGGCGGCCAGGAGGTCACGACGTACGCCTTCGTCCGGGTCCCCGGCGACGACGACCTCACTCTGGCACTGCGGCCCGGGTCCGCGCAGCGCGTCGACGAGCTGGCATCCGTGGAGTTCGACATGGCGGCCCTCGTCGCCGTCCCGCGGAGGGCGACCCTGGAAGTCGGTCCCGCCGTCACGACGACCGGCGTGCGCCCGGACGGACGCTGCAGCGTCACCGGCACCGTCGTCCGCTACGACGCGGGCAGCGGTTCGCCGTGGACCGACGCGTGCCAGGTGCCGGTGCGCGTCGCGGGCACGGAGGAGTGGACGGTGCTGTCCGTGCCGATCGGCGTCGTGGCGCGCGAGCCCCAGCCGGAGCTGCGTCCCGGCTCGCTCACGGTGGGACCGGGCGAGACGGCGACGTTCGACCTGCGCAACATGACCGGCTGGCAACTGGGTCGCGAGGACTGGGCCGGCATCCGGTACGCGCTCGAATACTCGGGGTCCGCGTTCTCGTCCGTGACGCTCGACGGCTCGATCGTGACCGTCACCGGCGCCGACCGCGCCGTCCCGGGCAGCGAGAACGCCGCGATCGTGTCGGTGACGAGCCACAAGGCGGTCGCGCCCGCGCGTCTTCTGCTGCGCGTCGGTGCCGCCCCGTCGACCCTTCCGCAGGGCGGGACGACGACGCTGCAGTGCTCGCAGGCATCCGGCTCGAGCTGCACCATCGACGCGGTGGGGCTGCCGGGCGAGGTGAATCCGCTGCCGCGCACCCCGCTCGAGGTCGTGAGCGTGCGTCCCACGAGCGCGTGCGTCGGGGTCGGATTCGACGTCGTTTCGTCGGCGAGCGTGCGGGCCTCGTGGACGGCCGACGCGCCGGGCGCCACGTGCGCGGCCACGGTCACGCTCAAGGACGCCCAGGGGCGCTCGACGGCCGGCACGCGCGACGCCCGCGTGGTGCTGGATCTCCAGGGCTTCCCCCGCGCGCCCGCGAGCGTCCGCCAGACGGCCTACGCCGACGGATCGCTCACCTTGCGGATCGACCCCGGAGAGGCCCGACGGGCGTACCCGTCGCTGACCGGGTTCCGCGTGCGCTTCGGTGGGCAGGTCGTCGCCGAGTGCGGACCCGACGGTTCGTGCCCCTCGATCAGCGCCCCCAACGGGGAACAGCGCGAGTACGTCGTCACCGCGGTGAACGCGGTGGGCGAGTCGAGCGGCTCGGTGCGCACGAACGGGTGGGCGTACGATCCGCCCGCACAGCCCCGATCCGGGGAGTTCACCCCCGTCGTCACGCGCGGTGGCGAGGGCAACGTCGCCGACCTCGTCATCCGGGGCGTGGAGTCCGCCGAGACCGGGCAGCTCGAGATCCGCAGCGCGGCCGGTGAGACGCGCACCGTCAGCGTGGGGCGCAACCAGAACGATGTGCGGGTCGACGGGTTCCAGGTCGGCAGCAACTCGAGCACGCAGATCACGGTCACCCCGACGTCGCGTTTCCAGGTCCCGGCGGGACTCGGCGGTTCGGCGCAGGGCGGGGCGCTCACCTTCTCGGCGCACGGTGTGGGGGCGCCGCTCGAGCCGAACATGACGATCACCTCGCGCTCCACCGGCGACGGGGTCTCCACCGTGACGGTCGAGGGAACCGCGCGGCAGAACGGCACCGACTCGAAGCTGCGGTACGGCATCGTCGAGGGCGGCTTCTGCCGCGTCGGCGACGACGGTCCGCGGCGGGAGTTCCCCGGCAAGCTCGACGGCGTGGCGTACACCTTCACGTTCTGCGTCGAGTCGAGCTACGACGGCACCTCGTACGGGTCGCAGAGCGTGACGCAGGAGTATCGCGTGGCCCAGGACACCGCGGCACCGCGCGGATACACGTTCGAGGTGGGGGCGCGGCCCGACTACGCGGAGAACGGCTCCATCGCGAGGTGGCGCATCTCCGGCATCGACGAGGGCAGCAAGCCCCCGCGGTTCAACGAGGTCAGATACACCAACTTCGACGGCGACCGGACCTCGGTCTTCGGTTCGGATCCGAACATCGGCGTGTACTTCCAGCATCAGATCTGGGGCACGACGTCCGAGACCGGTCGGGTCGCGCCCGCGTCGGGGAGCGCGCCGTACCAGGTGCAGGCGAGTACCCGGGTGGCATCCTGTGTCGCCGGCGAACGCCTTCAGGTGTCGTCGAGCTCGAGCAACGACCAGGCCGCGATGAGCCTCGACCGCGCGGCCGCCCGCTACACCGACAAGAACGGCAAGGTCCTCACCCCGCCCGAGGGGTCGGACCTGGTCCCCAAGGGCGCGACGACGGTCACCAACGTCCTGGTCACCGTCGACTGGTCCGCCCGCGGCTGGGGCCTCGACACCGCGGTCCTCGAGACGAGCGGCACGTGCCAGCCGGGCACCGCCTCGGACGATCCGTCCGCCCCCACCACCCCCTGACCCTCCCGATCCCCCCGACAGAGAGACGCACCGCCATGACGATCACCCAGGAGCAGGCGACCTGGTACGCCCAGACCTTCGCGCAGATCGCCGACAACGTCGAGCGCGCCGTACTCGGCAAGCGGCACGTCGTCGAGCTCGTGCTGACGGCCATGCTCAGTGACGGGCACGTGCTCCTCGAGGATGTCCCGGGAACGGGCAAGACCTCGCTCGCGCGCGCGATCGCGCAGTCGGTGCAGGGGACGAACACCCGCATCCAGTTCACCCCCGACCTGCTGCCGGGCGACATCACCGGCATCACGGTGTACGACCAGAAGACCGGCACCTTCGAGTTCCACGCCGGCCCGATCTTCGCCAACATCGTCCTGGCCGACGAGATCAACCGCGCGAGCCCGAAGACGCAGTCCGCCCTGCTCGAGGTCATGGAGGAGGCGCGGGTCACCATCGACGGCGTCTCGCGCGAGGTCGGCGTACCGTTCCTCGTCCTGGCGACGCAGAACCCGGTCGAGCAGGCGGGAACGTACCGGCTGCCCGAGGCGCAGCTCGACCGGTTCCTGCTGCGCACCTCGCTCGGTTACCCCGACCACGCCGCCACCGTCCGCATCCTGGACGGCGCTCCGGTCGCCACCGCGGATCTGCGTCCCATCATCACGCCGCAGGCGCTCGTCGGCATGGCCGACCTCGCCGCGAGCGTCTACGTCGACGCCCTGGTCCTCGACTACATCGCCCGGATCGTGGATGCCACCCGCTCGGCCGACGAGGTCCGGCTCGGCGTGAGCATCCGCGGCGCGCTGGCTCTGACGCGGGCGACGCGGGCGCGCGCCGCGGCGCAGGGGCGTACCTACGCGACCCCCGACGACGTCAAGGCGCTGGCCGTCGCGGTGCTCTCGCACCGTCTGATCCTGCACCCCGAGGCGGAGTTCGACGGTGTCACCCAGGAGGCCGTCGTCGGTCAGGTGCTCCTGGACACCGTGCCCCCCACGCAGCGCGAGAGCGCCTGAGTCGTGCACGCCCGCCCGATCCTCCACCACCGAGGGGTGACGTCGTGCCCGACGTGAGCCTCACCGAGTCGCGGCTGACGCGCACCTCCGCCGGCACGGTCGGGACCGGTTCGCGCACCTCGATCACGTCCACGTCGACCCGTCGCACCCGTCGGCTGGTGCGCGCCGCCGTGCGCGCCGCCGAGGTGTGGCGGACGGTGGTGGATGCCGGAGAGGCGGCGGCGCGGTGGGCGGGTCGCACGGTGCGACCGGCGGGCGCGGTCGTGGCGGTCGCGGCCACGGCGGGGCTGGTCCTCGGCCTGGTCTTCGGGTGGGTGGAGTGGATGGTCGCAGGGTCCGTCGCGCTGCTGCTGCTGCTGATGAGCGTCCCGTTCCTGTTCGGGGCACGCGCGTACGACGTCGATCTGTCGCTGACCCACGAGCGGGTCGTCGCCGGGCACGGGGTCACGGGTGAGATCGCCGTCCGCAATTCCAGCGGTCGCCCCGCGCTCCCGGGGCGCCTGGACATCCCCGTCGGCCGGGGTCTGGTGGAGTTCGCCGTCCCGCTGCTGCGGCCGGGCCACGGTGTCACCGAGCCCCTGGAGATCCCGCCCCTGCCCCGCGGGGTCGTGCGCATCGGACCCGTGACGACGGTGCGCAGCGACCCGGTCGGTCTGCTGCGCCGCGAGCACGCGTTCGACGACGTCCACGACCTGTACGTCCACCCGCGCACGGTGGGACTCCCGTCCACGAGTGCCGGTCTGATCCGCGACCTCGAGGGCAGCGCCACCCGGCGGCTGGTCGACGCCGACATGTCCTTCCACGCGATCCGCGAGTACGTCCCGGGGGATTCCCGACGGCAGGTGCACTGGAAGTCGACCGCCAAGACCGGGCGGCTGATGGTGCGGCAGTACGAGGAGTCGCGACGGTCGCGGATGGCCGTGGTGCTGGCCGCGGCGACCCAGGAGTACGCGGATGCCGACGAGTACGAGCTCGCGGTGTCGGCCGCCGCGTCGCTGGGGCTCCGTGCCGTCCGCGACGCGCGCGACATCGACGTGGTGACCGGGACCGAGATCCCGCGGGTCGTCAAGGGCCGGCTCCGCGCGATCCGGCACGTCCCGACGGCGACGCCGCGCGCCATGCTGGACGGCTTCAGCGCGATCGCCCACCACGAGAACACCATGCCGGTCGAGGACGTCTGCCGCCTGGCATCCGAGGCGAACGAGAGGCTGTCGATCGCGTTCGTGGTCGTCGGCTCCGCCGTGTCGATCGGGCGGCTGCGTCAGGCTGCTCTGGCCTTCCCCTCCGACACCGCCGTCGCGGCGGTCGTGTGCGACGAACGGGCCCACCCGCGCATGCGGAGCGTCGCGGGCCTCACGGTCCTGACGATCGGCACGCTCGACGATCTCGCGGGCCTCCTCGTGCGGGGAGCGACCTCGTGAGCGGTTCCGCGCGTCGGACGGATCCGGCCCGACGTGTCCGCGTCGTCGCGGCGGGGGCGTTCACCGGCGTGTCCGTTCTCCTCGCCACCGTCGCGGCGTGGCCGGTGTACGCGTCGCCGACCTTCCTCGTCCTCGTGGCCGTCGCGGTGCCCGTTTCGGCGGGGCTCGTCGGGGTGAGTGCGTGGCGCCGCTGGGGCGGCTGGGTCACCGCCGCCCTCCTCGTCGGCGCGTTCGCGGTGCTGGCCGTGCCGCTGGCCGTGCCGTCGCGTCTGGGTGGTCCCGTGGAGATCCTGCGCGGTCTCGGCGAGGCGTTCGCCGGTGTGGTGCTCGCGTGGAAAGACCTGGTGACGGTCGAGCTCCCCGTCGGCGACTACCGCAATCTCCTCGTGCCGGCCCTCCTGGTGTTCCTGGTCGGGACGGCGGCGACCCTCGGGCTCGCCCTCCGCTCCGACCGACTCGCCCCGTTCGCCGTCGTGAGCGGGCTCGCGATGAGCGGGTTCGGACTCTTCTTCGGTCGCACCTCGACGAGCGCGCCGCTGACGGTCGGCCCGCTGTCGCTCGCGGCCCCCGTCGAGACCGGTATCGGGGTCGCGGCCGTTCTCTCGGGGGTGCTGTGGCTCGCGTGGCGCACGCGCGACGAACGCACGCGCGCGCTCCGTCGGGCGAGCGAGAGCGGCGCGGTCGCCCAGCCGCGGCGGCGGTCGCGCACCGATCGGCGCCGTGCGGCGCTGGGTGCGGCGATGGTCGTGGTGGCCGTCGTCGCCGCCGTGGCGGTCGTGCCGTGGGCCGCCCAGGATGCCGATCGCCGCGTGCTGCGATCCGCCGCGGGTCCGGAGCGGCAGATCGCCGAGGCGGTGAGCCCGCTCTCCGAGTACCGGGCGATGTTCTCCGACGCCCGCGACGAAGACGTGCTGTTCCGTGTCGACAGCACCGGCATCGCGCCCGAGCGCATCCGTGTGGCGACCCTGGACGTGTACGACGGCGAGGTCTACCGCTCCTCCGGCTCGAGGCAGGGCGCGTTCGTCCGGGTGCCCTCGAGCCTGCCGGCCGGCTCCGGCCGCGCGGTGGAGGCCGACATCCGGATCGGCGACCTGGGCGGGATCTGGATGCCGACGGCCGCCGGACTCGTGTCGGCGACGTTCGAGGGCGACCGCCGGAACGTCCTCGCCGACCGCTTCTACTACAGCGCGGATGCCCAGGCCGGCGTCGAGATCGCGGACGGCGGACTGATCCCCGGCGACGCGTACACGATCTCCGCGGTGGAGCCGACCGATGTCGACCCGGCGACCTTCACGGCATCCGGTGTCGACGGTGGCGTGGCGGGCGGGGAGAACCTTCGCCGGTGGGTCGACGAGCACGCCACCGGGAGCTCGGGTGCGGATCTGGTCGCGCTGATCCGTCTCCTGCGCGATCGCGGCTACCTGAGCCACGGACTCGCCCCCGCCGCCGGTGCGACGGCACCGAGGTGGACGATGGACCTCGCCGGCTACCAGCTGCAGCCGAGCGCGTCGGGCCACTCGCTGGCGCGCATCGAGACGATGTTCCAGCGGTTGCTCGAACGTGAGGATGACCCGCGCGCGCAGTCGACCGGCAACTACGTCGCCGCCGTCGGCGACGACGAGCAGTTCGCCGTCGCCGCCGCGCTCGTCGCCCAGGAACTCGGCTTCCCCGCGCGCGTCGTCGTCGGCACGCGCCTCACCTCGAGCGACGCCGGTGTGGCGACGTGCGAGGCGGGCGAATGCCGCGCGCGGGATCTGAGCGCGTGGACCGAGGTGCGCGACGTCGACGGGCGATGGGCCGCGATCGATGCGACCCCGCAGTGGGAGCTCTCGCCCAGCCTCGAGGTGACGCAGCAGCGCGACCCCGAGAACGTCACCGAGGTGCGCCCGGACACCGTCGACGAGGTCGTTCCGCCCGACCCGGTGCAGGAGGACAACGCGCTCACCGACGACGACAGGAACGACGACGGGCTCGATCTCGCGTGGCTCTGGCCGATCCTGCGGATCAGCGGTATCGCGCTGCTGGTCGTGCTGATCCTGTTCGGTCCGTTCCTCGCCGTCGTGGTGGCCAAGGCCGTCCGTCGTCGGGGTCGGCGTCGCGACCCGGATCCGCGCGTGTCGATCGCGGGCGGGTGGGACGAGTACGTGGATGCCGGGGTGGATGCCGGCCGCGACCCGCGGCCTTCCTCGACCCGGCGTGAGGTGGCGGAGTCCTTCGACACCCCGTCGGGGAGGCGACTCGCCGACGACGCGGACCGGGCCGTCTTCTCGGCCCGCACCGTGACGGCCGACGAAGCGGCGGAGTTCTGGCGCATCGTGGAGGACGAGCGCCGCGTGCTGACGCGTCAGCGCGGCTGGTGGCGCCGCGTCCGCGCGGCCGTATCGTTGAGATCGTTCCTGCGGTTCTTCGCCCCGAGCCCCATGCGCCGACGGCCGCCGCACCGCGACGAGAGGGGGAAGCGCCCGCCCGCCGGGCGGCGCGAGACGACATGAACGATTCCACGGGTGTACTCCTGGGAGCGCTGACGCTGCTCCTCTTCGTGATCGTGTACGTCTGGTACGCGCTGGCGCTCGCCGCCGTGTTCGCGAAGACGGGGGAGTCGACCTGGAAGGCGTGGGTGCCGTTGGTCAACCTCGGGACGATCCTGAAGGTCGGCGGGTTCTCGCCGTGGCTCGTCCTGCTGATCTTCATCCCCTTGTTCGGTGCTCTGGCCTTCGCCGTCGTCTTCATCGTCGCGGTGCACCGCGTCAACCGCGGGTTCGACCGTGGGGCGGGCATGACCGTCCTCGGGGCGCTTCTGGGCGTCGTGTGGGCGAGCATCCTCGGATTCGGTTCGGCGCGCTGGGCGGGGGAGAAGCCCGGCGTCCGTCGCTCCGGCGGGGTCGACGAGAACTCCGCGCCGGTGCGTCGCGGCCAGGACTTCGCCGGCCCGTACGTCCCCCTCGTGGGGGGCTGGACGCCCGAGCCGCCGGCGGCACCGGACACCGCGCGCGGCGAGGACGCGTCGGTCGCCCCACCGGTGTCGGAGCCGATCGCCCTGCCCTTCTCGGCGGTGTCCCCGTCGCTCGCGGATGCGCCGCCCCCGCCCACGGACTGGGCGCCGCCCACGCTCCCCGGTGCGCCGGTGTTCGCGCCGCCCCCCTCCGATGCGCGGGTCGACGCGTCGGACGGCCCGCAGACTTCGACACCCGAGGACGCCCGCACCTCCGTGTCCGAGGCGCTGGCGGCCCTGCGGGCACCGGCCGACCCGCCCGCGGGCGCCCGCGAGGAACCCCCCGCCGCGTCGCCCGTTGCCGACGCGGATGCCCCGTGGAGCGCGGCTCCCCTCACCCCGGCCGTTCCGCCGCGCGCCCGCCCCGCCGCGTCAGCCGGAGCCGTCGCCCCTTCCGAGCGCGAGCCCGATGCCCCCGTGGGCGCACAGGACGACGCTGAGCCGTGGCGTGCGCCGTCGCCCTCCTCTGCCGAGAAGGATGCGGCGATCGACGAACCGCTCACGCGTCCGGCGCCGGGCGGCGCCCCCGTGCCCGCACCCGCGGACGAAGGGCCGGACGAGGATTTCCCGGAGCTCTCGGAGGCGGTGTCCGCCGTCGCCGACGCCCCGCAGGCGGGTGCGCCGCGGTCGGCGCGCACGTCGGTGTCGGCGCTCTACACGCAGCCGGAGTTCCCCGCCGAGCCCGATGACGCCGACTTCGATGCCCTCGACCGCACGGTGGTCACCCGGCGCCGTCGGATCCCGTGGGCTCTCGTGCCGCCGAACGGCGTGCCCGTCGACCTGACGTCCGACGTGGTGATCCTCGGACGCCGGCCGGCTCCGGATGCCGCGCACCCCGACGCCCAGCTCGTGCCGATCGCCGACGAGACCCGCACCGTCTCGAAGACCCACGCCCGACTGCAGCTGCGCGGCGAGACCTGGTTCGTCACCGACTTGGACTCCACGAACGGCGTGCTGTTCGCGACGCTCATGGGCACCGAGGTGGAGGCCCCTCCCGGTGAGGAGATCGAGGCGGGCGAGCGGTTCTTCCTCGGTGACGCGGAGGTGCGACTGACGAGGAGGGAACCGTGAGCGGCCCCTACGACGTCCCCGACGATCCGGACGAGGTCACCCTGTGGGCGGGTCGTCTGCGCGCCTGGCCGACTCGTCCCTCCGCTCCGGTCGACGCGGATGAGATCGACGAGGACACCGCGGTCTCCGCCCGGCTCGCCGCGGGGGAGGACACCGTCCGCGTCGCGCGTGATGCCCCGGTGGGGGACACGGTCCGTGTCGTTCGCGATGCGCCGGGGGACGACACCGTCCGCGTGACGCGTGACGCGCCGACGGAGGACACGGTCCAGGTGCGGCAGGTCCGTCCGGCGCCCGAGCCGGAATCCGCCCCGTCGGACGTCCCCGCCGATGAGACGGTCCGGGTGGCGCGCGAACGACGGGCTCCCGATCCATCGGACGGGCCCGCCGTCGACGAGACCACCGCTCCCGGTCGGCGGCGTGCCACCGGGCCCGCGCAGGCCACGCCCGCGAGCACCGAGGACGAGGCATCCACGGTCGACGACGACACCGCGACGGGCACGCGCCGCAGCAGATCGCGTGACCGTGCCGAGACGCCCGAGATCCCGTCGGGCGACCCCGCACCCGTGCCCCGCGCGGCGCGTGTCCCCGTCGGCGATCATGAGCTGTACCGCCCCCGTGCGGACGAGGCGATCCGCGTGACCCGCGCCGTCCCGCCCGTACGCCCGACCGACGCGCCGGATGCCGCCGAGGTGCGGCCGCGCACGCCCCGGCGCGCTCGGATCCGCGGTCTGGTTCTCGCGGTGACGGTCGTGGCGGTCGTCGTCGCCGCAGCGATCACCCTGTTCCTGCTGATGGGCTGAGCGTCGGGCCGCGCACGTTTGCCCGCACCCTCCCGGGCGCGTATCATTGAGCGGGTGTGCGTTCACGCGCGCCGTGCGTCATGCCTCCGGGTCTGCGGCACGGAACAACGCTCGCACCATCTCAGGGAAGGGCCTGCGAACAGGTCACCCCCACGGCATATCCACCACAATCGCGTTCGATCATTCTGGCGCGCGGTGGATCACACGTGAGCCCGACACGTCACGAATCGCAAGATCCGCACCGAGTCGGGGGAGACACGACGCTGTCACCGTGCAGCACAAACAAGGAGAGAACGTGCCAACCATTCAGCAGTTGGTTCGCAAGGGCCGCTCGCCGAAGGTCTCGAAGACCAAGGCTCCCGCGCTGAAGTCGAACCCCCAGCAGGCCGGCGTGTGCACCCGCGTGTACACGACGACCCCCAAGAAGCCGAACTCGGCGATGCGCAAGGTCGCCCGCGTGAAGCTGCGCAACGGCACCGAGGTCACGGCCTACATCCCCGGTGAGGGCCACAACCTGCAGGAGCACTCGCTCGTGCTCGTCCGCGGTGGTCGTGTGAAGGACCTCCCCGGTGTCCGCTACAAGATCGTCCGCGGTGCGCTCGACACCCAGGCTGTCAAGAACCGTAAGCAGGCTCGCAGCCGCTACGGCGCGAAGAAGGGCTGAGAACCATGCCTCGTAAGGGTCCCGCCCCGAAGCGTCCCGTCGTCAACGACCCGGTGTACGGCGCTCCCGTCGTCACCCAGCTCGTCAACAAGATCCTCGTCGACGGCAAGAAGTCGCTGGCCGAGTCGATCGTCTACGACGCCCTCCGTGGCGTCGAGGCGAAGAACAGCCAGGATGCCGTCGCCACCCTCAAGAAGGCGCTCGACAACGTGCGCCCCACCCTCGAGGTCAAGAGCCGCCGCGTCGGTGGCTCGACCTACCAGGTTCCGGTCGAGGTCAAGCCGCACCGCGCGAACACCCTCGCGCTGCGCTGGCTCGTGAGCTACGCGAAGGGTCGTCGTGAGAAGACGATGACCGAGCGTCTGCAGAACGAGATCCTCGACGCCTCGAACGGTCTCGGTGCCGCGGTCAAGCGCCGCGAAGACACCCACAAGATGGCCGAGTCGAACCGCGCCTTCGCGCACTACCGCTGGTAACACCCGCGGAGGGTCCGCGACCGAACCCCGGTCGCGGACCCTCCGATGGGCCCGGCATCAACCTCCCAACAGGTAAGGAAGACACCCGTGGCACAAGACGTGCTCACCGACCTCCACAAGGTCCGCAACATCGGCATCATGGCGCACATCGATGCCGGCAAGACGACGACGACCGAGCGCATCCTGTTCTACACGGGCGTCAACCACAAGATCGGTGAGACGCACGACGGTGCCGCCACCACCGACTGGATGGAGCAGGAGCAGGAGCGTGGCATCACGATCACCTCCGCCGCCGTCACCTGCTTCTGGGACAAGAACCAGATCAACATCATCGACACCCCCGGGCACGTCGACTTCACGGTCGAGGTCGAGCGTTCGCTGCGCGTGCTCGACGGTGCCGTCGCCGTCTTCGACGGCAAGGAGGGCGTCGAGCCCCAGTCCGAGACGGTGTGGCGCCAGGCCGACAAGTACGACGTCCCCCGTATCTGCTTCGTCAACAAGATGGACAAGCTGGGCGCCGACTTCTACTTCACGGTCGACACGATCGTCAACCGCCTGAAGGCCAAGCCGCTCGTCATCCAGCTCCCCATCGGTGCCGAGAACGACTTCGTCGGCGTCATCGACCTCGTCGAGATGCGTGCCCTGGTGTGGCCCGGCGACGCCAAGGGTGACGTGACCATGGGTGCGAAGTACGAGATCCAGGAGATCCCGGCCGACCTCGCCGACAAGGCCGCCGAGTACCGTCACAAGCTGCTCGAGACCGTCGCCGAGTCCGACGACGTGCTTCTCGAGAAGTACTTCGGTGGCGAGGAGCTCACGGTCGCCGAGATCAAGGGCGCGATCCGCAAGCTGACGATCGCTTCCGAGCTCTACCCCGTGCTCTGCGGTTCGGCGTTCAAGAACCGCGGTGTCCAGCCGATGCTCGACGCGGTCGTCGACTACCTCCCCTCGCCCCTGGACGTGCCGGCCATCGAGGCCCACGACCCCAAGGACGAAGAGGTCGTCATCGAGCGCCACGCCGACCGCGAGGAGCCGTTCGCGGCCCTGGCGTTCAAGATCGTGACGCACCCGTTCTTCGGCCGTCTGACCTACATCCGCGTCTACTCGGGTCACCTCGACTCGGGTGCGCAGGTCGTCAACGCCACCAAGGGCAAGAAGGAGCGCATCGGGAAGATCTTCCAGATGCACGCCAACAAGGAGATGCCCGTCGACTCCGTGACCGCCGGTCACATCTACGCCGTCATCGGTCTGAAGGACACGACGACCGGTGACACCCTGAGCGACCCGTCGAACCAGGTCGTCCTCGAGTCGATGACGTTCCCGGAGCCGGTCATCGAGGTCGCGATCGAGCCCAAGACCAAGGCCGACCAGGAGAAGCTGGGTGTCGCCATCCAGAAGCTCGCCGAGGAAGACCCGACGTTCCGCGTCGAGCAGAACTCGGAGACCGGTCAGACGGTCATCAAGGGCATGGGCGAGCTGCACCTCGACATCCTCGTGGACCGCATGAAGCGCGAGTTCAAGGTCGAGGCCAACGTCGGAAAGCCCCAGGTGGCGTACCGCGAGACCATCCGCAAGGCGGTCGACCGTCACGACTACACCCACAAGAAGCAGACCGGTGGTTCGGGTCAGTTCGCGAAGATCCAGTTCGCGCTGGAGCCGCTCGAGGTCACGGCCGACAAGACCTACGAGTTCGAGAACAAGGTCACCGGTGGTCGTATCCCGCGCGAGTACATCGCGCCGACCGACCAGGGCTTCCAGGACGCCATGAACGTCGGCGTGCTCGCCGGCTACCCCATGGTGGGCGTGAAGGCGATCCTGCTCGACGGTGCCTCGCACGACGTCGACTCGTCGGAAATGGCGTTCAAGATCGCCGGCTCCATGGGCTTCAAGGAGGCGGTCCGCAAGGCGAACCCCACCATCCTCGAGCCGATCATGGCCGTCGAGGTGCGTACCCCCGAGGAGTACATGGGCGACGTCATCGGCGACCTGAACTCGCGTCGTGGCCAGATCCAGTCCATGGAGGACGCCGCCGGCGTCAAGGTCGTGCGGGCCAACGTCCCGCTGTCGGAGATGTTCGGCTACATCGGTGACCTGCGCTCGAAGACCTCGGGTCGCGCCGTCTACTCGATGGAGTTCGACAGCTACGCCGACGTGCCGAAGGCCGTCGCCGACGAGATCGTCCAGAAGAACAAGGGCGAGTAACACCGCCCTCGTGGATGCCGGGGGTCCGCGCCCCGGCCGGGTTCCCGGCATCCGCTCAAACTCAATACCGACTCTCTAGTAACCTGAGAACCATCCCCGTAGAGAACCGGTCGCAATCCAGCGCCCGTCACTCTGCATTGAACGTCCTGAGGAGGACCCAGTGGCTAAGGCCAAGTTCGAGCGGACCAAGCCGCACGTGAACATCGGAACGATCGGTCACGTCGACCACGGCAAGACCACGCTCACCGCTGCCATCTCGAAGGTGCTCGCCGACAAGTTCCCGTCGGCCACCAACGTCCAGCGTGACTTCGCGTCGATCGACTCGGCGCCGGAAGAGCGTCAGCGCGGTATCACCATCAACATCTCGCACGTCGAGTACGAGACCCCGAAGCGTCACTACGCTCACGTCGACGCGCCCGGTCACGCCGACTACATCAAGAACATGATCACCGGTGCCGCTCAGATGGACGGCGCGATCCTCGTGGTCGCGGCGACCGACGGCCCGATGGCCCAGACGCGTGAGCACGTGCTGCTCGCCAAGCAGGTCGGCGTCCCCTACCTGCTGGTCGCGCTGAACAAGGCCGACATGGTCGACGACGAGGAGATCCTGGAGCTCGTCGAGCTCGAGGTTCGCGAGCTCCTCTCCTCGCAGGACTTCGATGGCGACAACGCCCCCGTCGTGCGCGTCTCGGGCCTCAAGGCTCTCGAGGGCGACGAGCAGTGGGTCAACTCGATCGTCGAGCTCATGGAGGCCGTCGACGAGTCCATCCCCGACCCGGTGCGTGACAAGGACAAGCCGTTCCTCATGCCCATCGAGGACGTCTTCACCATCACGGGTCGTGGAACGGTCGTCACGGGTCGCGCCGAGCGCGGTACCCTCGCGATCAACTCCGAGGTCGAGATCGTCGGCATCCGCCCGACGCAGAAGACCACGGTCACGGGTATCGAGATGTTCCACAAGCAGCTCGACGAGGCCTGGGCCGGCGAGAACTGTGGTCTGCTCCTTCGCGGCACCAAGCGTGACGACGTCGAGCGCGGCCAGGTCGTCGTGAAGCCCGGTTCGGTCACCCCGCACACCAACTTCGAGGGCACGGCGTACATCCTGTCCAAGGAGGAGGGCGGCCGTCACAACCCGTTCTTCACGAACTACCGCCCGCAGTTCTACTTCCGCACCACGGACGTGACCGGCGTCATCACGCTGCCCGAGGGCACCGAGATGGTCATGCCCGGTGACACCACCGAGATGTCGGTCGAGCTCATCCAGCCGATCGCCATGGAAGAGGGCCTCGGCTACGCGATCCGTGAGGGTGGCCGCACCGTCGGTGCCGGTACCGTCACCAAGATCCTCAAGTAAGTCCTTCACGGACTGACCGGCAAGGGCCGGGCCCTCGGGCCCGGCCCTTCGTCGTTCCCTCACGGCTGCCGCCGGTAGAGTCGCTCGGGTGAAGCCGCTCTCGCGTGTCCTCGGCGTCGTCTCCCTTCTGCTCGCCATCGTGGCGGTGGGGGTTCCGGCACTCGGTGCGCTGCTCCTGTTGCGGAACGACTCATCCGGTCTGATCGAACGCGCCGCGGTGATCGGACTCGCCGTCGCTGCGGCGGGCGTCCTGTTCGCGGTCGTCGGATACGTCACGGGTCGCCGCGTCGGTGCGACCGCGCTGCCCATCATGGGCGGTCTCAGTTCCATCCTCGTCGCCGCGGGTTTCGCGGTGGCCCCGCTCTTCGTCTGAGGTCCGCGCCCCCGGCGTCGGCGGACGATGCTGGCAGGGGGCGCTCAGACGGTCTGACCTAGGATTCCCCCATGGGTGACAACCTGCGCCGCCACAACCGAAGCCGAGCGACGAGCGGGACAGGCGCCGAGGATGCCGCGATCGCGGAGTCCGACGCCACCTCTGTGACCGAGCCTGGCGAGACCGCACGTCGTCGCCCTCGCGTCTGGCCCTGGGTGCTGGGCGGTGCGTTCGGCCTGATCGGGGGAGCGGCCGCGGTAGCCGGCATCCTCGGCGCGACACTGGCCGTGCAGGCCGTCGAGGTCCGCGACGATCTCCTGGCGGCCAAGGCCACGCTCGGGCGACTCGGCTCGCTGGTCGAGGCGAAGGATGAGGCCGGTCTCCAGGCCGCCGCCGACGATGTGAGCGTCCGGACGGCCCGCGCGGCTCAGACGGTGCAGAGTCCGTTGTGGCAGAAGGCCTCCGAGATCCCCGTCGTGGGGGCCAACATCGACGCCGTCTCGCGTGTCACGCGCGCGGTGGACATCCTCGTGCGCGACGCCCTCCCCCCGGGCATCCAGATGATCTCCGACCTGGACATCAAGAAGCTCGCGCTCGAGGGCGGGGGCTTCGATCTGCAGCCCTTCCAGCAGGCGCAGGCGTCGATCCCCGTGGTGTCGCAGGCGTTCACCGCGGCCAAGGCCGAGACCGACGGCATCCATTCCGACCAGCTCCTGGATGCCGTCGCCGGGCCCGTCGGAGAGATCCGGGATGTCATCGACCGCACGGCGCCCACCCTCGACGTCGTGAACCGGTACCTGCCGACGCTGCTCAGCATGGCCGGTGGCGAGGGGAGCAAGACGTACCTGATCATCTTCCAGAACAACGCGGAGATCCGCGCGACCGGCGGCAACCCGGCGGCGAGCATCATCATGGAGGTCGACCAGGGCAAGTTCGAGCTGCTCGACCAGGCCAGCTCCGCGACCTTCTATCAGGAGGGCACGGCGGGTCAGCAGTTCAGCGACATCCCCGGCGACGCGCTCGCGCTGTACCCGGCGACCTTCGCGCGCTACTCGCAGGACTACACGATGACGCCGGACTTCCCGACGACCGTGCAGCTGTTCCAGGACCTGTGGACGCGCACCAACGGCGAGAGGTTCGACGGCGTCATCTCCATCGACCCCGTCGTCCTGTCGCACATGCTGGCGGTCGCCGGTCCGGTCGACGTCGCGGGGGAGCAGATCTCGAGCGACAACGCCGTGCAGCTGCTTCTGAGCGACGCCTACGAGCGGTTCCCGTCCGGGGCGGACTCGGACGCGTTCTTCTCCGAAGTGTCCCGTGCGGTGTTCTCCCACCTGACGTCGGGCAAATGGGACCCGGCGAAGATGCTGGACGCGCTGACGCAGTCCGCCGACGAGCAGCGCCTCTTCCTGTCGTTCACGGACGAGGCCGCACAGCGGCTCTCGACCGAGTTGGGCCTGGACGGCGCGCTGCACGCCGACAACACGACGGCGACCCAGGTGGGTACGTACCTGAACGACTACTCCGTCGGGAAGCTCGAGTATCACCTCGCGCAGGCCGTCTCCGCGACATGCGACGCGTCCGCGCGGACGATCACGACGACCACCACGCTGACCAATTCGATTCCGAACAGCATCACGAGCAAGTACACGCTGGGTGCGCGAAACGGGAACTTCGGGCTGCCTCGCACGTCGATGATGCTCGACGTGCTGTTCTTCGCCCCACCGGGCGGCCAGGTCATCGCCACGGATCCGGCCGTCAGCGAGGTGTCGGGCTTCGACCGGTCGGGGTCGCAGACCGGCAACACCGCGCTCAGTCGGCTCGTGGTGGTTCCCCAGGGCGGCTCTCGAACGGTTTCCTCGACGGTGCAACTGCCCGAGGGGCCGCTCGGCCCGCTGCAGTTGCGGCATACACCGACCGCTTCGGACACACCGGTCACGATCGACCCGTCCTGCGACGTCCTCTTCACCCCTGCGGCATGACGATGCGCGCGGGCCGGGCCGCTGAGGTGTTCACCCGCCGTCCGTGAACAGCCGGAGGCGATCCAGCGGCCAGACGATCGTCACGACCTTGCCGATGATGTCCTCCCGCGGAACGAATCGAGCACAATCGGGCGGAGGGGTCGCATTCCCGCGACAGGCGATGACCGAATCGGCGGAGTTCGCACGATTGTCGCCGAGGACCAGATATTCGCCCGCGGGGACGGTGATCGGGCCGAAACATCGAGCCGATGCCGGGGAGCTCGAGCAATCGTTCGCCCCCGGGGTGAACGGAAGGTCGGTGACGATGTAGCCCTCGCTCAGCGGAACACCGTCCACCTCGACCTGTCCCGCGTCGGAACAGCAACGGACCGTGGTCCCGGGTTCGCCGATGATGCGTTTTACGAGGGCATCCTGATTGCTCGGACCGAACCCGACGATGTCGCCGATCCATCCCAGTGCGGTGCGCAGCGCGCCGCGCTCGGGTCGCGGGCCCCAGGTGTCCGGACGGGCGAAGACGGCGACGTCCCCGGCGCCGGGCGCGGACACCGTGTATGCAATGCGGCTGGCGAGCAGACGGTCCCCGGCCTCGAGGGTGGGGGACATGGACTCAGACGGCACCTGGAACGGCTTGATCACCAGCCCCTGGACGAGAGCCAGCAACACGAGGGCGAGCGCGAGGTGCGTCAACGGCGACCGACGGATCCGTCGCCAACGGGTCGGTCGGGCAGCGGTCGGCGTCGGCGTCGTCATGCCCGCTCGAGGAGTCCGTGGCCGACGAGCTCGTCGATGGTCTGCGCGATCAGGGCGGCCGGGTCCCCGTCCGCGGGCTCGCCGAACGCGGCGACCGCGGCATCGGTGATCTCCCGTGCGTCCGCCCCCTGGCGGCACAACGTCCACACGAGGCACCCGCGGTGGTCGAGTGCGGTGACCACGCCCTCGCGCAGGATGCACGCGCGACCGTCGACCAGAATGGCGTCCTCGACCGCCGCGCACCGCCACGGCCCCGATGCGCTCCCCTCGGGCGCGCTCGACCAGGGCTGGGCGGCGGGCGGAGTGGCGGCGAACATCTCGTCCACCACGGCGGGGAGTTCGGTGGCATCCCGGTAGATCAACCGGGTGACGCCTCCGATCCGGTCGATGATCCGGGCGACGTACTGCAGCGGCGAGGGCAGCTCGGGCAGGTAGCTGATCTGCGGGGTCATCTCGCAGATCGCATCGATCAGGTCGACCGGGGAGATACCCGGCGCGTGCGTGTCCGGATCGCGCTCCAGGAGGGTGATCCCCGCGAGCTGCAGCGGAGCCGGGGGGAGGGGGAGGAGCCCGAGGTCGCTCGGGGCGATCTGCTGCTTGAACTGCTCTCCCTCGACGATCACCGAGAGCGGTTTGCGGTACGGCCACACCGTCAGCGCGGCATCCACGGCCACGCTCTCGTCGCTGACGTAGCCGAAACGGGCGCCCAGGTGGCGCGCCGCCGTGGTCTTGCCGCGGCCGGAGGGGCCCACGAACGCGAACACGCGGCCGTCGGGGGCCGCGACACCGGCGGCGTGCAGGAGCAACCGCGAGCCGCGCAACGCGTCCAGAGCGGCCAAGGTGACGTGGGTCGAGAGGTCGGACAGCGCGCCGGCGACGTCGTCCTCACCGGACAGCGAGACCTCGACCGCCCGGAGCTGCGTCGTACCGGGTGAGGAGACCGCGTCGCGCCACGCGGAGCGGCCGCGATCGACGGCCCCGGGTTCCCCGCCATCGCGCACGAGGATGGACACACCGACGCCGAGAGCGTCGACGCACGCGAGCACGGACGTCGAAGGGGCGTCGGACGTCGATCTCATGTTGCTCCTGACTGTGCGCCTGGTCCGGTCCGGTACACGGATCCGGTGCGGCAGCGCCTGAGCGATCATCCTAATCACGGGCATTCGAGCGACTTCGACGCCGTCGAGCGGCGCAGGGGGAGTATCCCGCCTGCGAGGGCTCGGGGCACTGCGCGGCCACCTCAACGTCGTGAATTCGAGAGGAACGTGTCGTAAATATGACCGGATTGCCCGAGGGCCGCCAATGCATCACCCATAAGGGTGGCTGGAAATCACCTCGTCTACAATCTCCTTGAGCCTTTCTCCATTGCGCGCCGTGGCAATGCAGCATCGGGAAGTCCAGGGGCTCCCAATCGGGGGGATGAATCACCTGTGGAACTGCGAACGTACTGGCGAATCGCCCGCACCGGATGGTGGATGATCCTCCTCGGAATCCTCTTGGGCGTCCTCGCCGCAGCCGGATGGGTCAGCCTCCAGAAGCCTGTGTACACGGCCGACGCCGGAGGCTTCGTGTCGGCATCCACCGGCGCCAGCTCCGACACGGGCTCCGCCCTGATCGCCGACAACCTGGCGAAATCGAAGGTCAAGTCCTACATCGATGTGGGGACGTGGCGGTCGGTGGCCGACGAAGTCATCTCCGATCTCGGTCTGCAGTCTCAGCCCGAGTCGCTGGTCCGTCAGGTGAAGGTCACCAACCCCCTCGACACCGTCAACATCGTCGTCCAGGCCTCCGCCTCGACGCCGGAGGGCGCCCGAGACCTCGCCCAGGCGTGGGTGCGCGCCATGTCCTCCGAGATCAACAAGCTCGAGAGCGCCACCGGTGGCGAGGCGCTCGTCCAGTTGGTCCCGGGCGACTCCGCTCAGCTTCCGGACTCGCCGAGCTCCCCGAATCTGCGGATCGCGCTCATCATCGGGGCCGTCGTCGGACTCGCGGCGGGCGTGGGAGCCGCGACGACGCGGTACATCGTCGACCGCCGCATCCGCTCGGCCGAGGTCGTGGAGCGCGAGACGGGCCATGCCGTGGTCGGCACCATCCCGTTCGAGAAGTCGTTCACCTCGGCGGGTCGTCTGATCCCCCTCGACGGCGGCTTCGACGAGGGTGCGCGCGCGAAGCACTACCGTGTCGCGGAGGCGATGCGCGAACTGCGGACGAACATTCAGTTCATGGACGTGGATCGACCGCCTCGGATCATCGTGGTCAGCAGCCCGCTGCCCGGCGATGGGAAGTCGACCACGAGCGCCAACCTCGCCATCATCCTCGCCGCGAGCGGACAGCGCGTGGTCCTCGTCGACGGCGACCTGAGGCGGCCCATGGTCGCCAGCATCTTCGGTCTGGTCGAGGGAGTCGGGCTCACCGACGTGCTCTCGGGGCGCGCCGACTTCGAGGACGTGGCACAGCCGGTGGGACTCGACGGAAACCTCCGCGTCCTCGGCGCGGGCAAGCTGCCCCCGAACCCGTCCGAGGTCTTGGGGTCGGCGCGCATGCACGACCTTCTGCACCGTCTTGCGGCGGACGCCACCGTCATCATCGACGCCCCTCCGCTCCTGCCCGTCACCGACGCCGCGGTCCTCGCCCACAACGCCGACGGGGCCATGATCGTCGCGAGCGTCGGGAAGACCACCGTGGAGACGCTGCAGAGGGCGATCCAGAACCTCGAGCGCGCCGGGGCCCGCTGCCTGGGCGTCGTGATCAACCGGGTGCCCGTCCGCGGCCGCGGAAAGGGCTACGACGACTACCGCTACGCGGGGGACTATTACGCCACGTCGGCTGCGTCCGCATCGGTTCCGCTCGATACGCCCGCGCCGACGGAACCCCGGACCGCGCGGTCGACGCACGTCGCGGTGCCCGCTTCGGAGTCGCCCACCACGGCCGGATCGACGTCGCGCAGATCTCGCCGAGAGGGCCGCCCCTCCTCCTGAGGCGCCCTACATCGGTGCCGGGGGCGATGTCTCGGGGATTGTGGCCTCCCATACGACGAGATGCTGATCGGTGAGTTGCCGGAGGAACGAGCGGACGCCTTCGGCGACATCGTCCGTCCCGACTCCCCACTCGTCCGCAACGCGGCGGACGATCGAGGGCACGGCAGCAGTGCCGTCGATATGCATCCAGACGGAAGACCCGGTCTCGGACAACTCGACGACCGTGAACGGCGTCGGGCCCGCCGGGGAGACGGCGTAGACGCATCCGTCCACCGCCGTCCACGCGACGTGCTCGGCCCGGTGGGGGATCGCCGTGCCCGTCATCGCCCTTCCTTCGTACGTGCACGCCGGTGGAGTCGGAGATAGGCCGACATCTTCGACGGGGCCAGAGCGAGCCGCGCGAGATAGAACCGGAACAGCCCGAATGGTCCCTCGCCCACGTCGTGGAACGCGCGTGCGGAGCGAGGTGTCGGCCATGCCTGCCGGAACGCCAGGCGGATGCGTGTCGCACCGCTCGCCTCGCGGAACTGTTCGAGGAACGCGTCCGGAAGGTTGCCGGGGTCGTGGATGCGTCGCGTCCACTCGACGAGAAGGTCGACATCGGATTCCGGGACGACCGGGGACGCCCCGAGGAGTCGCGTGAGCGGCTCCCGCAGCGGTCCGACGGCTCCCAGATCCTCGGCGCGGGTGAGGAGGTCCTGCTCGCGCCCGCGGAGGACGTCTGCGGCCGCGGTCTCGAGCTCCCGCAATTGCGGCTCGTCGCCGGAGCGGAGGACGTGGAGGGCGGCCAGCAGCCAGTGATCCGTCGGGGAGGGGACGTCGCAGTCCGCGTGCGCGAGCTGTGCGGTGTGACGATCTGCCCACAGGCGGTCGAACACGTCCTGCGCCGGACGGAGGAATCCGGGGTAGTACCTGTGCAGGTCGAGCTGGCAGGGCCAGCGGGGGTGCTCGAGCGTCCGTGCGTGCGGCGCGAGCACCGTACCGTCGCGGGGGAGGGGGACCAGCACCTTCCCGTCCCGGTCTCGCCACCCCATCGAGCGCAGGAGTAGCACCAGATCCTCGAACCGCGCAGGGTCCACCAGGACGTCGACGTCCGATGGCCGCCGACGCGAACGCAGACCCTGCTGGGAAAGCACTGCTCCTTTGATCGAGAGCACGCGGATGCCGTGCGCCGCCGCGATGTGATGGATCGCGGGGGGCAGGAGGGCGACGGCGACGGCATGCGGCATCACGACGGACGAGTCCTCGTCCGGCGCATTCGTTGCGGCGCTCGGGCCGTGCGGATCTCTCAAGGAATTCGCCTTCGCGGTCGGCGGTCGATCCGCCGGCCGGGTTTCGATTTGCTTCTTCATCCTAGGAGTCGGGTCGGCTTTCATTCACGCTCGGTGTCAATTGTCCACGCCTGCGCCGCCCGTCAACCATTCGTGCGTTTCCGCGTCTTGGCGTAAATTGATGCAAACGCGGTCGCTTTGGGCCGCAATCCCCTCTCTCGTTGGGCATCGATATGCGGGCAGGCATTCGTTTTTCGACCGGAGTCATCGGAGTCGTCTCGGCGCTGGTGGCTACTCTCTTCGTCGCGGTACCGGCGGCGGAAGCGGCCGGACCGCCGCTCCCCGCGGCCGGCGGGCATCCCCGGCTGATCGCTTCGGCGGACCGGATGCAGCAGCTGTCCGCGCAGGTGGCGGGCGATCCCGTCTCCGCGGAGCTCGCGGGCTGGGTCACGGACTCCGCGACCAGTCTGCTCACCGCCGGGAAGCTGAAGTACAACGCCGCCGACGACGGCAACATGCTGGACGACGCGCAGATGCTCGGCCGTCGCATCCAGGACCTCCTTCTCGCCAAGCGCATCACGGGGGACACGCGTTTCCTCACCCGCGCCTGGCAGGAGGTGTCCCAGGCCATGGCGCTGGCCAACTGGAATCCGGACCACTTCCTCGACACGGCCGAGATGACATCGGCGCTGGCCGTCGCGCTGGACTGGGGATACGACGACTGGACGACCGCGCAGCGGACGGCCATCACGAACGCGATCGTGACGAAGGGGCTGCAACCCTCGCTCGCGGTCTACCGCGTCGCCGACAACACCCCCGGGCCCTATCGCAACATCGGGAACTGGACCGGGCGTGCGGACAACGTCAACGTCATCGTGAACTCGGCGATGATCATGGGCGCGCTGGCGGTGAACGGCGAGACCACGTCGTCCGTCCCCGCCGAGGTGTACGGCGAGGGCATGGACAGCCTGACCAACGGGCTGCGCGCCTACGCCGCCGCCGGCGGTTTCGTCGAGGGGCAGTCCTACTGGGCGTACGCCACCCGTCACCTCGCATCCCTCGCGAACAGCCTGATCATCACGACGGGATCGGACCAGGGCCTCCTCAGCGGGACGGGCGTGCGCGCCAGCGGAACTTTCATGCTCGGCACACGCATGCCCAACGGGCAGTTCGCGACGTTCGCCGACACCCTCCCCACCGTCGATCCGGCCCCCGCCTTCGCGGGGCTCGGGTTCGCCCTGCAGGACACCCAGCTGATGAGCGCCGCCGCGCAGGCCCGGTCGACGCGGTTCGCCTCCCTCACTCTGCTGTGGCGTACGCCGAGCCTGGACGCGGGGTCCTCGGAGGCGCCGCTCGACTACGAGGACCCCGTGACGGGCGTCTTCGCGGCACGCGGCTCGCACACCGACACCGACGCCACTTTCCTGTCGATGCGCACGGCGAGCGATCCGAAGCTCAGCCACCAGCACATGGACGCGGGCGACTTCCTCCTCTCTGCCATGGGGGAGACGTGGGCCGTCGACCTCGGACGCGACGAGGCGACCTACGACCTGCTCAACGACAAGACGAACCGGTGGGACTACTACCGGGTCGGTCCGCAGGGGCACAATACGATCCTCATCAACCCGCAGAAGGGGCAGATCCCGCAACCCGGGTCGCCGACGACCGCCGTCGCATCGGGGTTCTCCGCGGAGTCGGCGTTCGCGGTCTCGGACATCACGAACCTCTACTCCGCCGACGTCCAGAGCTGGCGCCGTGGCGCCAGGCTCTTCGACCAGCGGACCAGTGTGCGCATCCAGGACGAGATCCAGACGTCGCGGACCACGTCGATCCTGTGGTCGATGCACACGGGGGCCGACGTCGAGATCGCCGCCGACGGGAAGACGGCGATCCTCTATCAGAACGGCAAGCGCCTCGCCGCGACGCTCGTCAGCCCGTCGAACGCCCGGTTCGAAGTGACGGCGGCGCAGCCCTGGGTGACCATGCCCAACCCGTCGCAGGCGGCCAACACGAACATCCGCAAACTCATCGTGAGAACCGACCTCATCGGCACCGCGACCGTCGCCGTGGACTTCGCCCCCCTGCTCCCCGGCGAGACCAGCTCGGAGCTGCCGCCGACGGAGGCCGTCGTGCCGCTGTCGGCGTGGGCGGCGGCGCCGGCTTCCGCCGAGCTGTCCGGTATCGACATCAACGGACGTGCCCTGGACACCTTCCGGGCGGACACGCCGAGCTACCGGGTGCCCGTGACGGGCCCCGCGGTGCCTCAGGTGACGGCGACGGCGTCCTCCGGCACGGTGACCGTCACGCAAGCCTCCGGCATCCCCGGATCGGCAACCGTCACCGTGTCCGGTTCAGGGGTGGCGGCGCGCACGTATCGCATCGACTTCTTCCGCGCGCCGATCGCCATCGCCGGGGCGAAGATCTCGGCATCCGACGGGGGTCGTGCGGAGTACACCTACGACAACGACCGGGGGACGAGTTGGTACGCGAACCGGGACCGCGCCGTCGTGACGTGGGATCTGGGCGGACTCAAGCTCTTCAAGGCGGGGCGGTTCGCGTGGGCGCCCGGCGACGGTACTCCCGTGCGGTATCAGATCGAGACGACGCAGGACGGCAAGACCTGGACGACGGTGAAGTCCCTGGTGCACAACGGAGAGACGCAGTGGGACGACGCGGTCCTCGGCGGCGCACGGTGGTCGACCGCGGTGCGCCTGGTCCTCACCGGGCCGGGAAGGCTCCAGGAGGCCCGCCTCTTCGAGTTCGACTACGGCCAGGACTGGTTCTCCGCGCCGACGTCCGTGCTCAGCGGCGCCAGTGTCACGGGGGTCCCGGGCGACATGAAGGTCGGCGATACAGCGACGCTCTCGAGCGCCCTCACGTGGACGGGGACTCCCGGAACGGCCGACAGCTCGTACGTCTCCAGCGACAGTTCGATCCTGAGCGTGGACGCGAACGGCAACGTCGTGGCGAGGAAGGCCGGCGTCGTCCGGGTCGGGGTGTCGGCGCGGTTCGCCGGCGTGGTGGTGTCGTCCTCGATCCAAGTGACGGTCGACGATCCCAACCGTGTCCGGATTTATGTGTCTGAGGATGCGTATACGGACAGTGTGAATTCGTCGACGAATTATGGGTCGTCGTGGTCGTTGCGGGTGAAGGGGGCGTTGGCGACG
>NZ_MTQM01000007.1 GCF_001984105.1 Microbacterium sp. CSI-V | reverse complement strand
TCAGGGTTCGTGGGGCTCGTCGACAACGGGGTCGTCGAGCGCTGCGGCGCCGGAGCAGTACCGCACGGTCACGAAGGAGTGGCACGAGTCGCAGGACCATGTCGACCGCAACAACGAGCTGATCGCGGCGGTCAACGCGCAACAGGTGAAGCTGTGGGAGGCCGAACGGGCCTGCGCAAATCGCATCCGCGCCCTGTACGGCGCCCAGCCGCTGCACGCGGCCACGTCCGAGGACGACGCTCTCGGGTACGGGATCTCCGAGATCCCCGAGGGCACCGACATGCCCTGGGGCGCGGAGGTGGAGCGCACCGAGGACTGCGCGGAGGGCACGGTGCGGTTCGTGGTGAAGGACTTCCTCTGGGAGGGCATCATCGTCGGCGGCCTCGGCGGCACGATCGGCGGGCTCTTGACGCTGACCGTGGGGTTCGACCCTGCCACGTGGACGTTCTTCTCCCCGGACGCGTACGGGGCCGCCTGGGGTGGGATGCTGCAACTCGGCGTCGGCCTCGCTCTGCAGTCGGAACCGAATAGGTCGATCCTGTGGGCTGACGACGTCGCAGGCATGTTCGGGGCGCGGTTCCTTCCCCCGGAGGTGCAGCAGCTCCGCGCGACTGCGGGCGAGGCGTGGCTCACCACGGGCAAGTCCCTGATCGCATGGGACAAGTGGCAGGACGATCCCGGTACCGCGCTGGGCGAGTCCGTCTTCAATGTCGGCACGATCCTCGTTCCCGCCGGCGCGGCGGTTTCGGGGGTGAAGACGGCGGCGGGCGCGACCTCGGCGATCGCCCGCACCGGCGAAGTCGGGTCGGCGATCGTGCGAGGGACCGCGCGCGCCGGGCAGTTCTTCGACCCGACCTCGCATCTCGCCGCGGGGGTCGGGAAGCTGTCGTCCGGGATGTCGCGTGTCATCGAGGCGGCCGTGGACCGTCTCCGCCCCTCGTGGGCCGATGACGTGTCGTCCCACGTCGCGCCGCCTCTGACGCTTCCGGACGCCGAGACGGCGATGCGGACGCTGCAGGACGCGGGCGTCGACATGAACACGGTGGTGGCGCGCACCGACAATGGCATCCCCGTCTACGAGTTCCCGCCGACCAGTGCTCTGCCTGCGGGGCGCATCGAACTGCCGCCGGGTGCGTGGCCCGAGCCTCGCGGGGGCGGAGCGGTGGATGCCGTTGCCCCGGTCCGGGAGCCCGAGCTTGTCGCCGCGGGTGGGGTCCGTGGCGAGACCGGACCCGGGCCGGTCGCCTCGATCGTCGACGAGTCGCCTCCGCGGCCCGAGACGGGCGGTGGCGCCGACTCGGGCGGCGGACCCGGGTCCGTTGCCGACAGCGCGGGGGGCGGGCGTGGTGGGGGCCATGGCGGGAGCGGCGGAGGCTGGGGCCATGGCGACGACGGGATCGGCGCCGGCCCCGGCGACGATCTCCACAGCGGGACCCCGGACGACCTCTCGGGTCACGGCCCGCACGACGACGTTCCGCCGGGGACGGACCCCGAAGGCGCTGCACATTCCGGCGGGGGCGTGGATGCCGCCGTGCATCCCCGGTTCGAGCACACCCCCGAATGGCTGCAACGTATCCTCGACCGCGACGACCTGCTGCCGTGGGAGCGGCAGCGGTGGAACGGTGTCGCCTTCGACTACGAACAGCGCCCCCGATACCCTGAGAACGAGGTGCTCACGGCGGACGGGAAGCGACTCGACTCGTACATAGAGGGTGAAGATATCGTGTCGCGCAAGTACACCCAGCTGAGCGAGATATCGGAGGAGACCGCGAAGCGGTACATCGCGGAGATCGAACGGAAGTATTCGCCGGGTACGTTGCTCGCGGATGGGCGGCTGCTGGACGGGGACCCGATCCTCGAGGTGCCGATTCAACACTCGGACGTGCCTCAGTCCTTGGTCGCCTACTGCAGAACCTTCGATCCTCCAGTGATAATTCGAGACGTGCGCGGACGCACTTATGAGTAGGAGAACGACATTGAGGACCGTTTACGGAAGGGCCTGGAACAGTCGCTCACGTGTCATGGGGGGTGTCATCACGGAGGGTGAGGCGCGCCGCCGGTTCGATGAAGGGAACGAGGAGGAGTGGTTCGGGGTCGCGGCATATGCAGAGGGCGTTCCCGATGGGGCGGCGCCCGAATACTCCATGGAAATCAACCCAGGGCGAAACTTCATCAGCGTAAGCTTCCATGATCAGCTCTGTCGTATCCGTTTCAAATTCCTTTTTCTGAAGCATGAAAATGGAATGATGTTCCTAACGGAGATCTACGATTTCCGTTACCCGGATGAGACGACGTATTACACCCGGTCGGGGTGCGTGACGAACACGAATTACCGGTATCGTCCGGATGGGTCGATGCGCTGGCGCCGGTCGGACAAGGTCGCGAACGTGATCGAGGAGGCGGATTACCGCGACATCGACGTGTCCACTCATTGGGAGCCGGTGCCGGAGTTCGGGGAGTGGGCGTCGATCACCCGCTTCGACCGGACCCAGCCGGTGGGGGCGTAGCGGGGGATGCGGCTTGTTTACGGGCGCCTCTGGGATGACGAGGATCGCGTCATGGGTCTTCCGATTGATGCTGAGGAGGCCCGGCGGCGATACGCCGAGGGGGGCGAGCGAGAATGGTTTGGTGTAGCGGCGTACGCGGATGGTGTTCCTGATGGCGCGCCGCCGGAGTACACGATGGAGATAAATCCGTGGCTGAACTTCATCAGTGTGAGTTTTCACGATCAATTATGTCGTATAAGACTTAAGTTTCTGTTCGGGAAGACGGATGCGGGCGTGATGTTCCTTGAGGAGATCTATGATTTCCGTTACCCGGATGAGTCGACGTATTACACGCGGTCGGGGAGTGTGTTGACGACGAATTATCGGTATCGGCCGGATGGGTCGATGCATTGGTATCGGTCGGACAAGGTCGTGAACGTGATCGAGGAGGCGGATTACCGCGACATCGACGTGTCCACTCATTGGGAGCCGGTGCCGGAGTTCGGGGAGTGGGCGTCGATCACCCGCTTCGACCGGACTCAGCCGGTGGGGGCGTAGCGGGGGATGCGGACCGTGTACGGCAGGGCGTGGAACCATATGCGTCTGCGTATCGGCGGTGTGGTCGGCGAGGAACAAGCGAGGCAGTGTTTCCTCGAAGGTGGCAAGGATGACTGGTTCAGCGTCGCGGCGTATGCGGATGGTGTTCCGGATGGGGCGGCGCCGGAGTACACGATGGAGGTCACCCCGCAGGGTGGGTTCATCAGTGTGAGTTTCTACGATCAGTTGTGCCGGGTGCGTTTTGAGTTTCTGTTCGGGAAGACGGATGCCGGCGTGATGTTCCTGGAGGAGATCTATGATTTCCGTTACCCGGATGAGTCGACGTATTACATCCGGTCGGGGTGCGTGACGAACACGAATTACCGGTATCGCCCGGATGGGTCGATGCACTGGCGCCGGTCGGACAAGGTCGCGAACGTGATCGAGGAGGCGGATTACCGCGACATCGACGTGTCCACTCATTGGGAGCCGGTGCCGGAGTTCGGGGAGTGGGCGTCGATCACCCGCTTCGACCGGACCCAGCCGGCATCCTGAGACTGCCCCTCCGGCGCGCGGCCCGACGACCGTCCTCACGGCAGAATGGACAGGATGCCAGGGAGGGAGGGCGCATGATCGTCGGAATCGGCGTCGACCTGGTCGACGTGCCGCGCTTCGAGCAGCAGCTCGCGCGGACCCCGCGCCTTCTCGAGCGCCTCTTCGCGCCGGCGGAGCGGCTGCTCAAGCCCCGCTCTCTGGCCGCCCGCTACGCCGCGAAGGAGGCGCTGATCAAGGCGCTCGGCGGGTCCGACGGGGTGTACTGGACCGACATCGAGGTGACGCCCGAGCCCTCGGGTCGCCCGACGTTCACGCTGACCGGCGAGACCGCGGCGACGGTGTCCGCGCGCGGAATCACCGCACTGCACCTGTCGATGTCGCACGACGCGGCGCTCGCCACCGCGTACGTCATCGCCGAGGCGGGCCCCTCCGCGTCCGAGGCCGGGCCCGCTGAACCGACCCGGGAGGGCGTCGCATGAGGATGGCATCCGGAGTCCTGCGCGAAGCGCTGATCGACGTCGACGCGATCGCCGAGAACGTGCGGCACCTGCGTCGCCTGACCGGCGTCGAGGTCATCGCGGTCGTCAAGGCCGAGGGGTACGGGCACGGTGCCCATCGCGCCGCCGTCGCGGCGCTCCGCGGCGGCGCGACGCGCATCGGCGTCTCCGACATCGACGAAGCGCTTGCCCTGCGGCGCCGGGGTATCCGCGCGCCCCTCTTCGCGTGGCTGCACGCCCCCGGAGCGTCGTTCGCCCAAGCCGTCCGTGAGGACATCGAGCTCGGCATCTCCGACATCGACCAGCTGCTGCGCGCGGGCGACGCGGCGCAGGGCGATCGGCCCGCGGCCGTGCACCTGAAGATCGAGACGGGTCTGTCGCGCAACGGCATCGCGCCCGCGGATTGGCGCGTGGTGTTCTCCGAGGCCGCGCGCCTCGAGCGCATCGGGCGCCTTCGCGTCGTCGGGCTCTTCTCTCACCTGTCGAACACGAGCGAGGCCGATGACCTGGCCGCGCTGGCGAAGTTCGAGGAGGGCGTCGTGCTCGCGGCGGCCGCCGGGCTGAACCCGCCGTTGCGGCACATCGCGGCGACGCACGCCGCGATCGCCCTGCCCGCGGCGCGGCTGAACGCGGTGCGCATCGGCATCGGCATCTACGGCATCTCGCCGTTCCACGACCGGTCCTCGGCGGATCTGGGCCTTCGTCCCGCGATGACGCTGCGCGGTGCGGTCGCCGCGGTCCGCCGCGTGCCCGCCGGCACCGGTGTCTCGTACGGCTACGCGTACCGCACGGAGACCGACACGACGCTGGCGCTCGTCCCCCTCGGGTACGCGGACGGCGTGCCGCGCCAGGCGTCGGATCGGGGCCCCGTGACGATCAACGGCCGGCGCTTCACGGTCGCGGGCCGCATCGCCATGGACCAGTTCGTCGTCGATGTCGGCGACCACCCCGTCGCCGTCGGTGACGAGGCGGTGCTGTTCGGCGACCCCACGCTCGGCGTGCCGTCGGCGAAGGACTGGGCGGATGCCGCCGACACCATCGACTACGAGATCGTGACGCGCATCGGCGCGCGCGTGCCGCGACGGGAGGTCGGGGCGTGAGCGTTCCTGACGAGCTGCGGGGCGAGCGCCAGGTCGCCGGCCCCGCCGACATGGAGGAGCTCGGGCGCGCGCTCGGCCGGGCCCTCGAGCCCGGCGACGTGGTCGTGCTCACCGGTCCTCTCGGCGCAGGCAAGACGACCCTGACCCGCGGGATCGGTGAGGGGCTTGGCATCCGGGGTCCGGTTCAGAGCCCGACGTTCGTGATCGCGCGGACGCATCCGTCGCTCGTCGGTGGCGCCCCTCTCGTGCACGTGGATGCCTATCGGCTCGGCGCCGCCGTCGAGCTCGACGACCTCGACATCGACGTGGAGCACTCCGTCGTGATCGTGGAATGGGGCCGCGGCGTCGCCGACCACCTCGCCGACCACTGGTGGGAGATCGAGATCTCCCGGCAGACCGGCGGACGCGGTGTCGACAACGCGTGCGGCGAGATCGCCCCGCACACCCTCGACCTGGATGCGGACGCTCCGCGGACGGTGACGATCTCGCGGAGGCCGTAGTTCAGGTGGGCTGCCGGTCGCGCTTCGAGGGCGAGCGGCGGTCAGGCTCGGCGGTCCACACGTCCCGCAGTGCGCGGAGTGTCTCGTACGCCTGCTCCACGTGAGCGAAGTGCCCGCTGTCCTCGAGCACGGTCTCGCGGTAGCCGGGAATTCGGCGACGCGCGTCGCGTGCGTCCTGGCGCCCGGCGAAGACGTCGTGGCGTCCGCGGACGGCGCGCACCGGTGCGGTGATCCGTTTCCACGCCTCGTCGTCGTGCGTCCGGGCGGCCCGCGCCGCGTCGAGGAAGGCGGCCGGGCGGATCTCGTCAGCCAGCGCGTCGGAGACGGCCGGGTCGACGCGGTCCGGATGCCGGAACAGCGGTCGGGCGAACACCCGCAGTGCGCCGATGCGGCGCAGCCCGTGCAGCAGCGGCCGCGCGAGGGGACCGAGGCTCCGGAGGATCGCCATCGCCGCGACCATGCCCCCGAATGCGGGGAGCGTCAGCCATCCGGTCGCGGGCCGCCCGACCACGGCGCGCACCCCGGCGCCGGTGGGGGAGACGAGCCCGACGGCGACGGTCTGCGCCGGGAACCGCGCCGCGACGTCGAGGGCGACCACAGCGCCCAGGGAGTGCCCGACGACGCGCCATCGCGGATAGCCGAGGGCGCGCGCCACCGCGACAACCGCCTCCGCGGCGGCCGCGGGATCGGGCATCGGACCGGGCGACTCGCCCCACCCGGGCAGGTCGATCGCGATGACGTCGTCGAGGGGAATGCCGAGCCGATCGGCCGCGCTGAGCAGCGGTATCCACGTTCTCCACGAACCCGCGGCGCCGTGCAGCAGCACCGTCGCGACGGTGCCGGTGGAGCGTCGACCGGCGTGAGCGACGACCGGTCCCACGGCCGTCGGCACCACCAGTCGGCGCAACTGTCTTTCCATGTCTCTTGTTCGGAGCCGAGCGCCTCGCCGGATGCCTGCAGAACTCCGGCAATTCCTGCGATCTACGGCCGCCCGACACGCGGGCACCGGTGTCGGGCGGCCCGGATACCCTGGAACGGTGATCATCGGCATCGACACCTCCCTCGGCACCGCGGTGGCGGCGATCGCGCACGACGGGGAAGTGCTCGCCGACGAGCAGAGCGCCAACGCTCTCGGGCATGCCGAAGTGATCGGCGACCTGCTGCGCCGAGCTTCGCAGGCCGTGCCGACCCCCACGCACGTCGCGATCGGCATGGGCCCGGGGCCGTTCACGGGGCTGCGCGTCGGCATCGCGACCGCGCGCGCGTTCGCTCTCGGGCGTGGCATCCCGGTCGTCCCCGTGCCGAGTCACGACGGCGTCGCCCTTGGCATCCTGCTCGCCGACGCCCTCACGGGCACCGACACCCCCCGCTTCGCCGTCGTCACCGACGCCCGCCGCAAGGAGTTCGCGTACAGCGTCTACGACGGCGTCGACGACGACGGACTCCCGATCCGGATCATGGATGCCACGCTCAGCCCCCGCGACGACCTCGACGCCCGCCTCGCCGAGGCCGGAGCCGTGCGTCACGACGCGACGAGCGTTTCGGCCGCGATGATCGCGCTCGTCGGGGCGCGCGCGCTGGACGCCGGCCGCGCCCTCGCCGGCCCCGAGCCGCTGTATCTGCGCAGCCCCGATGTCGTCGCCGCCCACGCCCCGAAGCGGGTGAGCGCGTGAGCACGCGCGCGGCGGCGCTCGACGATCTCGACGCCATCATGGCGCTCGAGCACGCGTCCTTCCCGACCGACGCGTGGAGCCCGGCGATGATGCGCGAAGAGCTTGCGTCTCCGCACGGCTGGTACGTCGTCGTCGAAGAGGCCGGTCGGCTCGTCGGCTACGCCGGGCTCCGCGCCGTCCGCGGGGCGAAGGATGCCGACATCCAGACGATCACGATCGCCGAGACCGCGCGCGGCCGCGGCCGCGGGCGTGCGCTGCTGGCCGAACTCCTCGAAGAAGCCGAGCGGCGCGGCGTGCACGACGTGTTCCTCGAGGTGCGCGCCGACAACCCCGTCGCCCAGACCCTGTACGCCTCGGAAGGGTTCGCCGAGGTCGGGCGGCGCCCGCGGTACTACCAGCCCGACGACGTCGACGCGATCGTGATGCAGCTCGACCTGCGCGCGTGGGCGGCCCGCCGCACGCCCGACGATGCGGCGACGACCGGAAAGGGATGGTGCTGATGGACGCGCCCCTCGTGCTCGGCATCGAGACCAGTTGCGATGAGACCGGGATCGGCATCGTCCGGGGTCGGCAGCTGCTGAGCAACACGATCGCCTCGAGCATGGACGAGCACGCCCGCTACGGCGGTGTCGTGCCCGAGGTCGCCGCCCGCGCGCACCTCGAGGCCCTGCAGCCGTCGATCGACGCGGCGCTCGCCGAGGCGGGCGTGACGCTCGACGAGATCGACGCCGTCGCCGTCACGAGCGGCCCCGGACTCGCCGGTGCCCTGATGGTCGGCGTCGGTGCGGCCAAGGGCCTCGCGGTCGCCCTCGACAAGCCGCTTTACGCCGTCAACCACCTCGTCGGTCACATCGCCGCCGACATCCTCGACGCCGACGCCGGCGAGCTGGAGTACCCCACCGTCGCGCTGCTCGTGAGCGGCGGGCACACGTCCCTGCTCCTCGTCCGCGATCTCACCAGCGACGTCGAGCTGCTCGGCGAGACGATGGATGACGCGGCCGGCGAGGCCTTCGACAAGGTCGCGCGCCTGCTGAAGCTGCCGTACCCGGGCGGCCCCGAGATCGATCGTGCCGCGGCTTCGGGTGATCCGACCGCGATCCGCTTCCCCCGCGGGCTCTCGCGCGCTTCCGACATGGCATCCCACCGCTACGACTTCTCGTTCTCGGGCCTGAAGACCGCCGTGGCCCGGTGGGTCGAGCAGCACGAAGCGGCGGGGCAGCCGGTGCCGGTCGCCGACGTCGCGGCGTCGTTCCGCGAGGCCGTCGTCGATGTGCTCGTCACCAAGGCCCTCGACGCGTGCGAGCGCTACGGGGTGCCGCGCCTGCTCCTCGGCGGGGGAGTGATCGCCAACAAGCGTCTGCGCGATGTCGCCCTCGAGCGCGCCGCCGCCGCCGGCGTCTCGGTGCGCATCCCGCCGCTGCGGCTCTGCACCGACAACGGCGCCATGATCGCCGCGCTCGCCGCCGAACTCATCACCTCGGGACGCCGCCCGTCGACCCTCGCCTTCGGAGCCGATTCGACGCTTCCGGTGACCGAGATCCAGGTGGCGGAGGATCCGGATGCCACGGCCCCGGCGCCCCTGACCGCACGGGCGGCCTCGTGAGCGAGACGCAGCCGCCGAGCCGGCGCGCGCTCAAGGCGGCCGAGGCGGAGGGAGCCCCCACCGCGGCCGAGCAGATCGCCGCGGGCGACGCCTTCGACGACCACCGGCTGCCCACGGCGCAGCTCGAGCGCGCCGCGTTCGGCGAGCACGTCGTGCCCTGGAGTCCGCCGGCCCCGGTCGCGCCACCGTCCGTCGCGCCGTGGGCCCTGGCCGTCGCGATCGCCGCTCTCGTCGCGTCGCTGTTCGCCGGCGTTCTGCTGCCCCTCGGCGTCGTCGCGATCGTCATGTCGATCATCTCGCTGCGCCGCGCGCACGACAGTCGCCGCGTCGCGATCTGGGCGCTCGCGCTCGCCGTGCTGTCGGTGATCTTCAGCGGCGGCTGGCTGATCTGGGCGCTGCCGCAGCTCTCGACGGTCTGATCTCCGGGCCCATCAGCCCACGCGGTCGGCGAGGAGCGCGACGCGGCGCCCCGCGACGCGCGTCATGAGCAGCGTCGCCGACTCGTCGCCCCGCAGCGACAGGCGGGGCCGCAGCACGGCGGGGTCGACGTCGACCCCGCGCTTCTTGATCTCGAGGGTGCCGATGTTGCGCTCCCGCAGCGCCCGCGCGAGCTTCTTCGTGTCCGCCGGGAGCTCCTCGCGGACGCGGAACGACGAGACGAACGGGCTCGTGAGCGCCGCGTCGGAGGTCAGGTAGGCGATGCCCGGCGCCAGCATCCCGGCATCCAGGGAGCGGGCGACCTCGCCGATGAGTCGCGCGCGGATGACGGCGCCGTCGGGCTCGTGTACGAAGGCGCCGAGTTCGCGCGGCTCGACGTCGGGCGCGTCGGCGGGAGCCGTCAACTCCCACACGTCGTCGCCTCGCACGACGAGCGCGGCGCGGCGCACACCCTCGCGAGCGAGACGTCCCGACCAGAGGACGAGTTCGATCGTCGAGCCGTCGGCGCTGATCCACTGCGCCTCGACGTCGTCAGGGATCAGTTCGCGGTCGAACGCCGGCCCGAGCTTCACCCCGCCGGGTCGCGCCTGCAGCAGCCCGAACACCCAGTCCAGTGACGGCGACCACTGGTCGGCCGACACGCGCCGCGTCTCGCCGTGCCCGGCGGTGCGTCGCGCGGGGTCGAGCCACACGGCATCCACTCCGCCGAGGTCGGCGTCTTCCGCGCGCCCGTGCGCCACGGTCACGGCGTCGCCGAAGGGCGCGAGGTTGTACGCGGCGATCGCGGCCGTGACCTCGTCGGCGTCGACCGCTTCGACGCGGATGCCGAGCCCCGCGAGGCCGAGGGCGTCTCCGCCGATCCCGCAGCCGAGGTCGGCCACCGACGAGACGCCGGCCGCGCGGAACCGCCCCGCATGGCGGGCGGCGATGGACAGCCGCGTCGCCTGTTCCAGTCCCGCCCGGGTGAAGAGCATGCGGTCGGCGAACGGACCGAACTTCGCGGCGGCCTTCACGCGCAGACGGGCCTGGCCCACCACGGCGGCTACGAGATCGGGGGAGTGGCCGGCGGCCCGCAGTCGCGACACCGCGCGCGCGGCTTCGTCGGTCGTCGTGAGCGGACCCAGCTCGTCGAGCAGGGACAGGCCCTCGGCGGTGAGCAAGGCGGTGAGCTCGGCGATCTCCACCGGCCCAGCCTAGGTGTCGATTCTGTTGGCACTCGCGTTGCGTGAGTGCCAACGCTTCTCTACACTCGGATTAGCACTCTCCCCGCGTGAGTGCTGACAAGTCTTCTGTAACGAGAAAGAAGAGGTAGACCGTGTCGGTTTCCATCAAGCCGCTCGAGGACCGCATCGTCATCAAGCAGGTCGAGGCTGAGCAGACCACCGCGAGTGGTCTCGTCATCCCCGACACCGCCAAGGAGAAGCCGCAGGAGGGCGAGGTCGTCGCCGTCGGACCCGGCCGTATCGACGACAACGGCAACCGTGTCCCCCTCGACGTCACCGTCGGCGACCGCGTGCTCTACAGCAAGTACGGCGGGACCGAGGTCAAGTTCGGCGCCGACGAGTACCTGGTGCTCTCGGCTCGCGACGTCCTCGCGGTGGTCGTGCGCTGATCGCTCTGCGATTTCCGTAGAACCCCGGATGCCTCGGCATCCGGGGTTCTGCTTTTGGCGCGGAATGCGCGGTGTCCGGCAGATCCGCGTCGGCGCCCGCGCCT
The DNA here is from genome assembly GCF_001984105.1 of Microbacterium sp. CSI-V. Classification (GTDB taxonomy): domain Bacteria; phylum Actinomycetota; class Actinomycetes; order Actinomycetales; family Microbacteriaceae; genus Microbacterium. Next base: position 555,153 of record NZ_MTQM01000007.1, on the reverse strand, counting down.
AGGCTGAGGCAGTGACCCCCGCTTCGCCGCCCGCCTCGGGATCCGTCCGCGGCGGCCTCTTCGCCTTCGCCGCCTATCTGCTGTGGGGCGTGCTGCCGCTGTACTTCCTGCAGCTCGAGCCGACCGGTCCGTGGGAGCTGGTCGCGTGGCGCATCCTGCTGTCGTTCTTGTTCTGCCTGATCCTGCTGACGGTCCTGCGCGCGTGGCGCCCCTTCCTCGCGATCGTCCGGCAGCCCCGCCTCCTCGGCCTGACGGCGCTGGCGGGCGCCCTCATCTACGTCAACTGGCAGACCTACGTCTACGGCGCCCTGAACGACCGGGTGATCGAGACGAGCCTCGGCTACTTCATCAACCCCATCGTCACGGTGCTGCTCGGGGTCACGGTGCTCCGCGAGCGGCTGCGTCCGGTCCAGTGGATCGCGATCGGGCTGTCGGTGGCCGCGGTGATGGTGATCGTCGTCGGTTACGGGGCATTCCCCTGGATCGCCCTGACGCTGGCGCTGTCGTTCGGCGTCTACGGACTGGTCAAGAAGCAGATCGGCCCGTCGGTGGATGCCGTCAGCGGTCTGACCCTCGAATCCTTCTGGCTGCTCCCGGTCGCCGTCGTGCAGCTGATCCTCGTGGCCGTGACGAGCGGGCTCACCATGGGCGCGAACGGCCCACTGCACACGGCCCTGCTGGCATCGGCGGGAGCGATCACCGCGATTCCGTTGCTGCTGTTCGCGGCCGGCGCTCGCCGGGCGCCGCTGACGGTCATGGGTCTCATCCAATTCGTCGCGCCGATCATCCAGTTCGGGATCGGCGTGTGGGTGCTGCACGAGCCGATGACGCTCGAGCGGTGGATCGGATTCGGGCTGGTCTGGGTCGCGCTGACGATTCTCAGCATCGACTCGCTCGTGGCGGCGCGTCGGCGCCGGACCGCAATATCGGATGTCAGCGAACCCGTCTAGAGGGCGTTATGACGCCGTGACCTCGGCGACGCACATCGTTAACGAACGGCAACACGACGAAAACGTGGAGACGATTAGGTTTAGGACACCAGACGGCACCCCTGTGCCGTCCAACGTTCATCCACAGCAAGGAGCACTATGAGCGTCTTCACGCGTTCGCGTGCCGGCAAGGTCCTGGGCGGTCTCGCTCTGGTCGGTGCCAGCGCGCTCGTCCTCGCCGGTTGCGCCGGTGGCGGCGACGCCGCCGCCCCCAGCGCATCGTCCAGCGGAGGCGCCGTGTCCAAGGCCGACGGCACGTTCAGCGTCGGCACGATCCTGCCCGCCACCGGTAACCTCGCCTTCCTCGGCCCGCCCGAGGTCGCCGGCGTGAAGCTCGCGATCAAGGACATCGAGGCCACGGGCGACGCGTTCCCGTTCAAGACCACGCTCACCGAGCGCGACTCGGGTGACACGACGACCGACATCGCCACGCAGTCGGCGACGGAGCTCGTCAGCGCCGGAGCCGACGTCGTCATCGGTGCCGCGTCCTCGGGTGTGTCGTTCACGTTCGTCGACCAGCTGGTCAACGCGGGCATCGTCCAGATCTCGCCGGCCAACACGTCGCCCGACTTCACGACGTACGCCGACGACGGGTACTACTGGCGTACCGCCCCCTCGGACGTCCTCCAGGGTCGCGTGCTCGGTAACCTCATGACCGGTGACGGTGCTGCCAACGTCGGCATCATCTACATCAACGACCCGTACGGCACCGGCCTGAAGGACAACGCCACCAAGGCCGTCGAGGCTGCCGGCGGCGAGGTCTCGGTCGCGGTTCCCTACAACCCGGGCGACACGGTGTTCACGTCGCAGGTCGACCAGCTCCTGGCCGCCAAGCCCGACGCCATCGCGGTCATCGCGTTCGAGGAGACCTCCTCGATCATCCCGCAGCTGGTGAACACGCAGGGCTTCCCGGGGTCGAAGGTGTACTTCGTCGACGGCAACCTGTCCAACTCGTACGAGTTCCAGCCCGGCACGCTGCAGGGCGCCAAGGGAACGCTGCCCGGCAACCCGGCCGACACCGCCTTCCAGAGCCGTCTTCTCGAGGTCGACCCGGCGCTCACCGACTTCAGCTACGCGCCGGAGTCGTACGACGCGGTCATCGTCGCGGCCCTGGCTGCGGCGCAGGCCAAGGACGACTCGGGCACGGCGATCCGTGACAACCTGCAGTCGGTCACCGAGGGCGGCGAGAAGTGCACGACCTTCGCGGACTGCCTGACGCTGATCAACGACGGCAAGGACATCGACTACGACGGTGTCTCGGGCCCGATCACGTTCGACGCGAACGGTGACCCGACCGAGGCGTACATCGGCATCTACCAGTACGGTGCCGACAACAAGTACACCCTGCTGAACACGGAGTTCGGTTCGCTCAACGAGTGATCTGATCCGATCAGGGAGGGCCCGGATGCCACGGCATCCGGGCCCTTCTGTCTGCGTCCCGCGCGCGAGGGGTCAATATCTGTCGCTTCAAATGCTCTCAGGCGACAGATATTGACCCCTCACGCGGCACGCGCGGCGGTCAGGCCGCGGGCGCCAGGCCGCAGGCGGCGGCGGTGAAGGCGAGCAGGTCGTCGGCCACCGCCTGCGGGCGCGGCAGCGAGACCACCACCTCGCGGCCGTCGACGCGGGCGACGAGGTCGAAGAGCGTTCCGACCTTGTCTTCCGCGATCGCGTGCGGGTCGCACCGGCGCGGCGTCACGGCCACCGTCAGCGTCGAGGGGGCATCGCCGGGGGAGACGGTCGTGTCGAGCCCCGCTTCCTCCCCTCCGGCGAAATGCAGCAGCGGGGTGCCCCGCAGCGCCTCGAGCTCGATCGGCGCGCCGTCTCCGCCCGTCGGCGTGATCGAGATCGTCAGGTCGGCCGTCCCGTCTCCGCGGGGCGAAGCGGCCGTGGCCGCGACCTCCGCCACGGCCGCGAGATCGTCGCGGTCGCACTGTGTCGCGCTCAGGCGGGCGAGGATGCCGAGCGGATCGTCGGCGTCGACCTCGGACGTACCCGAGATGCCGCCGATCGTCGTCTCGAGGGTCACGCGGGCCGCCCCGTCGCCCGACCCGCAGCGCAGGGCGGGAAGGGTCACCGGAAGGTCCAGGATGCGGCCGGGCGCGAGCGTCTCCGCGCGGAGGGCATCCCACGCGGCCGGGGAAGCCAGCGCCGGCGCCGCCAGTGTGGCGGCTGCGATCGTCACCGTCTCATCCGAACCGTTGTCGACCCGGAGCTGCACCCGGCCCGGCGCGATGTCGCCGCGTTGCTGGATGACCGCGACCGTCAGGCCCGTCGGGATGCCGGGGGGAGGAGCCGCGGAGCATCCCGCGAGGGCGACGCCCACCAGGGTGAGCGTCGCCCCCACGGGACGCGCGCGGATCAGGCTTCGGTCTCCCGTGCGTCGCGCTTGGCGTCCTCGTCGGCGGCCAGCGTGCCGAGGTACAGCTCGATGACGCGGGGGTCGGTGAGCAGCTCGCGCCCGGTGCCCGTGTACGCGTCCTTGCCCTGGTCGAGCACGTACGCCCGGTGGCAGATCTGCAAGCAGCGGCGGGCGTTCTGCTCGACCATGATGATCGTCACGCCGGCGCGGTTGATCTCGGCGACCCGGAGGAACGTCTCGTCCTGGCGAACGGGGGAGAGGCCGGCCGAGGGCTCGTCGAGGAGCAGGACCGACGGGTTCATCATGAGCGCGCGACCCATCGCGACCATCTGCCGCTCACCGCCTGAGAGCGAGCCGGCGCGCTGACGGCGGCGCTTGGCGAGCTCGGGGAACAGGCCCGTGACGAACTCGAAGCGCTCGGCGAAGACCTTGGGGCGCTGGAAGAGCCCCATCTGCAGGTTTTCCTCGATCGACAGGCTCGGGAACACGTTGTTGTTCTGCGGGACCATGCCGACGCCCTTGCCGACGAGCTTGTCGGCCTTGAGCGCGGTGATGTCCTCGCCGTTGAGCAGGACGGCACCGCCGCGGATCTTGACCTGGCCGAAGATGGCCTTCAGCAGGGTCGACTTGCCGGCGCCGTTCGGGCCGATGATGCCGATCAGGTCGCCCTGGTAGGCATCGACGGTGCACCCGTTGAGGATGTTCACACCGGGCAGGTAGCCGGCGACGAGGTCGTCGGTACGCAGCACCGCGGTGCGGGTTGCGGTTGCGGTGTCGGTCATCAGAGCTTCCCGTCCTTCTCGTCGGCGACGAGGTCGGCTTCGGCTTCGGCGGCGGCCTCGGCCTGGATGGTCTCCATCTGCGACGTGGTCATGTCGCCCAGGTCGGTGTCGTGGTGCGCGCCGAGATAGGCATCGATGACCGCCTGGTCGCTCATCACCGTCTCGGGCGGGCCCTCGGCGACCACGCGGCCCTCGGCCATGACGACGACCCAGTCCGAGATGTGGCGGACCATGTGCATGTCGTGCTCGACGAAGAGCACCGTCATGCCTTCCTTCTTCAGGTCGAGGATGTGGCCGAGCAGGCTCTGCGTGAGCGCCGGATTCACGCCGGCCATCGGCTCGTCGAGCATGACGAGCGTCGGGTCGCTCATGAGCGCGCGCGCCATCTCGAGGAGCTTGCGCTGGCCGCCGGAGAGCGACGCGGCGAAGTCCTCGCGCTTGGCATCCAGCTTGAACCGGCGCAGCAGGTCGTCAGCGCGTTCGGTGTTCGACTTCTCCTGCGAGCTCCAGATCCCGGGGATCATGGCCCGGAAGATGTTCTCGCCCTTCTGCCCGCGTGCGCCGAGCAGCATGTTCTGCAGCACGGAGAGTCGACCGAGCGATTTGGTCAGCTGGAACGTGCGGACCATGCCCTTGCGCGACACCTTGAACGCGGGCACCCCGGCGAGGTTGGACCCCTCGAAGCTCCAGCGGCCGGTGTTGGGCTTGTCGAACCCGGTGAGCAGGTTGAACAGCGTGGTCTTTCCGGCGCCGTTCGGGCCAATGAGGGCGGTGATCTGCCCGCGGGGGATCTCGAGGTGCTCGACGTCGACGGCCTTCAGCCCGCCGAACTGCCGCGTGACTCCGTCGGCGACGACGATCGGGTCGACCTTCTCGCAGCCGGGGCCGACCTCGCCCTTCACCAGGGGGTGGGTGACGGTCGTGTCAGACATTGAACGACAGCTCCTTCTTGTTGCCGAAGATGCCCTGTGGCCGGAAGATGACCAGGAGCATCAGCCCGATCCCGACGATGATGAAGCGCACCTGCCCGGTCTGGGTCGAGCTCATGAAGCCGAGGACGCCGATGTCGCGGAGCCCGACGATGATGCCGTTGGACAGCGACAGCAGCACCCAGAAGAGCGCGGCGCCCACGATGGGTCCGAGGAGGGTCGCGGCGCCGCCGAGCAGCAGCGCGGTCCAGATGAAGAACGTCAGCGCGGTTCCGTAGTTACCGGGCTGCACAGCGCGCGGGAGGATGAAGACCACGCCGGCGAGACCGCCCATCACGCCGCCGAGCACGAGCGCCTGCATCTTGTAGGAGTAGACGTTCTTGCCGAGGCTGCGCACGGCATCCTCGTCTTCGCGGATGCCCTTGACGACGCGGCCCCACGGGCTGCGCATCAGGAGCCACACCAGCAGAGTGGCGAGGATCACGAGCCCCCAGCCGAACAGGCGCACCCACCAGTCGTTGGCGGAGTAGGTCCACGGCCCGATGCCGTAGGTGCCGCCGGGGAGCGGGTTCATGTTCTGGAACTCGCGGTTGTACCCGTTGAGGCCCTGCGAACCGCCGGTGATGTCGGTGAGCCCGACCGTCGAGACCACGTACCGGACGATCTCGGCCGCCGCGATGGTCACGATGGCGAGGTAGTCGGCGCGCAGCCGCAGGGTGGGGATGCCGAGGATGAAGGCGAACAGCACCGAGGCGACGATCGCGACGAGGATCGCCAGCCACACGGGGGCCGAGAACGACAGCGTGGCGATGGCGAAGGCGTAGGCGCCGACGGCCATGAAGCCGGCCTGACCGAAGTTCAGCAGACCCGCGTAGCCGAAGTGGACGCTGAGGCCGATCGCCGCGAGGGCGTAGGCGGCCGTCGTCGGGCTGATGAGCTCGCCGGCGGCGTTGTTGAAGATTGAGAGCCAGTCCATGTCGTTCTTCCTCAGCCGATCCGCTCTTTACGACCGAGCACACCTTGCGGCCGGAACAGCAGCACGCCGATGAGCACGATCAGGGCCACCGCGTACCGGAGGTCCGGCGGGATGACGATGGTGGACATTTCCGTGATGATGCCGATGATGAGCGAGCCGACGAGGGCGCCGAAGGCACTGCCCAGACCACCGAGGGTCACCGCCGCGAACAGCAGCAGGAGGATCGCGAAGCCCATGTCCCACGTGACACCGCGGTACAGGCCGTAGAGCACGCCCGAGAGGCCGGTGAGTGCGCCCGCGAGGACCCAGACGATGCGGATGACGCGGTCGACGTTGATTCCGGATGCCGCCGCGAGCGAGGCGTTGTCGCTGACCGCGCGGGTCGCCTTGCCGATGCGGGTGCGGGTCAGGAAGTAGGCGACCGCGGCGAGCATGACCACGCTGACGCCCATGCTGATCAGCGACGTGAGCGTGATCGTCACCGGACCGATCGTGACGTTGTCGGTGATCCCGGTGTCGATGTTCCGCGTGCCGCCGTCGAAGAAGTAGAGGTACAGGTACCGCAGGACGATCGAGAGGCCGATCGTCACGATGAGCACCTGGACCAACCCGACCCCGCGTTTGCGGAGAGGTTTGAACAGCACGGCATCCTGTGTCCAGCCGAGGGCGGCGGACAGCGCCACCGTGAGCAGCACGGCCAGGAGCAGGTTCCAGCCGAGCGAGGTGAACACGTAGAAGATGATCGCGCCGAAGGTCAGCATCTCGCCGTGCGCGAAGTTGTTCACACCGGTCGTGCCGAAGATGAGCGAGATGCCGATCGCGGCGAGGGCGAGCAGCAGCCCGAAGTTCAGGCCGTAGATGAAGCGCGAGAAGAGGGTCTCCCAGATCGACCCCGTCGCCGCGGTGCCCTCGCCGGTGGGGAAGAGGACGTTCACGGTGTTGGTGGTGCCGACGGTCACGTCGCGCGTGATGTTCTCGGGGTCGCGCGGGGCGACGCCGTCGGGCAGCGAGTCGACGTTGAGCTTCGCGGTGTACTGGCCCGGGCCCGGGACGGCGACCGACCAGCGGCCGTCGGCACCCGTGGTGCCGACTTCCGAGAAGCCGGAGCCTTCGACCGCGATCTCGACCCCTTCGACGGGTTCGTCTCCGCTGCGGATGATGCCGCCGATCGTGTACTGGGTCGCGACGTCGACCGTGCCGGGCGTCGACGCCGGGGTGGGAGGCGGTGTGGTCTGCGCGTGAGCCGGTGCGGCCAGGAACAGACTCAGGGCCGCGACCGCGCTCGCCAGAAGCGACACGATGAGGAGGGCTGGGCGGGCAAGGGTGCGCGATCGTGTCGCGGTGGGGGAGGAATGACCCACGGAGTCTCCAGTTCGGCAGCGCTGACGATGTCGTTTCGTCAGCTTCGACGATCGACGCTACGAGCGTAATGTGTCGTTCGTGTTTCGGCTCGTCGCCGTTAGCGAACCGTGTCGTGGCGAAGCCGCCCGCGCGAGCGGCGACTCGGGAATGATTCCGCCCCTCGCGGCGCTTAGAATTCATGGCGGAGCGCTTCGCGCGCACCGGCCGACGTCGTCCTTTTTCGAACAGGCGCCGCGCGCGCAGGAGGATCCATGGAGCAGCACGACCCCTTCGGTTTCATCGGACTGACCTATGACGACGTCCTGCTCCTGCCGGGGCACACGGACGTCATCCCGAGCGAGGCCGACACGTCGTCGCGGCTCACCCGTCGCATCACCGTCGCGACCCCGCTGCTGTCGTCCGCGATGGACACCGTGACCGAGGCCCGCATGGCGATCGCGATCGCCCGCCAGGGCGGCATCGGCATCGTGCACCGTAACCTCTCGATCGAGGACCAGGCGGCGATCGTCGACCAGGTCAAGCGCAGCGAGTCCGGCATGGTCTCGAACCCGATCACCACGACCCCGGATGCCACCGTGGCCGAGGTCGACGCGATGTGCGCGCAGTACCGCATCTCGGGTCTGCCGGTCATCGACCCGGACGGCGTCCTGGTCGGCATCATCACCAACCGCGACATGCGATTCGTCTCGGGCTTCGAGCGCCAGACGACCCTGGTCAAGGACGTGATGACGAAGGAGGGCCTCATCACCGGCCCCGTCGGCATCCACGCGAACGACGTCATCGCCACCTTCGCCAAGCACCGCGTCGAGAAGCTGCCGCTCGTCGACGACGACGGCAAGCTCGCGGGCCTCATCACCATCAAGGACTTCGACAAGAGCGAGAAGTACCCGCTCGCGACCAAGGACGAGCAGGGCCGCCTGCGCGTCGGCGCGGCGATCGGCTTCTTCGGCGACGCGTGGCAGCGCGCCGAGGCCCTGCGCGACGCCGGTGTCGATGTGCTCGTCGTCGACACCGCCAACGGGCAATCGGCCGGCGTCATCGACATCGTCCGTCGACTGAAGGCGGACGAGTCGTTCGCGCACGTCGACGTCATCGGCGGCAACGTCGCCACGCGCGAGGGCGCTCAGGCGCTCATCGACGCCGGCGTGGACGCCGTGAAGGTCGGCGTCGGTCCGGGCTCGATCTGTACCACGCGTGTCGTCGCGGGTGTCGGCGTGCCGCAGGTCACCGCCATCTACGAGGCCGCGCAGGCCGCGATCCCGGCGGGCGTGCCGGTGATCGCCGACGGCGGCCTGCAGTACTCGGGCGACATCGCCAAGGCGCTCGTCGCCGGTGCCGACACCGTGATGCTCGGTTCGCTGCTCGCCGGCACGGACGAGTCTCCGGGCGAGATCGTGTTCCAGGGCGGCAAGCAGTTCAAGCAGTACCGCGGAATGGGGTCGCTGGGTGCGCTGCAGACCCGTGGCAAGAAGACCTCGTACTCGAAGGACCGGTACTTCCAGGCCGACGTCCCCAGCGACGACAAGCTGATCCCCGAGGGCATCGAGGGTCAGGTCCCGTACCGCGGGCCCGTCGCCGCGGTGGCGTACCAGCTCATCGGCGGTCTTCGGCAGTCGATGTTCTACGTCGGCGCCCGCACGGTCGAGGAGCTGAAGACCAAGGGCAAGTTCGTCCGCATCACCTCGGCGGGACTCAAGGAGTCGCACCCGCACGACGTGCAGATCGTCGTCGAGGCTCCGAACTACAAGAAGTAATCGGGATTCCGAAGGGCCGGGCGAGCGATCGCCCGGCCCTTCGGCGTTCCGGGCGCGCGGCTACGCTGTGCGAATGATCCGACGTGAGAGGCATCCCTCGGTCACCGTCTCGGCCCGACGCACCGAGGCGTACACGGACGGCGTCTTCGCGATCGCGGCGACGCTGCTCGTGCTGGACCTCACGTCGCAGTCGCTCGGCGACGTGGCCTCGGATGCCGACCTCGCCGGCGCCCTGCTCGACATGCGGCATCCGGTGTTCTCGTTCGTCATCAGCTTCCTGGTGCTCTGCATCATGTGGATGACGCACGTGCGTCAGTTCGAGTGGATCGTGCGGATCGACAACGCGGGGATGTGGATCAACAATCTCCGGTTGCTGCTGATCGTGCTGGTCCCGTTCACGACGTCGCTGGACACCGATTACTCCGAGTTCCTGCTCGGTCGCCTGCTGCTGCCGGTGAACTTCTTCCTGGCGATCCTCGTGGGCTGGCTCCAGTGGACGTGGGCGCTGCGCTCGGGCGCGATCCCCGACCTCTCGCGCGACGATGCGAGGCGCCTCGGACGTGCGGCGCTCAGCGCCGTGATCCTCAGCGGGCTCGCGGTCGCGGTGAGTCCTCTGGTCGGGTCCGCCGGGTTCCTGCTGTTCCTCTTCGACGGGCCGCTGACCCGGAGGCTGCGCGGCGCGGACGCGCCGACCGATCCTACCGCCACGCGCTCGACGCCCCCGGCGGAACCGGGGGCGTCGAGCGGGACGGACTGAGGGGACCTCGCGCGGTTCGGCGTCAGCGGGCCAGCGACGGTTCCGCGGGTGCCGCCTGCGGGTCGACCACCGCGCGCGGCGAGCGGCCGGCGGGGAGGAGCAGGGCCAGGCCGGCGGCGACCAGCAGCACCGCCGAGCCGACGAAGATCGCGGGGCGGGCGGCATCCACGTAGAGGTCCGGCACCAGCTGCCCGCCGGCGCCGACGAAGATGGCCGTCATGACGGCGGTCCCGAGCGCCAGCCCGATCTCGCGCACGGTGGAGTTGACGCCGGACGCCTTCGCGTGGTCGACGACGTCGAGTGTGGCGAGCAACGCCGTCGCCGACGGAGCGAAGACGAGTCCCATGCCCACTCCCGCGAAGATGAACGGCGGCACGAGCGTGGCGTACTCGACCTCGGCCGACATGGTGAGCGCGATCCAACCGAGGGCGATGGCCTGCAGCAGGAGCCCCGCGATCATGAGCGGACGCGTTCCGACCCGCGGGGCGAAGATGCCGGCGAGCGGCGCGACGACCATGGGAGCGAGGGTCCAGGGAGTCGTCTGCAGCGCCGCTTCGAACGGGGTCGACCCCTGCACCACCTGCAGGAACTGGATGAGAAGGAACACCGCACCGAACGTCCCGAAGCTGAAGGCGAAGCCGACCACGTTCGTGACCGAGAAGGACCGGTCGCGGAACAACCGCAGGGGCACGAGGGGCGATCGGGTCCGCAGCTGCCAGCCAACGAACGCGATCACCAGGAGCGAGCCGAGCACGAGTTCGACCACGACGGATGCCGAGCCCCACCCGTCGTCGTTGCCGCGGACGATCGCGTGCACCAGGGCCAGGACGCCGCTTCCGGCCAGGACGGCTCCGACGACATCGATGCGCGCGCGGTCGCCGAACGCGTTGGGGAGAGCCCACAGGGCGAGCGGGATCGCCACGATGGCGACGGGCACGTTGAGCCAGAAGATCGCCTGCCAGTTCCACCCCTCCATGACCGCGCCGCCCACGAGCGGTCCGACCGCGACGCCGAGACCGGAGATGCCTCCCCAGATGCCGATGGCGAGAGGTCGACGCTCCGGGGCGACGGCGCCGCTGAGGAGGGCGAGGGACAGCGGCATGACGCCTGCCGCACCGAGTCCCTGGACCGCCCGTGCCGCGATCAGCTGAGCGGGGTCGACGCTCAGCGCCGCGAGCACGGACCCGACCCCGAAGGCGACGATGCCGACGACGAACGCCGTGCGCCGTCCGAAGCGATCACCGAGGGCGGAGGCGATGAGGATGAGGCTCGCGAAAGCGAGCGTGTACGCGTTGACGAACCACTGCAGCTCCTCGATGCTCGCGCCGAGCTCGCTGTGGAGGACGGGGAGGGCGTTGGTCATGACGAGGTTGTCGAGGGTGGCCATGAACATCGGCAGGGACGCGGCGATCACGACCCAGACGAACGGGCGCGATCGAGGGGGAGTGTTCACGAGAGCTCCTTGTTGTAATCGACTGATAACAAATCTGAGGTCACTGTACTAATCGACTGATAACCTGTCAACATGCCGTCACCGACAGACTCCGCGCCCGCGCGCCGAATGAGCTCGGAGGAGCGGCGGGAGCAGATCCTGGCCGCCGCGCTCGCCGTGTTCGGCGCCAAGGGATACGTGGGCACCACGACCGACGACGTGGCCCGTGCGGCGGGGATCTCCCAGCCGTACGTCGTGCGTCTGTTCGGCACGAAGGAGAACCTCTTCGTCGCCGCACTCGAAGCCGCCCTGGACCGCCTGTTGGGCGCGTTCGCCGCGGCCGCCGAGGGTGCGAGCCCGGGTGAGCTGCCGGAACGCGTCGGCCACGCCTACATCGGTCTCCTGCAGGTGCGGGGTCTGCATCAGACCCTGTCGCACGCGTTCCTGCTCGGCGCTCACCCGGTCATCGGACCGCGTGCCCGTGACGGCTTCGCGCGCGTGTGGGAGTTCCTGCGCCACGTTGGGTTCGACGTCCAGTCCGCCCAGGCGTTCCTGGCCCAGGGCATGATGATCAACTCGATGTTCGGTCTGCGCCTCGCCGACGACTACGACACCGACCCGCGGGTGCACGAGCTCTTCGACGCCTGCTTTCCGACCGACAAGGTGCGTGTGCTCTCGATGGCGCCCCGGGCGGACGAACCCTGGTGAGCACGCCGACCGGCAAAATGCGGGCGGGTAGGCTGGGGGAGTGACCATGGAGATCGACCTCGGCCGCGCCAAGCGTGCCCGCCGCGCCTACACCTTCGACGACATCGCCGTCGTGCCGTCGCGCCGCACGCGCAACCCGGAAGACGTGTCGACGGCGTGGACCATCGACGCGTTCCCGTTCGAGATCCCGGTGCTCGGCGCCCCGATGGACTCCGTCGTGAGCCCCCGCACCGCGATCGAGCTGGGCCGCCTCGGCGGTCTCGGCGTCCTCGACCTCGAGGGCTTGTGGACGCGCTACGACGACCCCGAACCGCTGCTGGCCGAGATCGCGGGCCTCCCCGACTCCGAAGCCACCCGGCGCATGCAGGAGCTCTACTCCGAGCCCATCAAGCCGGAGCTCGTGCGCGACCGTCTCGCCGAGGTCCGCGCCGCCGGGGTCACCGTCGCCGGAGCGTTGACCCCCCAGCGCACCCACGACCTGTACGAGACCGTCGTCGCCGCGGGCGTCGACCTCTTCGTCATCCGCGGGACGACCGTCTCCGCCGAGCACGTCTCGAGCGTGGCCGAGCCGCTGAACCTCAAGAAGTTCATCTACGACCTCGACGTTCCGGTGATCGTCGGCGGGGCCGCCACCTACACCGCTGCCCTGCACCTCATGCGCACGGGCGCGGCGGGTGTGCTGGTCGGCTTCGGCGGCGGCGCCGCCTCCACGACCCGCGCGACCCTCGGCCTCCACGCTCCGATGGCCACCGCGGTCGCCGATGTCGCCGGTGCCCGCCGTGATTACCTCGACGAGTCGGGCGGCCGCTACGTGCACGTCATCGCCGACGGCGGCGTCGGAACCTCGGGCGACATCGTCAAGGCGCTCGCCATGGGTGCGGACGCGGTCATGCTGGGCGTCGCGCTCGCGCGGGCCACCGACGCCCCGGGGCGCGGTTTCCACTGGGGTCCCGAGGCGCACCACCCCAAGCTGCCGCGCGGCCACCGCGTCGCGGTCGACCGCGTGGGTCCGCTCGAGCAGATCCTGTACGGCCCCGCCCCCGTGGCCGACGGCACCGCGAACCTCATCGGAGCGCTCAGGAAGTCGATGGCCACGACCGGGTACTCCGACCTCAAGGAGTTCCAGCGCGTCGAGGTCGTCGTCGCGCCCTACGGACACTGATGCCGGAGACCGCGTGACCTCTCCCACCGCGCTCGAGCAGGAGCCCCGCCAGGTCTTCCCGCCGACCCTGCGCGAGGTCATGCTGCGCCCGCGCTGGCTGGCGCTCCTGGCGTTCTCGCTCGTCGTCGCCGGCCTCCTGGCGTGGCTCGGGCAGTGGCAGCTCGGCCGCGCGATCGACACGGCCCCCGCCGAGCCCGGCCAGACAGAGATCGTGCGACCGCTCGCCGATGTCGCGCAGCCGGGCGCCTATCTGCCCGAGCCCCTCGTCGGGCAGCGGGTCGAGGCCAGTGGTCGCTGGATCCCCGACGACTTCCTCGTCGTCTCGTCCCGGTACAACGACGGTGTCGAGGGGTATTGGGTCACCGGTCAGCTGCGACTCGACGGGGTGGCGACGCCCACCTCGATCGCGGTCGCCGTGGGCTGGGCGAGCGATGCCGCCTCGGCGCGGAACGCCGTCGACGCCCTCCAGGATCAGGTCGAGTCCGATCCCGACGCCATCGTCACGGTGACCGGGCGTCTCATCTCGGACGAGGGTCCGGGCCGCCCGCCGGCGGGGGTCGACCCGCAGACCATGTCGCGGATGTCTCCGGCCGTGCTGCTGGGGCGCTGGCACGACGTCGACGGGGTCGCCGTCTACCGTCCCTATCTCGCGTCGCAGTCCGCGATCGGACCCCTGGATGCCATCGACTCGCCCGCTCCCGATGAGCGCTCGAGCGTGAACTGGCTGAACATCTTCTACGCCGTGGAGTGGGCCATCTTCGCCGGCTTCGCCCTGTACCTCTGGTACCGCCTCGCCCGCGACGCGTGGGAGAAGGAAGTGGAAGATCTCGAGGACGAACAGTCCGAGGCCCTCGCGGCGGGTTCCGCGGAATCCCGCGACTAGACTGGCATCCATGCCCCGCGCCCCCAAGCTCGCCTCGTTCCCGGCGATCCGCGGAGCCCTGAAGTTCTACCAGATCTGCTCGATCATCACCGGTACCGGCCTGCTCCTGCTCGTCGCCGAGATGATCGTGAAGTACACGCCCATCCACAAGGAACTCTTCCTGGGCGGATCCGGTGGCTTCCTGTGGTTCGCCGATGCCATCCCCGGACCCGGATGCCAGTGGTTCTCCCTGTTCGTGCCGGGTGGCAGCGGCTGCGAGATCCTCTCGACCGGCGACGGTGTGAACATCTCGCTCGCGATCCTCGTGATCCACGGCTGGTTCTACGTCGTGTACCTCTTCTCCTGCTTCCGCGTGTGGAGTCTCATGCGCTGGCCGTTCCGCCGTTTCGTGTTCCTCGCGCTCGGCGGCGTCGTGCCCTTCCTCTCCTTCATCCTCGAGGTGCGCACCGCCCGCAGCGTGCGCGCCTACCTCGCCGAGCGCGAAGCCGCCGAGGCATCCGCTCCCGTCCCCGCCCCGGAAGGAACCCGGTGACCGAACAGACCGAAACGTCGCAGCGTCCCGTCCTCGTCGTCGACTTCGGCGCCCAGTACGCGCAGCTGATCGCCCGCCGCGTCCGCGAAGCCGGTGTCTACAGCGAGATCGTCCCGCACACCGCGACGGCCGACGACATCGCCGCGAAGAACCCCGTGGGCATCATCCTCTCCGGCGGCCCCTCGTCGGTGTACGAAGAGGGTGCCCCGCGGCTCGACGGTGGCGTGTTCGACCTCGACGTGCCCACGCTCGGCATCTGCTACGGATTCCAGGTGATGGCCCAGGCCCTCGGCGGCGAGGTCGCGAACACCGGTCTCCGCGAGTACGGTGCGACGGATGCCACGGTCGTCACCGAAGGCACACTCCTCGAGGGACAGCCCGTCGAGCAGAACGTCTGGATGAGCCACGGCGATCAGGTCTCGCGCGCCCCCGAGGGGTTCGAGGTCCTCGCGCGCACCGCGCACACGCCCGTCGCGGCGTTCGCGAACGACGCCCGCCGCATGTACGGCGTGCAGTGGCATCCCGAGGTGAAGCACACCGACCACGGCCAGCGGGTCATCGAGAACTTCCTGCACAAGGCGGCCGGGCTCCCGGCGGACTGGAACAGCGGCAACGTGATCGCTGAGCAGGTCGCCCGCATCCGCGAGCAGGTCGGCACCGGCCGCGTGCTGTCCGCGCTGTCGGGCGGCGTCGACTCCGCCGTCTCGACCGCCCTCGTGCACGAAGCCGTCGGCGACCAGCTCGTCGCCGTGTTCGTCGACCACGGGCTCCTCCGCAAGGGCGAGCGCGAGCAGGTCGAGAACGACTACGTCGCCTCCACCGGTGTGCGGCTCATCACCGTCGACGCGCGCGAGACGTTCCTGAACGCCCTCGCCGGCGTCAGCGACCCCGAAGAGAAGCGCAAGATCATCGGCCGCGAGTTCATCCGCGCGTTCGAGAAGGTCCAGGCCGACCTCGTCGCCGAGGCGAAGGCCGACGGCGAGCCGATCCGGTTCCTCGTGCAGGGCACGCTGTACCCCGACGTCGTCGAGTCCGGCGGCGGCGCGGGAACCGCGAACATCAAGTCGCACCACAACGTCGGCGGCCTCCCCGAAGACCTGCAGTTCGAGCTCGTCGAGCCGCTGCGCACCCTCTTCAAGGACGAGGTCCGCGCGATCGGTCGCGAGCTCGGCCTCCCCGAGGCCATCGTCGGCCGGCAGCCCTTTCCGGGGCCCGGTCTTGGCATCCGCATCGTGGGCGAGGTCACCGCTGACCGCCTCGAGATTCTGCGTGAGGCCGACGCCATCGCCCGCGCCGAGCTGACGAAGGCCGGCCTGGATGCCGAGATCTGGCAGTGCCCCGTCGTGCTGCTGGCCGACGTGCGCTCGGTGGGCGTGCAGGGCGACGGCCGCACCTACGGTCACCCGATCGTGCTGCGCCCCGTCTCCAGCGAGGACGCGATGACCGCCGACTGGACGCGTCTGCCCTACGACGTGCTGTCGAAGATCTCGAACCGCATCACCAACGAGGTGCGCGAAGTCAACCGCGTGGTGCTCGACGTGACGTCGAAGCCGCCGGGGACGATCGAATGGGAGTGAGCCGGGTCTGACACCGGCTCCCGCGCCCCCGCCGTCGTCCGGCTCCGGGGTGTCGTCTTCCGATCGAGAGCAGGGCCCCTACCCCGATCGACCGGAAGACGACACCCCTCCACCGGACGGCGGCGGGGGCGCTCTGTCGTCAGCGGCGAAGGTATACGTTGGAGGCGTCGGCGATCAGCCCTCGGGAATCTCCCGGGTTCGTCCGGCCAGAACGGCACAAGTCTCCCGTGACCCGTATCGACTTCTCCGGCTACCGTGACGTGCTGCGCGTGACCGGAGCCCCCTGGTTCACCCTCGCGGGGTGGGTCGCCCGCTTCCCGCGCGGAACGCTCAACCTCGGCATCGTGCTGCTCGTCCAGGCCGCGACCGGGAGCTTCGCGCTCGCGGGTGGAGTGGGCGCCGCGTTCGTCGTCGGCACGGCGTTCGCGGGCCCGCTGTGGTCCCGACTCATGGATCGCCGCGGGCAGCGCCCCGTGCTGCTCCTCGCCGCCCTGACGCTGTCGCTCGCAGTCGTGATGCTCGTGTGGGCGGTGCTCGCCGCGACACCGGTCGTGACGTGGTTCGGGATGGCGGTGGTCGCCGGCGCCGTCTCGGTCGACGTCGGACCCGCGGTCCGCGCGCGGTGGGGCGCCCTCGTCCCTCCTGAGCGGCGGCACAGCGCCTACGCCCTCGAATCGATCGCCGACGAGAGCGTCTTCGTCATCGCCCCGCCCGTCCTCACGCTGATCGCCGCGGCGGCCGCCCCGCAGGTCGGGATCGCCGTCGTGGTGATGGTGGGCGCGATCGGGCTCCTCTGGCTCGGCCTGCTGCGCGGGTCGCAACCGCCCCGCGTCGCCGTCACCGGTCCGCGTCCACGCCTCCTGCCCCCGGTCGGCATCCTTCCGGTGACCGTCGCCTGGGTCGGGGTGGGAGCGATGTTCGGCTCATTCGACGTCACCGCCGTCTCCTGGGCGGACCGAGCCGGTGCTCCGTGGTTGGCCGGGCTCCTGATGGCCTCCCTCGCCGTCGGGAACACCGCCGGCGCGCTCGTCTACGGCGCTCTTCGGCAGCGGGGCTCCCTGCGCGCCCGCTGGCTCCGCAGCAGCGTCCTGCTCGCCGTCGCAGGGTCCGCTCTG
Source organism: Microbacterium sp. CSI-V (assembly GCF_001984105.1). GTDB lineage: Bacteria > Actinomycetota > Actinomycetes > Actinomycetales > Microbacteriaceae > Microbacterium. The sequence goes on along the minus strand of NZ_MTQM01000007.1, from coordinate 537,833 downwards.
CCGTTCGTCGCCGACAGCCTCGCGGCACTGGTGGTCGCCGCGGTGGTCGGGGCTCTCATCGGGCCGGTCCTGGTCGCGGGGTTCGCTCTCGTGGAGTCGCGGGCGGACCGCGACCGCGTCACGGAACTCCTCGCGTACCCGTCGCTGGGCTTGGGGGCCGGCATTCCGCTGGGGTCGACCCTCGCGGGAGTGGGGCTGGATGCCGCAGGCCCCGTGCTCGGGTTCACCGTGATGGCCGTGAGCTGTGCGGCGACCCTCGTGCTCGGTGCGACCGGCGAGGCACTGCTGTCGGCCCGACCGAAGGCGGCATCCATCCGCTCGATGGGAGTGGGGTCGTAGGGGAGGATGGGGGCATGAGTGACAGGTTCGTGCGGCCGACCCGACTCGACACCGTCTTCAACGCGGCGGTGGCCGCGCTGACCCGTGCGGGGCTGCCCCTCGCGGGGAGCCGGGTGCTCGCCGTCCGGGGCCGTTCGTCGGGGGAGTGGCGCACCACGCCGGTGAACCCTCTCCGCGTCGCCGGCGACCGTTACCTCGTCGCTCCGCGCGGGACGACTCAGTGGGTGCGGAACCTCCGCGCGGCCGGAGGCGGTGAGCTGCGCGCGGGGCGGTCGGTCGAGGTCTTCCGGGCCGAGGAGGTGCCGGATGCCGAGAAGCCGCCCATCCTGCGCGCGTACCTGGTCGCGTGGGCGTGGGAGGTCGGCCGCTTCTTCGAGGGCGTCGACAAGAACTCGCCGGAGGAACGGCTGAGGGAGATCGCGCCCGGGTTCCCGGTTTTCCGGCTGCGCTCGGAGGGCCGTCGATGACCGGCTTCCCGGACGCGTGGTACCTGATCCTCTCGAGCCGATTGATCCCCGACCTCGACGGCGGGTACACGATCTCGACTCTCGCCCGCGCGCGGCAGATGGCGGATGCCGGTGCCCCGGCGCTGCTGCTGACGGTCGACCCGGGCGAGGGGGAGGCGCACGCCGAACACCGCGCGGAGTTCGTGCGGCGCGGGGCGGCAGCGGCATCCGAGGTCTTCCGGAATCTGTTCGACGAGGCCGTGAGCCCGGAAGGCGGAGCAGCCGACTGGCTGCGCGCGGCCGCTCGGCCCGGCGCGGCCGATCCGGCGCTGGAGTATCGGAGCGTCGCCGCCGGTGCGGTCGATCTGCCGAACGTCATCGATCCGCACTGGCACCTCTCGACCGCACCGATCGTCGTGCGAGATGCCGCGGGCGCCGCGGCGGGGGTCATCGACGGGTTCGGCGCGCTGTACCGCGCATGGCTCGCGCACGTGGTCTCCGGGCTGCGCGCGGAGGTCGACCGACCCATCGTGCTCGTCTGCGAGTCGCGACAGCTCGGCGAGCTGATCGTCGACTGGGTCGACCCCGACGTGCGGATCCTCCACACCGTCCACACGATCCACCTCGAGCCGCCCTTCACCGCCGACGCGCCGGTCAACGCGCTCTGGGAGAGATGGCTGGCGGCGGCTTCCCGCTTCGACGCGGTGCTCTGGCCGACCGCATGGCAGCACGACGACGTGCGGGCGCGCTTCGGCGACGGCCGGGTCGACGTCGTCGCGCCGCACGGCATCCCGGTGCCGGACGAGACCGAGTACGCGCCGGAGGGCCCCGCCGTGGTGCTCGGCAGACTCGCGCCTGGGAAGCGGGTGGACCACGCGATCCGGGCCTTCGCGCGGGTGGTCGCGGAGCTGCCGGCCGCCCGGTTGGAGGTGTGGGGAGCCGGCCCCGGGCGCGCGGCGCTCGAGGCGCTCGTGACCGATTTGGGGCTCAGCGAGTCGGTGTCGCTGCGCGGGCTGACGCTCGACCCCGGCGCCGTTCTCGACTCCGCGTCGGCGTATCTCACGACCTCCGCGTTCGAAGGACAGGGGCTCGCGCTCGCCGAGGCCCTCGCGCACGGCGTTCCCGTCGTGGCCTACGACATCCGCTACGGCCCGCGCGACATGCTCGCCGAGGGGGGCGGCATCCTGGTGCCCGACGGCGACGAGGACGCGCTCGCCGCAGCCCTGGTGCGGGTGCTGGGCGATGCGGCGTTGCGGCGGCGTCTCGCCCGCGAGGCTCGGGCGTCCGCTGCGGCCCTGAGTCCCGCGCGCGCGATGCAGACGCTCGCCGCCGCGGCCGCCGACGCGTTGTCTCGCCCGACGCGCCGGTAGGGCGAGCCGGCGCTCTCGCCCCGTTCGGTGTCCAAGACACGCCGTTGGCGGGCGACCCGAACGGCGTGTCTTGGACACTCGACCGGGGTGCGGTGCGTCAGCCGCGGCCAGCCCAGGGGTCGTAGTCGGCGATCAACGGCTCCTGCGGCGGGCGGGTGGCATCCGGGACGTGCTGCAGGTTGATGCGCACGCGGTACCAGAGCGAGCTCGAGCCGCGCATGCCGTCGAGCATCACGTCGGCGGGATGCAGCGCCGCCGCCGTTTCGGGATGCCGACCCTTCCACTGCTCGAGGGCGTCGAGCGCCTCGGGCTTTGTCTTCGTGCGGGCGACCTCGATGAGGGGCATCGTCGAGGCGCGGCGCCCCGAGCCGTCCGATCCGCGCGGCGGCTTCTCGGCGGGCCCCATCTGCTCGGCCAGGGCGAGGAGTCCGTCGAGCGAACCCGGGGCGGCGTCGATGCCCTCGTGCGGGTCGCCGGTCGCCGCGAAGCGCTCGGGCACCGTGAGCACCGTGAACTCCTCGGGGCGTCGTTCGCGGAGTTCCTCCCACGTGAGCGGCGTCGACACCCGCGCGTCGGGAAGCGGGCGGATCGAGTACGCGGATGCCACGGTGCGGTCCTTCGCGTTCTGGTTGAAGTCGACGAACACGCTTTCCCCGCGCTCCTCCTTCCACCAGCGCGCCGTCGCGAGACCGGGTGCGCGATTCTCGACCTCGCGGGCGAGGATCTCTGCCGCGCGGCGGACATCGGGGTACTCCCACTCCGGACGGATCCGAACGAGGATGTGCAGCCCTCGCGAGCCCGAGGTCTTCGGCCAGCCCACGAGGCCGTGGTCGTCGAGCACGTCCCGCGCGGTGAAGGCGACGTCGACGATCTGCGCCCAGTCGACCCCGGGCATGGGATCGAGGTCGATGCGGAGCTCGTCGGGATGGTCCAGGTCTTCGGCCCGCACCGGGTGGGGGTTCAGGTCGAGGCATCCGAGGTTCACGATCCAGGCGAGACCCGCCGCGTCGCGGATCACCGTCTCCTCGGCGGACGTCCCCGAGGCGTAGTGCAGGGTCGCCGTGTCGATGAAGTCGGGGTGGTTCTCGGGGACGCGCTTCTGGAAGAACGGCTCCTGGTCGAGACCCTTCGCGAACCGCTTCAGCACCATGGGCCGACCGCCCGCGCCGCGCAGGGCACCGTCGGCGACCGCGAGGTAGTACCGGACGAGGTCGAGCTTGGTCAGGCCCGGCTCGGGGAACACGACGCGGTCGGGACTCGTGACCCGGACCTCGTGCCCGGCGACGTCGAGGACCGTCGGGGGCGTCTTCGCGGGGCTCATGTCGCGAGGGTAGCCCCGTGGCATCCGGGGTGGGACTCCCTTGCGGACGCGGCAGATGCGGGTGCGGCGGCCGTGCCGGCGTCGAGTGTCCAAGACACGCGGGTGCGACAGCGGTGCGTCCGCGTGTTTTGGACACCGAAATGTGGGCTGAGGTCTCACGCCGTGCGGTTCCCACTTCAGTGGCCAAGACACGCGGATGCCATGGCGATGCGTCCGCGTGTCTTGGACACCGAACGACAGCGCAGGGCGGGGCAGGGCGGCGCCGGGGGCACTGAACCGGTTGGCCGGGGCGATGGAGACGCCCTAGAGCGGAACGACGAAGGGCCGCCCCGAACGGGACGGCCCTTCGTGCGAAACGGTGCGTCAGTTGTTGCCGCGCAGGATCGCGAGGATGCGCAGGATCTCGACGTACAGCCACACGACGGTGACCATGATGCCGAAGGCGCCGACCCAGCCGTAGACGCGCGGGGCGCCGTTGCGGACGCCGCGCTGGATCTGGTCGAAGTCGAGCACCAGCGAGTACGCGGCCATGATGACCACGAAGACGCCGATGATGACACCGAGCGGGATGCCGAAGAGCTTCACGTCGCTGAGCAGACCGAACGCGCCGCCGGCGAGCGGGACGTTGAAGAGCATCAGGCCGACGTTGATGAGGCTGAAGACGAGGTAGCCGACCATCGCGATCATGAAGATCTTGGTGGCGCGCTTGGAGGCGCGAATCTTGCCGCTGGCGAACAGGGCGAGGGTCACACCCACGACCGACAGGGTCGCGAGGGTGGCCTGCACGACGATGCCGGGGTAGATGAACTCGAAGAACGCCGAGATACCACCGATGAACAGACCCTCGAACGCCGCGTACGCGATGAAGATCGGGACCGACGGCTTCTTCTTGAACGTCGCGACCATCGCGAGGACGAAGCCGACGAGGCCACCGATGAGCATCGGGGCGATGTTCGGGCTGGGGTTCGCGACGGTGACGCTGCTCATCGTCCAGATCCAGCCGACGACGGCGGTGACGACGAGGACGGCGAACAGGCCGAGGGTCTTGAAGACGGTGTCTTCGACCGTCATGCGGTCGGTCTGCACCGCGCCCGCGGACGGGGCCGAATACATGCCCTCGATGTTCGCCGTCTCGGCGGCCGCAGCGGCGGCGGTCATCGACTGGGCCGGCGGGGGGCTGTAACGGGTCTGGGCTCCGCCACGAGGGTCCTGGAACGCCGGGTTGTTGAAGGCCGGGTTGTTGAGGGCCACAGGGACTCACACTCCAAATTGCTGATGATCACAGCACCGTGCTGTAGACCAACACTAGCTGAGGATGCCGCGAGAATCCCGGGACGGACTGGGATTCTGCTATGAGCGAGCGGCGTCCGTCGGCTCGCCGGATAGCCTGGGCCGGTGCCAGTCGAGCGCCCCCTGATCATCGGTCACCGAGGTGCTCCCGGGTATCTCCCCGAGCACTCCCGTTCGTCGTACGAGCGGGCGATCGCCGCGGGGGTCGATGCCGTCGAGCCCGACGTCGTGCCCACGAAGGACGGGGTGCTCGTCGTCCGCCACGAGAACGAGATCGGCTCCACGACCGACGTGTCGACGCGCGCGGAGTTCGCCGCGCGCCGTCGGACCGGCGTCGTCGACGGCGACCGGCTCGAGGGGTGGTTCACCGAGGACTTCACCTGGTCGGAGGTCGAATCGCTCCGCTGCCGCGAGCGGATTCCCACGCTGCGGCCCGGGAGCGCGGAGCACGACGACGTCGACCCGGTGCTGAGCCTCCGCGACGTGCTCGACCTCGCGAGGGCGGGGGGCGTCGGCGTGGTGCTGGAGATCAAGCACGCGGCCTTCTTCGCCCGCGCCGGGTTCGACATGGCGGAGCTCGTCGAACGGGAGCTCCGGGATGCCGCCTGGTGGGACGACCCCGCCCTGGTCATCGAGTCGTTCGAGCCGCTCGTCCTGCAGCGGCTGCGGGAGCGTGGCATCCGGGCTCCGCTGGTGCAACTGATCGAGGCGAGCGGGGCACCGTGGGACCTGAGGGAGCGCGATGGTGCCCGAGCGGCGTCGTACGCGTCGATGCTCACCCCGGCCGGCCTGGACGCGCTCGCCGAGGCGGTCGACGGCATCAGCCCCGACAAGCGGCTGATCCTCGCCCCCGACCGGCTGGGCAGGGTGCGGGGCCCCGCGCCGTTCGTCGCGGACGCGCAGAGGCGCGGGCTGCGGGTGTTCACGTGGACGTGCCGCCCCGAGAATCCGTTCCTGCTGCCGGGCTTCCGACGCGGCGGCGCGTCGGCTGCGTTCGGTGACTACGAGCGGGAGTGGTCCGTGCTGCGCGAGGCGGCGCTCGACGGCATCTTCGTCGACCACCCCGACCTGGGCGTGGCGTTCTTCCGGGCGTAGGCGCAAGCCCCGGTCGGCACTCCGACCCGGCGGTGAGGATGACGGGATGACGGTGGACGTGACAGTGGTGGGTGGCGGGATCTCGGGGCTGGCGTGCGCACGGGCGGTGCGGGATGCCGGGGGCTCGGTCCGCGTGATCGACCGCGGGCGCAGGCCGGGCGGGCGGCTGTCGAGCCGGACGATCGACGGACGCGCGGTCGACCTCGGGGCGTCGTATTTCGTCGTGGGCGGCGACGAGCGGTTCGCGCGGGTGGCGGCGGACTGGGAGGCCCGCGGGGTCGCGCGAGGGTGGACCGACACGTTCTCGGCGATCGACGCGGACGGGTCGGTCACCCGCAAGACCGGACCTCTGCGATGGGCGGCGCCGGGCGGCTCGCGCGCACTCGTGCTCGATCTCACCGACGACGTTGATGTGGAGTCGGGCCGCGAGGTCGCCCACGCGGCACCCTTCCGCGTGGACGGGCTGGATGCCGGCGAGGTGGTGCTCGCGATGCCCGAACCGCAGGCGCGGCGCCTGACGGATGGCATCCCGGTCGCGCCCCAGGAGTGGGAGCCGGTGATCGCGGTCGTGCTGCGGTGGGACGAGCGCCGCTGGCCCGCCGACCTGCACGGCGCGTTCGTCAACGGCGACCCCGAGGTCGCGTTCCTCGCGGACGACGGCGACCGTCGCGGGGACGGCGCCCCGGTGCTCGTGGTGCATACGACGGGCGCCGCGGCGCGGCGGTATCTCGACGACCCGGATGCCGCGATTCCGCCGGTCGCCGCGGCGACGCGGCGTCTGCTGGGCATCGACGGCGAGCCGGTCTCGGCCGTCGCCCACCGCTGGACCTTCGCGCGCCCCACCCGGACGACCGGCGAGCCGTTCTTCCGCTCGCCCGGGCTGTCGCTCTGCGGCGACGCGTGGGGAGAGTCGGCCGCCGTCCGAACGGCATGGGCGTCGGGCGACGCGCTCGGCCGCGCGCTCGCGGCATCCTGAGGCGCCAGAACCTCTCCGCCTCATCGGCATAAACGCGATTCCCACGCATAAACGCGCTGCCAACGCGTTTATGCGCGTGGATCGCGTTTATGCGTGGTGTGGGACGGCGGGTCGGTGCGCCGCGACCGGCTCGGGGCGCTGCGTTCCGGAACGACGCGCTCGGCCGCGCGCTCGCGGCATCCTGAGGCGACGCCCCGAACCACAGGGCATGCCGGCATGCGCCCGTAGGGTGGGGGCATGGACGCAGGGGGCGCGGGCATCGAAGCAGTGCAAGTGAAACGGGCGTTCGGCGCCGTGACGGCGGTGGCGGACGTGACGTTCACCGCCGAGCCGGGGCGGGTGACGGGGCTCGTCGGACCCAACGGATCGGGCAAGACGACGCTGCTGCTCATGCTGGCGTCGCTGCTCCGGCCGGACGGCGGCGAGGTGCGCATCGGCGGGGTCGATCCCGTGGCCGATCCGGCCGGCGCACGCCGCCTGCTTGGCTGGATGCCGGACTCGCTGGGCGCATGGCCCACTTTGACCGCGCGTGAGGTGCTGATCGCCACGGCCCAGCTCTACGACCTGTCTCGCGCCGACGCGCGGGTGCGGGCCGACCGGCTGCTCGAGCTCGTGGACCTCGTTCCCCTCAGCGGTTCCGCCGCGCGTGTGCTCTCCCGCGGTCAGAAGCAACGGTTGGCGCTGGCGCGCGCCCTCGTCCACGAGCCGCAAGTGCTGCTGCTCGACGAGCCGGCGTCCGGACTCGATCCGCAGGCACGCATCGACCTGCGCGTGCTGCTCCGGCGACTCTCCGACGAGGGACGCACGATCCTGATCTCGAGTCACGTGCTGTCCGAGCTCGAGGAGGTCGTCGACGACGCGGTGTTCCTGCTCGACGGGCGGACCGTCGGGCGCGACCGCGTGGCCGCGGCGACCACCCGCCTCCGCGTGTGGCGCGTGCGACTGGCGGCCGACGCGTCTCGGAGCACGGCCTCGGACCGCGACGCCGTCGCGGCCGCCCTCGGGCGCACGCCGGACGACGTGGGTGTCGACCGCCGCGACCTGCTCGTGTCGTTCGCCGACGAGTCGGCGGCGGTGGCGGGTCTGCGGGCGCTCGTGGGAGCCGGCATCCCGGTCGTCGAATACGCCCCCGCGGTGGGCGATCTCGAACACGCCTTCCTCGATCTGCGAAGAGGCGCCGCGGCCGAGGGGAGCCCCGAATGAACGCCCGCCGCCTCGGAACCGTCATCGGTATCGACCTGCGTCAGCGCGTGCGGTCGGTGGGCTGGTACGTGCTGCTCGGGATCTTCGCGGTGATCCTGCTCGCACTGCTCACCCTGTCGTTCTCGTCGTTCTCGCTCAGCACCGGCGGCAACGGCTGGTTCTACTCGCTCGTCATCATGTTCGTGCTGCTGCTCGTTCTGCTGGTGTCGCCGACGCTGAGCGGCAGCGCCGTCAACGGCGATCGGGATGCCGCGACCCTCGCGCCCGTGCAGGTGACTCTGGTCACGACGACGGAGATCGTGCTCGGGAAGTTCCTCGCGGCATGGATCTCCGGGCTCGCGTTCCTCGTCGTCGCGCTGCCGTTCCTCGTGGTGGCGACGTTCGTCGGAGAGCTCAACCCCGCGGTGATCGCCTCGTCGCTCGGCATCCTGGTGCTCGAAGTCGGCGTCGTGGCGGCGATCGGGGTCGGTGTGAGCGCGATCGTGGCGCGGCCGGTCTTCTCGGTCGCCACGACGTACCTGCTGGTGGCGGCGCTGACCCTGGGGACGCTGATCGCCTTCGGTCTCGGAGGGACCGCGCTGCGGACCGAGCAGACGATCACCACGCGCGACCTCGACTGGAACGCGGTTCCCGCGGGGTGCGACCCGTACATGGAGAACGACGCGACCGAGTGTCCGCGACCAGACGAGATCGGGTGCACCACCTCTACCTACACGACCGAGGTGCCCCGGTTCGACCGCGTGTGGGGCGTGCTCGCGGCCAACCCGTTCGTCATCCTCGCGGACGCGACGCCGCCGACGTACGACCAGTACGGCAACCCCTCCGACCTGTTCTCGCAGATCGCGACCGGCGTGCGTCTGGCCCAGATCCCGCCCGAGACGGCGCAGTCCTACGACTACTGCGCCAACGGGTCGCTCGAGGGCCGGTCGACAGAGGACCAGATCGCGGGAACCGTACCGAGCTGGTTCGTCGGGCTGTTCCTGCAGCTGGTCCTCGCCGCCGGCCTGCTCGCGTGGGGCATCGCCCGCACGCGGACGCCGGCGCGTCGGCTGCCGCCGGGGACGCGGATCGCCTGAGTCGCCTCAGCGGTGGCGCGTCCGAGGGGCGACCGCGTCAGGCGTGTCCGTCGGCGGCCGGGAAGCCCGGGTCGTCGGCGTCGCGGAGCGTGTCTCCGGTGTGGTCGTCGAGGTCGACGTTCTCCTCGGCCTGGGCTGCGTCCTCGCGGACGTCGTCGGTGACGGCATCCGTGGGGGCGGCGCTGTCGGCGCGGGCGTCGTCGGAGTGACGGGAGGGCAGATCAGGTGTGCTCATGCCGCCCACGGTGCCCCATGGGCGGGGGACCGGCGAGCGGCTTGACACGACGGGGGTCCTAGTCCGTGGCATCCGGGATCGTCAGGTCGACCGTCGGCCAGACCGGGAGCGGGTCCGCGAACGCGACCCACGCCTGGGGGCCGGCCGCGAGCTCATCGTCGGTGAGCGCGGCGCGGTCGAGCAGGTGCCGCAGCCGCGGCGCGGAGAGGTCGAGCCCGGTGAACGCGATCTCCTGCCCGAGGCCCATACGACCGTCGTCGGTGCCGATCGGTTCGATCCACATCGCCGACCCCACGTGCTCCCAGCGGGCCAGGATGCCGGGTCGCGACGCCACGCGACAGAACCCGGCCGAGCGGACGAGCCGGCCCGCGGCACCGTCGTCCAGCCGGTCGAGCGCGGCCTGCAAGCGCGCCGGGTGGAACGGGCGCACCTGGTCGTAGCGCAGCGTGCTCACGCGGTTGTCGCGCATGAAAGGGTCGTGCTCGTCGTTGAGCGCGCGGACCCACCCGGCCCGCTCGAGCACCTCGGTCTCGTGCGCGCGCGGGACACCGGCCGACAGATCGGCGAGCGGATCGCGCGTGAGGCGGAGCGTCGCGCCCGGGTTGAGGTGCGACGCGAGCGCCATCTGCACCGCGAGGGCGGCGGTGGGCACCGCCTCCCAGTTGACCCACACGATCCGGGTGGCGATCTCCAGTGCCAAGGCTGCCTGTCGGGCACGGGCGCCGACGTCGCCGCGCGAGTCGCCCGGCGCGGTGGACGCCTCGAGCGGAGCGTCGTCGAGAAGGTCGCCGATCATGTGCCGCGCATCGACGACGCACACCGCCTCGACGTCGACCCCGCCCCGCGCGGCGACCGCGTGAAGCAGGTCGACGTCGGTGCCGAGGTCGACCACGGTGTGTGCGTCGGTGGCCCGGGGCCGCGGGTGGGGGAGCGCGGGCGCGGAGCTCCGGGTGGCCACGTGCAACGGGCGGTCCAGTGCGACGGCGAGGCGTTCGGCGTAGGCCCGCCGTTCGGGCGCGCACACGCCCATCGTCACGATCGTCATCTCCACGGCATCCGCCCTTCGTTTGTCGGGAATCGGGGGACAGCCTATCTTGTTATTGAGAACGGTTATCAACAGGAGGATGCCATGAAGGTCCGCAACTCGCTCAAGTCGCTGAAGAACCAGCCCGGCGCGCAGGTGGTCCGCCGCCGCGGGCGCGTGTTCGTGATCAACAAGCTGAACCCGCGGTGGAAGGGCCGGCAGGGATAACGCGAACGAGAACCGTTCCCGATTGTGTAGACACATTGCAATTCGTTTATGCGTCTGATGTTCTTGAGGCGTGGACAAGATCGCCGGGCTCTCCGAGGCCGCTGAGCTGTTCAGGGTCCTCGGCAACGAATCCCGCCTCGCGCTGGTGTGGTTGCTGAGCCGCGAACCGCTCACCGTCGGCGCGCTCGCCGACGGGGCCGGGCTGTCGCAGCCGTTGGTGTCGCAACACCTCCGCACGCTGCGCCAGGCCGGGCTCGTGACCTCGGAGCGTGAGGGCAAAGAAATCCGATACGCCCTCGCCGACCAGCACGTCGCCCACGTCGTGCTCGATGCGATCGCCCACGTCCAAGAACCGAACGAGCAGGGGAACGAGCAATGAGCACCACCGAAACGCACGCGGAGCACTCCGTCGACGAGCACGCCCACGGCGAAGACTGCGGTCACCAGAAGATCGAGCACGGCGACCACGTGGACTACGTGCACGGCACGCACCACCACGCGCTCCACGGTGACCACTACGACGAGCACGAGTCGAAGGCCGAGCACGGCGTCGACGACCACGCCCACGGTGACGCGTGCGGCCACGAGGCCGTCGCGCACGACGACCACGTGGACTACGTCCACGACGGCCACCGCCACGCGGCGCACGCCGACCACTACGACGAGCACTGATACTCGTCGCGCCTCTCGAGACTTCGACGGTCCGCGCCTCCATCGGAGGAGCGGACCGTCGTCATGTGTGCCCGAGTCGTGCGATGAGTCGTACCAACGTCGGCAGCCCGCGTGACGTGGCGGCCGCACCGCTGAGGCGTTCGATGACGGGCGTCGCGTTCGACTCGCGCTCGCGTTCGTTGAGCGTCACCGTCCAGCCGTCCGCGCTTTCGAGCAGCGTGCACCGGCGCCGGGCGGCCTCATCCTGCGCTCGCGGGCCGAGGGTGATGGGACCGCCCGCGTGCAGGGTCAGCTCGCGGCGTGCGGCATCGGGGGCCGGCGCGTGGTCGGTGACGATGGCCCGCACTTCGCCCAGCGTCAGAGTGAAGATCTCGCGCTCCACGCCCGCTCGCGCGGCCAGGACGAGGGCGGCGTCCTGAGCGCGCTCGGCGTCGCCCGCGAACACCACGGTGCCGTTGCTCTGGAAGGGCGCGGGGTCGTGGCATCCCGCTTCCACGAAGGCCGCGACGAGGTCGGCGGTCGTGACGTGCCCGCGCTGACCCTGGTTGAGATTCCGGACGAAGGCGACGTGGCGCATGGGGGGAGGGTAGCGCGGGGCGAGGTGTCGGGCTCGGCTCATCGACGGCGCATAGGCGCGCTTCGTGGGGGGTTTAGAAGCTCCTGGTGTCATCGGCGGCATGATGCGACGAAAGAGGATTGCGACCGCCGCGCTGGGATCGGTCGCCGTGGTGGTCCTGGTGGCGGGCTGCAGCTCCGCGGTCTCGACCGATGCGGCGACGAGCGTCCCGACGGATGCCTCGTCGGAGGCATCGACGAGCGCGGTCGTCTCGGGACAGGGGTTCTGGGATCAATCCGTCGTGCATTCCCTCTCGATCTCGTACGAACAAGACGATTACGACGCGCTCATCGCGGCGTACATCGACACCGGGGAGAAGGAGTGGATCGAGGCGACCGTCGTCATCGACGGTGCCACCTTCGAGAACGTCGGGCTGAAGCTGAAAGGCAACTCGTCCTTGAAGGGGCTCTCCACCGACGCGGACGCGGAGCTCAGTTCCGAGAACCCCGAGGATCTGCCCTGGATCATCGACCTCGACAAGTTCGTGGATGGACAGGAGTACGAGGGGTCGGTCGAATTCGTCATCCGTGGGAACAGCTCCGAGACCTCGCTCAATGAGGCGGTCGCACTGGATCTCCTGGAAGCCTCGGGCCTCGCGTCCGAGCAGGCGGTGGCGACCCGGGTGGAGGTGAACGGGGCCGAGGCGCTGCGCCTCGTCGTCGAGAACCCCGACGATTCGTGGGTGGAGCGCGCCCTCACCGGATCGACCGCGCTGTACAAGGCCGAGACCGGCGGCGACTACTCCTATCGCGGTGACGATCCCGAGTCGTACACGGACGTCTTCGACCAGGAGGCGGGAGAGGACGACCTGACTCCTCTGATCGACTTCCTCCAGTTCGTCAACGAGTCGGACGACGCGACGTTCGAGGCGGAACTCGGACAGCACCTCGACGTCACCTCGTTCGCGACCTACCTCGCCTTCCAGGAACTCGTCGACAACTTCGACGACATCGATGGCCCCGGAAACAACTCCTATCTCTCGTACGACGCGAGCACCGGCCTCATGACGGTGGTCTCGTGGGACCTCAACCTCGCTTTCGGCGCGTCACCCGGCGGCGGTGGGCAGGGGCAGGGCCGAGGCCAGGGGCAGGCGCAAGGACAGGCACAGGGGGGAGGCGGTGGCGGTCGGGGAGGCGGGAGCAACGTGCTCTCCGAGCGGTTCCTGGCGAACGCGACCTTCACGGCGCTGTACCAATGCGAACTCGACCGGTTGACGCAGGAGCTCTACATGTCGGGGCTGGCGCAGAACGTGCTCGACTCATGGACGCAGACGCTCGAGGAAGGTGCGTCGGATCTCGTCTCGTCGGACGTGGTGAGCTCGGAGGCGAGCTCGGTCGCGCAGTACTTCAGCGAGTAGCGGGCTTTACCTGGCCGGTCGGGGTAGGAGCGGACGCTCCCTCAGGCAACGCCGGGTGTACGTTGCGGAGATGGAGCCGATCCGTGTGGGTCTCGTTGCGGATCCGGCCTCGCCCACTGAAGTCGCTCGCCGAATGACCGACCTCGTCCCGCCGGCGGGAGCTGACGTGCAGGTCTGGGATATCGAGATCATGAGCGAACCCTTCACCCTGGGGTCTGAGGACGTCGACGTCGCCTTGGCGCGACTGCGGGCACATGCCGAGCAAAAGGCGTGGGACCTCGTCATCGGTGTGACCGAACTGCCGTTGCGTGACGTGGACGGCCGCTACTTGCTGGCCGCGATCGACCCCCGGCGTCAGTCCGCGGTGCTTTCCCTCCCCGCTCTCGGCGGCTTCCGGGTGGGCACGCGTGCCCGCCATGCCGTCCGAGGACTCGTCAGTGGCATGGCGGAGCCGATGATGCCTGAAGAGCAGCGTCTGCCCCTCCCCGGGGTCAGCGCCCGGGGGCGGGTGCTCCTGGGCATGGTGCTGGCGAACCGTCCGTGGCTGCTGGCAGCAGGGCTCAAATCCGCACTCGTCGCGGCATTGGCAACCGGAGCGGTCGCAACGATCGAGCCGACGGTGTGGCTGCTCGCCGCGTCACTGTCGGGGTGGCGTCTCGCGGTGGCGACCATCGTGTCCATCGCGATCGTGATCACATGGATCGTGATCGACGGAGAACTCTGGGACCGTCCCGAAGACGATTCAGCGCAGGCTCGGGAAAGATCTCGTCTCTACAACACCTCGACTCTGCTGACTCTCACCGTCGGAGTCGTCATCTGCTATCTCGGCCTCTACGTCGTGAATTTGGCCTGGGCACTGTTCGTCCTCGACCCGACGGTCATGGGCGATTCGCTCGGCGCATCATTCGGCTACGGCGATCTGTTCGTGCTCACCTGGTTCGTCGCGTCGGTGGCGACCATCGGCGGGGCGCTCGGAACGGGCTTGGAATCGGACGACGCGATCCGAGCGGCCGCGTACTCGAAGCGTGAAGAGGATCGTCGAGCGCGGATGGCTGGTGACTTGACATAGGGGGCCGCATCCCGCCGTAATTGGCGCCGCTGGCGCCCGGCGGATGGAGAAGTGGACGCGACGGCGGGAGTCGAACCCGCCACGCCTTCGGTTATGAGCCGAGGCCCGGGACCGCCCGGATCGCCGCGATGTGCCCCCACGCTAACCCGGCCCCACGGCATCGCCAACGGGCGTTTCGTCCCGTGACGGGATGTGTCGTCACGGGACGCGCCGACCCTCCAGGATCATCCGCGTCGAGTGCTCCAGATGCGCGCGGACCGCGTGCTCGGGGTCGGCCAGCGCCGCCTCGACGTAGGCGCGGTGCTCGGTCGTCAACGCGCCGGCGCTGTACGCCGGGCGGACGTGCGTGAGCAGCAGGTGCATCTCGGAATCGAGACGCCGGTACTCCTCGGCGATGCGGGGGGAGTCGGCGGCATCCACGAGGGCCCGGTGCACTCGCGCGTGCGCGTCGAGCGTCGCGGGCCAGTCCCCGGATGCCTCGGCCGCAGCGAGCGCGTCGAGGGCGGTGTCGGCGTCGGCGGGGCGGATGCCACGGTCTCGGACGATCCGCAGGGCTTCGGTCTCGAGCGCGCACCGCAGCTGCTGCAGGGCGACGAGGGCCGCGTCGTCGAGGAGCGACACCCGGACGCCGCGGTACGGCTCCGCGGTGACGAGCCGCTCAGCGGTGAGGGTCGCGAGGGCCGTCCGCGCGGTGTGACGCGAAACGCCGTGGGTCGCGCTCAGCTCCTCCTCTCGGAGCGGTGTGCCCGGGGCGAGCTCGCCCGACAGGATGCCGTCGCGCAGCGCGCCCGCGACGATGTCCGCCGTGCGCGGGCCGGGGCCGGGGGGAGTGCCCGCGCCACCTCGCGGTGAGGGCGGGAGCATCGGAGGATCACGCCGGGGCCGTGGCATCCGGAACCTTCTCACGTCGACGGGACGGAGCCGACACGACGGCGAGCCCGACCGCGATGAGCGCGAGGCCGATCGCGCTCACGGCGGTGAGGTTCTCGTGGAGCACGAGGAGCCCGAG
Organism: Microbacterium sp. CSI-V; assembly: GCF_001984105.1. Classification (GTDB taxonomy): domain Bacteria; phylum Actinomycetota; class Actinomycetes; order Actinomycetales; family Microbacteriaceae; genus Microbacterium. Next base: position 522,507 of record NZ_MTQM01000007.1, on the reverse strand, counting down.
GATCGTCGCCCCCAAAGGCTCGGCGAGTGTCAGTGTGGACACGGTCACGGCGGTCAGCCGCGCCAGACCCCACCCGAACAGCAGGTAGGCGACGGCGGTGGTGACGATGCCGAGCCAGAGTGCGAGCGCGAGGCCGTTCGGGGTGAGGAGCCACGACGTTCCGGCCGCGAGCAGCACGGGGACGCTCGCGACGGCCGCGGTACCGAAGACGGTTCCCATGACGCGCGTGGAGTCCCACCCCCTCTCGATCAGCGCCTTTCCGCACACCGTATAGAGGGCGTACGACATCCCGGCGCCCGCGGAGGCGAGGAGTCCGCCGGGGGCCAGGGCGACAGCGCCGCCGGTCACCCCCGACACCAGGACGACGCCGGCGAGGGCGACGGCGGTGGCGAGCATCCACCGGGCCGACGGCAGGCGGCGCGAGCGGACGGCATCCACGATCCCCGTCGCGATGGGGGCGGAGCCGAGAGCGACGACCGTGCCGATGGCGACGCCGTTCTCGCGGGTGCCGAGGAAGAACAACGGCTGGTAGGCCAGCACTCCCGCGGCGCCGACGGCGATGAGCACCGCCGTCGGACCCTTCGCCGTGCGGGCGCTCGGGCGCGGGCGTCTCCGCAGCAGGGCGATGATCCCGAGGATGCCGCCGCCCACCACGATGCGCGCGGCGCCGACGGCCAGGGGAGAGGCGTCGACGCCGGCGAGCGCCTGCGCCGTGCCGGTCGTGGCGAAGCAGAGCGCGGCGGCGAGGACCGCGAGGGCGGGAAGCATGGAAGGATTGTTACACAATCCGGCGTTACGCGTCAGTCCTGGCGCAGAGCCTGCACCATCGAGCGCAACGCCGCCCGTGCCGCCGCCTGCTCGGCATCCGTCATTCCGCCCAGCATGCGGCGTTCGACCGACCGCACGGCGGCGCTCGCCTCCGCGAGGTCGCGGCGCCCCTTCTCGGTGAGGCGGGTCGGGAGGGTTTTGCCCGAGGGTGCCGTCGCCGGGCGCTCCACCACGCCATCGCGCTCGAGGGATTGCAGAAGGACGTTCATCGACTGACGGGTGACGAACGCGCCGCGAGCGAGATCGGAGTTCGACGAACCGGGGCGTTGGGCGAGGAGCTCGAGGCAGGAGTAGTGCGTGATCGTCATGCCCAGTGGGCGGAGGACGTCTTCCATCGCGGCCCGCAGGGCGCTCGCCGCCTCCTTCAAGAGATAGCCGAGCGAGCTGTCCAGGTTGATCACCTCTTGCGCCATGTCAGTATTCTGACATACGCTTCGTGTCAGAAAACTGACACGAAAGAAGGAACCCATGCCCGTCACCGGCCCCGACTTCCTCTCCCTGCAGGTGCGCGACCTCGATGCCTCCCGCGCGTTCTACGAGCAGTACCTGGGTCTCGTGCGCTCGCCCGCGGGGCCGCCGCACGCGGTGGTGTTCGATACCGCCCCGATCGCGTTCGCCCTTCGCGACCTCGTTCCCGGCACCGACCTCGCCGCCGTCGCGCAGCCGGGTGTCGGCGTCGCGGTGTGGCTCCACGCCACCGACGCCCAGGCGATCCACGATGCGCTCGTCGACGGCGGCCACCGCATCGTCGCCGCACCCGTCGACGGTCCGTTCGGCCGCACATTCGCCTTCGCCGACCCCGACGGCTATCACGTCACGCTTCACGACCGCGCGTGACGCCGGGCCCGGTGCCGCGGGCGGCGGAAGCGCCCCGCAACGGCGGGTAACGTGGGTGCATGGCGACGACGGCGGGACGAGGCATCCTGGCCCTGGGGACCGTCGCTGTGCTCCTCATCATCGGTGTCGTGCTGGCACTGCTGGTCGATCCGTTCACCCGGATGCCGATCGAGGTCGACGGTGCGACCGAGTGGGTCGCCCGCGTGTTGCTGGTCCTCGCGGTGGCGTGGGTCGTGATCGGCATGCTCGCGGCTCGGACGCGACTGGTCGGACGGCCCGGGGCCGCCGCCGCCCGCGCGACGTGGATCGCGTCGACCCGTCCCTGGCGTGCCCGCGAGTCGACGCTGGGCGTCCTTCCGCTCGACCGCTGGTTCATGATCCTCATCCCCGGTGTCCTGCTCGTGGCGACGCGCATCACCCAGGCGCGCGGCGACGGGGTCGGAAGCGTCGTGCTCGCCGTCGCGGGGTGGCTCGTGTTCGCCCTCGCCGTCCGGCTGCTTCTGGGAACGCGCTCGCCGTGGCCGGTCATCGCCGCGGTCGGCGGCGCCCTCGTGCTGCGCTGCATCGTGACCCTGGCCGCGCTCTCGTTCTCGGGACCGGAGGGCGTGTGGCCCACGCTCTGGAGCATCGGCACGGTTCGGGTGCTCTACCTCGCGATCGTGCTCGGCCTCGTCGGCTGGGTGTTCGTCGTCGCCGGGTGGTCGCTCGAGCCGCAGCTGGGTCGGCGCCGCGCGGCGGGAGTCGCCCTCGCGGGGGTGGGGGCCGTGTTCGCGTTGCCCACGGCGACCGCCGCGGTGATCGGTGCGACCGAGGCTCTCCGCGGGTGGAACAGTCAGATCGGGGTGCTGCCGTGGCACCTCGCTCGGATGACGGGTCTGTACGACACGCGATTCCCCACCGAGGCCCTCGTCGTCGCCGCGGTCGTCGCGGCGCTCATGACCATCGCCGGTATCGTCCTCGCTCTGCCCCTTAGGGCGGAGGAGCGGCGGCGGCGCGTCTCGTCGTCCTGAGGGTCAGCCCGCGAGCGTCCGGTCGAACGGGCCGCCGCGACGGATGTCGCGGACCTCTTTGCCGAGCGGCATCAGCGACACCGGCACGAGCTTGAAGTTCGCGATCCCGAGCGGGATGCCGATGATCGTGATGCACAGCAGAAGTCCGGTGACGATGTGCTCGAGGGCGAGCCACCACCCGGCGAGGATGACCCACACGACGTTCCCGAGGAAGGATCCGACGCCCGCGGTGGGCTTCGCGACGATCTCGCGTCCGAACGGCCACAGCGCGTAGAAACCGATCCGGAACGACGCGATGCCCCACGGGATCGTGAGGATCAGGATGCAGAGCACGATCCCGGCTGCGAGGTAGCCGAGGAACAGCCAGAACCCCGAGAGGACGAGCCACAGGATGTTGAGGATCAGGCGCATGCTCTCATTCTCTCGTGCTCATCGGCGCATCTCCGGATGCCGATGATCGGTGTCGGACCGACTGTTCACCTCCTGCACACCGTCTAGGACGTTCCGGTCCACCCGTGCGTGGTGCAGTGACAGGACCCGATCCCCGAGGAGTGTCATGTCGACCCTGCGTCGTGCCCTCGCGGCCGCGGCGGCGAGCGCCGTCTGCGCCGCCACCGTCGTCGCTCTGCCCCTGCCGTCGCTCGCCGCCGAGCCCGGTGGCATCCACATCAGTGAAGTCGAGTCCAGCGGCGGTACTCCCGGCGACTGGGTGGAGTTCATCAACACGTCATCGTCGCCGATCTCGCTCGCCGGCTACACCTTCAAGGACTCCGACGACACGCACGCGTTCGTCTTCGGCGCCGACGCGTCGGTTCCGGCCGGGGGCGTCTACGTCATCGACGAGAAGGGCGGTGTCGGCAACTTCGACTTCGGCCTCGGCGCCAACGACTCCGCCCGACTGTTCGACGCGAGCGGCGCGCTCGTCGACTCGCGCTCGTGGACGGCGCACGCGGCGACCACCTACGGCTACAACCCGGGCGGCTCACCCGAGTGGACCGAGACCGCCGAGCCCACCAAGGGCGCCGCGAACACCTTCGGAACGTCGACGCCCTCGCCGAGCCCGTCGCCGACGTCGACCCCGACGTCCGGCCCCGCGCCGACTTCGGACGTCGTCGTCAACGAGATCGTCTACGACGCGGTCTCGGGCGTGGCGTCCGACAGCATCGAGCTGTACAACTCCAGCTCCTCCCCGGTCGACATCGGCGGATGGAAGGTCAGCGACGAGAAGCGCAGCGAGTTCGGCACGATCGCCGCGGGGACGGTGCTGGCGCCGAACGCCTTCCTCGTGCTGGTCAACGGGACCGACTTCTCCTTCGGCCTCGGCAAGGGTGACGAGGTCGTGCTCTACGACGCGGCCGGTACCGTCGTCGACTCGTACGCGTACACCAACACCGCCGCCCTGGCGACCTGGGCCCGCTGCCCCGACGGAACCGGTGCCTGGGCGCCGGCCACCGAGGTGACGCTGGGATCGTCGAACGTCTGCGCCGCACCGACCGTTCCCGCGAGCGTCCGGCTCAACGAGGTCGACTCGCAGCCGGCGGACTGGGTCGAGCTGTACAACCCCGGCGGCACGGCGTTCGACCTCACGGGGTACGAGCTGCGCGACAACTCCGACGACCACCGTTGGACCTTCCTCCCCGGTACCACGCTCTCCGCGGGCGGATTCCTCGTCGTCGACGAGGCCACTGAGGGCCTCGTCGGGGGAGTGCGCACCGCCTTCCGCGACCCGATCGGGATCGGCAGCGCCGACCGCATCCGGCTCTTCGACCCGACCGGCGCCCTCGTCGACGACACGCTGCCCTGGCAGGGCCACGCCGCGATCGACGGCGACGCCGCCGCGGCGACACTCGCCCGCTGCCCCGACGGCGTGGGCGCGTTCGTGCTCGCGCGTCCGACTCCGGGCGCGGCGAACGAGTGCGTCCTCCCCGACGTCGTGATCAACGAGGTCGAGTCCAACGGCGACGCGACGGACTGGGTCGAGATCGTCAACAACGAGTCCGCTCCCGTCGACATCTCGGGCTGGACCCTCGTCGACAACGACCCCGTCGGACACGTGGCCGACACGACCCCGGTGCCCGCCGGCACCGTGCTCGCCCCGGGGGGACGCTTCGTCTTCGACGGTGGCATCCACTTCTCGTTCGGCCTCGGCGGTGCCGACACGGCGACGATCCGGAACGCGTCGGGCCTCACCGTCGTCGAGTACTCGTGGACCGCTCACGCGCAGGGTGTCTACGCGCGCTGCCCCGACGGCGTGGGCGAACTGCGCGACGTCGCCCTGTCGACCAAGGGATTCCCCAACGCCTGCGGCAGCCCCGTTCGCATCAACGAGGTCGAGTCCGACGGCGGATCGTCCGACGACTGGATCGAGCTGGTGAACCCGACCGGCTCGGCGGTGGATGCCGCGGGCCTCGTGCTGAAGGACGACGACGACACGCACGTCTACACGCTCCCCGCGGGCTCCACGCTGGCCGCCCACGGCTACATCGTGGTGGAGCGGGCCGACCTCGGTTTCGGGCTCGGCGGGGCGGACACCGTGCGCCTGTTCGAGGGCGACACGCTCATCGACTCCACGTCCTGGACGGCGCACGCCGCGACCACGTGGGGCCGCTGCCCCGACACCACGGGCGTCTTCGCGGTGACGTTCGCCGTGACCAAGGGCGCCGCCAACGTCTGCGAGGCCCCGGCGGTCGAGTGGCCCGGTGCGCCCGAGACGCGCGTGGTCGACACGGCCCCCACCTTCCTCTCGGACAGCTCGGGCCTGGACAGCCAGGTGACGGCGGACGGCACGTTCCTCTGGGCGGTCGACAACGGCACCGGGACCTTCTGGAAGCTCGCCGTCGCGGCGGACGGTTCGGCCACCCCCGTCGCGGGATGGGAGAACGGCAGGCGCGCTCGCTTCCCGAAGGATGCCGGCAACGCCGGGGCGGCGGGGCCGGATGCCGAGGGCATCACGGTCGCCGGTGACGGCTTCGTGTACCTCGCGACCGAGCGCGACAACAGCGCGAAGGGCGTGAACCGCAACACCGTGCTCAAGGTCGACCCGAACGCGCCCGGACCCGACGTCGTCGCCAGCCAGGAGTGGGACCTCACGGCATCCCTCCCGGCGGTGGCCGCCAACGTCGGGCTCGAGGCCGTCGAGTGGATCTCGGATGCCGACCTGGAGACGACGCTCGTCGACCGGAACACCGGCGCGCTCTACGACCCCGCGCGTTACCCCGGACACGGCGACGGGCTGTTCTTCACGGCGATGGAGGACAACGGCCACGTGTACGCCTTCGCGTTGAACGCCGACGGCACGCACGTGCTCGTCGCCGAGATCGTGCCCGGCCTCCCGGCCGTCATGGCCCTGGACTGGGACACGGCTCTCGGGGTGCTGTGGGCGATGTGCGACGACGGATGCCACGGCGACGGGGTCCAGGTGACGCTCAACGGCACGGACACGCCGGGTCTCGTGCGCGTCTCGCGCCCGGCGGGCCTGCCCGACACCAACAACGAGGGCTTCGCCACGCTGCCGGTGGCTCTCGGTGAAGCATCCACGCGATCCGCGTGGTGGTTCACCGACGGTGTCGCGCAGGGGGCGCTCCGCGTGGGTTCGCTGCCCGCCGTCGCGGGCCCGGTGGACCCGACACCCGAGCCCACTCCCACCCCCGAGCCGACTCCGGACTCCACCCCGACGCCGGAGACGACCGCGACCGCGCAGCCGTCGGAGACGTCGTCGGCCGCTCCCTCGGCGTCGTCGTCGCCCGCTGCCTCGACCGGGCAGAAGGCGGACGCGCTGGCGTCGACCGGCGCGGTCACGGCGGTCTGGGCGGCCGTGGCGGGTGGCATCCTGCTGGTGGCCGGGATCGTCCTGGTGGCCGTGCGTCGTCGGCGCGCCGGCGTCTGACCTCCGGGTGCGGTGCCGTCCTTGCGGCGGCACCGCACCGGGGCGGGGTGTCGGAGCCCCCGCCTAGACTTGTCATCGACATGACCGACGCCTCCACCCCCCTCATCGTCGGCGGCTCCGCCCCGGCGGACGCCCGCCCCGACGCCGACCTGCTCGAAGGGTTGAACGGGCCGCAACGCGAGGCCGTGACCTACCGCGGGCAGGCGCTGCTCATCGTGGCGGGAGCCGGGTCGGGCAAGACCAGCGTGCTGACGCGCCGCATCGCTTCGCTGCTGCGGACGCGCGAGGCGTACCCGAGTCAGATCCTCGCGATCACCTTCACCAACAAGGCCGCGGGTGAAATGCGTGAGCGCGTGCACAGCCTCATCGGTCAGCGGGCCGACGGCATGTGGATCTCGACCTTCCACTCGGCGTGTGTGCGCATCCTGCGGCGCGAGGCGCAGCAGTTCGGCTTCACGAAGGCATTCACGATCTACGACTCGGGAGACTCCCGCGCGCTCATCAAACGCCTCGTCAAAGAGCACGAGGGCGATGCGTTCGGTCTCACCCCCGCCGGCACGCAGAGTCGCATCTCGAAGCTGAAGAACGAGTTGGCGGATGCCGAGTCCTACGCGCGGTCCGCCAACATGAGCGACCCGGCAGAGCGCGTGTTCGTCGAGATCTTCGGCTCGTACCAGCGCGAGCTGCAGCGGGCCAACGCCTTCGACTTCGACGATCTCATCGCCCAGACCGTCTATCTCTTCCGCGCGTTCCCGCAGGTGGCCGACGTCTACCGCAAGCGGTTCCGGCACATCCTGGTCGACGAGTACCAGGACACCAACCACGCCCAGTACGCGCTCATCCACGAGCTGACCCGTCCGCCCGGCAGCGACGCCGAACCGATGTCGGCCGGCGGCGGGATGATGATCTTCGACGCCGAGCCGGAGGCGGAGAGCGGGGCGTCGCTCACCGTGGTCGGTGACTCCGATCAGTCGATCTATGCCTTCCGCGGCGCCGACATCCGCAACATCAGCGAGTTCGAACGCGACTACCCCGGAGCCAAGGTCGTGCTCCTCGAGCAGAACTACCGCTCCACACAGAACATCCTCTCGGCGGCCAACGCGGTCATCTCGAACAACTTCGACCGCAAAGACAAGAAGCTGTGGACCGACGTCGGAGCCGGCGATCCGATCATCGGGTTCACCGGGTACTCGCAGCACGACGAGGCGCAGTTCGTGGCCGACGAGATCGAGTCGCTGCACCGCAAGGGCGTCGACTACTCCCAGATGGCGGTGTTCTACCGCACCAACTCGCAGTCCCGTGCGCTGGAAGAGATCTTCATCCGCTCCGCCGTGCCCTACAAGATCATGGGCGGCACGAAGTTCTACGAGCGCGCCGAGATCAAGGACGCCCTGGCCTACCTCGTGGCGGTCGCCAACCCGGCCGACTCGATGGCACTGCGGCGCATCCTCAACCGCCCGCGCCGCGGCATCGGCGACGTGACCGAGACGGCGATCGCCCGCTACGCGGCCGAGCACGACATCACGTTCCGCGACGCCCTCGCCAACTCGGCCCAGCTCGGTGTCGGTCCGAAGCTGCAGAAGGCGATCGATCAGCTCGACGCGGTGCTGAGCGAGGCCACGGCCGTGATGCTCCCGGCATCCGGTGAGCTCGCCCCCTCCACCTCCGTGACCGAGGGGCTCACGCTGCTGCTCAACAAGAGCGGATACTTCGACGCGCTGCGCGCCAGCAAAGACCCGCAAGACGAAGCCCGCCTCGAGAACCTCGACGAGCTCGTCGCGGTGACCCGCGAGTTCGCGCGCAACAACCCCGAGGGCACGATCATCGACTTCCTCACCGAGGTGACGCTCGTGGCGGATGCCGACGACCTCGACGACGCATCCGGCTCGGTCTCGCTCATGACCCTGCACACCGCGAAGGGCCTCGAGTACGACGCGGTCTTCCTCACGGGCGTCGAGGAAGACCTGCTCCCGCACCGCATCTCGGCGAACGAGCCGGGCGGACCGCAGGAGGAGCGACGCCTGTTCTACGTGGGCATCACCCGCGCCCGCAAGCGCCTGCACGTCTCGCTCGCGATGACCCGCGCTCAGTTCGGCGAGGTCACGGTCGCGATGCCCAGCCGGTTCCTGCAGGAGATCCCCGCCGATCTCATCGACTGGCGCCAGTCGCCCGGAGACGTCAACGGCCGCGGGGGGATGCAGTCGCGCGCGCTGAACGCTCGCGGGCGGCGCCCCGGCCAGACCACGGGCGGCAGCCGCTACGGCGACGACCTCGTGCCCCTGCCGAAGCGGGCCCCCGCCGACCCGAGCAAGTTCCCGAACCGCATTCCGGCGAAGGTCCGCGACAACGGCGACATGGAGCTGGCCGCCGGCGATCGCATCCGTCACGACGACTTCGGAGAAGGACGCGTGGATGCCATCACCGGTGAGGGCGCGAAGAGGGTGGCGCACGTGCGCTTCGACACCGTCGGCGCGAAGAAGCTCCTCGTCAAGATCGCGCCGATCTCGAAGGTCTGAGGCCTCCGGCGACACGCCGGTCGAGGCCCGCCCACGGATAGGCTCGAGCAATGGCACTTTTCTCGCGCCGCAAGAAGTCCGATTCCGATGACGTGTCGGCCGACCGCCCCGACGACGTGATCGAACCGGGCGAGCAGCCCGTCGACCCCGCGGATGCTCCCGCGTCGGAGGCCCCCGCGGCTCCGGTCCCGCAGGTGAACATCTCGACGTCGTCGTTCCGCGGCGTCGGCGCTCCGGTCGATGCGGCGCCCGTCACCGATTCGACGCCGCCGGTCGCCGCGCGGCCCTCGGCGCGCCAGCCGGGCCCGATGGAGGCGCCCGAAGGGCTCGAGTCGATCCCCGGCCTGCGCGACAACGCGCTGCTGGCGATCGCCCTCGCGGAGATCTCCGGACAGCCCGAACCCGCACAGCTCCTCAACGTCGCGCGTCAGCTCCTGCAGGGGCACGTCTTCCTGCGCGTCAAGGGTGATGCCCGCGCACTCCTCGCCGAGGGCAAGGACCTTCCGCTCGCCGTCGCGACGCGCGGCGACGAGCAGCTCGTGCTCGCCTACAGCAGCGGTCGGGCCCTGACCCAGAGCGTCGAGGCCGACGGTGACCGCGACACCTCGGCCATGGGGCAGCCGGTCATGGCGCTCATGCGACACGTCATCGGCGGCCCGTACGCCGGTGTCGTCCTCGATCACAGCTCGGGCGACGCCCGCGCCGTCCTGCCCACGGCGCTCCTGGAACGCATGGTGTCCGAGGCCGACCCCGACCTGCGGGTCAAGACGGCGCTCAGCGAGAAGCGCACCGAGTCGACGGCATCCACGATCGTCGACGCGGTCCTCGCGGGGGCGCCGCTGTGGATCGCCGTCGCGCAGTCCGAAGAGGGCGGCCCGGTGGGTGTGGCCGAGTCGCGCACGGCGACCGGCGAGCGGTTCCTCGAGGTGTTCTCGCACCCGCTCGAACTGCTCGCGCTCGGCCGCGGAGATCAGGCCGTGCCGCTGCAGACCGAGCAGCTGGCGAAGGCGCTCGCGGGCGATGACGGTCTCACCGGGCTGCTGGTCGACCCCGCCGGCCCATGGATCCGGCTGAACCGCGACGACCTGGCCGGGGTGCTGGCACTCGCGGAGTAGATCTCACACCCCGTAGAGCTCGCCGACCGGCACGGTCACCGGCAGCACGTTGCCGACCGGGGCGAGCGGGCACGCCCACGCGGGGTCGTACGCGCACGACGGGTTGTACGCGAAGTTGAAGTCGATCACGAGGGTGTCGGGCGCGGTACCGGTGCCGAGATCGGCGCCCTTGATCGTGTCGAGCAGGTAGCGGCCGCCGCCGTAGGTGCCGCCGGGGCGTCCGGCCGACGCGTCGCGCACTGGGACGAACAGCCCGCCGCCGTACGAGGTCAGGCGCCACACGTCGAGCGACCCCGTGTCCGGGAGCTCCACGCGGCCGATGCGCTCGAACCCGACGTCGCCGTCGGTGCCGGTCGTCGCCACGAAGGACGCCTCGTCGGCCTCGAGCAGAGTCGCCTCGAACCGCCAGGCGGCGTCGTACGGCGCCAGCGGCAGCCCCTCGAAGCCGTCCCGCTGTTCGGGAAGCAGGGGAGTGGCCGGGTGCTCGGCGAACAGGGCGTCGCGCTCGATCCGCCACAGCTCGTGCGCGTCTTCGGGGTCATCCGCCTCCCGCACGGCGGCGTAGAGCGCGAAGACGCGGCGCCGCCAGTCGGCGACGTCGAGGGCGGTGCGGGCGGCGCGGGAGGTCATGCTCCGAGCCTATGGCGCTACCCGGCGCCCCGGGCGGAGGCGAGGAGGCGCGCGACGTCGAGGCTGCGCTGCGCCGCTGAGGGAGCGCCCAGGATGACCACGGTGACCCGCGGCCCGTCCGGGTCGTTCTGCTCGAGGGGCGCCGTGATGACCGCCGTGAAGCCCGCGGCATCGGTGTGCCCCGTCTTCAGACCGTCGATGCCCATCGCGTTCAGCATGTCGTTCGTGGCCGCGAAGGATCGCCGCGCTCCGCCGTCCGGTGCGGGAAGGGCCTTCGTCCGATCCTGCGCGGCGAGCGCGCGTACGACGGGGGAACCCTCCGCGATCCGAGCAAGATCGAGCAGGTCGGCGGCGGAGGCGCGGTTCTCGGGCGACATGCCCGTGGCGTCCGCGAGCGTGACGGAATCCAGCCCTCGCGCCGACAGCCATGACCGTGCGGCGCTGAGGAAGCGGGTGTCGTCACCGAATACGTGGCGGGTCAGGCTCAGCGCGTGGTTGTTCGAAGAGGCGACCACCACGAGCTCGAGGAGGTCGTGCTCGGTGAGCACCTCGCCCCCCGTCACGGGAAGGGCCTGACCACCCGAGGCGCGCTCCTGCTCGTAGGCGGCGACATCCGCGGCATCCATCGTGAAGGTCGGCCCCGGATCCTCGGCATCCAGCGGGGCGCTCTCCAGCACGACCAGGGCCACGATCAGCTTCGTCAGGCTCGCGATGGGGCGGGCCGTTTCGGCGCCGGGGGAGAGGGCGGTCTGATCTCCCGCTCCCACCGCCGCCGCTCCGGTCTCCGGCCAGATGATCGGAGGCTCCCCGTTCTCGGACGGCTGTAGAGCGAGGAGCGCCCACGTCCCGCACACCAGCACGAGCGTCGCTCCGAGGGTCAGTGCGGCGATGCCCAGCGAGCGACGCCCCGTCGCGATGCGCCCCCGAGCCCGATCCACGTCGTCATCGTAGGCGGATCGATCGGTGACCTCCGCGCGGGATGGGGCATTGTCCCCATCGTGCGGGGCGATCACCTTCGACACAATCGGGTTCAGCGGGTGGGCCGTCGGTCTGCCACGCACTTCGCGAGCTCTGATTCGCGACGCATCTCTGGGGGGACGATGTTCAACGTCAAACAGCGCTCGACCGCGCGAAGCGCACGCGTGGCGATCGTGGGCGCGCTCGTGGGAATGCTCGCACTCGGGGGCGCTCCGGCCGTTGCCGCGACGGACGTCCCGTCGCCCGTGGCGACGTCGGTGGGCAGCGGGTCGATCTCGGGCACGGTCACCGATCCCGCGGCGGCGGCGGTCGCCGGCGCCCAGGTGTCGGTCACGGATGCCGACGGAGGCACGACGGCCGTCGCGACGACCGGTTCGCAGGGCGGGTATACGGTGCCCGATCTCCCCGCCGGCAAATACTACGTTTCCGTCGCCGCGCAGGGATCCGACCCCGTGTTCTGGCCGAATGCCACGACCCTGGGCGACGCGCAGACTGTTGAGGTCGCCGAGGCGGCCGCCGTGACGGGAATCGACATCGTGGCCGGCGCGCCGGTGACGATGTCGACGGCGAGCCCCTCCCCGGCAGACGACGCTCCGGAGGTCGCGCCGTCCGCTGGGGCGACCACTCTGAAGGCAGGAGCGTCGGAGGCCACCTACACGGTGACGGTGCATGTCGTCGACGAAGGCGGTGTCGCGCAGCAGGGCGCGTACGTGGAACTGGCGGGCGACTCGCACTACTACTGGGGCCAGACCGACGCGTCCGGAAACGCGTCCCTCACCAGTGTGGTGGCAGGTCCGTACGGATTCCGCGTCTATCCGTCCAGTGGTGACCTCGCCGGTGTCTCCTCGTCGCTGGAGGTGACGGGAAACACCACCTCGGAGGTCGTGCTGCAGAAGCCCGGGAGCGTGAGCGGACACGTCACGTCGGCCGGCGGCGGCGACATCGATTTCCGCCTTCTGCGCACCGACGATCTCCAGTACGCCGGATCGTGGCGAAAGGCCAGCGGCGCGTTCACGATCGACCGTGTCGCTCCGGGCACGTACTTCCTGGATGCCGCCCCTGTCGGCGACTCCGAGGCGCCCACTCTCTATCCGGGCGTCTTCGATCCGCGTGACGCCAAGGTCATCACCGTCGAGTCGGGGAAGGCCGTCACCGGGATCGACTTCGCACTTTCTGCGGGCCACAGCGTCACGGGAGTGGTTACGGGTGCCCCGGGGTCCTGGGCACAGGTCAATCTCCTCTCCGCTCCGATCGAGTGGAACGGGCGGTCGGTCACGCTGTGGTGGCGACAGGGCTACGCGACGATCGACAAGGACGGGCGCTATACCGCGACCGGACTCGCGGACGGGGACTACACGGTCTCGTCCACCTCATACGGCAGGAACGACGCCGATCCGAGCTGGATGGATGTGTACTACGACGGTTACTACGATGACTCCCCGACCTACTCGGGTGCGACACCCGTCCCCGTCCGGGGCGCCGACGTCCGCGGCATCGACATCGCGCTGCGCGGTCACGGCACGGCGTCCGGCGACGTGGGGGCGGAAGGTGGCACGGCCCCGCTGAAGAACACGCTGATCACGGCCTACCGGTGGAACGGCGCCACCTGGGACCAGACGCTCGCGGTCTCGGGGTGGGGCCGTTACAGCCTGGGGTTCCGGATGAGTGACGCCAGCTACGGCCTGCCGGAAGGCACCTACACCGTCGGCTTCTCCGACCCGGATGCCGCCTTCGGCGACGACGGCGTCGACTATCCCTACTGCCCGCAGTACTGGGATGCCAAGACCAGCCTCGGACAGGCGGACCGTTTCGAGGTCGCCGCGGGAAGGAACACGCCGGGGATCGATGCCACGCTGCGGCTGAAGTCCGATGGGTGCGCGGTGGACGCCATCAGCCCCGGGGCGCCGACCATCGAGGGGACTCCTCGTGTCGGCATCCCGGTCACCGCGAACCCCGGCACATGGGGTCCGCAGCCGATCCAGCTCGCCTACCAGTGGCGCGCGAACGGTGTCGACATCGACGGCGCCACCGACACCATCTTCACGCCGACCGCGGCTCAGGCAGGGACGAAGCTCACCGTCGCGGTGACCGGCTCGCGCCCCGGATACGACACCGTCACGGTGGTGAGCCCCGAGTCGGCCGTCGTCGCCACGGCTCTCATCACCCCCGGGGCGCCGTCGATATCGGGCAGTCCGACCGCCGGGTCGGAGCTCACCGCAGATCCGGGCGCCTGGACGCCGTCGGACGTGGCCCTCGCCTACCAGTGGACCGCGGACGGCACGATCGTGCCGGGCGCGACGGGCTCCACCTTCGTCCCCGGCGACGATGAAGTGGGCAAGCTCGTCGCGGTGAAGGTCACCGGGAGCAAGCCGGGGTACACGACGGCCTCCGCCACGAGTCCCGCGGTCGGCCCGATCGTTGCGGTCCCGCTTCTGGATCTCCAGGTCGGCACTCCTCGCATCGACGGTGAGCCCCGTGTCGGAACGGAACTGACGGCATCCCCCGGCACGTGGGGCCCGCAGCCGGTCAGCCTGACCTACAGCTGGTCGGTGGGCGACACCGTCGTGGCGGGTGCGGACGGCCCGCGGTTCACGCCCGGCCCCGACGCCGTCGGCAAGACCGTCACCGTCACGGTGCGCGGTTCCCAGAGCGGCTACAACCCCGCGACCGCGACCGCGACGGCAGGACCTGTCGAGTCCGGCGTGATCGCCGGGGGATCCGCGACCGTGGTCGGCGACCCGAAGGTCGGCGCGACGCTCACCGCGCAGAGCGGCGGCTGGACGCCCGTCGGCGTCACCCTCGGCTACCAGTGGCTCAGCGACGGCAAGCTCATCGAGGGGGCGACCGGGCAGACCTTCCAGCCCGACGCGGCCTTCCTCGGCGCAACGATCCAGGTCGAGGTGACCGCTTCGCTCCCCGGGTACACGGATGCCACTGCGGTGTCCGACCCGGTCGGTCCGATCGCTCCGGGTGTGGTGCAGCCGGGCACGCCGGTGCTGTCGGGACCTGCGCTGAGCGGCGTGCCGATCACGGTGGAGCCGGGAGCCTGGGGACCGGAACCGGTCGAGTTCGCTTACCAGTGGTCGGTGGACGGCCAGCCGATCGAGGGCGCGACGGATTCGACCTACACACCCACGACGGACCAGGTGGGCAGTCAGCTGACGGTGACGATCGTCGGCAGCAAGCCCGGCTACACCTCCGTCACCGCGGAGGCGAACGCCGGGACGATCTCGGCATCCATCACTCTCGACTCCTCGTCAGCTCTGCCCGGTGGCGCGATCGTGGTGACGGGAACCGGCTACGAGCCCGGCGAAACGGTGCGCGTGGAGCTTCACTCGGTCGTCAGTCAGCTCGGCACGGCCGTGGCGGATGCCGAGGGGAACTTCCGGTTGCCCACCACGGTGCCGCTGAGCACGGTTCCCGGTGACCATGCCGTGTTCGGGATCGGGGAGAAGAGCGGCCGGGTGGCCCAGGCGCCGATCACCGTCGGATCCCCGTCCTCCACCGGTGGGGGCGGCGCGTCGGTGAGCACCCCGGCCCCGCGGGCGCTCGCGGTCACGGGTACCACGGTGCCGACCGCGCTGGCGGTCGTCGGCATCCTCTTCGTCGTCGGAGGTGGTCTGCTCCTGCGCCGTCCGGCTCGACGCCGCACGTGACGTCCACGAGGGCGGGGCGAAAAGCCCCGCCCCGTCCCGCGCCGCGGCCGGCCCCTCTTCTGAGTGGGTCGGACGCGGCGCGCGGCCGTCTGGCCGCGGCGGCGCTGATCCTGCTCTGGACCGCGCCGATCCTCGTGCTCCCCGGCGTCTACCACCGCTGGGGCTGGCCGACGCTCCTGGCCGCCGTCGTCGCCGTGGGGTGCGCGGTCTGGGTCCGGCCGGCCGGGAGACTGCCGGGCTGGTGGTCGGTGGCGGCCGCCGTCGTCGCGGCCACGCTGGCGGTGCGGGCGCTGTTCGGCGATGCGCCTCTGGCGCAGCTGCTGGGGCGCGCGCCACGATACGAGGGGTTCGTCGAGGCGGCGGTCCTCGTCGCGGCGGTGTGGGCGGGAGCCCGTCTCCTCGGGCCGCGTGCGCCGGTGGCCGCTCACCTCGTGACCGTGCGCACCCTGGCGACCGCGTCCTGCCTGCTGGCCGGAGTCGCCGTCCTGGAGACGATCGGCTGGCGTCCGATCGAGACCGACCTCGAGCGGCCGGGTTCTCTCGCCGGTAATGCCACCGACCAGGGCATCCTGGGGCTGATCTTCGCCGCGTGGCTCCTTCACAACGCCCTCGGGGTGTGGTTGCGGACGCGCCGAACGTCCTGGTGGGCGGTCGTGGGCGGCGCCGCCGGCGTCGTCGCGGTGGTGACCTCCGCCTCCCGCGCTGCACTCCTGGGTCTCGCGGTGGTGGTGATCGTGATCGCCGTGCGAAGCGTGTGGAGCGCGCCCCGCCGGGCCGTGACGCTCGGGTGGGTGACGGTCGGCGTCGCCGCGGTGGCCGGGCTCGTCGTCGCGCTCCCCTTCACACGGGAACGCGTGTTCGGGGTCGACGGCTTCGCTCGCAAGACCGTCGGAGACCGGCTCGTGATCTGGCGAGACGCCCTCGAACTGGTGCAGGCGCATCCGTGGACGGGGGTGGGCATGAACGGATACATGGATGCCATCCCCGCCCACTTCGACGACACTTGGTATTCGACGGTCACGCCGGATCATGTGCTGGACTCCCCGCACAACCTCCTGCTGCAGGCGGGAGTGGTCGCGGGGGTACCGGGGATCGCGCTCGTGCTGCTCGTCGGCATCGCCGTCTCCATCGCGGGGGTCCGCGCCCTCCGCGCCGCCGAAGGGCCTCGCCGGGACGCGGTGCTGGGGGCGCTGACCGTTCTCGCCGGCGCGGGGATCGCACTGCTGATGGGCCCCACGTCGCCCAAGACCCTTCTCCCGCTCGCGGTCGTCGCGGGCGTCATCCTCGCGCGTGAGCCGTGGTCGCGCTCACTGCGGGGCCTCCGAGTGCTCGGCACGGCCGCCGTGGCCACGTGGCTCGTCGCCCTGACGCTGTGGACCGCGGCCGACGGGTTTCTCTTCACCGGGGTCTCTTCGGCGATGAGGGGCGATACCGTTGCGGCCGACGCGGCATTCGACGCTGCCGTGGCACTTCGATCGTGGGATGCCGACATCCCTCTGACGGCCGCGCAGATCACCGGCGGGGCGCTGCAGCAGGGGATGGCGGGTGCCGGTGACAGCGCGAGCCGGTGGAGCGCGGAGGCTGCCGCACGGCTGCCGCGTTCGGCCGCTGCTCGCGAGGCTGCGGGCATGGTCGCATTGCAGCGGGGCGAACTGCTCGTCGCTCGAGAACACCTGCACGAGGCGCGGGTGCTGTCGCCCGTGAACCCGCGGATCTGGCACGAGTCCGGACTGGCGGAACTGGCGGCCGGCGATGCCTCGGCGGCGCGGGATGCGTTCAAGCGCGTGCTGGAGCTGCAGCCGGATCGCACGGAGTCGCGCGCGGCCCTGGCCGAGGCGTGCCGTCAGCTCGGCACTGCCGACTGCGGCTGATCCGGCCCCGGATCACCAGCGTGAGTCGCCAGGATGTGTCGCTTCCGCGCCGTTCGAAGCGACACATCCTGGCGACTCGCGCGATCGGCAACGGGGCAGACACGACGCGCGCGGGCCGTTAGCGTCGGGGCATGGCATCCCCGCGCATCACGCTCACCGTGCCCGGCCCCGACGGCGACCGCGAGATCGGGGTGTCCAACCCCGACCGCGTGCTGTGGCCGGAGGAGGGGATCACCAAGCGCGATCTTGCGGAGTACTTCATCGCCGTCGCCGAGCCGTTCCTGGCCGCGAACGGCGACCGCCCGGTGTCGCTGGAGCGGTTCCCGGACGGCGTCGGCGGCGAGAGCTTCTTCTCGAAGAATCCGCCGAAGGGGGCTCCGTCGTTCGTCGAGGCCGTGACCGTGACGTACAACAGCGGACGGCGGCATCCGCAACTCGTCCTCACCGAGATCGGGACGGCGGTGTGGGCCGCCCAGATGAACACGATCGTGTTCCATCCGTGGGCGTCGCTCGCGAGCGACCCCGACCACCCCGTGGAGCTCCGCATCGATCTCGACCCCCAACCCGGCACCGGGTTCGCCGAAGCGGTCGTCGCCGCGCACGAGCTGCGGACCGTGCTGCGCGAGGCCGGACTCGAGGCGTGGGCGAAGACGAGCGGCAACCGCGGCCTGCACGTGTTCTGCCCCATCGAGCCGACGCACGAGTTCCTCGACGTCCGGCACGCCGTCATCGCCGCAGCTCGCGAGTTGGAGCGACGGATGCCGGATGCCGTCACCACGAACTGGTGGAAAGAGGAGCGCGGCGAGCGGATCTTCGTCGACTTCAACCAGGCCAACCGCGACCGGACGATGGCGGGGGCCTACTCGCCGCGGGCGCTCCCCACCGCGACGGTGTCGACGCCGGTGACCTGGGACGAACTGGATGCCGTCGACCCCGCGGCCTTCACGGTCCGCTCGGTGCCGGAGCGGCTGGCATCCATCGGCGATCCGTGGAAGGACTTCGGCGCCGCGCCCGGCCGTATCGACACGTTGCTCGAATGGTGGCAGCGCGATCTCGACGCCGGGCTCGGCGAGCTGCCGTTCCCGCCGGAGTTCCCGAAGATGCCGGGGGAGCCGCCGCGCGTGCAGCCCTCGCGCGCGAAGGCGCCCGCGGAGTAGGGCGTAGCGCTGCCCGGTCGGAGCGACGCGGTGCGGCGTGGGCGGCGGGGCGTGCCGAGAACAGGGGATGTCGCGGCCACAGGCTGATCGTGGCGGAATCGGCCTGTTCTGGGTGCGGCGCCTGTTCTGGATGCACCCGGCAGGTGCGGTGGCTCCGGGAACCGCTGGCCGTTAGTTCAGGACGTCGCCCAGGTCGTAGGCGCCGACGGTCTCGAGCTGCTCGAACGTGCACGATGTCGCGTCGCGGTCGGGACGCCAGCGCTCGAACTGGACCGTGTGGCGGAACCGCATGCCCTCGAGCTGGTCGTACCGCACCTCGAGCACGCGCTCCGGGCGCAGCCGCACGAACGACACGTCCTTCGACGCCGAGAACCGCGAGCGGTCGGTCTCGCCGACGACGGCTTCGCCCTCGGCATCCCGCTCGACGAGGGGCGCGAGTTCGTCGATGAGTTCGAGGCGGCGCTTGTCGGTCCACGCGGAGACGCCGCCGACCCCGTGCAACCGGCCTGCCGCGTCGTACAGCCCGACGAGCAGCGACCCGACGCCCTGACCCGACTTGTGGATGCGGTATCCGAGCGCGACGACGTCGGCCGTGCGGGCGTGCTTGATCTTGAACATCGTGCGCTTGTTCGGCGCGTACGGCTGGGCGAGCGGTTTCGCGACGACCCCGTCGAGTCCGGCGCCCTCGAACTCGGCGAGCCACTGACGCGCGAGGTCGGGGTCGTCGGTGGTGCGCGTCACGTGCACGGGGTGCGGCACGGATCCGAGCAGGTCGACGAGCTGCGCCCGGCGTTCGGCGAACGGCGCGTCCTGCAGGTCGCGGTCGCCGCGGGCGAGCAGGTCGAACGCGATGAACATCGCCGGGGTCTCCTCCGACAGCAGCTTCACGCGTGAGGCGGCGGGATGGATGCGCTGCGACAGCGCCTCCCAGTCGAGGCGCTGTGCGCCGGACTCGCCGCGGGCCACGACGACCTCCCCGTCGAGGAGGCACGGCTCGGGCAGCAGTCGAGCGAACGCCTCGACGAGTTCGGGGAAGTAGCGGGTGAGGGGCTTCGCGCCGCGGCTGCCGATCTCGACGTCGGTGCCGTCCCACGACACCAGCGCGCGGAATCCGTCCCACTTCGGCTCGTACGACAGTCCACCATCGACCTTGCCGGGCTCGGGCACGGCGGGCACGGCCTTCGCGAGCATGGGCGCGGGGATGTCGTACGGCATGGGTCAGCCTTCGCTCTCGTTCCCGGCGAGGGGCACCGGGTTCCGGCGCTTCTTGCGCCGGGCCCACTCGGCCGGCTGATCGGGACCGTTCCAGACGGTGATGATGCCCCACGCCACGGCGGTGAGCGGGACGGCGAGGAGGGTACCGAGGATGCCGCCGATCGCCGTTCCGCCGGCGAGGACGACCAGGACGACGAACGAGTGCAGCTTCATGGAGCGGCCCATCAGGACGGGCTGCAGGAAGTTGCCCTCGAGCTGGTTCACGAGCACGACGATGCCGACGACGATCAGGGCGACGACCCACCCGTTCGTCACGAGGGCGACGAGGGCTGCGAGGATGCCGGCGGTCACCGCCCCCACGATGGGGATGAAGGCGAGGAGGAAGACGAGCACCGCGAGCGGCAGGGCGAGCGGGACCTGAAGGATCAGGAGGCCGATGCCGATGCCCACGGCGTCCACCGCGGCGACCGAGGCTGTTCCACGGATGTACGACCCGAGTACCGTGACCGTCTTGTCGCCGATGCGGCGGGCGCGGTCGTAGTCGGTGCCGTGGAAGGGACGCAGGACGAATTCCCACATGCGCGGGCCGTCCTTGAGGAAGAAGAACAGGATGACGACCATCAGCACGAACCCGGTCACGAAGGAGGCGACCGCGCTGACGCCCGCGAGCGCACCGTTGCCGAACTGCGCGCTCGTCACGAAGTCGCCGATGGCGCTGACGGCCTGGTTGACCTGGTCCTGCGAGATCGCGAACGGGAGCGTGTGATACCAGTCCTGCGCCTGCTGGAAGCCGGCGACGGCCTGCGAGCTGAGCGTGTCCCACTGGTCGATGACGGCGCTGACGACGAGCCAGCCGAGGACACCCAGGACGAGGACCACCGCGAGCAGCGTGAGGAGTGTGGCGAGCACCGCCGGGACGCCCTTGCGGCGCATCCACATGGTCACGGGACCGAACGCCGACGCGAAGATCAGCGCGAGGATCAGAGGGATGATCACGAGCGTGAGCTGCTGGATGCCCCAGATGAGACCGGCGACGAGGATTGCCACGACGATGATCTGCACGGCGCGGATGGCGAGGCGACCGAAACCGTCGGCCCAGAGGCTGCGAGGTGGCGCCTGCACCGTCTGAGCGACGGTGGTCGCGACGTCACGAGCGGCGGGGTGGCGAGAGAACAGGCCCATGCTCAGAAGGTAGCGGGCGCCCCCGACATGGCCACGCCGCTTGCGCGCGACCCCGGCGCGGATTAGGCGCCGAGGTCGTGGCATCCGGATCAGGCGAAAGCGCTCATCCCGGTGATGTCGCGGCCGAGGAGGAGGGCCTGCACGCTCTCGGTGCCCTCGTACGTGTGGGTCGCCTCGATGTCGGCCATGTGCTGCATGACGCCGTTCTCGAGCAGGATGCCGTTGCCACCGAGCAGGTCGCGTGCGATCGCCGCCACCCGGCGCGCGGCGCGGGTGTTGTGGTACTTCGCGAGTGACGCCTGCGTGGGGCGGAGTCCGCCGGAGGCCTCGAGGTCGGCGAGGCGGCGGCAGAAGAGCTGCATCGCGGTGAGCTCGTCGAGCATCTGCGCGAGGCGTTCCTGCACCATCTGGAACTTCGCGAGAGGCTTGCCGAACTGCATGCGCTCGGTGGCATATGTCCGCGCGGCCTCGTAGCAGGCGGTCGCGTGGCCCAGCGCCGACCAGGCGACGCCCGAGCGCGTGGCGTACAGCACGGCCGACGCGTCCTTGAAGGTGTGGGTGCCCGGGAGCACGGCATCCACGGGAAGACGCACGTCATCGAGCGCGATGTGGGCCTGATGGATGCCGCGCAGCGACACCTTGCCCGTGATGACGGTGCCCGTGTAGCCCGGGGTGTCCTGCTCGACCAGGAAGCAGCGGACCTTGTCGTGGTCGTCGTCGCCCTCGGCATCCACGCGCGCCCAGACGAACGTGATGCCGCCGGAGGCGCCGTTGCCGATCCACTTCTTGGTGCCCGACAGCGACCAGCCGTCGTCGGTGCGCGTTGCCGTCGTCTCCAGCGAGACCGAGTCGGAGCCGTGATCGGGCTCGGTCAGCGCGAAGGCGCCGAGCACCGTGCCGTCGGCGAGCGGCTTCAACCAGCGCGCCTGCTGCTCGGGGGAGCCGAACATCGCCAGCGTCCGCAGCGCGAGTCCGCCCTGCACCGCGAGGGCCGTGGCGAGCGAGCCATCACCTCGTGAGACCTCCATGTTCACCAGGCCGGCCGCGAGGGGAGAGGATCCCGGGAGGTCGGGGTGCTCGATGCCGTCGGTGAAGAGCTCGAGCTCGCCCATGCGTCGGAGGAGGTCGATCGGGTAGGTCGCGGCATCCCACTCGGCCTGCATGCGGGTGCCGACCTCGTCGATGAACGTCTTCGCGCGGTCCCACGCGTCGCGGTCGGCGTCGGGGATGTCGGCGAACACCGCGTAGTAGTCGGTGTCGCGGCGACCGAGGAGGTCGTACGAGGCGATGCGCTCGCCGGGGAGCGTGCGGGGCTGGGCGTCGGTGCTCATGTACTCAGTATCTCGCATGGTGGTACTGGGTGTCATGTGGTGCGTCGGTTCGATGCGGTGTCGCGCCGCGTGCGGGGTTTCCGGGTTTCGGTGTCCAAGACACGCGGACCGCGCCGGCCGGCATCCGCGTGTCTTGGACACTCGACGCGGGAAGACGGCCGCAGCGTGCGACCCGGCCCAGCCGCCCGCCCTAGTGCGGGAGGCTCGCGCGCAGACGCCGGGTGACCTCGGCGGCGGGCATGCGGCGGGGGAACGCCGCGACGATGAGGTCGTCGCCCGCGGCGACGTCGCCGTCGGGGTGGACGCCGTACCGGCGGAGCACGTCGTCGAGAGCACGGCGGAGAGTGGATGCCGGAACCCGCGCGCCGCGCATGAGCCGGCGCAGCACGTGGTTGTGCACGGCGGTGACCAGGGCGGCGAAGCCGACGGCATCCAGGGGGTCGAGTCCGGGAAGTGCTTCGCGGAGGTACTCGTCGAAGAGGCGCTCGTAGCGGAACACCGTCACGATCTCGCGGTCGCGCAGCACCGGGACCTCGCGCACGATCGCGTAGCGGCGGCGGGCGAGCTCGGGGTCGGCGGCGAAGTGGCGGAACACGCGCATCGACGCGTCGCACACGGCCGCCCACGGGTCGGGGTGCGGCTGCGAGAGGAACGTGCGCGTCTCGGTGAGGAGCACCTCGTGGTCGGCGAACACGACGTCTTCCTTGCCGCCGAACTGCCGGAAGAAGGTCGACCGCGACACCCCGGCGGCCTGCGCGATCTGCTCGACCGAGGTCTGGTCGTAGCCGCGCTCGGCGAAGAGCGCGATCGCGGCGGCCACGACGGCGGTGCGGCCGGGAGGGGCGGGGACGTCGGTCATGACGGGAAGCCTACGGCGGTGGCGGGTGCGGGGTGGGCGTCGGGCCGTACTTACGCGACCCGCCGGAACCGCGGCCCCGAATATCCGTCCCGCTCGACGTTCCCCAGGAACATCTCCACCGGCCGTACCCAGTACGAGTAGTCGTCGTAGAGCTTCCGGTACGACACGAAGACCTCCTCGGTCTCCGAGTGCCGCGCGATTCCGAACACCTCGTACCGCTGGCCCTTGAAGTGCTCGTAGATGCCGGGTTCGATCTCCATCGGGCCTTCTCCCTCGCTCACTGCCGAACCCGTCGAGTCTGACAGGTGGGTGCCGGTGGTCGCCCGAGGTCACGGCCCTCACGCCGCGAGGCGGATGAGCCCCAGCGCGATCAGCGTGACGCCCGTCGTCCACAGGGCGATGGCGGCCGCCTGCCAGGCGATCACGCGCAGGGGCGGAACGCCCGTGGAGGTGAGCGCCGCGGCGGTGAACTGCGTGGGCAGCAGCAGCGGACCCAGCAGGCTCACACCGGGAGTGCCGTAGCGGTGGTAGGCCTTCTCGAACTTCTCGCGTCGGGCCGTCTGCGTGTTCGTGGAGGCACCGCGACGCGTGGTGACGGCCGTGCGGACGCGCGATGTCACGAGCACCACGATCGCCACGCACAGCAGGTTGCCGATGGCTGCCGCGAGGACGGCGACGAGGGGGTGGATGCCGCCGATGATGCCGATCGCGGCGGCACCCTCGCCCTCGATGAACGGCACCGCCCCCGCGGCCGCGACGATGAGCGGCTGCACGAGCGTGGGCACGTCGGCGACGAGGCCCTGGAAGCCGAGGACGAGATCGGTGAGGGGGTTCGACATGAGGTCTCCTGGGGGATGAGTCCGCGGGATTTCCGCGGTGATTCCATTCCACGGGCCGGGGCTCGGCCGCGGCAGTGCCGCGGTGTCACTGCCCCTCGGGAGGATGCGAGCCGCTCCCCGTGACGAATGTCACGGACGTGACGGTCAGCTCGCCAGGTCGTCCAGCCACGACGACCGGAACCGGGACGCCCGCTCGATGCTCGCGGCGACGACGATGAGGGTGACGGCCAGGTTCACCGCGGGCGGGAGACGCAGCGGCCACGTGAAGGTGCCGATGTTCTCGGCGATCGGCGGGATGTGCGAGACGGTGTCGATCAGCTGCGGAACCGCGAGGCACGCCCCCGCGACGACGATCGCCGTCGACAGGATGCCGACGAGCCGACTCGCCCCGCGGTGATCCCGGTCGAACGCCGCCCGGCGTCCCTCCGCGGAGCGGGGGTGGGGGACGAGCTGGCGCTCGTCGCCGGCATCCGACACGAAATGGCACCGGCGGAGGCCGTACCCTCCCACCGCCACCTCGATGTGCCCGCCGGGCACGGATAACCGGGCGGGAAGGCGCGATACGGCGGCGAGCACCCCGTCGCGATACAGGCGTGCGCGCACGTCGCCGTCGTCGCTGTCGCCGAGCTGATGCACGTCGACCGTGTACTCGATCGTCCGGCCGGTGGCATCCGGAATTCGCAGGGAGAGCTGCGACCGGCTCAGCACCTGCCACCAGCGGAACGGGGCGAGGGGCCGACCGTCGCCGGCGCGCGCCCGTCGCTCCGCGAGTCGCGCCCGCAGGGAACGGGGGCGACGGGCCGTCACAGCAGCACCTCGCTCAGCGGGAAGACCAGGTAGCGCAGGGAGTAGGCCTCCCACACGGCCCCGATCACCAGCAGGACGAACGCGGGGATCGACAGGATGCCGAGACTCGTGAGGCCCCGCAGGTATCCGGCGCGGCGGGTCGGCGCCCCGACCTGCGCGGGGCGGAGCCAGGCGCGTCCGAGGAGGAACGCGCCGAGCGCCACCAGTGCGTACGCCTGGAGCTCGATGAGCACGGTGAGGGAGTGGGGGATCATCGCCACCCACGTGAGCGGGGTCGACGGCACGAGCGTGATGCCGGTCTCGACCAGCCAGTACGCGAAGAACGCGAGCCCGGCGAACGGCACGATCAGCGACGGGACGACGATCGTCAGAAGGCTGAGCCGCAGCACGTTCACGGCCAGGATCACGAGGGCGAACAGCGGAGCCGACGCGGCGACCGCGCCGACGAGGTCGCCCGTCCCGTCGGTGGCGAGCGTGGCGGCGCGCGCGGCGGGGAGCGCGGGGAAGAGCAGACCGATCACGAAACCGATGGCGAACAGCCCGTAGGTGGAGCCGGTGATGATCGCGTAGGTACGACGGTTCTCGCGGATCAGTGCGAATGGGCGGCGCCAGTGCGGCGCTCGGGTGGTGGGGGAGGACATGCTTCCATCGCAGACGTTTCCGCGGGTGCGCGACAGTGTCGCGGCGTCACGACCCCGCATGACATCGGTCAGGGGTGGCGGCGCCCGAGGGGCCCAGGCACCACCCATGACGGATGTCACGCACGTACAGTGGCCCGGGTGATCACCCCGACCGCCGCCTACGCCCGTGACGTGAGCGTCACGTGGTGGTACACCGCGTCGTCGATCCTCTTCCTCCACGCGTTCGCGGCCGTCACCTGGACGATCGGGGTGTTCGCCGAGGGTGCCCCGACGGCCCTCGTCCTGAATCTGCTCGGCGTCGCCGGGTCGCTGGCATCCGCGGTGCTTCTGCTCGTGCGCTACCGCCGCGAGCCTCTCGACGACGCCGATGTCACCGCTCGACGGCCGGTGTGGCCGCTCGTCGTGTCGGGGATCGTGGCAGCCGTGGCGATGGGGATGTCGACCGGGTCGCTCCTGCTCGGCGTGGGGTTCGCCGCGCAGACCCTGTGCCTGGTGCGGTGGCGCGCGGGCGTGCGGGTGCGCCTGGCCGTGCTGTCGATCGTGGTGATCGTGGCGGTGTGGCTGATCGAGGTCACGCGCCTGCAACCCGAGGGCTACGCGCAGGTCTTCGCCCTGCCGTTCTTCGTGGCGCTCCTGCCCCCGCTGACGGCGACCTCGCTGTGGTGGTGGGACATCGTCTGCGAACTCGATCGTGCGCGCCGTGCCGAAGGCCGCCTCGCCGCCGCCCAGGAGCGACTGCGGCTCGCGGGCGACCTCCACGACCTGCAGGGCCACCATCTGCAGGTGATCGCGCTGCAGCTCGAACTGGCCGAGAAGATGATGGCGCGGGATCCCGAAGCCGCGGGAGACCAGGTGCGCGCCGCCCGGGCCAGCGTCGACGACGCCCGCCGCGGAACCCGCGATCTCGCGGCGCGCTTCCGCGGCGTTCCCCTCCCGGACGAACTTGCCAACGCCGCCGACCTTCTGCGTGCCGCCGGCCTCACCGTCGACCTGAACGTCGATGCGACCGCGGACCGTGCGCCGGCTGACGTGCTCGGGCCGGTGGTGCGCGAGTCGACGACCAATGTGCTCAAACACGGCGGTGGGGTGTCGGCATCCCTCTCGCTCGTCCGACAGGACGGGACGTGGGTGCTGGTCGTCGAGAACGACTTCCGGGTCGCCACGACCCCGGTGAGCGACGGCGCCGGCCTCTCCGGAATCGCCGAGCGGGTCGGAGCGCTGGGCGGCGACATGGATGCCACCCGCCTCGACGATCGTTTCCGCCTCACCGTCCGCGTGCCCGAGGAGGTCGCCGCGTGATCCGGGTGCTCATCGCCGACGACGAAGACATGATCCGCACGGCGCTCGCCGCGCTCCTGCGCCTGGAGGACGACCTCGAGGTCGTGGCCGAATGCCGCGACGGCGAGACGGCGCTCGCCGAGGCCGAACGGCTGCGGCCCGACGTTTGCCTCCTCGACCTCGAGATGCCCGGCCTGGACGGCATCGACACCGCGGCACGGATCCTGCGGCGCGTGCCGTCGCGGTGCGTCATCGTCACCCGCCACGCGCGGCCCGGCGTGCTGCGGCGCGCGCTCCGCGCGGGAGTGAACGGCTTCCTCCCGAAATCCCGACCGGCGGATGACGTGGCCGCGGTGATCCGCGAGGTCGCCTCCGGCCGCCGGTACGTCGACCCCGAGATCGCGGCCGACGCGCTGAGCGACGAGCGGAGTCCGCTCACCGACCGGGAGCTCGACGTCCTCCGGGCGGGCGCCCGCGGTGAGACGGTCGCCGAGATCGCGGCATCCCTCCACCTCTCGGGAGGGACCGTGCGCAACCACGTCTCGTCGGTGCTCGGCAAGCTGGGGCTGGCGAGCCGTCAGCAGGCGACGATCCACGCGCGCGAGCGCGGCTGGATCTAGCGGTCCGTCGCGCCGGGGCCGCGCGAGGTGACGCCGCCTCTGCCAGGCTGGCGGAGCGAGCGGAGGAGCACCATGGCGGCCAAGATCGACTTCAAGAAGTCCCTCGACGGTTATCAGGCCAGGACCGGGCAGTTCAGGGTCGTCGAGATCCCCGAGACGCGCTACCTGATGATCGACGGGCACGGCGACCCCAACACCTCGCCGGCCTACACCCAGGCGCTGCAGGCGCTCTACCCCGTCGCGTACAAGCTGAAGTTCGCGAGCAGACGCGACCTCGGCCGCGACTACGTGGTGCCTCCGTTGGAGGGCCTGTGGTGGGCGGATGACATGGATGCCTTCACCGTGGCCAGAGACAAGTCGCGGTGGAACTGGACGATGATGCTCCTCGTTCCCGAGTGGATCGACGACGCGATGGTCGAGGCGGCCGTCGACATCGTGAGAGCCGCCGGGTCGGCGGGGCGGGTCGCGGACGTCCGGATCGAGACCCTCGCCGAGGGGCGGTGCGTGCAGACACTGCACTTCGGTTCCTTCGACGACGAAGCGGCCGTGCTGGACGAGATGCACCACGGATTCATCCCCGGTCAGGGATTCAGCCTGAGCGGGAAGCATCACGAGATCTACCTGAGCGACGTCCGCCGCGTCACTCCCGACAAGCTCCGCACCATCCTTCGCCAACCCGTGATCGAGACGGCGACTGCGCGGCATCCGGACTAGTCCGATCCGTGAGCCACGGCTCGCCTCTGGCTGCTCGCTACGGTGGTGACGTGGATCAGCAGGCGCAGACCCTGACCGATACGACACCGCCGATCGGTCGATTCGTCGACGTGGACGGCCGTCGGCTGTGGGTCGACACGCGGGAGGGACCGGGCCCGTGCGCGGTCTTCCTCCCCGGCTCGGGTGAAATGGGGCTCGACCTGTGGCAGAGCTACGAGAGCGTGACTCGCTCTCGGGCCGGTGTCATCTACGACCGGGCGGGCACCGGCTGGAGCTCTCCCGTCGCGCTCCCGCGGACGGCGGCCGCGGTCGCGGAGGAGCTCGATTCCCTGCTGCGTGCGCTGGGCGTGACGGGGGCCGTCATCCTGGTGGGGCATTCCCTCGGCGGCGCGTACGCGCAACGGTTCGCCCAGCTGTTCCCCGACCGCGTCGCGGGCATGGTCCTGCTCGACCCCGTCCACGGCGCGTGGAACGAGGCGATGCCGGAGCGGCTCCGCATCGACGCCAACGCCTCGACGGCCGTCGTCGTCACCGATGAGCATCGCGCTGCCGGTCGCCGATGGCGGGAGTCGGTCACCGCCGACCTGCCGCCCGAGGTTCGCGAGCTCGTGCGCGCTCGCCACGCCGCCGACGGCCTGCGGACCGGGCCGCGAGAAGGGGCGAACTTCATCGAGATCCTCGACGAGCTCGGGTCCGGACCCTTCGCCGCCCCGACGATCGTCCTGCGGGCGGGCGCGATCGATCCGCTCCAGGCGCAGTTCAGCAGTGACGACGACCTGCGTGAGCAGGGTGCGGCCCTGCGCCGGATGTACGACGCGGCTCTGCCCGCGGGGTCGGTCTGCCGCGAGCTGCCGGCGGCGACGCACTCCGACATCGCCCTGCTGTTCGCGGAAGACGTCGCCGCCGCGGTGAACGACCTCGAAGCGGTGACGCGCACGCGGTGACGCGGGCGGGACGGCGCCGGACGCGGCGGACGTTCACGGCATCCGGATGCCGTCGATCCCGAGGGCGCACCAGGCGCCCCTCACTCACCGCCCGAGCGCGGAGAGCCGGCCACGCCGAGGTCGTCGTCCAGCCGTCCCTGGGTGACGCGGTCGCCCGGGGCCGGCGTGCGGAACGGAGGAGCCGCGGCCGACGACGGGAGCCTCACGGCATCCCCGTCGTCGCCGTCCTCGATGATCACGTCCTCGTCGTGATCGATGTCGATCTCGCGTCCGTCCCGATCGGGCGCTCCCCGGTGCACGGGCAGGAACGGGTCGCTCATCGCCATGGCGGTGTCCTCCGCGTCGCGCTCGGCTCAGCCGATCTCGGCGATCGCGTCGGTGATGACCCGGGCGACCTCGGCGGGGTGCGACTGCATCACGAGGTGCGGCGCGTCGATCTCGACGACCGAACGCAGGCCGGCCCGCGTGTACCCGAAGCGCTCGACGTCGGGGTTGATGGTGTGGTCCGAACTGGACACGATGCCCCAGGCCGGCTTCGTCTTCCACGCGGCCACCGGTGCCGGTTCGCCGAACGCCAGCGCGGCGAGCGGGCGCTGCGACACCGCGAGCACCTCCGCCGTCTCGAGCGGCACGCCGTGGGCGAAGACGTCAGGGAACGCGGCGATCTCCACCGACACATCGGTGCCGTCCTCCCCGCCGTCGACGGGGAACGGCGTGTAGACGAGGTGCTGGGCGAGGTCGGAGTCGGGGAAGCCGCCCTGCAGCTCGCCGAGGCTCTCGCCCTCTGCCAGCGCGTAGCCCGAGACGTAGACGAGGCCCACGACGTTGTCCGCGACGCCGGCCACGGTGATGACGGCACCTCCGTACGAGTGCCCGGCGAGCAGGACGGGCCCGTCGATGTGCTCGACGACCGAGCGGATGTAGGCCGCGTCCCCGAGCAGGCTCCGGTTGGGAACGGCGGGGACTCGGACGGTGTACCCCTGGTCGAGCAGCGTGCGCGTGACGGGCGCCCAGCTCGCAGCGTCGGCGAAGGCGCCGTGGACGAGGACGATGGTGGGGGATTGTGACATGGGAGTGCTCCTCTCACGGACGGCGGAGGTGCCGCGCAGCGTCAGGCTAGGAACGGTCGCGGCACCGGGCCAGGAACGGATGTCGAGACCCGTTGCGACCTCCGTCGAGGGGCGGAGCGCCTCATAGCGTTCCCACAGCCGCCGCCAGTCCTGCGTTTGTGTCGCGTCGTCACACTCGGCGGCATGACCGATCACTCCTTCGTTCCGGCGACGCCGCCGACGAACTCGTCCTCCGCTCCCGCACGGCGCCGCCCCACGTTCACCCGACGGCTGGTCGCCGGCATCAGCGCGGGCGCACTGGCCCTCGGCCTGCTCATCGGGGGAGGGGCCGGTTTCGCGATCGGCAACGCCTCGGCGGCCAACGCGAGCACCTCGAACACCGGGCCCGGCTTCGGCAACGGCACGCGGCCCGAGATGGGCACGCCCCCCGATGGCGGTACGCCTCCCGACGGCGGATACGGAACCCCGCCGCAGGGCGGCTCGGGAAGCTCGGACGGAACGACCGACGGGTCGAGCAGCGGCACGGGGTCGGCGAGCTGACCACCCGTGCGGGTGCCGCGCGATCAACACGATCGCCCCGGCGTCCCTAGGATCGTGGCCATGACCACCGACACCCTCGATCCGACCGAGACCGCGCACCTCCGCCGCGCGATCCAGGTGTCGATCGACGCCCGCGCCCACGGCAACCACCCCTTCGGCGCGATCCTCGTCACTGGCGACGGAGGCATCCTCGAGGCCGAGAACACCGTCGTCACCGACCGCGACGTCACCGGCCACGCCGAGACCAACCTCGTCCGCCTGGCCTGGAGAGAACTGGATGCCACCGAGCTGGCGGCATCCACCCTGTACACGTCGTGCGAACCCTGTGCGATGTGCGCGGGGGCGATGTTCTGGGCGGGCATCGGGCGCATGGTCTACGCCCTGTCGGGGCGGGGGCTCATCGCGCTCGCCGAGTCTGGCGAGGACGGACGGGAGCTGGACCTCCCGTCCCGCGAGGTGTTCGCCGGCGGGAGTCAGCCGACCGTCGTCTCGGGTCCGCATCTCGAGGACGAGGCGGCCGAGCCCCACCGCGGGTTCTGGCGATGATCGTCCGGGTATCCGAGGCGCACGTCCGGGACGGTCTCGCCGATGAGTTCCTCGCTCTGCTGCGCGAGCTGGTCGCATCGTTCCCCGAGCAGTACGACGGATTACACCGCCACGACGTGCTCGTCGACCTCGCCGATCCGTCGCGGGTGCAGTACGTCAGCGAATGGACGGATGAGGCGGCTCTCGTCGCCTACGCGGGCGTCGACTGGCGCACGCAGCCGGTGACATTCCCGGACGAGGAGCGGTTCCTGCGGCAGCCGCTGGAGCTGCGGCACTTCGAGTCTGACGCGGAGGTTGGAGCACCGACTAGTCGGTGACCTCGTCGAGGACCGCGGCCCGACGAGCTCACGCGCTCTCCGCCCACCCCTGCGCCCGCGCGAAGCTGTCGCGGGCCGCGGTGCGCAGCTCGGCGCTCCGGGCGCCGACCGCGGCCCCCACGGCTTCCCGCCGTTCGATCAGGTCGACGAGACCGTCGGCCAGAGCGGACG
Organism: Microbacterium sp. CSI-V; assembly: GCF_001984105.1. GTDB lineage: Bacteria > Actinomycetota > Actinomycetes > Actinomycetales > Microbacteriaceae > Microbacterium. The sequence continues at coordinate 490,949 of NZ_MTQM01000007.1, read as the reverse complement.
CCTCGAACGGCTCGTTGATGTCGACCGTCCACTCGGTGAGTCCCAGGGTCTTCGCGAGCTCGCGCACCTTGACGTCGTAGGCGAGCACGAACGAGGGCACGCCGAGGAGGGAGGCCATCACGATGGCGTGCAGCCGCTCGCTTACCAGCACGTCGCTGTCGCGGATGAGGCGGGCGGCCTCCACGTGGGTCCGCGGTTCGTGACGCACGAACGGGACGGATGCCAGGCGTCCGGCGAGGGCGTCGAGCACCTCGACGTCGTCGTGGTCCTTGAAGCCGATCTGCATCGGAAGCGAGTGCACTTCGATCGGATGCCGGGCGTGGACGCTCTCGAGCGCGGCGGCGAGCCGGTCGAGGAACGGCTCCCACGCCTCCGGGTTCTCGATGTCGAAATTCAGGTTGAGCGCGACCCGGAGCGCGCCGTCGGACCGGGGAGCGGGGGTGTCGTCGGCGGGCCGGAGCAGGAACTCCTCGTCGGTGGAGAACACGGCATCCGGGACGAGGGTCGCGTCGATCCCGATCTCACGGCAGGTGTCGAACGACTTCTGATCCCGCACGGTGATGAGGTCGACCTGCGAGAGGATCCGCCGCGCGAGCCACAACCCCGTCCGGGTACGCAGCGGACCGACGCCGATGTTGAGCATGGCCACGGGCTTGCGCGCGATGCGCCGGGCGAAGGTCACCACCCCGAGGATCATCGCGAGCGTCGAGTAGGGGTTGCGTCCCGTCGACGCGTACAGCTCCTTGATGATCGAGCCTCCGCCGAAGACGAGGAGATCGGCACCGCGTAGCGCGCGGAGCAGCTGCAGCCGGTCCGCTCCCGTGTCGATCACGCGGACGTCGAATCGAGGGCGCAGCTGCGCGCGGGTGAAGTCCGGGTCGTAGCTGTTGACGAGGTACCGGTGCTGCGGGCCGAGCTGCGTGAGGAACGTCTCGAGCAGCAGCTCGTCGCCGATGTTGTACTGCCCGTGGGTCCCGAGGAACACGATGCGGCGGGCGGGTGCGGTCATGATCGAGGCTCCTGGGGTGGGGGGTCGGTCGGATCGTCGTCGAGGTCGTCGGTGTCGCGATCCTCGTCCTCATCGTCGTCGGGATGCAAGCGGGCGCGCCACCGTACGAGCACGAGGCTGCCCGCGATGAGCAGGACCGTCAGCCCCACCCCGACCCAGCTCGACCCGACGACACCGCCGCTGGGCGGTTCGAGGTCGGTGACGTCGGCGGCGGCGAGGTTCAGCAGCTGATCCTGGGTGAGGTTGGCGTGCTCGGGGTTGGCCGCGGGGTCGACGTAGCCGTCCTTGCCGCCGGCGCTCACGGTGCGCTCCGAGCATTCGAGGGCGTTCGGGTCGGTGATCTTCTCGACGTTCGCGGGGAGGGAGAGCGACTGGTACGTCTCCTCGGGGACGAGCATGAGGCCTTCGAAGAGCATCGGGTTCGTGTCGGTCTTGTCGATCGCGAACGTGTGCTTGCCGGCCGGGGCGTCCACCACGCCGAGGTCCTGGAAGCTGAATCCCGAGTTGACCGGCACGAGCTGGTCGGGGATCTGCTGTTCGAGATCGGCGACCGACATCGCGGAGGTGTCGGCGGCCACGCGGCCGGGCTTGTAGACGTCGTCGACGGGGAAGAGCTTGACGTTCTCCGGTGGCGACCGCAGCTCGAACGACTGGTCGTACGACAGCGACGACGACGTGATGTGCAGCGTGTTCGCGGTGTTCGCCGTGCGCATCAGCACGCGGTACTTGCCGGGTTCCTTCACTGTCACCGGCACGCTGATCTCGGTCGCCCGGGGGAGACCGATGAACGAGCCCCGGAGCGTCCCGAAGACACCGGGCGTGATCATGCCGGTGCGGTTCCACTTGGTGTTCGAGAACAGCAGGAACGACCGGAACATCGGCGACAGGTAATAGTTGGATGCCACGACGTCGGGGTTGAAAGCGAACATCCGCGTGTCGGGGCCGGCGATGGCGTCGGGATGGTCGAGCAGCCAGAGGTCGAGGGCGGAGGTGGCGTCGTCGTCGGTGAGCAGGTGGATCGGCGCGTCCGCGGGGAGCGCGGTCGGGTCGTAGTACGGGGTGTATTCGAACGTGTAGCAGCGGCTGAGGTTCCGTCGGTTGAAGACGAGGTTGAGGTAGGTCTGCCAGCTGGAGTCGACCAGGATCGTCTCGCGGTTCGCGCGCGGTTGATCGGTGATCTCGTAGAGCGCGTAGCTGTCGTTCTCGAACCGGAGCTCGACGTCTCCCTTCAGCCGCTGGAGCCCGGGCTCCACGTAGCTCTCGACGTTCGGCAGGTATTCGGCGCCGACGCCGTTGTTCGAGTGGATCTTGCGGTTGACGACGACGTATTTGATCTGGATGTCTCGGGCGACGTTGATCCACCAGTCCTGCTGGTAGTAGAGCCCCCGCAGGATGAGGAAGAAGTCGAACTTGTTCTTCACGTCCCCGGTGAGGCCGTAGTAGTAGCTCGGTTTGTCGAGGTAGTAGATGAAGAACTTGTCGATGAACTTGTGGTCGACGCCGTTGGCATCCTGAACGAGCTTCGCGGTCTCGGTGGGCGGGAGGACGACCGTCTTGCCCTCGGGGAGCGTATTCAATTCCTGCTTGAGCTCCTGCAGGTCGTGCAGGGGGAAGGGTGCGAGGAACCCGGCCATGTTGCCGGAGCCGAACACCGAACGGTAGGGATCGTTCGACCAGAAGGGCGTGAAGAACACCGCGCCGATGCACGCCGTCGCCAGGAGCGAGACGAGGAGTTCGCTGCGAGCGCGCACCCGCGCGGGGTTCTTCGGCTTCGCCTGCTTCGGAACCGGGGCCGCCTTCGCCCGGGGCGCCCGCCGCCGACGCGGAGCGAGCCACCGACCGCTCACGACATCGATGAACAGCGCCAGCGTGAGCGACATCACCAGCGGCGCGAGCATGAACAGGATGAGCTGGAACCGATGCGGGAAACGCAGGATCTGCACGACCGTTCCGGCGGCCGTCACCACGAGGTTGCCGATCGCGGAATGACTGTCGTTGGCGGTGATCGCGAGGGCCGCGAGGGTGCGGTGGAAGGTGGGGAACCACAGCGGCTCGCCGTAGCCGATCGTCGCCCACATCGCGAACACGATCGTGACGATGAGCACGCCGAGGAGCTGCCGGTGATGGCGGGTGCGGAACAGTCTCCGGCGCACCCAGGGGACCGCGAGCGGCACGAACAGCAGCAGCGTGTAGACGGCGTCGGGGTAGCGCGGCACCTTGGCGAGGTAGTCGCCGAACAGGATCTTGTCGGTGATGCCCGCGAGGTCCCACGAGAGTTCGTGGAGCCAGGAGACCGAGGCATCCTGGATGAAGTAGAAGTCGCCCGGCACCGTGTCCGAGAGGTTCGAGACACCCGCGAGGGCGACGTACTTCACGAACAGCGCGTAGGGGATCAGGGTGATCACGGCGTAGATGACGAGGGCCCAGAAGATGCGCCCGGTCGTCGTGAGCGACCAGCGGCCGAACCACGCCCGCAGGCGTCTCCACCGTCCCCCCTGGAGAACCAGGGTGCGAACGCGGCCGGGCAGTCGATGCAGACGGCGCGGGCCGCCCGTGCGGATCCACTTCCCGACCTCGCCCACGAGGAGCGTGACGACCGTCAGCGCGAAGAAGAGCGTGAACAGCACCAGGTAGTGGATCGCGGGGTTGAACAGCGTCGCGACGGCGGCGATCACCATCCAGCGCTTCCACTTGCGGCCGGCGAAGAGCAGCGCGTACAGCATCCACAACGACGAGATCGTCATGAGGACGAGCCCGAGGACGAGCGTGTAGAAGTGGGTGATCTTGGCGTAGACCATGATCAGGTAGATCAACGAGACGGGGAAGAACGTCGCGAGGTAGATCGCCTGCGACGACAGCGACGTGAACACCTTGTCCATGAACTTCGCGACCGTCAGATAGGCCGACCAGAACAACGCCGGGATGACGATGAGGATCGCGAACGGCAGGACGGCGTAGTAGCGCAGCCAGGTCGTGAGGAACGCGTAGCGGACGCGGAACTCGTAGCCGTTGACCAGCTCGTTGAACTGACCCGCGGCCTGGTCGAGCAGCTGACTGTGCCAGTTGAAGAAGGGCACGAGCTCGTCGCCGGCGATCACCGCGTCGCCGCGGAGGACCGACGGGATCGCGAACAGCACGTCGCGGAAGATGATCAGCGACCCGACGAAGTACACCGCCCCGACGACCAGCGCGATCGTCCGGGTCGAGAGGCTGCGTGCGCGCTGGGGTCGAGGATCCTCGGGCGCGTGCGCGGGAGCGTCGGCAGGGGGAGCCGCCGGGGGCGGAGTATCCGCAACGGGGTCGGCGGACGCGTCGCGCTCAGCCCGACGAAAGAGCACGAAGCTCCCTCTCGGCGTCGTCGACGACGATCGCCGCGGCGTCGCGGACGGCGGCGACCCGACGCGGGTCGAGAGCCTGTTCGTCGGAGCCGCGCTCGATGCGCGCGCACGCCTCGGCGAGGAGCGCCGCCCCCAGCGCGAGGCTCGCCCCGCGCAGGCGGTGGGCGAGCGCGCGCGCGTCGTCGGCCGATCCGTGGTGGAGGGCTTCCTCGATGGCCGAGACGTCGTCGGCGCTCCGGAGCACGAACGTGCGCAGGACATCGGCCTTCACCTCGGGCCCCAGGTCGTTCAGCAGCGTGAAACGGTGGGGGCTCGCGGCGGCGGGTGCGAGGTCCTCCGGCGGCGCGTGCAGCTCGGCGGTCTCGAAGGCGCGGCGCAGGTCCTTCATCGTGAACGGCTTCGTGACGTAGCCGTCCATCCCCGCGCGCAGGCAGTCATCGCGGTCCTGCTCCGTCGCCCCCGCCGTGAGGGCGATGATGTACGGCTGCGCGACGGTGTCGCCCGCCGCGCGGATCCGACGCGTCGCCTCGAGCCCGTCCGTCACGGGCATGTGGACGTCCATGAGCACGATGTCGTACGTGTCGCGGCCGACCGCGACGACGGCTTCCTCGCCGTTGGAGACCACCGTCGCCCGGTGCCCGAGGCGCCCGAGGATCTGCGACGACAGCAGCTGCAGCGTGGGGTTGTCCTCGGCGACCAGCACGTTCAGCGGCTCCTGGCCCGACGGATCGACGGATGCCGAGGGCTCGGTCGGCGCGGGCACGGCGGCCGCGGGCGAGGCCGTCGGCGCGACCGTCGGGGTCGCGACCTGCGCCGCAGAGGGGTGACGGCCCACCCGCACCACGGCGCGCGGGGACTGGGCCGGCGGGGCGGTGGCCTCGAGCGCGATCTCGAACGAGAACGTGCTGCCCCGGCCGACGTCGCTGCTCACCTGGATACGGCCGCCCATCATGCGCACGAGCGCATCGCAGATCGACAGGCCCAGGCCCGTGCCGCCGTGCGTGCGCGTGGTGGAATCGTCGGCTTGGGTGAAGGGCTCGAAGATGCGCTGCAGGGCGTCGGCGGGGATGCCGATCCCGGTGTCGGTGACCTCGAAGCGCACGGCATCCGGCTCGGCGCCGCGGCGCACGGTCACCCGCACCTCGCCCTGGGCGGTGAACTTCACGGCGTTGCCGAGCAGGTTGACCAGCACCTGCCGCAGGCGCGTGGAGTCGCCCAGCACGTGGGTGGGGACGTCGGGCGCGTAGTCCGCCACGACGATCAGCCCCTTGCTCTCCGCGGCGAAGGACAGCACCGTCACGGTCGAGGTCACCAGGCGTCGCAGATCGAACGGTGCGCGCACCAGGTCGATCGCGCCGGCCTCGATCTTCGAGAAGTCCAGGATGTCGGTCACGACATCCAGCAGCAGCGAACCGCTGGCGGATGCCCGGTCGGCGTAGTCGCGCTGCACGGGGTCGAGGTCGGTGCCGGCGAGGAGCTCGTTCATCCCGAGGATGGCGTTCAGGGGCGTGCGCATCTCGTGGCTCATGGTCGCGAGGAACGTGCTCTTCGCCGAGGTCGCCGCCAGCGCGGCATCCCGAGCCCGCTCGAGACTGGCGCTCAACTCGCGCTCGCGCTGACGGAGGCGCTCCGCCTCGATGACCGAGACCAGCAGCCGCGCGATCCCGGTGGCCAGAGTCGCGAAGGCGAGGAACTCGATCGCGCCGCCGCCGGTATCGAGCTCGTTGAACACCAGGATGACGAGGGCCCCGGTCGAGAAGATCGCGGGGACGTACACGACCACGCGCAATCCGTTGCTCGCGGCCGTGCGGCTGGTCGGAGCGCACCACGCGACCAGGGCGAGCAGGAGGGCTGCCGCGGGCCACAGGGCGTCCACGGGGGAGGGGGTCCGCGTCTGGCCGAGCGCGAGGGCCGGTCCCACGGCGAGGCTCCCCAGGAACAGCAGGAGCGCCGCGCCCAGGTTCAGCCACCACGCCACCGACGGGCGTCGGTTCAACCCCGAGAGCAGCGCGACGAGCACGCTGACGTAGAGGAGGGACGGGATCAGGTACGCCAGGCTCAGCAGCGTCGCCTGCTCGCCCACGCCGACCAGGGAGGTGAGGAAGAACACCACGCACAGGAGGCCCAGGGTGCTGATGAGCGCGTCCAGCAGCATCGAGAGAGACAGGCGGGCGAACCGGTCTCGGACGAGGAGTCCGAGGCATCCGATCAGACCGAGGAAGAACGGGAGGTTGACCACCGGAGCGAGCCAGCGAAGGGTGTCCGCGCTGATCGGTGCCAGCGACTGCACGGCGTCTCCGACGACGAGGACTCCGAGCGCCGCCGCCATGACCGTCCAGGCGGCGCGTTCCCGCGGAACCCGGACCACGCGGACGACCACCAGCGCACAGGCCGTCGCCTCGACGGCCAGGCGCGCGCCGACGAACCACACGAGCGCGGGCCCCTGCTCGGGCAGGATCCACAGCGACACGCCGTAGACGACGACCACGGCGAGGGCGATGCCGAACACCGTCCAGAGCCCCGCACCCTGGCCTCGCTCGACACCCAGGGGGTTCTGCCGCGTCATACCGCACTCCGACTGCGCGCCGACTCCCGAGCGGTCGCGATGGCTCAACGGTGCAGGAGCGCTCTCAAGAAGTCAACCGAAACGCCGCGCGGGGTGAATAGCGGGGTGACAAGGCAGGTTCCGTTCCAGGTACTGTCGACCTCACACGTGGAGGGCAGCCATAGTGGATCAGCAGTCGGAAGTGTCGCAGATCTCTTCGGCGCGCCTGCGTATCGGGGTCGTCACGGCGTTCCCCCCGGGCCGCAACAGCCTGAACGAATACGGCTATCACCTCGTCCGGCATCTGAGCCGGCTCGAAGAGGTCAGCGACGTCGTCGTCTATGCGGACGAGACGGATGCCGGGGCCCCGACGCCGATCGACGGGGTGACGTTCGTCCCGAGCTGGACCTTCAACGACCCGCGCACGGTGGTCCGGGTCGCGCGGGCCGTCGCCCGCACCCTCCCCGACGCGGTGATCCTGAACCTGCAGTTCGCGACCTTCGGTGACCGGCGGATCCCCGGTGCCCTCGGTCTCCTGCTCCCGGCCGTGCTGCGCGCGCGGCGGGTGCCCACCCTGGTGGTCCTGCACAACCTCGCCGACAACGTCGACATGCGCGACGCCGGCTTCGCCCGCTCCGCGCTCACCGCGCGGCTCATGACACTCGCCGGGCGTCTGCTCACGCGGGCGCTGCTGCGCGCCGACATCGTCGCGCTGACGATCCCCCGCTACGTCGAGTTCCTCCGCGACAGCTACGGAGCCGCGAACGCCCTGCTCGCGCCCCACGGCAGCTTCGAGGAGATCGCCAAGCCGTCGTTCGGCATCCCTCCCGGTCGTCGGACGATCATGGCTTTCGGCAAGTGGGGCACGTACAAGACGGTCGACCTGCTCGTGGACGCCTATCGTCTGCTGCTCGATCGCGGCTACGACGATCTGCAGCTCGTCCTGGCCGGCACCGACAGCCCCAACTCGCCCGGATACATGGCCGATGCCGCCGCCCGGTACGCCGACGTGCCGAACATCGAGATGCCGGGGTACATCGCCGAGGAGGACGTCGCGCCGCTCTTCGGCTCCGCCACGGTGGTCGCCTTCCCGTACACCTCCACGACCGGCAGTTCCGGCGTGCTCCACCAGGCCGGCGAGTACGGACGTGCCGCCGTCCTCCCGCGCATCGGCGACCTCGTCGACGTGATCGAGGAAGAGGGGTTCGAGGGCGTCTACTTCGAGCCCGGCGACGTCGAGAGTCTCGCCGACGCGCTCGCCGCGGTCCTCGACGACCCCGAGCGGCGGGAGATGCTCGGGCGCCGCAACTACGCCGCCGCCAGCGGGGTGCCGATGTCGGAGGTCGTTCAGTGGCACATCGCGCACATCGACCGCCTGCGCGCACGGAGGCGGGTGTGACCGAGGAGCGTCGCGCGGACACCGCGCCGGCGGGGGCACGCCGGCTCGTCGCGGGCGGGTCGATGCTCGCGGGCGCGATGCTCGTGGCCAACGCGGGCAACTACGCGCTCAATCTGTTCCTCGGTCGGGTGCTGACCCCGGCGGAGTTCTCCGACGCGAACCTCATGGTGACGCTGCTGTTCACCCTGACCTCCGTCGCGCTGTGCCTGCAGATGGTCGCCGCCCGGTTCGTCGCCCGCGCGGACGCCTCGGGATTCCCCGGCGACTCCGATGCCCTCGTACGGCGGCTGCGGCGCCTCGCCCTGTGGTCCGGCGTCCTCGCCGCCGTCGCGCTCGCCGCCGGCTCCCCGCTGTGGTCGGACCTGTTCCGAACGGCCTCGCCGTGGCCGTTCGTGGTGCTGGCGGCGGGCGTGCCGTTCTGGCTCGTGCAGGCCGTCGGCCGCGGCACGCTGCAGGCGCGGCTGGCGTTCCCCGCCCTCGCGCTGTCGTTCGTGATCGAGATGATCACGCGCGTCGGACTCGGGGTCGTGCTGGTCTGGGCCGGCTTCGGCGTCATCGGGGCGACGGTCGCGCTGAGCGTGTCGTTCGTCGTGACCTGCGTGGTCGTGAGCATGGTCGCCCGCGCGAGCGGTGGCGCGGTCAGCGGGACCATCGATCCGCGCGAGGTGCGGGCCTACGCCGGGATGGTCTCGATCCTGCTGATCGGCCAGATCATCGCCAACAACAGCGACATCCTCATCTCCAAAGCCGTGTTCCCGCCGGCCGACGCCGGCGTCTACGCGGCCGTGGCCCTCGTCGGCCGCGCCGTCTTCTTCCTCGCGTGGTCGGTCGCCACGGTGGTCTTCCCCGTCGCCGTCCGCCGCCACGCCGCAGGGCAGGATGCGTCGAACGTGCTCCGCAACGGCATGGTCATCGTCGCGGCCATCGGCCTCGTCTGCGCCGTCGGCGGCTTCTTCTGGGGCGGACCGGTGCTCGGCGTGGTCCTGGGGCCCGCCTACGCGGGCCTGTCCGTGCCGATCGCGGCGTACGCCCTCACCACGACCCTGTTCGCCCTCGGAAACCTCGTCGCCAGCTACCACCTGTCCCGGTCGCGGACCCGTCAGTCGTGGATCCTCGTCGGCGCGGCGGTGCTGCAGGTGATCCTGCTGCTGGTGTGGCACCGCGACATGGCATCCCTCATCGCCGCCCAGGGCGTGGCGATGACCGTGCTGCTGGTGGCGCTCGCGGTGAACGCGCTGGTGTCGTCGTCGGCGACGCGACGGGCGGCGACGGCAGGAGGCACCCCATGAGCGAACCGATGTCGGCGTACCGCGCGTACAAGGCGTGGGTCACCGAGCCCCTGACCGAGGAGCCGGCGGTCACCGTCGTCATCCCCGCGTACAACGAGGAGTGGCGCATCCTCCCGACGATCGGCGCGATCGCCACGCACATGAGCGCGCGCGGCGAGCCGTGGGAGCTGATCGTCTCGGACGACGGATCGACGGATGCCACGGCCTCCCTCGTCCGCGATCTGCGCTTCGCCAACCTGCGGCTGCTGACCGCGACGCGCAACGCCGGGAAGGGCGACGCCGTCCGTCGGGGCATGCTCGCCGCCCGCGGGCGTCTCGTGCTGTTCGCCGACGCCGACCAGTCCACCCCCATCGAGCAGTTCGATCGGCTCGCCGCACGCGTCGCCGAGGGTTTCGACGTCGTCGTCGGTTCGCGGGCCATCGCCGGGGCGGCGGTGAGCAACAAGAGCCTGGGACGCCGCATCCTCAGCGGGGGGCTGCACGTCCTCGTCTCGCGCGTGTTCGGCATCGACGTCGCCGACACGCAGTGCGGGTTCAAGCTGTTCACCGCGCCCGCCGCGCAGAAGCTCTTCTCGACGCAGGTCGTCGACGGGTTCTCGTTCGATCTCGAGGTCCTCTACCTCGCGCACAAGCTCGGCTACCGTGTGGCGGAGGAGCCGGTGGACTGGTACGACGCCCCCGGCTCGACCGTGGATGCCATGAAGGTGACGCTGCAGTTCCTGCGCGACCTCGTCCGCATCCGATTCCTGGATCTGCGCGGTGCGTACCGCGAGCAGCGGCGCCGCCCGACACCGCTCACCCCCACGGAAGTCGACGGAAGGACCCCGCGATGATCGTCAGGACCGAGATCGAACCCTCACGCCGCACGGTGTACCTGGCCGGGCGTTTCGACGCCCACGAGGCTCCCGGGTTCCGCACCGCCGTGCACCCGCTGGTCACCGCCGAGCACCCCGTCATCCTGATGGACCTGTCGCAGGTGGCCTTCCTCGACTCCACGGCCCTCGCCGAGCTCGTGCGTCTGCAGAAGCAGGCGCGGGCGTTCGGGGGAGAGGTCGTGCTCGTGGACCCCGCTGACGCCGTCCGGGTGATCCTGGAGATCACCGACCTCGCCGAGCTGTTCACGATCCGGTCGGCGGCGGACGGCCCATCGTGAGGACCGACGAGACGGACCCCCGCACCGCGGGGAACGCGCCTGCCGCGATCGGATCGCTGGACAACGCGCTCGACCTGCTCGCCTCGGCGGCGACGCGCAGCCCGTCGGCCGAGGACCATGACCGCGTGGCGCTCGCCGAGCGCGTCGTCCGCGACGCGGTCGCCGAGCTCCAGGCCACGCAGCTGGCGCTCACGGAGGCGCTCATCGCGAGCCAGGACCGGCAACTGGCCGTCGAGGCGCTCGCGCGCATCAACGTGCGGGGTGCGGCGGGCGACGACACGCTCTCGCTGCTGCTGGACCGCGCCCTGTCGATCACGGACTCGCGGCAGGTGCTGTTCTTCGAGGGGCGCGAGGTCGCCCTGGTCCGCGGCGACCACGGCGATCTCGGCGCGCACGTGGGTCTGGTCCGCGCGGCGCTCGAGGATGCATCCGACGACGCCGTCCGCGCCGTGGCATCCGACACCGCCGTGATCGGCGTCCTCGATCCCGACGGCGCGACGGAGCAGCACATCGCCTTCTTCCGGTCGGCCGACCGCCCGTTCTCGACCCTCGACGTGCCTCTCATCGAGGCGATCGTCTCGGCGATCGGCATCATGCTCGCGTTCCGGGAACTGCACCGCCACGAGTTCGAACGCGCCGCCGTGGAACGCGAGCACCAGTTGGCCTCCGTCCTCGCCCAATCCGTGATCTCGACCGAACCGCCGCCGTCGACCGACGTGGACCTGTACGCGCGCACGGTTCCCGCGGCTCTCACCGGCGGTGACCTGTACGTGTTCGGTCGCTCCACCGGGGCGATCTGGTTCGCCGTCGGTGACGTCGCCGGCAAGGGTCTGCCGGCCGCGATGCTCATGACGCGCGCCGTCGCCGCCTGCCGGATCGCGTTCCTCACCCGCCCGGATGACTCCGTGGTCGACGTGTTCCAGCGCATCGAGGATGAGCTGTTCGACCATCTCGACGACGTCGGCGTGTTCATCACCCTGACGGTGGGCGTGATCCGCGAGGACACCGGCGAGGTCTCGCTCGTCAACGCCGGGCACTCCCCGGTGGTGTTCAGCGGCGCCGAGGTCGAGGCCGTCAAGGCATCCGTGCCCCCGGTCGGGGTGATCCGCGGTCGCGTCCCCCGGGTGTGGACCACCGTGCTGGGCGTCGACGACACGCTCGTCATCGGCTCCGATGGTCTGGCCGAGCAGACGGATCCCGACGGCGAGCAGTTCGGCTACGACCGCTTCACGGAACTGTGCCGTTCGGCCCGCGGGCGCAGTTCGACCGACTTCGGCCGGATCGTGTTCGGCGCCGTCGACGGTTTCGCGCGCGGTGCCGCACCGTCGGACGACGCCACCCTGATGGTCATCCGCCGCGGAAGGACGCTCGCGTGACCGGCACCGTGCGCTCCACCCTCGAGCTCGAACCGACCGCGCTGGCCACCCGCGAGATCGGCGGCTGGCTCACGGCATCCCTCGCGCACCTCGATCCGGCGACCGCGGCCGTGCTCCTGCCGCGCGCCGAGCTCGCCGTCCACGAGGCCTGCATGAACGTCATCGACCACGGGGAGCTCCCCGAGGGCTCGACGATCGGTCTCGCGCTGGAAGTCGGTCCGGCCGCGCTCGTCGTGCGCCTGACCGATCACGGCGCGCCGTTCGACCCGTCGACCGCGGCGGTCCTGCCGGCCGAACCGCTCCGCGAACGCGGGTACGGCCTCACGATCATCCGCTCCCTCGTCACCGAGGTGTCCTACCGGCGGGTCGGAGCGGTCAACGAACTGGAACTACGTATGGAGATCGAGGGCGACGATGCACAGCACTGAGGCGGCGGGCGAGAGCGCTCTGAGGATCGACGTGGTCTACGTCGACGAGGTGTACGCGTTGCTCGCGCTGTCCGGACGCCTGGATGCCGTGGAGGCGCCGAGAGCGCGGCAGATCTTCGACTCGGCCCAGGTGGCCGCCGCGGCGCGGCTGACCATCGACCTCACCGACGTCACGTTCGTCGACAGCGCCGGTCTCGCCGTGCTCGCGCGCGCCCGCCGCGACCGCGGTCTGACCGGCGGATCGGTGACGCTGATCCGCCCCCGATCGGACGACGCGATGCGGGTCTTCCGGTTGACCCAGTTCGACCAGATCTTCGTGATGCGCGACTCCGCCGACGAGGTGGAGGACCGGTGAGCGACGCCCTCATCGTCGACGACGATCCCGTCACCCGCCTCGTGCTCACGCACATGCTCCGGGCCCAGGGATGGACGACGGATGCCGCAGCCGATGTGCCCGAGGCGACCGCGCGGCTGCGCGAGCGCACGTACGACCTCGTCATCTCGGACTTCCAGCTGCCCTCGGGCACGGGCACCGAGCTGCTCGACGTGCTCGGGGGAGCGGCATCCACCCGGTTCGTCCTGCTCACCGGCATCATCGAGTACTCGGGCATCCCGGTCGAGGCGTCGCAGCGCCTGTCGGCACGGCTGACCAAGCCGGTCAGCTCCGAAGCGCTGCGGGAGGTCCTCGGGCGCATCTTCGCCGAAGGCTCCGGGTGACCTCGGCCTCCACGCGGGTCGGGTGGATGGTCGTCGCCGCGCTCCTGGCCGTCGTCGGCGCCCGCGTCCGTCCCGTGCGGTGGATCCCTCTCGCGATCGGGGTGCGCGGGGTGGAACGGCGCCTCCTGATCGCCGCCTATCCGGTCGCCCTCGTCGCGGCCCTGGCCCGACGTCGGGCTCTCTCGGTCGTCGCCGGCGCCCTCGTGGCCCTCCACGTGTTCGTCTCGGTGCGCGGCCGGGGCGGTCGGAGGCCGCACCCGGTCGCGGACGGTTCCCTGCGTCTCCGGCTGGTGACGGCCAACCTGCTCTGCAGCAACCCCGACATCCCGCGGCTCGCCGACGAGATCGCGGACGAGGATGCCGACGTCGTCCTGGTCCAGGAGGTCACCCCCGAGGTGCTCGCCGTGCTGCGGCGGTCGCGCCTGTGGTCCGCCTATCCGCACCGGCGGGTCGCGCCGCGACCGGAGTTCCACGGGGCGGCGACGTTCTCGCGCCTCCCGGTGGTCTTCGACGCGGTGCTCGACGTGGCGGGATCCCCGATGCTCCGCACAGACCTCGCCACACCCCACGGCCCGGTGCGCGTGGTCAACGTGCACACCGTGGCGCCCCTCACCCTCGGGCAGGTGCGCCGATGGGAACGGCAGATGGACTGGCTCGGCGCGTTCACCGACGCCGACGCGAGCCCCGTCATCCTCGCCGGCGATTTCAACGCGACAGGCGATCACGCCCCCTTCCGACGTCTGATGCGCGGGCGTCTGCGCGACGCCTTCGACGCGGTCGGTCGCGGGTCCGGCGCGACCTGGCCGATCGGTCACCGTTTCCTGCCCCCGCTGCTGCGCCTCGACCACGTCCTCACGGGCGGCGACATCGAGGTCGATTCCCTGCGCGCCGTCCCCGGCGCCGGCAGCGACCACGCGCGACTCGTCGCGGAGCTCGGCATCCCGGAACCCCTCCGTCCGGACGTATCCGCGTCCGGCTCGTTCAGCCCGGTCTAGTAGGGTTGTCGCTTGGCAAGATCTCTTGATATCGAGAGATCTTCCGCCTCCTCCCACCACCGATCGCCCAGCGAAGGATCATCCGTGGATCTCTACGAGTACCAGGCACGAGACCTGTTCGAAAAGTACGAGGTGCCGGTGCTCGCCGGCATCATCGCCGACACCCCTGAGGAGGCGAAGGCGGCCGCGGAGAAGCTCGGCGGCGTCGTCGTCGTCAAGGCTCAGGTCAAGACCGGAGGCCGCGGCAAGGCCGGCGGCGTCAAGGTCGCCAAGACCCCCGACGAGGCCTTCGAGGCCGCGCAGGCCATCCTCGGCCTCGACATCAAGGGCCACGTCGTCAAGCGCGTCATGGTCGCCGCGGGCGCCCGCATCGCCAAGGAGTTCTACTTCTCGGTGCTGCTGGACCGTGCCAATCGCTCCTACCTGTCGCTGTCCAGCGTCGAGGGCGGCATGGAGATCGAAGAGCTCGCCGTCGAGCGTCCCGAGGCGCTCGCGCGCGTCGAGGTCGACCCGCTCGAGGGCATCTCGCCCGAGAAGGCGCTCGAGATCGCCAAGGCCGCGAAGTTCGACGACGAGCTGGCCCCCAAGGTCGCCGACGTCTTCGTCAAGCTCTTCAACGTCTACAAGGGCGAGGACGCCACCCTCGTCGAGGTCAACCCCCTCATCCAGTCCGAGGACGGCGACATCATCGCCCTCGACGGCAAGGTCTCGCTCGACGAGAACGCCGGCTTCCGTCACCCCGAGCACGAAGAGCTCGAAGACAAGGATGCCGCCGACCCGCTCGAGGCCAAGGCCAAGCAGCACGACCTCAACTACGTCAAGCTCGACGGTCAGGTCGGCATCATCGGCAACGGCGCGGGCCTGGTCATGTCGACCCTCGACGTCGTCGCGTACGCCGGTGAGAACCACGGCGGCGTCAAGCCCGCCAACTTCCTCGACATCGGCGGCGGCGCCTCGGCGACGGTCATGGCCGCCGGCCTCGACGTCATCCTCGGCGACGAGCAGGTCAAGAGCGTGTTCGTCAACGTCTTCGGCGGCATCACCTCGTGCGTGGCTGTCGCGGAGGGCATCGTGAAGGCGCTCGAGATCCTCGGCGACGCCGCCACCAAGCCTCTCGTGGTCCGTCTCGACGGCAACCAGGTCGAAGAGGGTCGCGAGATCCTCGCCGCCGCCAACCACCCGCTCGTCACCCTCGCCGCCGGTATGGACGAGGGCGCCGACAAGGCCGCCGAACTGGCCAACGCGTAAGGGATAGGGACAGGAACATGTCGATCTACCTCAACAAGGACTCCAAGGTCATCGTCCAGGGCATCACCGGCGGCGAGGGCACCAAGCACACCGCGCTCATGCTGAAGGCGGGTACGCAGGTCGTCGGTGGCGTCAACGCCCGCAAGGCCGGCACGACCGTCACCCACAAGGACGCCGCCGGCAAAGACGTCGAGCTCCCCGTCTTCGCCTCGGTCGAAGAGGCCATCCGCGAGACCGGCGCCGACGTGTCGATCGCGTTCGTGCCCCCGGCCTTCACGAAGGACGCGATGGTCGAGGCCATCGACGCCGAGATCCCGCTGCTCGTCGTGATCACCGAGGGCGTGCCCGTGGGTGACACCGCCGAGGCGTGGGCGTACGCGAAGTCGAAGGGCGAGAAGACCCGCATCATCGGGCCGAACTGCCCCGGCATCATCACCCCCGGTGAGGCGCTCGTCGGCATCACGCCCGCGAACATCACCGGCAAGGGCCCGATCGGCCTCGTGTCGAAGTCGGGCACCCTGACCTACCAGATGATGTTCGAGCTGCGCGACCTCGGCTTCTCGACCGCCATCGGCATCGGCGGCGACCCGATCATCGGCACCACGCACATCGACGCGCTCGCCGCGTTCGAGGCCGACCCCGAGACGAAGGCGATCGTCATGATCGGCGAGATCGGCGGCGACGCCGAAGAGCGCGCGGCGGCGTTCATCGCGGCCAACGTCACCAAGCCGGTCGTCGGTTACGTCGCGGGCTTCACCGCTCCCGAGGGCAAGACCATGGGCCACGCCGGCGCCATCGTCTCCGGCTCCGCCGGCACCGCCCAGGCGAAGAAGGAGGCCCTCGAGGCCGCCGGCGTGAAGGTCGGCAAGACGCCGTCCGAGACCGCCGCCCTGATGCGCGAGATCATCGAAGCACTCTGACGCTTCACTTGCGGGGGCCCGGATGCCATGGCATCCGGGCCCTTTCGCGTTCCCCGATGGTGCTCGGTCGAGTGTCCAAGACACGCGGACGGCGCCGTGCCGCGTGTCTTGGACACTGGATCTGTTGCGGCGGCGCGGCGGGCGCGAGGTTGCGGCGTCGAGTGTCCAAGACACGCCGTGTCGAGCCGGGGGTATGCGGCGTGTCCTGGACATGTGAGCCGGGAGCACCGCCGCACGCGCACACAGGAAGGGGCCTGGATGCCGCGGCATCCAGGCCCCTTCCGGGCGCGGGGCTCAGCCGAGCAGGGCCTCGACCGGGCCGCGGACGAAGAAGACGACGAAGCCGGCGGCGACGATCCACAGCAGCGGACTGATGCGGCGGGCGCGGCCCGACAGCGCCTGGATCACGACCCAGCTGACGAAGCCCGCGCCGATGCCGTTGGCGATCGAGTAGGTCAGCGGCATTACCGTCACGGTGAGGAACACCGGGATCAGCACCGAGAGGTCGCTGAGGTCGACGTGGCGGATCTGCCCCATCATGAGCGCGCCCACGATCACCAGGGCGGCGGCGGCGATCTCGGTGGGGACGATGCTCGTCAGCGGCGTGAAGAACATCGCGAGCAGGAACAGGGCCCCGGTCACGACGTTCGCGAGTCCGGTCCGCGCGCCTTCACCGATGCCCGATCCCGACTCGATGAACACCGTGTTCGACGACGACGAGGTCGCGCCACCGGCGACCGCACCGATGCCCTCGATGATGAGGGCCGAGCGCAGGCGCGGGAAGGTGCCGTCGGGGGCCGCGAGACCCGCCTCGCGGGACAGACCGGTCATCGTGCCCATCGCGTCGAAGAAGTTCGTGAACACCAGCGTGAACACCAGCATGAGCGCGGCGAGCACGCCGATACGGCCGAAGGCACCGCCCAGGTCGACCTGGCCGACGAGCGACAGGTCGGGGAGACCGACCCACTGCGTCGGAACAGTGGGGACGCTGAGGCCCCAGCCGCCGGGGTTCTCGGCCGAGCGGGGTCCGAGCTGGGCGATGGCCTCCACGATCACCGCGATGACGGTGCCGCTGAGCAGGCCGATGAGCAGCGCCGCCTTGACCTTGCGCACCATGAGCACGGCGGTGATGAGGAGCGTGAGCACGAACAGAGCGGTCGGGATCGTGGCGATCGACCCCTGCACACCGAGTCCGACGGGCGGCGACGACAGCCCCGTCGCGGTCACGAGGCCGCTGTCGACGAAACCGATGAAGGCGATGAACAGGCCGATGCCGACGGTGATCGCCGTCTTCAGTGCGAGCGGCACGGCTTCGAAGATCATGCGGCGCAGACCCGTGACCGCCAGCAGCACGATGATGAGCCCGTTGATGACCACGAGCCCCATCGCTTCGGGCCAGGTCACGCCGCCGACGATTCCGACGGCGAGGAACGAGTTGATCCCGAGGCCGGCGGCGAAGGCGAACGGCAGGCGGGTGACGAGACCGAACAGCATCGTCATGACGGCGGCGGTCAGCGCGGTGACCGCGGCGACCTGGGGGAAGCCGAGCGCGTTGCCGGCGACGTCGGGAGTGCCCGACAGGATGATCGGGTTCAGGATGACGATGTAGGCCATCGTCACGAACGTGACGACGCCGCCGCGCACCTCGGCGCCGACCGAGGAACCCCGGGCGGTGATCTCGAAGAACCGGTCGACGGCGTTCTTCGGGGCGGGAGCGGCGGTGGTCTCGGGAGCGGGCGTGCTCATGGGGGCTCCAGAAAAGGGGGAGAGTCGGTGCCGGGGAGGGGGAGCGGGCCTATCGTGGGGGACATGCCACTCTCAGGAGAGTATCTGCCCAGCACCAGCGAATGGGCCCGTTCGCAGGCCGAGACCTTCGAGGCCAGCGGGGGTCAGGAGGCCGCGGAACTGCGGGGCGTTCCCATCATCGTCCTCACGTCCGTCGGAGCAAAAACGGGGGGCCTGCGCAAGACCGCGCTCATGCGGGTCGAGCACGACGGACGCTACCTCGTCGTGGCATCCAAGGGCGGTGCTCCCGAGCACCCGGCGTGGTTCCACAACCTCGTGAAGAACCCGCGGGTGGAGCTGCAGGACGGCGACGTCAAGCGCGAATACCAGGCGCACCAGGCCGAGGGCGCCGAGCGCGACGAGTGGTGGGCGCGCGCCGTGGCGGTGTGGCCCGACTACGACGAGTACCAGAAGAAGACCGAGCGCCGCATCGAGATCTTCGTGCTGGAGCCGGTTTCCGGCGCGTGAGTCGCCACGATTTGTCGCTTCGGACCGCGCAGAGGCGACAAATCCTGGCGACTCGCGCACGGGACGGCGCACCCCGCCGCGCCTGAGGTCGCGGACGGGGAAGCGCGGGTAGGGTCGCAGACGCTCATGCATCGTCTCCTCGTCGCTCTCCTCGCCGCCCTCGACGCGCTCCTGGCCGCCGCGGTCGGCATCGCCGTCGTGCTCGCGCCTCTCGCGCTGATGTGGGTCGTCGCCCTCGGCGACGCCGACTGGTCGGCTCTGTGGCCGACGGCGGCGGCGGTGTGGCACCTGGGGCATCTGGTCCCGATCACGGTGACCCTGCCCGATGCCTACCTCGCGGCCACCGGCGTCGACCCCTCGCTCGCGACCTTCGTCCTCTCCCTCGCGCCGCTGGCCTTCGCCGCGTTCACCGGCCTGTTCGCCGCGCGCTCCGGCATCCGGGCCGCCGAATCGGGGGCCGCGCTGACCGGATTGCTCTCCGGATCGCTGGTCTTCGCCGCCGTCGCCGCCCTGGTCGCGCTCACGTCGGCCGCTCCGCTGGTGTCGTTCGAGACGTGGCAGGCGATCCTCTTCCCGTCGCTGATCTTCGCGGTCCCGTCGCTGGTCGGCGCCGTCGTGGGCTCCTGGCGGGTCGGTGACGAGGGGCCGGTCGATCGCCTCCGTGCGGCAATCGAGCGGATGCCGAGAGACTGGGCGCCCGTTCCCGGGCTCGTCCTGCGGGGCGTTGCGCTGACGACCCTGGGCCTCGTCGCCGTGGGCGGTGTCGTCGTGGTCGCGGGTCTCCTCGCGCGCGGCACGCAGATCATCACGCTGTTCCAGGCCAGCAACGTCGACGGCATCGGAGCCACGGTCCTCGCCCTCGGCCAGCTCGTCTACCTGCCGACGCTGGTGCTGTGGGCCGTGGCGTTCGCCGCCGGCCCCGGGTTCTCGCTGGGCACCGACACCGCCGTCACCCCCGCCGCCACGCAGGTCGGTGCGGTTCCCGGCATCCCGATCCTCGGGATCGTCCCCGAGTCGACGACGTCGTGGCTCCTGCTCCTGGCGCTCCTGCCGCTCGCGGTCGGAGCGTTGACGGGGTGGATCCTGCGCTCGTCGATGCCCGAGCGCTCGGATCACGAACCGGCCGCCCCGCGGCTGGTCGTCGCGGTGGCGGTGGCCGCGCTCACCGGGGGAGTCGGCGCGCTGATCGCGGTCTTCTCCAGCGGCGCGATCGGACCGGGGCGCCTGGCCGAGACCGGACCGCAGCCGGGTCCCCTCGCGCTCGCCCTCGGGCTCGAGATGCTCGTCGGCCTCGCGATCCTGCTCCTCGCCCCGCGGACGTCGCTCCCGCACCGCGCCCACTCGGATGCCGCCATCCCCGATCGCGAACCCGAGACCGCGCGGGCGTTCCGCGACCGTCCGTCCGAGGCCGTGCTCACGGCCGCAGTGCCGGCGCCGTGGGCACCGGAGCCCGTTCCCGGCGACACCGACGAGCGCCCGGCAGCCCTCGACACCGATGACGACGTCCAGGCCCGCATCCGCGAGGCGTGGTCGCGCATGGAGCCGCTGCCCGCCGAGTGGCGCGACGGGCCCGGAACCGACGCGACCGATGGCCGGGACGCGCGCCCCGTAGACTGACCTCCGTGCTCACGGTCGCCGTTCTCATCTCCGGCACCGGCTCCAACCTCCGCGCCCTGCTCGAGGCGGCTGCCGCCCCCGACTTCCCCGCGCGGGTGATCGCGGTCGGTGCCGATCGCGAAGCCGACGGCTTCGCCCACGCCGAGCACTTCAGCATCCCGACCTTCCTCGTCCCGTTCGACGGGTTCTCCTCGCGCGAGGAGTGGGGCGCCGAACTCGGCGCGCAGCTGCGGGTCTGGCAGCCCGACCTCGTCGTGCTGAGCGGACTCATGCGCCTGCTGCCCGCCGACCTCGTCGCCGAGTGGGAGCCGCGGATCATCAACACCCATCCCGCGTACCTGCCGGAGTTCCCCGGAGCTCACGGGGTGCGCGACGCCCTCCGCGCCGGCGTCGACCAGACCGGCGCGAGCGTCATCGTCGTCGACTCGGGAGTCGACACCGGTCCGATCCTCGCTCAGGAGCGCATCCCCGTGCTGCCCGACGACACCGAGGACACCCTGCACGAGCGCATCAAGCCCGTCGAACGCCGTCTGCTGATCGACGTCGTCCGGCGGATCGCCGAGGGAGACCTCGACCTGGATGCCACGGCATCCCGCCACCCCTGAACCCCCGCGGGCGGTCGCCCGCGTTCCGCATCCCACGAGACACAGGAGCCGCAGCCATGGCCGGACCCCGCCACGACCCCGCCGACTACCGTCCCCGTGACGTCGTCCCGATCCGCCGCGCGCTGGTGTCGGTGAGCGACAAGAACGGCCTGCTCGAGCTCGGCGAGGCGCTGGCGTCCGCGGGCGTCGAGATCGTGTCGACCGGGGGTTCGGCGACGCTGCTCCGCGACGCCGGGTTCGAGGTGACCGACGTCTCCGCCGTCACCGGCTTCCCCGAGTCGCTCGACGGACGCGTGAAGACGCTGCACCCGAACGTCCACGCCGGACTCCTCGCCGACCTGCGCCTGGCCGGCCACGAGGCGCAGCTGGACGAGCTCGGCATCCTCCCGTTCGAACTCGTGGTCGTGAACCTGTACCCGTTCGTCGAGACCGTGGCATCCGGTGCCGAGGGCGATGACGTCGTGGAGCAGATCGACATCGGCGGCCCCGCCATGGTGCGCGCCTCGGCGAAGAACCACGCCAACGTCGCGATCGTGGTCTCGCCCGAGTCGTACCCCGCGATCATCGACGCGCTGCGCACGCAGGGCGGCACGAACCTCGTGCAGCGCCGCGAGCTGGCCGCCCGCGCGTTCTCGCACACCGCCGCCTACGACACCGCGGTGTCGACGTGGTTCGCCGAGGGCACGCTCGGTGACGACATCGACCTGCCCGCGCACCTGACGATCCAGGCCGAGCGCCTCTCGACCCTGCGGTACGGCGAGAACTCGCACCAGCGCGCCGCGA
Source organism: Microbacterium sp. CSI-V (assembly GCF_001984105.1). Taxonomy (GTDB): domain Bacteria; phylum Actinomycetota; class Actinomycetes; order Actinomycetales; family Microbacteriaceae; genus Microbacterium. The sequence continues at coordinate 469,274 of NZ_MTQM01000007.1, read as the reverse complement.
TCTACACGCGCGTGGGCGGCCACGGCATCGCCCAGGCCACGCAGCTGCAGGGCAAGGAGATGTCGTACAACAACTACGTCGACGCCGACGCCGCACTGCGCGCCGCGTTCGACATGGTGAAGCCGGCCGTCGCGATCATCAAGCACGCGAACCCGTGCGGTATCGCCGTCGCCGCTCCCAACGCGCTCGACCCGATCGCCTCGGCGCACCTGCGCGCGCACGAGTGCGACCCCGTCTCGGCGTTCGGCGGCGTCATCGCCGCGAACCGCACCGTGACGCTGAAGATGGCGGAGAACCTCCGCGACATCTTCACCGAGGTCATCATCGCGCCCGACTTCGAGCCCGAAGCCCTCGAGGTGTTCAAGCTGAAGAAGAACCTGCGCGTGCTGCAGCTCCCCGCCGACTGGCGCCAGGAACCGATGGACGTGCGTCTCGTCTCGGGCGGCCTGCTGCTGCAGGATGCCGACCGCTTCCCCGCCGACATCGAGTCGGTCGCGAAGGACTGGGAGCTCGTCTCGGGCGAGCGCCCATCCGACGAGGAGATGACCAACCTCATCTTCGCCTGGAAGGCGTGCCGCGCCGTGAAGTCCAACGCGATCGTGCTGGCGAAGGGTTCGGCGACCGTGGGCATCGGCATGGGCCAGGTCAACCGCGTCGACTCGTGCCGCCTCGCGGTCGAGCGCGCGGGCGATCGCGCGGCCGGGTCGATCGCGGCATCCGATGCGTTCTTCCCCTTCGCCGACGGCCCGCAGGTGCTGATCGACGCCGGGATCTCGGCGATCATCCAGCCCGGCGGTTCGGTGCGGGATGCCGAGGTCGTCGACGCCGCGCGCGCCGCCGGCGTCACGATGTTCTTCACGGGCGAGCGTCACTTCTTCCACTGACGCGCCCTGTTCCCGCCGCCCCCGCGACTTCGGTTGCGGGGGCGGCGGCGTTTGTGCGGGCGGGCGTGTGCGGCGGGGTTTGGGCGGCGGGGCGTGTGCGGCGGGGTGGGGGTGCGGGGTGGGGCGGCTCGTCGCGATAAACGCGATTCGCGCGCATAAACGCGCTGACGCCGCGTTTATGGTCGTGGATCGCGTTTATGGCGGATGGTGGGCCGCGGCGCGGCGCCGCACACGGCGGAAGCAGGCGACCGCGCGCGGTGCGCTTCGGCGGGATGCGTCTCGGGTGGGATGCCGCGGGGCAGCGAGGCGTCCGGGTGCGGCCGATTGCGCGATAAACGCGATTCGCGCGCAGAAACGCGCTGGCGTCGCGTTTATCGTCGCGGATCGCGTTTATCGCGCGGTGTGGGCAGCAGCAACCGCGGCACAGCGGGGGCGCGGAGCGGGGCGCGGAGCAGGGGTAGAGCGTGCACACGCCAGCGCTCATGGCGACCGCCGCGCCGACGGCCGGCGCGGCGTCAGGCGCTCAGCGCGATGAGCTTCGCGATCGTGTTGGCGTTCCGGGCGGTGCCCGTCACGCCCAGGCGCTTCTCGAACCAGCCGGCCTGCAGCTTCGACCCGCCGATGCCCTCGGGGTAGCGCACGAACACCTCGTGGCCGTCGAGCACGGCCTCTTCCGGGATGCCGTCGGGCACCTCCAGCGCGACGGCGGGTGCCGCATCGAGGAACACCGTCTGCACCCATCGCCCCTCGGAGGCGTCGGCGAACGGGTTCCGCCCCCGCGCATCGGCGAGCTCGGCGTGCGAGCGCACGATCACCGGCAGGTCGTGACCGAACGCCGCACGCACGGCATCCCGGATCGTTCCGGCGATCTCGTCGGGGGAGCGGCCGCCGTCGTCGAGAACGACGTTCCCCGCCACCTGCAGCGTGACGACGTCACCGAGACCCACGGATGCCAGCACCTCGCGCAGCAGGGGCATCTTCATCGCCGTGGGTCCGCCGACACCGCGGATCAGCGCGATCGTTCTCGGCATCCTGACTCCCTTCTCTTCGCGTGAGTCGCCAGGAATCGTCGCCTGGGCGGGCGGTGAGGCGACATATCTTGGCGACTCACGCGAACGCGCGGATCACGCCGAGTCGCGGCCCAGCGTCTCGAGCAGGCGCAGCCAGACCTCGCTGACCGTGGGGTATGACGGGACCGCGTGCCACAGCCGCTTCACCGGCACCTCGCCGACGATCGCGACCGTCGCGGAGTGCAGCAGCTCGGCGATGTCGGGGCCGACGAACGTCGCGCCGACCAGCACGCCGCGGTCGAGGTCGACGATCGCGCGGGCCTTGCCGACGTAGGCGTCGGACTGCTCGCTGGACCCGGCGACGTGCGCGAGGTCGTAATCGAGCACCTTCACGTTCAAGCCGCGCTTCTCGGCGGCGGCGGCGGTGAGACCGACGGACGCGACCTCGGGGTCGGTGAACGTGACCTGCGGAACGGCGTCGTGGTCGGCGGTCGCGACGTGGGCTCCCCACGGGCTGTCGTCGACCTCGCCGCCCTGCGCGCGTGCGGCGATGACGTCGCCCGCCGCGCGCGCCTGGTACTTGCCCTGGTGGGTGAGGAGCGCGCGGTGGTTCACGTCGCCGACGGCGTACAGCCAGTCGAAGCCGCGCACGAGGAGCGTGTCGTCGACGTCGAGCCACGAGCCCTCCTCGAGGCCGATGGTGTCGAGCCCCAGGTCGGTGGTGCGCGGCACGCGGCCGGTCGCCACGAGCACCTCGTCGGCGGTCACGGCGGTGCCGTCGGACAGCTCGAGCACGCGGCGTCCGTCGTCGTCGCGGCGGGCGGCCGTGGCATCCACGCCTGTCTTCACCGTGACGCCGCGGGCGCGGAGGGAATCGGCGACCAGTTCGCCGGCGAACGGCTCGGTGCCGCCCAAGAGGCCGGAGCGCGCGATGATCGTGACCTCGGCGCCGAGGCTCGCGAACGCCGTCGCCATCTCGGCGCCGACGACGCCGCCGCCGAGGATCGCGAGCGACCCGGGGATGCTCTGCGCCGCCGTCGCCTCGCGGCTCGTCCACGGCTCGATGTCGGCCAGGCCCGGGATGCCGGGGAGCAGCGCCGCGGAACCCGTGCACACCGCGACCGCGTGGCGGGCGACGAGGTCGGTCGTCGTGCCGTCTTCGGCGGTGACGCGCACGGTCTTCTCGCCGGTGAGTCGACCGTGGCCGCGGACGAGCTCGATGCCCGCGCCCTCGAGCCACGAGACCTGCCCGGCGTCGTTCCAGTTGCTGGTCATGGAGTCGCGGCGCCGGAGGACCGCGGCGATGTCGAGGTCGCCGGTCACGGCCTGCTTCGCGCCGTCGACGTCGCGGGCCGCGCGCAGGGCGGCACTGCTGCGCAGCAGCGCCTTCGACGGCATGCACGCCCAGTACGAGCACTCGCCGCCGACCAGCTCGGATTCGACGATCACGGCGGTGAGACCGGCCTGCACGGCGCGGTCGGCGACGTTCTCGCCCACGGGGCCGGCGCCGATGACGATCAGGTCGAATTCGCGTTCGCTCATGCGCCCACGGTATCGGCGCCCACCGACACGGGGGAGGGGTTGCGGTGTACCCCCGCGGGGCGGTGCGGGTTTGGGGCGCGAGATTGCGTTCGGGGCGGGGAATTTCACGCCCCAAGAGGAGAAACGCGCCCCAAACCCGGGGGTGCCCCCCGCGGACCGCACCGTCGAGGGTTGACTCACGTCCCTGAACCGGTTTAGGCTCAGTCCTACTGAACCGGTTTAGACCGATGGATGCCACAACGAGGTGCAGCATGACGAATGAGACGCGACCCACGATCGCCGATGTCGCGCGCCGCGCCGGGGTCAGCAAGGGTCTCGTGTCGTTCGCGTTGAACGGCCGCGCCGGCGTCGCCCCCGACACCCGCGACCGCATCCTCTCGGTCGCCGCCGAGATGGGCTGGAGCCCGAGCCTGCGGGCGCGGTCGCTCAGCGTCGGCCGGGCCTTCGCGTGCGGTCTCGTCATCGGCCGCAGCCCCGACGTCATCGCGGCCGACCCCTTCTTCCCGTCGTTCATCGCGGGCGTCGAGGACGAGTTCTCCGTCTCGGGCCAGGTGCTCGTGCTCGCGGCCGCCACCCCCGGCCGCCACGAAGAGGAGACCTACCGCGGACTCGCGGCCGACCGCCGCGTCGACGGCGTGATCCTCTCCGACCTCCGCGCCGACGATCCGCGCATCGACCTCGTCGCGAGCCTCGGCATCGCCGCCGTGACCCTCGGCGTCCCCGATGTCGACAGCCCCTTCACCTCCGTCTCGGTCGACGACGGCGCCGGCATCCGCCTCGCCGTCGACCACCTCGCCGACCTCGGGCACACCGACATCGCGCATGTCGCGGGCCCGTTCGCGATGCTGCACGGACGCCACCGCGCGGCCGCGTTCGAGGCGGCGGCGCGGGCGCGCGGCATCCGGGCCCGTGTCGTCGAGACCGACTTCAGCGCCGCCGACGGGGCGCGGGCCACCACGGCCCTGCTCGACGCCGAGGTCCCGCCCACGGCGATCGTGTACTCCAACGACAACATGGCCGTCGCGGGGCTCGGCACGGCGCAGCGCCGCGGCCTGTCGGTGCCCCGCGACCTCTCGATCACCGGATTCGACGACACCGAACTCGGCCGACACCTGTTCCCCGCCCTCACGAGCGTCTCCACCGACGCGCGGGGCTGGGGGGCGGCCGCGGCGCGCGCGCTGCTGCAGGCGATCGCGGGAGGAGAGCCCGAGGCACTCGCGCTCGCCGACCCCGGCCTGCAGGTGCGCGACTCCACCGCGCCCCCGACTCGAAGCTGACACCCGCGGGCCCCCGCCCGCCCCACAAGGAGGAAGACATGCGACGACGCATTCTCGCCACAGCAGTAGCCGCCACCGGCATCCTCGCCCTCTCCGCGTGCAGCGGAGGCGGCGGAGGAGCCTCGGGAATGGATGCCAAGGGCCCCATCACCATCTGGTACTCGAACAACGCCGCCGAGATCGCGTGGGGCCAGCAGATGGTCGAGGCCTGGAACGCCGACCACCCCGACGAGCAGATCACGGCGCAGGAGATCCCCGCCGGGTCCTCCAGCGAGGAGGTCATCGGCGCGGCGATCACCGCCGGCAACGCCCCGTGCCTGGTGTTCAACACCTCGCCCGCGGCCGTGCCCGGCTTCCAGCGCCAGGGGGGCCTGGTGAACCTGTCGGACTTCCCCGACGGCGAGCAGTACATCACCGAGCGCAGCGGCGACCTCGCCGACCAGTACCGCTCCGACGACGGCGGCTTCTACCAGCTGCCGTGGAAGAGCAACCCCGTGATGATCTTCTACAACAAGGACCTGTTCGCCCAGGCCGGCCTCGACCCGGAGAAGCCGCAGCTGTCGACGTACGACGAGTTCCTCGCGACATCGCAGGAGCTGAAGGCGGCCGGCGTCTCGGACTACGCCATCAACCCGGCGCCCACGAGCGAGTTCTTCCAGTCATGGTTCGACTTCTACCCGCTGTACGCCGCGCAGACCGGCGGGAAGCAGCTCGTCGAGGACGGAAAGGCCACCTTCAACGACGCCGACGGTGAGGCCGTCGCGAACTTCTGGCGCACGATCTACGCCGACGAGCTCGCCGGCAACGAGCAGTACCAGGGCGACGCGTTCGCCGACGGCAAGGCCGCGATGGCCATCGTCGGACCCTGGGCCGTGTCGGTCTACAAGGACAAGGTCAACTGGGGCGCCGTGCCCGTTCCCACCGAGAAGGGCACCGCGGCCGACCAGACCTGGACCTTCAGCGACGCGAAGAACGTCGGCCTCTTCACCGCGTGCCAGAACAAGGGCACGGCGTGGGAGGTGCTGAAGTTCGCCACCAGCCAGGAGCAGGACGGGAAGTGGCTCGAGGAGACCGGCCAGATGCCGCTCCGCACCGACCTGACCACGACCTACGCCGACTACTTCAGCGCCAACCCGGCCTACGAGCAGTTCGGCGACCAGGCCGCCCGCACCGTCGAGGTGCCCAACGTCGTCAGCTCGGTCGAGATCTGGCAGGCGTTCCGCGACGAGTACTCCAAGGCGGTCATCTTCGGCGAAGAGGACGTGAACACCTTCCTCTCCAACGCCCAGACCCAGATCGACCAGCTCGCGGCGGGGAAGTGACATGACCGTCGATCTCACCCGCACGTCCGGGCGGACCGGGGGCGACCCCGGCCGGTCCGGACGTGCGGGGGGAGCGGGGGATGCCGGGAAGAAGCGGCGCCGCCTCCTCGGGGCGCAGCCGCTCGGCATCCTGTTCTCCGCTCCGTACCTGATCTTCATCGGGGTCGTCTTCGCCTACCCGATCGTGTTCGCGGTGTGGATGTCGTTCCACGACTACTTCTTCACCGCCCCGGGCGCGAACGTCGACCGGCCGTTCGTCGGCCTCGACAACTACGTCACGGCGCTGAGCGACCCGGCCGTGTGGCGGTCGTTCGGCAACGTCGGGATCTTCCTGCTCATCAACGTCCCGCTGACGGTCGTGCTGTCGATCGTGCTGGCCACGGCGCTGGACCGGGTGGTGCGCGCCCGCGCGTTCTTCCGCGTCGCGTTCTACGTGCCCTACGTCACGGCATCCGTCGCCGTGGTCGCGGTGTGGCTGTTCCTGTTCTCGAACACGGGGCTGATCAACAACGCCCTCGGCCCGCTGGCGCCGAACCCGTCGTGGCTGGTCAACTCGGCGCTCGCGATGCCCACCATCGCGCTGTTCGTGACGTGGAAGGGGCTCGGGTTCTACATCCTGCTGTACCTCGCGGCGCTCCAGAACGTGCAGCGCGAGCTGTACGAATCGGTGGCGGTGGACGGCGGCGGACGCCTCCGGCAGTTCTTCTCGGTGACCGTGCCGGGCGTGCGTCCGGCGACGTTCCTCGTCGTGCTGCTCGCCACGATCACCGGAGCGAACCTCTTCACCGAGCCGTACCTGCTCACCAACGGCGGCGGTCCCAACGGTGCGTCGACGTCTCCCGTGCTGCTCATCTACCAGAAGGGGATCGAGCAGCAGAACCCCGACGTGGCCGCGGCCATCGGGGTGGTGTTGATCATCTTCGTGCTGATCATCGCGGCGCTCCAGCGCCGGTTCGTGGGGAGGGAGGAATCATGAAGACCAGAGTCGTGACCTACGGCGTGCTGACGCTGGGCGCCCTGGCGTTCCTGTTCCCCTTCTACTACATGGTCGTCGGCTCGCTGCAGACCAACCCGGACTCGACGATCGCGGGCGCGTTCCCGCACCCGTCGAACCTGACGCTGGAGAACTACACGGCGATCGACGGGCGCATCAACCTGCTGAAGGGCCTCGTCAATTCGGGCATCTTCACCGGGGGAGTGATCCTCGGCACGATCGTGTTCGGAGTGCTCGCCGGGTACGCGCTGGCGGTGCTGAAGTGGCGCGGCCGGTCGGCGACCTTCGCGCTCGTGCTGCTGGTGCAGGTGATCCCGTTCCAGCTGCTGATGATCCCGCTGTACGTGATGATCGCCCGCGACTACGGGCTGAGCGACAGCTACCTCGGCATGATCCTGCCGTTCTTCATCAACTCCACGGCGGTCGTGATCTTCCGGCAGTACTTCCTGCAGCTCCCCAAGGAGCTGTTCGACGCCGCCCGCATCGACGGGGCGAACGAGTTCCGGCTGCTGTGGAGCGTCGCCCTGCCGCTCGTGCGTCCGGCGCTGCTGACGGCGGTGCTGCTGACCTTCATCGGTCCGTGGAACGAGTTCCTGTGGCCCTTCCTCATCACGAAGGATGCCGCGATGCAACCGCTCGCCGTGTCGCTGGCGAACTTCATCTCCACCATCGCGGCATCCACGACCAACCCCTTCGGCGCGATGATGGCCGGCGCCGTCGTGCTCGCCGCCCCCGCGGTGGCGCTGTTCCTGATCTTCCAGCGCTACTTCACCTCCAACGACCTCGGATCCGGAGTGAAAGGATGACAATGACCCCCGATTCCCCCGTCCCCTACCGCCTCACACGTGTGGGTGTGGTGATGACCCCCGAGCCCGGCAACGTCGACGAAGCCGAGGGGGTGCTCAACCCGGCCTCGGGCCGCGGCCCCGACGGCGAGCTGTACCTGCTGCCGCGCCTGGTCGCCGAGGGCAACGTCTCGCGCGTGGGCATCGCCCGCGTCGTCGTCGAGGACGGGGTACCCGTCGCCGTCGAACGCGAGGGCGTGGTGCTCCAGCCCGATCGCGGGTGGGAGCGAGGCGCCGACAACGCCGGCACCGAAGACCCGCGCACGACCTGGGTGGAGGCCCTGGGGCTGCACGTCATGACGTACGTCGCCTACGGCCCCCTGGGCCCGCGCACCGCCGTCGCCGTCTCCGAGGACCTGCGCGACTGGCGGCGTCTCGGACCCGTGCTGTTCCGCTACCAGGACGACCTCGACATGGACCTGAACCTGTTCCACAACAAGGACACGGTCTTCTTCCCCGAGACGGTCACGGCCCCCGACGGCAGCGAGGCGTTCGCGGTGCTGCACCGACCCATGTGGGACCTCGGCGAGACCAAGCCCGGACAGGGCGTGCGGGTGCCGGCCGGCGTCTCGGACGAGCGGCAGTCCATCTGGATCAGCTACGTGCCCGTGGCATCCGTCCGGGAGGACCTCGCGAACCTCGCGCTGTGGGAGCAGCACCGGTTCGTCGCGGGCCCCGCGTTCCCCTTCGAGGCCGTGAAGATCGGCGGGGGACCGCCGCCGCTGCGCATCCCCGAGGGCTGGCTGGTGCTGCACCACGGTGTGACCGGCGTGATCGACAGCGCGTTCTCGCAGCAGCAGAAGGTGAACTACGCCGCGGGCGCCCTGATCCTGGATGCCGACGACCCGAGCCGCGTGATCGCGCGGACGCCGGAGCCGCTGCTGGCCCCCGAGACCGACGACGAGCGCAGCGGCATCGTGCCGAATGTCGTCTTCCCGACCGCGATCGAGGAGATCGACGGCCGTCACTTCGTGTTCTACGGCATGGCCGACTCGAAGATCGGCGTCGCCCTGCTCGAGCGCACCGACTGAGCGTCACAACTCCTGCGGAATCGCCGCTCCGGCCGTCCCCCGACGGCGGTGGGGCGGCTTCGCAGGAGTTGTGCCCCCCCATCGAAAGGATCCCCCCCCCATGAACGCACGATGGAGTGCGCGCGGCCTGGTCCTCGCGGGCGCGGTCGCCCTGGCGGTGCCGCTGAGCGCCGCACCGGCGTCGGCGCTGGCGCCGGCCACCGCCGAGGTCGCCCGGGCCGCCACCGCCCCGGCGGCGTCGCTGACAAACCTCGACCACCTCGACTTCCTCCTCGGTTCGCCCACACCCGCGGGCGTCGAAGGTCACACCACCTACCGTCTCGCCGAGGAGCCGACGCTCCTCGCGCCCTGGACCTACGCCGACGCCCGCGACGGCGGGACCTTCGAGCGCATCGGCGGAGGTGCCCTCGACCCCGCGACGGGCGACTGGAGTCAGGGCGCCTACAACGCCGACGACACCACCCGCGCCGCCGTCGTCTACCTGCGCCATTGGCAGCAGACCGGCGACGCGGACAGCCGCCACAAGGCGTACGAACTGCTCCGCACGGTCGCGTACCACCAGACCACCGAGGGTCCTGACGCCGGCAACGTCGTCCTGTGGATGCAGCCGGACGGCGAGCTGAACCCCTCCGCCGAGCCGGTGGAGCTGCCCGACCCGTCCGACTCCGGCCCGAGCTACTGGCTCGCGCGCACGGTGTGGGCGCTCGGCGAGGGCTACGCGGCCTTCGCCGACGACGACCCCGACTTCGCCGCGTTCCTGAAGGACCGCCTCGCCCTGTCGCACGGAGCGATCGAGCGCGACGTCCTGTCGAAGTACGGCCGGTACGTCGAGGCCGACGGCAAGAAGGTCCCCGCGTGGCTCATCGTGGACGGGGCGGATGCCTCGGCCGAGGCGGTCCTCGGACTCGCCGCCGCCGTGCGGGCGGGGGACGACTCCTCGACCACCGCGGCGCGTCAGCTCGCCGAGGGCGTGGCCGCCATGGCATCCGGGACCTCCCGCGAGTGGCCGTACGGCGCGGTGCTCCCGTGGGCGCAGTCGCCGGCGATGTGGCACGCGTGGGGGTCGCAGATGCCCGCGGCGCTCGCCGTCGCGGCCGACGTCCTCGACGACCCCGCGCTGGCGGATCCCGCGATCGCCGACGCCACGGGCTTCACGACGACGCTGCTCACCGCGGGCGGGCCGGACAACGGCTGGTACCCGAGCCCGACCGACCGCGTGCAGATCGCGTACGGCGCCGACTCCCGTGTGCAGTCGCTCGTCGCCCTCGCCGACACGACAGGATCGAGCGCGTTCGCCGACCTCGCCGGCATCCAGGCCGCGTGGTTCTTCGGCGGCAACCACGCCGGCGCGCGGATGTACGACCCCGCGACGGGTGTGACCTTCGACGGGCTGCAGCCCGACGGCACGGTCAACCGCAACAGCGGGGCCGAGTCGACGATGCACGGACTCCTGACCGCCCTCGCGCTCGACGCGCACCCGGCGATCGCCGCGCGGGCGACCGCGCTCACCTCCGTCACCGACCGCGTCGGCCTGACGTTCGTGCAGGCGGAGGATGCCAGGTCCACCGACGGCACGGTCTCGACGCCGGCGTCGTGGACGGGAGAGTCGAGCTGGTCGGGCGACGCCCTCACCCTGAAGCCGCGGCAGAGCGCGACGTGGGACATCGGCGCGGCCGACTCGCGGCGGTGGGTCGAGCCGGTCGTGTTCTCGCAGCCGGGGGAGCAGTCGCTGTCGCGCTGGCGCGGCAACGGCGTGCTGAAGGTCACCGGTCCCGCCCAGGGCATCTCGCCGACGCCCGGCGCGCTGCTGCCGCACGCGCTGACCACCGCGGTTCCGGAGCGCCGGACCGAGCTCACCGTCACCGCGCTGCGCGGCGATCTCGTGCTCGACGGGCTCATCGTGCGGCCGTGGGTGTCGCGCCTCGTCCTCGAAGGCGGCGGCAGTCGCAGCGAGCTCGTGCAGTCCAGCGCCCCGTTCGTGCAGCGGACCACGGTCTCGGGCGGCGGGACGGTCCGGGTCTACGACTCGCGCGGCGCGCTCGTGCGCACGGCGGCGTTCGATCGCGAGATCACGGTGCTCCTGCCCTCCGGCGGGTTCGCGGTCGCGGAGCGCTGAGGCCGCGGCATCCCTCCTCTTCGTGCGTTTGGGGCGTGATTCTCCGTTCGGGGCGTGATAATCGCGCCCCGAACGGAAGGATGCGCCCCAAACCGGATGCTCACCTCGGGATGCCGCACCGCGGGATGCCTCACCCCGAGGCGTGGATCGCCTCCACCACCGCCCGCACGTGCCGGCGGGAGACGGCGGAGGGGCCCACCGTCAGCGAGACGGTCCACGGGGGGAGGTCGTCGGCGACGGGACGCACGCGGCATCCCGCCTTCGGGACGACGTCGGGGATCACGGCGACACCGAGCCCGGCGGCGACGTACTCGGGGACGGCGGCGAGCTCGCCGACCTCGGCCACGACGTGTCTCATCACCCCGCGGCGCTCGAGTTCGCCGTCGAGTTGCACGCGATTGCCGAAGCCGGGGAGCACGTCGATCCAGTCGTCGTCCGCGAGCTCGGTCAGCGAGATGGGGCCGTCCCCCCGGGCGAGCGGATGCGTCTCGGGTAGGACGGCGACGTAGGGGTAGGAAGCGAGCGGTCTCGATACGGCACCGGATGCCGGGGGCAGGGCCGTCAACGCGAGGTCGAGACGGTCGCGGTCGAGGTCGACGAACAACCCGCGCGATCCCGTGGCCGAGACCGTCACGCGCACATCGACGAGCGGGTGCGAACGGCGGAGGCGCCCGAGGATCTCGGGGAGGTCGATGACCCGCAATCCCGCGAACGTGCCGATGCGCACGAGTCCGCGAACCCCGGTTCCGGACTCGGATGCCGCCCCGCGCAGCGCGTCGACGTCGGCGAGCAGCGTGCGCGCGAGGGGGAGGAGCGCCTCACCCGCCGGCGTCAGTCGCACCGACTTCGTGGAGCGCTCGAACAGGCGGACGCCCAGGTCGCGTTCGAGGCTCGCGAGGCCCGCGGACACCGTGGACTGCGCCGCGAACAGGCGGGCGGCGGCGGCCGTGACGTTGCGCTCGACCGCGACGGTCACGAAGTACTCGAGGAGGCGGGTCTCCATGCGGTGATCATAGACGGACTCGATCATCATGATCGAGAACGTTCGTTTCCCTCGATGCTCGCGACGGAGCATCCTGAAGCCATGACTTCCTCCATCGTCCTTCCGGTGGCCGCTCGGGCGACCGCCGCGCGTCTCTCGCACCGGACCGGGTTCTGGGTCACGGCCGCCACGTTCCTCGCGCTCATGGCCTTCAACACCGTGCCGACGCCGCTCTACGCGCTGTATCAGGCGCGCGACGGCTTCCCCACGTTCCTCATCACGGTGATGTTCGCCGCGTACTCGATCGGCGTCATGGTGTCGCTGTACCTCGCCGGGCACCTGAGCGACCGGCTCGGTCGCCGCCCGCTCATCCTCGCGGCCACGGTGCTTCAGATCGTCGCGGCCCTGGTGTTCGTGCTGCGCGCCGACGCCGCGAGCGTCATCGCCGCACGCCTCGTCGCCGGGCTCGGCATCGGCCTGTTGACGGCCTCGGCCACCGCGCACCTCGCCGACCTGCGGCGCGTGTCGCACCCGGCATCCCCGAGCTTCGCCGCCACGGTCGCGGGCGTCGCGAACATGGGCGGCCTGGCCCTCGGCCCGCTGATCGGCGGCCTCTTCGCGGAGTTCACCCCCGCGCCGCTCGTGCTGCCGTACGTCGTGTTCCTCGTCGGTTTCCTCGCCCTGGGCCTCGCGTACGCGTTCGTGCCCGAGACCGTCGAGATCGACCGGTCCTTCCGCTACCGTCCGCAGCGGGTCCGCATCCCCGCGGACGGACGCCGCGCCTACTGGGCGGCGGGCACCGCGGCCTTCGCCGCCTTCGCCGTGACGGGGCTGTTCGGCTCGGTCGCCCCGACGTTCCTCGCGGGACGGCTCGGCGTCACCGATCACCTCGTCGCCGGGGCCGTGTCATTCTCGGTCTTCGGTGCCGCAGCCGTGTCGCAGGTCGTGTTCGCGGGCCGCTCGACCCGCACGCAGCTGCGGCTGGGGCTCGTCGCCATGATCGCGGGGCTGCTGAGCCTCGGCGCCGCCGATCTGCTGACCTCCGGCATCCTGTTCGTGCTCGGCGGCATCGTCGCGGGCGCCGGTGTCGGCCTCCTCTTCCGCGGGGCCCTCGCCACGGCCGGGTCTCTCGCCGACCCGCGCACCCGCGGCGAGATCACCTCGGGTGTCTTCCTCCTCGCCTTCGCCGGGATGACCGTGCCGCCGCTGGCCGTCGGCATCGCGCTCCTCGCTCTGCCGCTGGTGCCGGTGTTCCTCGGCTTCGTCGTGCTGGTGCTGGTCCTGTCGATCTGGGGCGGCCTGGTGATCCTGCGCGAGACCGCGGCGACCGCCTGACGCCCCGGGGCGGGTCGCCCCGCCCCCGCCCGTTTGCCTCAGTGTCCAAGACACGCCGATGCACCTCGGTGCCGTCCGCGTGTCTTGGACACTGAACGAAGGGGAGAGCAAGGGATCACGTTCGAGCGCGACGTCGCCCCACCCTCGTGTCCGATTTCCGCCGGAGCATGTCGGTGGTCGGTGGCAGGGTGGATGCCATGACCTCCACCGCCGCCGACACTCGGGGCTTCGACGAGCGCTACCGCGTGATCCAGTCGCGCGACCGGCGCTTCGACGGGCAGTTCGTCACGGCCGTGAGCTCCACCGGGATCTACTGTCGGCCGAGCTGCCCCGCGCGCACGCCGAAGGAGGCGAACGTGACGTTCTACGCCACGTCGGCCGCGGCGCACGAGGCGGGGTTCCGCGCGTGCAAGCGCTGCCTGCCCGAGGCCGCACCGGGATCCCCGGCCTGGGACCTCCGGGGCGACGTCGCCGCCCGCGCGATGCGCCTCATCGCCGACGGCGTCGTCGATCGCGAGGGCGTGCCCGGCCTCGCGCGGCGCCTCGGGTACTCCTCCCGCCACCTCGGCCGCCTGCTCACCGCCGAGCTCGGCGCGGGGCCCCTCGCCCTGGCGCGGGCGCAGCGCGCCCACACCGCCCGGGCCCTGCTCGTGGGCACCGACCTGTCGGCAGCCGATGTCGCGTTCTCGGCGGGCTTCTCGAGCGTGCGGCAGTTCACCGAGACGATCGGAGAGGTCTTCGGCATGTCGCCGACCGCTCTCCGCGCCCGACGCTCCCGTGCCGCGGGCACCGTCCCGGTCGGTGAGATCGACCTGGCCCTTCCCGTCCGCGGCCCGATCGACACCGTCGGCCTGTTCGGCTGGATGCGAGCGCACGCGATCCCCGGCGTCGAGATCGGCGACGACGCCTCATTCGCACGCGTGATCCGGATGCCAGGGGGACCGGCGTGGTTCGAGGTGCGACGCGACGCCGACTCCCGACTGCGCCTGCGAGCGCGGCTGACCGCCCTCGCCGACCTCGGCACCCTGATCGCGCGCGTCCGACGTCTGTTCGACCTCGACGCCGATCCGCTCGCGATCGACGAGGCGCTCGCCCGGCATCCCGAACTCGCCCCCGCGGTCGCCGCGGTTCCGGGCGTGCGGGTGCCGGGGGCCATGGATGCCGCCGAAATGCTGCTCCGCGCGATGATCGGCCAGCAGATCAGCGTCGCGTCGGCGCGCACGATGCAGGGGCGACTGTCGGCCGAGCTCGGCGAGCGCACCGAGATCGGGGGAGCCGCGATGACGCTCTTCCCCGACCCCGCGGTCATCGCCGAGCAGGGTTTCGACGTGCTCCGCGGGCCGACCGCGCGCCGCCGCGCGATCGTCGAGGCGGCTGCCGCGCTCGCCGACGGCTCGCTGGCGCTCGGGCCGGGTGACGACGGCGCCGAGCAGCGCGCGCGGCTCCTCGCGATGCGGGGGATCGGGCCCTGGACCGCCGACTACGTCCGCATGCGGGTGATCGGCGACCCCGACGTCCTGCTTCCCGGTGACGTCGCCGCACGCGCCGGCGCGGCGGCGCTGGGGCTGCCCTCCGACCCCGCGGGATTCACGCGATGGTCGGAGCGCGCGGCGCCGTGGCGCAGCTATGCGATGGCCCACTACTGGTACGCCGCCCCCGTGACCCAGGCGTGGCGCACGCCGACCCCTTCGACCGAAAGCGAGCCCGCCCCGTGACCACCGCGACCCTCCAGTTCGTCGACACCCCCGACGGTCCCTTCGCGATCCTCGCCGACGCCGCCGACCGCGTGCTCGTCTCCGGCTGGACCGACGAGGTGGATGCCGTGCTCGACCGGCTCCGCCCGACCCACCGCCCCGCCGAGGTCGTGCCGGGCGAGACGCGCGCGGCCGCGGCCGTCGCGGCTTACTACGACGGCGATCTCGCCGCGATCGACGACGTCGAGGTCGTGCAGTTCGGAACGCCGCTGCAGCAGCGAGGGTGGTCCGCCCTCCGGGCCATCGGGCCGGGAGCCCCGCTCACCTACACCGGGTTCGCCACCGCTCTGGGCTCGCCCACGGCCGTCCGGGCGGCGGCATCCATCTGCGCCCGGAACGCGCCCGCGCTGTTCGTGCCCTGCCATCGCGTGCTGCGCGGCGACGGCACGATGGGCGGTTTCGCGTGGGGAGTGGACGTCAAGCGACGCTTGCTCGAGCGCGAAGCCGCGGGCTGACGCCGCCGCGCACCCTCAGCGATTCGTACAACCTCAGCCGCAGGGAGCCGGACGCCGCTGACGTCGAGCGGATCGCTGAGGTCGTGCCGCAGTCGGGCGCCTGGCGTGCCCGTGTGCGACAGCCGGCCGCAGAATCCACGCTTGCCCTCGGTGAACTCTCAGGCATATCCTGAAAAGCTGCCGCGCCCCCCGGCGGCTGCGCACCGATCGAGGAGGATGCCATGGACCAGATCGACGCCACCGTCGTACGTGCCGCTTCCTTTCCCGGCATCCGCGCCATCCGCCTCGCGCGTCGCTCGTAGCGCTTCGGCCGTTCCCGCGTCGCACGTCCCGGTGGGTCTCCACCGGCGCCCCTGGCATCCTTTCTCTCGCGCTCCACTCCCGCGCGTCGCTTCGACCCCACGAGGATCATGACCACCGCAGAAAACCGCCCTCAACTGTCGACGCTCCGTTCCCTCGCGCGGCTCCTGCCCATCGCGCGGCCCGTCCTCCCGCGGCTCGCGCTCGGCGCCGTCAGCGCGCTCGGCGCGAGCGTGCTCGCCCTCGCGATCCCGCTCGTCCTCGAGCAGTTGGTCGCCGGCCCCATCAGCTCGGGCGACCCCGGGCAGCTGGCGTGGGGTGCCGTGCTCATCCTCGGGCTGGGCCTGGCCGAGGCCGGCATGGTGTGGCTGCGCCGGTGGTTCGTGCTCGCCCCCGCGACGAAGGTCGAGTACGACCTGAGACAGTCGTTCTACTCGCGCCTGCAGCGCCTGCCGGTGGCGTTCCACGACCGCTGGCAGTCGGGGCAGCTGCTCTCGCGCATGATGCAGGACATCAGCATGCTCCGCCGTTGGCTCGCGTTCGGCCTCATTCTGCTGATCGTCAACGTGCTGACGATCCTCATCGGCGCGGTGCTGCTGTTCCGGTGGCACTGGCTGCTGGGGACGCTCTTCCTCGTCGCCTCCGCGCCGCTGTGGTACGCCGGCTACCGCTTCGAGAAGCGCTACGGCGCCCTCGCACGACAGAGTCAGGATCAGGCGGGTGACCTCGCCACCTCGGTGGAGGAGAGCGTCCACGGCATCCGCGTGCTGAAGGCCTTCGGCCGCGGGAAGCACGCTCTGCAGAAGTTCACGCGTCAGGCCGAGTCGCTGCGCGAGACCGAGCTCGGCAAGGCCCGGGCGATCGGCTGGATCTGGTTCTGGCTCGTGCTGCTGCCCGACATCGCTTTCGCGGTGTGCCTGGGCGCGGGCATCGTCCTCACGCAGCTGGGGCAGTTGCAGGTGGCGGAGCTCGTGGCGTTCTTCGCGATGGCCACCGTGCTGCGCTGGCCGATGGAGTCGATCGGCTTCCTGTTCTCGTTCCTGCTCGACGCGCGCACCGCGACCGATCGCATCTTCGAGGTGTTCGACGAGCAGAACACGATCGTCGACCCCGAGGAGCCGCGCACGATCGCCGAGCCGCGCGGCGAGCTCGTCCTCGAGGGCGTGCATTTCCGGTATCAGGATGCCGCCGACACCGAGCCGGACCTCCTCGACGGCGTCGACCTGAGTCTGCGTCCGGGCGAGACGATGGCGCTGGTCGGTCTGACCGGTTCCGGGAAGACGACGCTCACCACCCTCCCGGGCCGTCTGTACGACGTCACCGGTGGCCGGGTGCTGCTCGACGGGATCGATGTGCGGGAGCTCCGGCTGTCGGAGCTGCGACGGCACGTGGGCATGGCGTTCGAGGACGCCACGCTCTTCTCACAGACCGTGCGCGCCAACGTCCTGCTCGGCCGGGAAGACCTCGAGCCGGGCTCGCCCGAGGCCGAGGCCGTGCTCACCGAAGCGCTCGAGGTCGCGCAGGCGCACTTCGTCCACGACCTGCCCGACGGGCTCGACACCGTCATCGGCGAGGAGGGGTTGAGCCTGTCCGGCGGCCAGCGTCAGCGTCTCGCGCTCGCCCGCGCGGTCGCCGCGCGGCCCGCCGTGCTCGTGCTCGACGACCCGCTGTCGGCCCTCGACGTCGACACCGAGGCTCTCGTGGAGGATGCGCTCCGCGAGGTGCTGAGCGAGACCACCGCCCTCGTCGTCGCGCACCGTCCCTCGACCGTGACGCTCGCCGACCGGGTGGCCCTGCTGCAGGACGGCCGTATCACCGCGGTCGGCACGCACTCCGACCTGCTCCGCCAGAGCGACGCCTACCGGCACGTGATCTCCAGCCTCGAAGAGGCCGAGGCCGAACGCGAGGCGCAGACCGGCGCGATCCCCGTGATCCGAACCGGCCCCGACACCGCGGCATCCGCCGACGAACCCCAGCCCGCGAAGGAGGCGACCCGATGAGCACGACCACCGTCACCGGGACCAGCGGCGAAGATCGCTCGGACTACACCCGCGACGAGAGCCGGGCGATCCGCCAGCGCTCGCTGCGCCTGCTCGGCTCCCTCGTCTCACCGTTGCGCGGTCAGCTGGTGCTCGCCGCCGCCGTGCTCGTCATCTCGACGGCCCTGCGCGTCGCGGGTCCCGCGCTGATCGCCTACGGCATCGACAACGCCCTGCCGGCGGTGATCCAGAACAACGACTGGATGCCGACGATCATGGTCGTCGCGATCTACCTCACGGCCGGCATCGGCGGTGCCGTGTTGATCGGGTGGTACGTCGTGGTGGCGGCCCGCCTCACCCAGGCGGTCATGCTCGACCTGCGCAAGCGCATCTTCCTGCACACCCAGCGGTTGAGCCTGGAGTTCCACGAGTCGTACACGTCCGGTCGCATCATCTCGCGTCAGACGAGCGACCTCGACACCATCCGCGAACTGCTCGACGGCGGGCTGAACGAGCTGGTCTCCGGCGTGCTGTACGGGTTGTTCACCCTCGTGGCGCTGTTCCTGATCGATTGGCAGTCTGGGCTGGTGCTCGCGGTCATGGGATTGCCGCTCTACCTGCTCATGCGGTGGTTCTACGGCCGGTCGCAGGTGATCTACCGCGAGTCGCGGGTGATCAGCGCCCAGGTGATCGTGAAGTTCGTCGAGAGCATGACCGGCATCCGGGCGGTGAAGGCCTTTCGCAAAGAGCCGCGGAACGACGAGGAGTTCGGTGACCTCGCGGGCCAGTACCGCGACGTGAACATGCGCTCGATCCGGCTGTTCGGCACCTTCGAGCCGGGCCTCATGGCCGTGGCATCCGTCTCGGTCGCGCTCGTGCTGCTGTGGGGTGGTGGTCGTGTCATCGGCGGCGCGCTCGAGATCGGTGTGCTCGCTGCGGCGGTGCTGTACGTGCGCAACTTCTTCGCCCCGCTGCAGGAGGTGGCGTTCTTCCTCAACTCGTACCAGTCCGCCACCGCGGCGCTCGAGAAGGTGTCCGGCGTGCTGGAGGAGCAGCCGACGGTGCCCGACCCGGTCGACCCGGTCGACCTGTGGAGCGCCCGCGGCCACGTGCGCTTCGACGATGTCACCTTCGGGTACTCGGAGGGGCGTGTCATCCTGCCGCACTTCTCGCTCGACATCCCCGCGGGGCAGACGATCGCCCTCGTCGGCACGACCGGCGCCGGCAAGACGACGCTCGCCAAGCTCATCTCCCGCTTCTACGACCCCACGAAGGGGGCGGTGACGCTCGATGACGTGGACCTCCGTCGCCTGCACCCCAAGGACCTGCGTCGGGCGATCGTCATGGTGACGCAGGAGGCGTACCTGTTCAGCGGAACGGTGGCCGACAACATCGCCCTCGGGAAGCCCGATGCGACGATGGACGAGATCCGCGCGGCCGCCCGGGCCGTAGGCGCCGACGGCTTCATCGAGAAGCTGCCCGACGGCTACGACACCGACGTGAACAAGCGCGGCGGGCGTGTGTCGGCCGGACAGCGTCAGCTGATCTCGTTCGCGCGGGCGTTCCTCGCCGACCCGGCGGTCCTGATCCTCGACGAGGCGACCGCGTCGCTCGACATCCCCAGCGAGCGGCTCATCCAGGACGCCCTGCAGACGCTGCTGGCCGACCGCACGGCGATCATCATCGCGCACCGCCTGTCGACGGTCGCGATCGCCGACCGCGTGCTCGTGATGGAGCACGGCCGCATCATCGAGGACGACAGCCCCGAGGCGCTCATCGCCGGAACGGGCAAGTTCGCGCAGCTGCACGCGTCGTGGCGGGAGTCGCTCGTCTGACGGATCGGGAGGGATGCCACGGCCGCGGGGTCGTGGCATCCCTCCCGCCGTTCCGCTCGGGGTTCGGAGTCCGACGGGTGACTACGCGGCGTCAGGGGGTGATTCGGCGCAGAGCGCCGAGTCGACATGTATACGTTGGGCGGACTGGTCGACCCGACGGCCAGTCCGGCGCGCTCGGGCCGCGCGCCGAGGGGAGGCGGACTGGCCGAACGACGTTCCAGCCGTGACGACAGGCCTGCGCCGCCTCCCCTCCATCCCGCCGATGAGGGCAGGGGAATCCCTCGAGAGGAGCGGCGCCCGGTCTCACCCGTTCCCGGGCGATCTCGCCCTAGATGTGGACGCGGGCGACGGTCTCGCCGTACTCCGTCTCGCCGACCGGTTCGAAGCCCGCGCGCAGGAAGAAGGTCTCGGGGCCGCCGACGCCGGGTTCGTAGATCACGTCGACGTGGTCCATGCCGCGACGGCGCGCCTCCTCGAGGAGCTGTCCCAGCGCGAAACGACCGACACCGCGCCCCTGGTCGTCGGCGTCGACGTTGATGCGCCACAGCACCGACCGGAAGTGCTCCTCGTGCGCCTCGGGGTCGAAGTTCGCGCTCACGAACCCGACGACCTCGTCGCCGTCGAGCACGACGCGCTGCCAGGAGGTCTGCGGATCCATCACCGTGGCGGCGATGCCGTAGCTGACCGGAGCGAGGAACTGCTCCTGCCCGGGCTTGAGCGACAGGTTGTTCACGGCCACGATCGTGGCGGCGGAGAGTTCGACGAGACGAAGGTCGGCCATGCGCCCAGGCTATCCGCCCCGCCGATCCGCGCAACATTCCGGATGCCAACCTCCCGGCATCCACTCGACAAACGCGATGCGCGGCGGGGAACGCGACGTGCCGCCCTTCCCGGCGCGAATCGCGTTTCCCGAGACGGGAGGCACCCGCGAACTATCTCGACATCAAGAGACTTTGCGCCGGTGCGATAGGCTGAAGCGCAACCCTGGCCGCCTCTACGGAGAGATTCGACGTGCCCGATTCCACCATCATCTACACGTACACCGACGAGGCGCCGGCGCTTGCTACGGCGTCGTTCCTGCCCATCGTGCAGGCCGTCACCACCCAGGCGGGCATCGATGTCGAGACCCGCGACATCTCGCTCGCCGGCCGCATCCTGGCCGCCTTCCCGCAGCGCCTCACGCCCGAGCAGCACGTGGGCGACGCCCTCGCCGAGCTCGGCGGTCTCGCCACGCTCCCCGAGGCGAACATCATCAAGCTGCCCAACATCTCGGCATCCATCCCGCAGCTCAAGGCCGCGATCGCCGAGCTGCAGTCGCAGGGGTACGACATCCCCGACTATCCCGACGACGCGACGAGCGTCGAAGACAAGGACGTGCGGGCGCGGTACGACCGCATCAAGGGCTCGGCCGTCAACCCGGTCCTGCGCGAGGGCAACAGCGACCGCCGTGCGCCGCTGGCCGTGAAGAACTACGCGAAGAAGCACCCGCACCGCAACAAGCCGTTCGTCGAGGGCTCGAAGACCCGCGTCGCGACCATGGGCCACGACGACTTCAAGAGCAACGAGAAGTCGTGGGTCGCCGCCCACGACGACGTGCTCACCATCCGTCACACCGCCGAAGACGGCACGGTCACGGTGCTGAAGGAGAGCCTGAAGGTCCTCCCGCGCGAGATCATCGACGCCACGTTCCTCTCGGCCGCGGCCCTCGACGCGTTCCTCGCCGAGACGGTCGCCCAGGCCAAGGCCGACGACGTGCTCTTCTCGGTGCACCTCAAGGCCACCATGATGAAGGTCAGCGACCCGATCATCTTCGGTCACGTCGTGAAGGCGTACTTCGCCGACGTGTTCGCCCAGTACGGCGAGAAGATCGCCGCGGCGGGTCTGAACCCGAACAACGGCCTCGGCGGCATCCTGTCGGGTCTCGGCTCGGTCGAGGGCGGCGACGAGATCGCCGCGGCGTTCGAGAAGGCCGTCGACACCGCCGCGCGCGTGTCGTACGTCAACTCCGACAAGGGCATCACGAACCTGCACGTCCCCTCCGACGTCATCGTGGATGCCTCGATGCCCGCCCTCATCCGCAACGGCGGCAAGCTGTGGGGCGCCGACGGGGGAGAGGACGACACGCTCGCCGTGATCCCCGACTCCTCGTACGCCGGTGTGTATCAGGCCGTGATCGACGACGTCATCGCCAACGGCCCCCTGAACCCGGCCACCATCGGCACCGTCCCGAACGTCGGTCTCATGGCGCAGGCCGCCGAGGAATACGGCTCGCACGACAAGACGTTCGAGATCGCCGCCGCCGGCCGCGTCGAGGTCGTCGACGGCGACGGCAACGTCGTCATCGAGCACGACGTGCAGCCCGGCGACATCTGGCGCGCCACGCAGACCAAGTACGTCGCGATCGTCGACTGGGTGAACCTCGCCGTGCGCCGCGCCCGCGCCACGGGCGTCCCGGCGGTTTTCTGGCTCGACGTCAACCGCGCGCACGACGCCCAGATCATCGCCAAGGTCTACCAGGCGCTCGCCACGATCGACACGCACGGCCTCGAGCTCCTGATCCTGCCGCCGGCCGAGGCCACGCGCTACACGCTCGCGCGTCTGCGTCACGGTCTCGACACCATCTCGGTGACCGGCAACGTGCTGCGCGACTACCTCACCGACCTGTTCCCGATCCTCGAGGTCGGCACGAGTGCCAAGATGCTCTCGATCGTGCCGCTGCTCGCCGGCGGCGGACTGTTCGAGACCGGTGCGGGCGGCTCCGCGCCGAAGCACGTGCAGCAGCTCCTCGAAGAGGACTACCTCCGCTGGGACTCGCTGGGCGAGTTCTTCGCCCTCGCCGCCTCGCTCGAGCACTACGCCGGCTTCACCGGCAACGCGCGCGCGCAGGTTCTGGCGGACACGCTGGATGCCGCGACGGGCACGTTCCTCGAGAACGACAAGTCGCCCGGCCGCGCCCTCGGCACGATCGACAACCGCGGCAGCCACTTCTACCTCGCCCTGTACTGGGCGCAGGAGCTGGCGAAGCAGACGACGGATGCCGACCTCGCCGCGGTCTTCGCGCCGGTGGCCGAGGCCCTCGCCGCGAACGAGTCCACCATCGTCGAGGAACTCCTCGCCGTGCAGGGCCACCCGGCCGAGATCGGCGGCTACTACCGCCCCGACACCGCGCTGGTCGAGAAGGTCATGCGTCCCTCCGCGACGCTGAACGGCATCGTCGACGCCCTGCGGTGATCGACTGACCCGGGAGGGGCGGATGCCATCGGCATCCGCCCCTCTTCCGTGTGCGCCCCGCACAACTGCGGCAGCATCCCGAGCCTGTTTCCCGCGGGACGCAGCGGCGGCGGAGGGATTCTCCTTCGTCATGTCCCCCCGCCTCGCTGCCGAGGCCACGGGCGGGCACAACTCCGGCACAACCGGGCCCGCCCGCTGCCCCGGGCATGCGCGCCCGGCTCCGCAGGCGTTGTGCACGTCGCCACCCCACGCAGGAAGAAGGGGCCGGATGCCATGGCATCCGGCCCCCGTCAGCGGGTGACTCAGTAGTGAACCGAGACCTCCGTGCCGCGGTAGGCCCAGTCGAACAGTTCCTTGGCCTGCGGGATGGTCATGTTGATGCAGCCGTGGCTCATCGGGGTGCCGAAGTTGTTGTGCCAGTAGGTGCCGTGGAATCCCTCGTCACCGTTGAAGTACGACACCCACGGGACGTCCTTGGTGCAGTAGTCGTAGCCGGGCACGCAGCCCATGTCCTGCATCTCGGTCTTCCAGCCGATGCGGAAGTTGCCGGTGTGGGTGGCGTGCTCGCCGGCGCCCGACGAGATCGTGTACGTGCGGTACACCTGACCGTTCTGGTACAGCGTCGTCGTCTGCGTGCTGAGGTTGACGTCGATGTGACGCTCGGTCTTGGTCGTCTCGAACGGCGTCTCGGCGACGGTCAGGGCGAACTTTCCGTTGGCCTCGGCCAGCTGCGCGGCGAAGGCGGCGGCGATGCCCGAGGTGTCGCCGATCGATCGGCCCGTCTGACCCTCGGTGAGCGTCTTGATGACCTCGCCGCCGGTGTCGACGATGACGTCGGCGTTCACGGCGCCGCGGTCGACCTGACCGGCGAGACCATCGACGACCTTCTGGATGCCGGCCTGATCGGCGGTGACGGGGAACTCGCCCTTGCCGTCGGAGGTGACGGTGAGCCACGACGCGGCGGTAGCCCGGTCGACGGGCACCGTGCGCTCGTCGCCGATGTAGAAGCCGATGTTGTCGAGGATGCCGTTGAGCCCCGCCACAGCGGCGTCGGCCTTCTCCGTGCTCACCGCGGCGTCGACCGGCACCAGTGCCGCCTGGACGGACGTCGCCGCCGTGCCGGCGTCGAATGCCGACTGCAGCGCCGCCGTGACGGCCGAGACGTCGATTCCCTCGCCGGCCTCGGCCGGGGTCGCGACGTACGACTGTGAGCCCGTGTCGAAGGCGACGGTCGCGTCGACGGGCGCCCGGTACGTGCCCGGGGCCTTCTCACGCAGCACCGCCGCGGCGGCGGCGGGGTCGACCTGGACCTCGACACCGGTGCCCGCGGGGAACCACGCCGCCGGCTTCCACATCGGGTTGTCGGCGAAGGCCTTCTCTGCGATCGCCGTGGCGTCGACGGTCGCGCCGAGATCGGCGCCGGTGACGGTCACTTCGCCCGCGGGGCTCTCGACGGTCACCTCGGTCGTCGCGAGACGGGCCGAGATCGCCTGTGCCGCGGCCCCGGCGGTGAGGCCGCCGATCTGCACACCGGCCACCGAGGCGCCGGGGGCGATGAGCACGAGCGAGGCCGCGATCAAGGCGACCGCGGTCGCGCCCGCGGGAATGCCGATCCACAGTCCCGAGCGGTTCTTCCGCTTGGTGGGCTCGGGAGGAGCCCAGGCGTAGGTGACGCCGTCGGTGCCGTTCGCGCCGTCGGTCATAGGTGAACCCCCCAGGAAGTCAGTCTTTCCATGCTAGGCGGGCACCCTTCGTCCCAGCCGTGAGGTTTGTCACGTTCTGGTTACACCGCAGACGGCCGGATCAGAGCTCGAAGACCTTGCCCGGATTCAGGATGCCGAGGGGGTCGAAGACGCGCGCGATGTCGCGTTGCAGTCGCCACTGGTCGTCGCCGAGCTCGTCGGCGAGCCACCGCCTCTTCAGTACCCCGATGCCGTGCTCGCCGGTCAGGGTGCCGCCCAGGTCGAGAGCGGCGCGGAACAGGTCTTCGGCAGCGGACCAGACGACCTCGGGGACCTCGGATCCCTCGAACACGAAGTTCGGGTGCAGGTTGCCGTCGCCCGCGTGGGCGACCGTCGGGATCACCAGGCCGTACCGGCGTTCGATCCCGGCGATCGCGTCGAACATCGCCGGGAGGGCGCTGCGCGGCACCGACACGTCTTCGATGAGCGTGGTCCCGAGGGTCTCCATCGCGGGGTGCAGGGCTCGGCGCACCGCGAGCAGCGACTCGCCTTCGACCTCGTCGGCGGCGACGGCGACACGACCGCCGGCTCCGCGGAGGACTCCGGCGATCGCGCGGGCCTCGTCCGCGGCGGCCGGCCCGTCGGTCTGGATCGTGAGTTGCGCGGCGCCCTCCGGCGGAGCCGCGAGCGACAGCAGTCGATGCACGGCCGCGAGGCTCGTGGCATCCATCAGCTCCATGACCGCCGGCTGGATGCCGGACGCCGTCACCGCGGCCGAGGCCACGGCTGCGGACCGGACACCGTCGAACAGCGCCGTCAGGGTCACGCGTTCCCCGGCGACCAGGCGCCTCAGTTTCAGGGTGGCGCCGACCACGACGCCCAGGATCCCCTCGGAACCGATGACGAGCGAGGTGAGGTCGAGTCCGGTGACGCCCTTGACGCTGCGGTGACCGAGGTGGAGGAGGCGCCCGTCCGCCAGGACCAGATCGACGCCGAGGACCGCATCCCGCACGACGCCGTACTTGGCGCACAGCAGTCCACCGGCGCCCGTCGCGATGTTGCCGCCCACCGTCGAGATCGCCCGGCTCGCGGGGTCGGGAGCCCACCACACGCCGTGAGGTTCGAGCAGTGCGTTCAGATCGGCGTTCAGGATGCCGGGCTCCACCACCGCGAGGAGGTCGTCGGCGCGGACCTCGAGCACGCGGTCCATCGCGCGCACCGACAACGAGATCTCGCCGCCGCCGGTGTTGGCGCCTCCGGCGAGTCCGGTGCCGGCGCCCCGCGGCACGACGGGCGTGCGGGTCGCCGTGGCGATGCGCATCACCGCCTGGACGTCGGCGACGGATGCCGCGTGCACGACGGCCAGGGGAGTGCCGGGTGCGGCGTGCCCGGACTTGTCGGCGCGCGCCGCGGTCAGGGCTGCCGGAGAGACGTCGACGCGATCACCGAGCTCGGCCCGGAGCAACGCGACGACGTCGATGGTCACGCCAGGCGCCGGCGGCCGTTCAGCGCGCCGAACGTCACGGCGACGATGGCGAAGACGAGTCCGATCCACGCCTGTCCCATGCTCCACCAGGCGATCGTGGCGGCCGCGTACACGAACAGCTCGACGATCGCGCGGACGAACGGGTGCACCGCCAGCACGGCACGGGGCGAGACGAACAGCGCCCACACCAGGATCGCCAGGAGCGGGGCGCCGATCCCGGCGACGATGTTCCAGGGGAACGCCCACGCCGTGAAGCCCCAGATCGCGAGCGTCACGAACGCGGCGATCCCGCACAGGACGCTGCCGATCTCGACGGCCGTCGGACGCGGACGCATGCCGGGGGCCAGGGGCGCCTGCGCGCGGACGTGGGGAGTGTCGGTCACCCCGCCATTTTACGCGGGCCCCGCACCGTGGCATCCGGGATACCTCGCGGACGAGCGACCCACCCGGGCGCGTCGCGCGCGAAACCGGGTAGGGTGAGGGCGTCGCGACTGGCGTTGAGGTGGGGAACCACCGGGGAGCGACCGCTTGACGGTATCCGACCGCACGCCTGGGTCGGTGCGGTATCACCGCGGACTCGCCCGAGCCTGCGGCATCCGGAACCATCGTCAAGGAGATCGCATGACCGATCCGTACTTCAACGCCCCGCTCTCGGAGGTCGACCCCGAGATCGCCCAGGTTCTCGAGCGCGAGCTCGACCGCCAGCGCGGCTATCTCGAGATGATCGCGTCCGAGAACTTCGTTCCCGTCTCGGTGCTGCAGTCGCAGGGATCCGTGCTGACCAACAAGTACGCCGAGGGCTACCCGGGTCGCCGCTACTACGGCGGCTGCGAAGAGGTCGACGTCGCCGAGGAGCTCGCGATCGAGCGCGCGAAGGCGCTGTTCGGCGCCGGGTTCGCCAACGTCCAGCCGCACTCGGGTGCGTCCGCCAACGCCGCGGTGCTGCACGCGATCGCCCGCCCCGGCGACACGCTGCTCGGCCTCGCCCTCGACCAGGGCGGTCACCTGACCCACGGCATGAAGATCAACTTCTCCGGCCGCCTGTACGACATCGTCGCGTACGGCGTCGACCCCGAGACCTCGATCATCGACATGGACGAGGTGCGTCGTCTCGCGCTCGAGCACAAGCCGAAGGTCATCATCGCGGGCTGGTCGGCGTACCCGCGCCAGCTCGACTTCGAAGCCTTCCGCGCCATCGCCGACGAGGTCGGGGCGTACCTGTGGGTCGACATGGCGCACTTCGCCGGTCTCGTCGCCGCGGGCGTCCACCCGAGCCCGATCCCGCACGCTCACGTCGTCTCCACCACGGTGCACAAGACGATCGGCGGCCCCCGGTCGGGCCTCATCCTGACCAACGACGCCGACCTGGCCAAGAAGATCAACACCGCGGTCTTCCCGGGCCAGCAGGGCGGTCCGCTCATGCACGTCATCGCCGCCAAGGCGACGGCGTTCAAGCTCGCCCAGACGCCCGAGTTCAAGGAGCGCCAGGAGCGCACCCTCCGCGGTGCGTCGATCCTCGCCGACCGCCTCACCCAGGACGACGTGAAGGCCGCCGGTATCGCGGTCCGTTCGGGTGGCACGGACGTGCACCTCGTGCTCGTCGACCTCCGCGAGGCCGAGATCGACGGCAAGCAGGCCGAAGACCTGCTGCACGAGATCCACATCACGGTCAACCGGAACGCGGTCCCCAACGACCCGCGCCCGCCGATGGTCACGTCGGGTCTGCGCATCGGCACCCCGGCCCTCGCCACCCGGGGCTTCGGCGACGCGGAGTTCACCGAGGTCGCCGACATCATCGCGCTCGCGCTGATCCCCGGTGCCGACGTCGAGGCGCTGCGCACCCGCGTGGCCGCGCTGACGGCGGCCTTCCCGCTGTACCCCGGCCTCCAGCAGTGAGCCCCGCCGGGGCGGGCGTCGCGCAGGCGGCCCCGCCCCGGCATCCGGTCCGCGCGATGCGCCCCGCGCCGTGCGGCCCGCGCGGTGCGGCGGGCGGCGGGCCGCGCGGTGCGGCGGTCGGGGTCCCGGCATCCGGTCGCGCACCCGTCCTCCGGGGCGTCCGGCCCAGGCATAAACACGATTCCCGCTCATAAACACGAGGTGAGCGCGTTTATGCGAGTGAAAAGCGTTTATGCGTGAGGGACCGACCCCGCGCGAGCCCGATCAACACCCAGGAAGAGGGATGCCATGACGGCGACGATTCTCGACGGCAAGGCCGCTGCGGCGGCGATCAAGACCGAGCTCGCCGAACGGGTCGCGGCCCTGCGCGAGCGCGGGATCGTGCCCGGCATCGCCACCGTGCTCGTCGGCGCCGACCCCGCGTCGCAGCTGTACGTCGGGATGAAGCACAAGCAGTCCGAGGCGATCGGCATGAACTCGATCCAGGTCGAGCTGCCCGCCGAGTCCACGCAGGAGGAGGTCGAGGCGGTCATCGACGGCCTCAACGCCGACCCGGCCTGTCACGGCTACATCGTGCAGCTCCCGCTGCCGAAGCACCTCGACACCGATGCGATCCTCGAGCGCATCGATCCGGCGAAGGATGCCGACGGACTTCACCCCACGAACCTCGGCCGTCTGGTACTCAACGTCAACGCCCCGATCACCACGCCGCTGCCGTGCACGCCGCGCGGGGTCATCGAGCTGCTGCTGCGCAACGACTACGACCTCACGGGCAAGGAGGTCGTCGTCGTCGGGCGCGGTGTCACGATCGGCCGCTCCATCGGGCTGCTGCTCACCCGTCGCGAGATCAACGCCACCGTGGCCCTCACGCACACCGGCACCGTCGACCTCGCGAAGCACCTGCGCGAGGCCGACGTCATCGTCGCGGCCGCCGGCGTGCGGCACATCGTGCGCGCCGAGGACGTCAAGCCGGGTGCCGCGGTTCTCGACGTGGGTGTCACGCGCGAGACCGACCCCGAGACGGGGAAGTCGCGTGTCTACGGGGACGTGCACCCGGACGTCGCCGAGGTCGCAGGGTTCGTCTCGCCCAACCCGGGCGGGGTCGGGCCGATGACCGTGGCTCTGCTGATGACGAACGTCGTCGAGGCCGCGGAGCGCGCGGCCGGTCTCTGAACCGCCGGACCTCGCCCGTTCTCCGGAGCCCGGCACGCACCCGAACGGTGAACCGCGCACCCACGCCGACTGAACAGACGGAGCGCCACGCGCAACCGGGAGGCGGTGACCCGCGAGACGTGTCAGAGTTCATCCATGACTGAGTCCGTGCTGAACGACCTCCTCCGCCGCGTCACCGAGAGCGGCCTGCTCGACGAGCCGACCATCGACGAGGACACCGTCGTGGGTCTGGCCCACCTGGATGCCGCGGGCGTCGAGGTCGAGGTCGACCTCGACCCCGAGATCGACGACGTCGACGACCCCGACGTCGACGCGATCCTCACGTCGCTGTCCGACATCCTCTCGGTGAGCGAGGACCGCTGGCGCGCGATCGTCGACGAGGTCGCGACCGAGATCGAGGACGCGCTCGAGGACGACGAGGTCGACAGCGAGATCGACCTGCGCACCGACCTCGAGGCCGTGGGCGTCGGCGTCTTCGCCGACGCGATCATCGTGGTCTTCGCCGGGGCGACGTCGTTCCCCGACGCGCTCGTGCACGTGCAGCTCACGCCCGAGCTCGAGGTCGAGGACATCGAGATCGTCGGTGAGGACGACGAGGACGATGAGGACGACGACGAGGACTGACTCGTGACGAAGGGGGCCGGACGCAATCGTCCGGCCCCCTTCGCGTGCGCTCAGTAGCTGTCCCGGGACTCCGTGCGGGCGGCGACGAACCGGGCCGCCAACGCCTCCGACGCGCGGGCGAGCAGGGCCACATCGGCGCCGACCGCGACGAAGTCCGCGCCCGCGTCGAGGTATGCCTCGGCGACGGCGGGGTCGAACGCGTTGACCCCGACCGGGGTGCCGGCCGCGTGCGCCGCGGCGAAGACCCGGTGCACCGCGGCGACGACGTCGGGGTGCGACTGCTGGCCCAGCAGCCCCATGGACGCCGACAGGTCGGAGGGGCCGACGAAGACGGCATCCACCCCCTCGACGGCCGCGATCTCCGCCGCGGCCTCGACGCCGGCCGCGGTCTCGATCTGCACCGTCACGGAGACGTGCTCGGCGGCGTCGCGGAGGTAGTCGTCGACGCGGTTCCACCGGGCGCTGCGGGCCAGCGCGCTGCCGACGCCGCGGATCCCGGCCGGCGGGTACCGGGTCGCCGCGACGGCGGCGCGGGCTTCCTCGGCCGAGCCGACCATCGGGACGATGATGTTCTGCGCGCCGATGTCGAGCACCTGCTTGATGAGCACCGGATCGTTCCACGGCACCCGCACAACGGGAGTCACAGGGTATCCGGCCGCGGTCTGCAGCTGCGCGAGCACCGACTCGAGCGACAGCGCGCTGTGCTCCATGTCGACCAGCAACCAGTCCAGGCCCGAGCCCGCGGCGATCTCGGTCGCCACCGTGCTGCCGGCGCACACCCACATGCCGGCGAGCGGGCGATCGGATGCCGCGAGGGCGGCGCGGAAGGTGGGGGTCAGACGAAGCGGCACGTGATCGTTCCCATCGGTCCGTAGTCGCACGACACGTCGTCACCGCGCGACACCCACATCGGGCGCGTGAACGATCCTGCCAGGATGATCTCGCCCGCCTCCAGGCGCGCGCCGTGCTGGTGGAACTTGTTCGCGAGCCACGCGACACCGGTCGCGGGGTGGCCGAGGACTCCCGCGGCGACCCCGGTCTCCTCGATCTCGCCGTTGCGGCTGAGGACGCCCGGCACCCACCGCAGGTCGATCTCGTCGGGACGCTTGCGCACGTCCCCGAGCACCATCGCGCCGTAGGCGGCGTTGTCGCTGATCGTGTCGACGATCGTGCGGCCCTCGAGCTCGATGTGGGAGTTGAGCACCTCGAGCGCGGGAACGGCGTAGTCGATCGCCGCGAGGGCGTCCTCCCGCGTGCAGTCGGGGCCCTCGAGCGGTGTCTTCAGCACGAACGCGAGCTCGACCTCGATGCGGACGTTCGAGAAGTGGTCCACGGGGATCTCGTCGCCCGTGCGGTACACGGTGTCGTCGAACATGACGCCGTAGTCCGGCTCGGTGATCCCCGTCGCCTGCTGCATCGCCTTCGAGGTAAGGCCGATCTTGCGCCCGACGAGCGTGCGGCCGGCGGCGACCTGCGTATCGCGCCAGCGGCCCTGGATCGCGTACGAGTCCTCGACCGTGGCATCCGGGTACCGTGCCGTGATGCGCGGGATCACCGAGTGCGTCCGCCCGGCTTCGGCGAGCTCCTCTGCGATGTCGTCGATCTGCTGCTCGTTGAGCATGCGTCTCCTCCGTCGTGGCGGCGCGTGAGTCGCCAAGATTCGTCGCCTAGAGGGGTGCTCAGGCGACAAATACTGGCGACTCACGCGAGGGGGGGTTACAGCTGGTTGCCGAGTTTGAACTCGGCGGGGGCGGGGGCCGCGTCGGGCGCGCGCGTGTAGGAGAAGCCGTCAGCGCCGATCGTCACGGCCATCTCGCTCGAGTCCGTGCGCGCACGCACCGGCTGCGGGATGCCGTCGAGGTCGAGCACCAGCGAACCGTCGGTGTACCAGGAGGGGACGACGGGGTTGCCCCACCAGTCGCGGCGCTGGTTGTCGTGCACGTCCCACGTGATGACGGGGTTGTCGGGGTCGCCGGTGTAGTAGTCCTGCGTGTACACCTCGACGCGGTGGCCGTCGGGGTCGCGCAGGTACAGGTAGAACGCGTTCGAGACGCCGTGGCGGCCGGGGCCGCGCTCGATGGCATCCGATCGCCGGAGGGCGCCGAGCTTGTCGCAGATGGCGAGGATGTTGTGCTTCTCGTGCGTCGCGAAGCACACGTGGTGCATGCGCGGGCCGTCGCCGCCGGTCATCGCGGTGTCGTGCACGGTGGGCTTGCGCCGCATCCACGCGGCGTACACCGTGCCCTCCTCGTCCTGGATGTCTTCGGTGACGCGGAAGCCCAACGCCTGCATGAAGTTCACCGCGCGGGGGACGTCGGGGGTGATCTGGTTGAAGTGGTCCAGGCGCACGAGCTCGCCGGGGGAGTGCAGGTCGTAGCGCCACGACAGGCGCTCCTGGTGCTCGGTGTCGAAGAAGAACTCGTACGGGAATCCGAGCGGGTCGACCACGCGCACCGAGTCGCCGATGCCCTTCGTGAAGCCGTTCGGCTCACGGCGGACGTCGCAGCCGAGCTCCTCGTAGAACACGACGGCCTTGTCGAGGTCCTCGGCGGAGCGCACGCGGTACGAGAACGCGGCGACGGCGGCGATCTCGCCGCGACGCAGCACGAGATTGTGGTGGATGAACTCCTCGGTCGAGCGAAGGTAGATCGCGTCCGCGTCCTCCTCCGTCACGTGCAGACCGAGCACGTCGACGTAGAACTCCCGGGATGCCGCGAGGTCGGTGACGACAAGCTCCATGTAGGCGCACCGGAGGATGTCGGGCGCGGGAGAGGTGGGGGTGGGGACGGGGTTCTCCGCCTGGATCGGCGCCTCCTGCGACACGAAGAATCCCGACGAGGTGCGGGTCATCTGGCTGCGGTCGGTCATCTCAGGCTCCCTTGCCGAAGGTGGGGTTGTGGGCGGGGCCGAGCGTGATGTGCACGGCCTGCTGGTCGGTGTAGAAGTCGATCGAGCGGTAGCCGCCCTCGTGTCCGAGGCCCGAGGCCTTCACCCCGCCGAACGGGGTGCGGAGGTCGCGGACGTTGTTGGAGTTGAGCCACACCATGCCGGCCTCGACGTTCTGTGCGAACAGGTGCGCGCGCTTCAGGTCGTTGGTCCAGACGTAGGCGGCGAGGCCGTACTTCGTGTCGTTCGCGAGCGCCAGGGCCTCCGCGTCGGTGTCGAACGGCGTGATCGCGACGACCGGGCCGAAGATCTCCTCCTGGAAGATGCGGGCGTCGGGGGCGACGTCGACGAACACGGTGGGGCGGACGAAGTTGCCCTCGGGGAAGTCGTCGGGCCGGCCGCCGCCGGCGACCAGGCGCCCCTCGGTCTTGCCGAGTTCGACGTACGACATCACCTTCGCGTAGTGCTCGGGGTGCACGAGCGCACCGACCTCCGTCGCGGGGTCGTCGGGGAAGCCGACCTTCACCCGGTCGGCCTGGGCGGCGTAGCGCGCGACGAACTCGTCGTAGATGTCCCGCTGGACGAGGATGCGGCTGCCGGCGGTGCAGCGCTCGCCGTTGAGCGAGAAGACGCCGAAGATCGTCGCGTCGATGGCGGCATCCAGGTCGGCATCCGCGAAGACGATCGCCGGGCTCTTGCCGCCGAGCTCCATCGACAGGCCCTTCAGGAAGGGTGCCGCGTTGGCGAAGATCAGCTGCCCGGTCGAGCTCTCGCCGGTGAACGAGATGAGCGGCACGTCGGGGTGCTTCACGAGCGCGTCGCCGGCGTCCTCGCCGAGGCCGTTGACGAGGTTGAACACGCCCTCGGGGAGCCCGGCCTCCTCGAAGATCCCGGCCCAGAGCGACGCCGACAGCGGCGTGAACTCGGCGGGCTTCAGCACGACCGTGTTGCCCGTGGCGAGCGCCGGGGCGAGCTTCCACGACTCGAGCATGAACGGCGTGTTCCACGGCGTGATGAGTCCGGCGACACCGATCGGCTTGCGGTTGACGTAGTTGAGCTGGCGGCCCGGAACCTTGAACGCGTCGTCCGTCTGCGCGACGATCAGGTCGGCGAAGAAACGGAAGTTCTCGGCCGCGCGCCGCGCCTGCCCGAGTGCCTGGGTGATCGGCAGGCCCGAGTCGAAGGACTCCAGCTCCGCCAGGCGAGCGTCGCGCGACTCGACGAGGTCGGCGATGCGGTGCAGCACGCGCGAACGCTCGCGGGGCAGCATGCGCGGCCACGGGCCTTCGGTGAACGCCGCGCGGGCGGCGGCGACGGCGGCGTCGACATCGGCCTTCTTGCCCGCGGCGGCGCGGACGTACGTCTCATTGGTCACCGGGTCGAGCACGTCGAACTCGTCGCCGTCGATCGAGTCGACGAAGCTGCCGCCGATGTAGTGCCGGATGCGCGCGGGCAGGTCTGCCGGGGTGCGGCGGGTCATGGGTGCTCCTTCGATGGAGGGGAGGGATGCCGGTGGCATCCGGTTCAGAAAGCGGGAAGCCCGAGCGACTCGTCGGGGTGCTCGTGGATGAGGTAGGCGTCGAGCGTGGCCGATCGGTGGCGGCGGGCGGTCTTCTCGATCTCGGCGAGCGGGGCGCCGTTCTCGATGAGCACGAGGATGTTCTCGTGCTCGCGGACCGACTCGGCCGCGCGACCGGGCACGAAGCTGAAGGTGGAGTCGCGCAGGTGCCCGAGGCGCGCCCACTCCGCACGGACGAGGTCGAGCATTCGGGGGTTCGCGCACTTCTCGAACAGGGTCGCGTGGAACTCCTGGTTCAGCGCGGTGAACGCCCGCGGGTCGAAGTGGTCGAGGGTCTCGACCATGAGCTCGTTGATGCGGCGCGCGCGGCGGACGTCGTCGGTCGTGAGGGCCCGCGCCGACAGCGCGGTCGCCGCGCCCTCGAGGATGCTCAGCGACTGCATGCTGAAGCGATACTGCGAGTCGTCGACCATCGACACCCGCGCGCCGACGTTGCGCTCGAACGTCACGAGCCCTTCGGCCTCGAGCTGACGGATCGCCTCGCGCACCGGCACGACGCTCATGTCGAGGTCGCCGGCGATCGTGCCGAGCACCAGCCGGTAGCCGGGGGTGAACTCCTGCGCCGCGATGCGTTCCTTGATCCAGTGGTACGCCTGCTGCGACTTGCTCTGCGCGCTCGCCGGCTGCGCGCTCGCCGGGGTCGTGGCGGCGGGGGTCGTGGCATCCATCAGGCGTTCCTCTCGGCCTCGTAGCGGGCGCGCCACTGCGCGTTCAGGGGGAACAGTCCGTCGACGGGATGACCGGATGCCACCTGGCGGGCGATCCATGCGTCCTCGGCCTCTTGCGCGAGGGCGGCGTCG
The DNA here is from genome assembly GCF_001984105.1 of Microbacterium sp. CSI-V. Taxonomy (GTDB): domain Bacteria; phylum Actinomycetota; class Actinomycetes; order Actinomycetales; family Microbacteriaceae; genus Microbacterium. The sequence continues at coordinate 434,256 of NZ_MTQM01000007.1, read as the reverse complement.
GCGACCTCCTCGGCGAGGTGCGGGGGGATCACGATCACGCCGTCGCCGTCGCCCACGAGGATGTCGCCCGGCTCGACGGTGGTGCCGCCGCAGCCGACGGCGACGCCGGTCTCCCACGGGACGTGCCTCCGGCCGAGCACCGCGGGGTGGGGACCCGCGGTGAACACCGGGATGCCGACCGCGGCGACGGCCTCGGCATCCCGTACGCCGCCGTCGGTGACGATCGCCGCCGCACCGCGCGCGTGGGCGCGGAGCGCGAGGATGTCGCCCAGGGTGCCGGACCCCGTCTCGCCGCGCGCCTCGATCACGATGACCTCGCCCGCGTCGACCGCGTCGAACGCGCGCTTCTGGGCGTTGTAGCCGCCGCCGCGCGCGGCGAAGAGGTCTTCGCGGTGCGGGAGGAAGCGGAGCGTCCGCGCGGTGCCGACGAAGCGGCTCCCGGGGGTGAGGGCGTGCACCCCGTCGATCGTCACGTCGTTCAGGCCGCGCTTGCGCAGCTGCGCGCTGAGGCCGGCGACCGGGACGCGTTCGAGCTTCGCGCGCAGTTCCGGCGGGAGGGCGGAGGAGGGCGCCGAGCCCGCAGCCTCGGCCGAACCCCACGCCTCGAGGCGCTGCGTGTCGTCCACCGCGGGGAGGGACCCGACCGCGGCATCGAACGAGTGCGCGCCCTGGGTCACGGGAGTGCGGAGCCGGCCGGTCGAATGGATGCCGGCATCCACCTGCACTTCGACGACATCGCCGGGCACGACCACCGACGATCCCGCGGGCGTGCCGGTGAGGATGACGTCGCCGGTCTCGAGCGTGAAGTGCTGAGACAGGTCGGCGACGATCTGCGCGAGGGGGAACAGGAGGCCCGCGGTGGAGTCGTCCTGCACGAGGTCGCCGTTGACCCACGTGCGCAGCCGCAGCGCGTGCGGGTCGACGGAGCGGGCGTCGATCAGAGCGGGACCGAGCGGGGTGTAGCCGTCCCCGCCTTTCGAGCGGACGTTCGAGCCCTTGTCGTTCGCGCGCAGATCGTACAGTCCGAAGTCGTTCGCGGCGGTGAGGGATGCCACGTGGTTCCACGCGGCATCCGGGGTCACCCATCGGGCGGGCTCGCCGATGACGAGGGCGATCTCTCCCTCGAACGCGAGGAGTTCGGTGCCGGAGGGGCGCTCGATCGTCGCGCCCGAGGGGGCGAGGGAGCTCGACGGCTTGAGGAAGTACGAGGGGGCGGCGGGCCGGCGGCCGCGCTGATCGGCCCGCGAGGTGTACGAGAGGTGGACCGCGACGATCTTTCCCGGCCGGGCGCCGAGGACGGCGAAGCGGGGGTCGGTGGTGGTCATGAGGCTCCCTTGCGTCGTATTCGAAATCGTATATGATCCAGAAACGCTCCCGCAACTCGCTCCGTCGGCGTCGACGGCGAGACCGGCGGGCCGACGACGACGTCACGAAGGAGTCCCATGTCCCGCCCCTCTTCCCCGGGCTTCACGCCCACCGGCACCATCTCCACGACCGGCGACCGGCGCCGCGTCGTCTTCGCCACCGTGGTCGGCACCACCGTCGAGTGGTACGACTTCTTCCTCTACGCCTCGGCTGCCGGCCTGGTGTTCGGGCAGCTCTTCTTCGCGCCCGCCGGCCCCGGCATCGCCCAGATCCTGTCGTTCCTCACGGTGGGTCTGAGCTTCCTGTTCCGCCCGCTGGGGGCGTTCCTCGCCGGTCACCTGGGCGACAAGTACGGCCGACGCGTCGTGCTCATGCTGACGCTCATCCTCATGGGAGCCTCGACCACCCTGATCGGCGTGCTCCCCACCTACGAGGTCATCGGCGTCGCGGCCCCGGTGCTGCTGATCCTCCTGCGGGTGCTGCAGGGCATCTCGGCCGGTGGAGAGTGGGGCGGCGCGGTGCTGATGGCGGTCGAGCACGCGCCCAAGACCAAGCGGAGCCTCTTCGGCGCCTCCCCGCAGCTCGGCGTGCCGCTGGGCCTGCTGCTGGCGAGCGGCATGCTCGCGCTCATGGCCCTGATCGCCCCCGGTGATGCGTTCTTCGCGTGGGGCTGGCGCGTGCCCTTCCTGCTGTCGTTCGTGCTGATCCTCGTGGGCTACTACGTGCGCAAGAAGGTCGAGGAGAGCCCGGTGTTCCTCGAGCTCGCCGAGCGCAAGGAGAAGACGCGGATGCCGATCGTGCAGCTGTTCCGCAAGCATGCGCTGCTCGTCCTCATCGCCGCGCTCGTGTTCGCCGGCAACAACGCCGTCGGCTACATGACGACGGGCGGGTACATCCAGCGCTACGCGACCAACCCCGACGGACCGATCGGTTTCGCCACCGCCGACGTGCTGGGCGCCGTGACCCTCTCAGCGGTGTCGTGGCTGGCGTTCACGTGGCTCGGCGGGTGGATCGGCGACAAGATCGGTCGCCGCAACACGTACGTGCTGGGGTGGATCGCGCAGCTCGTCGGCGTCTTCCTGCTCTTCCCGCTCGTGAACACCGGGAGCATCGGGCTGTTGACGCTCGCGCTCGTGATCCTCACGGTCGGACTCGGCCTCACCTACGGCCCGCAGGCGGCGCTGTACGCCGAGCTGTTCCCGGCATCCATCCGCTTCTCGGGGGTCTCGATCTCGTACGCCATCGGGGCGATCCTCGGCGGTGCCTTCGCCCCGACGATCGCGGAGGCGCTCGTGAAGGCGACGGGCACCACGATGTCGGTCACGTGGTACCTCGCCGGGATGACGGTTGTCGGCCTCGTCGCGACGCTGCTGCTGCGCGACCGCAGCGGCATCCCCCTCGGCCCCGACCACGAGGCCGAGCAGGAGCGGAGCCCGATCCGCGGGTTCGCGAACGTCTGAGCCCGGGTCCTCCGGCCCCGTCGCACCGTGCGTGCGGCGGGGCCTTTCCGTTGTTCGGTGTGACCCTCGTCCCGCTTGCGGCGGATCATGTCCCACCTGCGGCGCATCATGTCCCACAAGGTGCGGTTCTGGCGGCCCCGCAGCAGCACCAAGTGGGACATGGGTCCGGCAGGGCGTGCGGCGGGCCTTTCCGTCGGGCTGGGCGGCCTTCGTCCCACCTGTGGCGCATCATGTCCCACGAGGTGCGGTTCTGGCGGCCCCGCAGCAGCACCAAGTGGGACATGGGTCGCCGCCTCGGGCCCGCGGCAGCACCAAGTGGGACAGGGGTCGCAGCCTCGGCCCCCGTGGCAGCAACACAACGGGGGACGAGGGTCGCAGCCTCAGCCGCGCGCGGCGATCTCCTCCCAGTACGGCGCCACGACGGCCGCACTCACCCGCAGATCCAGCAGGAGGAACGGCCGGTCCTCGGGATCGCGGGCCGTCCAGGATGCCAGGGCGTCGAGGTCGGCGGCATCCCGCACGACCACGCCCTCGGCGCCGAATCCCCGCGCGACGGCGGCGAAGTCGACCTCGGGGATCAGCATCGGGTCGGGGTGCAGCCCCTTCTTGCCGTAGTTGAGGACCTCGGCGCCGTACTGCGCGTCGTTCCACACGACGGCGACTCCGCGTCCTCGCGCGACGCGGATCGCGGTCTCGAGGTCGGCGATCGCCATGAGTCCGCCGCCGTCGCCGGTGGTGAGCACGACGGTGGAGTCCGGTCGCGCGACCGCGGCGCCGGGCACGCTGGGGAAGCCGAGGCCGATCGATTGGTACGCGGTGCCGACCATCATCATCCGGTCGGGGGAGGCCACGGGCCAGTACATGTTCGACCAGCCGAGGAAGTGGCCGCCGTCGGACACGACGACCCGGTCCTCGGGCAGCAGCTCGGCGATCCGGGCGGCCGCGGTGCGGGGGTCGAGCCGGCCGTCGGGTCCGACGCCGGTGCCCGCAGCCTGGCGGCGGGCGGCTTCGAGGTCGAGTCCGGTGCCCCACGTCGACGGGGAGCCGCCCCGGACGCGCAGACGCTGCACGATCTCGCCGGCGACGTCGGCCGCGTCGCCGCGGACGTAGCCGCCGACGTGCGGGTGCGTGGCGGTGGGGGAGAGGTCGATCTGGAACACGCGCGTCCCGGGGGCGAAGAGCTCGCCGAAGCGCATCGTGAACTGGTTGAGGGCGGCGCCGAACACCACGGCCACGTCCGCGTCGCGCACGATCTCCATGGCGCCGGGCGCACCGAACCCGCCCGCGACGCCGAGGTCGCGCGCGGAGTCGGGGAAGAGTCCCCGGCCGAGAGCCGTGGTGGTCGTGAGGGCGCCGGTCAGGGCCGCGAGTTCGCCCAGCACCGACCCGGCCCCGGCCAGCCACGCTCCGCGCCCGCCGAGGAGCAGCGGGCGTTCGGCCGTCGCGAGGGCGTCGACGATGCGATCGATCACGCCGTCGGCGTACGGCCCCACGGGAGGGTGCTCGGGCGTGACCTGGGGGGCCGAGGCATCCGGGACCGGGCCCGCGTCGCGCGTCACCACGTCGTACGGGATGCCGAGCACGACCGGCAGGCGATACGTCAGGGCGTGCTCGATCGCGATGACGACCGTGGCGGCGGCGTCGCGGTGCCCGACGGTGTACGTGCGGGCGCCGACGCCGGCGGCGAGGGCGATCTGGTCGACTCCCCACGGCCGCGGGCCCGAGGTCGGTTCGTCACCGACGATCAGGACGAGGGGCGTGCGGGCCTGGACCGCCTCGGCGAGCGCCGTCAGCGTGTTGGTGAACCCGGCGCCGTAGGTCGCGGTGGCCGCGGCGAGCCGGCCGCTCGCGCGGTAGTGCGCGTCGGCGGCGACGACCCCGGCGGCTTCGTGCCGCACGGCGACGAAGCCCGAGGACGTTTCGCGTCCGAGGGAGTCGAGGAAGTAGGCGTTGCCGTTGCCCATGACACCGAAGACGGTGTCGATGTGGCGGGCGAGGGTGTGCGCGACGTGCGCGGAGACGGTGGGCATGGCGAAGGAAGCCTTTCGAGACGGACGGAATGGATGCCGTATGTGTCTCGCGCTTCTGCGCTACGTGCCCTTTTTTCGAGCAGCGACGCACGACCCGGTGCGCCTGACGGGATCGAGTATAGGGGCACGGCCCTCCTCGCTGACTTGTGCCGTATATACGCCGGGTGGGGCCTTTCGCGTACACGCGCGCAAGTCAGCGGAGGACGACGGCGCGGGGTGTCACGTTCGCGCGGGCTCGCGACAGGAACGGGGTGAAGAGAATGAGAGAGGACCCCTCATGAACACCGACCCCTTCGCGGCCCTGGCCGCGGCCGACCCGGCTCGCGACGTCTCGCTGTCCGACGCCGACGTGCGGCGCATCGTGCGAGCGGCGACAGCGCAATCTCGGAGACGGCGCTGGATCCTCGCGACCGTGACGATCGCGGTGGTGTGCGCCATCGGCATCCCCGGGGCGGCGGTGGCTTCCGGGTACCTCGCGCGCACGGGGTGGTTCGGCTCGCCCCAGCCGGGCTCCCCCGAAGGGACGCGCCCGATCGGCACCGAGGCCGACGGCAGCGAGTGGATCGACGCGTCGGCGCCCGACTACGGCGACTATGCCGTCACCCTGTGGCCGGCGTACGCCGCCTTGCCCGTCGGGTACGACACCGCTGCGTTCGCCCGACCCATCGCGGCGGACAGCGTCGAGGGATTTCGCCAGGTCACCGGCATCCGGAGCGAGTTCGAGCAGAACGCCCGCTGCGCGTGGCGAGCGGAATGGCTGGACGCCGATGCGCGGGGCGATGCGGAACGCGCGGCGACGGCGGCGCAGACGCTGACCGCAGCGGCGACCTGGCCCGCGACCGTCGCGTCGGACGGCGGCGGCATCGTGGACGAGGAGCGCGCTCTCGCCGCGGCGGCGACCGCGGGCGACCGTGCCGGGGTGACCGCCGCCGACGCGTGGTGCGGCGAGATGCTCGAGGGGCGCGGACGGTGACCGCCGAGGCGGAACGCGCCCGCTTCGAGGATGCGGTCGGGCCCCTCATCCCCGACCTTCTGCGGTACTTCGTGCGGCGCGTCGAGCCGCGCGCCGATGCCGACGACTGCGTCTCCGAAACCACCCTCGCGCTGTGGCGGCATCGAAAGCGGCTGCCCGTGGCATCCGAGGATCAGCGCATGTGGGCGTTCGGCATCGCCCGGAACGTCCTCGCGAATCACACGCGCAAGCGCGCTCGCCGCGCGCGGATCGATCAGGCACTCGTGCGGGAGGTCCCCGAACCGGCGAGTGATCAGGCGTTCCTCGCCCTCGAGGCCTTGCGCACCCTCGCGCCCGCCGACCAGGAACTGCTGCGACTCGTGCTGTGGGACGGGTTCGGCGTCGCCGAGGCGGGTGCACTCGCCGGAGTGCGGCCGGCGGCGGCGCGCAAGCGCTACGAGCGGGCGCGTGCCCGCCTGCGCGCCGCGTTCGGCGAACTCCAGCCCGCGCTCGCCGGCGGGCGGGACGCGTGAGCGCCTCGGTCCCACCTGGTGACGTGCGCCGAATGCTCGTCGACCGCGCCCTCGCGCGTGCCCAGGCCCACGTCGACCGAGGGAAGGGGGAAGCTAGAGGGCGCTCGTGATGGCGGTGGCCGTGGCCCTTAGCCGCGCGGCGATCGCCGCGTCGTCGGCTTCGGTGTTGACGTGGACGGCCGCGACGGCGGCGGGCCCGCGACCCTGCACGCTCAGCGGCACCGCCACCGCGCGCAGCGTCGGTACGACCTCGTCGTGGCTCGTCGCCCAGCCGCGCTCCGCGGCCTCCGCCACCTCGGCGGCGAGGCGCGTGTCCACGCCGTCGGGCCACCGGCGCGGCGGCAGCTGCGCGAGGATCGCGCGACCGGGGGCGCCCCGGGTGACCGGATGCCGCGTACCCGGCCGCTGCGCCACCGCGGTCACCGCGTGCCGCGGCTCGACGCTGGCGAGGGTCACGCATTCGTCGTGGTCGAGCACGACGAGGAAGCAGGTCATGCCGAGGTCGTTGGCGGCGGCGGTCAGTTCGGGCAGGGCCTCGGACTGCAGATCGGCGGCGACGCCGGCGGCCAGGGCGGCGAGCCCCGTCCCGAGGCGTACGGCACCCGTGGCATCCCGGGTCACCAGGCCGTGATCTTCGAGGGTGCGCAGCAGTCGGTACGCGACCGAGCGATGCAGTCCGACGCGTGCCGACAGGTCGTCGATCGTGAGCGGACCGCGGGCGTCGGCGAGCTCTTCCAGCAGGCGGATGCCACGACTCAGGGTCTGCGACGCGGGGGTCGTGTCTTGCCGCGGGGCCATGGGACAGCTAACCTCTCGTTCGATAGAAGAACGGTGCGTTCGAATATAGAACACGACCGTTGGCGACGCAAGCACCGCGCCGCCGCGCTGAGCCCCGACATCGACGTCAGGAGAACCATGCAGTTCCACCACCACGGCTACGTCTCCGGTGATCCGCGCGTCCAGCCCGCCGCGGGCACGGGCATCGCCCGTCCCTCGTCCCTGCCCGAGCAGATCGACGTCCTGATCGTCGGTTCCGGGCCCGCGGGCATGCTGCTCGCCGCGCAGATGTCGCAGTTCCCGCAGTTCACGACGCGCCTCATCGAGAAGCGCGAGGGGCGTCTCGCGCTCGGCCAGGCCGACGGCATCCAGCCCCGCAGCGTCGAGACCTTCCAGGCCTTCGGCTTCGCCGATCGCATCACCGCGGAGGCCTACAACATCGGCTGGATGAACTTCTGGGCTCCCGACCCCGAGAGCCCCGACCGGATCGTGCGGACCACCCGCACCGAGGACTACGGCCTCAAGGTCAGCGAATTCCCCCACCTCATCGTCAACCAGGCGCGGGTTCTGGACTACTTCGCCGAGGCGGCAGCGAACGGGCCGGCGCGCGTCGTCCCCGACTACGGGGTGGAGTTCCTGGGGCTCGAGGTCGGCGACGACGATGTCAAGGTGCGCGTGCAGACGGCCGAGGGCGAGCGCACCATCCGCGCGAAATACGTCGTCGGCTGCGACGGTGCCCGCAGCGGCGTGCGACAGGCGATCGGCCGCACGCACGTGGGTGCCGCCGCCCAGCACGCGTGGGGTGTCATGGATGTGCTCGTCGAGACGGACTTCCCCGACTGGCGCATCAAGTGCGCGATCAACGCCGCCGCCGGCAACATCCTCCACATCCCCCGCGAGGGCGGATACCTCAGCCGCATGTACATCGACCTCGGCGAGGTCGCGGAGGGCGACAACCACCGCGTCCGGCAGACGCCCATCGAGGAGATCATCCGGAAGGCGAACGAGATCCTGCACCCCTACGCGATCGATGTGAAGCAGGTCGCCTGGCACAGCGTCTACGAGGTCGGGCACCGGGTGACCGATCAGTTCGTCGACGACCTGCAGAACCCGCGTGTCTTCCTCACCGGCGACGCCTGCCACACCCACAGCGCCAAAGCCGGTCAGGGCATGAACGTGTCGATGCAGGACGGATTCAACCTGGGCTGGAAGCTCGGACACGTCCTCACGGGACTGGCATCCCGCGATCTGCTGCGCACCTACGACGCCGAGCGTCGCCCGGTCGCCCAACAGCTCATCGACTTCGACCGCAAGTGGTCCTCGCTCATGGCCCGCAAGCCCGGTGAGATCACCGACCCTGCCGAGCTGGCGACGTACTACCTCGCGACTGCCGAGTTCCCGTCCGGATTCGGCACGCGGTACGCGCCCTCGACCCTGGTCTCTGATGCGCCGGCCCAGGAGCTGGCATCCGGATTCCCGGTCGGCCGACGTTTCCAGAGCGTCGAAGTCGTGCGGGTGTGCGACGGCAATCGCGTCCATCTCGGGCACCACGCGCGCGCGGACGGCCGGTGGCGTCTCTACGCGTTCGCGGATGCCGACGGCGCGGCGCTGCGCGGATGGGCCGAGGCCGCGCGCGGGATCGTCGAACGGTTCACCCCCGCCGGCGCCGACCTCGACTCCGTGTTCGACGCCAAGGTCGTCTACCCCGGGCGCTGGGAGGACGTCACCGACGTCCCCGCTCTCTTCCGGCCGCAGTCGGGCCCGCTCGGACTCACCGACCTCGAGAAGGTGTTCGCCGCCGCCCCCTCCGCGTGGACGAGCGACGACATCTTCGCCGAGCGCGGCATCGGCGCCGCGGGCGCGGTGGTCGTCGTGCGGCCGGATCAGTACGTCGCGCACGTGTTGCCGCTGACCGCACCCGAGGAGCTGGAGCGGTTCCTCTCCGGCGCGATGCGCTCCCCGGCGACCTCCGCCGGCGGCGTCGCTGCTCCCGCCGTCGCTGCGTCCGCTGTCGCTGCATCCGCCGGTGCCGGTGTCGGTGCCGGTCGGGCATAAACACGATCCGCGCGCATAAACGCGATGGCGACGTGTTTCTGCGCGGAAATCGCGTTTATGCGTGTGCGGCGGGTGCCGCGGCTCTCAGGCAGCGACGGGAGCGAAGCGAGCGGATGCCACGTCCTCGCCGCCGCGGCGACCCCGGCGCTCCGCTTGTACAGCACGTATATCGGCGCTCGTTCGTGCGCTGACCAGAATGAGCGGGGAGACCCGCACCGACCCAGGAGGACCCATGACCGATTCGCGCGAGAGCGAGCTGCTGGCATCCGTACCGACCGGCCTGCTGATCAACGGCGAGTGGCGTGCGGCCGAGGGCGGCAAGACCGTCGCCGTCAACGATCCCGCGACGGGCGAGGTCATCCATGAGATCGCCGACGCCTCCGTCGCCGACGGAGTGGCGGCGATGGATGCCGCGGCCGAGGCGTTCCCGTCGTGGGCGGCGACCCCCGACCGCGAGCGGGCCGAGATCCTGCGCCGCGCGTTCGATCTGCTCCAGGAGCGCAAGGAGGACGTCGCGCTTCTGATGACCCTCGAGATGGGCAAGCCCCTCGCGGAGGCCCGCGGCGAGGTCGGCTACGGCGGCGAATTCCTGCGCTGGTTCAGCGAGGTCACCGCGCACACCCAGGGCCGCTACGGCGCGAACCCCGAGGGCACCGGCCGCATGATCGTCACGCAGCACCCCGTGGGTCCCTGCTACCTCATCACCCCGTGGAACTTCCCGCTCGCCATGGCGACGCGCAAGATCGCGCCCGCGCTCGCCGCCGGCTGCACCGTCGTCATCAAGCCGGCGACCCTCACGCCGCTCACGACGCTGTTCTTCGCGCAGATCCTGCAGGACGCGGGTGTTCCGGCCGGTGTCGTCAACGTCGTGACCACCACGAACACCGGCCCGGTCTCCGAGCGCATCATCTCCGACCCGCGTCTGCGGAAGCTCTCGTTCACGGGCTCCACGCCGGTGGGTGTGAAGCTGCTGCAGCAGGCCGCCCCGGGTGTGCTCCGCACCTCGATGGAGCTCGGTGGCAACGCCCCGTTCGTCGTCTTCGAGGACGCCGACCTCGACAAGGCGGTGGACGGTGCGATGCTGGCGAAGTTCCGCAACATCGGCCAGGCGTGCACTGCGGCGAACCGTTTCATCGTGCAGCGCTCCGTCGTCGAGGAGTTCACGCGCCGCGTCACCGAGCGCGTGCAGGGCATGAAGATCGGGCGCGGCACCGAGGAGGGCGTGCAGATCGGACCCCTGATCGACGACCGCGCCGTCGACAAGGCGAAGACCCTCGTCGGGGATGCCGTGGGGCGCGGCGCCACGGTCACGACCGGCGGCTCGCCCGTCGACGGCCCCGGAACGTTCTTCGAGCCCACCGTCGTGTCGGACGTGCAGCCGGGCAGCGACATCCTCCGCGAGGAGATCTTCGGACCCGTGCTCGCTATCGTGCCCTTCGACACCGAGGACGACGCCGTGCGGATCGCCAACGACACCGAGTACGGTCTCGTGTCGTACGTCTTCACCGAGTCGCTCTCGCGTGGTCAGCGCATGATCGAGCGCCTCGAGACCGGAATGATGGGCCTCAACGTCGGCGTGGTCTCCAACGCCGCGGCCCCGTTCGGTGGCTGGAAGCAGTCGGGCCCCGGTCGCGAGGGCGGCGACGAGGGCATCCACGAGTACCTGCAGACCAAGTACACGCTGACGGCCAACCCCTACGCCTGACCCACCGGATGCCACGGCCCCGCGCTCTCCCAGGCGTCGGGGCCGTGGCATTCGCCGTCCTGATGCGTGAGTCGCCAGGATTTGTCGCCTCTGGCGTGATGTAGGCGACAAATCCTGGCGACTCACGCGTCCCTGCCGCCCCTACGCGTCGGACGAGGACGCGTGGCGATCGAGGAAGGCGAAGACCTCGGCGTCGTCGACGCCGGGGAACATGCCGCGGGGGAGCGGCGAGAACATGTGCCGGTGCACGCGGGCGCTCGGCCACGCCTTGCCCGACCAGCGCTCCGCCGCTTCGGAGTCGGGGCGGCGGCAGCACGATTCGTCGGGGCAGCGCGAGATCCCGCGGGTGGTGGTCTCGCGTCCGCGGAACCACCGGGCGTCGTCGAAGGGCACACCGACGGTGATGGAGAAATCGCCCTCCGCGGTGGTGCCCGTCTGCGTCGAGCACCAGAACGTCCCGGCCGGGGTGTCGGTGTACTGGTAGTGCTCGGTGGTGCGGTTGTGCTCGTCGAACGCGGCGCGGGCCGAGAACTTCTTGCAGACGATCTGGCCCTCGACCGACCCCGTGACGTCGGTCGGCAGGGGCAGGTCGTCGTTCTCGTACACCCGGGAGATCGCGCCGTCGCCGTCGACCCGGAGGAAGTGCTGACGGATGCCGAGATGCGCCGTCATGAGGTTCGTCATGCGCATCGCGGCGGCCTCGTGGGTGACGCCGAACGCGTCGCGGAAGTCCTCCACGGCGAGGTTGCGGTCCTTCTTCGCCTGTGCGAGGAACGCGACCGAGTTGGTTTCGGGCATGAGGCAGCACGCGGCGTAGTAGTTGATCTCCAGCCGCTGCTGCAGGAAGTCGGCGTAATCGGTGGGCGGGCGGTGCCCGAGCAGACGGTGCGCCATCGCTTGGAGGGCCATCGAGCGCAGGCCGTGTCCGCCGGGGATGGATGCCGGTGGCAGGTAGATGCGTCCGTTCTCGAGGTCGGTGACCGACCGCGCGGAATGCGGGAGGTCGGCGACGTAGATGAGCTCGAACCCCAGCTGCTCCGCCATGATGCTCACGGTGCGGTGCGTGAGGGCGCCGAACGAATGCCCTGCCGCCTTGAGCTGCTTCTCGGCGAGCTTCTCGATGTCGGGCAGGTGGTTGTCGAGCCCGCGCATGCGCAGGCGCAGCTCGGTGTTCGCACGGCGTGCCTCTTCCGGGCTCGCGATGGTCTCGCGCTCGCGGCGCTGCAGTTCACGGTGCAGACCCAGCACCGCCTCGATGGTCTCGTCGCTCGTGCCCTTGCTGACCTTGATCGGCGGAATCCCCAGCTGTCGGAAGAAGGGGCTCGATTGCGCGCGCTCCAGTTCGATCTCCAGAGCCGCCCGACGGTTGGGCGGCTCGGTCGACAGCAGCTCGGTGACCTCGGTCTCGGTCGCGCGCGCGATCTCCTGCAGGAGCGACAGCTTGGGTTCGCGCTTGCCGTTCTCGATCAGGCTCAGCTGGCTGCCGGCCACCCCGACCAGCGCTCCGAGCTCGTCGAGGGTGTACCCGCGGGCGAGGCGGTGGTGGCGGATGCGGTGTCCGAGCGTGGTCAGTTCGAGCGACGAGGCCATTCCTTGACGATAGCGAAAGATCGGCGATTCTTGTGACGAAAATCTGCTGAAAGACCAGCTCGAGGGTCGCAAAGTGGAGGAAGACATCCGAATTCGCTCTCAATCGAGGAGATCGACCATGGCACTCGCCGACATCTTCGCCGGACGCCCCTCCGGTCGCACCACGCCCGCCGCCCGTCCGGCTCACCCGGGCCGCGGCATCCGTCCCTCGGTCGAGGGCCCCGGACTCGCCGCCCTCACCGCCTGGGTCGACCAGGTCGCCGCGCTCACCCAGCCCGACCGCATCCACTGGGTCGACGGCTCGGCGGCCGAGAACGACGCCCTCCTGCGCGAGATGGTCGACGAGGGGAAGCTCATCAAGCTCAACCCCGAGTGGCGTCCCGGCTCCTACCTCGCCCGCTCGCACCCGAGCGATGTCGCTCGCCTCGAGTCGCGGACCTACATCGCCTCGGAGAGCGAGGAGGATGCCGGTCCCACGAACAACTGGATCGCGCCCGAGGAGATCCGCCAGACGCTGAACGGTGTCTTCGAGGGCTCGATGCGCGGACGCACCATGTACGTCGTCCCCTTCTCGATGGGAACGGTCGGCGGTCCGCTCAGCCACATCGGCGTGCAGATTACGGACAGCGCGTACGCCGTGGCATCCATCGGGATCATGACGCGCGTCGGCACCGCCGTGCTCGAGCAGATCGCCGCGGGGGCCCCGTGGGTCAAGACGGTGCACTCGGTCGGCGCGCCGCTCGCCCCGGGCGAGGCGGACGTCGCCTGGCCGTGCAACGACGAGAAGTACATCGTGCACTTCCCCGACACGCTCGAGGTGTGGTCGTTCGGATCGGGCTACGGCGGCAACGCGATCCTGGCGAAGAAGTGCTTCGCGCTGCGGATCGCCTCGGTCATCGGTCGCGACGAGGGTTGGCTGGCCGAGCACATGCTGCTGATCCGCGTGATCGACCCGCAGGGAAAGGCGTACCACGTGGCCGCCGCCTTCCCGTCGGCGTGCGGAAAGACCAACCTCGCGATGCTGCGTCCGACGATCCCCGGGTGGCGCGTGGAGACCCTCGGTGACGACATCACCTGGATCCGCCCCGGCGAGGACGGGCGCCTCTGGGCCATCAACCCCGAGGCCGGCTTCTTCGGCGTCGCCCCCGGCACCGGTGAGTCCACGAACGTGACCGCGGTCGAGACCCTGTGGGGCAACACGATCTTCACCAACGTGGCGCTCCGCCCCGACGGCGACGTCTGGTGGGAGGGGCTGACCGACGAGGCTCCGCCGCAGCTCGTCGACTGGGAGGGCAAGGACTGGACCCCGGCTTCGGGCCGCCCGGCCGCGCACCCGAACTCCCGCTTCACCGTCGCGGCCGCGCAGTGCCCGCAGATCGCGGACGACTGGGAGACCCCGCAGGGCGTTCCGCTGGATGTCATCCTCTTCGGCGGTCGTCGCGCCACGAACGTCCCTCTCGTCCTCGAGGCGACGGACTGGTCGCACGGCGTCTTCCTCGGTTCGACGGTGTCGAGCGAGAAGACCGCCGCGCAGGAGGGCACGGTCGGCGAGCTGCGTCGCGACCCGTTCGCGATGCTGCCCTTCTGCGGGTACAACATGGGCGACTACTTCGGCCACTGGCTGAAGGTCGGGGAGCAGCTCCGCTTCGACCGCGCGCCGCGCATCTTCCAGGTCAACTGGTTCCGCAAGGGTGACGACGGCCGGTTCCTGTGGCCCGGCTTCGGCGACAACGCCCGCGTGATCGACTGGATCATCCGTCGGGTCGACGGTCAGGTCGACGCCGTGGACAGCCCCATCGGCCGTCTGCCCTACGCCGAGGACCTCGACCTCTCCGGCCTCGACCTTCCCGCAGCCGACCTCGCCGAGCTGTTCGCCATCGACACGCAGTCGTGGCTTGCCGAGGCCGACCTCACCGAGGAGTTCTTCGACACGTTCGGCAGCCACCTCCCGGCCGCCCTCCGCGCCGAACTGGCCGCTCTCCGCTACCGCCTGCAGCGCGCGTAGCCGCACGGTCTCGTCCACCCCGCCCGCCGTATCGCGGAGCGGGGCGGACGCGAACTCGACGCCCCTCCCTGCTCTTGGCGCGCGGGAGGGGCGTCGTCGTGTCCCCGCCTGCCCCCGCGCCCGCCGCGCCCACGCCCGCCGCGCGGCGCCCGCGTCACACCAGAAGCTGGTGCTTCGCGAGCTCGCGGTAGAGGGGGACGGATGCCACGAGCTCGCTGTGCGTCCCCTGACCGACGACGCGGCCGTGCTCCAGCACCACGATCAGGTCGCTGTCGACGACGGTCGACAGGCGGTGCGCGATGACCAGCAGCGTGCGCCCGGTGGCGACGGCGTCGATCGCCTCGCGCATGCGCTGCTCGTTCACGCCGTCGAGGGACGAGGTCGACTCGTCCAGCAGCAGCACGGGGGGAGCAGCCAGGAGCGCGCGGGCGATCGCGAGCCTCTGGCGTTCGCCGCCCGAGAGCATCACACCGTCTTCGCCGACCGGCGCATCCACTCCGAGCGGGCTGCGCTCGAGCACGTCGCCGAGGTTGACGGCGCGGAGCACCCGCGCGCAGTCGGCGTCGGTGGCGTCGGGTGAGGCCAGGCGGAGATTGTCGGCGATCGTCCCGGCCAGGGTCGGAGCGTCCTGCTCGACGTATCCGAAGCGGGCGCGCAGCGCCTCGCGGGGCAGCTGTCGGGCGTCGACGCCGTCGACCAGGATGGCGCCGGCCGTCGGGTCGTAGAACCGCTCGATCAGCGAGAGGACGGTGCTCTTCCCGGCCCCGGACGGCCCGACGAGCGCGACGCGGGACCCGCGGGGAACGGTGAACGACACCCCGCGCAGCACCTCCTGCGCGTTGTCCGCCACCTCCGCCGTCGTCTCGTCCGCGACGCGGTCGAGGTGCGCCTGCGCGAGCACCGAGCGCGCTTCCTTCGCGGCGGCTTCGCGGGCCTTGACGACGTGGTCCGGGTAGCGGAACCGCACGTCGCGGAACTCGATCGCCGCGGCATCCGTCGGGCCTGCCGTGGGGCCCGGCCGGTCGTCGTCCTCCTCGAGGGGCAGGTCGAGCACCTCCTGGATGCGCCCGAGCGCGCCCAGTGCCTGGTTGACGGAGGTGATCGCGCCGATGGCGGATGCGAGGGGCTGCACGAGGAGAAACAGGAAGATCACGAACGTCACGAGCGACGCGACGTCGATGGCTCCGGATGCCACGCGGAAGCCGCCCACGCCGAGGACCACCAGGAGCGAGACCTGCAGGGCGATCCCGGCGACGGGGACGATGAGCGCCGACACCCTCGCGATCCGCACGCCGGCGTCGTACGCCTCGGTCGCGGCGCCCGTCACGGTCGCCACCTCCCGCTCGGTGGCCCCCGCGGCGCGGATCGTGCGGATCGATCCGACGGCGCGTTCGACTCCGGATGCCAGCTCCCCGACCTTCGCCTGCTGTGCCGCCGAAGCGGTGCGGATGCGCGTGCTGAGGATCCCGACCGTCGCGATCGAGGCGCCGAGCACGAGCACGATGAGACCGAGGAGCAGTGGATCGATGAACGCCATGGCGATGATCGCCCCGACGAGGATGAGCGCGTTGCCGACGGCATCCGCGAGCCCCTGGGTGAGGACGGCGTAGAGCAGGGTCGTGTCGGTTCCCACGCGCGAGACGAGGTCGCCGGTGCGGCGCGCGTCGAACTCGCTGATCGGCAGACGGAGGATGCGCGCGATCAGTCGCCGCCGCGAGGAGTACACCACGGCGGTGCCGGTGCGCTGCAGGAGGTAGTGCTGGTACCCGGAGATCAGCGATGACAGCACGACGAATCCGACCAGCAGCCAGACGAGCGCCCCGAGCGGCACCGACTGCTGCACGCGCGTGATGACCTGGCCGACGAGCAGCGGCTGCACGAGGGTCGCGCCGGCGCCCAGGATGCTCAACACCCCGACGACGACCAGTGTGCCCTTGTGCTCGGCGAGGAACGGCAGCAGTTGGCGGAAGGACGCGCGGGGCCCCTCGGGGGCGCGGCGGCCGCGGCGGCCTCGGGCGGGAGCGGACGAAGACATGCTCACCTCAGCAGAAGAACGGGTTCTTCGACCGTACCTCTCCGCGCCGACATCGGCGGACGCGTCTGCTCGTCGGTGGAACGACGGATGCCACGAGGCCGGGGCCCCGTGGCATCCATCGATCCGCGTGTACGCGTCCTACGGCGCGCTCGCCCCGGCCGCGATGTTCGCGTCGTAGTCGACGTCCTTGGTCTCGGGCGAGAGGGCCACCGCGATGAGCGTGAGGACGCCCATGACCGACAGGTAGACGCCGACGAGCCACGGGTTGCCGCCGCCCGCCGCCCACAGGGCGACGGCGACGATCGGCGCCAGGGCGGCGCCGAGGATCGACGACACGTTGTAGGAGATCGCCGACCCGGTGTAGCGGGTGTTGGTGGGGAAGAGCTCGGGCAGCACCGCGCCCATCGGGCCGAACGTCGTGCCCATGAGCAGGAACCCGATGATGAGGAACGCCTGCACGGACGCCCGGGTGAGGCCGGCGTCGGCCTGCGGCAGCAGGAAGAACGAGAACGTGAGGCCGAACAGGATGATCGCGATCGTGACGACGGTGAGCAGACGCTTGCGTCCGAACCGGTCGGCGAGCGGGCCCGACAGCAGCGTGAAGATGCCGAAGAAGACGACGCCGACGATCTGCATGATCACGAAGTCGGTGTATCCGAAGCCGAGGCCGGGCACGAACGTGGACGGATCGAACTCGGTGCCCGCCTTCTCGGCCGCGGCGGCGGCGCCCTCGAGCGTCGGCTTGGTGCCGTACGACAGCGTGAAGCTCGTCATCAGGTAGAACAGCACGTAGGTGGCCAGCATGATGAACGTGCCGAGGATCAGCTGCACCCAGTTGCGGCGGATCACCTCGCCGAGCGGGAACCTGCGGATCGCCCCGCTCTTCTCGGCCTTCGCGAACGACTCGCTCTCGACCAGCTTCAGACGCACCCAGAGGCCGACGATCACCATCACGGCCGAGAACAGGAACGGCACGCGCCAGCCCCACGCGAGGAACTCCGCCGAACGCTGCGCGGTGCCGTCGGGGTGGGGGAGGGCGAAGTTGATGAAGAGGAAGACGCCGTTGGCGATGATGAAGCCGATCGGCGCACCCAGCTGGGGGAACGTGCCGTACCAGGCGCGCTTGCCCTTCGGCGCGTTCTCGGTGGCCACCAGGGCCGCGCCGGACCACTCGCCGCCGAGCGCGAAGCCCTGCGCGAGGCGCATGATCAGCAGCAGGACGGCCGCCCACACGCCGATGTCGTTGTAGGTCGGCAGGCAGCCGATGAGGAAGGTCGCGACGCCCATGGTGAGCAGGGATGCCACGAGGGTGGCCTTGCGGCCGAACCGGTCGCCGAAGTGGCCGAAGACGACGGCGCCGAGGGGGCGCGCGACCATGGCGGCGCCGAAGACGCTGAAGGAGAGAAGGAGCGAGGTGGTCTCGTTGCCGGTCGGGAAGAACAGGATCGGGAAGACGAGCACCGCCGCGGTGGCGTACGCGTAGAAGTCGTAGAACTCGATCGTCGTGCCGATGAGGCTCGCGGTGATGACACGGGAGCGCGGATTGGCGGGGGCCGACGAGGAGCGGACGGTGGGGGAGGAGGAGGTCATGACTGCCTGACGAGAGATCGAGCGATCGCGTCCGTCGTGGGGGCGCAGGCGGTGGCGCGGAGTCGGGCACGGCAGGTATGCGTGTCCGGGCGCGCGGCGGGGGGCACCGGGATGGACCCGGGTGTGGGTCCAGACCCTCCAGTCTAGGCGCTCGCCGAGAGGGACTCGGCGAGCGGGCGGGTCAGCGCCAGATGACCGCGAGCGCGGCGTTCAGCACCGTCAGGGGCCCGACGAGCCAGAACAGGACCGGGGGCACCGCGCCGGTGCGCTTCTGCCGGGCCGAACCGATGCCCAGCAGCGCACCGATGACGATGAGCACGACGAGCTTGACGCCGATCTTCGCGTAGTTGAGGTCGTGTTCGAGTCCCCACGGTGCGGCCAGGATCAGGCCCGTGAGGAGCGAGAGGAGGAGACCGTAGTTCATCAGCGGCGTGACGCGCACGCGACGCGAGACGGCTTCGACGATCCAGGCGCCGAACAACGTGGCGAACCCGATCAGATGAACCAGGACGATGACGTGACGCAGGATCTCCATACGGTCAGGGTAGGGATGCCGTGCCCCCGCCGCCAGCAAGGCGCGCCTCACCGCGAGGGGAGGCGCGCCGTGCGGGACCGCGGTCAGCCGCGCAGGTCGCGCAGCACCAGAGCGGTGCGGAGGGCGGC
This sequence comes from Microbacterium sp. CSI-V, assembly GCF_001984105.1. Taxonomy (GTDB): domain Bacteria; phylum Actinomycetota; class Actinomycetes; order Actinomycetales; family Microbacteriaceae; genus Microbacterium. The sequence continues at coordinate 415,496 of NZ_MTQM01000007.1, read as the reverse complement.
GTCTGCCGCCTCGGCGCCCTTGTCCTCCTTGGAGCCCTCGAGTCCGGCGCGGTCGAGGCCCTGCTGCTCGTCGTCGAGGGTCAGCACGCCGAATCCGACGGGCTTCCCGGCGTCGATCGCGACCCGGGTCAGGCCGTCGGTCGCGGCCGACGAGACGTACTCGAAGTGCGGGGTCCCCCCGCGGATGATCACGCCGAGCGCGACGACCGCGTCGGCCCCGCCCTCGAACGCCGCGACGGCGGCGACCGGCAGCTCGAACGAACCCGGCACGCGCACGACGCGGTACGTCGCGCCCGTGGCATCCAGGACCCGCTTCGCTCCGGCGATCAGACCGTCGGTGATGACCTCGTGCCACGTGCCGGCCACGACGACGACGTTCAGTCCCGTCGCGTCGACGCCGCCGGTCTCGGGTGCTCCGCTTCCCGCCATCAGACGAGTCCTTCCTTCATGTGCGCGAGTGCATCGCGCAGCTCGTCCTCGTCGATGACGTGACCCATCCGGTCGCGCTTCGTCTCGAGGTACTGGTGGTTGTTGGGGCCGACGCCCACGAGCAAGGGGACCTGCTCGACGACGTCGAGGCCGAAGCTGCGCAGCTGCGCCACCTTGTCGGTGTTGTTGGTCAGCAGGCGCACCTGCTCCACACCGAGGTCGGTGAGGATGCCGGCCGCGGCGGCGTAATCGCGCGCGTCGGCGGGGAGGCCCAGCGCGAGATTGGCATCCACCGTGTCCAGGCCCCGCTCCTGCAGGCTGTACGCGCGGAGCTTGTTGATGAGACCGATGCCGCGACCCTCGTGGCCGCGCATGTAGATCACGATGCCGCCCTCGCGGTCGATCGTGTCCAGCGCGGCATCCAGCTGGGGACCGCACTCGCACTTGAGCGAGCCGAACGCCTCGCCCGTGAGGCACTCCGAGTGCACGCGCACCAGCGGAGCCTCGTCGGTGATCTCGCCCGAGACGACCGCGATGTGGTCGGTGCCGGTGATGCGGTCCTTGTAGGCGAGGAAGCGGAACGTCCCGTGGGAGGTCGGCACGTTCGCCTCGGCCCGCAGACTCACGCGGCGGCGGGGGACCGGGGTCGCCTCGACCGGCTCGGTCTCGTTCAGGTACGCGACGAGCTGCTCGATCGTCACGACCGGGATGCCGTCGCGCTCGCCGAGCTCGATGAGGCCCGGGAGGCGCATCATGCTGCCGTCCTCGGCCACCACCTCGGCGATCGCGCCCACCGGCTCGAGGCCGGCCAGGCGCATGAAGTCCACGGCCGCCTCGGTGTGGCCCGCGCGCTCGCGCACGCCGCCGTCGACGGCGCGCAGGGGCAGCACGTGGCCGGGACGGATGAGGCTCGTCGGCACGGACTCGGGGTCGGCGAGGACGTTGAGCGTGTGCGCGCGGTCGGCGGCGCTGATGCCCGTCGTCACGCCCGACGCCGCGTCGACGCTCACCGTGTAGGCGGTGCCGCGCGCGTCCTGATTGACCTCGACCATCGGGGGGAGATCGAGACGGTCGGCCCAGTCGGCCGGCATGGGCGCGCAGACGTAGCCGCTGGACCAGCGCACGGTCCACGCCAGCCACTCGGGGGTCGCGAGCTGCGCCGAGATGATGACGTCGCCCTCGTTCTCACGGTTCTCGTCGTCCGCGACGAGGATCGGGCGTCCGGCACGGAGGGCCTCGAGGGCCTCGGGGATGGTGGACAGGCTCATGCGGAGCCCCTCTCGGTCGTCGCGGCGGGGGCCGCGGGGTTCTCGGTACTGCGGAAGGCCAGCATGCGCTGCACGTGCCGGGCCAGGATGTCGGTCTCGAGGTTCACGGGAGTGCCCGCCTCGGCGCGACCGAGCGTCGTCGCCTCGAGGGTCTCGGGGATCAGCGACACCTCGAGCCAGGGCTCGGGGTCGCCGGCCTCGCTCACCGCACTGACGGTCAGCGAGACGCCGTCGATCGCGATGGAGCCCTTATCGACCACGAGCGGGGCGAGCTGGGCCGGGATGCCGATGCGCACCACGCTCCACTGCGCGCCCGGACGCACCTCGCGAACGACACCCGTGCCGTCGATGTGGCCCTGCACGATGTGGCCACCGAGGCGGCCGTGCGCGGCGGTCGCGCGCTCGAGGTTGACGGGACGCCCCGCGCCGACATTCGCGAGCGTCGACATGTCGAGCGTCTGCTTCATGACGTCGGCGGTGAACCAGTCGGTGCCCTGGTCGACCACGGTGAGGCACACGCCGCTGACCGAGATCGAGTCGCCATGGCCGGCATCCGATACGGAGAGCGGGGCCTTCACGGTCACGCGCACGCCGTCGCCGGCGGGTTCGACCGCGGTGATCTCGCCGATCTCTTCGACGATTCCGGTGAACATCAGGAATCTCCCTGGGTGTCGTGGACGGGACGGGCGACGACGCGGATGTCGTCGCCGAAGATGTCGATGGAGGCGACCTCGAGCCGACGGGCCGAGGCGATGTCGGGGACGCCGAGGTCGCCGAGCGCGAGCCGCGAGCCGCCGAGCAGGACGGGGGAGAGGTAGACGAGCACCTCGTCGGCCAGCCCCTCGCGCACCAGCGCACTCTCGAGGGTGGGACCGCCCTCGACGAACACGGTCTGGATGCCACGTCCGCCGAGGTCGTCGAGGATCGCGCCGAGGTCGCGGGTCGGGAAGAACAGCGCTTCGCGCGGGTGGCGGCGGACGGCGGCATCCGCCGGGACCTCGGTCTCGCCGACGACCACCGGGATCGGCTGGCGTTCGAGGAGTGCGCCGTCCGCGTCCCGCGCGGTGAGGGCCGGGTCGTCGGCGATCACCGTGCCGGTGCCGGCGAGGATCGCGTCGGCGGCCGCGCGGCGATCGTGCACGTCGCGGCGCGCGGCGGGACCGGTGATCCACTGGCTCGATCCGTCGTCCGCGGCGGCGCGGCCGTCGAGGCTCTGCGCCCACTTCACGGTCACCCGCGGGCGGCCGGTGCGCTGGAGGTGCACCCAGCCGCGGATGAGCTCCTCCGCGGCATCGCGTTCCAGCCCGGACTCCACATCGACGCCGCCGTGGCGGAGACGGTCTGCTCCGCCCGCCGCCGCGTCGGTCGGGTCGTCGAGGGCGTACACGACCCGGGCGACCCCGGCCTCGAGCAGGGCGACGGCGCACGGACCGGTGCGTCCGGTGTGGTTGCAGGGCTCGAGCGTGACGACCGCGGTCGCACCGCGGGCTTCGCCGGGCGTGAGCTTCGAGAGCGCGTCGACCTCCGCGTGGGCGGTGCCCGCACCGCGGTGGTAACCCTCGGCGAGCACGTCGCCTGCGGGGGAGAGGATCACGGCGCCGACCTGCGGGTTGAGGCCGCGGGGACCGTTCCGCGCGAGACGCAGCGCGCGGCGCATGGCGTATGTTTCGGCGGCGGATGCCATTTCCCTGTCCTTCCCCTCGTGACGGGGCAGGAGCGCAGGGTGGCACGGCGCGGCGCGCCGACCGTGCTGCCTCCTATCCGGACTAGAGGAGATCTCTCGCCTCATCACCGTCGGTTCCGGAATTCCACCGGATCGGCCCCACCGCCGGAGCGGAGGGGTTCGCGGACTGTCACCGCCGGTTCGGATTCCCACCGACCCCGGAGCACGTATTGCTTGGTCGAAGTCTAATCAACACCGCCGACACGGATTCATTCCCGCCGACTCACGGCGAAATCGTGCTATTTGAGCAGGCGCGACAGACGTCGGTCGGCGAGGATCTTGCCGCCGGTCTGACAGGTCGGGCAGTACTCGAGGGAGTTGTCGGCGAAGAAGACGCTCCGTACCTCGTCGCCGCACACCGGGCACGCCTCGCCGCGCCGGCCGTGCACGCGCATGCCCCGCCGCTTGGCATCCTTCAGGTCGGCCGGGGGCTTGCCGCGCGCGGTGTCGATCGCCTCGGTCAGGGTGCTGATCATCGCGGCGTAGAGCGTGTCGATCTCGGGCTGCGTGAGGTTGGCGGCCAGCGCGTACGGCGACATCTTCGCCGCGTGCAGGATCTCGTCGGAGTAGGCGTTGCCGACGCCCGCGATGATCGACTGGTCGCGCAGGACGCCCTTGATCTGCGTGCGGCGCCCGGCGAGCAGCGCGGCGAACGCGTCGCGATCGAGCGTGTCGTCGAGGGGGTCGGGGCCGAGTCGGGCAATGCCCGGCACGTCGGCGGGGGAGCGGACGGCGTAGACGGCGAGCGACTTCTTCGTCCCCGCTTCGGTCAGGTCGAAGCCCGATCCGTCGTCGAACCCGATCCGCAGCGCGATCGGCGTCTTCCCCGGCTTGATGAGGGTCGAGGGGAGCGCGTCGTACCACCGCAGCCAACCCGCCTTGGCGAGGTGGAACACCAGATGGATGCCACCGTGGGTGGCGACGTCGACGAACTTGCCGTGACGTTCGACCCCCGTGACGGCCGAGCCGACGAGCGCGTCGATGGGCGGGTCGTAGGTCTTCAACGCGCTGATGGCGGACACACTCGCCTTCGTGAACGTCAGCCCCGTCACGCGGCCGCGCAGAAACTCGACGAGTCCTTCGACCTCGGGCATCTCGGGCATGCAGCCATCGTGGCATCCGTCACCGACATGCGACAGGCCCTTGCCGCGCCCCCGCCCACCCCGCCCCACCGAGTGTCCAAGACACGCCGCATGCGCCCGGCGCGACGCGGCGTGTCTTGGACACTCGACCTCGCCGCGGGCTAACCGAGGTCGAGCGGCCAGTCCTGCGGGGTTCGCTCGTCGTGTCGGAGCAGACCGCCGATCCAGAGGTCGGCGCGCCCGAGGCTGTTGACGTGGGCCTGCCGCAGCAGACCCTCGTACCGGAAGCCGAGGCGCCGCGCGATCCGGGCCGAGCCGAGGTTGCCGACCACGGCACGCCACTCGATGCGCTCGACCGCGGGCCGGTCATCGGCGAACGCCCAGTCGATCACCGCGGTCCCCGCCTCGACCGCGATGTTCTGCCGTCGCGCGTCGCGGGCGATCCAGTAGCCGATCTCGGGTGCCCCGGTGTCGAGCTTCGCCAGCCCGATCATCCCGGCGAGGCGGCCGTCGCGACGGATCGCCCACGTCGGCTGCGTGCCGTCCGACCACCATTCGGCCGTCAGCGCGACGAAACGCTCGGCGTCCTCGACGAGGTACGGCGACGGCACGGTGGTGTAGCGCTGCAGGTCGGCATCCTGGCACGCGGCGTGGATCGCCGCGACGTCGGCGTTGGCCGGGGCCGAGAGTTCCAGCCGAGGCGTCTGCAGGTGGTCGGGTTCCATCCGCCCACGCTATCGGGGGGCTCCCCGCGCCGCGTCAGCCGCGGCGGAGCAGGCCGATGCGGTCGTAGACGTCGGCGAGGGTCTTCTCCGCGACGGATGCCGCCCGTTCGGCGTTCGTGGCCAGCACGCGGTCGAGCTCGGCGGGGTCGTCGAGCAGCTCGAGGGCGCGCGCACGCACCGGCTCGAACTCGGCGACGACCACTTCGGCGAGACCCTTCTTGAAGTCGCCGTAGCCGCGGCCGGCGTAGTCGTCCTCGATGGAGGAGATCTCGCGGCCGGTCAGGGCCGAGTAGATCACCAGCAGGTTCGAGACGCCCGGCTTCTCCTCGCGGTCGAAGCGCACGGCTCCCTCGGAGTCGGTGACGGCGCGCATGATCTTCTTCGCGCTGACCTTGGGTTCGTCGAGCATCCACAGCACGCCCGCGTCGGACTCGGCCGACTTCGACATCTTCGCCGTCGGGTTCTGCAGGTCGTAGATGCGGGCGGTTTCGCGCTGGATCATCGGCTTCGGCATCGTGAACGTCTCACCGAAGTTCTTGTTGAAGCGCTCCGCGAGATCGCGCGTGAGCTCGATGTGCTGCTTCTGGTCGTCGCCGACCGGCACCACGTCGGTCTGGTACAGCAGGATGTCGGCGGCCATGAGCACCGGGTAGGTGAAGAGGCCGACGTTCGTGGCATCCGCCCCGTAACGGGCCGACTTGTCCTTGAACTGCGTCATGCGTCCGGCCTCGCCGAAACCGGTGAGCGTCGACAGCACCCACTGCAGCTCGGCGTGCGCGGGCACGTGCGACTGCACGTACAGGGTCGAGCGCGACGGCTCGATCCCCGCGGCGATGTACTGCGCCGCGGTGCGGCGGGTCTTCTCGCGGCGCTCGGCCGGATCACCGGGCTGCGTGAGGGCGTGCAGGTCGACGACCGAGAAGAACGCGTCGTACTGGTCCTGCAGCTCGCGCCACTGGAGGAGCGCCCCGATGTAGTTGCCGATCTGGAGGCTGTCGGCGGAGGGCTGCATTCCGGAGTAGAGGCGCTGCTGGGTCACCGTACGATCCTAGGCCGCCGCGACATGGGGAACGTGTCCGGCGACCCGCGCCGCTCAGAGGCCCAGCGTGTAGTCCGCGATGACGGGGGAGTGGTCGCTCCACCGGGTGTCGTAGGACGGTGCGCGGTCGACGCGGTAGTCGGTGACCCGCTCCGCCAGGGCGGGGGTCACGACGTGGTAGTCGATTCGCCACCCCGAGTCGTTGTCGAACGCCTTCCCGCGCATCGACCACCACGTGTACGGTCCCTCGACCTCGCCGGCGTGGCGACGGCCGACGTCGACCCATCCGAGGCCGCGACCGGTCGAGCCGTCGGCACCCTCGACCTGTTCGCCGGCGGGGCCGAAGAACCGGTCGAAGTAGGCGCGCTCACGGGGCAGGAACCCGGCGTTCTTGCGGTTGCCCCGCCAGTTCTTGATGTCGAGCTCGCGGTGTCCGACGTTCAGGTCGCCCATGACGACGGCGAGCGGCTGCGTGGCCGCGAGTTCGGCGAGACGCGCCTCCATGGCATCAAGGAAGAGCCACTTCGCCTCCTGCTTCGGGGTGTCGACCTCGCCGCTGTGCACGTAGGCGCTCACGACGGTCAGGGTCTCGCCGTCGATGGCGAAGTCGGTCTCGATCCAGCGTCCCGAGGCGTCCAGCGGCTCGGGTCCGAGGTGGGTGCGGGTCTCGACGCCGGGGAGCCGGCTGACGATCGCGACGCCGGCGCGGCCCTTCTGCAGCGCCTCGTCGTTCACGATCTGCCACCCCGGGAGGGCCTCGGCGAGCTGGTCGGCCGTCGCGCGCACCTCCTGAAGAGCGAGGATGTCGGCGCCCGAGGCGTCGAGCCACTCGATCATGCCCTTGCGGACGGCGGCGCGGATGCCATTGACGTTGACGGAGACGATGCGTACGGAACGAGCCACCCGTCGAGCGTAGCCCGGGCCTCCGACACGGGACCCGGCGGCGGCCGCCGGGCCCGCCCGCGGCGACCCGGACGCTCAGTCCAGCAGCAGCGTCTGCCGACGCGGAGCGGGAAGCTCCGCCTCCACCCGTGCCAGGTGCGCCCGGGCGGCGCGCAGCCGGCGCCGGGCGATCCATCGGCGAGGCCACCGGGAGAGAGCCGCGGTCTCCTCTGCCGTTCGCACCGCAACCTGGGCGGCGATGACCAGGGCAGTCTGCTCCATGGCGCGACGGTCCTCGGGAGAGCGCAGCGGTACGTCTCGATCCTGCGCGGCGACGGCGATCCACGCCGCGGCGACGAGGATCACGATCCCCACGAGGCGGAACCACAGGAGGAAACCGATCAGCACCGTGAAGGTCGCGAGCAACGGGTTGGAGGGCGTGTAGACGAACAGGAAGCCCGCCCCCACCTGAAGGAGCACGAGCCCCGCCGAACCCACCAGGGCGCCCGGCCAGATCCGCCGCCAGGGCAGCACGGTGCCCGTGAGGAACCGGAACAGCGACCCGAGCGCCAGGGTGTTCACGCCGAAGGCGACCACGAGCGACACCCCTCGCGCCCCGAGCGACCACCACTCGGTCTCGCGCGTCCACCCGATCCACCCGAAGACGAGGTCGACGGCACCCGTGGTGATGGAACCCAGAAGCGCACCCACCAGCAGGGAGACGCCGAACAACAGCGACGCGACGAAATCCCGGGCCTTCAGCAGCACGTAGTTCCGCAGGTCGAACGGCAGCCCGAAGGTGTCGCGCACCGCGCGCCGGGTGAAGGTGACGAACCCGATGGTGGTCCAGATGACGACCACGCCGGCGAAGCCGCCGGTGACACCGAGAAGCCTGCCGCTGTCCTGCGCGACGGCCTCGACCTGCTCGGGCTTGATCAGGCCGGTGTCGCTGATGATCCCGGGAATGTAGCTGTTGACGATGCGGATGAGTCCGTCGATTGCCTCCTTGCTTCCGCCCAGCCAGATGCCGACGCTGGCGAAGGCGAGGTAGAGCGCGGAGAATACCGCGAACAAGCCCTGATAGCTCATGCCGGCCGCGAGCAGGAATCCGTTGTGCCGGAGGAAATGACGCCACACCCGCACCGGGAACAGCTGCGCGAGCTTCGCCGCGCGGGCGAGCGGTTCATCGAGACGCTCGCGCACGGCCGCCTGGGCTGCATCGAACCGGTCGCGCAACGAGGTGTCCTCCGACGCCGCACCGGGCAGCGGTCGGGGGTCGTGGCGGCTGTCGGTCACCGTTCGAGCCTAGTGAATGGATGCCGGTCGCTCTCGGCCGCGGCCGGCGAGCGGTTCCGGCCCCGCGACGCCGTGTTCCCACGCAAGACGCCGAACGGCGGGGCGCCGAAGCGCACCCGCCGTTCGCGAGAGGAACTCAGCGGCCGCGGAGGACCGCCTGCTTGACCTCGGCGATGGCCTTGGTGACCTCGATACCGCGGGGGCACGCCTCGGTGCAGTTGAAGGTCGTGCGGCAGCGCCACACGCCTTCCTTGTCGTTGAGGATGTCGAGACGCACGTCGCCGGCGTCGTCGCGCGAGTCGAAGATGAAGCGGTGCGCGTTGACGATCGCGGCCGGTCCGAAGTACTGGCCGTCGGTCCAGAACACGGGGCACGACGAGGTGCACGCGGCGCACAGGATGCACTTCGTCGTGTCGTCGAAGACCTCGCGGTCGACGATCGACTGGATGCGCTCCTTGCCGGGGGTCGGCTTGCTGTTCGCGATGAGGAAGGGCTGCACCTCGCGGTAGGAGGCGAAGAACGGCTCCATGTCGACGATGAGGTCCTTCTCGAGCGGCAGGCCCTTGATCGCCTCGACGTAGATCGGCTGCGAGATGTCGAGATCCTTGATCAGCGTCTTGCAGGCCAAGCGGTTGCGGCCGTTGATGCGCATGGCATCCGATCCGCAGATGCCGTGCGCGCACGAGCGGCGGAACGACAGCGAACCGTCCTTCTCCCACTTGATCTTGTGCAGGGCGTCGAGCACGCGATCGGTGGAGTACAGCTCCACGTCGTAGTCGACCCAGCGGGGCTCGTCGTCGACCTCGGGGTCGAACCGGCGGATGTTGAACGTGACCAGGAACGACTGGATCCCCGTGTCCTCGGGGGTCTGCTCGACCTCGTCGGAGGTGTCGACGGTCTCGATGACGGTGGATGCCATCTCAGTACTTCCTCTCGAGGGGCGGGTAGCGCAGTTCGCCGGCATCGTTCTTCGTGAAGACCACGGGCTTCCACCCGAGTTCGATGTGGTCGGCGGGGTGCGACGAGTGCGGGTCGCCGGTCAGGTAGGCCATGGTGTGCTGCATGTAGTTCTCGTCGTCGCGCGTCGGGAAGTCGTCGCGCATGTGACCGCCGCGGCTCTCCTCGCGGTTCTGCGCGGAGTAGACGACGACCTCGGCGAGGTCGAGCAGGAACCCCAGCTCGACGGCCTCGAGCAGGTCGGTGTTGTACCGCTTGCCCTTGTCGTCGACGTGGACGTTCTTGTAGCGCTCGCGCAGGTCGGCGATGATGTCGAGCACCTCGGCGAGGGAGTCGTGGGTGCGGAACACCTGGGCGCCCTTGTCCATCTCGTCCTGCAGCGTCTTGCGCAGGACCGCGATGCGCTCGGTGCCCGAGTTGGCGCGCAGGCCCTCGATCATCTCGCGGACCTCCTTCGCCGGGTCCTCGGGGAGGGGCACGAAGTCCGCGGTCTGGACGTACTCGACGGCGTTGCGGCCGGCGCGCTTGCCGAAGACGTTGATGTCGAGCAGCGAGTTGGTGCCGAGGCGGTTGGATCCGTGCACCGAGACGCAGGCGCACTCGCCGGCGGCGTAGAGACCGGGGACCACCGTGTCGTTGTCCGACAGCACCTCGGCCTTGATGTTGGTCGGGATGCCGCCCATCGCGTAGTGCGCGGTCGGCATGACCGGGACGGGCTCGACGACGGGGTCGACGCCCAGGTAGGTGCGCGCGAACTCGGTGATGTCGGGGAGCTTCGTCTCGAGGACCTCGGCACCGAGGTGGGTGCAGTCCAGGAGCACGTAGTCGCGGTGGGGTCCGGCGCCGCGACCCTCCGCGACCTCCTGCACCATGCAGCGGGCGACGATGTCGCGCGGCGCCAGGTCCTTGATGGTCGGCGCGTAGCGCTCCATGAACCGTTCGCCGCTGGCGTTGCGGAGGATCGCGCCCTCGCCTCGCGCGCCCTCGGTCAGCAGGATGCCGAGACCGGCGAGACCGGTCGGGTGGAACTGGAAGAACTCCATGTCCTCCAGCGGCAGGCCCTTGCGCCAGACGATGCCGACGCCGTCACCGGTGAGGGTGTGGGCGTTGGAGGTGGTCTTGAAGATCTTCCCGAAGCCGCCCGTGGCGAAGACGACGGCCTTCGACTGGAAGACGTGCAGGTCGCCGGTGGCGAGTTCGTAGGCGACGACGCCTGCGACCTGCGTGTTCCCCGCGTCGTCCTTCACGGTGACGAGGTCGAGCACGTAGAACTCGTTGAAGAAGTTGATGCCGAGCTTCACGCAGTTCTGGAACAGCGTCTGGAGGATCATGTGACCAGTGCGGTCGGCCGCGTAGCACGCACGGCGGACCGGAGTCTTGCCGTGATCGGCGGTGTGCCCGCCGAAGCGACGCTGGTCGATCTTGCCCTCGGGGGTGCGGTTGAACGGCAGACCCATGTTCTCGAGGTCGATGACGGCGTCGATCGCCTCCTTGGCGAGGATCTCCGCGGCATCCTGGTCGACGAGGTAGTCGCCGCCCTTGATCGTGTCGAAGGTGTGCCACTCCCAGGAGTCCTCTTCGACGTTGGCGAGGGCCGCGGCCATGCCTCCCTGCGCCGCCCCGGTGTGGGAGCGGGTGGGGTACAGCTTCGAGATGACGGCGGTCTTCGCGCCGGGGCCGGCCTCGATGGCTGCGCGCATGCCGGCGCCGCCGGCGCCGACGATCACGATGTCGAACTGGTGGTAGTGCACGCCGTCCTTGACGATCGTGTCCGCGCTGTTCTGAGTGCTCACGTGTGCAATGCCTCTGCTGTCTCAGTCGAAAGGGAGGATGCCGCGGCTCACGCCTGGCAGATCTCCCACAGGGAGCTGCTCTCGGTGACGCCGAGGCAGGGGTCGAAGGTGAAGACCACGAGCGTGCCGAGGAGGATCAGGAAGGCCGCCGACAGCCCGATCGCCCAGACCAGGACGCGACGCACGGAGGGCGTCGTGACGTAGTCGTTCACGATCGTGCGCATGCCGTTGGCGCCGTGGATGAGTGCCAGCCACAGCATCAGGACGTCCCACCACTGCCAGAACGGCGAGGCCAGCTTGCCGGCGACGAACGCGAAGTCGATCTGGTGGATGCCCTCGCCCGTCATCAGGTTGACGAAGAGGTGACCGAAGATGAGGACGACCAGCAGCACGCCGGAGGCGCGCATGTAGATCCATCCCCACTTCTCGAGGTTGGAGCCCTTCTTCCGCACGGCGGGCGTGCGGGGCGCGGGGATCGTGCTTGCTTCCTGGGCGACGGACATCAGTGGCTCCCCGTGACGGCGCTGAAGACGTTGATGAGGTGACGCGGGGTGAATCCGAGCATCGTGACGACCCAGAGGCCCAGCACCCCCCACCACAGCTGACGCTGGTGACGGGTCGCCCACGGCCAGAAGTCGACGGCGATGATGCGCAGGCCGTTGTAGGCGTGGTACGCGATGGCTCCGACGAGGGCGACTTCGCCCAGGCCCATGATCGGGTTCTTGTAGGTGCCGATCACGGCGTCGTAGGCCTCGGGGGAGACGCGGATGAGGGCGGTGTCGAGGATGTGGACGAGAAGGAAGAAGAAGATCGCCACGCCCGTGATCCGGTGCAGGACCCACGACCACATTCCTTCGCGGCCGCGGTAGAGGGTTCCGCGCGGCCTCTTCGAGGTGGTCTCTTTCACCGACGGCGTGGCACGTGCTGGTGCTGACACGGTCGTCCTCCCTGATCGAACACGGTGTGGGGGCCCGCGTGGGCCCCGAGCGTCACACGGGCGCCACTGAATACTACGGCCGGGCTATGAATCGGGGGGATGAGGGTCGCCTAACACTCTCTCGATGTCGAGATAAATCGAGGGGTCCGGGGGTGGCTCCCCGCCGGGCGGCGACTGGCCTCGCGTGGGTGCGCCGGCGCCTTTCCCGTTAGGGTCGGTGCCATGGCCGAACCTGCTATCGACGACTTCTACGCCGTGATCCCCGCCGGTGGGATCGGCAGCCGCCTGTGGCCGCTGTCCCGCGCGGACGCACCCAAGTTCCTCCACGACCTCACCGGGTCCGGTCAGACGCTCCTGCGCGACACCTGGGACCGTCTCGCGCCGCTGTCCGGCGAGGATCGCATCGCGGTCGTCACCGGCCGTGCGCACCGCGCCGCCGTAGAGCGCGAGCTTCCGGGCGTGCCCGACCACAACGTCTTCCTCGAGTCCGAGCCGCGGGACTCCAGCGCCGCCATCGGTCTCGCCGCCGCGATCCTCGTCCGCCGCGAGCCCGACGTCATCATCGGCTCGTTCGCCGCCGACCACGTCATCCGCCAGACGCGCCAGTTCGACTTCGCCGTGCGGCAGGCGGTGGCCGTCGCCCGTGCCGGATACATCTGCACGATCGGCATCCAGCCCAGCGAGCCCTCCGTCGGCTTCGGGTACGTCAAGCAGGCGGACGAGCTCATCGTCGACGGGGCGCCCGAGGCCTACACCGTGGAGCGGTTCGTCGAGAAGCCCGATCTCGACACCGCCAAGGCGTACTTCTCGGATCGGGCGTACCTCTGGAACGCCGGCATGTTCATCACCCGCGCCGACGTGCTCCTCGCCGAGCTCGCCGTCAACGAGCCGGAGCTGCACGCGGGCCTGCTCGAACTGGCCGAGGCGTGGGACGACCGCGACCTCCGCGGTCCCGCCGTCGACCGCATCTGGCCGGGCCTGAAGAAGATCGCGATCGACTACTCCGTCGCCGAACCGGCCGCCGAGAAGGGGCGTCTCGCGGTCATCCCCGGTCACTTCGACTGGGACGACGTGGGCGATTTCGCCAGCCTCTCGAAGTTGAACTCCTCCGGTGGGCGCAACGAGCTCGCGATCCTGGGTGAGGACGCGCGCGTGCTGTCCGACGCCTCCAGCGGGATCGTCGTGTCCCAGACGAAGCGCGTCATCAGCCTCATCGGCGTGCGCGACATCGTCGTGGTCGACACCCCCGACGCGCTCCTGGTGACCACGAGCGAGAACGCCCAGCGCGTCAAGGGCGTCGTGGACGCGCTCAAGCTCACCGGTCGCGGCGACGTCCTCTGATACCGGATGCCGCAGCTCGCGGCATCCGGTCTCGTCGGTGCCGTCGCCGTGTGGCGCGCGCATCACGCGAGATTGCGTCTTTGTAACCATTGCCGCGCGGGGCCCGTTCGGGCGCGCAAGCGATTCGTCACAGTGGGTAACGTGACTCCATCGTCCCCCGAACCCGTTGGGGGCCCCCGTCTTGGAGGACCATTCGTGAAGACCACGAAGAAGGCCGTCGTCAGCGGCCTCGCGATGATCGGCGCGGCCGTGCTGCTCGCCGGTTGCGGTGCCGCGCCCGAGAGCACCGGCTCGTCGGCCGCTGCCGGTGCCAGCGACTACCTGCCCTGCATGGTGTCGGACTCGGGTGGGTTCGACGACAAGTCGTTCAACCAGCTGGGCAAGGAAGGCCTGGACCAGGCCGCCGCGGAGCTCGGCTCGAAGAAGCCGATCGAGGTCCAGTCGCAGGCCGAGACCGACTTCGCCTCCAACCTCTCCAGCCTCGTCGACCAGGGCTGCAACACGATCATCACGGTCGGCTTCCTCCTGGCACCGGCCGCGCTCGAGTCGGCCACGGCCAACCCCGACCTGCAGTACGTCTCGATCGACGACACCGTCGACCAGAACTTCGACGGCACGACGGACGCGCCGAACATCAAGCCGATCATCTTCGACACCGCTCAGGCCGCCTACCTCGCGGGCTACCTCGCCGCGGGTGTCTCCAAGACCGGCGTCGTCGGCACCTTCGGTGGCATGAACATCCCGACCGTCACGATCTTCATGGACGGTTTCGCCCAGGGCGTCGAGAAGTACAACACCGACAACGGCACCTCGGTCCGCGTCGTCGGCTGGGACCGCACCGCCAAGGACGGCTCGTTCACCGGTGGCTTCGAGGCCAACGACACCGCGCGTCAGACCGCGCAGGCGATCATCGACCAGAACGTCGACGTGCTTCTGCCCGTCGGTGGCCCGATCTACCAGTCGGCCGCCGTCGCCATCCAGGACTCGGGCCGCGAGATCGCCATGGTCGGCGTCGACGCCGACGTGTTCGAGACCGACCCCTCGGTCGGCAGCCTGCTCCTCACCTCGATCCTCAAGGGCATCGACGTGGGAACCAAGGACGCGATCGTGTCCGCCGGAAAGGGCGAGTTCGACACCACGCCGTTCATCGGCACCCTCGAGAACGACGGTGTCGGAATCGCGCCGTACCACGACTGGTCGGACCGCGTGCCCGCTGACCTGACCAGCAAGGTGGACGCGCTCAAGGCCGACATCATCAGCGGCAAGATCACGGTCGAGTCCTACCTGGCCGGCTGAGAGATCCACTCTCCTGGGGGAGGTCGGCTCCGTGCCGGCCTCCCCTCCCTTATGGGAGCCGCGGGCCTCGGCCCCGGCGATCGGAACCGATCCGCTCACGAGGCGGATCCTCCCCGTCGCACCCCGTGTGCGGCGCCACAGAACTTAGGATCGGGAACATGAAGCTCGAACTCCGCGGGATCACGAAAACCTTCGGATCCCTGGTGGCGAACGATCACATCGACCTCACTGTCGAGGCCGGAGAGATCCACTGCCTGCTCGGCGAGAACGGTGCCGGCAAGTCCACCCTGATGAACGTCCTCTACGGTCTCTACCAGGCCGACGGGGGAGAGATCCTGCTGGACGACGACGTCCAGCACTTCGCCGGACCCGGCGACGCGATGCGGGCCGGCATCGGCATGGTGCACCAGCACTTCATGCTCATCCCGGTCTTCACCGTCGCCGAGAACGTCATGCTCGGCCACGAGCCGACGAAGTTCGGCGGTCGGCTCGACCTCGCCGCGGCGCGTGCGAAGGTCACGGAGATCTCCGACCGCTTCGGCTTCGACGTCGACCCCGACGCCCTCGTCGACGATCTGCCCGTGGGGGTGCAGCAGCGCGTCGAGATCATCAAGGCCCTCTCCCGGGATGCCAAGGTCCTCGTGTTCGACGAGCCCACGGCCGTCCTCACGCCGCAGGAGACCGACGAACTGATGGCGATCATGCGTCAGCTGAAGTCCTCCGGCACCTCGATCGTCTTCATCACCCACAAGCTCCGCGAGGTCCGCGAGGTCGCCGACCGCATCACGGTGATCCGCCTGGGCAAGGTGGTCGGCGAGGCCGACCCGCGCGCCTCGAACGCGGAACTGGCGTCGCTGATGGTCGGTCGCGCCGTCGAGCTGACCGTTCAGAAGGAGGCGCCGACGCTCGGCGAGGTGGGGCTCTCCGTATCCGGGCTCACCGTCGTCGACGCGATCGGCCAGCTCGTCGTCAACGACGTCAGCTTCGACGTCCGCCGGGGCGAGGTCCTCGCGATCGCCGGCGTGCAGGGCAACGGACAGACCGAGCTCACCGAGGCCCTCCTGGGACTACAGGATCGCGTCGAGGGCTCGATCGTGCTGGACGGCACGGAGCTCCTCGGCCAGAGCGTCCGCGCGGTGCTCGACTCGGGCGTCGGGTTCGTCCCCGAGGACCGCAAAGAAGACGGTCTGGTGGGGGAGTTCTCGATCGCGGAGAACCTCATGCTCGACCGGGCCGACGGTGCCCCATTCGTCAAGGGCGGCGCGCTCCAACTCTCCACGCTCGCCGATTTCGCGCGCGAGAAGGTGAGCGAGTTCGACGTGCGGACGCCCTCGATCGAGACACCCGTCGGGCGCCTCTCCGGCGGCAACCAGCAGAAGGTCGTCCTCGCACGCGAGCTCAGCCGCGACCTCCGCCTCTTCGTCGCCGCCCAGCCCACCCGTGGCGTGGACGTCGGCTCGATCGAATTCATCCACAAGCGCGTCATCGAGACCCGCGACAGCGGTGTGCCCGTGATCGTCGTCTCCACCGAGCTCGACGAGGTCACCGCCCTCGCCGACCGCATCATGGTCATGTACCGGGGCCGCGTCGTCGGCATCGTCCCGGGCGACACCTCGCGCGATGTGCTCGGCCTGATGATGGCCGGCGAAGCGCCCCAGAACGAAGGAGTCGCCGCGTGAGCGATTCGCACAGCCCGCACGACCCGACCGCCGCGCGCGCCGATCGCGCCGCCGAGGTCGCCGCCGCAACTGACGCCGACGTCGCCCTCGAGGGGAGCGTCGCGGTCGACACGGCGGCGGGAGCCCGCGTCGTGACTCCGCCGCCCGCGCCCGAGGAGAACCGCTGGAGTCGCGCCCTGCGCGAGATCGCCACGGGGAACGCCATCATCTCCGTGCTCGCGGTCATCCTCGCCCTGCTCGTGGGCGCGATCATGATCGCCGCCACGGATGAGAACGTCCAGGCGACATCGGCGTACTTCTTCGCGCGGCCGGGCGACACGCTCGCCGCCATCTGGGAGTCGGTCTCGGGGGCGTACGCCTCCTTCTTCCAGGGGGCTATCTACAACTTCCGCCGCCCCGAGTTCGCCACGGGGATCAAGCCGCTCACCGAGACGTTGACGTTCGCGACACCCCTGATCGCGGCGGGCCTCGGCGTGGCCCTCGCGTTCCGCGTCGGCATGTTCAACATCGGCGGTCGCGGTCAGATGCTCGTCGCCGCGGCGGCCGCGGGCTGGGTCGCCTTCTCGTTCGACCTGCCGTGGGGCGTCCACATGGTCATCGCCCTGATCGCCGGCGTCGTCGCCGGTGCGATCTGGGCCGGCATCGCGGGAGTCCTCAAGGCTCGCACCGGTGCGCACGAGGTCATCGTGACGATCATGCTCAACTACGTGGCGTACTACCTCGTGTACTACATGCTGCGCACCCCGGGGCTCCTCCAGGCGCCGGGCTCGAGCAACCCGACGACCCCGCCGATGAAGGACACCGCGGTCTTCCCCGACCTCTTCGGCTCGGGCTACAACCTGCATTTCGGTTTCGTCCTGTCCATCCTCGCGGTGGTGCTGGTGTGGTGGATCCTCGAACGGTCCTCGCTCGGCTTCCGCTTCCGCGCGGTCGGTCTCAACCCGAACGCGGCGCGCGTCGCGGGCATCAACGTCAAGTCGATGTACGTCTACGCGATGCTCATCTCCGGTGGTCTCATCGGTCTCGCCGGAGTGGACCAGGTCCTCGGAACCGTGACGACCGGATTCTCCAGCGGCATCGACGCCGGCATCGGGTTCGATGCGATCACCGTCGCGCTGCTCGGCCGCTCCACCCCCGTGGGCGTCCTGGTGGCCGGCATCCTGTTCGGCGCGTTCAAGGCCGGCGGCTTCGCCATGCAGGCCGCCAACGGCGTGCCGATCGACATCGTCTTGGTCGTGCAGTCGCTCATCGTGCTGTTCATCGCCGCCCCGCCCCTGGTGCGCGCGATCTTCCGCCTGCCGACCCCCGGAGCGCGCCAGCCCAAGGTGCGCGCCGCCAAGAAGAAGGAGGCGGCCCGGTGAGCACCACCGCCGCACACCCCGAGGCCGCGCCCGCCGTCGAGGCCCTCGACAAGGCCGTCGTCGTGAGCTGGAAGGCCCCGATCGTCTACGGCGTCATCACGGTGCTCGCCGCCGTGCTCTTCGTCGTGGCGCGCCAGGACGGCGACGCCGTCTTCCGGATCTCGAGCCCGGGTGAGTTCATCCAGTTGCCCGAGGTCGTGCTGGGCGGCGCCGTGACCGGCGCGGTCTGCACGATCCTGCTGGCGCTCGTCACGGTCGCGAGCGTGCTGATGGTGCGCGCGCACCGCCGGCCTCCGATCTGGCTGGCCGTGATCTTCGCCGTCGTTTTCATGGTCGGATTCCTCACCTGGGCCGCCGCCGGCGCGACGACCTCGGTCATCCCGCTCACGGGTCTCCTCGCGGGCGGACTGAGCCTCTCGGTGCCGCTGATCTTCGGTGCCATGTGCGGCGTCCTCAGCGAGCGCGTCGGCGTGGTCAACATCGCGATCGAGGGACAGCTGCTGGCCGGCGCGTTCACCTCGGCGATCGTCGCGACGGTGACGGGCAACCCCTTCATCGGTCTGCTCGCCGCCGCGGTGGCCGGTGTCCTGGTGTCCTTCGTCCTTGCCGCCTTCGCGATCAAGTACTTCGTCGACCAGGTGATCGTCGGCGTCGTCCTCAACGTGCTCGTCGTGGGCCTGACGAGCTTCCTGTTCTCGCAGCTCCTCTCGCCGCACGCCGACACGCTGAACTCGCCCCCGCGGTTCCCGCGTCTGCCGATCCCGGTGCTGGCCGACATCCCGATCATCGGGCCTATGCTGTTCAACCAGACCGTGATCGTCTACCTCATGTACGTCACGGTGATCGCCGTCTACCTGGGCCTGTTCCACACCCGCTGGGGCCTCCGGCTGCGCGCCGTCGGCGAGCACCCGCAGGCGGCCGACACCGTGGGCATCAACATCGCCCGCACCCGGTTCTGGAACGTCTCCCTGGGCGGTGCGATCGCGGGTCTGGGCGGTGCGTTCTTCACCCTGGGTTCGGTCGGTGCCTTCAACAAGGAGATGACGGCGGGCGCGGGATACATCGCCCTCGCGGCGGTCATCTTC
Organism: Microbacterium sp. CSI-V; assembly: GCF_001984105.1. Classification (GTDB taxonomy): domain Bacteria; phylum Actinomycetota; class Actinomycetes; order Actinomycetales; family Microbacteriaceae; genus Microbacterium. The sequence continues at coordinate 396,603 of NZ_MTQM01000007.1, read as the reverse complement.
GGTCAGTGGGACCCGATCCGCGCGACCCTCGCCGCCCTGCTGTTCGGCTTCGCCTCGAACCTGCAGAACACCCTCGGCGTCATCGGCTCGCCCGTGCCGAGCGAGTTCATGCTCATGCTGCCGTACGTCGTGACGATCTTCGCCGTCGCCGGTCTCGTCGGGAAGGTCCGCGGCCCCGCGGCCGCCGGCAAACCGTACGTCAAGGGCTGACCCGGCCCGCTTCCCCCTTCACGAGAGGACCCTCCGCTCCACGATGACCGACATCGACTGGGACGAACTCCGTTCCGCCGCCACCGAGGCCATGCATCGCGCCTACGCCCCGTACTCCCGCTTCAAGGTGGGCGCCGCGGCGCTCGTCGCCGACGGACGCATCGTCTCGGGGTGCAACGTCGAGAACGCCTCCTACGGCGTGACGCTGTGCGCCGAGTGCGGGCTGGTCTCGGAACTCCACATGAGCGGCGGTGGTCAGCTCGTGGCCTTCGTGTGCGTCGACGGTGAGGGCCGCACGCTCATGCCCTGCGGCCGGTGCCGTCAGCTGCTCTTCGAGCACGCGATCCCGGGCATGCTGCTCGAGACCGTCAGCGGCATCCGCACGATCGACGAGGTCCTCCCGGACGCCTTCGGTCCGCGCGACCTCGAGGAGGCGGCCCGGTGAGCACCGAGCAGTACGACGCGGTCGACATCATCCGCGCGCAGCGCGACGGTCGGGCCATCTCCGAGGGTGAGATCCGCTGGTTGGTCGACGCCTACACGCGCGGCTACGTGATGGACGCGCAGATGTCGGCGTTCACGATGGCGGTCCTGCTGAACGGTCTCGGCCGCGACCAGATCCGGGTGCTGACGGATGCCATGATCGCCTCCGGCGAGCGCATGGACTTCTCTTCGCTCGACAAGCCCACCGTCGACAAGCACTCCACCGGTGGGGTGGGCGACAAGATCACGCTGCCACTGGCGCCGCTGGTCGCCGCATTCGGCGTCGCCGTTCCGCAGCTCTCCGGCCGCGGTCTCGGGCACACCGGCGGCACGCTGGACAAGCTCGAGTCGATCCCGGGGTGGCGGGCCGCGCTGTCCAACGACGAGATCCTCGCGCAGCTCGCCGACGTCGGCGCCGTGATCTGCGCGGCGGGAACGGGCCTGGCCCCGGCCGACAAGAAGCTCTACGCGCTGCGCGATGTCACCGGCACCGTCGAGGCGATCCCGCTGATCGCCTCGAGCATCATGTCGAAGAAGATCGCGGAGGGCACCGACTCGCTCGTGCTCGACGTGAAGTTCGGCTCCGGCGCCTTCATGCAGGACATCGACCGCGCGCGCGAACTCGCCGAGACGATGGTCGCCCTCGGCACCGACTCCGGCGTGAACACCACGGCGCTCCTGACCGACATGAACACCCCGCTCGGGCGCGCGATCGGCAACGCCAACGAGGTGCGCGAGTCCGTCGAGGTCCTCGCCGGCGGCGGCCCGGCCGACGTCGTCGAGCTGACCGTCGCGCTCGCCCGCGAGATGCTCACCCTCGCGGGTCGTCCCGACGCCGACGTCGAGGCCGCCCTGGCCGACGGCCGTGCGATGGACGTGTGGAAGCGCATGATCCGCGCGCAGGACGGCGACCCGGATGCCGCGCTCCCGACCCCGCGCGAGACCCACACGGTCGTCGCGGATCGCTCCGGCGTCGTCACCCTCGTCGAGGCGCTGCCCTTCGGCATCGGGGCGTGGCGCCTGGGCGCCGGACGCGCCCGCGCCGAGGACGCCGTGGTGCACGCAGCCGGGATCGACCTCCACGTCACCGTCGGCGACTCCGTCGCGGCCGGTCAGCCGCTGTTCACCCTCTCGGCCGATGATGAGACGCGCTTCGATCGCGCCCTCGCTGCGGTCGAGGGCGCGTGGGAGATCGGCGACAGCGCTCCCGCGCGCACCCCGCTCGTGCGCGAGCGCATCACCGCGTGATGGCATCCGACCCGAGGAGCACCATGGCCACCGACGACGTCCGCATCCAGGGCAAGAAGCTGAAGAATCTGCCGAAGGTGTCGTTGCACGACCACCTCGACGGCGGGCTCCGTCCGCAGACCGTCCTGGAACTGGCCGATGAGATCGACCTCGACCTCCCCGCCGATGACGCGAAGGGTCTCGAGGCGTGGTTCTCGGACCACATCGACGGAGGATCGCTCGAGGACTACCTCGAGAAGTTCGACGCGACGATCGGCGTGATGCAGACGCGCGAGGGGCTCGTGCGCGTTGCGAAGGAGTTCGTCGAGGACCTCGCCGACGACGGCGTCGTGTACGCCGAGGTGCGGTGGGCTCCCGAGCAGCACCTCACGCGCGGCCTGAGCCTGGACGACGTCGTGGATGCCGTGCAGGAGGGCATCGAAGAGGGCGAGGATGCCGCGGACGCCCGCGGCAAGGACATCCGGGTGGGGCAGTTGCTCACGGCCATGCGCCAGGGGTCGCGCTCCCGCGAGATCGCCGAACTGGCGGTGGCGTGGCGCGGGCGCGGCGTGGTCGGGTTCGACCTCGCCGGTCCCGAGGACGGCTTCCCTCCGTCGAACCATCGCGCGGCGTTCGACTACCTGGCCGAGCAGTTCTTCCCCACGACGGTGCACGCCGGTGAGGGCGCGGGGCTGGCATCCATCCGCTCCGCTCTCATCGACGGCCGGGCCGTGCGCCTCGGCCACGGTGTGCGGATCGCGAACGACCTCGACGTCGTGTCGCGCGAGGGCGAGGAGGTGCTCGTCACTTTCGGCGACATGGCGCGCTGGGTGCGCGACCGCGAGATCACGCTCGAGCTGTCGCCGACGTCGAACCTGCAGAGCGGCGCGGTCACGGCCTGGGGCGACACGATGGACGCCCACCCGTTCGATCTGCTCTACCAGCTGGGTTTCTCCGTCACGGTGAACGTCGACAACCGCCTCATGAGCCGCACGACGCTGACCCGAGAACTCGGGCTGCTGGCGCAGGCGTTCGACTACGACCTCGACGACCTCGAGGCCTTCCAGCTCAACGCCGCGGCCGGTGCGTTCCTGCCGGTCGAGGAGCGCGAGGAGCTCATCGAGATCATCGCCGAGGGCTTCCAGCGCTGACGCGCCGCACGGGGCGCGGGGCGACGATTCCGCGCTGTTTGCGCCGCGAGTGTCCAGGACACGCGGATGCACGGTCGTCGCATCCGCGTGTCTTGGACGCCGAACCCGGCCGCGTGGGGCCACGGCTACGGCACAGCGTCAGGGCGTCGGCAGGAACGCCGCGAGCTGCTCGGCGATGACGCGGTCGACCTCGGCGGGATCGGCGGTCGGGGTGCCGTCGCCGGCCTGCGGACCATAGGCGCCGAAAGAGGCGTGCGAGGCGCCGGGGATCTCGACGAACACCGCGTCGGCGGGGAGCTCCTTCGCCGCGTCGGCGATCTTCTGCGGTGTGGAGAGACCGTCCTCGAAGCCGGAGAGGCTGAGCACCGGCAGCCCCGACCCGGAGAGGTCGTTCGCGCAGTACGACGCGAACAGCACGAGGGCGTCGGCGTCGCCGGCGAGCTGGCAGGCGCGGACGCCGCCCAGCGAGTGTCCGCCGACGGCCCACGCCGAGACATCCGGTGCGAGGTCGGTGAAGGTCGAGAGGCGGCGCGGGTCGAAGAACGCGAGGTTCAGCCACGGCCGGGTGATCACCACCGTCACGCCGTCGTCGACCACGGTGTCTTCGAACGTCGCGACGTAGCCGAGGGCGTCGACCTTCGCGCCCGGGATGAACACGAGTCCGCGGCCGGTGTCACCGGCGACCGGCGTCAGGATCACCGCGGTGGAGTCCTCGGTGATGGTGAGCCCGGGATTCGCGCGTGCCTCGGCGAGCGGGTCGGGTTCCGCGCCCATGACCCCGACCTGGCTGTAGATCAGGGTGCCGGCGACGAGGAGCAGCACGAGGGCGCCGAGGCCCGCGAGGATCCAGCGCAGGACACGAAAACGCCGACGGGGCGCTCGGGGCGCCCCGTCGGCGGACGGGCTGGTGTCGGTCACCTCACGAGCGTAATGCGGCCTGACGTGCGGAGACGATCTCCGCGATCGGCGCGAACAGCGGGTGCTCGGGCGGGAGACCGGTCACCTGGCCGGTGAAGGCGGCGGCGTCGAGCTCTCCGAGCAACCGCTGCAACTCCACGGCCTGTGCGTCCTCGGCATCCTGGAACTCCAGGGCGGCGGCCATCGCGGCCACGAGTGCGTCGACGGGCAGGCCCCGCTCGATCGCCTCGGCGGCGGGGCCGACGAAGCGCTCGTGACGGGAGAGCTTGCGCAGCGGCTGCCGGCCGACGCGCCACACGGTGTCGGGGAGCGCGGGGTTGCGGAAGCGCCGCAGGATCGTCTCGCGGTACTGCCCCTGCACCTCGGGGTCCAGCTCGTGCTTCTGCACGAGGAGGGCGCTCGTCTCCTGCAGCGCCGCCTCGACCTTCGCCGCGATCGCCGGATCGGCCAGCGCGTCGGAGATGCGCTCGATGCCGGCCTGCGCGCCGAAGTACGCGGTGGTGGCGTGTCCGGTGTTGACCGTGAAGAGCTTGCGCTCGATGTACGGCTCGAGGTCGTCGACGAAGTGCGCGCCCGGGATGTGCGGCGGGGTGTCGCCGAACGGCCCCCGCTCGATCGCCCACTCGTAGAACGGTTCGACCGTGACGTCGACGCCGCCGACGGCCTGGGCCGGGACGATCCGGTCGACGGCGGTGTTCGCGAAGACGGCGCGCGCTTCGAGGGCGTCCCAGGAATCGCCGGCGATGTCGACCACGTGCTCGCGCAGTTGGTCGGTCGCTCCGATCGCGTTCTCGCACGCCATGATCTGCAGGGGCGCGAGCGAGGGGTCGCGCAGCGCGAGGCCCGCGACGATGTGCGGCGCGACGAACTTCAGGATCGTGGGTCCCACGGCGGTCGTCACGACGTCGGCGGTCGCGATCTCGTCGACGAGGGTCTCGGCATCCGTCGAGCTGTCGATGGCACGGAAACCGGTCACCGTCTTGTCGACGCCGCCTTCGCCCACCTCGTGGACGGTGTACTCGGATGCCGCGTTGATCGCCGCGACGAGCGGAGCGGACACGTCCGAGAAGACGAGCTCGTAGCCGCCCTCGTGGAGCAGCAGACCGACGAAGCCGCGACCGATGTTGCCGGCGCCGAAATGGACGGCCTTCATGCGTTGACGGAACCCGACAGGGCCTCGAAGAGCTCCTCGGGGGAGGAGGCGGCCTTCAGACGTGCGACGTCGTCCTCCTCGGAGAAGAGGATGGCGATCTGCGACAGGATCTCGAGGTGCTCATCGCCCTTGCCGGCGATGCCGATGACGAAGGTGACGGGCTCCCCGCCCCAGTCGACGCCCCCGTCGTAGCGGACGACCGACAGGCCGGAGGTGAGGATGGCCTGCTTGGTCTCGTTGGTGCCGTGCGGGATGGCGAGCTCGTTGCCCATGTAGGTGGACACGGTCTCCTCGCGCTGCTGCATGGCGGCGAAGTACTCGCCGGTGACGGAGCCGGCGGCTTCGAGCAGATCGGCGGCTTCCTTCATCGCCTCCTCGCGGGTGGCGCTTCCGGGGTGGATGCGAACGGATTCGATGCGGAGGACGTCCGACATGGTTCTCGCCTTTCTCGTCGTACTGTCCAGCCTGGCAAAACGCGGGCCGAACGGGAAGACGCCAGGGGCCGGGGTTGTGCCCCAGCCCCTGGCGTGCGGGGGTTACTTCGCCTCGTGCTGGCTGCGGACCATCTCCACGACCTCGTCGTACTTCGGCGAGTTCATGAAGTTGTCCACCGAGACGTGGATCGCGTCGGGGTTCTGCGCCTTCGCGCGGTCGGTCAGCTGGTTCTGCGTGATGACCAGGTCGGCGGTACCGTCGAGATTCGCGATCGCCTGGTTGGTGACCGTGACCCCTTCGATGCCGGCCTTCTTGATCTTGTTGCGCAGGACGCTCGCGCCCATCGCCGAGGAGCCCATGCCGGCGTCGCAGGCGAACACGATGTTGTTCAGCTGCTTCGTGGCGACGGCGCCCCCGAGGCCGCCGAGGGCACCCTCGACGTCGTGGTCGGCGGACGCGGTCACGTCGCTCGACGTGCGCGAACGCAGGCCGCCCAGGGCCGAGGACTCCTTGCCCTTGTTGGCCTCGGTCTGGTCGATCGCCGCGGCGAACGCGTCGTCGCCGCCCTCGGCCGCGAGGTCGCGCTTGCGCGAGGCACGCAGGATCACACCGGCGATCAGGAACGTGACCACGGCGGCGACGGCCACCGAGAGGTACACGACCAGGAGGTTGCCGGGGCCGGCGCCGATCGCCGCGGCGGTGACGGCGATGATGCTGCCGGGGGCCGCCGGGAACACCAGGCCGCCGCTGAAGATCATGTTCGTCGTGACGCCCGCGGCGCCACCCGCGATGAGCGCGAGGATCGTCATGGGCTTGGCCAGCGCGTACGGGAAGTAGATCTCGTGGATGCCACCGAGGAACTGGATGACGATGGCACCGGGCGCCGAGGCCTTCGCCGCGCCGACACCGAAGAAGGTGAAGGCGAGGAGCAGACCCAGGCCGGGGCCGGGGTTGGCCTCGATGAGGAACAGGATCGACTTGCCCGACTCCGCAGCCTGCTCGATGCCGAGCGGGGTGAAGACGCCGTGGTTGATGGCGTTGTTGAGGAACAGCACCTTCGCCGGCTCGACGATGATCGACAGCACGGGCAGCAGGTTGAACTGCACGAGGAACGCGACGATGCTGCCGAGGACCGCGCTGATGCCGAGGAAGACGGGACCGAAGGCGAAGAAGCCGACGATCGCGAGGATCATGCCGAGGATGCCGGCGGAGAAGTTGTTGACCAGCATCTCGAAGCCGGGGCGGATCTTGCCGTCCCACAGCTTGTCCATCTGCTTGGTGATCCAGGCCGCGAGCGGACCCATGATCATCGCGCCGAGGAACATCGGGATGTTGGTTCCGACGATGACACCCATCACGGCGATGGTCGCCACCACGCCACCGCGCGCGCCATAGACCATGCGGCCGCCGGTGTTGGCGATGAGGAGGGGCAGGAGGTAGGTGATCATGACGCTGACCAGGCCGACGTAGCCCTGGTAGGTGCTGCCGTCCGCGTTGGCGGTGAGCGCCGTCGCGGCCCCCGGCCACCCGATCGTGGCCGCGTCGCCGCCGCCGCCGATGATCTCGGCCACAGGGGCCCAGTGCCACCCGAAGGGGCTCTTCGCGCCGAAGAATCCGGCGGGGATGAAGAGCATGGTGATGAAGCCCCACGCGATGAACGCCGCGATGTTGGGCATGATCATGCCGGAGAGGAACGTGCCGAACCGCTGGACCGCGACCCGTGCACCTCCCGGCTTCTTGGCTGTAGACGCCGTCGTCATTGCTGTGTCTCCTTGTTGTGGATGCGACCGGGGCCGCGGGGTGTCGCGCGGCTCAGGCCGCGGTGGTGGCGGAGGCTGCCTGCGCGGCCTCTCGGGCGGAGGCCGCGTCGTCCGCGGCCAGGGCTGCCTCGGCGATGCGGCAGGCATCGTCGAGAGAGTGGGTGAGGAGCGAGGCGCGGACGTCGGCGAGCGCGGTGGGCGCCATCGACAGCGTGGTCGCGCCGAGTCCGACGAGGACGATCGCGAGAAGCGGGTCGGCGGCGGCCTCGCCGCAGATGCCGACGGGCTTTCCGTTCGCCCGGCCTGCGGCGCCGACCTCGCGGATGAGGCGCAGGACGGCCGGATGCCACGGGTCCTGGAACGACGCGACCGAACCGAGCAGCCGGTCGGCGGCGAGCGTGTACTGCGTCAGGTCGTTGGTGCCGATCGATGCGAAGTCGGCGATCTGCAGGATGCGATCGGCGAGAAGTGCCGAGGAGGGCACCTCCACCATGACGCCCGTGGTCTTCAGCCCGTAGTCCTTGGCCAGGGCGGTGAAGTACCGCGTCTCCTCGACGGTCGACACCATGGGTGCCATCACCCAGAGATCGGCGGGGCCGGCTTCGGACTTCCGTGTCTCGGCATCCGCCTCGGCGAGGGCCGTGAGCTGTTCGCGCAGGATGTCCTCGCTCGCGCGGAGGGCGCGCAGGCCCCGGAGACCCAGCGCGGGGTTCTCCTCGTGCGCGTCGTTGAGGAAGGGGAGCGGCTTGTCGGCACCGGCGTCGAGCACGCGCACGACCACCTTCTTGCCGGGGAAGGCGCTGAGCAGCTCGATGTAGGCGGTGCGCTGCTCCTCGACCGTGGGGGCGGAGCTGGAGCTGAGGAAGAGGAACTCGGTGCGGAAGAGGCCGACGCCCTCGGCGCCGAGCTCGACGGCCTCGGCGGCACCGCCGGGCTTGCCGAGGTTGGCCAGCAGCGGAATCTTCGTGCCGTCCGACAGGGCGCCGTCGGTGATCGGGGCGGAGGAGGCCGCCGCGCGCGCATCGGCGCGGTTCTTGGCCCGCGCCAGGTCGTCGTCGCTCGGGTCGACCGTGACGACGCCGGCGGCGGCATCCACGATCACCGTCTGACCGTCGACGAGGTCCTTCGCTCCGCTCGCGCCGACGACGGCGACGATCGACTTCTCCCGCGCGAGGATCGCGGTGTGCGACGTCGGGCCGCCCTCGGTGGTGACCAGCGCGAGGACCTTGTCCAGGTCGAGCAGCGCGGTGTCGGCGGGGGCGAGGTCCTTCGCGACCAGCACGAACGGGTGACCGGGGTCGGGGATGCCGGGGGCGGCGACGCCGCGGAGACGCGCGATCACACGCTGGGCGACGTCGTCGAGGTCGGCGGCGCGTTCGCCGAGGTAGCCGCCGAGGGCGACGAGCTGCTCGCGGAACGACGCGAAGGCGTCGTGGACGGCGAACTCGCCGTTCTTGCCGGCGGCCAGGCGGGAGTCCACCTCGGCCTCGAGGGTCGGGTCCTCGGCGATCATCGCCTGGGCTTCGAGCACGTCGCGGGCGGCGCCGCCGGCCTGAGCCCCGCGCGCCTCGAGCTCGCGGGCGACGGCCGATACGGCCTCGCGCACGCGGGCCGTCTCGTCCTCGACCGACCGGTCGCTCGGCGTGTCCTTCGGAGCGGGCAGGGGCTCGGCCATGCGCGCGATGGGTCCCTGGGCGACGCCCAGTCCGATTCCGACTCCGCGAAGTTCCGTCATGTTCCTGTGATTCCTTTACTCGGCGTCGTGGTCGGTGGTCAGAAGCTCGGCGAGGCGCTCCAGCGTCGCCTCGGCGTTGTCGCCGTCGGCGGTGAGGGTGACGTAGTCGCCCTGCTCCAGGCCGAGGGCGATGATCCCCAGGATGCTCGCGGCGTTCACCGGGCTGCCGGCGTCCTTGGCGATGGTGACCGGGATGCCGGACTCCTTCGCCGCCTGGGCGAAGAGCTTCGCGGGGCGGGCGTGGAGGCCGTGCGACGAGCCGATACGGACCGTCCGGGTGATCTGGGGCATGGGTGTTCCTTTCCGGCGGCGGGTCAGACGGTGTCCGCGGATTCCCGCGCACCCATCGCCTCTTCCACGAGAGCGAGGGTGCGGGTTCCGGTCAGGTCGGTGAAGACGTCCTCAGGCAGCAGCGCGACCCGCACTCCCCGTGTCGCGGCATCCTGTCGGATCCGCTCCAGGTCGGGGGCCAGGTGCGGGCCGACGAGCACGACGTCGGCCTGATCGAGGTCGATCGGGAGCGACCTCGCGGTCCCCGCCGAAGCGGAGTAGGGGAGGCCGCGATCATGGGCGGCGCGTTGAACACGCTGTGCGACGAACGTGCTGGACGCACCAGCGCCGCACACCACGAGGATCCTCATCGACCCGCCTCCTTCTCCTCGATTCTCGGCACCGCGTTCACAGCGGACAACCAGGTTCGTTTCCCACCCCCCGGAACGCGGATGCCGCGCCCCGGCGCCGCGGGCGGAAGCGCGTGGTTGGATGGAGGGAGCGCTGCCATTCCGGGGGCGGCGCGGAGGACGGATCGTGACGACGAAAGCTCGCCAAGACCGCCTGCTGGCCCTGCTGCTGCGGGACGCGGAGTGGTCCACGGCCGCGTCGCTGGCGGATGCGCTGGGCGTGACCCCCCGCAGCGTGCGTTCGTACGTCACCGCGGTGAACGCCCGCGTCGCCGGCGGCGGGGCGATCGAGTCCGGCCCGCTCGGATACCGCGCGGGCACGGACGCGGCCCTCGCGCTGCGCGCCGGTTCGCCGGCCGACACCGGCACCCCGCGCGATCGCCTGCACACGCTCGTGCGGCGGCTCCTCGACGCGGCCGACGGCATCGACGTCTACGAGACCGCCGACTCGCTGCACGTCAGCGCCGCGACCCTCGAGGCCGACCTCGCGCGCGTGCGCGGGCTGCTCGGCGGGACCGAACTGACCCTGGAGCGCTCGGCATCCACCGCCCGCCTCCGCGGAACCGAGGTCGCTCAGCGGAGGCTGCTGTCCAAGCTCGCGCACGACGAGATGGATGCCGGGATGTTCGACCTCGACGCTCTCCGGCGCACGCTCGGCGAGAGGTCGGTCGGCGCGCGCGCGTTCGGACCGTTCAAGGCCGAGCTCGTCGCCGAACTCGGGTCGCTCGGCTACTTCGTGAACGAGATCGGCATCGGCGACGTGGTCATGCACATCGCGATCGCCGCCGACCGGGTCACGCGCGACCGGGGCCTCGGCGCCGCCGCGGGGGAGTCCTCGGATGCCGCGGACGCCGTCGCCGAGCTGCTGGACCGGCTGACCCTCAAGCACATCGGAGTGCAGTTGGGTGCGGGCGACCTGCGGCACCTCGCCACGCTGGTCCTCACCCGTATCGTCGCGCCCGGTGCACCCGCAGCCGACGACGTGCGCTCGCGCCTCGACCCCGCGGTCGAGGCGGCGGTGCGCGCGGTCGTGGAGGCTGCGGCATCCCAGTATCTGGTGGACATCGCGCACGACGACTTCGTCCTGCGCCTGGCGCTCCACGTGCAGAACCTGCTGCATCGCTCGCGCGAACAGGCGTGGTCCCGCAACCCGCTGACCCGCTCGCTCAAGTCCACGTACCCGATGATCTTCGAGGTCGCCGTGTACATCGCCAGCGGCCTGCAGGACGCCCTCGGCATCCCGATCCTCGACGACGAGATCGCCTACATCGCGATGCACGTCGGCGGCCGGCTCGAGCGCAGCCGACGCTCCGACCAGCTGCTGACCGCGACGATCGTGTGCCCGGGGTACTACGAGTTGCACGAGCTCCTGCGCTCGAGCGTCGACCGGTCCCTCGGTCAAGCCATCGAGGTCGTCGGCGTCGAGACGCGCATCGATCCGGCGTGGGACTCGATCGACACCGACCTCGTGCTCACCACGATCGACCCGCCGCGTCCCGGCGACCGGTTCGTCCGCATCCAGCCGTTCCTGACCGACGCCGACGTCGAGCGCGTCCAGGCGGCGGCGTCGCGGGTGCGCCGCGGACGGCGCCTCGCGCGGCTGCGCGCCGAACTCGAGACGTACTTCTCGCCCGATGCGTTCGTGCGCGGGCTGGATGCCGACGGCGGCGAGGCCGGTGTCATCCGGCGCCTCGGCGGGCTGCTGGTGGACGAGGGCGTCATCGACGACGACTACGTCGTTCGGGCGGTGGAGCGAGAGGCGATCTCGTCCACGGCGTTCACCGACGCGCTCGCCGTGCCGCACGCGATGGGCATGACCGCGACCCAGACCCGCATCGCGATCGGCATCGCCGATCCCTCGATCGCGTGGGGCGAGGGGCGCGTGCAGGTGGTGGCGCTCGTGGCGTTCAGCGAGACCGACCGCGAGGCGTTCCAGACCGTGTTCGAGCAGTTCGTCGAGGTGTTCAGCGAGCGCGACAGCGTGCAGCGCATCGTCCGGCGTGGCACGGACTTCGCGGCGTTCCTCGATGAGTTGGTCGCGGTGATCGACGGCTGACGCTCTGTGGGCGTGCGCCCATCCCGTGCTTTGGGGCGGAGGATGTGCAGCGGGGCGGTCCTTGCGCGCCCCGGTGCACGGATCGCGCCCCGGCGCTTGAGAGGACGGATCGCGCCCCGGCGCGGCGGCTCACCCGGGAGTGATGCCGAAGGCGGAGAGGCGGCGACCCAGCGTCGCAGCATCGGTCAGGTGCTCCCAGCCCCACCGGGCGAATCGTCGTTGGGTGGTGCCGCGAATCCAATCCTCACGGCGCTTCTCCTCCTCGACGACCGTCTGCGGGCTTCTGCCCGCGTCCGTCGCGAGTCTCCGATACTTCAGCATCCCGTCGAACTCGCCCCACGCCCCGACATCGTCGAGCCCGAAGTCGATCCAGTACGTGTTGCCCCGGGGGCCGGCGACGGGAACCTGCAGGGCCGGAGGTGCGAACCCCAAGTCCAACAGGCGCAATCGGCTCACACTCTCGCCGGGGAGTTGTGCCCGGCCGTCCGCGAGTGTCAGCGCCCGTTCCGCCGCGTGGCGTCCGCGTGTGGCGAGTCGCGTCCAGTTCATCGCTTCCTCGCGGAACCGTTCTGCCTCGTCGAGGTCATAGCTGCCCGGAGGGGTGAACGCGCGCTCACGAAGGGCGGCATCCGCGACGGTCACCGCCACATCGCGCGACTCCATCCGGGCGACGTCGGCGACCGTTCGGGAGAGGGGTGTGCATCGAAGGCCGTCGAGTTCCACGTAGTGCGGGTCGCGTGCAAGGTCGCGATGACGTACAACGCCTGATGCACCGCTCGGTCGGGCCTCCGGGCAGAGCACGTGCAGCAGGCCGTCATCGCGAAGGCACGGAAGTCCTTGGATCGCAGCGGCGGTCACGCCGCAGAACGTCGGACGGTTCGCGCTCACGAGAACCAGTGCCTTCGCGCGCACGACGATCCTGTGCTCGGGGCTGAGCCCGTCGACGTCCGCACCCCGGGCGTAGACACCCGGGCGGATGTGGCGAAGATACCCCCTCTCCACCTCGAGACGGACACGGCGGGAGTGCCACCCGTGTTCCGCGAGTTGCGAACGCCGGATCAGAGCGACGGCAGCGGTGTTCATCACCCCACTGTGTCGCGGGAGTTCGGGGCACGGGCGCCGTCCCCGCCCCCTCTGTGGATGGCATCACGATCCATCGTCCGGGGGAGCAACGGTTCGACGTGCGACATCGGGGCTGAGTTCGTGCAATGGGGCGGACGATGACCGCCCCATTGCACCGAATCCGCCCCAAACCCCGGCGCACCGGCGCCCCGGCCCCGCGTCAGCGCACCGTCGCGAGCAGATCCTCGGCACCGGCGTGCAGCGCCTCGAGGCGGCGACGGGCCTTCTTCGCCGACGAGCCGCGCACGTCGAGGTACAGCTTCAGCTTCGGCTCGGTGCCGCTGGGCCGAACGATGAGGCGCGAGCCGTCCTCGAGCCAGATGCGCAGCACGTCGCCCGGGGGCAGCCCGTCGACGCCCTCGAGCAGGTCGTCGATCCTCGACACCGCGACCTCGCCCACCGCGGACGGCGGCTGGGCGCGGAGGGATGCCATGATCGCGCCGATCTCGCTCAGGTCGGTGACGCGCACCGAGATCTGGTCGCTCGCGAACGCGCCGAAGGTGTCGCGGAACTCCTGCAGCAGGTCGGCCACGGTGCGGCCCTCGGCGCGTGCGGCGGTGGCGAGCCCGAGGAACGCGACGGCGGCGGAGACGCCGTCCTTGTCGCGCACGGTCTCGGGGTTCACGAGGTAGCCCAGGGCCTCCTCGAAGCCGTAGACGATGCCCGGCGCGCGAGAGATCCACTTGAAGCCCGTGAGGGTCGCGTGGAAGTCCAGGCCGTAGTGCTCGGCCACGGCCTGCAGCCCGGGCGACGACACCAGAGAGCAGGCGAGGGAGCCACCGGATGCCGTGCGCGCGGCGCGCCAGCCGAGGAGCAGGCCGATCTCGTTGCCGGTCAGGCGACGCCAGCCGCCCTCGACCTCGGGGTCGGGGATCGCGACGGCGAGGCGGTCGGCATCCGGGTCGTTGGCGATGACGAGCTCGGCGTCGGCGGAGCGGGCGGTCTCGAAGGCGAGGTCCATCGCCCCCGGCTCCTCCGGGTTGGGGAACGCCACAGTGGGGAAGCGGCCGTCCGGGTGGATCTGCGCCTCGACGACCGTCGGCGCGGGATACCCGGCTTCGGCGAGCACGCGGGACACCGTCTCCCACCCGACGCCGTGCATCGCGGTGTAGACCCACCGCAGCCCGTCGGCGCCGGCAGGCGCGGGGGCCACGGCGGCGGTCGCGGCGACGTACGCCTCGACGAGCGCCTCCGGGGCGTTCTCGAACCCGACGGAGCGGGGGAGGACGGTGACGTCACCCGCATCGGCCACGCGCTGGATGTGCGCGGCGATCTCGGCATCCGCCGGCGAGACGATCTGCGCGCCGTCGTCGGCGCCGCCGAGGTAGACCTTGTACCCGTTGTCGTCCGGCGGGTTGTGGCTCGCGGTGACCATGACACCCGCGTCGGCGCCGAGGTGCCGCACCGCGAACGCGAGCACGGGCGTGGGCAGCATCCGGGGGAGCAGGATGGCGCGCAGCCCCGCCCCGGCGAAGATCTCGACCGAGTCGCGCGCGAAGACGTCGGAGTTGCGGCGTCCGTCGTACCCGACGACCACGGTCGGCGTCCCGGCGGGCTGCTTCTCGCGCAGGTACGCGGCGAAGCCCGCTGCGGCCTGCGCCACGAGCACCCGGTTCATGCGGTTCGACCCGGCCCCGAGTGTGCCGCGGAGCCCCGCGGTACCGAAGGCGAGACGGGTGGCGAAACGGTCTTCCAGGTCGGCGGCCGCCTCGGCATCCCCGTCCTCGACGCGTTCGATGAGCGACGTGAGCTCTTCGCGGGTCGTGGCATCCGGGTCCTGGGCGAGCCAGGCGCGCGCGGCGGCGACGTACTCGCTCACAGCGCGCCGATCACACGGGCCAGCAGTGCGGAGATCACCGGCTCGGCCTCGCGCCCGGCCTCGAGCACCTCTGCGTGGCTGAGGGGCGTCTTCTGGATGCCGGCGGCCAGGTTCGTGATGAGCGAGAAGCCGAGGATCTCCATGCCGGCCTGCCGGGCGGCGATGGCCTCCAGCGCGGTGGACATGCCCACGATGTGGCCGCCGATGGTCTTGGCCATCTGCACCTCGGCCGGGGTCTCGTAGTGCGGACCGCGGAACTGCGTGTAGACGCCCTCGTCGAGGGTCGGATCGATCGACCGGGCGAGGTCGCGCAGGCGCTGCGAGTACAGGTCGGTGAGGTCGATGAAGGTCGCGCCCTCGAGGGGCGAGTCGGCGGTGAGGTTGATGTGGTCGCTGATGAGGACGGGCTGGCCGGGCTTCCACGTCTCGCGGATGCCGCCCGCGCCGTTGGTGAGGATCATCGTGGTCGCGCCGGTGGCCGCGGCGGTGCGGACGCTGTGCACGACCCGGCGGACGCCGTGGCCTTCGTAGTAGTGCGTGCGCGCGCCGATCACGAGGACGTTCTTGCCGCCGGGGGTGCGGACGCTGCGGAGGGTTCCGACGTGCCCCTCGAGGGCGGGCTTGGAGAAGCCGGTGACCTCGGTCGCGGGGAACGACGCGGTCTCCTCGCCGATGAGCTCGGCGGCGCGGCCCCAGCCGCTGCCGAGGGTGACCGCGATGTCGTGATGCTCGACACCGGACAGGCGCGCGATGTCGGAGGCCGCCGCTGCGGCGATCTCGAACGGGTCGGCCGCCGGGTCGTCGAGCGGGTGAGAGTTGCTGTGTGCCATGAACCCACTCTAGAAAGCCGCGGCATCCGGGGCCAGGCGCACGGGCCGCGCGTCGCACTAGGGAAGAATGGATGCCATGGTGCAGAGCTTCGAGCGCAAGCAGTCCGTCGCGATCGTCGGCGGTGGCCCCGGCGGCTACGAAGCGGCTCTCTCCGCCGCCCAGCTGGGCGCCGACGTGACTCTCGTGGAGCGGGCGGGCGTGGGCGGCTCGGCCGTCATCACCGACGTCGTCCCCTCGAAGACGCTCATCGCGACCGCCGACGCGGCCGTGGCGATTCGCAGCGCCAGCGAGCTGGGTGTGCAGCTGTTCGCCAAGGACGACCGTGGCAAGCCGCTGACCCCCGAGGTCGCGATCAACCTCGCGGCGGTGAATCAGCGGCTCCTTTCGCTCGCGCGGCAGCAGTCCGACGACATGCGCTCGTCGCTCCTCGACGCGGGCGTCCGCATCATCTCCGGTCACGGCCGCCTCGACGGTTCCGGCGCCGTGGTCGTCTCGACCGAGGCGGGCGGCACCGATTTCGACCGCATCGAGGCCGAGACGCTCGTCGTCTCCGTGGGCGCGTCGCCGCGCGAGCTGCCGTCCGCGCAGCCCGACGGCGAGCGCATCCTGACGTGGACGCAGCTCTACAACATGAAGTCGGTGCCGCAGCACCTCGTCGTCGTCGGCTCGGGTGTCACCGGCGCGGAGTTCGCCTCGGCGTACATGAACCTCGGCGCGAAGGTCACACTGGTCTCCAGCCGCGACCAGGTGCTCCCGGGCGAAGACCAGGATGCCGCGGCCGTCCTGGAGCGCGTCTTCCAGCGCGGCGGCATGACGCTGCTGTCGAAGGCGCGCGCCGACTCCGTCGTGAACACCGGAGAGGGCGTCGTGGTGACGCTCGCCGACGGACGCACGATCGAGGGCAGCCACTGCCTCATGGCGGTGGGGTCCATCCCCAACACCGCCGGGATCGGCCTGGAGCAGGCGGGCGTGCAGATGACGCCGTCGGGCCACATCCGCGTGAACCGCGTCGCCCGCACATCGGTGCCGAACATCTACGCCGCGGGCGACTGCACGAACTTCTTCCCGCTGGCGTCCGTGGCATCCATGCAGGGTCGTCAGGCCGTGTTCCACGCGCTGGGCGACGTCGTGATCCCGCTGGAGACCCGCCGGATCACCGCGAACATCTTCACCGCGCCCGAGATCGCCACCGTCGGTTTCAGCGAGCAGGACATCGCGGACGGCAAGATCGCCGGCGTCGTGAAGAAGCTGCCGCTGTCGGCCAATCCGCGCGCCAAGATGCAGGGCATCACCGACGGCTTCGTCAAGCTCATCGCCCGTCAGGGCAGCGGAACCGTCATGGGCGGCGTGATCGTCGCTCCCCGCGCCTCGGAGCTCATCTACCCGATCGCGATCGCCGTCGAGCGCCGCCTCACCGTCGATCAGGTCGCCCGCGTGTTCGCGGTGTACCCGTCGCTCACGTCGAGCATCACGGATGCCGCGCGCGCGATGCACATCGTCGACCGCGACGATCCCGGCGAGGACTGAGCTTCGGGATGCCGCGGGTGAGCGGCATCCATCCTGCTCGGTGGTTCCGTGGGGTGTGCGTTCACGCATAAACGCTTCCGGCGCGTGGAAACGCGGTGTGCTCGCGTTTATGCGTGCGGATCGCGTTTATGCGTGGCTGGCACCGCCGCACCGCCGCACCGCCGCAGCGCGCACCCGCCGCAGCGCGCACCCGCCGTAACGCGACGGCGCCGCGCCCCCGGAGGGACGCGGCGCCGGAGGCGAGGAGGGTGCCTCAGCTGATGAGCAGCAGCTGGTGACCCGCCGAGACGGTGGTGCCGGGACTGGCGTCGATGCCGGCGACGGTGCCGTCCTTGTGCGCCTGGATGGGCTGCTCCATCTTCATCGCCTCGAGCACGACGACGAGGTCGCCCTTGACGACCTGCTGGCCCTCCTCGACGGCGATCTTGACGACCGTGGCCTGCATCGGCGACTTCACCGCGTCACCGGTGGCCCCGGCGGTCGGCGATGCGGCGTGCGACCGACGCGACGGCGGTGCGACGGCCGGTCGGCCCGGCTTCGCTGCGGGCGCGGCGATGCGGTCGGGGAGGCTCACCTCGAGTCGCTTGCCGCCGACCTCGACCACGACCGTGTGTCGACCGGGCGCCTCGACGGGGGGCTCGAGCTCGCCGTCCCAGGCGGGGATGCCGCCTGCGAACTCGGTCTCGATCCAGCGGGTGTAGACGCCGAACGTGCCGTCCTCGGCCGTGAACGCGGGGTCGCGGACGACCTTGCGGTGGAACGGGAGAACGGTGGGGAGTCCGGCGACCTCGAACTCGTCGAGCGCGCGGCGCGAACGCTCCAGAGCCTCGGCGCGGTCGCGCCCGGTCACGATGATCTTCGCCAGCAGCGAGTCGAAGGCGCCGGAGACGCTGTCGCCCGCCGTCACGCCGGAGTCGAGGCGCAGCCCCGGGCCGCCGAAGGTCTTGAAGACGTGGATCGGGCCCGGCTGCGGGAGGAAGTTCCGGCCGGGGTCTTCGCCGTTGATGCGGAACTCGATCGAGTGGCCGGTGGGCGCGGGGTCGTCGTAGCCGAGCTCCTCGCCCTCGGCGATGCGGAACTGCTCGCGCACCAGGTCGATTCCGGTGACCTCTTCCGACACCGGGTGCTCCACCTGCAGGCGGGTGTTGACCTCGAGGAACGAGATCGTGCCGTCGGCGCCGATGAGGAACTCGCACGTCCCGGCCCCGACGTAGCCGACCTCGCGGAGGATGGCCTTGGATGCCGAGTAGAGGATCGCGTTCTGCTCGTCGCTGAGGAACGGCGCCGGGGCCTCCTCGACGAGCTTCTGGTGACGGCGCTGCAGAGAGCAGTCGCGCGTGGAGACGACGACGACGTTCCCCGCGGCATCCGCCAGGCACTGGGTCTCGACGTGGCGGGGCTTGTCGAGGTACTTCTCGACGAAGCACTCGCCGCGACCGAAGGCTGCGACGGCCTCGCGGGTCGCCGACTCGAACATCTCGGCGACCTCGTCGAATTCGCGCGCGACCTTGAGGCCGCGTCCGCCGCCGCCGTACGCCGCCTTGATCGCGATGGGCAGGCCCACCTGCTCGGCGAAGGCGATGACCTCGTCGGCGCCGGCCACCGGCCCGGGGGTGCCGGGGGCGAGGGGGGCCCCGACCTTCTCGGCGACGTGGCGCGCGGTGACCTTGTCGCCGAGCGCTTCGATCGCCGCGGGCGACGGGCCGATCCAGACGAGGCCCGCGTCGATGACGGCGCGGGCGAAGTCGGCGTTCTCGGCGAGGAATCCGTATCCGGGGTGGACGGCGTCCGCGCCGGAACGGCGGGCGACCGAGAGGATCTTCTCGATCGAGAGGTAGGTGTCGGCGCTGGTGGCGCCCTCGAGCGCGTACGCCTCGTCGGCGAGGCGGGTGTGCAGGGCGTCCCGGTCCTGGTCGGCGTAGACCGCGACGGAGGCTTTGCCCGAATCGCGTGCGGCGCGGATGACACGGACGGCGATCTCGCCGCGGTTGGCGACGAGTACCTTGGCGATCTTCGGCATCCTCCCAGCCTAGCGAGGGGTCGTGCGGGTCTTTTGACCCTCCTCCACAAGAAACGCCGAAAAACGTGTGGGGGAGTCTACGAACGGTTCCACAGATCGGTCCACGATCCGCCGAGATCGCGGACGAGGCGACGCACGGTCGACAGCGACATCCCCACCACCGTGGAGGGGTCGCCCTCGACGCGCTCGATGAACGCGCCGCCCAGGGAATCGACGGTGAACGCGCCCGCGACGAGCAGCGGTTCGCCGCTGGCGACATACGCCGCGATCTCCTCATCGGCGACGTCGGCGGCGAAGGTCACCGACGCCTCGGCCACGGCGAACGCCTCCCGGGGCTCGTGGCCGGGGGCGACCCGGAAGACGCTGTGCCCCGAATGCAGCACGCCCGTGCGCCCGCGCATGTCGCGCCAGCGCGCGGTCGCCGCCTCGGCGGTGTAGGGCTTGCCGAGGATCTCGTCGCCGAGCGCGAACATCGAGTCGCCGCCGATCACGAATCCGTCGAACCCGGACCCGTCGGAGGCCAGGCGGAGCGCCACGTCCTCGGCCTTCCGCCGCGCGAGCAGAAGGACGTGCTCCGGCGCCGGCAGCGTGCGCCCCTCCGCCGCCTCGACCTCGGCGATCACCGCCTCCTCGTCGACCCGGGGTGCCCGGGCCTCGGGCTCGATTCCGGCCTGCCGCAGCAGCATGAGTCGAGCGGGGGAAGTGGATGCCAGGCACACGCGCATGCGTCCACGCTACCGACGACGCGACCCGCCGGGACCGCCGTGTGACAGGCTCGGAGGATGCAGAACGGCGACCTCATCGATCTCGACATCACCGGAGTCGCCCACGGCGGCATCTTCGTCGGGCGGCACGAGGGCCGCGTGGTCTTCGTCCCGGACACCCTCCCCGGGGAGCGCGTGCGCGTGCGGCTCACCGATACGCGCAAGAAGGCGTTCTGGCGTGCAGAAACCGTCGAGGTCCTCGAGGCCGCGCCCGAGCGGCGCGCGCACGTGTGGCCCTCGGCCGCCATCGACCGTTCGCCCGACGAGCGCGTGGGCGGAGCCGAGTTCGGTCACATCGAACTCAGTCACCAGCGCGCGCTGAAGGAGCGGGTGATCCGCGAGTCGCTCGAGCGCGTCGGACGCCTCGAACTCCCCGTCTCGGTGGGTCCGGCCGGGGTCGACGAGACACCGGACGGCACCCGTTGGCGGACGCGCGTGAGCCTGCACGTGGACGAGGCCGGACGCGTCGGTCCGTTCGCTCCGCGCTCGCACCGGGTGATCGAGACGCCCGATCTCCCGCTCGCGACGGACGCGATCGCCCGTGCGGCCGCGGAGCTGCGCGGCGCGGCTCCCGGCCGGATCGACCTCGTCCAGCCGGCCGACGGGCGGGTGCGCGTCCTCCCGCGTCCCGACGGATCCCGCGCGACCGGGACCGCCGAAGTCGTCGAGGAACGCGTCGGCGATCGCGTGTTCCGCGTCGACGCGGGCGGCTTCTGGCAGGTGCACCGCCTCGCGGCCGGAGCCCTGACGGAGGCGGTCGGCGATCGCGTCCGTGAGGCCGCGGGCGACCTGGACCCGGATGCCGTCCACCTCGACCTCTACGGAGGCGTGGGCCTCTTCGCCGCCACGCTGGCCGACATCGGCGGCGCGTCCACCCGGGTCGTCAGCGTCGAGAGCGACGCCCGCGCGACCGAGCACGCGGGGGAGAACCTCGCCGAGTGGGTCGGTGCCCGCGCCGAGACGGCGCGGGTCGACCGGTACGTCGCGCGGCTGCGGGCGGACGCCTCCGCGCGCGAGCGCGAGCGCCTGTCCCGCGGCGTCGTCGTCCTCGATCCTCCGCGCTCGGGCGCCGGGCGGGAGGTCGTGGAGGGGATCGCGGGCCTCGATCCCCGGGTCGTGATCTACGTGGCCTGCGACCCCGTCGCGCTCGCGCGAGACCTGGCGACATTCGCCGTGAACGGGTACCGCGTCGAGGGCGGCGTGCACGGTCTCGACCTCTTCCCCCATTCCCATCACGTCGAGGCGGTCGTCGCCCTCCGGCGATGACCCGCCGATCGGCGGGTGTGCACTCCCGGCGGGGGAGGGGTCGCGCCGATACGATGTGGGGATGACGCGCGTCGCCCTCATCGATGACCATGAATCGGTCCGGCTCGGCCTCGAGGCGGCGTTGGCGCAGACCGAGTCGTTCCAGGTGGTCCTGTCGGGCGCGAACGTCGCCGCCTACCTCGATTGGCGCCGCACCGCGGGTGAGGCCCCCGCCGATGTGGTGGTCCTCGACCTCACGCTCGGTGACGGCACCACCGTCTCCGAGAACGTCGACCGTGTCGTGCGGGACGGTTCCAGCGTCATCATCCACAGCGTCGCCGACCGCCCGGCCGCCGTGCGCGAGGCGCTCGCCGCCGGCGCCGCGGGCATCGTGAGCAAGTCGTCTCCCACGCACGAGGTACTCGCGGCCATCGGGACCGTCGCCCGCGGCGAGCTGCTCGACAACGTCGAGTGGGCCAGCGCGGTCGAGGGCGACCGCGAGTTCGCCGATGCGCAGCTGTCCGCGCGCGAGCGCGAAGTGCTCCGGCTGTACGCCGCCGGGCTCCCTCTCAAGGCCGTCGCCGAGCGCCTGGGCGTGGCCTACTCCACGGCCAAGGAGAACATCACGCGCGTGCGCGTGAAGTACGTCGAGGTGGGGCGCCC
Source organism: Microbacterium sp. CSI-V (assembly GCF_001984105.1). Taxonomy (GTDB): domain Bacteria; phylum Actinomycetota; class Actinomycetes; order Actinomycetales; family Microbacteriaceae; genus Microbacterium. The sequence goes on along the minus strand of NZ_MTQM01000007.1, from coordinate 374,804 downwards.
CGCCCCGACCAAGGTCGATCTGCTGCGACGGGCGATGGAGGACGGCATCCTCCACGAGACGCCCGAGACGCCCCGAGATGCCTGACGTCGATCGGTCGGTCCTCGACGAGGCGTGGGGGCGGATCCCGCACACGCGCGAGACGAGCGACGACCCCGGTTCGTTCACGCAGAAGCGCATCGAGCGCGTCATCACCCTGCTGGTCGGGCCGGCCTGTCTCGTCCTCGGGGTGCAGGCCTTCGTCGCCGCCTTCGGGCCGAGCGACGAAGCCCCGGGGTGGCATCTGCCCCTGGTCATCGGCGTCTTCGTTCCGCTGGTCGCGATGGTCGTGGCGTGCGCCGTCAACCGGTTCGCGAGGGTGTTCTCGGGCGTGTTCGCGGTGCTGTTCATGGTCGCCCTCGCCCTCTGGCCGATCGCCACCGTCGGCGGCGAGCAGTCCCCGTCGCCCACCGAGAACCCCTGGATCTTCTACCTCATCAACGTGGCCACGGTGGCCACGGTCGTGGCCTTCCCGCTGTCCCTGCAGATCGCCTGGACGGTGGCCGCGCCGCTGCTGTTCGGTGTGGTCCGTCTCATCCAGGCGGGCGGACGGTCGGAGTTCCTGCTGCCCGTCGCGCTCGACGTCTCGTTCGCGCTGATGCTGGGCGCGGTCCTGGTGACTCTCACCTGGATGTACCGCTCGATCGCGGCGAACGTCGACGAGACGCGCGCCCGGGCCGTCGCCAGCTACGCGCAGGCTGCGGCCACCGCCGCGACCGAGCACGAGCGGGTCGCCGTCGCGGCACTCATGCACGACAGCGTCCTGGGCGCCCTGCTCGCGGCCGAACGCGCCTCGACCCCGCGGGAGCGCACCCTCGCCGTGAGCATGGCGCGCGAGGCCCTCACGCGGCTGGCCAACGCCGAGAAGGACGCCCTCGAGGGCAGCGACGAGCCGATGGATGCCGCGGCCCTCGCCGACGACATCGAGACCTCGGCCCGCGACTTCGGGGTGGAACTGGCGGTGACCCGACGGGTGCAGGAGGGCACGCCCCGCGTTCCCGGGCGGGTGGCCCGGGCGCTCGTGCTCGCCGCGATGCAGGCCGTCGCCAACGCGGTGCAGCATGCCGAAGCGCGAGCCCTGACCGTCGAGGTCACCGGCTCCGCCGAGCCCGGGGGAGTGACGATCCGGGTGCGGGATGCCGGTCGCGGCTTCGACGTGAATGCGATCCCCGCCGATCGGCTCGGCATCCGCGGCTCCATCATCGCGCGCGTCACGGCGGTCGGCGGACGCTCGACCCTGGACTCCTCGCCCGCGGGCACGACGGTGACCCTCGAGTGGGAGAGCGGGGACCGCTGGTGACCGTCCGCTCCATCCTCTCGGGCATCGGCCTGGCCTTCACGGCCTACCTCTCCGCGCGCAGCCTCCTGTGGACGCTGCCCGACACGGTCGAACGCGGCTGGCTGCTGATCGCTGCGCTCGTGCTGTACCTCCCGATCACCTGGCTCTGGATCCTCCTGCCGACGCGTCGCCGCGTCGCGGCTCCGGACGACGCGGACACGGACACGCGGCTCGCGCCTCCGCGATGGGCCGTCGGCCTCGCGCTGCTGGCCGCCGCGGTCGTCCCGAACGCCGCCTTCGCGGCGGTGAACGAGGCCGGACGGTCGCAGCCGTTCGTCACGTGGGTCATCGGCGGAATCGGCGCGCTCATGACCGTCGTCATGGTGCGGCGGCGACCCGTCGTCGCCTGGATCGGCACGGGCCTCCTGGCCGTGTCGGCGGCGGTCTGGCTGGGCCCGCTCGCCGCGCTCAGCCTGGGGCTCGTGGGTTCGCTCGTCTGGGTGGCGGTGGCCCAGCTCATCACCACCGCTCTCGACCGGGTCGCCCGCGATGCGGAGCAGCTGTCGGAGCTGCAGCAGGCGGCATCCGCCTGGCAGGCCTCGCAGAGCGGGCGTCAGCGCGAGCGTCGGCTGCACGTGCAGCGGGCGCTTCACGTCGCCGGTCCGGTGCTCGGTCGCACGATCGAGACGGGTGGGAACCTGCGTCCGAGCGAGAAGAACGCGGCGCGCCTCGCCGAGCAGAGCCTGCGCGACGAGTTGCGCAGCCCCCGTCTCCTCGACGAGGCGGTGCGCGCACAGATCGACGCGGCGCGTCGCCGCGGGACGATCGTCATGCTCTTTGACGAGGGGGGCCTGGAAGACCTGCCGGCGTCGGCGCTGCGCGACATTCGGTCCGAGCTGGCGGGCATCGTCGAGGAGGCCGCGTCCGAGCGTCTGATCATCCGGACCTCGCCCCACCACGAGGTGGCGGTCACCGTCGTGGGTCGCACGGCGGCTGCGGGCGCCGGGGCCGACGACGACGACGTCGATCTCTGGCGCGAGATCCGCCGCCCGCACTGACGCGAAGGATGCGCCGCCCGCACGGACGGCGAAGGAGAGGCCCCCGTGGCGCGAACGCCGACGGGGGCCAGAACGGGTATCTGCATCCGGGGAAGAGTGCGAAAAGTGAGGGGTGAGGGGCGGCGATGTCGCCTGCCCCTCACCCATGCGAACGGCTACCCGAAAACCGTCCGCGGTGGCCGGAACCGGCTCGATGGAGCGGCCCGACCGAACGCGTGATGCGTTCCAGCTCCTCCAGTATTCGCGAACGTTCTCGCGGCGTCTGTAGGTATTTCGGGGGACAGTCAGCCCGTGAATCCGTTCCAGCCGGCGTCGCGGTCGAGCGGGGCCCGCAGTCCGCGAGCGGACAACTCCCAGCGCGAGCGCGCCGACGTCTCCGGTGCCGTGGCATCGGCGGACTCCCGGGCGTACGCCTCGCTCACGACGACGATCGCCGCGGCGAGTTCCTCGGGCGTGGGGGTGCCGCGCACGATGCGTCCGACGGTCTCGGGCGATCCGTCACCGGTCTCGCTCACAGCGGGATGTTCCCGTGCTTCTTCGCCGGCAGACTCGCCCGCTTGTTGCGCAGTGCCCGCAGCGCCTTGGCGATCGACACGCGCGTCTGCGCGGGCTCGATGATGCCGTCGAGCTCGCCGCGCTCGGCCGCGAGGAACGGGGATGCCACGTTATAGGTGTACTCGTTCGCGAGGCGGGTGCGCACCGCCGCGACGTCCTCGCCCGCTTCCTCGGCGCGCTTGATCTCACCGCGGTAGAGGATGTTCACCGCGCCCTGACCGCCCATCACGGCGATCTCGGCGGTCGGCCACGCGAGGTTGATGTCGGCACCGAGCTGCTTCGACCCCATCACGATGTAGGCGCCGCCGTAGGCCTTGCGCAGGATCACCGTGACCAGCGGCACGGTGGCCTCGGCGTAGGCGTAGAGGAGCTTCGCGCCGCGGCGGATGACACCGGTCCACTCCTGGTCGGTGCCGGGCAGGTAGCCGGGCACGTCGACGAGCGTCACGATCGGCACGGAGAACGCGTCGCAGAACCGCACGAAGCGGGAGGCCTTCTCTCCCGCGTCGATGTTCAGCGTGCCGGCCATCTGCGAGGGCTGGTTGGCGATGATGCCGACGGTCCGGCCCTCGATACGGCCGAAGCCGATGACGATGTTCGGGGCGAACAGCGGCTGGACCTCGAGGAAGTCGGCCCCGTCCACGATGCCGTCGATCACGGTGTGGATGTCGTAGGGCTGGTTCGGCGAGTCGGGGATGACGGTGTTGAGCGCTCGATCGGCATCCGTCGTCTCGAATTCGAACGGCGTCTCGTAGACCGGGATCTCGGCGAGGTTGTTGTCGGGGAGGAATCCGACGAGGGTGCGGGCGTAGTCGAGCGCGTCGTCCTCGTCCTCGGCGAGGTAGTGCGCCACGCCAGACCGGGTGTTGTGGGTGTGGGCGCCGCCGAGATCCTCCATGCCGACGTCTTCGCCGGTGACGGTCTTGATGACGTCGGGGCCGGTGACGAACATCTGGCTCGTCTTGTCGACCATGATGACGAAGTCGGTGAGCGCGGGCGAGTACACGGCGCCGCCGGCGGCGGGTCCCATGATGATCGAGATCTGCGGGATGACCCCCGAGGCGGCGGTGTTCAAGCGGAAGATCTCGCCGTACTTGCCGAGCGCGACGACACCCTCCTGGATGCGCGCGCCGCCCGAGTCGAGCATGCCGATGATCGGGATGCCGCTGCGGAGCGCCAGCTCCATGACCTTGATGATCTTGTCGCCGGCGACCTCGCCGAGCGAGCCGCCGAAGGTGGAGAAGTCCTGCGCGTAGACGGCGACCGTGCGCCCGTGGATCGTGCCCGTGCCCGTGACGACGGAGTCACCGTAGGGGCGCGACTTGTCCATGCCGAACGCCGTGGTGCGGTGGCGGACGTACTCGTCGAGCTCGACGAACGAGCCGGGGTCGACCAGCATCTCGATGCGCTCGCGGGCGGTGAGCTTGCCCTTCGCGTGCTGTTTCGTGCGCGCGGCGGCTTCGGCGTCGACGACCGCGTCCTGGAACCTGGCGCGCAGGTCCGCGATCTTGCCGGCGGTGGTGAAGAGATCGGGCTGGTCGGTCACGCTTTCCACCCTATCGACCGGTTCGACGCCGATGTTGGAGGGTGCGCACAAGCACCTCGTCGGGACGCTGTGGCATCCATCCATTCGTGCGCGAGAGTGCGAGGCCGGGGGACGGCCCGGGGATGCCGATTCCCCCGGGTCGTGCCTAGGGTGTGCACATGCCGATCCCCGCTGCCGGATACCCGCTCACCGCCGCGCTCAGCCCGCGCCTCCAGGTCGTCGAGACCACCGACTCCACCAACGCCGACGTCGTCGCCGCCGTCGCAGCGGACCCCGCCGGATGGCCGCATCTGTCGTTGCTCGTCACGGACGACCAGCGCGCCGGGCGGGGCCGACTCGACCGCACGTGGACCGCTCCGGCCGGGACCGCCCTCGCCGTGTCGGTCGTCGTGGACGCCGGGCGCATCCCGATGGGGATGCGCGGGTGGATCCCCCTCGCCGCGGGTGCGGCCATGACGCGCGCCGTCGCTTCCCGCCTGACCGGTCACGGTCCGAGCGCGCAGCTGAAGTGGCCGAACGACGTACTCGTGGACGGGGGGAAGATCTGCGGCATCCTCGCCGAGGCCGTTCCGGGCACCCTCGACACGGTCGTGATCGGATCGGGGATCAACACGCGCATGACCCGGGCGGATCTGCCGGTGTCGACGGCCACCTCGTTCACAGCCCTCGGCGTCGAGGTCGACGAGGATCGCCTGCTCGCCGATTACCTCGAGTCCCTCGCCGCGCTGCTCGCCGCGCTCTCGGAGGGCGATGTCGCCCGCGTGCACCGCGACGTCGAGAAGCTGTGTTCGACCGTGGGCCGTGAGGTGTCGGTGTCCCTCCCCGACGGCACCACCGTCCAGGGCCGGGCGGAACGGCTCGACACCGAGGGACGCCTGGTAGTCGAATCGGGCACGATCCAGACGGTGGTCGCCGCCGGGGATGTCGTCCACGTGCGCTGACCCGCGCCCGTCCCGCGTGTGCGGGCGACGCCGGCGGCTCCCGCCCCCACAATGAGTACGTGACCCCGCCCGACACCTACGGAGGCCGTCCCCGCACGCCGGCCCCTGGCGCGGCTGCGCCCGAGCGCCGCATCGCGCGCCTGCGCGGTCACGCCCGGCGGTTGTTCTGGTCGGCCCTCGTGCTGATCGCCGTGGCCGGTGCGACCGCGTACTACTACGACAATCTCCCGGCTCCGTTCGAGAACTGGATGCTGTTGACCGCGGCCGGTGCCGCGCTGGTGCTGCTGGTGATCGTGCCGTACTTCGTGTGGCTCTCCCGGTCGTGGACGATCACCACCCGCCGCGTCATCGAGCGCTCCGGCTTCTTCGGGTCGAGCAGCCGCGAGATCTCGCACGTGCGCGGGTACGCGATCCAGATGAGGCGCGGCATCCTCCAACGGCTGTGGGGAGCGGGGACCCTCACGCTGTCCAACGGAGTGGAACCTCCCCTTCGTCTGAAGAACGTCCCCCACGCGGTGCTCGTGCACGAGACGCTGGTCGACCAGGTCGAGGTGAACCAGATCCTCGCGCATCGCGACTCGCAGGCGCACGGCTCCGGCGCCGTCGAGTTCTGACGCGGACGTCGTGCCTCTCGCCGGGGTCGGGAAGTGCGGCGGCGGTGTGGAGCACAATGGACGGGACGGAAGGAGCGGCATGGCGCTGCGAGTCGGAGTGGTCGGTGGAGGACAGCTGGCGCGGATGATGATCGCGCCGGCCGAGGAGCTCGGGATCGACATCCGTGTCCTCGCCGAGACCGAGGGCATGTCGGCGGGGCTCGCCGCCACCGCCGTGGGCGACTACCGCGACGCCGAGACCGTGCTCCGCTTCGCGCGTGAGGTGGACGTGCTCACGTTCGACCACGAGCACGTGCCTCAGGACGTCCTGGCCGCGCTCGTCGACGCCGGCGTCGCGGTCCACCCGGGCCCGGCCCCGCTGGCCGTCGCCCAGGACAAGCTCGTCATGCGCGCGCGCATGGCCGAGCTCGGGATGCCGCAGCCCGACTGGGCCGCCGTCTCGGATGCCGCGCAGCTCCAGGACTTCCTCGACGCCCACGGCGGACGCGCCGTCGTGAAGACCCCCCGCGGCGGGTACGACGGCAAGGGCGTGCGCGTGGTCTCGGCCGCGACCGAAGCCGACGATTGGTTCGCCGCGCTTGCCGAGGACGCCCACGGCGGGGCGCTCCTGGTCGAAGAACTCGTCGACTTCACGCGCGAACTGGCGCAGCAGGTCGCGCGTCGTCCGTCCGGCGAGGTGCGGGCGTATCCTCTCGTGGCGACGACGCAGCGCGACGGGGTGTGCGCCGAGGTGATCGCGCCCGCTCCGCGTGCGGGGGACCGGCTCGAGCGCGCGGCCGCCGCGATCGGCGTCGCCGTCGCCGAAGGGCTCGGGGTGACCGGCATGCTCGCCGTCGAGCTGTTCGAGACGACCGACGAGCGCGTCCTCATCAACGAACTCGCCATGCGGCCGCACAACAGCGGCCACTGGACGCAGGACGGCGCCGTCACCAGCCAGTTCGAGCAGCATCTGCGCGCCGTGCTCGACCTTCCGCTCGGATCGACGGATGCCACGGCTCCGTGGACCGTCATGGTCAACATCCTCGGCGGGCCCGCCGAGGGCGGGCTGACCGAGCGCTTCGCACCCGCGATGGCCGCGCACCCGACGGCGAAGATCCACACGTACGGCAAGGACCCGCGTCCGGGGCGCAAGGTCGGGCACGTCAACGTCGCCGGCGACGACCTGGACGACGTCGTCTACGAGGGCCGCGCGGCGGCGGCATTCTTCGACTGAGCGTGCCGTTCCGGGATCTTCCAGCGACCCGCCCTAGCCTGGACCGGTGACCCGGCCGCTGCATTCCTCCGAGACGCCGCTGGTCGGCGTCGTCATGGGCTCCGACTCCGACTGGCGCGTGATGAGCGACGCCTCGCAGGTGCTCACCGAATTCGGCATCCCCCACGAGGTGGAGGTCGTCTCGGCTCACCGCACGCCCGACAAGCTCATCCGGTACGGCCGCGAGGCGCGGGCGCGGGGGCTGCGCGCCATCATCGCCGGAGCCGGTGGGGCCGCCCACCTCCCCGGAATGCTCGCCTCCGTCACCGCGCTCCCGGTCATCGGCGTCCCCGTCCAGCTGGCCACGCTCGACGGTCTCGACTCGCTGCTCAGCATCGTGCAGATGCCCGCCGGGATCCCCGTCGCGACGGTGTCGATCAACGGGGCGAAGAACGCAGGGCTCCTCGCCGCGCGCATCCTCGGTGCCGCCGACGTCGCCCTCGGCGACCGCGTCGAGGGCTACGCCGCCGATCTCGAGTCCCAGGTGGAGGAGAAGAACCGCCGCCTCAAGGAGTCGTTGTGAGCGTCGCCGCCCCGCCGCGGCCGCGCGCCCGCCCGTCGCTGACGGAGTCCCGGCCCCTGCGTCATCCGGACGCGTCGTCGCGCGAGGTCATGACGCGGCGCGGGTGGTGGCTCGTCGTGCTCAACGTGCTCATCCCCGGGTCGGCGCAGATCCTCGCGGGCAACCGTCGCCTGGGCCGATTCGGCCTGGGCGCCACGCTCTTCCTCTGGACGGCCCTCGTCCTCACGGCGGTGGCGGCGTTGCTCTGGCCGAGCGGTCTCTTCGCCCTCGCGACGGGCTCGTTCATCCCCGACTTCCTGTCGTGGTTCCGGTGGGTTCCGCTCACCCTGGTGCAGGTCGTCCTCGTCGGCTACATCGTGCTGTGGATCGTGCTCACGATCGACACCCTGCGGCTGGTGCGACTCGTGCGGACGGGGCCCGTGGCCCGGTGGATCATGACGGTCGTGTCGGTGGGGCTGCTCGTCCTCACCGGCTCGGGTGCCGCGTGGGCCGCCCAGGCCGCCGGGACGACAAGGGACGCCTTCGCGTCGATCTTCGCCGAATCGGCACCCGTCGTCCCGCCGTCCGACGGCTACTACAACATCCTCCTCCTGGGTGCCGACTCGGGTGAGGGGCGCGACTCGATGCGGTTCGACTCCATCTCCGTGGTCTCGATCAACGCCTCCACGGGAGCGGTGACCATCACCGGGATCCCGCGCGACATGCCGAATTTCCCCTTCGCCCCCGGGCCCATGCAGGACCTGTACCCGAACGGACACCAGGGCAAGTACGACCCGACCTGCGGCTGGGGCAGCGGCATCAACCAGCTCCGCACCGAAGTCGAGGTGTGCCAGGACGGAAACGCCCTCTACCCCGACGCCAAGGCCAACGGCTCCGAACCGGGCATCGAGGCGACCAAGGATGCCGCCGAGGGCATCCTCGGCATCCAGATCCCGTACTACGTGCTGATCGACATGAAGGGCTTCGCCGACGTCGTCGACGCGCTCGGCGGCGTCGACATCAACGTCCAGGAGCGCCTCCCCAAGGGCGGGCCTGCGTACGACGGCCAGCCGGTGGACGACTGGGCCTTCGGCTGGATCGAGCCCGGTCAGCAGCACATGGACGGAGACACCGCCCAGTGGTACGCCCGTTCGCGGTACACCACGAGCGATTTCGACCGCATGCGCCGCCAGCGCGAGTTGCAGGAGGCGATCCTCGCGCAGTTCACCCCGCAGAACGTCCTCCAGCACTTCCAGCAGGTGGCCGCCGCGGGGACGAACATCCTCGAGACCGACCTCCCGCAGGGTCTCATCGCCCCGACGCTGGTCGACCTCGCGCTGAAGGCAAAGGGCCAGCCGGTCACGACGATCGAATTGACCCCCGAGGGTGGCGTCGACGAGTTCGACCCGGACTACGCGCAGGTGCAGCAGATCGTGCGCGACAAGCTCCACCCCCCGACCGAAACGGAGAGCCCCGCGCCGTGACCGTCACCCTTCGCGTCGTCCTCGACCAGCTCGTCGCGCCGACCTCCCGCGACCTCGCGGAAGCCTCGGCGTCGCTCGCCCAGGCTCTCGTCGACACCGCCCCGCGCGGCTGCGACGTCGCGGCCATCACTCCCGCGCCGGGTCTCCCCGACGACGCGGGCGTCACGGGTCTCAGCGCCGAGACGCGCCTGTCGATGCGCCGACGCGAGCTGGCGGCATCCTGGCAGCTCGGGGTGGCGCCCGGCATCGGTCGCGGGCTCATCCACTCGCCGACCGCGCTCGCCCCGCTCGTCCGGCACGACCGTGTCAACGAGACGCACCAGATCGTCGTCACGCTGTGGGACCTCCGCGCGTGGGAGACACCGGACGAGCTGCCCCGGGCCGAGGTCCTCGGCACCCGAGCGCTGCTGTCGCGCATCGGCAAGCACGCCGATGCCGTCGTCGTGCCCTCGCACGCCATGGCCGAGCGCCTGGCGGAGGTGGCCAAGGCCAAGCTCGTCGCCAAGGTGCGCGTGATCGGCGGGGCACCGGCGGCCGGGTTCCGTGCGCCCTCCGATGCCGTCGGCCGTCTCCGCGCGCTCGACCTGCCCTCGTCGTTCGTCGCCCTGGCCGGCGGCTCCGCCGCCTCGGACGGCCTCGCGGACGCCTTCGCGGCCCTTGCGTCGGCGTGGGACGGCGACGTCGTGGTGCTGGACGTGCCGGAGGGGGAGGAGCCGGCCGTCGTCGAGCTCGCGTCCGCCGCGGGGGTCCCCGAGGCGCGCGTCCACGCGCGCGGTGCACTCGACCAGTGGGACCGCGCCGCGGTGCTCTCCCACGCGGTCGCGTTCATCGCGGCGAGCACCCGGACCGACTGGCCGTGGCGGGCCGTGGACGCCCTTGCCCTCTCCGTCCCGATCGTCGCGAGAGACACCGCGGTCCACCGCGAGGTGCTCGCTGACGCGGCCGCCTTCGCCACGGAGAGCGGACTCGCCGCCGCCGTCGCGCGCGCTCTCGGAGAGGATGCCGAGCGCCTGCGCGTGCTCGCCGGTGATCGCGCGAAGGGGTTCGCGTGGGCGGCGTCCGCCGACCGCGTCTGGGCTCTGCACGCCGAACTCTAGGCGGGACCTATGCTCGAACCCATGACCGCGCGCGTCGGAATCGTCGTCCGCACCCGACGACGTCCCGCCTTCCTCCGTCGGGCCCTGGCCGACATCGCCGCCCAGTCGTTCTCCGACCGGCGCGTCGTCGTCGTGAACGACGGGGGCGATCCGCCCGAGGTCGAGTCGGTCGTGGCGGAGGCGGGCCTCACCGCCGATGTCCTGCACATCCCGCCGGGGGAGGGCGGGCGGTGCATCGCCGCGAACGCCGGCGTGCGCGCGGCGGCCACCGAGCTGGTGGTCCTCCACGACGACGACGACCGGTGGCATCCGGACTTCCTCGCCCGCACCGTGGAGTGGCTCGATACGCACCCCGGGGATGCCGCGGTGTCGGTGAGCACCGAGATCGTCTACGAGGAGGAGCGCGAGGGGCGGTGGGTCGAGGTCGGTCGCGCCCCGTTCTGGGCGGGGATGCAGCGGATCTCGCTGGGCGAGATGCTGAGCGTCAATCGCGCGGTGCCCATCTCCGTCCTCTATCGGGCGGCGGTCCACGAGGAAGCGGGCTGGTACGACGAGTCGCTGGAGGCCGTCGAGGACTGGGACTTCTATCTCCGCGTGCTCGCCCGGGCCGGATTCGGCTTCGTCGCGGGCGAGCCCCTCGCCTACTGGACACAGCGACCGGATGCCACGGGCATCGCCGCCAACAGCATGTTCGCGCTCGCCGACGCGCACGCTCGCGACGATGCGCTGGTGCGCGATCGGGCGCTCGAGCAGTGGACGCGGCGGGAGGGAGACGGGCTGCCGCTCTACCTCGCCGCCCAGCAGCAGCAGCTCATCGCCCACCTCGAAGAGCTGTCGACGCGGCAGTCGGAGCGGCTGCGCGCCGAGATCCGCGACGACCTGCGACGCGAGATCGATGCGCACCAGCCGCTGTGGTCGCGCCTGCGACGCCTCCGGCGCCGGGTCGGCCGCGGCTGACCGCCCGCGGCGTGGCAGCCGCCGTTCGCGGCGCGCAGCCCGCACAATGATCGCGTGATCCCCGTGAACCACCCCCGGACGTCCCCCTCAGGGAAGAGGAGTCGCCGCTGGGCCGTGCCCGTCGGCGTCGTCGCGCTTCTCGCCCTCGCCGGCTGCGCGACACCCGTCGGAGGCGCGGTGTCCACCGGAACGCCCACCCCGTCGACATCCATCTCGTCGACGCCCGAGCCGAGCGCCTCCTCGACACCGACCGCGGTGCCGACGCCCTCCGTCACCCCGTTCTCGGGAGACGTTCTCGTCATCACCTCCGAGATCGTCGGCGGCAACCTCGAAGTCACGGCGATGGTGCCGAAGGTTTCCGAAGACGACGGCACCTGCACGCTCGAACTCGTGGGCACCGACCGCACGGTCTCGGTGACTGGCACGGAGGGCAAGGACGTGACCTACTGCGGAGTCATGTCGATCCCCGTCGACGATTCGTCGACCGCACCGCAGTTCCGGGTGCGGTACGAATCTCCCTCCACGCGCGCCGAGTCGGCCGTCTCCACGGTCGAGCCGGCGCCGTGACCGCACGGTCCCGCCCTCGCGCCGCCCTCGCCGTCCTCGCCGCCTGGGTGTGCGCGGCAGCCCTCCTGGTCGCGCTGCCGGTGGCACTCCCCGCCACGGTGGCGCCGGTGGCATCCGCCTCCGCGGCGAATGCGGCCGACTGGAACCCCGGCAACATCATCGACGACGCGTTGTTCTACGACGGCTCGGCGCTGAGCGCGTCGGACATCCAGGCCTTCCTGCAGAAGCAGGTGCCGAACTGCCGGAGCGGGTACACCTGTCTCAAGGACTACCGCCAGAACACCGACGACCGGCCGGCCGACAAGTACTGCAACGGATACGCGGGCGCGGCGAACGAGAGCGCCGCGACGATCATCGCCAAGGTGGGCCTCTCCTGCGGGATCAGCCAGAAGGCCATGCTCGTGCTGCTCGAGAAGGAGCAGCGGCTGGTCTCCTCGACGTGGCCCGAAGACTTCCAGTACAAGGCCGCCACCGGACAGGGATGCCCCGACACCGCGCCGTGCGATGCGTCCACGGCCGGGTTCTTCTATCAGGTCTACTACGCCGCGCGACAGTTCGAGATCTACCGGCTGAACCCGACGTGGTGGGGCTACCAGGCGGGGCGCTGGAACAACATCCTCTACAACCCCACGACCAGCTGCGGCACGCAACGCGTCTACATCGAGAACGCCGCCACGGCCGGGCTGTACATCTACACGCCGTACGTGCCGAACGCGGCGGCGCTCCGCAACCTCTACGGCGAGGGTGACGGCTGCTCGGCGTACGGCAACCGCAACTTCTGGCGCATCTATACGGACTGGTTCGGGTCGACCCGGGACATGGGGAACCCTTATGGGCCGATCGGGTCCGTCGATGCCATCACCCGGGTACCGGGCGGTTTCCAGGTGTCGGGATGGACCGCGGATCCCGAGACCTCCAATTCCATCAGTGTCCAGGTACGGGTGGAGGGGACCACACGCACCGTGACCGCTGACGGCTATCGCGCAGACGTCGCCGCGGCCTATCCGACGCTCGGCGGAAATCACGCCTTCTCCCTCACCGTCCCCGCGGCGCAGGAGGGCGACAACACCGTCTGCGTCATCGGGATCAACGTCGGCCAGGGGCGGGACTCCCAGCTCAAGTGCGACCGTCTCGCGGCCATGGCAGGCTCGCCGTTCGGCAATCTCGAGGGGGTGACGGCGCAGGCGGGCGCCGTCGCCGTCGGCGGCTGGGCCATCGATCCCGACACCACGCAGCCGATTGCCGTGCACGTGTACGTCGACGGGGTGGGCACGGCCCTGCTGGCGGACTCGTCCCGCACGGACGTCGCAGGCGCCTACCCCGCCTACGGAGCCAAGCACGGATTCGGCGCCGTCCTCCCGGCCGCACCGGGGGCGCGCACCGTCTGCGCGTACGGGATCAACACGGGCCTCGGCGGGAACGTCCAGCTCGGTTGTCGCACGGTGACCGTCGGCCAACCGGTCGATCAGGGGCGCGTGCCTTTCGGCGCCCTCGACGCCGTGGTCGTCCAAGGCACGAGGGTGACAGCGAGCGGGTGGGCCATCGACCCGGACACTTCGCTGCCCATCCAGGTCCGCATCGAGGCCTCGGGCGCGTCCTCGTCCTCGTCTGCCGACCTCCCGCGTTCCGACGTCGGAGCGGCATACCCGGCCTTCGGCCCGAATCACGGCTTTGCGACCTCCCTCACCCTCATGGGGGGCAAGCACGACGTCTGCGTCTTCGCCGTCAACAACGGGAAGGGCGGTGACGGCGCTCTGGGATGCCGGACGATCACCATCCCTGTGCCCGACCTCGGGCGGGCACCCATCGGCATGCTCGAGGGCGTGAGCGTCAGCGGGATGACGGCCACCGTCAGCGGATGGGCGCTCGACCTGGACACGACCTCGCCTGTGTCCGTTCATATCTACGTCGGAAGCAGGGGAGCGGCCTACACGGCCGATTCGGATCGCCCCGACGTCGGGGCGGCCTACCCCCTCGTCGGATCGCGGCACGGTTTCGCCGAGCGCATCACCGTTCCCGCAGGCACGTCCTCGATCTGTGTCTACGTGATCAACAACGGCGCCGGGGGTAACAGCTCGCTCGGATGCCGGACGGTCGATGTGGCCGACCATTCGCGGCCCCCGATCGGCAACCTGGAGGCGGTCGGGGCGACCGCGGGCGCCGTCACGGTCGGCGGGTGGGCTCTCGACCCCGACACGAGCGATCCGATCGCCGTTCACGTCTACGTGGACGGGATCGGAACGGCGATCCTCGCGAACGTTTCGCGTGCGGACATCGCGGCAGCTTTCCCCGGCATGGGTGACCGTCACGGGTTCTCCGCGCGCGTCCCCGCGGCGAAGGGTTCGCACACCGTCTGCGTCTATCCGATCAATGACGTCGAGGGGCCGAACACGTTCCTGGGTTGTCAGACCGTCACGGTCGGATGAATGGGGGAGGGCGTCGGAGATCCTGCGTCGACGCCCTCCCCGATCAGGCTGTCACGTACGCTCGGAGTCGGTCCGGGCCGAGGGGCGCGCACACGTACGTGCCATCGCCGAGTTCGAGGACGCTGTTCCGGGGCCGCGGTGCGACCGGTCCCGCCGCGTCGGCGAAGTACTCCTCGGTGGTGACCCCGGTTACGCGTGCCGGGTCGTGACCCGTCATGCGGTATACCTCGCGCGCGATGTCGTACCAGGAGACCGGGTCGCCCGCCGAGGTGACGTTGTAGACGCCGTGAGCGGCGCGGGTCTCCAGCAGCGTGCGGATGGTGGCTGCGATGTCGGTGGTGAAGGTGAGGCGTCCGGTTTGGTCGTTGACGACGCGGGGGTTGATGCCGCGTTCGGCGAGGGAGGCCATGGTGCGCACGAAGTTGTCGCCGTCGCCGATGACCCAGCTGGTGCGGAGGATGTAGTGGCGGGGGACGCTGGAGACGATGGCGTCGCCGGCGGCCTTGGTCTGCCCGTACACACCGAGGGGGGAGACGGGGTCGGCGGGGGTGTAGGCGCCGTCCTTGGTCCCGTCGAAGACGTAGTCGCTCGACACGTGGACGAGGGTGATGCCGTTGTCGGTGGCGATGCGGGCGAGGGCGGCGACGGCGGTGACGTTCGCGGCCCAGGCGTGGGTACGGCCTTCGGGTGTTTCGGCGGCGTCGACCTTGGTGTAGGCGGCGGCGTTGATGATGGTGGCGTAGTCGCGCCAGCGGCGGGCGGTCGCGAGGTCGGCGGAGGTCAGGTCGAGGTCGTCGCGGGTGGTGTAGTCGATCCAGGGGTGGTCGCCGAACTCTGCGCGGAGGGCACGGCCGAGTTGCCCGTTCGCGCCGGTGACGAGGATCCGCTTCGGCGGCATCGGGACGACGTCGGCGAGCCGCGGGTGATTCTTGTCCTTGTCGCTGATTTCGACGCTGTCCAGGGGAATCGGCCACTGGATGCCGACGGTCTCGTCCGCGAGATTGAGGAAGGTGTAGCTCGCGGCGGGGGACCAGTGGTCGTTGACGAGGTAGGTGTAGGCGGTGTCGGGTTCCAGGGTCTGGTACGAGTTGCCGACGCCTCGCGGCACGAAGATCGCTTTCGACGGGTCGATCTCGGTGGTGTACACGGCGCCGAAGGTGTCGCCTTCGCGGAGGTCGACCCAGGCGCCGAAGATGCGTCCGGTGGCGACGGAGACGTACTTGTCCCAGGGCTCGGCATGGATGCCGCGGGTGGTGCCGACGGCGTCGTTGAAGGAGATGTTGTTCTGCACCGGCCCGAAATCGGGCAGGTCGACCCCTTCGGCGGTCATCTTCTCCCGCTGCCAGTTCTCCTTGAACCAGCCGCGGGAATCCCCGTGCACGGGCAGGTCCAGCAGGATCAGGCCCGGGATGGGGGTTTCGGCGGTGGCGAGGGTCTTGCCGAACGCGGTGGCCATGCCGCTCACTGTCCCTTGCTGGCGTAGAACGCTTCCACGCCGTCCTTCGCCGGTGCCCACCAGGCCTCGTTCTGCCGGTACCAGTCGATGGTCGCGGCCAGGCCCGATTCGAATTCGCCGTATGTGGGGGTCCAGCCGAGCTCGGTGCGCAGCTTGGTGGAATCGATCGCGTACCGCAGGTCGTGCCCGGGACGGTCGGTGACCAGGTCGTACGCGTCGGCGGGCTGGCCCATGGTCTGCAGGATCAACTCGACCACGGTCTTGTTGTCCTTCTCGCCGTCCGCGCCGATGAGGTAGGTCTGCCCGATCTCGCCCCTGTCGAGGATCGTCAGCACGGCGGAGGAGTGGTCGTCCGCGTGGATCCAGTCCCGCACGTTCTCCCCGGTGCCGTAGAGCTTCGGACGGATGCCACGGATCACGTTCGTGATCTGACGGGGGATGAACTTCTCCACGTGCTGGTAGGGGCCGTAGTTGTTCGAGCAGTTGCTGATCGTCGCGCGCACCCCGAACGACCGCACCCACGCGCGCACGAGCAGATCCGACCCCGCCTTCGTCGAGGAGTACGGCGAGGAGGGGTTGTAGGGCGTGGACTCGGTGAATCGGGCCGGGTCATCGAGCTCGAGGTCGCCGTAGACCTCGTCGGTGGAGATGTGGTGGAACCTCACGTCATGCTTCCGCGCGGCCTCGAGCAGCGTGTACGTGCCGACGATGTTGGTGTCCAGGAACGGCCGCGGGTCGTGCAGCGAGTTGTCGTTGTGGGACTCCGCAGCGTAATGAACGACCGCGTCGGCCTCGGCGACCAGCGGATCAACCACCGCGGCGTCGGCGATGTCGCCCACGACCAGTCGCACACGATCCTCCGGCAACCCCGCCAACGACCCCCGATTCCCGGCATACGTCAACTTGTCCAACACCGTCACCGAGTGATCCGTGTGCGCGGTCACATGGTGGACGAAGTTCGAACCGATGAACCCGGCACCGCCGGTGACAAGAAGACGACCCATGCGGCCAGACTAACCGGGCTCACCTGGGACGTACGGCGGCCGACGGATTGGCGGGGACCGGGTGGGTCGGGGAGAATCGAGGAATGCGTGGCATCATCCTTGCGGGCGGAACGGGGTCGCGACTGCACCCCATCACGCTCGGCGTCTCCAAGCAGCTCGTCCCGGTGTACGACAAGCCGATGATCTACTACCCACTGTCGACGCTGATCCTGGCCGGCATCCGCGACATCCTCATCATCACGACTCCACAGGACTCCGACCAGTTCCAGCGGCTGCTCGGAGACGGGTCGCGTTTCGGTATCTCCCTCACCTACAAGGTGCAGCCGTCGCCCGACGGACTCGCCCAGGCATTCCTCCTCGGTGAGGAGCACATCGGGTCCGAACCGGTCGCCCTCGTGCTCGGCGACAACATCTTCTACGGGCAGGGCATGGGCACCCGGCTGCGCCAGTACACGCAGCTCGATGGCGGCGTCGTCTTCGGATACCGTGTGGCGGACCCGACCGCATACGGTGTCGTGGAATTCGACGCCGACGGGCGGGTGGTCTCGCTCGAGGAGAAGCCGGCATCCCCCAAGAGCGACTACGCCGTTCCGGGTCTGTACTTCTACGACAACGACGTGATCGAGATCGCCCGTGCGCTCACGCCGTCTCCACGCGGTGAGCTCGAGATCACGGACGTCAACCGCACGTATCTGGAGCAGGGTCGGCTGCGCGTAGAACTCCTGCCACGCGGTACCGCCTGGTTGGACACGGGCACCTTCGATTCCCTCGCCGAAGCGACGGACTTCATCCGCACCGTCGAGAAGCGTCAAGGCCTGTCCATCGGCTGCCCCGAAGAGGTCGCGTGGCGGATGGGCTTCCTCACGGACGACGAGTTGCGCGCACTGGCGGAGCCTCTGGTCAAGAGCGGGTACGGCGCGTACCTTCTCAAGGCCCTCGACCAGGGACAGTCGCGTGGCCGCTGACCCCGGCGTGCCGCCGCGATTCCCGCTCGGCGGCACACGCGCTGTCGCGTACGCGGTGCAGACCCGATCCGGACGGATGAGCGGTGCCGCCCTGCACACCCTCGCCGGTCTGAGAGCCGAAATGGATCACGTCCTCGTGGTCGCGGGTCCGCTCGACGCGACGGGACGCGCTCAGGTGTCTGCGCTCGCCGACGAGATCGTCACGGTCGGGCCGGAGACCCAGGGATTGTGGGCGTACGCCCACGCTCTGCGGGTGTGGGGTCCCCGGGCTGAAGCCTTCGATGAGATCGTTCTGACCTCCGACGCGTGGTTCGGGCCGGTGTCGCCGCTGGGTCCGGTACTCCAGCGTCTCGAGTCGCGTTACGTGGATGTGTGGTCGCTCACCGATCGCCGTGACGTCGTGCGGGGCGACCGTTCCGAGGGGCGTGACGGCGTCGTCCGGCTCAGTGCATACTGGCTCGCCGCGCGTCGCCGGGTCCGGCAGTCCCAGGCGTGGAAGCAATTCTGGTCATCGCTGCCGGCCCGACCAGACCAGGACTGGCGCGTGCGCGAGATCGAGAACCGCTTCAGCGATGTCCTGACCGCGGACGGGTTCCGTCTCTCGGCGGCATTCTCCAGCGACGACTACCCCGCGGAACACGCCGACATGTTCAACGTGGATCTCCTCATCGAGGACGGGTGTCCATCCGTCCCTCGCGCCGTATTCGACGGATACCCGCTGTTCTTCGACCAGCACGCGATCATCGGTCGCCGACTCGCGGCGGCGATGGCCGAACACGGGTACCCCGTCGCGTCGATGTGGTCCGACCTGGCACAGCGATGTGCGCCCAAGCGGCTGCACACCACCGGTGCCATGCTCGAAGTCATCCCTCCGGTGCGTGCCGCAGTCGATACCCGCGCGGCCCGCATCCTCGCGATCATCCACGTCGTAGACCTCGACGCGCTGACGGACGTCGTCGCCCGGTTGAGCGGCGTGCGCTCGCTCCAGCGCGTTGTTCTCACCCTTTCGGACGGCGTGACGGAAGACGTGGTCACCGACATCTGGGACGCTGCCGGGCCGACCGATCTCCCCTACGAAATCCGGCCGGCGAGGTCTCGCGTCGGAGCGGACACCGTCGTGGCGTTCGACGAATGTCGGGACCTGCTCCTCGCGGACGACGTCGACCTGGTTCTCGCGTTGCACACGGGTACGCCCTCGGGGTTGACGCGCAACGCCCGCGATTACTTCCGGCGCCAGCAGATCGACTGCCTGCTGGGGCACGGCCCGGCCCACCTCGCGCAGATCGTGGACCTGTTCGACCGCGACCCATCGCTCGGTCTCGTCTTCCCGCCGACGCCGCATATCGGCATGTCGAGCCTCGGCGAGGGGTGGGCAGGGCATCGAGACGCCGCTCTCACCGTCCTCGATCGGCTGGGGATCACGGTGCCCGTCGACTGGGCCAGCCCGCATGCGCCGATCGGGGGGATGTGGATGGCGCGGCCGCAGGCGGTACGCGCACTTTCTTCAGTGAGGTGGACGCACGACGTGGCGGCGGGCGAGCTGTGCATGCGGCTGCCCGCGTACGCGGCGGGCGAGGCGGGCTTCGTCAGCAGGACCGTCGCAACGAGCGAGCACGCGGGCCTGAGCCACGCTTCCCTGGAGTACATCGGGGATCACATGGCGATGACGTCGTACGGGTATCCCGCCGGTTACACCAACCTTCTCCACCGCGCCGGACCCGTCGGATCGGGCCGCGCCGTGGACTTCACCCGCATGTGGCTCCGCTACCGGCATCCCCGGGTCTGGTCCGTCGTGGCGCGGGCCGCGAGCGCCGTCAGAGTCGCCCGACGGCTGCAAGGCCGACTCACCGGAAGGAGGCGTTGACATGACGCACCCGTCTCGTTTCCCCGATGGCGGCTCGCGGGCCGTCGTCTACGTGATCTACGACCGCCGGGGCCGGATCGAAGACTTCGTGCTGCACGCCCTGCGCGGCCTGCGAGAGCACGCCGATCGGATCGTCGCGGTGGTCAACGGAGAACTTCTTCCCGAGGGCCGTGCGAGGCTCGCCGAGGTCGCCGATGACGTTCTCCAGCGGGAGAACGTCGGGTTGGACATCTGGGGCCACAAGGCGGGGCTCGACCTCCTCGCGGGGCAACTCGACGCCTTCGACGAGATCATCCTCACCAACGACACCTGGTACGGCCCGGTGCGACCCTTCGCGCCGGTCTTCGAGTCGATGGAACAGGCCGAGATCGATTTCTGGGGGCTCACCGACCACCCGCGGGTCGAGCAGGGCGCGTCCTGGACCGGCGAGGTGATCCCGTATCACCTGCAATCGTTCTGGATCGCCGTGCGGAAACGGATGTTCACCTCGCCCGCGTGGCGAACGTACTGGGACGAGCTGCCCCTCCTGGATGACTGGACGGAGGCCGTCACGCGGCACGAGGTGACCTTCACCGAGCACTTCGCCGAACGAGGGTTCACGCATCGCGTCGGATTCGCTCACGACCGTTACGACACCGAGAACCCCTCCGTCTTCAATGCTTCGCAGATGCTCGACGACGGATGCCCCATCGTCAAGCGGAAGCCCTTCTACTTCTGGCCCGTGACGATGGACCACGAGGCGTCGATCGGCAAATGGCTGCTCGAGAAGGTCGAATCCTACGGGTACAGCGCCGATCTGATCTGGAGCCATCTGACACGTAACGCTCCGCCGCGGGACCTCACCGCCGATCTCGGCCTGCTCGAGATCCTGCCGAGCGTGGATGTGTCCTACGACGCGGATCGACCGTTGCGGATCGCCGTCATCGCACACATCTTCTACGTGGACATGACCGACGAGATGGTCGACCGTGCGGACCTGTTGCCCTGCGACTACGACCTGATCATCACGACGCCCGACGCCGAACGGGCGCGGGCGATCGAGGAGATCCTCGCGGCCCGAGCCCGCCCCGGGCGGACCACGGAGGTCCGCGTACTCCCATCGAACGACGGACGCGATCAGAGCGCCTTCCTGATCGGATGCCGCGACGTGATTCTCGGCGACGAATACGATCTCATCGTCAAGGTCCACACGAAGCGCACTCCCCAGCAGGGGTTCGCGGTGGGGCAGCACTTCAAGGGGCAGCAGCTCGACAATCTGCTTCCGGACGCCGGGTACGTCGCCAACCTGGTGGCGCTCTTCCAACGGGACGAGTCTCTCGGGCTTGCCTACCCGCCGATGATCCATATCGGCCACGGCACGCTGGGGCATGCGTGGTGGGGGAACCGCCCCCGATTCGAGCGGGTCGCCGAGGAGTTGGGGATCGCGGTGCCCATCGACAACGTCTCGCCGCTCGCGCCCTTCGGCTCGATGTACGCGGCGCGGCCGCGTGCGCTGCGCATCCTCGCGGCACGCGATTGGCGATACGAGGAATTCGGGGGGAAGGACGCCTACAAGGACGGCGGGCTGGCTCACGTGCTCGAACGGATGCCGTCGTACGCGGCGGCCGAGGACGGTTTTCACACCCGCACGATCCTCACCGCGGAGTACGCCGCGCTGAGCCACACCTCGCTGGAGTTCAAGGTCGATGAGATGGCCGCGACCCTGCCCGGGTCGCTCCGGGACAAGACGCTCTTCCTGCACCGTGCGGGCTGGATGGGCACAGGGCGCGCGACCGACTTCTTCTGGATGTACCTGCGCTTCAACCGACCGGATCTGGTCCCGCGCTTCGAACGCGTGCGTGCACTGGTGAGCGCCCCGCGCCGCATGCGGGACATGGTCCTGCGTCGCTCCCGCCGCTGAACGCACAGGGGGCGTCGAGGCGCGTCAGAGCGATCCGTCGATCTCGCCCGTTAGAATCATGATTCCCGAAGAACGATGGTCAGGCTTGGAAAAATCAGAGAGATTCGCCGCGCTCGCGCTTCTACCGTTCGCGACGGTGGATGCACGTGGCATGTCCTTCCCCGGACGCGGGGGCAAGCTCCGAGAACTTTTGTCTCGTCGCGACCTGCTGTTCCTTCTGATCCGGCGGGACCTGCAGGCGCGGTATCGCGACAGCTTCCTCGGGTTCTTGTGGACGGTCATTCGACCGCTGATCCAGTTCCTGATGTATTTCATCGTCCTCGGTCAGTTTCTGCGCGCCGCCGAGGGCATCCCGAACTTCGCGATCTACCTGTTCGCCGGCCTGACGCTGTACCAGTTCTTTAACGACACCGTGTCGGGTGCGACCGGCTCGATCCTGATGAACTCGGGATTGGTGAAGAAGATCTATCTCCCTCGTGAGATATTCCCCTTCGCCAGCGTCGGCGGCGCCGGGTTCATGTTCCTGGTCCAGCTCTCCGTGCTGGTGATCGCCGCTCTGGTCTTCCAGGCGCTTCCGACCCCGGTCGAGATGCTGTGGTTCTTCCCCTCGCTCGCCCTCGTCCTCGTGTACGGGACGGCGGTGGGGCTTCTTCTGAGCGCCGTCAACGTCTACTTGCGCGACATCCAGTACCTCACCGAGGTCGTGCTGATGCTCGCGATGTGGGCGTCTCCCATCGTCTACTCGTGGCGGATGGTGAGCGACGTGATCGCGCGATTCTCGCTCCCGTCGTGGATTCTCGAGGTGTACCTCGCCAACCCGCTCACCCTCGCCATCCTCGGCTTCCACAAGGCGTTCTGGGGGGCGGGATCACCGCAGGACTACCCTCCGGGTCTCGAGCTCCGCATGCTCGTCGCCGGGATCGTCGGGCTGGTGCTTCTCTTCGTGTCCCACCGGGTCTTCACCCGCCTGCAAGGAAATTTCGCTCAGGAGCTGTGATGGACGACGCTTTCGGCCCTGTGGTTGTGCGCCTGAACGAGGTGCGCAAGCGTTTCCGCGTCCGCAAGGACAACAGCCTCAAAGACCGCATCGTGCACCTGGGACGTCAGGGGAAGACGCACCGGGAGGATTTCGTCGCCGTCAAGGACGTCAGCATCGAGATCGGGGCCGGGACGACGGTCGCCCTCATGGGAGCGAACGGCTCGGGCAAGAGCACGCTGCTCAAGCTCATCGGCGGAATCGTCTCGCCCACGTCCGGAACCGTGCAGACACGCGGGCGGATGGCAGCGCTCCTCGAGCTCGGTGCCGGATTCCACCCCGATCTGAGTGGGCGCGAGAACATCTATCTCAATGCCGCGATCCTCGGGCTGAGCCGCGCGGAGGTCGACGCGCGGTTCGAGGACATCGTGGAGTTCAGTGGGATCGCCGACTTCATCGACACCGCCGTGAAGTTCTACTCCTCGGGGATGTACGTGCGCCTGGCCTTCTCGGTCGCCATCCACACGAATCCCGACATCCTGCTCGTCGACGAGGTGCTCGCGGTGGGCGATGAGGCGTTCCAGCGCAAGTGCATGGATCGGATCGCCAGGTTCCGGGCGGAGGGCTGCACGATCATTCTGGTCAGCCACTCGGCTCAGCAGGTGGCGGAACTCTGCGACCGTGGAATCGTTCTTCGCAAGGGCGAGGTCGTGCACGACGGCGACGTCGATGAGGCAATCGGGGTCCTCCGCGACGTTCTCGAAGGCCGCGACGACGCCACGGTCAGCGAGACGGCCGGTGCCGCACCCATCAATGTCGCGAGCGTCGAGATCCTCGGTGTCGATGGCGAACGAAACCGCACGTTCGACTCCGGTGAGCCGCTCACGATCCGACTCGGCTTGCGCTCGGCGCGGCCGATCACGCCCTGGGCTGCAGGGTTCAGCATCAACACCCCGATGGGGCACATGGTGTTCGCGTCCAACACCGATCTTCTGCACACGCCCCTGCCCCCCATCGACGGAGAGCTCTCGATCGACTTCCGGGTCGGCGCGCTGCACCTGGGCGAGGGGACCTATCACGTGCATGCGAACGCCGTAGCACCCGAGGAGGGCGGGGTGCACGGGATCGCACATGGTGCGACCTTCAGCGTCCGGACCCCCGAGCCCACGCTGGGCACGGCGACCGCCGACGTCGCGGTGACCGTGGGCTGACCGCGATCCCCGACCTCAGCCGCGGAGCTGGAGTGCGGCGTCGAGCAAGGTCCGAGCGCGGGCGTCGAACGAGTGTTCGCGCCTCACCCGTTCGGAGATCAGGGAGAGCGTCTCTGGGTCGGGGAACATTTCGTCGGGATCGCTCGACAGCGTCTGGAGGAGTTCCGGCACCGTCTCATAGGTAGCGACGGCACCGGAGAAGAGCGCGTCGATCCCGTCCACCTGGTCGCTGACGGCCCGGCCCCCAGCGGCCACGACATCGAACAGTCGGTTCGACACGAAGCCGTGGCGCTGCATAGCGGGCCAGTGGTCGTTGAGCACGGCGCGCGCACCCTCATACAAGCGCGGGAGTTCGCTGTTGGGGACGTGTGTGGCGACGATCGTCGAGGGCGGAATGTAGCCGCGCCAATCCGGACCGTAGACATCGACGGGGAGTCCCGCGCGGATCGGCTCGACGGCCGAAGGCCGCGCTATTCCCCGCGACGTCCCGACGAACACGTACCGGTCGCCCCGGGGGGTGCCGTGCGGGCGGAATCGTTCTGTGTCCGTGCACTGAAGGAGCGGATGAACGTCGCGCTCCCACTCGCGCGTCTTGGCGCGCGCCCAACTCTCCGACGCGGCGAACACCGCGTCGAAGCCCGCGACATCGTCGCGGTCCAGCTCGTCCGGGTGGCTGATCACCCACAGCAACGAAACCGCCCCGGGCTGAGGCAGGAGCGGCTCCGGGCCGCGAAGGGCCAGCACGACCTCATCGAGCGCGGAGGACGAGCGATCCCGCGCCGCATACGCGTCGATCACCACCTCCTGTCCGAGTCGGCGCAGCGCGTCGGCGATCCCGCGTGCGAAGTGGGTGTCGCCCCAGGCCTCGCCGGGACGTCCGGGGGGCGCGGCGATCTTGATCGCCCATCGAAGCGAGGGGGAGCGTCGTCCTCCCGGAAGCGCGGTATCACGGGCCAGACGCCGGAAGCGTGGACCGGAGGAGGTCCAGCCTTCGACCACCCAGCCGAGCGGTGCCACGAGCTCGGCGATGTCCGTGTCGGGGCCCGCGACGGGCCTCGAGGACGCGCGCGGGAGAGCCGGGGCCCGCACGACCGCGTCCGTCAGGGTACGAGCCGCTCGGTCCGAAGGCGCCACAGGGCGCGCGTAGGTCGTGCCATCCACCTCCGAGGAGAGGACGACGGGCCCGAGCGCCATCGCGTCCTCTCGAGGGAATCCGGCGAGAAGACGGTATGAACGTCCGTTTCGCACACCCGTGCCGGCGGAGGCCACCGATCCATCCCATCCGAGCCAGAGCGGGGCGACCGGGCCGTCCGAGGCGGACCGTGCGAGCACGAGGAGATCGTCGGCGGAGATCTCGGCGTGCGGGCCGCGCACGACGACGACCGCGTCCGTGGGGAGGGTCGCCGCCACGCGGCTCGCCACGTCCTCGGTGTCCCGGACCAGGACGGTGTGCGGCCGGGTCGCGGCGATCTGGGCCGCCGCGGCGGCCACTTCGCTCCCCGGACCGCCGAGCGCCAGCACCAGTGCGGCGCCGATTCGATCGGCGGCGTCCCTCGTCTCCCGGAGAGGGGTGGCCGGGAGCCCTTCGTCATCGGCGAAACGGGCCACGACGGCCGCGGGGGCGTCGAGGACGCGGGGAATGACCCCTCGAGCTCCCGCCACCGCCGCGCATGCGGAGGCATGCAGGACGTCCCAGGACGTCCGCTCGCCGTCGGAGACTTCGAGGACGCCCTCCTGCCGGGCGCGGCGCCACGCGTGCCCCAGCACGCTGCCGCGATCGTCGGGGGAATCGGGGTTGCGGGTCGCGTAGGCGGGCGCGTCCCACACGACGCTCGCTTCGATTCCGCGCACGTCGTTCGCCAGATATGCGTAGAGTGCGGGCACGCGCCCGGCGTCCGGGAGTTGCGATGACACCAGTCGCTCCATGAACAACGGGTTCAGCGCGAATCCGGATCGGAAGCCGCCCCGCACATAGGCGCGGACGGCGCGACTCGCGGTCGGGGGTCCGCCCTGGGCGACGACGAACTCGAGGTCGACGACGTCCGCACGGCGGATCGTGCGCGCCCACCACCATCGATCGGCCGCCACGACCAGGGGCGCCAGGACTGAGGACGACCGCGCCCGACGCAGAATCGCTCGGGCTCGTCTCCGCACCCGTCAAGTATAGGAACTTCCCGATCCGCCGCCGTCGCCGCTGCCGCAGGAGCCACAGGCGGGGCAGTAGACTGTCCTGGTTATGACGGACCTGGGTGATCGCGTCGCCGTGCTCGTGCCGGCGTGGAACGAGGTCCGTAATGTCGGCCACACCGTTCGTGAGATCCGAGCCGCGGACGACCGATACGACGTCATCGTGATCGACGACGGATCCTGGGACGGGACGAGCGAGGCTGCCCGTTCCGCCGGAGCGGAAGTTCTCGTGCTGCCCTTCAACCTCGGGGTGGGCGGCGCGATGCGGACGGGCTTCACGTTCGCCGCGCGCCGGGGATACTCCCGGGCGATTCAGGTGGATGCCGACGGACAGCACAACCCCGATCACATCCGCCTGGTCCTGGACGGGCTCGAGCGGGCCGACATCTCGATCGGCGCCCGGTTCGCGGACGTCGGCGACTATCAGGTGAGCGGTCCACGACGATGGGCGATGGTGTTCCTCGCTGCCATCGTCTCGCGGGTTTCCGGCGTCCGGCTGACCGATGTCACGAGCGGATTCCGCGCCGCGAACCGGCGCGCCATCGAGCAGTACGTGCGCTACTACCCGGCCGAGTACCTCGGCGACACCCTCGACTCACTCGTGGAGGCTCTGCACTCCGGTCTGACGGTGACGCAGGTCCCGGTGGCGATGCGGCCGCGCATGCACGGCAAGCCGAGTCAGAACGTCGTGGGGTCGACGGTGTATCTCGTGCGCTCCGTGTTCGCCATCTCGCTCGCGCTCATGCGAGGCGCCCTACGCCGGAGGCCCCACGCATGATCGTTCCGGTCGGCATCGCGTTCGCGCTCGTGATCCTCACGATCATCGTCGTGCTGCTCATGCGTCGCCATCTGCGAGAGAAGTACGCCGTCATGTGGCTGCTCATCGGAGCGGCGATGCTCGTTCTCGCGTTCTTCCCCGACCTCCTCAGCGGGTTGGCCGGGCTGCTGGGCGTGCTCGTTCCCGCGAACCTCTTCTTCGCGCTCGCGGTTGCCTTGCTGACCGGAGTGACGCTCCATCTGTCGTGGGAACTCTCGCGCGCCGAGGAAGAGATTCGCCGCGTCGCCGAAGAGGTCGCGATCCTCCGCGCCGAGGTCGACGACTTGCGAGCGAACAACTCCGGCGACCGTTCCGACTGAGTCGGTGTCCGCGGACGCGACGCTCAGACGGTTCCGGCGAACCCGCGGGCGATGAGGTCTTCGACGATGATGTCGGAGGGTGAGGCGGACTCCGCATCGGCCGCAGCCCGCCGGGTGTCCGCATCGGCGAGGAATCGACGGACGACGTCCTGGTCCCAGTGGGACAACAGGGCGCTGGTGCCGAGGCCTTCCGAGCGTTCAGTGGCCATGCGGTGGATGAGGGTCGGGATGCCGAACACGGCCGACTCCTCCTGCACACCGCCCGAATCGGTGACGACGAGCTGCGCGCCCTGCAAGCTGGCTACGAAGGCCGCGTGCTCCTGCTTGGCCGTCGGGGTCAACCGCGACAGCCCGTGTTCGCCGATGACGCGTTCGATCGCGTCGCGCGAGTATGAGTCGACGACGACCCTGAGGTCGACCGGGGTGTGGTCGTTCAGGGTTCGCAGCGTTTCGACGACGAGTTGAGGGTTCGAGATGAACTCGAACCGGTGCAGCAGCACGAGTCCGTAGGGGGATGACGACGCGTCGGTGCGGAGCCCGCGCGCGGCACTGTCGCGGACGGCATCCTTCACGGTGTTGCCCTGGGTCACGATGACGTTCGACCGCCCGGCGAGGTTGGCTGCAGTCTCGGGTGTGGGGGCGTAGTGGATGGCGGCGAGGCGACCGACGATGCGCCGGTCCAACTCCTCGGGGAAGGGATGCCGCCAGTCGCCCGACCGCAGGCCGGCCTCGACGTGGGCGACGGGAACGCCGGCAAGACGGCCGATGAACGTCCCGAGCACCGTCGTCATCGTGTCGCCGTGGACGATCACGACGCCCCCGCGGGGAGCGCGGCGAAGAGCGCCCAAGTGGCGGATCGCCCACCCGCCCACGGTCGCCATCCAGCCGACCATCTGGATGGGGCGCTTGAGCGGACGACCCCGCCACCCGTCGGCGATGACCCGATCGGGACCCCGCAGGCCCAGTTCGGGCATGGCGGCCCGCAGGGCGTCGGTGTGCTGGAACGTCACCCACTGCTGGTAGGCCACCCCGCGGTCGTCGAGTCGGCGCATGATCGGGGCGAGTTTGATGGCTTCTGCGGTCGTGCCGTAGATGAAGACGATCATGGCGTGTGCTCCTTCGGTGCGCGCGAGAGGAAAGCGGCGCGATGGATTCCGATGCCCCGGACGATCCCCGCCCAGAACGGCGCCGCGAACGGCAGCAGGTATGTCAGGAAGGCTCGGATCGACCGGGGCGGACACCGCCGGGACGCGGCGGTTCCGCTCACGGCGGCGACGGCGGCGGCGAACAAGCCGCCGATCGGGAGGAGTCTCCGCGCGCGTCCGCCGATAACCGCCGACAGGAAGATCGCGCCGAGGGCGAGGGGGGCGACGGCGAGGAGGAGGAGGACGACCGACCGCAGTGGGGTCGTCCCGGCGTACGAGTCGACGAACAGCGTCCCGCGGTCGAAGGAGTGAGCGAGGAAGCCCCGTACGGTCGTACGGGGGCGATAGGTCGCCCGGAATACGGGGTCGAGCCGGATGCCGCCGTGCCCGGCGATCCAACGGAGCACCTTGGTGTCGTCGGACACGAGGGGGGATTCGACTGTCGGAGCGGCGAAACGGAACGCCTCGTCCAGCACCGTCCGCGGAGCCAGGAACATCGTCGTCCCCTTCGGTGCCCGATCGAAGTTCTCCGGGGTCAGGACCATGGGGCGCGGGTCGGCGAGGTAATGGGACCAGAACAAGTGGGTCGGCACTTCCCAGAAGAGCCCGACGAGCGGCGTGGACGGATCGATGACGATGTGCCCGTTCCACACGCGGAGGTCGTCGTTCGCGACCCGCGGCCAGACGTCGCGGAGGCTGTCGGGCCCGATGAGGACTCTCGAATCCAACAGGAGGACCATGTCTGCCCTCGCGGACTCGAGGCCCCGACGCCGTGCGGCGAAGCGCCCGGCGTTCGGCTGCGTGATCACCTCCGAGCGGCCGGGGAAGGTCGCGGTGGCCGAGCGGGTGGCCCCGGCAGTGTCGTCGATCGAGCCGTCGTCGACCACGATCAGCTCCACGTCGAGCCCCGCGCGCTGCACCGCCTCCGACAGGGCGGCGACGGTCGAAGAGATCCAGGGAGCCGAGTTGTACGCGGGGATCACCACGCTCAGAACCGGCATCGGCGACGCGCTCATCGCAGCCCCGGCCGACGGCGCGCCCCAGCCGTCACGGCATGGGGCGATCTCGGCGCCGGATAGCATGGAGCGGGGCTGCGGGACACCCGACAAGCCTAGTCCGTGGCGAAGCAGAGCCTCTTGCCGCTGTGGACGTCAGCTGATCCTACGAAGGAGCCCGCGCCCGATGAGATTCCCATCCGCCGTCCGACGACTTCGACCGGCGGCGATCATCGCCGCTGTGCTCCTGGCGTTGCTGGCGTGGGCGGTCTCGTCTCCCCCCGGTTCCAGCCCGGACGACGATTACCACATGGCATCCATCTGGTGCGCGACGACCGCCCCGACGGACCTCTGCTCCTCCACTCCTCAGTCCGAGGAGCGGACGCTGCACGCCGACGTGCTGGACGCGGCGAGCTGCTTCGCGTTCGATTCCACCGCCGCGGCGTCCTGCCCCCGCGACGAGACCGGAACGCGCGTCAGCACGCGGGGCAACTGGAACGGCGAGGCTTACCCGCCGGTCTACTACGCGACGATGCACCTGTTCGCGGGCGACGACCTCTCGGCATCCATCGTCCTCATCCGTTCTGTGAACGCCCTTCTCTACGTGGGGCTGATCGCGGTCGTGTTCTTCCTGCTGCCGCGGTCCGGGCGGGCGCCGCTGATCTGGGGGGCACTGATCACCGCGGTCCCGCTCGGAGCGTTCCTCGTCGCCAGCGTCAATCCGAGTTCGTGGGCCGTCATCTCTGCGACCGCGCTGTGGGCGGCGACCTGGGGGTACTTCCAGCAACGAGGATGGCGGAAGGCTGCGCTCGCGGTCCTGACGGTCCTGCTCGTCGTCGTCGGTGCGGGATCGCGCGGTGATGCCGCGGCCTACGCGATGCTCGCGCTCTTCGTCGGTGCCGCGCTCTCCTTCCGCCGCGACCGGCGATTCGCTCTGGAGTCGCTCCTTCCGGTGGCGCTGGTCCTCGTCTCCGCCGCGCTGTTCCTCAGCGCGGGGCAGTCGGCGGTGGTCGGCGGCGCGACGGTCGTGAAGAATCAGACGTACACGTTCAGCGAGCTGCTCTTCATCAACGTCAAGCAACTGCCGCAGCTGATCACCGGCTTCACGGGGACGTGGGGGCTCGGGTGGTTGGACACCTACATGCCCGGGATCGTCTGGGTGACGACGATGCTGATCTTCGGGGGAGTCGTCTTCTGGGGTCTGCGCGTCGGGTCGTGGCGCAAGTGGCTGGTCGTCGCGGCCGTCGGAGCAGGAGTCGTCGCCGTTCCTCTCTTCCTCCTCATGCACGACGGTGTCGTCGTCGGAAACGGCGTGCAGCCGCGGTACGGCTTCCCGCTCGTGATCATGTTCGCGGGGGTCGTCCTCATCGGCCTCCGGGGAGCATCGCTGGGTCTCGGGCGCGCGCAGTTGATCGTGGCCGGTGTGGGACTGATCGTCGCCAACAGCGTCGCGCTCCACGTGAATTTGCGCCGGTACGTGACCGGTCTCGACCGTGTCGGCATCAACCTCGACCGTGACATCGAGTGGTGGTGGAACGCGCCCATCTCGCCGATGGGCGTCTGGGTGTTCGGCACGCTCGCGTTCGCCGCGGCCATCGCCGTCCTCCTCACCGTCGCCTGGCCCCCCGCGCGAGAGCGCCGTTCCTCCGACGCCACCGGTATCGCGCCGGTGGACGCATGACGCCTGCGGTCGGCCGCGGCGGACACGTCCGCGCGCACGCGGTCGCGCTCGCCGCGGTGGGAGTGGCCAGCGCGATAGGCGCGATCGCGGCGTTCGCATTCCACGTCGTCACCGCCCGGTTCCTGGGGGCGGCGGATTTCAGCATCCTCGCGGCGTTCTGGTCCATCGTCAACGTCGCCGCGATCGGGAGCTCCGCGCTGCAGAACTCCGTCGCCGTCGAGACCGCTCGTCTCGGCGCCGTTCGCGCCGCTCCGTCGAGGTTTCGCCTGCCACTCGATGCGGTGGTGGTCGGACTCGCGGGCGGTGTGCTCGTGTCGGTCCTCTCTCCGCTGTTGGCGAGTGCTCTGGATGCCAACACCGCCATCGTCCTCACGGCTGCCGTCACCGTCCCGCTGAGCTTCCTCTTCGCCGCCTACCTGGGACGTATTCAGGGAACGGGCCGGGCTGCCGCGACCGTCGGATGGTCCACCGCCTCGCTCGTCTTCCGGGTCGTGCTGGCGGTCCCCGCTCTCGTGCTCGGCGCCGGGGTGGGGGGAGCTGCGGGTGCGGTCGTCGCCGGGACGGGGCTGGCCGTGATCGGCGCAGCCGTGTCCGCACGTCGAGCCCCGGCGCCGTCGCGCTCGATCTTCACCGCGGACGGCGTGACGATCATGGTGATCACCGTCGCGTTGGCCTGGCTCACCAGTTCCGACGTCTTCTTCATGCGGATGCTCACACCCCCTGATTTCGCCGGTGCCTACGCGTCCGTCGCGGTGCTGGTGAAGTCGTCGTTCATTCTTCCGTCGACGCTCTCGCTGTATCTCCTGCCGCGTTTCGCGCGCAACCGCGGCGAGGCGGACCTGACCCGCCTGGGGGTCCTGGTTTCGCTCCTGGCCTCCGCCGCGGCCGCCGTGGCGGTGGTCGTCGTGTTCCTCCTCATCGGCGGCCCCCTCGTCGATGTCCTCTACGGGTCTGCGTACGCGGAGGCGAAGTCGCTGCTGCTGCCGGTCGCGATCGCGTATGTGCCCTGGATCGTCTTGCAGGGGCTCCTGATCCAGCTGATCTCGGACGCCTCGCGAGCGGCGGCGGTGGTGCTCGTCATCGCGGTGGGGGTTCAGGCGGCCGTGTTCTTCGCCTTCCTTCCGGCCATAGGGCCCGCGCTGATCGGCTTCGGTGTCCTCGGGGCCGTGCTCTGCGCCGTTCTGCTTCTCACCATCTGGCAGCGTCTCGCACGGGTGCGCCGCGCCGCGCGCGAGAATCGCGCCGCCTGACTTCGCCCGACCTCAGCGCGTGACGCGCCCGAACGCCTCGAGCATGCCCTCGGCCGTGGCATCCCAGGTGAACAGCCCGGCGCGCTCGCGGCCGTCTTCCACCATGGCCGCCCGGGCGGCGGGATCGGCGAGCGTCCGCTCGATCTGCCGGGCGATGTCGGCCGGATCGAGCGGGTCGAAGTAGCGCACCGCGTCGCCGCCGACCTCGCGGAGCACGGGGATGTCCGAGCAGATGACGGGGCAGCCGCGCTCCATGCCTTCCAGCACGGGCAGCCCGAAGCCTTCGAAGAGCGTGGGGAACACGACCGCGGCGGACGTGCGGTAGAGGTTCTCGACCTCGTCCTGGGTGAGCCAGCCGCGCAGATCCACCCACTTCTCGATGCCGAGGTCGGCCGCGACCGCGCGCAGCGGGTCGTCGCCGTGGCTGCCGGAGATCGTCAGGACTGGACGACTCGCTTCGGGGAGGAGCGCGAGAGCCTCCAGCAGGCGGGGGAAGTTCTTGTGCGGCATGCGGTTGCCGAGGCTGAACAGCCCGGAACGCGGCTGCTCGTCGACGTCGCGACGGACGCCCGATCCCCCGGGGAAGACGACGGTGACGTCCGCGGCATCCCGGCCGGTGATCTCGAGGATGTCGGCCCGCGCGGCCTCGGAGTCCGTGACGATGCGGGATGCGGCGCGCGCGGCGCCGGAGATCAGGAGCTTCGTCGGCAGCACACCGGCCTTGCTGGGCAGGAACTCGGGGCGCTTGAACGCCAGCATGTCGTGCAGGGTGAGGACGAGGGGCACGCCGGGACGCGGCGGCCCGAAGTTCGCGGGGGAGTGGATGAGGTCGGCGCCGACCGACCGCGCGGCCCGGGACACCCCGAACACTTCTCCCCACGCCCACTGCGGTCGCTTGTCGCACTGGAGTCCCGAGTCGATGAGGCGACCGGGGAACCACTCCGCACCGGCGGCGACGAGTTCGCTGCTCGCATAGCCCACGAACTCCCAGCCGGGTCGCTCCGCGAGCCGCGAGTAGACCTGACGCGCCACGGTCTCGGTGCCGCCCTGCTTGCCCGTGAAGAACAGCAGATCGACGAGTACACGGGTCACGGAACGATCCTATCGTCGGGGTCGATGAAGCCTCGGGCCGGGACGTCCGTCGCGGCCGGCGCCGCGACGAGCTCGCGGTAGGCGCGCCGGGTGCGGCGGATCATCCAGACGGTCGCGATCAGTTCGGTCGCGCCGTAGCCGATCGCGGTGCCGACGGGGCCGATGGCGTAGGTGAGGGCGATCATGAGCGGAAGGCCGACGGCGCTGGCGACGAGGGTGGCGATCATGACCGTGGTGGCGGCGTGCGCCGGGAAGAGGAAGTGCCGGATCATCGACATCCGCGTCGAGTAGCACGCGAACGCGAAACCGAGCACGACCACCACTCCGACCGGGGCGACCGTGCTCTCGCCGAACAGCACGAGGCTCACGAACGACCCCAGGGATCCGAGGGCGGCCCAGCCGAGGAGCCCCATCGCGATGTGCAGGCCGAGCGCCCGCCGCAGCCGTCGCGCGCGTGCCTCGCCGCTCACCTCGGCCGTCCAGTACTGGAGGGCGTTGGCGAGCGTGATCGGGAGGAACTGCCCCAGCTTGAGCATCTTGTCGCCCGACGCGTACCCGGCCGCCTCGGCGGGCGCGGCGACCTGGACCAGCGGCACGGGGACGGACGAGTACAGCCCGAGAGCGCCCTCGTTGACGGCGACCGGTGCGGTGATGCGGAACAGTCCCGGAACCTCCCGCCGCGCGGGCCACGCCGCGGGGAAGCGCCGGAGGATCCGAACGGTGTAGAGCGTCGTGCCGATCACCGTCACGGCGATGCCGGAGAGCGGGTACAGCTCGACCGGGGCGCCGAGGAGACCGATCGCGGCGGCGACGCACACGGCCGCGATCACGCGGGGGACCGCGTCGTAGAGGGCGATGGACCACGGATCGCCGAGACCCACGGCGAACCACGTGTACGACAGCGAGATGAGGGCGCCCTGCAGCCCCATCAGCACCGCCAGCAGCACATACTCCTCGGAGGCGAGGGAGGCACTGATCACGGCCGTGATCGGAAGGGCGATCAGTGCGGTGAGGGAGCGGACGATCAGGGCTTCCCGATAGATCCGCCCCCGGCGGGCCTCGGATGCCACCGAGACCAGGGCGGGCCCCACCGTCGTCCATCCGAAAGCCAGGGCGATCGCCGCGAACGTCCCGACGGCCTCGCCCGCGAGCGCGCTCGACCATCCGCTCGGCCCCGACACCCGCGACACGAACGGCAGGACGACGAGGGGCGAGACGGCGGCCAGGGCGGGAAGGACCGTGAAGCCCAGGAGCCTCCGGCGCGTGGCACGGCTGTCGGGCGCGGACTCGGCGATGGCCGGTCCTAGCTCTCGATGACGGCTTCGGGGCGCTGCTCGCGCCGGGGCGTGGTGAGCACGCCCGAGAAGAAGCTCATCATGGCGGTCTGGAAGCCCAGGATGATCAGCAGCGCGCTGGGGACCGCGATGCGCACCGCCTGGGCGGCGTTCTGCGCGCCGAAGTCGGTGCTGCCCCAGATCGCGACCTGCACGATGCCGATGATGACGCCGAGGAGGAACAGCCCGACACCGATCAGCAGACCGCGTTCGGCCGACCACTTCGCCACGATCCGCCGATATCTCTCGCTCGTGGGGAGGAAGCCCTCCTGCGTCGCGTAGAGCTTGGTCAGCCAGAAGAAGAGCAGCGATTGGAAGCCGATGACGCAGAGGGCGCTGGCGTAGACCATCGTGGTGACGTCGAAGCCGACGCCGCCGATGTTGACCCCGCCGAAGGCGAGGACGCCCACCGTGATCGCCCCCAGGAAGAACGCCACGAGCCCGGGGTAGACGAAGAGCCACCGGGGCGCGAAGAGCAGGAGGAAGCGCAGGTGGCGCCAGCCGTCGTGCCAGCTGCGCAGGTGCGGCGGGCGCGAGCGGCCGTCCTTCTTGAGAGTCGTGGGGACCTCTTCGATCCGGTAGCGGGCGAGCGAAGCGCGCACGACCATCTCGGAGGCGAACTCCATGCCCGTGGTCTGCAGGTCGAGCTCGCGGATGCGGGCACGGTTGAAGCCGCGGAGTCCGCAGTGGAAGTCGCGGATGCCGGGGCGGAAGAACAGCTCTCCGATGAACGACAGCACCGGGTTGCCCAGGTACTTGTGCAGCGGCGGCATCGCGCCGGGGGCGATCCCGCCCTTGAAGCGGTTGCCCATGACGAGGTCGGCCCCGGCCCGGAGCCGCTCGACGAACGGCTCGAGGTTCTCGAAGTCGTAGCTGTCGTCGGCGTCCGCCATGATCACGTACTCGCCGCGGGCCTGGTCGATGCCGTTGATGAGCGCGGCGCCGTAGCCACGGCGCGGGGCGTGCGAGACGCGGGCGCCGAGACGCTCGGCGATCGCCTGCGAGCCGTCGGTGCTGCCGTTGTCGGAGATGAGGACCTCACCGCTGATGCCGCTGCGCTGGAGGAAGCCCTGCGCCTTGCGGATGCACACCTCGAGGGTCTCCGCCTCGTTGAGACAGGGCATGAGGATCGTCAGTTCGACGGCGTCGTTCGGGGAAGGAGAGGTCACGGCGTGTCTTCTTTCGTGTTCCGCGGTGCGGGGGCTGTCGGCAGCTGCAGCGCCGACAGGATCCCCTCCACGGTGCGTCGGATGGTACGGGTGCCCACGGCGGTGTCGTACCAGGCGCGCGCGGAGCGGCGCAGGTCGTCACCGCCGTCGGCGACGGCCCGGATCGCCCGGGCGAGGTCGGTGGGGGAGGTGCGGGGCGCGACGACGCCGTTGACGCCCTCGTCGATCAGCTCGGTGGCGGCGTTGCCCTCGTCGGCGACGAGGACGACGGGCGTGCCGTGGGCGTTCGCCTCGACCACCACGAGTCCGTAGCCCTCGCGGCGGGACGGGTTGATCAGGGCCAGCGCGCCGTGCATGAGGGAGTCGAGTTCGTCGTCGTCGACGAAGCCCGGGAAGTCGGTCCAGTCCGTGCCGCCGACCCGGTCGACCTCGCCGCGGATCCGAGCCGAGGTGGGACCTGAGCCGAGCACGACCAGCCGCAGATCGGGGATGACGGCGCGGGCCTCCGCGACCGCGGCGGGGAGCGCCTCGACGCGCTTGTCGGGGATGTGCCGCCCCGCGTAGAGGACGTACGGGGGCTGGGATGCCGATGAGGTGGGGGCGGCATCCACGGCACCGTCGATGAGTCCGGGGCTCACGAGCGGCGGGCGTCGCAGCCCTTCCCGGCGGAGGCGCGTCGCGCTCAGCTGCGAATGGCACGTCGCGAGAGGGGTGACGGCGATCGCGCACCGCTGCAGAATCCAGGCGATCGTGCCCGTGAGCGCGCCGGAGTACTCCACCCACTGGCGGCGGTGCCAGACCTCGAGGTAGTCGACCACGACGCGCGTCCGTGTGCCGAGGAGCGCGAGCCGTGCGGCGAAGACGTTGAAGATCGGCAGACCGCTGACGATGAGGGCGTCGTACCGCCCGCGGCTGCGCCGCAACGCCCGGAACAGGCCGGCGGCGTACGCGAGGGCGGCGGGGATGCGGCGGACTCCGTCGGCGGAGTACAGGGACAAGCGTCCGCTGACCGGGACGATCCGGAAGTTGTCCTCCGACGGCACCGCCCCGTCCCACTGGACGGACGTGAGGTAGTCGACGTCGAGCCCCCGCGCCCCGATCTCGTCGGCGAACGCGCGGTACTGCCGCTCCCCGCCCCCGGTGGAGTACGGGAACAGGCAGTCGTACGCGACCGCCACGGTCGCCGGCGCGGCCACGGTCAGCACCCTTCGATGCGGAACAGGCGGGCGGCGGGTCCCTGCGAGTCCACGAGGACCAGGTGCTCGGACGGCATCAGATTCTGGATGCCATCGTAGGCCGCCGCGCCAGACGGGTCGATGACGTCTTGCCTTCCGAAGTCGAGCACGTAGTCGATGCCGAGGTCATCGATCGCAGAGCACACGGCTGGGTCGCTCTCGATGTCGCGGAGGTGACCGTTGAGGTACTGCAGCTCAGGGGACGGGGAACCGAACACGTGCTTCTGCATCACCGTGCGGTCGGCGAGGGCGAGAGCCAGCGATGTGCCGGTCCGTGGGCTGCCGGCGATCACCGCATCGGGCGGGGTTTCGTCGTCGAGCCGGTCCAGGAGGGCACGTTCGTCGGAGGAGAGGATGAGGGAAGCGTCGGTGTAGGCGTACGCCTCCTGCACCTGCCCGAGCGCGATGCGGACGTTGGGTCCGATGGCGACCGAGAAGATCACGACCACACCGACGGCTGATGCGAGACCGGGGAACCACGCGGGCAGGCTGCGCGTGCGAGCCCACCGGCGAACGAGGTCGACCACCACGACGGCTCCGAGGGTGGCGGCGGGAATGGCAGCCACTGGCAGCAGCGCAGCAAGACGGTTCGAGTCGTTGTACCAGGGGTTGGTCAGCAGCTGACGCAGCGGGTGGTCGGCGCGCAGCCCCGACGACACGACGAAGAGGAGGACGGCGACCGCGAAGGGAGCGATGGCCGGGAGGAGCTTCGGTCGGCGCGCGACCGCGATGAATGCGATGAGGAGGAGCGCCGACACCAGTAGGGTCGGCGCATATCCGCGCGGGGAGGCGAGCGCGGCCTCGCCGAACGATTGCGCCATGTTCTGCCAGGGCGCCCAACCGGAGTGGTCGGCGGGCGTGCGGAAGACCGCCACCGTGGCGATCACGGCCACGGTGAAGGCCGCGGTCCACAGGAGGAGGGTCAGGGCGGAGCGGCGGTCGCGAGCCGCTGCGGCCCGGACGGCAAAGGTCGTGACGACTGCCGCCGCGGCGAAGAAGAGCAGGCTGAGGAATGCGTTGGGGTGTCCGAGGAACGTCCCACCCGCGAGCAGGGCGACGAGCAGGGCGGAGCGAATGAGATCGGTCCGAGTGCGATCCGAGAGGGCGGTGACGATGGCGGCGAGTGCGGCGGGGAGCATCGCATAGCCGACGATATTCGGGTAGAGCACCCCCCAGTTGAAGAAGAGCGCGGGGAAAGCTCCGAAGCCCGTCGACAGGGCCGCGGAGACAACGTACGCGGTGCGCCGCTGTGCGAACAGCGCGCCGGCGAGCGCCATCGTCGATGCCGGCCACAGGATCGCCACGATCGCGAGGTTGGCTCCGTTGACCGCGATCGGAACGGAGGATCCGGTCAGTTCGGCGGCCAGGGTGGTGAGTGCGTGCCAGCCGTTGGGATAGAACCCGATGTCGGAGGTCGACCCGATCTGGAACGGTGAGGCGCTCCCGTTCTGCAGCGCAGAGGCAATGGCGTTCAGATGGACGATGTTGTCGAACCGTTGCGCGATGTTGTCGGGGGAGCCGAAGGCGCGGGCGTAGAGGACCGTCATCACCGTCGCGGCCAGAACCAGTGCGCCGGCGGCGACAATTCCGGTTCGCCGGTGCGCCGGGGCGGCATCGGGCCCGGCCGAACGGCGCAGGATCAGAGCGATCCCCACGATGAGCAAGGTGACCAGGAGGACCGGGATCAGGTTCCAGCGCAGGCCGACCAGCGGGGCGAGGCAGGCAGCCGATGCCGCGATCGTCACGGAGATCGCGGGTGCCAGCAGAAGCCGCTGTGGATTGCGGAAACCCCATCCGGCGGCCACCACGGCTACTCCGGGTATCACCAGAATGGCGGCGACGACGAGGTACGGCGGAATCGCGCTGACCCAGTCACCCATGCAGTTTCGTCTCCGTCCGCGGCCGATTCGACATGCCATCGTATCGGACGGTCTCTTCACGGCCGCTGAGTGACGCTACCGGCTGAGTGGCCCCCGGGTAGTATCGTGCGGGCGTCTGCCCTCGGGTTCGTGCCCTCTCTCTCGACACGAAAGCCTCATCACATGGATCTTCTCATCGTCGGCTCGGGCTTCTTCGGTCTCACGATCGCGGAGCGCGCGGCTGCGTCGGGTCGGAAGGTGACGGTCATCGACCGTCGTCATCACATCGGCGGCAACGCGTATTCCGCGAACGAGCCCGAGACGGGCATCGAGGTGCACCAGTACGGAGCGCACCTCTTCCACACCTCCAACCCGACGGTGTGGGAGTACGTCAACCGCTTCACCGACTTCACGTCGTACGTCCACCGCGTCTACACGACGCACAAGGGCGTGGTCTTCCCGCTGCCGATCAACCTCGGCACGATCAATCAGTTCTTCCAGGCGGCGTACACGCCCGACCAGGCGAAGGCGCTCGTGCACGAGCTCGCGGGCGAGTTCGACGCGAAGGACGCCGCCAACCTCGAGGAGAAGGGGATCGCCCTGATCGGGCGGCCCCTCTACGAGGCGTTCATCCGCGACTACACCGCCAAGCAGTGGCAGACCGACCCGAAGGATCTGCCCGCCGAGGTCATCTCCCGCCTGCCCGTCCGCTACACCTACGACAACCGGTACTTCAACGACACGTGGGAGGGCCTGCCCGTCGACGGATACACGGCGTGGCTGGAGCGGATGGCCGACCACCCGAACATCCAGGTGAAGCTGTCGACCGACTACTTCGACGAGTCGCAGCCGCTGAACCGGAAGTCGACCGTCGGACAGGTGCCGGTCGTCTACACCGGCCCGGTCGACCGCTACTTCGACTACGCCGAGGGCGAACTGTCCTGGCGCACGCTCGACTTCGAGCAGGAGGTCCTGCCGATCGGCGACTTCCAGGGCACCAGCGTGATGAACTACGCCGACGCCGACGTCCCCTACACGCGCATCCACGAGTTCAAGCACTTCCACCCCGAGCGGGCGGACCGGTATCCGACCGACAAGACCGTCGTCGTGCGCGAGTACTCGCGGTTCGCGACACGGGCGGACGAGCCGTACTACCCCGTGAACACCGCGGATGACCGTGCGGGCCTGCTGGCCTACCGCGAGCTGGCCAAGGGGGAGAAGGACGTTTTCTTCGGCGGGCGTCTCGGGACCTACCAGTACCTCGACATGCACATGGCGATCGGTTCGGCCCTGTCCATGTGGAACAACCAGCTGGCGTGAGAGCGACCCTCCCCGCGTCCCGCACCTCACGGCCCTCCGCCGGTGGGGTGGACGACGCTCGCTGGGGGTATCGGGCGGACATCGACGGGCTCCGTGCCGTCGCCGTCCTGCTGGTGGTGACGTACCACGTGTGGTTCGGGCGGGTGTCGGGCGGGGTCGACGTCTTCCTCATGCTGTCCGCGTTCTTCCTGACGCGCGGGTTCGTCCGCCGCATGCCGGGCCCGCACCCGGTGCGACCGCTCCGGCACCTGCTGGGGATCTTCCGCCGACTCCTGCCGGCCGCGGCGATCACCCTGGTCGCCGTGCTCGCGCTCGTGCGCACGGTGTATCCGCCGACGGTGTGGAACTCGGTCTGGGAGCAGACGTGGGCGTCCCTGCTGTACGTCCAGAACCGGGTCCTGGCCGCGGATGCCGTCGACTACTACGCGCGCACGGAGACGCCCAGCCCGCTGCAGCACTTCTGGTCCCTGTCGGTTCAGGGGCAGGCGTTCCTGCTGTGGGTGGTGATCCTGGCGATCTGCCAGATCCTGGTCCGCCGACGCGGCTGGTCTCCCGACCGTGTCGTGGGCGTCGCGTTCGGCGCGGTCTTCGCGATCTCCTTCGTGTACTCGGTCATCCTCACCGCCGCCGACCAGCGGGCCGCGTACTTCGACACGGGCGCGCGACTGTGGGAGTTCGCCGCCGGCTCGCTCCTGGTCGTCGTCCTGCCCTCCGTCCGTGCGGGTGAGAGGATGCGCGCCGTGCTCGGGTGGGCGGGCCTGGTGGGGCTTCTCGCGCTCGGCATGCTCGTGGACGTCCAGGGCGGCTTCCCCGGCTTCCTCGCGCTGTGGCCGATCCTCTGCGCCGCCGCCGTGGTGTTCTCCGGGTCGGGGCCGCGCCCGGTCGGACCCGCCCGGCTGCTGGCATCCCGGCCCCTGGGGGCACTCGGACGCGACGCCTACGCGCTCTACCTCGTGCACTGGCCGATCCTGATCACCCTGCTCGTGGTGACCGGGCGATCGGATGCCGGCCTGGTCGGGGGAGCCTTGGTGATCGCCGCTTCCCTGGTGCTGGCTCGGGGCCTGACGGCCCTGGTGGACGC
Source organism: Microbacterium sp. CSI-V (assembly GCF_001984105.1). Classification (GTDB taxonomy): domain Bacteria; phylum Actinomycetota; class Actinomycetes; order Actinomycetales; family Microbacteriaceae; genus Microbacterium. The sequence continues at coordinate 333,628 of NZ_MTQM01000007.1, read as the reverse complement.
ACCGGTGCGCGCGTGGCGGAGATCCGACTCCTCGCCCCTCGTGCCCGTCGCGGTGCTCGTGGTGGCCACCGCCGTCGTCGTCATCCCGCTCGCCGGGTGGCAGGTGTCCAGCGCCATCCAGGACCGCGAGCTCGAGGCGCGGGCGCTGCTCGACAACCCCGGCGCGGCCGTGCTCCGTGATCCCGCGCTCCCCGAACCCCCCGCGGACGCCGTGCTCCTTCCGCTGCCCACGCAGCTCGAGGACGAGTGGGTGTACCTCGACCAGGACTGCTCGGGGGATCGGGCCGTTGCGGTCGAGATCCTCCAGGGCACGTGCTCCGAGACGCGCGGCACCCCGCGGGCCGACCAGACCATCGTCGTGATCGGCGACTCGCACGCCCAGCAGATGACCGGAGCCCTCCTGCCGGTCGCCGCGCAGAACGGCTGGGGCGTCGTGTTCCTCATCAAGGGCGGTTGCTCGATGGGGCTCGAGGAGCCCGGCATGGATCCCTCCTGCCCCGAGTGGCGCGAGACCGCGATCGCCCACGCCGAGCGGCTGGCGCCGGCGGCGGTGATGACGGTGGTCACCCGTTCCGATCCCGGCGAGGACGACGAGGCGCTGCGCCCCGGCATCGAGGGGTTCCTCCAGCGCATGGCCGATGCCGACCTGGACGTCATCGCCGTGCGGGACAACCCGCGGTTCGCGTTCGACATGTTCGGGTGCATCGTGGACACCGAGAGCCCGCTCGACTGCGCCGTGCCGCGATCGAGTTCCCTCGCCGAGGTCAACCCCGCGCGCGAACTCGCCGGCCCGGGGGTGCGCCTCGTCGATCTCACCCCCTGGATCTGTCCCGAGGACTTCTGCCCCGGTGTCGTCGGGAACGTCGCCGTCTACCGCGACGACAACCACCTCTCCCGCACCTACGCCACGACGCTCGCCCCCTCGCTCGCCGAGCAGCTGCCCCCCAGCCTCGGCTGAGGGCGGGCGCATAGGATTCTCCGGTGACCCCCGCCGCCGTCGGCGCCCCCGGATCGGTGCGGCGCTCCCTCCACTCGCTGTGGCTGCTGTCGGCGCGCGACCTGCGCGTCCGGTACTCCACGAGCGCGCTGGGATACCTGTGGTCGGTGCTCGATCCGCTGGTGATGAGCGGCATCTACTGGTTCGTCTTCACGCAGGTGTTCCACCGCTCGGTCGGCGAGGAACCGTACATCGTGTTCCTCATCACGGCGCTCCTGCCCTGGGTGTGGTTCAACTCCGCCGTGACCGACTTCACGAGGGCGTTCAAGAAGGATGCGCGCCTGGTGCGATCGACGTCGATCCCGCGCACCATCTGGGTCACGCGCATCGTGCTGAGCAAAGGCATCGAGTTCCTCTTCTCGCTCCCCGTGCTGGTGCTCTTCGCGGTCTTCGGGGGCGCACAGGTGTCCTGGGGCCTGCTGCTGTTCCCCGTCGCCGTCCTCCTGCAGAGCGCGCTACTGGTCGGCCTCGGGCTCATCGTGGCGCCGCTGTGCGTGATGTTCGGCGACCTCGAGCGCACCACGCGCCTCGTGCTGCGCGCCCTGTTCTACGCCTCGCCGATCATCTACGGGGTCGGCAACCTCCCCGGCGTGTTCGCGGACCTCGCCGCTTTCAACCCGCTCGCCGGCATCATCACGCTCTACCGGGTGGGGTTCTTCCCCGATCAGTGGGACGCGCTCACGGTCCTCGTGGGAGCGGCGCTGAGCGTCGGCATCCTCGTGATCGGCGTCACGGTGTTCCCGCGGCTCGAGCGTCCGGTCCTGAAGGAGCTGTGATGGAGCGCGCTGCGATCGAGGTGGACGACCTCGGCGTCCGGTTCCGCCGCAACCGCCGCGGTGGGCGCTCCCTCAAGGACCTCTTCGGCGGCGCGGCCCGCCGGACACGACCCGACGAGTTCTGGGCGTTGCGGGGGGTGTCCTTCTCGGTGCGGCCGGGGGAGGCGATCGGGGTCGTCGGACGCAACGGTCAGGGCAAGTCAACGCTCCTCAAGCTCGTCGCGGGCGTGTTGCTGCCCGACGAGGGTCGGGTCGCGGTCGACGGGGGAGTCGCGCCGCTCATCGAGATCACGGGCGGGTTCGTCGGCGACCTGACGGTGCGCGAGAACGTGCGGCTGACGGCGGGATTGCACGGGATGCCGCGCGCCGAGGTCACACGCCGATTCGACGACATGATCGATTTCGCGGAGATCGGCGACTTCGTGGACACGCCCTACAAGCACCTGTCGAACGGGATGAAGGTGCGTCTGGCCTTCTCGGTCGTGTCGCAGCTGGACGAGCCCATCCTCCTCGTGGACGAAGTGCTCGCCGTCGGCGATCGCTCCTTCCGGGAGAAGTGCTACCGCCGGATCGACGAACTCCTCGCCGACGGTCGGACGCTCTTCTTCGTCAGCCACAACGAGAAGGACCTGCGGCGCTTCTGCGCCCGCGGGCTCTACCTCGACGGGGGCGCGCTGAAGCTCGACGCCCCGATCGCCCAGGTTCTGGATCGCTACAACGCCGACTACGCGACGGGCTGAGTGGGCGCCAGCGGCGGCATCGGCCGCCAGGACGCGTCGCGCGAGATCTTCCGGCCCTCGCGCAGCCCGCGGAACAGGTGGCTCGTGCCGCGCAGCTTCCTCTCGACCACGACCAGTCGGATGAGCTCCTTGACGAAGGTCAGCGCGGTGCCGGCGGTGAACGGGAGCGCGCGGTAGACGCCGAGTTCGCGGTAGTACTTCGCGAGATATGCCCGATTGCGCATGATGTAGAAGCGGTAGGCGTCGCTGGAGGCGTTCATGTGGCGGATGCCCATGTCCCACTGCTTGATCTCGCGCGTGCGGCGCAGGACGAACTCGTTCACGATGACGGAGTCCGTCACCCGCGAGGCGAGCCACCCGTAGAGCTGGTCGTCCCAGTAGATGAAGAAGCGGGGGTCGGGCAGGCCGATCTTGGCGACCACGTCACGGTGGATGAACATGCCCTCGAAGCATCCGGAGTTCATCGGCTTGAAGCCGGAGTCGTCGAAGCTCGCGGGGGCGAAGGGAATCGGGATCGCCATCGACTCGGCGACGCGGTACTGCCAGTAGAACTCGCTGCCGTCGTAGTCGTAGCGGCGTCCCTGGATGCTCTGGAACCGCGGGGCCCAGCGGCCCATGCGCGACAGACCGTCGGAGACCACTTCCACGTCGTCGTCCATGAGCCAGATCCACTCGGAACCCAGCTCGTACGCCACGCGCATGCCCTCGCTGAACCCACCCGAGCCGCCGGTGTTCGTCTCGAGCCGTCGGTACACGAGCTCGGTGGGAAGCCGGTCGCGAAACGATTCGACGACCGCGGTGGTGTCATCCGTCGACGCGTTGTCGACGATGACGAGGTGGCCCGGTGCGGGCGACATCCGCTCGATACTCTCGAGCAGTCGGGTCAGGAGCGGGGTGCGGTTGTAGGTGACGACGACGATGGTCGCGGACGCCGGATCGAAGGATGCCACGCTCACGCACGCTCCTCGAAGGTCGCGCGCCACTGCGCCTCGGACGTGAGGTCGGGGAGGGCGTCACGGTACTGGCGCGAGAGCCGCGGCCACTCCCGCTGCAGCCGTCGGTGCAGGCGCACGGAGTCCAGCAGCATTCGGCGGAACTGCGCGCGGTCGCGCGTGTAGATGTTCTTGCCGGAGCCGTCGGCGGCGCTGACGAGGGCGCTGTCGTACAGCGGGATACGCCACCAGTGGGCGTCGCCCTTGCCGAACTCCACCTCGGGCTGTGCGACGTTCTCGGGACGGGGCGTATGGAACCAGTGCGACACGAGGGTGCGCAGCGTGAAGGTGCGCAGGGCCAGGCCCGTGGGGCTGTCGAACTGGTTCTTCTTGAGCCGCTTGAAGACCTGGCGCCCGCGGCGGGAGCGCAGCGGGACGCCTGAATCCTTGTGGATGCGCGTCTCGGGGTGCTTCTGCGCGATGAGACGGGCCTCGGGCATGGCGCGGGCGAGAGTCTCGCGCATGTGCGCAGGGCCGGACAGCACGTCACGCAACGCCCGGTGGCGCAGCTCGACGGGGTAGTACTGCATCATCATGAGGTGCTTGAGGTCGACCCGTCGGCTGTGGCGGATCAGGGTGCCTCCGAGGGGGGACCGCGAGTGCAGGAGCGCGGCGACGATCCGGTTGCGGGCGTGGAAGTAGGCCTGCCAGTCGATCGAGTCGTCCTTGCCGACCCACGAGACGTGCCACAGGGCCACGCCGGGCATGGAGACCGTCGGGTAGCCGGCATCCCGTGCCCGGACGCAGAACTCGGCGTCGTCCCACTTGATGAACGCCGGGAGCGACAGGCCGATCTCGCGCAGGATGCTGGTCGGGATCAGGCACATCCACCAGCCGTTGTAGTCGGCGTCGAGGCGCATGTGCAGCATGGGCGACTGCCGCAGGTTCGCGACACTGAAGTCGTGGGGCAGGCGCTCCTGGAACAGGGCGCGCCACATGAACGGCTCGTCGTCGACGACCTCGGCCCACGCGTGGAGCTTGGGGCGGTCGAGCAGGTCGAACATGTGCGCGCCGACGATCGTGGGAACCGAGGCGTAGCGACCGAACACGACCGAGCGGCGGATCGACTCGGGCTCGATGCGCACGTCGTCGTCGAGGAGCTGGACGAATTCGCTCTCGGGGCGCGCGAGGGTCTCGACCATCGCGCGGGCGAACCCGCCGGACCCGCCGAGGTTGGGCTGCCGCACGATCTGCAGGGTCTCGCCCAGCCGCTCCGCGACCTCGGGGTACGCGGCCTGGTCGGTGACGAGGTCGGTGCCCTGGTCGATCAGGAAGACGCGATCGACCACGTCGAGGACGTCCGGCGCGTCCGCGAGGGCCGCGAGCGTCGTCACGCAGTAGTCGGGCTTGTTGTACGTGGTGATCCCGATGCTGGCCTTGCCCGCGCGGACGGGCTCCTGCTCGGTGGTCCACTCCGCGCCCTCGAACATCGCGTCCGTGCGGTCGGCGGCCACGTCGAACCAGATCCACCCGCCGTCGCTGTACTGGTCGAGAACCAGATCGAACGAGGTCGCGGCCTCGCCGCGGACCTCGCGCGTCTCGATCCGCTGCCTGGTCCCCCCGCCGTTGGAGCGGTACACCAGGATCGTGGCATCCCCCGACGTGCGAACGGTCAGGCGTACATCGCGCACGGCCGTCCAGTGCTGCCAGTACGACGCGGGGAAGGCGTTGAAGTAGGTGCCGAACGAGACGCGTCGGCCCGCGACGATGCGGGCGCGGTGGCGGTCGAGCACGTTGCTCAGCTGCGCGACGTTGGTGACCCGGACCGGCTCCTCGTCGATGGTCGACCACGTCTCGGGGTCGACGTACAGGGGGAGGAGATCGGGATCGCGGTCGAGCGGAAGCACCGCGTTCTGCAGGGTGTACGTCACGAAGGGATCTTTCGTCGGAGGCGCAGGCCGTCGCGGCCAGCCCGCAGTCTACCCGGCGCTCTCCCGACCCCCCTGAGTGCGGGCCGGGCCGTCCGGGGGTTCGGGGACGCGCTCCAGACGCTCGCGCCACGAGCGCGACTGGCCGGCGCGGACGGCGCACAGGACGAGCAGCAGCAGCCCCGCACCCGAGAGCACCGAGCTCTCGAACACGGACACCGTCAGCAGGACCACGAGGGTCAGCGGTGCCCACGTGTGGACCACCGAACGCCGCTCGCCGGCGACGAGCCAGCTCCGCGCGAGAGCGAGGGCGCACAGGACGAGGAAGACGAGGAGGCCGACCCACCCCAGCTGCAGGAGGACGTCGAGGAAGGCGTTCAATGCCGAAGCGTGCTGCTGGCCGAGGGTGAAGTTGAGGGTGCTGAAGGGAGCGTCGGCGGGGTCCCACGGGCCGAACCAGCCGAAACCCACCACGGGCCGATCGTCGGAGAGGCGGAGGATCTCGCCCCACAGGTCGGTGCGCACGGACAGATCGGCGCGGCCGTCCAGCGCGGCGGCGATCGCGAAGCGTTGCGCCCAGGCGAGGGCGGACAGGACGACGAGTGCGAGTCCGAGGCCGATCTGCACGGCCCGGCGGCGGCGCGCGGGGAGCGCGCGGACGGACGTGAGCGCCGCGGCGGCGATCGCCGTCGCCGCAGCGACGACGACGACGGTCGGTGAGCCGCTCAAGACGGCCAGCAGCGCCGCGAGGATCACCGAGGACACCGCCGTCGCGGGACGGACCGAACGCGTGCGCCACTCCACCAGGAAGGTCAGCAGCGCCACGACGGTCACGACGCCCAGATCGTTGCGGCTGCCGAAGAGCCCCTGCACGGGGCCGAGCTCGGCGATGTCGCCCTGGATGCCGAGGAACGGGATGGGGGTGTCCCACAGGATGCCGCTGAGCACCTCGAGCACCAGGGATGCCGCGAGCAGCCAGCGCAGCACGTCGCCCAGCGCCCGCACGCTCTGGTGCGCGTCGCGCACGTGCCCCACGACGACGCCGAGGAACGAGACACCCAGGAGCGCTGCCCAGCCGGCGAGGCTGCGGAGCGCGTCTGTGCTCCACAGGACGCTCGCGCCGGCCCAGAGGATGAGGAAGACGAGCGTGGTCGGTGCCAGATGAAGCACCTCGATCTCGCGGCGTCGGGTGACGAGCATCGCGCCGCCGAGCAGACAGAGGGCCGCGAGGATCGTCGCGTACGTGACGTCGCCCGCGGCACCGCGGATCGCCGGGGCGCCGAACGTCGCGGCGAACACCGTGAGGGTGAACGCCCGTGCGAGCTCCGCCGAGGCCAGGAGGGTCCGGGGGTCCGGACGCATCGCGGGCCGTGCGTCGCTCACGTCCCCGATCTCTGGGGTTCGCCGCGTTCGATCGCGATGCTCTGCTCGGCAGGTCCGACGCCCAGCAGGGGCGACTGCTTGATCTTCGACCCGAAGAGCACCACCAGCATCCAGCCCCACAACAGCAGCGGGGTCGACTCGGTGAGGCCCTGGACGACGAGGAGGGCGCCGACGAGCGTCGGGAGCAGGGTGAGGGGGGAGTAGGGCCGGTCGGCGCGCAGATCCCAGCGGGGGCGGTCGATCGCGAAGAACCACGATCTCCACACGTAGGCGAGGAACACCAGAGCCAGGAGCACGACGCCGACCCCGCCGAGTTGGAAGTACGCGTCGAGCCACATGCTGTGCGCCTGAACCACGGTCTGCCCGTGATCCACGATCCACCCGTCGATGAGCGGTTCGGACGAGATCCAGGGCGTGGAGAACCCCCACCCGATGAACGGATGCTGATCGGCCCGCGCCAGCACGTCGGCCCAGATCCCTTCACGCCCGGTGAGATCGGCATCCCTCCCGAGCGCGCCGAACACGCTGTCGCGACCGAACCACAGAGCCGCCCCGCCGCCGACACCCACGAGCGCGTAGAGGACGTACCACCGCGTGCGCTCGCCGGGGCGGCGTGCCGTGCGCATGACCAGGACCGTCGCGAGCACCAGCACGACGAACGCCGCGGCGACGACGGTCGTGGCGGAGCCGGCCCGGACGAGGAGGAATGCGGCGATCGCGATCCAGCCCCACAGCAGCGACCGGCGGGGGGCCCGCGCGGCGTAGCGGATGGCGAAGACGATGATCGCGAGGAGCATCGCCGCGCCCAGCAGGTTGGCGTTGCCGAAGATGCCCTGGATCCGACCGCCGTCGAAGAGGTTGTCGCGCGACCAGTAGACGATGGGGTCCATCCGGCCTTCGGGCCGTACGAAACCGGGCAGGATCGGGCCCTGGACGAAGATCGACACGGCCAGCTCGAACAGCAGCGAGAGCCCCACGACCCACTTGGCGGCCGAGGCCACCGCCCCCACCACATCGCGCCAGGTCAGGACGGCGCCGACGAAGAGGCCCTGGAACGTGGTGACGGCGAGCAGCAGCCAGGTGAGCACGGATGCCGCCGGCCACGCGCTCCACAGGATCGAGAGCCCGGCCCACGCGACGTACCCGAACGCGAGGAACGGCAGGCGCCGCACGGCGACCGGGGGGCGGACGACGGTCCAGACGACGGCCGACACCAGCGCCGACGCGACCACGACGACGCCCGCCACGGTCGGGCCGACGGCGTTGATCACGCCGACTCCGCCAAGGGCGAGGAAGAGCACGAAGACGCACCAGGCGCGGAGGAGGAGGTGCCCGGTGGTCTCGCGCGGCGGAGCCGTCGGCAGGGCCGAGACCGGGTGACTGGTGTACATCGCCATGGTGTCCTCAGGCTACCCTTCGCGGATACGGGCGCCCAGGGTGCCGACGCTAGGCTGACGCCCGTGCTGATCGAGATCTCGAACACCCCCCGCGACTACGCCTGGGGCAGCTCCACGCTCATCGCCGGCCTCGAGGGACGGGCGCCGTCCGGCTCCCCGGAGGCCGAAGTGTGGTTCGGCGACCACCCCGGGTCGCCGGCGCTCGTGCACGACGGCTCCGATCGGACCCTCGATGCGTGGCTGGGCGCCCACGCGGGCGCCGCGGGCGTGCCGGCGCGGCTGCCGTATCTGCTGAAGCTCCTGGCGGCGGGGGCGCCGCTGTCGATCCAGGTGCACCCGTCGAAGGATCAGGCCGTCGCGGGCTTCGCCCGCGAAGAGGCAGCGGGCGTGCCGCGCGACGCCGGTCACCGCAACTACAAGGACGACAACCACAAGCCCGAGGTCATCGTCGCCCTGAGCGACACGTTCACCGCGCTCGCGGGGCTCCGCGACATCGACGCGACGCGTCGTCTGGTCGCCGCGCTCGGGACGGGCGACGGTGTGCGGACCCTCAGCGGGTTGCTGGATGCCGACGACCCGGCCGCCGCTCTCCGCGCGGCGATCGCGTGGGCGCTCGGTGAGGCCGATGCCTCGGCGATCGAGCAGATCGTCTCGGCCGCGGCATCCGTGGAGTCCGAGGAGTTCTCGGGGGAGCTCCGCCTCGTCCGCGATCTGGATGCCGCCTACCCCGGGGATCCGGGCATCGTCGTCGCCCTGCTGATGAACCTCGTCGAGCTGCGCCGCGGCGAGGCGATCTTCGTCCCCGCGGGCGTGCTGCACGCCTACGTCGCCGGCCTCGGTGTGGAGATCATGGCCGCCAGCGACAACGTGCTGCGCGGTGGACTGACGCCCAAGCACATCGACGTGCCGGAGCTCCTCGGGCTCGTGGAATTCCGTCCCGCCGCTCCCCCCGTGCTCGCTCCCCGCCCCGGCGAGGCGGGCGCGGAGATCTTCGCCCCCGGCATCCCCGATTTCGCCCTCGCCCACGTGCCCGGCGACGCGTCGGGCAGGGTGGCCCTCGCGGGCGTCTCGATCGCCCTCGCGGTGGGGGGAGAGGCCGTCGTCACCGGTGCCTCCGGGGCGAGCGTCACTCTGAGCCCGGGACACGCTGCGGTGATCACGCCCGACGAGTCGCCCCTGTCGGTCGAGCACGGCGAGGTCTTCGTCGCGATGCCCGGGGAGTGACGCGACACGCCGATGGGGCGTCGTGAAGGTTCACCTCGCCGTTGAGGGTTTACGATCCGCGACTTGACCAATCCGAATGACACGGGTGTAATTACTGGTACGCGCCAGCGTCAGGGGATCGAACGAGGGGGAGGGCGAGATGGCGACATCGCAGTACCGGTCCGGTGTCCCGGACAACTGGTTCGTCGATCCGGTCGACCTGGGGGTCCCGGGTGTCCGACGCGACATCGACTCCGTCGAAGAGAACACCCTCGCCTGGCAGACCGACGCCCTGTGCTCTCAGACGGACCCCGAGGCCTTCTTCCCGGAGAAGGGCGGCTCGACCCGCGACGCCAAGCGCATCTGCACCTCGTGCGACGTGAAGTCCGAGTGCCTCGAGTACGCCCTGCAGAACGACGAGCGCTTCGGAATCTGGGGCGGTCTCAGCGAGCGCGAGCGCCGCAAGCTCAAGCGTCGCGCCTGACCTCCGGCATCCTCGGTCCGCTTCCTGAGGGATCCGCTGCGAATCGGCGCGGCGTCCGCGAACGCGGAGCGCCCCGCCTAGGCTGACCACGCCATGCCCGCCCGTGTACACGCCGTCCTCGTGGTCCGCCCCGAGGGCCGCATCCCCGCCGCCCCCCACCTCACGCGCACCCTCGAAGCGTTGGCCGCTCAGACGCGCCCCGTGGACGCGCTCACGATCGTGCTGTGCGGGAACGACCCCGCACTGACGCGCATCGCCGCGGCATCCGGTGCCGAGGGCGTCATCACGGCCTCCGCCGGCACGACCTTCGCCGCGGCCACGGCCCTCGCGACGCCCCGACTGACCGGAGACGCGGTCTGGCTCCTCGCGCAGGACACCGCTCCCGATCCGGACGCCCTCCTGCGTCTCGCCGGCGCGCTGGAACTCTCGTCCTCGCTCGCCGTGGCGGCCCCCAAGCTCGTCGCGTGGGACGACCCGGCCGAGATCGTCTCGCTCGGCGTCAGCATGACCCGGTACGGCCGCACCGTCGAGCTCGCCGCCGGCGAACTGGACCAGGGTCAGCGCGACGGGGACGCGGACGTGCTGGGCGCCGACGTCCGCGGCATGCTCGTCCATCGTGACTCCTGGCGGGCGCTCGGCGGCCTCGACCCGGCGCTCGGGGGTGCCGACGAGGGGCTCGACCTCGCCGTCCGCGCCCGCCTCGCCGCCGACCGCGTGTCTCTCGTCCCCGCGGCCCGTGTCGCCGTCGCCGGCGACGGCGTGGCCGCCATGGCCCGCGGGCGCAAGCGCGCACGGCGCCGCGCGTTCGCCGAGCGCACCGCGCAGCTGCATCGCCGTCTGGCGTACGCGCCGGCCGCCGCGGTCGTCCTGCACTGGCTCTCGTTCCTGCCGTTGGCGCTGTGGCGCACCATCGTCCACCTCGTGGGGAAGGTCCCGCACAAGGTCGCCCCCGAGTGGGGCGCGACCCTCCTGGTGATGGCGCGGATGGCCGCGGTCGCCCGTGCGCGACGCCGCATCCGGGCGGTCCGCTCGGTGGGATGGTCCCGCATCGCCCCGCTGCGCGTCTCCCGATCGGAGATGCGGCTGCGGTGGGAGGGCGATGCGGCCGAGAGCGACGCGCCAGTCCGGTCGGAGTTGCGCTTCTTCGTCGGCGGCGGCGCCTGGGTGGTCCTCGGCGCGCTGGCGGTTTCGGCGCTGCTGTTCGCGCCGCTGCTCGCGTGGCCGGTGCTCGGAGGCGGTGGCCTCGCGCCCCTGCGGGCGACCGTCGCGGGCCTGTGGCAGGACGCCGCGTGGGGCGCCCGTCCCCTCGGTCTCGACGTCGTGGGACCCGCCGACCCGTTCTCGGCGCTGATCGCCCTCATCGGCTCGCTGTCGCCGGCCGAACCGTCCCGCGCGCTCGTCGTGCTGTGGATCCTGGCGCTGCCGCTCGCGGTGCTGGGCGGGTGGTTCGCGGCGACGCGCGTGACCGAGTCCTCGCTGCTGCGCATCACCGCCGCACTCGCCTGGGCACTCGCCCCCACGTTCCTGGCCGCCCTCGTCGAGGGGCGTCCCGCGCCGCTCCTCCTGCATCTGCTCCTGCCCTGGCTCTTCTTCGCCGCGAGTGTCGCGCACCGATCATGGGCGCCCGCCGGGGCGGCATCCATCCTCCTCGTCGCCGTCCTCGCGTGCGCCCCGTCCCTCGCGCCGGCGGTCGTGGTGCTGTGGTCGGCCGCGCTCGTCGTGGTGGCACTGGTCGCGCCGCGGGGCATCGCCCGGGTCGTGTGGCTCCTGGTGCCCTCGATCGTGGTGTTCGCACCGCTCGTGTGGACGCAGGTGAGACTCGGCAATCCGTGGGGACTCCTGGCCGACCCGGGCGTCCCGTTCGCGGGGGACGAAGCCACCGCCGACCCGCTCGGTCGCGCCCTCCTCGCGGCCGGCTTCCCCACGTCCGACCCCGGGGGATGGGCGGCGCTCACCGGAGGACCGGTGTGGTGGATCGCCCTGCTCGCTGCGCCGCTCGCGGTCCTGGCACTGCTCGCCGTCCTCACGCCGCGATGGCTCACCGCGACCGGGCTGCTCCTCATCGCCGCGACGGGCCTGGCCACGGCGTTCGCGGCCGTCGGCGTCGCCGTCTCGTTCGACCATGCGACACCCGTGCCTCTCTGGCCCGGGGCCGGGCTGAGCCTGGCCTGGCTCGGGGTGGTCGGGGCGGCCGTCACCGCGCTGGACTCCGGGATCGTCGAGCGCGTCCGCGTGCTGCGCCCGATCGCCGCCGTGCTGACCCTCGCGGCGCTCGCGGTCGCCGTGGCCCCCTCGCTCACCGCGATGACGTCCGACCCCTCGCGCGCCGTGCTCACCAACGGCCCCGTGTCGACCCTTCCCGCCTTCGTCGCCGCGGAGGGGCGGGGTTCGACGTCCGTCGCGACGATCGTGCTCGACCCCCGCGCGGACGGCCTCCGCGTCGACGTCGTGTGGGGTGGGAGTGCGACGCTCGGCGGCCAGAGCACCCTCGATGCCACGCGCACGCAGGCGCGACCCGCCGACGAGGAGCTGGCAGCCCTCGCCGCCGACCTCGTCACGCCGTCGTCGGAGGATGCCGTGGCCGCCCTCGCGGCGCGAGGCATCGGCTTCGTGCTGCTGGAGCCCGGACCCGGGGGCGAGGACGACGTGATCCGCGGAGCGCGACTGACGGCGGCGACATCGCTCGACCAGCGCGACTCGCTCGACGCCGTGGGGGCCACCGCCCGCGGCGACCTGTGGCGCGTCACGTCCGGCGTCGAGCCCCGCGCGGCGCTGGACGCCAACCAGACCCGCCTGCAGCAACTCGTGGCGGCCGCATGGATCGCGGTGCTCGTCATCGCGCTGCTCCTGGCCGTCCCGACGGCCGCGTCGCGACGCGTCGCCCGGCGCACCCCGCGCACCGTCGGCCTCGTCCGGGGAGGTAACCGATGAGCGATCGTCGTCTGGTCCGCGTGGCCACCACCGGCGCCCGCGTCCTCGTGGGGGGTGCCGTGGCCGCGGCGGTCGTCGTCGGCGCCGTCGCCGGGATCGCCGCCCCGTGGCCGAGTCTCGTCGCCGAGCCGGTCCGCGTGAAGGTCACGCCCGCGCCCTCCGACACCGTGCTCGCGTGCGACGGGCCGGTCTTCGCGCTCGGCCGCACCGCCGAATCGGCCGGTGCGCTGAGCGTCGCCGCCCCTCAGACCACCGTTTCCGGTCCGGACTCCACCGAGGCGGAGACGTCGACGCTGTCCGGCGCGACCTCGGACGGATCGGGGGATGCCACGGTGTTCCGCGCGCAGCCGGTCGACCGCACCGCCGCCCCGTACGCCGCCGCCGGGTCGGCGACCGCCGCGTCGCCCGACCTGATCGGCTTCAGCGCCTCGGCCTGCCGACCGCCGCTCGCCGAGTCGTGGCTCGTGGCCGGCGCGAGCACGACCGGCGCGAACGACCTCGTGGTGCTCGGCAACCCGGGCGACGTCGCCGCGACCGTGCAGTTGTCGGTGTACGGCGCACAGGGCGTGGCCACGCCCGCCTCGGGCACCGGCATCGTCGTCCCCGCCGGCGGCCAGCGCGTCATCCCCCTCGCGGGACTGCTCCTGGGCGAAGAGAGCCCGGTGGTCCGCGTGGTCGCCACGGGTGCTCCCGTGCGGGCGTCCCTGCAGGCGAGCCTCACGCGCGTGCTCCTGCCCGGCGGGAGCGACCAGGCCGCGCCGCTCGCGCAAGCGTCGACGTCGCTCGTGATCCCCGGCATCCAGGTCGTCGCCGGATCGGGCGGGGATGCCGGTACGGTCCTCCGTCTGCTCGCGCCCGGGACGACCGCGTCCGCGACCGTGACCATCACCGCGGTGGGAAGCGGCACGCCCGCGGAGGATCCACGGACCCTGGAGCTCCCCGCCGGAACCCCCACGTCCCTCGACCTTTCGAACCTGACGCCCGGGGCCTACACCGTCTCGATCGCCGCCACCCAACCCGTCGTCGGGGGCGCGTGGTCGACGACGGGCTTCGGCGAGGGCGCGGACTTCGCCTGGTATTCACCCGCACCGACCTTCGCGGCATCCGGTCTCGTGGCGGTCGCGCCCGGAGCGGGGGCGACCCTCGTGGTGGCGGCGGATGCCGACGGAGAGCCCGCCTCGGTGACGCTGACGCCGCAGGCCGGCGGCGACCCGGTGACCGTCTCGGTGCCTGCGGGCGGGTCCGCGGCTGTCCCGGTCGACGCGGGCGTCTACGAGCTGAGCCCGGATCGCCCCGTCACCGCCGCGGTCTCCTACTCGGCGCCGGGAGCGCTCGCCGGTTACCCGCTGTGGCCGGCGGATGCCGCCGCGGGAGCGATCACGGTCCTGCCCTGAGCCGCGCGACCGGGGCTCAGAGGAACCGGAAGCGCTCGGGGCCGAGGTCCCACGGATCGCGGTCGAGATACTCGGCGGCCGCGCGGAACACGGCCCCTTCGATCATCATGCGGCGGTGCAGGTCGTCGTCGATGTGAGGGTGTCCGAGACGCTCGATGGGCACGCGGTAGAGGATGATGCGCTTCTGCTCGCGCAGCACCTGCCACCGGGGGATCGCGCCGGTGGCTGCGGGCGGCATGATGCCGATCTCGAACGACACGTCGCGCAGATCGCTCCAGGCCGAGCGCAGGAACTCTGCAGCGGTGCTCACCGCGATGTCGAAGCGCTCGATGCGCGTGTCCAGCGGCGGGAGCGGCGGTCGGACCACGGGACTGCGGTTCTCTCGGCCGTGACGGCCGTGGCGCGAGGGGCGCGCGACCGGACGGGCCTCACGGGTTCGACGACGCATGGGCCCATCCTACGTTCGGCCCGCGTGCCGGGTCCGCCGTGGCATCCCATCGCTGCACCCTGCGCGGCGCTCGCGCGCCGCGCGGCGCGGCGTCGCCGGCCGGCGACGGCATCGGCCTAGGCTGACCCGCGATGCGCGACAGACTCTGCTCGAAGGTGGGATGCGCCCGCGAGGCGATGAGCACCCTCACCTACGACTACGGCGACCAGATGGCCGCCCTCGGACCCCTCGGCCGTGCGGGCGACCCGCACGCCCATGATCTGTGCGCGCTGCACGCCGACCGCCTGTCGGTTCCGCGCGGGTGGGTCGTCGTGCGCCACGAGACGCTGCGCGCCTGACTCCGGCCGAGAGGCGCGAGTCGCCACGATCTGTCGCCTGATCCCGTGGCGAGGCGACACATGTTGGCGACTCACGCCCGTTCGGTGAGGGAGGCCGCGCGCTCGTTCTCGATCATCAACGCGCGGTACTCGCGCTCGCGACGCACCGCCGCAGCCGCGCGCACCAGGGTCTCGGGGTCGGCGGCCGGGATCGGCGCCACGTAGGGCGCCACCGCCTCCGCGAGACCCGCGGCCACGCGCGCCCGCGCGCCCGGCTCCAGGGCGTCGGCGCCGCGGACGAACTGCGCCATGCGCGCCGCGAGACGGTCGGGCAGGCGCGAGACGTCGGCGACCGCGGCCCAGTCCTCCATCCCCGGCGGGACGCCGGGTGCCGCCGCGGGAAGCGGACGGGTGCGGGTCCGCTCGGACGCGGTCCCGGCCAGCAGGTCGCCCAGGCGCTGGGCGCGCGGAGTGAACATGCCGACGATCGCGGCGATCCCGCCGAGCGTGAACCACAGTTCGAGCACGCCCACCAGGGCGCGGATGAAGGCCTGCCGGAAACCGGCCGCACCACCGTCGACGCGCACGATGCGTCCACCGACCGCCCACCGGCCGAGGCTCCGCCCCCGCGAAAGCGTCTCGACGGCCGCCGGGATCACGACCATGACGACGACGAGGAGCGTGATCAGGCCGATGCGGAAGGCGCTGTCGGGGATGGTGCCGCCGGCGACGAGCACGGACAGGAACACCGACCCTGCGATCAGCAGGATGATCCCCGCGACCATGTCGATGAGGCATCCCACCGCCCGCAGGAAGAAGCCGAGCGGCTGGACGTCCAGCGCGACGGCTTCTCCGGTCAGCGTCTCGTCCGCGTCGAGGTGCGCGCGCGAGACCCCGGGGGGAGAGGGGGTCGCGGGGGAGGCCATGCGTACAGTTGACCACATGGACCTCGACGCCCTCACGGCCGCGCGACGGCAGGAGTGGGCTCGGCTCGACGAACTGGGGCGCACGCGCCGCCTGACGGGCCCGGAGGTGGACGAGCTCGTCACCCGCTACCGTGCGGCATCGGCGGACCTCGCCGACATCAAGACGTCCGCGGGTCGCACGCCGCAGGGCGACTACGTCTCGATCCTGCTCGCCCGCACCCGGCTGCGGCTCACCGGTGTCCGCGAGAACGTCCTGCGACAGGCGCCGCGGTTCTTCCTCCTGCAGCTCCCCGCGGCGCTGTACCGCGTCCGGTGGACGACGCTCGCCGTCGCGGTGGCCTTCGTGGTGGTGGCGACGCTGGTCGGGCTGTGGATCTCGTCCGATCCCCGCGCGGTCGCCGCCCTCGGCACGCGCAGCGAGCTGCAGAACTACGCCGACGAACAGTTCGTGCAGTACTACCGCGAGAACCCGAACGCGATCTTCGCCGGCACCGTGTGGACGAACAACGCGTGGATCGCGGCGCAGTGCGTGCTGTTCGGGGTGACCGGGTTCTGGCCGTTGATGGTGCTGATGCAGAACGCCGTCGGGGTGGGGTCGTCGGCGGCCATCATGATCGCCTTCGACCGGGCGGACGTGTTCTTCCAGTTCATCCTCCCGCACGGTCTGCTCGAGCTGACGGCGATCTTCGTCGCCGGCGCGGCGGGTCTGCACATCTTCTGGGCCTGGGTCGCCCCGGGGCGCCGGACGCGATCCGCGGCGCTCGCCGCCGGTGGCCGGTCGTTGGCGACCGTGGCGGTGGGGCTCGTGTTCGCGCTCGGACTCTCGGGGCTGGTCGAGGGGTTCGTGACGCCGTCCACGCTGCCGTGGCAGGTGAAGATCGCGATCGGTGCCGCCGCGCTCGGCGTGTTCCTCGCCTACATGCTCGTGCTCGGGCGCCGGGCTCACCGTGCGGGCGAGACGGGCGACGTCACCGAGTACGAGGCCGGCACCCCGACGCTGACGTCGGGCTGAGGCATCCGCGATTCTCGACGTTCCCCGGCGCGTCATTTTTGATTCACTCAAAACTACGTAGGGTGGAAGCATGCTCGATGATCGGACGGATGCCACCGCGGACGCGCTGTTGCGCGGCGCGGGGCTGCGGGTCACCGCGACCCGCGTCGCGGTCCTGGGGGCCCTGCGCTCCCGCCCGCACGCCACCGCCGACGACGTCTTCGACACCATCCGGGAGACCCTGCCCGGAACCAGCATGCAGTCGGTCTACAACGCCCTCGGCGACTTCGCCGACGCGGGGTTGGCGCGGCGCATCGAGCCCGCCGGACACCCCGGCATGTTCGAGCTGCGGGTCGGGGACAACCACCATCACGTCGTCTGCACCGGCTGCGGTCGGGTCGACGACGTGGACTGCGTCGTGGGTGCCGCACCGTGCCTGCACGTGCCGGAGGGGAGCGGTTTCCTCATCGAGACCGCCGAGGTGACGTTCTGGGGCGTCTGTCCCGACTGTCGAGCATCGAACGAAGCCGAAAAACCGAGAGGATCCCGATGAGCGACGCTCTGAACGGGTGCCCCGTCTTCCACGACGGTGCCGCCCCCGACGACAACCGGCTGCCGGTGGGCGAAGCCCCCGCCGACAGCGAGCCGGCCGGCGCCCTGCCCCACCCGACCCGCGGGTCGGCCAACCGTGTGTGGTGGCCCGACAGCCTGAACGTGAAGATCCTCGCGAAGAACAACGAGAAGCGCGACCCGCTGGGGGCCGACTTCGACTACGCCGCCGCGTTCGAAGCCCTCGACCTGGATGCCGTGAAGGAGGACATCCAGCAGGCGCTCACGACGTCGCAGGACTGGTGGCCCGCCGACTTCGGTCACTACGGCCCCCTCATCATCCGCATGGCGTGGCACAGCGCCGGCACGTACCGCGTCACCGACGGCCGCGGCGGAGCCGGTGCAGGCATGCAGCGGTTCGCGCCGCTGAACAGCTGGCCCGACAACGTCAACCTCGACAAGGCCCGCCGCCTCCTCTGGCCCATCAAGAAGAAGTACGGGCAGTCGATCTCGTGGGCCGACCTCATGATCCTCGCCGGCAACGTCGCGCTGGAGGACATGGGCTTCCCGACCTTCGGCTTCGCCGGTGGACGCGCCGACGTCTGGGAGCCGGACGACGACGTGTACTGGGGTCCCGAGACCACCTGGCTCGGCGACGAGCGCTACGCGGGTGACCGCGACCTCGAGAAGCCTCTCGCCGCCGTGCAGATGGGTCTCATCTACGTCAACCCCGAAGGCCCCAACGGCACCCCCGACCCGCAGCTCTCGGCGCACGACATCCGCGAGACGTTCGGCCGCATGGCCATGAACGACGAAGAGACGGTCGCCCTCATCGCCGGCGGACACACCTTCGGCAAGACGCACGGTGCGGCCAGCGACAGCCACGTCGGCCCCAACCCCGAGGCCGGTGACATCGAGGACCAGGGCTTCGGCTGGAAGAGCGACTTCGGTTCCGGCAAGGGCGACGACACGATCTCGAGCGGACTCGAGGTCACGTGGACCTACCACCCCACCCGCTGGGACAACGAGTTCTTCCACATCCTGTTCGCCTACGAGTGGGAGCTCTTCCAGAGCCCCGCCGGCGCGCACCAGTGGCGTCCCGTCAACGGCGGGGGCGAGGGCCTCGTTCCTCTCGCCCACTCCGAGGGCCGCCGCGAGCCGCGCATGCTCACGAGCGACCTCGCGCTGCGCGTCGACCCGGCGTACGAGAAGATCTCGCGTCGCTTCGCCGAGGACCCGGCGGCGTTCCAGGATGCCTTCGCCCGCGCGTGGTTCAAGCTGACCCACCGCGACATGGGACCCCGCGCCCGGTACCTCGGCTCCGAGGTCCCGGCCGAGGTGCTCGACTGGCAGGACCCCGTGCCCGCGGTCGACCACCCGCTCATCGACGCGGCCGACGCCGCGGCGCTGAAGCAGCGGATCCTCGACAGCGGCCTGTCGGTGCAGCAGCTGGTCACCACGACGTGGGCTGCGGCCTCGACCTTCCGCGGCAGCGACAAGCGCGGCGGCGTCAACGGCGCGCGCATCCGCCTCGAGCCGCAGAAGAGCTGGACGGTCAACAACCCGGAGCAGCTGGCATCCGTGCTCTCGGTCCTGGAGAACATCAAGGCCGAGTTCGACGCGCAGGCGGCGGACGGCAAGAAGGTCTCGATCGCCGACCTGATCGTGCTCGCCGGCAACGCCGGCGTCGAGCAGGCCGCGCGGGCCGGTGGCGTCGAGGTCGAGGTGCCCTTCACCCCGGGCCGCACCGACGCGACGCAGGAGCAGACCGACGTCGACTCGTTCCGCTGGCTCGAGCCGATCGCCGACGGCTTCCGCAACTACGCCTCGCGCGAGACGCGGCTCCCCGCCGAGTACCTGCTGCTCGACAAGGCGAACCTGCTGACGCTCACGGCGCCCGAGACGACGGTCCTCGTCGGTGGCCTCCGCGCGATCGGCGCGAACTGGGACGGCTCGGACTGGGGCGTGTTCACCGCGACCCCCGGTGCGCTGACCAACGACGTGTTCGTGAACCTCCTCGACCTCGGCACGACGTGGAAGCCGCTGGACTCCGGCAAGCACGCGTTCGAGGGCACGAAGGACGGCTCGGGCGAGAAGGTCGGCATCGGCACGCGCGTCGACCTCGTGTTCGGCTCGAACTCGGAGCTCCGTGCGCTCGCCGAGGTCTACGCCTCCGACGACGCGAAGGTGAAGTTCGTGCACGACTTCGTCGCCGCGTGGCGCAAGGTCACCGAGCTCGACCGGTTCGACCTGGTCTGAGTCCCGCGCCGCGCGGCCCTGTGCCCGCAACATCCGCCGGAAGGCCCGTCCCCCGTGGGGCGGGCCTTCCGCCGTTGTCTCGGCCGCTGTTCCGGTGCTGCCGTTGCCGGAGCGACGCCGCACCAGCGCGATAAACGCGATTGGCGGCGAGAAACGGGATGCCGTGGCGTTTCTCGTCGTGGATCGCGTTTATCGGGGAGAGGGGGGTGCGGCGCGCAGCAGAGTGCGGCGCGCAGGGAGGCTACGCGCGGGAGAGACGGCGCAGGCCCTCGTCGATCGAGACGGCGGGCGTCCACCGGAGGTCGCGCCGGATCTCTGTCTGATCGAACCAGTGCGCCGTGGAGAGCTGCTCGGCGAGGAACCGGGTCATCGGCGGTTCATCGGCGCCGGGGCGGACGGCCCACACGCGCTCGACGAGACCGCCGGCCGCGCGCGCCAGCCCGGCGGGGATGCTGAACCGCGGCGGGCGCACGCC
This sequence comes from Microbacterium sp. CSI-V, assembly GCF_001984105.1. Lineage (GTDB taxonomy): Bacteria > Actinomycetota > Actinomycetes > Actinomycetales > Microbacteriaceae > Microbacterium. The sequence continues at coordinate 313,498 of NZ_MTQM01000007.1, read as the reverse complement.
GGAGGCGAGACAGATCCCGGCGAGCAGGTCGCCCACGGGTCGCGGTTCGCCGTTGGTCAGCACGTACGCGCGTCCGCTGACGTCGTCGACGTGTTCGAGGGCCGCGACGATCCCGGACGCGGCGTTGTCGACGTAGGTGGAGTCGATCAGGGCGGTGCCGCCGTTGAGCAGCGGCAGCCGGCCGCGACGGGCGCGGTCGACGACGCGCGCGATGAGCTGCGTGTCGCCGGGACCCCAGACGAGGTGCGGGCGGATCGCGACGAGGGATGCCGAGTCGCCGGCGCGCGAGAGGGCGAGCAGCTCGGCCCGGGCCTTGGTGCGGGCGTACTCGCCGCGGGCGCCGAGCGGGTCGGCGGGTTCGGCGCCCACGCCGGCCAGCGCGTGCCCGGCGTGGGCGACGGACGGCGACGAGACGTGCACGATGCGCGTGACCCCGGCGGCTGCGGCGGCGTCGAGGAGCGTCCGCGTCCCCTCGACGTTGACGGCGTGGAACTGGCCCGGGTCGCCCGCGAGCGACACCTTCGCCGCCAGGTGGACGACGGCGTCGACGCCGTCGACGGCGGCGGCCGTGGCATCCGGGTCGGTCACCGAGCCGAGGCGGTCCTCGGCGCCGGGCACCCCCGACGGGCGCCGCTGCAGCGTCCGGACCTCGTGGCCGGCGTCCTGCAGCGCGCGGACGACGGCGCGACCGAGGAAGCCGGACGCGCCGGTGGCGAGGACTCTCACGGCGCCGTCGGCTTCTCGCCGGCGAGCACGCGCTCGGCCCACCGCGCGAGGCGCGAGCGGTCGATCTTGGAGTTATGGCGGATGTCCGTCGGCAGCGCGGGCACGGCGAGCACGGCCGCGATCGGCAGCGCGGTCGCGGCCCGCACGACCTCGGTCAGACCCGCGGATGCCACGCCCGGGCGCCGCACGGCCGGGTCCCGTTCGATCACCACGGCGATCACCTGGCGTCCGACCGGACCGACCCCGACGGCGGCGGCGCGGACGACACCGGGTGCCGCCTCGACGTCCTGCTCGATGCCGACCGGCGTGACCGGGCCCTCGGCCGTCGTGATGACGTGGGGGAGCCGCCCTTCGATCCAGAGCCGTCCGGCCCCGTCGAGGTGGCCGACGTCGCCCGTGCGATGCCACCGGCCCCGGAGGTCGTCGAGGTCGCGTGTTGCCTCGCGGTCGGTGAGGTGGAGCCGGAAGTAGCCGCGCTTGAGGTGCGGCGCGCTGATCACGACCTCGCCCGTGACCCCGGCGTCGGTCGTGGGGGTTCCGGTGGCGCGCCCCCGGGCGTCGAGCGCCGCGATGCGGACGCGGCCCCGACCGATGGGCGCCCCCACGCACACGCCGCGATCGGCGGAGGCGTCGGCCTCCTCGATCTCGGGCAGCGTGACGTCCGCGACGAGCAGGCACTCCGTCATCCCGTACGGCGTGTGGGCGGTCGCGTTCGGCATGAGGCGCTGCGCCTGGCGCAGCAGGGGGGTCCCGACCGGCGCCCCCGTGGACAGGAACGTGCGCACGCGGTCGAGCGCCGCCCGTTCGTCCGACCCCAGCGCGTCGGCGGTCGCGACGACGTTGCGGACGGCGGCGGGGGAGAGGAAGACGATGCCCGCGTCCGAGGCTCGGACGGCGGCGGCGACCGCGGATGCCGTGAGCGTGCGCGGCGCGGACACGTCCATGTCGGGGGTCGCCGAACGCGTGCCGAGGGCCGGGCCCAACAGCGCGAAGGGGGCGAAGCCCGTCACGAGTCCGGTGTCGGGGCCGACGTCGAAGTGCTCCGCGAGCGCGTCCCGCAGCGACGAGAGCTGGCGATGCGTGTACACGACGCCCTTCGCGGGTCCCGTGGACCCGGACGTGAAGAGGATCGCGGCATCCGCGTCGGCGTCCGGTGGGACGGGGAGCGTCCGACCGCGGCCCGCCCGGGCGATGTCGGCGAGACTCGCCTCGACCCCGAGGGTGCGCATCGCGGCGGCGGGGAGGGCCGCGGCCGCGATGCGGCGTCCCGGCCAGCCGAGAGCGCGCGCGGCCGCGAGCCCCGCGACCTCGCCGATCACCACGTCGGGCACGGCGCCGCGCACCGCACGGGACAGTCCCCGGATGCCGAGACCCCGGTCGGCCACGACGACGACGGCGCCGATGCGCAGGCACGCGTACAGCACGGCGGTGAGCGTGGGGCCCGGGGGGACGAGCAGCGAGACGCGGTCGCCCGCGCGGACGCCGAGGACGTCGAGACCCGCGGCGAGCTCGTCCACGCGGGCGGCGAGCTGTCGCCAGCTCACCCGCAGCGGGGCGTCGGCGGAGCCGGTGGCCATGTCGATGACCGCGACGTCGTCGTCCGCGCGGCGCGCCTGGAGGGCCGCCCACAGGGGCGCGGGCGCCGGGGTGTCGTCGACGGGCGCCGGGGACGCGGCATCCACGCCGGCCGAGACGCGGTGATCGAGCCAGTCGAGCACCGCGTCGGCGTAGGGGCGCTCCTCGGCCATCAGGTGACCCGCGCCCTCGAAGCGGTGGACGTCGGCGTGCGGCAGCCGGTCGACGAGGTCGTCGAGGTGCGCCTCGAGGAACACCGGGTCCTTCGGGCCGCGCAGCAGAAGGGCGGGGACGTCGAGGTCGCGCAGCCCTGCCGAAAGGCTCCGCAGCGCCGGGGTGCTCTCGTCGTCCGCCGTGGCCGGGATGTCGGCGACGAATCCCCCGACGCCCCGTCGGCGCGCCACGGTGGCGTATGGTGCGCGGAACGCGGCGCGCACCGCGGGGTCGAGGTCGGCAAGGGCGAGCGTCGTGTCGAGGAACGCCGTCGTCCCCGTCGTGCCCGCGGCGAGCACGCCGCGCGCGGTCGCGACTCGCAGCGGGAACGGCAGCGGCGCGTCCTCCGCGTGGTGCACGGCGGTGTTGAGCGCGATGACGGCGGCCAGGCGCGCGGGATTGCGCACGGCCCAGCCGAGCGACACCGGCCCGCCCCAGTCGTGGCCGATGGTCACGATCGGACCCGGGATGCCGAGGGCCTCGATCAGGCCGGAGAGGTCGGCGATGCGCTGAGCGAGCGTACGCCGCAGATCGGTCCGGTCGGAGAAGCCCATCTCCAGCTGGTCCACGGCGACGACGCGCCACGCGGGAGCCCCCGCCTCGGCCCGCGCGAGGGACGCGTTCACGAGCGCGCGCCACAGGTACGACCAGGTCGGGTTGCCGTGCACCGCGACGATCGTTCCCTGCGCGACGATCCCGCGATCGGCGAGCGCGTCGCCGGTGTCGAGGATGTGCCACGTGCGACGGTGGCCGACGTCGGCCGCGGTGCCCTCCACCTCGACGAGGCGCGACAGGGCGGGGTCGAGGCCGGGGAGCCCGGCCGGGGGAAGGGTCGCGGACAGGCCGGTGACCGTCACCAGGCCAGCTCCAGCATCCCGGTGTTCAGCCCGGAGCCCACTCCCATCAGCAGCACGCGGTCGCCGCGGCGCAGGGTCTTCTGCTCCTCGGCCAGGGTGATCGGGATGGAGGCGGGCCCCACGTTCCCCAGGTGCGGGTAGGTGACGGGGACGCGGCCCCGGTCGAGCTTGGCGGCCCGGACGATCGCGGAGGTGTGCACCGACGACACCTGATGCGTGATGTACCGGTCCATGCCCGTCCAGGCGAACTCTCCCCGGGCTTCCTTCCACGCCGAGACGACGAGGTCGAGACCGCCCTTGAGCAGAGCCTTCGCGTCGGTGAACATGCCGTCGACACTGCCGACGCAGAGGTCGTAGAACTGGGTCGCGGCGCGCGTCACGCCCCCGACGATCCGGTGGCCCTCGGGGTGGTCGCTCGCGCGGCCGAGCACCGCGGCGGCCGCGCCGGAGCCGAGCGTCAACGACGCGAACTCCTGCATGAACGCATCCCGGTCGAGGTCCTCCCGCACGAGGCGGTTGATCGTGTTGACCTGGATCTCGTCGGCATCCTCGCCGTTGACGATGAGGGCGTACTTGACCTGGCCGGACTGGATCATCCCGGCGGCCAGGCTCATCCCGTTGATGAATCCGAGGCAGGCGTTGGCGACGTCGAAGTTGATCGCCGAGCTCGGCAGCCCGAGCCCGTGGTGCAGTCGCACCGCCACCGACGGCTCGAGGTGCTTGCGGGTGACCGAGGTGTTGATGATGAGGCCGATCTCGCTCGGATCGACTCCCGCCTCGGCGAGCGCCTGCTTGCCCGCGGCGATCGTCGCCTCGTCGGATGACTCTCCCTCGGCCCAGTTGCGCCGCTCCACCACTCCCGCGACGCGTCGCAGAAGTCCGGGCTTGAGCTTCAGTCGCGACAGGGCCGGCGCCAGCCTCTCTTCGATGTCGTCGGAGGTGGTCACGCGGCTGGGCAGCACGCTGGCCACCGAGACGAGGGCCACATCGTCGAAGCGAGTGGTGGCGTTTCCTGGCAAGAGAGCTCCCGCATCCTGTGCGTAGACGGCCGAGCCGCGCGCGGAGGGACACGCCGGCGGCTGGAAGGGTACCCCCCAGGATAAGCCGCGACGTATGCGACCGGCTGCATGGGGAGTGTGTGCTACGCCAGCGGATGCCGAGTTCGTCGCCGTCCCGACGGGGCCGCGACGGTGTCGTCGCGCGCTGCGCGGCTCGACCCGCGGCGGGGAACCGGCGTCATCAGAGTCGCCCGGCCGCCTTGAGCGCGAGATACCGGTCGGCCACGAGCGGGGGCAGCTCGTCGGCCGAGGCCGAGACGGCATCGCCGCCCGCCCTCACGACGGCCTCGCGCACGCGATCGGCGTCGGACCGCGCACGCTCCACCGCCGCGGCGGCGTACACGGCGGCGGCGTCGTCGAGCTCGGGTGCCTCGCCGGGGCCGTCCGTGGCCGTCGCCACGAGCAGGCGCGACCGCGCCGCCACGGCGGGGAGGGACGCGAGGAACGCGCGCGCCGCCTCCGGATCGTCGGCGGCTGTCACCAGCACGACGAGAGCCGGGCGCTGCGTGAGACCGCGCACCTGGGTGAAGGCGGCATCCCAGTCGGTGTCGATGAGCTGCGGTTCGACGGGCGCCATCGCGTCCACGAGTGCGGGAAGCAGTCCCGAGCCGTCGACGCGGGTGACGCGGGCCCGGGTCACCCGGTCGAACATCAGCAGGTGCACGTGGTCGCCCGCCCGCACCGCGAGGGCGGAGAGGAGCAGTGCCGCCTCCATCGCGGCGTCCAGCCGGGTGCCGTCGCCCACCCGCGCCGCAGCCGTTCGGCCGGTGTCGATGACGATCACGACGTGCCGGTCGCGCTCCGGCCGCCAGGTGCGCAGCATCGTCGTTCCCGCGCGCGCCGTGGCGCGCCAGTCGATCGAGCGCACATAGTCGCCGCGGACGTACTCGCGCAGGCTGTCGAACTCCGTTCCGGCACCGCGCACCTGGAGGGTCGTGTTGCCGTCGAGCTCGCGCAGACGCGCCAGACGCGAGGGCAGATGCCGCCGCGACGTGAAGGGCGGGAGCACGCGCAGCCTCGCCGGTGCCGGGATCGTCGCCTGCCGCCCGGCCAGGCGCAACGGCCCGTCCGACCGCACGACGACGAACTCGCTCCGCAGCTCGCCGCGACGCCGGGGACGCAGCGGCAGCGGGGCACCTCGACGCTCGCCCGGCGGCACGACGAATCGCAGCCGCTCGGGTGGGGCCCCTGCCGTGGGCTGCCATGCGTCGCGCACGCGGGCGCGCAGCATCCGTCGGCCCAGGTTGCGGACCCGCACTTCTCCCGCGACCGGTTCATCCCGCAGAGCGCGTTCGGGGAGCCGCCGGGTGATCTCGATCGCGCGGGGGCTCGCGGCGAGCAGGACGTCGGCCGCCGTCAGTCCCGCGCACCCCGCGAGCCAGCCACCGACGACGGTCCAGGGTCCGGCCCCCGCGGAGGTGAGCAGGATCAGCGGGAGGACGCCGAGGGCGACGAGCAGGGCTAGACGACCGGTGACGTGCATCAGAGCGGAACGCGCGTCTGCTGCAGGACCGAGGTGAGGACGGCATCCACCGACACGCCCTCGATCTCGGCTTCGGGTCGCAGCCGGATACGGTGGCGCCACACGGGCACGAGCATCGTCTGCACGTGGTCGGGCGTGATGGCGGGGTAGCCCCCGAGCCACGCCCACGCCTTCGCCGCGGCGAGGAGTCCGGTCGACGCGCGCGGACTCACCCCGAGCAGCACGGACGGGCTCTGCCGCGTGGCCCGGGCGAGATCGACGAGGTAACCGAGCACGTCGTCGGCGACGGCGACGGATGCCGCCGCGCGCTGCGCCGCGAGGATCTCCGGCGCCGTGACGACGGCATCCACTCCGGCCTCGCCCAGGCGCCGCGGATCGAACCCGCCCGCGTGGCGGCGGAGGACGTCGACTTCGGCATCCCTATCCGGCAGATCGACCACGAGCTTGAGGAGGAAGCGGTCGAGTTGAGCCTCGGGGAGCGTGTAGGTGCCCTCGTGTTCGACCGGGTTCTGGGTCGCGGCGACCAGGAACGGGTCGGGAAGCGGACGGCTGACGCCGTCGGACGAGACCTGGCGTTCCTCCATCGCCTCCAACAGGGCCGCCTGCGTCTTCGGGGGCGTGCGGTTGATCTCGTCAGCGAGGAGCACGTGCGTGAACACGGGTCCGGCGCGGAATTCGAACTCCCCCGAGCGGGCGTCGTAGACGAGCGAACCGGTGACGTCTCCGGGCATGAGGTCGGGGGTGAACTGCACGCGTCGCGTGTCGAGGCCGAGCGCCCGGCTGAAGGACCGCACGAGCAGGGTCTTGGCGACGCCCGGCACGCCCTCGAGGAGCACATGGCCGCGCGAGAGGAGAGCGATGAGCAGTCCGGTGATCGTGCCGTCCTGGCCGACGACGGCCTTGCCGACCTCGGTGCGCACACGGTGCATCGCCTGACGCAGGGCCGCGTCGTCGGCCCCCGTTCGCGGCGCGTCCGACGCGGGTGCGGGAGCGGCGTGGTCGGGGGAGCCGAGAGGACTGTCGGTCATCGGGGGGTCCTTTCCGTTCGGAGTGTCGCGCGGACGCTCGTCTCGAGATCGCGCAGTCGGTCGCTGGCCGCGACGAGCTCGCGGTCGGTGCGGGGGAGGTCGTCGATCAGGATGCCGCGCACGATCGCGCGGTCGGTCCCGAGCCGCTCGGCCACCGCGTCCGCGAGTTGTTCCGCGGGCGTCCGGGCCGACAGGCCGAGCAGCCGCACCAGCCGGCGACGGGCGGCACGGCGCAGTTCGTCGAGGGCGTGGGCGGCGTCCCCGGAGGCGGCGTAGAGCCGGGCTCGTCCCTCGGTCGTCTCGTTCGCCCGGACCGTCACCGGCAGGCGCTCGGTCACCAGCGGCCCGAACCGGCGTCCGCGCCACACCGCGGCCGTGAGCCCGGCGATCAGCAGCAGCACCATCGCCGGCGTCACCCACCCGGGGGTCAGCTCGCCGATCGTGGGGACGGCGGTGCCGGTGTCGGCGTCGGCGAGGGAGGGCACGTACCAGACGAGCGCCGGCGCGCGCCCGAGGAGACCGAGGGCGAGGGCGGCGTCGCCGTCGAGGGGGAGGGCCCGGTTGGTGAGGACGGACAGTCCGTCCACCGCCGCGACCGTCCTGTCTCCCTGGTCGTGGACGAGGACGCCGAACCCGCCGTCCGTCGGGTAGCAGCCGGTCACGCCGTCGCCGGGCACGTACAGCTCGCCCACGTGCGCCGAGCCCGCGGCCCGGGCGGCGGGAACGTCGCACGCCGGAGGGGTCGAACGATCCTCGAGGACGTGTCCGAGCGCGGAACCGTTCAGCAGGACGTCCAGGCTGCGGGAGCGCGGTTCGACGAGCACGACGTCGCCCGCGTCCGCGGTGAGGCGGCGCAGTGCCGCGTCGCTGAGCATCGGTGCATCGCGCATCACGAGCGTGCTCGGCGCGGCGTCGAGCGCGCGTTCGGCGGCGGCGAGATCGCGGACGACGGTGACCGAGACGCCCTGCTGCTCGAGGAGGCGCACGACGGCGCGGGTGCCGTCGGGCGCCGGGGAGTCGGGGTCGAGCGCATCGCGCTGCGTCCACCCGCCGAACACCAGGGTCGTGCCGAAGAGTGCGACGACGGCCAGGACGGCGACGAGCGCGATCCACCCGATCGCCGTTCGGCGACGCCGGAGGGGAGCTGCGGCGACAGACGTCACGGCGCGACCGCCCCGGCATCCGGGATTCCGACGCGGGATGCCACGGCGGTCTCGTCGAGGCGACGGACGAGGGCATAGGCGTCGGCCGTGCCGGGGCGTCCGAGATACCGCACGTCGTCGAACACCGCCGCCGCGGCGAGCCCGGACGAGCCGAGCGCGGGGAGCGCGTCGCCGGCGGACCGGGCGAACGCGCGCGCCGTGGCGCCGGGCGGCGGGTCCACGATGCCGCGCTCGGTGAGTCCGCGTGCGAACGCGCGGAACCGGAGCACGGTCGCGGCGTCCCAATCGTCGCGCTCGGCCGCCGCCGCGGCGTCGGCGCGGAGCTCGGCGGCGGACCGTCCGTCGTCCTCGTCGAAGAGGGCGCGCGCGGCCGGGCGGGCCCGGGCGGTGACGCGCGGACGGCCCCAGATCAGCAGCGCCACGATGATCGCGGCGATGACGAGGACGGCCAGCACGACGAACGCCCACGGGCCCCAGTCGCCCGACACCGGGGCGGTGAACAGCCGCTCCAGGAAGTCCAGGACCGCCCGCGCCGCCCGGTCGAAGGGCGTCGGCTCGGCGGCGCGGTAGACCGGGTCGGCGAGCTCGCGCTCGGCCCACTCCCGGGCCTCGTCCGGGTCGGGGAGCAGCGGGACGGCGCTCACCAGCGCCCGGAGGGCCGTGATCACGAACCCGCGGGCGGGCCGCCGGGGGCCGCCCATGCGGTCGGATCGGACGGCGGGACGGGCGGGTGCGGCGGTGCGGCCGCGGGGGGTGCGGGCGTGGTGGCGGGCGACGCGGTCGGCGGCGCCGCCGTCGTCGGGGTCGGCGCGGGCCAGGCCGCGCCGCCGGCGGGTGGCGCGGGCCACCCCGGAGCAGGCGGCGTCCCCCACGCCGGAGCGGGCGCGATCGTGCGGCCGATGCCGGCGCGGTAGGGGTCGGGCAGTGCGGCCGCCCCCGCGTCGCGCGCCTCGACGTAGACGGAGAGGTCGTGGTCGAGACCCTCGACGCGCATCCGCGCGTCCACGTACACCAGGACCGCCGAGGTCGACTGGACCACGACCGCGATGCACTGGACCAGCAGGATGCCGATCTGCCCGACGAACTGGATCACCACGAACGCCACGATCGCGCTGGGGTTCTCGGCTGCGGTCGGCGCGATGATCGCGGAGATCCCACCCGAGAGCAGGCTCAGCGGGATCGAGATGACCTGTGCGACGAAGCCGAAGGCGAGGGAGATGACGACGATCACGCCGAACGTCGACCAGAAGCGCCGTCGCGTCAGCACCCAGGACCGCGCGATGGCGCGCCGGATGCCGACGCCCTCGAGGATCATCGCGGAGGGGACGAGGAAGAGCTTGGTCGACAGCCAGGCGTAGAGGGGGATGAGTCCGAGGGCGAACAGGACGCCCAGCACGATCCCGAGCGGGAGGACCGCCAAGCCCGCGAGGACCGCGATCCCGCCGAGGATCGCGAGGACGACGACCGAGGCCAGGAGGGTCAGCAGGGCGTAGCCGAGGAGGCGGAAGAAGACGGGGCGCACCCGCAGCCACGCCTCGCGCAGCGTCGGCTTCTCGGCGACGACCGCGGAGGCGACCTCGGTGACGACGACGGCCTGGACGAGGATGCCGAGAGCGCCGGCGAGAGCCCCGAGCACCAGGGCGGCGACGCCCGTCAGGGCGATGGACCCGGTCAGGACGGCATCGAACGCGTCGCTGCCCTCGACGAGGGTGTCCAGGCGCGAGAAGCTCGCGACCGCCACCCCGGCGATGGCCGCCGTGACGATGACGTAGGCGACGGTCTGCACGACGAGGGCGAAGCCCAGCAGCACGCGCGGGTTGTGGCGCAGCGCCACGAACGAGCGGCCCAGGATGGTGCCGAACCCGTACGGATGCAGCGGAACGATCCCGGCGCGCGAGGCCGGCGTCCAGGCGGGGTACGCGGTCACGATGACGCCTCCTCGGCGGTCGGCTGTGTCCTCATCGTGTCACACACCCCGGACACGCTCGGCCTCATCCCGGACACGTCGACTACGCTCGGGGTGATGCGCCCCACCCGCGGCGCGTTACCCGTTCCCGAACGGGGCCGAGACGGAAGACGTACACCCGATGACTTCACGGATCCTGGTTGTCGACGACGACACCGCGCTCGCCGAGATGATCGGCATCGTGCTGCGCACCGAGGGATTCGAGACCGTGTTCTGCGCGGACGGCGCGCAGGCGGTCGACGCGTGGCGCACCGAGCGTCCCGATCTGATCCTCCTCGACCTCATGCTGCCCGGCGTCGACGGCATCGAGATCTGCACGCGCGTGCGCGCGGAGTCCGGCATCCCGATCATCATGCTCACCGCCCGCACCGACACCGCCGACGTCGTGAAGGGGTTGGAATCCGGGGCCGACGACTACATCGTCAAGCCGTTCAACCCCAAAGAGCTCGTCGCCCGCATCCGCACGCGCCTGCGTCCGGCCGCGGCGGCGGTAGACGAGACGCTGCGGATCGGCGACCTCGTCGTCGACGTCGCCGCGCACGAGGTCCGCCGCGGCGAGAGCCCGATCGCGCTGACCCCGCTCGAGTTCGAGCTCCTCGTGGCCCTCGCCGAGAAACCGCAGCAGGTCTTCTCGCGCGAGATGCTGCTCGAACAGGTCTGGGGATACCACTACAAGGCCGACACGCGCCTGGTCAACGTGCACGTCCAGCGCCTGCGCGCCAAGGTCGAGGCCGACCCCGACAACCCCCGCATCGTGACCACCGTGCGCGGGGTGGGCTATCGCGCCGGCGCGGTGGCTTGAGACCCTCATGACGGGCGCGGTGCGCACGATCCCGATCTCCCGGGTGAGGCGGCCCATCGACTGGCGTGGCATCCGCGACCGTCTGGCGACCCTGTGGCGTCGATCGCTGCGGTTCCGCACGATCGTCATCACCGTCGCGCTGACGGCCGCGACGATCCTCGTCACCTGCGTGGCGATGGCGCTCGTCATCCAGAACGAGCTCTTCACCGCCCGGAAGGACCAGGTGCTCCTCGAGGCCCAGCGCGCGACGGCGGCGGCCCAGGCGACTCTGGATGCCGCGGTGGACTCGACCGATCCGGCGGCGGCGCAGACGCTGATGAACGGCATCGCCACGCGCCTGTCGCAGCAGTCCTCGAGCGACCTGATCGCCCTGTACCGCATCGGTCCCGCTTCTCCTCTGGCGCCGCAACCGTTCATCTCGCCGGCGTTCGACTCGGGGATCGTCACCGACGCCCTGCGGACCCAGGTGCAGTCCAACCCCGACCTGCAGTGGTGGCAGTCGGTGGCGTTGCCCTCCGACACCGGGCGCGAGGTGCCCGGCATCCTGGTCGGTCACCAGTTGCGTTTCCCCGCCCAGGACGGGGTCGACTACTACGAGCTCTACATGGGGTACGACCTCTCCAGCGCCTCTCAGACGCTCGCGTTCGTCCAGGTGCTGCTGTGGGTGGTCGGGTTGGTGCTCGTCGTGCTCATCGGGGCCATCGCCTGGGTCGTGCTCCGATCGGTGACGACTCCGATCGCGGATGCCGCCGAGACCAGCGCCAAGCTCGCGGCGGGCGACCTGGGGGTGCGCCTGCCCGTCCGCGGCGAGGACGAGCTGGCCACCCTGAACCGCTCGTTCAACGCGATGGCCGACAGCATCGAATCCCAGATCAAGGAGCTGGCCGACCTCTCGCTCGTGCAGCAGAGGTTCGTCTCGGACGTGTCGCACGAGCTGCGGACGCCGCTGACGACGATCCGCCTCGCCGCCGACATGATCAACGACCAGCGCGCGGAGTTCGAGCCGACCACGGCCCGTGCCGCTGAGCTGCTGCACGCGCAGGTGCAGCGCTTCGAGGTGCTCCTGACCGACCTCCTCGAGATCAGCCGCTACGACGCCGGATCGGTGCAGCTCGAACTCGAGCCCACGAGCATGGCCCACCTGGCGGAGGACGTCATCGCGTCGATGGAGCAGCTCGCCCACCAGCACGGCAGCGACGTCCGCCTGGTCGCGCCCGGCGGCTACACCCCCATCGACATGGACGGGAGGCGGGTGCGCAGGATCGTGCGCAACCTCCTCGGCAACGCGATCGAGCACGGGGAGGGGCGTCCGATCGTCGTCTCCGTCGACAGCGACCGGGATGCCGTCGCCCTCAGCGTCCGCGATTTCGGCCTCGGCATGCGAACCGAAGATGTGGAGCGCGTGTTCGACCGCTTCTGGCGCGCGGATCCCTCGCGCGTGCGGACGATCGGCGGGACGGGTCTCGGGCTCTCCATCGCCCTGGGCGACGCGCGGCTCCACGGCGGCACGCTGTCGGTGTGGTCGGAACTCGGCCACGGCTCGAACTTCCTGCTCACACTTCCGCGCGACGGGCGTCCGCTCGGCGGGTCGCCGCTGCCCCTGGTCCCGGACGACGAGCAGGGCGGCGCGCTCGAAGCGCTCGGACTGACGCAGCCGATCTCGCTCGGACGGACGGGGAGGACGCCTTCATGAAGCGCGCATTCGCGGGCCTGAGCCTGCTGCTCGTCCTGGTCCTCTCCGCGTGCACCGGTCTGCCCACGACGGGTTACGTCAACCCGGGTCGCGGACCGGAGGGCGACCAGACGCAGCAGTTCGCCTTCGTCCCGGACGGTCCCCTCGAAGACGCCTCGCCCGCCGAGATCGTCGAGGGCTTCCTGCGCGCGGGGTCCGGCCCCGCCGACGATTGGGCCACGGCCAAGCTCTTCCTCGCGCCCGGCACCCAGTGGGACCCGCGCGCCCGGGTGACGATCGACCGCCTCGCCGACCGTCGTGCGACGGCCGTTCCGGACGGGACGTCCGTGGGCGTGCAACTCTCGACGATCGCCGGCGTGGATGCCGACGGCGCCTATTCTCCGGCGGTGAGCGGGGCCACCGAGACCCTGTCGTTCACCCTCGCGCGTGTCGACGACCAGTGGCGGATCACGTCGGCCCCCGACGGCGTCGTGCTCTACGAGGAGGTCTTCCCGACCGTCTATCAGGCGGCATCGGTGGCGTACTTCGACCCCACGTGGAGTTTCATCGTCCCCGACGTCCGGTGGTTCCCGCGCCCGCTCGTGGCCAGCCGGGTCACGACCGCCCTGGTCGACGGGCAGCCCAGCGCCTGGCTCTCGGGCGCCGTGAAGAACGCCTTCCCCGATGGGCTGTCCCTGGTGGGGCGTTCGGTGACGCTCTCCTCGAGCGGCGTCGCGCAGGTGCAACTGCCCCAGGCGGCGCTGAGTCTGGATCGCACCACCCTCGACCGCATGCAGACGCAGTTGACCCGCAGTCTCGCCACGGCCGGGATCAGCGAGGTGCAGATGACGGTCGACGGGACGCCGATCGCCGCGACCGAGCTGCCGGTGAAGGTCACCCGGGTCGACCCGTCGCCGGCCGTGCTGACCACGGACGGGACGTTCGGGGTGCTCAGCGGCGAGACGGTCGAGACGATCCCCACCCTCTCCGACGCGGTGGAGTCGCTCGCCCCGACGAGCGTCGAACTCGAGGCCGACCGCAGCCTCGCCGCCGTGCTCACGCAGCAGGGGGCGGTCGCGAGCGCGCTCGCCGACGGCGGCACGTTCCTCCTCGACGACCGCGCGGGTCTGCTGCCCCCGTCCATCGACGCGACGGGCGAGATCTGGAGCGTTCCGCGGTCTGCTCCCTCGCAGCTGCGCGCGTACACACCGCAGGGGGTTCCGCGCGACATCGGCAACGCCTGGCCGGATGCCTCCGAGGTGGTGTCCTTCCAGATCTCGCGCGACGGCACGCGCGTCGCGGCGATCGTGACCGTCGCGGGGGTCCGGGAGGTGTGGCTGGCGGGCATCGTGCGCGAGGGGAACGCGGTCAGCCTCGGGCCGCCGCACGTGCTGTCGTTCTCGGAACCGGGCGCGTTCGATCTCGCGTGGCTGGACGACACCGTCGTCGGCGTGTTGACGTCGGTCGACGGCGCGGCGCGGCTCGACGAGCTCAACGTCGGGGGACGGGGGACCGTGGGGCCCGTCCCCGAGAGCGCGAAGGCGATCGCCGGAGGCAGTGCGACCGTGCGCATCCTCGACGACTCCGGTCGCCTCTTCAGTCGCCGCGGTAGCTCGTGGACCCTCGTCGCCAGTGACATCCGCGTCCTCGCGGTGCAGCAGGGCACCACGTCTTGACCCGTCCTCCCCGGGCGGGGTCGGGACGGATCCCTCCCCGGAAGGGGTCCCCGCCCCCGCGGGAGCACGCGGTGAGGCGCCATCCTGCAGACATGGGCTCTCCTCTTCCGGCGGTGTGGACGCGCGCCATTCGCGAGGCCGTGGTCGACGCGCTGGCGTTCTGGTTCCCGGTGGCGTGCGCGGGGTGCGGCGCGCTCGACGTCGACGTGTGCGAGGGATGCCGCGCCGCCCTGGCCCCGCGGGTCGTCCGGCGCCCGCTGCTCCCCGATGTCGAGGTGATCAGCGCGCTCGAGTTCGACGGCGTCGCCGCGCGTGTCATCCGCGCGATGAAGTCCGACGGCCGGACGGGCCTCGCCGGCGCCCTGGGGCCGGCGCTCGCCGCGGCGCTCGCCGCCGCCCCGGCCGGGGCGACCGTCACGACCATCCCGGCCTCACGCGCGGCCGACCGGCGCCGCGGCTACCGTCCCGTCGACCTCCTCGTGCGCAGGGCCGGGGCCCGGACCGTTCCGCTGGTGCGGGTGCGCCGCGCCTCCGCCGATCAGCGTGGTCTCGGCCGCGCCGCGCGCCGGGCCAACGTCGCGGGTCTCTTCGCCGCGCGCGCCCCGCTCGCGGGCTCCGTCGTCGTGGTGGACGACGTCGTCACCACCGGCGCCACCCTTCGGGATGCGGTGTCGGCGCTCCGGGACGCGGGGGTCGACCGCATCGTCGCCGTCACGCTCGCGTACACGCCGAGACGCGGCGGATCCACACGCGAATCGGAGGTGATTATTACGTGACATCGGGGTGTCCACCCGACTACCGTGAGGGGGACTGAAGGCGACGGCTGTTCCGCCCTTAGACCGGCGGAACCCGGAACAAGGAGGTCACGGATGGACACCAGCATCGTGGGCGTGGGAGTCGGTATCACCGACCGTTTCCGCTCGGTGGTCGAAGAGAAGGTCAGCCGGATCGAGCACCTCGCGCCCCGCGCGAACACGCTCGAAGTCAAGGTGACGCATCGCTCCTATCGCAACGGCCGGATGGAGGACGATACGGTCGAGCTCACCCTCGACGGGAAGGGTCCCGTGGTCCGCGCGGAGGCGACCGACACCGACAAGTTCGCCGCCCTCGACCTGGCGGTCGACAAGATCTCGGAGCAGGTGCGCCGCGCGAAGCAGAAGCGCGTGGACGCCCGCAACCACCCGCGCGGTGCCAAGTTCGAGAAGGGAACCGGCGAGCTCGCCGGCATCGACGTCGAACCCGCCTCGGTGGACGTCCTCCGCGCGGTGGCGACGGGTTCCGTGCCCGTGCAGGCGGAGGCCGCCGAAGAAGAGGAGTACTGCCCGGTCGTCATCCGGCAGAAGGAGTTCGGCGCCGAGTGGATGACGGTCGAAGACGCCGTCGACCGGATGGAACTGGTCGGCCATGACTTCTTCCTGTTCATCGACGCGCGCACCGACCACCCGAGTGTCGTCTACCGCCGCAAGGGCTGGGACTACGGCGTCATCGCCCTGGGCACCCAGGCTTCGCCCGAGGTCGCGGTCGCTTCCTGACCGTCGACGAGAGCGTGGCCCCGTCCATCGGACGGGGCCCCGCTCTCGTGCGCCGACGACTCAGCCGTCGAAGATGTCGCCCAGCAGCGAGCCGATGACGAGGCCGCCGAGCATTCCGCCCACCATGTTCCCGCCGCCCATCCCGCCTCCGCGACCGTAACCGCCGCGGCCGTAGCCGTTGCCGCCCCAGTCGTCGGGGCGGGACTGCTCGATATCGCGCTGGGCCAGCTGGAGGGACTCGGATGCCAGGCCGCCGGCGCGTCGTGCCGTGGCGAGCGCCGTCTCGCGCTGATCCTCCGCGATGGGGCCCAGGGGGAGTCCGGCGCGCAGCCGCTCGGCCTCGACGAAGCGCGTGCGCGCGTCGGCGCCGATCCACCCGCGGTGGCCCGTGATGAGCCCGCGGGCGACGGCGAGCTGACGGTCGGCGTCGTCGATGGCGTGCTCGACCTGTTCCTGCGAGGGCACGGGTCGCGCCGCGCGCTCGCGAGCGAGATCCAGGTCGGCGTTGGCCTGACGGAGCGAGGAGAGCGCGCTGAACGGGTCGGTGCGGGCGCCCGCGGTGGGCAGCGCGTGGAGCTCCCGCTCGAGCGTCGCCATGGCCTGGAGCACGGCCGGCGTCTGCGCGCCCCGCCGCGCGTCCACCAGATCGCCGCGGGAGTCGTCGATGACGGCCGCGAGGGTCGATTCGGCGCGCAGGGCCTCGATCTCGAAGGTGTCGACGGCATCCAGGAGCGACTCGGCGCGGCGCACGGCCTCGGTCGCCGCTTCCAGCGCCACCGACGCCTGCTCGCGCTGACCGGCCTCGCGACGGCGCTCGGAGACCCCGGCGGTGTGGACGGCGAAGTCGAGGAGCTGCTGGATCTCGTCGGGGTTGCCCGATACCTGCTGGAGCGCGGACGGGCTGTAGCGCTGGGCGAGACGCTCGACGATCTCGCGGGCGTGCGGGACCCTTTCGGCCAGCCGGTCGCGATCGGCGCGGACGCGGGCCAGCGTCTCGGGCGCCCGGCGTACCGCGTCGATCTTGGGCTGCAGGACGAGCGTGCGCTCCTCGAGGAGGTCCTCGGCCCACTTCGAGAGCTGGATGATGCGCGCGTTCCGCGTCCGCAGCTCTTCTTTGGTGTCGGGGATCTCGTCGTGGTTCAGCTGGTGCAGCTGGAACGCCTCGGCGAGGTGCACCTTGACCGAATCCAGGGCGGCCGCGAGGTCTTCCGTGGCCTTGTCGCCGAGCTCGGCGCGGGCGAAGTCCAGTTCGTCGGAGGTGAGCCGCACGCGCTCGTCGGCGGCGACGATGGCGAGTTCGGCGCGGCGTGCCAGATCGGCATCCGCGGCATCCTGCTCTTCGCGCTTCCTCTTACCCCAGAAACCGGCCATGGCTCGATCCTAAGCGGGGCTGTTCGGAGCGGGCCGGGTGTTCGCTACGGGCGCGCACGGCGAGCACGAAAGCCAGCGGGCTCGCAGGTCACGAACGGATAACACGGATAGCATGACCGTGTATGCCTGTACGCAGGCCGGCGTCCACGAGGGCGCCGCACCCGATAGATGGAGATGCTTCGTGGCCAATCCGCTCGAGAAACTGCTGCGCGCCGGAGAGGGGCGCATCCTCCGCCGACTGCAGGGCGTCGTGAAGGCGACCGGTGCCCTCGAAGAGGACTACGAGCAGCTCACCGACGAAGAGTTGCGCAACGAGACGGTCGAACTGCGCGCGCGGTACGAAGCCGGCGAGACCCTCGACCAGCTCATGCCCGAGGCCTTCGCCGCCGTCCGCGAGGCCGCCAAGCGCACGCTCGGCCAGCGTCCGTACGACGTGCAGATCATGGGCGGCGCGGCCCTCCACCTCGGCAACATCGCCGAGATGAAGACCGGTGAGGGCAAGACCCTGACCGCGGCGCTCCCGGCCTACCTCAACGCGATCGCGGGCAAGGGCGTCCACGTCATCACGGTCAACGACTTCCTCGCGAGCTACCAGTCCGAACTCATGGGACGCGTGTACCGCGCGCTCGGCATGACGACGGGCACCGTCGTCTCGGGCCAGACGCCCGAGGTGCGCCGCGAGCAGTACGAGGCCGACATCAGCTACGGCACGAACAACGAGTTCGGCTTCGACTATTTGCGCGACAACATGGCCTGGCGCAAGGAAGACCTCGTCCAGCGCGGCCACTTCTTCGCCATCGTGGACGAGGTCGACTCGATCCTCATCGACGAGGCGCGCACCCCGCTCATCATCTCGGGCCCCGCGTCGGGCGAGGCGAACCGCTGGTTCACCGAGTTCGCCAAGCTGGCGCGCACCCTCGAGGCGGGCGTCGACTACGAGGTCGACGAGAAGAAGCGCACGATCGGAGTGCTCGAGCCCGGCATCGAGAAGGTCGAGGACTACCTCGGCATCGACAACCTGTACGAGTCGGCCAACACCCCGCTCATTTCGTTCCTCAACAACTCGATCAAGGCGATCGCGCTCTTCAAGCGCGACACCGACTACGTCGTCATGAACGACGAGGTCATGATCGTCGACGAGCACACCGGCCGCATCCTCGTCGGACGCCGCTACAACGAAGGCATCCACCAGGCGATCGAGGCGAAGGAGGGTGTCCCGGTCAAGGCCGAGAACCAGACCCTCGCCACGGTCACCCTGCAGAACTACTTCCGCCTGTACGAGAAGCTCTCGGGCATGACCGGTACCGCCGAGACCGAGGCGGCCGAGTTCATGTCGACCTACAAGCTCGGCGTGGTGCCCATCCCCACGAACAAGCCGATGATCCGCAAGGACCAGCCCGACCTCGTGTACAAGAACGAGACGGCAAAGTTCGCGCAGGTCGTGGAGGACATCGCCGAGCGGCACGAGAAGGGGCAGCCCGTCCTCGTCGGAACGACCAGCGTCGAGAAGAGCGAGTACCTCTCGCGGCTGCTGTCGAAGAAGGGCGTCCGCCACGAGGTGCTCAACGCCAAGAACCACGCGCGCGAGGCCGAGATCGTCGCCCGCGCGGGTCGCCTGGGCGCCGTCACGGTCGCCACGAACATGGCCGGTCGCGGTACCGACATCATGCTCGGCGGGAACGCCGAGTTCCTCGCCGTGTCCGAGATGAAGGCGAAGGGCCTCGACCCCGTCGAGACGCCCGACGCCTACGAGTCCGAGTGGGACTCGGTCTACCAGGCCGTCCGCGACACGGTCGCCGAAGAGGCGGCGAAGGTCACCGAGGCCGGCGGGCTGTACGTGCTCGGTACCGAGCGCCACGAGTCGCGTCGTATCGACAACCAGCTGCGCGGTCGCTCCGGGCGTCAGGGCGACCCGGGCGAGAGCCGCTTCTACCTCTCGCTCACCGACGACCTCATGCGCCTGTTCCAGTCGGGGGCCGCCGAGGCGATCCTGGCCCGCACGAACTTCCCCGACGACGTCGCGATCGAGTCGGGCCTCGTGTCGCGCGCGATCAAGAGCGCGCAGTCGCAGGTCGAGGCCCGCAACGCCGAGATGCGCAAGAACGTCCTCAAGTACGACGACGTCCTCAACCGCCAGCGCGAGGCGATCTACGCCGACCGTCGCCACATGCTCCAGGGCGACGACATCGCCGACCGCGTGCAGCACTTCATCGAGGATGCCATCACGGCCATCATCGACGACCACACCGGCAGCGGTCACACCGAGTCGTGGGACTTCGACGCGCTGTGGACCGAGCTGAAGACCCTCTACCCGGTGAGCGTCACGATCGACGAGGTCGTCGCCGAGGCCGGGGGGAACAAGGGCCGTATCACCCCCGAGGGCCTGAAGCGCGAGATCATCTCCGACGCCCGCATCGCCTACGAGAACCGCGAGCAGACGCTCGGCGCCCCGGCGCTGCGCGAACTCGAGCGTCGCGTCGTGCTGCAGGTGCTCGATCGCCGCTGGCGCGAGCACCTGTACGAGATGGACTACCTCAAGGACGGCATCGGCCTGCGCGCGATGGCCCAGCGCGACCCGCTGATCGAGTATCAGCGCGAGGGCTACCAGATGTTCCAGTCGATGATGGGGCAGATCAAGGAGGAGTCGGCCGGCTTCCTCTACAACCTCGAGGTCGAAGTCCGTAAGGGCGACGGCGACGAGGGCGCTCAGGTCGAGGCGAAGGGCCTCGCCCCCGCGGCCGTCGAGGGTCAGCGCCTGGAGTACTCCGCCGCGAACGACGCCGGCGAGGTCGAGGTGCGCAACGAGCGCGGCCAGGTGCAGCAGGCGGCGACGAACCGTCTGCGCCAGGCGGGCCAGGCGACGGCCCCCGCGGCCGAGGCCGCCCCCTCGGGCCCGCGCGGCGCCTTCGGGCAGCGGACGGCGGCCCCCGAGCCCGCGGCGAACAACCGCGCCGATCGTCGCGCCGCCGGCAAGAAGAAGTAACCCCGCCTCACGGATGCCGTGCCCCCGCCGATGCGCGGGAGCACGGCATCCGTGCGTCGGGACAGGCCACGGGTGGTCGATTGGCCGGTTCGGCCCGGGGATATCCTGAGGCGATGAGCCCGCTGCGCCCCCTCGATCAGTCGTCGAAGCTGAAGGACGTCCTCTACGAGATCCGCGGGGAGGCCCTCGTCGAGGCCGATCGACTCGAGGCCGAGGGGCACTCGATCCTCAAGCTCAACACGGGCAACCCGGCGACGTTCGGCTTCGAGGCGCCGCACCAGATCGTCCGCGACATGATCGCGTCGGTGCCCCACGCGCACGGGTACAGCGACAGTCGCGGCATCCTGTCGGCCCGCCGCGCGGTCGTGTCGCGCTACGAGCAGGAGCCCGGCTTCCCCCACGTCGACCCCGACCACGTGTACCTCGGCAACGGGGTGTCCGAGCTGATCACCATGACGATGCAGGCGCTGCTCGATGAAGGCGACGAGGTCCTCATCCCGGCCCCGGACTACCCGCTGTGGACGGCGATGACGAGCCTGGGGGGCGGCACCCCGGTGCACTACCTCTGCGACGAATCGCGCGAGTGGCAGCCCGACCTCGAGGACATCCGGGCGAAGATCACGCCGCGCACCAAGGCGATCGTCGTGATCAACCCGAACAACCCGACCGGTGCGGTGTACTCGCGCGAGGTGCTCGAGGGCATCGCCGACATCGCCCGCGAGCACTCGCTGCTCGTGCTGTCGGACGAGATCTACGACCGCATCCTGTTCGACGACGCGGTGCACATTCCGATGGCCACGGTCGCGCCCGATCTGCTCGTGCTGACGTTCAACGGCCTGTCCAAGACGTATCGCGTGGCGGGGTACCGGTCGGGGTGGCTCGTGATCACGGGACCCAAGGATCACGCCGAGGGGTTCCTGCACGGCATCACGCTGCTGGCATCCACTCGTCTGTGCCCGAACGTGCCGGCGCAGTTCGCGGTTCAGGCGGCGCTGTCGGGGGTGCAGTCCATCAACGCGCTCGTCGCGCCGACGGGGCGTCTCCACGAGCAGCGGGATGCCGCGTGGAAGGGTCTCGAAGCGATCCCGGGTGTCTCGTGCGTCCTGCCGCGCGGTGCGTTGTACGCCTTCCCGCGGTTCGACCCCGAGGTCTACGAGATCCCCGACGACGCCAAGTTCGTGCACGACTTCCTGATCGCCGAGCACGTGCTCATCGTCCAGGGATCGGGCTTCAACTGGCCGGCCACCGACCACGTGCGCATCGTCACGCTCCCCGAGGCCCGGGTGATCTCGGATGCCGTGGAGCGGCTGGGCAACTTCCTGGCGTCCTGGCGACCCTGAGAGGGCGTCACAGCAGCGCCAGGGCGGTGACCCGCCACCGGCCGTCGAGACCCTCGATGCGGAGGGCGATGGCGCGCGTGCGCGTCCGCGCCGCGGCGATCACCGTGGCCTCGACGACGCCGTCGGCGGGCGAGGAGAGGTGCACCGACCGGATCTCGTGCACGTCGCGGGGCGCCGGCATGCGTCGGGCGCTGCGGGCCCGCGCAGCGAGGCCCGCGCGGACGACGACGGCCCGGTAGACGTCCTCCGTCGTCCATCGGGCGAGCTGCTCCGCCTCGCGAACGCCCGCGAAGACCTCGAGCACACCCCGGACGACGTTGCGGGTGAAGACCTCCGCCGAGGGGAGGTGCGCGGTCGAGGTGCGCTGCGGGGCGAAGAACGCGTCGGGTCGGACGGCGGCGGAGGCGTGCTCCGAGCCGCGGAGGAGGGGAGCGGGCATGGGGAACTTCCGTGTTTCGTGTGTGCCGGGGGACTGTGGCACGACGCTAGGACGGCACAGGCGGTGAAGCGAACCGCGCGCCGCCCCGGAGACCAGGGGTCGCGGGGGTGAGACGCGGGTCCATCGCATTGCCCGTCACGACGACCGTGCCGCCGCCCCTGGCATCCGTGCGGGGGAGGACGGCGGACGAACCGGTCAGGGGGTGACGGTGCCTAGAGCGGGCGATCATCATGTCCCCCGAGTTGCCGGGGTGGGCGGTTCACCCGCCTTCTTCACCCGCAGACCCCCGCGTCGCGTGGTCGCGCCCGAGGGGGACGACGCGCCGGCGAGGACATCGACGTGAGCCGCTCCGTTTCCCCCTCGCTAACCTCGCGCTCCGCGGGAAGTGGCGGGGGATGCGTACGTTCCCAGGTGATTCCTCATGTCTACCAAGGAGATCCGTATGTCTGCGCGCCCGTTGTCCATGTCGGCGCTGTCCAGCGCCCTCGCCGCCGTGATCGTCGGCGCCCTGATCCCTCTCGCGGCGGTCGCGCCGGCGCAGGCCGACACCGCCGGCACCGGCGTGATCATCAACGAGGCGTACCTGAAGGGCGGGAGCGCGAACGCCCCGTACTCGAAGAAGTTCGTCGAGCTGTACAACCAGGGCGGCACCGACGTCGACCTGTCCACGTGGTCGCTGCAGTACCGGTCGGCGACCGGCACGAGCGCCTCCAACGGCGTCGGCGCCCTCAGCGGGACGATCAAGGCCCACTCGTACTTCCTCGTGCAGCTCAACGGCAACGGCTCGACCGGCGCGGCGCTTCCGACCCCCGACCTCGACCTTGCCGGCAAGGTGACGCCGTCGGGCACGACGGGCACGCTCATCCTGGCCAAGACCACGAGCGCGATCACTTCGCCGACCGGCAGTGTCACGGGCAACCAGAACATCGCCGACCTGCTCGGGTACGGCGCATCGAACACCTACGAGGGCCGTGTGGTGCCGGTCACCGGGGGGAACGACACCCCGAACTCGCTGGCACGGACGGGCTTCTCCGACACCGACGACAACCGCACCGACTTCACGCACCCGGCCTCCATCACGCCGCAGAACTCCGCGTCGTCGTCGCCGTCGCCCTCCCCGTCGCCGACGACCTCGCCGACCACCTCGCCCACGGCCTCGCCGAGCCCGTCGCCGACGACGCCCGCGGCATCCGTCACGGCCATCGCGGCGATCCAGGGAACCGGCGACGCGTCGCCCCTGAACGGCCAGACCGCCACCACGCGCGGTGTGGTCACCGCCGCGTACCCCTCGGGGGGCTTCGCCGGCTACTACGTGCAGACCGAGAACACCGGCGGCGCGATCGACTTCGCCTCCCACACCGCGTCGGATGGCCTGTTCGTCTACTCGCCCAGCACCGTCGGCCAGGTGGCCGTCGGCGACGTCGTCCAGGTCACCGGAACCGTCGGCGAGTACTTCGGCCTGACCCAGCTCACCGTGGCCTCGGGCGGCGTGACGAAGGTGGGGACCGGCAGCATCGCCCCCGCGACCGTCGCGGTTCCGCGTGACGCCGCCCAGCGCGAGTCGCTGGAGGGCATGCTGATCGCCCCGCAGGGTGCGTACACGGTCAGCAACACCTACTCGACCAACCAGTACGCCGAGATCGGACTGGCCACCGGCACCACTCCGCTGATCACCCCGACCGAGATCGCGCGCCCCGGCACGGCCGAGTACACCGCCGCGGTCGCCGACAACGCCGCGCGCGGGATCACGCTCGACGACGGCGCCTCGATCAACTTCCTCGGCAGCGCCACCAACAAGGCCATCCCGCTGCCGTACCTGACCACGACCACGGTCTCCGTCGGCGCCGCGGCCACCTTCACGCGCCCCGTCGTGCTGGACTACCGCAACAACACCTGGAAGCTCCAGCCCACCGCGCAGCTGACCGCGGACAACGACGCACAGGTCTCGCCCGCCACGTTCTCCAACGTCCGTCAGGCGGCGCCCGCCGCCGTCGGCGGCGACATCAAGGTCGCGACGTTCAACGTCCTGAACTACTTCACCACGACCGGTGACACCCTCACCGGCTGCTCCTTCTACACCGACCGCGCCGGCACCCCCATCACGGTCAACACCGGCTGCGACGCCCGCGGTGCCGCCAACGCCACGAGCCTCCAGCGTCAGCAGGACAAGATCGTCACGGCGATCACCACCCTGGGCGCGGACGTCGTGAGCCTCGAGGAGATCGAGAACTCGGCCGTCTTCGGCAAGAACCGCGACTCCGCGCTCAGCACCCTCACCGCTGCGCTGAACACCGCTGCCGGTAGTGACGTGTGGGCCTTCGTGGCATCCCCGTCGACCCTGCCGGCGTCCGAGGACGTCATCCGCACCGCCTTCATCTACAAGAAGGCGACCGTGCGCACCGAGGGCGACTCGCGCATCCTGACGACCGGTTCGGCCTTCGACAACGCCCGCCGCCCGCTGGCCCAGAAGTTCGGCCTCGTGGGCAAGGGCGACGACTCCACGTTCATCGCGATCGCCAACCACTTCAAGTCGAAGGGATCGGGCACCGGCGCCAACGCCGATCAGGGTGACGGGCAGGGCGCCTCGAACGCGTCGCGCGTCGCCCAGGCCGGCGACCTGGTGTCGTTCGCGAACGGGCTGAAGAGCGAGTGGGGAACCGACCGGGTGTTCCTCATGGGCGACTTCAACGCCTACTCGAAGGAGGACCCGATCAAGGTCCTCACCGACGCGGGTTACATCGACCAGGGTTCCAAGTCGGGCAAGTACTCGTACTCGTTCAGCGGTCAGAGCGGCTCGCTCGACCACGTCTTCGCGTCGTCCGCCGCGGACCAGCGCGTGCGCGGTGCCGACATCTGGAACATCAACTCCGGCGAGTCCATCGCCCTGGAGTACAGCCGTTACAACTACAACGCGACCAACTTCTACGACACCTCGGCGTTCCGCTCCAGCGACCACGACCCGGTGCTCGTCGGCGTGGACCTCACCCCCACGGCGACGGTGAACCTGGTCGACATCAACGACTTCCACGGTCGTATCGACGCCAACACCCCGCAGTTCGCGGGAACGATCGAGCAGCTGCGCGCGCAGTACGGGGAGGCCAACACGCTGTTCCTCTCCAGCGGTGACAACATCGGCGCCTCGCCGTTCGCGTCGGCGTCGCAGAACGACCAGCCCACGATCGACGTGCTCAACGCGCTCGACCTGAAGGCGTCGGCCATCGGAAACCACGAGCTCGACAAGGGCTTCGACGACCTCGTGAACCGCGTGGTCGGCACCGGCCCCAACGCGAAGTTCGCCTACCTCGGCGCCAACGTGTACCGCAAGGGCACGACGACCCCTGCCCTGCCCGAGTACGCCATCACCACGGTGGCGGGACTGCGGGTCGGCGTCATCGGCACCGTCACGCAGGAGACCCCGGCGCTCGTCTCGCCCGGTGGTGTGAGCGGCGTGGACTTCGGCGACCCCGTCGAGGCGACCAACCGCGTGGCCGCCCAGCTCACCGACGGCGACCCCGCCAACGGTGAAGCGGATGTCATCGTCGCGGCCTACCACGAGGGCGCGGGTGCCGGAACTCCCGACGGCGCGACGCTCGCTCAGGAGATCGCCGCGGGCGGACCGTTCGCCAAGATCGTGACGCAGACCTCGGCGAAGGTCGACGCGATCTTCACCGGTCACACGCACAAGACCTACGCGTGGGACGCCCCCGTCCCCGGCGCCACCGACGGCCGCACGCGCCCCGTCATCCAGACGGGCAACTACGGCGAGAACATCGGCAACGTCGTCCTGACGGTCTCCGACACCACCGGTGACGTGCTGTCCTACACGGGCGCCAACGTCGCGCGCACCAAGACCGCGACGAACACCCTGGTCGCCACCTACCCCCGCGTCGCGCAGGTCAAGAGCATCACGGATGCCGCCCTGGCCGCCGCAGCTCAGATCGGCAACCAGCCGGTCGGATCGGTGACCAAGGACATCACCACGGCGTACGCGGGTGGCTCCTACACCAACGGCGTGTACACCGGTGGGTCGCGCGACGACCGCTCGAAGGAGTCGACCCTCGGCAACCTCGTCGCGGACTCGCTCGTGACCAGCCTCGGCGCAGCGGACCGCGGTGGGGCGCAGATCGGTGTCGTGAACCCGGGCGGCCTGCGCGCCGAGCTGTTCTACGCCCCCGACGGTGTCGTGTCCTACTCCGAGGCGAACGCTGTCCTGCCCTTCGTGAACAACCTCTGGACGACCTCGCTCACGGGCGCGCAGTTCAAGACTCTTCTCGAGCAGCAGTGGCAGACCAACGCCGACGGCACCGTGCCGTCGCGTCCGTTCCTCAAGCTCGGCCTGTCGAAGAACGTCGCGTACACGTTCGACGCGAGCCGCGCGGCCGGTGACCGGATCACCTCGATCACGGTCGACGGCGTCGCGATCAACCCCACCGCGTCGTACCGGATCGGTTCGTTCAGCTTCCTCGTGCAGGGCGGCGACAACTTCCGCGTCTTCACGCAGGGCACGGGCACGAAGGACTCGGGTCTGATCGACCGCGACGCCTGGATCGACTACCTCAAGGCGAACCCGGGCCTCGCGCCCGACTTCGCCCGACGGTCGGCCCAGGTCACGGGCGTCCCGTCGACGCCCGTCACGGCCACCTCCTCGCTCGCGCTCACGGTCTCGGGTCTCGACCTGACGTCGCTCGGCAGCCCCGCCAACACAACGGTGTCGGTCGAGTGGACCGGCAGCTCGGCGTCGTTCGCGCCGGTGACGGTGTCGGGCGGTTCGGCGAGCCTCTCCCTGACGGTGCCCACGGATGCCGTGGCCGCCAGCGAGATCGTCGTGCGGGCGCAGCCGAGCGGGACGATCGTGCGCATCCCGGTGACGGTCGCGGTCGATCACGACGCTCCCCGCGTCAGCCTCTCGGTGAGCGGCCGCACCGTCACCGTCTCGGCGA
Source organism: Microbacterium sp. CSI-V (assembly GCF_001984105.1). Lineage (GTDB taxonomy): Bacteria > Actinomycetota > Actinomycetes > Actinomycetales > Microbacteriaceae > Microbacterium. The sequence continues at coordinate 286,674 of NZ_MTQM01000007.1, read as the reverse complement.
CCGACGCCGGTGCGGGTGTCGCCTCGGTCGAATACCGCCTGGACGGGGGTGCCTGGACGGCCTACTCCGCCGCCCTGGTGCTCGACGACAAGGCGCACACGGTCGAGGCCCGCGCCACCGACAAGGCCGGCAACGTCTCGACGGTCGCTTCGACGTCGCTGGCGTCGGTCGACACCACGCAGACGCCGGTCCTGACCGCGCGCGGCACGGCTCGCACCGTCACCGTGGGCGACTCCGTCGCGCCGGGCTCGGTGTCCGTCGCGGATGCGAGCGGTTCCGCACTGTCGGGGGTCGCGGTGACGTTCAAGGTCTCGGGTCCCGCCACCTTCGCCGGTGGCAAGACGAGCGTGCGTGTCGTCTCCGACGCACTGGGACTCGCCACCGCACCGTCGGTGACGACCTCGGCGGCGGGTGCGGTGAAGGTCACGGCCAGTGCTCCGCTCGCCACCAAGGTGTCGCTCCCCGCGATCACGGTGGTGGCCAAGGCGCCCGCGCTGACGATCGACGGTACGGCCACGACGAGCATCGTCAGCGGCAAGGCGCGCCTCACGGTCCGCGTCACGAACACCGCGACCGAGACCGTCGCCATCAAGATCAAGACCGTCTACGGCTCGAAGACCGTCGCGACGCTGGCTCCCGGAGCCTCGACCGAGGCCGTCTTCAAGACGGCGCTGACCTCGCTCCCCGCGGGTTCGGCGACGGTCGAGATCACCGGCGCCTCGGGGGCGAACACCGTCGAGCTGCCCTACACGGCGACGCGATGACCGTCGTCACCGGTATCGACTCTCTCTCAGAACGGAACAGCTGATCATGGACAACCTCACTCCTGCACACGGCGTCACGCGACGTTCGTTCACCAGGGCCGCCGCGTGGAGCGTTCCGGTGATCGCGGTCGCGGTCGCCGCCCCCGCGGCGTCCGCGTCCGGAGCTCTCTCGGCCAGTGCCTACGACATCTCCGACGTCGAAGCGGGTGACTCCTTCCCGCTGTCGATCGACGTCGCCGAAGGAGGCAAGCCGCTGGCCGACGGCACGGTCGTCACGGTGAGCCTCACCGACAACGCCGTGCTCGAATTCGATCCCGACGCGGACGGCTTCGTCACCTCGACGATCGCCAGCGTGCCGATCACCGGCGGGGTGGCCAACGCGATCGTGCTGGTGCGTGCCTTCGGCACGACCACCGGCGCCGTCGCGTACCGCTCCTCGCAGGTCAGTTACGTGGTGGGCGTGACGCAGGCCTGAGATCCGAACGCTGTCGCCCCGGGTGCATGCACCCGGGGCGACGGCGTTCCCGACGGACTCGGTGCCCGTAGGGTGAGAGGGTGTCGACACTCAGCGAACTCGTCTACGCCCAGGGCCGCTCCAGCGAGGCCGACGTCGAGTGGTTGCACCGGCTCGCCGGCGACGGCCAGCTGCTCGCCGACCTGGCCTTCGCCGACATCGTGATCTGGGTGCCGACCCCGGACGACTCGTTCGTCGCCGTCGCGCACACGCGTCCCGGGGGAGCGGCGACACTGTTCTACCGCGACATCGTCGGCGACCGGGTGCGGCCCCAGTGGCGCACGCAGGTGCGCGAGGCGTTCCAGAGCGGACGCATCGTCGACTCGGCATCCCCCGACTGGTTCGAGGAGACGCCGACGCGCGTGCGCGCGGTGCCCATCGTCCGCGAGCTCTCGCGCGACGGCCACGCCGTGACGACGGTGGGCGTGCTCACCCGCCACACCAACCTGGGCGAGACGCGCACGCCCTCGCGCCAGCAGATCACCTTCAACGACTGCGCCGACGACCTGTTCGGCATGATCTCCTCGGGTGAATTCCCCGACCTGAAGGCCCCGACCTCCCCGCGCCGCGGCGCTCCGCGCGCCTCGGACGGCCTCATCCGTCTCGATGTCGACGGCATCACGACGTTCGCGAGCCCGAACGCGCTGTCGGCCTTCAACCGCATGGGCTTCGACGACGAGCTCGAGGGGGAGTCTCTCGCCGAGGTCACCGAGCGCATCCTCCCCGCCAAGCGTCAGGATGTCGACGAGTCGCTGCCCATCGTGGTGACGGGGCGCGCTCCGTGGCGGGCGGACATCGAGGCGCGCGGTGTGCAGGTGTCGCTGCGGACCATCCCGCTCCGCGACCGGGGGACGCGCATCGGCGCGATCGTGCTCAGCCGCGACGTCACCGAGATCCGCCACCAGGAGCAGGAGCTCATCACCAAGGACGCCACGATCCGCGAGATCCACCACCGGGTCAAGAACAACCTGCAGACCGTGGCCTCCCTCCTCCGCATCCAGGCGCGGCGCACGCACTCCGACGAAGCCCGGGATGCCTTGACCCAGGCCATGCGACGCGTCTCGGCGATCGCGGTGGTCCACGACACGCTGTCCGAGGGGCTGGCCCAGAACGTCGACTTCGACGACGTGTTCGCGCGCGTGCTGAAGCTCGTCGCCGAGGTCGCCGCCGCCCCCAACACCCGGGCGCGCACCCGCAGCACCGGGCGGTTCGGCACTCTTCCGAGCGAATACGCCACGCCGCTCGCGCTCGCGCTGACCGAGCTCGTCACCAACGCCGTCGAGCACGGGCTCGCGGGTCAGGAGGGCGACGTGGAGATCGCCGCCGAACGCGGCGACGAGATGCTCGAGGTGCGGGTGCGCGACACCGGCGTCGGCCTCCCCGAGGGACAGGTGGGCCGGGGCCTGGGCACGCAGATCGTGCGCACGCTCATCCAGGGCGAACTGGGCGGGACCATCGACTGGCACACCCTGATGGGCAGCGGTACCGAGGTCACGATCGAGATCCCGCTGCGCTACATCGACCGCGTCACCGCCTGACCGCGGCGCAGCGTCAGCGATCCGCGGACCCTCAGCCATTCTCGGCGGCTGCGCGCTGATCCGACGCGGATCACTGAGCCGGCGCGGATCGCGGAGCGCGCGCGCCTGTGCCCGGAAACGGAAGGAGCCCACCCCCCGAAAGGGGTGGGCTCCTCGACGTCGCTGCGGCGTCAGGACGCGCGGCGGGCGCGCGCGGCGCGGCGCTTGAGGGCGCGGCGCTCATCCTCGGAGAGGCCGCCCCACACGCCCGAATCCTGGCCGGACTCGAGGGCGTACTGCAGGCAGACCTCGGTGACGGTGCAACGTGCGCAGACCGACTTGGCCTTCTCGATCTGGTCGACCGCGGGGCCGGTGTTGCCCACGGGGAAGAACAGTTCGGGGTCGACGGTCAGGCAGGCTGCTTTGTCGCGCCAATCCATAGGGGTGCTCCTTGTTGCAGAAAAATATTCGTTGGCGGGCACCGGGGTTCGGGTCCGGTACCCTTGTGGGATACGCGAGCGATTGCTCGCCCCACTTCGCTGTGGGAGCACACGGCTTTTTCCATGCTCCCACAGCGCTTCCGGCCGATCAAGAGGTAACCGGCAGGTTTCCAGGTTGCAACGCCGGGGAAACATGCGTCGGGAAGGATCGCGGGTCATGCCGGTTCGTCTTCTGGCCGCGCTCGTCGTCGGGCTCGAGGCGATCGGCGTGCTGGCGCTCGCCGGGTGGCAGGTCGTCGCCCTCATCGGAGGAGACACCGACTCGGTCGTCAGCTCGGTCGCCCTCATCGTGCTCACCGTGATCGGCGCGGCGATCATCGGAGCGTTCGCCGTCGCGACCGCACGGGACGTCTCCGCCGGTCGATCGGGCGGCATCGTCACCCAGCTGCTGATCCTGTCGGTGGCGATCGGCGCGGTGACGGGGGAGTGGGCGGCTCCCGGGATCGCCCTCCTCATCGCGGCGCCCGCCGTCGTGGGGCTGATCCTGCTCGTCCTCGCCGTGCGGGCGTCCGCGCCGCGCCGCCGCGACGACGACTGAGCGCCGTCGCGGGCGCGCGGACCGGATCAGGCGGTCGCGAGACCGAGCGTCTTGCGCAGGCGCGCGACGTGACCGGTCGCCTTGACGTTGTACTGCGCCTCGACGACGCGGCCGTCTTCGTCGATCACGAAGGTCGAGCGCAGGACGCCGGTGATCGTCTTGCCGTAGTTCTGCTTCTCGCCCCACGCGCCGTACGCCTCGTGCACGGCGTGGTCGGGGTCGCTCAGCAGCGGGAACGTCAGCCCGTCGCTGTCGCGGAACGCCCGAAGCTTCTCGGGGGTGTCGCGCGAGACGCCGAGGACGGTGTACCCCGCACCCTGGAGCGAGGCGAGGCTGTCGCGGAAGTCGCACGCCTGCGTCGTGCACCCGGGCGTCTGCGCCGCGGGATAGAAGTACACGATCACCCGGCGACCGCGGAAGTCGCTGAGCGAGACGGGGTGCTCGTCCTGGTCGAGCAGGGTGAAATCGGGAGCGGCCTGGCCGGCTTCGAGGGTCGTCACCCCTCCAGCCTAGAACGCTCGATCGACTGGAACGTCGTGAGGAGCCGCTGCAGCGAGTCCAGCCGGGCCGCACCGCCCGGACCCAGGCGACCGGATGCCACGGCCTCGACGATCGCGCAGTCGGGGGCGTCGGGAAGGTGCGTGCACCCGCGCGGGCATTCCTCGGCGATCTCGGCGAGGTCGGTGAAGGCCGCCAGCACGTTCGCGGGGTCGACGTGCCCGAGCCCGAACGAACGGACGCCGGGGGTGTCGATGACCCAGCCGGATCCGGCGGGACCCCGATACCGCAGCGACACCGCCGAGGACGACGTGTGGCGCCCGCGCCCCGTCACCTCGTTGACGTGTCCGATGGCGCGCTCCGAGCCGGTGAGGGCGTTCACGAGCGTCGATTTGCCGACGCCGGAGTGGCCGACGAACACGGTCGAATGGCCGGCGAGCGCCTCGCCGATCCGGTCGAGCGGCATCGCCTCGTGGCCGCTCGTGAAGACCCGGAGGTCGACGCCGGCGAAGTGCGAGAGGAACTCGCTCGGGTCGGCGAGGTCGGTCTTGGTCACGACGAGCATCGGGCGGATGCCGGCATCCAGCGCCGCGACGAGGTAACGGTCGACGAGGCGCTCGCGGGGCTCGGGGTCGGCGGCGGCGACGACGATGAGCATCTGGTCGGCGTTGGCCACGATGACGCGCTCGACCTGGTCGGTGTCGTCGGCGCTGCGGCGCAGCAGCGACGTGCGCTCCTCGATCCCGATGATGCGCGCGAGCGTCCCGTCGTCGCCGGAGAGGTCGCCGACGACCCGGGCGCGGTCGCCGTTGACGATGGGCTGCTTGCGCAGTTCGCGCGCGCGGGTGGCGAGGACGCGGCGTTCGTCGGGACCGTCCTCGTCGACGAGCACCGTGTAGCGTCCGCGGTCCACGCCCAGCACCCGGGCGATCTGCGCGTCGGCGTGCGCGGGGCGGCGCTTGGTCCGCGGCCGGTTCGCCTTGGGGTTCGGGCGGACCCGGACCGACGACTCGTCGAATTCGAGGTCGTCGTCGTCATCGGCTGCGTCGTCGAGCCAGCTCACGCGTCAGTCCGTGGCATCCGTGCCCAGCATCGTCTGCCAGAGTGCTGCGAACTGCGGCAGGGTCTTCGCGGTCGTGCCGATGTCGTCGATGACGACGCCGGGGACGCGCAGACCGATCAGGGCGCCGGTGGTGGCCATGCGGTGGTCATGGTGCGCCTTCCACCCGCCGCCGTGGAGCGGGACGGGCACGATGCGGATGCCGTCCTCGAGCTCGTGCGCCTCGCCGCCGATCCCGCGCAGGTTGCCGACGAGGGCTGCGATCCGATCGGTCTCGTGCCCGCGGATGTGCCCGATGCCGTGGAGCGTCGTCGGGCCGTCGGCGAAGGCCGCGAGGCCGAAGATCGTCGGGGCCAGTTCTCCGGCGGCCGAGAGGTCGAGTTCGGCGCCCAGGATGGTGTCGCCCGCCGTCACGGTGAGCGTGCCACCGCGGCGGCTGACGCGTGCGCCCATCTCGCTCAGGATCTCGGGGAGCAGCGCGCCCGGCTGGGTGCTGTGGGCGGGCCACCCCGTCACGGACACGGAGCCCCCGGTGACCATGGCCGCGGCCAGGAACGGCGCCGCGTTGGAGAGGTCGGGCTCGATCGCGACGTCCTTCGCGCGGATCGGTCCGGCCGGCACGATCCATTCGCCGACCGCGGGGCGTTCGACGTGGACGCCGCGGTGCGCGAGGGACTCCACCGTCATGTCGATGTGAGGGATGCTCGGCAGCCGCGATCCGACGTGGCGCAGGTGGAGTCCGACGTCGAAACGGGGAGCGGCCAGGAGCAGCCCCGACACGAACTGGCTCGACTGGCTGGCGTCGATCTCGACTTCTCCGCCGCGGACGTGCCCGTGTCCGCGGACGGTGAAGGGGAGGGTCCAGCTGCCGCCGTCGTCGATGTCGACGCCCACCTCGCGGAGGGCGGAGACCATGGCGCCCATGGGGCGGTGCAGCGCGCTCTCGTGGGCTGTGACGAAGACGTCGCCGCGCGCGAGTCCGGCCACCGGCGTCACGAACCGCATGACGGTGCCGGCCTGGCCGCAGTCGACCGTCGCGGCGCCCGTGAACGAGGACGGCGGGGTGACCCGCAGGTCGGGGCCGAACGAGGACCCCTCGTCGACCTCCTCGATCCCGACGCCGAGCGTCCGCAGGGCGTCGATCATGCGGGCGGAGTCGTCGGAGTGCAGGGGGGCGTGCAGCACGCCCGGGCCGTCGGCAAGGGCCGCGAGCACCAGTTCGCGGTTGGTGAGGGACTTCGACCCGGGCACCGTGACCGTGGCATCCACCGCGGTGCGCGCCACGGGCGCACCCCATTCGCCGCGCGGCGCGGCGGTCGGGGAAAGGGGGGAATACCCGTGGTCGCTCATCGGTTTCTACCCTACTGAAAGGGGACGACACGTGACCGCACTTCTCGAGCGCCCGGCGCTGCGATGGCCCGAACATACCCTCGACGTAGACTTGCCGTCGATGGATGACACGGCAGATGCGACGGAGCCTCGCGCGCAGTTCGAACAGCAGGCGCTGCCCTTCATGGACCAGCTCTATGCGGCGGCGATGCGTATGACGCGCAACCCGGCCGACGCGGCCGACCTCGTGCAGGAGACCTTCGTCAAGGCCTTCGGATCCTGGTCGTCGTTCACGCAGGGCACCAACCTCAAGGCGTGGCTGTACCGCATCCTGACGAACACGTACATCAACACGTATCGCAAGAAGCAGCGCGAGCCGTACCAGAGCGCCATCGACGACCTCGAGGACTGGCAGCTCGGCGGAGCCGAGTCCACCACGGCCACGAGCGCCCGCTCGGCCGAGGCCGAAGCGATCGACCACATGCCCGCGTCCGTCGTCAAGGACGCGCTGCAGTCGATCCCCGAAGATTTCCGGATGGCGGTGTACCTCGCCGACGTCGAGGGCTTCGCCTACCAGGAGATCGCCGACATCATGAAGACACCGATCGGCACGGTCATGAGCCGTCTGCACCGCGGCAGGCGGCTGCTGCGCGACCTGCTGTCGGACTACGCGAAGGAGCGCGGCATCCAGGCCGCGACGGGAGTGAAGAAATGAGCGACTGCGGCTGCGAGCAGGCACGACGCGACCTCGAGGAGTACCTCCGCAACGAGGTGTGCAAGACCGAGCACAACGACATCCGTGAGCACCTCGAGAACTGCCCCGGGTGCCAGGACGAGGCGCTCGTGGCACGCACGCTGACCGAGGTCGTGGCCCGGGCGTGCAAGGAGACGGCGCCCGACGAGCTGCGCGATCAGGTGCTGGCTCGCCTCCGTTCGGTGCAAGCCACCCACTGATCCCGCGTCATCCGGCGCCGGAGGCCCCGCCGTCCGTAGGCTGGGGGCATGGCCCCATCGCAGACCTCGACACTTCCTCTGGATGCCGAATCCTCGGCGGCGCTGGCCCGGACCGGACTCGAGTACGTCCTCGTCGACCCGGACGGTGACGGTTTCCCTCCGTTCCTGACGTCCGTCGCGCGCGGGTTCCTCGGTGAGGAGCCGACGCCCGAGCAGATCGAGAGTTCGCGTTCGGCGCTTCGGACCCGACGACTGACGGGTGTGTTCGACCGCGCCGGCGAGCAGCCGGACGCCCCGGTCGCGACCGTGGACTCCTGGATCAGCGAGCTGACGGTGTCGCCGGAGCGCACCCTCCCGATCTGGTCGATCAGCGCCGTCACGGTCGCCCCCACCCATCGTCGCCGTGGGATCGCGACGGCGATGCTCACGGGCGAGCTGCGGACCGCGGCAGCCGCCGGCTACGCGCTCGCGGGACTCACGGTGACCGAGGCCACGATCTACGGGCGCTGGGGCTTCTCCCCGGCCGCCTGGGCGTCCCACGTGGTCGTGGACACGCGTCGCGCGCGGTGGACGGGTCCGGTCGCCCCCGGCCGTCTCGACTTCGTCCCGCGCGAGAGCCTGCCGGAGCGCCTCATCGCCGTGCACGAGCGGATGCGGGTGCGCCGCCCCGGTGCCGTCCCCGGTTGGGAAGGGCGCTGGCGCGGCATCGCGGGCCTCACCCCGGAGGCGCCGGATGCCAAGAAGGTCCGTGCCGTGGCGTACCGCGATCCCGAGGGGGTGGAGCGCGGCATCCTGGTCTACACGATCGCCGAGCGCGAGGAGTACACGGAGCACGAGCTCCAGATCCGGGCGCTCTTCGCCGACGGCGATGAAGCGCTCGCCGCGCTCTGGCGGTTCGCCCTCGAACACGACCTGGTCGGCCGCGTGACCGCCGAGCTCCAGCCGGCGGTGCCGCCGGTGCAGTGGATGGTCTCCGACCGTCGCGCGGTCACCGCGACGCTCACCGACCACCACTGGCTGCGGGTCCTCGATGTGCCGGGCGCACTGGCATCCCGTCGCTATTCCGGCCCGCTCGACCTGGTCCTCGGTGTGAGCGACCCGCTCGGGTTCGCCGACGGCGCGTGGCGCGTCCGCGTCGACGGCTCGGGGGAGGCCACCGTCGAGCGCAGCGACGCCGAACCGGACGTGCGGATGCCGGTGGGCTCCCTCGCGTCTCTCCTCCTCGGGGGCGTGCGTGCGACCGAGCTCGCCACGGCGGGACTCGTGCACGGGGACGCCGCGCACCTCGGCGCGGTGGACGGCGCGTTCGCACCGGCCGCGGCGCCGCTCCTGGACATCTGGTACTGAGTGCCGTCCACAGAGTCGCCGAGTAGCATCCCGCCGATGTCCGACGCCGCACCCGCCCCCGCCGCCCCGCGGCGCGCGTGGCGTGCCCGCGAAAGGCTCGCCGCGCTGTCGCGGGCCGCTCGTCGCTTCGTCGCGACGCACCCGGTGTCGGTCGCGCTGGTGGTCGTGATCCTCTCGACCGCCGCTCTCACCGGCACCCTCTGGGGAGAGGACGCCTCGATCTGGGGCACCGGACCCCTCGCGACCTTCGCCGCGGGGCGATGGTGGACGCTGGTGACGGCCCTCGTGATCCCCGACTCCACGGTCGACGCGGTCGTCTCGGCGGCTCTGGCCGTCTCGGTGCTGGCGTATGCGGAGCGGTTGCTCGGTTCGCGTCGGACGGCGGTGCTCCTCGGCGCGCTGGGTCTCGCGGGTCTGCTGACGGGCATCGGATTCCACGCGGCCGCCTGGGCCGTGACCGACCTCCGCCCGGTCGTGGCCGCCGAGGTGCCCGTCCTCGACCCGACGACCCCGATCGCCGGCGTCGTGATGGCGGCGACGGCCTTCGCGCCGACGCTGTGGCGCCGGCGCGTGCGACTCGTGGGCTTCGCCGCCCTCGCGCTGTTCGCGCTGTACGCCGGCGACGCCGACTCGTGGTACCGCCTGAGCGCTGCCGTGATCGGTCTCGGCGTCGGCGAGGTACTGGCCCGAGGCCGCGAGCGCCGCGCCTGGCATCGCAGCTCCACGCGCGAGACGCGAACCCTGCTCGCGCTGGTCGTCGCCGTCGTCGGCAGCGGGCCGCTCGTCGCGCTCATCAGCGGCGGGGGACGCGGTCCTCTGTCGCTCGTGGTCGACGCGTACACGCAGTACGACGACGAGCTGCTGGCGCGATGCGCCCGGGTGTCCTCGTCCGTGTGCGACGAGCAGCTGGCGCTCCTCATGACCCGCGGGCTGGGTCCGGCCCTCCTGGCCGTGACCCCCCTCGTGCTCATGCTCGTGGCCGCGTGGGGGCTGCGGCTCGGGCGTCGTTCCGCCCTCTTCCTCGCGGTGTTCACCCTCGTGGCCTCCGCCGTCATCCCGGTGATCTCGTTGCTCGACGGCCGCCTGCTCATCGACCCCTGGGTCGACGGCAGCGGCGCCGAGTACGTGCTGTGGGCGGTGGCGACGGTGGTCATCCCGCTTGTGCTCGCCGCGGTCCTCGTGGCCGCACGGGGGCGTTTCCCGGTGCGGGCGACACGACGCGCGGCCCGCACCGTGGCCGTCGTCATCGGTGTGGCCTTCGTCGCGTGCGCGACCACGTTCTTCGCCGTCGAGGCGTTGGGCCGCCGATCCTTCGAACGCGACCCCTCGGTGGGCGATCTCGTTCTCCTCACTCTCCGGCGGTTCCTGCCACCGGCTTACACCAACCCCGCGGGGGCGGCGAACTTCCCGCACCACGGGCCGGCGCTCTTCGCCTACCAATGGGTGGGCGTTCTCTTCTGGGCCGTCGTGATCGCCGCGATCCTCTGGCTGTTCCGCCGCGTGCAGCGCCCCGACGCCGGTGACGCGCGCGTCTACCGCGAGCTTCTGCGGCGGGGGAGCGACACCCTCGGATTCCTCGGCACGTGGGCCGGCAACCGGCACTGGTACTCCGACGACCGGGACTGCGCGGTGGCGTACCGGCTGGTGGGCGACGTGGCGCTGGCGGTGGCGGACCCGCTCGCGCCCGAGGGGAGACGACCGGAGGCGCTGCGGGCGTTCTCCGACTTCTGCGTCGAACACGGCTGGATACCGGCGTTCTACAGCGTGCACGAGGACACCGCCGCCGACCTCGAGGCCCTCGGGTGGCGCCGTGTGCCCGTCGGGGTGGAGACCGTGATGGATCTGGCCGACCTCTCGTTCGCCGGCAAAGCCTGGCAGAAGGTCCGGCAGCCGCTCACGCGGGCGGAGCGCGAGGGCTACACCGCGGTGTGGACCCGATGGCGCGAGCTCACCGTCCTGCAGGCCTCGCAGGTCGTCGCGATCGACGAGGAGTGGGTCGCCGACCGCGCCCTCCCCGAGATGGGTTTCACCCTGGGGTCACTCGACGAACTGCGCGACCGGGATGTCCGTCTGCTGCTCGCGGTCGGCCCGGACGGTCGCATCGAGGCCGTCACGAGCTGGATGCCGAGCTGGACCGACGGCGCGGTCACCGGCTGGACGCTCGACTTCATGCGGCGGCGGACCGACGGCCCGAACGGGATGATGGAGTTCCTCATCGCCAAAGCAGCCCTGCAGTTGCAGGAGGAGGGCGCGTCCGTTCTCAGCCTGTCCGGCGCACCGCTCGCCGAGGCTCCGGACGCCGCCGCCGACGGTGACCCGTCGGCGCTGCGGGCGTTGCTGCGCTGGCTCGCGGAGGTGCTGGAACCCGCCTACGGCTTCGCCTCGCTCTTCCGGTTCAAGGGCAAGTTCCGCCCCCGGTACCGGGAGCTGACGCTCGCGTACCGCGATCCGCTGCATCTCCCGGCGATCGGGGCGGCGGTCGGACGGGCCTACCTGCCCGATGCGTCACGTCGGGAGATCGTCGCCCTCGCCCGCTCGGCCTGGGGAGGTCGCCGATGAACCGTTTCTTCCTGTCGTTCGAACTCATCGACTCGCCGCTGCTCGTCATCTGCGTCGTCGTGGCCGCGCTCGGCATCCTCGTCGTCGTCCTCTGGCCGCCCAGACGGATCCTCCGGACGATCCTCGTCGGTCTGGGCGCCGGGGTCGTGATGTACGTCCTGGCCCGCGTGCTGGAGCACTTCGACGTCTTCCAGGGACCGTTGCCCGCCGGGGCCGACTTCTGGGCCGCCGGCGGTGTCGCCGCGGCCGCGGTGGGCGTCGTCGGGATCTGCCGCCGGCCGTGGGCGCGCCGGATCGGCGGTGTCGTCACCGTCCTCGCGGCCCTGCTGGCCGCGGCGCTGGGCGTGAACGCGTCCTACGGGGTGACGCACAACCTCGCCGCCATCCTCGGCGTGCAGGCTCTCGACCCGGCATCCCTCCCGCAACCGGACGCCGCGGCGGGTGACCCCGCGACGCTCTACCAGACCTGGGAACCCCCGGCCGACATGCCCGCGAAGGGGACGGTCAGCGCCCTCACCGGCAGCACCAGGATCCCGACGGGGCAGTATGCGGCGCGAGACGCCTCGCTCTACCTTCCCCCCGCGGCCCAGGTCGCGAATCCGCCGGCATTGCCGCTCCTGGTGTTCATGATGGGGCAGCCCGGGTCGCCCGACCCGACCTCGCTCGCGAAGGCGCTCGACGCGTTCGCGGCGACGAACAAGGGTCTCGCTCCCATCGCGATCGTCGTCGATCAGCTCACCGCCCCGGACCGCGACCCCGCGTGCGTCGACTCCAGCAAGTACGGTGCCGTCGCGACGTACATCAACCAGCTGGTTCCGCAATGGGCGGAGCAGAACCTCAACATCGTCAAGGACCACAAGTACTGGATCATCGGCGGCTTCTCCAACGGCGGCTCCTGCGCGGCCGTCTACGGCACGAAGTATCCCGAGACGTGGGGGCAGTTGCTCGACGTCATGGGCAACGAGTTCCCCGGTTCGGAACACGTGGACCAGACCGTGGCGGACGTGTACGGCGGCGACGCCGGCGCCTTCCAGGCGAACAAGCCGTCGGTCATCATGGCGGCTGCGGTGCCGGGCACCTATGCCGGGCACACCGCCGTCTTCACGTGGGGCAGCCTCGACACCACCTACGGTCCCGGCCAGCTCGCGAACTCCCAGGCGGCGGAAGCGGCGGGATTCACGGTCCTCACCCACATCGTCGACGGAGCCGGGCACACCGGCGAGGCCCTCGACGGCAGCCTGGCCTACGCGATCCCGGCACTGGCTCCCGTGCTCGGGCTCGCCGCCCCGGCATCCTGAGGCCCTTCCGCACCCGATCCCGTACGACGGAGGGGCCCGGTCGCGATGACCGGGCCCCTCCGTCGTATCGCGTCAGCGCGCGAGCGCCGCCTTCATGATCTCGGCGTGCTCGTTCGCGTGCACCTTGGGCGAGCCCGTCGCCGTCGACGCCGCGGAGGCGCGCGAGATGACACGGATGCCGCGTCCGCCCAGCTGATCGGCGACCTCGAGCGCGATGAACGGCCACGCGCCCTGGTTCTCCGGCTCGTCCTGCACCCACACCAGCTCGGCGTTCGGGTAGCGCTCGAGGACCTTGTTCAGTTCCTCGACGGGAGCCGGGTAGTACTGCTCGAGACGCACGAGCGCGATCTCGGGGTTCGGGTTCTTGTCGAGTTCGGCCCGCAGATCCCAGTGGATCTTCCCGGCGTGCAGGAGCACGCGCTTCACGGCGCCGCCGTCCAGGCCGCGGTCGTCGGCCAGCACCGGCTCGAACTTGCCCTCGAGGAAGTCCTCGACGGGGCTCGTCGCGCCGCGCAGTCGCAGCATCGCCTTCGGGGTGAAGACGATGAGCGGACGGCGGGGGCGCTGGTACGCCTGGCGGCGCAGGAGGTGGAAGTACGACGCCGGCGTCGACGGACGAGCCACGATCATGTTGTCTTGCGCGCACATCTGCAGGTAGCGCTCGATGCGCGCGGACGAGTGGTCGGGTCCCTGACCCTCGTAGCCGTGGGGGAGGAGCAGGACCACGCTGGACTGCTGTGCCCACTTCTGGTCGGCCGACGAGATGAACTCGTCGATGACCGACTGGGCGCCGTTGGCGAAGTCGCCGAACTGCGCCTCCCACAGCACCAGGGCGTCGGCGCGCTCGACCGAGTAGCCGTACTCGAAGGCCATCGCCGCGTATTCGCTGAGCAGCGAGTCGTAGATCCAGAAGCGTCCCTGGTTCTCGCTGAGGTTGGCCAGCGGCAGCCATTCCTGGCCGTTGTCGCGGTCGTGCAGCACCGCGTGGCGCTGCACGAACGTGCCACGGCGCGAGTCCTGTCCGGCGAAGCGCACCGGGGTGCCCTCCATCAGCACCGAACCGAAGGCGAGCAGCTCGCCGAAGGCCCAGTCGATGTTGCCGTTGCGGCTCATGTCGAAACGCTTGTCGAGCAACTGCTGCAGCTTGTTGTGGACCGTGAAGCCGTCGGGCTTGTTCACGAAGGCGTCGCCGATGTGGTGCACGACCTCGCGGGAGACGCCCGTGGTCTCGGGTGCGCCCACGACCGGCTCGTCGGACGCGTCGGCCGTGACGACCGGGTTGGCCCCGGTCTCGGCGGCGTGCGTGTCGGCGAAGGCGACCTCGAGGCGGTTCTGGAAGTCCTGCTTCGCCTGCTCGTACTCGTCTTCGGTGATGTCGCCACGACCGACGAGCGACTCGGTGTACAGACGCCGCACCGAGCGCTTCGCCTCGATGAGGTTCGTCATCAGCGGCTGCGTCATCGAGGGGTCGTCGCCCTCGTTGTGGCCGCGGCGGCGGTAGCAGACGAGGTCGATGACGATGTCGCGGTGGAACTCCTCGCGGTAGAGGAACGCCAGGTCGGCGGCGCGGACGACGGCCTCGGGGTCGTCGCCGTTGACATGCAGGATCGGAGCCTGGATGGTCTTCGCGACGTCGGTGGCGTACACCGACGTGCGGGCATCGGTCGGGGTGGTCGTGAAGCCGACCTGGTTGTTCACCACGACGTGGATCGTGCCGCCGGTGCGGTAACCGCGCAGCTGCGACATCTGCAGCGTCTCGACGACCACGCCCTGACCGGCGAAGGCGGCGTCGCCGTGCACGAGGATCGGCAGCCACGAGAACGTGCCGATGGGCTTGCGGTCCTGCTTCGCGCGGACGATGCCCTCGAGCACGCCGTCGACGGTCTCGAGGTGGGAGGGGTTCGCGGCGAGGTAGACGGGCAGCTCGTCGCCGGCATCGCCGACGAAGGTCCCCTCGGTGCCGAGGTGGTACTTCACGTCGCCCGAGCCGCGCTTGCTGCCGACGGCGACGGCGCCCTCGAACTCGCGGAACACCTGGCCGTACGTCTTGCCGGCGATGTTGGTGAGCACGTTGAGTCGGCCACGGTGCGCCATGCCGATCGCCGCACCGTCCATGCCCGCGGAGGCGGCGCCCTGCAGGATCTGGTCGAGCAGCGGGATGAGGGACTCGCCACCTTCGAGGCTGAACCGCTTCTGCCCGACGAACTTCGTCTGCAGGAACGTCTCGAAGGCCTCGGCCTGGTTCAACTTCGACAGGATGCGCAGCTGTTCGTCGTGGCCGGGCTTGGTGTACTTGACCTCGACGTTGCGCTGGAACCACTGGCGCTGGCCGGGGTCCTGGATGTGCATGTACTCGACACCGAGCGTGCGGCAGTAAGAGTCGCGCAGCACGCCGAGGATGTCGCGGAGCTTCGCCACGCGCTTGGCGCCGAGCCCACCGGTGACGAACTCGCGGTCCAGGTCCCAGAAGGTCAGGCCGTGCGATTCGATCTCGAGGTCGGGGTGGGTGCGCTGGACGTACTCGAGCGGGTCGATGTCGGCCATGAGGTGGCCGCGCACGCGGTACGAGTTGATGAGCTCCTGCACGCGCGCGCTCTTGTCGATCCGCTCGGACAGGTCGACGCTGATGTCGGCGGCCCAGTGGATCGGGGCGTACGGGATGCGCAGCGCCGCGAAGATGTCGTCGTAGAAGCCGCGCTGACCGATCAGCAGCTCGTGGACCTTCTTCAGGAACTCGCCCGAGCCGGCGCCCTGGATGACACGGTGGTCGTAGGTGCTGGTGAGCGTGATGGTCTTGCCGATGGCCAGTTCGTTGAGCGTCTTCTCGCTCGCGCCCTGGAACTCCGCGGGGTACTCCAGCGCTCCGGCCCCGATGATCGCGCCCTGCCCGCGCATGAGGCGGGGGACCGAGTGCACGGTGCCGATGCCGCCGGGGTTGGTGAGGGAGATCGTCGTGCCCTGGAAATCGCCGGGGGTGAGCTTGTTCGAGCGGGCGCGACGCACGAGGTCTTCGTAGGACGCGAGGAACTCGCCGAACGACAGCGTGTCGGCGCGCTTGATGCTGGGGACCAGGAGCGCGCGCGTGCCGTCGGGCTTGGGCATGTCGATCGCGATGCCCAGGTTGATGTGCGCGGGAGCCACGACGGAGGGCTTCCCGTCGATCTCGGCGTAGTAGACGTTCTGGCTCGGGAACTCCTTGAGCGCCTGGATGAGCGCCCAGCCGATGAGGTGCGTGAAGCTGACCTTGCCGCCGCGCGTGCGGGACATGTGGTTGTTGATGACGATGCGGTTGTCGATCATCAGCTTCGCCGGGATCGTGCGCACGCTCGTCGCGGTGGGGACCGTGAGCGAGTCGTCCATGTTGCTCGCGAGGGCCTTCGGCATGCCCTTGAGGACGGTGACCCGGTCTTCCTCGGTGCTCTCCGAGCCCGCGGACGGCACGGCGTTGGGGGCCTGCGCGGGGATCGGCTGCGGTGCGGCGGGCTTGGCCGTGGTGCGGGCCACAGGCGCCTGCCCGACCACCGGGATCGGCGCGGTCACGGGCTTGGGCTCCGTCGGGGCCGCCGCGGGAGGCGGGGCGGCTGCGGCGGATCCGTCGACGACCGGGTGGTACGCCTCCAGGATCGGCCACCAGGCCTTGTCTACGGAGTGCTTGTCGACCTTGAACTGTTCGTAGAGCTCGTCTACGAGCCACTCGTTCGCGCCGAACTCGCCCTCGCTCGAAGTACCGACGCCCGTCACCTGGCTCGACACAGTCGATCGCCTGCTTTCCTCGATGAAGATTCCTGTGGATGCACGCAGTCGTCTTCGTTGCGCACTCGTTCCAGCCTAGCCGAGGATTCCTGGCTCCTTCCGGGGTCTTGCCATTGATCGGATGTGGTGAGGTGGATGCCATGGAGTTCTCCGGTGCACAGCCCGATGTCGACCTCACCTACTCGGACGTCTTCCTGGTCCCGCGCCATTCCGAGGTGGGCAGCCGCCTCGCCGTGGACCTCGCGCCGGGGGACGGGAGCGGGGCGACTCTTCCCCTGGTCGCGTCGAACATGAACTCGGTGACCGGACCGCGGCTCGCGGCGACGCTCGCGCGACGCGGCGGTCTCGGCGTGCTGCCGCAGGACCTGGCGCTCCCCGACCTGGTCGCCGCCGTCGGCCGGGTGAAGGCGCAACCGGTGGCCTGGGACACCCCGCTCGTCCTCCCGCCCGAGGCGACCGTGGCCGATGCCCGCCGCATCCTTCCGCCCATCGCCGGGCGCGGCATCGTGGTGGCCGAGGTGCGCCCGGACGGCGCGATCGACATCTCGCGCGTGCACGGCATTGTTCCCGCTCCACGCCTGGCGACGGCCCTCCCGGATGCCACCCTCGGCGACATCGCGCGGCACGACGCCCCCGCGGTCGGCGTCGGCGAGGTGGGCGATCCGCGGGCCGTGTTCGCGCTCATCAGCGAAGCGGCCGTGGACATCGTCCCGGTCATCGACGGCGATCGCGTCGTCGGAACGCTCTCGGCGCGCAGCGCCCTGCGCGCGTCCGTCTACCGCCCCGCGGTCGACGCCGACGGCCGGCTCATCGTCGCGGCCGCGGTGGGGATCAACGGCGACGTCGCCGGGAAGGCTCGCGCGCTCGCCGCGGCCGGGGTCGACGTCCTCGTCGTCGACACCGCGCACGGCCACCAGGAGCAGATGCTGCGCGCGCTCCGCGAGGTCGCGGCGCTCGACCTCGGCATCCCGATCGCGGCCGGCAACATCGTCACCGCCGACGGCGTGCGCGACCTGACCGCGGCGGGAGCCTCGATCCTCAAGGTCGGCGTGGGCCCCGGGGCGATGTGCACCACGCGCATGATGACCGCGGTCGGGCGGCCCCAGTTCTCCGCCGTGCTCGAGACGGCCGAGGCCGCGCGGGCGGCCGGGGCGCACGTGTGGGCGGACGGCGGGGTGCGCTATCCGCGCGATGTCGCCCTCGCGCTCGCCGCGGGCGCGGCATCCGTCATGATCGGCTCGTGGTTCGCCGGGACGATCGAGTCGCCCGGGCAACTCCTGCGGGATGCCGATGGGCGGATCTACAAGGAGTCGTGGGGCATGGCTTCGACCAAGGCCGTGCAGGGGCGGTTCGGCGGCCTCGATCCGTTCGAACGCGCCCGCAAGGAGCTCTTCGCGGAGGGGATCTCCTCGTCGCGCATCTACCTCGACCCGCAGCGGCCCGGGGTGGAGGACCTGCTCGACATGATCACCTCCGGGGTGCGATCGTCCTTCACCTACGCGGGAGCGGCGACGGTCGCCCAGTTCCACGACCGTGCCCGGGTCGGACTGCAGTCGGCCGCCGGCTACGAGGAGGGCAAGGCCCTGCCGGTCAGCTGGTGACCGACGCCGACGCC
The DNA here is from genome assembly GCF_001984105.1 of Microbacterium sp. CSI-V. Lineage (GTDB taxonomy): Bacteria > Actinomycetota > Actinomycetes > Actinomycetales > Microbacteriaceae > Microbacterium. The sequence continues at coordinate 268,428 of NZ_MTQM01000007.1, read as the reverse complement.
GTGACGTCGGCCTCGAGCGTGATCCAGGCGCCCAGCTGGACGGAGAGATCCCGGTCATCGCCCGTCGGGAGCGCGGGTCGGCGCGGATCGGCCGGGAACGCCCCGTCGCGGCGCATCGCCCACAGTGCATCGGCGTTGCGACGGAGGAGGCGGCGCGCGCGGTCCGCGTCCTCGCCGTCCATCCGGGAGGCGGCCACCCCGAGGTAGCGGGCCAGGATGCCGGCGAACAGGCCGCCGTCGCCGCCCCCGGCCGCGGGGAACAGGCCCTCCTCGGCGGCGCACCACCGGTCCACGGCCTCCAGGACGGTGCCGGCGCGGGTGCCGTCGCCGAGGGCGAGGGCGGCCCCGATCGCGACGCCCTGGTTGTACGTCCACAGGTCGGGACGCACGCCGCCGTGCTCGATGCCGTCGCGGACGAGCCCTGTCGCGGGATCGTCGAGGACCGCGGCCATCCACGCCGTCATCCGCTCGGCGAGGGCGCGGTGACGGCTGGGCGCGAGCACCATGGCGGCCGGTCCGTTGGCGGGGGCGTTGTAGAGGACGCTGCGCGTGCGCCAGGGCAGCGCCCCGACGGCGGGGTCGAATGCCCCGGCGAGCAGTCGCGCGATGCGCGCGCGGGCACGACCGTGAGGGCGGGTCTCGGCGAGCGCGAGTCCCATCCACGCGATGTCGTCGTAGAACGGGGTGATCCAGGTCCCGGCCGTGCGCACGGTGATACCGCGAAGGAGGTCGCCGATCAGTCGTCGTCGGGCGGCCGACGGGCGGTGCCGCTCGGCCTCGGCCAGCACATGGACCAGATGGGCATGCCACCAGTAGTGCCAGGTGCGGGCGCCGTCGCCGGCCGTCGCCGCGTGGGCCCACGCGACGGGCCCGTACCGGTGCACGTACGCGGTGATGACCGCGTCCTCGGCGGCTGCGGCGCGCTGCTGCGTCGAAGGGGTGGCATCCATGCCCCCATCCTGGAGGGTCGGAACGGATGCCGTCGGCCCGGTGCCGGCGGGCGTGCGAGGCCCTAGAATCGGGGGCACGATGGACGACCCTCCCAGTTGTAGACCCGAGCCCCGACGACCCTCTCCCGCGCCGAGCGGGGGTGACGCGTGATGGATTACGTCATGTTGGGCGTGGGGCTGCTTCTCACGGTGGGCACGGGACTCTTCGTCGCGAGCGAATTCGCGCTGGTCAATCTGGACCGAGCCGATCTCGAATCGCGCCGCGCGGCGGGCGAGACGCGACTGTCGCTGACGATCGACGCGCTGCGGATCACCTCGACCCACCTCTCGAGCGCCCAGCTGGGCATCACCCTCACGACGCTGCTCACCGGTTACACGATGGAACCGGCGATCTCGAACCTGCTGCGCCCCGTCTTCCTCTCGTGGTCGATCCCCGAGGCGGTCGTCGGCCCGGTCTCGGCCGTGCTCGGCATCGCCATCGCCACGATCCTGTCGATGATCCTGGGCGAACTCGTCCCCAAGAACTTCGCCCTCGCGGTCCCGCGTCAGGCGGCCAAGCTCGTCATTCCGTTCCAGGTGGCCTTCACCACGGTGTTCCGTCCCGCCGTCGCCGTCCTCAACGGCAGCGCCAACGGCGTGCTGCGCGCGGTGGGGGTGGAGCCCAAGGAGGAGCTGTCCGGTGCGCGGACGGCGGAGGAGCTCTCGAGCCTCGTCCGCCGCTCCGCCAGCGCCGGCATGCTCGAGAAGGACACCGCCTCGCTTCTGGACCGGAGCCTCACCTTCGCCCGGTTGAGCGCGGCCGACGTCATGACCCCGCGACCGAGCGTGCACGCGCTCGCCGCCGGTGAGCCCACCGACGCCGTCATCCAGCTCGCGCGCCGGACCGGGCACAGCCGCTTCCCCGTCTACGACGAGTCGATGGACGACATCATCGGCGTCGTGCACTTGAAGGCGGCCGTCGGGGTGCCCCGCGACCGACGCGGCGACGTCCCCGTCGCCGCCCTCGCCACCGAGCCGCTGCGGGTCCCCGAGACCGTCCACCTCGACACCCTCGTCTCCGAGCTGCGTTCGCGCGGCTACCAGATGGCGATCGTCGTCGACGAGTACGGCGGCACCGCGGGTGTGGTGACGCTGGAAGACCTGGTGGAAGAGATCGTCGGCGAGGTCCTCGACGAGCATGATCGATCCCGCGCCGGTGTCGTGCGCACCGCGGCATCCCTCACCTTCCCGGGCGACCTCCGCCCCGACGAGCTCCTCGACCGCGCCGGCGTGCGCGTCCCCGAGGGAGAGGTCTACGACACCGTGGGCGGATTCCTGATGGCCGAGCTCGAACGCATCCCGAAGGTGGGCGACACCGTCGAGGTCGAGGACGGCGTCCTCACCGTCCACCGCATGGACGGTCGTCGCGTCGACCGGGTGCAGTTCACCCCCGCCCCGTCCGAGGAGGGGGTCGCCGACCTCGTCCGCGCGGCCAAGGGGGGTGACCAGCGATGAGCGACTGGGCCGGAATCGCCTGGCTGGTGGTCCTGCTGGCCGCCAACGCCTTCTTCGTCGGCTCCGAGTTCGCCGTGATCTCCGCCCGACGCTCGCAGGTCGAGCCGCTCGCCGAGCGCGGGTCGCGGTCGGCGAAGACCGCGCTGTACGCCATGGAGCACGCGACGCTGATGCTCGCGACCTGCCAGCTCGGCATCACGATCTGCTCGCTGCTGATCCTGAACGTGTCGGAGCCCGCGATCCATCACCTCCTCGCCGGGCCGCTCGGGCTGACGGGACTCTCCGAGACGGCGGTCGACGTCGCCGGGTTCGTCGTGGCGCTGCTGGTGGTGTCGTACCTGCACGTCGTCTTCGGCGAGATGGTGCCGAAGAACCTCGCGTTCTCGCTGCCCGACCGGGCCGTGCTGATGCTCGCCCCGCCGCTCGTGGCGGTGTCGAAGGCGTTCTACCCCGTCATCGTGGCGCTCAACTGGACCGCGAACCACATCGTGCGGCTCTTCCGCGTCGAGCCGAAGGACGAGGCGGCCTCCACCTTCACCCTCGACGAGGTCGCGACGATCGTGAACCAGTCCCGCCGCGAGGGGGTCCTCGACGACGCGGCCGGCACGGTGACCGCCGTGGTGGAGTTCACCGAGAAGAAAGCGGCCGACATCGCCGTCCCGATGGCCGATCTCGTCACACTCCCCGAGACGACCACGCCCGCCGAGATCGAGCGGGCGGTGGCGGTCCACGGGTACTCGCGGTACGTGATCGTCGACGCGCACGGGCATCCGACCGGGTACGTCCACCTCAAGGACGTCCTGCGGGTGGCGGAGGGGCCCGACGACGAGGCCGACATGGCGCGGCCGATCCCGACCAAGCGCATCCACCACATGGTGTCGGTGCTGGAGTCGACCGATCTCGAAGACGCGCTGGCCCTCATGCGACGCTCGGGTCGTCACCTCGCCCAGGTGCGCGACGAGGCCGGCGAGGTGCGCGCGGTGCTGTTCCTCGAGGACGTCATCGAAGAGCTCGTGGGCGAAGTGCAGGATGCCACGGCCCGCCGTCGGTTCGTCTGACGGCGGGGAGTGGCATCCGGCCCGCGCTCAGTAGGCCCGCAGGTACTGGGCCGGCGCGGGGAGCTCGGCGCCGAGCTCGACCGCCGCGCGGAGGGCGTAGTGCGGGTCGCGGAGCCACTCGCGCGCGGAGAGCACCGCGTCGGCGCGCCCCTCGGCGACGACCGACTCCGCCAGGTGAGCGTCGTCGATCATGCCGACGGCGGCGACGAGGAGGCCGGTCTTGCGACGCACCTTCTCGGCGAGGGGCACCTGGTATCCGGGGCCCGGCTGGATGCTCTGGTGCGGCACCAGCCCACCGCTGGAGACGTCGATGAGGTCGGCGCCCGCGGCGGCGACGCGCTCGGCGGCTCGGACGGTGTCGTCGATGTCCCAGCCGCCGTCGGCGGCATCCGTTCCCGAGAACCGGACGAACACCGCCGCGTCGGGAGCGGCTGCGCGCACCGCGGCGGTCACCCGCTCGAGCAGGCGCACGCGTCCGTCGAACGACCCGCCGTACTCGTCGTCGCGGTGGTTGCTCAGCGGCGACAGGAACTGGTGCAGCAGGTAGCCGTGCGCCGCGTGCACCTCGAGGACCTCGAAGCCGGCCGCGACGGCCCGGCGGGCGGCATCCGCGAAATCGGCGACGACCTTCTCGATGCCCGCGGCGTCGAGCTCAGGCGGCTCGGCGAAACCGGGGTACGCGATCGCCGAGGGGGCGACGGTCTCCCAGCCACCGTCCGCCGTGGGCACGGACCCGCGGCCGCCGGTCAGCGGCGACGTCGTCGAGGCCTTGCGCCCCGCGTGGCCGAGCTGGACGCCCGGGACGGCGCCGCGTGCCCGGATCGCGGCCACGATCGGCGTCCAGGCCTCGACCTGCGCGTTGTTCCACAGTCCGACGTCGTCGGGGGAGATGCGGGCCTCCGGCGAGACCGCGGTGGCCTCGGCGATCACGAGGCCGGCGCCCCCGGCGGCGAACTGCGCGAGATGCACGTGGTGCCAGTCGTTCGGGATGCCGTCGACGGCGCTGTACTGGCACATGGGCGAGACCCACAGGCGGTTGCGCATCTCGATACCGCGGACGGTCAGGGGCGTGAAGAGGGTGCTCACGTCGGCCTCTCTCGTTCTAGGGTGACGCCATGACGGCGAGGGACTGGACGGGGCACGATGCGGCCCGCACACTTCGGAGGCCAACGGACGCCGACGACAAGTATTCCCGCGGGGTCGTGGGACTGCGCACCGGATCGACGCGGTACCCGGGCGCCGCGGTGCTCGGTGTCGAAGCCGCGTGGCGCACGGGGACGGGCATGGTGCGCTACCTCGGACCCGCGCGGGCGCAGGACCTCGTGCTGCAGCGACGGCCCGAGACCGTGACGGCCGACGGCCGCGTGCAGGCTTGGGTCATCGGATCGGGCACGGATGCCGCCGAGCGTGACGCCGCGGAGACCGCGGCGCTGCGCGGCATCCTGTCGGGCGAGGTGCCCGTCGTGGCGGATGCGGGAGCCCTGGACCTGGTGTCGGCCGCGTCGGCCCCGGTGATCGTGACGCCGCACGCGCGTGAGCTGGCGCGGCTGCGCGCGGCGTTGGGGCTCGGTCCCTCGGACGCGGCCGACGACGACGAGCGCGAGCGGGAGGCGGTCGAAACCGCCGCGGCACTCGGCGGAGTCGTCCTGTCCAAAGGTGCCGTGACGATCGTGGCCGCGCCGGGCGGCTGGGTGCGCCGCGTCCGGAGCGGGACGCCGTGGCTGGCGACCGCCGGCACCGGCGACGTCCTCGGCGGGGTACTCGGGGCGGTCGCCGCGGGCGCGACCGCGGCGGGGCGCACGTCCCCCGACGAGCTCGCGGCGTGCGCCGCGACGGCCGCGTGGCTGCACGGCGCCGCGGGCACGGTCGCCGCCGCCCGTCACGGAGGGGCGGGAGGCCCCCTCACCGCTCTCGACGTCGCCGAGGCGCTGCCGAGGGTGGTCGCGGAGGTGCTCACCGCCGGATGACGGACTCGATCGCATAACGGTTGCCCGTCGCGAAGCCCGCCAGGTCGCGTCGAGTCGGCACCCGTGGCATCCCGTCGTCCGGGGCGCTCAGGGACGCCCGCTTAGGATGATCCGGTGGTGAGGCGTGTCGTCGTTCTGTTGCTGGCGTTCGTCGCCGTCCACGTCACGGTGGGGATCCTGGGCTATCAGCAGCCCAACGAGCCCATGGGTGACGTGTATCTGGTGTACGAACCGTGGTCGCGCTGCGCCCTCTTCGGCGGCATCGACGTCTCCTCCTGCACGCGGTCGGACGCGTGGGCGTGGCCGGGGATCACCGAGAAGTGGATCTACCCGCAGCTCGCCTTCCTGCCGATGACGTTCGCGTGGGTGTTCGCGTGGGCCGTGGGGTACACGCCGGCCTGGGCGATCACGGTGTCGCTGTTCAACCTGGTCGCCTTCGTGGTGCTCGTCGGCTCCGGTCGTTCGCGCGGCCGCGTCCTCGCCGCCTGGTTCTGGCTCGCCGCGATCCTCCTCATCGGGCCGGTCGGGCTCTACCGCATCGACGGCATCACCGTGCCGTTCGCGATCCTCGGCGCGCTCTGGCTCGTGCGGCGGCCGTTCGTGGCATCCGTGCTCCTGTCGGTCGCGATCTGGATGAAGGTGTGGCCCGCGGCGATCCTGGCCGCCGGTTTCGTCGCCATCCGCCGACGCCTCGCCCTCGTGTGGGGAGCGGTCGCCGTGTCGCTCGCGACGATCATCCCGGTCGTCGCTCTCGGCGGTGCGCCCTACGTCTTCGGATTCGTCGGGGACCAGACCTCCCGCGGCATCCAGATGGAAGCGCCCGTCGGCGGGCTCTACATGTTCCTCGCCGCGTTCTACGTGCCCGGCTCCGAGGTCTACTACGACGGCGGCGTCCTCACCTTCCAGGTGACCGGGCCCGGCGCCGACGTCGTCATCGCCGCGATGACGCCGATCATGCTGCTGGTCATGCTGGCGGTGCTGATCGTCGGCGCCCGGAAGATGTGGCTCGGCGCGACCTTCCTCCGCGTCTTCCCGCCGCTGGCGCTCGCGCTGGTCACCGCCTTCATCGCGCTCAACAAGGTCGGCTCGCCCCAGTACTACGTCTGGCTGTTCCCGCCGGTGGTGATCGGTCTGCTGCTCGACCGGCGCCGCTGGTACGGCTTCGCCGCCCTGACCCTCGCGATCGCGGGGGTGACGCAGTGGGTGTACCCGCTCGTGTACGACGGGCTCATGGCCACCCACCCGGCGCCCTTCCCGGTGTTCCTGCTGGAGCTGCGGAACCTCCTCGGCCTCGTGCTGATGGTCTGGGCCATCGTCCGCGTCGTGCAGGCGCCCACGCACCGCGTCGCGCGCCCCGCCGACCTGCGCGAGTGGGTGCTCGGTCGACGTTCCGTGCCGGCACGGCAGACGACGACCTAGGCTCGGACCATGCTCATCGCGTTCTCGGTCGCCCCATCCGGTGTCGGTACCGCTTCCGCGGAGAACGCCGACGGATCCGTCCACGACGCCGTCGCCGCCGCGGTGGCCGTCGTCCGCGCGTCGGGGCTGCCCCACCGTACGACCTCGATGTTCACCGAGATCGAGGGGGAGTGGGACGAGGTCTTCGACGTCGTCAAGCGGGCGACGGATGCCGTGCTGCCGTACGGCTCGCGCGTCTCGCTGGTGCTGAAGGCCGACATCCGCCCCGGCCGCACGGGCGAGATCGACGGCAAGATCGAGCGCCTCGAGCGCGCGATCGACGACGCGGGCTGAGTGCGGCGCCGCGGCGCGGCGTCCCGCGTCCGGCGCGGCCCGGCGTCTCGCGTCGCGCGCGGCGTCCAGCCGCGGCGTCCGGCCGCGGCGTCCAGCCGTGGCATCCCGCGATAAACACGATTCACGACGAGAAACGCGTTCTCCTCGCGTTTATGCGCGCGAACCGCGTTTATCGCGCCGGGGCTGCGTCGTCGCGGCGCGCTCCGCGTGTAGGGCATCCCGACACGCGGGGCGCCGAATCGATTCGACACCGCCGGGTACGGGCCACTAGCATCAGCGGGTGACCTCTTCGAAGACCTCGAAGGGTGCGGCGAAGCGGGCGCTCCTTTCTCTCGCCATCGGCAGCTTCGGCATCGGCATGACCGAGTTCGTCGTGATGGGCCTTCTGCCCAACATCGCGCGCGACCTCCTCCCGTCGGCCTGGGCCGCTTCCCCCGACGACGCCATCGCCCAGGCGGGCTGGCTCGTCTCGCTCTACGCCCTCGGCGTCGTCGTCGGTGCGCCGACGATCGCGGGATCGGTGGCCCGGTTCCCTCGGCACCGGGTGATGATCGTGCTCGCCGCGGCCCTCGCGTTCTTCACCCTGCTGACCGTGATCGCGCCGACGTTCGAGCTGGTCGCGGCCTCCCGGTTCCTCGCGGGTCTCCCGCACGGCGCGTACTTCGGCATCGGTGCGCTCGTCGCCGCCGACGCGCTCGGCCCCGGCAATCGCGCGAAGGGCGTCGCGTTCGTCCTCACCGGGCTCACCATCGCGAACGTCGTCGGCGTGCCGCTCGGCACGCTGCTGGGCCAGCAGGTCGGCTGGCGCGCCGCGTTCGCCGTCGTGGCCGGAATCTTCCTGCTCGCCACCGTCTGCATCGCGTTCTTCGTGCCCGCCCATCCGGGGATGCCCGGACGCCGCCTCCGCGACGAGCTGCGGGTCTTCCGCCTCGGTCAGGTCTGGTTCGCGCTCGGCATCGGCGCGATCGGGTTCGGCGGCTTCTTCGCGATGTACAGCTACATCGCACCCATGATCACCGACGTCGCGGGTCAGCCCGAGTGGGTGGTGTCGGTCGTCCTGGTGCTGGTGGGCGTCGGGATGACGATCGGCAACATCGTGGGCGGTGGCCTCGCCGACAAAGACCTGCGATTCTGGTTGCACGTCGGGCTGGTCGCCCTGGCCGCGGCATCCATCGGTCTGGCTCTTACCGCCGGCTGGATCTTCAGCCTCGCGTTGTTCGCGTTCCTCGTCGCCTTCTGCGGTGCGGCGCTCAGCCCCGCGATCCAGACGCGGCTCATGGACGTCGCGGAGGACAACCAGTCCATCGCCGCGGCGCTGAACCACTCGGCGTTGAACATGGGCAACAGCCTGGGTGCGCTCCTCGGCGGGCTGGTCATCGCCGCGGGCCTCGGGCTGGTCGCTCCGGCCTGGGTGGGCGCGGTACTGGCCCTCGCCGGTCTCGTCGTCGCGGTCGTCGCCTACCGTGTGGAGGATCGCAGCGGACACCACCCCGCCCACCGGATGCCGGCCGCCGAGGCCGCGACCACGGCGATCACCGGTTCGATCCCGACGCAGGGCTGATCCCCGCGGTCGCACGCGTCCGCCGCCGTTTCCGACGCGCGCGCTCGGAATTCAGTGTCCAAGACACGCGGATGCCGCGGGCGCGCGTCGGCGTGTCCTGGACACTCGACGGACGCATCGGTTCCGCGCGGCTCGCGTTCCCTCCTCAGTGTCCAAGACACGCGGATGCCGCGGGCTCGCGTCCGCGTGTCCTGGACACTCGACGGACGCACCGGTTCCGCGCGGCCGACTCCGGGTGTGGCGCCGCGGGAACCGGCGTCTGGGTCAGACGGCGAACAACCGCCGCAGGTGGTGGTCGACGGCCGCGGTCTCGATGAGGAACCCGTCGTGGCCGAAGTCGCTCGTGAGCACCACCGCCTGATCCCCATCGAGGGTGTTCGGGATGCCGCGGGCGATGCGGTGCTGCCCGTCCACCGGGAAGAGCCGGTCGGTGTCGACCCCGAGCACGAGGGTCGTCGCCGTCACCCGTCGCAGCGCGTCCTCGACGCCGTCGCGGTCGCGGCCCACGTCGTGGGAGTTCATGGCCTCGACGAGCGTCAGGTAGCTGTTGGCGTCGAAGCGGCGGGTGAACTTGTTGCCGTGGAAGTCGAGGTACGACTCCACCGCGAAGCGCCCGCCGCGGCCCAGGGGGCTGACACCGGACTGCCACGACCGCTGGAACCGCTGGTTCAGCTCGGTCGGGCTGCGGTAGCTCAGCATCGCCATTCGACGGGCGAGAGCGAGTCCGCGGTGCGGGCCGTCGCCGTCGGCGGCGTCGTAGAACGCCCCGCCCGCGAAACGCGGGTCCATCCGGATGGTGTCGGCCTGGACGGTGTTGAGCGCGATCTGGTCTGCGGTCGTGATCGGCGGCGACGACAGGATGGCGGCGCGCTGGACCCGGTCGGGGTGCCCGACCGCCCATTCCAGGGCGTGCATCCCGCCCATCGAGCCGCCGACGACCGCCGCCCAGCGGTCGATCCCCAGCGCATCGGCCAGCAGCGCCTGCGCGCCCACCTGATCGCGGATCGTGAGGTACGGGAAGCGCGCGGCCCACTCGTAGCCGTCGGGCGCGATGCTGGCCGGTCCCGTCGAACCCTGGCATCCGCCCAGCATGTTCGGCGCGACCACGAACCAGCGGTCGGTGTCGATCGCGGCGCCCGGGCCCACGAGGTCGCCCCACCAGCCGGCGGTGGGGTGTCCCGGACCCGCGGAGCCGCGGACGTGGCTGTCGCCGGTGAGGGCGTGGAGGATCAGGACCGCGTTGTCGCGCGCGGGGGAGAGTTCGCCCCACGTCTCGTAGGCCAAGCGGAAGCCGGGGAGGCGTTCGCCGTTCTCGGTGCGGAACTCGCCGAACGCCGCGAAGCGCCGGTCGCCGACCGGGTCGCCGTCGCGCCACGCGCCGGTGGTCGGCGGTCGGCCGAGGAGGGACCGCGCATCGGCCTCCGTGATCGGCGCCGAGGGCACCGTGTCTTCGGAGATCTGCCAGTCCATGGCATCCATTCTCCCGGGTCGGGGCGCGGCCGGAGGGACTGTTACGGCGATCTCGGCGGCGCGGTCTAGCATGCACAGCATGGGGACATGGGGCACCAAGCCGTTCGACAACGACAATGCCGCGGACTGGGCTTTCGAGCTCGAAGACGCCGAGAGCTGGGATGTCGTCAGCGACGCGCTGCGCGTCGCGGTCGAGGCCGCGCCGTCGGAACTCGAGGCGGACCAGGCGGCGATCGCGATCGCCGCCGGAGACGTCGTCGCCCGCGGCCTCGGCCGCATCGACGGACCGGTCTTCTCGGACGAGGTCGTGCCCTTCCTCGCCCGTGTCCCGCGGCCGTCGGCCGGGGTCGTGGCGCTCGCGGTGTCGGCGATCGCCGTCGCGACATCACCCGAGGGGGAGCTGGCGGAACTCTGGGAGGACGACCCCGGTTGGCTCGCGGAGAACGAACAGCTCATCACGGCGCTCACCGGCGTCTGACGTCGTTGTCCAGCCCCGGCGCGGGGATGGCGTCGGCGGCGAGGATCGGAGCATGGCGAACTTCCTCCTCATCGCGGCCTCGAGCGACATCGGCGCCGCAACCGCTCGGCGTCTGCGCGACGCCGGCCACCGCGTGATCACCACCGCCCGCGACACGTCGGTGATCGAGCCCGACATGATCCTGGATGCCACCGACTTCGACGCCGTCGACCGGGCCGTGTCCGACGCGGGGGAGCTCGACGGCATCGCGGTGTTCGCGGGCTCGATGCTGCTCAAGCCCGCGCACCTGACCTCGCGGGAGCAGTACGACGACATCGTCGCCGCCTCGCTCACGACGTCCTTCGCGGCAGTGCGGGCGGCGGGGAAGCACCTCCGCGGAGGGTCCGTCGTCCTTACATCGTCGGCCGCGGCGCTGGCGGGGCTGTCGAACCACGACGCCATCGCGGCGGCGAAGGCCGGGGTCATCGGCCTGACTCTCTCGGCGGCGGCGAGCTACGCCGCGCGCGACCTGCGCATCAACGCCGTCGCGCCGGGACTGGTGCAGACGCGGCTGACCGAGGGCCTCACGGCGAGTGAAACGTCGCGCAAGGTGTCCGAGGCGATGCATCCTCTCGGCCGGCTCGGCGAGCCCGACGACGTCGCACGCGCGGTGGAGTTCCTCCTCGACCCGGCCAACGCCTGGATCACCGGCCAGGTGCTCGGCGTCGACGGCGGTCTCGGCAGCCTCCGCCCCCGGCAGCGGGTCTGACCGCGCGAGACCGGTGGCGAGCGGAGGAGAAACGCGGAGGGGAGGATGCCTGGGCCGCGCGGCATCCTCCGGTCGCCGGATCTCCTCCCGTGCGTACCCCGCGAGCGAACCCGACGACGCCCCGACCCGGCGGACCGGGGCGGGGCGTCGTGGACGGGCGGGTCAGGCGCGAGCGGCCTCGGACAGGCGCCGCGCGGCGGCGAGGGCCTGGTCGAGGTCGGCCTTGAGGTCGTCGATGTTCTCCAGACCCACCGACAGGCGCACGAGGCCCGGCGTCACACCCGAGGTGAGCTGCTGCTCGGGGGTGAGCTGGGAGTGCGTGGTCGAGGCGGGGTGGATGACCAGCGAGCGCACGTCGCCGATGTTCGCGAGGTGGCTGAACAGGTCGAGCGAGTTGACGAACTCGCGGCCGGCCTCCACACCGCCCTTGAGCTCGAACGACAGCACCGCACCGACGCCCTTGGGGGCGTAGTTGTTCGCCGCGGCGTACCAGGGCGAGGTGGGGAGCCCCGAGTAGTTCACGCTCGCGACGTCGTCGTGCGCCTCGAGCCACTCGGCGATCTCCTGCGCGTTCTGCACGTGGCGCTCGATGCGCAGCGACAGCGTCTCGAGGCCCTGGATGAGCAGCCACGCGCTGTGCGGCGAGATGGCGGCACCCAGGTCGCGCAGCAGCTGCACGCGCGCCTTGATGATGTAGGCGAGGCCGTCGCCGACCGCGGTGGTGTAGCTCGCGCCGTGGTACGACGGGTCGGGCTCGGTGAGGCCGGGGAACTTGTCCACGTTCTCGGACCACGCGAACGTGCCGCCGTCGACGATGACGCCGCCGATGGTCGTGCCGTGACCGCCGATGAACTTCGTCGCCGAGTGGATGACGATGTCGGCACCGTGCTCGAAGGGACGGATGAGGTACGGCGTCGCGATGGTGTTGTCGACGATGAGCGGCACACCGCTCTCGTGCGCGACGTCGGCCACCGTGCGGATGTCGAGCACGTTGATCTTCGGGTTGCCGATGGTCTCGGCGAAGAAGAGCTTCGTGTTGGGGCGGACGGCCGCGCGCCACGCCTCGGGGTCGTCCTGGTTCTCGACGAACGTCGTCTCGATGCCGAGCTTGGCGAGGGTGTACTTCAAGAGGTTGTACGTGCCGCCGTAGATCGAGCTCGACGAGACGATGTGGTCGCCCGCCTGCGCGATGTTGAGCACCGCGAACGTCTCCGCCGCCTGACCGCTCGCGACCAGGAGGGCTCCGGTGCCCCCCTCCAGCGCGGCGATGCGCTGCTCGACGACGTCCTGCGTGGGGTTCTGGATGCGGGTGTAGATGTTTCCGAACTCGGCCAGCGCGAACAGGTTCGCGGCGTGGTCGGCGTTGTCGAACACGTACGACGTGGTCTGGTAGATCGGCGTCGCGCGAGCCTTCGTCACCGGGTCGGGCTGCGCCCCGGTGTGGATCTGCTTGGTCTCGAAACGCCAGTTCTCGGGTGCGGACACGGCTGCTCCTCAAATCTTCGGGGACCGCGACGGATGCCACGGCCTGCAGCGAGCGTACGGATGCCCGGTCGCACCGACAACAGGGGGGACACGCGCCGTAACGTCGACCGCGGCCGCCGTCGCCGCCCGCCGGTAGCGTGGATGCCATGACGAGACGTGCGGTGGTGACCGGGGCCAGTTCGGGGATCGGTGAGGCGACGGCGCGGGAGCTGCGCGCGCGCGGATGGGACGTGGTCGGCGTGGCCCGCCGAGCCGAGCGCCTCACCGCCCTCGAGGCCGAGACCGGGGTCGTGGCGCACGTCGCCGACCTCACCGACGGCGACGCGGTGGCGACCCTCGCCGCGTGGCTGGAAGAGACCGGCGGTGTCGATGCGCTCGTGCACGTCGCCGGGGGTGCGCGCGGTACCGATCGCGTCGAGGACGGCGACCCGGAGCAGTGGCGGTGGATGTTCGAGGCGAACGTCCTGTCGTCTCAGCGGCTCGTGGCATCCCTCCTCCCGCTTCTGCGGCGGGCGGCCGAACGCGTCGGACACGCCGACCTCCTGTTCGTCACGTCGACGGCGGCGCAGACGGCGTACCCCGGAGGCGCCGGCTACAACGCCGCCAAGGCGGGCGAGTCGATGCTCGTGGCCGCCCTCCGTCAGGAGCTGAACGGCGAGCCTCTGCGGGTCATCGAGATCGCGCCGGGCATGGTCCGCACCGAGGAGTTCACCCTGAACCGTCTGGGCGGAGACCAGTCCGGCGTCGACAAGCTGTACGAGGGCGTCGAGGCCCCGCTCCTGGCGGAGGACGTCGCGGACGTCATCGCGTACGCCGTCGACGCGCCCGGCCACGTCAACCTCGACCTGGTGACGGTGCGTCCCGTGGCCCAGTCCGCGCAGCACCTTCTCGCGCGCGGACCGTTGCGCGTCCGCGACGCGCGGGACTGAGCGGGCGGCTCAGGCGACGTCGCCGCGGGCGGCGCCGGCCGCCGCCTCCGCCTCGGCGGTGTCGGCGAACGCGACCTTCGGGACGAACAGCAGCAGGACCGCCGCGACGAATCCGCCCGCCGCGCAGATCGACCACACCGTGATGTAGCCGGCGAGCGGCGCGGCCGTCGCCGCCACCGCTGCGCCCGCGCCACCGGCGAGGACCACCCCGAACACCGCGGACGACATCGTGCCGCCGATGGTCTTGGTCGTGTTCGTCAGCGCGGATGCCACGCCCGTCTGCCCCCGCGGAGCGGCCGCCGCGGCCGCGGCGGGCATCGCGGCGACGAGTGCGCCCGAGCCGAGGCCGGCGATCGTGAGGCACAGGAGCACCTCCCACAGCTCGGTGTGGAGGGGGACCAGGAGCAGGTAGCCGACGCCGACGAGAGCGGCCGCGCCGATGAGGACCGCCCGGGGACTCGCGCGTCGCGACGTGACGGCGAACAGGATCGCGCCGACGATCAGGGAGACGAGGTACACGCCGATGACGTTGGAACGGTCGGTGGCATCCAGGCCCAGCCCGTAGCCGAGCGAGGGATCGGTGCCGGCGTAGGTCGCGAGCGGCCCCTGGGCGCCGAGCAGGCTGATGCCCACGAGGAACGACGTGACCTGGACCGGCCACATCTCCGGCCGGCGCAGCACGCGGATGTCGACCGCCGGGTCGGGGCGGCGGAGCTCGTAGCGCGCGAACACGACGAGCAGAGCCGCGCCGATCACGAGCAGCGGGACGATGACCGCGGGCCCCGGGCCCGCCGGGAGACGCACGAACGACAGCGCGCCCGTCAGACACAGCAGTGCGGCGGCGAGGAGGACGAACCCGCCGATGTCGAGGCGGCGGGACCCCGGCATCCGCTCCGACTCCGGCACCCCGAACCAGATCACGACGCACACCAGGGTGACCGCGATCGCGGGGACCGTGAGGGCCAGACGCAGATCGCCACCGGTGGCGGCGAACAGGCGCCCGGCGGCGAGGGCGCCCGCGATGGCGCCGACCTGGAGGCCGACGACGAGCAGCCCCGCCGCGCGGCGGGTCTGCGAGACGCCACGGCTCTGCCGGCGGCCGCGGTCGAAGATGAGGGCGATCTCCAACGGGAGCCACACGACGTAGAAACCCTGGAGCGCCCACGCGAGGAGGAACGTCGGGAAGGAGTCGGCGAACACGAGCCACCAGCTCGCGGCCGCCGTGGCGATCGCCGAGCCGAGCAGGATGCGCTTGTGCCCGAACACGTCGCCGAGCTTGGCCAGGATGGGCAGCACCAGCGCGGAGAGCAGCAGCTGCGCCGCCTCGAACCAGTTGACGTCGGCATCCCGGATGCCGAGGTGCACGACGATGTCGGGCAGCAACGGCACGTAGTACCCCTGCAGGATGCCGCTGGCCAGCTCGACCAGCACGAACCACCCGATGAGTCCCGCGGTCACCCCGAGTGCGGACCCGCGCACCCGGCCGACCGCGCCCGAGACGCGCGACATGGCGCGAGGCTAGCACCGCGTGGGGCGGCATCCGGGAGACACCCTAGGGTGAAAGGCACACGAAGAGAGGGGATCCGCGTGGCGGAGACGACCGGCGAGCGCGAGCGACTGACCTGGGACGATTTCGGGGACGCGACGCGCGACATCTCCCGCGCGATCGTCGCCGACGGATTCCACCCCGAGGTGGTCGTCGCGATCGCCCGCGGAGGGCTGCTACCGGGAGGCGCGATCGCCTACGGCCTGGGCGTGAAGAACTGCGGCGCGTTGAACGTCGAGTTCTACACCGGCATCGGCACCGTGCTCGACGCCCCCGAGGTGCTGCCCCCCGCGCTCGACCTGTCCTACCTGCAGGGGCGGCGGGTCCTGCTCGTCGACGACGTCGCCGACAGTGGGCGCACGCTCGACCTCGCGGTGAAGCTGCTCGACCGCCACGGAGCCGACGCGCGCTCCGCCGTGATCTACACGAAGCCCACGACGATCATCGCCCCGGACTACTCGTGGAAGGACACCTCGCTCTGGATCGACTTCCCGTGGTCGTTCCAGGGGTCGGTGCACGAGGAAGACGCGGCGTGACGGCGAAGTCGCTCGCCGAGCTCGCCGCCGCGGGCCTCATCGATGCGTCATGGGTGGAACCGCTCGCGCCGGTGGCGGGCGACATCGCCGCGATCGGTGAGCGGCTGCGGACGGAGGGTCAGCCCTACCTCCCCGCGGGCGACCTCGTGCTGCGGGCCTTCCGCACCCCGATCGACGTGGTACGCGTGCTCATCGTCGGCCAGGACCCGTACCCGACACCGGGCCACCCGATCGGGTTGTCCTTCGCCGTCGACCCGCACGTGCGCCCCCTGCCGCGGAGCCTGTCCAACATCTACCGCGAGCTGACGGACGATCTCGGCATCCCGCCCGCTCCTCACGGCGACCTGTCGCCGTGGGCCGAGCAGGGCGTCATGCTGCTGAACCGGGTTCTCACCGTCGCCCCGGGCGCTCCCGCCTCGCACCGCGGCTGGGGATGGGAACGCGTCACCGAGCACGCCATCCGCAGCCTCGTCGCGCGCGGAACGCCCCTGGTCGCGGTGTTGTGGGGGAGGGATGCCGCGAACCTCGCCCCGCTGCTCGGCGACACCGCCATCGTCTCCTCCGCGCACCCGTCCCCGCTGTCGGCGAGTCGCGGCTTCTTCGGCTCCCGCCCGTTCTCGCGCGTGAACGCGCTGCTCGAGGAGCAGGGCGCGGCCGCCGTCGATTGGCGTCTGCCCGACTGAGCCGCCGACGGGTCCGCTCCCGGCCCCGGGTGTCTCGCCGTCGTCCGGCCGGGGCCCCGGTGCGGTTACGCGCCGGAAACCGGCGTCCCCGTAGAGTGGCGTCCGTGCTGGAAGAGGAGTACGAGAAGAGCCGCCGTCGGATGCCGATGCATCTGCGGCGGGCCCCCGAGCCCGAGCGGCCGTTCTCGTACGAGATCCGCCCGGCGACCGAGGGCGACATCCCCGACATCCGCGAGATCTACAACTACTACGTTCGCAACTCCGTCGTGACGTTCGACGAGAAGCCGTGGACCATCGCGAAGTGGCGCGAGAAGTTCGCGAAGCTGAAGCAGATCGACCTGCCGTTCCTCGTCGCCCAGGCACCCAGCGGGCAGATCCTCGGCTATGCGCTGGTGCAGCCGTGGCAGTCCAAGTCGGCCTACCGGTACACCGTCGAGAACTCGATCTATCTGGGCCAGGCGGCCTCCGGCAAGGGGCTCGGGCGCGCCCTCCTCGAGGCGCTCATCGACGCGTGCGCGGAGAAGGGGATCCGCGAGATGGTCGCGGCGATCAGCGACAAGGGTGCGGAGGCGTCGATCGCGCTGCACGAGAAGCTCGGGTTCACCGAGGTCGGCCGGATGGGGCGGGTCGGTTTCAAGTTCGGGCGTTG
This sequence comes from Microbacterium sp. CSI-V, assembly GCF_001984105.1. Classification (GTDB taxonomy): domain Bacteria; phylum Actinomycetota; class Actinomycetes; order Actinomycetales; family Microbacteriaceae; genus Microbacterium. The sequence goes on along the minus strand of NZ_MTQM01000007.1, from coordinate 251,122 downwards.
GCTCGGCGTGGTGTACCTGCAGAAGAGCATCCCGTCGAAGAAGAAGAAGCGGAAGCTCTTCGGCTGACGCGCGGCGCGGGCCTGTCGGCGCGATCCCGTCAGCGTGGGCGCGACGGTACGGCGGACTGGCGTACCTCGTCGACGAGCGCGCGCCACGGACCCGCCACCTGGCCATCGGTCAATTGCGCGCGGTGCACGGCGGAGTCTCCCTCGAGCACCTCGATGCGCCACTGGAACCGGTCGGCGCCACTCGAGGCCGACGGCGACGCGTCCCACGGACACTTCTCCACGAGGTTCCGCCAATGCGGTCGGCGGTCGGGCTCGGGCTCGGTGCGCCACTGCTTCGTCAGACCGGCGATGCCGCCCGAGCGCACCACGACGATGACCAACCGGTCGTCCGCGGTCTCAGGCTGTGGCATCCTCTGCGACGCCCACCCCGGCCCACGCGGCGCGGACGGCGTCGACCTCCTCCGACTTCTCACCGTACTCCGCGGCCGCGGTGGCGCGCGTGGCCGCGGCGAACGCGGCGAAGTCGGCCGTCGGGGACAGCGTTCCCGAGGTGAGGGTGCGGTACCAGACGAGTCCCGCCCGCTCCCACGCGAACCCACCCAGCCGCGTGGCGACGAGGAAGAACGCGCGGTTCGGGATGCCGGAGTTGATGTGCACGCCGCCGTTGTCGTCGGAGGTCTCGACGTAGTCGCGCATGTGACCCGGTTGCGGGTCTTTGCCGAGCACGTCGTCGTCGTAGGCGGTGCCCGGCGCCGACATCGAGCGCAGGGCCGTGCCTTGGACGGCATCCGTGAAGATGCCCGCGCCCACGAGCCACGTGGCCTCGTCGGCCGTCTGGCCGAGCGCGTGCTGTTCGGCCAACGCCCCGAACACGTCGGACAGCGATTCGTTCAGCGCACCCGACTGCCCCTGGTACTCCAGGCCCCCGGCGGCCTCGGTCACACCGTGACCCAACTCGTGCGCGATGACGCTGAGCGACCGGGTGAACCCGATGAACACGTCGCCGTCGCCGTCGCCGAAGACCATGCGCTCGCCGTTCCAGAACGCGTTGTCGTAGTCCTCTCCGAAGTGGACGGTCGCCAGCAGCGAACCGCCCGCTCCGTCGATGCCGTCGCGCGAGAAGGCGTCCCAGAAGAAGTCGAAGGTCGCTCCCAGCCCGTCGTACGCCTCATCGACGGACCGGTCGCCGGTGGGGCCGTCGTCTTCGGTCCGGACGCGGCGGCCGGGCAGCCGTTCGGTGTTCCCGGCGTCGGAGATCACCCGGTCGGGCGCGGGGACGGCCTCGGCCACGAGCGCCCCTTCGTCGATCGAGAGGCGCAGGCGCGTGCGGACGTGGCGCGCCGGGCGCGGAACGGTGAGGGTCTTGCGCGCCGCGGCGGCCGCGCGCGCGAGGCGCGGATCGTCGGTCGAGGCGAGCCGATCGAGAAGGAAGGGGGGAACGATGCCGGGGGTCATGGGGCGAGGCTAACGCGGGCCACCGACACGGGAAATCCCTTGTGGAGAACGCGTTTCAGGGGAGCGTCGGCACCGAGGCCAGCAGTTGCCGCGTGTACGCGGCCTGGGGTTGCAGGAGCACCTTCTCGGTCGGCCCCTGCTCGACGACGCGCCCGTCCTTCATGACCACGACCTCGTCGCACACGTTCTGGACGACCCCGATGTCGTGCGAGACGAGCACGAGGGTGAGCTGCTGCTCGGCGCGGAGGTCGGCGAGGAGCCGCAGGATCTGCGCGCGCACCGTGACGTCGAGGGCCGACAGCGGCTCGTCGCCGACGAGGATGCGGGGGCGGTGCACGATCGCGCGCGCCAGCGCGATCCGCTGACGCTGACCGCCCGAGAACTGATGCGGGAAGCGGTCCGCGGCATCCGGGCCCAGGCCGACCTGCGCGAGCACGTCACGCACCCGCGCGCGCCGGTCGCCCTCGATCCCGAGCGCCCACAGCGGTTCGCCGACGATGCGCCCGACGCTCATCCGCGGATCCAGCGACGCGTACGGATCCTGGAACACGATCCCGGTGCTGCGCCGCAGCCAGTGCAGCGACCGGGCCGAGCCGCGGGCGTCGACGGCGCGTCCCTCGACCTCGACGGTGCCGGAGGTCGGCGAGTCCAACCCGAGCAGCAGTCGCACGAGCGTGGACTTCCCCGACCCCGATTCGCCGATGATCCCGACGGCGGAGCCCGTGCGGACCGAGAGGTCGACGTCCTGAAGTCCCGCGGTGCGTTCGGGGCCGCCGAACCCGCGGGAGCGCGGCGTCAGGTACGTGCGGGAGAGGCCCCGGGCGTGCACGATCACGTCGCTCACGATGCGTCCCCCTCGTCGCGACCGATCTCCGGATGCCACAGCGTCGCGGTCGCGTCCCGCAGCAGCGCCCGGGTCACCGGGGAGGAGGGCGAGCGCAGCAGATCCTCGACGGCGCCCCGCTCGACGACGCGTCCGTGCTCGAGGACCACCGCGTGCGTCGCGACCTGCGCGAGGACCGCGAGGTCGTGGGTGATGAAGACCAGCGACATCCCGGCATCCTGGACCAGGGATCGCAGGAGCGTCAGGATGCCGGCCTGGATCGTCACGTCGAGGGCGGTGGTCGGCTCATCGGCGATCAACAGCTGCGGGCGGCACGCGAGCGCCATCGCGATCGCCACGCGCTGGCGTTGGCCGCCCGAGAGCTGATGCGGGTAGCGCGCGACGATGCGCGCGGGGTCGGGGAGGGCGACGCGCTCCGCCTCCGCCACGGCCCGACGCAGCGCCTCGCGTCGCGGGACGCCCTCGTGGATGCGGATGGACTCGCCGATCTGTCGACCGACGGTTCGGATGGGGTTCAGGGCGGTCCGCGGTTCCTGGAAGACGATGCCGATGTCGTCGCCGCGCAGGCGTGCGAGCTCGCGGTCGGGGAGTCCGAGGATCTCGCGGCCGTTCCAGCGGATGCTGCCCGTGGCGGTCGCGGCATCCGGGAGCAGGCCGAGCACGGCGAGGGCGGTCAGCGATTTGCCCGAGCCGGATTCGCCGATGAGGCCGACGCGGGCGCCGTCGGGAACGGCGAAGCTCACGCCGTCGACGACCGTCCGTCCGCCGATCTCGATGCGCAGATCGTCGACCTCGAGGCTCACGCGACCACCTCCGGCAGGTGCGTGCGCGCGCGCGGGGTGCGCTCGGCGAGCGTGGGATCGGCGGCCTCGCGCAGCGCGTCGCCGAGGAGATTCAGGCCCAGCACCGTGACCGTGATCGCCAGGCCCGGCCACACCACGGCGAGGGGGTGGACGGAGATGTAGGCCTGCAGATCGCCGAGGAGCACGCCCCAGGAGGGTTGGGTGATCGGGGCGCCGAACCCGAGGTACGACAGACCCGCCTCCGCGAGGACCGCCACGGCCATGCCCCACGACAGCTGCACGATGAAAACCGGCGCCACGTTGGGCAGGAGGTGGCGCACCAGGTTCTGCACGGGGCTCAGGCCGCTCGCCCGACCCGCCACGACGAAGTCGCTCTGCAGCACCCGTCGGAGTTCCGGCCGGGTCACGCGGGCGATGTTCACGCCGAAGCCGATGCCGACCGACCAGATCACGACGGCGAGGGAGCCGCCCCAGACCGCGGTGATCATCATGGCGATGATCAGCACCGGGAACGCGACGAGGATGTCGACGAGCACCGCGACGCTCTCGCGCACCCAGCGCGTCGTCAGGGCCCCGAGCGCCGCGAGCGCGAGCCCGAGCAGCGAGGCGACGATCCCCGCGCCCACGGCGACCACGACGGTCGTGCGGGCGCCCGCCATGAGCAGGCTCAGGATGTCGCGGCCGTTCCCGTCCGTGCCGAGGAGGTGCGGCCAGGAGGGGTCGCTCCAGCGTGCGCGGGCGTCGACGCTCGCGGGATCGAACGGCGTCCAGAACAGCGACACGAGCGCGGTGAGCGCGATGACGGCGACGACCAGGATGCCGAAGCGTCCCGTGCCGATGCTCCACAACCGGCGCAGGGCTCTCACGCGGCCTCCCTCTGGCGGGGGTCCAGGAAGCGGTGCACCAGATCGACCAGGAACCCGACGACGAGCACGAAGCCGGTGAGGGCGAGCAGTTCGCCCTGGACCTTCGGGAGGTCCCGGGCGGAGACGTCGGCGACCAGCATCCGACCGATCCCGGGGAGGGTGAAGAGCTGCTCGATCACGACCGCACCGACGATGATGCCGGCGATCTGCAGCCCCAGGACGGTGACGACCGAGAGGCCGACGTTGGGGAGCCCGTGAGAGAGGAGCGCCCGTGTGCGGGTGAGGCCCTTCGCGGCCGCCGTGCGGACGTAGTCCTGTCCCACGGCCTGCAGGGTGGCGCTCCGGACGAATCGCAGGAGCATGGCGCCCTCGACGACGCCGATCGTGACGGCGGGGAGCACGAGCGCCCGGAACGCGGCCGACGGATCCTGCCACCCCCCGCGCGGGAAGCCCTGCGGGGGGAGCCAACCGAGCCACACGGCGAACACGACGACGAGCATCATGCCCGCCCACACCACGGGGACGGCGGCGAGGGCCTGGGACCCGACGCTCAGCGCCGTCCCGTCGGCCCGACCGCGTCGGAGCGCCGACAGCACGCCGAACGGCAGACCGATCGCCAGGGCGACCGTCAGCGACATCGCGGCCAACGGAACCGTGACCCGCGCCTTGTCGGCCAGCTCGGTCGCCACGGGGACGCCCGTGACCAGGGACGTGCCGAGGTCGCCCCGCAGGACCCCGCCGATCCAGTCGAGGTACTGCTGCCACAGCGGTCGGGTCAGCCCGAGGCTCTCGCGCAGGGCCGCGATCTGCTCCGGCGAGGCCTGCGTGCCGCCGATGAGCAGGGCGACGTCACCCGGCAGCACGCGCAGGGAGGCGAAGATCAGCACGCTCGACACGGCCAGGCCCAGAACGAGAAGGCCCAGCCGTGTCAGCGTGTAGCGGATCACTCCGACGAGACCGTCACACCGGCCAGCGGCAGGCGCACGTTGAGGGAGTTCTTCGGGAAGTTCGCGACGTTGTTCGCGACGGCCGTGAGCGGGGTCGAGAGGAACAGCCAGTCGGCGGCATCCTCGTCGGAGACGATGCGCGCGGCCTCGGCGAGGTAGTCGGACGACTGCTGCTCGTCGGTGGTCGCGAGGGACTGCGCGTACAGGCTCTGCACCTTCGGGTTGTCGTAGCCGAAGTAGTACGACGGGTTGGCGAAGTTGCCGAAGTCGCGCGCCTCCACGTGCCGGACGAAGCTGAGGTCGTAGTCGTGGTTGGTGTAGACGCTCGTCAGCCAGGTCGGGAAGTCCACCGACGAGACCTTCAGCGTCACCCCCACATCGGCGAAGGACGACACGAGGAACGTGGCGATCGAGGACGGGTACACGCTCGGGATGGTGAGGGTGAGGGTCAGGTTCTCCGCTCCGGCCTCGGCGAGGAGTTCGCGCGCGCGGTCGGGGTTGTACGAGATGCTGCCGGAGAGGTCTTCGTACCCCGGGTCGAGGGGCGGAATCGGGCCGTAGAGCGGCTGCCCTCCGCCGAGGGTGTCGATGAGCGCCTGGTGGTCGATCGCCAGGCGCAACGCCTCGCGGACGCGCTGATCGTTCAGGGGTGCGCGGGCGTTGTTGAACGCGAGCGTGCCCTTGTCGGTGGTCAGACCCGATTCGATCTGGAAGCGGCCCGTGCCGGTGATCTGCCCCTGGAGCTCGGGATCGACCTCGAGCGCCGCGTCCAGATCGCCGTTGACGGCGGCGTTGACCGCGGCGGTGCGATCGGGGATGTAGTCGATCACGACCTCGGCCACGCCGGCCTTGTCGCCCCAGTAGGAGTCGTTGCGGGCGAGGGTGAGGCTCTGGCCGGTGTTCCACGCCGACACGGTGAAGGGGCCGGTCCCGTTGGTCGTCGTCTCGAAGTTCGTCGTGTCGTTGTTCTTGAAGATCAGACCCGCGCGGCCCGTGAGGGCGAACAGGAAGTCGATGTTGGGCTGACTGAGCGTCACGACGACCGTGGTCGGGTCGGGCGAGGAAATGGATGCCACTCCGGCCAGGTCGGCACTGTTCTGGATGGTGGCGTCGTCCTTGGCGGTCTGCAGCGAGGTCACGACGTCGTCGGCGGTCATCGCTGTGCCGTCGTGGAACGTGACGCCCTGGCGGAGCGTGAAGGTGTAGGTGAGCCCGTCGGGGGAGATGGTCCAGTCGGTGGCGAGTTCGGGGACGATGGCGTTTCCGTCGTCGCCGTTGCGGGTCACGAGGCCCTGGTAGACGTTGTCGATGAGCGCCTGCTCGAGGGCGGCGCCGCTGGTGCGCCGGATGTCGAGGTTCGACGGTTCGAGGGAGAGACCGACGGTCAGCGTGGCGTTCGGGTCGGGCGCGCCGGTCGGGCCGGGCGTGGTCGATGTGCCGGTGCACGAGGTGAACAGGAGTGCTCCGAGGAGGAGCGCGCTCGTGGCGACGGCGGTTCGGCGCAGCATTGCGGGGTTGTCCTTTCGCAAGGCCCACGGCATCCGGGTGCGGTGCTGCCGTGGAGTGGGGTGAGGAAAGCCTACTTTCACCCGGCGCGCGGGATGCCGACCATGACATCGGGCGACACCGCCCGGCCGTGAGGCGTCACGCCGCCGCGAGGGTCTCGCGCAGGAGCGAGGCGAGGCCCGCGGGGTCTTCCTCCTGCACGTTGTGCGCCGTCGGGACGACCCGTACCCGCGCATCCGAGGCGCGACGGACGAGCTCGTCCGCGTCGTCGGCGCTGACGAAACCGCGATCCGCGCGGACCAACACGATCGGCGCGCGGACGGCGGCGATGTCGTCCCACCCGGTCGACGCGAGCACCGCGCGCACGGCATCCGGCGTCGCCGTGTCCGCCCCCGCCGCGGCTGCGGCAGCAGCGAGGTGGGCGAAGTGGTGCTTCCACTCGATGCGACCGTCGGGGCGGACCCGGGTGTTGAGGAACACCCCGCGCTCGGCGGCGGGACGCGCACCGCCCAGGCCGAACGCCAGGGCCTTGTCGACCAGTTCGTCGCGGCTCGCCCAGTCGGTCGGACCCGCGAAGAACGCGCGCAGCTGTGCCGGGCCGCCGCTCGGGTCGATCCCGGGCGTGATGTCGACGATCACGACCATGTCCACGAGGTCGGGGCGGGATGCCGCGAGGGCCGCGGCCGTGAGGCCGCCCAGCGAGTGCCCGACGAGGACCTGCGGCCCATCCGTCCACGCCTCGAGAGCGGTGGCGACGTCGGGTGCGAGGACTCGGCCCACGTACGCCGCGTCCTCTCGCCACGACGAGTCCCCGTGGCCGGCGAGGTCGAGTGCGAGCGCCGGCACCCCCAGGTGCAGCAGCGTGGTGTCCCAGGTGTGGGCGTTCAACCCCGCCCCGTGGAGGAGCGTCACGCGGGGGGATCCCTCGCCCCAGCGCAGGCCGCTGAGCGCGCGCCCGTCCGGGAGGGTCAGCCCGACGCGCTCGACGCGCGGGACGTCGACGCCGGCGGCGGCGGCCTGAGCGGGCAGGAAGGAGAACTCGTCGGTCTCGGGCATGACGCCAGCCTGTCACCGGCCGCCTCGGGGTCGCCAGCGGGCGGACTCCGACGGTCACATGTCGCCCCGCCCGACCCGGCATTCGGGGTCCGCCGTAGGCTGTCGCCATGGGCGAAGAACGACGCGTGCACCTGTCGAAGAGTGCTCCCGAGGCGTACGCCGCGCTGCGGTCCTTCTCGAAGGTCGTGGGCGGGATCGCGGCCGCTGCCGGGATCGATGCGCGCCTGCGCGAGATCGTGCAGATCCACGCTTCTCAGCTGAACGGCTGCGCCTACTGCGTCCGCGTGCACGTGGACGGGGCGGTCAAGGCCGGGGTCGATGCCGATGTCATCGCGCAGATCGCGACCTGGCGCGAGTCCGGCGTCTTCGACGAACGCGAGCGCGCGGCGCTGGAGCTGACCGAGTCGTTCACGTTCATCCACGAGGAGGGCATCGCCGACGAGGTCTACGACCGCGCGGGCGGCATCCTGAGCCAGGACGAGTACGTCGCCCTCAGCTGGATCCTCGTCGCCATCAACGCGTTCAACCGCGTGGCGATCGCCGGACGCTATCCGGTGCCTCCCCGTGGCTCGGGGGCGACGCCGGGCGACGGCGCTCCGCCGCCGACCACGGCCGGGCACGACCACGGAGGCGCCGCGTGAGCTCGCTCGTGTCGGGTGCGACCAACTTCCGCGATGTCGGCGGTCTCCCCGCCGGTGCCGGGCGCAGCCGCCCCGGGGTGCTCTACCGCTCGGGCAATCTCGTGCACGTCGACGACGACGGTCTGCGGACGATGGACGACCTGGGGCTGCGCCGCATCATCGACCTCCGCGACGATGCCGAGGTGCGCCACGCGCCGAGCCGCATCGACGGGCTCGACCTCGAGGTGCAGCGCGTTCCGCTCTTCCTCGGGTCGGTGGAGTCGTTCTTCGAGCGCGACGTCAGCCTCGGCGAGCTGTACGGCGAACTGGTCGAGGGCTCGGCCGCGCGCATCGTCGAGGCGGTACGGGGAATCATCGACACCCAGCCGGTCCTCATCCACTGCACCGTCGGCAAGGACCGCACGGGGGTCACCGTCGCCATCGCGCTCGCCGCAGCGGGGGTCGACCGCGACGCCGTGATCGACGACTACGCGCGCACCGAGGGGCTGCTCCCCGCCGAGCGCAACCGCCAGGTGCTCGCCGGCATCCGGGCGCTGCACCCCGAGAATCGGCACGCGGAGGAGCTCGCCACCCGCTCGCCGGCCCCCGTGATGCGCGGCCTGCTCGAACGGCTCGACACGGAGTACGGATCGCCGGCCGGCTTCCTCCTGTCCCACGGCCTCACCGACGCCGAGCTCGATCGTCTGCGGGCGGCCCTCATCGAGTGATGCTCGGCTCATCCTGGGGCGCTACACAGGTTAGGCAACCCTTCATCGCGGGTATAGTGGATGCCATCATGTCCACGCCCGCCGAGCACAACGACGCCGCCTGCCGCGCCTCGCGCCACACGCGCGTGCAGCACCTCATCACGGCCGACGAGACCTCCCTCGCCGAGCTGGAGGCGTTGCTGTCGACGTTGCCGATCTGCTCCACCGGACGCCTCTTCGTCGAGGTTCCCGACGCGTCGTGGATCACGCCGATCGCCGCTCCCGCCCGGATGACGGTGACGTGGCTCGACCGCTCCCGGCGCGGCGGTGCTCCCGGCACCGGTCGCGCGTGTGCGCCGGGCGAGGCCCTGACGCGCGCGGTCGCCGGGTGGGCCGGCGAGATGCTGTGCTGCGACGACGACACCACGCGCATCTTCCTGCTGGGCGGCTACCTCGGCACCGCCGAAATCGTCGACGAACTGACCTCGCGCCACGGCGTGGAGGCGGCGGCCATCCACACGCCCGAACGCTTCGGGATCACCACCGCCCGCTGACGCGGCGGTCACGCTCCGCGCGGGACGTAGTTCCCCTCGACGAGACCGGCCTCGATCTCGAATCGGTTGCGCAGCGGGTCGCGGCCCGCGAGGAAGTACAGCAGTGGCATGAGGAAGCCGTAGCGGCGCCATTGGCGCACGTGGACGGCTTCGTGTCCGAGGACGGCGTCGGTGGGCGGGACGTCGCCGGTGAGGAAGCAGTCGCCCACGCACACGCCGCCGCGCGGGAACGCCCACGGCGGGAGCCCGCGGAACACCCAGAGCCCGCTCCGGCGCTCGATGCGGCCCGTGCTCCACAGCGACCCCCATACCCAGCCCACCGTGCGGCCGTACCAGAATCCGGCACGGCTGATCGGCGAGTCCAGGAGCACCGGCGGGATGAGGCGGTCGATCCGGCGGCCCCGGGCGACCGCCCGGTCGGCGCGTTCGCGCCAGCCCGCCGGCGGGCGGGGGAGCGGGCTCACGCGAGCGCTCCGACCAGCCGCAGGATGGTGCCGAGGTCGTCGACGGCCGCCGCGGGCGACGAGGGCGAGAACTCGGCGATCGTGGCACCCGCGAGGGGTACCCGTTCGCGCAGCCGGCGGATGGATGCCGCGACATCGGCTGCGGCCGCACCGAAGGGCTCGGCGAAGGACACCCCCGTGATCTCGGAGGGGTCCAGCGCATCGAGGTCGACGTGCACGTGGACGCGCGCGGCGCCGGTCGACACGACCGCTTCAGCGAGGGCATCGGGGTCGGACAGCGCGGATGCCGGGATCACGCGGATGCCGTGCTCGTCGATGAACCGTTGCTCCTCGGCATCCAGAGAACGGGTGGCGGCGAGCACGACACGGGACGCAGGGATGCCGGGGTCGAGCCGGAGAGGGTCGACGCCGTCGCCGAGGATCGCGCGCAGGACCATGCCGTGGAAGGCGCCGCTCGGCGAGGACTCGGGGGTGTTGAGGTCGGCGTGCGCGTCGATCCAGACGATCGCGAGGTCGTCGCCTGAGACCGCGGACACCGCGCCGAGCGCGACACCGCAGTCGCCGCCGACGGTGACGGCGTGCTCGCCGGGTGCCGCCGACGCGACGGCGTCGGAGATGCGCTCGCGCATGCGCGCGAGCGCGCTCGCCCGGAGCACCGCCGTCCCCTGCGCGTCGCCCGCCTCGGTCGGGGCGTCGAGGGCGATCGTGGCCGCCCGGGGCAGGTCGCCCGCGATCGCTTCGGCGCCGTCGATGAGTTGCATCGCGCGGGACGACGACGATCCCTGCCACTGCGGGGCGATGACGAAACGCGTCATGACATGCCTGTCGGGTCGGGGAGCGCACCGCCCGCGGGGACGGTGCGCTCCCGGGTCGATCAGAGGTCGGGGCTCGGGGCGTCGATCGCGGCGCGCTGGGGGCCGCCGGTCTTGAGCGCGGCCAGGCGCGCTTCGACCTCGGTCAGCTCGCCCACGTCTTCGAGCGCGTTGAACTGCGCGTCGATGCTCGATGCCGCCAGCTCCTGCTTGCCGGCGGCGAGAGCTTCCTCGCGACGGATCTTGTCTTCGAAACGACCGAGCTCGCTGGTCGGGTCGAGCACGTCGATCGACTTGACCGCGTCGTGGACCTTGTTCTGGGCTTCGGCGACCTTGGCGCGGGCGAGCAGCTCGCTGCGCTTGGACTTCAGCTGCTCGAGCTTGGTCTTCATGCCGTTCAGGCCGTCCTTGAGCTTGTCGACGACCTCGGTCTGCGAGGCGATCGTGGGCTCGGCGGCCTTGGCTTCGCTTTCGGCGGTGATCTGCCGCTGCAGCGCGATCTTGGCGAGGTTGTCGAACTTGTCGGCCTCGCCGACGTTGCCGGCGGCGCGCAGCTCGTCGCCCTTGCGGCTGGCGGCGAGGGCCTTGTTGCCCCACTCCGCCGCGGCCTGGACGTCTTCCTGGTGGTCGCGCTCGAGCAGGCGCAGGTTGCCGATGGTCTCGGCGATCGCGGACTCGGCGTCGGCGATCGAGTTGGAGTAGTCGCGGACGAGCTGATCGAGCATCTTCTGCGGGTCCTCGGCCTGGTCGAGGAGCGCATTGATGTTCGCGCGGACGAGGGTCGAGATCCGACCGAAGATGGACTGCTTGGCCATGCGGGATTTCCTTCCTGAGGCGACCCTGTCGAGTCTGGTGCCGGTTTCTACGAGTTTTCTGTGACGGCCCTCGGGGGCCGGGTGCGGGGCGTCAGAAGCGGCCCCCTCCGCGTCGCGAACGCGATCCCGCCGAGGATCCGCCCGAACGGCCTCGGGACACGCCGGAGCGCGAGCCGCCGCCCCCGCCGCCCCCGAGTCCGCCCATTCCTCCGAGCATGCCGCCGAGGCCGCCGAGTCCGCCTCCGCCGAACCCTCCGCGCGAGCGTGAGCCGCCGCCGAGGATCGCGTTGACGGCGATGCCCCCGAGGATCGCGCCCATCATGTCGCCCCCGCCGCCCCCGCCGCGGTTCCCGCCGAAGGCTCCGACGTCGTTCTGGGCGAGCGAGGAGGCTTGGCCGGCGAGGTCGGCGGCGCGCTGAGCGGCCTGGAGGGCGGATGCCGGGTCGGCCGCGCGCAGCTGCTCGGCCTGGACGAGGGCGGCGCCGGCCTCTGCCAGTCGGGTGCGTGCGGTCGGTCCGACCGCGCCGCGGCGCGCGGAGATGAAGTCCTCCGTCGCCGAGACCTGGGCGCGCGCCTGCACGAGGACGCTGTCCAGCTGCGAGGAGGCGCGGCGGCGCCTCTCGGCCTCGTCGTGCGCGGCGCTGAGGACCGCGTCGATCGCGGTGTTGCCCTGCTCGAGCGCGGCGAGTGCGCGGAGGGGTGCGGTGCGCGGGGGAGCGAGGGCGGCGCGCCCGGCGTCGAGATGGGCGCGCGCGGTGGCGACGGCGCCCGCGATGCGCCCGTCGGGATCGGGCAGGGCTGCCGCGGCGACCAGGTCGCCCTCGATCTCGGCGATGAGGTCGGCGGCACGGCGCTCGGCGGTCGAGAGGTCGGCGGCCAGCGAGGCGACGGCTTTTTCCAGGCCCTCGGCCTGGGCGACCGCGGCTTCGCCGGCGCGGATCGCGACGGCCGCCTCCCCGGTCGATCCCGACGCGACCGCCTGATCCGCCGCCGAGAACTGCCGGGCGGCGAGGTCGAGCCGGTCGCGCGCCTGCGCCACGTTGTCGGCCACGGTGGCGAGCGCCTCGTCGGCGTAGCGTTCGCGGAGGGCCGCGAGATCGCGTGCGGTCCCGTCCAGTGCTGCGACCGCGGCGGAGTGCCGCTCACGGGCTCGGGCCACGGCCCCGGGCGCGTCGGATTCGAGGGCGCGGAGCTGATCGAACGCGGCGGCCCTCGCATCCAGCGACTCGTCCGCCGTCGCGCACAGGCGCAGGATCTCGACGTAGCCCGCCCGCCGCTGTTCCGGGGTCTCGGGCACATCGTCGTCGAGCTGCTGCGAGATGGTGAAGGCGCGGTCGAGGTCGGCTTTCGACTGCGCGAGCGCCTCGGCGAACGGAGCGGCGGCTTCGTCGCCGAACTGGGCGCGCGCGAACCCGAGCTCCTGCTCGCTGGCCTTGATCGCGTCGTCGGTGGCGACGAGCGCCGATCCGGCGCGGCGCGAGAGGTCGTCGAGGCTTTCGCCCGCCGCCGGTGCACCGGCCGTGGCGGAGCGTCGACGGCGCAGCCACAGCCACAGCAGTCCGCCGCCGAGCGCGAGCACGAGGAAGACCACGAGCGCGATGAGCGCGATGTCGGGTCCCCCTCCGGCCGGGGTGGGCGGAGTGGGCTTCGTGCCCTGCGCCGCGGCCGTGATCCCGGTGGCCGCGGCGTCGGCGGCTCCGGCCCAGTCGCCCGCCGACAGCGCGGGCTGCACGCGCTCCTGCTCGATCGCGGCCAGTTGATCGGCGGTCAGCGTCCCGTCGTCGACATCGCCCGAGAGGTAGTAGGCGTGACCGTCGACCGACACCGCGAGGAGGTACTGGTGGGGGCCGAGGCTGTTGCGGTTGGCGGTCTCGTTGGCCCAGTCCGCGGCGGAGGTCGGCTCGGTGAAGTCGTCGACGAAGACGACCCACAGGTCGAGCCCGGTCTGCTCCGAGAGTCGCAGCAGTCGCGACTGCACCTCGGCCTCTTGCGCGTTGGTCAGCACGTCGGCCTGGTCGAGAACGTAGCTCGATCCGAGCGGCGGAGGCGGCACGGCCCACGCCGGTGCCGCCAGACCGAGGACGGACACCGCCGCGACCACGAGACCCGCCATGATCGCAGCCGTCTTCGGCTTTCGCATGCATACCCCTTCGGCGCTGAGGTCCCCACTCTATAAAGGCCCCCGGACACGCGGGAAGGCTCGGCGCGTCCGCCCTGAGCGCACGCGCGCGGCGCATAGGCTCGGGCGTTCGGAGGTACCCCCATGGACGATCGCTACGGCACCGATGTGCTCGCCCGCGGCTGGCGCGACGCCGGGCGCAAGAAGGCGGCGGAGGTCGCGGCATCCGTCGATCTCGTCGTCGAGGTCGCCGGCGACGGATTCTGCGGAGCGGTGACCCGCCTCGACGGCATGCACGTCGAGCTCGAGGACCGCCTCGGCCGACGCCGCCTGTTCCCCCTCGGGGGCGGGTTCCTCGTCGACGGTGAGCCCGTCGTGCTCGTCGCGCCCGCGGCGGCGCCGAAGGGGCGCACCCGGACGGCGTCCGGGTCGTTCGCCGCCCCTGACCAGCGGGCCCGCACGGCGCGGGCGAGCCGCATCCTCGTCGAGGGCAAGCACGACGCCGAACTGGTCGAGAAGGTGTGGGGGGCCGACCTCCGCGCCGAGGGCGTCGTCGTCGAGTTCCTCGAGGGCGTCGACCTCCTCGAACAGACCCTGGATGCCGAGCCTCCGACGTCCGAGCGCCGGTACGGCGTCCTCGTCGACCACCTCGTGCCGCACTCGAAGGAGTCGCGGATCGCCGAGAAGATCGCGCGGGGCCGCCACGGCGCCCACGTCCGGATCGTCGGCCATCCCTTCGTCGACGTCTGGCAGTGCGTCACACCGCGCGCGCTCGGGATCGCCGCGTGGCCCCAGGTTCCGCGCGACATCGAATGGAAGGTCGGCGTCTGTCGCGCGCTCGGCTGGCCGGCCGAGGAGCAGGCCGACCTCGCCCGCGCGTGGCAGCACATCCTGTCGCGCGTGACGACCTTCCGCGACCTCGAACCGGCCCTGCTCGGCCGCGTCGAGGAACTGATCGACTTCGTGACCGTCCCGTGAGCGGCCGGAAGCCCCGCGACCAGTCGCGTGACGGGCAGAGCGAGCCCGAGGACGGCTCGCCTACCCTGGATGCCATGGAGACCCCCGTCTACCGCGATCGCCCGGTGTCGTTCGTCCGGCGCAGCGGCCGGATGTCGGAGGCGCAGGACCGCGCGTGGGCCGAGCTGTCGCCGTTCTACCTTCTGTCGGTGGAGCGGGATGCCGCGGCCACCAGCGTCCGGCCCGGAACGGCGGTCGACCCGGCCGAGGTCTACGGGCGTCGCGCGCCCCTGATCGTCGAGATCGGCTCGGGCCAGGGCCACCAGATCGTGTCGGCGGCCGCCGCGCATCCCGACACCGATTTCCTCGCCGTGGAGGTGTTCTCCGCGGGACTCGCGCGCACCATGCTCGACGCGGACCGCGCCGGCGTCCGCAACCTGCGTCTGGTCGAGGCCAACGCCCCCGAAGTGCTGGAGCACCTGCTGCCGGCGGCATCCGTCGACGAGCTGTGGGTGTTCTTCCCCGATCCCTGGCACAAGAAGAAGCACACCAAGCGTCGACTCGTCGCGCCCGAGTTCGCGCGCGTCGCCGCGCAGGCGCTGCGGCCCGGGGGGACCCTCCGCCTTGCCACCGACTGGCAGGACTACGCCGATCAGATGCGCGCCGTGCTCGACGCCGCGCCCGCCTTCGAACGGGCCTTCGCGGGGGAGTGGGCCGAGCGGTTCGACGGTCGCGTCCTCACCGCCTTCGAGCGCAAGGGCATCCGCGTCGGTCGCGACATCCGCGACCTCACCTACACCCGCGCCACTCCATGACCGCCCACGCCGCCGCACCCGAGCGCGTCCGCCGCACGTGGACGCCCGCGCTCGTGCCGGCGGCGCTGGTGTGCCTGGCCGCGCCCGTGCTGTTCGTCGCGCAGGTCGTGTGGCTCGGCTGGATCGTGCTGGCGGTGGCCGTGGCATCCGCGGTCCTGGTCGACCTCCGCGCGGGGACGCCGATCGTTCCGGCGCCGCGCTCGGCACCCGTCCCGAGCCTCGCCCGCGACGTCTTCCTGGTGGCGCTCGGTCAGTTCGTCGTGAGCCTCATCCCCCTCCACGCCGAGCTCGACGACGCCGCCTTCGTCCGGTTCACCCTCGGCCTCGGCGGGGCCGTGGTCCTGCCCTACGTCCTGTCGCGGTTCGTCTTCCGGGATCGGGCGATCCGATTCCCCTGGCGCGGCGGTGGGCGATGGGCGTGGTGGCAGTGGGCCTGGCTCGCGGGCGTCATCGTGCTGGGATGGCTGATCCTGCCGTTCTACTTCGTGACCTCGGGCGTCTACATGAACTGGCCCGTCGTGGACACTCCGGAGCTGATCGGTCGCCTGTTCGTCGGTGTGGGCGCGGTGGGGATCTGGGACGAGTTGTTCTTCGTGTGCACGGTGTTCGTGCTGCTGCGGCGCCACCTCCCCGACCTGACGGCGAACGTGCTGCAGGCGATCGTCTTCGTCTCGTTCCTGTGGGAGCTCGGCTATCAGGCGTGGGGACCCGTGCTGACGATCCCGTTCGCGCTCGTGCAGGGCTTCCTCTTCCTGCGCACGCGCTCGCTCTGGTACATCGTCACCGTGCACCTGCTCTTCGACGCCGTCGTCTTCGGCGTCCTCGTCCACGCCCACAACCCCGGCCTGGTGTCGATCTTCCTCGTCTGACCGGACGGACGGATGCCGTGCACGGCCGCTGCACAGGGGCGATTGCTACCGTGTGGAACGCGTGCGAACGGCACCACCGGACGAGGGATCAGTACCCGGACTGCGACAAGACTGGCCGAGGAGTTCGTCATGTCGTGGATCGTTCTGGCCGTCTCCGGCGTCCTGGAAGCGGTGTGGGCCACCGCGCTCGGCCGGTCGGAGGGCTTCACGAAGCTCTGGCCGAGCGTCGTGTTCGCTGTCGCGCTGGTGGCCAGCATGGGCGGGCTCGCGTGGGCGATGAGAGAGATCCCGACGGGGACGGCGTACGCGGTCTGGGTCGGGATCGGAGCGGCGCTCACCGTGGTCGTCGCCATGGTCGGGGGAGCGGAGCCGGTATCGGTGGTGAAGATCCTGCTGATCCTGGGTCTCGTCGGCTGCGTGGTGGGACTGAAGATCGTCAGTGACACCCACTGATCAGGGCATTTCCTGAATGTCAACCGTGAAGGCCGTTGGCATCCATCCGGTACGCTCTGGGCGAATGCACTTGTCCGGGCCGGACACCGTCGTCAGCAGCCCACTTCCTCCCTGTGTGAAAGGTTCCGAGTGAGCGCACCGCCGAGCGAGCTGGTCCCCACGGTACGACCCGCCCCCACCGACGATCGCCTCGCGCCGCTGCGGGCGGGGGGACGTCGTGTGCTCGACTCCCGTCTCGGGCAGGCCCTGCGCCGCTACGGCGAGGATGTGCTGCGCGCCCCGCAGGGCGTCGAGCCGATCGAGCGCGGCGCGTTCACGCGCGTGCTGCTGATGTGGGCGATCGCGCGCGTGGTGAACTTCGGCCTGCTCTGGGGCTTCTACTCGATCGCGAAGGCCGCGCGCTGGGGCTTCGGACCCGACAGCGAGCGGCTCGGGACGTTCTTCGACTACCTCACGGGCTGGGATGCCGACCGCTACGGTCAGATCGCGGCGCAGGGCTATCCGATGTCGTTGCCGATGAACGTGTCGGGCGACATCCTCCCCAACAACTGGGCGTTCCTCCCCGTCTTCCCGTTCCTCGTGCGCACCCTCTCGGGGGCGACGGGGCTCGGGTGGCAGCCGGTCGCCGTCCTGATCAGCCTCGCCGCGAGCCTGGGCGCCACGTGGGTGCTGTTCCGCCTGATGCGCACCGTCACGAAGCCGCGCGCCGCGTGGTGGTCCGTCGTGTTCTTCTCGTTCGCGCCGATGTCGTTCCTCTTCGCGCTCGGCTACAGCGAGGGTCTGTTCATGCTGCTGGTGTTCAGCGGCATGCTCCTGGCCATCCAGCGGAAGTACCTGTGGATCCTGCCGCTCGGGCTGATCGCGGCGTACACGCGCCCCGGCGTGCTGGCCTTCGGCCTCGCGCTCGGCATCCTGTTCCTGGTGCGGTTCTTCCGCCGGCGGGTCGATCCCTTCCCGGTGCGCGAGTGGGCGTCCCTCATGGCGACCGGGCTCACCATCGCGGTCGCCGGTCTGTCGTGGAGCCACATCGCCCAGGACGTCACCGGAACCAAGAACGCGTACATCCGCACCGAACTCGGCTGGTGGCTGGACTACGTCGGCAACGACGAGTTCACGCCGTTCACCCCGTGGTTCCGTCAGGCGGGCACACACCTCGGTGTGGTGGGGATCATCCTGGTCGTCGCCCTGATCGTGGCGTTCGCGGCCCTGTTGTGGTCGCGTCCGGTGCGCCGACTCGGCCTCATGGTCGTCGCCTACACCTTCAGCTACGGCGTGTACATCTTCGCCGTCTTCCTCCCGCAGCAGAGCACGTTCCGCCTGCTCATGCCGATGGCGCCGATCCTCGGCGACGACCGGCTGTCGTCGACCCCCCGCCGTCGCACGGCGATCCTCGTCGGATGCCTGGTCCTACAGGCCGTCGCGATCCTGCTGCTCTGGACGCGCGGCAACCCGTGATCCGACGGGCATGACGAAGGGGCGGGCACACGTGTGCCCGCCCCTTCGTCGTCCGGTCGCGGCGACCTCAGTCGGGACGACCGCCCGGGTCGACGGCATCCACCATGTCCTGTTCGACGTCGTTGTCCGCCTCGAGCTCGGCGGTCCCCGTCGGCCCGTCGACCTCGTCGGCGCCGGAGGGGTCGGGGGAGGGCTCGGGCGGGAGAGGCACCATCGGCTCGTCCGGGGCCGGGGCCAGGGGTTCTGCCGGGAAGTCGGGCGACGGTTCCCCCGGGATGGTGGGGAGGTCCGGCGTGCCGGGGGCGGTGGGCGGGTCCATGGGTTCAGGCGTGGGGAGAGACATGGGACCAGGGTTCGCGGTGTGCGCGTGTCCCGCGAGGGCCTACCGATCCGCGGCGCCAGGGTGTAGCGGCCGGGATAGGCTCGTTCGGGGAGCCGATCGCAAGGGGATGCCGTGTCCACAGCCCACGAGGTGACGCGCCGCGAAGCCATCGACCAGTACCGCATCGTGGGGGCGCTGCCCGAACCGGATCTCCAGGGGCTGGTCGAGTTGGCGGCGACCATCTGCGGCGTGTCGACCGCCGTCATCAACATCATCGACGACCGCGCCCAGCACCAGGTCGCCGCCGTGGGGGTGCAGGCGGCATCCTGTTCCGTCGAGGACTCGATGTGCGCCGCGGTGCTCGTCGACCCGGGTCGCGTGGTCGTACCCGATGCGCGCGAAGACCCGCGGTTCCGCGACAACGCGTTCGTCACCGGCGTGATCGCATCCGTGCGCTTCTACGCGTCCAGTCCGCTCATCACCCCGTCGGGCGTGGCGATCGGCACGCTGTGCGTGTTCGACGACGAGGTCGGCGACCTGACGGATGCCGACGCGCGCGCGCTCGACCTGCTGGCGCACCAGGTCATCGACGTCCTCGAGCTCCGGCGCCTCACGCGTGGTCTCGCGGAGTCGAACACGCGGCTCGAGCAGTTCGCGACCCAGGTGAGCCACGATCTGCGCAACCCGCTGACCGCGCTGTCGGGATTCCTGGAGCTCGCGGCGGACAGCCCCGAGATGATCGACGCCCCGCGAGCGTCGCGCTCTCTCGCCCGCGCCGAGGCCGCGGCCTCGAGGATGACCTCGATGGTGACCGATCTGCTCGACTTCGCCCGCATGGGGGGAGCGCGACCGCACTTCGGCAGCGTCGACGTCGGCGAGATCGTCGACGAGGTGCTGGAGGACCTGGACGGTGCGGTGGTGGGTGCGGGCGCCGAGGTCGTCGTCGACGCGTCGACGCTCATCCGCGCCGACGACACGCTTCTGCGCGTCCTCCTGCAGAACCTCATCGCGAACGCCGTGAAATTCACGGTCGCGGCGGGCCGCGAGCCGCGCGTCTTCGTCACCGTGCAGGAGCTGCCGGACGGGTGGCGCCTGCTGGTGGACGACAACGGCGACGCGGTCGACCCGGCGCTCCGCGACCGCATGTTCGAGCCGATGCAGCGCGGACACGACGCGGAGGTCCCGGGGTTGGGTATCGGGTTGGCGACCTGCCGGCGGATCGCGCACGCCCACGGCGGACACATCGGACTCGACCGGTCACCCGCCGGGGGGACGCGGGCCTGGGTCGTGCTCCCTTCCGACGTCGCGGCCTGACCGGCGGGCCGGGTGCGCCTAATGGTCGCGGTGCGCCCGCGCAACCACCGTGACCGGCGGGGGCGGCGACCCGTAGCGTTGTCGGCATCCGGTCGGGAGTCCGGGCCCCGGCCGAACACCCCCCGGCCGACGACCAGGAGGTGCTCCCCGATGGCCCGTAACGTGCGACTGCTGCACTGCACGCCCGACGACGTCTTCCGTGTGCTCGCGAACGGGTGGCTGTATCCGCTGTGGGTGGTCGGGGCGTCGCGCATGCGCGACGTGTCGGACGAGTGGCCGAACGAGGGGGCGGAACTCCACCACTCCTTCGGCTCGTGGCCGGCACTCGTCAACGACACGACGGTGATGCGCGTCTGGGATCCGCCTCGACGCGCGGTGCTCGAGCCGCACGGCGGGCCGATCGGCGTCGCGCGCGTGGCCGTCGACGTCAAGCTGCGCGGCGATGCGTGCGTCGTCCGACTCCAGGAGGAGCCCGTGACCGGGCCCACCACGCTCCTCCCCGACGTGGTGTTCGACGCCATCACGCGCTGGCGCAACGCCGAGACCCTGCACCGTCTCGCCTACCTCGCCGAGGGTGGCGCGCCGGGGACCGCCGGGGGAGCGGCCGCCATCGGCCACGCCTCCACCGCCGAGAAGGAACCGGTCCGGCGATGAGCGAGCGATACGACGCGATCGTGGTCGGATCGGGGCCCAACGGCCTCGCGGCCGCCGTCACCCTGGCGCGGTCCGGTCTGTCGGTGGCCCTGTACGAGCGGCAGACGTCGCTCGGCGGCGCGTCGTCGACCGGCGAGCTCACGCTGCCCGGCTTCCATCACGACCTCGGATCGGCGGTGCACCCGCTCGCTCTCGAGTCGTGGTTCTTCCGCGAGTTCGGTCTGGAGCGACGCGTGCCGTTGGTCGTCCCGGAGGTCTCGTTCGCCCACCCGCTGGACGGCGGGCGAGCGGGCCTCGCCTACCGTGACCTGGACCGCGCGGCGGAGGCCATCGGCCGCGACGGGGCGGCCTACGCCCGCCTCATGGGACCGCTCGTCGCGCACCTCCGCGGAGTCGCCGACTTCACCGGCAACGCTCTGCTCCGCATCCCGGGCGATCCCCTCGCGGCCTTCCTCTTCGCCATCCGCTCGCTCGAACAGGGTGGGCCGTGGTGGAACGCGCGATTCCGCGAGGAGGTCGCGCCCGCGCTGATCTCCGGGGTGTCCGCGCACTCGATCCTCGCGCAGCCGAGCCTCCCGGCCGGCGGTGCCGGCCTGGTGCTGCAGACCTACGCGCACGGCCGCGGATGGCCGATCCCCGTCGGGGGCAGCCAGGCGATCGCCGACGCCATGATCGCCGACCTCCGTGCGCATGGCGGTGTCGTGCACACGGGCGTCGACATCACCGACCTCCGTCAGCTTCCGGCCGCGCGGGCGGTTCTCCTGGACATCACGCCGCGCGCCCTGGTGGGCCTCGCCGGAGAACGGATGCCGGCCGGCTACCGCCGCGCGCTCGAGCGATTCCGCTACGGCGGGGGAGTGGCGAAGATCGACTTCGCCCTGTCGGAACCCGTGCCGTGGGCCGACCCGGACGTCGCGCTGGCGGGAACGGTGCATGTCGGCGGGACGCGATCGGAGATCGCCGCCGCGGAGAACGCGGTCGTGCGGGGGGAGCTCCCGGACGCCCCGTACGTTCTGGTGTCGCAGCCCTCGCTGTTCGACTCGACGCGTGCGCCCGAGGGGCGCCACGTGCTGTGGGCGTACACGCACGTGCCGGCCGGCAGCACGGCCGACCGCGAGGCGGCGGTCGTCGCTCAGATCGAGCGCTTCGCGCCGGGCTTCCGCGACACGATCCTCGCGACGTCCTCGCGCACCGCCGTCGACATCGCGTCGTGGAACCCCAACTTCCCGGGCGGCGACATCTCGGCCGGTGCGCCGTCGCTGCTGCAGCTGGTCGGCCGTCCCGTGTACAGCCCCGAACCGTGGCGCACTCCGATTCCGGGGGTCTACCTGTGCTCGTCCTCGACGAGCCCCGGCCCCGGTGTGCACGGCCTCGCCGGGTGGCAGGCGGCGCTCAGTGCGCTCCGCCACGAGTTCGGCACGCGCCTGCGCCCCGACCTCGCCCCGCGCCCCGACCAGCTCGCACCCGCCTAGGCGGGCGCGAGCGGAGGCTGTGCTCGCGCGGCGGGGTCGCGCGCCGGCGGGTCAGCCGATCTCGCCCGTGGGCGAGGCGTCGGTGTCCGCCGCGTCGTCGGCGTCGTGCTGGGCCGCGGCGCCCTCTTCCGGCGATTCCGATCCGGCGCCGGAGGATCCTGTGTCGGGCGCGGCGTCGTCCTCGGGACGATCGGATGCGGTGTGGTCGGTCATGGTGACTCCCCTCGTCAGCGCCGGAGTTCGGCGACTCGCGCGACGGTGCCACACGTGCGGCGCGGTGTCCAGGGGGTGGTGGAGCAGAGGTCGCGCGTGGCGTCGCGACCGGGTCGCATCAGATGGGGGAGACGCCGTAGCGTTCCGCGAACTCGGCGCGAGCGGCATCCTCGACGTCGTCGGCCTCGTCGCGGAGGTCGACGATCGGTGCGGCGCTCACAGGTACGGCGCGAGCGCGCCGGCGGTGAGGGCGAAGGCGAGCGCGGCGCTGCCGGCGGCGGTGGCCAGGACGACGGTGGCGCGCTCGGCGCGGAGCCGTCGCGCCGTGTTGACCGGGTCGGTGGTCGATCGCAGCGACGCCTTGGCGCCGTCGAGCGTGTCATAGCGACCGATCGGGACACCGTGAGCGTCCCGCGAGACGAACCCCCCGGACACGCTGTCCACACACCCGAAGTACTCGCCGCCGCGGTGAGCGACCCAGAAGCCGGAGTCGACCTTGGCCCAGAGAACCCGCACGCCCGTGCGCGGGGCGACGACTGTCGTCATGGGTGTCTCCATCCTCAGGCCGCCGTTCGCAGTGTCGAGCGGCGGGGCGCGGGGGCGGGGGTGCGCACCGGCGCGGCCGCCGCGGGGATCTCGGCGTCGAGGGCGACCATGAGGCCGGCCGAGGAGTTGGCCATGTCGGCCATGTCCTTGAGCGTCTGCGCGTTCAGCTGCTCCGGTTCCGCGCTGTCGAAGACGAAGCGCAGGGGGATGGCCGGCTGCAGCCACAGGGTGGAACGACCGGGGGCGCCGTCGACGTGGGTCCAGCTCAGGGTGAAGCTCTCGCTGCGACGGAGCTTGGTGGCGACGACCACCTTGAGGTGCGACAGGAGGCGATCCGGGATCCGGATGGGCTCGGGCGTCGTGCCGTAGTAGAGGTGACCCATGGGGGACTCCCTTCGTTGGTTTAGCTGCATGAAGAACATACTCGCTTAGTAACTAGTTTGTCGAACTATTTGTTTCGATGTACTATGACGGGATCGACAGCAAGGGGCGTACACCATGACGGACATGCGTGCGGTGTCGCAGAGCCTCTCTCCTGGCGGAGACCGTGACTCGGGCACCTACTGGTACGGAGGCGAGCCCGCCGACCGCCGGGTTCGGAGCAAGGCCGTGCTCGAGGCGCTGCGCGTCTACCGGGCGGCGGAACTCGCGATGCGTCGGCGCACGCGCGAGTCGATGTCGATGGGTGAGAACGAACTCCTCGTCCTGCGCTATCTGCTGCGAGAGCCCGGCCGCCGGGTGCGTCCCGGCGAACTCACTCGCTACCTCGGCCTCTCCACCGCGTCGACGACGGCGATCCTCGACCGCCTCGAGCGATCGGGTCACATCACGCGGACGGCCAATCCCGACGACCGTCGCAGCATCTTCATCCAGGCGACCGACCGCGCCCATGCCGAGGTGCGTCAGACCCTCGGCAACATGCACGACCGTATGCTCTCGGCCGTGATCGACATGTCGGCCGAAGAGTCCGCGGTCGTCGTGGACTTCCTGCACCGTATGAGCGACGCGGTCGACGGGGTCGCTGTCGACGCCGGATCCGCAGCTGCGCCGTGATCTACGTGCTCGTCGGCGGACCGCGCGACGGACAGCACGTGGATGACCTCCCACGCGGATACCGCCTCAGTCTCGACGAACCGGCTCCCGAGCGGTTCGCCGAGTTCGACACCGTGCGTGCGGTGTGGTTCGAGCTCGATTCCGCGATGTTCCGCTCCGCGCAGCGGCGCGACTGACAGGTGCGTATCCCACTCGCCGCGCCTCGCGCAACCCGCCTCCACGCGGCGACGCGAACGGCGACGCTGGACGCATGAGATGTGTGACCTACGCCGGCGAGACCGTGATCACCACCGACGATGTGGCGTCGTCCCTCGTGGAGCTGACCGCCGCGGTGGCGAAGGAGGGGCAGGCCGAGGCCGTCAGCATCCCCATCGTCACGGACGACAAGAAGGTCGCGCAGGCGGAACTCGTCATCGGGGTCGGCAACGACGTGTTGTCCGCTCCGGTGGAATGGGCGGGCGAGGAGCCCGACTTCGCGGCGTGGTCGGAGGATCTCCGTAACCACCGGCTGTTCCCGCGGTCGGCGCTGCGCGCGGTGGAGCCGGTCTCATCGGACGAGGACGAACCCGTGGACTGGGACTTCGACCAGCCCACGCAGGCCTGACGCACGCCGCGAACGGTCCCCGACGCTCCCCGTAGGGTGGAGGGCATGGGGAAGCGGAGCGCGTCGTGGCGCGTCGGGGGAATCCTGCTCGGGGTGTGCGGTGTCCTGCGCCTCGGGGGCGCGCAGATGGCCGGCTCGCCGGTGCTGACCCAGACCCTGATCGATGTCGCGTGGGCCCTCGGCATCCTGGTGTTCGCCTTCGGGTTCCGCAGGGCCGGGAGCGTCGTCGCGCGGCGGCCACTGGGACTGACCGCTCTGATCGTGCTGGCCCTCGCGCCGCTCGTCGTGAACCTCTCCTACAACCTCGCTCCGGTGCAGGTCATGTCGTCCGAGCCGTCGACCGGGTGGCTGGCCCTTGCCGTGAGCTGGACGGGATCGGCGGTGTCCATCGCCGCCGGTCTGATCGCAGCGACCCAGATCGCGCGCCTGGGCGCCGTGCCTGCGCGCTGGCGCTGGGCCCCGATGTGGGCGCTCGGAATCAGCGTGGGCGGTGCCGTGCTCGTGCAGGTCGTGTGGGTGGCGCTTCGCGCCGCGGGTGCCGACCAGGGGGTCCTCGTGGCGGTGGGGATGATCGGGTGGGTCAGCGCCCTCGCGCCCACGCTCGGGCTCGGCGTCGTCGCGCTTCTGGCCGCCGCGACCGATCGCGCGCCGGGCGTCGAGGTGTTCCGCTCCTCCTGACGCTCCCGTCGACAGGCCCCCGCCGCTCAGCGGGGGCGGATACACCCCGGGGTGGATGACGCCCGCCCGGTGCCGAAGAGACGATGAGTCGTCCGGTCGTCTCCCGCGATCGACGCTCATCCGATCGGAGCCCCATGCCGCCGACCGCCGTCGCCTCACCACCGCCCGTCATCGCGACGCCCTCGACGTCCCGCGCGTCGGCGTCCTCTCCCGCCGGCGCGCCGCCCTCTCCGCGACGGATCATCCGGATGCCACGGGCCAGTGCCGCGCTCGCGGCCGTCATCCTGCTGGTCAGTCTGGTGCAGTTCCGCGGCAGCGTCCTGCTCGGAGACGGGCCGTTCGACGTCCGGGAGTTGGTGCGGAGTCTGTTCACGGTCGACCAGCCGGTGCTGCTGCCGGTCGTGCTGGTCGCCGTCCTCGTCGGTGGAGGTGTCGCTGAGCGTGTCCTGGGGGCCCGTCGTCTGCTCGTGGCCTTCGTGGGCGGCGGTCTGGCGACGTCCGTGGTGGGGTTGCTGATCGGCGCCGTCGAGAGCGCTGTCCTTCCGGGCCTGCCGCTGAACTCGGAGGTGTTCACGGGAGCGCCTCCGATCGCGGCGCTCCTGGTCGTCGCGATGACCGCGAGCGGCTTCGTCGGCGCGCTGTGGCGCCGGCGCGTGCGGTGGGCCAGCGCCGTGATCGCCCTCACCCTGTTCCTGTACGCGGCGTCGGCGAGCGACCTGTACACGCTCCTCGCCCTCCCGGTCGGCCTCGCGCTGGGCCTCCTCCTCGGCGGTCGCCCGGTCACGCTGCGCGTCCACCGCAGCTCGCACCACGAGACGCGCGTCCTTCTGGCCGCGCTGACCGCGGTGACCGCCGTCGGCCCGGTGGTCGCGACGCTGTGGGGGAGCGGGGCGGGTCTGCTGTCCGTCTACGGGTGGCTGTCCTACGACCCGCTCACCGTGGTGGACGGACAGGTGTGCGTCGTGGGGTCGGAGCTCCTCGCGTGCTCCCCGGCGGGATGGTCGACCGGCCCGCTGCAGGCGAACGCCGGATGGATCGCCGCGCTCCCGCTGGCGGTGCTGCTCGTGGCATCCTGGGGCATCCTCCGTGGGCGCCGGGGCGCGCTGGGCATCGCGATCGCGGTGAACCTGCTGGTGTTCGCGGGAATGATGTACGTCTTCGCCGTCACCGAGCCCGACACGCTGGCGGCGCTCGCGGTCACTCGCGACGCGGATGCCGCGTCGGCGGTGTGGCAGATCCTGGTCGGGGTGGCGGTGGGCGCGCTCGTGCCGCTCGCGGTCGCGGTGACGCTCTTCGTCTTCCGCCGGGCCGCGCGGATCGGGTCCGCTCCCGGGGCACGGTCGTTGTTCCGGGGGACCGTCGGTCTCGCCGGTGTCGGCACCTTCGTCACGTCGCTCGTCGGGACGATGGCGTTCTCGCACCACTTCAGCCCTGAGCCCGGGGCCGGGGCCGTGCTCCGCGCCACCGTCCTGCGGCTGCTCCCTCCGTCGCTCCTGCCGAGCGAGTCGATCGCCTTCGTTCCCGTGACGGGGTGGGCGCAGGCGCTCTGGTACCTGCCGTCCGCGGTCTTCTGGGCCGTCTGCGTCGTCGCCTCCGTGCGGTTCGTCCTGAGCCCCGGGTCGGCGGCGCATGCGGGTGATCGCGCGCGGGCGCGCGCGGTGCTCGAGCGGGGCGGTGGCGGGGCGCTGTCGTTCATGACGACGTGGACCGGCAATGCCTACTGGTTCGCCCCCGGCGTCGACGCCGCGATCGCCTACCGCGTCCGCGGCCGTATCGCGGTGACGCTCGGCGGCGCGTTCGGCCGTGACCGCACCGAGCCGGGGGTCGCCCGCGCGTTCGTGGACTTCTGCGGCGAACGCGGCTGGACACCGGTCTTCTACAGCGTCGACGACGCCGAGAGCGCCACCCTCGACGAGCTCGGGTGGAGGAGGACCCAGGTGGCCGAGGAGGCCCGCCTCGACCCGGCGACCTGGACGCCCGCGGGCAAGAAGCGACAGGACGTGCGCACCGCCACCCACCGCGCCGCACGGGAGGGCGTGCGGGCGGAATGGACCCGGTGGTCCGAGCTCTCGTTCCGGGACCGGGCGCAGATCCGCGAGATCTCGGAGGCGTGGGTCGCGGACAAGACCATTCCCGAGATGGAGTTCACCCTCGGCGGCGTCGAGCAGATGACCGATCCCGCGGTCCGCCTCATGATCGCGCGCGACGCGCAGCACCGCGTGGTCGCGGTGACGAGTTGGATCCCCGTGTATGCGGCATCCCTCGTGCAGGGATATGCCCTGGACGTCATGCGTCGCCGGCACGACGCGATGAACGGCGTGATGGAGTTCGTCATCGGCGCCGTGGTCGAACGCCTTCGCGGCGAGGGGTGCGCCGTGCTGAGCCTGTCGGGTTCGCCCCTCGCTTTCCACCGGGGCGGGGCGGATGCCGAGTCGGATGCCGTCGAGCGCTTCCTCCGTCAGCTGAGCGTCCTGCTGGAGCCCGCGTACGGCTTCCGGTCGCTGGCGAACTTCAAGAAGAAGTTCCAGCCGGAGTTCGCCCCGATGTGGATGGTGTACCCCGACCCCGCGCAGCTCCCGGCCGTCGGACTCGCTCTGATGCGCTGCTACGCGCCCGGGCTGACCGTCGCCCGGGCGGCACGCCTGGCGGCGGGACTGCGCGCGTCAGCGCGCGAGAAGGCGGCGGCCGCCGGGTGATGCCGGGCGATCAGATGCGCTCGGGACGGTACTTGTCGTCGCTGAACCCGACGATGAGGTAGCCGATGACCCAGAACACCACCAGGAGGAAGAACGAGAAGAACCCGCCGTGGCCGAAGGCCCGCCCGAGGCGGATGGCGACGATGATGTGGAAGACGATGTTCACGATCGGGATCAGGTAGAGCAGCGACATCCAGCCCGAGAACCCGGCGATCTTCACGAGGAAGATCGCGTTGACGATCGGGATGATCGCGAGCCAGCCCGGGTATCCGGCCTTCGTGAAGATGCGCCACAGCGCGACGACCGCGAGGACGTAGATCGCCAGCCCGATGAGCGAGTTGGTGGTGTTCAGCGCGAAGATCGACGTCTGGTCGAAAATGGTGTTCGGCGAGGAGGTCAGCATGCCGCTCATCGTAGGGGCACGACCGCGTCCGCCGGGGTGCGGCGGAGGTTACGCTCGCGTCATGCCGATCACCGTCGACTCTCGGGGGATGCCATGACCCGCGACCGCAAGTTCGAATGGGGCGGGCTCAGCGCCGGGCGAGAGGACTTCGTCACGGCCGCCGAGGCACTGACGGCTCTCGAAGAACTGGTCGCGGAGTACGCCGACCTGTCTCCGGAGACGGGGCTGTCCGACGGAGAGGCGTTCGTGCGGCTTTCGGCGGGGCAACGGTGGGCGATCGTCTCGACCCCGGGCACCCGGTGGTTCTCGGTGCGTGTGGATTCCGGGCACCGAGCGCGCCTCGACGACGCCACCTCCACGCGCGCGGAGGCGGCGATGCTGCTGCGGACCTACGTCGCGGTCGGCGCGGCCTTCGTGCGCGGCGAGGCCGTGAGCGACGGCGACCGGCTGACCGTCACCGCCGCGGGGCGCCGCGTGTCGTTGGTCCGCCCGATCGCCGACCGACTCCACGGGTGGGTGCGCGGCGGGCGCTGAACGGTCTTCCACCGGTGGGTCAAGCCTCTGCGCCGGTGCGGCCGACCCTGCGACTCTGGGGATCCGTCTACGAAGGGAACGACCATGAGCGATCCGCAGAACACCGGCCCGGCCGACGACGCCGAAGACCTCGGCGACGACCAGACGGTGGCGCCCAGCCAGACGAACGACGTGGACGAGCAGTCGAAGGCGCCCTCCGGCGACGACCCGGACGCCGACCACCAGGCCACCGGCATCGGGGTCATCGGCGACGAGTGACCCCGTCTCCCCGGTCGGGGGCGCGTCTGCCACGATGCTAACCTTGACCGGTCCGCCTCCGTAGCTCAGGGGATAGAGCGTTGGTTTCCGGTACCAGAGGTCGCACGTTCGATTCGTGTCGGGGGCACAGCTAGAAGGGGCCGCGATCACCAGTCACGCACTGGGATCGCGGCCCCTTCTCTCGTTCTATCGATGATCCTCCGAGCGTTCTGGTGCAACCATCGGTGCAACCATCCCGATCAGACCGCCCACCACGCGGCATGCCGAAACTGCCCCTGACCCATCCGTGACGTCGAATACGCGGCGCCCCGGATCCGTGTCACCTGCGTCTCGACGAACACGCAGAGGAGCTTTTCGCTCACCCCGAGTTCCTCCGCGATCTCGTCCGGGTTCAGGCCGATCTGCTCGAGCCGCGCATACCGGGCCGGGTCGACCAGCAGCGCCGCCGCGTAGGCGTTCGCTTCGTCTTCGGCGGCCTGATTCCCCCGGCCGACATGCCCATGGAAGGCGTGTCCGAGTTCGTGCGCCAGAACGCAATCTCGCTCGATCGGGGGGAGGTCGAAGTCGTAGACCACGCGCCGGTGCTCGTGGTCGTAGAAGCCGCGATCGGGTGGAGCTACGTGGGCGACGTGGACGCTGACGCCTAGGCCGGCAGCGTGAGCAAGTAGTGCCCGCAAGGTCTCGCGCATGGGTTCCGTTCAGTCCTCGGTGCTCGGATCTGCCTCTTCGGTCTCGGTGTAAGCCGCATGCCGGCGGTCGGCCACCACGGGTCCGATGTAGGGGATCTCATCCTCGGGGTCGACCGTACGAGGGGGCTCCGACACCGATGCGACGAGCTTGCGCAATCCGTCCTCCGCGGTTCCTCCGCCGTTGAAATCCGCAAGCGCCATATCGACGATCTCGCGCGTCGGGATGTCGAGAACCGCGGCAATGCGAGCGAGCTCCGAGACTGTGGTCTCGTTCAGACCGTCTTCGCGTCGACGCAGATTCGAGAGGGGAATCGCCGTGCGCTGAGCGAGCACTTCGCGCGTCACACGTCGTCGAACGCGCGCCGACCGAATCGCGCTCCCAAGGGCAACGTCGAACGGGTGGGGGCTCTTCTTGTCGCGAGGCATGCACACCAGTCTAGGTATTTCGGTGTTCATCAGTGGGCATCAATTGCCCTCAGATGGTTGCAACGCCCACTGGTGGAGTGTTACCGTCCATCCATGGACACTTTCAGAAGAGCAGATGCTCCGATCTCCCCCTCGGCCGCCGGCCGTCAGGGCGACTCCGCACAGTCACTCCCCGGCGATGGGGACGTGTCGGTGCGAGAGGCCCTGACCGCCGGCGGCCTTCGTGGTCTGACCGTCGCCGACATGTTCCCGGGGGTGACGGCGTGAAGAACCCTCCCAAGCTCGAGAAGCTCGCGTACACCCTGCAGGAGTTCGCGGAGGCAGTGTCGCTGTCCGACGAGCAGATCCGGTACCACATCAAGCGGAACGAACTCGTGCCTCGCTACTCGGGCACGAAGCCGCTGATCACCGTGACGGAGGGCGAGCGGTTCCTGCGGTCGCTTCCGGAAGAGCGCGTGCAGGGGTTCAGATCATGACTGCCCTCGACGTGTTCCAGTACGGCGAACACCAGGTGCGCACCGTGCTCGTGGACGGCGAGCCCTGGTTCGTCCTCGCGGACCTGTGCCGCGTGCTCGAGATCGCGAACCCGTCCGGGGTCGCTGCCCGGCTCGACGAGGACGAGCGGAATACCCTACGGCTGACCGAGGGTAATCAGCGCGGCAACCCGAACGTGACGATCGTCAGCGAGCCGGGCATGTACCAGGTCGTCCTCCGCTCAGACCGTCCGGAGGCGAAGCAGTTCCGGTGGTGGCTGACGCACGACGTGCTCCCCACGATCCGCAAGACGGGCCGGTACGGGTCGGACGTGGACATGCTCGCTGCGTTGCCGCACGCGAGCGTGCTTCGGATGGCTGCGGATGCTGTGGAGGCTCGGGATGCTGCTCGGGCGCAGCTAGCGATCGTCGCTCCGAAGGCGCGTTCGTGGGATGTGCTCGCGAATGCGTCCGGCACGTACACCGTCTCGGAGGCCGGGAAGCTGCTCGCATCGGGTGGTGCCGCGACCGGACCACGGATCATTTTCGGCCAGCTGCACGAGGCCGGGTGGATCTTCCGCCGCGCCGGGGTGTGGACGGGCTATCAGGACAAGATCAACGCCGGTCTGCTGGTAGAGGTCGCGGGATCGCACCGTCACCCTCGTACCGCCGAGGAGGTCCTCGACGCCCCGCAGGTGCGAGTAACGGTCGATGGTCTCCATGCGCTGCGTGAGCTGCTTGGTGCGGCACCGGAAATTGTTGGGCTCGAGCTTGAGGCGGTGGCGTCGTGAACGACTTCACCGCATCCAATGGCATTACCGTGTGCCAGCAGCCTGCTGGGGGCTTCTACATCGGCGACACGTGCCGGGCGGAGAACGTTTACGCACAGGCGTTGCGTGAGTTCTTCCGGGCTGAGGAGGATGCCCGCCTGGGACGGTGGCGTGTCCCTGGTAGCCCGAACTGGACCTGCTACCCGACGGAGAACACGTACGAGGTCGTCGTCTTCAACGAGGACGAGCCGCAGTACGGGAGCTTCCGTCTGGACCGTGGGGGCGACACCTGGCCCTACGCGCGGGCAGCAGCCGAAGCGTATTTCGATGCTCACCCGGAGCCGAAGCCGTGGCACGACGCCAAGCCCGGCGAAGTGTGGGTGATCGTCACTCGCAACGTCGGCGACGAGCGTGCCGTGCAGGTGTACGGCGACGAGTTCTACTACAACGACGGCGTCGCCTACCCGATCACCTACGACGCGATCGAGTCCGCGCGCCGCATCTGGCCGGAGCCGGCCGTATGACGTCCGCCCGCTGATTCACCTGTAGATCCCCCCGATCTTCCCTGCCTGTTCTGGGCGTTATTCGTCGCGCCCGCTGTTCGAAGGAATCCCTCATGAGAGTTCGTTCTCACCCCATCCGCCGTGTGGTCGGTGGGTTGTCCGTGATCGCGGTTGCCGTGGTCCTCGCGCCGGCTGCTGCGGTGCCGGGGTTCAACGGTGCGGACCTGCTGGTCCTGCTGGCGCCGTTCGTGTTCCTGTTCGTGGTGCTGCCGAAGGGTGGCCGGTCGTGAACCCCGTGAAGGTGGACGATGTCCGCCGCGACGATGCCGTTACCGAGGTGGTGGAGTCTCCGGCACCGAAGGGTCTGATCTTCCTCGTCGGGGTTCTCGGGTTCCTGGTGGTCGTGGAGCTGGGTGTGGCCGTGGCGGTGACCCTGTGAGCGCCGTCGAGGACGTGCGTGACCGGATGGCGCAGGCGATGTGCGCAGTCGAGACGCGATCGAAGGCAGCGACGCTTGAGGAGGTTCAGGCGGGCATTCAGCGGTGGACGCGGCATCGGTACGAGGCTGAGCGGCTGATCGCTGAGCTGGCGGACTACGGCCTCATGGTGGCCCTGTCTTCCCCGCCCGCCGACGACGTACGCGAAGCACTGGACGACGTGATTCGGCGGCACTGGGTGGCAACCCCGGGCGAATTCCGGAAAGCACTTCTGTCCGATCCCCGGCTCGAGGTTCGCCTACGCGGGACGGTCACCGAAACCACCGACGCCGAGTTCTGGCGCACCCGCACGCGCGCCGCACTCACGGCCGCTGCCGTGGTCCACCCGCGCGGGACGGTCACCGAACCGTGCGAGTGGTGCCCTGAGCAGCACACCGGCTTCGCGGAGTGGCAGGGCGATGGGCTGGCGCTCCCGTCGTGTGGACGCGAAGGGCACGGCATGAACTACGAGCCCACGCGCTTCACCGAACCGACCGACGCGGAGAAGAACACTGCTTGGGAAGTGTTCTGGCGCAATCCCGAGATGGAAGAGGACGACCTGCGCGCCGCGTTCGATGCGGGCTATGACGCCGCTTGGGAGGCCCGGTCGTGAGCGCCGAGAGCGACGCCCGCACCCTCGCGGAACTGCGCGAACGTGGCGTCCGGAACCAGGCCGCTCGGTCT
Source organism: Microbacterium sp. CSI-V (assembly GCF_001984105.1). Taxonomy (GTDB): domain Bacteria; phylum Actinomycetota; class Actinomycetes; order Actinomycetales; family Microbacteriaceae; genus Microbacterium. The sequence continues at coordinate 218,228 of NZ_MTQM01000007.1, read as the reverse complement.
TCTCTCGTATGCGTAACCGCCGACGAGTTCGACCTGCTGCTCCGTATCGCGGATGAACGGGACCAGCTCGCTCGTGACATGTGTGAGGAGCAGCAGGGACGCGGACGCCGCCCCATCGGGGAGGTGCGGCCGTGAGCGGGGTGTTCTTCGTTGCGGGTGTCCCGCAGCCGCAGGGGTCGAAGACGGCGTACGTCCGTGGTGGGCGTGCGGTGATCGTCGACAAGAACCCGGCGCTGTTGAAGCCGTGGCGTGAGGCCGTGGCACAGGCGGCGGCGGCGACGTGGGTGCACCGACCTGCGCTGGCGGGTCCGGTGCGGGTGGAGGCGTCGTTCGTGCTCGCCCGGCCGGCGTCGGTGAAGCGGGAGTTCCCGCACGTCCGACCAGACCTGGACAAGCTGCTACGTGCCCTGCTCGACGGGATCACCGACTCGGGTGAGGTGTGGGGCGACGACTCGCAGGTCGTGCAGGTGCAGACGTCGAAGGTCTACGGCGAGGCGCCCGGCGTGCACGTCACCGTCACCCCGGTCGGGGGTGCGTCATGACCATCGTCCGTCTGCCGCTGGCCGAGCGCTTCGCCGAGATGTTCACGGTCGGCGCGCCCGACGAGTGCTGGGAGTGGGAAGGGCCTCGTCGACGCCGCGGCTACGGCGCAATCAGCGAAGGCGGGTCTAAGGGCCGGACGCTCATCGCGACGCACGTGGCGTGGGAGCTGGCGACGGGCTCGCCTGTCCCGCCGGGTCTCATCGTCCTGCACTCGTGTGACAACCCACCCTGTGTCAACCCCGCGCACCTCCGCGTCGGAACGCACGCGGACAACTCCGCGGACCGAGTCACGCGCGGCCGCCATGTTCGCGGCGCCGCTCACCCACGAAGCCGGTTGACCGAGTCGGACGCACTCTCGGTGCTCGAGCTCCTCGCCGCCGGCGTCCATCAGCGGACCATCGCGGCCCGCTTCCACATCTCGCAAAGCCTCGTGTCCGGCATCCGCTGTGGCACGCACTGGTCGCACCTCGAGCGACCCAACCACGAAGGGATCAGAGCGATGACCACTGAACTGAAGCCGACCGCGTTCAAGAACGGGGTGCCGAAGGCGGAACGCAACGGGATGTTCGGCAGTGAGGAGCGTCTCATCGACGCGGCGAAGGCGGGGGAGCGGATTACCGCGATCGTCACGTACGAGGTGCCGAAGGTGCTGCACGACGAGGTCGCGGACGAGAAGTACCCGATCGTCGCGCCGGTGCACATCGAGCCGTTGTTCGACGCGGATCGTGCGGAGGCGGCGCGTGCGCTGCAGGCGGCGGAGTACAAGGCGCGGACCGGTGAGGGCGCGCTCGACTTCGGCGACATGGAGGACGAGGACTGATGGGCGAGGCAACGCAGGACATGCTCGACGAGCTCGACGGCCGCGCCTCGGCGGCGACGATCGCCGGTGTCAGCGCTGGACGCTTCCGCCGCCGGAACTACGGCCGGAACCACGGCTACCTCCTCGACGGGCAGAAGATCATCTCCGTCACGAAGGTTCTCAGCCTCGGGCTGCCGAAGCCGGCGCTGATCAACTGGGCCGCTTCGGAGGCTGCGAAGGCAGCGTGGGAGCGGAAGGACGAGCTCGCCACGGCGAACTACTCGGACTTCATCCAGACGGTGTCGAGAGCGCACGAGCGCACCCGGAACACCGCTGCGGTGAAGGGCACCGCGGTCCACGCGTTCGGGCAGAAGCTCGCGCACGGGGAGCGTGTCGAGGGGATCCCCGACGAGGTCGCGAAGAAGGTCGACCGGTACGTCGACTTCTTGAACGAGTGGCAGGTCGTCCCGGTCGTCACGGAGGCCGCGATCTGCAACCTCGGAGTGCCGTACGGGGGGACGTTCGACCTGATCTTCACGTCCCCTCTGTTCCCCGGGCGGGTGTTCCTCGCGGACATCAAGACGTCGAAGGCGATCTACGGGGAGACGGCGCTGCAGCTCGAGGGCTACGCGCGTGCCGACTTCTACGTCGACGGCGCCGGGGGTGAGGTGCCGATGTCGTCCCTGGGGATCACGGATCACGTGGTGATCCATCTGGAGGAGGAGCGGTATCACGTGCTCGAGATGGAGCGCGGGGATGACGTGTGGTCGACGTTCCTCCACGCGGTCGGTGTCGCGAAGGCGATGGACGGGCCCCGGGGTGAGTCCGAGATGGACGCGCTCGTCATCGGCGAGATGTACCGACCCGGGGAGGCGTGGCTGTGAGCGCCGCGGTGGAGGTGCTGAACCCCGCGCAGGCGATCTCCCTGCCGACGACGGCCGACCCGGCGGGATGGACCGCAGACCAGAAGGCGCTGCTCGACTTCGCGGGGCTGGTGATCCGCAAGCGGAACGCCGACCCCGTGCCGGCGCCGCGGTCGACGGTCGTCGCGTTCCTGCAGCAGTGCGAGCGCACCGGGCTGGACCCGATCGCGCGTCAGATCTACGCGATCGAGCGCGGCGGGAAGTGGACCATCCAGGTGTCCATCGACGGGATGCGTCTCGTCGCGCAGCGCTCGGGCCTGTACCGCGGGCAGAGCAAGGCGCAGTGGACGGACGGGACGAAGGCGCGCACTCCGATGCGTGACATCGACGGGTCGATCGTCCGTGAGGGCGACGGGTCGATCGTCTGGGTCGAGGACTACCAGTGGTTCGACGTGTGGGTGGGACCGGGGCACCCCGTGGCCGCCCGCGTCACGGTGTACCGCGCGGACTTCGACGAGCCGCTGACGGCGGTCGCCCGCTGGGACACCTACAAGGTCGAGAACGACGAGTGGCAGAACGGGTCGAAGACCGGCCGGAAGACCCTCGGCGCCCAGTGGGAGAAGGGCGGCGACAACATGCTCGCGAAGTGTGCGGAGGCGCTGGCGCTGCGGAAGGCGTTCCCGATGGACCTGTCGGGTCTGTACGTGACGGAGGAGATGGAGCACCTCGACATCGAGTCGGCTCCTCGCGGGTCGCGTGGCAGCGCCTCGCCGACGCTGCAGCCCGGCACGCGGTCCGCTCAGCGTGACCCCCTCCCGGAACCTCAGGAGGGCGGGGAGAGCGCGGCAAATGAGCCGGTGACGCCGGAGGTGACGCTCTACGACTGCGTGCAGTGCGGCCAGCCGGGAGCTACCGACCCGAACGGTGGGATCTGCCCGTCGTGCGAGGACGAGATCGAAGCGGAGGCCGGGCGATGAGCGGGCGACTGTTCCTGTTCCTCGACCTCGAGACCACGGGTCTGGATGCCGGGTCCGACTCGATCATCGAGGCGGCGTGGGCGTTCACCGACGAGGCGTTCAACGTGATCGGCACGCCGCGGTCGTTCCTCGTCGAGCCGAAGACGTGGGGTGACCTGTTCGCCGCGGTCCGCGACGACGTGTTCCTGCGGGACATGCACACGAAGAGCGGGCTGCTGTCCGCGATGACGTACGGGACCCCGGTGCACATCCACCGTGTCGTCGATGTCCTCGCGGCCGACATTGACGAGCTCCCGGACCACGATTCGCTGCACCTCGCGGGGTTCAGCGTCCACTTCGACCGGGGCTTCCTCGACGCTGCCGGGTTCGAGGCGGCGCTCGAGCGGATCCACCACCGGCACCTGGACCTGTCCGCGGTGAAGATGCTGTTCGACGCGGTCGGTGTGCCGTACTCGAAGCCGGTGAATCCGAATCCGCATCGTGCCCGGTCGGACGTGTTCGAGTCGATCGAGCAGGCGCGCCTGTTCGCGGTGCAGCTCGCGCCCGTGGTGGTGCCGTCGTGAACGCTCTGACCGCATCGCTCGACGACGCGTCCGTCGATTACGCGTACGGTCCGCGGGTCGTCTCGGATGCGGACGGGGCACGGACCGCGTTCGAAGCGGGCGCTCACTGAGCGTTGCATCACGTCGACTGGCGGGTCCTCGCCGGTTCGGTACCCGGTCGGATCTTCGTCGGCCGGATGCGCCTCGGCGATCGAGTGAGCGTGTCCGACGTGGAGGGCCGCGTCGTCGAGATCGCCGGCGATCAGGGTCGCGTCCGCTTCACCGTCGAGACCGACGCGGGCAAGCGGATCAAGTACCAGCGCCCGGAGATGGAGGCCGTCCTGGTCCTCGATGTAAGGCGAGACGGGTGAACGGGTGGGCGGCGGGGTTCGCCCAGTACCTGCGGTCGTACGAGGTGCGGCTGCACCGGCGGACGGACACGTTCGGCGGGGTGCTGTGGCCGGAGAAGTGGTCGGGGCTGGTCAGCCCGGACCGGCAGTTGCAGATCGCGCTTGAAGCGCGGAAGGGGAAGACGGCATGACCGATCTCGCTGAGGTGGAGACGCTGACATGGCCGAACGGTGAGGTCGTCGACGTCGAGTCCATCGAGGGTTACACCGAGGACGCCCGTGTGATCGCGCACCCCCTGGATGACGCGGTCATCCGCACTCCGGACTGGGTGATCGGTCAGCTCGTCGAGGTGTCACGGTGGGCAGCTCGGATGCCGAAGGTCACAGCGATGGCGGAGGCATTGAAGCGAGAGCGGAAGCGTGAGCTGGACGAGGCGCGGGCTCAGGCGGTGCTCGATGTCGCTGGGCATCCTTCGCGGGAGCACAGTGCGCGAGTCACGCTGGCTGTCGTCGAAGAGCGGCGCGCGTACGACCGTGCGACCGTCGCGGCGGAGGAGGCGCGCAGGGTCGGCAACCTCCTCGCGGATTACACCGGTCGCCTGCAGTCGATCGGGAAGCAGGTCGAACTGACCTACCGCGCCGAGATGGGGCGGTCCTGATGGCCGCGCCGACGCCGCGGGTCCGCGGTCAGGTGCTCCTGCGGGACGGGTCGCAGTGCGTGTCATGCACGACCCGGACGTCACCGCTGGAGATGCAGCACCGGCAGCGGGTCGGCATGGGTGGGGACAAGCGCCGCCCGGCGCCGCACGAGCTCGCGACAGCGTGCTCGACCTGCAACCGCCGGTTCGAGCGCGACCTCCAGACGCGGGCGCTCGTCTTCGGCTGGAAGGTCCGCGCGTGGGTGAAGGACCCGGGGCTCGTGCCGCTGTTCAACGCGGCGCGCGGCCAGTGGTGCCTGCTCACGTCGACGGGCGGGTTCATCCCCATCACCGCGGATGCCGCGTACGCGCGGATGCGGGAGGTCTACGGCCCCGAGTGGGACCAGTGGGCGGAAGAGATCGGGCTGCTGTCGGCAGCCACAACGAGAGGAACGCACGAATGAGTGGTGGACGATTCGGGGAGAACGGCATCGGCTGGTGCCGCGGCTTCGACCGTCGTGACTACATCATGGTCGCGATCGACTTGATCGACAGCGACTTCGACATGGCCGCCGCTCTGCGTGAGGCGCAGCGCGTGCGTGACCTGCCCGACGAGCCGATCCCGGCTGACATTCCCAACGATCGGCTCGTGGCACGCGCCCGCCGCTGCGCTGTCTACCGGTTCTTCGACGAAGACGGTCGGCTGCTGTACGTCGGTAAGGCGATCGACCCGGACGCCAGGCGCAAGCAGCATGAGAAGCGGATCTGGTGGAGCGACGTCCACCGGCAGGAAGTCGAGTGGTTCGCGAATGAGCGACTCGCGCTCGACGCGGAGGACACCGCGATCCGCGATGAGAATCCCGTCTACAACCGCGTCGGCGGTGGTCGTTCATGAGCGTCAAGGTGTCGAGCTGGGTATGGCACGGTGACGAGACGGCAGACCTGTCGGGCAACGACATGATCCTGATGCTCGCGTTGGCCGACGTCGCCGATGACATGGGTCGCTGCCGGTTCATGACCGACGACGACGACCTCACCTACTCGGGTCTCGCCCGGAAGGCGCGTGTCGATCGGAGCACCGCGATCCGGGTGATCGCTCGGCTTCGGGCTCGGGGTCTGGTCGAGCAGGTGAAGGGGTCGCGGGCGAGGCCGAACGAGTTCGCGATCGTCGTCCCGTGGCGCAAGGGTGGCGATTTGCCACCTGTCGAAAAGGTGGCATCAGCGACGCGAAAGGTGGCATCCGAGCCGTCGAAAGGTGGCATCAGCGACGACCACTCCTCTTATAGACGTATAGACGTAACAGACGTAACAACGTCGGACGTCGTCGACGTCCTCCCGACGTCTGAGAGTGAAGTCGTTCGGCTGAGCAACATGCTCGCCGACGCTGTCCGCGCGAACGGCCACAAGGTCAGTGTCGTCGGCCAGACGTGGTGGTCGGCATGCGACCGGCTGATGCGTCTCGACGGGTACTCCGCCGAGCAGATCGAGTGGATGATCCGCTGGTCGACGTCGGACGAGTTCTGGTCGGCGAACATCCGGTCGATGTCCACCCTGCGAGACAAGTTCTCGACCCTCGTCGCTCAGGCGAAGCGGAAAGCCTCCCGGGCGCCGGCGCCGGCGGAGCGCGCGGCCTCGGTGATCGAGCTAGGTCGTCGGCTGCAGGCTGAGGACGAAGCCGCGGGGCGTGCGTCGTGAACGTCACGGAGACGGGCACGCTCCTCGCTGAGGTGCAGGTCATTGACAACCGCCGGGTCGACGAGGCGACGCTGCGGTACTGGCACGGGCTGATCGGTGACCTCGGCTACGCGGAGGCGTCCGAGGCGGTCGTAATGCACCGCCGTGAGCGTCCCGGCGTGTATCTCGAGCCGGGGCACGTGCGCGCGAACGTCGACCGGATCCGTGCCGCGCTGGCCGCACCGACGGATGAGTTCGGCAACGCGCTGCCAGTGGACGGTGCGGCGCTCGACGCCCAGCGCCGACTCGCTGCGCGGGCTACGCGGGCGGTGACCGCGTGAGCGAGTTCGACGAGATGCCGCCGGAGGATCCGTACGCCGACGGGCCCGCCCATGTAGATCCGGGTCTGCTCGCGGAGCAGTCGGTGCTCGGCGGGATGATGCTTTCTCCGAAGGCGTGCGCCGAGGTGCTGACGATGCTGCGGCCGGGGGACTTCAACGTCCCCAAGCACGAGTTGATCTTCGACGCGATCACCGAACTGCACCGGCGTGGTGAGCCGGTCGACGTGATCTCCGTCTCCGATGAGCTGATCAAGACGGGTGAGGTGTCCCGTGCCGGCGGCGCCGACTACGTGCACCTGCTCACGTCGGTCGTCCCGACTGCGGCGAGCTCTGGCTACTACGCCGCGATCGTGAAGGATGCGTCGACCGTGCGCGGGTTGACGGAGATCGGGCACCGCCTGCAGGTCGGGGGAGGGGAGCCGGGTGTCCGCCTGGCTTCCGCTCTGAACGAGCTTCACGAGCTCCGCGACCGTGCTGCGGTTGGCGCTGAGGACGCCCACGTCCGCTGGTTGCAGGACGTGCTCGACGTGCCCGAGGAGGACGACGCGTACGACTGGGTGATCCCCGGGGTGCTCGAGCGGCAGGACCGGCTGATGCTGTCGGCCGCGGAGGGTGTCGGGAAGTCGACGTTCATGCGGCAGTTCGCGGTTCTCTCGGCGGCTGGCATTCACCCGTTCGCGTTCAAGCCGATGAAGCCGACTCGGGTGCTGGTGGTCGATGCGGAGAACAGCGAGCGGCAGTGGCGGCGCGCGACTCGCGACCTCGCGCAGCGCGCGCTGGAACGAGGTGTGCGGGATCCGCGGGGGAACGTCGCGCTCCATTGCGTGAACGTCATGGACCTGACCACGGCATCCGACCTCGGCCGGGTGCACAAGTGGATGGACGAGGCGCAGCCCGACCTCCTCGTGCTCGGACCGCTCTACCGCATGGCGCGAGGGTCGTTGAACAACGACGACGACGTGCAGCCGGTGCTCCGTGCGCTGGACAGCCTGCGGGAGCGGGACGTGGCGATGCTCATCGAGGTCCACGCCGGCCATGCCCGGTCGACGTCGGGGGAGCGCGAGCTGCGGCCCCGTGGGTCCTCGGCACTTCTCGGGTGGCCGGAGTTCGGTCTGGGTCTTCGTCGCGACAAGGACGGGTTCGTGAACGGGCGGGCGCACTACTCGCTCGTGAGGTGGCGCGGTGACCGCGACGCCCGATCGTGGCCGCGTCTGGTGCGCGGTCAGCAGTGGCCGTGGGAACCGGCCGGCGAGTTCTAGGAGAGGGATCAGGGGATATGGGAACGAACACGAGGCGCACGCAGGTCGACGCGATCGACGACCTCACCGCGCAACTCCGGTTGGCGAACCACATCGCTGCTCTGTCGCTTGGCGCGAGTGCGCTGGAGCACGACAGCACGGAGTACAAGAACCCGGCGACGCAGATCCGCGCCGACCGCCGCAATGCCGTCCGTGCCTTTGTGCGCGCCGGGATCGACATCGAGGAGACGAAGGAATGACCGAACGAATCGACCACGCCACCGAGGCTCTTCGCCTCGCCGACCTCAGCCAGCACCCGAACACCGGTGATCCGGCGGTCGGCGCGCTGTACATCGGAGCGGCTCAGATACACGCGACGCTCGCCCTCGTCGAGCAGCAGCGCATCGCCAACCTCATCGCCATGTCCCAGCCCCAGCCGTTCAAGAACGGCGGCACGATCGCGCTCTGGGTGTTCAACCCGGAGACCGGTGCACTGCGCGCTGACGTCTCGGAAGGTCTGGGGCTCGAACAGTCCGAGGCTTTCGTCGCGACCCCCGTCTACTCCGGGGAGGCGTCCGCATGATCCTCCAGGAGTCGAAGACGGTTCCGATCGCTGAGGCGGATTGGACGGATGACGGGGAGGTGGAACTGCTCACGTTCCCCACCCCGGACGGTCACTGCACCCACATGCTGCCTGAGACGGCGCGTGCGCTCGCACAGCAGCTCATCCAGGCCGCGGCGGATGCGGAGAAGGCTGCGGGGGAATCGGGCGTGCAGCGGGCGCACAGGACCGCACAACACGCGTTCGACATCGACCAGCGGGTCGATGCCCTCGGCCGTCAAGTTGAGGAATCCATCTCGAACGTGCTCAGTCACAACTGGCGATGGAGCGAGCAGATCGGAGATCCCGTGTGCTCGCGCTGCGGGACCCGGGCGACGAGCAACGCGGTTCGGGTGTCCGCCTGCCCTGGCCCGCTCGAAGCACCGGGGGTGCGGTCATGAGCGCCGTGATCGTGTGGACGAAGCCCGCCTGCCAGCAGTGCCGCATGGTGAAGTTCCGTCTCGAAGCCGCGGGCGTCGAGTACGAGGAACGCGACCTCACCGCACCCGAGGCAGCAAAGGACCTGGAGCACTTCCGGGGGCTGGGGTTCTCGTCGGCGCCGATCACGGAGTTCGGTCAGATCGCGGTGCCGGGGTTCATGCCGTCCGAGGTGGACCGGGTGATCGCCGCATGGCGCGCCGCCAACGCCACCTCCAGCCCGGACAGCCGGTCCCATGAGCGCACGTGACCACGGAGTCATCCCGGGTGTGCGCGCCCGGTGCCCCTGGCCGCGGCTACTGCGGCCGGAAGACCACGAAACCCGCCGACTGGCCCGACGTTCACTGCGAGGACTGTCAGGCCGCGTATCGAGCAGATCAAGCAGCAGGAGAAACAGACCGATGGACCAGATTGATCCCTGTGACCCACGTGCACCCGCACGTGCAATGGTCCGGCACCGCATCCCTCATCACCCCCGAACCGTGGATGCAGGACAGCCTTTGCGCCCAGGTCGACGCCGACCTGTTCTTCCCCGAGAAAGGCCACGGCGACCGGGCCGTCGCGGCGAAGCAGGTCTGCAACGACTGCCCCGTCATCGCCGACTGCCTCGGCTACGCCCTCCGCACCGGCCAACGGTACGGCGTGTGGGGTGGCCAGTCCGAACGAGAACTGCGGAAGCTGCGGAAGGCGGCACGAGCATGAACACCACCGAGCAGCCGATCATCCTCGCCGGCGTCACCGACAGCGGGACCCGGTACGTGCAGTTCTGGACCGAGTCGGAGAAGATCGCGGGCCGCGACGTCGCGTTCTGCCGGGCGGAGATGCTCGACGGCGACGCGTACGCCCCGAACTGGCTCACGATCAAGCGCAGCTGCCCGCCCGCGTGGGTAGAGCACGTCCTGGCGCTGTTCCCGGTGTTCTTCACCGGCGGCGACGTGCAGCCGACGCACACCGTCACGTGGCTCCACTCCGTGCCCACATTCCACCCGATCGCGCAGACGCCTGTGGATGGTGGCCTGCTCGACCTCCTCGACCTCGAAGGACCCGCAGCATGAGCGCGGTGATCGAGGCTCAGCATCCGGGGTTCTGCCCCGAGTGTGAGGAGACGTTCCCGGCCGGTACGAGGGTGATGAAGCGTGAGGGTGGGTGGGGGCATGTGCAGTGCCCGCAACCCCGTCCCGTGTGTGGCGTGTGCTTCATGGAGCGGGCGTTGAACGGTGCCTGCGGATGCGAGGTGCTGACGTGACCGATCTGGGTATTACGTCGGAGCAGCAGGCGGATCGCGATTACCGCCGGTGGGTGCACCAGTTCGAGCACCACCTGGGGCAGATCCCCGACGTCCTCGCCATGCTCGTCACTCTTGCTCAGCCGACGATCGGGGTGTCCAGGGGTGGGTCGAGGTTCGACCGCCTGCAGATCACGGGTGGGAATGAGCACCGGGATCTGGGCGACACGATCGACGAAACCCTCACGAGGGACGCCCAGTACCTGTGGGGGTTGTTGACGGGGTACGCGGCGACCGTGTGGGAGCAGGCACCCGAGTCCCGGGAGGATGCCCCGGACCTCGCTGGTGGGGCGCTCACGACCGCCGGGGCGGCGAAGGACGCGGCGTTGCTCACTGTCGGCTGGCTCATCCACCACACCCCGGCCGCGTACACCCTGCAGCTTGTCGAGGACGAACGGGAACTGTTCTCCACCGTCCGCCGCCTCAAAGCGGTTCACGGCATCCACCCGCACCCGCGTCCGACGCTGTGTGACACGTGCGGGCGCCGGCGGGTCGAGTGGGACTACACGGACGTGAAGGGCGGGGGAGTGCTTCGTGTGGGCCTGTGCCGGTCGTGCGGGGAGACGTTCATCGAGAGACAGGACGAAGGAGAGAACCGATGACGATCCACACCTACGAGCTCGAGCGAGAGCGTGCGCGCGCCGCCCGCGACGAGGCGGCCTACCTACGGGAGTTGCATCGCATTGCGACGTGCGGGCTTCCCAGCCGGTTCACCGGATACCACTACGGGAACAGCGAGGTCCGTCAGAGCGTCGCGATGCGCATGGCCGACACGTACCTCGTTTGGGCTGCGGAGTACGACGACCTCGCCGACCAGATCGAGGCGGGGATGGCCGGCATGCTCCGCACACCCAACGGAATGACCGAACTCACCAACCACGAAGAACGGGGCACGCGATGAGCGGCGTAGCGCAGGACATGAGCAGCTTCTGGCGGATCTTCACCTACCAGCACGGGCGGATCAGCGGGACATTCGTCGTACACGGCGGGAAGGACGGTGCACACCACGTGAAGCCGTACGACGTCACCGTGTACGCCGACGACTCGCACTCGTGGGGGCGTGTGCTGCGGAGCGACGACCTGACGGCCTTCTACCGGAACGGATCGGTGGAGATACCCGCGCACATGATCCGAGAAGGAGTCCGCCCCGACGTCGAGGACGTCATGGGTGAACTCGTCGTGGCGATCGCCGCGTGCATCGCCGCATTCGAGTCGAGTGCGCAGGAGCCCACCCCCGACCCGGTGGCTTTGGGTGCCCTGTCCCGCACCCAGGACCGCATGGGGTGGAACCACACGAACGGGAGCACGGCATGAGCAAGCGACCTTCTCGCGCCAAGATGTGCAACTGGCTGTCGAGCCGCCTCTACAACCTGGCCAACGTTTCGCCGTTCAATCCGGCAGACACGCACCAGCTCGTGCTGAACGCCCGCGACGCCGACAGTCGTTTGGCGGCGCTCGCGAGCATCGCGGGTGACCTGGGCTGGCACGCCGAGGCCGACCTCGATCAGGCGTGGGAGGACATCCAGGCGTACGACGCGCGCCCACCGCGTCCGACGGCCGACCCGGACCGCCCGTCGATGCGAGTCACGTCGGGCACCGGATCGAGTGTGCAGGAGCCCGAGCAAGCGGAAGGGATCCGGCGATGAAGCCGCAGACCAAGGAGCGCCTCACCGCGATCGCAAGTGAGATCTCAACGGAGGTGTTCATGGCGAAGAAAGCGAAATCGCCGCAGGCGCACTTCAACCGGATCCACAGCCTCGCGAGAGAGGCATGCGACTACTTCGCGTTCGGGTTCGACGCCCCGGTTGCTCCCGCGCCGACCGAACCCGAAGTATTCGGATTCACCTGCCCCGTCGAACGTTGCTGGTGGAACGACTCGGAGACCGAACAACCGGACTACGCCACGATGCGTGAGGCCCTGGATGCCGCCGACGCCCACCGCATGGAGCACCACGGAGGTAGGTCTGGCATCGTCACGACCGAATCGAGTGTTCCGTCGTCTGGGGGTACGTCGTGACGATGAGTACGCGATGCACCTGCGTCTGGGATTGCTCGCACGAGTGGTGCGGCTGCCAGGCTCACACGGCTGTCGTCTGCGTCTGCGGGGTCCGCCCACGCGAATGCCCCGTGCATCCGTCTCCAGAACCGAGCGGGTAGCCAGTGCCTCTCCTCACCTACAGGGAAGCGGCGAAACGCGTCCACCGGTCGCGCCGAACCATCCGCCATTGGAGGATGCAGGGCATGCCGATGATGTGGGCGCTCCGGGACGGGCAACGGGTGCGGGTGGTGGAGCTTCGGGTGCTGCTCTCCTGGTGGCGTCAGAAGCTCAAGAACGACCCCATCGTCCAGCAACGCATCCGCGCCGAGAAACGCCGCGAGGAAGCCGCACACGACACGCCAGGGGCAACCTGACACCCCGACACGCCGCGTTTACCGGCCCTAGACTCTCTTTCCCGTTTGCCGCCCCTAACTTCAAGATCAGAGAAACCTGTCGAACAGGACAGGAACACGACAAAGGCCCCGAGAGAGACCCTGACCAGGTCGCCGGGGCCTTTGTCGTGCCACCCGCTCCCACGGTGGGGAGTTCGAGCCGACGATGCACCTGGCGCGCCTTGGAACAGCCGCCCGTGCCGCTCGTCCCCACCGCTGGGTCCATGAACGTCCGCCGCCACCGAGTCACTCAAAGGTGCGGCCTGGTACTGGAGCGCGACCCGGCGCAGGAGTTTTTGCACGGGGCCGAGTCAGGCCGGCGGGCGAACGCTCGGTGTTCACGGGCCGTGATTCCCGGCCTCAAGTGCCCCCAGGACCGCGTCTCATCTCGCGGAGGGGCAACTGCACCGACCCACGAGAGGCGCCGACCCCTGGCCTCAGGCCTACAGGCGGCGCCTCTCACACCCTTCGACGACGGAGTCGACATGCGCACCATCCTCACCCTGACCGGCCTGGCCGCTGGGGTTGCTCTCACCATCACCGTGCAGCGGTGGGCACCGTACGCGCTCGTCTGGCTGTTCTCCCGAGGGGACGACTGATGATCCGCCACACGCAGACGATCTTCGTCAACGACCCGCGCGGCATCCCGGGCGACTGCATGCGCTCCGCCGTCGCGTCACTCCTCGACCTGCCGACCGAAGCCGTCCCGCACTTCGCCCTGTTCGACGCACCGGGGGCCTGGTATCAGGCGTTCATGCTCTGGCTGGGTGGCCGCGACCTGATCGTGCGCCCGCGGCGTGCCGCCGACGTCGACGGGCTCTGCCTCGCGATCGGCATGTCACCCCGCGGTGTCGAGCACGTCGTCGTGTGGGGACCGGACGGACTTATCCACGACCCGCACCCGTCCGGGGCAGGCATCGAAGCCCGCCAGTTCTGGTTCATCGAGCCGAAGCGCTGATGTTCTCCTGGATCACCTGCCCCGTCTGCGGTGAGGTGTCGATCGGCGTGTGCTGCGACATCGTCTCCGCCTACCTCAGTGACGACGATGACTGACCCGTTCGTGTCCTGCGACCAGTGCAACGCCCGCGCCTACATCCACGTCCAACTCCCCAACGGCGGGACACTCTCGTACTGCGCCCACCACGGTCACCAGCACACCCCCACCCTCCATGCCGCCGGCGCGACTGTCGTCGACCTCACCCACATGCTGGAGGGCTGATGACCGCCGACGAGCTCGAAGCATTCGGCCTGTACCAGTGCCCCCACTGCAAGCGCACGTGGGAATCCGAGAAGGCGCTCGTGTTCTGCTGCCGCGACGAGTACGACCTCCCGTCGATCGTCCGCTCCTACGACTAACCCCGGAGGTGCCGCGATTTGTTCGAGCACCGCTTCCGGGTCGCGACATCCCAGACCGGCCACCGTCGACAGGTGCAGGTCCTGATTTACTCCGACCGCCAAGAGCTCGCCGCCGCGCACGCCGCGCACAGGGGCATACCGGTCCAGGAGGACACAGCAGGCGGCGTCGCTTTCCGTGGCGGGTGGTGGTGGCCGAAGCCCGACCCGTACCCGATCGTCGTCATGCGGCTCTGGACCGAGCAGCTCACCACTCGCACGATCGCGCACGAATCCACGCACGCTGCCGCACTGTTCTTCCTCACCGACAACGTGACGGGATGGAACTCTCGAGCACGGACCTACCTCCTCGGCGACCACGAACCCCTCGCCTACGCCATCGGCGACCTCACCGGTCAGATCACCGCCCGCCTGATGCGCGCCGGGTACCAGGTGCGCCCCTGATGGCCCGAAAGGTCTGCGCGCACCCCGGCTGCCCGAACCTCACCACCGGCACACGCTGCACACTCCACCAACGCGAGCAGGAACGCCGCCGCGGCACGAGACAGCAACGCGGGTACGGGCCCGAACACGAACGCACCCGGGCCGCGTGGGAAATCGAAGTGCGAACCGGACGCGTCCGATGCGCGAATCCGAACTGCCCCCGACCCGACGACCCGTTCATCCACCCCGGCGAGCCGTGGGACCTCGGCCACACCCCCGACCGCACCGGATACCGCGGACCCGAACACGAAGCCTGCAACCGCAGCGAAGGCGGCCGCACCGCTCACCAGCAGAGAGAATCACACCGATGAACGCCCAGCCCGAACGCGACCCCGCGAAGCAGCTCGTCACCGCGAAGATGCTCGTCGCCATGTTCGAAGCCCAGCTCACCGAGTACGCCGACATGAGCGACCACGACCGCGAAAACACCGAACGCGGCCAAGACCTCACCCAACGACTCCCCGGCCTCCACCAAGGCCACACGCACTGGACACAACGCGTGAAGGACCTCGAACACCACATCACACACACCACGAGCGACACGGCCTGAGACAGCCGCACAGCCCCACCCACGACCACCCCAGACCAGCCCCCGAGACGACCCCAAAGGGGGTGGGGGGAGGCCCCCCAAGGCCCCCCTCAGCCAGGACCGCCGGGGAGGTGGCTCGCAAACTTTCCGGAATCAAAGAGTTTTCTGAGGGGGTGCCGGATGCCTCGTGGTGGTCCTCGTGCGGGTGCTGGGCGTACCCCTGATACGTCGTCTCTGTCGGAGGCAGTGCGTATCGAGGCAGGTGCGATCCGGACGCTGCCGAAGGAGCGGACGGGCCCGGTTCCGGAGTGGCCGTTGTCGGAGGCGTCGGAGCGTGAGCTCGAGGTGTGGGCGGATATGTGGCGGAAACCGCAGGCGATCGTGTGGGAGGAGCAGCTTCTGTTCCGGCCGGTCGCGTTCCATGTGCGGACGTCGGTGAAGGCTGAGGATCCGGATTCGAAGTCGGCGATCTTGAGCGTGCTGATGCGGCAGGAGAACGAACTGCTGCTCAACTACCGGGTCCTGCTGAGCGCGGGGCTGCGGATCTCGACGAACCCGGTGCAGGCCCCGACGGTGTCGGCGTCTCGACCGGCGGTTGCGAAGCGTCAGGTGCCGTCATCGCGAGGAAGGCTGAAGGCGTCGCCAGATGTCGGAGCAGATCGCTGAGTTCGAGGTCACGTGGCCGACGCTGGGTTACCTGCAGGCGGACTGGATGGCGTGGCATCTTCCGATCCCTGATGGGTTCCGGAAGGGGCAGCCGTTCATCCTGTCGGACTGGCAGCTGTGGTGCACCGCGAACCACGGTCGAGTGCGCCCGGAGACGCCGTGGCGCCCCGAGGACCCGATCAAGAACCAGGCGTTCGCGTACCGGCGTTCTCTCGTGGTGGGTCCGCAGAAGTACGGGAAGAGCCCGTGGGCTGCGGCCGAGACTGCGGTGATGGCGCTTGGCCCGGACCTGTTCGCCGGGTGGGCGGGCGACGATGACGTCTACGACTGCGCGCGGTACGGCTGTCAGTGCGGGTTCGTGTACGAGTACGAGCCGGGCGAGCCGATGGGCATGCCCTGGCCGACTCCGCTGATCCAGCTCATGGCGACGTCCGAGGATCAGGTGAACAACACGTGGCGTCCGCTGCAGCAGATGGTCCTCCGGGGACCGCTGAGCGAACGCATCCGTGTGGGTGAGAAATTCATGCGCATCGGCGATGACGGCGTGATCGAGAAGGTCACCTCTGCGGAGTCGTCCCGACTGGGCAACCCCACCACCGGATTCGTTCAGGACGAGACGGGGATCTACACGAAGTCGAACGGGCTGATGGGTACGGCGCAGACGATGCGTCGTGGCACGTCTGGCATGGGTGGCCGCGGTATCGAGCTGACGAACACGTGGGACCCCGCTGAGGAGTCCACCGCACGGTCGACGTACGAGTCGCGCGCGGCTGACCTGTTCAAGTTCTACCGGCAGCCGCCGAAGAACCTCAGCTACAAGAACAAGCGCGACCGCCGGAAGATCCACGCATTCGTGTACTTCGGTGCCGCGCACGTCGACCTCGATTCGATCGAGGCTGAGGCCGCGGAGTTGCTGGAGCAAGACCCGGCGCAGGCGGAACGGTTCTACGGGAACAAGCTCGTGCGCGGTATGGGCACGTGGCTGCCCGAAGGGGTGTGGGAAGGCGCGTACGCCTCGCTGGGGCGCGTAGTTGCATGAGTGCCCCTGCGGGCAGGTGAGGAGGTTCCCGATGCAGGCGACGAAGCGACCGTGGTTGCCGAACCCGCCGGATGGCACTGCCATCTGCATCGGGTTCTAGTTAGACGGCAGCATCAACAACGACTGGACCGGCATCCGCGCCCAGACGATGACCGGGTATGCGTTCACCCCGCGGTGGGGACCGGACCTCGAGACCCCCACGTTCTGGGATCCGAAGGAGCACGGCGACCGTATCCCGCACAGCGAGGTCGATGTTGCCGTCGACGAGCTGTTCGACCGGTTCGTGGTGGTGCGCATGTACTGCGACCCGGAGGACTGGAACACCGACATCGAGACGTGGGCGCTGCGTCATGGCGATGAGCACGTGATCGAGTGGCCCACCAACTCCGTCAGCCGCATGTACGACGAGATCCGCCGGTTCGAGGCGGACCTCGCGAACGGGCGCATCACGAACGACGGGTGCCCCATCACGGAGCTGCACATGGGCAACGCGAAGAAGGTCGCGAAGCCCGGTCAGAAGTACATCCTCGGGAAGCCGAACGAGACGCAGAAGATCGACCTCGCGATGTGCTCGATCCTCGCGAACGCCGCGGTGCGCGACTCGCTCGCCGCTGGCTGGTCGCCCCCGAAACCGAGAGCGAAGGTGCGCGTCTGGCGCAGCAGATAGGAGAGCTGCCGTGACGGAACTCGACGAGGCGCTGCGGCTGTCCCGCGCGATCAGCCGGCAGAAGCCGATGCTCGAGAAGAACGACCTGTACTTCGAGGGTGAGCAGCCGTTGAAGTTCCTCGCCCCGGTGCTGCAGCAGGAGCTCGGCTACCGTCTGTCGCCGATCGTGCTGAACCTGGCGCTGTTCGCCGTCGACGTGTACGACAACCGGCTCGACGTCGAAGGGTTCCGTATCGGTCGTGGTGCCGAGGCCGACGACGAGCTGTGGGACGTGTGGCAGGAGAACGACGGCCCGGACCTGTCGCAGCAGGGTCACCGGGAGAGCCTCGCTCTGGGGCGCGCTTACGCCACCGTGGGGCCCGGTGAGGCCGCGGATGACGTTCCGGTGATCACGCTCGAGTCCGCGTTCGACGCGATCCACGAGGACGACCCGAAGACGAAGCGTGTGAAGCACGGCGTGAAGCGGTGGACCGATCTCGACAAGACCCGGTGGATGACGTTCCACCACCAGAACGGGTGGGTCACCTGGCGGTTCCAGCAGGGCCGCGGGTGGGTCGAGGATGACCGTGAGGACGACAACGGGAACAACCTGTGCTCGCTCGTCCCCCTGATGAACGACCCGCGGATCCTGGGTCGTAACCGGCCGGGGAAGTTCGACCAGCGGCTCGGACGTTCCGTGTTCCACCCGATCGTCAGCCCTCTGGACGCGCTGAACAAGCTCGCCTCGGACATGATGGTGTCGGCCGAGTTCCATGCCCTGCCGCGGCGCTTCGCGACCGGGCTCAAGGAGGAAGACTTCACCGACGAGGCCGGTCAGGCGCTCGACACGTACTCGATGATCGCCGGCCGCATGTGGTCGACGGAGAACGACAAGGCCACGTTCGGGCAGTTCCCCGAGGCTTCGCTGTCTAACTTCCACGAGTCCATCAAGCTGCTCATGCAGATCGTCGCGATGCAACTCGGTATCCCCGCGGACTACCTGCTGTTCAAGGGCGACAACCCGCCCTCGGCGGACGCGATCCGCGCGTCGGAGGCGCAGCTGGTCAAGCGTGCGGAGCGGAAGCAGCGGACCCTGTCAACCCGGTGGGAGCAGGTGCAGCGTCTCGTGCTCATGAACATGGGCCGAGAGGTCGACGCCCGCCCGAAGCAGATCGAGACGATCTGGCGTGACCCGTCGACCCCGACGGTGGCGCAGAAAGCCGACGCGATCATGAAGCTCGTCACGACGAAGGACACCACGGGCCGTTCGATCCTCCCGATCGAGCAGGCACGGAAGGACCTCGGCTACACGGACATCGAGCAGGGCCGCATGCGGGACTGGGATGAGAACGTGACCCTGGACCCGCAGATCGCGGCCGCGGGAAGGCCGGTCCAGGGTGCTGCAGGCGGCAACTGACCAGTACCGCGAGCAGCAGGCGCTGTCGGTCGCGGCCGCTTCGGACGTGGGCCGGCAGTGGTCGCGGATGGGGGATGACTTCGACGCGTCCTGGGCGCGGGTGAAGCCGAGGATCCTGTCGACGCTCGAAGGCGCTCGAGCGGAAGCCGTGGGCGTCGCGGTCGGGTACACGGCCGCGGTGCTCGCCGAGACGAATCAGCCGGACAGCCCGGTGGGGGAGCTCGATCCGGCAGTGTTCCTGTCTTCGGCTCCCGACGGCCGGTCGATGAGCACGCTTCTGGACGAGGCGGTCATCACGACGAAGGTCGCGGTCAGCCGCGGGGCCTCCGCCGTAGATGCCCTGCAGGTCGGGCGCCGGTGGCTCACGATGACGTCGCTGACGGTCATGGCCGACACGCGGCGTGAGGTGTACTCCGCGGACATCGTGCAACGCCCGGACATCACCGGGTACGTGCGGATGCTGAACCCGCCCTCGTGCCGACGGTGCGTGATCCTCGCGGGCCGTTGGTACCGGTGGAACACGGGCTTCCAGCGTCACCCGCGCTGTTTCCCCGCTGGGGTTGTGGTTTCAGGTCCCGCTACCGAGGGCGCTACGCGACGCTGGTACGACGGGGAACTCGTGATCCTCACGACCGCGAGCGGCGAGGAGCTGCCCGTCACCGGAAATCACCCGATACTGACACGTCGCGGGTGGGTTCCGGCGAACCTCATCCAGGAAGGTGACTATGTAGTCCGCAGCACCCGCTCCGAGGGCGCCGCCGCTGTCGTGGTCCCAGACCATGACCAGGTGCCAGCCCGCATCGAGGATGTGTGGGATGCGCTCAGCGTGCGAGGCCTTGCTCGCGTGGAATCCTCCTCCGAGGACTTCCACGGCGACGGGCAGCACGGCCAGGTCGACGTTGTACGGGCCGACGGCTCGTTCGATGGTGGGCTGGAGTCCGCGCTCGCGCAGCATCGACAGGAGCACTTCCTCACCGCGACTCCCGGTGCGACCCTGCTGCTCGACGGTCAGCGCTCGGCGCAGCTTCTCGATCGTCGGGATGCGACGCTTGCGGGCGGCAGCGTTGGCGGCCTGGACCTGCGCGCGTTTCTCGTCAGCGGTAAGCGATTCGTTTCGGATCTTCCCCGCTTCGCTCATGCCGCGGCGCCGCACTCCAGCCTCGGTGAGGATGCGCGTGATGGGGCCTCGGGAGACGCCATACTGTCGCGCCAAGCCGTACTCGGAGGCTCCTTCGACGTACTGCCGGACGATGGTTTCGGCGGGCAGAACCCTCTCCCGTCGCGGTGGGATGCCCCGGGCGACTCGTTCACGGTGGAGACGGCTAGCGGATACGCCAGCGTCGGTCGTGATCTTCTCGAACGGCTCACCGGCCAGGTAGAGCTCGATCGCGTGGTCAAGGCGCGCAGCGTTCAGTGGTCCGGGCATGTGTACAGCCTCAATTCGTCCGAAGGGTGGCACGTAGCTAACAGTCTCATTGTATCTAACTGCGACTGTATGCACATCCCCGGTGCGGAGAACGTCGTCGGCGATGAGCGCACAGACCCGTACGCGACGTTCCAGGCGATGTCGGAGCAGCAGCAGGAGAAGGTCTTCGGTCGCAGTGAGGCGCGTGCCATCCGGGACGGTGCCGACATCTACCGTGTCGTGAACGTCTCGCAGCGTGGCCTCGCGACTGCGGCCGGCGCGCGACGGTACGGGGCGCCTTCCCGGCTGACGGTGGATGACATCTACCGGCGGGCTGGGACACGGACGAACGCGATCCGGCTGATGCGTCAGGAGGGGTACATCCTCGACCGCGGCCAGACTGCGGTGTCGCTGGCGCCGGGTGTCCGCACTGACCAGCAGATCCTCGCCGCGGGTCGAGGGCGTGGGACGGTCACGATCGGCGGACGCACGGTCGTCACGAACCGAGCCGCACGCTTCGATGCTGCGGCATCCGGGCAGCGGGATCCGCTGAACCGGGCGACGATGACCGCGGCGGAGCGGCGACTGTACGACGCGAACTACCGGCTCCAGTACGTCCGGGCGACCGGGAACGTCCCCCGCGGTGTCGGGCTCAGCAGCGCCGACGTGTACGCCTCACCGTTGCCGGCATCTGCGGCGAAGGTCGCGGAGCTGGAGCGTGATCTGGCGCGCGAGTTACGGCGGCTGGGGGAGCGCGGCACACCCGAGTCTGTGCGGCGTCTGGCGCGGGCTCTCGGGCTCATCTGACAGGGCGGCGTCCGCCGATATCTTCCCCGGTCTACGGGCGCCGCCCACACGAACTTCCCACCCGCCCGGGTGGAGGCGCTACGCGAGCGTGTCGCGGTACGGCCGACGGGCCATAAACGGCGGCCGACGGGCCCGATAAACGGAAGGTCACACCCCACCATGAAGCGCAACGCATTCGGCCAGCTCATCCGCAGCCCCTACCTCCGGTTCGCCGATGGCGACGACGACAAGGGCGGCGGCAAGGAGTTCAAGCCGGTCGAGTCGCAGGAAGAGCTCGACCGGATCGTGTCTGAGCGTGCCCGCCGTGCCGAGCAGAAGGCTCGCGAGGAGGAGCGCGCGAAGTTCGCCGACTACGAGGACCTGAAGTCCGACGCGGAGAAGTTCCGTGCTGTGACGCAGCCGAAGCCGAAGGACGACGACGGCAAGTCGACCCCGCTCTCGCAGGCGGACGTTGACAAGCGCATCGAGGAGGCGCGCGCAGCGGACCGCCTCGAACTCGCTCTCGAGCGTGTCAGCGATCAGCTCGACAAGGCGCTCGATGGCCGGACGGTCTCCGCATCGAAGCTGTTCGACCTGGACCGGAAGCAGTTCGTGAACGACGACGGCAAGACCGTCAACGCGGACGCGCTGAAGAAGTGGGTCGAGGAGAACTCGAAGGAGATCGAGACCCCCGACCCGCGCCGCCGTCCCATCCCCGGACAGGGGCAGCGAAGCGGCGAAGCGAACGGCGGAAGCGTCTCGGCGGGTCGTGACCTCTACGACGAAACCCACAAGAAGAAGTCTGGAAAGGACTGACATCATGCCCAAGCTCCAGCAGGAGACCTTCGGCTCCGGTGACATGTCGTGGCTCGGTTCGACTCACGGCATCCGCAACGCGCGGACCGGGATCATCGACATCTCGGCGTTCACCCAGAGCACGCACTACCCGGACGGGTACATCCCCTCCGGCACCCCGGTCGCTCTCGTCGGCGGACTCTACGTCCCCTACGACAAGACCGAGGGAACCACGACGGGCGCTGGTGTGCTCGCCGGGTTCCTCCTCACCGACCAGAAGGTCGTGGGCACGGCGGACTTCGGTGCGCCCATCCTCGACCACGGTCGCGTCAACGTCGCGAAGGTGCCCTACTCGGGCGGTTTCGCGGCACCCGCCGCCGCGGCCAAGCGCGCCGCCACGACCATCGTCTTCGTCTGAGCGAGAGAGGAGAGCTGACACATGGCACTCTGGACTGACGTCATCGACCCGGCCACACTGACCGGATACGCCCGCCGCTCGCTCGAGGAGATCGAGCAGGCTCGCGGCACCCTCGCCCGCTGGCTCCCCAACCGTGAGGTCGCCGACATCGTCGTGCGGTTCATGGCGGGACAGACCGGTCTCGTCGACGAGGCGCGTTACCGCGCGTTCGACGCCGAGATTGAGGTCTCGAAGGGCCTGCCGCGCAAGCGCACGACCCTCGAGCTGCCGCCGGTCGGTACCGAGATCCCCGTCACCGAGTACGAGCAGCTGCGCAACCGCAACGCCGCCGACGACGCGGTGGAGAAGTCGATCCTCGCGACGACCCGCACGGTCGTCCGCGCGGTCGCCGACCGTGTCGAGCGCCTCCGTGGCATCGTCATCGGCACCGGCATCGCTACGATCCCGGAGATCGGCGCGGCCGACTCTTTCGGCCGCTCCGTCTCGCACGACGTCACCGCTGGATCGCTGTGGGCTTCGTCGAGCGTCGACCGCCTCGCGTTCCTCGAGACGATCCGGCAGCAGTACATCGCGACGAACGGTGTCGAGCCCGGCTCCATCCTGCTCTCCTCGCGGGTGTTCACGGCGCTCGCCTCCGGGGACCAGTTCCGCATCCAGCTCAACAACGGCGCCTCGCGTCCCGCCACCGAGGCGGACGTCCGCGGCATCGTCGAGGGAGCGGGACTCCCGCCCATCTACAAGTACGACCGTCGTACGAAGGCCGGCAAGGTCCTCGACGACTCGAAGCTGTTCCTGCTCCCCGCGCCGGTCGAGAACACCGACGACTGGGAGGGCACGGAGCTCGGCGCGACGTTCTGGGGTCAGACCCTCACGTCGACCGACGAGCGCTACGGCATCGAGGAGTCGGAGCAGCCCGGCATCGTCGCTGGCGCGTACCGGGGCGAGAAGCCGCCGATGATCGCCGAGGTCATCGCGGACGCGATCGCGATGCCCGTCCTCGCCAACGCCGACCTGAGCCTCGCGGCGAAGGTGCTGGCCTGACCCATTCGAGCGTGCCGGCTCGGCTCACGTCGGGCCGGCACCTCCGAACCAAGGAGATCATCATGGCGAAGATCCGCAAGGACCTCATCGGGTCCGTGCTCGTCAACGACCCGGATGGTGGCGACCCCATCGTCCTCGTCGCGGGCGACAAGGTTCCCGACGGCGTCGACCTGGGGGACCACGTCCTCGCGAACAAGAGCGAAGACACCAAGTCCTCGAAGGCCGAGGAACCGCCCGCAGGCGGCGACACCGGCTCGCCTGACGCCCCCGCACCGTCGCTGCCCCCTCGTGGTGGTGCCGGGTCGGGTGCGGACGCCTGGCGGGCGTACGGCGTCGAAGCCGCGAAGGCGCAGGGTCTCGAGATCGACATCCCCTCGGACGCGACGAAGACCGACATCATCGACGCGCTCAAGGGCGCCGGCATCCCGGTGGAGTGACAATGGCGTGGCCTGAAGTCACCGCGGCCGACATCGTGGGACGGTGGCGACCGCTCACCACTGCGGAGGTCCCGGTGGCCGAGGCTCGCATCGAGGACGCGGGGGCGCAGCTCCGGACAGCGCTGCGCCTCCGCGGCATCCACCAGCCGCCGTCGCTCCCCACCGAGGAAGAGTCCGCTGACTGGGAGCGCCGGTACGTCTCGACGATCGCTGACGCTGTCGCACGGTTCCTCAAGAACACCGATGGGTGGGCTGAGGAGCGGGAGCAGCTCGACGACTGGTCCCTCACCCGCCGGCGGGCACGCGAGTCGGAGGAGGGTGTGCTGTTCATCAGCGACGCGGAGGCTGACGCGCTCGTTCCACTGGTGAAGCGCCGCACAGGGGCGTTCACGATCCGGTTGGGGCGCAGCTGATGCCGTACGACCCGACCGTGCTCCAGCGTGGCCGTGAGCGTGCGGAGCAGCGGATGACGGAGACGGTCGTCGCCGGCACGTGGGCGATGCGCACGGTCTCTGGGAAGGCGACTCGCGTGTTGGTGACCGAGAAGTATTCGGGCATCGCCCGCGTCGCGAACGGTGCCAGCCGCGCCGTCTCCGACCGCGACTCCGCGAGCCAGGCCGTCGCCACACAGGACCTCCGCGTCGACCTTCCCGTGGCCGCGCCGATGCTGACCGACGGAGACGAGATCGACGTCACCGGGTCGACGTCGGACCCTGCCCTCGTTGGCCTCACGTTCGAGGTGACCGGCATCCCAGACATGGGGCAGGTGACCGCCCACCGTTACCCCGTGAAGGAGCAGACGTGAGCGCTTCGTTCGACTTCACTGACGTGAACGGCCTGATCGCCGACATGGGCGACGTGCCGCGTCACCTGCACCAGAACGTCCGCAAAGCCGTGCAGGTGTCAGCTCAGGACGTGCGCGACGACATGCGCGCTGTCGCGCGGGCCTCATCCGGCCGGCATGCGCGCGGGTACCCCGCTTCCATGAGCTACGACATCGAATCTTCCGGTGACGGTGTGATCGCAGAGGTCGGTCCCGACCCGTCCAAGGGTCAGGGTGCGCTCGGGTTCCTTGAAGAGGGCGTCGCGAGTCGCGGCACGTCGCCGCAACACGCTGCCCGCCTCGCCGCGAAGGCGAACCAGGATGGGTTCATCCGCGGCATCCTCATGGCCGGCACCGACGCCGCGGACATCTGATGCTCCGCGCGCACATCGACGCCGCGAAGGCACTCGCTGCCGGACACGAGTACATCGACCCCGGCGACGTCTACGAGGTGTTTCGTGACAGCGGCGCCACGGCCGTCGCTGGGAACTACCTCGTGCTGACCGTCACCATCCGCGGGTACGCCGGGGAACGCAACACCGCCCCCGAGGACGTCGCAGGTGACTACAGCGTCGAGGTCAAGTGGCGGGTCGTCACCGTCGACGCGGGTGGGCTCGTCGACCTCGTCGATGCGCTGCGCACCCAGTTCGTCGGGCAGAGGCTCGAGGTCGCCGGCCGCGCGTGCTCCCCGTTCACGAGCGACATGGACGAAGCCCGCCACGACTCCAACGCGCGCCTGTTCTACCAGGACATCTACTTCGAGACGGTCAGCAGCCGCTCGGCCTGATCGTCTCAGCGACCCCCTCGGTCTCCCCGAGGGTCAACCGAAACCCCCGGTTGCCGGGGAGATGAAAGGAGAACGCTCATGCCCGATGTGGCAGAAGCATTCGGCGGACCTCCCGCCGTGGACCAGACCGGGAACCTCACCATCTGGGCCATCCCCGCCGCGACCGCGGGTGTCAACCCCGACGCGATCACCGCGGCCAACCTCGCCGCGACCAGCGCGAAGCGGATCACGTACTCGTTCATGCAGGGTGGATGGAACCCCAACCCCTCGCAGGGCAAGAACGCCGACACCCGCCTCACGTCGCCGCAGTCGCGCCAGTCGCTGCAGGCCGTGACGCAGGAGATCCCCGACCTGTCGTACGTGGACTCCACGGACGCGTCGTCGGCTTCGGTCATCCTCACCCCGGGCGACTGGATCTTCGTCGAGCGTCGCAACGTGCCGCAGACGACCCTGGCCGCCGCGGCGCAGAAGGTCCGCGCCTACTCGGTGACCCTCGGTGCGCAGCTCCCCGGTCCCATCCAGGACGGCAAGTTCACGAAGAAGCAGGCCGTGGCCGTGAACTACATCTCGGCCGAGCACGCCCTGGCGTGACACAACCCCGTGGGGGCGTTCTCCGCCGGACGCCCCCACGGTCCACCCCTTCACGGCGGAGAACGGCGGACACCATGAACTTCGACGAGCTCCTCACCCGATCCGAACAACGCCCCCGCGCGTTCAAGGACGTCCACGTCTGCCTCGACGGCGACATCGCGGAGCGCATCAGCAGCCTCCGCGCGCAGATCACCGACTTCGCTGCCGAGGCGGCCACGGACCAGCGGCTCGCATCGGGGGAGAACCCGAAGGTCACCGAACTGAAGACGCAGATCGAAGACCTCCGTGAGCGTGCCATGGAGTCTCTCGTGACGCTGCGGTTCTACCGCATCCCCGGCCACGCGTGGAGCGAGCTTAGCCTCCACCACCCGGTCCGCGCTGACGTGCCCGTCGACCGTCACTACGGGTACAACATCTCCACCCTCTCCCTCGCGGCCGCCGCGTACGTCGACCAGGACACCGACACCGCGTACGGCTTCCGAATCGAAGATGACGAGGAACACCGCCTCACGCTCGAGCAGTGGGCACGCCTGTTCGCAGTTCTCTCCGGGTCCGAGGTCACCGACGTCCAGAACGCCGTCTGGTCCCTCAACGAAGCAGAGCCCGCGAGCCGACTGGACGCACTGGTAAAAGACTTCGGGGCAGCGCGGCGCTCCGCAACGAAGTAGCTGCCGCCGTTCGCGCCGGCATCTCCCCGCGGAGGTACTGGGGCTGGCAGCCCACCACCGTCTACGTCCACGACGAGCACGGCCGCGTCGTGTCGTCGACGACGGAGAGCGAGTGGGACGACGAGTCCCGAGACCTCGTGCAGGCGCTCATCATCGTCGAGCGCAACACGGGCGAGTTCGGCGAATGGCTTCCCGAGGCGACGTCGGACGACGCGGCGCCGAGCAGCTACGGCAGCGACTACGCGT
The DNA here is from genome assembly GCF_001984105.1 of Microbacterium sp. CSI-V. GTDB lineage: Bacteria > Actinomycetota > Actinomycetes > Actinomycetales > Microbacteriaceae > Microbacterium. The sequence continues at coordinate 191,380 of NZ_MTQM01000007.1, read as the reverse complement.
ACGCCGCGACCGGGCCGCACACGAACTACGCCCGCAGAGCCGCTCTCGACGCGATGGACGCGCACAAGAAGGCATCCGGCGACGGGGCCAACCTCAACGGCGTCTTCTTCGACGTCCAGCGAGTCACACGGTAGGCATCACCGCCGCCGTCGATCAGGACGGAGGTGCCCACTGTGGAGCGCATCGTCAAAGTCGTCCTCGCCGCCGAGGTGAACAACTACCTCGCGAACTACGAGAAGGCTCGCCAGGCGAACGTCAAGCTGAAGGAGTCCGGCGAGGACGCCATGGCCGCCTACGAGCGGCAGCACCAGGCGATGGAGCAGGTCGGCACCAAGCTCCTCGCGACCGGTGCGATCGCGACGGCTGCGACGGCTCTGTCGGTGAAGGCCGCGATCGACTGGGAGTCGGCGTGGGCTGGGGTCACGAAGACCGTCGACGGGAACGCCGAGGAGATGGGCGCGCTCGAGGAGCAGCTCCGGTCGCTGACCGGTGTGCTCCCCGCCACCCATGAGGAGATCGCGGGAGTCGCGGAAGCTGCCGGTCAGCTCGGTGTGAAGCGGCAGGACATCGCCTCGTTCACGAAGACGATGATCGACCTGTCGGAGACGACGAACCTCTCCGCTGACGAAGCCGCTACGAGCATCGCGCAGCTGATGAACGTCATGCAGACCGCGCCCGAGGACGTCGGCCGGCTCGGCGCGACCCTCGTGGCGCTCGGTAACGCGGGGGCTTCAACGGAGCGCGACATCGTCCAGATGGCGCAGCGCATCTCGGGTTCCGGGAAGCTGGTCGGCGCTACCGAGGGTGAAGTCCTCGGTCTCGCGAACGCCCTCGCCTCGATGGGCATCACAGCGGAGCTCGGTGGTGGCGTCGCTTCCCGGGTGCTCCAGGACCTGTACTCGGCCGTGCAGACGGGAGGCGACCAGCTCGCCGCGTTCGCGAAGGTCTCCGGGGTCACGTCGAAGGAGTTCGCGGACCAGTTCCGGAACGACCCGGTGCGCGCGCTCGACACGTTCACGAAGGGACTGAACGGGGTCGAGGCGTCGGGCGGGAACGTCGTGAAGACGCTCACCGACCTCGGGTTCAAGTCGACCGAGGAGCAGCGTGTGCTGCTGCAGCTCAAGGGTGCCGGGGACCTCCTCACCGACTCGCTCGACCTGCAGTCGAAGGCGTGGGAGGAGAACTCCGCGCTGACCGATGAGGCCAACAAGCGGTACGAGACGACCGAGGCGAAGCTGCAGATCGCAGCGAACGCCGCACGGGACGCCGCGATCGACTACGGGTCGGCATTCCTCCCGGCCGTTCAGGCTGTGGCCGAGGCAGTCACCACGCTTTCGAAGGGGTTCTCCGACCTTCCCGAGGGTATCCAGTTCGGGGTGGCGTTGCTCGCTACCGTCGCTGGTGGGGCTGCACTGGCGGGCGGGGCGTTCCTGATCGCGGTGCCGAAGATCGCGGCCTTCAACGCGCAACTCACGATCCTCCGCGCATCCGAGATGCCGGGGGTGGCTCGGGCGGCGGAACTCACCACGAACGGGATCAACCGCACAGGAAGGGCCCTGAGCGCCACAGCGGCGTTCCTGAACGGTCCGTGGGGTGCGGCACTGATCGTCGCCGGCATCGGTCTGGGCGAGTTCCAGCGCATCATGAAGGAGACCGAGGCGACCTCGGAATCGATGCAGAATTCCCTGCAGACGGCATCCGGCCGGCAGGTGCTGGACACCGCCGCACCGGGCCAGTTCAACCTGTTCTTCAAGGACGCGAAGGCTCAGCTCCAGGACCTGGATCAGCTGCTCGCCGACATCGACGAGTTCAACAACAACATCTTCGCGCGCGGCATCTTCAACCTGCAGAAGAATGCCGCTCTGGCGGCCCCCATCGACTCGCTCCAGCGGATCGGTAAGGAGCTGTCGACGCTCGCGGCTTCCGACGCTCCGGCGGCGCAGAGGGCGTTCAACGAGCTCGCGGCCGAGACCGACGGTTCGCAGAAATCGCTGTCCCGGCTGCTCGCTGCCTTGGGACCCGAGTTCGAGGGTGTGCTCACCAAGCGGGCTACCGAGCTGGGGCTGAACACGGCCGGGATGGACGACGCAGCGCGGGCATCTGCTCTCCTGGAGATCGCGACGTCTGACCTTTCCTCAACCAGCGACACGGGTGCAGATTCGTTGAGCGGTATCGCTGGCGCGGCCGAGACCGCGGCAGGGGCGACCGAGGAGCTGACCGACGCGCAGAAGAAGTACCTGGAGACCCTCTCCGGGGGGGACTCGCAGTTCATCAATTTCGGCGACGCGCTAACCAAAATGCAGGACAAGCAGCGGGAGTGGGCTGAGGACACCGCGTCCAAGACCGAGGATTCCTCTGACTCCTGGAAGGACTACTACGACGGATTCTCGGTCAATCTGGCCGACTACATCACTGAGTTGCAGACACAGATCGATGCTCAGACCTCGTGGGAGCAGAACATGATTCTGCTTTCCGGCCGCGTATCGGAAGGTGTCCTTTCTGAGCTGGCATCTCTCGGCCCGGAGGGTGCTCCTCTAGTCGCGGAGCTGGTAAATGCCAGCGATGAACAGCTGGCCGTGATGGAGCAAGCTTTCGGTGAGCGGTCGAAGAGCGGTACGGATGCTTTCACTAGCGCCCTGACGAATGCGTCACCGATTGTGGCGGCGGCGGCGGCGCAACTCGGCCAGGGCGCCGCATCTGAGATCGCTGGCAAGTTGGCCAGCGGTCAGGCCACGGTCGAGCAGATCATGAGGGAGTACAAGCTCCGCATCGAGAACGTCACGCCGTACCTGAAGGTGGACACCTCGGGAGTCAATGCTCAGCTCACCGCGATCTACAACCAGTGGAACGGGACGACGATCCGGCTGAACACGCAGACGGATTCGCTCGACGCGACGAGCATCCGTGGTGGGCGTGCTGGTGGTGGCATCATCCCTGGCGCACCGTCGGATCGGGACAACGTCGTGTACGCCCTCGCGACTGGTGAGTTCGTGACCCGTTCCCGGGTGGTGGCGAAGCCCCGCAACCGGGCGTGGTTGGAGCACATGAACGCGGGCGGCGACATGCCCCCGCTCCGTGGGTACGCGGGCGGTGGGTACGTAGACCACCGGCCGCAGTACATCGCCTCCTACATGTCCAGTGGAGCTCCGGCTGCTGCAGTGGTCGCGGATCAGCGTCCGATCGACATGAAGATCTACCCCACTCCGGGTATGTCTGAGGAAGAGGTGGGGCGGATCGCTGGTGAGCGGATCAGCTTCGCGTTGAGGAGCAGCTGATGGTCCATGTCTACGTGGGCGGGCTGGTCCTGGACGGCACCGACAGTCCTGCGACGTACACGATCGGCGAGGACGGGCTGAAGGGCTGGTGGTCGGGAGTCTCCTCCGAGGTCCCGACCACCAAGCGCCCCCAGTCTCACGGCGAGTTCCAGGGCGAGGGGCGTCTCAACGGCCGGCTGATCACCATCGAGGGGATGATCCACTCGTCCGGCGATCAAGCAGCTGACCTCAACGCTCTCTCCGGCGCTCTTGCCGGCGGGGAGCTCGGACTGTTGGTGGTTACGGAAGCGGACGGTCCGAGGTGGGCGTGGGTTCGCCGAGTGGGTGAACCTGACACGAAGATCTTGGTCTTCGGTCAGACGGCCGCCTACCAGGTGCGATTTCGTGCTGCCGATCCCCGTCGATACGCGACCGGGGAATGGGTGGAGACATCCCCACCATCGGCGGGGCAGGGTCTGGTGTGGCCGGTCATCTGGCCGGCCGTGTGGCCCGGTGGCGGGTCGAGCGGGCGAATCACGCTCCCGAATGACGGGAAGGCCCCGTCGTCGCCGTCGTTCGTGCTGTCGGGCGGGTTCTCGACCGCGCTGATCACCTGCGTGGAGACGGGCGCGCGGGTCGGGTTCGCCCGCCCGATCCCGGTTGGCGCGTCGGTCGTGATCGAGAACGGTCGGGCGACGCTCGACGGGCAGGACGTGTCCCGCTGGTTGCGATACCGGGAGTGGACGGAGATCCCCGGCGGGTTCTCGCGCACGTTCCAGTTCGACGTGACCGAGCCGGTCGGTGAGCCGCGCATGGCGGGGAAGGTGGATCACGCATGGTGGTGACCCGGTTCTACGTCTTCGAGACGCGCGGGGGCGCGCTGCTCGAGGAGATCGAGCCGAGCGAGCAAGACTGGCAGGAGCAGTCGAACACCGCCGAGACCATCAACGCGCACTTCGTCGACGGTGTGCGGGGTTGGCGGAACCTGTTCACCCCGTGGAAGCACTCGATCGCGGTCGACGTCGGCGGGCACCTGCTGGGCGGGCCGATCATCCCTCAGGACTTCGACCGGGACGAGAGCAAGCTCAAGGTCACCGCACGCGGGTTCCGTCACATGCTCAACCTGGTGCCGGTTCTGCCGCCTCCTCCGGGGCTGCTGTCCGCTGCGGCTCCGGACTGGCTAGCCCCGGACGGGAAGCCCGCCGAGGGTTTCGACACGATCATCGACGGGGTGGATCACGGCACGATCGGTAAACGGCTTGTGCAGCAGGGGTGCCTGTGGCCCGGGTGGGCGGACATCCCCATCCGGTTCCACGCGGACCGTCCCGGCACCCGTCAGCAGTCGTACACCGCCGTGGAGCGGAAGAAGATCGGCGCGGCACTCACGGACCTGTCGAACCAGGAAAACGGGCCCGACATTCGGATCCGGCTCGAACGCACCAGCTCCGACTCGTTCGGCTGGGTGTACGAGTCCGGGACGGAGGAACAGCCCCGTCTGCAGGGTGAGGCCCCGTTGACGTGGGAACCGAACGACGTGACCGGTGTGGGCGTGCAGCTCGACCCGACCCGGATGGGTTCTGTGTCGTGGGCGTCAGCGGGCCGGTCGTCGGACACGACGCTGCTGCGGATGCAGTACGACCCCTACCTCATCGACAACGGGTTCCCGCTGCTGCATCTCGACGCGGACGTGTCCACGACGACGAAGGACGCTGTCACCCTCGACTCGGCGAACGTAGAGACCCTCCGCACCGCGCGGAAGCCGTGGGAGTTCTGGTCTTTCGACGCGTCCGGTGACCAGTCGCCGTTCCCGTACGAGTACGGCTGCGGTGACCTGGCGGAACTCTTCCTGTCGGAGCAGCAGCAGATCAAGCTCGGGCTCCTCACGGGCCCTGGCACGCTCACCGGACCGGGTGTAGTGACGGGTGACACCCGACTCGACCCGATCTACGACTACCTGCCCGCGGGCTCGTACCGTCGCCGGATCGTCGGCTTGTCCGGGTCGTCGCGGTCGGACTTCATCGAGGTGACCTGCGGGGCGACGTACGACGAGGAGGCGTGATGGCTGACCCGTCACCTCCTCGGGGTGGGCTGGAGCAGCTCGCCGACGAGATCGCGCGTCTGTCTCGCCGGTTGGATGCGCTCGAATCCCCGTCCGGGACGCAGCAGTACAACGCAGTGCCCGCGCTGCAGGCCGCTGTCGCGCTACTCCAGGAGCAGCAGACCACGATCATCGCCCAGCAGGAGCAGATCACGATCCTCGTCAGCGACCTAGACGAGCGGATCACTGACTTCATCGACGAGAACATCGACGACATCGTCGCCGCCCAGGTCGCAGCTGCTCTCGCTGGATCCGACATCACGATCGGTCAGGCCGGCGGCACGGTCAAGATCCCCGCCGCGCTCACCACCGACCTCACCAGCACGTCCGGGCGGTTCGTTGCCTGGATCGGCGGTGACAACCGCATCGGCCACACGTAGGAGGCGTCATGCTCACCCCTTCCCTCCCCACCGAGGCGCCCACCGGGCTGTCGGCGGCCGCGCATCGCCGCATCGAGGCGAGCTCGGTTGTCCGCTCCGCCGCGGGCGTGCCCCGTGTGGGTGTCGTCGCGTGGACGACGGACCCGATCGTGACGGGCACGACGGATCTCGCGATGACGTACCAGATCGCCCCGTTCGTCGCGGTCACCGCGCGGAACAGTGCGGGCGCCGAGCGAGTCGCGAACGACTCCGCGGTGACCGTCAGCACGAGCGCTGCGCCGGGGTCGAACTCCCGCATCGACGTGATCTGGGTGCGGTGCCTGTTTCCCCTCGCCGGCGACACGGGCACGGCACCGCTGTTCGGGGTGACGCAGGGTGTCGCGAACGCGTCCCCGTCGAAGCCGTCGATCCCGGCCGGTGCGCTCGAGCTCGCGACCGCGCGGGTCACGTCGTCGGATCTGGCGACGCAGACCGCCGTGATCACGCAGACGGTGCCGTACACGGCCGCCCCGGGTGGTGTCGTGTGGCTCCGGAACGCATCGGAGATGGCGGCGTGGGTGCCGGACGTGGGTGCGCTCGCGTGGCGTCTCGACACGTCGAACGGGTACCAGTACCTCGGGTCGACGATCGGGTGGGTCCACGTGTCCGGGAAGCCGGAGATCGGCGCGTACACCGGGTCGACGATCTACTCCGCCGGCGGGACCATCCCGCGGGTGCTCGGCATGGGCGGGCGGATCTACGCCGAGGGGAACATCGTGTCAACATCGGCGACGTTCACCGCGGGCGACCCGTACACGATCGGTTCGATCCCTGCGGCGTTCGCTCCGAAGGTCGCGTTGATCCAACCGGCGATCACGAACATCGACGGTCTCGTCGAGTTGACGGTGCAGCCGTCCGGGGTTCTGGTGGCGCGGTTGTCGAAGTCGTTCACGGGGACGCTGGCGCTGTGGCTCGCGGGCTCCTGGCCTGACAAGCGGCTGGTCTGAGGAGGCGTCGCATGGTGCTGTCCTGGAACGACGCCGTTGATATCGGCTACGGCCGTGGTCGCCTCGCTCGGGAGGCCGCGGAGTCACTGTCCCGAGTGGACGCGGCGCTCGGTCGACCGGCGGACATCAACGAGGCGTGGCGGTCGCCGGAGCAGGCGAACGCGAACTACGCCCGGTACCTCGCCTACCTCCGCGACCCGCGCAACAACCCGTGGGCGCCGATCGCGCTTCCCGCCGACCAGTCCGTGCACTGCGTCGGATACGCCGTCGACACCGACGACACCGCCGACTGGCAGATGCGCGTCTGGAACGACCACGGCTGGTTCTGGACGGTCTACCGCAACGGGCAGCTCGTCGAGCGCTGGCACCTCGAGTACGACCGCGACCGCGACAACCACCGCAACCAGCCCGCGTCTGTGGGCGGTTCGACCCCTTTCACCCCGGCTCCTGTCGAGCCTCCCAAGAGGAAGAAGCGCACCATGATCAACGCAGCATGGCAGGACGAGAACGGCACGATCGCCGTGCAGGCCGTCCCTGGCGGGAAGGTCACCCTGCTGACTGACCCGCGGGAGTGGGCGGGTATCGCGGCGGCCACCGGAGCAGAGGCCGCCCGGGTGAAGAACGACGAGCTGCAGCAGGTCCTGCAGCGGTACGGGCAGATCACCGCCCCCGCGTTCGACACCTCGACCGGGGCGGCCGCGCAGATCGTCGTTCCTCTCGACGGCGCGAGCGACCGTTACCAGGTCGTCGGTGACCGGGTCGAGTGGATCAACGGCGACCAGCTGCAGAAGCTGCTGGACACGGGCGCGCGCACGGTGTTCCTCGCGCGTGACCAGATCGACCGGATGAAGTGACCGTGTGGCTTCGCCTGTGGCGGGCGAGCATCTGGCACCCCGACGCGATCCCCCCGGACGAGTGGAAGTTCCGATCCCTGAAACGGGTCTGGCTGCCCGCGTACGACGTGATCGTGGTCCTCGCGGGCATCTGGGCTACAGCGTTCGGTTCGCCGATCCTGCACCGGCTGTTCGACGAGAACACGATCGACACGATGGGCATGACTCTCACAGTCGCGGCGGTGGTGTGCCTCCTCGGCGTCGCGTTCCCTCGCCTGTGGCAGGTGGAGATCGCCGGGAAGGTGATCCTCGTTGCTCTCCTCGGCGGGTACGCGATCGCGGTGATGCTGTTCCGCACGAACCCCGATCCGTCGGCCGGGTTCATCGTGTTCGTCCTTCTGACCGCGCTCCCGCTCCCGCTGTTCCGGCTGAACCTCCTCGGCGAGGAGATCAAGGACCGCCGCGACGACGAGAGCGAGATCTGATGGAACCACAGCAGATCGTGACCATCGCCGTCGCCGTGATCGGCCTGGTCGGCATCGTCGTCACCTACTACGGCACCCGCGGGAAGACGAAGAGCGACGCGAAGACCGCGCTCGACGCCCGCATCGACGCCCGAGTGAAGACCGAACTCGAGCGGGTCTGGGCACGCCTCGACTCGGTGGAGAAGCTCGCCGTGCGCCGGTCGGCCGCGTTCGCCCGCATTCTCCGTGCGATCGCTGACCAGTGGCCGGGTTCGCACGGACCCGACCTGGATCCCGTGGACATCGCGGAGATCGAAGACACCATCCCGCCGCAGTGGATCCGCCGCGGCGAACGAAAGGACACCCCGTCATGAAGGCTCTGTTCGACTCCATCGTCCGCACTCTCGTGCCGATCATCGTCGGCGCGGTCATTGGCTGGGCGGTGACCAGCGGCATCACCCTCGACGACCAGTTCGAGGTGGCGCTGACCCTCGTCATCACGGCCGCGTTCCAGGGCGTGTACTACGTCGCGGTGCGGCTGCTCGAGCTGTACGTGGCCCCCCGGTTCGGGTGGCTGCTCGGGATCGCCCGTCAGCCGGCGTACGCGCCCGACCCGTCGACTGTGACGCGGTCCGAGTATCAGGACGCGGTCGACCCGCACACGGCCCGCTACCGGGCGCCTGGCGCGCACAACGAGTGATCCGGTTCCTGGCGGCGGTCGCGATCACCCTGATCACCGCGGCCGCCGCCTTCACGATCTACGCGTCACCCCGCACCACCCCGTCCTCACCTTCGCCGTCACCCTGTCGGCATCACCCCGCGTAGGAGGCGTCCATGCCGTTCACTCCACCGCAGTGGCGCGATGGCGACCCGTCCAAGGCCGTCACCGCCGACAAGCTCGACACCCTCGGCCAGCAGTACGCCGAGGTGGCCGCTGACGCGGACAACCCCGACACGCCAGTCGGAGCGGCTGTCACGCGCGCGATCGTCGCCGCGGGCGCCGGCGGCGGATTCGTGGACAACGGTGACGGCACGCTCACCCTCAACCCTGGTGCCTTCATCGACAACGGTGACGGCACCCTGACCCTCGGAGGTTGACCCCGATGGCTACGAGCATCTACAGCAAGCCCGGTGCTGACGCGAAGTTCCTCGCGGCCGCGGCGGCACCTGCGGCAACGTCACGGGCGACCGGATCCGTGAACCTGCTCGAGTGGGTGAGCTCAAGCAGCCTCCCCAACCGTGAGAACGGCGACGCCAAGCCCCTTTTCGATCAGGTGCTCACCGACCTCGCGACGATGTACGCCTCCGACGGACGCGTGTACACGGCGTTCGCGCCGGCTGGGCGCTACGCGTTCTCGGCGCGTCTGACACCGCCCACAGGTGGCAAGTTCGGTGTCCGCGGTGAGGGCATGGGGCGCACCCGGTTCCTCACGTCCGCGTCGAACTCGTGGCTGGGCATGAACCAGTTCAACGTGGGCGACCCGGACTTCCAGTGGTCGGACATGTTCTTCGAGGACTTCACGATCGACGGGACCGCGCAGCCGATCGGATCGTCGTACGTGGCGGGCCTCAAGGGCTTCATCATGCACAACTTCCGTGACACGTACTTCCGTCGCGTGAAGGTGTTCAACACCCACGCGACCGGGTTCGGCATCGACTACTCCGACAACGTGTGGTTCATCGAGTGCATCGCGGACTCGTGCGGTCGCGCGCGGGCCACGTTCCAGCCCGACCCGGAGACCCGCTTCGGGTCCGGTTCCGGGTTCGGTATCGGCTTCGGGCAGAAGCGGTCCGAAGCGATCTACATCATCAACTCCATCGCCCGGAACAACGGGGCATCGGGGATCTTCGGCGAGCAGCTTGGGCAGCCCGAAGCGCAGTACAAGGCCGCCGGCCTGTTCGTGTCGAACGTGCTCCTCGAGAACAACGCGATCGGCATGAACGACACCGGCACCCGCGGCACGCAGGCGACCGGTGTTGTCGCCCGGTACAACACGTACGCGGGCTACCGGGTGGGTATCTCGAACGCGTCCGAGCAGGGCGGCATCGACGGGCAGGTGAAGGGCCTCACCGCGTACGGCAACAAGGTGGGTGTCGCGCTCGAAGGCAACGCCGAGGGCACGTACCTGTTCGACGGCGTCGAGCTCTACGACAACACGGGCCCGGGCGTCGAGTTCCGGTCGACCACGAACGCGTGGCCTGGCCGCCACATCCGGTTCCGCGGCCCCCACATTCACGAGAATGGCGGCGCCGGCATCCTCGGATCCACGACGAACCCGATCGTCGGCCTCGAGATCCGTGACGCGCTCATCCACGACAACGCCGGCGACGGCCTGTCGTTCTACTCGCCGTTGACGCGCCCCAAGATCACGGGCCGTGTGTTCGGCAACACGGGGTGGGCGCTCGCGCTGCGCGGGTCGGCGGAGACCGAGTCGCCGACGATGACGCTGGACGTGCACGGTTCGTCCGGTGGTGCGTTCCTCAAGGAGCACACGATCACGGACCAGACGGGCATCGCGATCACCGGCAACCCGACGACGGTGAACATGCCGTTGACCCGCCCGGTGCCGGATTCGTCGCTGACGAACTGGGTTCCGACGTCGTCGACGCTGGCGTACGCGGCGTCGTTCACGGGTGTCGACAGTGTGGATCTTGGTCCGCACGCTGCGGCCACGGCGACGGGCAGCAGCCCCCGCATCGTGTCCACGGGCGTCGCGGTGACGGCGGGGCAGAACTGGACCGTCTCGATCTACGCGATCGGCCCGCAAGGCAAGTCGATCCAGCCCGCGGCACGCTTCGGAACCGGTGGTTCCGCAGTGTGGGTCGCCGGCCCGATCTCCCGTGCGACGGGTTCGGTGCAGCGCCTGTCGTTCACCGTGCAGGTCCCGGCCGGTCAGACGGTCATGGGTTCCGCGGTGATCGGCGCGTCGGGGACGTCGGCATGGGGTGCGGGAGACGTGCTCCGTGCGACGAAGGCAAACGCGACGCGCGGCGGTCAGCTCTGGTCGTACATCGACGGGTCTCAGGCGAACTGTGCGTGGGACGGCACGGCGGGTGCGTCGGCATCCACCCTCACGATCCCCGTCCCGGTCGCTGTCCCCGGGTTCTCGTACAAATTCGCTTCGATGGCGGACGGTGCCCTGCCCTCGCCGTGGGCGTCGATCGTTTCCTCCGGGACGGCGATCCCGGCGGTCGTGTCCGGTGGCGTGCTCACGTACGGCACCGGCGGCAACTCGCCTCGCACCGTGTGGGTGCGTGAAGGTGACGGCTCGAACGGCTTGTTCGAGGCCACGGTGGGTAACCCGTCGGAGTTCTGGCTCAGCCTGGTGCTGCGGGTGACCGATGCGAACAACTTCGTCGCGGTGGACTTCCGCCGGTCGTCCACGGTCAGCACGGTTCGCCTGTCGAAGCGTGTGTCGACGACGCTGTCCGAGGTGGCGTACACACCGTCCGTCACCCTCGCGGCGAACGACGTGATCCAGGTCGTTCCGCTGGGCAGCAGCGTCGACGTGCGCGTCAACGGGGCCAGCCTGTTCGGTGGCGCTCAGACGATCGCGGAACACACGTCGGTCACGAAGCACGGCATCCTGCTGGTGTCGTCGGCTGTGGCCCGCGGCGAATCGCTCAAGACCCTCTCGTTCACCCCGAGCGCCTGATAGGAGCATGAGCATGAGCATCACCGCGGAGGAAGTCGTCAAGGGCTTCCAGGCGACGTACGAGATCGAGCGCCTGAACGCGCCCGACTTCGACCGACCGAATGTGCGCGTCATGGCGTCCTGGACGGTCGAGGGTGACGAGCGCCCGGACGGGTGGGACATCATCGGCGTGGTGACCGGACCGAACGGCTTCGAGACGGTCGTCACGGTCGACTACGGCAACGAGTGGGATGTCGGCGCCTACGGTGCCCTCATGAACAGCGACGGTGCCGGGGAGTACGTCATCGACTGGGAGCTGCGTCACGGCGACGGGGCGACCGTTCCGATCCACTCGGACACGTACCAGCTCGGCGGCGAAGATCCTGTCTACGAGGTCGCTCCTGCGGAGTACGAAGCCAAGAGCCTGACCGGTGCTGTCCCGGAACCGGTCGAGTTGGAAGACCTCTCGGTCTACGACGTCGAGAACACCGTCTGATGAGACGTCTGCTGAGAAGGACGTACGAGGTGCCGGCGCTGGACTACTGGCTGGGTGTGGGCTGCGTCACAGCTCTATCGGTCAGCGGTGCCGTACACCTGCTGGGATGGATACTCTCGACCATCTGAACGAAACGCCCCTGGCGTCCCCATGACGGGGATGCTGGGGGCGTTTTCGTCGTTCCTACTCGCGCACGGTCACCGCGTTGCGCCACACGACCGGTTCCCAGTGGTATCCGTTCACATCAACCGCGACAATCACGACCCTGTCATTCGCACCACGCGCGACACCCGGGACTCGTTCCGCGGGCCGGTCACGCCACTGCACCCACACCCACACCGGCCGCGGCACGGTGAACCACTCGACCGGGGTAGGTCCGAACGCCTGCTGCGGCAGTGTGCACGGCGCCACCCGCGTGAGCGTCCGCTCGAGCTTCTCGTCCGTGACCTTCGTCGAACCCATGAACCCGAACCGTAGACGCCCCCTCCGGCACGATCACTGCCCCTCCCGCACTGCGTGTGCTGGGAGGGGCGTTTCGTGCGTCAGTGAGGCGCACACCGCCGCTGGTGGGTTATCACGTGGACCCGGCAGACGTGGCACCACGTCGCGGCGATCACCGTCCCGCACCGTGGGCACGCGATCGGAGGCGGGAGAGTCACGCCAGGCTGGGGATCAGCGACCGTCCGAGGGCGGGGTGTCACGGCCGGTGCGCTCACGCCAGTACACGTAGTACTTCAACCCCTCCGTGACCGCCGACCTCACCACGAAGAACAGGACCGCGAAGAAGATGCCCCCACCGATCAGGTACCCGACGATGTAGGTGAGGAAGGGCGTCGTGTCGCTCATGACCAGCACCCTATCCGCCACCGGTCGGGGACGGCAGGCCGGATGTCGGAACCCCGGCGAACACTATCCATATGCCCACCGTCCCCGAACTGTTCGCCTTCGAGAACCAGCACCCCAGACACACGTCCCACAAAGAGATGCTGATCGTCGACGAGCTCGGACTAGCACCGGCCCGGTACTACCAGCTGCTCAACCACGCCGCGGGTTCGCTCGAAGGTGTGCAGCTCGACCCGATTCTCTGCCGGAGGGTGACGCATTCACGATTAGTCAGGGACGATCGTCCGGCTTCATAGGCCTGCTCGCAGCACGTTGCTGGTCATAGTGGCGAGAGCATAGACCCCTGGCAACGATCGGGCGGGCGCAGAGTTCTGCCGAGCATGTCGGCACCTTGCCCTCTTGGATGCGCTTCTGCTGCCAGTGGTATCGACAAAGGCCAAGAGCCGTATGGACTCGTTCGCAACCGGCTACTTCACAGGAGCGCTTCTCCTCGTTCGGCTTACGCTTCAGGTCGGTATTCGTCCGACCGTCCTCCACGGCATACCCCAGGCCGGTGACATAGCTCCGGGCAGACTTGCGGGTCAACCCGAACTTCTCCGCGAGTTCCGCTATCGCGGACCATGTCTGCGAACTTCCCTCCCAGAATTCCCTCACCTCGGCCTTCAGCTCGTTGGCACGTGCGCTTTGAGCGGCGCGGGCCAGATTCCGGCTAGCAGTCGAAGCCTTCTTGAGTGCAGTCGTCTGGCGGCGGCCATGCGCGGCCCGCCGCTCGACGGCAGCCCGGGCACGTGCGCGGGCTTTCTCTGGGGAGTCCTGCGCGCGAGACCACTCGGATCGCTTCGCGTGGGACTCGGCATCCGTCAACGTGGCCTTGAGGGAAAGGCCAGCCATCTCTCTCACCTCAGGACCCGAAAGGCCGTGCGTCAGCGAGATGTGACCAAGAGGCATCTTGTACGGCCCCAATCCGCAGAAAGGGCAGAGCAGAGCTTCCAAATAGCTGCGCATCGCCTCCGGCGTAGGTGCTGAAACTCGCGTCCCCGCAGAACCGGCGTTACCGTGCTTCGTGCGCGAATCACTCTTGAGAAGGTGATCGTTGACGCCGCGAGTCTTTGCGGTACGGCCACGGGATGATGCCCCCATCTCTCAAATCCTCTCTTTCAGTAGGCGTCGTAGCCCAGGCTTCCGGACATAGCGAGGAGAGCCTGACGCATGCGCTCCCGGTTCGCCTTCGACCGGTACTCCCGAGACATCGCCCGCGTCGAGTGACCGACGATGTCCATGATCGTGTCCATGTCCACCCCGGCCGCATCGAGAAGGTCGACCGTGGTATGCCGAAGGTCGTGGAGCCGGACTGGCCGTTCGATGCCGGCGGCGTCCCTGGTCGCGTTCCACCGTGTCGTCGCTTCATCCGGGTCGATGGGGGCCGGCACACCGGCCCGCGCGGATACGAACGCGAGACCCCACGGGTTCTCCGTCGCGGCCTCCCGGGCCGTGTTGAGGATCGACCGGAGCGGATCGACGAGGGGGATGATGCGCCACCCTGCGCGGGACTTCGGTCGGGTCAGGTGCAGGCCACCCTGCAGGTGGCGGTGCTCGAACCCCTCGGGCACGATGAACCGCCGCTTCGGGCACTCAGACGGCCGCGGAAGTCCACACCGCCCGCGGCATCCGTGCGCGTACTCCAGACGCTGCAACTGCCAGGACAGGTCGATGTCTTCCCCGATGCGGTCCCATTCGAGGCCGATGACCTCGCCGCGGCGGGCGCCGGTGAGGATGAACGTCGCCCACATGTACGCGTCGGGTGACGCGCTGAACGCCTCGAGCAGACGCTGCGCCTCCTCGACGGACAGCACCTCGAGGTCGGCTACCGCCTTCCTGGGGCGGAGGACGAGGTCGACGGGGTTCCGGTCGATCTTCTCCTCACGCTCCGCGTCGGCGAACATCGCCGCCATGACGCCATGGGCGTTCCGGCGGTACGTGGATGACAGCCCGGCCGATTCCATCCGGGCGAGTACCTTCCGGACCGCGGCCGCATTCAGCTTGTCGAGCCTCGTTCCCCCGATCACGGGGACGATGTGGTTCTCGATGACGGATCGGTAGGAGGCGACGGTCTTCGGTCGGCGGGTCTTCGCGACGATCTCCGTCATCCAGTAGTCCGCCCATGCCTCGACAGATGGGGACGAGGTACGCAGGTCGCCTTTCCGATCCAGGGCGGCGAGCACTCGATCACGTTCCTCTACGAGGTCCGTCTTCGACCTCCGCCGGATGTACTTGCGACGTCGTCCCCCATCGGGCCCAGCGGGAAGCTCGATGGCGACCGCCCAGTACCCGCGGCTGTCCTTGAAAATCTCGGGCATGCGGAGACTCCTGGGGCGGTGGTCAGAGGGTGATGAAGAAGGGGGCGCGGGCTCCATTGACCGCTTCTCTTCTTCTCGCGCGTTCGACGTATGCCACCGCTTGGTCCCTTCTGGAGTGCAACCATCTGGTGCAACCATTTCGATTGCCCGCAGTGGGCCGTAGTGGCTCACAGTGGTAGGCTACAGTCCAGATGTGACCCATCGCAAGTCAGGAAAGAACATCTGCGTGGTTTCCGGTACCAAAGGTCGCAGGTTCGATTCCTGTCGGGGGCACCAATACAGATGAAGGATCGCGGGTCTGCACGGCACGCGGTCCTTCGTCGTTTTCGGGGACGATCCGAGACCTACGGTTGCGCGTCGTTCCCCGCGGCGTGGGCAGCGAGGGCGTCCCGTAGTTGCGCCCGCGTGGTGATCCCCAGCTTGGGGAAGACCTTGTAGAGATGCCCGCCGACGGTACGCGGCGAGAGATAGAGCTGGTGCCCGATCTCCTTGTTGGACAGCCCACCGGCGGCGAGCTCCGCGATCCGAGCCTCTTGCTCGGTGAGCTCGGCGACGCGCACCACCACGTCGCGCTGACAGGCGCGAAGCTCCCGACGCACCCTCTCCAACCACGCGCCGGCGTCGACGCTCTTCAGATCGATTTCGACACGGTGGAGGTGGCGCCGCGCTTCGGCGGTTCGCCCGAGCCGGCGCAGACGCTCGGCATAGACGAGCCGGAGTCGAGCCGCTTCGTAGACGAACGGGACGGCCTGCGAACGAGCGAGCAACGCCTCGGCGGGCGCGAGAGACGTCCGGACCGCGATGGCGGCATCGCACGCCGAGAGGACGAAGGCGGCGCGCTCGGATCCGTACGGGGGCAGGATCTCCCGCGTGAGCTCCACCCGCGCCGCGGCATCCTCGATCTGGCCCAGCAGAATCGCGTAGTCGACGAAGTCGAACAGTTCCACCGGACCGCACGGGCCGACGGTGAGATCGAGGATGTCCGGTTCGCGCGTGGACAGGAGCGCCAGAGCATGCTCGTAGTTCCCCTGGGGTCCCTCGATGAGTACTTCGACGGAATCCAGCACCAGCCGGAGCCGGTAGGCCCGACGCAGAACCGGGTCCGCCCGAACGCGGTCCAGCCGGACGCGGGCGCTCTCGGTCTCGCCTCGGAAAGCGTCCCTCAAAGCGATCAACGCCTCCGCGTTGAGTCGCATGAGGGGCGCCGGAACGATCCGCGTGGTCTCGATCGCAAGGGCGGTGACCGATTCGAGCATCTCCCAGTGCTGGTTGTGAGCGAGCATCACGGACAGCCACGTCGCCGCTACGGTCCGGATCAGTCGGTTGCCTGAGCGCCTCGCGAGTTCGGCCGACGATGAGATGGATGCCAGCCGCATATCGCGATAGGCGAGCACGACCGACGCCACGCAACCGGCGAGTTGCACCCACCCGCGCTTGTCGTCGCCGGGTGCGGGGTCCAAGTGCGCTTCGAGGACGGCGTTCGGGGCTCCGATCGTTGCGGTGATCGCGGCGATCGACGGGTGCAGGTCCACCGTCGCGGCCGAGCACGCGCCGAGGAAATCGCCCCACGCGGTCGGGTCGCCGTCGATCATGTTCGCGAGCGCATACACCGAGAGCGCTTCGCCCACCGCGGTCGGCGTCAGATCCCGCTGCTCCAGGCGCGCCGCGATGGTGGCGCGTGCGGCCCCGGTGTTGTTGTCCACGATGGCCTGTCGGAGCGCTCTGGTCGGGGCGCTCTCACGAATGAGAACTCTCGTGTCGCTGAGCGTGAAGTACTGCAGGACTCGCTCCGCCTCGGTGAAGTCCCCCTCGAAGGCGGCGACATTGGCAGCGGTCGAAGCGTACATCGCCGCGTAGTCGGGAGTGGGGGCGGCCTCGCCCGCGCGAACCAGACAGGCCATGGCCCACGACGGGCGGTCCGAGGCCACGAAGAACTCCGCCGCAGCGCCGAGCTCCGTGCTCTCCACCGGCTCCCCGGCCAGCAGCAGGTGCAGTGCGCCACCGTGTCGACCTGACGGGCTCGTCGAACACGCCTCCGCGGCGAGCAGATGGTCCTCGCGTTCGGCGCCGGCCAGGACGGAGAGGCGGTGCACGTCGGAATTCCAGGTGATGAGCCCACCCCGCTCGACGTCCACGAAGCCGCTGGCGGTTGCCGTCGCGGGGTCCAGAGCGAGAACGCCCGCATCGCGTTGCAGCGCGAGGGCGAGCAGCTGACCGCGAAGGGCGGGAGTCAGGGCACGGAAGCCGGTGACGATGTCGCGGCCCTCCGGTGGGAGGTCGCCGAGTTTGGGGAGGACGTCGGGCCAGCGATCGTGACGCGACAGGCGCGCGATGACCTCCGCTGGCACCTCGAGGTCGCCGTACAGGTCCTCGACATGTCGCAGGATGAGGGCCGACGGCACCGGCATCTCGTCCTCCAGGCGCGTTGGGGTTCGGGGCCCCCAGCATACGAAGATTCCCGATCACCGGCGATCCCCCCGGGTCAGGACTCGATCCGGTGTGACGCGCGGGTTCCCGCTGAGCACGCGGGGCGCCGGTGTCCCGTCGATGACTCGGACGAGTCGATCGACTCATGCCGTCAGTCGATGGCCTGGATGACGATCGCTTCATGGACGCACCGTCCCCACACCTCCACGGATCGAGAGGAAGAAGCGATCATGTCACCGTTCAGCAACACCACTGCGGTCTTGGTCCACGGGGCATTCGCCGACAACTCCAGTTGGACCGGCGTGGTCGAGCGACTGAACCGGAACGGAGTTCGGGCGTGCGCGGCCTCCAACCCGTTGCGCAGCGTGTCCGACGACGCGCAGTACATCGCCGACGTGGTGCGCGGCATCGACGGCCCTGTGGTTCTGGTCGGCCACTCGTACGGCGGATTCGTCAACACCCAGGCCGCGGCACTCGTCAGCAACGTGGAGGCGCTCGTCTACGTCTCGGCCTTCGCGCCGGACACGGGCGAGTCCCCGGCGCAGCTCACGACCCTTCACCCCGGCAGCACGCTCTGCGAGAGCGTGGTCGGCACCCCGCTCAGTTCGGGCGAGCTCGATCTCACCATTCGCCCCGACCACTTCCGGCGACAGTTCTGTGCGGATGTGAACGACTCGACCGCGGCGATCATGGCTGCCACGCAACGAGCGATCTCCAGCCGGGCCGTGAACGAGGGACTCCGGGCGACCACGCCGGGTTGGCGCGGCATCCCGTCGTGGTTCGTGTACGGCACCGAAGACCGGAACATCCCGGATGCCACGCTCGCCTTCTGCGCGGAACGAGCGCGTTCGCGTGGCACCACGCGCGTCGAGGGGGCGTCGCATGCCATCTCCGTGTCCGAGCCGGAAGCCGTCGTGCAAAGCATCCTCCTGGCCATCGCGCGCTGATCCGGCCGACGGCCACTGCGTCCCGACCATCTCCACGACTCCCGCTCCCCACCCGTTTCCACCGAAAGGACCACCGCATGTCCCTCATCGACGACCGTCTCGCCGAACTCGGCGTGGCCATCCCGGATCGCGCCGCCGCCCCCGCGGGAATCTACGTTCCCGCGGTCGCCACGGGGAGCCTCGTCCACACGGCCGGCCAGCTTCCGCTCATCGACGGAGCACTGACCGGGTCGGGCAAGGTCGGTGCCGACATCACCCTCGAACACGCTCAGGAGTGTGCCCGCACCGCCGCGATCAACGCGCTCGCGGCCGTCGCGGCCGTCATCGGCTCTCTGGACCGCGTCACGCGCGTGGTCAAGGTGGTCGGATACGTCGCCTCCGATCCGGAGTTCTTCGGCCAACCCGCCGTGCTCAACGGCGCCTCCGAGCTCATCGGCGCGATCTTCGGACCGGCGGGCGTCCACGCCCGAAGCGCCGTGGGCGTCGCCGTTCTGCCCCTCAACTCGCCCGTCGAGGTCGAACTCGTCGTCGAGTTCGCCTGACCCCACCCGTTCCGCCCCCACCCGAAACAGAAAGAAGCACGAACATGACTCACACCACCGTCGTCCTCGTCCACGGCGCCTTCGCCGAGTCCGCCAGCTGGAACGGCGTCATCGCGGCCCTGCACCAGAAAGGCGTGACCGCGATCGCCACCCCCAACCCCCTGCGCAGCGTCACGACCGACGCCGACAACGTCCGACGCGCCGTCGATTCCGTCGGCGGGCCCGTGCTCCTCGTCGGCCACTCGTACGGCGGCGCCGTCATCTCGGAGGCGGCCGTCGACAGCGATGTCGTGAAGGGGCTCGTCTACGTCGCGGCGTTCGCGCCGGAACACGGCGAGACCTCCCTCGGACTGACCGGTCGATTTCCGGGCAGCACGCTCGGCGACACCGTCCGCTCTTACCCCCTCGGCGACGGGACCAACGACCTGATCGTCGACCGGGAGCTCTTCCCGAACCAGTTCGCCGGAGACGTGGATGCCGAAGACGCCAGGCTCGCCGCGGCCACGCAACGCGCGATCCGTGATTTCGCGCTGAGCGAGCCCCAGCCGGCGGCGGTCCCCGCGTGGAAGACCCTTCCCTCCTGGTTCATCTTCGGCACGGGCGACAAGAACATCCCGGTCGAGGGGCTTCGCTTCATGGCGGACCGGGGCGGATCGCGCAAGACCGTCGAGATCGACGGCGCTTCCCACTCGGTGATGGTGTCGCACCCCGGTGCGGTGGCAGACCTGATCGTCGAGGCGCTCGCGGACCTGCCGTGATCGGTTCGACGACCCTTCCGTTCCCTCCCACACCCCGCAGATAGACACCCAGGAGATCACGATGCCCTACTTCACCACCGCTGACGGAACCGAGCTCTACTACACGGACCAGGGGGAGGGTCAGCCCGTCGTGCTCAGCCACGGGTGGCCGCTCAGCTCCGACGCGTGGCAGGTCGAGGTCAAGCTCCTCGCCGACGCCGGCTACCGCGCGATCGCTCACGATCGTCGGGGCCACGGGCGGTCTGCGAAGACGTTCACCGGCAACGACATGGACACGTACGCCCATGACCTCGCGCAACTCGTCGACCACCTCGATCTCACGAACCTCGTGGTGATCGGCCACTCCACGGGCGGCGGAGAGGTCGTGCGCTACGCCGCCCGACACGGCGTCGGCCGCGTCGCGAAGGTCATCACGATCGGGGCCGTGCCGCCGGTGATGATCCAGAGCGAGAACAACCCGGGTGGTCTACCGCGGGAGGTCTTCGACGGCATCCGTGCCGGGGTTCTCGAGGACGCCTCGCAGTTCTACAAGGACCTCACCGAGCCCTTCTTCGGCGCGAACCGCGAGGGTTCCTCCGTATCGCAGGGCGCCAAGGACGACTTCTGGCGTCAGGGCATGCTCGTGAACCTCGCGGCCGCCTACGACTGCATCGCGGCGTTCTCCGAGACCGACTTCACCGACGATCTCCGGGCGCTCGACGTGCCGATCTTCATCGCCCACGGCGATGACGACCAGATCGTCCCGATCGCCGCTGCGGCGCTGAAGTCGGTGGACCTGGTCGCGAAGGGGAGCCTGAAGGTCTACCCGGGGGCACCGCACGGCATCTACGGCGTCTTCCGGGACGAACTCGATTCCGACATCCTCGCGTTCATCGCCCGCTAGCGCGCTTCGAGAACACCGCAAGGCTGCGTCGTAGTCGGCTCGCATGACCGGGCCGACTACGACGCTTCCGTGTGACAGCGGGTCGGGCCTCCGACCGCCGCGCTCTCCGTTGTCAAGACCTTCCGCCCGATCGGCGGGGGACTGGCATCCTGACTTCACCCTCCCGAAAGGACTGTCATGAGCATCGGAGCCGGAATCGCGCTGATCGTCATCGGCGCCATCCTCGCGTTCGCCGTGGATCTTCCGAACGACTACGTCGACCTCACGACGATCGGCTACATCATGATGGGCGCGGGGGCCGTCGTCTTCATCATCGGACTGGTGCTCCTCGTCCGCCGTCGGCAGACCGACACGGTGACGCGCACCGAGGGCGTCGGCGGCGCGCAGGTCACCCGTTCGACCACCCGGTCGTCGAACGACGACCTCGTCTGACTTCTCCGCGGGGGGCGTACGACCCCTGAGGACCCCTATGACCGACACCGATACGACGCAACCGGCCGATCCGGCCGCCGCCGACCTCTTCGATGGGCGCTACCGCCTCGGCCGTGTGCTGGGAACGGGAGGATACGCGCGCGTCTACGAGGCCGTCGACACGTCCCTCGGGCGTACCGTCGCGCTGAAGGTGATGATCGGCGACGGCGCCGATCCGGCGGATGCCGCGCGCGTGCGGTCAGAGATCCGACTGCTCGCCTCGTTGTCGCATCCATCACTGGTCACCCTGTACGACGCCCGTCTGTCGTCGACGCCCACGTACCTCGCGATGGAGCTCATCGCGGGCCCGACGCTCACCGACGTCATCGAGCGCGGACCTGTTCCGCCCGCCGACGCCGCCCGCTACGGCCGCGAGATCGCGGAAGCCCTGGCGGTGGTCCACTCGCGCGGCATCGTCCACCGCGATGTGAAGCCCTCGAACGTCCTCCTGCGGCCGCCCGCCCACACGGGGGAGCGGACGCGGGCGACGCTGGCCGACTTCGGGATCGCCGCGCTCGTCGGCGCCACGCGGGTCACCCGCGCCGACACCGTCATCGGAACCGCCGCCTACCTCAGCCCCGAGCAGGCGCGAGGGATGCCGGCCGCCCCGGCGAGCGACGTGTACTCCCTGGGGCTCGTGCTGCTCGAGGCCCTCACCGGTCGACGCCCGTTCGGAGGGCGCACCCCGCACGAGGCTCTCGCGGCGCGTCTGGTGTCTCCGCCGGACATCCCGGACGACGTTCCCGCCCCGTGGCGCGCCCTCCTGTCGCGCATGACCGCGATCGACCCGGCCGAGAGACCGGATGCCGCCGCCCTCGGGGCCGAGTTGCGCGCCCTCCCCGGCGAGTCGGTGCCGCTCACTCCGCTCGGCGCCACGGCGCTGATCGACGGGCCGGCGCCGGAGGAGCTCACCCGCACGCGGGTCCTCCCCCCGGTCGCGGCGCCGCCGCGTCGCGGGGGCCGTCGTCGCACGGTCGTCGTTGTCGCCGTGATCGCGGCCGTCCTGGCCGTCGGCGGTGCGGCCGCGGCGATCGGGGTGAACGCCTCGGCCCCGGCATCCGATCCGTCGCTGCCGTCGCTCCCCGCGCCGCTGGACCAGCACGTCGACGACCTGTGGAAGGAAGTGGGACCGTGACCCGGCGTTGTGTCCTGGCTCCCGTGCTCGCGCTGGCGGTCGGTCTCGTGCTCGCGGGCTGCACACCGCCGGCCGCCGAGCCGACCGCGTGGCAGGGTGTCGTGCAGACGCTCGCGAGCCAGGCGTCGGCTGGGGACTACACCTCCGCGTCCGCGACGTTGGACCAGCTCGAGGCCGACGTCATCGCGCAGCGCGACGCCGGGACGATCGCGTCGGCCGAGGCGGAGGCGATCCTGTCCCGCATCGCGACCGTCCGAGCCGACCTGGCGTCTCTCGCGCCGAGCCCGGAGCCCACTCCCGAACAGACGACGGAGCCGGTGACGGAGGAGACCTCCGAGCCGACGCCGAGCACGGTTTCCGACGACGGAGAGACCGACGACGAGAAGAAGGAGCCCGCGGGGCCGGGCGAGAAGGACGCGGAGAAGTCGGGCAAGGGCGACAGCGGCAAGGGCAAGAGCGACGCCCCCACCGCCCCCGGCGGACCGGGCAAGAAAGACGGATGAGCGAGGCGCGCCGCACCCCTCCTCCGTCGTGCGAGGATTGCCCGGTGCCGCGCCGAGTGACCGCTGAACTCGACCTCGATCTGGGGGCGTCCGTCGACCTCATTTTCCAGATCACCGCCGCCCAGGGCGTTCCGCTCGCCAGCGAGCAATTGACCTTTTCGAGCGGCGATCGCGTGTACACCCCGACCGAGATCGTCGACCAGTCGGGCAGTCGTCTGCACCGTCTCGCGGGCGAGCCCGGGCCGCTGACCGTGCGGTACGAGGCGGTCGTCTCCGGGGCGTCTCCGACGCTGCACACGAGCGATCTCGAGACCATCACGTACCTGCGTCCGAGCCGGTACTGCCAGTCCGACGAGGTGTTCGCGCAGGCGCGTCGGCAGTTCCGCGGACTCGCCGGGGCCGATCTGATCGCCGCGGTCTCGTCGTTCGTGGCATCCAGCGTGACGTACACCCCGGGGCTGAGCCTCGGCACCGACAGCGCCGTGACCACCCTCATGACCGGCCAGGGCGTCTGCCGCGACTATGCCCACGTCGTGATCGCGCTCCTGCGCGCGATGGACATGCCCGCCCGCTACGCCGCGTGTTACGCGCCCGGCCTCGAGCCCATGGATTTCCACGCCGTCGCCGAGGCGTACCTCGACGGTGCCTGGTACGTCATCGACGCGACCCGGCTGTCGGACCGTCGGTCGCTCGTCCGCATCGCGACCGGACGCGACGCCGCGGATTGCGCCTTCCTGAGCTACCACGGCGGGTACGTCGGGCTCGACCGCATGTACGTCGACGCCGTGCACGAGGGGGATACCGCGGATGCCGCGTCCTCCGACGACCACGAAGCTCTGGTGCAGATCGGCTGAGTCGGGCCCTCGGGCGCCTCGGCCTAGAATTGCAGGGTTATGGATCCCGCAGCCCTCTCCGCCGCCCTGCTCGCCGTCATCGCCCCGCTCGCCGAGGCGCGACGCGAGGGTTCGTCCGCGGGGATCACCGCTGCCGATCTGCCCCTGGAGCGGCCCAAGAACCGTGACCACGGCGATTGGGCGTCCAACGCGGCCCTGAAGCTGTCGAAGGTCGTCGGGGCGAATCCGCGGGAGTTCGCCGCGGAGATCGCCGCGGGCCTCGAGAGCGTCGACGGCATCGCGAGCGTCGAGGTCGCCGGTCCCGGCTTCATCAACATCCGACTGGATGCCGCCGCCGCCGGTGCCCTCGCGAAGACCATCGTCGAGCAGGGCGCGGCGTTCGGAACGAACGACTCCCAGCGCGGCAACACGATCAACCTCGAGTTCGTCAGCGCGAACCCCACCGGCCCGTTGCACATCGGCCACACCCGCTGGGCGGCCCTGGGCGACGCGATCGCGCGCGTGCTGCTGGCGAGCGGCGCCACGCTCGTCCGCGAGTTCTACATCAACGACGCCGGTGCGCAGATGGAGCGCTTCGGGCGCTCGGTGGTCGCGGCGCTGCACGGCGATCCCACCCCCGAGGACGGCTACGGCGGCGCGTACATCGCGTCTTTGGCCGAGCGGGTCGCCGCCGCGCGCCCCGACATCCGCGACCTCGACCGCGCCGAGCAGATCACGGTCGCGACCGAACTGGCGTACGGGTTCCAGCTCGGCGAGATCCAGGCCTCCCTCGAGCGCTTCAACGTGCACTTCGACGTGTGGTTCTCGGAGCGCACGCTGCACGCCCGCGTCGACGGCCAGCCGAGTCTCGTCGACGAGGCGGTCGACCGCCTGCGCGAACAGGGGCACGTCTTCGACGACGAGGGCGCCGTGTGGGTGCGCACCACCGACTTCGGCGACGACAAAGACCGTGTCATCCGTCGATCGAACGGCGAGTACACCTACTTCGCCGCCGACGCCGCCTACTACCTCAACAAGGGCGACCGCGGGTACGCGCACAAGATCTACCTCCTCGGCGCCGACCACCACGGGTACGTGCACCGCCTCAAGGCCCTCGCGGGCGCCGCCGGCGACGACCCCGAGAAGGACATCGAGGTGCTCATCGGGCAGCTCGTCTCGATCAACGGCGCGAAGCTCTCCAAGCGCGCCGGCAACATCATCGAGCTCGACGACCTGCAGGAGTGGCTCGGAACCGACGCGCTGCGGTACTCGCTCGCCCGGTACCCCGCCGACTCGCCGCTCACTCTCGACCCCGAGATCCTGCAGAAGCGCACCAACGACAACCCGGTCTTTTACGTGCAGTACGCCCACGCGCGTACGCACAACGTGGCCCGCAACGCGGCGGACTCGGGCGTCGACCGGTCCGATTTCGCGCCCGAGCTGCTCGAGCACGAGACGGAGTCGGCCCTGCTCGGTGCCCTGCAGGAGTATCCGCGCATCGTGGCCTACGCGGCCGAGGTGCGCGAGCCGCATCGCGTCGCGCGCTACCTCGAGGAGCTCGCGGGCCTGTACCACCGCTGGTACGACAACTGCCGTGTCATCCCGCTCGGCGATGCCCCGGTCGAGTCCGTGCACCGCACCCGCCTGTGGCTGAACGACGCGACCGGTCAGGTGCTGCGCAACGGCCTGGCGCTGCTCGGCGTGAGTGCCCCGGAGCGGATGTAGTCATGGTGGATGCCGCACGCCCCCGCCGGCGCACCGGACGAGTGATCGCCGTCGTCGCCATCATCGTCGTCCTCGTCGCGGGGCTGCTGGTGGCAGCCGAGTTCATCGCGCGGTCGGCGGTCGCGAACACCGTGCGCTCGCTCGTCGTCCAGCAGGTCGGCCTGCCTGCCGACCAGCAGGTCGACGTCGAGGTCCCCGGCATCGTGCTGCCCCAACTTCTGAAGGGGCGCCTCGATCAGGTGGCGGTGTCCGCGGACGATGTGGCGCTCGGCCCGCTGAACGGCGACGTCCGCGTCGACCTGCAGGACGTGCCGGTCGCGGGCGATGCCCCGGCGGCGGGGGGATCGGCATCCGTTCGCCTCGATCCCGACCAGTTGCGCACCCTCCTCGCGCAGATCCCGGGCTTCCCGGCCGACACGGTCGGCACCGCGGCCCCGGATGTGACCCTGACGACGCAGTTCTCGGTGTTCGGCGTGCCGATCCCGGTCGGGATCTCGGCCACGCCCGGCGCGGCCGACGGAGACCTCACGCTGACACCCAGCTCGTTCGACCTGGGCGGCAACCGTCTCGACGCCGATGCCCTGCGCGGCCAGCTCGGCGGGGTCGCCGATGCGGCGCTGAAGACGTGGACCCTCTGCATCGCCGACCGCCTCCCCGCCGGATTGCAGCTGGATTCGGTCAGTGTCCAGGGGGAGGACGTGGTGGCGACCTTCTCCATCGACGGCCGTCTGCTGAACGATCCGGCGCTGCAGCAGAACGGCACCTGCGGCTGACCCGGTCGCCCGCGGACCCGCGGTCGCCTCCGGGGCGGAGCGGGCGTGGGACGGGGGCGGCATATGCCGTGCCCTAGACTGCAAGGACTGCCCGTCGCGTGACGCCCCGCGGGGGCAGGAGCCGTGATCCGCGGCCGTCGCGTCGCCGCAAAACCCGATTGGTTCCTCCGTGTCCGCCTCGCACTCCGCGCTCGTGCCCGAGTGGCTCACCGCCCCGGCCGAAGCGAACGAGCTCGTCGCCTCCGTCTGGCCCTCCTCGGCCCGTCGCTCCGACGACGGTTCCGTCGAGATCGGCGGGGTGTCGGTGTTCGACCTCCGCGACCGCTTCGGGACCCCGCTGTACGTGCTCGACGAGGACGAGGTCCGCGCGCACGCCCGCCGCGCCCGCGCCGCCTTCTCCGCGGCCGCCGAGCGGCACGGCATCCGGTCCCGCGTCTACTACGCGGGCAAGGCCTTCCTGTCCACCGAGGTCGTGCGGTGGGTGACCGACGAAGGTCTCGCGGTCGACGTGTGCACGCGCGGCGAGCTCGAGGTCGCCCTGGCCGCCGGCGCCGACCCCGCGCGCCTGGGGTTCCACGGCAACAACAAGAGCGTCGGCGAGCTGGAGCGGGCGGTGGAGGTCGGAATCGGCTCCGTCGTGGTCGACAGCCCCGTCGAGATCGAGCGCCTCGCCGCGATCGCCGCGCGCCGCGGTGCGGTGCAGTCGGTGCTCGTGCGCGTGCGCACCGGAGTGCACGCCGAGACCCACGCGTTCCTGGCCACCGCCCACGAGGACCAGAAGTTCGGCTTCTCGCTCGAGGGGGCGGCCGAGGCGGTCGCGCGCATCCGCGAGCTGACGAGCCTGCGTTTCGTGGGGCTGCACGCCCACATCGGCTCGCAGATCTTCGACTCGGCGGGCTTCCGCGAGTCCGCGGCCCGCCTCGTCGACCTCCACGCCGATCTCCTGGCCGGGGGCGACATCCCCGTGCTCAACGTCGGGGGCGGATTCGGCATCTCGTACACGTCCGTCGACGACCCGCGACCGATCGAGGACATCGCCGACGGCATCCTCGACGCCATCGCCGACGAGTGCGCGGTGCGCGGCATCGCGATGCCCGACGTCGCGTGCGAACCCGGCCGTGTCATCGTCGGACAGGCCGGCGTGACGCTGTACGAGGTCGGGACGGTCAAGAAGGTCACCGTCGGAGACGACCTCGAGCGCACGTACGTCAGCGTCGACGGGGGGATGAGCGACAACGCGCGCCCCGCCCTCTACGGCGCCGACTTCTCCGCCCGCGTCGTCTCGCGGACGAGCTCTGCGACCCCTGCGCTCTCGCGCGTCGTGGGGCGCCACTGCGAGTCGGGAGACATCGTGGTGGATGCCGAGTACCTCCCTGCCGACGTCGTGCCGGGCGATCTCCTCGCCGTGCCCGCGACGGGCGCCTACTGCTTCTCGCTCGCGAGCAACTACAACTACACGCCCCGCCCGCCGGTGGTGGCCGTCCGCGACGGCCGGGCCCGCGTGATCGTGCGCGGCGAGACCATCGACGATCTGCTCGCCCGCGACGTCGGCGTCGCGGCATCCGCTTCCCCCACCCCACCCCACGGAGACACCGAATGACCGACTACCGCACGCTGCGCGTCGCGCTGCTGGGCGCCGGTGCCGTCGGCTCGCAGGTCGCCGACCTGCTGCTCAAGCACCGCGCAGAACTCGCCGACCGCGCCGGGGCGAACCTCGAGCTCGCCGGCATCGCCGTCCGGAACCTCGAGGGCAAGCGCGACGCCGATCTGCCCCGCGAGCTGTTCACGACGGATGCCGAGGCCCTCATCAACGGCTCCGACATCGTCATCGAGCTGATGGGCGGGATCGAGCCCGCCCGCACGCAGGTGCTTCAGGCCATCAACTCGGGTGCCGACGTCGTCACCGCCAACAAGGCGCTCCTCGCCACGCACGGTTCCGAGATCTTCGAGGCCGCCGACCAGGTCGGCGCCGAGGTGTACTACGAGGCCGCGGCCGCCGGTGCGATCCCGATCATCCGGCCCCTGCGCGACTCGCTCGCGGGTGACCGGGTCGTGCGCATCATGGGCATCGTCAACGGGACGACGAACTACATCCTCGACCGCATGGACACCGAGGGCGCCGACTTCGACGACGTCCTCGCCCAGGCGCAGGCGCTCGGATACGCCGAGGCCGACCCGACCGCCGACGTCGAGGGATTCGACGCCGCGCAGAAGGCCGCCATCCTCGCGAGCCTCGCATTCCACACCACCGTCCCCCTGGATGCCGTCCACCGCGAGGGCATCACCCGGATCGACGCGGCGATGATCGAATCCGCGCGTCACGCCGGCTACGTCATCAAGCTCCTCGCGGTGTGCGAGCGTCTCGCCGCCGCCGAGGGGGAGGCGAGCGAGTCCATCTCGGTGCGCGTCTACCCGGCGCTCGTGGAGCGCACGCACCCCCTGGCGAGCGTCCACGGCGCGAACAACGCCGTGTTCGTCCAGGCCGAGGCCGCCGGAGACCTGATGTTCTACGGTGCGGGCGCCGGCGGAGTTCAGACCGCTTCGGCCGTGCTCGGCGACGTCGTCTCGGCCGCACGCCGTCACATCGCCGGGGGAGTCGGTGTCGGCGAGTCCACCCGCGCCAACCTCCCGACCGTGCCGATCGGGCGCGTCATCACGCGCTACCAGATCACGCTCGAGGTCGACGATCAGCCGGGCGTGCTCGCCACGGTCGCCGGCATCCTCAGCGAGGGCCGCGTCTCGATCGCGACGGTCGAGCAGACCACCATCGAGCCGGATGCCGAGAACCCCGCCGCCGGGGGCTCCGCACGTCTGGTCATCGGAACACACCAGGCCCGTGAGCAGGATTTGAGCGAGACCGTCGAGCGTCTCGCCGCGAGCGGCGTCGTCGAGCGCGTGGTCTCCGTACTGCGCGTGGAAGGGAACTGACATGGCACACGTCTGGCGCGGAGTCCTCCGCGAGTACGCCGACCGTCTGGGCGTCACCGACGCCTCCACCGTCGTGACGCTCGGCGAGGGCGGCACGCCCCTGATCCCCGCTCCCGCGCTCTCGCGGCGCACGGGGGCCGACGTCTACGTCAAGTTCGAGGGCATGAACCCCACGGGCTCGTTCAAGGACCGCGGCATGACCGTGGCGCTCTCCCGCGCCGTCGAGCACGGTGCGAAGGCCGTCATCTGCGCCTCCACCGGCAACACGTCGGCCTCGGCCGCCGCCTACGCGGCGCACGCCGGCATCACCGCCGCCGTCCTCGTGCCCGAGGGCAAGATCGCGATGGGCAAGCTCAGCCAGGCCGTCGCCCACAACGGCCGACTCATCCAGATCCGCGGCAACTTCGACGACTGCCTCGAGATCGCGCGCGAGCTCGCCGACCACTACCCGGTGCACCTGGTCAACTCGGTCAACCCCGACCGCATCGAGGGGCAGAAGACCGCAGCGTACGAGGTCGTGGAGCAGCTGGGCGACGCCCCCGACTTCCACTTCATCCCCGTCGGCAACGCCGGCAACTACACCGCCTACTCGCGCGGGTACCGCGAAGAGGCCGACCGTGGCGTGTCGACGCGCGTGCCGCGCATGTTCGGCTTCCAGGCCGCCGGCTCCGCGCCCCTCGTGCGCGGCGAGGTCGTGAAGAACCCCGAGACCATCGCCAGCGCCATCCGCATCGGCAACCCCGCGTCGTGGGATCTCGCCCTCGAAGCGCGGGATGCCACCGACGGCTGGTTCGGCGCGATCGACGACGAGGGCATCCTCGAGGCGCAGAAGATCCTCGCGGGCGAGGTCGGCGTGTTCGTCGAGCCGGCGTCGGCCATCAGCGTCGCGGGTCTGCTCAGCCGTGCCGAGGCGGGCGTCGTCCCCGCGGGGGCGAAGGTCGTGCTCACCGTCACCGGCCACGGCCTGAAGGACCCGCAGTGGGCCTTGCGCCGGGCCGACGGCACCACGGTCGAGCCGACCGTGGTCGACGCCACCACCTCGGAGGTCGCCTCGGTCCTCGACCTGAAGCCGGTGGCCGAGTGACCGCAGCCCTCGGGCGCCGTGTCGCGGTCCGCGTGCCGGCGACGAGCGCCAACCTCGGTCCCGGGTTCGACACGCTCGGACTCGCGCTGAGCGTGTACGACGAGCTCACCGTCGAGGCACTGGAGCCCGGTCGCCTCGAGATCGAGGTCTCGGGCGAGGGCACGGCGGACGTGCCGCGCGACGCGTCGCATCTCGTGGTGCGCGCGCTCGCGCACACGTACGCCTCGGTCGGGCGGGAGCTCCCGGGGCTGCGTCTCGTCGCGCACAACGTCATCCCGCACGGGCGGGGGATGGGCTCCTCCGGTGCCGCGGTGGTCGCCGGCATCCTGGCCGCGAAGGGCCTGCTGCAGGGTGAGGTCGAGTTCACCGACGTCGACCTGCTGCGCCTCGCGACCGAGATGGAGGGCCACCCCGACAACGTCGCCCCCGGTCTGTTCGGGGGTCTCACGATCGCGTGGATGGATGCCACCGGCCCCCAGCACAAGCAGCTCATCGTGCATCGCGGTGTGTCGCCGCTCGTCCTCGTCCCCGGGTTCACGATGTCGACGGCCGTCGCGCGCAGCCTGCAGCCGCTGCAGGTGCCGCGGGAGGACGCCGTGTTCAACGTCTCGCGCTCGGCGCTGCTGATCGCGGCGATGACCCAGAGCCCCGAGCTGCTGATGGCGGCGACCGAGGACAAGCTGCACCAGAACTATCGCGCCCAGGCCATGCCCGAGACCGACCGCCTCGTGCGGGAGTTGCGGGCGGCGGGGTACGCGGCGGTCGTCTCCGGCGCGGGACCGAGCGTGCTCGTGCTCGCGGACGGTCCGGGGCAGCGCGTCGCCGCGGCGGACCTCACCGCATCCGTCGTCGACACCCCGTGGCAGGCGCTCATGCTCGCCGTCGACGTCAAGGGTGGTACAGTGAAGCCCGCAGAGGGTTCCGCTTAGCACGCGAATCTGAGCCTCTGCACCACCTGCGAAATCCGCAACAAATCGCGAACCCGGTCTCGGCTGCAGTCTCCCGAACCGCTGGTGTGAGTCTTCGTCTGCTCTCTTGCGGCGATACCCCGCGATCTGACCATGTTTCATTTCTGAGGAGCACTCGTGGAGTCCATCTCCGAGACCCAGCCCGTTGACGCGCCCGAGGGCGCTGACATCCCCACCGAGGAGCAGTCCACCGCTCCCGCCGACGAGACGTTGTTCGATACGCCCGTCGATGCCGAGGGCGCCGACGCCCCCGCGGACGAGGAGCCCGCCGCCGAGCAGGCACCCGCCGAAGAGGCCGCCCCGGCCGAGGACGCAGCGCCCGTCGAGGCTCCGGCCGCCGACGCCGCGCCCGTCGAGGCCGACGCACCCGCGGCCGACGCCGCGCCCGTCGAGGCCGACGCGCCCGCGGCCGACGCCGCGCCTGAGGTCGAGGCCGCTGCTTCCGACGCCGACGCCGCTCCCGCCGTGGAGCCGGCCGCCGAAGAGGCCGCCGCGGCTCCGGCGGAGGAGCCCGCCGCCGAAGAGGCGCCCGCCAAGCCCGCCCGCGCCCCCCGCAAGCGCGCCCCGCGCCGTGCGAAGAGCACCCCCGCCGACGAGGCGCCCGCCGAGCCCGCCGCCACCGAGGCAGCCGCGGCCGAGGCCGAGGCCCCGGCCGAGACGGTCGAGGCTCCGGTCGAGGAGAGCCCCGCCGCCCGCGCGGAGGCGCCCGAGGTCGTCGCCGACGCGCCCGCCGCCGAAGAGGCCGCCGCCGAGACCCCCGAGGCCGAGGAGAACGCCGAGACCGCAGCCCCCGCCGCCGACGGCGAGTCGGCGGACGAGTCGACCGAGACGCCGTCGCGCAGCCGCAGCCGCAGCCGGTCGCGCAACCGCAACCGCAACAAGGCCGAGAACGCCGATGCCGCCGCCCCGGCGGCGAGCACCCCCGCCCCCGCCGAAGAGGCCGAGGCGCCCGCGCAGAACGGCCAGCAGGCCCAGCAGCAGAACCAGGCGAACAGCCGGAACCGCCAGCGCAACAAGCGCCGCGGTCAGCCCACCACCGGTGACGAGTTCGAGGGCGAGATCGGCGAGGACGACGTCCTGATCCCGATCGCCGGCATCCTCGACGTGCTCGACAACTACGCGTTCGTGCGCACCACGGGATACCTCCCCGGTCCGAGCGACGTGTACGTCTCGCTCGGCCAGGTGAAGAAGTACAACCTGCGCAAGGGCGACGCGGTCGTCGGCTCGATCAAGCAGCCGCGCGAGAATGAGCAGTCCAGCCGTCAGAAGTACAACGCCCTGGTGAAGGTCGACTCCATCAACGGGCTGTCGGTCGAGGACGCCGCCGCGCGCGTCGAGTTCGGCAAGCTGACGCCGCTGTACCCGCAGGAGCGCCTCCGCATGGAGACGGCCCCCGAGAAGCTCACGCAGCGTCTCATCGACCTCGTCGCCCCGGTGGGCAAGGGTCAGCGCGGGCTCATCGTGGCGCCCCCGAAGGCGGGCAAGACCATCGTGCTGCAGCAGATCGCCAACGCGATCGCGCACAACAACCCCGAGGTCCACCTCATGGTCGTGCTCGTCGACGAGCGGCCCGAAGAGGTCACCGACATGCAGCGCACGGTCAAGGGCGAGGTCATCGCCTCCACCTTCGACCGGCCCGCGGAAGACCACACCACGGTCGCCGAGCTCGCCATCGAGCGCGCGAAGCGTCTCGTCGAGCTCGGTCGCGACGTGGTCGTGCTGCTCGACTCGATCACCCGTCTCGGTCGCGCCTACAACCTGTCGGCGCCCACCTCGGGCCGCGTGCTCACCGGTGGCGTGGACGCGTCGGCGCTGTACCCGCCGAAGCGCTTCTTCGGCGCGGCGCGCAACATCGAGAACGGCGGATCGCTCACGATCCTGGCCACCGCTCTGGTGGAGACCGGCTCCAAGATGGACGACGTGATCTTCGAGGAGTTCAAGGGCACCGGCAACAGTGAGCTGCGTCTGAACCGCCAGCTCGCCGACAAGCGCATCTTCCCGGCCGTCGACGTCAACGCGTCCTCGACCCGGCGCGAAGAGATGCTGCTGTCGCCGGACGAGGTCAAGATCACCTGGAAGCTGCGTCGTGCCCTCGCGGGTCTCGACCCCCAGCAGGCCCTCGAGGTCGTGCTCGGCAAGCTCAAGGAGACGCAGTCCAACGTCGAGTTCCTCGTCCAGATGCAGAAGTCGATCCCGGCTCCCGCGCGCGGAGACAACGGGCACGACAACGGCATCCGCTGAGCCGTGTCGGATTCCGGCATCCTCGAGTCCGTCCGCGGGCTGATCGACGAGCACCGGCAGGTCGAGCTCGAGCTGAACGACCCCGCCGTGCACGCCGATGCGGCGCGCGCGAAGCGGGTCAACCGGCGCTACGCCGAACTGAACCGGATCGTCCACGCCTACGAGGCGTGGCAGTCCGCGGCGGACGACCTGGATGCCGCGCGCGAACTCGCCCGCGAGGACGAGGCCTTCGCCGAGGAGGTGCCCGCGCTCGAGCAGCGGTGGGCGGAGAGTCAGGAGCGGCTGCGTCGCCTGCTGATCCCGCGCGACCCGGACGATGCCCGCGACGTGATCATGGAGATCAAGGCGGGCGAAGGCGGCGCGGAGAGTGCCCTGTTCGCGGCCGATCTGCTGCGGATGTACCTCCAGTACGCGACATCCATGGGCTGGAAGACCGAGCTGCTCGAACGCAACGAGTCCGACCTCGGTGGTTACAAGGACGTCCAGGTCGCGATCAAGGGATCCTCGAGCGACCCCGCGCAGGGCGTCTGGGCGCACCTGAAGTACGAGGGCGGTGTGCACCGCGTGCAGCGCGTGCCGGCGACCGAGTCGCAGGGACGCATCCACACGTCCACGACCGGGGTGCTCGTCTTCCCCGAGGTAGACGAGCCCGAAGAGGTCGCGATCGACCCCAACGACCTGAAGATCGACGTGTTCCGTTCGTCGGGCCCGGGCGGCCAGTCGGTGAACACCACCGATTCGGCGGTGCGCATCACGCACGTGCCGACGGGGATCGTCGTGTCGATGCAGAACGAGAAGTCGCAGCTGCAGAACCGCGAGGCCGGAATGCGCGTGCTGCGCGCCCGGCTGCTCGCCAAGCAGCAGGAGGAGCGCGACGCGCAGGCCGCCGATGCGCGCCGCTCGCAGATCCGCGGCATGGACCGCTCCGAGCGCATCCGCACCTACAACTTCCCCGAGAACCGCGTCGCCGATCACCGCACCGGGTACAAGGCGTACAACCTCGATCAGGTCATGGACGGCGCCCTCGGCCCGATCATCGAGTCGGCGATCACCGCCGACGAGGAAGCGCGCCTCGCCGCACTCTCCGAGGGCTGATGCTCAGGTCGGCGGCGCCCCCTTCGTGCGTGTCGCGTACACAACGAAGGAAAGCTGTCCCCGGCGGGGCAGAAACCGCTGTCTCTCGCGGACCGGTTCCCGATTCTCCTTCGTTGAGTCCGCGCCGGATGCAGGCTCAGGCGTCCCACGCGGGCGGGTGGGGGAGCGGGCCTCGTCGCCGCTCCAGCTCGGCGCCGAGAGCCAGCAGCGTCGCCTCCCCGCCGGGGCGTCCGATCAGCTGCACCGAGACCGGGTGCCCCGTCGCGTCGACGGTCACCGGGAGCGTGAGGGCGGGCAGCCCCGCCACGTTGACGAAGCTCGAGTACGGTGCGTACTCCACCTGCATCGCGAAGGTGCGCTCGGGATCGTGGCCGGCGTACCCGCCGACGGGCTGCGGAGGCTGGGCCAGGGCGGGGGTCAGGACGGCGTCGAAGGCCGCGAAGTCGGTGATCGTCCGCCGTTCGAACGCGCGCGCCTCGGTCAGTCCTCCGAGCAGCTCCGGCGCCGAGAGCGCCCGGCCCTCCCTCACGAGCCAGGCGGTGAGCGGCTCGACGAGGTCCATGTCGTCGGCGCTCAGCGGGATGCGCGCAGCGCTCGCGCGCCACAGCACGCGGAACAGGGCGGGATAGCCGACCGGATGCCAATCGGCATCCGTGACGGGGTGTCCGGCGTCGCTCAACCAGACGGCCGCCGTCTCGAACGCCGTACGGGCGGCGGGGTCGAGGACGATGTCCTCGTCGTCGTCCCAGGGGGAGACGGTCGTCGCGCCGATCCGATACGTCCCGGATCCGGTGCGTGCGGCACGGACGAAGGGGCCGTGCCCCGGGGCCGCCGTCGCGTAGGGGAACGGCGCGAGCCCCACGAGCGCGTCCAGAAGCAGGCCTGCGTCCTCGACGGTGCGGGCGATGGGACCGGTGACGGACAGCCCGTCGGGGGAGTCGAACCCCGACCCGATGGGCAGCCGTCCGCGTGACGGCTTGAGCCCCACGACGCCGACGGTCGCCGAGGGGATGCGGATGGAGCCGCCGCCGTCCGATCCGACCGCGGCTGGGAGGAGTCCCGCGGCCACGGCCACGGCGGCACCCCCGCTCGAGCCGCCCGCACCGGCCTCGGGGCGCCAGGGGTCCCGCGCGGGGGCGTGGATGAGCGGTTCCGTGAAGCCGGTCAGACCGAACTCCGAGGTGCTGGTCTTGCCGAGGCTCACCGCGCCCGCGGCATCCATCGCCTCCGCGAGGGCGTCCGAGACCGCCGGCACGTGGTCGGCGCGGGCGCGCGATCCGTACCGCGTGGGGACACCCGCCCGCGCGACGAGGTCCTTCTCCGCCGAGGGCACGCCCCAGAGCGGGCCACGGTGTCCGCCCCCGTCGAGCGCGGTGGCGCGCGCCAGCGCGGACTCCGCGCTGACTTCGGCGAAGGCGCCCAGATCGGACGCGTGAGCGATGCGGTCGATGTAGTGGGAGGTCAGTTCGACAGGCCCGATCCTGCCGTCCCGGAGCGCCGCGACCTGTGCGACGAGGGACAGATCGTGCAGGCGCGTCATTCTTCGAGCCTAGGCCCGTCGCTCCGCTAACCTCGCAGCATGAAGACCCGGTTGCTGCGCGTGCTCGTCTACCTCGCCTCGGCGGCGGCGGGGCTCGTGCTCGCCGACCTGTTCGTCGGCGGCTTCCGGATTTCGTGGCTCGACTGGTGGGGCTTCCTCGTCGCGATCGTCGTCTTCGCGATCGTCCAGAGCCTCGCGACGCCGCTGGCCACCCGGTTGGCGCAGAAGCACGCTCCGCTCCTCCTCGGGGGGATCGGCATCATCGCGACGTTCGTCTCACTGCTGGTCGTGGTGGTGCTGCCCTCCGCGGGCGTGCGGATCACGACCGCCGCTGCCTGGTTCCTGGCGCCGCTCGTCGTGTGGATCGTGTCCGCCGTCGTGACGTGGGTGCTGACAGTCGTCCTGATCGACCGGCGGGCCCGGACGCTGCCGTCGACGACGCGCTGAACCCGATCAGATCCAGTATTCGGGCGCGGTGAGCAGCGCTCGGGTGTCGTCGCTCGACCGGCGCGCCCGCGCTTTCGCCGGGACCCCGACCAGCACGCTCTCGGGGGCCGCGTCCCGGGTCACCACGGCGTTGGCGCCGACGAGGCTGTGGGCCCCGATCGTGATCGGGCCGAGGATCTTCGCCCCCGCCCCCACGGCCACACCGTCGTGCAGCGTCGGATGGCGTTTGCCGCCCTCGCGCTGGCGTCCCCCGAGAGTGACGCCGTGGTACAGCATGACGTCGTCGCCGACCTCGGCCGTCTCACCGATCACGACGCCCATGCCGTGGTCGATGAAGAAACGGCGCCCGATCGTCGCGCCGGGGTGGATCTCGATGCCCGTGAGCCATCGCGTGACCTGCGAGATCGCCCGAGCCGGGAACCGCAAGCCCCGCAGCCACAGGCGGTGCGACACGCGGTACGACCAGACGGCGTGCAGGCCGGGGTAGAGCAGAGCGATCTCGAGGCCGCCACGGGCGGCCGGGTCGCGGAACTTCGCCGCGGCGACATCCTCGCGAACGCGGGAGAGGGCCCCCACGTCAGTTGTCGCGCAGGTCTTCGTACAGGGCGGTGGAGAGGTAACGCTCGCCGTACGAGGGGATGATGACCACGATGTTCTTGCCCTCGGCCTCGGGGCGACGTGCGATCTCGAGAGCGGCCCAGATGGCGGCGCCGGAGGACATGCCCACCAGGATGCCGTCCTTCGCCGCCGTTTCGCGGGCCAGCCGGATGGCGTCGTCGAACTCGACGTCGATGACCTCGTCGATGATGCTGCGATCGAGGATCGCCGGGACGAAGTTCGGTCCGATGCCCTGGATCTTGTGGGGGCCGGGGTGGCCCTTGGTGAGGATGGGGGAGTCGGCGGGCTCGACCGCGACGACCTTCACACCCGGGACGCGCTCCTTCAGCACCTGACCGACTCCGGTGATGGTGCCGCCCGTGCCGATCCCGGCCACGAAGTAGTCCACCTTGCCGTCGGTGTCGCGCAGGATCTCCTCGGCGGTGGTCTTGCGGTGGATCGCGGGGTTCGCCTCGTTCTCGAACTGGCGGGCCCAGACGGCGCCGGGCGTTTCGGCGACGATGCGCTTGGCCTCCTCCACCGCGAACGACATGCCCTTGGTGGGGTCGGTGAGCACGAGCTCGGCGCCGAACGCCCGGAGCAGCACGCGACGCTCCTTCGACATCGACGCGGGCATCGTCAGGATGACCTTGTATCCGCGCGCCGCGCCGACCATGGCCAGCGCGATACCGGTGTTGCCGCTGGTGGACTCCACGAGGGTGCCGCCGGGCTTGAGCTCGCCGGAGGCTTCGGCGGCGTCGACGATCGCGATGCCCAGGCGGTCCTTGACGCTCGAGGCGGGGTTGTAGAACTCGAGCTTGGCCAGGATCTGGCCCCCGGCGCCTTCCGCGACGCGGTTGAGGCGCACCAGCGGGGTGTCGCCGAACGCGGAGGTGATGTCGGAGTGGATGCCGGGCATGGCTCGCCTTTCGCCGTCGGTCGGATCGCGACAATCCTAGGTGAGCGGCCGGACACCGCGGCCGTGTGTGACGCTGCGCGACTAGGCTCGGGAGCCGTCATGCCCGAGCCCGTACCCTTCGCCCCGTCCCCCGTCGCCGACGTCGTCCGTGCCACCGCCGCGCGCTTCGCCGCCGCGGGCATCCCCGACCCCCAGGTGGATGCCGAACTCCTCGTCGCCCACGTCCTGTCCACGTCGCGCGGGGGAGTGCAGGCCGCCGCCGTCCGCGGCGATCGTCTGTCCGCCGATGCCGCGGCGGCCCTCGCCCCGCTCGTGGACCGGCGCTGCGCGCGCGAGCCGCTGCAGCACCTCACGGGGCTCGCCCCCTTCCGGTCCCTGGAACTCGCCGTCGGACCGGGGGTCTTCGTCCCGCGCCCCGAGACCGAGATGGTCGCGCAGCTCGCGATCGACGCCCTGCGCGCGGCGGCACCCGGATCGCCGATCGCCGTGGACCTCGGCACCGGCAGCGGAGCCATCGCCCTCGCCCTGGCGACCGAGGTCCCCCACGCGCGGGTGTTCGCCGCCGAGAACTCCGTCGACGCGTTCATCTGGACGAAGGAGAACGTCGCCCGCATCGGCGCGACGAACCTCACGCTCGCGTTCATCGACCTCGCCGATGCGTTCCCCGAGCTCGACGGAACGGTCTCGGTCGTGGCATCCAACCCTCCCTACGTCCCGGACGACGCGATCCCGCGCGACCCCGAGGTGCGGCTGTTCGACCCGCCGGCGGCCCTGTACGGCGGACCGGACGGGCTGGATGCCGTGCGCGTGCTGAGCCGCGTCGGTCTGCGCCTCGCGCATCCCGGCGGCACCATCGTGATCGAGCACGGCGAGTGGCAGGGCGCCGCGATCCGCGAGATCCTCACGGCGGACGGGTGGCGGTCCGCGGCGACCCACCCCGACCTGACGACGCGCGACCGCGCCACGACCGCCGTCCGCCCCTGACCGCGCAGCGGTCCGCGTCTCGGTAGACTGTCGCCCGACATGTCACCCGTCTACGACTGCCGTGACGAGTCGCAGC
Source organism: Microbacterium sp. CSI-V (assembly GCF_001984105.1). Taxonomy (GTDB): domain Bacteria; phylum Actinomycetota; class Actinomycetes; order Actinomycetales; family Microbacteriaceae; genus Microbacterium. The sequence goes on along the minus strand of NZ_MTQM01000007.1, from coordinate 152,158 downwards.
TGCTGTCCGGGATGCGCCATGCGCGTCAGGCGATCGGCCGAGGCGAACTCGTCGTGCTCCCCACCGACACCGTCTACGGCATCGCCGCGGACGCGTTCAACGCGCGCGCCGTCGCGGGCCTGCTCGAGGCGAAGGGACGCGGACGGCAGCAGCCGCCGCCGGTCCTCGTCCCCGGCGTCGGTACCCTCCGTGCTCTGGTCGCCGAGGTGCCCACCGCCGTCGACGACCTCGTCCACGCGTTCTGGCCCGGCGGGTTGACCATCGTCCTGCCCGCGCAGCCGTCCCTGTCCTGGGACCTCGGTGACACGCACGGCACCGTCGCGGTCCGCATGCCCGCGCAGAACCTCACGCTCGAGCTGCTCGAAGAGACCGGGCCGCTAGCGGTCTCCAGCGCCAATCGCACCGGAATGCCCGCTGCGGTCAGCATCGACGAGGCGCGCGACATGCTCGGCGACAGCGTCGCCGTCTACCTCGACGCCGGACCCAGCGAGTGGGGCCTCGCCTCGACGATCGTGGATGCCACGTCCCTCGTCGGCGGGAGCGAGCCGCTGATCCGCGTGCTCCGCGAAGGCACGATCTCCCGCGCGCGTCTGCGCGAGGTGCTGGGCGACCTGCTCGAGCCGGATCCCGAGACGGGCCCCGCCGACGGTGCCGCCTCGTCGGCGCCGGACACCGCCGCGGATGCCGAGGCGCCGGGTCCGTGACCCAGTACCTCCTCACCATCCTGTTCACGGCGGCGGTGACTCTGGCCCTGTCGTGGGTGGTGTGGAAGTTCGCCCTGCGCTTCCGGTTGTACCCCGGTATCAGGGATCGCGACGTGCACAAGACCCCCACTCCGCGCCTCGGCGGGGTGGCGATGTTCCTGGGCGTCGTCGCGGCCTTCGCGCTGTCGAGCCGGAACCCCTACTTCGCGATCTTCTGGACCGATCCCGTGCCGGTGCTGTCGCTGCTGGGCGCGGTCCTGCTCATCGTCCTGGTCGGGGTCGTCGACGATCTGTGGGATCTCGACTGGATGATCAAGCTCGGTGCGCAGTTCATCGCCGCGGGCATCATCGCGTGGTTCGGGCAACTGCAGATCCTGTCGCTGCCGATGGGGGCGCTCACGGTGGGGTCGAGCTGGGTGAGCTTCCTCCTGACCGTCTTCGCGCTGGTCGTCGTCATGAACGCCGTCAACTTCATCGACGGCTTGAACGGTCTGGTCGCGGGCGTCTGCCTCATCGCCAACGGGGTGTTCTTCGCCTACTCCTACCTGCTCGTGCGCGATACCGGCGCGAGCACGTACTTCAACCTGGCATCCTTCATCGCCGCCGTCCTCATCGGAGCGTGTCTCGGATTCCTGCCGATGAACTGGACGCCGGCCAAGCTGTTCATGGGGGATTCCGGAGCACTCATGCTCGGCCTGCTGATGGCCAGTTCGGCCGTGGCCATCACGGGGCAGCTCGACCCGGCCGTCCTCGACCCGGAGCAGCTCGGCCGCTCCCAGCTGCTCGGTGCCTTCATCCCGATCCTCCTGCCCGTCGTCATCGTGCTGCTGCCGTTGCTGGACTTCGGGCTCGCCGTCATCCGGCGCCAGTGGGCCGGACGCTCGCCGTTCTCGCCCGACCGGAAGCACCTGCACCACCGCATGCTCGACATGGGGCACAGCGACCGCGACGCGGTGCTCATCTTCTACGCCTGGACGGCCGTGGTCAGCCTGTCGTTCCTCCTGATGTACATCGGCACGCAGCAGAGCTGGCCCGGCGACTACTGGATCGGCATCGGCTTCGGTGCCGTGGGCGTCGCGGCGTGCGTCGTGCTGACCCTGCTTCCCTCTTACCGTCCCTCGCGTCGGCGTGCCCGTCGTGCGCAGCCCGCATCCCCGGAGACCTCCTCATGACCACCGCTTCCCCCGCCGCCCGCCGTCCCCTCTCGAGCACGCCGTTCCTCAGAACGGCGTTGGTCTGGGGCGGGATCGTCACCGCGGTCCTCCTCGTGGCCGGCGCCGTGATCGGTTTCGCCGTGGCCGGCCCCGGAGGAGTGGGGAGCGCGGTGTCCGGCGTCGGCGTGAGCGCCGTCTTCCTCGCGGTGACGGCCGCGAGCATCCTCATCGCCAACCGCTGGTTCGGCGATCCGCTCTACGTCCCGATCTTCTTCGGCATCGTGCTCGGCGGGTGGCTGCTCAAGCTCGTGCTGTTCATCGTCGCTATCGTGATCCTGCGCGGCCAGGACTGGGTCGATCCGAAGGTGTTCTTCGTGGCCCTGGTCGTCAGCGTCATCGCCTCCCTCGCGGTCGACGTCGTCGTGCTCCTGCGGATGCGCGTGCCCAGCGCCAGCGACGTGGACCTGCCGACCGATCCCGATGAGGGCGACCGTCGCGCCTGACCCTCTATAACCCGGGGTTCTCGTACCGCGGGCACGTTAGTCCGTCGGCGAGACGAACGATCGGCCGAGACTCATGGATCAGCCGGGAGTTTGATAGGGTGGGGTAAGTACCCACCCGCGACGGGGACTCTCCCCAGACTCGCACTTCGGGTGCCATCACCGACCATCGTCGCAACGGTTCACACCGATGCCCCGAAGCTGGAGCCAGCGCTGTCCACTCAAGCTGCGACCCTGATCACGAACTTCGCGTCTGCGGGTGCGGAGTTCCATCCGCCCTCCATCAACGAGTTCTTCCCTGACGCGGTCCTGTTCGAGGGCACGATCTTCGCGATCACCCGCATCAACCTGGTGCAGATGCTGGCCACCGCCGTGCTGGTCATCCTCTTCGTGGTCGGCACCCGTCGCATGAAGCTCGTCCCCGGGCGCTTCCAGAGCGTCGTGGAGATGGGGCTGGACTTCGTCCGCGTCAACATCGCGGAAGACCTACTCGGTCGCAAGGACGGTCGCCGCTTCCTGCCGATCCTCACCACCATCTTCTTCATGGTGCTGTTCATGAACATCACGGGCATCATCCCCGGCCTGAACATCGCCGGTACCAGCGTCATCGCCGTTCCGCTCCTGCTCGCGATCGTGGCGTACGTCACCTTCATCTACGCGGGTGTGAAGAAGAGCCCCGGCAAGTTCTTCCGCAACGCGCTCATGCCCTCGGGCGTGCCGTGGCCGCTGTACATCATCATCATCCCGCTCGAGTTCCTCTCGACCTTCATCATCCGACCGATCACGCTGACACTCCGTCTGCTGATGAACATGATCGTCGGCCACCTGATGCTGGTCCTCTTCTTCGCCGCCACCCAGTTCTTCGTCTTCGGCCTCGGCGGCTGGTGGACGGCGCTCGGCGCAGGAACCCTGGCGTTCGGCTTCGCCTTCACCCTTTTCGAGATCCTGGTGGCTTTCCTCCAGGCCTACGTTTTCGCAATTCTCACCGCGGTCTACATCCAGCTCGCGGTCGCGGAAGAGCACTGAGCGGCCCGGCGCACGCCGAGCCACCCAACCGAAAGGAAAAACCCGTGGACGCAACTACGGTTCTCGCCCAGGTCACCGGTTCCATCGCCACCGTCGGCTACGGCCTCGCCGCCATCGGCCCGGCCATCGGCGTGGGCATCGTCGTCGGCAAGACGATCGAGGGTGTGGCCCGTCAGCCCGAGCTGGCCGGTCGCCTGCAGGTCCTGATGTTCATCGGTATCGCCTTCACCGAGGCGCTCGCGTTCATCGGTATCGCGACCGGCTTCATCTTCGGCTTCTGATCCGGCGCACGATCTACGTAAAGGAGACGAGATGCTGAGTGCTCTTGTCACCCTCGCCGCCGAACCCGCCGGCGAAGAGGCGCACAGCCCGCTGATTCCGGCTGTCTACGACATCGTCTGGTCGTTGGTGTGCTTCGTCATCATCCTCTTCGTGTTCTGGAGGGTCGTCCTGCCCCGCATGGCGAAGCTCCTCGACGAGCGTGGTGCCGCCATCGAGGGCAACATCGCCAAGGCGGATGAGGCGCAGCGTCAGGCCGAGGCCGCGCTGGAGCAGTACACCGCTCAGCTCGCCGAGGCCCGCAAGGAAGCCGGCGAGATCCGCGAGGCCGCCCGCGAGGACGGCAAGAAGATCGTCGCCGAGGCGAAGGAAGCCGCTTCCTCCGAGGCTGCACGCCTGACAGCCGCGGCGCACGCGCAGATCGAGGCCGAGCGTCAGTCGACGCTGGTGTCGCTCCGCGCCGAGGTCGGCACGCTCGCGGTCGACCTGGCCGGCAACGTCATCGGTGAGACCCTCTCCGACGATGCCCGCGCGCAGGCCGTGGTCGATCGATTCCTCGCCGAGCTCGAGGCATCCGAGAAGGCGGCCCAGTAATGGGCAGCGCGACCACTCAGGCGCGGACCGCGACGGCGGAGGCGCTCACGAACGCCTCCGGTGTCGACCTCGACGTCGCCCGCGAGCTGTTCGCGGCCGTCGGCGCCGTGAACGGGTCGGCGCAGCTGAGCGGCGCGCTCTCCGATTCGTCGGCACCGGCTGCCGCTCGCAGTGCTCTGGTGACGGCCGTCTTCGGCTCCGCGTACCGTGAGACGACCGTTTCGCTTCTGCGCCGTGCGGCGGAGCAGCGGTGGTCGACCGCGGCGGAGTTCGTGGACGGGCTGGAGGAGTTGGCCGTGCGTGCTGCCACCGTCGCCGACGCGTCGGTGGACATCGAAGGAGAGCTGTTCCAGTTCTCCCGCACCGTCGCCTCCAACGGCGAACTCGAGCTCGCCCTGGGCGGTCGCCTGGGCGACGCGTCCGGCAAGGCGTCGCTCGTCTCGACGCTGCTCGACGGCCGTGCCAGCGCCCCGACCGCGCTCATCGTGTCCTCGCTCGTGCAGAACGCGCGCGGTCGTCGCGTCCGGTCGCTCCTGCGCCGGGCGGAGTCGATCGTCGCCGATCAGCGCTCGAGCATCGTGGCCACCGTCTACGCGGCGGCGCCGTTGAACGACGCGCAGCAGACGCGACTCCAGAACGCGCTCTGCGCGCGTTACGGGTCGGCGGTCAGCCTCAACACCGTGATCGACCCGACGGTGGTCGGTGGACTGCGCGTGCAGGTCGCCGACGACGTCATCGACGCGAGCGTGTCCGCACGTCTCGCCGACCTTCGCCAGCGCATCGCCGGCTAAGACTTTCCCGCCCGAGCGGGTGGAGATCTGGGGGCTCGCGCCCCACGAACGAAGGAAGACAATGGCAGAACTCTCTATCAGCCCCGACGTCATCCGTGACGCGCTGAAGGACTTCGTCAACGCCTACGAGCCGACGGGCGCGGGTGCGACCGAGGTCGGCACCGTCGTCGATGCGGCTGACGGCATCGCCCACGTCGAGGGACTGCCCGGCGTCATGGCGAACGAACTCATCCGCTTCGCGGACGGCACCCTGGGCCTGGCCCAGAACCTCGACGAGCACGAGGTCGGCGTCGTCGTCCTCGGCGAGTTCTCCGGCATCGAAGAGGGCCAGAGCGTCACCCGTACCGGCGAGGTCCTCTCGGTCGGCGTGGGCGACGGCTACCTAGGTCGCGTCGTCGACCCGCTGGGCAACCCGATCGACGGTCTCGGCGAGATCGCGACGGAGGGGCGTCGTGCCCTCGAGCTCCAGGCGCCGGGTGTGATGCAGCGCAAGAGCGTGCACGAGCCGCTCCAGACCGGCATCAAGGCCATCGACGCGATGATCCCCGTCGGTCGCGGCCAGCGCCAGCTCATCATCGGCGACCGCCAGACCGGTAAGACGGCCATCGCGATCGACACGATCATCAACCAGAAGGCCAACTGGGAGTCGGGCGACGTCAACAAGCAGGTCCGCTGCATCTACGTCGCCATCGGCCAGAAGGGCTCCACGATCGCTTCGGTCAAGGGCGCCCTCGAAGAGGCCGGCGCGATGGAGTACACCACCATCGTCGCGGCCCCCGCGTCCGACCCCGCCGGCTTCAAGTACCTCGCGCCCTATACGGGTTCGGCCATCGGCCAGCACTGGATGTACGGCGGCAAGCACGTCCTGATCATCTTCGACGACCTGTCGAAGCAGGCCGAGGCTTACCGCGCCGTTTCACTGCTCCTGCGTCGCCCGCCGGGCCGCGAGGCGTACCCCGGTGACGTCTTCTACCTCCACTCGCGTCTGCTCGAGCGTTGCGCGAAGCTGTCCGACGAGCTCGGCGCCGGTTCGATGACGGGTCTGCCCATCATCGAGACCAAGGCCAACGACGTCTCGGCGTACATCCCGACCAACGTGATCTCGATCACCGACGGCCAGATCTTCCTCCAGTCCGACCTGTTCAACGCCAACCAGCGTCCCGCGGTCGACGTGGGTATCTCGGTCTCGCGCGTCGGCGGCGACGCCCAGGTCAAGTCGATCAAGAAGGTCTCGGGAACGCTGAAGCTCGAGCTGGCGCAGTACCGCTCGCTCGAGGCGTTCGCGATGTTCGCGAGCGACCTCGACGCCGCGTCGCGCCGTCAGCTGGCCCGTGGTGCGCGTCTGACCGAGCTGCTGAAGCAGCCGCAGTACTCGCCGTACCCGGTCGAGGAGCAGGTCGTCTCGATCTGGGCCGGTACCAACGGCAAGCTCGACACCGTCGAGGTGTCCGACGTGCTCCGCTTCGAGCGCGAGCTGCTGGACTACCTGCGGCGCAACTCGACCGTCCTCGACACGCTGCGCGAGACCAACGCGCTGGGTGACGACACCGTCGCCGAGCTCGAGAAGAAGATCGACGAGTTCCTCCTCGAGTTCCAGCCGGGTGACGACCAGGGCGTCGTGGGTGCCGAGCAGGTCGACGCCGCCGAGGCCGAGGACGTCAACCAGGAGCGAATCGTCAAGGGCCGTCGCTAACAGCGACGACACGAGAACGGAATCATGGGCGCACAACTGCGGGTCTACAAGCAGAAGATCAGTTCTGCTCAGACGACCAAGAAGATCACGAAGGCGATGGAGCTCATCGCGGCTTCGCGCATCCAGAAGGCGATGGCGCGTGTGCGCGCGGCGTCGCCCTTCGCGCGAGCCGTGACGAGCGCCGTCTCCGCGGTGGCCACGCACTCCTCGATCGACCACCCGCTGACGACGGAGCGCGAGAACATCCGTCGCTCCGCCGTGGTGATCTTCACCTCCGACCGCGGCCTCGCCGGCGCGTTCAACTCGCAGATCCTCCGCGAGGGTCTCGAGCTGGCCGAGCTCCTGCGGACGCAGGGCAAAGAGGTCGTGTTCTACCTCGTCGGGCGCAAGGCCGTCGGCTACTTCCAGTTCCGCCGCATGCCGAGTGCAGCGCAGTGGGTCGGCGACACCGACACACCGCAGTTCTCGACCGCGGAGGCGATCTCGGATGCCGTGCTCCAGGCCTACCGCGCCGGGGGAGAGAACGACGGCGTCGACGAGATCCACCTCGTTTACAACCGCTTCGTCAGCATGATGACGCAGTCTCCCGAGTCTGTTCGTCTGTTGCCGCTCGAGGTTCTCGAGGCGGACGAGGCCCCCGCCCAGGCGGAGGTCTACCCCCTCTACGAGTTCGAGCCCGACGCCGAGACCGTGCTCGATGCGCTGCTGCCGGTGTACATCCAGAGCCGCATCTTCAACGCCCTCCTGCAGTCCTCCGCGGCCAAGCACGCCGCAACGCAGAAGGCGATGAAGTCGGCCAGCGACAACGCCGACAAGCTCATCACCGACTACACCCGCCTGCGCAACAACGCGCGTCAGGCGGAGATCACGCAGCAGATCGCCGAGATCGTCGGCGGCGCCGATGCTCTGTCATCCGGCAAGTAAGTTCCCAAGGAGAGAAGAAGCCATGAGCCTCACCGCCGAGAAGACCGACGCAGCCGTCGTCGGCCGCGTCGCGCGTGTCACCGGGCCCGTCGTCGACATCGAGTTCCCGCACGACGCGATCCCCGAGATCTACAACGCGCTCAAGACCACCATCACCATCGGGGACGACTCGACCGAGATCACCCTCGAGGTCGCTCAGCACCTCGGTGACGACCTCGTCCGCGCCATCTCCCTGAAGCCGACCGACGGCATGGTCCGCGGCCAGGAGGTGCGCGACACCGGCGGCCCCATCTCGGTGCCGGTCGGCGACGTCACCAAGGGCAAGGTCTTCGACGTCACCGGAGAGGTGCTCAACGCGGCTCCCGGCGAGACGATCGAGGTCACCGAGCGCTGGGGCATCCACCGCAAGGCGCCGAGCTTCGACCAGCTCGAGTCCAAGACCGAGATGTTCGAGACCGGCATCAAGTCGATCGACCTCCTGACCCCCTACGTGCAGGGTGGAAAGATCGGCCTCTTCGGTGGTGCGGGCGTCGGCAAGACCGTCCTCATCCAGGAGATGATCCAGCGCGTGGCGCAGGACCACGGCGGTGTGTCGGTGTTCGCCGGAGTCGGCGAGCGCACCCGTGAGGGCAACGACCTCATCGGCGAGATGGAAGAGGCCGGTGTCTTCGACAAGACCGCCCTCGTGTTCGGCCAGATGGACGAGCCGCCGGGGACGCGTCTGCGCGTGGCGCTGTCGGCCCTGACGATGGCGGAGTACTTCCGCGACGTCCAGAAGCAGGACGTGCTGCTCTTCATCGACAACATCTTCCGCTTCACGCAGGCCGGCTCCGAGGTCTCCACGCTGCTGGGCCGCATGCCCTCGGCCGTGGGTTACCAGCCGAACCTGGCCGACGAGATGGGTGTGCTCCAGGAGCGCATCACCTCGACGCGCGGTCACTCGATCACCTCGCTGCAGGCGATCTACGTCCCCGCCGACGACTACACCGACCCGGCTCCCGCGACCACGTTCGCGCACCTGGACGCCACGACCGAGCTCTCCCGTGAGATCGCGTCGAAGGGCCTGTACCCGGCCATCGACCCGCTGACCTCGACGAGCCGCATCCTCGACCCGCGTTACATCGGCGCCGACCACTACCGTGTGGCCACGTCGGTCAAGCAGATCCTCCAGAAGAACAAGGAACTGCAGGAGATCATCGCGATCCTCGGTGTCGACGAGCTCTCCGAGGAAGACAAGATCGTCGTGTCGCGTGCACGTCGCATCCAGCAGTTCCTCTCGCAGAACACCTACATGGCCAAGAAGTTCACCGGTGTCGAGGGCTCCACGGTCCCGATCAAGGAGACCATCGAGTCCTTCGACGCGATCGTCAAGGGCGACTTCGACCACGTCGCGGAGCAGGCGTTCTTCAACGTCGGCGGCATCTCCGACGTCGAGGCCAAGTGGGCGCAGATCCAGAAGGAGAACGGCTGACATGCCGCTGCGCGTGAACCTCGTCTCGGCCGACGCCGAGGTCTGGGCCGGGGAGGCGTCGCTGGTCGTCGCCAAGACGGTCGAAGGCGAGATCGGCTTCATGCAGGGTCACGAACCCGTGCTCGCGATCCTCGCCCAGGGCGAGGTCCGCATCACGGGCGTCGACGGTACCAAGGTCCTCGCGAACGCGGAGGACGGGTTCCTGTCGATGGCGGGCGATGAGCTGACGATCGTCGCCGGTCACGCTTCGTTGGTCTGACACTCTTCTCCTCGACGCGCGTCGTCCGGTTCGCCGGGCGGCGCGCGTCGTTCGTTCCTCCGAGGTCGCATGTTCGTTCTCCTGCCCCCTTCCGAGACCAAACGTCCCGGCGGCGACGGCCCGCCGATCGATCTGGGCGCGCTCGCGCTGCCCTCGCTCCGCCCGCTCCGGGAGCAGGTCGTCGACGGGTTGATCGCCCTGAGCGCCGACGAGGACGCATCCGCCCGCGTCCTGAAGCTCAGCGCGCGCCGTCTGCACGAGATCGCCGACAACGCGGCCTTGCGTTCCGCCGCAACCCTCCCCGCGGTGGACCGCTACACCGGGGTGCTCTTCGACGCTCTCGATGCCGGGACCCTCGACGCGTCCGCCCGCGCGTGGCTGGGCTCCCATGTCCTGATCCATTCGGCGCCGTTCGGCCCGGTGGGCGCGCTCGACGGCATCCCGGTCTACCGGCTCGCGGCCTCGACGTCGTTGCCCGGCCTGCCGTCCCCGCGACGGATCTGGGCGGATGCCGTCACGACGGCGATGGGGCGGGCCCGACCGGATTTCGTCGTCGACCTGAGGTCCGAGGCGTACGCCGCGTTGGGGCCGGTCCCCGCGGACGTGGACGGCGTCTACGTCCGGGTGGTGTCGGAGTCGTCCGACGGAACCGTGCGCGCGCTCAACCACTTCAACAAGAAGGCCAAGGGGCATCTCGCCCGCGCCCTCGCGAGCACGCACGCGCAGATCGGCTCGCGCGGAGCCCTCGTCGGGTGGGCCCGGTCGCAGGGGATCGTGATGCGCGATCGCGGGGTCGGCGAGGTCGAGCTGCTGGTCTGAGATCCACGGGTCAAGGTACTGTCAGCCAACACTCAGCTTCGCTAGCATGACGTACGCGGGAGACACCCGTCGCTGATACGAGCGCCAGCTCGCATCCGGCCCGAGAGGAACTTCGTCACCATGATCCATCTGGCTTACAACGATTACGGCGCCAGCGATGCCGCGTCGGCCGCCGCCTTCCTGATCCTTGCCCTGTTCGGTTTCCTGTTCGCCATCGTCGGCTACCTCATCAGCGCGTTCCTGCTGTCGAAGGTCTTCGAGAAGGCGGGCGTGCAGGGCAAGTGGCGCGCCTGGGTGCCGGTCTACAACTACCTGGTGCTGGCCAAGCTCGGCGACCTCTCGCCGTGGGTGATCCTCGCCCTCGTGGTCGCCTCGGTCATCCCGATCCTCCAGTACCTGTCCGGTCTGGCTCTGTTCGTCGCGCTGATCATGGTCGCCTACCGGGTCAACGCCAAGTTCGGTCGCGAGTGGCCGATCCTCCTGCTGTTCATCCTCGGCCCGCTCGGACAGTGGATCTGGCTCGGCATCCTGGCGTTCGGCAGCAACCCGTGGAACCCGAACATCCAGCCCTCGCCGTGGGCGAACTCGTTCCTCGCGGACAAGACGGTGTGGAACGGTGTCCCCGTGCAGCCCGGTCAGCCGGTGCCGGCAGCTCCTGCCGCCGGCCCCGGCGCTCCCGCGGGCTACGCGCCGCCGGCCCAGCCCTACGCGCCGCCGCAGGCGCCGCCCGCTGCGGGCACGACGCCGCCCCCGCCGGCACCCCCGGCCGGTCCGACGCCCCCGCCCCCGGCGGGCCCGCAGGTCTGACACGCACACGATGACGAGCTCCCCGCGTCCGTCGCGGGGAGCTCGTCATCGTTTCCCCCGGGAACGCCGCGCCCGTGGCATCCGTGGGCACCGTCCGGCGGTCGACTAGGATGACAGGGCCGCGCGGTTCCGCCGGCGGAGATGTCGGCCAACCGGAGGATCTTTTCGTGCCCGAGGTGACCACGCACACGCGCACCGTTCCCCTGACGGGCGGCGCACTCGATCTCTCCTGGGCGGCGACCACCGACACCGGCAAGCGCCGTGAGGTGAATCAGGATGCGCTGCTCGCCGAGTTCCCCCTGTTCGTCGTCGCCGACGGCATGGGCGGCCACCTCGGCGGTGAGATCGCCAGCGCCAGCACCGTCGACCGCCTCCGCGCCGTCGTCGAGAGCGGCATCGTGTCGCCGAAGAACATCGAGAAGGCGCTTTCCCGCGCCGTGAAGGACATCGTCGCCCACCCCGAGACCACCGACGAGGGAACGGGGACGACCCTCACGGGCCTCTACCTCGAGGCCGGGGGAGACGAGCCCCACTGGGTGACATTGAACATCGGAGACTCGCGCGTCTACCTGCTGCGCGACGACGACATCGTGCAGATCACCACCGACCACTCCGTCGTGCAGGAGCTCATCGCCGCGGGCCGTCTGAGCCCCGAGGAAGCCGAGAACCACCCGTACGGCAACGTGATCACGCGTGCCGTCGGCCCGAGCGACAGCGTGAAACCCGACTACCTCCGACTCGAGGTGCTCGACGGCGACCGCTTCGTCATCTGCTCGGACGGTCTGACGAAGGAACTCACCGACTTCGGCATCCGTCACTTCCTCGAGGCCAACCCCGACCCCGCCGACGCGGTCGAGGCCATGATGGCGGCGGCGCTCGAGAACGGCGGCCGCGACAACATCACCATCGTCGTGCTCGACGTGGCCCGACGCGCCGCCTGAGCGCGGTGCTTGACCCGGGGGCCTGCTGACTCCTACGTTCAGCAGATGACCACCGCACCCGAACGGACGGCCGGCAAGGGCCTCGCCGCGGGTACTCTCGGCCTCTGGGGATCGACCGTCATCGGTCTCGCCTCCACCGCGCCGGTGTACTCGCTCGTCGCCACCCTGGGCTTCGTCGTCCTCGCTGTGGGAGCCTCGGCCCCCATCGCCTTCATCATCGCCTTCATCCCGATGCTGTTCATCGCCTTCGCGTATCGCGAGCTGAACAACGACGTCCCCGACTGCGGCACGACCTTCACGTGGGGGACCAAGGCATTCGGTCCGTGGGTCGGCTGGATGGGCGGATGGGGCGTCGCCGTGGCCGGCATGGTCGTGCTGGCGAACCTCGCGCAGATCGCCGGCATCTACCTCTGGACCCTCATCGGCGACGGCTCGCTCGCCGAGAACGTCCCGCTGGTGACCGCGACCGGTGTCGCATTCATCGCCGCCATGACCTGGGTGAGCTACCGCGGCGTGGAGATCGGCGAGCGCATCCAGAACATCCTTTTGGGCGTGCAGTACCTCGTGCTGGCGCTGTTCGTCATCGTCGCGCTGTGGAAGTTCTTCGACGGAACGGCCCCGAACCCGACGCCGTTCGACCTGGCCTGGTTCAATCCGCTCGGCTTCACCGACTGGAGCGGGTTCACCGAGGCCGTGCTGCTGGCGCTGTTCATCTACTGGGGGTGGGACACGTGTCTCGCCCTCAACGAGGAGACCAAGGACCCCAAGCGCATCCCGGGACGCGCGGCCCTGCTGACCACCGTCATCCTGCTCGGCACCTACGTCGCGGTCACGGTCGCGGCGATGATGTACGCGGGCGTGGGTGAGGACGGGACGGGACTGGCCAACGTCGACAACGCCGACGACGTGTTCCTCGCGCTCAAGGACGGTCTCTTCGGCCCCTTCGGATGGATCCTCATCGTGGCCGTGCTGATCTCGGCCGTGTCGTCGACGCAGACCACGATCCTCCCGACCGCTCGCGGCACGCTGGCGATGGCGGCCTACAAGGCGCTTCCGAAGCGATTCAGCACGGTGCACCCGCGCTTCCAGACGCCGTCGTTCTCGACGCTCGTCATGGGGATCGTCGCGAGCGTCTACTACGTCGGCATGACCCTCATCAGCGACAACATCCTGCAGGACTCGATCCTGTCGCTCGGGCTGGCGATCGCGTTCTACTACGCGATCACCGGCTATGCCTGCGTCTGGTACTTCCGCCGCGACCTGTTCACCTCGGCCAAGAACCTTTTCTACCGCGGCATCCTGCCCCTGCTGGGCGCGCTCATGCTCACGTACGCGTTCGTGCAGTCCGCGATCGACATGTGGGACCCCGAGTACGGCAACACGGTACTGTTCGGGATCGGCGGGACGTTCGTGCTGGGAATCGGCTCGCTCGCGATCGGCGTCGTGCTGATGGTGCTCTGGTACGCCTTCCCGCGGTCGAAGCCGTTCTTCCGAGGGGAGAGCCTGAACCGCGAGACCGAGGTGCTCGTGCCCGAGGAGCCGATCGCCTACCCGCGGTCGGTCGACGGCGGCATCTGATCCACGTCGCGCCGGTCGCCTCCTCGGGGGGCGCCCGGCGCGGCCGCGCGTGCGACCAGGTCGCCGTCCGTCAGCGCGGTTCCGCGTCAGACTGCGGCGCGGATCGCTCCGACCGGCTGACCCCCGCCGAGGACGCCGAGCGGCAGCGCCGCGAGCGTGTCGGCGACCGCGGAGGCTTCCAGTGCGCCCGCGCGCTCGAGAAGCCGCAGGGCCACGGCGTGCCCCGCCCGGTTCGACCCGTCGAGCATCTTCAGCGCGACGGTGGTGCCGTCCTGCGCCGTCATGACCTGCACGCCCTCGGCGCCCATCTTGGCGAAGACGCCGAGTCGCTCAATCGCCACGGTGTCGGCCCGGCCCGGCCCGTCGATCGTCCAGGGGTTCTCCCGGACCGCGCGCACCAGGGCGCCGGCGCTGCGGTGCAGCGCAAACGGTGACCGCTCCGAGGAGGTTGCGATGCGCTGGATGGCACGGGCGAGTCCGGTGAGGGTCATGGCGTAGACGGGTGCGCCGCACCCGTCGATCGCGGTCGTGGTCAGGCGCTCGCCGACCAGACGCTCGATGACCTCGCGGATGTGGACCTGCAGCGGGTGCTGCGGGTCGAGGTAGTCCGCCGTGGACCAGCCGTTGGTGACGCACGTCAGCAGCATGGCCGCGTGCTTGCCGGAGCAGTTCATGCGCAGCGGCGACGGCACCCCGTGGTCGCGCACCAGTTCGTCGCGGGTCTGCGGGTCGCTCGGCCAGGCCGCGGGGCAGCCCAGGTCGTCCTCGGTGAGGCCGGCCGACTGCAGGATGCCGCGGGCCACCTCGACATGGCGGTCCGTGCCGCAGTGGCTCGCCATCGACAGCGCGAGGCGTTCTCCGCTCAGTTCCGCACCCGCGGACAGGCACGCGAGGGCCTGCAGGGGCTTCATGCTCGAGCGGGGGAGGAACAGGGCCGAGGGGTCGCCCAGAGCGAGATGCTCCGACCCGTCGGGGGAGAGCACCACGGCGACGCCGTGGTGGCGCGACTCGATGAATCCGTTGCGCTCGACGACGGCGAGTTCGACGGCATCCGGGGCTGTGAGAGGCATCCGTCCATCGTATCCGGCGGCTCCGGACGACACGGGAGGGGGCAGGATGGACACCATGATCGGAGAGCACCAGTACCGCCTGCACGCCACGTGGACCGGCGACCGGGGGAGCGGCACGAGCGGATACCGGGACTACGACCGCTCGGTCTCGCTCGAGGTCGACGGCAAGCCGCTGCTGGAGGCGTCCGCGGACAAGCCGTTCCGCGGCGACCCGGCGAAGTGGAACCCGGAAGAGCTGCTCCTGGGCGCCCTCAGCGAGTGCCACCTCCTGTCGTACCTGCATGCCTGCGTGACCACGGGAGTGGTGGTGGTCTCCTACAGCGACGACGCGACCGGGACGATGGTGGAGGACGGCAAGGGCGGAGGAGCGTTCACCGACGTCCTGCTGCGTCCCCGCGTCGTCGTCGCCGACGAGTCGATGGTCGCCGCCGCGGTCGCAGCCCACCGGCAGGCGCGCGAGTGGTGTTTCATCGCCAACTCGGTGAACTTCCCGGTGCGTCACGAGCCGGTGGTCACCGCGGCCTGACGCTTCGCGCGTCGTACAGTGGGGCCATGCAGCTCGAACCCGCCCTGCGACGCCTCGACCGCCTCGCGGGCGGACGACAGGCCGACCATCGTGTCCCCGCGTCGGACGATCCGCGGGTCCGCCGCGCCTTCCGGGCGATCACGCTCCTCCTCGCCGCCGGATTCCTCCTGGGTGTGGCAACCGTCGTCGTCGCCGCGGTCATGACGATCGGCGGGGACGACGTCGGGTTCGCCGTGTGGATGCGGTGCCTCGTCGTGCTCGGCATCACGACGACCCTCTTCTACTTCCTCTGGCGGGCGCGGGCGGGCTGGTACTGGGCGTTCCGGCGCCTCCAGCTGTTCAGCCGGATCTTCCCGGTCGTCGCCCTCGTCCTGGCCGCGATCCCGGGCCTGTACCCGTTCTGGGTCGTCACCGAGCAGATCCTCTTCGCGATCCTCCTCATCGGCGTCTCGGACTACCTGCAGTCCGATGCCGTGCGAGCGGCGTTCCCCAAGCGCGGTCGGTGAGCCTCGGCATCCGGATGCCGGAACTCCCGGGAACGACGGAACCCCGCCGGCAGCGAGCCGACGGGGTTCCGTTGTGACGGGGGCGCTCAGCGCACGTCGTCGTCGACCCAGTCCATGGACTTGGTGACGGCCTTCTTCCACAGGCGCAGCTCGCGGTCGCGCTCGGCGGAGTCCATGTCGGGCTCCCAGCGCTTGTCCTCCTGCCAGTTGGCGCGGAGGTCGTCGAGGTTGTCCCAGAAGCCGACGGCCAGACCGGCCGCGTACGCGGCACCCAGCGCCGTCGTCTCGGCGACGACCGGGCGGACGACCGGCACACCGAGGATGTCGGCCTGGAACTGCATCAGGGCGTCGTTGGCGGTCATGCCGCCGTCGACCTTGAGCTCGGTCAGGTCGACACCGGAGTCGGCGTTGACCGCGTCGAGCACCTCGCGCGTCTGGAAGGCCGTGGCCTCGAGGGCGGCGCGGGCGATGTGCCCCTTGTTGACGTAGCGCGTCATCCCGACGATCGCGCCGCGGGCGTCCGGACGCCAGTACGGAGCGAACAGACCCGAGAACGCCGGCACGAAGTACACGCCGCCGTTGTCGTCGACCGAGCTCGCGAGCGCCTCGACCTCGGGAGCCGAGGAGATGATGCCGAGCTGGTCGCGCAGCCACTGGATCAGCGATCCGGTCACGGCGATCGACCCTTCGAGGGCGTAGCGCGCGGGCTGGTCGCCGAGCTTGTAGCCCAGCGTCGTCAGCAGGCCGTTCTCCGAGTGGACGATCTCCTCACCCGTCTGGAAGATCAGGAAGTTGCCCGTGCCGTAGGTGTTCTTGCTCTCACCCGGGTCGAAGGCGGCCTGACCGAACGTGGCGGCCTGCTGGTCGCCCAGGATGCCGGCGACGGGGGTCTCGCGCAGGAGCGAGGAGGACTCGACCTGCCCGTAGACCTCGGAGGAGGAGCGGATCTCGGGGAGCATCGACTTCGGGACGCCGAAGTCCGCGAGGATGTCGTCGCGCCACTGGAGCGTCTCGAGGTCCATGAACAGCGTGCGGCTGGCGTTGGTGACGTCGGTCGCGTGGACGCCGCCGTCGATGCCGCCGGTGAGGTTCCAGAGCACCCAGGTGTCGGTGGTGCCGAACAGCAGGTCGCCGGCCTCCGCCTTCTCGCGTGCGCCGTCGACGTTCTCGAGGATCCACACGATCTTGGTGCCCGAGAAGTAGGTCGCCAGCGGCAGGCCGACGATGCTCTTGTAGCGCTCGGTGTCGCCGTCGGCGAGACGGTCGACGATCGACTGGGTGCGCGTGTCCTGCCAGACGATCGCGTTGTACACCGGCTTTCCGGTGTTCTTGTCCCAGACCACCGCGGTCTCGCGCTGATTCGTGATTCCGACGGCGGCGATGTCGTGGCGGGTGATGTCGGCGCGGCTGAGGGCCAGACCGATCACTTCCTGCGTGTTGCGCCAGATCTCCAGCGGGTCGTGCTCGACCCACCCGGCCTTGGGGAAGATCTGCTCGTGCTCCTTCTGACCGACGGCGACGACGCCCCCGGACTTGTTGAAGATCATCGCGCGCGTCGAGGTCGTGCCCTGGTCGATGGCGAGGACGTAGTCGGCCATGGATGGACTCCTTTGTCAGTGGTGGGTTGAGGTGGAACGGAGGAGGGAAGGGGTGGGCACGGGGGCGCCGACAGGGCGCCCCCGTGGGAGGTCACTTGCTGAGGTGCAGCAGGACCGGGGAGAGGACACCGGCGAGGAGACCGCCGATGAGGGGGCCGACGACCGGCACCCACGAGTAGCCCCAGTCGCTCGAACCCTTGCCCTTGATGGGCAGGATCGCGTGCGCGATGCGAGGTCCGAGGTCACGGGCGGGGTTGATCGCGTAACCGGTCGGGCCACCGAGGGACGCGCCGATACCCACCACGAGCAGCGCCACCGGGACGGCGGCGAGCCCGCCGATGCCGCCGGGGACGCCGATGTCGGCGACGCCGTAGTCGGCGAATCCGAAGATCACGAAGACCAGGACGAAGGTCGCGATGATCTCGGTGACCAGGTTCCAGCCGTACGAACGGATGGCGGGACCGGTGGAGAACACGCCCAGCTTGGCGGCGGGGTCGGGCTCGTCGTCGAAGTGCTGCTTGTAGGAGGCCCAGGCCAGGACGGCACCGATGATGGCGCCGACCAGCTGCGCGGCGACCGCGACGAGGAACTGGACGAAGCCGATCTTGCCCGCGACGAGGAGCCCGATGGAGACGGCGGGGTTGAGCTGAGCGCCGGAGTACGCCGACACGATCACACCGGCGAACACGGCGAGACCCCAGCCCCAGTTGACCATCAGGAATCCACCGGCATTGCCCTTGGTCTTGGCCAGTGCCACGTTGGCCACCACGCCACAACCCAGCAGGATCAGCATGGCGGTGCCGACGACCTCCGAGAGGAAGTACAGCCCCAGATTCACTTCTTGCATGTCGTCATCGACCTTTCTGTTGTGCCCGGCCGCCATCGGCTCGGGCATGTAGCGGCTCGGTTGTTCTGAACCTACGACCGCCGTGCGGGCGCGCAACAGACGGCGCGCCCGCACGTTCTCTCAGATTCGCGCCACCCCGGCCTCGGCCAGATCGACGCGGTGCGCGGTCCGCAGCGCCTCGGTGGTCGTCGCGATCTCGTCGTCGACGCGGGCGGCATCCCATCCGAGCGGCCCGGCGACCGCTTCGGCGACCTCCCGCAGCGTGCGCTCGCTCATCCCGCCGACGAAGGCGAGGTGCGTGCGCCGCAGCAGCACGTCGATGAGGTGGACGACCTGCTCGTGCTCCGCGATCCAGACGAGTTCCTCGCGGTAGTAGCCGGGAGCGTGCTCGAGGGCGGCGGGCTCCGCCGGCAGGACGCCGAGGATCGCGTCGGCGCGCGTGCCGTAGCGCTCCAGCATGGCCTCCACGACCGCGGTCGAGTGCGCATTCGTGCGAGCCGACACCCAGCGGCGACGCTCCTCGGGAGTGGTCGGGAAGCCCTTGCCGCCGCCGATGGGCAGGCCCTGGGTGCTGACCCGGTGCGGACGGCGGAGGCTCTGCAGCGCCTTCATACTGAGGTGCTCGGCGAGGGCGCGGAACGTGGTCCACTTGCCGCCGACCAGGCTCATGGCCGGGATGCCGCCGATCTCGTCGTCGACGATGCGGTAGTCGCGCGAGACGAAGCCGGGGGCGGTGTCGTCGTGGCGGGGGAGCGGGCGGATGCCCGAGAAGGTGTAGACGATCTGCGAGCGGTCGACCGGCACGGTCGGGAAGACGTGTCCGATGAGGTCGAAGAAGTACTCGATCTCGTCGTCGGTGCACACCACCGGCTGGGAGGGGTCGGCGTCGATGTCGGTCGTTCCGACCAGGACGCGGTCCTTCAGCGGGTAGATCAGGACGATGCGGCCGTCGGAGTGCTCGAAGAAGATCTCGCGTCCACCGGTGGCGGCGAGGAGTTCCGAGTTGTCGAGCACGATGTGCGAGCCCTTGGTCCCCCCCATGAACTGCGTGGTGAGACCCAGTGCGCCGTTGGTCAGGTCGGTCCACGGGCCGGAGGTGTTGAGGATCACCTTGGCCTTGACGCTGAACTCCTCGCCGGAGACCTCGTCGCGCACCCGGACGCCGTTCTCGTCGGCACCGACGGCCGAGACGTAGTTGACGGCCTGCGTGCGACCGCCGCCGGCGACGATGCCGTCGTGCAGCACGTCGAGCGCGATGCGCTCGGGGTCGTGCATCGAGGCGTCGAAGTAGGTGGCGGTGTAGGCGAGGTCGGGGTTGAGCCGGGGCAGCTCCGCCAGCGACTTCTTCTTGCCGAGGAACCTGTGACGGGGAACCGAGCCGCCGTCGCGCGAGAAGGTGTCATACATGATCAGGCCGACCTTGATCAGCAGGGCACCGCGCTCGTTGGGCTTGCCGCGACCGTGGGTCACGAGGAGGCGGAACGGTGCCGAGAGGATGCCCGAGAACGTCTTGTAGATCGGGATCGTCGTCTCGAGCGGCTTGACGTAGTGGGGAGCGGTCTTGAGGAGGTCGTTGCGCTCGGTGACCGCTTCCTTCACGAGGCGGAACTCGCCGTTCTCGAGGTAGCGGATGCCGCCGTGGACCATGTGGCTCGAGGCCGAGGATGCGCCGGAGACGAAGTCGCCGCGCTCGACGAGGGCGACCTTCACGCCCTGCAGGGCGAGGTCGCGGAGGGTGGCGATGCCGTTGATTCCCCCTCCGATGATGAGGACGTCGAGGTCTTCGGCGTCACGGAGCGCCTGGACGTCGGCGCGGAGCGAAGAAGAGGGGGACGACATGTCGACTGCGACCTTTCGTTGTGGGTACCGAAGAAGAATGCGCGTCCGTGCACGTTGTTGCAAGCCCCTTGAACAAACGTGCAGAATGGGCAAGCGCAGAAAGGCCGGCCATGACGACGCAGACGGAAGAACGCTCGCGCGACGCGCTGCGCGCGGCGCAGCTGTACTACATGCAGGACCTCACGATGGATGCCATCGCCCATGAGATGCGCGTCTCGCGGTCCTCCGTCTCCCGACTCCTGCAGCACGCCCGGGACGTGGGGCTCGTCACGATCTCGATCAGCCCGCCCGACGATGCGCGCGGTCAGATGGCGCAGCGCATCGCCGATCGCTTCGGGATCACCGCCCACGTCGTGCCCACTCCGGCGCGCACCTCCGAGGCCGAGCGTCTCGAGCGCACCGCCCTGACCGCCGCGCGCATCCTCGCCGAGCGCATCGAATCCTCCATGACGATCGGCATCGCGTGGGGATCCACGCTCTCGGCCATCGCGCGGCACGTGCCGGCGAAGGACGTGCACGACACCCACATCGTGCAGATGAACGGGGCCGCGAACCTGCGCACCTCCGGCATCCCCTACGCGGGGGAGATCCTCTCCCGCCTGGGGGCGGCGTGGTCGTCGTCCGTGCACCAATTCCCGGTGCCGGCGCTGTTCGACGATCCCCGCACCAAGCAGGCCATGTGGAGGGAGCGGTCGGTTCGGTCGGTCCTGGAGATCCAGCAGCGCGTGGGCCTGTTCGTCTTCGGGCTCGGCTCCCCGCACGCCGAGGTCCCCTCGCACGTCTACAGCGGCGACTATTTCGACGAGCGCGACCGCGCGATCATCGAGCGGGAGGGCGTCGTCGGCGACTGCGCGACGGTGTTCTACCGTGTCGACGGCTCGTGGGACATCCCCGAACTCAACGCCCGGTCCAGCGGTCCCGACCTCGACACCGTGCGCCGCATCCCGCGCCGGTTCTGCGTGGTGTCCAGCCTGTCCAAGCTGACGGCGCTCCGCGGAGCGCTCGCGGCGGGACTGGTCACCGAGCTCGTCGTCGAAGAGGCCCTGGCCCGGCGCCTGCTCAGCGTCACCCGCTGAGGGACGCCGGGCGCGTCACACCTCGCCGAATCCGTCGTCGATCAGTGTTCGCAGCTCCTCGAGCGCCTCGGCCGCCTGGGCGCCGGTGGCGGTCACCCTCACCCGTGCGCCCTGGCGGACGCCGAGGGCCATCAGTGCGAGGAGGCTCCGTGCCGATACCGGGGGCGTCTCGCCACCGATCTCGGCGATCTGCACATCGGCGTCGAACCGGGAGGCGGCCTTCACGAACGTCGCGGCGGGGCGGGCGTGCAATCCGGAGGGATTGACGACCGTCGTCTCGAACGAGAGCTCGCCGCCCGACTGCGCGCTCTCGCGCTCCGGTACCGGAGCGGCCGCCTCCGTCGCGCCGAGGTGCACGCGCTTCGCCTCGGCCGCCCCCGCGACCTCGGCCGCCACCTGCGCGAGCGTCGCGCCGCCCGCGGCCGTGACGACCGCGCTGACCAGACCCTCCACGAACGGGGCGGGGCTCAGGATCACGCGATCCGGTGCCGTGGCGAACTCGAGCGCCATCTCCGCGCTCAGGAGGGCGGAGCCCAGATCCATCAGAACCAGGACGCCGTCGCCGGAATCCGCCGCATCCAGGGCCTCCGCGATCGCCGCGGCATCAGTTCCGAGATCGCCGTCCGGACCGCCGGCCGCCACCAGGACGGTGGGCGGGTCGCCTCCGCCCATCCGCAGCGCCAGATCCACGGCGGCCTCGGCCAGCGGACGACTGTGCGAGACCGCGACGATACCGATCACCCCCGTGCCGCCAGAGTGTCGCTCAGCGTCTGGAAGAGGAGCGCCGTGGATGCCGCTCCCGGGTCGACGTGCCCCGCGCTGCGCTCGCCGAGGTAGCTCGCGCGGCCCTTGCGTGCCACGAGGGGCTCGGTGGCGTCCCGGCCGCGCGCGGCCGCTTCCGCGGCGGCCGCAGCCGCGCCGGCGGCGTCCGCGCCGGCGGCGACGGCGTCGTCCCACGCGGTGACGGCGGGGAGCTGGGCATCGACCATCGTCTTGTCGCCGGGCTCGGCCTTGCCGCGGGCGACCACGCCCTCGGCGCCGGCCCGGAGAGCCGCGCCGAGGGAGGCGGCATCCGTCCCCTCCGCGAGAGCCGGCCCCATCCGCAGGAAGAACGTGCCGTACAACGGCCCGCTCGCTCCACCGACCGACGAGACCAGGGTCATGCCCACGGTCTTAAAGAGATCGGCGGCGGAAGCGGGCGAAGCCTCGAGCTTGGCCACCACGGCATCGAGGCCGCGGGCCATGTTCGATCCGTGGTCGGCGTCGCCGATGGCGGAGTCCAGAGCGGTGAGCTCGTCGCGGTGCTGCTGTACGGCGTCGCGGAACGCGCGGATCCAGGCGACGAGGTCGTCGGTCGAGACGGCCCCGCTCATGCGCCCCACCGGAGGCCGGGGGTGACCACCGGGGCGTCCCACAGGCGCAGGAACTCGTCGTCGGCCTTGACGACCGTCAGCGACGCGCCCGCCATGTCGAGGCTCGTGATGTAGTCGCCGACCAGGACGCGCTGGACGTCGACCCCGGCCTCCGCGAGCAGCGGGGCGATCTCGCCGTACAGGAGGTACTGCTCGATGAGCGGGGTGCCGCCCAGGCCCGACAGCAGCACGATCGCGGGCCCGACGGCCTCGCCGAAGTCGTGCACGATCGGGTCGACCATGAGCTTCGCGATCTCGTGCGCGGTGGCGAGCTTGACGCGGGTCCGGCCGGGTTCGCCGTGGATGCCGACGCCCACCTCCATCTCGTCCTCGGGCAGCTCGAAGGTCGGGTGGCCGACCGCGGGGACGGTGCAGCTGGTGAGCGCGACGCCCATCGAGCGTCCCGACTCGGACACGCGCCGGGCCAGTGCCGCGACCGCGTCGAGGTCGGCGCCCTCCTCGGCGAGCGCTCCGACGATCTTCTCCAGGATCACGGTCGTCCCGGTGCCGCGGCGACCCGCGGTCCACGTGGAGTCCTGCACCGCGACGTCGTCGGCGACCACGACCGACTCGACGCGTACGCCCTCGGCGGCGGCGAGTTCCGCGGCCATCTCGAAGTTCAGCACGTCGCCGGTGTAGTTCTTCACGATGTGGAGGACGCCGGCTCCGGAGTCGACGGCCTGCGTCGCCGCGAGCACCTGATCGGGCGTGGGCGAGGTGAACACCTCGCCGGCGGCCGCGGCGTCCAGCATCCCGCGGCCGACGAACCCGCCGTGGAGCGGTTCGTGCCCCGATCCGCCGCCCGAGACCAGGGCGACCTTGCCCTCACGCGTGGGCTCACCGCGCAGGATCACGCGGTTCTCGGTGTCGATGCGAAGCTCCGGATGAGCGGCGTGGATGCCGCGCAGGGCCTCCGCCAGCACGTCGGCCGGGTCGTTCACGAACTTCTTCACGGGTGCCTCCTCGTCGTGGCTGCGGCGGGTTCGGGCCCGCCCCTTCAGACCCTGCTCGCCGCGGGCCGCCACGTCAAGGGCGTCCGCTCAGATGCGCTCGTGCGGGAGGACCTGCTTGATCCTGTCGATCGGATTCTGCGCGGGGACCTCGTTGTAGGCGTTGGCCAGTTCCTGCTCGCTGAGGGCGTGGATGGCCGACATGATCTCGTCGGTCGCTCCGCGTCGTGCCCGGCCGGAGGAGGCCGCGCCATGGGGGGACAGGTCGAGCGCCTCGCCGAAGCGGACGGTGATCCGTTCCTTCGTGGAGGGGACCTTGGCTCCGACCGGCATGACCTTGTCGGTGCCGATCAGGCCGACGGGGACGACCGGGGCGCCGGTCTGCAGCGCGAGGAAAGCCACGCCCGTCCGGCCTTTGTAGAGGCGACCGTCGAGCGAGCGCGTGCCCTCGGGGTAGAGCGCCACCGCGCGCCCGTCCTCGAGCAGCGCACGCTGCTGGTCGAGGGCGTCGAGAGCAGCCTGTCCGGCGCCGCGCTCGACCGGGATCGCGCCGATGGCGGTGAAGAACTGACGCGATGCCCACTTCTCGAAGTACGCCGACTTCGCGAGGAAGTGCACGGGGCGCGGCGAGGCCACGGGGATCGCGATCGAGTCGATGAACGACAGGTGGTTGCTGGCGAAGATCACCGGGCCGGTCCGCGGGACGTTTTCCCGCCCCTCGACCCGGGGACGGTACACGGCCCGGGCGAGCGGGGCGATGAAGAAGCGCCCGAGCCCGTAGGCCGCGCCCATCTGCTTCGGTGGGACGGTGGGGGTGCCGCCCGGTTCGTCGGAACTCACTCGTCGAGGCTACTGCGCGCCGCATGCGTCCCCGTGCATGGGGCTCTCAGCGGCGCCAAAGCCGCATGGGGGATGATGGGTCGGTTCCCGTCGTCTCCGAGAGGTCTGCCGTGCGCATCCGCCCGATCGCTTCCCTGTCCGTCGCCGCTGCCGCGGTGCTCCTCCTGGCGGGGTGCACGGGTTCGTCCCCCGACAGCCCGACCCCGGATGCCAGTGGTTCCGCCGACGCGGGAACCTGCCAGAGCGCCCTGTCCCAGGGTGAGGTGTCGAGCGACGTCCAGGTGACGGGCGATTTCCAGGGCAAGGTCGCCGTCACGATCCCGGACGGGTACACGCCCGCAGGACTCGAGCGCACCACGCTCGTCGACGGTTCCGGCCAGCAGGTGCGCGCCGGGGACGTCCTGAAGGCCAACTTCACCCTCGTTGATGCCGCCACCGGTGAGGTGCAGCTGGAGACCCAGACCACGGCTCCCGAGGGGATGGACACCCTCATCTCCTCGCAGCAGATCTTCGGTGCGGCGCTCGAGTGCGCCACCATCGGTTCGCGCACGGTCTCGGCCTTCCCCGCCGGCGTGCTGGGCGAGGGATCGCCCGCCTTCCTTCTCGTCGCCGATGCGATCGAAGAGCTCCCGACCCGTGCCACCGGCACCGAGGTCGCGCCCGCCGAGGGCATGCCCACGGTGACGTTCGACGACACGGGCGCCCCGACCATCACGATGCCCGACGCCCCGGCACCGACCGAGACGCGCGTGGTCAACCTGCGCCAGGGCGACGGCGACGTGGTGAACTCCGGCGACCAGGTCATCGTCCAGTACACCGGCGCGCTGTACGACGACGGCACGGTCTTCGACTCCAGCTGGACCAGCGGCACGCCCGCGCAGTTCGCCACGACCGGCGTCGTGCCCGGTTTCCAGAAGGCGCTCGAGGGGCAGACCGTGGGCTCCCAGGTCCTGGTCGTGATGCCGGCATCCGACGGATACGGAGAATCCGGCCAGGGCAGCATCCCCGCCAATGCGCCGCTGGTGTTCGTCATCGACATCCTCGGCGTCCAGCACGCGGAGGCCGCCGCTCAGTAGGCTGAGCGGATGCGTCGCGTCGTCATCCTCGGCTCCACCGGTTCGATCGGCACCCAGGCCCTCGACGTCATCCGGGCCAACTCCGATCGATTCGAGGTCGTCGGCCTCGCCGCGGGCAGCGACCGCGCGGGCGTCGAGGCGCAGGCGGCGGAGTTCGGCGTCGACGCCGTCGCCCTCGGAGCCGTCGAGGCTGAACAGCTCGTCCGTGACATCGCGGCCGATGTGGTGCTCAACGGCATCACCGGATCGGTCGGTCTCGGGCCGACTCTCGCGGCGCTGGAAGAGGGGCGCACGCTCGCGCTGGCGAACAAGGAGTCGCTGATCGTCGGCGGCGACCTCGTCACGCGACTGGCCGCGCCAGGGCAGATCGTCCCCGTCGATTCGGAGCACTCCGCGATCGCTCAGGCGCTGCGCTCGGGGGAACCGGACGAGGTCCGGCGGCTGGTGCTCACGGCATCCGGTGGCCCTTTCCGCGGGCGCTCCCGCGACGAGTTGGCGGAGGTGACTCCGGCGCAGGCGCTCGCCCACCCGACGTGGGACATGGGGCGCGTCGTCACGACGAACTCCGCGACCCTGGTCAACAAGGGTCTCGAAGTCATCGAGGCGCACCTGCTGTTCGACGTGCCCTACGAGCGCATCGACGTCGTCGTCCACCCGCAGTCGATCGTCCACTCGATGGTGGAGTTCCTCGACGGGTCGACGATCGCGCAGGCCTCGCCCCCCGACATGCGCCTGCCCATCTCGCTCGGTCTGGACTGGCCGCACCGCATCGCGGGCGTCGGCGTCCCCCTCGACTGGACGACCGCGACGCAGTGGACGTTCGAGCCCCTCGACGAGAAGGCCTTCGGCTCGGTCGCCCTCGCCAAGCGCGTCGGGCGCGCGGGGCGCACGTACCCCGCGGTGTTCAACGCCGCGAACGAGCAGGCGGTGGACGCGTTCCACGAGGGGCGTCTGAGCTTCCTCGACATCGTCGAGGTCATCGAACGCGTGGTGGAGCGGCACGAAGCCCCCGACGCGCTGACGCGGGAATCCCTCGCCGAGGCGGAGGCGTGGGCGCGCCGAACGGCCGACGCGGTCATCGCCGCGCGCTGACGCGCGCGCGCCCGAAGTCAGCGGGGCCGGGGGCCGCGAGCGCGCGCGGCCGGGGTCGCGGTCAGGCGGGGAAGTCGACCGGGCGCTCGGGGTCGGACGACGGCGTGCGGTCGGTCGGGTACGGCACCGGCCACTGCGGATCGGGCACCGGCCAGCCGGCGGCGCGGAGTGCGCGGCGGGAGAGCTCGCGGGCCGAGTAGGGCGTCCGCACCCCGCGGATGTCGCGGTAGTCCTGGTGACCGGGGCCGGCCCACAGGATCGCGTCGCCCTCCCCGACGAGTGCGACGGCCTCGAGGATGGCGCGCTCGGGCGGGGTGAACTCGTGGATCTCGGCGTCGGGCTGCGCGCGGCGCGCCCCTTCGACGAGCACCTCCCGGATGGCATCCGGATTCTCGTGCCGGGGGTGATGGTCGGTGACGATCAGGATGTCGCTGCCCTCGACGGCCGTGCGGCCCATGTCGTGGCGCTTCGTCGCGTCGCGGTCGCCGTCGGCGCCGAAGAGCATCACGACGCGCCCGGGCGTGACGCGTCGCACCGCGGCGAGCGTCTTCTCGAACGCGTCGGGGGAGTGACCGAAGTCGACGTACACCGCGGGGCCCTCGGGTCCCGACACCAGCTGCGTGCGTCCGGGGAGGGATGCCGCGATCCGGCCGCCGTGGAGGGCTGCGGTCAGCGACTCCCACGTGTGACCGGCCTCGAGCAGCATGACGATCGCCAGGCCCGCGTTCGCCGCCATGTGGCGTCCGATCACCGGGACCACGGTCGTCAGCGAACGCCCGTCACGGTCACGGAGCGTGAACTCCGTGCCGTCCTGGCGCTCGTCGACGATCTCGACCGTCCAGTCCGCCTCGGCCGTCGGGTCGGCGGCGATCGCGGGCGTGACGATCGTGACGACGGGGATGTCGGCACGCGCCGCGATCTCGGCGCCCGCGGGGGAGTCGAGGCACACGACGCCCCGACGCGAGCGATCCGCGCGGAACAGCGGGAGCTTCGCCTCGAAGTACTCGCGCATGTCGGCGTAGTCGTCGAGGTGGTCGTGCGTGAGGTTCGTGAAGCCGGCGACGTCGAACAGGAGCCCGTCGACGCGGTGTCGCGTGAGGGCCTGCGCGCTCACCTCGACAGCGACCGCCTGGACCCCGCGCTCGCGCATGAGGGCCAGCAGCGCGTGGAACTCGGAGGCCTCGGGCGTCGTGAGGCGCGACACGATGACCTCGCCGGCGATGTGGCGCTCGGCCGTGGACGACAGTCCCGTGACGACCCCGAGCTGACCCAGGATGCCTTCCAGCAGATGCGACACGCTGGTCTTGCCGTTCGTGCCGGTCGTCGCCAGCAACTGCGGGAGCTCATCGTCGGGTCCGGTGCCGTACACCCACGCGGACAGGTCGCCGAGGAGCGCGCGGGGATCGGCGACCACGACGATCGGGACTCCCGCGTCCGCGGCGATCTCGGCGCCGGCCTCGTCGGTGATGACCGCGACGGCGCCACGCTCGGCCGCAGCGGCGGCGAACTCCGCACCGTGTCGGTTGACGCCGCGGATCGCGACGAACGCCTCTCCGGCGCGCAGATCCGCCGTGGCCAGGGTGATGCCCGTGAGGACGGTGCCCTCGACGTCGCCGACGCTGCGCTCGCCGAAACGGCGGGCCAGCTCCGACAGGTCGCGGCGCGGCGGGTGCTCCGGCCGGAGGACGGGCGGGAGATGGGAGGGCGTGTCGATCGGCATCCCCTCCATTGTCTCATCCGACCCCGCACAGGCCCCGCATCGGCGGCGCACGGGAGGTTCCAAGGGCCGTGGCGGTATCGTCGGCGGGTGACCGCGATCGCCTTCCTCATCGGCGTGCTCGTGCTCGTGATCGGCCTGGCCGTCTCGATCGCCCTGCACGAGATCGGGCACCTACTGCCCGCGAAGCTGTTCGGCGTGCGCGTCGGCCAGTACATGATCGGATTCGGCCCCACGCTGTGGTCGCGCCGTATCGGCGAGACCGAGTACGGATTCAAGCTTCTTCCGCTCGGCGGATTCATCTCGATGTCGGGCATGTACCCGCCCGCCCCCGACGGCGATGCGCAGCCCACGCGTCGCTCGCGGCTGTTCGCGACGATGATCCAGGACGTGCGCGACGCCAACGCCGAGACGATGATCGCGGGCACCGACCGCGTCTTCTACAAGCTGCCGGTCTGGAAGCGCATCGTCATCATGCTCGGCGGGCCGGTGATGAACCTGATCCTCGCCTTCGTGCTGTCGGCCATCGCCGTGAGCGCCATCGGCGTGACACAGGGAACGACGACGGTCGCCTCCGTCTCGCAGTGCGTCATCCCCGCGAGCGACAACCGCACCGACTGCGCCTCGACCGACCCGGTCGCCCCGGCGGCGGCCGCCGGCATCCTTCCCGGTGACGTCATCGTCTCGGTCGACGGCACCCCGGTCTCGACGTTCGACGAGATGGCCGCGATCATCCAGCGTTCGCCGGGTCAGGCGCTGCCCGTCGTCATCGAACGGGACGGTGCGCAGCAGACGGTGACGGTCACTCCGGCGACGTCGAACCGGGCCGTGACGGATGCCACCGGGCGTCCCGTCCTGGATGCCGCCGGGTCGCCCGAGTATCAGACGGTCGGCTTCGCGGGCCTCAGCCCGCAGTCCGCCCTCGTGCCGCAGCCCATCTGGTACGGCCCCGAGGCGACGATCCAGCAGGTCGGCCAGGTGGCGCAGATCATGACCCAGCTGCCCGTGCGCGTCTACGACACCGCGGTCGACCTGTTCACCGGCCAGCCGCGCGACCCGAACGGTCCGCTGAGCGTCGTGGGCGCCGGTCGCCTCGCCGGCGAGTTCGCCGCGGTCGACGCCCCGATCCTCGCCCGCGTGCAGGCGATCGTCTCCCTTCTCGCGTCGCTGAACATCGCGCTGTTCGTGTTCAACCTGATCCCGCTCCTGCCGTTGGACGGCGGACACGTCGTCGTCGCGCTGTGGGACGGACTGAAGCGCTGGTTCGCCCGCGTGCGAGGCAAGGTCGCGCGACCGGTGGATGCCACCAAGCTCGTGCCCGTGACCTTCGTCGTGGTCATCCTGCTCGTCGGGATGGGCGGCATCCTGTTCCTCGCGGACGTCTTCAACCCGATCCAGCTCTTCTGAGGCGGGACTCCCGGCGTCAGAGGGCGGCGGCGATGAGACGCTCGAGGGTGCGCATGCCGTCGCGCGACAGGATCGACTCCAGGTGGCCCTGGACGCTGGAGAAGCGCTCGCCGCGCAGGGCGTAGACGTCGCCGGTGACCGGATCCGCCGCGACCTCGACCGGAATGTCGCGGTCGCCCGCGGGCAGGATGGACACCGCGTCGGTCGGCTCGGCGACGGCCGTGACCGACCCGAACGTGATCCCGCGCTCGGTCGTTCCGGGGGCGACCCGCGCCGTGAACGTGTTGTAGAACCCGATCGACGCGTCCTCGCCGAACACGTCGACGCTCTTCTGCAGACCCTGGTGCGGCTGCGCGAGGGGCGCGAGATCGATGCCCAGCTGGTCGGCGAGGATCTGGTGGCTCAAGCACACCGCGAGCAGGGGAGCGCGACGGAAGAGCCGGCGGGAGACGACGTGGTGCATCGCGGAGATGCGGTCGCTCGCGTCATCCCGAGGGTCGCCCGGACCGGGGCCGGCGACCACGAGGTCGGCCCCGTCCACCTCGGCATCCGTCACTTCCGACCAGTGCACGATCCGGGCGTCGAGCCCGAGGTGGCGCAGCTGGTGGGCGAGCATCGTGGTGAAGCGGTCCTCGGCATCCACCACCAGCGCCGTGAGCCCGGCGAAGGGACCCGAACCGTCGGGGTCCTGCGGGTTCATCCAGAACGGAGCGAGCCGGTCGTTGCGGGATGCCAGCAGCTCCGCGATCGCGGGATCCTCGGCGAGCGGGCGGCGCGGGGCGACCGGCGCGTCGGGATCGGCGTCGGGGTCGGCCGCGGGGGCCGCGTCGCGCGGGATCGCGCCGATCGCGCCCAGCACGCCGGCGGCCTTCCCGTGCGTCTCGCCGACCTCGCCGTACGGGTCGGAGTGGCGCACGAGCGTGGCGCCGACCGGTACGCGCAGGCGACCGTCGACGAGGTAGGCGGTGCGGATGAGAATCGGGGCGTCGAGGTCGTGCGTCGGGCCCTCGGCGGCGCCGTTCGGGGTGAAGAGGGCGGCGACGCCGGAGTAGTAGCCGCGCGGCGTCGTCTCGTGCCGAGCGATCACCGTGCACGCGTTCTGCATCGGCGAGCCGGTGACGGTGGGAGCGAACATCGTCTCGCGCAGGATGTCGCGCGGGTCGAGAGTGCTCCGGCCCCGCAGCATGTACTCGGTGTGCGTCAGGCGCGACATCTCTTTCAGATGGGGTCCGGTGATGCGACCGCCGTCGCTGCACACGGCGCTCATCATCTTCAGCTCCTCGTCGACGACCATGAAGAGCTCCTCGGTCTCCTTGGTCGAACGCAGGAACTCCGCGAGCGTCTCGGCCGTCGCGCCGCCCTGCGGGTGGCGGAACGTGCCGGAGATGGGGTTCATCGTCACGATGCCGTCGCGGGCGCTGACGTGCGCCTCGGGGCTCGCCCCCACGGCGACGTGGCCCGGCGTCACGACCGCGAACGTCCAGTAGGCGCCCTTCTCGTGCTCGAGCAGCGCGCGGAACCACGTCAGGGCGGCCTCGCGCGGATCGGCGTCGACCCCGGCGACGAAATCGCGACGGATGACGAAGTTCGCCCCCTCGCCGCGCCCGATCTCGTCGGCGATCACCCGGCGGACGATGTCGGCGTACGCTTCGTCGTCGATGTCGAACCCGGCCCCCTCCAGGGCGACCGGGGTGGCGGGCAGGGATGCCAAAACCTCGGCGCGGGGGAGCGGCATCCGCTCGTCGATCACGAGGCAGCGCAGCGGTGCGCCGTCGTCGTGACAGACGAGGCCGCGCTCGCGCACCTGCCGGAAGGGGACGAGCGCGAGCACCTCGCGCGGGACGCCGTCGACGTCGACGAGCGGGATGTCGGCCAGCAGCTCGACATCGACGACGGTGCCGGTGAGCAGCTCGACGGTCGCGTCGTCGCGGGCGATGAGCGCGAACGGCGCACTGCCGGTGAGGAGGTCGTGGATCAAGGAGGAGGGGTCGGGCCCGGTCATCGAAGTACTTCCGTCAGTGATCGAAGGTCCGGAGCGGCCGCCGGAAACACGAAGACCGCCCCGATCCCGAGGGAGGGCGGTCTGTCGCACGCGTGCTCACCGCCTAGACGGTGGGCCACCAGCCGGTATACGCGCGCATGGCGCCGAATTTATCACAGAGCGGCCCTCAGCCCCCGCCCGGGTGCGGCGGCGTAGGCTGTGGGCGTGCCTGCAGTGAACATCGGGATGCCCCGCGTGCCGGAGGTCCTCGCGCCTCGTCGCAAGACCCGTCAGATCAAGGTCGGCAAGGTCCTCGTCGGCGGTGACGCTCCCGTCAGCGTCCAGTCGATGACGACGACGCCGACCACGAACATCAACGCCACGCTGCAGCAGATCGCCGAGTTGACGGCATCCGGCTGCGAGATCGTCCGTGTGGCGGTGCCGTCGCAGGACGACGCCGATGTGCTGCACATCATCGCGAAGAAGAGCCAGATCCCGGTCATCGCCGACATCCACTTCCAGCCGAAGTACGTCTTCCAGGCGATCGACGCCGGGTGCGGCGCGGTGCGCGTGAACCCGGGGAACATCCGCAAGTTCGACGACCAGGTCGGCGCGATCGCCAAGGCCGCCAAGGATGCCGGCGTGTCGCTGCGCATCGGCGTGAACGCCGGGTCGCTCGACCGCCGCCTGCTCGAGAAGTACGGCAAGGCCACCCCCGAGGCGCTCGTGGAGAGCGCGGTGTGGGAGGCGTCGCTGTTCGAGGAGCACGACTTCCACGACTTCAAGATCTCGGTCAAGCACAACGACCCCATCGTGATGGTGAAGGCGTACCGCCTGCTCGCCGAGCGGGGCGACTGGCCCCTGCACCTCGGTGTGACCGAGGCGGGGCCGGCGTTCCAGGGCACCATCAAGAGCGCGACGGCGTTCGGCATCCTGCTCTCCGAGGGCATCGGCGACACCATCCGCGTCTCGCTGTCGGCGCCCCCGGCCGAAGAGGTCAAGGTGGGTCACCAGATCCTGCAGTCGCTGAACCTCCGCGAGCGCAAGCTCGAGATCGTCTCGTGCCCATCGTGCGGTCGCGCGCAGGTCGACGTGTACTCCCTCGCCGACAACGTCACCGAGGGCCTCAAGGACATGACCGTCCCGCTCCGCGTCGCCGTCATGGGCTGCGTGGTGAACGGTCCGGGCGAGGCCCGCGAGGCCGACCTGGGCGTCGCGTCCGGCAACGGCAAGGGGCAGATCTTCGTCAAGGGCCAGGTCATCAAGACCGTGCCCGAGGCCGACATCGTCCAGACGCTCATCGAAGAGGCCAACCGCCTCGCCGACGAAATGGGCCCCGACGCAGCCCCCGGCACCGCACAGGTCATCACGGCCTGACGAGTCCACCCGTGCGGCCGTGGCCCGCACGCGGGTTCTGCGGAACCCGGTAGCGTCGGAGGCCGTATGACCGCCTCCCTCGCTTCCGACGCGCCCGCGTCCCGCCCGCTCATCGCGGGTGTCGTGACGGCCCTCGTCGGGTTCACCAGCACGTTCGCGGTCGTCCTGACGGGCCTCCGCGGCGTCGGCGCGACGGCCGACCAGGCCGCCAGCGGCCTCCTGGCCCTGTGCGTCATGGTGGGTCTCGGATGCCTCTTCGTCGGTGCGCGGTACCGGATGCCGATCACGATCGCGTGGTCGACCCCCGGGGTCGCTCTTCTCGCGGCCACCGGTGCGGTGGACGGCGGGTGGCCGGCCGTCGTCGGTGGATTCCTCGTCTCGGCGGCCCTGATCCTGCTCGCCGGCTTCTTCCCGCCGCTCGGCGCCCTCATCGCCCGCATCCCGCCGTCGATCGCGCAGGCGATGCTCGCGGGCGTGCTGCTGCCGCTGTGCGTGGCCCCCTTCACCGGGCTGCTCTCGGATCCGTGGGGCGTGGCCCCCGTGCTCGTGGTCTGGCTCGTCGCCGCGCGGCTGCTGCCGCGCTGGGCCGTGCCGCTGGCGTTCGTCGCCGCCACGGTCGTGATCGTGGTGGGCATCGTGCAATCGGGCGCGCGGGTGGATGCCACGACTCTCGTGCCCCGCGTCGAGTTCGTCGCGCCCACCCTGACGCTCGGCTCCGTGGTCGGCATCGGTCTGCCCCTGTTCGTGGTGACCATGGCGTCGCAGAACGTTCCGGGAGTCGCCGTGATGCGGAGCCTCGGGTACACGGTGCCGTGGCGTCCGGCCATGATCGTCACGGGCCTCGGGTCGGCACTCGGAGCGACCGCCGGGGCGCACGCGATCAACCTCGGCGCGATCAGCGCCGCGATCGCGGCCGGCCCCGACTCGCACCCCGACCCGCGGCGCCGCTGGCTCGCGAGCATCTCCGCGGGCGGGTCCTACCTCGTGCTCGCGGCTCTCTCATCGGCCTTCGCCGCGCTCGTGCTGCTCGCCCCCGCGGGCGTGATCCCCGCGGTCGCGGGCGTCGCGCTCTTCGCCGCGTTCGGCTCGGCGATCCAGCAGGCGATCGACGACCCGGGCGAGCGGATGCCGGCCGTGGTGACGTTCCTCGTCGCGGCCTCGGGCGTCGCGGTGGCCGGGGTCAGCGCGGCCTTCTGGGCGTTGCTGGCCGGGCTGCTGGTGCGCACGGTGCTGCACGCGGGACGGCGACGGGCCGTCTGAGCCGCGCTCAGTGGAGTGTGCCGCCCGGAAGCGCGGCGTCCACCGGAGAGTCGACCGCCGCCCGGAGGGCCGCCTCGAGCCCGCGCACGATGTCGCCGATCGGCAGTGAGCTCGCGCCGTCGGGGGCGTTCTCGCTCGCGTAGGGCACGTGGAGGAACCCGGCGCGGATTCCCGGGGTGGCGGCGGTCTCGTGCAGCGCCGTGAACATCACGTGGTTGCACACGAACGTGCCGGCGGAGTGGGAGAGGGATGCCGGAACACCCGCCGCGGCGATCGCGGCGGTCATCGCCTTGA
This sequence comes from Microbacterium sp. CSI-V, assembly GCF_001984105.1. Lineage (GTDB taxonomy): Bacteria > Actinomycetota > Actinomycetes > Actinomycetales > Microbacteriaceae > Microbacterium. Next base: position 117,750 of record NZ_MTQM01000007.1, on the reverse strand, counting down.
CGGGGAGCGTGGCGAAGTACGCGGCGGGTGCACCCGCCACGCTCGGTCGGTCGAGCGGCTGGTCTCCGGCGTTGTCGGGGATCCGTGCGTCCGCGAGGTTGATGGCGACCCGCTCGGGCGTGAGGCCCGTTCGGCCGCCCGCGAGGCCGACGGCCACCACGACGTCGGGGGAGTGCTCGTGGATCAGCGCGCCGAGACGCGCCGAAGCCCCGGCGAACTCGACCGGCAGCACCTCCGAGACGAGCGTCTCGGGACCGGCCCACCGTTCGGCGATCAGGCGCACGGCATCGCCCGACGGGTTGGTCGCGTCACCGGCGAAGGGCTCGAAGCCCGTGAGGAGGATGGTCGTCACCCCCTCACGGTACGTTCCTCCAGACCAGGTCGTACTCGGCGCGGATACGATCGCGCGCGTCGGCGTACTCGGGCACCGCGTCGAAGAACGCGAACTTCCGCGTGATGACCGAGTCGGTGGCATCCACGTCGGGTTCGACCACGTACGCCGTGAACGTCTCGGCGAAGTCCTCGGACACGTTCGTCGCCGCGTAGTCGCTGACGAAGTCGTCCTCGTGGGCCTGGTAGAACTCCCACGCCACGTCGGCGTCGACGTTGTCGCGCGCGGGGGCGTCCGCGTAGCCGGCCCAGAATCGGTCGGCGAAGCGCTGGAGGTCCGAGCCGGGGAGCAGGCATCCGGCACCGGCCCATTCGGTCGCGCACTCGACGGCCGAGGGGTCGGTGTCGTCCGCCCCGAGGCTCAGCATGTGCGCGTACTCGTGGATGAGCGTCGTCATCAACAGATCGCGATCGTCGGCATAGGCGAGGTTGGCGGCGAACACCCACTTGGTGGGGTCGTCGGCACTCGCGACGTACGCGAGCATGTCGCTGTCGGGGTCGTCTCCGGTCTCGTACCCGGTGATCATGGATGCCGCGAACTCGGGGGTCGTCACCCGGAGGAGCTCGCTCCAGACCCGGCTCGACCGCCCGTCGGGCGTGGGGGTGAGGGTGGCGTCGCTCGTGACGGTGAAGACGTCGGTCGTGGTGAACTCGGGGGACGCCTCGATGCTCTCCCGCCCGGCCCCCGCGAGAGCGTTTCCGGCGCCCACCCCGGCGCCGATGGCGACCCACGTCAGCACGCCCAGGAGGACGGCGGTCGACGCGCTCAACAGCGCGATCCAGCGGGGACGCATGTGCTCACCCTAGGTCGCAGCGAGTCCGGCCGGCGCGCGTTGTCGTTTCGTTATCGAATCGGCTCGGCGTGCGGGAACCGATCCGGGAGTCGCGGACACTACAGGGTGTGGAAGATGACGGCGCCGGGCTGTGGGCTCGGGTGCGCCAAGGGGGATGAGCTCGCGCTCGCCGCGCTGTTCGATCGGTACGAGGGGCGGGTTTTCCGGGACGCCTCGCGGCTGTTGACGCACCGGGAGGATGCGAAGGATGCCGTGACGGTGGCGTTCTTCGAGCTGCGGCGCAAGCGTGCGTCGGTGCGGCTGGTGGAGGGGTCGCCGTTGCCGTGGTTGTTGAACACCGTGGCGCATTGCGCGCGGAATCTGGAGCGGTCGGGGCGGCGGTACCGGGCGTTGCTGGACCGGGCGCCGGTCGCGGAGTCCGCGGCGGTCCCGGTGGCGTGAAGACAGTGACGTGATGGTGGCGTTGCGGCGTCTGCCGGAGCGGGAGCAGTCGGTGGTGGTGCTGTCGGTGCTGGAGGGGACTCCGAGCGGGAGGTCGCCCAGGCCCTCGGCATCCCCGCGGGAACGGTCAAATCTCGTCTCTCGCGGGCGAAGGCGAAGTTGCGCGATGAGCTCGCGTGGGAAGGGGCACTGTCGTGAACGACGAACTGACGCCCGACGAGCGCGCGGCGATGCGCGCCCCGATCGTGGGCGGGGCCCGCGACATCGCTCCTGTCGGGGCACATCGGAACGCATGGATCGCCGGCTCGATCGCGGCGGTGCTCGTCGTCGCGATCGCGGGCGGGGTGGTGGCGACCTCCACCCTGTCGGCGCCGCCGATCGCGAACACACCGACACCGAGTCCGGAGACCGTCGAATCGCAGGCGAGCATCATGCCGGACTGCACCATCGACGGGTTCTCCTGCCAGTACGTCGACCGCTTCGGCGACGCGGCGGTCATGGTCTGGGGATCGACCAATGCCCAGCTGGCGGCGCTCACGGACGCCGTGGGGGAACGCGCGGCTCGCTCCCCGGGTACGGCGCGGTCGCTTCCGGCCGGCGCCTGGACCGTGCCGGAGTGCGCCGACATCCGTGACGCGATCGACGCGGCCCGCGGGCGGGGAGACATCGTCGACCATCGGGGCGACTACTACCCGCGCGGGTTCGACTGGGAGGTGCTCCGCGAACGCGGTGCGGCGGCGTACTGCGCCGTGGACAATCTCTCCGCACCCGAGGGCACGACCACGGTGGTCGACATGATGTTCGGCCCGGGTTCGTCCCCCGATCTCGACGCGATCTCTCGGCACGGGGGCCTGAGCGTCGAGGTGTCGGGAGCGGATGCCGCGTGGTACCTGCCGGGCTTCACCTCCACGGCATCGCTGCTGGTGGTCCAGTCGGGACCGAACACCCTCACGGTGGGAACCCAGAGCATGACCGAGGAGGAGATGAGGCAGGTCGGTGCGGCCGTGATCGCCGCGCTCGGCTGAGCCCCGGCATCCACCGCTCTAGACTCGATGATCGTGGTCACCCGTCTCTCGAACTACTTCCTCCGCACGCTTCGCGAAGATCCCTCGGATGCCGAGGTCACGAGCCACCGCCTGCTCGTGCGCGCCGGCTACATCCGTCGCAACGCCCCGGGCGTCTTCGCGTGGCTCCCGCTGGGGCTGAGGGTCAAGGCCAAGATCGAGACGGTCGTCCGCGAGGAGATGGCGAACGCCGGAGCCTTCGAGGTGCACTTCCCGGCCCTCCTGCCCCGTGAGCCGTACGAGGTCACCGGCCGCTGGGAGGAGTACGGCGACGCGCTGTTCCGCCTGCAGGACCGCAAGGGCGCCGACTACCTCCTCGCCCCGACGCACGAGGAGATGTTCACGCTGCTGGTGAAGGACCTGTATTCGTCGTACAAGGACCTGCCGCTGACGATCTACCAGATCCAGGACAAGTACCGCGACGAGGCACGGCCCCGCGCCGGGCTCCTGCGCGGCCGCGAGTTCACGATGAAGGACGCGTACTCGTTCGACGCGACGGATGCGGGACTGGATGCCTCGTACCAGGCGCAGCGCGACGCGTACGAGCGCATCTTCCAGCGCCTCGGGCTCGAGTACGTCATCGTCGCGGCGGACGCCGGCGCGATGGGCGGGTCGAAGTCGGAGGAGTTCCTGCACCCGACGCCCATCGGCGAGGACACGTTCGTGCGCTCCGCGGGCGGATACGCCGCGAACGTCGAGGCGTTCACCACCGAGGTGCCCGAGGCGCTCCCCATCGAGGGGCAGCCCGCGCCGGTCATCTTCGATTCGCCGAACACCCCCACGATCGCAACCCTCGTCGACCACGCCAACGCGCACCTGGACGTCCCCGCGCCCGGCATCGCCGGCCCCGCGACGGCGGACGCCGCGGAATGGACGGCCGCGCACACGCTGAAGAACGTCGTGCTCGCGCTCACGCACCTCGACGGCACGCGCGAGATCGTCGTCGTCGGCATCCCCGGCGACCGCGATGTCGACGACAAGCGCGTCGAGGTGGCCTTCGCCCCGGCCGAGGTCGAGGCCGCCACCGAGGCGGACTTCGCGAAGCACCCGCTCCTGGTGAAGGGGTACATCGGACCCTGGTCGCCCACGGGCCCGGTCCTCGGCGAGGAGTCGGCGACCGGCATCCGGTACCTGCTCGACCCGCGCGTGGTCGACGGGACCGCCTGGATCACCGGTGCCAACATCGACCAGAAGCACGTGCACTCGCTCGTCGCGGGCCGCGACTTCGCGGGCGACGGCTTCGTCGAGGCCGCGACCGTCCGCCCCGGCGACCCTGCCCCCGACGGCTCCGGCCCGGTGGAGCTCGCGCGCGGCATGGAGATCGGACACGTGTTCCAGCTCGGCCGCAAGTACGCCGAGGCCCTCGGCCTCAAGGTGCTCGACGAGAACGGCAAGCTCGCCACCGTCACGATGGGCTCGTACGGCATCGGCGTGACGCGCATCCTCGCGATCATCGCCGAGCTCAACAACGACGAGAGGGGCCTGATCTGGCCCGCCTCGGTCGCCCCGTTCGACGTGCACGTCGTCGCGACCGGCCGCGATGCGGTCGCGTTCGACCTCGCCGCGTCGGTGTCGGAGCAGCTCGAAGCCGCCGGTCTCGACGTCCTGTACGACGACCGCCCCAAGGTCTCGCCGGGCGTGAAGTTCGGCGACGCCGAACTGGTCGGCATCCCGCGCATCCTCATCGTCGGCCGTGGTGCGGCCGACCGCGAGGTCGAGCTGTGGGATCGCCGGACGGGGGAGCGCGACACGCTGCCGGTGGCCGAGGCGCTCGCGCGCCTGCAGGGCTGAGACCGCGACCCGGCGCGTGCCGACGGCGGATAGCGTGGATGCCATGATCGCAGCGCCCCGCGTGCCCCTGTCCGACGGTTCCTCCATCCCGCAGCTCGGCGTCGGCACGTACAAGGTCCCGTCCGAAGTGACGGCCGATCTCGTCGCCGGGGCGCTCGCCGCGGGCTACCGCCACATCGACACCGCGGCGCTCTACAGCAACGAGAGGGAGGTCGGCGAGGGCGTGCGGGCCTCCGGACTCGCGCGCGAGGACGTCTTCGTCACCACCAAGGTCTGGAACGACGATCAGGGTTTCGACGCGACCCTGCGGGCGTTCGACGCGAGCCTGGACCGGCTCGGTCTCGACCGCGTCGACCTCTACCTCATCCACTGGCCGATCCCGAGTGCCGATCGCTACGTCGACACGTGGCGCGCCCTCGTGCGGCTCCGGGAGGAGGGGCGCGCGACCTCGATCGGCGTGAGCAACTTCTCGGCGACGCACATCGAACGGCTGCGCGACGAAACCGGCGTACTGCCGGTCATCGATCAGGTCGAGCTGCACCCGCGGTTGCCTCAGCGCGAGCTCGTGGACTGGAACACCGCGCACGGGATCGTCACCGAGTCGTGGGCGCCGCTGGCCCGCGGCGGGCTGCTCGACGAACCCGTCCTCGCCGACATCGCCGCACGGTACGGCAAGACACCGGCCCAGGTCGTCATCCGGTGGCACCTCGATCGTGGCCTCGTCGTCTTCCCGAAGTCCGTCTCGCTCGATCGCCTGCGCGAGAACGGCGACGTGTTCGACTTCGCCCTCGACGACCAGGACCACGCGCAGATCGCCGCGCTCGAGACCGGCGAGCGGACGGGACGCGACCCCGACCTCGACTGAGAGAGCCGGGCGGCATCGCCCTGCCTATCATGGCCTGATGCCCGTGACCCGCCGTTCGCTGCCGCGCCGGTGGAACGCTCTTCCCGCCCTCGTGCGCGACGCCCCGCCGAGGGTGCTGCTGGTGGTCGGGGCGGTCGTCGTGGTGCTCGGGGCGCTGATCGTGTCGCGTCCGCTCACCTCGTTGGTGCTCCTGGGCGTCTACGTCGGGGCGAGCGCGGTGGTGATGGGGGTGCTCGAACTCGTCGGCCGGCCGGCCGGCTGGTGGGCGCGGGCGGTGTCGGCCGCGTGGATCCTGGCGGGCGTCGCGGTGCTGGTGTGGTTGGGACGCAGCCTCGAGCTGCTCCCGCCGGTGCTCGCGGTCCTCCTCGTCATCGGCGGCCTGGCCTCGATCGGACGCGCCGTCTCCCGTGGGACGGCGAGCTCGCGCGTGCTGTCGCTGGCGTGGGGGGTCGCGCAGGTCGCGTTCGGACTGCTCTCCTTCACCTGGCCCGACGTGACGGTGCTCGTGCTGGCCGTCGTCTTCGGTGTGCGCACCATCGTGTTCGGCGTCGGGATCTTCGCGCGCGGGGTCGTCGGCATCCGCCGTCCCCGTTCGACCCCCTTCGATGCCGAACGCGCCGTCCGGCGCCGACGCGTCCGCGCGGGGTGGGCGGCCGCCGGACACTACGCGCTCTCGCTGATCCTCGTCGCGACCGCGGCGGGCGGCTGGTGGCTCAACGACTGGCTGGACGACGGCGCTCCGGTGGTCGACGCGTTCTACGACCCGCCCGCCCAGGTGCCGAGCGGGCACGGCCGACTCATCCGTTCCGACGCCTACCTCGGACGTCTGCCCGAGAACGGCGACGTCACGCGGATCCTCTATACGACCCGGGATGCCGTGGGCCGGGCGGCCGTGTCGAGCGCGCTGGTCATCGTGCCGAAGGACCCGCCCTCCGGCCCGCGCCCGGTCATCGTCTGGAACCACGGGACGACCGGGGTCGCGCAGGGCTGTGCGCCGAGCCTGCGTGACGCGTCGGCGACGAAGTGGTCGATTCCCGCGCTCGAGCAGGCGCTCAAGGCGGGCTGGGTGGTCGTGGCATCCGACTTCTCCGGGCAGGGTGCGCCAGGGGTCTACCCCTACCTGATCGGCGAGGGGGAGGCGCGGTCGTCGCTGGACGCGGTCCTGGCGGCGGGGGAGCTGCGCGCCGATCTGACCCTGTCGCCCGACACGGTGGTGTGGGGCCACTCGCAGGGCGGCCACGCGGCGCTGTGGACCACCGCGATCGCGCCCGAGTACGCCCCGGGGGTCGACGTGCTCGGCACCGCGGTCGTGGCGCCCGTCGCCGATCCGCCCGCGCTGGCGCGGGAACTGCTGTCCGGACCGCCGAACGCGATGCTGTCGGTCATCACGTCGTGGGTGCTCGTTCCGTACTCCCGCACGTACCCGGACGTCGCGCTCGACGACTACATCGCCGAGGGCTCCCGCTCGATCGTGCTCGAGATGACCCAGCGGTGCCCGAGCGAACCGGGCGTCGTGGTGTCTGTCCTCGCGGCCCTGGGGGTGTCGGAGGACCGGCCCCTCTACAGCGCCGACCTCACCGAGGGGGCGCTGGGCCGACGCCTCGCCGAGAACACCATCACCCAGCCGCTCGGAACGCCGATGCTCGTCGCGTGGGGCGCCGACGACGAGGTCATCCCGCCCCGACTCCAGCGGGACTACGTCGACCGGCTGTGCGCCGAGGGCCAACCGGTGCGGTGGGCGACCTACGCCGGGTACGACCACCTGCGCCCGATCCTGCCGAAGTCCCGGTTCCTGCCGGTGCTGTTCGACTGGACGAAAGACCTGATCGAGCGTCGATCGCAGGTCACCGACGGGTGCGGACTGCGCTGACCGGCGCATGCGTCGGCTGTGCGGCGACGAGGTGAAGATCCTGTGTCGGAGCCGATCCCTCTTGGCGAGTGCGGCCGGTTCTCATTACGGTCGGAGGGTGCCCGACATCACTTCTCCCGCGTCCGAGCTCCGCCCCACCCACCCGCTCGCGCTCGCGCCCGTGGCGGCCCCACCCGCGTCGGTCGACGGCTTCGTCCGTCGCTTCCTGCAGAACCTGAACTTCGACCAGGGTGTCGCCCTGTCGACATCCGACGACAACGACCGGTATCTGGCGCTGGCGGGGACGGTCCGCGACTACCTCATGGCGCGCTGGCTCGACGACCAGGCGCAGCAGAGCACGCAGCAGTCCAAGACGGTGTGCTACCTCTCCGCCGAGTATCTGCTGGGGCGCCAGCTCGACAACAACCTCCTCGCGGCCCGTCTGACCGACATCGCGACCGAAGCGCTCGCGCAGTGCGGCATCGACATCGCCGACCTCCGTGCGCTGGAGATCGAGCCCGGGCTCGGCAACGGCGGCCTCGGCCGTCTGGCGGCGTGCTTCATCGACTCGCTGGCCACGATGAGCATCCCCACGATCGGCTACGGCATCCGCTACGAGTACGGGATCTTCCGTCAGGCCTTCGCCGACGGGCAGCAGGTCGAGCAGCCGGACGCGTGGCTGCGGCTCGGCTCGCCGTGGGACTTCCCGCACCCCGAGGCCGCGCAGACCATCTCGTTCGCGGGGCACACCGAGACCTACGACGACGACGGCATCGAGCGCACCCGCTGGGTGCCCGAGTGGAACGTCCTCGCCGTGCCCTACAACATGATGGTCCCCGGCTATCACAACGGCCGCGTGAACACCCTGCGCCTGTGGCGGGCGGTGGCGACGAACGCGTTCGACCTGCACACGTTCAACTCGGGCGACTACGTCGCGTCGGTGCGCGCGCAGACCTTCGCCGAGAACATCTCGAAGGTCCTCTACCCCGAGGACTCCACCCCGCAGGGCAAGGAGCTGCGTCTCCAGCAGCAGTACTTCTTCGTCGCGGCATCCATCGCCGACTTCGTCGACAACGTGCTGCCGGAGGGCTTCGATCTGGCGAAGCTGCCCGAGCGCGTCATCTTCCAGCTCAACGACACCCACCCCGTCATCGGCGTGCCCGAGCTCATGCGCGTGCTCATCGACGAGAAGCACCTCGAGTGGGATGCCGCGTGGGCGATCACGCAGAAATGCTTCGCGTACACGTGCCACACCCTGCTGCCCGAAGCGCTGGAGGTGTGGTCGGTCGAGCTGCTCGGACGGCTGCTGCCGCGGCACCTCGAGATCATCTACCGCATCAACGACGAGTTCCTGCTCGAGGTGCGCGACCGCTTCGGCGACGACGAGATGCTCATCCGCGACATGTCGATCATCGGCGAGCACCCCTACCGCTCGGTGCGGATGGCCTACCTCGCCACGGTCGCGGGTTCCAAGGTGAACGGCGTCGCCGAACTGCACTCGCAGCTGCTGCGCGACAACGTCCTGAAGGACTTCGCGAAGATGTGGCCCGAGAAGTTCACGAACGTCACCAACGGAGTCACGCCGCGCCGGTTCCTGCGGCTCGCGAACCCCGAGCTCTCGGCCCTCATCACCGAGACGCTCGGCGCCGGCTGGACGGTCGACCTCGAGCGCCTGCGCGGGCTCGAGGCGTTCGCCGACGACCCCGAGTTCCGTGAGCGCTTCGCCGCGGTCAAGGCCGCGAACAAGCGCCGACTGAGTCGTGTGCTGGCCGCGCGCGACGGCACCTCCCTCGACGACGGACACCTGCTCGACGTCATGATCAAGCGCCTCCACGAGTACAAGCGGCAGACGCTCAAGGTGCTGCACATCGTGAGCACGTACGACGGCATTGTGTCCGGGCGCGTCAACGTGGAGGACGTGCAGCCGCGGACCTTCCTCTTCGGCGCCAAGGCCGCCCCCGGATACGCGATGGCCAAGCACATCATCCACCTCATCAACGCCGTGGGCGAGGTCGTCAACGCCGACCCGCGCGTCGAGGGTCGCCTGAAGGTGCTGTACCCGGCGAACTACAACGTCACCCTCGCCGAGAGCATCATCCCCGCGGCCGACCTGTCCGAGCAGATCTCCCTCGCCGGCAAGGAGGCCTCGGGCACCGGCAACATGAAGCTCGCGCTCAACGGCGCCCTCACCATCGGTACCGACGACGGCGCGAACGTCGAGATCCGCCAGCTCGTCGGCGACGACAACTTCTTCCTGTTCGGCATGAGCGAGCCCGAGGTGGAGGCGCTGTGGGCCGAGGGATACCGTCCCGCCGACTTCTACCAGGCGGACGAACGCCTGCGCCGGGCGATCGACCTGATCGCCGCGGGCACGTTCTCGGACGGTGACCGGACGGTCTTCGAGCCGCTCATCTCCAACCTCCTGTACGACGACCGGTTCATGGCGCTCGCCGACTTCGGCACCTACATCGACGCGCAGGAGCGGGTCGACCTGGCCTATGCCGACCAGGACGCGTGGGTGCGCTCGGCGATCCTCAACGTCGCGCGCAGCGGCTTCTTCTCCTCCGACCGGGCGATGCGCGACTACCTCGACCGCATCTGGCACGCCACCCCGGTCAACTGAGCACGCCGGATGCCACGGCCCACGGGTCGTGGCATCCGGCGTTCTGTGGTGGGCTTCGAGTACACAACGCAGGATTTGCGGCCGTTCGCCCCGGTCCGGTCGCGCGTTCGCGGCCGTCGCGCAGCGGATCTCCTTCGTTGTGTACGCGGTTGGCGGGAAGGCTGTGGAAGGTGACCGTCCGGCGCGGGCGCGCGGCGGCCGCGCGCGCAAGAGTGGGAACCCCAGCCCAGGAGGCCCCGTGCAGATCACCGACATCCCCGTGCCCGACACCCTCGCCGCGCGGGGCTCGCTCGCGCTCGCCGAGGAGTACCAGTCACCCGCGATCACCGCGCACGCGCTGCGGTCGTGGCTGTGGGCCGAGGCGTTCGCGCTCGTCGACGGCATCGCCGACATCGATCACGAACTGCTCTACGTCTCGGCGGTGCTGCACGACATCGGCACCGTGACGGAGTTCGACAACCACACCCTGTCGTACGAGCACGCCGGCGGCCACGTGGGCATCGCCCTCACGGCCGGCGCCGGGTGGGAGCGTGCGCGACGGGAGCGCGTGCTCGACGTCATCGTGCGGCACAACTGGCCGAGCGTGGACCCCGAGATGGATGCCGAGGGGTATCTGCTCGAGACCGCGACAGCGTTGGACATCTCGGGGGCGCGGCCCGACGCCCTGCCACCGGAGTTCGTGCGCGAGGTGCTCACCGCGCATCCGCGCGGCGCGCTCGCAGCCGAGTTCGGCGCGTGCGTCGTCGATCAGGCGCGGCGCAAGCCCGACACCGCGGCGCGACGCCTGGTCGACGGGGGAGTGCTCGACAAGCTGGCGGCGAACCCGCTGGAGCGCATGGCCGGGCCAGGTCGCGGGGGAGCCGGCATCCGGGTATCGTAGGAGGGTTGTCGGCGCCGTTCGTGCCGACGAGAGCTGAATACGGAGGGTCTTGTGGACATCGATCTCGCACTTCTGAAGACGATCGAACGCGAGAAGGAGATCCCCTTCGACGAACTCGCGCGCATCATCGAACAGGCGATCCTCACCGCCTACGCCAAGCACATCTCGCCCAGCGGCGAGATCCCCGCCGGGGCGCGGGCGGAGCTCGACCGCAAGAGCGGCCACGTCGGCATCTACACCCCCGTCCTCGACGAGGAGGGTGCGGTGATCGGCGAGGAGGAGCAGGCCCCCGACGACTTCGGTCGCATCGCCGCGTTCGCCGCGAAGCAGGTCATCAGCCAGCGTCTGCGCGACATCGCCGACGACGCCGTGCTGGGGGAGTTCAAGGGCAAGGAAGGCGACATCGTCGCCGGCGTCGTGCAGCAGGGTCCGAACCCGCGCATGGTGCACGTCGACCTCGGCACGGTCGAGGCGATCCTGCCGCCCGAGGAGCAGGTGCCCGGCGAGACCTACGCGCACGGTTCGCGGCTTCGCGTGTACGTGACCAGCGTGTCGAAGGGCACCAAGGGCCCGCAGATCACCGTCTCGCGCACCCACCCCGGGCTCGTCCGCAAGCTCTTCGCCCTCGAGGTCCCCGAGATCGCCGGCGGCCTGGTCGAGATCGTCTCGCTCGCCCGCGAGGCCGGCCACCGAACGAAGATCGCGGTCAAGGCCAACGACCCGACCGTCAACGCCAAGGGCGCCTGCATCGGCGAACTCGGCCGCCGCGTGCGCGCCGTGACCGAGGAGCTGGCCGGCGAGAAGATCGACATCATCGACTACGACGCCGAGCTGCCCAAGTTCGTCGCCAACGCCCTGTCGCCCGCGAAGGTCACGTCCAGCTTCGTCCTGGATGCCACGACCAAGGCCGTCCGCGCGCTGGTGCCCGACTACCAGCTGTCTCTGGCCATCGGCAAGGAGGGGCAGAACGCCCGACTCGCCGCCAAGCTGACCGGCGCGAAGATCGACATCCAGCCGGACAGCATCCTCGAAGACAACTGAGCGTCCGTCGTCCGGACGACGGCGAGGTGTACGATGGAACCTGTACGAACGTGCGTCGGATGCCGCGCACGTGCCCCCCGATCATCGCTTCTGCGTGTGGTCGCGGACGGGTCGGTCCTCGTCAGAGACGAGCGGGCGGTCCTGCCGGGACGGGGCGCGTGGGTGCACGAGACGGACGCGTGCGTCGGGAAAGCTCTCGCGCGCCGCGCCTTCGTACGAGCATTGCGTGTGTCAGGCCCGCTTGACACGCAGACCTTCGAATCACACCACCAGCGAAAAGGCTGAACGGCTATGGACACGAAGTGAACGGCTCGAAATGAGACCCGTCCGCAACTAGCGGTCTGCCCTGTCCGGGGGAGGCCCTCAGACAGGAGAATTGTGGCAAAACCACGCGTGCACGAGATCGCTTCCGAGCTCGGCGTCGACAGTAAAGTCGCGCTCGCGAAGCTGAAGGAGCTCGGCGAATTCGTCAAGAGCCCTTCGTCCACCATCGAACCCCCGGTGGCCCGTAAGCTCCGCGCCGCCCTCGCGGCCGAGGGGTCGTCGGGATCCTCGGATGCCAAGCCCGCCGCGGCAGCGTCCCGCCCGGGCGCCCGTCCCGGCCCCGCGCGTCCCGCGGCGACCCCCGGTGCGCGACCGTCCGGTCCCACGCCCGGCCCGGCGCGTCCGGCTGCGCCGAAGAGCGCACCCGAGCCCGCGGCTCCGGCGCCCGCGGCATCCGCTCCCGCTCCCGCCGAGTCCGCCCCGGCGGCTCCCGCTTCGCAGGCCCCGAACCCCGGTTCGCAGGCCCCCGCATCGCAGGCTCCGGCTTCGCAGGCGCCCAAGCCCGGCGGCCCCAAGCCCGGCCCCAGCGCGCCCCCGCGCCCGGGAGGCGCACGCCCCGGCAACAACCCCTTCGCTTCGGCGCAGGGCATGGGTCAGCGTCCCGCCGGCCCGCGCCCGGGCAACAACCCCTTCGCTTCGGCGCAGGGCATGGGCCAGCGCCCGACCCCCGGCAACATCCCGCGTCCCCAGGCCCCGCGCCCGGGTGCTCCGCGTCCCGGCGCCCCGCGTCCCGGTGGTGCCGGTCGTCCCGGTGGCGGCGGTCGTCCCGGCGCGCCGTTCCAGCAGCGTCCCGGCGGTCCCGGTCGTCCCGGCGGTGCCGGTGGCGGCTTCCAGCGCCCCGGTGGCGCCCCGGGTGCTCCCGGTGGCGGCGGGTTCGCCGGTCGTCCCGGTGGCGGCGGTGGCCGCGGACGCGGCCCCGGCGGTGGTACCGCGGGTGCCTTCGGTAAGGGTGGCGGCAAGTCCAAGCAGCGCAAGTCGCGTCGGGCGAAGCGGCAGGAATTCGAGATGCGGTCGGCGCCGGTCGTCGGCGGCGTCAACGTCTCGAAGGGCAACGGCGAGATCATCCGCCTGCGTCGCGGCGCCTCGATCGCCGACTTCGCGGACAAGCTCGAGGCCCTGCGCGGCTACACCGTGCAGCCCGGCACGCTCGTGACCATCCTGTTCAACCTGGGCGAGATGGCCACCGCGACCGAGTCGCTGGACGAGGCCACGTTCGAGGTGCTCGGCGCCGAGCTGGGCTACAAGATCCAGATGGTCTCGCCCGAGGACGAGGACAAAGAGCTCCTCGAGGGCTTCGGTCTCGACCTCGATGCCGAGCTGGAGGCCGAGAGCGAGGACGACCTCGAGATCCGTCCTCCCGTGGTCACCGTCATGGGCCACGTCGACCACGGTAAGACCCGACTGCTCGACGCCATCCGCCAGACGAACGTCGTGGCGGGCGAGGCCGGCGGCATCACGCAGCACATCGGTGCGTACCAGGTCTGGACCGAGCACGAGGGCATCGAGCGCGCCATCACCTTCATCGACACCCCGGGTCACGAGGCGTTCACCGCCATGCGTGCCCGCGGTGCGCAGGTGACCGACATCGCGATCCTCGTGGTCGCGGCCGACGACGGCATCATGCCGCAGACGGTCGAGGCGCTGAACCACGCCCAGGCGGCGAACGTGCCGATCGTGGTCGCGGTCAACAAGGTCGACAAGCCGGATGCCAACCCCGCCAAGGTGCGCCAGCAGCTCACCGAGTACGGTCTGGTCGCCGAGGAGTACGGCGGCGACGTCATGTTCGTCGACGTCTCGGCCCGCCAGGGCACGAACATCCAGGAACTCCTGGACGCCGTGCTGCTGACCGCCGACGCCGGTCTCGACCTGACGGCCAACCCGAACAAGGCGGCACGCGGTGTCGCGATCGAAGCGAAGCTCGACAAGGGCCGCGGTTCGGTGGCGACGGTGCTCATCCAGTCCGGAACGCTGCGCGTCGGCGACGCGATCGTCGCCGGTACGGCCTACGGCCGCGTCCGCGCCATGATCGACGAGAACGGCGACGCGGTCGACGAGGCCTACCCCTCGCGTCCCGTCCAGGTGCAGGGACTCAACTCGGTCCCGCGCGCCGGCGACGTCTTCATCGTCACCGAGGAAGACCGCACCGCGCGCCAGATCGCCGAGAAGCGCGAAGCCGCCGAGCGCAACGCCCAGCTGGCCAAGGCCCGCAAGCGCATCTCGCTCGAGGACTTCACCCGCGCTCTCGAAGAGGGCAAGGTCGAGTCGCTCAACCTCATCATCAAGGGTGACGTGTCGGGTGCCGTCGAGGCGCTCGAGGAATCGCTGCTCAAGATCGAGGTCGACGACAGCGTCCAGCTGCGCATCATCCACCGTGGCGTGGGTGCGATCACCGAGTCGGACATCAACCTGGCCACGATCGACAACGCGATCGTGATCGGCTTCAACGTCCGTCCCGACACGAAGGCCCGCGAGCGCGCCGCCCGCGAGGGTGTGGACGTCCGGTTCTACTCGGTCATCTACAACGCGATCGACGACGTCGAGCAGTCGCTCAAGGGCCTGCTCAAGCCGGAGTTCGAAGAGGTGCAGTCGGGTGTCGCCGAGATCCGCGAGGTGTTCCGCTCCTCGAAGTTCGGCAACATCGCCGGTGTCATCGTCCGCTCGGGCACGATCACGCGCAACGCCAAGGCGCGCGTCATCCGCGACGGCGTCGTGCTGGCCGACGGCCTGCAGATCGAGTCGCTGCGCCGGTTCAAGGACGACGTCACCGAGGTCCGCACGGACTTCGAGGCCGGTATCGGACTCGGCAAGTACAACGACATCCAGATCGGTGACGAGATCGAGACCACCGAAATGGTCGAGAAGCCGCGAGGCTGATCACACACCGGAGGTCGTAGCTCCCGGCTACGGCCTCCGGTTTCGTGGGTCCGCCGGAGCAGAGCAGGGCCCCTACCCCGATGCTCCGGCAGACCCACGAAACCTCCGTCCTTCGCCTCTGCTTCGGCATCGGGCATATGACGCCTCGCTTAGTGAGAGATGGGAATGGAAGTGGCAGGAGAGCGACAGGCCCGCGTGGCCGACCGCATCCGGGTGGTCCTCGCGGAGCGCCTCGAGAAGGGGCTGCGCGACCCGCGGCTCGGATTCGTGACGATCACCGATGTGCGGGTGACCGGCGACCTGCAGCATGCCTCGGTGTTCTACACCGTGATGGGTGACGAAGCACACCGGGCCGACACGGCCGCGGCGCTGAAGTCGGCCACGGGGATGCTGCGCAGCGAAGTGGGCAAGAACCTCAACACGCGGCTGACGCCGACGCTGGAGTTCATCCTCGACGCCATCCCGGAGAACGCCGACCACATCTCGGCGCTCCTGCGCGAAGCGCGCGAGCGCGACGAGTCGGTCGCCGGTCTCGCCGCGAGCGCGTCGTACGCCGGCGAAGCCGACCCGTACGTCAAGCCGCGGGAGTTCGACGAGGACGATGAAGACGAGGACGACGAGCGCGACTGACGCGCGTCGCTTGGACGGCCGGATGCCGCCCCCGCAGGGGGCGCGTCCGGCCGTTCGTCGTTCCGCCTCGCGGCGCGCTGGCTTCTCCGTCGCGCGGGGGAGGTGGTGGCATCCACCGGTTCGTAGGCTCGGCGCATGACCGCTTCGTCTCGCCCGGACTGGCTCGCCATCGGCGTCTTCGCCGTCACCTCCGTCGCCCTGTCGTGGCTCGTGGCTCTGCCGCTGTGGCTCCGGGGTCAGGGGCTCGCGGATCCGTTCCTCGGGCTCGTCGCCGCTGCCATGATGTTCACCCCGTCGCTCGGTGTCGTCGCGGCGCTGCTGGTCCAGCGGCGCACGCGCGGGCGTCGCGGCGCGCGCGCCGTGCTGCGCGAGCTCGGCATGTGGCCCCTCCGGCCGGCCGCGCGGACCGTCTGGACGTGCGTCGCCGTGATCATCGCCGCCCCGCTCCTGGTCGCGATCGGTCTCGCGATCGTCGGCGCGCTCGGCCTCGCGACGTTCGACCTGGTCGGGTTCTCGGGCTTCCAGAGGACGCTCGAAGAGGCGGTTCCGGCGGGGACTCCGCTGCCGCCGGTGGGGTTGCTCGTCGCGGTCCAGCTCGCCACCATCCCCATCGGCGCGGTCATCAACGCGCCGTTCGCGTTCGGGGAGGAGCTCGGCTGGCGCGGGTTCCTGCTTCCCGCCCTCCGGCCGCTGGGCGTGTGGCCCGCGCTCCTGGTCTCCGGCGCCTTCTGGGGGTTCTGGCACGCACCGCTGATCCTCCTCGGATACAACTTCCTCGAGCCCAACGCGTTCGGCGTGCTCCTGATGATCGTGGGGTGCATCCTCTTCGGCATCCTGATCGGGTGGACCCGGCTGCGCACCGCGTCGGTCTGGCCCGCGGTGTTCGCCCACGGAGCCTTCAACGCCTCGGCGGGGCTCGGGGCGCTCGTCGTCGCCGCCGACTCCGCCACGCCGTCCCCGGTGGTGGCCGGTCCGCTGGGCGTCGTGATGGGGGGCGTCTTCGCCGTCGTGATCGCGGTCCTCGTCCTGTCAGGGCAGTTCCGCGCCGATCGGCTCGACGCACGGCTCGGCCCCGACCCGGTCCGGGTCGACGCGCCATCGGCCACGCCGTCGTCCTGAACCGCGGCGGTCAGCGGGGGAGGAAGAGCGCGCCGCCCTCGGCCTCGGCGAGCCCGTCGGAAATGAGCGAGTCGATGGCGCGGTCGCGCTGCACCGGATCGGGCCAGTCAGGAACGACGTCGTCGAGGAGCACGGCGGCCGGCGCCGCCTCGCGCAGCACTCGCAGCACCGCGCCGCGCGCCTGTCGATCGCTTCCCTCGTACTTCGCCTGGCGTCGTCGGCGATCCTCGGATGCCGGGTACCCGGCCGCTCGCCACGCGCACTGCGCCGCGAGGGGGCAGACGTCGCACCTCGGCGCGCGGGCCGTGCACACGATCGCCCCGAGCTCCATCGCCGCCGCGTTGACGATCGCCGCCTCGCCGATGTCGTCGGGGAGCTCCGCGGTCATCCGGGCGAGATCCGCCTTGCCCGGCGGTCCGGGCTGCGCGACGCCGTCGACGACGCGGGCGAGGACGCGGCGGGTGTTCGTGTCGACGACGGGATGCCGGTCGCCGTAGGCGAACACCGCCACGGCACGGGCCGTGTAGTCGCCGATGCCGGTGAGCGCGAGCAGCGCATCGACATCGCGCGGCACGGTCCCGTCGTGGCGGTCGCGGATCTCGACGGCGGCGCGGTGCAGCCAGAGGGCGCGCCGCGGGTATCCCAGGTTCGCCCACTGGGTGACCGCCTCGGCGGGGGCGGCCGCGGCCAGGTCCGCCGGCGTCGGCCAGCGCCCCAGCCACGCTTCGAGGTGGGGGATGACGCGCGCGACGGGGGTCTGCTGCAGCATGAACTCGCTGACGAGGGTGCCCCACGCGCCGAATCCCGGCCGGCGCCACGGCAGATCCCGCGCGCTACCGCGGTACCAGGCGATGAGCGGCGCGGCGATCCCTGGCATCCCTCCACCCTATGGTCGGCGCGCCGCGTCCATCCCACCCGCATAAACGCGATCCGCGCTCATAAACGCGATGCCATCGCGTTTATGAGCGTCGATCGCGTTTATGCGTGCGAAGCCGTGCGCCGGACGCGCCACGGCAGCGATCGACGCGCGCCCGCAGGAAGCGCGCAGGGAGCCGCCCCGGTCGCGAGCGCGGCGCCGGGAGCGACCGTAGGCTGGAGGCATGTCGAGCGAGAACCCCGTCGAGACCGTGCAGCGGAGCCTCCGCGACCTGATGCGCCAGAACGCGGGCAACGGGCGACTCGTCGTCGCGATCGACGCGCTGGATGCCGCTGCCGCCACGGCCTTCGCGAACGGTTTCGCCACGGCGGTCGGCGAGGACGGCACGGCCGTCTTCCGCGCGACACTCGCCGACGACGCCGGCGACGTGCGCGGGCGGATCGTCGCCCCCTTCCGCGCGGGGGAGCCGTTCGACGGCAGCAGCACGCCCGCCCCCGAACGCGCGGTCCTCGTCGTCGACGGCCGCTTCCTCCACGCCTCAGGTCTCCGGGGCCTCTGGAACTGGTCGGTGTGGCTCGAGGCGAACCCGCCGATCGGGACTCCGCGCCCTGAGCTGCCGGATGCCGAGAAGCAGTACGTCCGCACCGCGCGGCCGCGGGTCGCGGCATCCGTCATCGTCGAGAATTCCGACCCCGCGCACCCCGTGCAGGTGTTCGGCGACTTCTGCTGATGGCGCGCGCCGGCATCCTCCTCGTCGACAAGCCGGGGGGCATCACCAGCCATGACGTCGTGGCGCGGGCGCGCCGCGCCCTCGGTACCCGCAAGATCGGTCACGCGGGCACGCTCGACCCGATGGCCACCGGACTCCTCGTGCTCGGCGTCGAGGGCGCGACGCGCCTGCTCACCTACATCGTGGGGGCCGACAAGACGTACGAGGCTACCCTCCTGCTGGGGGTCTCGACCGACAGCGACGACGCCGACGGCGTCGAGACGGCGCGAGCGGATGAGGCTGTCGTCGCCGCCGTGACCGACGCGGCGATCGACGCCGGCATCCTCGACCTCACCGGAGAGATCGACCAGGTGCCCAGCACGGTCTCGGCCATCAAGGTGCAGGGTCGCCGCGCCTACGATCTCGCCCGCGCAGGCGAAACCGTGGAGCTGAAGGCCCGTCGGGTGACCGTGTCGCGTTTCGAGGTCCGCGAAACGCGGCGCGAGGGTGCGACCATCGCGCTCGACGTCGTCGTGGACTGCACCAGCGGCACGTACATCCGCGCGCTCGCGCGGGATCTCGGCGCGGCGCTCGGGGTCGGCGGCCACCTCACCGCGCTCCGGCGCACCCGCATCGGAGCCTTCGACGTCGCCGCCGCGGTGACGGTCGACGACATCGTCGAGACCGCCCTCGTGAAGCCGGCGACCGCCGCGGCCGTGGTCGTCGGTGCGCTCGCGGTCGGTGCGGACGAGGCGCGCGACCTGCGCCACGGCAAGCGCATCGACGGGGGCGGCCGCCTCACGGGGGAACGCGCCGCGGCGATCGATCCGGACGGACGACTCGTGGGGATCGTCGAGCGCCGGGGGACTCAGCTCAAGAGCGTCATGAACATGCCCGAGGAGGTCGCGGGATGATCCTGTGGTTCACACTCACGCAGGTGGGGATCGCCGTGCTCGCGGGGCTCATCGCAGTCGTCGCGGGGCTCGTCGGGCGTCGCCCGTCCGACCTGACCGTCGGGGCGCTCGCCCTCATCGAGGTGCTCCTGATCGTCCAGATCGTCATCGCCCTCGTCTCGCCGTTCGCAGGGAACCCGCCGACGGGGAGCCTGCTGGAGTTCTGGACCTACCTCGTCTCCGCCGCGCTCCTGCCGCCGGCGGGGGCAGCGTGGGCTCTCATCGAACGCAGCCGCTGGAGCACCGTCGTCATGGGGGTCGCCGCCCTCGCCGTCGCCGTCATGGTGTGGCGCATGCACGCGATCTGGACGGTGCAGGTGGCCTGACGGCCTCCGCCGCACGGTGAGCGCGGGCACAGTCCGAACTAGACTCGGAAGGTCATGGCATCCACCACTCCCGCCCGCACCCGCGGAATGACCGGCATCGGCCGGGTCCTCGTGATCGTCTACGGCATCATGGCGCTCGCCGCGACCGGCCGGTCGTTCGTGCAGATCGTCCGCGAGTTCGACGACGCCCCCGTCGCGTACTCGCTCTCGGCGCTCGCCGCGGTCGTGTATATCCTGGCCACCCTCGCGCTGATCTTCTCCGCGCGCCCGGCCTGGTACCGCGTCGCCTGGGTCGCGATCGGCTTCGAGCTGGTCGGAGTCCTGGTCGTCGGCACCCTGAGCCTGGCGCTGCCCTCGCTCTTCCAGCACCCGACGGTGTGGTCGGTGTACGGCATCGGCTACCTGTTCATCCCGCTCGTGCTGCCGTTCCTCGGTCTGTGGTGGCTGATCCGGCATCGCAGGACGGCATCGTGATCGTCTTCCGCGACCCGGCGGAGGTGCCGTCGGGCTTCGGTCCCTCGGTCGTCGCGATCGGGAAGTTCGACGGTGTGCACACCGGCCATCGGGCCGTCATCGATCGTGCCCGCGTGGAGGCGGCGGACGGTGCTCAGGTGGTCGCCGTCACCTTCGACCGCAACCCGCTGAGCGTCCTCCGGCCCGATAGGTGCCCGCCCGACGTGATCGGCCCGCACCAGAAGCTCGAACTGCTCGATCGTGCGGGAGTGGATGCCACGCTCCTGCTGACCTTCGACGAGGCGCGCGCCGCGCAGTCGGCCGAGGAGTTCGTCCGCGAGGTGCTGGTCGACGCGCTCGCCGCCCGCACCGTGCTCGTCGGGCGCGACTTCCGGTTCGGTGCCGGCGGCGCCGGCGACCCCGATCTCCTCGAGCGGCTGGGGGAGCGGGACGGCTTCCGCGTCGACGTGGTCGACGACGTCCGCGCCGTGCACGCCGACCGCCGTGTGTCGTCGACGTGGATCCGCGAGGCGCTGGCGGCGGGCGACATCGCCACCGCCGCCCGGCTCCTGGGTCGCGCGCCGTCGGTGTGGGGCGAGGTGGTGCATGGGCTCAAGCGCGGGCGCGAGCTCGGGTATCCGACGGCGAACCTCTCGCCCGATCTCGAGGGTTTCGTGCCCGCCGACGGCGTGTACGCCGGGTGGCTCATCGACGTGGACGGTGCCCGGCGCATCAGCTATCCGGCCGCGATCAGCATCGGAACCAACCCCACGTTCGACGACGTGCACCAGCGGCAGGTCGAGGTGTACGTCCTCGACGAGACCGACCTCGACCTGTACGGGCATCACGTGGAGGTGCGTTTCGTCGAGCGCGTCCGGGGCATGGCGGCGTTCGACGGCGTCGATGCGCTGCTCGTGCAGATGGCCGACGACGTCGAGCGCGTGCGCGGCATCCTGCGCTGAGCCGCGACCGCGCGGCATCCCGTGCCGATGCCCGCGACCGCGCGGCATCCTGTTCCTCTGCCCGCGACCTCACTCGCGGCGCGAAAGATGGTTCCGGATGCCGAGGAACGACGTCGCCGCCCCGAGCACCATCAGCACCGCGGTGAAGATCGCTGCGCGGTGGAATCCGTCGATGTCGAGCGCACCGCCCGCGACGGCGGACACCGCGGCGATCGCCAGGAGCCCCGCGACGCGCGACACCGCGTTGTTGACGGCCGAGGCGATCCCCGAACGCTCCGTGTCGATCGCGCCCAGGACGGCCGCCGTCAGCGGCGACACCGTGGCGGTCAGGCCGAGGCCGAACACCACGACGCCCGGCAGCACCTGCGTCCAGTAGTCGAACTCGGGACGCACCGACAGCAGCAGCAGCGCGCCGATCGCCATCACCGCGGGGCCCAGCGTCATGAACAGCCGCGGGCCGATGCGTCCCGAGAGGGCGCCCATGCGGGAGCTGAGGGTGATCATGAGCAGCGTGCTCGGAAGCGACGCGAGCCCCGCGAGGGTCGCCGGGAGCCCCGCCCCCTGCTGCAGGTAGACGCTGAGGACGAAGCCGTTCAGCGACAGGGCGGCGTAGACGAACATCGTGGTGAGGTTGCCGGCCCAGAAGTTGCGCGAGCGGAACAGGTCCAGCGGCATCAGCGGCTCGCGTGCGACGCGCTGGCGGACGAGGAACCCTGCGAACGCGGCCACGCCGACCGCCGCGGGCACCCAGATCACGGGCGACCCCCAGCCGAGGTTCGGTTGCTCGATCAGGGCGAAGACGATCCCACCGAGCCCGACCGCGCAGAGCACGGCCCCCAGCACGTCCACGTGCGCGCCCGGGCGTCGCTGGTCGGCGTGCGCGCGCCGAGCGAGCAGCCACAGCGTCACCCCGATCGGCAGGACGTTCACGAGGAACACCAGGCGCCACGACAGCGTGTCGACGAACACCCCGCCGATGAGCGGCCCCGCGATCATCGCGACGGTGGTGGCGCCGGTCCAGATGCCGATCGCGCGGGCCTGGGTCGGCCCGCGGAAGGTCGACGTGATCAGCGCGAGCGAACTCGGCACGAGAAGGGCACCCGCGATCCCCTGGAGGGCTCGCGCGACGATGAGGAATTCGGCGGTGGGCGCGGCGGCGATCGCGAGCGAGGTGATGCCGAAGCCGACCAGACCGATGCGGAGCACGAGCGTGCGCCCGAGGACGTCGCTGAGCGACCCGGCGACGAGGATGAACGCGCCGAGGGTCACGAGATAGGCGTCCACCACCCATTGCTGCGTCGAGAGGCCCCCGCCCAGGTCGCGCGAGATGGCGGGGAGCGCGACGGTGACGACGGTGCCGTCGAGGAAGGAGACGAAGGATGCCAGGACCGCGACGGTCAGCACCACGCGCTGGTCCCGCGACATCGGTTCGGCCATTCCCTCAGCGTAGGTGCGGCCGCGGCGCGCGTGGGTGGGTACGGCAGGACCCCCCGGCGACGCGCTAGAATGGTATCGACCCCGTCACCCGCCTCCTCGCGAGCCGTTCCGGTGAAGACGCGTTGCGGGTCGCAGACGCTGCCGCTCCGGCGGTGAGTCTCGCGGCATCCTCCGGGGTCACTGATCCACCGGCCACCGGCCGGGACGTCCCGGACACATCCGGACGACACGCTCAGGAGGAGCATGCCGACCACGGCAACCGCCGCCCGAGGCTCGAGCCAACGGCGCCGCAAGACCTCGTCATCCCGTCGCGATGACGAGGCCCCTGTCATCCCCATCCTCGCCCGCAAGGTTCGCGAGGTCGAAGCCAAGGCCCAACGCGGCAAGCTCGGCCCGACCAACCGCGTGAAGTTCCAGGTCATCGCCTTCCTCGTCCGCGAGGAGCGAGCCCGGGTGAAGGCCGACACCGAGATCACCGACGCCGCGCGCTCCGAGCTGCTCAAGCGCCTCGACGGTGTGGCCACGATCCTGGCCAAGACCGCCGCGCGCGACACGTCGCTGATCCAGCTCCTCGAGGTCGACCAGGCCACGTCGCCCGTCGCGCGCCGCATGCGCCGGGACTGGCTGCTGGAGTCCGGCGCCGACCTGCCCCCGGACGAGCTGATCATCACCGACAACGCCCCGAAGGTCTCGCCGGTCGTCCCCGCGGCGCTCGCCGAGAAGCAGGTCGTCCCGCCCTCGATCGAGGCGCGGCAGATGGCGAACCCGTTCCTCCCGCCCGACCTCACCCCGCGCGCCACCGGTGACGCCCCCCGACGCCGCCTCGACGGCTGGGAGCTCATGGGTCCGCTGTACAAGGCGTTCGAGACCGGCGCCGGAGGTTCGGCCGCCAGCATGGATCTGCCGCCCGTCCCCGAGTTCGATCGGCTCTCGCCGCGCGGCCTCGAGGTCATGCCCCACCAGTCCCGCTTCCTCGAGGCCGTCCGTCAGGGGCACCGCTCGTTCCTGCTGGCCGACGAGCCGGGCCTCGGCAAGACGGCCGAATCGGTGCTCGCGGCGTCGGTCGCCGAGGCCTACCCGCTGCTGGTCGTCGTCCCCAACGTCGTGAAGATGAACTGGGCGCGCGAGGTGCAGCGCTGGACGCCGCACCGCCGCGCCACGGTGATCTCCGGCAGCGGCGCCGACATCGACGCGTTCGCGGACGTGTTCATCGTCAACTACGAGATCCTCGACCGGCACCTGTCGTGGCTGTCGTCGATCGGCCTCAAGGGCATCGCGGTCGACGAGGCGCATTTCATCAAGAACCTGTCGTCGCAGCGGTCGCAGAACGTCCTCGCGCTGGCATCCCGTGTCCGTCAGCAGACGCGCGATCCGCTGCTGCTCGCCCTCACGGGTACCCCGCTGATCAACGACGTCGAAGACTTCGACGCGATCTGGCGTTTCCTCGGCTGGACGAACGGCGAGAAGCCGGGCGCGGAGCTGATGGCGAAGCTGGATGCCACGGGCCTCACCCCCGCGGACAAGGCGTTCTACCCCGAAGCGCGCGAGGCCGTGATCTCCATGGGCATCGTGCGTCGGAAGAAGAAGGACGTCGCCGCCGACCTGCCCGACAAGCTCATCGCCGACCTCCCCGTCGAGCTCGACGACGAGTACGGTCGGTCGATCCGCCACGCCGAGCGCGAGCTCGGGGCGCGCCTCGCGGCGAAGTACCGCCGCATCATCGAGGCCCGCGGCGACCGCGGGCTCGCGCCGGGCGAGATCGACGAGGACATCGTGCGCCTCGTCGCGCACGGCGAACTGGAAGAGAGCAAGGCCGCCGGAACCGGCTCCGAGAACGTCTTCACGATGGTCCGTCGCATCGGTCAGGCCAAGGCGCAGCTCGCCGCGGACTACGCCGTGCAGCTGCAGCGATCGGTCGGCAAGGTCGTCTTCTTCGCCAAGCACATCGACGTCATGGATGCCGCGGAGGCGCACTTCAAGGCGTCCGGGCTCACCTCGGTGTCGGTGCGCGGAGATCAGACCTCCACGGCCCGCCAGGCGGCGATCGACGCGTTCAACACCGACCCGTCCGTCGGGATCGCGGTGTGTTCGCTCACCGCCGCCGGTGTGGGGCTGAACATGCAGGCGGCGTCCAACGTCGTGCTCGCCGAGCTGTCGTGGACCGCCGCCGAGCAGACGCAGGCGATCGACCGCGTGCACCGTATCGGACAGGACGAGCCGGTCACCGCGTGGCGCATCATCGCCGCGCACACCATCGACACCAAGATCGCCGAGCTCATCGACTCGAAGGAGGGCCTGGCGCAGCGCGCGCTCGACGGCCTCGCCATCGAGCCCGGCTCGAGCGACTCCGTGCAGCTGTCCGCCCTCATGCACCTGCTGCGGCAGGCGCTCGGGGCCTGACCCTTCCCACGAACGCCCCGGTGCCGCCGGGGCGTTCGTGTGTCGTGCCGCGGGTCCGCGGACCCGGATGCCGTGTCGGGCGGGGTCGCTAGGGTCGGGGCATGCCCCTGGATGCCTCCGCACTGCTCGACGGCCCGCGCGGGCGGCGGCTGTGCCTGGAGATCCTTCTGGAGGGGGCGCGTCGCGCCGACACGCCCGAGGCGCGGGACGCCGTGCAGGCGGTGTTCTGGGCGGCGCACGGGCGCGAGCGAGGGGCGAGTGTGCTGCTCTCGTTCAGCGACGGGTCCGAGCCGTTCGTAGAGCCGGAGGTGACCGCGCGCGACGCGGCGGCGGCGCTCGCCGCGCTCCCGGTGCCCGCGGTCACGCCCGCCGTCCTCGGCGACGCCCTCGAGGCCTCCGTCGACGCGGCCATGTACTGGCAGCCGCCGGACGGCACCGACGCGCTTGCCGCGGAGGACGCGATGACCCCCGTGCTCGCAGCCGTCGCGATCGAGCTCTCCCGGTCGCCCCACGGCCAGACGTGGGGCCACCGCATAGACCCCGACGACCAGTGGACGGTGCAGTTCGACGGCGCGGACGTGCCCGCCGCGGATCCGCGCTCGCTCATCCGACGGTGGCGGACGGACACGATGAGGCACGAGGTCGCGTCGGCGGCGCGGGATCCCGGCGAGCGATGGAGCGGAACGTGGTGGTCGACCCCGCCTCGGGTGTGCCCCGTGACCACCGGGGCGGGGCGGCCTCGGGAGCCACTGCGACTGCGCTACGTCGAAGACGGGATGGGCTGGCAGTCCGCTCGCGTCCGCCGGGTCGTCGTTCCCGAGGGCCCGGTGGTGGAGGTCGCCGGCCCCGAGGACTGGGCGGCCCTGTGTGAGCGGCATCCTCTCGTCGTCACCGCGTCGCGGCGCGGAGACTGGGAGCACATCGCCGATCACCGCGGCGTCTGGGTGCAACCGGACTGGGCCTCGGTCGCGGAGGAGGCGGTCGGCGTGCACGTGAGCGTCGCCGGGTACCTGGCGACCGCGGGAAGGGGGATCGTCGTGGGAGACATCGGGATGAGTGTGATGGCCGGGTGGTCGCCCGACGAGACGTTCTGGTTCGACCCGGTGAGCCCGGCCGGCCCCGACGAGCACCGGGTGCGCGACGAGGCCTCCGGGTCATGGCATCCCGCGTGAGCCGTCCCCCGTTTGGCGGGCGCGCGGGGTGGGGCGCTAGTGTCGAACGCGGCAGCGTCGCCGACTCGATCATCCCCAATAGCGAGGTTCCAGCATGAAGATCGGCATCCTGACCAGTGGCGGAGACTGCCCCGGGCTGAACGCCGTCATCCGTGGCGTCGTGCTCAAGGGCACCACCAACTACGACATCGAGTTCGTCGGCATCCGCGACGGGTGGCGCGGAGTCGTCGACGGCGACTTCTTCCCGCTGACGCGTCACGAGGTGAAGGGTCTGTCGAAGGTCGGCGGCACGATCCTCGGCACGAGCCGCACGAACCCGTACGAGGGTGTGCGCGGCGGAGCCGAGAACATCTCCAAGACCCTGTACGGCCACCGCATCGACGGCATCGTCGCGATCGGCGGCGAGGGCACGCTCGCCGCCGCCGACCGCCTGTCCAAGGACGGCATCAACGTCCTCGGCGTCCCCAAGACGATCGACAACGACCTCCGGGCGACCGACTACTCGTTCGGTTTCGACACCGCCGTCAACATCGCCACGGATGCCATGGACCGCCTCCGCACCACCGGCGACTCGCACCAGCGCTGCATGGTGGCCGAGGTCATGGGCCGTCACGTCGGCTGGATCGCGCTGCACGCCGGCATCGCCGCCGGCGCCCACGTCATCTGCATCCCCGAGGTTCCGATGTCCATCGACGAGATCGTCGAGCAGGTCACGCGCGCCCACGACCGCGGCCGCGCGCCGCTGGTGGTCGTGTCCGAGGGATTCAAGCTCACCGGCATGGACGAGGCCTTCAGTGACAAGGGCCTGGATGCCTTCAACCGCCCCCGCCTCGGCGGCATCGGCGAACTGCTGGCCCCCGAGATCGAGCGCCTGACCGGCATCGAGACCCGCGCCACGGTGCTCGGGCACATCCAGCGCGGCGGTTCGCCCTCGGCGTTCGACCGCGTGCTCGCGACGCGTCTCGGGCTCCACGCCGCCGACGCCCTCGCGGAGGGCGCCTGGGGGCAGATGGTCGCCATGCGCGGCACCGACATCATCCGCGTGCCGTTCGCCGACGCGCTCGGCGAGCTCAACAGCGTGCCCCTGTACCGCTACGAAGAGGCCGCCGCGCTCTTCGGCTGAGTCCTGGCATCCGTCGCCCCGTCCCGCTCGCCCGGGGCGGGGCGTCGTCGTCTCCGGTGTGCGGCGTGCCCCTGCGGGCCGAGAACAGGTGGCGCGTCGAGAACAGGCGCATATCGAAGCGATCCGCCTGTCGCGGGCACAGCGCCTGTTTTCATCGCAGCAGCGGCCGTCCACGACGACACGGGGATGCGGCGGAGCTGCGCGGCGCCGCGAAACTGCGCGCGCGGTGTCTTGCGCTGAGAACAGGCGAAGCGCTGAATACAGGCCGATCAGCCCACAATGGGCCTGTTCTGGATACATCGCCTGTGTTCGCCACTGCGACGCCTCGCGCGCCCGCCTCAACTCGCAGCGAGGTGGCGGCGCTGGGCCATGGCCATGCGGACCGTTTCGATGACGTACTCCGGATCGAACAACACCTGCACGTAGTCGAAGCGCAGAACGGTGTATCCGCGCAGGATGAGCCGAGCATCTTGCCGAAGATCGCGGCGGCGGTCGGCGGAGCGGTGATGAGCGAACCCGTCTATCTGAACGACCAGGCTGTCGCCGATGAGCCCGTCGACGGGGTGGCCATCGATCCAGACCTGCTGGCGGATCACCACCCCGATCGAGGCCATGAGTTCTCGGAAGTGCGTCTCCAGTCCCGAGTCGGAAAGGTGTCCGGCCGCTGTGGCGTAGGCGCGAGCGCGGGCTGATCCCCAGCGCACCGAACTCAAGATCGCCGCGTCCACGGCCCCGGTACGCAGGGCGGACTCCCACACGGCGAGCGCGTCCACGCGCGGCATGCACCGAGAGACGTGGAAGAGCACGTTGATCATCGACTCGTCAGGGTCGGTGCGCGGTAGCGACACGGGCGGGGTCGCGCAATGCACCTTCAGCCCGCCGTGCTCCAAACGCGACGCCGTCGACGGTACCCAGACATGGTGCTCGTCCGTGCGGGGAGTCCAGAGGCCGCGTTCCCGCGCCGCGCTCACGCACGTCAACCGTCCGCCGACGGATGCCGCCGCCCTCCGCCCCGCTGAGCAATCCGGCGCCGCGATCCACGAGCGCCGGATGCGGACGACTGCTCCCTCTGCCACGGCGGTGGCGATAGAGCGAGTACCGAAGCCGGCGGCTCGGAGGACGGAGGTGTGCGCAACGCCGCCGTGCCCGGTGAGCCACGGGAGGAGGGAGGAGCTCATCTCCCTACCCTCGCTGCCGCCCGGCCGCGCGGCGGGACGAATCCTCCGCAATGTGGACAGTGAACCCGTCATGCGCATCTGGGGAGGAGCGGCCGCGGCTCAGTGGCATCCACAGGATTGTCCTGAAAACAGGGGATGTCGCAAGAACAGGCCGAATCGGACGAAATCGGCCTGTTCTCAGCGAAATGCCTGTTATCGAGCCCCGCGACCCCGCTTACTCCGCCAACCCCAGCACGTCCAGCAGCCAGGCCAGCTCGAACGCGCGCTCGCGCCAGGCGTTGTAGCGCCCGCTGACGCCCCCGTGCCCGGCGACCATCTCGCACTTCAGCAGCGCGTCGGCGCCCACCTCGCGCAGGCGCTGCACCCACTTGGCGGGCTCGACGTACAGCACGCGGGTGTCGTTGAGGGAGGTGACCGCGAGGATGCGGGGGTACCGGACCCCGTCGCGGACGTTCTCGTACGGCGAGTACGACTTCATATACGCGTACACGTCGGCGTCGTGCAGGGGGTCGCCCCACTCGTCCCACTCGATCACGGTGAGCGGGAGGGAGGGGTCGAGGATCGTCGTCAACGCGTCGACGAACGGCACGTCGGCCAGGATGCCCGCGAACAGCTCCGGCGCGAGGTTGGCGACCGCGCCCATCAGCAGGCCGCCGGCGCTCCCGCCCTCGGCGACGAGGCGATCGGGGGTGGTGTACCCGGATGCCACGAGGTGCCGCGCGACCGCCACGAAGTCGGTGAACGTGTTGCGCTTTGACTGCAGCTTGCCGTCCTCGTACCACTGGCGGCCCATCTCGCCGCCGCCGCGGACGTGAGCCACGGCGAAGACGACGCCCCGGTCCAGCAGCGACAGACGCGGAACGGAGAAGCCGGGCTCGATCGAGTGCTCGTAGGAGCCGTAGCCGTAGAGGTGGACGGGCCGCGGCGAGGAACCGGGCTCGCCGAACGAGCGCTTCCACACCAGCGACACCGGCACGCGGGTGCCGTCGTCGGCGGTCGCCCACGCCCGGGCCTGGCCGTAGTCGTCGGGGTCGAAGCCGCCGAGGACGGGCTGCCGTTTGCGCAGCAGCAGCTCGCCGGTGTCGATGACGTAGTCGTACACGGTGCCCGGCGTCACGAACGAGCCGTAACCGACGCGGAGCACGGGCGGCGCCCACTCGGGGTTCCCGCCGGTGCCGACGCTGTAGAGCGGTTCGTCGAACGTGATCTCGGTCACCGCCCCGTCGCCGTAGGACAGCAGGCCGAGGCGCGCGAGACCGTCGCGGCGGTAGGCCACCACTCCCCAGTCGCGGAACGTGTCGACGCCCAGGAGGCGCTCGCCGGGTCGATGGGCGATCACCGTCTCGCGCGCACCCTCCGGATCGGATGCCGCGACGCGGACGAGTTCGAAGTCGAGCGCGCCGTCGTTGTGGAGGATGTACAGCACGTCGTCCCCGTCGACGACGGCGTGATCGACCGAGTACTCCACGCCCTCGCGGCGCGGCCAGACGACGCGTGCCTCGCCGCGCAGGTCGTCGGCGTCGAGGAGCCGCTCCTCCGAGGTGATCGAGGAGCCCACACCGATCACCAGGTAGCGGTCGCTGCGGGTGAAGTCCGCACCCACCCAGTACCGCTCGTCGGGTTCGTGGAACAGCTTCACGTCGGCATCCACGCCCGTACCGATCTCGTGCAGCCACACAGTGTCGGGGCGCCACGCGTCATCGACGGTGGTGTAGATGATGAAGCGGCCGTCGGGGGAGAACGTGGCGCCGGAGAAGGTGCCGGGGATCTCGTCGACGAGGTTCTCTCCGGTGGCGAGGTCGCGGACGCGCACGGTGTACCGCTCGTCGCCGGCGACGTCGACGCCGTAGAGCATGCGGGTTCCGTCGTTGGACACCTCGAAGCTTCCGAGGGAGAAGAAGTCGGTGCCCTCGGCTTCGACGTTCCCGTCGAAGAGGATCTGCTCACCGGGGACGGCGACGTCGGGGGAGAGCTGCGGCGGCGTCCAGTCGTCGGGGGAGCGGAGGGGGGCGCGGCACTGGATGCCGTACTGCGCGCCGGCGATGGTCCGGCCGTAGTACCACCACTCGCCGCGACGGGCGGGCACCGACAGGTCGGTCTCGAGCGTGCGCCCCTTGATCTCGCCGAAGATCTCGTCCCGCAGGGATGCCAGGTGCGCGGTGCGCGCATCGGTGTACGCGTTCTCGGCCTCGAGGTGGGCCACGACGTCGGCGTCGTCCTTGGCGCGCAGCCACTCGTACGGATCGTCGAAGGTGTCACCGTGGTGGGTGCGCGCCGTGAGGCGGCGGGAGGCGACGGGAGGGACGGGGCGGGCGTCGGTGTCGGTCACCTCCCCACGCTATCCCGCTCCCGGCGCGGACGGCCGCGCAGCGTTTGACCGATGCGCACGCCGGTGAAATGATGTCGTCGGCCCGGTGAACGTGGGCCGAATGTCAGGTGAACTCTTCGTTCTCCGCGCCGATCCCGTCGGCATCCCTCCTTCCCCCTACGGAAAGCGATCGGTGGAGAGCGCAGCCCTTGTCATCGTGCTGGTCATCGCCCTGGCACTGTTCTTCGATTTCACGAACGGCTTCCACGACACCGCGAACGCGATGGCCACGCCCATCGCCACGGGTGCCCTGAAGCCCAAGGTCGCGGTGCTCCTCGCGGCCGGCCTGAACCTGGTGGGCGCGTTCCTGTCGACGGAGGTCGCCAAGACGATCTCGGGCGGCATGATCCGCGAGGACCAGCTGAGTCCGGACATCTTCCCGCCGATCATCTTCGCGGGCCTCATCGGCGCGATCACCTGGAACATGCTCACGTGGCTGCTGGGGCTGCCCTCCAGCTCGTCGCACGCCCTGTTCGGCGGGCTGATCGGCGCAACGCTCGTGGGCGTCGGGGCGGCGGCGATCGACATGGGCGTCGTGCTCAGCAAGGTGATCCTGCCCGCGCTCATCGCCCCCCTGACCGCCGGCCTCATCGCCTTCACGGTGACCAAGATCGCCTACGGCATCACACGCCGGTACGACATGAAGGCCGACGGCCGCGACGGCTTCCGGTGGGGGCAGATCTTCACGTCCTCGCTCGTGGCGCTCGCCCACGGCACGAACGACGCGCAGAAGACGATGGGCGTCATCACGCTCGCCCTCATCACGGTCGGGTGGCAGTCCTCGTCCGAGACCGACCCGCAGCTGTGGGTCATCTTCGCGTGCGCGATCACGATCGCCCTCGGCACCTACATGGGCGGCTGGCGCATCATCCGCACGCTCGGCAAGGGGCTGACCGACGTGAAGCCCGCGCAGGGCTTCTCGGCCGAGACGTCCACGGCCGCGACGATCCTGGCATCCAGCGCCCTCGGTTTCGCGCTGTCGACCACGCAGGTCGCGTCGGGGTCGGTCATCGGCTCGGGGCTCGGCCGTCGCGGCTCGACGGTGCGCTGGAACACGGTCGGTCGCATCATGATCGGCTGGGTGCTCACCCTGCCGGCGGCGGGCGCCGTCGGGGCGGCGGCGGCCCTGATCGTGGTCTGGCTGGGGGGCTGGGGCGTGGCGGTGGATGCTGTCATCGCCGTGGTGATCATCCTCGGCCTGTTCCTCCGCTCGCGCCGCGACGAGGTCACCTCGGCCAACGCCATGAGCGAGGTCGCCGACTCGGGAGCGGCGGTGAAGGTGCCGCACGAGCCCGGCCCCACGCGCCGTCAGCGCCGCCTGGAGCGCGCGCAGGCCGGAAGGGACGACCGCGCATGAGCATCGACTGGGAAGCCTTCCTCCACGTCTTCATCGCCGCGCTGGTGGGGGCCGCGACCGTGGTGACCTTCTACGCGCTCGGGCTGCGTCTGCTCGTCCGGGGCGGCCGTCCGCCGCTGGTCGCTCCAGTGGAGTTCACGGATGCCATCACCGTGCTCACCGACAAGCAGAGACGCCGCGCCGAGAAGGCGGTGGCCAAGGCGGCCGCGCGCAATCCGCTGAGCGCGGGGCAGAAGCGGCTCGCGCTCCTCGGCGCCTACGCGTGCTTCGCCGTCTGCGCGGCGGCGGTGCTCGGTGCGCTGCTGCTGATCCTGCTGCGCCACTGACGCGCCGTGTCGAGCGCCCCTCGTAGGCTGAGGGAATGGCATCGGTGCAGTTCGGTCAGTACGCGCCCGCGCGGCGCGTGATCCTCCACCTCAGTGACACCCACCTGCTCGCGGGTGATCGGCTGCTGGGCGGGCGGTACGACACCGCCGCGCAGCTCCGCCGCACGCTCGCGGCCGCCGAGGCGACGGGTGTGCGACCGGATGCCGTGGTGTTCACGGGCGATCTGACCGACCTCGGCGAACCCGAGGCGTACCGTGCGCTGCGCGCGGAGGTCGAGCCGTGGGCGGAACGTCTGGGAGCCCCCGTCGTGTGGGTCGCGGGCAACCACGACGAGCGCGGGGCGCTGCGCGCCGGCCTGCTCGACGCCGACGCGACGGCCGAGCCCGTGACGGGGGTCTGGGACCTGGATGGTCTGCGGCTGATCGCGCTGGATTCGACGGTCCCGGGCTGGCATCACGGCGACCTCGACGCCGCGCAGCTGGACTGGCTGCGGGCCGAGCTCGCCGAGCCGGCGCCGCTGGGCACCATCCTGGCGCTGCATCATCCGCCGCTGCCGACGCACATCCCGTTCTTCAACATCCTCGAGCTCCGCGACCAGCCGGGTCTGGCGTCGGCGATCGCCGGCAGCGACGTCCGTGCCATCCTCGCCGGCCACCTCCACTACTCCACGTCCGGCACCTTCGCGGGGGTCCCGGTGAGCGTCTCCGCGGCCTCGTGCTACACGATGGATCTCGCCGCCCCCGCCGACGAGGTGAACGGAATGGATGCCGGGCAGTCCTTCCACCTCGTCCACGTGTGGGACGACACGATCACCCACGCGGTGGTGCCCGTCGTCGACGCCGAACCGGCGGGCTACTTCACGCCGGAGTGGGTCGCCCGCATGGCCGCGCTCACGCCCGAGGAGCGGCTCGAGGCGTTCTCGCGCAAGCGCTGACCCGGCCGCCCCGTCGCTGTACGCGGGGGAGTGCGCGGCTCCGGCGACAGGCCGTGGCGTCCAGCGACTCCGTCGGTCGCGGTGGTTAGGCTCGGGGGATCCCTGACCGCCGTGACGACCCACGAGGACATCCCCCATGGCTTTGGACGCAATGACGCGCACCCGTATCGAGACCGACTCGCTCGGCTCCCTCGAGATCCCCGCCGATGCCTACTGGGGCATCCACACCGCACGGGCTCTGGAGAACTTCCCCATCGCGAAGCGACCGATCTCGGTCTACCCCGACCTCGTGCGGGCCCTCGCGATGGTCAAGCAGGCCTCCGCGCGCGCGAACCGGCAGATCGGCGTGCTCGACCCGGCCAAGGCCGACCTGATCGACCGCGCCGCGCAGCGCGTGATCGACGGGGAGTTCCACGACGAGTTCGCCGTGGGAGTCATCCAGGGCGGCGCGGGCACCTCGACGAACATGAACGCCAACGAGGTGATCACCAACATCGCCCTCGAGATGGCCGGGCGCGAGAAGGGTGACTACGCGTTCCTCTCGCCGATCGACGACACCAATCGGAGCCAGTCGACGAACGACGTCTACCCGACGGCGGTGAAGATCGGTCTGTCGCTGACGCTGCGGAGTCTGCTCGAGGAGCTCGGGCTCCTGCGGCAGTCGTTCCTGTCGAAGGCCGATGAGTTCCACGACGTCCTCAAGGTCGGTCGCACCCAGCTGCAGGATGCCGTGCCGATGACTCTCGGGCAGGAGTTCCACGGCTTCGCCACGACCCTGGGCGAGGACTACAACCGTCTGCAGGAGAACGCCTACCTCATGTTCGAGATCAACATGGGGGCCACCGCCATCGGCACGGGGATCACCGCGCACCCGGACTACGGTCCCTCGGTGCTGCGTCACCTGCGTGAGATCACGGGACTCGACCTCGAGACCGCGACCGACCTGGTGGAGTCGACGAGCGACACCGGTGCGTTCATGTCGTTCTCGGCATCCCTCAAGCGCAACGCGATCAAGCTCTCCAAGATCTGCAACGACCTGCGCCTGCTCTCCAGCGGGCCGCAGGCCGGTCTCGGCGAGATCAACCTGCCGGCGCGCCAGGCGGGCTCGAGCATCATGCCCGGCAAGGTGAACCCGGTGATCCCCGAGGTGGTCAACCAGGTCGCGTTCTCGGTCGTCGGGGCCGACATGACGGTCACCATGGCCGTCGAGGGCGGTCAGCTGCAGCTCAACGCCTTCGAGCCGGTCATCGCGCACTCGATCTTCCAGTCGATCACCTGGATGCGACAGGCGATGTGGACCCTGCGGGTGAACTGCGTCGACGGGATCACCGCCAACCGCGAGCGCCTGGGCGCGATGGTCGGTTCGTCGGTCGGTGTCGTCACGGCCCTGACGCCCTTCATCGGCTACGCGGCGGCTGCGGCACTCGCCAAGACCGCGCTCCTCACGCATCGCAACGTCGCCGACCTCGTCGTCGAGGCGGGGCTCATGACGCGCGACGAGGTCATGAAGCAGATCTCGCCCGCCCGTCTGTCGGGTCTGCAGGCCGTCACGGCGGCGATCCCGGTCGTCCGCGCCGCAGACAGCGTCGTCGAGGAGTGACCCGCACCTGACTCGGGCGGCGACCCGACGCGGCGCCGCCCCGCCGCCACGCCCTCAGTCCAGGATGCGGCAGTGGGTCGTGAGCTCGCCGATGCCGTCGATGCCGACGGTGACCGTCGACCGGTCGCGGAGGAAGATCTGCGGATCGCGGGAGTAACCCGCACCGCCGGGGCTGCCGGTGGAGATCAGCGTGCCCGGCAGCAGGGTCGCCGACTCCGAGAGCTTGTGGATGAGCGTCGCCACCGATCGCACCATCTGCCCGGTGGAGGCGTCCTGCACGGTGTGGCCGTCGACGACGGTCCAGATGTGGAGGTCCTGCGGGTCGGGGATCTCGTCGGCGGTGACGACGAACGGACCCGTGGGGGTGAAGCCGTCGAAGGATTTGCAGCGCGACCACTGCGCTTCCGAGAACTGGATGTTGCGCGCGGTGATGTCGTTGACCACGGTGTAGCCCCACACGTGATCGAGGGCGTCGGTCTCCGGGATGTCGCGGCCGGGGCGCCCGATGATCACGCCGAGTTCGGACTCGTAGTCCACGGCCTCGCTGAGGGAACGCGGCCACGAGGTCGTCTCGTGGTGCGCCGTGAGGGAGTTCGGCCACAGCACGAACACGGTGGGGCCTGCATCGGTCTTCAGTCCCAGCTCGCCCGAGTGCGCGGCGTAGTTGAGGCCGACGGCGAGGATGGTCGGGGGAGCCAGGACCGCCGAAGCGAAACGGACCCCGTCGAGCGGATGCCGCGGCGCCGCCGCCGCAGCCTCGCGGACACGGCCCAGGAGGTCGTCCCCGCCGGCGATGAGCTGTTCGAGGGTCGAGGGAGCGCCGGCGAAGAATTCATCGACGAACGCGAACTCCTCGCCGTGGACGCTGATGAGGCGAGGGGCATCGGCCGCCTCCGGGGAACGGACGTGGGCGAAACGCATGCCTCCACGCTACCGGGCCGCTCGGCGCGAGAAGCCGTCCGCCGACCCCGCAACCGGCCCGAGCGCCCGGGAGAGCGCCCCTAGGCTGTGCGCATGAGCTACCCCTCGCCGCTGTGGCAGCCCGGCCCGGGCGAGCCCGCCCGCATCTCCGCCGCCCCGCCCTCCGCCGCCCCGGCCGCGGCGGTCCCCGCGCGTCCGCGGCGGGACGGGGTGCTCCTCTGGGTCGTCGCGGCGCTGCTGGTGCCCGTCCTCGGGCTGCTCGTGCTGTATTTCCTGCGGTTCCTTGGGCCCGCGGCATCCATCGTCGGGATGGTCCTGGCGGTCGTGCCGTTCGTGATCGTCTGGTTCGCCGTGCGTCTCATCGACCGCTGGGAGCCGGAGCCGCGCCGGCTCCTGGCCTTCGCCGTCGCGTGGGGCGCGATCGCCTCGGTCGCGATCGCGCTCGGCGTGGACGCGCTCCTGGCGTTCCTCACGGGGGGATTGGGCGACGCGTTCAGCTCGGTCGTCCAGGCCCCGATCGTCGAGGAGATCGCGAAGGGTCTGGGGCTGCTGCTGCTGTACGTCGGCGCCCGCCGGTGGTTCGACGGGCCGGTGGACGGCATCGTCTACGGCGCGCTCATCGGCGCGGGCTTCGCGTTCACCGAGAACGTGCAGTACTTCGCGGTGAGCTTCATCGAGGGCGGCGCCGTCCAGGTCAGCGGGGTGTTCTTCCTGCGGGCCGTCCTCTCGCCGTTCGCGCATGTCATGTTCACCAGCCTCACCGGTTTCGCGTTCGGTTTGGCCGCCCGGCGGTCGCTGGGAACCGGGGCCGCGTTCCGCTACGCCCTCCCGGGGCTCGCGGGCGCGATCGTGCTCCACGCGCTGTGGAACGGCTCCGCCACCTTCTTCGACTTCTTCGAGCTGTACGCGACGCTGCAGGTGCCGCTCTTCGTGCTGTTCGTGCTCGGCATCCTGGCGCTCCGCCGGGAGGAGGCGCGGCTGACCCGGGCGCGACTGGGCGAGTACGCCGCCGCCGGGTGGTTCACCGCGCAGGAGGTCGACATGCTGGCCACCGGCGCCGGGCGCCGTTCGTCGGTGGCGTGGGCGCGCGGGCTGCCGGGCGACCGTTCCGCCGTCATGAAGACCTTCATCCGGGATGCCACGGCGCTCGCCGCAGCGCGCCAGCGCGCGCTCTCCGGACGCGACGCCACCGCGGCGGGGCAGGAGCGCGCGCTGCTGCAGCGCACCACCGCCGCGCGCGCGGCGCTGCTGGCGCCGTGACCCAGGGTCTTGACAGCCGGAGGGCACCGGGAGCACCATCGATGTAGGCCAACTCAGCGCCCGGGAGACACGCAGGCATCGCCGCGGCACCGGGCGCTGAGTCTTGTCCAGGGGGTTCGCGACGGCGTCCCGCGTGCTTGGATGGACTCATGACTGATCGCACCAAGCCGGAGTTCGACGCTCCCACCGGTCCCGCCCCCTCCGACCTCGTCATCCGCGACATCATCGTCGGCGACGGCGACGAGGCGAAGCCCGGCGACACCGTCACCGTGCACTACGCCGGTGTCGAATACGAATCGGGCGAGGAGTTCGACTCCTCGTGGGGACGCGGCGAGAGCATCCAGTTCCCCCTCCGCGGACTCATCCAGGGCTGGCAGGACGGCATCCCGGGCATGAAGGTCGGCGGACGCCGCGAGCTCGTGATCCCGCCGCACCTGGCCTACGGTCCCGCCGGTGGCCACTTCCTCGGCGGCAAGACCCTGATCTTCATCATCGACCTGCTCAAGGTCGGCTGATCCGGCATTTTCATCGCCTGTTCACGAACCCGAGGGAGCCGCGGCCCCCTCGGGTTCGTGTTTTTTCCACGATCGTGGAATACATTCGGATGAATGAGAGTTGGACATCGGCAGGACGCCGAACCGGCTCCCCAGACCTCAAGGAGTGACATGACCGACACGACCACGCTCGAGATCCCCGGCTACAAGGCGGGCACCTGGGTGCTCGACCCCTCGCACAGCGAGGTGACCTTCACGGTTCGCCACATGATGATCTCGAAGGTCCGCGGCACCTTCGGCATGAAGAGCGCCACCCTCGTGGCCCCCGAGAACCCGCTCGAGGCCACGGTCGAGGCGTCCGTCGACGTCACCTCGGTCGACACCAAGGACGAGGGCCGCGACCAGCACCTCCGCTCCGCCGAGTTCTTCGACACCGAGACGTACCCGACCATGGACTTCCGCTCCACCGGCGCCCGCGTCGAGAACGGCGACTTCCTCGTCGACGGCGAGCTCACCATCCGCGGCGTCAGCAAGCCCGCCACCTTCGCCATCGACTTCGGCGGCTTCGGCACCGACCCGTGGGGCAACTACAAGGCCGGCGCCACCGCCAAGACCGTCATCAACCGCGAGGAGTACGGCCTCACCTGGAACGCCGCGCTCGAGACCGGCGGCGTGCTCGTCGGCAAGGACGTCACCATCGAGCTCGACCTGCAGTTCGCCCTCCAGGCCTGATCGCTCGACCCCCGCGAGGCCCCGGACGCCACGGCATCCGGGGCCTCCGTCGTGCCCGGACGGCAGTGATCAGGCGGCGGCGCGGCGGCGGAGCCGCACGCGGTCCTGGACCAGCAGGATGCCGAGGAAGACGATGAGCGCGCCGGCGGGCTCGTTCCAGGTGATCCTCTCGCCGAGCACGACGATGCCGAGCGCGACGCCGACCACCGGGGTGATGTAGGTCACGGTGGATGCGCGGGTCGGCCCCCACGCGCGCAGCGTGTTCTGGTTCCAGACATAGGCCAGGCCGGTGCCGAGAACGCCGAGCGCGACGATGCTCGCGACGACGGCGGGCGTGAGGCGCATCGGCTCGGCGAGGATCAGCGGCGACAGCAGCAGCATGAGGAGCGCCGCCGGGCCGATGTAGCCGAACGCGAAGGCGATGCCCGAGAGTCCGGCGTTTCCGAGGAACCGGCGCATGTACGCGAGGCTGAACCCGTAGCAGGCCGTGGCGCCGAGGAGCGCCAGCTGAGCGACCGTGCTGCCGCCGAGGTCGGTGAGGGCGCCCGGCGCGATGATGACGACGACCCCCAGGATGCCGAGGGCGATCCCCGCGAGCTGGCCCGCCCGCAGTCGTTCGACCCGGAACACCGCCCACGCCATCACGGCCGTCATGATCGGGGTCGTGGCGTTGAAGATGCTCGCGAGCCCCGACGACACGTGCTGCTCCGCCCACGCGAAGAGAAGGAACGGCACCACGCAGAACGTCACGCCGAGGACGCACAGGTGCGCCCAGATCCGGGGGCTCCGCGGCATCCGTTCCCGTCGGATCGCGACCACCGCGGCCAGGGCGAGCGCACCGAAGAGCAGGCGGCCACCGGCGACCTGGGCGGGCGTCATGCCGGTGAGGGCGATCGCGATGAACAGGAAGCTCGACCCCCAGACGATGCCGGTCAGGACGAACTGCACCGTGACCGAGACGGGGGAGGGGGAAGGAGCGGATGCCACGTTCCCGACACTAGGTGCGGGGTCGGACATCGCGCGCGGCGTCCGACTGCGACGTCCGGAATCCGCCGGTGGTTGACGCTACGGCGTCGGGTTCAGCGCGTCGTACTCACGGAACCGCGGGGACAGGCGCACAAGCACACCAACCACGGCGAGGATCAGGATGCCGCCGAACAGCGGCGGCACCCACAGCGCGGTGAGGGTCGCGAGAGTACCCGCGTAGAGCGCTCCGACGCGGGGGCCGCCGGCGACCACGACGATGAAGATGCCCTGGAGGCGCCCGCGCATGGCATCCGGGACCGCCGCCTGCATCATCGTCGACCGGTAGATCGCGCTGACGTTGTCCGCGGCGCCGGAGACCGCCAGGACGATCGCCGCGAGCACGATGAGCACGACGGCGCCGGAGTCCTCGCCGGTGCCGTCCGGGCGCATCCATCCGAGGGTCGCCGCGAGCAGCACGAGACCGAACGCCCCGATCGACAGGCCGTAGACCTGGATCGCCCGCTCGATCCCGAGGCCCTGTCGCCGAACGCGCCCGACCGGTCCCGAGAACAGGCTCGACAGGAACGCGCCCGCCGCGATCGCCGCCGTGAGGATGCCGGTCGTGATGGCGCCGCCGCCGAGGAGCACCGCGCCGATCGCGGGGAACAGCGCGATCGGCTGACCGAACGTCATCGCGGTGATGTCCAGCAGATACTGCAGGCGGATGTTCGGGGCACGGCGCAGGAATCGGGCGCCGTCGCGGAACGACTCCAGGCCCGGCCGGACGATCTCGCCCTCGGGGCGGAGTCGGGGGAGCGACCACAGACCCAGGAACAGCGACGTCATCAGCAGGACGTCGAGGGAGTACGTCCAGGCGTAGCCGGCGAACGCGACGAGCACGCCGGCGAGCGCCGGGCCCGCCATCACCATGATCCCGACCGTGACACCCTGCAGCGCGGCCGCGGCCGGCAGGAGGTCGCGGGGGAGCAGGCGCGGAGTGATCGCCGATTTCGTGGCCATGACGATCGAGTTGGCGGCCGAGTTGATCACGCTGAGGACGAAGAGGGATGCCACGTTCTCCATCCCCGTCCAGGCCAGCGCGGCCAGCAGCGCGGTGGACACGAACGTCACGGAAGCCGCGAGCAGGGCGACGGTGCGACGGTCGAAGGCATCCGCGAGCATGCCGCCGTAGAGCCCCGCGAGGACCATCGGCACCAGGCCCGCGACGGCGATCATCGACACGGCGAACGTGCTCTGCGTGAGCTCGAACACGTGCAGCATGACGGCGACGACGGTGAGCTGCCCGCCCATGCCGGACAGGGTCGATCCGATCCACAGTCGCGCGAACGCCGGCGACGTGGTGAGCGGGCGCAGGTCGATCAGCGCACTGCCCCGGCTCACTCTCCGACCTCGACGCGCTTGATCCGGGCGGCGTGGCCCCGCACGATCTCGACGTCGCGCGGCGGGACGCCGAAGTGCTCGGCCAGGGCCCGCACGACGCCTGCGTTCGCCGCGCCGTCCGCGGCGCGCTCGCGCACGTGGACGAGGAGACCGTCGGGTCCGTCCTCGACGAGGGGGCCGCGCCGGCTGCCGGGCTTCACGCGGACGGTGATCTGCACCCGTCGAGGCTACGGCACCCCGGCGTGGGCGGGTCCGCGGGCGAGTGGGTGGCGGCATCCGGATGCTGGTAGACTCATGCGGTTGCCGTTCGATCGGCCGCGGATAAAGAGAGCCCACGCATCAGGCGTCGGGCGCCGCGCAACGAAGAGGAAGGGGATCACCTATGGCACTGGAAGCAGACGTCAAGAAGGCGATCATCGAAGAGTACGCGACGCACCCCGGTGACACCGGATCCCCCGAGGTGCAGGTCGCGATGCTGACGCAGCGCATCAAGGACCTCACCGAGCACCTCAAGGCACACAAGCACGACCACCACTCGCGCCGTGGCCTGTTCCTGCTCGTCGGTCAGCGCCGCCGCCTGCTGGGTTACCTGCAGGACGTCGACATCAACCGTTACCGCTCGCTCATCGAGCGTCTCGGTCTGCGTCGCTAATCGCACCAGCGTTCAATCGCGCAAAACATTCTTGGAAGGCCGCCCCACGGTGTGGGGCGGCCTTCGTCGTTCCCCGGTGGCGTCGCGGGCGGTGCTGCGGTGCGGCACCGGGGTGCGGCACCGGGGGTGCGGCACCGGGGGTGCGGCACCGGGGTGCGGCATCCATCGATAAACGCGATCCACGGTCAGAAACACGATGGCGTCGTGTTTCTCGTCGTGGATCGCGTTTATCAGTGAGGAGGCGAGGAGGAGCCTCAGGATGCCGCGCGGGCGGCGACCAGATCGGGATGCCAGCGCTCGGCGACGTCGGGGTGGGCGCGCAGGCGCGACTTGAGGGCGTTCTCGCCGTAGGTGGCGTGGATCGGGTTCGTCGGATCCTGCTCGACGCCGCGGGCATCGGCCGCGAGCTCGGCAGGGAGGTCGATGATCGGCAGCACCGCGTCGAGGGCCGGATTGAAGAAGAACGGCACCGAGATGCGCTCGTCGGGGAACCGGGGCGAGATCACGCGGTGCTTGGTGGCCGTCAGGTATCCCTGCGTGGCGTACTCCAGCAGCTCGCCGATGTTGACGACGAAGGCCCCGGACACCGGGGGAGCGTCGACCCACTCGTCGTCGCGGAGCACCTGCAGTCCGCCCTTGCCCGGCTCCACCCACAGCAGGGTCAGCACGCCGGAATCCTTGTGCGCGCCGACGCCCTGTTGGGGCGTGGGGTCGTCCTTGCCGGGGTACCGCACGATCTTGATGAGGGTCTGCGGGTCGCCGAAGTGGCGGTCGAAGTACTCCTCCTCGGCGCCGAGGGACAGTGCCCATGCGCGCAGCAGGGTCCGGGCGATCTCCGTCAGGCGGTTGTGCCATTCGGTGACGACGTCGCGGAGCTCGGGCTGCGCCGCAGGCCAGAGGTTCGGGCCGACGAGCCGGTTGTAGCCGGGGCCGTCGGGATCTGTGATGGCCTCGCGCTCGGGCCCGATGTCGATCTGCTCGCGCCAGTCGACACGACCCTGGGTGAGTTCGCCGCCGACACGCGTGTAGCCGCGGAAATGCGGGCTGGTGAGGTTCTCGATCGCGAGCTTCTCCTCCTCGGGGAGGGCGAAGAAGTCCTTCGCGGCCTGGAGGAGGCGAGCCTCCAGCTCGGGGCTGATCCCGGTGCCGGTGAGGTAGAAGAAACCGACATCGCGGGTGGCGGTGCGCAGCTCGTCGCGGAATCGTGCGGCGGCCTCCGGCCCCTGGTCGAGGAGCGAGAGGTCGAGGATCGGGAGGTTCAGCTCGGACATGAACCGAGGCTAAGTCGGGCCCCCGCGGCGAGGGCGAATATTGCCGACGGTTACCGGTCCGCACGCGGCGTCGGTGCCGCTCGGGCGCCGAGCGCGGCCCGTGGACGTGCACCGCGCTGGATTTCCCCGATCAAGGGAGGAATTTTCGGCGAGACACGGAATGTGACGCCGGGTGGTCACGCGCATCCGAACGACCGATACCCCGCCGATCAGCGGGGGTATTCCGCCGTTCGGTGGGGTGCGGGAGGCGTGTCGCATTGCGTAATGTGTCTGAGTCAGGTGAGGCTGTCCTTACCTACCCGCACCGCCGCGGCTCCCCCTCCGAATCCCGAAAGCCGGTGTCCGCTCGTGCTCGCCTCCTTCTTCGCTCCGTTCCTCATCGGGCTGCGTGAGGGGCTGGAAGCCGCCCTGGTCGTGGGAATCCTCGTCGCCTACCTCACCAAGCTCGGGCGCCGCGACGCCCTGCCGCGTCTCTGGGTCGGTGTCGGACTCGCGATCGGTCTGGCCCTGGCGATCGGCGCCGTCTTCACGTTCGGCGCGTATGCACTGACCTTCGAAGCGCAGGAGCTGATCGGTGGCGGTCTGTCGCTCCTGGCAGTGGCGATGGTGACCTGGATGATCTTCTGGATGCAGAAGGCCGGTCGGTCCCTGAAGGCGGGTCTCGAGGGGGGAATCGATCGGGCCCTCCGCGGCGGAGTCTGGGCGCTCGTGGCCATCGGCTTCGTCTCCGTCGCACGCGAGGGCGTGGAGACGACCCTCCTGCTGTGGTCGATGGTGCAGGGCTTCGGCGACAAGCCCGTCGCCCTCGTCGGAGCACTCGTCGGTCTCGTGACCGCCGCCGTGCTCGGCTGGCTCATCGCGCGCGGCATGCTGCGTCTGAACCTCGGCCGCTTCTTCACCTGGACGGGCGGGTTCCTGATCATCGTCGCGGCGGGCGTGCTCGCGTACGCCTTCCACGACCTCCAGGAGGCCGGTGCGCTTCCGGGCCCGTTCGGGGCCGGTGCCCCGATCGACCCGTCCACCGGAGCCGTCGCCGTCGGCTGGGCGGGCTTTCCCTTCGGCTGGGCGTTCGACGTCTCGAGCACACTCGCCCCCGACAGCACCCTCGCGGTGCTCCTGCAGGCCACGGTCGGCTTCATGCCCCAGATGACCTGGCTGCAGGTCATCGCGTGGGTCGTCTACGTCGCCGTCGTCGTCCCCCTGTTCGTCCGCGGCGTGCGCGCGGGCCGGCGCCCCGCCGCGGCCACGCCCGCCGCCCCCGCGAGCACCGCCGCCCCGGAACGGGCCGCCGCCCCGGCCTCGACCGCCGCCGCCTCGACTCCGGATGCCGCGCCCACCGTGGCATCCGTCGCCCACCCGAACGGAGCATCATGAACCCGACTCGCCTCCTCGCGGCCGCGGCCGCGGCCGGCGCGGCCGTCCTCGTCCTCTCGGGCTGCGTCGCCAAGACCGACGCCGCCGCCACCGGAGCCCTCACCGTCACCTCGACGGCCGACGGCTGCGACGTCTCCGCGGCGACCGCGACCAGTGGCACGCTCGCGTTCGACGTGGTGAACAAGGGCGATCAGACCACCGAGTTCTACCTGCTCGCCTCCGACGGTCTGCGCATCGTCGGCGAGGTCGAGAACGTCGCCCCGGGGGCATCGCGGAGCCTCACGGTCACCGCACAGCCGGGCGACTACTTCACGCTGTGCAAGCCCGGCATGGTGGGGGACGGCGTGGGCAAGGCCGCCTTCACGGTCACGGGCGACGCGGTCGCCGTCGACGGCGCGGATGCCGAACAGAAGCAGCAGGCGATCGACCTGTACGCCGCGTTCGTCAAGGATCAGGTCGGACAGCTGCTCCCCGCGGTGCAG
Source organism: Microbacterium sp. CSI-V (assembly GCF_001984105.1). GTDB lineage: Bacteria > Actinomycetota > Actinomycetes > Actinomycetales > Microbacteriaceae > Microbacterium. Next base: position 73,336 of record NZ_MTQM01000007.1, on the reverse strand, counting down.
GCCTTCGCTGCCGTCTACGAGTCCGGAGACGACGCGGCCGCGCAGCAGCAGTACCCGCGCGTCCGCGCGTTCTACGAGCGCATCGAGCCGATCGCGGAGGCGCTCGGCGACCTCGACCCGCGCATCGACTACCGCGAGGTCGACGCCGTCGCCGAGGGGCTGGCGTGGACCGGGTTCCACCGCATCGAGAAGGACCTCTGGGTTCCGGCGCAGGATGCCCTGAACGCCGACGGCGAGACCCCGGCGTGGCAGGACTGGGCACCGTCCACCCCGACCGAGCGGGCGACGTACGGCCAGACCCTGGTCGCCGACACGCAGGAGCTGTACGACTACGTTCACTCCGACGCCTTCGAGCAGGCCCTCACCGACCAGGGCGTCGCGGGGATCTCCAACGGCGCGATCGCGCTGCTCGACGAGGTCGCGACCGGCAAGATCAGCGGTGAAGAGGACTGGTGGTCGGGCACGGATCTCTACGACTTCGCCGCCAACGTCGAGGGCTCCAAGATGGCGTTCTCGCTGGTGCGTGACTTCGCCGAGTCGAAGGGCGACAAGGGCGCCTCGCTCGTGACCCGGATCGACTCCGGCTACGCCGACCTCGAGGCGGCGCTCGCCGCTCACGGTTCCGCCGATGCCGGTTTCGTGCCCTACTCGCAGCTCACCGAGGACGACAAGCGTCAGCTCACCGACCTCATCAACGCCCTGGCCGAGCCGCTCTCGCAGCTCACCGTGACCGTCCTGGAGTGACGGTGACGCAGGAGTACGCAGAGGGGGATGCCACGGTCTCGGCCGACGGCTCCGCCTCCGCCGGGGTGTCCCGTCGCGACCTGATCGGCCTCGCCATCGGGGCGAGCGCCACGAGCCTCGTCGTCGGCGCGGGTGCGGGTCTTGCCGGTGGCGCAGCCTACGGCCAGGAGCAGACGCGACAGGCGATGGATGCCGTGGCCCCGGCATCCGGCATCCATCAGGCCGGGATCACCACCCCCGTGCAGGAGCACCTGCACTTCGCGGCATACGACATGATGGCGCGGACCACCCGCGAGGACGTCGCTTCCCTGCTCGCGGACTGGACGTACGCGGCGACGCGGATGATGCAGGGCCTCGAGGTGAGCGCGACCGGTGCCGTCGGCGGCTCGCCCGAGGCGCCGCCGGACGACACCGGCGAGGCGCTGGGTCTGCCGGCGAGCAACCTCACCATCACGTTCGGTTTCGGGCCGTCGCTCTTCGACGACCGTTTCGGACTCGCCGATCAGCGTCCCGCGGGACTCGAGCGCCTTCCGGCCTTCCTCGGCGACGACCTCGACCCGGAACGCTCCGACGGCGACCTCTGCATCCAGGCGTGCGCCGACGACCCCCAGGTGGCGGTGCACGCGATCCGCAATCTCAGTCGCATCGCGTTCGGCCGTGCGAGCATCCGCTGGTCGCAGCTCGGGTTCGGCCGCACCTCCAAGACCACGAGCGACCAGTCCACCCCGCGCAACCTCTTCGGGTTCAAGGACGGCACCGCCAACATCCTCGCGAACGACGCGGCGGCGCTGGAGGAGAACGTGTGGGTCCCGGCATCCGAGGGGCCCGCGTGGCTCGCGGGCGGGTCGTACCTCGTCGCGCGGCGCATCGCGATGCTGATCGAGACGTGGGACCGCACGCGCCTCGCCGAGCAGGACCGCGTCGTGGGGCGCGACAAGGCGCAGGGGGCTCCGCTGTCCGGTGGTGACGAGTTCACCGCCCCGGACTTCGCAGCCACGGATGCCGCGGGCAAGTCCCGCATCGACGCGCGCAGCCACGTGCGTCTCGCCCACCCCGACATGAACGACGGCATCCGCATCCTCCGCCGCGGCTTCAACTTCGTCGACGGCACCACCGACCTCGGGCGCTTGAACGCGGGACTGTTCTTCCTGTCGTTCCAGCGGAGCCCCGACCGGTTCATCCGGTTGCAGCGCTCCCTCGCCACGGATGCCATGGGCGAGTACCTCAAGCACGTCGGCTCGGGCCTGTGGGCGGTGCCCCCGGCCCCGGTGGCGGGCCAGTCGATCGGCGCGGCACTGCTCGGTTCCTGACGGTCCGGCATCCCGTCGCAGGCGCTCTCTGCGCCGGAAAACGCGTTCTCCCCGCGTTCTCCGGCGCAGATCGCTTTTTCGGACCGACCGGGGGATGCCGAGGACCCCGGGAATAGATCTCGCGCCCGTGCGTTTCACGATGTATATTCAGATGCATACAAAAAGGAGGGGCATCGTGAACGAGACGAACAACTGGCCCGGAATGCAGTTCGGTGTCATGACGGTGAGCGACATCACCCAGGACCCGACCACCGGCAAGACCCCGAGCGAAGCCCAGCGCATCAAGGACACGCTCACGATCGCGAAGCACACCGAAGAGGTGGGCCTCGACGTCTTCGCCCTCGGCGAGCACCACAACCCGCCGTTCTGGTCGTCGTCGCCGACCACGACGCTCGCCTACATCGCCGCCCAGACCGAGCGGTTGATCCTCACGACCTCCACGACCCTCATCACCACGAACGACCCGGTGAAAATCGCCGAGGACTTCGCGATGCTGCAGCACGTGTCCGGCGGCCGCGCCGACCTCATGCTGGGCCGCGGCAACACCGGCCCGGTCTACCCCTGGTTCGGCAAGGACATCCGCCAGGGCCTGCCGCTGACCATCGAGAACTACGACCTGCTCCACAAGCTGTGGCGTGAGGACGTCGTCGACTGGGAGGGCAAGTTCCGCACCCCGCTGCAGGGCTTCACCTCGACCCCGCGTCCGCTGGACGGCGTTCCCCCGTTCGTGTGGCACGGGTCGATCCGTACGCCCGAGATCGCCGAGCAGGCCGCGTTCTACGGCAACGGCTTCTTCGCCAACAACATCTTCTGGCCCAAGGAGCACTACCAGCGCCTCATTGCCCTCTACCGCGAGCGCTACGCCCACTACGGCCACGGCACGCCCCAGCAGGCGATCGTCGGCCTCGGCGGCCAGGTGTTCATGCGGTCCAACTCGCAGGACGCCGTCAAGGAGTTCCGCCCCTACTTCGACAACGCCCCGGTCTACGGCCACGGCCCGAGCCTGGAGGACTTCAGCGAGATGACCCCGCTGACCGTCGGCTCGCCGCAGCAGATCATCGACCGGTACGCCGCCATGCGCGAGACGTTCGGCGACTACCAGCGTCAGCTGTTCCTCATCGACCACGCCGGTCTCCCGACCAAGACGGTGCTCGAGCAGCTCGACATCCTCGGCGGCGAGGTCGTGCCCGTCCTGCGCAAGGAGCTGCAGAAGAACCGTCCGGCCGAGGTACCCGACGCTCCGACGCACGCGAACCTCGTCGAGAAGATCTACGCGGGCGCCGCTCCCCGCCAGGCCGTCCCCGCCGCCAACCGCGGTGACAACCTGACCGCGGGAAGCCCGTACCAGGATGCCTCAAAGAAGGCCGGCAGCGCGTTCGGTGCCGCGGCGACGAAGGTGGGTGCCTGAGATGGCCGCCCGCCGTATCGCGGTCGTGACCGCGGGGCTGTCGACCCCCTCCTCGACGCGCATGCTGGGCGACCGGCTCGCGCACGCGGCGCTCGCCGAGCTCCGCGAGCGGGGGATCGAGGCCACGAGCGACGTCTTCGAACTGCGCGACTACGCCCACGACCTGACGGACAACCTGCTGACGGGATTCGCCCCGCCCGCGCTCGAGCAGATGATCAACACGGTCGTCTCCGCCGACGGCGTCATCGTGGTGACCCCGATCTTCTCGACGAGCTACTCGGGTCTGTTCAAGTCGTTCATCGACGTGCTCGATCCGCAGGCGCTCACCGGGACCCCCGTCCTCATCGGCGCCAACGCGGGGACCGCGCGGCACTCGCTCGCGATCGACTATGCCATCCGGCCGTTGTTCACCTACCTGCACGCGAATCCGGTTCCGACCGGGGTGTTCGCGGCATCCAGTGACTGGGGGTCGAACGCCGACGAGGTCGCCCCCCTCGGGGCGCGCGTCGACCGCGCGGCTCGGGAGTTCGCCGACGCGATCGCCGCGCGGGAGCCCGTGCAGGACGCCGATCCGTACGACCCGTCGTCGTATCTCGGCGCGGGGAAGTCCTTCGGCCACCTGCTCGGGGGTCTCTCCGGCGAGTGACCGCCCTTCGAAGCCCCGTCGTCCTCGCGGACGGCGGGGCTTCGTGCTGTGCGGGCGGCGCCGGCTCGGGGAGTCGCGCAGCCTCCGTGCGGTCGCGCGGATCCGCGCGGATACCGTGCGGATCGCCGAGCTTCCGCGGCGGCCCTAGGGTGAGGGCATGGATGCCGCGCAGTGGGACGAGCGCTATCGAGCCTCGGCCGGAGGGGTGTGGGCGAGCGAGCCGCCCGCCGTCGTCCGCGAGATCGCCGACACGCTCCGCCCGGGTACCGCGATCGACGTGGCCACCGGGGACGGGCGCACCGCGCTGTGGCTCGCCGCGCGCGGATGGTCGGTGACCGGGGTCGATTTCTCGGCCGAGGCCCTCGGGATCGCGGCCGCACGACCCGGTGGTGACGCCGTGACGTGGGTCCGCGCCGACGTCCACGCGTGGGAGCCCGTGGCATCCGCCGATCTGGTGGTGTCGTGCTACCTGCATCTGCACGACAACGCCGCCGCGATCGCGCGCGTCGCCGGATGGGTCGGTGTGGGCGGCACGCTGGTGGTTCTGGGGCACGACGTCGAGAACATCGCCGCCGGGGGTCACGGACCGTCCGACCCGGCGATCCTCTACACGCCCGAGCTGCTCCGGGGCGCGCTCGACGAGCGATTCCGCATCGAGCGCTGCGAACGCGTGGTCCGCGGCACCGGCGACGCCGAATTGCGCGGGGGCCATACGCACGCCGCGATCGACACGCTGCTGCACGCGGTGCGCGTGCGCTGAGACCCGCCGCGCGTCGTGATCAGAGCACGATGTCGCCCGCGTCGTGCAGCTCGCGCACCCCGACGGGGCGCACACCGGGTCGCGCGAGGACGTCCGCCCCGGCGAGCGGCCCGACATCGATGCCCGCCTCGGCCGCGATGTCGTCGATCGGCACCTGGAACGTGCGGAACGCGCCGAGCGGCGGCACCCGCAGCCCCTGTGCGGTGTCGACGAGCGACGTCTGGTCGAGCACGAAACCCGCGGCGGCGAGGCCCGAGGCCGAGCGCCACGCCGCGATCTTCCAGAACCGCAGAGGCACCCGGATGCCGCGGTAGGGCGGGTCGTCCGGACCGAGCACCGGCGCGGTGAACACCGCCAGCCGTTGATCGGTGCTCTCGGCGTAGGCGAGCACGTGGTCCTCCAGGCCGAGCCAGAGCTCTTTGGACTGGTTGAAGCCGGCTGCCTGGGGAGCGGCGTTGGTGTAGAAGAACGTGGCGGCGGTGGCATCGCGAGCGTCGTCGGGAGACCCCCACCCCGGATCGCGGCGCCGGACGAGGTGGCCGCGGTCGAGATCGTTGCGGCTGTAGACCTCGGGACCGGCCTGCGCCGACTCCGGCGCCCGGGGATCGAGCCGCCACTCGCCGGAGCGGGGGAGGTCGAGAAGGGTCGCTCCGTCGATGACCACCCCCGTCACGGCGGCGAAGCGGCGCTCCGGGTCGAGCAGCACGGAGAACCGCGGGTAGTCGAGCCGGATCGTCTGGACGGCGGGGGAGGGCAGGGGCAGGGGGATGCCGAGGAAGTCGGGGTCGAAACCGTCGCTCATCGCCCCATCGTGCCCCGGGCGTCCGACATCGCGACAGACTGGGGCGATGGAACGGCTGGTGAAGTCCCGCGACGATGCGCCGGACGGATTCTTCGCCGCGGAGGCGGCGGGGCTGGTCTGGCTCGCCGCCGCGGGCGGCGCTCGAACGGTGGAGGTCCTCGACAGCGGGCCGACGCGCATCGTGCTCGAGCGGGTGGAGACCGTTCGCCCCACCGCGGCCGCGGCGGAAGAGTTCGGCGCCGCGCTCGCCGCGACCCACGACGCCGGCGCGCCCGCCTTCGGCTCGCCGCCGCCGGGGTGGACGGGCGACATCTTCATCGGTCGGCGGACCCAGCCGGCGCGGCCGGAAGCGACGTGGGGAGCCTTCTACGCCGCACAGCGCGTCGAGCCGTTCCTCGCCCCGGCCGTCGCGGCGGGCAACCTCTCGGCATCCGGGGCCGAGGTCGTGCGGCAGGCGTGCGCGTTGATCGCCGCCGGGGCCTTCGACGACGACGACGCCCCCGCCCGACTGCACGGCGACCTGTGGGCGGGCAACGTCCTGTGGTCGCCCGATGGTGTGGTGCTCATCGATCCCGCGGCGCACGGCGGGCACCGCGAGACCGACCTGGCGATGCTCGCGCTGTTCGGCTGCCCGTTCCTCGACCGCGTCCTGGCCGCATACGACCGGCGGCACCCCCTCACCGCCGGGTGGCGGGAGCGCGTGCCCCTGCACCAGCTGCATCCGCTCGCCGTCCACGCGGCCGGGCACGGGCCGGCCTACGGCGACGAGCTCGTGGATGCCGCGGAGCGCACGCTCGCGCTGCGCTGAGCCCGCGGACTACGCGGCGATGTCGCGCGCGGCCCGCCTCCGCGCCCGGCGGGCGAGGACGAGGTCGATGCCGACCCCGATCCCCACGGCCACCACGATCGAGACGATCACCGCGACCACCGGTCCGCCCGGGACGAGCGCGGCGACGACGGCGCCGATCACGGCCTGGTACGCGGCCCACGCCATCGCGGCGACCGCGGCCACCCCGAGGTAGCGCGCCGGGTTCACCCGCGCGGCGCCCGCCGCGAGGTTCACCGCGAGTCGGGCGAACGGCACGAACCGCGCCGTGAACAGCACGACGGCGGCGTTGCGTTCGAGCCGGGCACGCGCCCACTCCAGAGCGGTGCGGACGCGCGGCCCGCGCATCCACGCCCAGCGTTCGACACCGACGGCGCGTCCCACGAGGTAGCAGCAGAGGTCGCCGCAGAAGGCCGCCGCCCCCGCGACGAGGATGACGGCGAAGAGCGGGGGAGTGCCGTGGGCGACGGCCAGCGCGCCGAACGCGGTGACGGCCGCCTCGCCCGGGATGACGACGAGGAACGCGTCGGCGAAGACGAGGGCCGCCATCGCGGGCAGCGCCCACGGGCTCGCCGCGATCAGCCCGAGCCACGCATCGATACCGTCCATCACGTCACTCTCCGTCGCGTATCGAGACGGGATGCCGACGGGGCGGTGACCCGCCGCGGAGCATCCGGTGAACATCGCGAACGTCGGGCCCTGATCGACGCCGCGGCGGGGTCACGGGTCCCACCCTGGATGCGTGAGAGTCGCGCTGCTGGCCGAGTCCTTCCTCCCGCACATGAACGGGGTCACCGGTTCCGTTCTGCACGTCCTCCGTCATCTGGCGGAGGCTGGTCACGAGACTCTCGTGATCGCCCCCAAGTCCGGAGACGTCACCGCCGATCTGCACGGCGCCCGCGCCGAGCTGCTGCGCTCGGTGCCGCTGCCGTCGTATCCCGAGGTGCGGGTGGTGTTCGCCCGCGCCGCACGCCTGGGCGCGCTGCTCCGGGAGTTCCGTCCCGACGTGGTGCACCTGGCATCCCCGTTCGTCCTCGGCTGGCAGGGACTCGCGGCCGCCGAGGCTCTCAAGATCCCCTCGGTCGCCGTCTACCAGACCGACGTCATCTCCTACGCCCAGAAATACGGCCTTCCCCAGGCCACCGCGCTGGTCGCGGGGCACGTCACCCGCCTCCACCGCCGGGCGACCCTGACGCTCGCCCCGTCGTCGGCATCCACCCGTCAGCTCGAGGAGCTCGGCGTCGACCGCATCCGCCGATGGGGGAGGGGAGTGGATGCCGTCCGCTTCGCACCCGAGCACCGCGACGAGACCTGGCGCGCCACGGTCGCGCCCGGCGGTGAACGCATCGTCGGATACGTCGGCCGCCTCGCCCCCGAGAAGCAGGTCGACGACCTGCGCGCGCTCGCCGACCTGCCGGGGACGCGCCTGGTCATCGTCGGAGATGGACCCTCGCGTCCGGCTCTGGAGAAGGCGATCCCGGATGCCGTCTTCACCGGGCACCTGTCGGGGGTCGACCTCGCGCGGACGATGGCGGGCTTCGACGTGTTCGTGCACCCCGGCGAGAGCGAGACCTTCGGCCAGACGATCCAGGAAGCTCTCGCGAGCGGTGTGCCGGTCGTGGCCACGGGCGTCGGCGGGCCGCTGGACCTGGTCCGCTCGAGCGTGGACGGCTGGCTGTACAAGCCGGGCGACCTCGACGACCTCCGCGCGCGGGTCGCCGACCTCATCGGCGACGACTCCAAGCGGCAGGCGTTCGCCCGCGCGGCGCGGGACGCCGTCGCGGGCCGGACGTGGGAGGCCCTGACCCGCGACCTCGTCGGGCACTACCGCGAGGCGGCCGCGCTGCGCGCGCGCGACGAAGGCATGCTCGTGCGCGGGGGAGAGCGTCCCGAGGTGCCGGCGCCCCGCGCCCGCGGGCGCTGGACGCGCTACGTCGCCCTCGGCGACTCGCTCACCGAGGGGCTGTGCGATGCCTCGCGCATGCCGTCGGGTCAGTTCCGCGGGTGGGCGGACCGCCTCGCGGAGCTCCTCGCCCACACCAGTGACGACGGGCCGTTCCGCTACGCCAACCTCGCGGTGCGCAGCCGCCGGGTGCGGCACCTCATCGACGAGCAGATCCCCGCCGCCCTGGCGCTCCAGCCCGACCTCGTGTCGATCCTCATCGGCGCGAACGACCTCGTCGGTCCCGCCCCGGTGATCCCGGCTCTCGTGGCCGAGGTGGAGTCCGCCGTGCGTGCCGTCCGCCGCACCGGCGCCGACGTGCTGCTGGTGACGACGTTCCTTCCGCGGCGGACGGCGGCGCGGATCTTCGCCCGACACTTCGCCGCGTACAACGTCGAACTCCGCCGGATCGCCCGCACGCACGGCGCGATCCTGCTCGACCTCGAGGCCGTCGCCGAGATCGGCGACCTGTCGCTCTGGGCCGACGATCTGGTGCACCTGCGCTCGCGCGGCCACCGCCTCGTGGCCTACCGCGCGGCCGAGGCGCTGGGCGTGCCCGACGCCGGGGAGCTGTCCGGCCTCGACGAGGCGCTGCACGCCGACGACGAGGTGCCGCAGGGCGGGTGGCTCACGCGCGACGCCCTGCCCTGGGTGTGGCGCCGCATCCGCGGCCGGACCGCCGGCGACGGCATCCTCGCCAAGCACGAGGGCTACGTCGAGCTGCCCACGCGCGGAGACCGCCAGCGTCAGCGCGCGTCGTCCTGAGCGGGGTCTGCGGCGGCCATTTCACGTGATCTGGCCGAATGCGCACGGTATGGCCCGGCCGGGGCGTGTGATGTGGTCCATTTCACGTGATCTGGCTTCGCGTGCACGGCACGCGCCGGGCGGGACCGGGAGGGGCGGTGCTCAGTACCAGCCGGTCGACTCGGAGTGCGCCCACGCCCCGCAGGGAGAGCCGTAGCGCGACCTGATGTACGACAGGCCCCACGCGATCTGCGTCGCGGCGTTCGTCCGCCAATCGAGCCCCGCTGCGGCCATCTTCTCGCCGGGGAGGGCCTGGGGGATGCCATAGGCACCGCTCCACGGATTGAGGGCGTCCGCGCGCCAGCCGGACTCCCGGTTCCACAGCGACACCAGGCACGAGAACTGGTCGTCGCCCCACCCGTATCCGCCGAGCGCGCCGCGTGCGTAGTCGCGCGCCTCGGAGGGGCTCATGGTCGGCCCCGCCGGCGCGGTGGTGCCGCCCGACCCGCCGGTGGAGCCCGATCCGCCCGCGCTCGACCCGCTGCCGCTCGAGCCCGAGCCGGACCCGCCGCCGGAGGAGCCGGATCCGTTCGAACCCGAGCCGCCGCTCGTCCCGGTACCGGAGCCCGTCCCGCCGCCGCTCGAACCACCCGTGGTCGCCGAACCGCCGCTCGACGCGCCACCGCTCGAACCGCCCCCGCCGGACCCCGCGCTCGCCCCGCCGCCGGTCGCGCCGCCCGGGTCGGCCGCCTGGGCCGTCGTCTGCGCGGCCAGACGCGCCGCGCGTTCCTGTGCCGCGGTCGTCTCGCGAAGGGCGGCGAGCCGGGCGTACAGCGCGTCCAGCTCGGCCTGGGTCGCTGCGACCGTGGCCGCCTCGGCATCCGCGTCGGTCTGTGCCTGGGCGGCAGTGGCCGCCGCCTCGGTGGCGAGGCGGGCCGCCTCCGCGCGCGCCTCCTCGGCTTGCGTGCGGAGCGATGTCGCGAGGTCCGCGGCGCTCCGGGCCTCGCTCGCGGTCCGCGCCGTCATCGCCGTCACCCTGTCCAGGATGCCGAGACGGTCCAGCAGCGAGTCAGGCTCGGCCGTGGTCAGCAGCTGCGCGACGAGGGGGCCTCCGGCGCTCGACCGGTACAGCCGCGCCGCACTCGCGCCCGCGCGGGCGCTCGCCGCCGTCAGGGTCGTGTCGGCCGTGGAGCTCTGGGCGGTCAGCGACTCCGCACGGGCCGCCGTGCTCTCCGCGAGCAGGCGCGCGCGTTCCGCCGCGGCGGAGGCGTCGAGCGCGCGGCGCGACGCGGACGAGGCCGCGGTTTCGGCGGCATCCAGCTGCTGTCGGATCTCCGCCACGGCGGGGTCGTCGTCGCCCACCGCCGTGGAACGGACGGAGACCGCCGCGGCCGGACTGAGAGGAGCGATCGCGAGGGCACCGCAGACCACGGCGCACGCGAGGACCGTGTGACGCGTGTGACGTCTGAGGCCCATGAGGCGAGGGTACGGCACCCGTCCGCGTCGAACCAGCCGCGAAAGCCCGGCCCTGATAGGCTCTCGGAGGATGCCGCCATGGCATCCGCTCAACTACACATGAGCTCACGGAGCAGGCCGGCAGACGCTGGTCCCCTGTGGTGGACTCCCCGTCATGACGCCGGGTGGTCGTCTACTGGTGGCCAGTCGCCGGGATTTCCGGGCCGACGAGTCGGCGCGCCCTTTCTGCCTGTTCCTGCTCCTTCGCATGTCAGCTCGTCGCCCACACGGGGCGCCGAGCCTAAACAAAGAAGGAGGGACCTCTTGGAAGGTCCAGAAATCACCGCCGCTGAGGCCGTTCTCGACAACGGTCGTTTCGGCACCCGTACCGTTCGCTTCGAAACGGGCCGTCTCGCGCAGCAGGCGCAGGGCGCGGTCGCCGCGTACCTCGACGAAGAGACCATGCTTCTCTCGGCCACCAGCGCCGGCAAGCACCCGCGTGAAGGCTTCGACTTCTTCCCGCTGACCGTCGACGTCGAAGAGCGTTCGTACGCCGCCGGAAAGATCCCCGGCTCGTTCTTCCGCCGCGAGGGTCGCCCCTCCACCGAGGCCATCCTCGTATGCCGTCTCATCGACCGCCCGCTGCGACCGTCGTTCGTCGACGGCCTCCGCAACGAGGTGCAGATCGTCGTGACCGTGCTCTCGATCGCGCCGGGCGAGTTCTACGACGCCCTCGCCATCAACGCCGCGTCGCTGTCGACCCAGATCTCGGGCCTGCCGTTCTCGGGCCCCATCGCGGGTGTCCGTCTCGCGCTCCTCCCGGGTCACGGCGAGCACGCCGACCAGTGGGTCGCGTTCCCGACCGTCACCCAGCTCGAGGATGCCGTCTTCGACCTGATCGTCGCGGGCCGCGTGCTCGACGACGGCGACGTCGCCATCATGATGGTGGAGGCCGAGGCGACCGAAGGCAGCTGGAACCTCATCAAGGGCGGCGCCACCAAGCCGAACGAGCAGGTCGTGGCCGAGGGCCTCGAGGCCGCGAAGCCGTTCCTGCGTCAGCTGGTCGACGCGCAGAACCAGGTCGCCCGCACGGCGGCCAAGGAGATCCAGACGTTCCCCGTCTTCCCGGCGTACAGCCAGGAGACCTACGACTTCGTCGCCGGTCGCGCGTACGACCGCCTCGTGCCGGTCTACCAGATCGCCGACAAGCAGGAGCGTCAGAACGCCGACGACGAGGTCAAGTCCTCCGTCAAGGAGCAGCTGCTCGCCGCCGTCGAGTCGGGGGAGCTCCCCGCCGTCGCGACGCTCGAGTTCAACGCCGCGTACAAGTCGGTGACCAAGACGATCGTCCGCGGTCGCATCCTCGCCGAGGGTGTGCGCATGGACGGACGCGGCCTGGCCGACATCCGCCCGCTCGACGCCGAGGTGCAGGTCATCCCGCGCGTCCACGGCTCGGCGATCTTCCAGCGCGGCGAGACCCAGATCCTGGGTGTCACCACGCTGAACATGCTCAAGATGGAGCAGCAGATCGATTCGCTGTCGCCCATCACGAGCAAGCGCTACATGCACCACTACAACTTCCCGCCGTACTCGACCGGTGAGACCGGTCGTGTGGGCAGCCCGAAGCGTCGCGAGATCGGGCACGGCTTCCTCGCCGAGCGCGCCCTCGTGCCGGTGCTCCCCAGCCGCGAGGAGTTCCCGTACGCCATCCGTCAGGTCTCCGAGGCGCTCGGCTCCAACGGCTCGACCTCGATGGGCTCCGTCTGCGCCTCGACCCTGTCGCTGCTGAACGCGGGTGTGCCGCTGCGCGCCCCCGTCGCCGGTATCGCCATGGGTCTGGTCACCGACGAGGTCGACGGTCAGACGCGCTACGCCGCGCTGACCGACATCCTCGGCGCCGAAGACGCCCTGGGTGACATGGACTTCAAGGTGGCCGGTACGAGCGAGTTCATCACCGCGATCCAGCTCGACACCAAGCTCGACGGCATCCCGTCCTCGGTCCTCGCCGCGGCGCTGACCCAGGCGAAGGAGGCTCGTCTGACGATCCTCAACGTCCTGAACGCCGCGATCGACGCGCCCGACGAGATGGCGCCCACCGCGCCGCGCGTCATCAGCGTGCAGATCCCGGTCGACAAGATCGGCGAGCTCATCGGGCCCAAGGGCAAGACGATCAACTCCATCCAGGACGAGACCGGCGCCCAGATCTCGATCGAGGACGACGGCACGGTCTACATCGGTGCGACCGACGGCCCGTCGGCCGAGGCCGCCCGCGCCCAGGTCAACGCGATCGCAAACCCGACCAACCCCGAGGTCGGCGAGCAGTTCCTGGGCACGGTCGTGAAGATCGCGACCTTCGGCGCGTTCATCTCGCTCCTGCCCGGCAAGGACGGACTGCTGCACGTCAGCGAGGTCCGCAAGCTCGCCGGTGGCAAGCGCGTCGAGAACGTCGAGGACGTCCTGTCCGTCGGCCGCAAGATCCTGGTGCGCATCACCAAGATCGACGACCGCGGCAAGCTGTCGCTCGAGCCCGTGCTCGACGAGGCCACCGAGCCCGCCGACACCGAGAGCTCGGCTGCGGCCAGCGAGGGTCCCGAGGGTCCGGCCGAGGGCTGATCCCTCTTCGACGGATGCCCGTCCCGCTTCTCGCGGGGCGGGCATCCGTGCATTCCGCCCTCCTCGGTCGCCGAGATTCCGCCGTCATCAAGCGTTATGCAATGTTTACCGCCGAGCCGGGTGAATCGGCGGTCGGACTCTCGTGAGGCCCTACCCTCGAACTACGCGTCGGGGGCGCAGTGGGCGCCGCCGGCGTCCGGTCTCCGCCGCACCGAGGAGTGGCCCATGAGCGGCTCGGGCGTCGACGAGACGGCCACGCCGCCCCTGCGCCGGAACCGCGTGCCTCACCCCTCGGCCCCCGTGACGCTGCAGGGTCCCGGTCTCGGGTCGCACGTCCGCGTTCCGCTCGGCGAGACCGGCTTCGACGTCTTCCCGCTCTTCCTCGGCGGCGGCGAATTCGGCTGGAACGTCGATGCGCAGGCGAGCCACGAGATCCTCGACACGTACGTCGAGCTCGGCGGCAACGCGATCCACACCGCCGACAGCTACGCGGCAGGCCGCAGCGAGTTCATCATCGGATCCTGGATGCGCTCGCGCGGGACGCGCGACGACACCGTCCTCACGGTGCGCATCGGTCGGCATCCCGACAACCCCGGTCTCGGTGCGGTCAACCTCGTGCGCGCGGTCGAGGCGTCGTTGAGCCGTCTCGGCACCGACCGCATCGATGTGCTCTCGCTGGATGCCGTCCGGGGTGACACCGCCGTGCTGGAGGACACGCTCGCGACGTGCGAGTGGCTCGTCGAGAGCGGCAAGGTGCGCGCGATCGGGGCGCACGGCTACACCGCGTCGCAGCTGGTGGAGGCGCGGATCCTCTCCTCGGCCGGGTACCCGCGCGTGACGGTGCTCGACGTGCCCTACAACGTGATGCGTCGCGACGAGTTCGACGGCGACCTGCGGCTCATCGCCGCGGCGCAGGGGATCGCGGTCACGCCGTCGCACCCGCTCGCGCACGGCTTCCTCGCCGGAGAGACCCGCACGCGCGGTCAGCAGGCCACCTCGGTCCGCGGCTCCCAGCTCGCGGCGCACCTGAACCGCCGCGGTTCCCGGGTCCTGCGGGCGCTGGATGCCGTCGGCGTGGAGCTGGGCGTCCCGGACGCCGCGGTCGCCGTGGCCTGGCTCCTCGCTCAGAAGGCGGTCACGGCGCCGATCGTCAATGCGTTCGCGCCGCGGCACGTGGTCGAGTGCATGCGCGCGGTGGGCGTCCGGTTGAGCCGCGCCCAGCTGTCGGACATCGCCCGCGCTGCCGAGTGATCCGCCCCGTGTCGGAGGCGTGACGTAGGCTGGAAGTGTTCTGCGGGGGGCCCGCACACTGACGACGAGGTGAGCTGACGTGACGCACTACATCTACCTGGTGCGCCACGGCGAGCACCAGGATGCCGAGCACGGACTCACCGACGGACCCCTGTCTCCGCGCGGTCACCGCCAGGCCGCTCTCCTCGCCGACCGTCTCTCGGGCCTGCCGCTCGACGCCGTCTGGCACTCGCCCCTGGAACGTGCCGCTCAGACCGCACGCGCCGTCGCCGAGCGTCTCCCGTCGGTCTCGCCCGAGGCATCCGCCCTGCTGTTCGACTGCGTCCCGACCGGCATGACGGCCGAGACTCCGGCGGCGTACGAGCCGTTCTTCGGCTCGATCACCGAGGCCGAGCTCGAGGCCGGCCGGGCCCAGATGTCGGATGCCACGGCCGAGTTCCTTGCGCGCAAGACCGGTGAGGTGCACGAACTGCTGATCACGCACAACTTCGTGATCGCCTGGTTCGTGCGCGAGGTGCTCCAGGCTCCCGAGTGGCGGTGGATGACGATCAACCAGGCGTACTGCGGACTCACCGTCATCGCGCAGAAGAAGGGCCGCCCCTGGACCCTGCTGTCGCACAACGACCTGGCGCACCTGCCGGTCGAGTTGCGCACGGGCCTCGTCGACCCGCTCCCGGTCTGAGGTGGCGGCGGCGTTCCGCGGCGAGTCGTACGTGCCCGTCGCCGGGTGGCTGGCTCTGGCCGGTACTGTCGCCGGGGCGGTGGTCTACGGCCTACTCTTCGGTTTCCTGATCCCGCCCGACCGGGGCGAGGAAGACGTCTGTGAGGCGGATCCCGTCGCGGTCAGGTGGGGGGTGCCGGGCGCGCGAGTTGCAGGACAGGCCTCAACCAGGTGAATCAGAACCAGGTGAATCAGAAGGTCGAAGCCGTGCAACGGCAGACCAACGGGACCCTCAGCAAGAAGGACGACGAGATCGCCCGCCTGAACGAAGAGGTAGCGCGACTCAACCGTCAGCTCCACCCGGAGGACGGGGACGGTCGGTAGGGTCTGGCCATGACGCTCCCGGTATGGCTCCAAATTGTCGCCCTCGCCGTTCCCGCAGTCGTGGCCATCTTCTCCGCGCTGTGGGCATCGCGATCCGCCCGTCGTGCACAGCAGGCGGAGCATGAAGCCGCTCGGCTCCGGGCGCTAGAAGATCGAGTCGCCCAGAAGAAGTACGAGCTATATCAACCGTTCCTGCAGACCCTTGGCGACCTGCTCACGCCATCGCGCAATGTCGCAGCTGCCGCCCAATTGGAAGATGTCATCGCCGACTTCCAAACATTCGTTGCGGTGTGGGGGTCAGACGAGGTCGTGGAAGCCTTTTACAGGTACCGCGCAGCAGCGAACGTGTCGCCCTCCAGCACGATCATCTTCCGACTGATGGCAGATCTCCTGATCGCGGTGCGCCGGGACGTTGCTTGGCCCGAAACTAAGATTCCTAGCCTCTACACCATCGCAATGCGCATCAATGATCTCCACGAACATCCGGAGCTGGCCGAAGCCCTCTCGATGCCGCTAGACGAGCTCATCGAACGAGAAGGCTGGACGGCCCCCTTCGACCTGACCCGCACCGCTTAGTCTTTGGCCCGGAAGCTCGTAGACAACGGCGTGGACCCGAGATCTCACCCCACAAGGACGGGCACGGTCGCTAGGGTCTCAGCATGAGCGCGAACAGAGAGCACGAAGTGAAGCCCGGAGACGTCGTACTCGTCCAGTTCACCGGAGCTGAACGCCACCCGGAGGGAACCATCACCTCCTGGGACGAGGTCGGCGTGAACGTCGTGCACGACAGCGAAGCGGGCTACTTCGCGGCGTTCTATCCCTGGCCCAGCATCCAGCGGCTGTACAAGAAGATCGAGCCCGAGGTCTGGCCTGCCACATGATCGGCATGAGCCGGCGCTAACCTCAGGCCATGGCTCACTACGAAATCGACTCCGTGTTCCCCGACATAACGACCGTGGAAGCGGATTCGTTCTACGTCAAAGACGACTTCGTCCACTTCGCCAAGCGCGTGGGGCACAGTGACGAAACTTTCCTCGCGATTCGGTCGGATCTCGTTCAGATGATCCGGCAGGTTCCGAGCGGCGACTGACTTCCCTTTCGCCAGCCCCTCATCCATCTCGGGTGAGGGGCTTCGTCGCGATATGGCAGTCAGTCGAAATGGCCCTGCATCGCTTCGTGCTTCACGTTGAGGTGGGTCCACGCGGCAGGGGTGCATGCGTGGACCACCAGGATGCCGTCATTGGCGTCAGCGACTTTGGCAAGTGCGTCTCGCAGCTCAAACGGCGAGAGGGTCGTTTCGACCAGCCACACGCTCTCTAGGGGCCTTACCGCGTAGGGCAGTGAGTTGAGGTACGCGTACAGGGGCTGGTAGTCGCGCCCCGGTGCACGGAGGTCATACGTGACGATATAGCTGGGCATCGATGCCGTCCTTCTCCTCGAGTGGGACAGCGTGCCAGCGCGGCGCACCGAGTGCCGCGAACTGTTGTCAAACCGAGACCGGCCCGCGCGGTTAAAGAGCCTTACGTAACCACACAGTCGCGTTGGCGTTGTCGTTGTACGCGGGGATCGCCTGGAAACCCGAACGCGCGTACAGGCCGCCCGCCGCGTCGAGCGTGTGGTGGGTGTCGAGGACGAGTTCTGCGGCGCCGCGTTCACGGGCTCGACGTTCGAGGTCCTGAAGGATCCGGCGCCCCCACCCGCGTCCGCGACCGATGTCGCGGACGAACAGGTGCTTGACCTCGTCGCGCGGACCGTTCGGCCCGTCGTCGATGCGGCGGATGCCCCCGCATCCGGCCGGGCGACCCTCGTCGTCGTCCAGCACGACGAAGACGCCGGCCGGTTCGACGAACGTCGCGGGCGACGGGAAGACGGTGCGGTACCCGCCGCCGGGGAAGATCGAGGCGCGCAGCGTGAAGTACTCCTCGAGCAGCGCGTGCGCGTCGGGGGCGTCGACGGGGGAGAGGCGAATCGAGACCACGTTCCGATGCTAGGCGAGGGTCGAACCGGCGCGTCCCTCCCCGGGCCCCGCCCGCGGGGCGCGCCGACACCTAGGCTGGCAGCATGACCACACGCGTTGCCATCGTGGGCGGAACCGGGAAGCTCGGCGGAGTGATCCGCGAGGTCGTCGAGGCCGAAGAGGGGTACGAGGTCGCCGCCGTCCTCGGGTCGCGATCCGACCTCGCCGAACTCGACGGCGCCGACCTGGTCATCGACGCATCGACTCCCGCGGTGTCGATCGACGTGGTGCGCGCGGCCATCGAGCGGGGGATCAACGTCCTCGTGGGCACATCGGGATGGTCGAACGAGCGCATCGCCCTGGTGCGCCCCCTGGTGGATGCCAGCGGCACCGGCGCCGTGTTCATCCCCAACTTCTCGCTCGGCTCCGTGGTCGGCAGCGCCCTCGCCGCCGCGGCGGCCCCCTTCTTCCCGTCGATCGAGATCGTCGAGGCGCACCGCGAGACGAAGGTGGATTCGCCCAGCGGCACCGCCGTCCGGACGGCCGAGCTCATCGCCGCGGCCCGCGAGAAGGTCGGTCCCGTGCACTCGCCCCACGTGGACCAGCGCGCGCGGGGCCAGCAGGTCGCCTCCGTGCCGATCCATTCGTTGCGACGCCCCGGTGTCGTCGCCCGCCAGGAGACCGTGCTCTCCGGCGCGGGAGAGTCGCTCACGATCGTCCACGACACCATCGACCCGGCCACGGCCTACGCTCCCGGCATCCGCATCGCGATGGCCGCTGCGCGCGAGGCGCGCGGGGTGGTCGTCGGGCTCGACAGCTTCATCGACATCGGCGTACGTACGCGTCCCGCCCGTGCGGAGGCGCCGATCGCCGACGGAGACGTCTCCGGTCAGGTCGCGGGCGTCACCAGCGCATGAGGACGCGCATCGCCGTCGCGATCATGACGGTGCTCCTCCTGCTGTACGTCGTTCTCGCGGGCCAGCGCGCCCTCGTGCTGCTCGGCAGCGGCGAGGGCGTGGGAATCGCGATGGGCGTGGCCCTGATCGTGCTGCCGATCATCGCGCTGTGGGCGATCGGCCGGGAACTCTGGTTCGGTGTGCGCGCCCAGAAGCTCGGCGAGATCCTGGATGCCGAGGGTGCCCTGCCGGACGAGGAGCTCGAGGTGCGCCCGAGCGGGCGGGCGACGCGCGCCGACGCCGACGCACTCTTCCCCGACTATCGTGCCGACGTGGAGGCGCATCCGGCGGATTGGCGGGCGTGGTACCGGCTCGGTCTCGCGTACGACGCGTCCGGCGACCGGCGTCGGGCGCGCGAGGCGGTGCGCCGGGCCATCGCCCTCGAGGCGGCCGACCGACGCGTCGCCTGACGCGACGGCCGACGCCCGGAGGCGCGGCCGTCGGCGTCAGCGAGCGGCGGGAACGGCGGACGCGACGGCGTCCTCGACGGTGCGGTGCAGGAACGTGAAGCCCGCGTCCTCGAGCACGGCGGGGCGCACATCGGCATCCGAGGTGAGCAGGGCCTCCGTCGCGTCCCGGCCGAGCGCGAGCTTCATCGCCCACACGGGGGCGCGGAGCACGTACGGGCGGTTCATGCGTCGGGCCAGGGCGAACCCGAGGTCGTTCGCCGTCGCCCGCGTCGGCCCGGTGAGGTTCACCGGTCCTTCGAGGTCGGAGTCGATGACGTGCCGGATGGCGCGCACCTCGTCTTCCAGCGTGATCCACGGCCACACCTGGGTGCCGCGACCGATCGGCCCGGCGGCGCCGAGCTTCGTGAGCAGGAGCAGCGGCTTGAGGACGCCGCGTTCGTGCACGACCGGAGCCGTGCGCAGCAGGGCGACACGGGCGCGCGGTCCCGCACCGCGGGCCGCGTTCTCCCACTCGTCGCAGATGTCGACGAGGAATCCGTCACCGCGTCGCGACGACTCCGTGAGCACCGCTCCCGGCTGCGATCCGTAGTACCCGGTCGCCGAGGCGTTCACGAGCGCCGGAGCGTCGTCGCCGAGTGCCCGGATCGCGGTGGCGAGCGTGCGGGTCGGGGTGATCCGCGACCACAGCAGTCGGCTCTTGTACGACGGCGTCCACGGGAATCGCCCGATCGAGGCGCCGTTCAGGCACACCACCGCGTCGGCGCCGGCGAGCACGCCCGGATCGAGCGGGGTGGCATCCTGCAGCCACTGCACCTCGTGCGGGCCGGATGCGGGATGCCGGACGAGCGACGTCACCTCCACGCCATCGGCGCGCAGCGCCTCGGCCAGTGCCGAGCCGATGAGGCCCGACGCGCCGGCGAGGACGACGCGTCGAGCCGGGGACTCAGGCAAGCGTGGCCTCGAGGGTGATGTCGATGCCCGCGAGCGCCTGCGAGACCGGGCAGTTCGCCTTGGCGTCGTTCGCGATCTTCTCGAACGTCGCGGCATCCAGGCCCGGGACGACGGCGTTGACGTTCAGGTGGCTGCCGGTGATCCCGGTGCCCGGCTTGAAGGTGACCGACGCGGTCGCGTCGATCGATTCGGGCGGGGTGCCGTTCTCGGCGAGGGCGTTGGAGAGCGCCATGCTGAAGCACGACGAGTGCGCACCGGCCAGCAGCTCTTCGGGGGTGGTGACCGAGCTGGAGCCCTCGCTACGGGCCTTCCAGTTCACGTCGAACGTGCCGATCCCCGACGACGTGAAGGTGACCTCGCCCGATCCCTCGAACAGGCTGCCCTTCCAGGCGGTGGTGGCTTCGCTCGTGACGGACATTCGAACCTCCGTGTTCCGCGCAGCCCGAAGCGGCTGCGGCGAAAGTCAGCCTAGCCACGGCCTCCGACGCGTCGGAGGTCTTGACAGCCCCCGCCTAGACGGCGCTCAGGCGGCGGAGGGGCGACGCCGACCGATGAGGCCCGCACGCTGGAGGAGGAGGTACAGCTGGCATCCGAGGCACAGCCCGAAGACGGCGTTCAAGAACGCGGCGACGAAGGCCATCGCCGCGGCGATCGGGAGCGCCCACGGCACGCCCGCGACGTGCAGAAGAAGACCCACGGCCGTGACGAGCAGGCCGACACCCTGCGCGAAGCGCGGCGGGCGCGGGTCTTCGAACTCGGTCGGCGGGGCCAGGCGCGGCTGCACCACCCGCCGGAACAGGACGCCCCACGGGGTGGTGCGCGGCGACGCGACCCCCCACACGAAGAGGAGGGCGATCACCAGGACCAGCAGGAAGCCCGGGTCGAGGAGGCGCGCCGACAGCGTTGCGGCGGCGAGGTCGCCGGTGGCGACGCCGATCAACGACAGGAAGGTCGCGATCAGGAGCAGGACGGTGGTGATGGATGCCGCGAACCGCGGTCCTCGGACATCGATGCGCTGGACCTCAGGCACGGGCGGACTCCTCTTGCAGGCGGCTCAGTTCGAGCTCGACGACGGCGCGGCCAGGGGTACCGCCGAAACGGGTGCGGATCGCACCGTGGCGGTCGAGGACGAGCGTGGTGGGCGTCTGCAGCACGCGGAAGTGCTGGGCGATGTCGGGACGATGCGTCAGGTCGACGTCGAGGTGGCGTACGCCCTCGCGGTCGTCGGCGATGTCGGACAGCATGCGGTGGACGCCCGGGCAGCGCGCGCACATCTCGGTGCTGAACTGCAGCAGCGTCGCCTCCTCGCCCAGTCCGTCGGCGCCGAGGCGGCGCGGGTCGACGATCTCGGCGGAGTCCACGGTGCGAGCACGGCCCTGCGTGCGGCGGAAGACGACGCCGGCGCCCACGGCGACCACGACGAGCGCGGCGATCACGAGGAGAGCAAGAGTCAGGTCCACGACCGATAACGCTAACGCGCGCGAGGACGACGCGGGCCGATGAGTCCCCGAATGACGCTCCCGCCCGGCGTTTCCCCAGCGGTCCCTCAGACAACGCGGTTCTCCGACGACGGAGCGCCCGCGCGCTCCGCGCGGGTGTCGGAGGACCCCGGTATCGTGAGAACCGTGACCGCCGACATCCCCACGCCCTACGAAGATCTCCTGCGCGACGTCCTCGCCTCGGGCGTGCACAAGTCCGATCGCACCGGCACCGGCACCACGAGCGTGTTCGGTCGACAGATCCGATTCGACCTCGCTCAGGGGTTCCCTCTCGTGACCACCAAGCGCGTCCACATGAAGTCGATCGTCTACGAACTGCTGTGGTTCCTGCGCGGCGAGTCGAACGTCGGGTGGCTGCAGGACAACGGCGTGACCATCTGGGACGAGTGGGCGGATGCCGCCGGCGAGCTCGGCCCCGTCTACGGCGTCCAGTGGCGCTCGTGGCCGACCGCCGACGGCGGCGAGATCGATCAGATCTCGCAGGTGATCGAGCAGATCCGTCGCGACCCCGACTCGCGTCGCCTGATCGTGTCGGCGTGGAACCCCGCCGACATCCCCGACATGGCGCTCGCCCCGTGCCACGCGCTGTTCCAGTTCTACGTCGCCGACGGCAAGCTCTCCTGCCAGCTGTATCAGCGCAGCGCGGACATGTTCCTGGGTGTTCCGTTCAACATCGCCTCGTACGCGCTGCTCACGCTCATGATCGCCCAGCAGACGGGATTGGAGCCGGGCGAGTTCGTCTGGACCGGCGGCGACTGCCACGTCTACGACAACCACCGTGAGCAGGTGCAGGAACAGCTCTCGCGTGATCCGTACCCCTACCCGACGCTCCGGTTCGCCCGGAAGCCCGACTCGATCTTCGACTACACGTACGACGACATCGTGGTCGAGGACTACCGGCACCACCCCGCGATCCGGGCGGCCGTCGCGGTATGAGCAGGCTCGGGCTCGTCTGGGCGCAGGCGCACGGCGGCGTCATCGGCGCCGCGGGTGAGATGCCCTGGCACGTGCCGGAAGACCTGGCCCACTTTCGCGCCGTGACGGGGGAGTCCGACGTCATCATGGGGCGCCGCACGTGGGAGTCGCTCCCGCCGCGATTCCGTCCCCTTCCTGGTCGCCGGAACATCGTCGTCTCGAGCTCGGTCGACTGGGCGGACGAGGGTGCCGAGCGAGCGGATTCCCTGGATGCCGCGCGCGCGCTGTCCACGACACCCGAGGTGTGGGTGATCGGCGGCGGACAACTGTACGCCGAGGCCATCGGGAAGGCGGACGCCCTCGAGGTCACGCAGCTCGATCTGGAGGTCGACGGCGACACGTTCGCCCCGCCTCTTTCCGGATGGGCCCGAACCTCCGCCGACCCCGACGACGGCTGGCACGTCTCGCGCACCGGCATCCGGTATCGCTTCGAGACCTACGTCCCGGCGGACCGCCCATGACACGCACCGCGCTCATCACCGGCGCCAGCTCCGGCCTCGGCGCCGAGTTTGCGCGTCAGCTCGCCGTCCACGGCGCGGACGTCGTCCTCGTCGCGCGCGACCGCGAGGCGCTCGCCGCGGTGGCCGACGGCATCAGCGCGGTCTCCCGGAGCCGGGTCGAGATCCTTCCCGCCGATCTTCTCGACGACGACGACCGCGCGGCGGTCGAAGCGCGTCTCGCCGTCGGCGTCGACGTCCTCGTCAACAACGCCGGATTCGGTCTCGACCTGGCGTTCGAGGAGAACGACATCGCCGACGAGGTGCGGCACCTCCGGTTGCACGTCGAGGTCGCGATGCGTCTCACGCACGCGGCTCTGCCCGCGATGCTCGAGCGTGGCGGCGGCAGGATCATCAACGTCGCCTCGGTGGCCGGATTCGTTCCACGCGGCACTTACGGCGCCGTGAAGGGGTGGCTGATCTCGTTCAGCCGCTGGGCGAACGTGGTCTACGGTCCGCGGGGAGTGACCGTCACGGCGGTGTGCCCGGGATTCGTGCACACCAACTTCCACGAGCGCCTCGGACTCCCGCCCGGGCAGGAGGGGGTTCCGGCCGGGATGTGGCTCGACGCCGGCACCGTCGTGCGCGAGGGGCTGCGTGACGCCGCCCGCGGCCGCTCGGTGTCCATCCCGTCGCTGCGCTACAGGGCGATCGTCGCCGTGTCCCGCCTGCTCCCCGACGGTGTGGTCGTGCGTGCGGCGTCGCGGGGCCGCTGACTCAGCGGAACCGACCCGAACGGATGCCGGCGAAGGCCAGCGCCGCGATCGTCTCCCCGTCCGTGATCCCGCCGTCGGCGATGAGGCCCAGCACCTCCGCGAAGGGCACCCACCGCACGGCCTCGATGCCCTCCTCGCGCTGCGTGGACGTGGCATCCGCGATGCGGAGATCCCGCGCGAGGTAGACGTGTTCGGGCGCCTCGGCGATGCCGTTGAGAGCGTTCATGCGCCCCAGATGCTCCCAGGTCGCGGCCGTCACACCGGTCTCCTCGAGCAGCTCCCGCTGGGCGGCGACGAGCGGGTCCTCGCCGTCGCTGCCGCCGGCGGGGACCTCCAGGGATCGGCCCGTCGTGTACCTCTCGAGCTCGACGAGGCAGACGCGATCGTCCTCGTCCAGGGCGACGACGAAGACCGCGGGCTGCTGCATCCGGACGACGCCGTAGATCCCCTCGCCGTCCGGGCCCGTGACCTCGTCCTCCCGCACCCGGATCCAGCGGTTCTCGTACACGGTGCGGGTGGAGCGGGTCGTCCAGGCCATGCGGTCAGCCTAGGACGACCTCGCGCCCCGACCCGACCCGCGTCGGACGATGTTCATCCACCGGGGCCGCAGGACCGGGGGGAGAGCGAGCCGAACCGATAACCTGAGAGCATGACGCACTCCGGCAACCCCTTCGGTCAGGTGCTCGTCGCGCTCGTCACCCCGATGACGGCCGACGGCGAGGTCGATTGGCCCGCGGTCGAGAAGCACATCGACGACGTCGTGAGCGCCGGCGCCGACGGTGTCGTCGTCACGGGCACCACCGGCGAGACGTCGACGCTCACCGACCCGGAGAAGCTCCGTCTCGTCGAGGTCGGCAAAGACGTGGCGGCCGGTCGCGCGAAGATCATCACCGGCGGCGGCTCGAACGAGACCGCGCACGCGATCGAGCTGTACAAGGCCAGCGAGAAGGCCGGCGCCGACGGCATCATGATCGTCACGCCGTACTACAACAAGCCCACCCAGGCCGGCATCCTGACCCACTTCCGGCTCGTCGCCGATGCGACGGACCTCCCGGTGATCCTCTACGACATCCCCGGTCGCACGGGCGTCGAGATCAAGTACGAGACGATCCTGCGTCTCGCGAAGCACCCGAACATCCTCGCCGTGAAGGACGCCAAGGGCGACTTCAGCGAGGTCAGCCGCGTGCTGAACCAGACCGACCTCCTGTACTTCTCCGGCGACGACGCCAACGTCCTGCCGCACCTGTCGATCGGAGCCTCGGGACTCATCGGTGTGACCGCCAACATCGCCGCCGCCCCGTATCGGACGATCGTGGATGCCGTGAACCGCGGCGACCTCGCCACGGCCACCGCCGAGCACAAGCGCCTCGAACCGCTCGTCCGCGCGGTGATGACGCACGTGCCGGGAACGGTCGCGGCGAAGTACATCCTCCACGGCCTCGGCCGCATCGGCAGCCCCCGCGTCCGCCTGCCCCTGGTGGGTCCGGAGGAGTGGGAGGCCGCGACGATCGAGGACGAGCTCGCGCTGGTCCGCGACGTGCCCGGCGCCGACTTCTCCAACTTCCGTCCCGACCGCAACGCCGCGGCGGGCGGTGCCCTGCCCAAGGTGCACGGCACCACGAGATAAGCATCGGCGTCCGCCGAACCGCGGCCAGGGACGCCACACGAAGGGATGCCGCAGGGCGGCGTCCGAGGAGGCACCATATGCCCACGACCGTTTACGATCCCCCCACTCTCGCTCCGGGAACCCTGCGCGTGGTCCCGCTCGGCGGCCTCGGCGAGGTCGGTCGCAACATGACCGTGTTCGAGTTCGAGGGGAAGCTCCTCATCGTCGACTGCGGCGTGCTGTTCCCCGAGGAGCACCAGCCGGGTGTCGACCTGATCCTGCCGGACTTCGAGCCGATCCGGCACCGCCTCGACGACATCGTCGGCGTCGTGCTGACCCACGGGCACGAGGACCACATCGGGGCCGTCCCGTACCTCCTCAAGCTCAAGAACGACATCCCCCTCATCGGGTCCGGCCTGACGCTCGCCCTCATCGAGGCGAAGCTCAAGGAGCACCGGATCCGGCCGTACACGCTCACGGTGAAGGAGGGGCAGCGCGAGCAGGTGGGTCCCTTCGACCTCGAGTTCGTCGCGGTGAACCACTCGATCCCGGATGCCTTGGCCGTGGCGATTCGCACGCCCGCCGGTCTCGTGCTGGCCACCGGCGACTTCAAGATGGATCAGCTGCCTCTCGACGGTCGGATCACCGACCTCCGTGCGTTCGCGCGCCTGGGCGAGGAGGGCGTCGACCTCTTCCTCGTCGACTCGACGAACGCCGACGTCCCCGGCTTCACGCCGACGGAGCGCGCGATCGGCCCGGTCCTGGACCAGGTGATCGCCCGTGCCCCCCGTCGCGTCGTCGTGGCGAGCTTCTCGAGCCACGTGCACCGGGTGCAGCAGGTTCTGGACGCCGCGCACGCCAACGGCCGCCGGGTCGCGCTCCTCGGGCGCAGCATGGTGCGCAACATGGGCATCGCCGCCGACCTCGGCTATCTGAACGTCCCGGACGGCGTGCTGATCGACTACAAGAAGGCGCGCGACCTGCCCGACGACAAGATCGTCTACATGTCGACGGGTTCGCAGGGCGAGCCGATGGCCGTGCTCAGCCGCATGGCGAACCTCGACCACGCGATCGAGCCCGGCGAGGGTGACACCGTGATCCTGGCATCCAGCCTCATCCCCGGGAACGAGAACGCCGTCTACCGTGTCATCGACGGGCTCACGAAGCTCGGCGCGACCGTCGTGCATAAGGGCAACGCGAAGGTGCACGTCTCGGGTCACGCGGCGGCGGGCGAGCTGCTCTACTGCTACAACATCCTGAAGCCCAAGAACGTGCTGCCCGTCCATGGCGAGTTCCGTCACCTGATGGCCAACGCGAAGCTGGCGCAGGAGACGGGGATCCCCGCCGACCGGACCATCCTGGGCGAGAACGGCACGGTGGTCGATCTCCGCGATGGCCGCGCCGAGGTGGTGGGTCAGCTGGACATCGGTTTCGTCTATGTCGACGGCTCGTCGGTGGGCGAGATCACGGATGCCGACCTGAAGGACCGCCGCATCCTGGGCGAGGAGGGGTTCATCTCGGTGATCGTGGTCGTCGACCGCCAGACCGGCAAGATCATCTCCGGTCCCGAGGTGCATGCCCGCGGGTTCGCGGAGGATGCCGCGGTGTTCGAGAGCGTCAAGCCGAAGATCGCCGCCGCTCTGGCCGAGGCCGCCCAGTCGGGCGTGCGCGACACGCATGCGCTGTCGCAGGTGGTGCGTCGCACGATCGGTCGCTGGGTGAACCAGTCGCTGCGTCGACGCCCCATGATCGTGCCCCTCGTCATCGAGGCATGACCCCGGGCCCGCTCTCCCTCCGCCGGGGGAGCGGACCCACGGACGCGCCGCGCGGATCGGTATCATGCGGGCATGCCCGCCATCCCGATCCGCGCGGCTCTCCCGTCCGACGGCGCGTTCCTCGCCGACATGACCGTGGAAGCCGCGAACTGGCGCGCCGGCAGCGTCCGACCGCGTCATGAGGTGCTCAGCAGCCCCGACCATCAGCGGTACGTCGCGGGGTGGCAGCGACCGGGCGACGCGGGTTTCGTGGCCGAATCGCCCGCGGGCGAGGCGATCGGCGCGGCCTGGTACCGCATGCTGCCGCGCAGCGAGCCCGGCTTCGGCTGGGTCGGCACCGGCGTCCCCGAGCTCATCATCGGCGTGCGTCCGGTGTGGCGGGCCCATGGAGTCGGACGGGCTCTCCTGCAGCGTCTCGTCGCCCACGCCCGGGATCAGGGCTATTCGCGCATCAGTCTCAGCGTGGAGCGCGACAATTTCGCCCGCACGTTCTACCGCACCGAGGGCTTCGCGGTCACCCGAGCGGGGCAGGGACGCGACGTCATGGTGAAGACGCTGCGCTGAACCGCGGTATCGGTCCGGTCTCGAACCCCGCGTCGGTCCCTGCGAATGTCGGGAGCTCGGCCTACCGTGGAGGAATGCCCCGCAGTACGTCCACGTCCGGCGGTCGCGCCCCCGCCAAGGGACAGGCGCGACCGAAAGCGTCGGCGCCCGCGCCCAAGCGCTACGTCGACGAGCCCGACAGGCCGCCCGTCGCCGTCCGCGCCTGGACCGCGTTGGCCCACGGGGTCGGCGGCATGTTCCGCGTCTTCGGCCCCGAGACCCTCGAACGCGACCAGCGTCGCGACGGTTTCCCGTTCCTCCTCGTCCTCCTCGCCGTACTCGGTGCGGTGGTCGAATGGTTCTTCATCGGCACCGAGGTCGCCGCGGCGATCAGTGCCTACAGCTTCGGCGGACTCATCGGCCGTGTGGCCTTCGTGTTCCCGGTGCTGTTGCTGCTCCTGGCGGGGTGGTTGTTCCGGCACCCGTCGTCCGTGCACGACAACGGGCGAATCGGTATCGGCTTCGCGCTCTTCGTCATCTCGATGGCCGGGTTCTGCCACGTCGCCGGCGGACGCCCGGCTCCGAGCGCCGGGCTCCCCACTCTCAGTCTCGCGGGCGGTCTGGCCGGCTGGCTGAGCGGCGAGCCGCTCGCGTTCGTGCTCAAGGACGTCGGTGCGTACATCGCGCTGTCGCTCCTGACGGTCCTGAGCGTCCTGATCCTCACGAAGACCCCGCCGAACCGCATCGTCCAGCGCCTCGGCGACCTGTACGCCTGGATGTTCGGCGCCGAGCGTGTCGAGAAGGATGCGACGACGGCGGTCCTGCCGGTGGATGCCGAAGACGACACGCCCGGCGAGAAGTCGTTGCCCTGGTGGCGGAGGAACAAGTCCGGCCGCGAAGAGGACGTCGATGGCGACCTCGGCTCCGACGACCTGACGACACTGCTCTCACCCGGCACCACCCAGGGGGGATTCGAGTCCGCCTTCGTCGCGCCCTCTGCTCCCGCGGCCCCGCCGGCGGCCCCGCCCGCTCGCCCGCCGATGCCACCCGCACCCGACGCGCTCACCGAGATCATCGACCCGGGTGCCCTGGCCGGCGTCGCCACCGGGCGCGGGCTCCACGACGATTCTCCGACCGTCGACGAACCCGACGACGACCTCCCCGGCATCTCCGGCCTCGGCGGTGACAACGCGGGGCTCCCGCCGTCCGCGAACTACCGGCTGCCGTCGGTCGCCGCCCTCGCCGCGGGGACGCCGCCCAAGGCGCGCTCCGCCGCGAACGACGCGGTCGTCGCCGCCATCGAGAGCGTCATGGAGCAGTTCAAGGTCGACGCACGCGTCACGGGGTTCTCCCGCGGTCCGACCGTTACCCAGTACGAGATCGAGGTCGGACCGGGCGTCAAGGTCGAGCGGATCACCGCACTGACCAACAACATCGCCTACGCCGTCGCCTCCAACGAGGTGCGCATCCTCGCGCCGATCCCCGGCAAGAGCGCGATCGGCGTCGAGATCCCCAACGCCGACCGCGAGATCGTGACGCTCGGCGACATCCTCCGATCGGATGCCGCGACCACCTCGACGCACCCGATGACGATCGGTGTCGGCAAGGACGTGGGCGGCGGCTTCGTGGTCGCGAACCTCGCGAAGATGCCTCACCTCCTCGTCGCGGGGTCCACGGGCTCCGGCAAGTCGAGCTTCGTGAACTCGATGATCACGAGCCTCCTCATGCGGGCGAAGCCGTCCGAGGTGCGAATGGTCCTCATCGACCCGAAGCGCGTCGAGCTCACGTCTTACGCCGGCGTGCCGCACCTGATCACCCCCATCATCACCAACCCCAAGAAGGCCGCCGAGGCGCTCCAGTGGGTCGTGAAAGAGATGGATATGCGATACGACGATCTCGCGTCGTTCGGCTTCCGTCACATCGACGACTTCAACCGAGCGGTCGTCGCGGGCGAGATCCAGCTCCCGGCGGGCAGCGAGCGCGTGCTCAAGCCCTACCCGTACCTGCTGGTCGTCGTCGACGAGCTCGCCGACCTCATGATGGTCGCCCCGCGCGACGTCGAGGACTCGATCGTCCGCATCACGCAGCTGGCCCGCGCCAGCGGCATCCACCTCGTCCTCGCGACTCAGCGCCCCTCCGTCGACGTCGTCACGGGTCTCATCAAGGCCAACGTGCCCTCGCGTCTGGCGTTCGCGGTGACGAGCGTCACCGATTCGCGTGTCATCCTCGACCAGCCGGGCGCCGACCGTCTCATCGGGCAGGGCGACGGCCTGTTCCTGCCCATGGGTGCGTCCAAGGCCCTGCGCGTGCAGGGTGCGTGGGTGAGCGAACAGGAGATCGAGCGCGTCGTGGCCCACGTGACGCAGCAGGCGCGTCCCGAGTACCGCTCCGATGTGCAGGCGGCGGCCGAGAAGAAGGAGATCGACGCCGACATCGGCGACGATCTGGAGCTGCTCCTAGCGGCCGCAGAGCTGGTGGTCTCGACCCAGTTCGGGTCGACCTCGATGCTGCAGCGCAAGCTCCGCGTCGGTTTCGCGAAGGCCGGGCGCCTCATGGACCTCCTCGAGTCGCGCGAGATCGTCGGGCCGTCGGAGGGTTCCAAGGCCCGCGACGTCCTCGTCACGAACGAGCAGCTTCCGGCCGTCCTCGCCCGCCTGCGCGGCGAGGATCCGCCCGCCGGCGGCGACGACGACCGCTACGGTCCGGATGCCGTCGAGGCACAGTTCGACGGTCTTCCCGTCGTCGGTGACGACGAGGACTCCGAAGACGCCTGGCAACTGACGGGACGCGACTGATGGCCGTGCACCCGCAGCTTCCCAACGCGATCACGATCGCGCGGATCCTGTGTGCGCCGGTCTTCCTGTGGCTGCTGCTCGCGGACGCGGGGGCCGGGGGAGGGCTCCGTTGGGCTGCGGGCATCGTCTTCATTGTGGCGATCGCCACGGACGGCGTCGACGGGTACATCGCGCGCCGGTTCGACATCGTCAGCGACCTCGGGAAGCTCCTCGATCCGATCGCCGACAAGGCGCTCACCGGCGTCGCGTTCGTCGGGTTGTCGATCCTCGGCGAGCTGGACTGGTGGGTGACGATCGTCGTTCTGGTCCGCGAGATCGGCATCACCGTCTACCGCTTCATGGTCGTCAGCGACCACGTGCTCGCCGCCGCCTGGATGGGCAAGCTCAAGACCGTGGCGCAAGCCGTGGCGCTCTCGATCGCGCTCCTGCCGCTGGCATCCCTGTCGGATGCCGCCGTCTGGCAGTCGACCGTGTGGTGGGCCGGGGTGGTGACGATGACCATCGCGGTGGCCCTCACCATCGCGTCGGGCATCGACTACGTCGTCTCGGAGGTTCGCGGGGCGCGCGCACGGCGAGGCGGCCGATGATCGACGGCGTGCCCGACGACCTCGACGAGACCGTCGTGCGCGACCCGCGCGAGAGCGCCGCCGTACTCCTCGAGCGTCTCGTCGAACTCGGCTGGACAGTCGCCGTCGCCGAGTCGCTCACCGGCGGCATGGTCGTCTCGTCGCTCGTCGACATCCCGGGTGCGTCCCGCGCCGTCCGGGGCGGAGTCGTGGCGTACGCGACCGATCTGAAGCGGAGCGTGCTCGGCGTCGATCCCGCGCTCCTGGAGGCGCACGGCGCCGTACATCCGCGCGTCGCCCGTCAGATGGCGCGGGGCGTCCGTGACGTCCTCGGACACGACGGCATCCCGGCCGACGTCGGTATCGCCACCACCGGGGTCGCCGGTCCGGACCCGCAGGACGGGCAACCGGTCGGGACGGTGCACATCGCCGTCTCGACGCCCCTCGGGACGCGCGTGGACTCCCTCGTGCTGGCGGGCAACCGAGACCGCATCCGCCGGGAGGCGACGCACATCGCCATCCGTCGCGCCCTCGCCGCGCTGTGAGCGCTTCCGCTCGTGCCGAGGGGAACAAATGATGACACATCCGAGTTGTTCCCAGCGATTCCCATCCAGTGCCCAGCGCGCGGCATTAGGGTGACCTGAAACGGTGTTGTACCGTTGTCCACCCGGGCAGCGGAGGAATCGGTAGTGAGGAGGGGTTCACATGATCCTGGTCCGTCAAGAGATCGGCGAGGTCCTGCGTGAGCTCCGCCAGCAGAAGGGTCGTACCCTTCGTCAGGTCGCCAGCCGCGCGAGTGTGGCTCTCGGTTACCTGAGCGAGGTCGAGCGCGGCCAGAAGGAAGCGTCCAGCGAGATCCTCGCCTCGGTCGCCGAAGCCCTCGACGTGCCGATCTCCACCATCATGCGCGAGGTCGGTGACCGCCTGTCGGTCCTCGAAGGTCTGCAGAGCTTCCCCGACGTCGTTCCCGACGACCTGGTGGCAGCGGTCGAGCCCGAGCTCTCCCTGCACTGATCCCGCGTAATGCGACGTAGCGAATTCGATCGCGCGGTCGCCGACGAGTTCGGCGCGCGCGGCGGTTCCCTGATGACCGACCTCGTGCTGACGTCCGTGGGCGGACGCACGAGTGCGGACGCCCTCGCCGCCGGCGTCGACCCGCGCGACGTGTGGCTCGCGCTGTGCGAGGAGACGGACGTCCCTGCCGAGCGGCGGTACGGCGTCGGTCGTCTCGACCCACGGCGCCGGTGATCGCGCCTCGGGTCTGACGAGCCGCGTCGCGGGCGGCGCGCGCCCTCGCCGACGACCGGCACGTCTTCGGGTGTCGCGACGCGCCGCACGGCGTGTCATCGAATCTTCGTTCGATTTCGGCGTAGGCTCCTGCACATCGGAGTTTCGGGCGTTCTCGTCCACAGAAGCCGGGGTTTCCTCCGTCGATGTCGGAGGCCCTCCCTAACGTGATCGATGTCGAACGACACTCTGAACGCCTTGTCGGGCATCCCCTCCGTCGGAGGGGAGCACGACAGCCTATAGGCGACGGATCGCGAGAAGAAAGAAGACGTCATGCCCTCACCCGCAGAGCGCGAGAAGGCCCTCGAATCGGC
Source organism: Microbacterium sp. CSI-V (assembly GCF_001984105.1). Taxonomy (GTDB): domain Bacteria; phylum Actinomycetota; class Actinomycetes; order Actinomycetales; family Microbacteriaceae; genus Microbacterium. The sequence continues at coordinate 40,943 of NZ_MTQM01000007.1, read as the reverse complement.
CCTCGCCCAGATCGACCGGCAGTTCGGAAAGGGCTCGGTCATGCGACTGGGCAGCGACGAGCGCGCCCCGATCGAGACCATCCCCACCGGCTCGGTCGCCCTCGACGTGGCCCTCGGCATCGGCGGTCTTCCCCGCGGTCGCATCATCGAGATCTACGGCCCGGAGTCCTCGGGTAAGACCACGCTGACCCTCCACGCCATCGCCAATGCACAGCGTGCGGGCGGTATCGCGGCGTTCATCGACGCCGAGCACGCGCTCGATCCCGAGTACGCGAAGAAGCTCGGGGTCGACATCGACGCCCTCCTCGTCTCGCAGCCCGACACGGGTGAGCAGGCGCTCGAGATCGCCGACATGCTGATCCGTTCCGGTGCCATCGACCTCGTGGTCATCGACTCCGTGGCGGCGCTCGTCCCCGAAGCCGAGATCAAGGGTGAGATGGGCGACTCGCACGTGGGTCTGCAGGCTCGCCTGATGTCGCAGGCCCTGCGAAAGCTCACCGGTGGGTTGAACACCACCAAGACGACCGCGATCTTCATCAACCAGCTGCGCGAGAAGATCGGCGTGTTCTTCGGCTCGCCCGAGACCACCGCCGGTGGTAAGGCGCTGAAGTTCTACGCGTCGGTCCGTCTCGACATCCGTCGAATCGAGACCCTCAAGGACGGTACCGAGGCGGTCGGTAACCGCACTCGCGTCAAGGTCGTCAAGAACAAGATGGCGCCGCCCTTCAAGCAGGCCGAGTTCGACATCCTCTACGGCGTGGGCATCTCGCGCGAGGGAAGCCTGATCGACTTCGGTGTCGAGCACGGCATCGTGAAGAAGTCGGGCGCCTGGTACACGTACGACGGCGAGCAGCTCGGGCAGGGCAAAGAGAACGCCCGCAACTTCCTGATCAAGAACGCCGATGTCGCGGCCGAGATCGAGTCGAAGATCAAGGGCAAGCTCGGTATCGGCGCTCCGGCCGCGACCGCCGCTCCGGCCGCAGACGAGCTGGCCGCCCGCCGTCCCGCCTGATGACAGACGACGCCCGTCGCCCGGGTCGCGTCTCCGCCGAAGCGGAGCGCGACGCGGGCGACCGCGCGGTCGGTGACGACCTCGCGCCGGTCATCCCTCTCTTCGGTTCGCGTGCTCCCGCTCCCCAGGCGTCGCGCGACCGTGCGGCCACGTCGACGTCCCCCCGGGACGAGGCGAAGGGCTGGTCTCGCCCGGGTGCCGCGTTCGACGATCCCGTTGACGCGGAATCGCCCGATGAGATCCGCGATCGCGCCGAGGCGGTTCTCCTGCGCAAGCTTCGCGGGCACTCCCTGTCGCTGGCGGAAGCCCGTACGGCTCTCGGCGGGATCGACGGTGTCGATGACTCCGTGATCGAGGACGTCGTGACGAAGTTCGTCGACCTCGGTTACCTCGACGACGAGGCGTTCGCCGAGCAGCTCGCGATGTCGGCGATCGAACGCCGAGGGCAGGGTCGTCGTGCGGTCGCGCAGACTCTCCGCAAACGCGGGATCTCGCGCGAAGTCGCGGATGCCGCGATCGCCGAGCTGCCCGACGACGACGCGGAACGCGCGCTGGAGTTCGCCCGCTCGAAGGCCCGCAACGTCGGCGGCAAGGACTACGACGCCAGCCTGCGCCGCCTAGCCGGACAACTCGGCCGGCGAGGGTACTCGTCGTCGATCTCCCTCGAAGCTGCGCGTCAGGCACTGGCAGAAGCGGGCATCCGGCGTGCCCCGTTCTCACGACCGGCCGCGTCGGCCGCCGTCCGGTTCACCCCGGACGACTGACGTCCGGTACCGGCCGCGCGCGCTCCCTCCCGACCGTGTTCCTCCGGCGACCGGCGCTTAGAATGGCACGCATCATGACGACCCCCGTATCGACACCGACGCTCATCGCGCCCTCCGCGGCCGCTCACACGGCCGACGGTCGCGCGCGCACCTACGAGGTGCGGACCTTCGGTTGTCAGATGAACGTGCACGATTCCGAGCGTCTCTCCGGTTCGCTCGAGAGCGCCGGCTACGTCCGAGCCGAAGCCGGTGCCGACGCCGACGTCGTCGTGATCAACACGTGCGCCGTCCGCGACAACGCCGCCGGCAAGCTGTACGGCACCCTCGGTCACCTCAAGTCGCGCAAGGACGCCCACGACGGCATGCAGATCGCCGTCGGAGGCTGCCTCGCGCAGATGGACAAGGACGCCGTGCAGCAGAAGGCGCCGTGGGTCGACGTCGTCTTCGGCACGCACAACATGGGGTCCCTTCCCGGAATGCTCGAGCGGGCGCGCCACAACGGCGAGGCCGAACTCGAGATCCTCGAGTCGCTCGAGATCTTTCCTTCGACGCTCCCCACCAAACGCGACTCGGTGCACAGCGGCTGGGTGTCGATCTCCGTGGGGTGCAACAACACCTGCACGTTCTGCATCGTCCCGAGCCTCCGCGGAAAAGAGAAGGACCGTCGTCCCGGCGACATCCTGAACGAGATCCGCCTCCTCGTCGACGACGGGGCGATCGAGGTCACGCTGCTCGGGCAGAACGTCAACTCCTACGGCGTCGAGTTCGGTGACCGGCTCGCCTTCGGCAAGCTTCTGCGCGCGGCCGGCGAGATCGACGGTCTCGAGCGCATCCGCTTCACCAGCCCGCACCCGGCGGCGTTCACGGACGACGTGATCGCCGCGATGGCCGAGACCCCGTCGGTCATGCCGCAACTGCACATGCCGCTGCAGTCGGGGTCGGACCGGATCCTCAAGGCCATGCGCCGGTCGTACCGCAGCGAACGGTTCCTCGGCATCCTCGAGCGTGTCCGCGACCAGATCCCTCACGCCGCGATCACGACCGACATCATCGTCGGTTTCCCGGGCGAGACGGATGCCGACTTCGAAGAGACCATGCGGGTGGTCGAGGCCTCCCGCTTCGCGAGCGCCTTCACCTTCCAGTACTCGATCCGCGAGGGCACTCCCGCCGCGACGATGGACGATCAGGTTCCGAAGGCGGTCGTCCAGGAGCGCTACGAGCGTCTCATCGCGCTACAGGAGCGGATCTCCCTCGAAGAGAACCAGAACCAGGTCGGGCGCGTGCTCGAAGTGCTGGTGTCGACCGGCGAAGGCAAGAAGGACGCGGCGACGCGGCGCCTCACGGGCCGCGCGGAAGACAATCGTCTCGTCCACTTCGAGGTGCCCGACGGTTCGGCGCTCCCGCGCCCGGGTGATGTCGTCTCTGTGGAGGTCACGCGTGCCGCGCCGTTCTACCTCGTCGCCGATGCGGTGACCGGCGGGCCGCTGCGTGTCCGCCGCACGCGGGCGGGCGACGCCTGGGACCGCGCGCAGGCGGAGTCGTGCGGCGTTCCGGCACCCGGTGCCGACGCGGGCGCCCCGCGCGCCGTGTCACTGGGCCTTCCGAGTCTGCGTATCGGCGTGTGACCGCCGACGACGCGCCGCGGTTGTGGGCGATCGTCGGTGCGACCGGGACGGGGAAGACCGGGCTCTCGCTCGATCTGGCCCACGCCCTCCACGCGCGGGGACGCGCGGTGGAGATCGTGAACGCCGACGCCATGCAGCTGTACCGCGGCATGGACATCGGCACCGCGAAGCTGCCGACGCCGGAGAGGCGCGGGATCCCGCACCACCTTTTTGACGCTCTCGCCGTCACCGACGAAGCGGCGGTGGCCTGGTATCAGCCGACGGCCCGCGAGACGATCACAGGCGTGTTCTCGCGCGGGGCGGATGCGATCCTCGTGGGCGGTTCGGGACTGTACGTCTCCAGCGTGCTGTGGGACTTCCGTTTCCCGCCGCGGGATTCCGCCGTCCGCGCGGGGCTGGAGGCCGAGCTCGAGAGCGAGGGTCCCGGCGTGCTTTTCGCACGCCTGAAGGCCGAGGACCCCGCCGCCGCCGAACGCATCGATCCGCGCAACGGACGACGGGTCGTCCGCGCGCTGGAGGTGCTGGCGCTGGGCGAGGACACCCATGGCGGTGCCCTTCCCGCCGAGCCCGACCTCTGGCATCCGCGGACGACGATCCTCGCGACGGAGATCGAACGCGAGAGGCTCGTGGGCCTCCTCGACGCGCGGGTCGAGGCCATGTGGGAGCAGGGGCTGCTCGACGAGGTGTCCGCGCTGCGAGCCGAGGGGATCGAGCGCGGTGTCACCGCGGCGCGCGCGATCGGGTACGCGCAGGCGCTGGCCCAGCTCCGCGGCGAGATGACCCGCGCGGAGGCGATCGCCGAGACGCAGGCGCTCACGCGCCGCTACGCGCGGCGCCAGGTGTCGTGGTTCCGTCGCTATGCCGACGCCCGCCGCCTCGATGTCCGGACCGCCCGTGCCGACGCGCTCGTCGACGAGGTGCAGGGAGACGAGGTGCGGGGAGACGAGGTGCGGGGAGACGAGGTGCGGGGAGACGAGGTGCGGGGGTGAGTGTGGAGATCCGCGCGTTCCGGGCGGCGGACGAAGAGGCGGTCGTGGCGTTGTGGGAGGAGGCCGGGCTCACCCGGCCGTGGAACGATCCGCGCGCCGACATCCGGCGGAAGCTCACCGTTCAGCCCGAGCTCTTCCTCGTGGCCGCCGACGGCGACACGGTGGTCGGCAGCGTCATGGCCGGATACGACGGTCACCGCGGATGGCTGTACTACCTGGCCTCGGCGTCGTCGCGCCGGGGGCGGGGGATCGGTCGCGCCCTCGTGGCCGAGGCCGAACGGCTCCTGGAAGCGATGGGATGCCCGAAGGTGCAGCTGATGGTGCGGCCGGACAACACCGGTGCGCGCGGGTTCTACGACGCGCTGGGGTACGTCCCGTTCGAGACGTGGGCCACGGGGCGTCGCCTCATCGTCGACGGACCGGGCGGTCCCGCCTGACGACGCCCACGGCGCCCGCATAGCGGCCATCCCTAGACTGGATGCCATGGCGACTCTCGCGTTCACCAAGGGCCACGGCACCGGCAACGACTTCGTGATCGTGTCGGACCCGGATGGCGAGCTCCACCTCTCCGACGACCAGGTCGCGATCCTGTGCGACCGTCACTTCGGCATCGGAGCCGACGGATTGCTTCGCGTCGTCCGGTCCGTGGCGATCGACGAGGGGGCGGACGCGGCCGCGTCGGGGGCTGAGTGGTTCATGGACTACCGCAATGCGGACGGCTCGAAGGCGGAGATGTGCGGCAACGGTACGCGGGTGTTCGCCCGCTACCTGACCGATTCGGGACTCGCCGACATCGCCGGTGGGCTGCGCATCGGCACGCGCGCGGGCGTGAAGACCCTGACCCGCAGCGACCGCGGCTTCGAAGTCGACCTGGGGGAGTTCCTGATCGAGCCCGGCGAGGTGCTCGTGCGCGCGAAGGGCCTGCCCGTCGCGCGGCCCGGCGTCGGTGTCGACGTCGGCAACCCGCATGTCGTCGTGGCGCTCTCCTCGGACGCCGAGCTCGACAGCGCGGAGCTGGCGTATCAACCGGTGCTGGACCCGGCGCCCCGGCACGGGGCGAACGTCGAGTTCGTCGTTCCGGCCGACCCGCTCGTGCGCGACGGCGTGGGCGCGATCAGCATGCGCGTGTTCGAGCGCGGCGTCGGCGAGACGCTGAGCTGCGGCACGGGTGTCGCGGCCGCGGCCCTCGCCGTGCGGCACTGGGCCGGATCCGCGGCGCCCGATGCGTGGGTCGTCGAAACGCGCGGCGGAACTCTGGGCGTGCGCGTCGCCGACGGTCACGTGTACCTCTCGGGCCCGGCATCCCTCGTCTTCACCGGAGAGGTCGCTCTGGCCTGAACCGGCGGTGTGCGCCGGCGGAACGCGTCAGAGCGCGTCGGCGATGACGTCGATGGGTTCACTCGGAGGCGAGCCGTGACGACGGACCCGCAGCACCCGGTACCCGCGTCCGGTGGCGGCACGGTGGACCGAGAATCCGCTCGCGAACGTCGCCGCCAGCCACCGCTGGAGCGAATCGGAACCGAGGTTGCGCTGGACCACGAACCACCCGTCGGACCGCTCCGCGAGGCGCGGGATCCAGTGCTCCAGCATGCCGTGGAGTTCGTTCTTTCCCACCCGGATGGGCGGGTTCGAGCGGATCGTGCGGAACGCGATCCCGTCGGGAACATCCTCGGGACGAACGGCGTTGACATTGGTGAGGCCGAGGCGCTCCGCGTTCTGCCTCACGAGGTCGAGAGCCCGCTCGTTGACGTCGACGGCCCAGACCGTCGCGTGCGGGGCGTCCAGAGCGAGGCTCAGCGTGATCGGACCCCAGCCGCTTCCCAGGTCGAGGAAGTTCCCACCGGCGGGCGGGGCCGGCGTGTTGGCCAGGAGCACCGAGGTTCCGGCATCCAGACGGTCCGGACTGAAGACACCGCCCGCGGTCACGACTTCGAGCTCACGCCCGGCGAGGGTGACACGGAGGCGGCGGAACTGTTCGGGACTCGACGGCGACGCGCTGAAATAGTGGTCGCTCCCCATGCCAAGGAAGCGTAGCGGACCGGAGCCCTCGACGTGGGGGCGACTAAAGTGCGAGGATGCCGCGGCACCGCTCGCGGACGGAAGGAACACATGACCGAACAGACCACACCCCCGAGCATCGACGAGTCGCCGGTCGACCCGGTCGACCGTGTGCTTTCGCGCGCCGACGCGCATCGCGGGGTCCGGGTCTTCGGCGCAGCGCAGGCCCTGCAGGACTCCGCCACCGCCTACGGCGGATCCGCCGACGGCGACCAGTGGGATCGTGAGGAGCGTGCGGCGCTCCGACGCGTCCCGGGCCTGTCGACCGAGCTGGAAGACGTCACCGAGGTCGAGTATCGGCAGCTGCGCCTCGAGAACGTCGTTCTCGTCGGCGTGCACCCGCAGGGCGAGCAGGCGGATGCCGAGAACTCGCTGCGCGAGCTGGCGGCCCTGGCCGAGACGGCGGGCGCGGTCGTGCTGGACGGCGTGCTGCAGCGCCGCCCGCATCCCGACCCCGCGACGTACGTGGGGCGCGGCAAGGCCCAGGAGCTGCGCGACATCGTCGCGGCGGTGGGTGCGGACACGGTCATCGCCGACACCGAACTCGCCCCGAGCCAGCGGCGCGCCCTCGAGGACGTGGTGAAGGTCAAGGTCATCGACCGGACGACCGTGATCCTCGACATCTTCAGCCAGCACGCCAAGAGCCGCGAGGGTAAGGCGCAGGTCGAACTCGCGCAGCTCGAATACCTGCTTCCGCGCCTGCGCGGTTGGGGTGACTCGATGTCGCGTCAGGCCGGTGGACAGGTCGGTGCCGGCGGCGCCGGTATGGGCTCGCGCGGTCCCGGTGAGACCAAGATCGAGCTCGACCGGCGACGTATCCGCACCAAGATGGCGCTGCTGCGCAAGCAGCTGCGGGACTTCGCGCCCGCCCGCGCGGCGAAGCGCGCCGAGCGCAAGCGTCACACGATCCCCTCCGTCGCGATCGCCGGATACACCAACGCCGGCAAGTCCAGCCTGCTCAATCGACTGACGAGCGCGGGCGTTCTGGTCGAGAACGCCCTGTTCGCGACCCTGGATGCCACCGTCCGCCGTTCCGAGACCACGGACGGCCGTGTCTACACGCTGACCGACACGGTCGGTTTCGTCCGGAACCTTCCGCACCAGCTCGTCGAGGCGTTCCGTTCGACCCTGGAAGAGGTCGGCGACGCCGATGTCATCCTGCACGTCGTGGATGCGTCGCACCCGGATCCCGCGGCGCAGCTGTCGACGGTTCGGGATGTGATGGGCGACGTGGACGCCGACTTCGGGCACGAGATCGTCGTGTTCAACAAGGCCGACCTCGTGAGCCCGGACGATCGCCTCGTCCTGCGCGGTCTCGCCCCGGCTGCGATGTTCGTGTCATCCCGAACCGGCGAGGGCATCGACGAGCTCCGCGCCGCGATCGAGGACGCGCTGCCGCTCCCCGCGGTCGAGGTGCGCGCGGTCGTGCCGTACGACCGCGGCGACCTCGTGTCGGCGGTCCACGAGACCGGCCTGATCATGGCTCAGGAGCACCGCGAGCAGGGAACCTTCCTGCACGCGCACGTCGGTGCGCGTCTCGCGGCCGAGCTCGCTCCGTACGCCGCCTGATCGGATCCCTCACACGACGACGCCCTGCCTCTCGGCGGGGCGTCGTCGGGTGAGGACTCAGTCGAGCGCGAACGCCGGGATGCCGGGTGTCTCGAACCCGAAGACCGCGCCGAGGAAGCCGAGCTCGCGCTGGAGGGAGTCCGCCACCGTCTCCGCGCGACGGAAACCGTGGCCCTCGCCCTCGTACAGGACGTACGAGTGCGCGACGCCGTGGGCCGCGAGGGCGTCGCGGATCGCTTCGGCCTGCGAGGGCGGGACGACACGGTCCTCGGCGCCCTGCAGGATCAGCAGGGGCACGCGGAAGCGATCGGGGTGCGACAACGGCGACCGGTCGAGGTAGACGGCCTCCGCTTCGGGGAGCGGCCCGATGAGACCGTCGAGGTAGCGCGCTTCGAAGTCGTGGGTGTCTTCCGCGAGAGCGCGGGCGTCGCCTACGCCGTAGCGGGAGATCCCCGCCGAGAACACGTCGGTGTTCGTCACCGCCGCGAGCACGGTCCAGCCGCCCGCGGACCCTCCGGCGATGGCCAGGCGCTCGGGGTCGGCGAGACCGGCGGCCGCGAGAGCGGATGCCGCCGCGGCGACGTCGTCGACATCCACGACCCCCCACTGCCCGCGCAGTCTCTCGCGGTAGGCGCGACCGTACCCCGTGGAACCGCCGTAGTTCACGTCGAGCACGCCGATTCCGCGACTGGTGAAGAACGCCGTCTTCGCCGAAGGGGCGGGACCGACGTGCGACGTCGGCCCGCCGTGGACGAGGACGAGGTACGGCGGCCGCTCGCCGTCCGGGGCCACGACATCGGGGTTCGTCGGCGGGTAGGCGAAGGCGTGCACCGGGCCGTGCGGGCCCCCGGTGGTGAGGGCGCGGGCGGCCGGCATCCATTCGACGCCCGGGTGGTCTGCGACCGTGACCTGCGCGACCGCTCCGGTGTCGAGGTCGATCGACCACAGTCCCGACAGCCCCGAGGCGTCGGAACCGGAGACGAGGGCGCGGGAGCCGCGCACGTCGTCGACCGAGGCGCCGGCGACCACGGGCACGTCGAGCAGACGGATGCCGCTGGGCGCGATCTCGACGATCTCGTCGCCGCCGTCGGTGCGGACGGCGATGATGCGACCGTCGTCGGTGGCCGAGAACCAGCGGGTCCCGAGGACCCAGACCGGGCCGCCGGTGTCGGCGTCGGCCGGCGCGACCGGCTGGGGGTCACCGTCGAGCGACCGACGGAACAGGTTCCAGCGCCCCTCCGGATCGTCGGCGTACAGCAGCTCGTCGTCGCCGATCCAGACGGGCTGCAGCGGTGCGCGGCGGTCGCCTCCGGCGAGATCGCGCACGTCTCCGGTGGCGAGGTCGGCGACGCGGAGCACGGTGGCGTCCCACGGCATGTCGGGGTGGTCCCACGCGATCCACGCCAGGTGGCGGCCGTCGGGCGACAGCGCCGGGTGGGCGAGGAACACGCTTCCCGTGGCGAGCACCTCCGTGTCGGAGCCGTCGAGCGGGATCCGCACGATCGCGCGCTCCGGGACCCGCTGGGCTCCGTGGGTCTCGCGGACCGCCACGAGGCTGCCGTGCTGCCAGGACAGCCCTCCGTGCCGCACATCGCCGCCCTCGGGGGTCAGCGCGCGCGGCGCGCCGCCGGGGGTGAGCGAATAGACACGCTGGTCGGACTTCTCGACGTAGAAGAGCTGGCCGTCGTCGGATGCCGTCCAGGCGCCGCCGCCGTACTCGTGCACCGACGAGCGGGCGTTGCCCGGAGCGGGCAGGACCGTCTCGACCGATCCGTCCGGGCGCTTCCGTTTCACGGTGACGCGTCCGCCCTCGCTCGGGACGGATTCGCCCCACCAGACGTCGTCGCCGACGATGCGCGCGCCGTCCAGCCGAGGCGATGACTGCGCCACAGCCTCGGGCGTGAGGGGAGAGGGCCAGGATCCGTAGGGGAGCGTCTGCGGCATGGCATCCACCCTACGGACCGGGCCGGACATGCCGCGCTGCGACTTCGTCGCCGTGCCCCGAGGCACCCGAACGGCGCGCGACCCGGCCGGGCGCCCACCCGCGACGGTCTCAGCCGCCGACGACCTGCCGCGTCACACCGAGCCGACCCACCCAGTCGCGGATGACCTGACGCTGGCCCGCGTCGCACGTGTAGCCGTACCCGACGGTGACCTCGTAGTAGGAGTAGGCGTCGATCGCGACCTCGTGATCGAGCGACCACCCGTCGAGGAACGTCAGCGCGTAGCAGTCGGCCATCGTCTCGGCGTCGCCCCCGAAGGACGCGAGCGCGTCGTCGGTCGGCTGAGGGTTGGTGAACTGCAGGACGTGAGCGTACTCGTGGTAGGCGGCGCCGGTGCGGATCCAGTCGGTCATCGTGGGATCGGTCTGGGAGTCGGCCCGCACGTGCACCGTGAAGGGTTGCGCGCCGGACACGCACGCCAGCGCCGTGGCACCGCAGGGCGTGGCGCCCTCGAAGACGGTCGAGACCCACCCGCGTCCGAGATCGTCGAGCGTCGCCTCCCACGCGGTCCCCGACGCGTTCGACTCGGCCTGAGCGCTGACGCCGTCGGAGCGGCTCGAGATCTCCGACGTCAATCTCTGCACGTCCATGACGTCCTGATCGAGCGCGGAGGGGTTCCGCCGGTGGATCCACGCGCGATCGGCGAGATCCTCGACGCGGTACCACGGCACGATCATCGCGTAGGGAAGACCCACGAGCGGCTCGATCGTCGCGTACAGGTCGTTCATGGCACTACCGAACTGGTCTTTGCGATCGATCATCTCCTGCTGCTCATCGAGACGTCGCTGCTGGTCGGTGATCTGCTGCTGCTGGTCGCCGATGAGCGTGCGAGCCTCCTGCAGCTGGGTGACCACCCAGAAGAATCCGAACCCGCCGGCCACGACGGCGACGGCCAACAGGACGGCGAGGACCACGACGCTCGCGCGCGGACGACGACGTTCGGCCGGGACGGTGACGGGGGCCTCGGCGAGGGGTGCGTCCGCGGCGAGGGAGGGAGCGGGGCCCGGATCCCCGGGCACGCGACCCGCGGCCGGATCATCGGGCACGGCGGGCGGAGCGGGGCGTGTACCGGCCGGGTCGGAGGGCAAGGGCTCGGCGGCAGGGGTGGGGGACGACACGGGACTCGCTCTCTCGATGTGTCCTGTCATGTTAGGGGCGTCCGGCGCGGGCGATCATGCGGCTGTGGAGAGAGCGTGGAACGACGGAGGCCGGATGCCCACCGCGAGATGGTCATCCGGCCTCCGGAGGAGCAGAGCCGGCGTCAGACCGTCCGCAGCACGGCGACGACCCGGCCGAGGACGACGGCTTCGTCGCCCAGGATCGGCTCGAACGCGGAGTTGCGGGGGAGCAGCCACGTGTGACCGTCCCGGCGGCGGAACGTCTTCACCGTCGCCTCGCCGTCCAGCATGGCGGCCACGATCTCGCCGTTCTCGGCGGTGGACTGCGTGCGCACGACCACCCAGTCGCCGTCGCAGATCGCCGCGTCGATCATCGAGTCGCCCGAGACCTTCAGCATGAACAGTTCACCCTTTCCGACGAGCTGGCGGGGGAGGGGGAAGATTTCCTCGACCTGCTGATCGGCGGTGATCGGCACTCCCGCGGCGATCCGGCCGACGAGCGGGACCAGGGCGGCGTCGCCCACGGCGGGTGCGGTGTCGGCCGGATTCTCGGCGGCGGTGCCGGGCAGGTCGATCAGGACCTCCATCGCCCGCGTCTTGCCGGGGTCGCGGCGGAGGTACCCGCTGAGCTCGAGCTGGTTCAGCTGGTGGGTGACGCTCGAGAGCGACTTGAGCCCCACCGCGTCGCCGATCTCGCGCATGCTCGGCGGATAGCCGTGCCGTGCGATCGAGCGCTGGATCACCTCGAGGATGGCGAGCTGCTTGTCGCTGAGGCTCTTCCGGCGCCGGGTCTGCGGCCGTTCGCGGCCGGCCGCGGTCGTCGCGTCGGTCATGTGTGCTCCCCTCGCGCCGCGTCCTGCGATGCGGCGGAAATTCGAATGTCGGAGGTCCGTGATGAGGTCTCCTCGTCGAAACCGTATCCGGTGGACCACTCGATCGCGGCGGAGCTTCCCGCGTGTCGCGTTCGATCGGTCTCCGATAACGCCGGTGTTGACACCTCCACAGTATCGAAGATAGATTCGGAATACAGATTCGCACCACCGCCCTCCCGGCCGAGGGTGGGGTGCGAATCTCTCCCCACCGAGGAGCACACCATGAGCAGCATCGCCGTCACCGCCCCCACCACCCGCCTGCGTCTGACCGCGCGCGGACGCCGGGTGTTCGCCTTCCTGGCCGCGCTTCCCGTGGTCGTCGCGCTCGCGATCGCCGTCGTCGGCGGCGGAGCGGCCCTCGCCTCGAACGAGACGGGCGCTCCCACCGGCGCCTTCACCGAGATCACCGTCATGAGCGGCGAGACCCTGTGGTCGATCGCCGAAGACGTCGCCCCCGCGTCCGATCCGCGCGACGTCGTCGCCGAGATCGCCCGCCTCAACGCGCTCGAGAACGGTTCGGTCACCGCCGGCCAGCGCATCGCCATCCCCGCGGCCTACGCCTCGGGGCGGTGATCACCCGGCGCGTCGCCGCCTACCATGGGTGAGGTGACCGTGCGCCTCGACGACCTTCCTCTTCGCGACGACCTCCGGGGCATGACTCCCTACGGAGCGCCGCAGGCGGCCCTGCCCGTCGCCCTCAACGTGAACGAGAACACCCACCCCGTTCCGTCCGAGGTGGCGGACGACATCCTGGACGCCGTCGCCCGGGCCCTTCGCGACGTCAACCGGTACCCGGACCGCGAGTTCACCGGCCTTCGGGAGGCCTTCGCCGACTATCTCGGCCACGGTCTCGTCCGAGAGCAGATCTGGGCGGCGAACGGGTCGAACGAGGTGCTCCAGCACGTCCTGCAGGCCTTCGGTGGTCCGGGGCGCCGCGCGATGGGCTTCGCACCCACCTACTCGATGTACCCGATCCTGACGCGCGCCACCGGCGCGGAATGGATCGCGGGGGAGCGCGAGCACGACTTCACGCTGAGCGCCGCGTTCGCCGCAGAGCAGGTGGTGCGCGAGAACCCCGACATCGTGTTCCTGTGCGCCCCGAACAACCCCACCGGCACTCCTTTGAGCCTCGACGTCATCGAGGCCGTGTACGCGGTGACTGACGGCATCGTGATCGTCGACGAGGCATACCAGGAGTTCGCTCCCCACGACGAGCCGTCCGCGGTGACGCTGCTGCCGGGGCGCCCGCGTCTGGTGGTGTCGCGGACGATGAGCAAGGCGTTCGCCTTCGCCGGCGCCCGCGTGGGGTATCTCGCAGCCGACCCCGCCCTCGTCGACGCGCTCCGTCTCGTGCGTCTGCCGTACCACCTGAGCGCCCTGACCCAGGCGGCGGCGACCGCCGCCCTGGGGCACGCCGACACGATGCTGTCGATGGTGGATGAGATCGTCGCCCAGCGCGACCGGATCTCCGCCACGGTGGCGGCGCTGGGGTACACCGCGCACGAGTCGTGGACGAACTTCGTGCTGTTCGGCGGGGTCGACGATCCGGCAGCGACCTGGCAGGCCCTCTACGATCGCGGCGTCCTCATCCGCGATGTCGGTATCGCCCACCACCTGCGCGTCACGGCGGGGACGGCGGACGAGACGACGGCGTTCCTCGATGCACTGGCGTCGGTAGGATCGCGAGCATGACCGCCGCTGCCACGCCTCGCACCGCAACGATCGTCCGCGAGACGAGCGAGTCGCGGGTGGAGCTGTCCCTCGACCTGGACGGGACCGGAGCGAGCGAGATCTCCACGAGCGTGCCGTTCTTCGATCACATGCTGACGGCCTTCGCGAAGCACTCGCTGACCGACCTTCGGGTGACGGCCACGGGCGACACGCACATCGACGCGCACCACACGGTCGAAGACACCTCGATCGTGCTCGGCCAGGCGATCCGTCAGGCGCTGGGCGACAAGTCGGGCATCGCCCGGTACGGCGACGCCCTCGTTCCCCTCGACGAGGCGCTCGCCCAGGCGGTCGTCGACATCAGCGGCCGGCCGTACCTGGTCCACACCGGCGAGCCCGCGGGCTTCGAGCACCACCTCATCGGGGGACACTTCACCGGGTCGCTCGTGCGTCACTCGTTCGAGGCGATCTCGATCCACGCCGGACTCACCGTGCACGTGCGCGTGCAGGGCGGGCGCGATCCGCACCACATCGCCGAGGCCGAGTACAAGGCGCTGGCTCGCGCGTTCCGCCAGGCGAAGGCGCTCGACCCGCTCGTCGACGGCATCCCCAGCACCAAGGGAGCCCTGTGAGCAAGCCCGTCGTCGCGGTCCTCGATTACGGTTCGGGCAACGTCCACTCGGCGGTCAAGGCTCTCATCGAGGCCGGTGCGGACGCGCGCCTCACCTCCGACCGTGCGCTGCTTCTCGACGCCGACGGACTGCTGGTTCCCGGCGTCGGGGCCTTCAGCGCCGTGATGGACGCCCTCACCGCCAGCCGCGGGGGCGAGATCATCGATCGCCGCCTCGCCGGCGGACGTCCCGTGCTCGGGATCTGCGTGGGCATGCAGGTCATGTTCGGTCGCGGGATCGAGCGCGGCACCGACACCGAGGGCCTCGGGGAGTGGCCCGGCACCGTTTCGGAGCTCGCGGCTCCGGTGTTGCCGCACATGGGATGGAACACCGTCTCCGCCGGGCAGGGCTCGCGTCTGTTCGACGGGATCGCCGATGAGCGCTTCTACTTCGTGCACTCGTACGCCGCTCAGGAATGGTCGCTCGAGGTCACCCCTCCGTTCCCCGAGCCGGTGCTCACGTGGTGCACCTACGGCGAGCCCTTCCTGGCCGCCGTCGAGAACGGTCCTCTCGCGGCGACGCAGTTCCACCCCGAGAAGTCGGGGGAGGCGGGCATCCGGCTGCTCGCGAATTGGATCGACGGGCTGCGCGCGACTACTGTGTGACCTCGTGCCCGGGGCTGGCGACAGGCGCCTGCCGGCACGAGGAGCCATGAACGATTTCGCGTCCACGCCCGAGCTTGTCCTTCTCCCCGCGGTCGACGTGGCCGACGGAAAGGCCGTCCGACTGACCCAGGGAGAGGCCGGCACCGAGACCAGCTACGGCGATCCCGTGGATGCCGCCCTGGACTTCGCCCGTCAGGGCGCGGCCTGGATCCACCTGGTCGACCTGGATGCCGCCTTCGGTCGCGGCAACAACACCGCCGTGATGCGCAAGGTCATCAAGCAGGTCAAGGGCGTGCAGGTCGAGCTGTCCGGTGGCATCCGTGACGACCGGTCGCTGGAGGCGGCTCTGGAGAGCGGCGCGAGCCGCATCAACCTGGGCACCGCCGCCCTGGAGAACCCGGAGTGGGCCGCCGACGTCATCAACCGCTACGGCGAGGCCATCGCCGTGGGCCTCGACGTGCGCGGCACGACGCTCGCCGCCCGCGGCTGGACGCGTGACGGCGGCGACCTGTGGACGGTCCTGGAGCGACTCGAGGATGCCGGCTGCAGCCGCTACGTCGTCACCGACGTGACGAAGGACGGCACGCTCCGCGGCCCGAACCTCGAGCTGCTCCGCGAACTGACCCAGCGCACGCCCAAGCCCGTCGTGGCGTCCGGCGGCGTGTCGAGCCTGGACGACATCGCGGCCCTGCGGGAGCTGGTGCCGCTGGGCGTCGAGGGCGCGATCGTGGGCAAGGCGCTCTACGCGGGCCAGTTCACCCTGGCCGAGGCGCTGGATGTCGCCGGGCACTGACGACCACCGGGCCGACTCGGCCGGCGTCCCGTGGGAGGGGCGACGGTTCGAGGCGAATCCGCATTCCGGGGACGACGGCTCCGCCGATCCCGCGCTTCTGCTCGCGCTGGAGGCGTTCGCCGCGGGTGGCGGCGACGCCGGTGCCGTCGTCGAGGCCTACCGCACGGCGCGGCTGCTCATCCCCCTGGTGGCGGAGAAGGGCGACCACGGCATCGGCGCGCACGGGCTCGAGGTCGACAAGACGCAGGAGCTGTCGATCGTGACGGTCGCGGCCCCGGATGGGCGCAAGGTCCTGCCGGTGTTCAGCTCGGTCGAGGCGATGCAACGATGGGATGCCACGGCCCGCCCGGTGCCCGCGGACGGTCGCCGCACGGCCCTGGCCGCGGCCTCCGAGGACACGGAGCTCATCGTGATCGATCCGGCCTCGGACACGGAATTCGTGCTGCGCCGGCCCGCGGTGTGGGCCATCGCGCAGGGCGAGTCGTGGGAGCCGGCGCATACCGCTCCCGCCGTCTTCACCGGGCTGCAGGAGAGCATCTCCGGCGAACTCGCGGTGCTCGATCTCGCGGTGCAGCCGGGCGACCCGACGGGGCGCTTGCGGGGCCCGGAGCTGGTGGTCCACCTCCAGCTGATGTCGGGCCTGGAGCAGGACGAGTTGGATGCCGTGCTCGCCCGTCTCGCGCGTCGCTGGGCCGCCGACGACCGTGTCGCGGTCCTCGTGGACTCGCTGACGGTCAAACTGCATCGCAGCACCGACGTCTGACGCGCGCGCGGACGTTCACACGGGGCGGGGACCCGACCGCGCCAACAGCCCGCGCAGCGCCGCGTCGAGCCAGGCGCGGTAGCGGGCGTCGGTCCACCCGGAGGTGGTGACGAAGAACGCGTAGGTCTCGGGTCCGACGAGGTGGTTCAACTCGTCCGTCGCCTGTTCACGCTCTCGCGGGTCGAGGAGGCCCCGTTCGATCAACCATCCCGCCGCCCGTCCGAGGTCTGCGCGCCGTCGTGTCCCCAGATCGCGGATGGATGCCGCAGCGAGGTCGTCGGTCTCGGCGGCGACGGTCATCGCGCGGATGAGTCCCGCGGTCGCGCGGTTGGCGTGCGCGACGTAGTCCAGCCAGCCGCCCATGGCGTCGTCCGCATCCGGACGCGACATGATCTCGATCATCGCCGGACGTTCGGTCAGGTTGTGCGGACCGTCGTCCCCGGCGAAGGTGCGCTCGTAGGCCGCGATGAGGAGCGCCGCCTTGGTGCCCGCGAGATGCACGGACTGCACCGACACCCCCGCCTCGTCGGCGATGTCCTTCATGGTCGTGCGGGTGTAGCCGCGCCGGGGGAGCAGTCGGGCGGTCGCGTCGAGGATGGCGTTCCGCGTGCGCTGGGCGTCCGCTTGCCGCGCGGGCGACGAATAGGGCCGCGGGGACATGGCATCCTTCCACTATGGTTAGAGACCAAATCTAACGAAATGGATGCCACCATGGTGACCGTTCTTCTGGCGTCGAACCCGATCCACGGCCACGTCGGACCGATGCTCCAGGTCGCCGGCCATCTCGTGCGCGAGGGGCACGCGGTGACGGTGGTCACCGGCACGCGATTCCGGGAGCGCGTCGAAGCGGTCGGCGCGGACTTCCGTCCGCTCCGCGGCGCGGCCGACTACGACGACCGCCGCCCCGACCTGTACCTGCCGGAGAGGGCGAAGTACTCCGGCGTCCGCCAGGCTCAATACGACATCCGGACGATCTTCATCGACACGATCCCCGATCAGCACGCGGCCGTGGAGGCGGCGATCGAGGACATCCGTCCCGACACCGTCCTCGTGGACGGCGCGTTCGGAGGCATCCTGCCGATCCTCGATCGGACCGGCGAGCGACCTCCGGTGCTCGCCCTCGGTGTGACCCCGTTGTCGCAGTCGTCGCGGGTGCTGGGCCCGTACGGCATGGCCCTCCCCCCGGCGCGCGGTGCGGTCGACCGTGCCCGGTACGCGGCGCTGGGTGTGGTCGCCCGTCGTATCGTCTTCGGGTCCACCCGACGGGCGGCGGTCCGTGCGCTCGCGGCCTGCGGCACGCGCCCCCGGGGATTCGTCATGGATCTGTCGGAGCGGTTCGACCGCTTCCTCCAGACCGGGCCGGCGAGCCTGGAGTACCCGCGCCCCGATCTCGCGGCGAACACGCACTTCGTCGGCGTGCTGCCGCAGGCGGCCTCCGACGTGGCCCTGCCGCCGTGGTGGGACGATCTCGACGCGGCGGAAGCGGTCGTCCATGTCACTCAGGGCACGATCGACAACCACGATTTCGGGCGTCTCGTCGGTCCGACCCTGGCGGCGCTGAGCGACCGTCCCGTCCTCGTCGTCGTCAGCGCGGGGGGACGCGCCGTCGAGGATCTGGGCCCCCTTCCGGCCAACGCGCGAGCCGCGAGCTACCTCCCGTACGACGCACTGCTCCCGCGCACGGACGTCCTTGTCACGAACGGGGGGTTCGGGGGAGTGCAGGCGGCTCTCGCGGCGGGTGTCCCGGTCGTCGCCGCCGGCGACACCGAGGACAAGCCCGAGGTCGGTGCGCGAATCGCCTGGACCGGCGCGGGCGTGGATCTGCGCACCGGGAGCCCGAAGCCCGACGAGGTCGCCCGAGCCGTGGATGCCGTCCTCGCCGACCCCTCGTACCGTGCGGCGGCGAGCCGGATCGCCGTGGATGCCGCCCGCCACGACGCCCTCGCCGAGATCACGCAGCATCTCCTCGAAACTCGAGTCCCCTGACGCCGCATCCGCACTCCCGCGGGTGTCACGGAGGAGCCGTCCTGCACCGACCCGCCGCTTCATGCTCCGCGGGTGTCACGGAGGAGCTGTCCCGCACCGGCATCCCACCGCCACCTCGACCCGCCGCTTCACGCTCCGCGGGTGTCACGGAGGAGCCGTCCTGCGGCACAGGGTGGAGGGATACCGTCCTCTCTAGGCAATCGGGGTAGGGGCCCTGTTCTTGCCTCGAGAGGACGGCATCCCGGAGCCCGGTACCCCAGAACAAGCGACCTACGTGACGGGACCCGTCCACTTCTCGCCCGGCCCCTTGCCGATCGGGTCGGGGATGACCGAGGCCTCGCGGAAGGCGAGCTGGAGCGAGCGGAGGCCGTCGCGCAGCGACCGCGCGTGCATGTCGCTGATCTCGGGGGCGCCGGCGGTGATGAGCCCGGCGAGGGCGTTGATGAGCTTGCGAGCCTCGTCGAGGTCGGTCTGCCGCTGCGGGTCGTCGGCGAGTCCGACCTTGACCGCGGCGGCGCTCATGAGGTGCACGGCGGTGGTGGTGATGACCTCGACGGCGGGCACGTCGGCGATGTCGCGGGAGGCGGAGGCGGAGACGCGCTCCTGCTCCTCCCACCGCGCGAGCCGCTCGGCATCCTGTGAAGAAAGGGCGTCGTCGGGGGGAATCGTGTCCACGTGGTTCTCTCTGCTAGACTGTGGCGGGCTTCGGAGCGTTCTGCTCCGTACGAAAGAGGATCACATCCCACCCGCGCTTGCCGCTCCAGGCTACCGGGTTCCCGCACTCCGCTTCGTCTTGCACGGAGTCGCCTGGGTGCAGAAGCCGGTGCCGAGAGCACCGTGCCGGGTGGTTCGTCTCCTCTTCGCCCGTGATCCGCCAGGATCGCGGCGGCCGTCATCAGCAGACAAGAGGAGTCCCGCATCAGCGATCCCCGCACCAACGAGCGCATCCGAGTCCCGGAGGTCCGTCTCGTCGGACCCAACGGCGAGCAGGTCGGCATCGTCCGAATCGAAGCTGCGCTGCGCCTGGCCCAGGAAGCGGACCTCGACTTGGTCGAGGTCGCCCCGAGCTCCAAGCCGCCCGTGGTCAAGATCATGGATTACGGCAAGTTCAAGTACGAGGCCGCTCAGAAGGCCAAGGAAGCGCGACGCAACCAGGCGAACACCGTCCTCAAGGAGGTTCGGTTCCGTCTGAAGATCGAGGCGCACGATTACATCACCAAGCTCAAGCGCGCCGAGGGCTTCCTCCAGGCCGGCGACAAGGTCAAGGCGATGATCCTCTTCCGTGGCCGCGAGCAGTCCCGTCCCGAGCAGGGTGTGCGTCTGCTGCGCAAGTTCGCCGAAGACGTCGCCGAGTTCGGCACGGTCGAGTCGAACCCGACGATCGACGGTCGCAACATGGTCATGGTGGTTGCTCCTCACAAGAACAAGTCCGAGGTCAAGACCGAGCAGAACGCGCAGCGCGCGGCGAACCGCGAGGCGGCACGCAGCGCCGCTCGTGGCGACTCGGCCCCCGAGGGCACCGCTGAACCGGCACCCGCCGAGTAAGCTCCCCGACTCCCGCTCCGCCGGGAAACCCAACGAAGGAAGACAGATGCCGAAGCAGAAGACCCACTCGGGCGCCAAGAAGCGTTTCAAGTTGACCGGTAGCGGCAAGCTCATGAAGCAGCAGGCCGGCATGCGGCACAACCTCGAGGGCAAGGCCTCCAAGCGCACCCGTCGCCTGAACCAGGAGCAGGTCCTGGCCAAGGGCGACTCGAAGGTCGCCAAGAAGCTCCTCGGCCTCTGAGCGCCGACGCACGTTAGGAAGAATGAGAAATGGCTAGAGTCAAGCGGGCTGTCAACGCCCACAAGAAGCGTCGCGTCATCCTCGAGCGCGCCTCCGGTTACCGGGGTCAGCGTTCGCGCCTGTACCGCAAGGCGAAGGAGCAGGTCACCCACTCGCTCGTCTACGCGTACCGCGACCGTCGCAAGCGCAAGGGCGACTTCCGTCGTCTGTGGATCCAGCGCATCAACGCCGCGAGCCGCCAGAACGGTCTCACGTACAACCGCTTCATCCAGGGCCTCGGCCTCGCGGGTGTGCAGGTCGACCGTCGCATGCTCGCCGAGCTCGCCGTGAACGAGCCGGCCGTGTTCGCCTCGCTCGTCGCGACGGCCAAGGCCGCGCTGCCCAGCGACGTCAACGCCGCCAAGACCGCGTAATCACCGGTTCCACGAACGGGCGTCCTCCGCGGAGGGCGCCCGTTCGGCGTTTCTGCGCGGGTTCTCGGGGTTCATGCCGCTCGCGCCATACACTGGGGACGTGCTGGAGAACCCTCGTTCGCCGCGGGTGCGCGCCGTGGCCAAGCTGAGCAAGCGCGCCGCCCGGCAGGAGACCGGCCTGTTCCTCCTCGAGGGCCCGCAAGCCGCGCGCGAGGCTCTCGCCTGGGCGCCCGAGACGGTGCTCGAGTTGTACGCGACCCCCAGCGCCCTCGAGAAGCACACCGACGTGCGCGACGCCGCCGTCGACGCCGGTGTCGACCTG
This sequence comes from Microbacterium sp. CSI-V, assembly GCF_001984105.1. Taxonomy (GTDB): domain Bacteria; phylum Actinomycetota; class Actinomycetes; order Actinomycetales; family Microbacteriaceae; genus Microbacterium. The sequence continues at coordinate 19,923 of NZ_MTQM01000007.1, read as the reverse complement.
CAGTACACGACCGAGGCGGTGCTGGATGCCATGGCCGACACGGTCACCCCGCAGGGCATCGTCGCGGTGGCCCGCCAGTCGCCGACCGCCTTGAAGGACATCCTCGCCGAGGGGCCGACTCTGCTCGCGATCTGCGAGGAGGTGCGCGATCCCGGCAACCTGGGCACGATCATCCGGGCGGCGGACGCCGCCGGTGCGGACGCGGTGATCCTCACCGGACGCACCGTGGACCTCTACAACCCGAAGGTGGTGCGCTCGACCACGGGGTCGCTCTTCCACCTCCCGGTCGCCGTGGACCTCGAACTCGCCGATGTCGTCGCGCGCGTGCACGAGGCGGGGCTGCGCGTGGTCGCCGCCGACGTCGGGGGCGACGATTTCGTGGCGTCGCGAGACCTGCTCAGCCGTCCGACGGCGTGGTTGTTCGGCAACGAGGCCCGCGGCCTCGACGAGACCGCGCTGGCGCACGCGGACCAGTCGCTGCGGCTGCCGATCTACGGGCGTGCGGAGTCGCTGAACCTCGCCACCGCCGCCAGCGTCTGTCTCTACGAGACGGCGTTCGCGCAGCGCGCCGGGTGATTCCGCTGTTACAGAACGGTTAAGGCGCGCGCCACGGTGTGGTTGCTTTCTGATCGGTCTCATAGGGTGGGCGAATGGCATCCGTTCCCCCGGCGGGCCCCGAGCCCCTTGTCGTCCTGTCCGACGTGCAGAAGCACTACGGCCAATTCCAAGCGCTGAAAGACATCGATCTCACGGTCGATCGCGGCGAGGTCGTGGTCGTCATCGGCCCGTCCGGGTCGGGCAAATCGACCCTCTGCCGCACGATCAACCGCCTCGAGACGATCACCAGCGGCTCGATCACGATCGACGGCGACCCGCTGCCCGAAGAGGGCAAGGGCCTCGCGAAGCTGCGCGCCGACGTGGGCATGGTCTTCCAGTCGTTCAACCTCTTCGCACATCTGACGATCCTCGAGAACGTCACGCTCGGCCCGATCAAGGTCCGCAAGATGAAGAAGGCGGATGCTGAGAAAGAGGCGCGCGCGCTCCTGGACCGCGTCGGCGTGGGCCACCAGGCCGACAAGCTGCCCGCGCAACTGTCCGGCGGTCAGCAGCAGCGCGTGGCCATCGCCCGTGCCCTGGCCATGAAGCCGAAGGTCATGCTGTTCGACGAGCCCACCTCGGCCCTCGACCCCGAGATGATCAACGAGGTGCTCGACGTCATGGTGGGGCTCGCGGCTGACGGGATGACCATGATCGTCGTGACCCACGAGATGGGATTCGCCCGCAAGGCCGCGAACCGGGTGGTGTTCATGGCCGACGGCCAGATCGTCGAGCAGGCCGCGCCCGAGCAGTTCTTCACGCGCCCGCAGTCCGATCGAGCGAAGGACTTCCTCTCGAAGCTCATCACCCACTGATCGCGCGCGGAACGACGGTGTTCCGCTGCCCGCACCGCCTCCGGCCGACCCGACGTGCCATCCCCCTGTATCCCCTCCGAACAGCACACGTAACCAAGGAGACATCACATGCGTAAATCTCGGCTTCTCGCGGGTGTCGGCGTCATCGCCGCCGGCCTGCTCGCTCTCACCGCCTGCAACAGCGGTACCCCCGGTTCGCCCGACGCCGGTTCCGGCGAGGGTTCCTCCGACGCCCCGGTGTGGGGCGAGGTCGCGTCGAACGTGACCATCGACGGCAGCCCCACGTTCGAGAAGATCAGCTCGGCGGGCAAGGTCGTCATCGGTGTGAAGGAAGACCAGCCGGGCCTCGGCTACCTCGACCCCGTCACGGGGGAGCGCAAGGGCTTCGACGTCGACATCGCGCGGTGGATCGCCGCGTCCCTCGGGTACGACCCGGCGGACGAGTCCAAGGTCGAGTACAAGGCCATCGCATCGGCCAACCGCGAGCAGGCGCTGATCAACGGCGACATCGACTACTACGTCGGCACCTATTCGATCACCGACAAGCGCAAGGAGCAGATCTCCTTCGCCGGTCCGTACTTCCTCACCGGCCAGGGCCTGCTGGTGGCGGCCGACAATGACACGATCACCGGCAAGGACTCGCTCACCGCGGACACCACGGTGTGCTCGGTGACCGGCTCCACGCCGATCCAGCGCATCCGCGAGGAGACTCCCGCGAAGGTCGTCGAGTTCGACACGTACTCGCAGTGCGTCGAGAAGCTCAAGAACGGCGAAGTGGATGCCGTGACCACCGACGAGGCCATCCTCCTGGGCTACGCCGCGCAGGATCCCGACAACCTCAAGATCGCGGGCGAGCCCTTCAGCGAGGAGCGCTACGGCGTCGGCCTGGCCAAGGGCGACACGTCGTTCCAGGAGTTCGTGAACACGCTCTTCACCGATGGCGGGTCGACCTGGCAGGCGATCTTCGAGAAGAACCTCGGCGCCTCGGGCGTCGAGGGCAAGCAGCCCGCGGTCGACGCCGCCGGTTGAGCACACGGTGCGGGCGGCGTGAGCGCGTCGCCCGCACCCTCGACCTCGTCGATCACGAGAAGACAGGAATCAACCGGTGAATCAGATCTTCGACTACCCCGACCTGTGGGCGCAGGCGCTGTGGGGAACCGTCGTCCTCTTCCTGGGCGGAGGGGCGATCGCCATCGTGCTCGGGTTCGTCGTCGCGGCCATGCGCGTCTCGCCGGTACCGATCGCTCGTGCGGTCGGCGCGGTCTACGTGAACTGGATCCGCAACACCCCGTTGACCCTCGTCCTGTTCTTCTTCGCGTTCTGCGTGCCGCTCCTCGTGGACGTGCCCCGCGGCTTCTTCCTGCCGCTGGCGGTCTGCGGCATCGGCATCTACACCGCGACCTACGTCGCCGAGACGATCCGGTCGGGGATCAACACGGTGCCCGTCGGGCAGGCCGAGGCCGCCCGGGCCCTGGGTCTCAGTTTCGGTCAGGTGATGACGCTGGTCGTCCTCCCGCAGGCGACCCGCTCCGTGATCCCCCCGATGGTGAGCGTGTTCATCGCCCTCCTGAAGAACACCACCGTCGCCTCGGGTTTCTCGGTCGTCAACCTCGGCAACATCCGCGCCAACATGAGTGAGAACGGCGAGAACCAGCTGGTGACGATCGTCCTGGTCATGGTCATCTTCGTCCTGCTCGTGCTGGTGCTCTCGGCTCTGCAGAACGCCGCCGAGAAGAAGTGGAAGGTGGCCCGATGAGCTCCTCCGTCCTCTACGATCTCCCCGGCCCGCGCGCGCGCGTGCGCAACCGGCTCCTCGGCGCGCTCACCCTCGTGGTGGTCGCGGGGATCATCGGTTTCGTCGTGTGGCGGTTCATCGACACCGGGCAGTTCTCCGCGACGAAGTGGAACGTCTTCACCTACACCGCGATCTGGGTGCGCTTCGGCGAAGCCACCCTCGCCACCCTGTCGGCCTTCGCGGCCGCGGCGGTCGGTGCGCTGGTGCTCGGATTCGTCCTCGCGATCGGGCGCCTGTCCGACCACGCCTGGGTTCGCATCCCGGTCGGCTGGATCGTGGAGATCCTCCGCGCCGTGCCCGTGCTGGTCTTCATGCTCCTGCTCTACTACGGTCTGCCCGTCATCGGCATCCGCCTCTCGCCCTACTGGGCCGTCGTGATCGCTCTCATCGCGTACAACGGGTCGGTTCTGTCCGAGGTCATCCGGGCCGGCGTCGAGTCGCTGCCGCGCGGTCAGAGCGAGGCCGGTTACGCCCTGGGCCTTCGCAAGTCCAACGTGATGCGTCTGATCCTCCTGCCTCAGGCCATCCGGGCGATGCTGCCGGTGATCATCGCGCAGCTCGTGGTGACGCTGAAGGACACGGCGCTCGGCTTCATCATCACCTACCCCGAACTGCTGTACTTCGCGCGGCAGCTCGGCTCGAACGGCGAGTACGGCTCGCCGCTCATCCCCGCGGCCATGATCGCGAGCGTGATCTACGTCGCCATGTGTCTGGCGCTGTCGTACGCCGCGCACCGCGTCGAGATCGGCCTGCGCCGTTCGCCGCGCGCAGCGCGTGTCGCGGGCGCCGAGCCTCCCGGCCAGACCGGCACCGACACCGAGCTCATCGTCGCGCAGCGCGGGGCGGGCAAGAACGACCCCGGTTCGGCGGCCTGACGCGCTCGCCGTCTCGACAGACGGGCGGGGGAGCATCCCCGCCCGTCGGTAGACTCGGTTCTCGTGTCCGACGCACCTGAGATCACCCCCGAGGCCGTCGCCTCCGCCGTCGATGCCGCGCTCGCCGCGGTCGCCGGTGCCGCGACCACGGCCGACCTGAAGGCCGCCCGCTCCGCACATGCGGGGGAGCAGTCGCCGCTATCGCGACTGAACGCCCGCCTGCGTGACGTCGCCTCCGAGAACAAGGCCGCTTTCGGCAAGCTCGTCGGGCAGGCGCGCGGCCGGGTGAATCAGGCGTTCGCGGTCCGTGAGGGCGAGCTAGCCGAGGCGGAGACCGCGGCGCGGTTGGACGCGGAGCGCGTCGACGTCACAGCACTGCCGCAGCGTGCGCGGGTGGGCGCACGTCATCCCATCTCGCTCCTGCAGGAGCAGGTGTCCGACATCTTCGTCGGCATGGGGTGGGAGATTGCCGAGGGTCCCGAGCTCGAGCACGAGTGGTTCAACTTCGACGCACTGAACTTCGACGTCGACCACCCGGCGCGGCAGATGCAGGACACGTTCTTCGTCGACCCCGTCGCGCGACACCTGGTGATGCGCACGCACACGAGCCCGGTGCAGGTGCGATCGATGCTCGAACGCGACCTCCCGATCTACGTCCTGTGCCCGGGCCGGGTCTACCGCACCGACGAGTTCGACGCGACGCACCTCCCCGTCTTCACGCAGTTCGAAGGACTCGTGGTCGACAAGGGCATCACGATGGCCCACCTCAAGGGCACCCTCGACCACGCCGCCCGCGTGCTCTTCGGGCCCGAGGCGAAGACCCGGTTCCGCGCCAACTTCTTCCCGTTCACCGAGCCGAGCGCCGAGCTCGACCTGTGGCACCCCACCTTCAAGGGCGGTGCGCGATGGATCGAGTGGGGCGGCTGCGGAATGGTGAACCCCAACGTCCTGCGTGCCGCGGGGATCGATCCCGAGGAGTACTCGGGCTTCGCCTTCGGCATGGGCATCGAGCGCACGCTCATGTTCCGCAGCGACGTCCAAGACATGCGCGACATGGCCGAGGGCGATGTCCGTTTCAGCGAGCAGTTCGGAATGGTGGTCTGATGCGCGTCCCGCTCTCCTGGTTGCGCGAGTACGTCGACGTGCCGGCGGATGCCGCACCGGACGACGTCCTGGCGGCCCTGGTGTCGGTCGGTTTCGAAGAAGAGGACGTTCACCGCTTCGAGCTGTCGGGTCCCGTCGTCGTCGGCGAGGTGAAGGAGTTCACGCCCGAACCGCAGTCCAACGGCAAGACGATCCGGTGGTGCCAGGTCGACGTCGGCGAGGAGCACGGCGGCATCCGTGGCATCGTCTGCGGAGCCGGCAACTTCTTCGAGGGCGACAAGGTCGTCGTGACGCTTCCGGGTTCGGTCCTTCCCGGACCCTTCCCGATCGCCGCGCGCAAGACGTACGGTCACGTGTCCGACGGCATGATCGCGTCCGCCAAGGAACTGGGTCTCGGCAGCGAGCATTCCGGCATCCTGCGTCTGGTCGAGCTCGGCATCGACGCCCCGGTGGGAACCGACGCCATCGCGCTGCTCGGGCTCGACGACGTCGCCGTCGAGATCAACGTCACGCCCGACCGGGGGTATGCCCTCTCCCTGCGCGGTGTCGCCCGCGAGTACTCGCACGCGACCGGCGCCGCCTTCCGCGACCCGGGCGCCGGCCACGACGCCGCGCGCGAGCGCACGCCCCACGGGTTCCCGATCTCCGTCGCCGACGCCGCGCCGATCCGCGGACGCGTCGGGGCGAGCCAGTTCGTCGCGCGCATCGTGCGCGATGTGGACCCGTCGCGCCCCACGCCGCCGTGGATGATCACGCGCCTGTCCCTGGCCGGCATCCGATCGCTGGGTGTGCTGATCGACATCACCAACTACGTGATGCTCGAACTCGGCCAGCCGATCCACGGCTACGACCTCGACCGCCTGCAGGGTGGCATCACGGTCCGCCGAGCGACCGCGGGCGAGAAGCTCGAGACCCTGGACGGCCAGGTCCGCACCCTTCACGTCGAAGATCTCGTCATCACCGACGAGTCCGGCCCGATCGGTCTCGCCGGCGTCATGGGCGGCGGCCCGACCGAGATGAGCGACGCGACCCGCAACGTGCTCATCGAGGCGGCCACGTTCGACCAGGTCTCGATCGCGCGGACCGCGCGTCGTCACAAGCTGCCTTCCGAGGCGTCGCGACGTTTCGAGCGCGGCGTCGACCCGCTCGTCGCCTTCGTCGCCGCGGAGCGCGTGGCGACCCTCATGGTGGAGCTGGCCGGTGGCACGCTCGACACCTCCCTCGGGGGCTCGCTCGCGGAGAGCTACACCCGCGAGGCGATCGCGCTGCCCCGGGAGTTCGTCCCGGGTCTCATCGGCGTCGAGTACACCGACGATGAGACGGAGCGCGCCCTGCGCCTCATCGGCGCGACGGTCGACCGGAGCGAGAGCGGATGGAGCGTCGTGCCCCCGTCGTGGCGCCCCGACCTCACCGACAAGTGGACGCTCGCCGAAGAGGTGGCCCGTATCGAGGGCTACGACCGCATCCCGTCGGTGCTCCCGACCCCTCCCTCGGGGCGCGGGCTCACCCTCGCTCAGCAGGGGCGCCGGCGCGTCGCGAACGCTCTGGCTGCGGCGGGGTTCGTCGAGACGCCGTCGTTCCCCTTCACCACCTCCGAGCAGAACGATCTGCACGGATCGCCGTCGGGCGAAGCGCTGCCGAGCGTGAAACTCGCCAACCCGCTCGACGGGCTGGCGCCGTTCCTGCGCCGCTCGCTCGTGCCCGGTCTGCTGCAGGTCGCCCACCGCAACCTCTCGCGGGGCATCGTCGATCTCGCCCTGTTCGAGACGGGCACCGTCTTCCTGCCGAAGCCGGGGGTGCAGTACGGCACCTCCTCGGTCCCGCCGCTCGCGGTGCGGCCGGATGCCGCGACGTTGACGGCACTCGACGCGTCGATCCCGCCGCAGCGTCGGCACGTCGCCGTGCTGCTGACGGGGAACCTCGTCGCCAAGCAGCCGGGGCAGGCGGCCGTCGCGGCCGACCTCGCCGACGCGGTGGACGCGGTGCGCGTGCTGGCCGGAGCAGCCGGCGTCGACGTGGAACTGGTTCAGGCACAGCGTGCGGCGCTGCATCCGGGCCGTACGGCGCGGGTTCTGGTCGCGGGTGTCGACGTGGGCTACGTCGGTGAGCTGCTGCCTGCCGTGGCCGCCGCGGCCGATCTCCCGGGGCGCGTGCTGGTGGCGGAACTCGACCTCGATGCGCTTCTCGAGCGCGCGCAGTCGCGGGTGGTCGCGGCGTCCCTGTCCGGCTTCCCGGCGGCCACGCAGGACGTGTCGGTCGTCGTGCCGGTCGGGGCCGCCGCGGGCGAGGTGCGGGCTGCGCTGCTCGAGGGCGGTGCGCCGCTGATCGAAGGCGTGCGGCTGGTCGATGACTACCGCGGGCCCGGCGTTGCGGACGGAACGAAGAGCCTGACGTTCGCCCTGCGCTTCCGTGCGGCGGATCGGACGCTGACGGCGGCCGAAGCGACGGAGGCCAAGATGAGTGGCGTCGCGGTGGCGGCGAAGCGTTTCGGCGCCGCCATCCGGGACGGCGAGGCGAGCGTCTGATCTGCTTCGGGCGGGCGCTGTCCGGGGGAGCCCGGAAAAGTGCCTGCCCTCATCGCCGACGAGGGGGCAGTCGGAAGTGGTCGGCGATGAGGGCAGGTGTCATGAGCATACCCCCAATTTGTCCCCCATATGGGGGACAAGCTGAAAGAAGTCGATGCGTCTTCTTTTCGCCGGCCCGGACGGGCGTCCCGCGCGGCGGATTTGCTCCGGCGCGGCCGCGGCGGATAGCCTCGCGGAATGTCGTCGATCGTCGTCCGCAACGAGGAGCTCTCCGTGAGCACCGTTGCCGTGCGTCGACGTCGGGCCGCACGCCGAGTTTCGGCGACCTCGTAACCCGCCGTCGGTCGGGCATACGGGCGTCGCCGCCCCGGTTCACGCTGATCACAGCCACAGCCCCGACTTCTAAGGTGGATCCATGACCCTCTCGGTCGCCGTCTCCGGCGCCTCCGGCTATGCGGGCGGCGAGATCCTCCGCCTGCTCGCCGATCACCCCGACATCGAGATCCGCACCGTCACCGCGCACGCGAACGCGGGCCAGGCGCTCATCTCCCACCAGCCGCACCTGCGCTCGCTCGCGCACCTCGAGCTCCAGGCCACGACTCCGGAGGTGCTCGCCGGGCACGACGTGGTCTTCCTCGCGCTGCCGCACGGTCAGTCGGCCCAGTACACCGAAGCCCTCCGCGACACCCCGCTCGTCATCGACGCCGGAGCCGATCATCGGCTCACCTCCGTCGCCGACTGGGCGGCCTTCTACGGCGGCGAGCACCCCGAGCCGTGGGCGTACGGCGTTCCCGAGCTTCCGATCGCCGGCGGCAAGCAGCGAGACCTCCTGCGCGGCGCCGCGCGGATCGCCGCTCCGGGATGCAACGCCTCCACCGTCGCCCTCTCTCTGGCACCCGGTGTCGCCGCCGGGGTCATCGATCCGGGCGACATCGTGTCGGTGCTCGCGGTCGGGCCGAGCGGTGCCGGCAAATCGGCCAAGGTGAACCTCCTCGCGAGCGAGATCCTCGGCACGGCCAACCCCTACGCGGTCGGCGGCACGCACCGGCACATCCCCGAGATCCGGCAGGCTCTGGCCGCCGCGGGCGCTCCGGCCGACGGCATCCGGGTCTCGTTCACGCCCGTGCTCGTGCCGATGGCGCGCGGCATCCTGGCGACCTCGTCCGCTCCGATCCGCTCCGGGGTCTCGGATGCCGAGATCCGAGCCGCGTGGGAGGACGCCTACGCGGGTGAGCCGTTCGTCGAGGTCCTGCCCGAGGGGACGTTCCCGCGGACGGCCGACGTGCTCGGCGCGAATGTCGCGTCGCTCGGACTCGCGATCGACCGCGCGGCGAACCGGGTCGTGGTCGTCGCCGCCGTCGACAATCTGGTCAAGGGAACCGCGGGCGCCGCGGTGCAGTCCCTCAACATCGCGCTGGGTCTTCCCGAGACCACGGCCCTTCCCCTGAACGGAGTCGCCCCGTGAGCGTGACCGTCCCCGCAGGATTCGAAGCGGCCGGCGTCGCCGTGGGGCTGAAGTCCACCGGCGCGCGTGATGTCGCCGTCGTCGTCAACCGCGGTCCGCAGAAGGTCGGGGCGGCCGTCTTCACCTCCAACCGCGCCAAGGCCAACCCGATCCTGTGGTCGGAGCAGGTCGTGAAGGACGGTGTCGTTGAGGCCGTCGTGCTCAACTCCGGCGGAGCGAACTGCTTCACCGGGTCCTTCGGTTTCCAGACCACTCACCAGACCGCCGAGCGGGCGGCCGAGTTGCTGGGCGTCGGTGCGGGCGACGTCGTGGTCTGCTCGACGGGTCTCATCGGCACCGGCGACGAGGTCTTCCGCGCCAAGGTGCTCGACGGGGTCGAGAAGGGCGTCGCGGCGCTGTCGGTCGACGGCGGCGAGGACGCGTCTCTCGCGATCATGACGACCGACTCCCGTCCCAAGCGTGCGGCGCACGTCGGAGAAGGCTGGAGCATCGGCGGGATGGCGAAGGGCGCCGGCATGCTCGCGCCCGGGCTCGCGACGATGCTCGTCGTGCTGACCACCGACGTGGTGCTGGACGCGTCCGAGGCCGATGCCGCCCTGCGTGCCGCGACGCGGGTGAGCTTCGACCGTCTCGACTCCGACGGCTGCATGTCGACCAACGACCAGGTCACCCTCCTGTCGAGCGGGGCCAGCGGCATCCGGGTGGATGCCGCCGAGTTCGCCGCCGCGCTGACCGCGGTGTGCGACGATCTCGCCGCTCAGCTGCAGAGCGACGCCGAGGGCGCCAGCCACGACATCACCATCCGGGTCGTCGGCGCCGCGACCGAGGACGACGCCGTCGAGGTGGGCCGCTCGATCGCCCGGAACAACCTCTTCAAGGCCGCGATCTTCGGCAACGACCCGAACTGGGGCCGCGTGCTCGCCGCCATCGGCACCACGCAGGCCGCGTTCGACCCGTACGACGTCGACGTGTGGATGAACGGGGTGCGCGTGTGCTCGGCGGGCGGCCCCGACCGTCCGCGCGAGGAGGTCGACCTGACCCCCCGCGCGACCGATCTCGTCGTCGACCTCCGCGTCGGCGACGCCGCGGCCACGATCCGCACGAACGACCTCACCCACGACTACGTCCACGAGAACAGCGCCTACGCCTCATGAGCGATATCGATATCCAGGACACCGATCCGGCCGCGGCGAGCGAACGGGCGGTGACTCTCGTCGAATCGCTGCCGTGGGTGCGCAAGTACCGCGACCAGGTGGTGGTGGTGAAGTACGGCGGCAACGCCATGGTCAGCGATGAACTGCAGGACGCCTTCGCGGCCGACATCGCCTACCTCCGTTACGTCGGGGTGAAGCCGGTCGTCGTGCACGGCGGCGGTCCGCAGATCTCGTCGATGCTCGACCGGCTCGACATCCCGAGCGAGTTCCGCGGCGGCTACCGGGTGACCTCCACCGAGGCGATCGGGGTCGTGCGCATGGTCCTCACGGGGCAGATCAACCCGCAGCTGGTCGCCAAGGTCAACGCGCACGGGCCGCTCGCGACGGGTCTCAGCGGAGAGGATGCCGGACTCTTCGGCGGTCGTCGCCGCGGCGTCGTGGTGGACGGCGTCGAGCACGACCTCGGGAGGGTGGGCGACGTCGTGACCGTCGACCCGCAGCCCGTGCTCGACCATCTCGCCGCCGGGCGGGTGCCGATCGTCTCCTCGATCGCACCCGACCTCGACAACCCGGGCGCATCGCTCAACGTCAACGCGGATGCCGCAGCTGCGGCCCTCGCGGTGGCGCTGAACGCGAAGAAGCTGGTCGTGCTGACGGACGTCCCCGGCCTGTACGCCGACTGGCCGAACCGCGACTCGCTCGTCTCCCACCTGACCTCGACGGAGTTGCGCGCGATGGTGCCGACACTCGAGTCGGGCATGATCCCGAAGATGCAGGCGTGCCTCGACGCCGTCGACGGGGGAGTGCCCACGGCCGCGATCATCGACGGCCGCGTGCCGCACTCGGTGCTCGTCGAACTGTTCACCAGCAAAGGAATCGGAACGGAGGTGGTCGCGTGAACGCGGACACGACACAGGAATCCCACGGCTCGCGCGGCCCGTCCTGGCAGGAGGATGCCGGGCGCGACCTCGTGCGCAGCTTCGGCGACCGCATGGCGCTGTTCGTGCGTGGTGAGGGTGCCTACGTCTGGGACGACGGCGGCAAGAAGTACCTCGACTTCCTCGCCGGGATCGCGGTCGACGCTCTCGGCCACGCCCACCCGGCGTTCGTCGAGGCGGTGTCGACGCAGGCGGCGACCCTCGCGCACGTCTCGAACTACTTCGCCACGCCCCCGCAGTTGGCGCTCGCCGCGCGGCTGAAGCGACTCGCGGGCACCGGGGAGTCCGGCCGCGTCTACTTCGCCAACTCGGGCGCCGAGGCGAACGAGGCGGCGTTCAAGCTGGCCCGGCTGCACGGGCGCGGAACCGACCGCACCCGCATCCTGACGCTCCAGGGCGGTTTCCACGGGCGCACGATGGGTGCTCTCGCGCTCACCGGCAAGCCCGCCCTGCAGGCCGACTTCCTGCCGATGGTGCCCGGCGTCGAGCACATCGAGGCGACGGTCGAAGCCCTCGAGGCGGCGGTCGACGAGCGCGTCGCCGCGTTCATCGTCGAGCCCATCCAGGGCGAGGCCGGTGTGGTCGAACTCCCCGAGGGGTACCTCGAGGCGGCGCGCGAGATCACGGCCCGCCACGGCGCGTTGCTGATCGTCGACGAGATCCAGACGGGGGCAGGTCGTACCGGTGCCTGGTTCGCCTTCCAGCAAGCGGGAATCGTCCCGGATGCCATCACGGTCGCCAAGGGCATCGGCGGCGGGTTCCCGATCGGCGCGCTCATCACGTTCGGGGCGGCCAGCGACCTGTTCTTCCCGGGCACCCACGGCTCGACGTTCGGCGGCAATGCGCTGGGAACCGCCGTCGCCGGCGCCGTCCTGCAGGAGATCGAGTCCGCCGGTCTCGTCGACAACGCCGCGCGGCGCGAAGCACAGCTCCGTGAGGGGATCGCGGGCCTGGCATCGCCGCTGGTCGCCGGCGTGCGTGGCCGCGGGCTGCTGCTCGGCGTCGCGCTGGCCCACCCGGTCGCGAAGGCCGTGGTGGCGGCTGCGCAGGAGCACGGGCTGATCATCAACGCCGCCAACGACGAGACCATCCGTCTCGCCCCGCCGCTGATCATCGGGGATGCCGAGATCGCGGAGTTCCTCGCGCTGTTCCGCGCGTCGTTGGCCACGGTGGCCGACGCCCTCATCATCGACGAGTCCGCCGATCGGGCGGCCGAAGGAGTACCCGCGTGACCCGCCACCTGCTGCGCGACGACGACCTCACCCCTGCCGAGCAGGGCGAGATCCTCGACCTCGCCCTCGAGCTGAAGAAAGATCGCTGGGCGCAGAAGCCCCTCTCCGGCCCGCAGACCGTCGCGGTCATCTTCGACAAGTCCTCGACGCGCACCCGGGTGTCGTTCGCGGTCGGCATCGCCGACCTGGGGGGCTCTCCGCTGATCATCTCCACCGCGAACAGCCAGCTCGGCGGCAAGGAGACGCCCTCGGACACCGCACGCGTCCTGGAACGCCAGGTCGCGGCGATCGTGTGGCGCACATACGCTCAGGCGGGGCTCGAGGAGATGGCTCGCGGCACCCGTGTCCCGGTCATCAACGCCCTCAGCGACGATTTCCACCCGTGCCAGCTGTTGGCCGATCTGCTCACGATCCGCGAGCACAAGGGCGAGCTGCGCGGGTTGACGCTGTCGTTCTTCGGCGACGGTCGGAGCAACATGGCTCACTCCTACGTCCTGGCCGGTGTGACCGCCGGCATGCACGTCCGGGTCGCTTCGCCGGCGGATTACTCCCCTCGTGCCGACGTGATCGCGGATGCCGAGCGCATCGCCGCCGCGACCGGCGGATCGATCTCGCTGACCACCGACCCCGAAGCTGCGGCATCCGGAGCGGATGTCGTGGTCACCGACACGTGGGTGTCCATGGGCAAAGAGGAGGAGAAGATCGCGCGTATCCGCGATCTCGGCGGCTTCAAGGTCACCTCCGAGTTGATGGCGCGGGCCGACGACGCGGCGATCTTCATCCACTGCCTCCCGGCCGACCGCGGGTACGAAGTCGACGCCGAGGTGATCGACGGTCCGCAGAGCGTCGTGTGGGACGAGGCCGAGAACCGACTGCACGCCCAGAAGGCGCTGCTGGTGTGGCTGCTGAGCCAGGACTGATCTCGCGGACGGGTCGGGCGTGGCGTCGTTTCGACGGACCCGCCCGACTCGTCGGCATCGATCTGGCTCGCGGGCTGGCGGTGCTCGGCATGCTCGCCGCGCACCTGCTCACGATCGATCCGCTCGTCCTCGATGATCCGACGACCTGGCTCGACATCGTCAACGGACGCTCCTCGATCCTGTTCGCGACGCTCGCGGGTGTCTCGATCGCTCTCGTCACCGGTGGGGCTCGACCGCCCGAGGGGGCCGCTCGCTCGCGCGCGGCGGCGCGCCTGGCCCTGCGCGGGGCTCTGCTCTGGGGGATCGGCATCCTGCTGGTGATGACGGGCGTCCCGGTGTACGTGATCCTTCCCGCCTACGCGCTGCTGTTCGCCCTCTCGCTGCCGTTCCTCGGGCTTCGCGCGGGGAACCTCTTCCTGGCGGCGGCGCTCGTCGCCGTCGTGATGCCGTGGGTCTACCCGTTCCTCGACGCCGCTCCGATCTGGAGCGGGCGCGCGGGGGAGGACCTGCAGGCCCTCGTGGGGTGGGCGTACCCCTTCCCGGTGTGGATCGCCTTCCTGCTCGCGGGGATGGGTGTCGGGCGCCTGGACCTGCGGCGGCTCGGCGTGCAGGCGGCGCTCACGGTCGTGGGCGGCGCGGTGGCGGCGTGCGGGTACGGCGTCGCGATCGCCACGGCGGCGACGGTCGCCGAAGCCGGTCCCTATCTCGCCGCGGTCTGGACCGCCGAGGCGCACTCGTCAGGTCTGTGGGAGGTCGTCGGCTCGGGCGGATTCGCCGTCGCGATGATCGGGCTGTGCCTGCTGGTCTGTCGCACTCCGCTCCGATGGGTGGCGATTCCGCTTCGCACGGTCGGCTCCATGCTGCTCACCGCGTACGTCCTCCAGATCGTCGTGTGGGCGGTGTTCGCGGCCGTGCTGCTCGGCGACACGTCCGATCTTTCCGGCGTGCGCGATGCGGGTCTGTTCCTGCCGCTGACTCTCGGAATCGTCGTCGGGTGCACCGCCTGGGCGCTGTTGTGGGGGCGCGGGCCGCTGGAAGCGGTGATCGACGGCGTCGTCCGTCGCGTCGTCGGTCCTGCTTCCCGACCGGATGCCGCGCCTCCGGCGTCCGCGGACTGAGCGGGCCGGGTGGTGTCCGACGCTCTCGCTAGGCTGGGACGCATGAGCACCGAGACCGGCCAGGGTACGAACGAGGGCGCGCTGTGGGGCGCCCGTTTCTCCGGCGGGCCCTCTCCCGAGTTGGCGGCGCTCAGCCGCTCCACCCACTTCGACTGGGACCTCGCGCTGTACGACATCGCCGGCTCGCACGCGCACGCTGCCGCCCTCGAGGCCGCCGGGTATCTGTCCGCGGATGAGGCACGCGACATGCACGCCGGGCTCGACGACCTCGCCGAGCGCGTGCGTTCGGGTGCGCTCGTGGCGGCCCCGGGCGACGAAGACGTGCACGGTGCCCTCGAGCGGGTGCTGATCGAGACGGTGGGTCCGGCCCTCGGGGGCAAGCTCCGCGCGGGTCGCAGCCGCAACGACCAGATCGCCACGCTGGTGCGTCTGTACTTGCTCGACCACGCCCGCACCATCACGCGCGAACTGCTGCGACTGATCGACGCGCTGGTGTCGCAGGCATCTGCGCACGAGTCGGCCATCATGCCCGGCCGTACCCACCTGCAGCACGCGCAGCCGGTCCTCCTCGCGCATCATCTCCAGGCGTACGGCTGGGCGTTCGTCCGCGGGATCGAGCGCCTGCGCGACTGGTCGGTGCGCGCGTCCGTCTCGCCCTACGGCGGAGGCGCGCTCGCCGGAGCGACTCTCGGCCTCGACCCTCAGCTCGTCGCCGACCGGCTGGGCCTCGCACGCCCGGCCGAGAACTCCCTCGACGGTACGGCGTCGCGCGACGTGGTCGCGGAGTTCGCCTTCATCACCGCGATGATCGGCGTCGACCTGTCCCGCCTGGCCGAAGACGTGATCCTGTGGAACACGCGCGAGTTCGGGTTCGTCACCCTCGACGACGCGTACTCGACCGGTTCGAGCATCATGCCGCAGAAGAAGAACCCCGACATCGCCGAGCTCGCGCGCGGCAAGGCGGGGCGGCTCATCGGCAACCTCTCCGGTCTCCTGGCGACGCTCAAGGGGCTCCCCCTGGCCTACAACCGCGACCTGCAGGAGGACAAGGAGCCGGTCTTCGATTCGGTGCGCACGCTCGAGCTCGTGCTGCCCGCGTTCTCGGGCATGATCTCGACCCTGCGATTCCACACCGATCGGATGGCGGAGCTCGCCCCGCAGGGCTTCTCGCTCGCGACCGACGTCGCCGAGTGGCTCGTCCGGCAGGGCGTGGCCTTCCGCGACGCCCACGAGATCTCCGGAGCACTGGTGCGCACGTGCGAAGAGCGGCGGATAGGTCTCGAGGATGCCGACGACGCGTTGCTGGCCTCGGTTTCGCCGTCGCTCACGCCCGAGGTTCGCGACGTGCTGACGATCCAGGGCTCGGTGGCCAGCCGCACGGGCGCCGGTGGCACCGCACCGGACCGTGTGTCCGAGCAGCGCACCGAACTGGTGTCCCGCGCGCAGGCGGCCGCGCATGATCTCGGGTTCTGAATAAGCAAAAAGCTTATAAATCCGTCCCCATAAGCCATAAGCTGTTCACATGATCGCCGCCGTCATCGCCGACATCGTCCGTTCGCGCGAGTTGGACGACCGCAGCCGTGCGCAGAGCGCGATCCACGCCGCCGTCGCGCGAGCGGAGGCCGATGTCCCGCTCGCACTCGCGCCGCTCACCGCCGTCGTCGGAGACGAGCTGCAGGGGGAGTACCCCACGATCGCCGCCGCGGCGGCCGCCCTCCTCCTGGTCCGCCTCAACCTTCCCGACGGGGTCGAGTGCCGGTTCGGCGTCGGGATCGGTGAGGTGCGTCCCGTCGAGGTCGACGGCCGGACGATTCCGGAGGGGCCCGCGTGGTGGGCGGCGCGGACGGCGATCGAGCGGGTCGAGGCGATGCAGCAGCGGGCGGTTCCCCACGCCCGCACCTGGTTCGAGGCGCAGGAGCACACCGGTGCGAGGGTGCTCGAGAGCGTCGCGCTCGCGAACGCGTACGGGTTGTCGCGAGATCAACTCGTGTCGTCGATGAGCGAGCGGACGCGACGTCTGACGTACGGCCGGTGTCTGGGGCGATCGCAGCGCGAGCTCGCCGCCGATGAGGGAATCACCCAGTCGGCTGTCTCGCAGGCGCTGGCCTCCGCCGGGTCGGTGGCGATCGTCGAGGGGTTCCTCGCCCTCCGGGCGGGGGTGTCATCGTGATCGCCGCGGCCCTGCTGCTCCTCGCCGTCGGTGGCGTGGACCTTCTGCGCCGGCTGATCGCGCATCGCCGGAGGGCGATCTTCGCCGTCGCGGGCGTCCTGCTGGTGGCGCTGTCGGCCGGGGCGGATGCGGTCGTCGCCGGTATCCTCGCCGTGGCGGTCGCGGCGATCTGGACGTGGGTCGTTCCCGAGTCGGGTTCGGCGCGCGCGGGCCTGTGGCCGGTGGGACTCCTCGGGATCGCGGTCGCCGCGTGCGTGGTCGTCGCGCCCGCTCGTCCCCATCCGGGACTCCTCGGCGCAGGCTGGGAGGCGTACGGGCCGCGCGCGGACGTCTCGTTGGACGCGGTGCTGCTCGTGGCGGGGTGCCTGCTGTTCCTGCTCGAGTCCGGCAATGCCGTGGTCCGCATCGCGCTGCGCGCCGAGATGGGGGAGCGTGTGCTGCCCCCGTCCGGCGAGGCACCGACCACCCTCAAAGGCGGCCGCCTGATCGGTCCGCTCGAACGGATCCTCGTCTTCGCCCTGACCCTCGCAGGGGCGTACACGCTGCTGGCCGCCGTCCTCGCGGCGAAGGGGATCGTGCGGTTCCCCGAGATCTCCCGCGACGGCGAGGGCGGAGATCGGGCGGAGTACTTCCTCATCGGCAGCCTCGTCAGCTGGGTGACCGCGCTCGCGGCCGCCTTCGTCGTGTGGTGGGGCGTCAGCGGCGCGTGACCCGCCCGCCATCCTGGCCGCGTCGTCGCCGCTGATAGCCTGAAAGGGTGTCCGTTCCCTCCGACGAGCTTTCCGTTCGCGCCCTCGAGCCCGCCAACGACCCCGCGTTCGATTCGGTGTGGGACGAGCTGGTCTGGCGCGGTCTTATCCACGTCTCGACCGACCAGGACGAGCTGCGCGAACTGCTGTCCGGACCGCCGATCGTCTTCTACTGCGGCTTCGACCCGACCGCGCCGAGTCTGCACCTCGGAAACCTCGTGCAGCTGCTCACGATGCGGCGACTCCAGCTCGCGGGGCACCGCCCCCTGGGCCTCGTGGGGGGCTCGACGGGGCTGATCGGCGACCCCCGTCCGACGGCGGAGCGGACGTTGAACACCCGGGAGACGGTCGCGGAGTGGGTCGACCGGCTGCGGACGCAGGTGGAGCGCTTCTTGAGCTTCGAGGGCGACAGCGCGGCGCGGATGGTCAACAACCTCGATTGGACCGCACCGCTCAGCGCGATCGATTTCCTCCGCGAGATCGGGAAGCACTTCCGCGTCGGGACGATGCTGAAGAAGGATGCGGTCAGTGCCCGCCTCAACTCCGAGGCCGGGATCAGCTACACGGAGTTCAGCTACCAGATCCTGCAGGGCATGGATTACCTCGAGCTCTTCCGCGCGTACGGTTGCGTCCTGCAGACCGGCGGGAGCGACCAGTGGGGCAACCTCACCAGCGGCACCGATCTGGTGCGCCGCGTCGAGGGGGAGTCGGTCCACGCGATCGGCACTCCGCTGATCACCAACAGCGACGGAACCAAGTTCGGCAAGAGCGAGGGCAACGCGATCTGGCTGGATGCCGACATGTGCAGCCCGTGGACGATGTACCAGTTCTGGCTGAACACCGACGACCGCGACGTCGTCGACCGCCTGAAGGTGTTCACGTTCCTCACGCGAGCCGAGATCGAGGACTACGCGCGACTGGTTGACGAGGAGCCGTACCGTCGTGCCGGGCAGAAGCGCCTCGCGCGCGAGGTCGTCACGACCGTCCACGGCCCGGATGCTGCCGACGCGGTCGTCGCGGCCACCGAGGCATTGTTCGGCCAGGGCGACCTGATGGCTCTGGATGCCGCGACCCTGCGGAGCGCCCTGGCGGAACTCCCGCACGCGTCCCTGCCCGCGGGGGCGACGGTGCTCGATGGACTCACGTCGACGGGTCTCGTGAGCAGTCTGAGCGAGGCGAGGCGTGCGATCGCACAGGGCGGTGTGTCGCTGGACGGGCAGAAGGTGACCGCGGACGACACCCCGGTGACGGGCTCGCTGCCGGGCGGTGTCTCGGTTCTGCGGCGCGGCAAGAAGACGTTGGCCGGAGTGTTCGTCGGCTGATGCCTTTCACGCCGAGCCATGCCGTCGTCGCGCTCCCTTTCGTGCGCACGCGGCTGGTGCCGGCGGCGATCGCCATCGGGGCGATGACCCCCGACCTGCCGTTGTTCTTCCGCGGCATGTGGCCCGACTACTCCCTGACCCACGATTTCGCCTGGGTGCCGGTCACCACGGTGCTGGCAGTGCTGCTGCTTCTCGTCTGGCGGTGCGTTCTCCGCCCCGCCGTTCGCGAGCTCTCCCCGCGGGTGGTCGCCGAGCGTCTTCCGGACCGATGGGATGCCGGCTTCCGCGACGGTCTCCGCGAAACACTCGGCGGGGGACCGGTGGCGCTGATGTGGCTGCTCCTCTCGCTCGCGTTCGGAGTCGCGACGCACATCCTGTGGGATCTCTTCACTCACGAGGGGCGTCTGGGCGTGGCGTTGATGCCGTCGCTGGACGACCAGTGGGGCCCCCTCCCGGGAGTGAAGTGGCTGCAGTACGGATCGGGCGCGTTCGGGCTGATCGTCCTCGCCGCCTATGGACTCGTGTGGATGGCACGACGAGGGACCGTTCCGGTGCGACGGGTGCTGCCGACTGCGGTGCGTGTCCTGTGGTGGGTATCCCTGCCGGTCGCTCTGGTCGTCGGCGGAGCGATCGCGGTGTTCATGAGCGCCGCCCAGAGCACGGTGATGTCCCCGACCGCACTGATCTATGGAGTTCTGACGCGCATCGCCGCGGCATGGGCGATCGCGTCCCTTCTGCTGGCCGTCACGGTTCAGGTCCGGCGTCGGCGCGAGATCCGCGTGTTTCCGCGGATTTCAAGTCGCGACACGCCCGGGATGAGGCGCTGATTGGACGAGTCGGCCGTATCCGCGTAACTTATTACTTGTTCGCCCCACAGGGGAGAGCGGAGCGGCCGAAAGGCCCCGCGTCCTCTCAAGCGGTGAACCACCCCGATCAGAACTTGTGAGCTTCGGCTCGAGGGTCTAAGATCGGATTCTGCCACTCGGCACTTGTCTTCCAAGACTGAATCCTCTGATTCGACTTGTGAAATATGACTTGTGTGTGGCGTATAAGGTAGTGAAGTTGCCTCGCGGGTAGGTCGAGAGATCGTTTCTGTGGGTGCGTCCGTTCCTTGAGAACTCAACAGCGTGCACTTGTCAAATGC
>NZ_MTQM01000006.1 GCF_001984105.1 Microbacterium sp. CSI-V | reverse complement strand
CCCCCCCCCGGGGTGGATCCGCACGCCCACGGAAAGACCCCTCATGAACACCGCCGAGATCGCTCAGCGCTTCCTGGACTACTTCCAGAAGAAGAACCACACCATCGTGCCGTCGGCCTCCCTCGTCACCGACGACCCGGCCCTGCTGTTCACGGTCGCCGGCATGGTGCCGTTCATCCCCTACCTGAGCGGGGTCGTTCCGCCGCCCTATCCGCGCGCGGCCGACGTGCAGAAGTGCATCCGGACGAACGACATCGAAGAGGTCGGCAAGACGCCCCGTCACGGCACCTTCTTCCAGATGCTGGGCAACTGGTCGTTCGGCGACTACTTCAAGGAAGACGCGATCCGCTACGCGTGGGAGCTGCTGACGACCCCGGATGCCGAGGGCGGCCTCGGCTTCGACCCCGACGACCTGTGGGTCACGGTCTACGAAGAGGACGACGAGGCGCGCGACCTCTGGCTGAAGCTCAGCACCCTGCCCGACGAGCGCATCCAGCGCTTGGGCAAGGACACGAACTACTGGTCGACCGGGCTCCCGGGCCCCGCGGGGCCCTGCTCGGAGATCTTCTTCGACCGCGGTCCCGCGTACGGCATCGACGGGGGACCGGCGACCGACGACGACCGCTACGTCGAGATCTGGAACCTCGTGTTCATGCAGTACGAGATCACGAACGTGCGCTCGAAGTACGACTTCGACATCGTCGGCGAACTGCCCGCGAAGAACATCGACACCGGCATGGGCCTGGAGCGCATCGCGTTCATCAAGCAGGGCGTCGACAACATGTACGAGACCGACCAGGTGCGTCCGGTGCTCGACCTGGCAGCGAAGCTGGCGGGCAAGTCGTACGGCGCCGAGTCGCACGAGGACGACGTGCGCCTTCGCATCGTCGCCGACCACGTGCGGTCGTCGCTGATGCTGCTCGCCGACGGCGTGACCCCGTCGAACGAGGGCCGGGGCTACATCCTGCGCCGCATCATGCGCCGCGCCATCCGCTCGATGCGCCTGCTGGGCGTCGACGGCCCGACTTTCCCCGAGCTGTTCGCCGCGTCGCGCGACGCGATGAAGGGGTCGTACCCCGAGGTCGAGACCGACTACGCGCGGCTGTCCGCCTACGCGATCGCCGAGGAGCAGACGTTCCTCCGGACGCTGGCGGCGGGATCCGCGATCCTCGACCAGTCGGTCGCGGATGCCAAGAGCGGCGGCGCCACGACCCTGTCGGGCTCGGAGGCGTTCCTGCTGCACGACACGTACGGCTTCCCGATCGACCTGACGCTCGAGATCGCCGAAGAGGCGGGCCTCGCCGTCGACCGCGGTGCGTTCGACACCCTCATGCAGGAGCAGCGGACTCGGGCGAAGGCCGACGCGCGCTCCCGCAAGGGCGCGCTCGCCGACCAGAGCGTGTACCGCGAGTTCCGGGCGCTCGGCGAGACCGTCTTCACCGGATACACCGACCTCCAGACGGAGTCGAAGGTCCTCGGCATCCTGGTCGACGGCCGCAGCACCGACCGCGCGTCGCAGGGGCAGATCGCCGAGGTCGTCCTCGCCGAGACCGCGCTGTACGCCGAGTCCGGCGGACAGGTCGCCGACAAGGGCGTCATCGTGGGCCCCGGCTACGAGCTCGAGGTACTCGACGTGCAGCGTCCCGTTCCGGGCCTCATCAGCCACACGGTGGAGGTCACCACCGGCGAGGTGTCGGTCGACGCGCCGGCGACGACGGTGGTCGACGCTCTCAACCGCCACTCGGCGCAGCAGGCGCACTCCGCGACGCACCTCGTGCACGCCGCCATCCGCGACACCCTCGGCAAGACCGCGACGCAGACCGGTTCGCTCAACCGCGCCGGCTACATGCGCTTCGACTTCAGCTGGGGAGCCGCTCTCTCGCCCGAGACCCGCACCGAGATCGAGGACATCGCCAACAATGCGGTGCGCGACAACCTCGAGGTCACCACGCGGGTCCTCTCGCTCGACGAGGCGAAGGCCGCGGGCGCCATGGCGCTGTTCGGCGAGAAGTACGGCGACACCGTGCGTATGGTCGACATCGGCGGTCCGTGGTCGCGCGAGCTCTGCGGCGGCACGCACGTGGCACGCAGCGCCGAGATCGGGCTGGTGAACCTCGTCGGCGAGTCGTCGGTGGGGGCCTCCAACCGCCGCGTCGAGGCTCTCGTCGGGCTCGACGCCTTCCGTGACCTCGCCGCCGAGCGCGCCATCGTCTCGCAGCTGACGTCATCGCTCAAGACCCCGCGCGAGCAGCTGACGACCCGTATCGCCGAACTCGCCGCGAGCCTGAAGGCCGCCGAGAAGAAGATCGCCGGGTTCGAGGCACGGGCGCTCTCCGACCGCCTGCCGCAGCTCGTCGAGTCCGCGACGTCGGTGGGCACCGTCCGCGTCGTCGCGCAGTCGCTCGGCGAGGGCGCCGCCGCCGACGACGTGCGCACGCTCGCGCTGCAGGTGCGCGATCGCCTGGGCTCCGACCCGGCCGTCGTCGCGCTCGGCACCGTCGCGGGCGGCCGTGCCACCGTGGTCGTCGTCACCAACGATGCGGCTCGCGAGCGCGGCCTCGCCGCCGGCGCCCTCGCCAAGGCCGCCGCCGGTGTGCTCGGCGGAGGCGGAGGCGGTCGTCCCGACGTCGCCCAGGGCGGTGGCACGGATGCCTCGGCCCTGCCGCAGGCGCTCGAGGGCATCGTCGCGGACGTGCGGGCGATCACGGCGTGACGGAGTTCCGCCGCGGCATCCGGCTCGGCATCGACGTGGGACGCGCGCGCGTCGGCGTCGCGCGATCGGACCCCGACGGACTGCTCGCCGTGCCCGTCGAGACAGTGCCCCGCAAGGGGGAGCCCGTGCGTCGTATCGTCGCCCTCGCCGCGGAGTACGAGGCGTTCGAAGTACTGGTCGGGTTGCCGCTGAACCTCCGAGGCGAGGACACCCCGTCGACGACGGACGCCCGTCGGTTCGCGGGGGAGCTGGCCGCCGCTCTGGCCGTCCCGGTGCGGCTCGTCGACGAACGACTCAGCACCGTCTCGGCGCACGGCGTGCTCCGCCAGGCAGGGCGCTCCCAGCGGGAGTCTCGTAGCATTGTGGACCAGGTCGCCGCTGTAGTGCTTCTGCAGCAGGCGCTCGACGTGGAGCGACAGTCCGGTGAGCCGGCCGGACCCGCCGTAGCACCGGGACAGGAGCCCGCCTGACATGCCCGAAAACGACCCGACCGATCCTTTCGCGGAGCTGTACGGACGTCTGCCCGACCCCCGTACGGGCACGACAGGCGCCGCCGCGCGCGACGGAGGAGGTGCCGGCGCATCGACGCCCGACGCCCCCGCGCCGGCCTCCCGCCGCGCCGCGCGCGAGGCCCGCCGGACGCAGACCGGTCCGACGCCCGCCGCCCCTGCGGCCGACGACACGACCGCCGTCCCCGCCGCGCGGCCCTCCGCCGACACGACACCCGGGCCCCGGCCCGCGCGCGACTCCCCGTCGGCGGCGGAGCCGCAGCGGCTCGACGAGCCCCGCGTCACACAGGCACCCCGCGGAGAGGACTCGCGTCCCGCGGGCCCGCGGCGGACCCCGCAGCCCGAGCCCGAATCGTCGCGGGACCGCGAGCCGGTCCTCGTCGGCGCCGGCGGCGCGGCGGTCGGTGCGACCGAGACCCCGCGACCCGCGGCATCCGGTTCGCTCGAGGACCTGTTCTCCGGCCGCGCCCACACCGACGAGGTGCGCGGCGCCACCCGCCCCCCGAAGCGACGTCGCCGCGTGGGCGGATGGATCGCCCTGGCCGTGGTGCTCGTCATCCTCGGGGGACTCGTCGGCGGCGGCGTCGTGGTGTGGAACACCTACGGCGATCGCGTCCGCGAGTTCCTCGGCACCGGTGAACCCACGGACTACGCCGAGGGGATGGCCACCGGCGAAGCGCGGGTCACGATCTCGTCCGGCGACACCGGCGAGTCCGTCTCTCCCAAGCTGTTCGAGGCCGGGATCACGAAGCAGTCGGACTCGCTCTACACGTACATGGTGAAGAACGCCGTGGCGTTCACGTTCCAGCCGGGGGTGTACAAGCTGCAGCAGCAGATGTCGTCCGCGGCCGTGCTCGCGGCACTGGGCGATCCCGCGAACCGTCTGAACCTCAGCGTGCAGCTCCGGGAGGGGCTGACACTCGAGCAGTCGCTCGATGCGATGTCCGAGCAGCTGGGCATGCCGCGGGAGGACTTCGAGGCGGCGACGGCCGACCCGTCGCAGTACGGCGTGCCGGCCTCGACGCTCGAAGGGTGGATCTTCCCCGCGACCTACGACTTCGATGAGGGGGTCACGGCGACCGAGATCATCCAGAGGATGGTGCAGCGCACGGTGCAGTCCCTGGATCAGGCCGGGGTTCCCGAGGCCGACCGGGAGCGCATCCTCATCATCGCGTCGATCATCGAACGCGAAGCGCGCAACTCCGACGACTTCTACAAGGTCTCGCGCGTGATCGAGAACCGCCTGCAGCCCGACAACGACGAGACCCACGGCCTCCTGCAGATGGACTCGACGGCGCAGTACGGCGTCGGCGAGATCGGCGCGGGCAGCTCGTCGTCGACCGAGAACGCGCTCACGAGCGACAACCCGTGGAACACCTACGTCCATCCCGGACTGCCGATCGGGCCGATCTCCAACCCCGGCGATCTCGCGATCGACGCGGCCATGCATCCCGTGGACGGCACGTGGTACTACTTCACCACCGTGAACCTGGAGACCGGCGAGACGGTGTTCTCGACGACCTACGCCGACCAGCTCACGGCCGTGCAGCAG
Source organism: Microbacterium sp. CSI-V (assembly GCF_001984105.1). Lineage (GTDB taxonomy): Bacteria > Actinomycetota > Actinomycetes > Actinomycetales > Microbacteriaceae > Microbacterium. The sequence continues at coordinate 291,842 of NZ_MTQM01000006.1, read as the reverse complement.
TTCCAGGATTGGTGCCGCGCCAACCCTGACGGCGGATGCTGACCCCGGCTCGGCTCGCCGTCTGGGGAGATCCGATCGACCACTCGCGGTCGCCGGCGCTGCACGCGGCGGCGTACCGCGAGCTGGGTCTGCCGTGGGAGTACGGGCGTCAGCGCGTCACCGAGGCGGGGTTCGCCGCGGCGCTGGCGGACCTGGATGCCACCTGGCGGGGCCTGTCGCTGACGATGCCGCTGAAGAACGTCGCGGCGACGTCGGCGACATCGCTCGACGACGCGGCGCTGCGCACGGGCGCGGTGAACACCTACCTGTTGACCGACGACGGGCCACGCGGCTTCAACACCGACGTCGGGGGACTGGCGCGCGCGCTGCGGGAGGCCGGCGTCACCCGGCCCCGGGCCGCGCGGATCCTCGGCGCGGGTGCGACCGCGACCTCGGCCGTGCTGTCGCTGGCGGAACTCGGCGCCGCGCGCGTCGAGGTCGTGGCCCGGCGCCCGGAGGCCGTGGAGCCGTTGCGCGCACTCGGGACATCGGTGGGCGTCGAGGTCGTCCCGTCCGCTTTCGACGCCCCCGGCACGCCGGACCCGGTCGCCGTGACGATCGGGGCGCTGCCCGGGGGAGTGGATGCCGGTGCCGGCATCCGTCCCTACGCCGAGAACGGCGGGCTGCTCGTCGACGTCGTGTACGGGAACTGGCCGACGTCGCTCGCCGAGCAGTGGCTCGCGGCGGGGAACGCGGCGATCAACGGCCTGCCGATGCTGCTGCACCAGGCCCTGCTGCAGGTGCGGGTGTTCGTGGGCGGGGACCCCGCGGTCCCGCTCGAGCGGGAGGACGCCGTCCTCGCCGCGATGCGCGTCGCGCTCGTGGGAGGATAGGGGCATGCTTCGCGTGCTCACGGCCGGGGAATCCCACGGTCCCGAACTGGTCGCCCTCATGGAGGGGATGCCGGCCGGCGTCCCGATCTCTCCCGCGCAGATCCGCGCGGACCTCGCCCGGCGCAAGCTCGGCTATGGCCGCGGCTCGCGCATGAAGTTCGAGGAGGACGAGCTCACGCTCTCGACCGGCATCGTGCACGGTTTCACGATCGGCAGCCCCATCGCGCTGCGCATCGGCAACACCGAGTGGCCGAAGTGGGTCGAGGTCATGAGCCCCGAGCCGGTCGAGCTGTCCGATCGTTCCCGCGGTCGCGGTGCGGCGCTCACGCGTCCCCGCCCGGGTCACGCCGACCTCGTCGGCATGCAGAAGTACGGCTTCGACGAGGCGCGGCCGATCCTCGAGCGCGCGTCCGCCCGCGAGACCGCGGCCCGCGTCGCGCTCGGCGCCGTGGCGCGCGCGTTCCTCGGCGAGCTCGGCATCCGACTCGTCAGCCACACGCTCTCCATCGGCCCGGTGCGCGTGCCCGAGGGTGCGGCGCTGCCGACGCCCGACGACGTCGACCTCCTCGACGCCGATCCGCTGCGCTGCTTCGACCCCGAGACCTCCGCCGCGATGGTCGCCGAGGTCGACGACGCGAAGAAGGCCGGCGACACGCTCGGCGGCATCGTCGAGGTGCTCGCGTACGGCCTGCCGCCGGGGCTCGGCTCGCACGTGCAGTGGGATCGTCGACTGGATGCCAAGCTCGCCCAGGCCCTGATGAGCATCCAGGCGATCAAGGGGGTCGAGGTCGGCGACGGCTTCCTCACCACGACCCGCCGCGGCTCGCAGGCGCACGACGAGCTGTTCGCGACCGGGGACGGCATCACCCGTTCCTCCGACCGCGCGGGCGGCACCGAGGGCGGCATGTCGACCGGCACCGTGCTGCGGGTGCGCGCGGGCATGAAGCCCATCGCCACGATTCCGCACGCGCTCCGGACCGTCGACGTCGCCACGGGCGACACGGCCGCCGCGCACCACCAGCGCTCCGACGTCTGCGCGGTCCCTGCCGCGGGTGTCGTGGCCGAAGCGATGGTCGCGGTCACGCTGGCCGACGTGGTCCTGGAGAAGTTCGGCGGCGACAACGTCGCCGAGACCCGCCGCAACCTCGAGGCGTACCTCGCGCACCTGCCCGAGACGCTGCGCACCACCGACGCCTCCGACGCGGCGTTGCTCGCGCATGACCTCGGCTGAGGCGGGCCGCGGCGCGCTCGTGCTCATCGGACCGATGGGGGCGGGCAAGACGAGCGTCGGGCGGCGTGTCGCGCGTGCCCTCGGTGAGACGTTCAGCGACACCGACAAGATCGTCGTGCGCGACCACGGCCCGATCCGCGATCTCTTCCTCGCCCACGGCGAGGCGCACTTCCGCGCGGTGGAACGAGATGCCGTCGCCGAGGCGCTCGAGCGGGGCGGTGTCGTCGCGCTCGGTGGGGGAGCGGTGCTCGACACGGTCACGCGCGAGCGCCTGACCCAGCATCGCGTGGTGCTGCTGACCGTGGCGCCGCACGTCGTGGCATCCCGGATCCACGGAGACGAGCGCCCCCTGCTGGGCGGCGAGGATCCGGCGGAGCGCTGGCTCCGCATCTACGAAGAACGGCGACCGATCTACGAAGCGGCCGCCAACATCGCTTTCGACACGTCCTCGGGCCCGCTGGCCCGCGTGGTCGACGACATCGTGGCCTGGGCGCGCCCCGTCCCGGCCCAGGAGACCCCATGACCGACACCACGACCATCACCGTCGCCGGCGACCCGGGCTACGACATCACGATCGGACGCGGCCTGCTCGCAACACTCGGCGAGAAGCTGCCCGCGGCGGCGCAGAAGGTGCTCATCGTTCACCCGCCGACCCTCGCGGCGCAGGCCGAGGCGCTGCGCGCGCAGCTCGTCGGCGACCGGCAGGTGCTGCTCGCCGAGATCCCGGATGCCGAGGCCGGCAAGCGCATCGAGGTCGCCGCGTTCTGCTGGCAGGTCATGGGCCAGGCCGATTTCACCCGGACGGATGCCGTCATCGGCTTCGGCGGCGGAGCCGTCACCGACCTCGCCGGGTTCGTCGCCGCCACGTGGCTGCGCGGCGTCGCGGTCGTGCAGGTTCCGACGACCGTCCTCGCGATGGTCGACGCGGCCGTGGGCGGCAAGACGGGCGTCAACACCGCCGAGGGCAAGAACCTCGTGGGCGCGTTCTGGCCGCCCGCGGCCGTCGTCTGCGACCTCGACCTGCTGGAGACGCTCTCCAAGAACGAGGCCACCGCGGGGTTCGCCGAGGTCGTGAAGGCCGGGTTCATCTGGCATCCGGAGATCCTCGACCTCATCGAGGCCGACCCGTCGGGGATCGTCGACCCGCGGGGCGACGCGTTCCGCCGCTGCATCGAACTCGCGATCGACATGAAGGCGCGCGTCGTCGGGGAGGACCTGCGGGAAGCGGGCCTGCGCGAAGTCCTGAACTACGGTCACACCCTCGGTCACGCCATCGAGCACGCCGAACGCTACCGCTGGCGTCACGGCGCCGCGATCTCGGTCGGCATGGTGTTCGCCGCCGAGCTGTCCCGCCTGGCGGGACGCCTGTCCGACGACGTGGCCCAGCGCCACCGGACGGTCCTGGAGTCCCTCGGCCTGCCCACGACCTACCGCGCCGGGGCGTTCCAGACGCTCAAGGCGACGATGCAGCGCGACAAGAAGTCCCGCGGCAGCATGCTGCGCTTCATCGTGCTCGACGACCTCGCCCGCCCGACGGTGCTGCAGGCCCCCGACGAGTCGCTGCTGTTCGCGGCGTACCAGGAGGTCGGGGCGTAGCCCGCGAACACCGGAACGGCCCCGCCTCCCTCGGGAGGCGGGGCCGTTCCGGCGTTGCGGGATCAGACGGTCACGGGAACGCGTTCCTCGGCGGCCTGGCCCAGGCGCGCCGTGGGGACGTCCTTCGTCTCACGGGCGGTGAGGGCGCTCACCGACGCGATGACCGCGATGACGGCGGTGAAGACGCTGATGACGATCCAGCCGTTCTCGCCGCTGCCTCCGAGGGCCGCGACGATGCTCGGCGCGAATCCGGCCATGAGGAAGCCGAGCTGCGTGCCGATCGCCATCCCCGAGAACCGCACCCGGGTGCTGAACATCTCACCGTAGAACGAGGGCCAGACCGCGTTCGCGGCGGCGTACCCGAACGAGAAGGTCAGGATCGCCAGACCGAAGGTGATCAGGTCGTTCCCCTTGCCCATCGACAGGATGTAGAAGGGCATGAAGACCGCCGACGACAGGGCGCCGTAGATGAACACGGGCTTGCGTCCGATCCGGTCGGCGAGGCGCCCGAAAAGGGGCTGGGTGCCGAGGGCCACGATGTTGGCCACGACCACGAGCCACAGGGTGACGCTCGCGTCGAGTCCCTGCGCCTTGCCGTACGCGATGGCGAGCGTGCCGAACACGGTGGAGACGGCGGCGATGAACGCGCAGCAGATGACGCGGATCACGTCGCGCCAGTGGTCGCGCAGCAGGGGGACGAGCGGCATCCGGGCGATCTGACCGGTCGCCTTCGCCTGCTCGAACTCGGGGGTCTCGTGGAGGCTCCGACGGATGAAGAACGCCACGATCACGACCAGCGCGCTGAGCCAGAACGGCACGCGCCAGCCCCAGCTGAACTTGATCTCGTCCGGCAGTGCCACGACGGGGATGAAGATGAGCGCGGCGAGGATCTGGCCGCCCTGCGTGCCCGTGAGCGTCCACGAGGTGAAGAACGAACGACGGTTCTCGGGAGCGTGCTCGAGGGTGAGCGAGGAGGCCCCGGCCTGCTCACCGGCCGCCGAGAGACCCTGCATCAGGCGGCAGACGACGAGGAGCGCCGGCGCGAACCACCCGATCTGGGCGAAGCCGGGGAGGCATCCGATGATGAACGTCGACAGACCCATCAGCAGAAGGGTGAACATCAGCACCTTCTGCCGACCGATCCGGTCGCCGTAGTGGCCGAGGATGACGGCGCCGACCGGGCGCGCGACGTACGCGAACCCGAAGGTCGCGAACGACATCACCAGGGCCGCCTGGTCGCCCGACGGGAAGAACACCGTGGGGAAGATCAGCGCGGCCGCCGAGCCGAACAGGAAGAAGTCGTAGTACTCCACGGCGCTGCCCATGAAGCTCGCGGCTGCGGCCTTCACGGGAGTCTTCCGCGTCGTTGCGGTGGTGGTCATGGACGGATGCTCCTTAGCGGGCGAGGACGTCGCCGGCGGCGACGAGGTCGAGGAAGTGCGCGGACATGCGGTCGGGGTCGGGTCGCGTCCCCGTGATGAGGGCGAAGGCGTCGACGGCCTGGTGTACCGCCATGCGTCCGCCGCTCAGGGTGCGGCAGCCGCGTTCGCGCGCCGCGATCAGCAGCTCGGTGTCGAGCGGCCGGTAGACGATGTCGGCGACCCAGAGGTCGGGTCGCAGGAGGTCGGCATCCAGGGGGAGTCCGGGGTGCTCCGCCATGCCGATCGGGGTGCAGTGCACGAGACCGTCCGCGCGGCCGAGGGCCGCGGCGAGATCGGCCGGCGCGGCGGCGGCGACGACGGCGGAGGGATGCCGGGCCGCGAGGTCGCCGACGAGGGCACCCGCGCGCTGCGCGTCGAGGTCGACGACGGTGAGGTGGGCCGCACCCGAGCGCAGCAGCGCGTCCGCGACGGCCGAGCCGGCCCCGCCGGCGCCGAGCTGCACGACCCGATCGGTCGCGGCATCCGGCAGGCCCTCGGCGAACGCGGCGGCGAAACCGGTCGTGTCGGTGTTGTAGCCGACGCGGCCGGCGGCGGTGAACAGCACGGTGTTGACCGCGCCGAGCGCGGCGGCCACGGGATCGATGCGATCGAGGTGGGCGAGCACGCTCTGCTTGCAGGGGTGCGTGACGTTGACGGCGTCGTAACCCAGCCGCTCCGCCCAGGCGAGCACGTCGCCGATGCGCTCGGGGTCGATGCCGAGGGTGGGGAGGTCCAGCGGCCGGTAGACGTAGGTCAGCCCGAGGGACCGCGCCTCGGCCATGTGCATCGGCGGGGTCAGCGAGGGCAGGACCCCCGCGCCGATGAGGCCCACGAGGTAGGGGTGCGAGTCGATCACGGTACTCCTTCGTTTCCGGACCCCGGTCGTTCTCGGCAACCGCCGAATGTACTAACCGGTACGTTCACAGAAAAGCACGACGAACAGCGCCTGTCAACAGGTGCATGAATGCCGAGGCTTCAGGCGGCGGGGGAGGTGAGCCACCCGACGACGACGTCGCCGATGACGGACCGCAGGTGGGCGCGACGCCCGGCCTCGGCCATGTCGACGTCGAAGAGGTGCCCGAACGTGTACCGATTGGCGACCTGGAACACGCAGTACGCACTGATCACCAGGTGCACGTCGATCGCCTCGACGTCGTCGCGGAACAGCCCGGCGGCACGACCTCGCTGGAGGATCTCGTCGAGCACGTCCTTCGCGGGCTTCGAGGCCTCGCGCAGTCCGTCGATCTGGCGGATGAACTCGCCGCGGTGGATGTTCTCGATCGCGACGAGACGGATGAACGCGTCATGCTGCACGTGATGGTCGAACGTGACCTCGGCGAGCGCGCGCACCGCCTGAACGGGGTCGGCGTGATCGACATCGATGCCGCGCTCGGCCTCGCGGATTCCGCGGTAGGCCTCTTCGAGGACGGCGCGATACAGCCCTTCCTTGCCGCCGAAGTAGTAGTAGATCATCCGCTTGGTCGTGCGGGTGCGCGCGGCGATCTCGTCGACTCGGGCGCCGGAGTAGCCGTCTTCGGCGAAGACCTCGGTCGCGACGGCGAGGAGCTCGGCGCGGGTGCGCTCGGCGTCGCGGCGAACCTCGGGCATCGGCCCAGACTAGTGGACGGGCTATGTACTGGATGGTACATTCGGCGCCCATGAAGACCTCGATCGCGACCGTGTGCGTCAGCGGCACTCTCGCCGACAAGCTCCACGCCTGCGCCGCCGCGGGATTCGACGGCGTCGAGATCTTCGAACCGGATCTGTTGGCCGCCCCCGAGAGCCCCGAGGAGATCGCAGCCCTCGCCGCGCGACTCGGGCTCAGCCTCGACCTCTACCAGCCGATGCGCGACGTCGAGGGAGTCGACGAGGAGGCCTTCGCGGCCGTGCTGCGGCGCGCGGCGGCGAAGTTCCGCCTCATGCGGCGCCTCGGCATGGACCTGGTCCTGTGCTGCAGCAACGTCGCCACCGCGACCGTCGACGACGACGCGGTGTCCGCGAGCCAGCTGCGGCGCCTCGGCGAGCTGGCGGAGGGCTATGGCATCCGGATCGCCTTCGAAGCCCTCGCCTGGGGACGCTACGTCGACGACTACCGCCGCGCGTGGCGGATCGTCGAGCTCGCCGATCACCCCGCCGTGGGGATCTGCCTCGACTCGTTCCACCTGCTCTCGCGCGGGCACGATCCCGCCGCGATCGCCGATATCCCGGGGGACCGCATCTTCTTCGTGCAGCTCGCCGACGCGCCGCTGCTCTCGATGGACGTGCTGTCGTGGAGCCGGCACCACCGGCTCTTCCCCGGTGAGGGCGGTTTCGACCTCGTGGACTTCACCGCGCGCATCGTCGCCGCCGGGTACACCGGACCGTGGTCGCTCGAGGTCTTCAACGACACGTTCCGGCAGACCGATCCCCGCCGCACCGCGCTGCATGCCCGCCGGTCGCTGCGGTGGCTGGAGGACGCGGTCGCGCGGCACGCGCCGGATGCCACGGCGTCCCGCCCCGACATCGCGATGCTGCCCGACTCGGCGGCACCCTCCGATGTCGACTTCGTCGAGATCACCGCCGAGGACACCTCCTCCGTCGAAGAGCTGCTGGCGCAGCTCGGATTCACCCCGCGCGGGCGGCACCGCACGAAGCCCGTGACGCTCTGGACCGCGGGGGAGGCGCGCGTGATCCTCAACGAACAGCACGCGCGCGGCCAGGCCCCCCGGCTCGCGGCGATCGGTTTCGAGGTGGACGACGCCGAAGCCGTCGACCTGCGCATGCACGACCTGCGGGTACCGCGCGCCTACCGGCGCACCTACGCCAGCGAGGAGCGCCTGGACGGCGCAGTCGCCCCCGACGGCACCGAGATCTATTGGGCGCAGGCGGCGGACGAGGGCGACCCCGCGTGGGTGCGGGAGTTCGAGCACGGCGAGCCGCCGCGCGAGAGTCCGGTGCTCGCCGTGGACCACATCAGCCTCACGCAGCCGTGGCAGGTGGTGGAGGAGTCGACGCTGTTCTACACCGCCGGATTTGCCCTGTCGCTCGACAGCCGCACCGACGTCCCCGGCCCCCAGGGACTGGTCGAGAGCCGTGTGCTCACGGCGCCGAACGGGGCGATCCGCATCCCGCTGAACGTCGCGCCCCCGATCCTGGCCGAGCGAGGAGGCGACGGATCCACCGTCCTTCCCCAGCACGCCGCCTTCCGGTGCACCGACGTCCGTGCGCTCGCCCGCGCCGCGCGCACGCGCGGGTTCCGGCCGCTGGAGATGCCCGCCAACTACTACGACGACATCGCCGCCCGATTCGACCTCGCGGAGGATTTCGTCGACGAGCTGCGCGACCTGCACCTCGGCTACGACCGGGATGCCGCCGGGGAATACCTGCACTTCTACACGCGCACCATCGGCGAGGTGTTCCTGGAGTTCGTCGAGCGCATCGGCGACTACGCCGGGTTCGCGGCGGGCACGGCACCGGTGCGTCTGACCGCGCAGCGGGGACGCTGATAGCGTGCCTCGGGTGAGCACGCCGCGCCGCCTCCTCCTTGTCAACGGTCCCAACCTCAACCTGCTCGGCACCCGCCAGCCCGAGATCTACGGGCACGACACCCTCGCCGACGTCGAGCGCGTGACAGCCGAGGCGGCCGAGCGCCACGGTCTCGAGGTCCGCGCGATCCAGAGCAACCACGAGGGGGTGCTCATCGACGCGATCCACGCCGCCCGCCTCGACTGCGCCGGCGTCGTGATCAACGCCGGGGGACTCACGCACACCTCGATCGCGCTGCGCGACGCCCTGGCATCCGTGGCTCTTCCCGTGGCCGAAGTGCACATCTCGAACATCCGCGAGCGCGAGAGCTTCCGGCACTTCTCGTACATCGAAGACGTCGCCGCCGTTCACGTGATCGGCGAGGGCGTACCCGGATACGCGCGCGCCGTCGACCTCCTCGTCGACGTCGTCAGCGGCCGCGCCGACGGCTGAGCGACCCATCGCGTAGACTGGATCGCTGGGCGAGCGCCGACGCGACGCCCCACCGACTCACGAAACGGAACATCGAAGCTCATGGCATCCACCGCAGACATCAAGAACGGCGTCGTCCTGAACATCGACGGTCAGCTCTGGAGCATCGTGGAGTTCCAGCACGTCAAGCCCGGCAAGGGCGGCGCGTTCGTCCGCACGAAGATGAAGAACGTCATGTCGGGCAAGGTCGTCGACAAGACGTTCAACGCCGGCGCCAAGATCGACATCGAGAACGTCGACCGCCGCGACTTCACGTACCTGTACAACGACGGCGAAGGCTTCGTCTTCATGGACGTCGCCGACTACGACCAGATCACGGTGGGCGCCGCCACGGTCGGCGACGCCGCCAACTTCCTGCTCGAGAACCAGCAGGTGCAGATCGCGCTGAACAACGGCAACCCGCTCTACATCGAGCTCCCGCCGTCCGTCGTGCTCGAGGTCACCTACACCGAGCCGGGCCTGCAGGGCGACCGCTCGTCGGCCGGCACCAAGCCCGCCACCGTCGAGACCGGCTACGAGATGCAGGTTCCGCTGTTCCTCGAGACCGGCACGAAGATCAAGGTCGACACTCGCACCGGCGAGTACCTCGGCCGCATCAGCTGACCTTGAGCGCTCGCACAAAGGCGCGCAAGCGCGCCCTCGACATCCTGTTCCAGGCCGACGTCCGCGGCGAAGAGCTGCCCGTGATGCTCGCCGTCGAAGCCAAGCGCGCGGCGTCCGAGCCCGACCGCCAGGCGTCGTGGCTGTACGCCCGCGACATCGTGGACGGCGTCATCGACAACCGTGACGCGATCGACGAGCAGATCACCACGTTCGCGAAGGACTGGTCGCTGCAGCGCATGCCCGCCGTCGACCGCGCCCTGCTGCGCATGGGCGCGTGGGAGATCCTCTACAACGACGACGTGCCCACCGCCGTCGCGATCGACGAGGCGGTCGAGCTCGCGAAGGAGTTCTCCACCGACGACTCCGGCTCGTTCGTGCACGGCGTCCTCGCCCGGATCGCCCGCTCGTCCTGACGTTCATCGACGTGTTCCGGCGCGGCCCGCTCTTCTCGCGGGTCGCGTCGTCGCGTTCGCGGGCGGCGGCGTTGCGCGCGCCCGGAACACGCATAAACGCGATTCCCGCGCATAAACACGAGGACAGCGCGTTTCTGCGCGCCGATCGCGTTTATGCCGCAGCGGACACCGCATGAGCGACTGGCGCGGTCTCCTGCCCGACGCCGAGCGCCCCGGCTTCGACGCACTGGCGCTCGGCATCGAGCTGCGCCAGCGCGAGGCGTACGACCCGTCCCGGTGGGAGGCGCGGTCCGTCGACCCGGTCACGCCCCGCATGCTCGCGCGGCGGCAGGACGAGCTGCAGCTCGTCGCCCGACCGCTCGTACGCGGGGCGCGCGACACGTGGATCCGGGCGGATGCCACCTGGGACGCGGTCCGCCGATCCACCGGCCGCTTCGACCCGACGCACGCCGCGTGGTTCGCCGAACTCCACGCCCTCGCCCAGGCCATGCGCACCACCGGACCGTTCGTCGCCGCGAGCGACACCGTCGCCCTCGACGCGATCGCCTCGCCACTCCTCTGGCCGCACCTGCGGGCGGCGGCGGGGCTCGGCATCCCTCTCGTCTCCATGCACCCGCAGCAGAACGTGCTGCTGGCGTCCGAGGCGTCGGCGAGGGTGGCCGTCGACACCGGTGCGGGCGGCGCGCTGCGCCTGTCGGCGGCGATCGAGATCGACGGACGAGCGGTGGATGCCACGCGCGTTCGGCCCCTCGGCACGGCGGGGCTCTTCTGGTTCGAAGTCGACCGCGACCCGATTCCGGTGGTCCTCGCCCCCGCATCCTTGCCGGCACCGCTGCCGGCGCTGCTCGCCGACGGACCCGTCATCGTGCCGGCGGAGGACGCGGGGGAGTTCCTCCGGGACGCGTACCCGAGGCTCGCGCGGCGGGGGCCGCTGGCCGTGGGGCCGGGCGTTCCCGCCCCTCCGCCGCCACGACCGACGCTGGAGGCGACGGTGTCGTACCTCGACGACGAGTCCGTCGAGTATGCGCTCGACTGGGTCTATCCGGGCGGCATCCGCGCCGCGTACGGACTGCCGGCGGACGACGAGCGCGACCCGAGGGCCGAGTCCGAGATCGCGAGGCGCGTCGAGGCCGCATGGGCTGAGCGCGCCGATCTGCCGGTCAGGGCGCGAGGGGTGCTGCGCGACGCCGACGCCGCCGCCTTCGCGACGCGCGTGCTTCCCGCCCTCGACCTCCTCGACGACGTGCGCGTGGTCACCCGCGGCACCGTCCCCGCGTTCCGTGAACTGCGCGGCGACCCGTCGCTCACGATCACCGCGGTGCCGTCGCCCGAGCGCGATTGGTTCGACCTCGGCATCGTCGTCGTGATCGACGGGCGGACCATCCCGTTCGGCACGCTCTTCTCGGCGCTCTCGCGCGGCCGCACGCGCATCAAGCTCTCGGACGGGGCGTGGTTCTCGCTCGCGCATCCGTCGCTGCAGCGGCTTCGGGATCTGCTCGAGGAAGCCGCCGAGCTCGACGAATGGGAGACCGGACCCCGCATCCCGCGCCGCCACCTCGCCCTGTGGAGCGACTTCGAAGACCTCGCCGACGAGTCGAGCGCCGCCACCGAATGGCGCGACCTCGCGCGAGCGCTGCGCGACGTGGCATCCGTCCCCGCCGTCGAGACGCCACCCGGGTTCCGCGCCGAACTCCGGCCGTACCAGCGCGAGGGTCTCGCGTGGCTCGCGCTGCTGCACGCGCACCGGCTCGGCGGCATCCTGGCCGACGACATGGGTCTCGGGAAGACGGTGCAGATCCTCGCGCTCATCGCGCACGCGCGGGAGACCGGGGAGCGTCGCCCCTGGCTCGTCGTCGCGCCGACGTCGGTCCTGCCGACGTGGGGCGCCGAGGCGGCCCGCTTCGCGCCCGACCTGCGCGTCGTCACCGTCGAGGCGACCTCCGTGCGGCGCACGCGGACGATCGCGCAGCTGGCCGACGGCGCCGACATCATCGTCGCGCCGTACGGCGTCGTGCGCACCGACGAGGCGGAGTTCGCCGTTCCGGCGTGGGCCGGGGTCGTGCTCGACGAAGCGCAGTTCGTGAAGAACCCCGCGACGCGCATCCACCGAGCCGTCGCCGCGCTCCGCGCCGACTCGGTCTTCGCGGTCACCGGAACCCCGATCGAGAACGGCCTCGACGATCTGTGGGCGCTGCTGGCGCTCGCGGCACCGGGACTGTATCCCTCGGCGCGACGGTTCCGCGAGGAGTACGTCCGCGCGATCGAGCAGCTGCCGTCCGACGCCCCGACCGAGCTGTCGGCCGCCGCGGCCGAGGAGCACCGGCGCGGCAGCCTCGCGCGTCTGCGTTCGCGCGTCCGCCCGTTCCTGCTGCGCCGCACGAAAGACGTCGTGGCCGCCGACCTGCCGCCGAAGCAGGAGCAGACGATCGCCGTACCCCTCGCCCCCGGGCATCGCGAGCTGTACGACCGTGTGCTGCAGCGCGAGAGGCAGAAGGTGCTGGGGCTCCTCGACGACCTCGACCGGCAGCGCTTCATCGTGTTCCGGTCGATCACGCTGCTGCGCATGCTCGCGCTCGCCCCCGGCCTCATCGACGAACGCGACGCGCACCTCGGCTCGGCGAAGCTCGACGTCCTGCTCGAGCGTCTGGTCGAAGTGGCATCCGAGGGTCATCGTGCGCTCGTCTTCAGCCAGTTCACCTCGTTCCTCGATCTCGCGGCCGAACGCCTGGATGCCGCCGGCCTCGCCTACGCGCACCTCGACGGCTCGACCTCCCGGCGCGGCGAGGTCGTCGAGGGGTTCCGCGGGGGAGACGCCCCGGTGTTCCTCATCAGCCTCAAGGCGGGCGGGTTCGGACTGACGCTCGTGGAGGCCGAGTACGTGTTCCTCCTCGACCCGTGGTGGAACCCCGCCGCCGAGGCGCAGGCCATCGACCGCACGCACCGCATCGGGCAGACGAACAGCGTGTTCGTCTACCGCCTCATCGCCGCGGGCACCGTCGAGGAGAAGGTCCTCGAGCTGCAGCAGCGCAAAGCCGCCCTCTCGCGCGCGGTGCTCGACGACGGCGCGGCCTTCGCGAACGCGCTGGATGCCGACGACATCCGCAGGATCCTCGGCGGCTGAGGCGGGCGCGGGGGACGCGGGACCTTGTGCCCACCGTGTGCACAGTCACCCCCGCGTAGACTCGACGGGTTCTCACGGACAGGAGCGATATGAAGATCACTGGCCTTGGCCACGCGGGAATGTTCATCGAGACCGCGGGCGGCAGCATCCTCTGCGACCCCGTGATCGGTCCGAGCTTCTTCGGCTCGTGGTTCCCGTTCCCCGACAACCGCGCGCTCGATTGGGAGCGCTTCGGCAGGGCCGACTTCCTCTACATCTCGCACCGCCACCGCGATCACTTCGACCCGGCGATGCTCCAGCGCTACGTCTCGAAGGACATCCGGGTCCTGCTCCCCGAGTACCCGACCGATGACCTCGAGCAGGACCTCATCGCCCTCGGCTACACGAACCTCGTCCGCACCGAAGCGGGTGTGCCGCTGCAGTTCGGCGACCTGAAGCTCATGGTCACCCCGCTCCGCGCGCCCTCCGACGGCCCGATCGGGGACTCCTCCTTGTCGCTGGACGACGGCACCGCCAGCATCCTGAACCAGAACGACTCGCACCCGCTCGACCTGGAGACGCTGTTCGACTTCGGCAAGCCCGACGCGTACTTCACCCAGGTCTCCGGCGCGATCTGGTGGCCCATGGTCTACGACCTGCCCCAGGACGCCAAGCAGAACTTCGCGCAGCTCAAGCGCGACGCGCAGAACAAGCGTGCGATGTACTACATCGAGAAGGTGGATGCCGCGCACGTCTTCCCCATGGCGGGTCCGCCGATGTTCCTGCGCGAGGCACTGTTCCGCTACAACGGCACGGGCCTCGACAACGACTCGATCTTCACGGACCAGCGCGAGTTCCTCGCGCATATGAAGGAGCAGCGGCCCGAGCAGAACGGGTACCTGTTCCTCCCCGGCACCGAGGTCGAGGTGCGGGGATCCGACGTCACCGTGACCCAGACCCTGTACACGGATGCCGAGATCGACCGGATCTTCGGCGACAAGTGGGACTACCTCGCCGAGCAGCGCGACAGCCGCCAGGCCGAGATTCAGGCGGAAGAGGCATCCCGTGCCGAGATCATCCCGCCGGCCGAGATGCTCGCGGCGCTGAAGGAGTGGTGGGAGCCGCTGCTGCGGCGCGCCCGCACGATCCGCAACGGCGTGGGCGGCGTGGTGCGGTTCCGCATCGGCGAGCTCGACATGGTCGTGGACTTCCCGAAGGCGAAGCTCCGCGAGTACGCCGGCGAGGAGTGCATCTACTGGTACACGATCCCCGCCGACCTCGTGTCGACGAACATCCGCGATCACGAGATCGACTGGTCGAACTCGATCTTCCTGTCGATGCAGTTCGAGGTGGGCCGTTCGGGCAAGTTCAACGAGTTCCTCACGACGTTCCTGAAGTGCCTGTCGCGCGACCGCATCGAGTACGTCGAGAACTGGTACGCCGAGCAGTCCGACCAGACCGAGGATGCCGAGATCGACGGCTGGACCGTCCAGCGCCGGTGCCCGCACCTGCGTGCCGACCTCACCAAGACCGGCAAGATCGAGGATGGCGTCCTCACCTGCTCGCTGCACGACTGGAAGTGGGACCTCGCCTCCGGCCGCTGCCTGACGACGACGGGTCACCCGATCCGTTCGACGCCGAGCGGCGAGCGCGCCGCGGCCGCCGCCGCCGAGGTCGCCGCGGGCTGAGCGCCCAGGCCCGCGGGCAACGCAGACGCGAGCGGAGGAGATTTCGCCGGGGGAGGACCGCATCCGTGGCATCCGTCCTCCGCCCGCCGTATCTCCTCCCGTCCCGCCCGGCGCTCGCTCGCCCGCCTCGGCGCACCCCCTCCTGCACAGCACGGGGCGCCCGGCATCCGTCATCCACACCCGCTACACTCGACTCAGAACCACGGCAACCTTTAACCCCGTCCCGTGAGGCGGAGAAGGGAGCGGCGGATGAGTACGCGCACCGTCATGCACGATGCCGACATCGCCCGCGCTTTGACGCGAATCTCGCACGAGATCCTGGAGTCCAACAAAGGACCGGAAGGACTCGTCCTCCTCGGGATCCCGACGCGCGGTGTCACCCTCGCCGAGCGCATCGCCCCGCTGATCAGCGAGTTCGGGGGAGCAGCCGTTCCGGTCGGCGCCCTCGACGTCACGATGTACCGCGACGATCTGCACCGCAATCCGACGCGCGCGCCCCAGACGACCCGCATCCCCGCGGGCGGCATCGACGGCAGAGTCGTCGTGCTGATCGACGACGTGCTGTTCTCGGGTCGCAGCATCCGCGCCGCCCTCGATGCCCTGCAGGACATCGGGCGCCCCGCCGCCGTGCGGCTCGCGACGCTCATCGATCGCGGCCACCGCGAGCTGCCGATCCGCCCCGACTTCGTGGGCAAGAACCTCCCGTCGGCGCGCGACGAGCGCGTGAACGTGCGCCTCGCCGAGGTCGACGGCATCGAGGAAGTGACGATCGAGTCATGAGGCACCTGCTCGATACGCGCGACCTCACCCGCGCGGAGGCGCTCGAGATCCTCGACGTCGCCGAAGACATGGCCGACACGCAGCGGCGAGAGGTCAAGAAGCTCCCGACGCTCCGCGGCAAGACCGTGGTGAACCTCTTCTTCGAGGACTCCACGCGCACGCGCATCTCGTTCGAGGCGGCAGCGAAGCGTCTCTCCGCCGACGTCATCAACTTCTCGGCGAAGGGCTCGAGCGTCAGCAAGGGCGAGTCGCTGCAGGACACCGCGCAGACCCTGCAGGCGATGGGGGCGGATGCCGTCGTCATCCGCCACGGCGCCTCCGGCGCCCCGCGCACCCTCGCCACGTCCGGGTGGATCACCGCGGGAGTGGTGAATGCCGGGGACGGCACGCACGCCCACCCCACGCAAGCGCTGCTGGACGCGTTCACCATCCGCAAGCGCCTGTTCGGCGCGGACAGCCGCGGGCGCGGGCTCGACGGCATCCGGGTGACGATCGTCGGCGACGTGCTGCACTCGCGCGTCGCACGCTCGAACGTGTGGCTGCTGCACACCCTGGGCGCGCACGTCACGCTCGTCGCGCCGCCGACGCTCGTGCCGCAGGACGTCAGCGGGTGGCCCGTCGAGGTGGATTACGACCTGGACCGTGCGATCGCCGCGGGTCCCGACGCGCTCATGATGCTCCGCATCCAGCTCGAACGCATGAATGCCGCGTATTTCCCGACTGAACGGGAGTATTCCCGCCGCTACGGCCTCGACGCGCGGCGCTTGGACGCCCTGCCGGACGGTAGCATCGTTCTACACCCGGGCCCCATGAATCGCGGCCTGGAGATCTCCGCCGAAGCCGCCGACTCGCCGCGCTCGACGGTTCTCGAGCAAGTGGCGAACGGCGTCTCCGTGCGCATGGCCGTGCTGTACCTGCTGCTGGCGGGCGCGCGGACCGACTCCGAGAAAGAGGACCTTCGATGAGCCACGCCCCCTCCCACACCCTGCTGGTGCGCGGCGCGCGGATCGAGGGTCAGGATGCCACCGACCTGCTCGTCCGCGACGGCGTGATCGCCGAGACGGGCACCGGACTCTCGCACGCCGGTGCCACGGTCGTGGATGCCGACGGCCTCATCGCCCTGCCCGGACTCGTCGACCTGCACGTGCACCTGCGCGAGCCCGGGTACGAGGCCTCCGAGACCGTCGCCACCGGCTCCCGCGCCGCGGCGGCCGGCGGCTTCACGACCGTCTTCGCGATGCCGAACACCTCGCCGGTCGCCGACACCGCCGGCGTCGTCGAGCAGGAGCTCGCGCTGGGCGAGGCCGCGGGCTTCGTGCACGTGCAGCCGATCGGTGCGGTCACGGTCGGGCAGAAGGGCGAGCGACTTGCCGAGCTGGGCGCGATGGCCGACTCGCGCGCCCGCGTCCGCGTCTTCAGCGACGACGGCTTCTGCGTCTTCGACCCGCTCATCATGCGGCGGGCGCTGGAGTACGTGAAGGCCTTCGACGGCGTGATCGCGCAGCACGCGCAGGACCCGCGACTCACCGAGGGCGCGCAGATGAACGAGGGCGCCGTCTCGGCGGAGCTCGGGCTCACCGGCTGGCCGGCCGTCGCCGAGGAGTCGATCATCGCCCGCGACGTGCTGCTCGCGGAGCACGTGGGCTCGCGCCTGCACGTGTGCCACCTGTCGACGGCGGGATCGGTCGACATCATCCGCTGGGCCAAGAAGCGCGGCGTGAACGTCACCGCCGAGGTCACCCCGCACCACCTGCTGCTGACCGACGAACTCGTGCGCGACTACGACGCGCGTTTCAAGGTGAACCCGCCGCTCCGCCGCGAGGAAGACGTTCTCGCCGTGCGCGAGGGTCTCGCGGACGGCACGATCGACATCGTCGCGACCGACCACGCGCCGCACCCCGCCGAGGCGAAGTCGTGCGAGTGGGCGGCCGCGGCGAACGGCATGGTGGGCCTCGAGAGCGCGCTGCGCGTCGTCCACGAGGCCATGGTCTCGACCGGCCTCCTCGAGTGGAGCGACGTCGCCCGCGTGATGTCGCGCACGCCCGCCCGCATCGGCCGCCTCGACGGGCACGGCACTCCGCTCACGGAGGGTCGGCCCGCGAGCTTCACGCTCTACGACCCCCGGCCCGCGCGGACCTTCGGGCTCGGCGACCTCCGCGGGCGCAGCAAGAACTCGCCGTACCTCGGCCGCGAACTGCCCGGCGAGGTCCGCTGGACCGTTCGTTCCGGCATCCCCACCGTCGTCGACGGCGCGGTGCTCGATGCTCCGGGCGTGCTCTCGTGAGCCGCGAAGGCGCACTGCTGGTCGTGGCCGCGGTGGCCGTGGTCCTGCTCGCGGTGCTCGCGGTGGCGTGGCTCCGACGAACGCGGCGCGATGCGCGCTACTCCGCCCCGGTGGGAGAGCTTCCCGACGGCGCCGTGGAGACGGGCGTGTTCCCGGGGCTCTACGTCGCGACCACGCGTCACGGCGAGCCCCTCGAACGCCTCGCGATCCGCGGCCTCGGGTTCCGCTCCCGCGTGGACGTCACGGTCACCTCGGCCGGGATCGCCCTCGACCTGCCGGGCCAGCCCCGCATCGCGCTCACCCGTGACCGCCTCGTCGACGCGGCTCAGGCGACCGTCGCGATCGACCGTGTCGTCGAGCGCGACGGCCTGACGCGCGTCAGCTGGCGCATCGACGACGACACCGTCGTCGACACCTACCTCCGACCCCAGGATGCCTCGGCCCGATCCCTCGCCGACGCCATCCGTCCGCTCATCACGACAGGAAGCGACGCATGACCGCCCTGATCTCCCCTCCGCGCCTCTCGCGCGAACCCGCCGTCCTGGTACTGGAAGACGGCACCCGTTACCCCGGCCGCGCCTACGGCGCCCGCGGCGAGACCTTCGGCGAGGTCGTCTTCGCCACCGGCATGACCGGGTACCAGGAGACGCTCACCGACCCGTCCTACGCCGGCCAGATCGTGCTGCAGACCGCTCCGCACATCGGAAACACCGGTGTGAACGACGAAGACCCCGAGTCCCGCCGCATCTGGGTGGCCGGCTACATCGTGCGCGACCCCTCGCGCGTCGTGTCGAACTGGCGCGCCAACCGCTCCCTCGACGACGCGCTCGAAGACGACGGGATCGTCGGCATCTCCGGCATCGACACCCGCGCGCTGACGCGCCGCATCCGTTCCTCCGGCAGCATGCGCGGCGGCGTCTTCTCCGGCGACGCGGTGAACCTCGACGAGGACGAGCAGCTGCGCCGCGTGCTCGCCGCGCCCGGGATGGCCGGCCGGAACCTCTCGGCCGAGGTGTCGGTCACCGAGGTCGAGATCACCCTCGCGACCGCCGAGCGCATCGGCAACCTCGCCGTGCTCGACCTCGGCGTGAAGCAGTCCACGATCGACAACCTGGCCGCGCGCGGGTTCGACGTGCACGTCTTCCCGCAGTCCGCGTCGATCGACGAGATCCGCGCGATCGAGCCGGTCGCGGCGTTCTACTCCAACGGCCCCGGCGACCCGGCCGCGAGCGACCAGCACGTCGAGCTGCTGCGCGCCGTGCTCGACGAAGGCCTGCCCTTCTTCGGCATCTGCTTCGGCAACCAGCTGCTCGGCCGCGCCCTCGGCTTCGGCACCTACAAGCTGCCGTTCGGTCACCGCGGCATCAACCAGCCGGTGCTCGACAAGACCACGGGTCGCGTCGAGATCACCTCGCAGAACCACGGCTTCGCCGTCGAGGCGCCGCTGGACGCGGTCGTCGACAGCCCCCACGGCTACGGCCGCGTCGAGGTGAGCCACATCGGCCTCAACGACAACGTGGTCGAGGGCCTGCGCGCCCTCGACATCCCGGCGTTCAGCGTGCAGTACCACCCCGAGGCCGCCGCCGGACCCCACGACGCCAACTACCTGTTCGACCGCTTCCGCGACATGGTGCTCGCAACTCAGGAGACGAAGAAGAATGCCTAAGCGCGACGACATCCGCTCCGTCCTCGTCATCGGCTCCGGCCCGATCGTCATCGGTCAGGCCTGCGAGTTCGACTACTCCGGCACCCAGGCGTGCCGCGTCCTCCGCGAGGAGGGCGTGCGCGTGATCCTCGTCAACTCCAACCCGGCGACGATCATGACCGACCCCGACTTCGCCGACGCGACGTACATCGAGCCGATCACCCCCGAGGTGATCGAGACGATCATCGCGAAGGAGAAGCCGGATGCCATCCTCCCCACGCTCGGCGGCCAGACGGCGCTGAACGCGGCCATGGCCCTCCACGACCGCGGCATCCTGGTCAAGTACGGGGTGGAGCTCATCGGCGCCAAGGTCGACGCCATCCGCAAGGGCGAGGACCGCCAGATCTTCAAGGAGCTCGTCATCGAGTCGGGCGCCGACGTCGCCGACTCCGTGATCTGCCACTCGATGGAGGATCTGCTCGCCGGGGCCGAGAAGCTCGGCTACCCGCTGGTCGTGCGTCCCTCCTTCACCATGGGCGGCCTCGGATCGGGCTTCGCGTACGACGAGAACGACCTCCGCCGTATCGGCGGCGCGGGTCTGCACGACTCGCCGACGCACGAGGTCCTGCTCGAGGAGTCGATCCTCGGGTGGAAGGAGTACGAACTCGAGCTCATGCGCGACACCCACGACAACACCGTGGTGGTCTGCTCGATCGAGAACGTCGACCCCGTGGGTGTGCACACCGGCGACTCGATCACCGTCGCCCCCGCGCTGACCCTCACCGACCGCGAGTACCAGAAGATGCGCAACATCGGCATCGACATCATCCGTGCCGTGGGCGTCGACACCGGTGGCTGCAACATCCAGTTCGCGGTCGACCCGGCCACGGGGCGCATCATCGTCATCGAGATGAACCCGCGCGTGTCGCGCTCCTCGGCGCTCGCGTCGAAGGCCACGGGCTTCCCGATCGCGAAGATCGCCGCGAAGCTCGCGATCGGCTACCGCCTCGACGAGATCCCCAACGACATCACCAAGGTGACCCCGGCGAGCTTCGAGCCCACGCTCGACTACGTCGTGGTGAAGGTGCCGCGGTTCAACTTCGAGAAGTTCCCCGCCGCCGACACGGCCCTCACCACCACCATGAAGTCGGTGGGCGAGGCGATGGCGATCGGCCGCAACTACACCACGGCGCTGCAGAAGGCGCTGCGCTCGCTCGAGAAGCGCGGCTCCAGCTTCCACTGGGGCGAGGAGTCGCGGTCGGTCGAGGAGCTCCTCGAGATCTCGAAGACGCCGACCGACGGGCGCATCGTCGTGCTGCAGCAGGCGCTGCGCCTGGGCGCCACGCCCGAGCAGGCGTTCGACGCGACCGCGATGGACCCGTGGTTCATCGACCAGATCGTGCTCATCAACGAGGTCGCCGAGATCATCCGCGCGGCCGGCGAGCTGGATGCCGACACCCTCCGCCTCGCCAAGGAGCATGGCTTCAGCGACGCCCAGATCGCGCAGATCCGCGGGCTCGACGAGGCCGAGGTGCGCGGCATCCGGTATGCGCTGGACGTGCGCCCGGTCTACAAGACGGTCGACACGTGCGCGGGGGAGTTCCCGGCGCTCACGCCGTACCACTACTCCAGCTACGACTGGGAGACCGAGGTCACCCCGTCCGACCGCACCAAGGTCGTCATCATCGGTTCGGGCCCCAACCGCATCGGCCAGGGCGTCGAGTTCGACTACTCGTGCGTGCACGCGTCGTTCGCGCTGTCGGATGCCGGGTACGAGACGATCATGGTCAACTGCAACCCCGAGACCGTGTCGACCGACTACGACACGAGCGACCGCCTGTACTTCGAGCCCCTCACGCTCGAGGACGTGCTCGAGGTGCTGCACGCCGAGAGCCGCTCCGGCGAGATCCTCGGCGTCGTCTGCCAGCTCGGCGGACAGACGCCCCTCGGCCTGGCCAAGGGCATCGAGGCCGCCGGGTACACCATCCTCGGCACCAGCCCCGAGGCGATCGACCTCGCCGAGGAGCGCGAGCTCTTCTCGCGCCTGCTCGACGACGCCGGGCTCGTCGCTCCGCGCAACGGCACCGCGATCGACGTCGAGGGCGCGGTCACGGTCGCCGAGGAGATCGGCTACCCGGTGCTGGTGCGGCCGAGCTTCGTGCTCGGCGGCCGCGGCATGGAGATCGTGTACTCGACCGAAGCGCTGCGCGACTACTTCGTCCGCGTCGCCGACCAGGCCATCATCGGCCCCGGGCTCCCGCTCCTGGTCGACCGCTTCCTCGACGACGCGATCGAGCTCGACGTCGACGCGCTGTACGACGGCACCGACCTGTACATCGGCGGGGTCATGGAGCACCTCGAGGAGGCCGGCATCCACTCCGGCGACTCGTCCTGCACCCTCCCGCCGGTGTCGCTCGGCCGCACCGAGGTCGACCGCGTCCGCGAGGCGACGCTCGCGATCGCGAAGGGCGTCGGCGTCCGCGGGCTCCTGAACGTGCAGTTCGCGATCTCCGCCGGCGTGCTCTACGTGATCGAGGCGAACCCCCGCGCCAGCCGCACCGTGCCGTTCGTGTCCAAGGCGCTCGGCATCCCGCTGGCCAAGGCCGCGAGCCGCATCATGGCCGGCAGCACCGTCGCCGAGCTCATCGCCGAGGGCCTGCTGCCCGAGAGCGACGGTTCGCGCGTGCCGCTGGACGCCCCCGTCGCCGTCAAGGAGGCCGTCCTGCCGTTCAAGCGGTTCCGCACCGCCGACGGCCGCACGGTCGACTCGGTGCTCGGCCCCGAGATGCGTTCGACCGGCGAGGTCATGGGCATCGACCGCGACTTCCCGACCGCGTTCGCGAAGTCGCAGGAGGCCGCATACGGCGGCATGCCGACCTCGGGCACGGTGTTCATCTCCGTCGCCGACGCCGACAAGCGCGCCGTGATCCTGCCCGCCCACCGCCTGCAGGAGCTCGGCTTCGAGCTCATGGCCACCGAGGGGACGGCCGAGATCCTCGCCCGCAACGGCATCCGCGTCCAGGTCGTCGAGAAGTACTCCGAGACGCAGGGCTCCGGTCAGCAGAACGTCGTCGACCTCATCAACGACGGCAAGATCGACATGATCGTCAACACCCCGAGCGGGGGCACGGCACGCGCCGACGGATACGAGATCCGCGCCGCAGCCGTGGCCGCCGACAAGGCGCTGTTCACGACCATGGCCGTGCTCGGCGCCGCCGTGAGCGCCCTCGGCGCGATGAAGGACGGCTTCGAGGTCCGCAGCCTCCAGGAGTACGCCGTCGACCGCGCGGGTCGCCTGTGAGCGAGACGTTCGGGCAGCGGCTGGCGACAGCCCTCCAGACCCACGGCGCCCTGTGCGTCGGCATCGACCCCCACGCCGCGCTGCTGTCAGCGTGGGGGCTGGATGCCACGCCCGACGGCGCACGCACCTTCGGCCTCCGCGTGGTCGAGGCGGCCGCAGGACGCGTCGGCGTCGTGAAGCCGCAGGTGGCGTTCTACGAGCGCTACGGCTCGAAGGGCTTCGCCGCGCTCGAAGACGTGATGGCCGCGGCGCGCGCCGCGGGACTCATCGTGATCGCCGACGCCAAGCGCGGCGACATCGGCACCACGATGGAGGGCTACGCCCACGCCTGGCTCGAGCCCGGATCGCCCCTGGAAGCGGATGCCGTGACCCTGACGCCCTACCTCGGCGCCGACTCGCTGCGCGAGACGCTGTCGCTGGCGGTGCACCACGGCAAGGGCGCTTTCGTTCTGACCGCGACGAGCAACCCCGAGGCCCGGGCGGTGCAGAGCGCCGTCGTCGACGACGCGCTGGCCGTGGGCGACCACGAACACGTCGCCGCCCGCGTGGCGCACGACGTGAACCAGGCGAACATCGGCGCACCCGGGGCCCTGGGCCCCGTGGGTGTCGTCGTCGGCGCCACCGTCGATCGCGCGGCCTTCGGCCTGGGCGACATCGCGCTGGCCGGTATGCCGATCCTCGCCCCGGGGTTCGGGGCGCAGGGCGCCGATCCCGCCGACCTCCACCGCCTCTTCGGCTACGTCGCCAAAGCCGTCGTCGCCAACGAGAGCCGCAGCGTGCTCGCCGTCGGTCCGGCCCGGCTCGCGGAGCGCATCGAGACGCGCGCCGATCTGTACCGGGAGGCCCTGCATGGCTGACTCGCGTCGTCCCCCCGAAGTCGACCGGGCGGCGGCCTCCCGCCGCGCCGTCGCCGCGCGCCGCGAACGCGCCGCCCTCAAGCGCGACGTCTCCACGCGCGTGATCACCCCGCAGGAGCTCCTGCGTCGCGGACTCGCCGACCCGCTGTCGGCGGCCGGTGCCATGCGGGTGACCGAGTTCCTCACGGCGATCCCCGCGATCGGCGAGAGCAAGCGGGACCGCATCCTGACCTCCCTCGGGATCTCGCCGGTGAAGCGTCTCGGCGGTCTCGGCTCGCGCCAGCGCGACGCGCTCCGCGACTACCTCGACGCCCGCTGGCCCGAGCCGGGTCCGCGCGAGGGTCGCAGCCGTCTCGTGGTGCTCGCCGGTCCGACGGCCGTCGGCAAGGGCACGGTCGCGGCGCACATCAAGGAGCACTTCCCCGAGATCCACCTGTCGGTCTCGGCCACGACCCGTGCGCCGCGCCCCGGCGAGGTCGACGGCGAGCACTACTACTTCGTCGACGACGCCGAGTTCGATCGGCTCATCGCGGCGGGAGAGCTGCTGGAGTGGGCGACGGTGCACAACGCCCACCGCTACGGCACGCCCCGCGAGCCCATCGACCGCGTCCTGGCGGCCGGTGGCACGGCTCTGCTCGAGATCGATCTGCAGGGCGCCCGCCAGGTGCGCGCCGCCGATCCGTCCGCCACGCTGGTGTTCCTGCTCCCGCCGAGCTGGGACGAACTCGTCCAGCGCCTCGTGGGCCGGGGGACCGAGGATGCCGAGGAACGGGCGCGGCGCCTCCGCACCGCACGCACCGAACTCGCCGCGCAGAACGAGTTCGACTACCGGGTCGTCAACGACGAGGTCGCGCGCGCCGCGGCCGAGGTCGTGGCCCTCGCCGCACGTCGCCCCGACGTCGGATAGAATACGAGGATGCTTCGGCGCCGACGGGCGCCGCATCCACCCCATCCCGCCGAACCAGGAGGTTCCCCATGGCCGGACGTGACAAGGGCATCATCGACCCGCCCATCGACGCGCTGCTCGACAAGGTCGACTCCAAGTACCAGCTCG
Organism: Microbacterium sp. CSI-V; assembly: GCF_001984105.1. Lineage (GTDB taxonomy): Bacteria > Actinomycetota > Actinomycetes > Actinomycetales > Microbacteriaceae > Microbacterium. Next base: position 267,001 of record NZ_MTQM01000006.1, on the reverse strand, counting down.
TGATCTACGCGTCCAAGCGCGCGCGCCAGATCAACGACTACTACTCCGACCTTCACGAGGGCAACCTCTTCGACAATGTGGGCCCGCTCGTCGACTCCACCGTCGAGGACAAGCCGCTGACGATCGCGCTGCACGAGATCCACGAGGACAAGCTGCGCCTCAAGGCTGCGGAGTAATCCACAGCCGACGCATCTCGTGATCTGTTCACAGATGTGACGATGCCCCGGGCGGCTGTCCGCCGTCCGGGGCATACTTGTGCCCGTCCCCAGCCCGAAACCGACCGGGAGTCGTCTTGACCGACCTGCGCCTGTTCACGTCCGAGTCCGTCACGGAAGGACACCCCGACAAGATCTGCGACCAGATCTCCGACAGCATCCTGGATGCCATCCTCACCGAGGACCCGTCCGGACGCGTCGCCGTCGAGACCCTCGTGACCACCGGCCTGGTGCACGTCGCGGGTGAGGTCTCCACGAGCGCATATGTCGAGATCCCCGCGATCGTGCGCGACGTCGTCAACCGCATCGGGTACACCTCCAGCGAGACCGGCTTCGACGGCGACTCGTGCGGCGTCAGCGTGTCGATCGGCGCGCAGTCGTCCGACATCGCCGCCGGCGTGAACAAGGCGTTCGAGCAGCGCGAGCGCGGCTCGATCGATCCGCGCGACCTGCAGGGCGCGGGCGACCAGGGCATCATGTTCGGTTTCGCCACCAACGAGACGCCCCAGCTCATGCCGATGGCCGCGTGGACGGCTCACCGCATCGCCGAGCGCCTGGCCTCCGTCCGGAAAGACGGCACGCTGCCGTTCCTGCGTCCCGACGGGAAGACCCAGGTCACCCTGGGCTACGACGGCCACACGCCGCGGACGGTCGACTCCGTCGTGCTCTCGACGCAGCACCACCCCGACATCTCGCAGGAGGAGTTGCGCGCGCTCGTGCAGGCCGAGGTCATCGACCCGGTGCTGCGCGACACCGGTCTCGACCTGCCCGACGTGCAGTACTACATCAACCCGGCCGGCCCGTTCGTGATCGGCGGCCCCAAGGGCGACGCCGGCCTCACCGGCCGCAAGATCATCATCGACACCTACGGCGGGGCCTCGCGTCACGGCGGCGGAGCCTTCAGCGGCAAGGATCCGTCCAAGGTCGACCGCTCGGCGGCCTACGCCATGCGCTGGGTCGCGAAGAACGCCGTCGCGGCGGGCCTGGCCGACCGCCTCGAGGTGCAGGTCGCGTACGCGATCGGCAAGGCGAACCCGGTGGGGCTGTACGTCGAGTCGTTCGGCACGGCGCACGTCGCCGACGAGACGATCGTGAACGCCATCCGCGAGGTGTTCGACCTGCGCCCGAAGGCGATCATCGACCAGCTCGACCTGCTGCGCCCGATCTACGCGCAGACCGCGGCGTACGGTCACTTCGGCCGCGAACTGCCCGACTTCACGTGGGAGCGCACCGACCGCTTGGACCCGCTGCGCACCGCCGCCGGTCTCTGACGTGGGGGCGCCCGCGCCGGGCGTGCACCGCGTCGCCGCAGCCCTGGCATCCGTTCCCCGCGCTCCGCGTCGCCGTGCGCGCCGGAGTGCGGACGGAGCCGCCGCGTGAGCGCGCGCCGCGTCGCGCGGGTGCAGCTGGACTCCCCGGTTCCCCAACTCGACCGCCTGCTCGACTACGCGATTCCGCATCCGCTGGTCGCGGACGTCGTCCCCGGCGTGCGCGTCAAGGTGCCGCTGCGGTCCGCCGGACGGATGATGGATGCCTTCGTGATCGAGGTCGTGTCCGACGACGGCAGCGAACGACCGCTGTCGTCGGTCGAGAGTGTCGTCTCGACGATGCCGGTGCTCCCGGAGCGGCTCTTCGCGCTCGCGCGCAGGGTCGCCGACCGTGCCGCCGGGTCGGTGAGCGACGTGCTGCGCCTCGCCGTCCCGAAACGCATGGTGCGGGCCGAGAAGGCCTGGCTGGCGTCGCCCACGCCCGAGGCGCCGGTGGTGCCCGCGGCATCCCTGGTTCGTGCCGACGCGCTGCTGGCGCCTTTCGTCGGCCTGCCGGACGCCCTCGACTCCGGCGAGCGCATCGCGCTCGACGCCCCTCCGCACACGACGGGCGACCTTCCGCGCGGCGCGTGGGCCGATGTCCTCGCCGCGGCAGCGGTGCACACGCTCGCACGGGGGAGGAGCGCGGTGCTGGTCGTGCCCGACTACCGCGACCAGGCGCAGCTCATGGCGGCACTGGCCGACCTCGTGCCACCCGAGGCCGTGGTCCGCGACGACGCCGACCAATCGGGTCCGGTGCGTTACGGCCAGTACCTGCGCACCCTCGCACCCGTCCCGGTGATCGTCGTGGGGCGCCGCTCGGCGGTGTACGCCCCCGCCCACGACACGGGCCTCGTCGCGCTCTGGGACGACGGCGACTCGCTGCTCGCCGAGCCCCTCGCCCCGGGCGTGCACGCGCGCGACGCGGCGCTCGTGCGGCAGGAGCTGGAAGGGTCCGCGCTCGTCTTCGCCGGCCACACGCGCTCGACGGACGTGCAGCGCCTGGTCGAGGTGGGCTACGTGCGGGAGGTGGCGCCGAAGCGCCGACAGAGTCCGCGGGTGGTGCTCAGCGCGACGAGGGAGGGGGAGTCGCGCCAGGCACGCGTCCCGTCCTCGGCGTTCGCGGCGGCGCGCGAGGCGCTCGCCCAGGGGCCCGTCCTCGTGCAGGTCGCCCGCCCCGGCTATGCGCCGTCGCTGGTCTGCGCCGACTGCCGTCGCCCCGCGCGCTGCGCCCACTGCGCCGGCCCCCTCCGGGCCGCACGTCCGGGTGCGGTTCCGGTGTGCGCGTGGTGCGGTCGCAGTGCCCACGCGTGGACCTGCGGGCATTGCGGCTCCGCGAAGCTGCGGATGGCCTCGTCGGGCAGCGAGCGCACGGCGGACGAACTGGGCCGCGCCTTCCCGAACACGCGCGTGATCATCGCCGACGGCGCCCACCCGGTCGCGGAGGTGGATGCCGCCCCGGCCCTGGTGATCGCCACGCGCGGGGCAGAACCGATCGCGCGCGGCGGATACCGGGCCGTGATCCTGCTCGACGGCGACCGCATGCTGCAGAACGAGGCGCTGCGGGTCGGCGAGCACTGTCTGCGCTGGTGGTCGAACGCAGCCGCCCTCGCCGCCCCCGGCGCGCCCGTGCATCTGGTGGGCGTCGCCGGTCCCGTGGCCCGCGCACTCGCAACCTGGACCCAGCCCGCCTACGCCCGTGCCGAGCTGGTCGACCGCGCACCTCTGCGGATGCCGCCCGCCGTGCGCGTCGCGAGCGTCGAAGGACACGCGCGGAGCGTCGACACGCTCCTCGCCGAGGTGCGCGCCGCGGTCCCCGATCTCGATGCCCTCGCCGTCCTCGGCCCGGTCGACACGTCCACGGCGCCCGATGCCCCGACGTCGCGTGCCCTGGTGCGGTTCGACTACGCGCACGGCCGCGCCGTCGCGGACGCGCTCCGCGCCGGCGTGATCGCCGACGCCCTGCGTGCGCGCAAGTCGACGAAGGAGAAGGGGCCGAGACCGCGGAATACACTCAGAGTGCGGCTCGACCTCCCCGAGCCCGACCTCTGAGCGCCGCCGCCCGGTCCCACCCACCCGCATCCGAAGCGTGAGGAGAACCATGCGCCTCGTCTTCGCCGGCACCCCCGCCGTCGCCGTCCCCTCCCTCCGCGTCCTGGCGGAGGGTCCGCACGAGATCGCTGCCGTCGTCACCCGTTCCGACGCGCCGCTCGGCCGGAAGCGCCTGCTGACCCCGTCCCCGGTCGCCCAGCAGGCGGAGGAGCTCGGGCTCCCGACGATCAAAGCCGACCGTCTGGATGCCGACGCCACCGCCCGCATCACCGCGCTGGAGCCGGATCTCGGCGTCATCGTCGCCTACGGCGGTCTCGTACGCGAGCCGCTGTTGTCGGCGCCCGCGCACGGCTGGATCAATCTGCACTTCTCGCTGCTCCCGCGCTGGCGCGGCGCCGCCCCCGTGCAGCGCGCGTTGATCGCCGGCGACCGCGAGACCGGCGCGAGCGTGTTCCAGCTGGTGGCCGAACTGGATGCCGGCGACGTCTTCGCCGAGGAGCGGTACGAGGTGCCGTGGAACGCCACCGCGGGCGAGGTCCTCGACGCTCTCGCCGTGGTCGGCGCGCCGCTGCTCGCGCGTGTCGTCGACGGCATCGCCGAGGGGACGGCGCTCGCGGTCCCGCAGCAGGGTGAGCCGACGCTCGCGCCGAAGCTGACCCTCGACGACGGCGCCCTCGACTTCTCGCGGGATGCCGAAACCCTCCGCGCGCGGATCGCCGGTGTCACGCCCGAACCCGGCGCGCACACGACGTTCGAGGGGGCACGGTTCAAGGTGCTGCGCGCCGCTGCGAGCACGGCGGACCCGGTCCCGCCGGGCCGGGTCGTGGCATCCGGTCGCGAGATCCTGGTCGGAACGGCGAGCGCGCCGTTGCGACTCGAGACCGTGCAGCCCGCCGGCAAGGGCGCGATGCCCGCGGGCGACTGGTTCCGCGGCCTCCGCGTCGAGAACCCGGTGCTGGGCTCATGAGCGTGCAGGGAGCGCGCGCCGTCGCGTACGACGTGCTGCGGGCGGTCTCCGCCGACGAGGCGTACGCGAACCTGTCCCTGCCGCACGCGATCGAGCGGGCGAAGCTGGATGCCAAGGACGCGGGTCTCGCGACCGAGCTGACGTACGGCACGCTGCGGCGACGCGGCACGTACGACGCGATCATCGCCTCCGCGGCCGACCGGACCGTGGACCGCATCGATCCGCCCGTGCTCGACGCGCTGCGGCTCGGTGTCCACCAGCTGCTCTCGACGCGCGTGGCCTCGCACGCCGCGGTGAACGAGTCCGTCGAGCTCGCCCGTCGCCACGGCGGCGGGCGCGGGGCCGCGGGATTCGCGAACGCCGTCCTGCGGCGCGTCTCGCGCGAGACGCCCGGGCACTGGATGGACCGCATCACCGCGTCCGCCCGGAGCGACGACGAGCGGCTCGGGCTCACGACCTCCCACCCGGTATGGATCGTGCGCGCGTTCCGTCGCGCACTGGCGGCGGAAAGTCGCGCCGACGAGCTCGACGCGTTGCTGGCCGCCGACAACGACGCCCCGCGGGTGGCGATGGTCGCCCTGCCGGGGCTGGCCGCGATCCCCGATGACGCCCGTCCCGCCCGGTACGCGCCAACGGCGTTCACGACCCGCGGCGGAGACCCCGAGGCGCTCATCCGGGCGTCGGACGGTCGCCTCCGCGTGCAGGACGAGGGATCGCAGCTCGCGGCCCTCGCCCTCAGCCGCTTCCGGCCGATCGAGCCGGGGGAGCGGTGGCTCGACCTGTGCGCCGGGCCCGGCGGCAAGACGGCGCTGCTCGCGGCGGAGGCGCTCGCGGGCGGCGTCCGACTGGATGCCAACGAGATCTCGCCGCACCGGGCCGCGCTCGTCCGCCGGGCCGTGGCATCCGTCCCGCTCGAGGTCGAGGTGACCGAGGAGGACGGCCGTGACCGCGCGGCTCGCACTCCGGGGGAGTACGACCGCATCCTCGTCGACGCGCCGTGCACCGGAATCGGGGCGCTCCGTCGGCGACCCGAGGCCCGGTGGCGGAAGACCCCGGCCGACGTGCCCGATCTCACCGCCCTGCAGCTCGAGCTCGTGCGGGCGGGGCTCGGCGCGGTGAAGCCGGGAGGGGTGCTGGCGTACGTCACGTGCTCGCCGCACCTGGCCGAGACCTCCGGGGTGCTCGCCGAGGTGCGCCGCGAGTTCGGCGGCAGCGTGGAGGAGCTGGACGCGCGCGCCGTCGTGCGCGACATCGCGGGCTCGGACATCGACCTGCCCGACCAGTCCGACGGCTCCCTCCGCGCCCAGCTCTGGCCGCACCGCCACGGCACCGACGCGATGTCGATCGCCCTCCTGCGGCGGGTCTCCTGACGCGTGAGGGGTCAAGATCTGTCGCCTGTGCGCGACCCAAGCGACAGTTTCTGACCCCTCACGCGAGGGTGCGGCGGACCGGGCGCCGATAATGGAGGTGTGCCCCGCATCAATCCGAGCATCCTCGCCGCCGACTTCGTGAACATGCAGGCGGAGCTCGCCCGCATCTCGGGGGCGGACTTCGTGCACGTCGACGTCATGGACAATCACTTCGTGCCGAACCTCACCTTCGGCCCGCAGATGGTCGGTCGCATCCAAGAGACGAGCCCCGTCCCGCTCGACGTGCACCTGATGATCGACGACCCCGACCGGTGGGCTCCGGAATACGCCGAGCTCGGCGCGGCATCCGTCACCTTCCATCTCGAGGCTGCGGCGTCGCCCGTCGCCCTGGCCCGGACGCTCCGTTCGATCGGCGCCCGCGCGGGCGTGGCCGTGAAGCCCGCGACGCCGGTGGAGAACCTGTTCGAGGTGCTGAACGAGTTCGACCAGATCCTCGTGATGACCGTGGAGCCCGGCTTCGGAGGCCAGTCCTTCATGCCCGAGACCATGCCGAAGCTGCGGAGCCTGGCCGACGAGGCCCGCCGCCGCGGGTCGAGCGTGTGGCTGCAGGTCGACGGCGGCATCGGCGAGTCCACGATCGCGCAGGCCGCCGAGGCCGGGGCCGACACGTTCGTCGCCGGTTCCGCGGTGTTCGGCGCCGACGACCCGGACCGCGCGATCCAGTCGCTGCGCTCCGCCGCCGCCCGCCACGCGCACTGAACGCAGCCGTCCCGACCGCGCACGACATCCGGCGCCCCGCCGAGCCGATACCCTAGAAGAGTGAAGACCTTCGACGACCTGTTCGCCGAGCTCAGTGCAAAGGCCGTCGAGCGCCCCACCGGCTCCGGCACCGTTGCCCAGCTCGATGCCGGGGTCCACGCCATCGGCAAGAAGATCGTCGAGGAAGCCGCCGAAGTGTGGATGGCCGCCGAGTACGAGTCCGACGAAGCCGCTGCGGAGGAGATCTCGCAGCTGCTGTACCACCTGCAGACGCTCATGCTCGCGAAGGGCCTGACGCTCGCGGACGTCTACCGACATCTCTGAGCCCGCACCCGCGCTCACCCCCTTCACCTCACACGAAAGCCCCCGTCATGCTGCGAATCGCCGTGCCGAACAAGGGGTCGCTCGCCGAGACCGCCGCCGAGATGCTCTCGGAGGCCGGGTACACCGGACGTCGCGACTCGAAAGACCTGTACACCGTCGACCCCGTCAACGAGGTCGAGTTCTTCTATCTCCGTCCGCGTGACATCGCGACGTACGTCGGATCGGGGGCCCTGGACGTGGGCATCACGGGCCGCGACCTCCTGCTGGACGCGCGGATGCCCGGCGCCCGCGAGGTCGAGTCGCTCGGCTTCGCCGGTTCCACGTTCCGCTTCGCCGGGCGCCCCGGCCGTTTCACCGATGTCGAAGACCTGCAGGGTCTCCGCGTCGCCACCGCGTACCCCGGCCTCGTCGACGCGTTCCTCGACGAGCGCGGCGTCGCGGTCGACATCGTGCCGCTGGACGGCGCGGTCGAATCCGCCGTGCAGTTGGGCGTGGCGGATGCCGTGGCCGACGTCGTCTCGACCGGGACGACGCTGCGCCAGGCGGGGCTGGAGATCTTCGGTCCCGTCCTCCTGGAGTCGGATGCCGTGCTGATCGCCGGCCCCGAAGAGGTCGAGGGCACCGAGACGCTGCTCCGGCGCCTGCGCGGCGTGCTCGCCGCGCGCAAGTACGTCCTGATCGACTACGACCTCCCGACCGCGCTCATCGAGCAGGCGATCGCCGTGGCCCCGGGCCTCGAGTCGCCCACGATCTCGCCGCTGCGAGACCCCGAATGGGTGGCCGTGCGCGTCATGAGCCCCCGTCGCGACGTGAACCGCGTCATGGACGAGCTGTTCGCGATCGGCGCCCGCGCGATCCTGGTGACCGAGATCCTCGCCGCGAGACTCTGATGACCCTCGCCCGCCGCATCATCCCCTGCCTCGACGTCGCCGCCGGCCGCGTCGTGAAGGGTGTGAACTTCCTGGACCTCCGCGACATGGGCGACCCCGTCGAGCTCGCGAAGCTCTACTTCGACCAGGGCGCCGACGAGATCACGTTCCTGGATGTCACCGCGACCGTCGACGAGCGCGCGACGACGTACGACGTGGTCCGCCGCACCGCCGAGCAGGTGTTCATCCCGCTCACCGTCGGCGGGGGAGTCCGCTCCGCCGAGGACGTCGCCCGGCTGCTGTCGGTGGGCGCCGACAAGATCGGCGTCAACTCCGCCGCGATCGCCCGTCCTGCGCTCGTCGACGAGATCGCCGACCGTTTCGGCGCGCAGGTCATCGTGCTCTCGCTCGACGTGAAGCGGGCGGCATCCACCCCCTCCGGCTTCGTCGTGACGACGCACGGCGGCCGCACCGAGACCACGCTCGACGCGCTCGAGTGGGCTCGCGAAGCGGTCGAGCGCGGTGCGGGCGAGCTGCTCGTCAACTCAATCGACGCCGACGGCACGAAGCAGGGCTTCGACCTCGAACTCGTGCGCCTCATGCGCGAGGTCGCCGCGGTTCCCGTGATCGCCTCGGGTGGCGCCGGCGCCCTCGAGCACTTCGCCCCGGCCGTCGAGGCCGGAGCCGATGCCGTGCTCGCGGCATCCGTGTTCCACTCCGGTCAGCTCACGGTCGGCCAGGTGAAGGACGCGATGGCGGCCGAAGGGATCGAGGTGCGCCGATGAACGTCGAGGCGTTCGAGCGCGTGAAGTACGACGCCCAGGGCCTCGTGACCGCGGTCGTGCAGCAGTTCGACTCGCGCGAGGTGCTCATGGTCGGGTGGATGGATGCCGAGGCCCTGCGCCGCACCCTCACCACCGGCCGTGTGACGTTCTGGTCGCGCTCGCGCCAGGAGTACTGGCGCAAGGGCGACACGTCCGGCCACATCCAGATCGTCAAGGGCGCGCGCCTGGACTGCGACGGCGACACGCTCCTCATCGAGGCCGACCAGGTGGGCGCTGCGTGCCACACCGGTGACCACACGTGTTTCGACGCCACCGACCTCGACCCCGTCGTGGGGCAGGGCTGATGCGCCGAGCGCGCTCGCTGTCCGTCGTCGGGATGCTCCTCGCCGGCGCGATCGGGGTGATCTCCTCGACGCAGACGTGGATCGACGTGACCCTCGCCGACGGCGCGCAGCAGACCCTCGCCGTGCCGGGGTCCGACGCGGTGCCGGTACTGACGCCCCTGAGTCTCGCGGCGCTCGCCCTCGGGGCGGCGCTCTCGATCGTCGGTCCGGTGCTGCGCTACGTGCTCGGCGCCATCGCCCTCGCGATCGCGGCTGCCGTCGGCGTCGCGACCGCCCTCGTGCTGTTGACCCTGCCCGTATCGGCGACCGCGGCGACGGTCACCGAGGCGACCGGGATCTCGGGGGCGGATGCCGTCGCCGACCTCGTGGCATCCATGTCACTCACCCCGTGGCCCGCGGTGACCCTTCTGGCCGAGCTGATCCTGGCCGCGGCGGCGGTGTTCACGCTCGTCACGGCGCGCAGCTGGCCTGGAAGCGCCGGCCGAAAGTACCGCACGGCCGCGGACGCCCCCGCGGACGCCTCGCGCCCCCACGACGCCATCGACTCGTGGGACGACCTGTCGCGGGGCGACGACCCGACCGCCTGACTCGGGCCACGCGCGGAACATCGGTTCGATGTTTGCCCTGAGCGCGCTGTGCCCGATAGCCTCGGGACCGCGGGCAGGGTCATCACCTTCTTGTCTGCTCTCTGTGCGACGCGCGAGCCGTGCGCTGCGCACGGGCCCCCGGGGGAGGGACACATGAGCGCGCGCCCACACGTTCGACGACGAGTTCGCATCGATCGTCGTCATGGCATTCTCCGATCGTCGGTCGCGATGCTGATCGTCGCGGTCCTGAGCCTCGGCGCCGCCCCCGCGGCGATGGCGGCATCCACGGCCTCCACCGCCGCCTCTGCCTTCACTTCTGCGCCGAACCCGACGTTCAGCGGAGCCATTTCGGTGGGTTCCACGCTCACCGCGGCCACGGGGACATGGACACCGACCCCCGACACCTTCACCTACCAGTGGAACCGCAACGGCGCGGCGATCCTCTCAGCCACCGCGAAGACCTTCACGCTGAGCGCGGCCGACGTGGGCAAGAAGATCACGGTGACCGTCACTGCCCGCAAGACCGGTTACACCACGACGGCCAGAACGAGCACGGGTCGGACCGCCGTCTCCGGCGTCTTCTCCGTGGCGCCCACCCCGACTTTCACGGGGTCGATCTCGGTGGGTTCCACCCTGACCGCGGCCACGGGCACGTGGACCCCTACTCCCGACGCCTTCGGCTACCAGTGGAACCAGAACGGGGCCGCGATCAGCGGGGCGACCGCGAAGACCTACACTCTGACGACCGCCGAAGTCGGCAAGAAGATCACCGTCACCGTGACCGCCAGCAAGTCCGGATACACCTCTGTCACCCGAACGAGCACCGGACGGACCGTCGTCGCCGCCTTCACCACCGCACCGACCCCCACCGTTTCCGGGAAGACGATCGTCGGATCGACGCTCAGCGCCGCCACCGGAACCTGGGTTCCGTCGCCCGATGCGCTCACCTTCCAATGGAAGCGCGACGGACAGGCGATCCCCGGCGCGACCGTGCGGACCTACCAGCTCGCACCCGCCGACAGCGGGAGAAGGATCACGGTCAGTGTCACGGCGACCAAGGCCGGCTACGCGACCACCACGACGACCAGCGCCGAGCGGGTCCCCGCCCCGGGCCCGTTCACGACGACCTCCGCACCGAGTATCACGGGCACTCCGGAACTCGGCGCGACCGTGACCGCGTCGACAGGGACGTGGACGCCCGCGCCCGACTCATTCACCTACCAGTGGAAGCGCAACGGGTCCGCGATCGCCAACGCCACCGGGAAGATCTACCAGATCGGTGAGCTGGATGCCGGAACGAGCCTCACCGTCACCGTCACCGCCGCCAAAGCGGGGTATGCCTCCGTGACCAAGACGAGCGAGCCGATCTCGGTCCCGGCCAGGCCCGTCGTGCAGATCACCAGCGACATCACTGCGGACACTGCCTGGACCCCGACCGTTCCGACGGTGTACGTGATCAGCAGTCCGATCAGCGTCACGTCGGGCGCGACCCTCACGGTCGGTGGCGCGGCAACCGTGAAGTTCAAGGAAGATGCCGGGCTCAGCATCTCGGGCAGTCTTGTGGCTCACGGCACCACCGGGACGCCGGTGACGTTCACGTCGATCGACGACGGCGGACCGAACGAAATCAAGGTCACCTGGAACGGGATCACCGTTGCCGCCGGCGGAAATCTGTCACTGGAGCAGGCGCGCATCGCCTACGCGCCGGGTGTGACCGGCGACCAAGCCGCCTCGATCCGGGTGACGGAGTCCGACCTCTCCGCCGTCGTCTCCAGCAGCGCACGAGGTGCCGTGACGATCGCCGACAACACGCTCCGTCGCGTCCGCGTCGACCGCCCCGACGGACCCGCGTTCGCGTTCCCCGTCACCGTCACCGGGAACAGCACGGCATCCGGCATCGAGATCTCCTCGCAGAACGCCGGAGCACCGCAGATGGTCGTCACCGGCAACCAGATCACGGGGTACAGCGACGCCTTCGCCCTCCAGATCACCGACGTCCAGCTGCGGCCGAGCACGTTCACCAGCAACATGGTCGTCGGCGGTGCGGCGGGCTTCGTCAGCTACGGCGGAACGCTGGTCGAGAACTGGACCCTCCCGACCTCGGGATCCCAGCTCGTCTTCGATTCCCTCACCGTCGCCCCCGGCGTGACGGTCACGGCCCCGGCCGGGACGGTGACCAAGAATCGATTCAACGCTCGGTGGACGATCCGTGGTTCCCTCGTGATTCAGGGCAACGCGACCTCCCCTGTGACCTTCACGTCCCTGTTCGACGACAGCGTCGGGGGCGAGCCCTATAAGCACACGGGGATCAGCCCGGACCAGTACCCCTGGAAGGGCATCGAGGTCGCCGACGGCGGAAGCGTCACCGGCACCAACCTCGTCGTGCGGTACGCGACCGGCGGCATCACGAGCCCGAACTGAGCGCGCGACCGCCCATGGGTCGACGTCGAGCCATCGGCACCGGCCGCCCCCGCGCGTTTCGATAGACTGGTCCCACGCTGTTCCCCGCGCCCGCGCGCGACTCGAAGGAGATCCATGAGCAACCCCATCGGCGATCCCGGCCACGGACACTCGCCCGCCGCCTGGACGGCCGTGATCATCATCCTCCTCGCGATCACGCTGGGCACGCTGTTCTTCTGGTTCGACATGCCGGTCCTCGTCTGGGCCTCGGTGGGTCTGCTTCTGGTGGGCGCCATCGTCGGCTGGGCGATGACAAAGGCCGGCTACGGCGCCAACGGCGCGAAGTCGAACCCGAAGGCCCACTGACCGTGCTGGCCGATCTGACGGCCGGAGCGGTAGAAGACGCCGAACGGCGCGCCGAGACGCGGCCCGTGGCCGAGGTCGAGCGCGACGCCCTCGCGCAGACCCCCGCGCGCGACGCGCTCGCGATGCTCGCCCCGGCCGAACGGGTGAAGATCATCGCCGAGGTCAAGCGCGCGAGCCCTTCGCGCGGCGACCTCGCGGCGATCCCGGACCCCGCACGCCAGGCGCGCCTGTACGAAGAGGGCGGCGCGTCGGCCATCTCGGTGCTGACCGAGGGCCGGAAGTTCAAGGGCAGCCTCGCCGACCTCGAGTCGGTGCGCGCGGCCGTGTCCGTTCCGGTGCTCCGCAAGGACTTCCTCGCGACGCCGTACCAGGTGCTCGAAGCCCGTGCCTCCGGCGCCGATCTCGTGCTGCTCATCGTCGCCGCCCTCGATCAGAAGACCCTGACCGAGCTCTACGCGCTCACGACCGACCTCGGCATGACGGCCCTCGTCGAGACGCACTCGGCAGACGAACTGGAGCGGGCGGCGGACCTCGGCGCGAAGCTCATCGGCGTCAACGCCCGGAACCTGTCGACCTTCGAGCTCGACCGCGACCTCTTCGGTTCGTTGGCGGACCGCTTCCCCGCGGATGCCGTGAAGATCGCCGAGTCGGCCGTCCTCGCCCCCGCCGACGTGGCCCATTACCGCGCCGCCGGCGCCGACGTCGTGCTCGTCGGCGAAGCGCTCGTGACCGGCGATCCCGTCGCGACCCTGCGCGCGTTCCTCCAGGAGACTGCATGACCACCGTGAGCCTGCGCGACCAGAAGGGGCCGTTCTTCGGCGACTTCGGCGGCCGCTACATGCCCGAATCACTGATCGCCGCGATCGACGAGCTCACCGAGGTGTGGGAGGCGGCGATGGCCGATCCCGCGTTCCTCGCCGAACTGAAAGCCCTCCTGCACGACTACGCCGGTCGTCCTTCGGTTCTCACCGAGGTGCCGCGGTTCGCGGAGCACGCGGGCGGCGCACGCGTCTTCCTCAAGCGCGAAGACCTCAATCACACCGGTTCGCACAAGATCAACAACGTCCTCGGTCAGGCGCTGCTCACCCAGCGCCTGGGCAAGACGCGCGTGATCGCCGAGACCGGCGCCGGCCAGCACGGCGTCGCCACCGCGACCGCCGCGGCGCTGTTCGGCCTCGACTGCGTCATCTACATGGGTGAAGTCGACACCGAGCGTCAGGCGCTCAACGTCGCCCGCATGCGCCTCCTCGGTGCCGAGGTCGTGCCGGTCACGACCGGTTCGCGCACCCTGAAGGACGCGATCAACGAGGCCTACCGCGACTGGGTCTCGACCGTCGAGACGACGAACTACATCTTCGGCACCGCCGCAGGTCCCCACCCGTTCCCCGCGATGGTGCGCGACTTCCAGAAGATCATCGGCGAAGAGACGCGCGCCGAGTTCCTCGAGCGCCTCGGCCGCCTCCCGGACGCCGTGTTCGCGTGCGTCGGCGGCGGATCGAACGCGATCGGCATGTTCGACGCGTTCCTGGATGACGAGGGCGTCGCGCTCTACGGCGTCGAGGCGGCCGGAGACGGTGTCGACACCCCGAAGCACGCGGCCTCGATCGAGCGCGGCCGGCCGGGTGTACTGCATGGCGCCCGCACGTACGTGCTGCAGGACGAGGACGGCCAGACCACCGAGTCCCACTCGATCTCCGCGGGCCTGGACTACCCGGGCGTCGGTCCGGAGCACGCGTGGCTCGCGGACATCGGTCGCGCGCAGTACATCCCGGCGACCGACGACGAGGCGATGCAGGCCCTGCGCCTGCTCTCGCGCACCGAGGGGATCATCCCGGCGATCGAGTCGGCCCACGCCCTGGCCGGTGCCCTCCGCATCGGCAAGGAGCTCGGCCCGGATGCCGTCATCGCGGTGAACCTCTCCGGTCGCGGCGACAAGGACATGGACACCGCCGCCCGCTACTTCGACCTCTACGACGCCGAGCACGCGCCCGCCCCGGAGGGCCACCCGGCCCAGACCGCGGGCGCCGAGGCCGTGGCATCCGCTCCCGGTTCACCGGTGGACGTGACGCCCGCTCCGGACGCCGCCAGCGGTGCGGGGGTCGAGCTGTGACCTCGCGCGTCTCGGCCGCGATCGACGCCGCCCACGCGGCCGGACGCGGCGCCTTCGTCGGCTACCTTCCGGCGGGCTACCCGGACGTCGCCACGAGCATCGAGGCGATCGTCGCCCTCGCCGAATCCGGTGCGGACGTCATCGAGCTCGGACCGCCCTACAGCGACCCCGTCATGGACGGCCTCGTCATCCAGGAAGCCACCCAGACGGCTCTGGCCAACGGCTTCCGCATGCGCGACCTGTTCACGATCATCCGCGAGGTCACGGCGCGCACCGACGTGCCGGTGCTCGTGATGACGTACTGGAACCTCGTCGAGCAGTACGGCGTCGAGCGCTACGCCGACGACCTGCTCGCCGCGGGAGGCGCGGGCCTCATCACGCCCGACATCACTCCCGACGCCGCCTCCGCCTGGATCGCCGTGAGCGAGCGCACCGGCCTCGACCGCGTGTTCCTCGCCGCCCCGACCTCGACCGACGAGCGCCTCGACATGATCGTGCGCGCCTCGACCGGCTTCGTGTACACCGTGTCCACGATGGGCATCACGGGGGAGCGGGCGCAGCTGGATGCCGCGGCCCGCGGCCTCGTCGAGCGTCTGCGCGCGCACGGCGCCGCCCACGCGTGCGTGGGGATCGGCATCTCCAACGCCGAGCAGGTCGCCGGCGTGATCGAGTACGCGGACGGCGCGATCGTCGGCACCGCTCTCGTGAAGGCCCTGCGCGACGGCGGCGTCGACGCCCTGCGGAGCCTCGCACGAGAGCTGTCGGAGGGTACGGCGCGGCGCGCTTAGACTCGTCTGCATGACGTTCGCCCTCTCGAGCGCCGCCTCCGGCGTGCTCGCCAGCATCCCGAGCCCCTCGATCTCGTACATCGACCTCGGACCCCTGCGCATCCATTTCTATGCCCTGTGCATCGTCGCGGGCATCATCGTGGCGGTGTTCCTCACGAACGCGCGTCTGACGCGTCGCGGCGCCGAGAAGTGGGTCGTCATCGACATCTGCCTGCTGGCGGTCCCGATCGCGATCGTCTTCGCGCGGATCTACCACGTCGTGACCCACCTGGGCTTCTACTTCGGCCCCGGCTCCAACCCCTGGAACCCGTTCCAGCCCGGTTCGGTGTGGGCGATCTGGGAGGGCGGCATCGCCATCTACGGCGCCCTGATCGGCGGCGCCCTCGGCGCGTGGCTCGGCTGCAAGTGGACCGGCATCCGGTTCTGGACCTTTGCGGACGCGCTGGCGCCGGGCCTGATCATCGCGCAGGCGATGGGACGCTTCGGCAACTGGTTCAACCAGGAGCTCTTCGGCCAGCCGACCGACCTCCCGTGGGGTCTCGAGATCGCCCGCCCCAACTCGGCGATCCCCGTCGGACTGCCAGAGGGCACGCTTTTCCAGCCGACTTTCCTCTACGAGGTCATCTGGAACCTGCTGGGCGCAGCCGTCATCCTGTGGGTCGGGAAGCGCTTCACGCTGCAGTGGGGCAAGCAGTTCGCGGTGTACCTCGTCTGGTACAGCGCAGGCCGCATCGTGTGGGAATCCATCCGCATCGACCCCAGCGACATCATCCTGGGCCTGCGCACCAACGTCTGGGCCGCGATCTTCGGCGTCCTGCTCGGCATCGCCATCTTCATCGTTCAGACGCGCCGACACCACGGTCTCGAGCCCTCGCCGTACCAGCCGGGGCGCGAGAGCAAGGCTCCCGGGGCTGTAGACTCGACCGACCCCACTGACTTCGTCGACGTGAGCGAGCCGCCCGCGACGAACGACACCGTCGGCACCAGCGCCACAAGCAGCCCCGCCACGAAGTAACTCCCTGGGCCGACGTCGTCCCATTCGCAGCATCAACGTGAGGACGGTTGGTATGGCTTCGAGCTCCCGTTCCGGCGCCGTCGGCGGCGCTTTCCCCGCCCGGCAGGGCATGTACGACCCGGCATTCGAGAAGGACGCCTGCGGCCTCGCGATGGTCGCCACCCTTCGCGGTGAGCCCGGGCACGACATCATCGACCTGGCGCTGACGGCGCTGCGCAACCTCGAGCACCGCGGTGCCATCGGATCGGATGCCGGTACCGGCGACGGCGCGGGCATCCTGACGCAGATGCCCGACGCGTTCCTGCGCGCGGTCGTCGACTTCGACCTGCCGCCGGTGGGGGAGTACGCCGCGGGTCTCGTCTTCCTGCCGCTCGGTCACGAGGAGCGGGAAGCGCAGAAGGCCGGCATCGAGAAGCTCGCCGCGGCCGAGAACCTGACGGTGCTCGGCTGGCGCGAGGTCCCCACCGAGCCCGAGAACCTCGGCAAGCTCGCCTTCGAGGCGCGCCCCGCGTTCGAGCAGCTGTTCGTGTCGCACCCGGCGGTCGGCGATCAGGCCGCGCTGTCAGGCATCGAGCTCGACCGCCGCGTCTACCGGCTGCGCAAGCGCGCGCGTCACGAGCTCGACGCGTACTTCGTGTCGCTGTCCAGCCGCACGCTCGGGTACAAGGGCATGGTCACGACGCTGCAGCTCGAGCCGTTCTACCCCGACCTGCAGGACGAGCGCTTCGCCTCCGAGCTCGCCGTCGTGCACTCCCGCTACTCGACGAACACGTTCCCGTCGTGGCCGCTGGCGCAGCCGCTGCGGATGCTCGCGCACAACGGCGAGATCAACACGGTCAAGGGCAACCGCAACTGGATGCGCGCGCGGCAGTCGCAGCTGGAGTCCGAGCTGATCGGCGACGTGCGCCCGCTGCTGCCCATCTGCACCGACGGCGCGAGCGACTCGGCATCCTTCGACGAGGTTCTCGAGCTCCTGACCCTCACCGGTCGCAGCCTGCCGCACGCCATCATGATGATGGTGCCCGAGGCGTACGAGAAGCAGGCCACGATCGACCCCGATCTGCGCGCCTTCTACGACTACCACTCGATGCAGATGGAGCCGTGGGACGGTCCGGCCGCGCTCATCTTCACCGACGGCACGCTCGTCGGTGCGACGCTCGACCGCAACGGACTGCGCCCCGGCCGCTGGACCGAGACGACCGACGGCCTCGTGGTGATCGGTTCCGAGACCGGCGTGCTCGACTTCGCGCCCGAGCGGATCAAGCGCCGCGGCCGCCTGCGGCCCGGTCGCATGTTCCTCGTCGACACGGCGGAGCGCCGCATCGTCGAGGACGAGGAGATCAAGCAGCAGCTCGCGACGCTCGAGCCGTGGCAGGAGTGGCTGGATGCCGGCCGCGTGCGCCTGTCCGAGCTCCCGGAGCGCGAGCACATCGTGCACCCCATCGCCTCGATCACGCGTCGTCAGCGCACCTTCGGTTACACCGAGGAAGAGGTGCGCCTGCTGCTGACCCCCATGGGTCAGAACGGCACCGAGCCGCTCGGTGCGATGGGCAGCGATGCCCCCGTCGCGGTGCTCAGCGACCGTCCGCGGCTGCTGTTCGACTACTTCACGCAGCAGTTCGCACAGGTCACGAACCCGCCGCTGGACTCGATCCGCGAAGAAGTGGTCACGTCGCTGTCGCTGGGTCTCGGACCCGAGCGGAACCTCCTCGACTGGGGTCCGGAGCACACGCGGACCGTGACGCTCGACTTCCCCGTGATCGACAACGACGAACTCGCCAAGATCCAGCACATCGACACCGCCCTGCCGGGACGTTCGTCGGTGACGATCCGCGGCCTGTACCGCGTCGAGGCCGGCCACAAGGGCATGCAGAAGCGCATCGCGCAGATGTGCTCCGAGGTCGACCACGCGATCGAGGACGGCGCCGAGTTCATCGTGCTCAGCGACCGCGACTCGAACAAGGACCTCGCGCCGATCCCGTCGCTGCTCATGCTCGCCGCGGTCCACCACCACCTCATCCGCAAAGAGACCCGCATGAAGGTCGGTCTCGTGGTCGAGGCCGGTGACGTGCGCGAGGTGCACCACATCGCGACCCTGATCGGGTACGGCGCCTCGGCGGTGAACCCGTACCTGGCCATGGAGACCGTCGAATACCTCGTGCGCGCCGGTTTCATCACGGGCGTCACGCCCGAGAAGGCCGTCAAGAACCTGATCTACGCGCTCGGCAAGGGCGTTCTGAAGATCATGTCGAAGATGGGCATCTCGACCGTGTCGTCGTACGCGGGCGCCCAGGTGTTCGAGGCCGTCGGCCTCTCGCGCGAATTCGTGGATGCCTACTTCACCGGCACCGAGACCAAGCTCGGCGGCG
Organism: Microbacterium sp. CSI-V; assembly: GCF_001984105.1. Lineage (GTDB taxonomy): Bacteria > Actinomycetota > Actinomycetes > Actinomycetales > Microbacteriaceae > Microbacterium. Next base: position 248,374 of record NZ_MTQM01000006.1, on the reverse strand, counting down.
TGGGACTCGACGTCATCGCGGCCGAGAACGCCGCGCGCCACGAGTACGCCTACCCCGAGGATGCCGCAGCCCGCGCCCACGAACGTCTGTGGACCGGCGGCGAGTACCAGTGGCGCCGCGACGGCGCACCGCACCTGTTCAACCCGGACACGGTGTTCCGTCTGCAGCACGCCACGCGCGAGCGCCGGTACGACATCTTCCGCGAGTACACCAAGCTCATCGACGACCAGGCCCACGAGCTCAAGACGCTGCGCGGCCTGTTCTCGCTGCGCACCGGCCAGCGGCCGCCCGTGCCGATCGACGAGGTCGAGTCGGTGTCGTCGATCGTGAAGCGCTTCTCGACCGGAGCGATGAGCTACGGCTCGATCTCCCAGGAGGCGCACGAGACCCTGGCCATCGCGATGAACCGCATCGGCGGCAAGTCGAACACCGGCGAGGGCGGCGAAGACGTCGATCGTCTGCTCGACCCCGAGCGTCGCAGCGCCATCAAGCAGGTGGCATCCGGTCGATTCGGTGTCACGAGCCTGTACCTCACCGAGGCGGACGACATCCAGATCAAGCTCGCCCAGGGCGCCAAGCCCGGCGAGGGCGGTCAGCTGCCGCCGACCAAGGTGTACCCGTGGGTCGCGCGCACCCGTCACGCGACGGCCGGCGTCGGACTCATCTCCCCGCCGCCGCACCACGACATCTACTCGATCGAAGACCTCAAGCAGCTGATCTTCGACCTGAAGCGCGCGAACCCGTCCGCTCGCATCCACACCAAGCTCGTGAGCCAGTCGGGCATCGGCGCGGTCGCGGCGGGTGTGGCGAAGGCGCTGAGCGACGTCATCCTCGTCTCCGGGCAGGACGGCGGCACGGGTGCGAGCCCGATGAACTCGCTCAAGCACGCGGGCACGCCGTGGGAGCTGGGCCTGGCCGAGACGCAGCAGACGCTCATGCTCAACGGCATGCGCGACCGCGTCGTCGTTCAGGTCGACGGTCAGATGAAGACCGGTCGCGACGTGATCATTGGCGCACTCCTGGGCGCCGAGGAGTTCGGTTTCGCGACCGCGCCGCTCGTCGTCTCCGGCTGCATCATGATGCGCGTGTGCCACCTCGACACCTGCCCCGTGGGCGTGGCGACGCAGAACCCGGTCCTGCGCCAGCGCTTCAACGGCAAGGCCGAGTACGTCGTGAACTTCATGGAGTTCATCGCGCAGGAGGTGCGCGAGTACCTCGCCGCCCTCGGCTACCGCTCGATCGACGAGATCGTCGGCCGCACCGAACTCCTCGACGTCAACGGCGCCGTGGAGCACTGGAAGGCGCGGGGTCTCAACCTCGCCCCGATCCTCGAGGGCCCGCGCTTCGCCGAGGACGAGCCGCGTCGCCACGGCCGCAACCAGAACCACGAGCTCGAGGAGCACTTCGACGTTCAGCTCATCGAGCGCGCGCAGGATGTCGTCGCACACGGCGGTCGGATCACGATCGAGCTGCCGGTGCGCAACACCGCGCGCGCGGTCGGGACGATGCTCGGCCACCACGTCACCAAGGCGCACGGCGAGCACGGTCTCACCGACGGCGCGATCGACGTCCGCCTGACCGGGTCCGCGGGGCAGTCCTTCGGCGCGTTCATGCCCTCGGGCATCACGCTGCGCCTCGAGGGCGACTCGAACGACTACGTCGGCAAGGGTCTCTCCGGGGGTAAGATCGTCGTGCGTCCGCCGCGCGGCTCGACGTTCGACGCGTCCGAGAACGTCATCGCCGGAAACGTCATCGGGTACGGCGCCACGCAAGGACAGATGTTCCTCAACGGCGTCGTGGGGGAGCGGTTCCTCGTCCGCAACTCCGGTGCGACCGCGGTCGTCGAGGGCGTGGGCGACCACGCGCTGGAGTACATGACCGGTGGTCTCGCCGTGATCCTCGGTGCGACCGGCCGCAACCTCGGTGCCGGCATGTCCGGCGGGCAGGCGTACGTCTACAAGCTCGACACCGACCTGGTGAACCGTGAGGCCGTGGCATCCGGTGAGCTCGAACTCGGTCCCCTCGGATCGGGGGATGCCGAGATCCTGCGCGACCTGCTCGAGAAGCACGTCGCCGAGACCGACTCCACGCTGGCCCGTCGTCTGCTCGCGGACTTCGACGCCGAGGTGGGGAACTTCGTCCGGGTGCTGCCGCGCGACTACGCCGCTGTTCTGCAGACCCGCCAGGAGGCTGTCGCCGAGGGGCTCGACCCCGACGGCGACGTCGTCTGGACGCGCATTCTGGAGGTGACGGGTGGCTGACCCGAAGGGCTTTCTGAAGACCACGCAGCGGGAGCTTCCGCCGCGTCGTCCCGTCCCCGTGCGGATCATGGACTGGAAAGAGGTGTACGAGCCGGGTGACCCGGCCGTCGTGCGCCGCCAGGCCGGGCGCTGCATGGACTGCGGCATCCCGTTCTGTCACCAGGGCTGCCCGCTCGGGAACCTCATCCCGGAGTGGAACGACCTCACGTGGCGCGGCGAGGGCCGCTCGGCGATCGAGCGCCTGCACGCGACGAACAACTTCCCGGAGTTCACGGGGCGCCTCTGCCCCGCGCCGTGCGAGAGCTCGTGCGTGCTGGGCATCAACCAGCCCGCGGTGACCATCAAGCAGGTCGAGGTCTCGATCATCGACGAGGCGTTCTCGAACGGCTGGGTCGAGCCTGAGCCGCCGGAGCGCCTCACCGGGAAGACGGTCGCCGTCGTCGGATCGGGTCCCGCCGGCCTCGCGGCCGCTCAGCAGCTCACCCGGGCCGGCCACACGGTCGCCGTGTACGAGCGCGATGACCGCATCGGCGGACTCCTGCGCTACGGCATCCCAGACTTCAAGATGGAGAAGCGCCATCTCGAGCTGCGCCTGCGTCAGATGCAGGCGGAGGGCACGCGCTTCCGCGCGGGCGTCGAGATCGGCACCGACATCTCGTGGAGCGACCTCCGTGCCCGCTACGACGCCGTCGTGGTGGCCACCGGCTCGACCGTCCCGCGTGACCTGGCGATCCCGGGTCGCGACCTCGACGGCGTGCACTTCGCGATGGAGTACCTCGTCGAGGGCAACAAGGCCGTCGCGGGCGACCAGGTCCCGCAGCAGATCACCGCGCACGGCAAGCACGTCGTCGTGATCGGCGGCGGCGACACCGGCGCCGACTGCATCGGCACGGCGCACCGTCAGGGGGCGCTCAGCGTCACCAACCTCGCGATCGGCAAGCAGCCGCCCACCGAGCGTCCGATGGACCAGCCGTGGCCGATGATGCCGAACCTGTTCGAGATGGCCTCCGCCCACGAAGAGGGCGGGGAGCGCACGTTCCTCGCCTCGACGGTCGAGTTCCTCGGCAACGGGGCGGGCGAGGTGCGCGCTCTGCGCGTCGCCGAGACCGAGTACGTCGACGGACGCCGCGTGCCCAAGAGCGGCACCGAGCGTGAGATCCCCGCCGACCTGGTGCTCATCGCGATGGGCTTCACCGGCCCCGAGCGCGAGTACCTCGAGCAGCAGCTGGGTGCGCAGTTCACCTCGCGCGGGAACGTCGAGCGCGACGCCACCTACGCCACGACCGCCCCCGGCGTGTTCGTGGCCGGTGACGCCGGGCGCGGACAGTCGCTGATCGTGTGGGCGATCGCCGAGGGCCGTGCCGCGGCCGCCGAGGTCGACACGTTCCTCATGGGCGAGACGGTGCTCCCGGCACCCGTACGCCCGACCGATGTCGCCATCGGCCTCTTGCCCGCCTAAGCTGGCAAGGGCCGATCGGCCACTTCCCGAATATCCTCACGGAGCTTGAAAACGGATGAGACGCGCCAAGATCGTCGCAACCCTCGGCCCCGCCACGTCGTCGTATGAGATGGTTCGCGCCATCATCGATGCCGGGGTGGACGTCGCCCGACTGAACCTGAGCCACGGAGACTACTCCGTGCACGACGCCAACTTCGCCAACGTGCGCAAGGCGGCCGAGGACGCGGGCCGCCCGGTCGCGGCCCTCGTCGACCTCCAGGGTCCGAAGATCCGCCTCGGCAAGTTCGAGAACGGCCCGCACGACCTCGCCCCCGGCGACATCTTCAAGATCACCGTCGAGGACATCCTCGGCACGAAGGAGATCGTCGGCACGACGTTCAAGGGCCTGCCCCACGACGTCAAGCCGGGCGACTTCCTCCTCATCGACGACGGCAAGGTCCGCGTCGAGGTCGTCGAGACCGACGGCACCGTGGTGACCACCAAGGTGATCGTCGGCGGCCCGGTGTCCAACAACAAGGGCATCAACCTGCCCGGCGTGGCCGTGAACGTCCCCGCGCTGAGCGAGAAGGACGAGGCCGATCTGCGCTGGGGCCTGCGCGCCGGCGCCGACCTCATCGCGCTGTCGTTCGTGCGGGATGCCAAGGACATCGAGCGCGTGCACGAGATCATGGGCGAAGAGGGTCGGTACATCCCGGTCATCGCCAAGATCGAGAAGCCGCAGGCGGTCGACAACCTCGAAGAGATCATCGACGCGTTCGACGGCATCATGGTCGCCCGCGGCGACCTCGGCGTCGAACTGCCGCTCGAGGCCGTCCCGATCGTGCAGAAGCGCGCCGTCGAGCTGTCGCGCCGCATGGCGAAGCCCGTCATCGTCGCGACGCAGATGCTCGAATCGATGATCACCAACCCGGTGCCCACCCGCGCCGAGACCAGCGACGTCGCCAACGCGGTGCTCGACGGCGCCGACGCGGTCATGCTCTCGGGCGAGACGAGCGTGGGCGCGTACCCCGTCGTCGTGGTCGAGACGATGGCCCGCATCGTGCAGTCCACCGAGGAGCACGGCCTGGAGCGCATCGCGCCCCTCACCAACAAGCCGCGTACGCAGGGTGGCGCCATCACGCTCGCCGCCGTCGAGGTCGCCGACTTCGTCGACGCGAAGTACCTCTGCGTCTTCACCGAGTCGGGAGACTCGGCGCGCCGCATGTCGCGTCTGCGCTCCACGATCCCGATGATCGCGTTCACGCCCGAGCCCGGCATCCGCCGTCGCCTCGCGCTCACGTGGGGCGTGCGCTCGACCCTGGTCGAGCACGTGTCGCACACCGACAAGATGTACCTGCAGGTGGACGACTACCTGCTGTCCCACGACCTGGCCAAGGTCGGCGACAAGGTCGTGGTCATCTCGGGTTCCCCTCCCGGAATCGTCGGTTCGACCAACGACCTGCGCGTGCACCGCGTGGGTGACGCCGTGCACGGCGCGGCTCCGGTCTACCGCGAGAACTGATCCAGGGCGACGCGCGCCGGTTCCGCCGGCGCGCGTCGTCGTTCCCGCCGGGTAGGTTGGGGACGCAGAACACCTGCCGGTGTGGCGGAATGGCAGACGCGGGGCACTCAAAATGCTCTGTCCGCAAGGGCGTGTGGGTTCGAGTCCCACCACCGGCACGATGGATGAGCCGACTCCCGTCCGGAGTCGACCAGGTATCCTTTTCCCCCGCGGTGCTCGTCGGCGCCGCAGTCCGGGATCACCGTTCGCGTGATCCTTGCAGCCACAGTCTTAGGATGGAACCGTGACAGATCACGAAGCCGCGCCGGTGAGCGCGCCCACCGCCCCCCGCCGTGTCGTCGTGGCGGAAGACGAGTCGCTCATCCGCCTCGACATCGTCGAGATCCTCCGCGACAACGGCTTCGACGTCGTCGGCGAGGCCGGTGACGGTGAGACCGCCGTGCAGCTGGCCACCGAACTGCGTCCCGACCTCGTCATCATGGACGTCAAGATGCCGCAGCTCGACGGCATCAGCGCGGCTGAGAAGCTGAGCAAGAACCACATCGCCCCGGTCGTGCTGCTCACGGCCTTCAGCCAGAAGGAACTCGTCGAGCGGGCGAGCGAGGCCGGCGCGCTCGCGTACGTCGTGAAGCCCTTCACGCCGAACGACCTGCTGCCCGCGATCGAGATCGCCCTGGCCCGCTACGAGCAGATCATCACGCTCGAGGCCGAGGTCGCCGACATGGTCGAGCGCTTCGAGACCCGCAAGCTCGTCGACCGCGCGAAGGGCCTCCTCAACGAGAAGATGGGGCTGAGCGAGCCCGAGGCCTTCCGGTGGATCCAGAAGGCGTCGATGGACCGTCGCCTGACGATGCAGGACGTGGCGAAGGCCATCATCGAGCAGCTGGCCCCCAAGAAGGCCTGATCGCCCGATTCTTCGAGAATGGATGCCACTCCGGTGGCATCCATTCTTCTGTTCAGGCCGGGGCCGGGGCGTCCTTGATCATGTTCGTGATCCGGATGGTCGAGCAGCGGCGGCCCTGCTCGTCCGTGACCGCGATCTCGTGCACGGTGAGCGAGCGACCGAGGTGGATGGGCGTGCACACGCCGGTGACGATGCCGGAGGTGGCGGAGCGCGTGTGTGTGGCGTTGATGTCGATTCCGACCGCAAGTTTGCCGGACCCGGCGTAGAGGTTCGCAGCCATCGAGCCGAGGGATTCGCCGAGGACGACGTACGCACCGCCGTGGAGGAGGCCGACCGGCTGCGTGTTGCCCTCGACGGGCATGGTGGCGACGCTGCGCTCGACCGAGAACTCGACCCATTCGATGCCCATCTTCTCGGCGAGGGCGCCCATTCCGCGCTCCTTCGCCCAGTCGAGGCCGGACGTGGTGTCGGGTGTCGTGGAGGTCATCGTCGCCTTCGAGGAGCCGGGGCCGGGGGAGTGTCCGTGGTTCTCGTTACGCTGGACGAGTGACGGATGCCGAAAAGCCTACTCTCCTCGTCGTCGACGGCCACTCGCTGGCGTACCGGGCGTTCTACGCCCTTCCCGTCGACAACTTCTCCACGAAGGACGGCCAGCACACCAACGGCATCTACGGCTTCCTGTCGATGTTCGTCAATCTCGTGAAGGCCGAGAAGCCGACCCACCTGGCCGTGGCGTTCGACACGTCGCGGCAGTCCTTCCGCACGAAGGAGTACAGCGAGTACAAGGCCAACCGCAGCGAATCCCCGGCCGAGTTCAAGGGACAGATCCCGCTCCTGCAGGACTGCCTCCGAGCCCTGAACGTCGCGGTCCTGACCAAGGAAGAGGTCGAGGCCGACGACATCCTCGCGACCCTCGCCACCGAGGCGTCCGAGGCCGGGTTCTCGGTTCTCGTCTGCTCCGGCGACCGCGACACGATCCAGCTCGTGAACGACGACATCACCCTGCTCTACCCGAACGTGCAGGGCGTGTCCCAGCTGAAGCGCTACGACACCGACGCCGTGATCGAGAAGTACGGCCTGCCGCCGGCGCAGTACCCCGAGATCGCGGCCCTCGTGGGCGAGACGAGCGACAACCTCCCGGGCGTGCCCAAGGTGGGCGAGAAGACCGCGGTGAAGTGGCTCACCCAGTGGGGCTCGCTCGAGGCGCTGCTCGAGAACGCCGACAAGATCACCGGCGTCGCGGGGAACAACCTGCGCGAGCACCTCGACGACGTGAAGCGCAACCGCGCGCTCAACCGCCTGCTGCGCGACGTCGAGCTCGAGAAGGCTCCCGCCGATCTCGCGGTGCAGCCGATCGACGCCCAGGGGGTGCGCGACATCTTCGCGCGGCTCGAGTTCCGCACGCTGCTGCCGCGTGTCTTCGACGCGTTCGGCGCCGACCCCGTCGCCGACGAACCGGCGCTGCCCACCGCCCAGGCGCCGACGGCCGCCGTCCTCGACGGCGCCGGTCTCGCGGACTGGGCCGCCGCCGCCACCGGCACTGTGGGCGTCACCGTCGATCTGCTCGCGGCCGCCCCCACGCGTATCGGTCTCGCGACCGACACGGCCGCGGCCGAGGCCGAGTGGTCGGACGCCGTGCGCGACGCGCTCGCGGGGTGGCTGGCATCCGATGCTCCGAAGGCCTTCGCGGGGGCGAAGCCCCAACTGAAGGCGCTCGCACGCTCCGGCGTCGAGGTCGGGGGGATCGTGGACGACGTGATCCTCGCGGGCTGGCTCGTGCGGCCGAGCTTCCCGGACAAGACGCTCGCCGACCTCGTCGACCGCTACCTCGGCGAGAAGCTTCCCGAGGCCGATCCCACGCAGCTCGTGCCCGAGACCGACGGCGCCACGCCCGGGCAGCTGTCGTGGTACGTGCGCCGGGTCTCCGACGCGCAGCGCGGCGATCTGCCCGACCGTGTCGCGGAGGTCCTCGACGACATCGAGCTGCCGACACTCACCGCGCTGGCCGACATGGAGCTGGCGGGCGTCGCGGTGTCGCACGAGAAGTTGTCGCGTTTCTCCGGCGAACTGGCCGCGCGCGCCGACGAGCTCGCTCAGCAGGCGTACGCCTCGATCGGACACGAGGTCAACCTCGGATCGCCGAAGCAGCTGCAAGAGGTCTTGTTCGACGAGCTGCAGCTGCCGAAGACCCGCAAGACCAAGAGCGGGTACACCACGGATGCCGCAGCCCTCGCGGACCTGCAGGAGAACGCCCACCACCCGTTCCTCGACCTGCTGCTGCGTCACCGGGAGGCCACGAAGCTCAAGCAGATCATCGACGCCCTCGACGCGGCGATCGGCGCCGACGGCCGCATCCACACCACGTACGTGCAGACCGGCAGCCAGACCGGGCGCCTGTCGAGCACCGACCCGAACCTGCAGAACATCCCGATCCGCACCGAGGAGAGCCGTCGCATCCGCGCCGCGTTCGAGGTCGGCGACGGCTACGAGACGCTTTTGACCGCCGACTACTCGCAGATCGAGATGCGCATCATGGCGCACCTCTCGGGCGATCCGGGCCTCATCGAGGCCTTCAACTCCGGCGAAGACCTGCACCGGTTCGTCGGGTCGCGCGTCTTCGGCGTCGAGCCGTCGGAGGTCACTCCGGCCATGCGCACGAAGGTCAAGGCGATGTCGTACGGCCTGGTCTACGGCCTGTCGGCGTTCGGCCTCTCGAAGCAGCTGCGCATCGAGCAGTCCGAGGCGAAGCAGCTCATGCTCGAGTACTTCGCGCGGTTCGGCGCGGTGCGCGACTACCTGCGGGGTTCGGTCGAACAGGCCCGTCAGGACGGCTACACCGAGACGATCTTCGGGCGCCGTCGTCCGTTCCCCGACCTCACGAGCATGAACCGCGTGCTGCGCGAGAACGCGGAGCGCGCGGCGCTGAACGCCCCCATCCAGGGCAGCGCCGCCGACATCATGAAGATCGCCCTGTTCCGCATCCGCGGCGAGCTGGCCTCCTCGGGGCTGCATTCGCGGGTGCTGCTGCAGATCCACGACGAACTCGTGGTGGAGGTCGCGCCGGGGGAGTGGGATTCCGTCGAGGGGATCGTGCGCGCCCGCATGGCCGACGCCGCCGACCTGTCGGTCCCGCTCGACGTGCAGATCGGCCGCGGCGGCGATTGGGACGAAGCGGGCCACTGACCTCGCACCCGGGGCGGCGTTCGGTCGTCCCGGGTGGTCAGGCCCCCGGGCCTTCCCTAGGCTCGACTCATGACTGATTCAGAACGCACTCCCACGCCGATCGACACGATCGCCGACGCGTGGGTGGACACCCTGGCCGAGCGTCTGCCGACGCTGGCGACCTACATCGGACGCACCGAGTTCAACGACCGGTTCGGCGACTACAGTCCCGAGGGCGCGAACGAGCTGGCCGATCAGGCGCGCGCGACGAAGGCCGCCCTCGACAACGCCACTCCCGTCGACGCCGTCGACGAGGTCACGAAGATGGACCTCGGCCGCGAGCTCGACCTCCACCTCGAGCTGCACGCGGCGCAGACGCACCTGCGCGACGTGAACGTCATCGCCTCGCCCGCGCAGGACCTGCGCCAGGCATTCGACCTCATGCCGACCGCCACCGTCGAGGACTGGTCGACGATCTCCACCCGCCTCAAGGCGCTCCCCGGCGCGATCGACGGCTACATCGCGACGCTCCGCGAGGGCATCTCGAAGGGCGTCGTGCCCGCACGTCGCCAGGTGGTGGAGGTGGCCACGCAGATCGCGCGCTACACCTCGGACACGGGGTTCTTCGCGGAGTTCGTCGGCGACGCCGCTCCCGAGGAGGGGCAGCTTCCCGCGTCGCTGGCACGCGATCTCGATCACAACTCCGGTGCCGCCCGCGTCGCGTACGACGCCCTGGCCTCGTTCCTGACGTCGGAGCTGGCGCCCGCCGCGGGAGACACGGACGGAGTGGGCCGCGAGCTGTACGCGCTGCACTCGCGGCAGTTCCTGGGTGCGACGATCGACCTCGATGAGACGTACGACTGGGGCGTGGAAGAGCTCGCGCGCATGGTCGCGGAGCAGGAGTCCATCGCGAACGAGATCCTCCCCGGCTCCACGGTCGAAGAGGCCGTCGCGTTCCTCGAGCAGGACGACTCGCGCAAGCTCCACGGCACCGCAGCCCTACAGGAGTGGATGCAGCGGACGAGCGACCGCGCGGTCGAGGAGCTGGGTCGCACCCACTTCGACATCGCCGAGCCGATCCGTCGCCTCGAGTGCATGATCGCCCCCACGAAGGAGGGCGGCATCTACTACACCGGCCCGACCGACGACTTCTCGCGTCCCGGACGCATGTGGTGGTCCGTGCCCGAGGGCGTCGACAGCTTCGACACGTGGCGCGAGCTGACCACCGTGTACCACGAGGGCGTCCCGGGTCACCACCTCCAGATCGCGCAGGCCGTGTACAACCGCGGGCAGCTCAACTCGTGGCGCCGCCTCCTCGCCGGCACCAGCGGTCACGCCGAAGGCTGGGCGCTGTACGCGGAGCGCCTCATGGAGCAGCTCGGTTACCTCGACGACCCCGCCGACCGCCTGGGCATGCTCGACGGCCAGCGGATGCGCGCGGCGCGCGTGGTGCTCGACATCGGCGTCCACCTCGGCAAGCCGCGTCTGGACGGCGAGGGCGTGTGGGACCACGACTACGCGCTCGCGTTCATGCTGCGCAACGTCAACATGCCCGAGGAGTTCGTGAAGTTCGAGGTCAACCGGTACCTCGGCTGGCCGGGCCAGGCCCCGTCGTACAAGGTGGGGCAGCGCATCTGGGAGCAGGTGCGCGACGAGGCTCGCGAGCGCGAGGGCGCCGATTTCTCGATGAAGGCGTTCCACACCAAGGCGCTGGGCATCGGCGGCGTCGGTCTGGACACGTTGCGCGCGGCTCTGGCATCCGCGTGATCGGAATCGGGGCGTCTCTGCGCGGAGGCGCCCCGATTCTCGGGAATACCGCCGGGGGGCATAAAGTTCATTCATCCGAATGCAAGGAGACGCAATGAACGATCGTCAGCTCGAGCTCGGTCTCGACACCTTCGGAGACATTTCCCGCGGCCCCGACGGGAGTCTGCAATCCGACGCCCAGACCATCCGGAACGTCGTGGACCAGGCGGTCCTCGCGGACCAGGTCGGCCTGTCGTTCTTCGGCGTGGGGGAGCACCACCGCAAGGACTTCGCCGTCACCAGCCCCGAGATCGTGCTGGCTGCCGCCGCGGCCCGCACGACGAACATCCACCTCGGCACCGCCGTCACGGTGCTCTCGTCCGACGACCCGGTGCGGGTGTACGAGCGGTTCGCGACCCTGGATGCCGTCTCGAACGGCCGGGCCGAGGTGATCCTCGGGCGCGGGTCGTTCATCGAGTCGTTCCCCCTCTTCGGGTACGACCTCCGCGACTACGAGCAGCTCTTCGAGGAGAAGCTGGAACTGTTCTCGCTGCTCCTCGACGAGAAGCCGGTGTCGTGGCAGGGCCAGACCCGTGCCGCCCTGCAGGACGCGGACGTGTATCCGAAGACCGAGAAGGGCCTCACGGCCTGGGTCGGGGTCGGTGGTTCCCCCGAGTCCGTCGTACGCGCCGCACGGTACGGATACGGCCTGGTGCTGGCGATCATCGGCGGATCCTCCGCCCGCTTCCGCCCCTTCGCCGACCTCTACCGTCGGTCGCTGGAGGAGTTCGGCAAGCCGCAGATGCCGATCTCCGTCCACTCGCCCGGGCACATCGCCGAAACCGACCAGCAGGCCTGGGAGGAGGCGTACGAGGGCGTCGCAGAACTGAACAACACGATCGGCCGTGAGCGCGGCTGGCCGGAGTACAACCGACTGCGCTTCCAGCACGACGTCGGTCCCGAGGGGGCGATGTACATCGGGTCGCCCGAGACGGTCGCCCGCAAGATCGCCGCGACCGTGCGCGCGCTCGGCAATTCCCGCTTCCAGCTGAAGTTCGCCAGCGGCTCGATCTCGCACGACCGGCTCCTGTCGAGCATCGAGCTCTACGGCACGCGGGTCCTCCCGCTCGTGCACGAGATGCTCGCCGAGACCGAGACCGCCGGCATCCGGTGACCACCTCGACCGACGTCGCCCGCATCGCGGACCGCCTCGACGCCCTCCCGTTCACCCGCCGGCATGCGCGCGTGCTCGGCGGGTCGGGCCTGGGGTGGGCGCTGGATGCCATGGACGTCGGGCTCATCTCGTTCGTCATCGCCGCGTTGTCGGCGCAGTGGCAGCTGGCTCCGACGGAGGCGTCGTGGATCGCCTCGGCCGGCTTCGAGGGCATGGCGATCGGCGCGAGCGTCGGCGGCCTGCTCGCGGACCGGTTCGGACGCCGCCACGTCTTCGCGCTGACCCTGCTGGTCTACGGCGTCGCGACCGGCGCGAGCGCGCTCGTCGGCGGTCTGGCGGCGCTGCTCGCGTTGCGCTTCGTCGTCGGTCTCGGCCTCGGTGCCGAGCTGCCGGTCGCCTCCACGTACGTGAGCGAGTTCGCCCCCGCGCGCATGCGCGGGCGCGTGATCGTCTTCCTCGAGGCGTTCTGGGCGATCGGGTGGACGGCCGCCGCCCTCATCGGCTACCTCGTGGTGCCGGCATCCGCCGACGGCTGGCGCTGGGCGTTCGCCCTCGGCGCGATCCCCGCCGCCTATGCGCTCCTCGTGAGGTGGGGACTGCCCGAATCGCCGCGCTGGCTCGCGAGCCGGGGGAGGGATGCCGAGGCCTCGGCCATCGTCGGCGACTTCGAGGCCGCCGCCGGTCGGGTGTCGTTCACCGCCGCCGCCACGGAGGTCGGCGAGGAGCACCGGGCGCCGCGCGCCCGGGTGCGCGCTCTGTGGGCCGCGCCGCTGCGGCGGCGGACGGCAGCGCTCTGGCTCCTGTGGTTCTGCGTGAACTTCTCGTACTACGGGGCGTTCATCTGGATCCCGACGATCCTCGTGTCGCAGGGATACGACCTGGTCCGCTCGTTCGGTTTCACGCTGATCATCACGCTGGCCCAGCTTCCCGGGTACGCCGTCGCGGCCTGGCTCATCGAGGCCTGGGGTCGCCGGGCCACATTGGCGACCTTCCTCGCCGGTTCCGCCGTCTCCGCGGTCTTCTTCGGAACGGCTTCCGGCGAGGTCGCGGTCATCGCCGCCGGGATGGCGCTGTCGTTCTTCAATCTCGGCGCCTGGGGGGCGCTCTACGCGGCGACCCCCGAGACGTATCCCACGCCCCTCCGGGCCACGGGCTCGGGGTGGGCTGCGGGAGTCGGCCGCATCGCCTCGATCGTCGCCCCGCTGAGCGTGCCGCCGCTGCTCGGCCTCGGGGGCGCCCCGCTGCTGTTCGTGGTCTTCGCGGCGTTCTTCGCCGTCGCCGTGGTCGCGGCGCTGTTCCTCCGTGAGGAGCGCGGGCGGGCGCTGGCCGAGGGCTGACGCCCGAGACCCGGCTCGCGCTCCCGGCCTCGGCTCCCCCTGCTCGTCGGGTTTGGGGCGCATTTCGCGCTTTGGGGCGTGAATTCTCCGCCCCAAAGCGCGGATCGCGCCCCAAACCCTGGCATCCACGTTCGACGTCCGGGGCGTTCCCGCGCGCGTAGGCTGGCGGGATGGCATCCGTGCGCTACGTCGCGATCGGCGACTCGTTCACCGAAGGCGTCGGCGACGAACTCCCCGACGGGACGGTCCGCGGCTGGGCCGACCTCGCGGCGCAGGGATGGGCGGATGCCACGGGCGAACCGATCCAGTACGCGAACCTCGCGATCCGGGGGAAGCTCGTGCAGCCGATCGTCGAACAGCAGCTCGAACCGGCCCTCGCCCTGAAGCCGACGCACCTGTCGTTCAACGGCGGAGGCAACGACATGCTGCGTCCGCGCACGGGCATCAGCCGGATCGTCGACGTCTTCGAGCACGTGCTCCGTCGGTGCGATGACGAGGGCGTGCAGCTCATCGTCCTCTCGGGCGCGAATCCGTCGGCGGGGCTTCCGCTCGGGCAGGTCGTCCAGGGTCGCGGCGACCGCCTGTCGCACGCGGTCGAGGAGATGATCCGCTCCCGGCCCGACGTCATCACGGCCTACAACTGGTTCGACCGCGAGCTCGCGGGGCCGGAATTCTGGTCCGTCGATCGGCTCCACATGAACGCCCGCGGACACCATCGCGTGGCCGCGCGCGTGCTGGAGTCCGTCGGCCTCGCGGCGCCGGCGGAGTGGTGGCATCTCCCCGAGATCCCCGACATCCCGCGGCTGAAGGGCACCGCCTACTACCGCGAACACGTCGCCCCCTGGGTGCGGCGCCGCCTGACCGGGACGTCGTCCGGCGACGGCCGCGCCGCGAAGTTCGGCGGGGGCTGGACGGAGCTGACACCGCTCTCGTCCTGATCCTCAGCGCGAGCCGCCGACGACGAAATCGCCGAGCACCGTCCGCCCGTCCGAGGCGTAGACCGGGATCGTGATCGACGTCGTGCCCCGTTCCTCCTGCCAGGCGAGCGCGTCGGCGGGGGAGCGGAACGACCGCGCGGCCGTCGTCCCGTCCGCGTCCTCCAGGTCGGTCCGCCGCACGTAGCCGTCGCGCCCGTTCGTCGCGATGACCGCCACGAGATCGGGGGTCTCGCCGGCGACGATCGACCCGAACGTCAGGCCGTCCGGATTGGTCTCGAGCGGAAGCGTCTCGCGCGACACGTACTGGCCGGCGAGCGACCAGCGGACCCGGGCGTCGGTGACAACCCGGAGGTTCGTCGGGTCGACGGCATCCAGCGCGACGGTCCACGATGCGGCGCTGTCGCCGGGCTCCGTGCAGACGACCGACCCGGTACCGGGCAGGTCGAACGTGCCCGCGTCCCGGCACTGCAGCGTGAGCGCGACGTCCGTGGCGCCGTCCGGTACCGGACCGAGGTCGAGAGCCCCCGTCCCTGCTCCCTCGACCGACCGCTCCACGCCGAGAGCGGTGTCCTGCGGCGCACCGGGAAGCGGGAGAACTCCGGATGCCACGGCCGCCGACGTTCCGCCGAGGACGACGGCCGCGGTCGCTCCCGCCGCCCACACGCCCCAACGTCGGCGTCGACGACGGGGGGAGCGAGCCTCGGCGACCAGGTGCGCGCGCAGAGCGGAGGAGAAGGCGGGGGAGAGTGCGGGGGTGTTCATGATGTCTCCGTGAGATACCCGGTCCGGGTGTCGGCGCCGAGGTCTTGCCGCAGGGCAGCGCGAATGCGGTGGAGACGGACACGCGCCGCCCCCGGAGTGAGACCGACGAGCGCGGCCGCATCGGCGATCTCGAGGTCGCCGAGGGCCACGAGCGCGAGAAGCCGGGCGTCGCGGGGCCGGAGGCGCGCCACGGCCGCAACCAGCACGGCGTCCAAAGGGTCCGCGGGAGGATCCACGACCACGGCGTCTCGCGGCAGCGCGTCGAGGACCGACTGATAGCGGCGACGCGAGCGTGTCAGGTTCCGCGCACAGTTCGTCGCCGTCAGCAGCAGCCAGGGGAGGACGGATCCGTCGACGAGACGGACGGCACCTCGGCGGCGCCAGAGCTCCAGGAATGCCGCCGCCAGGACGTCTTCCGCGTCCGCGATGTGCGGGACCAGCCGGTAGGAGTGTCGGAAGACGCGGTCGCGATGCCGATCGAACACCGCGCCGAACGCGTCGCCGTCTCCCGCGAGCGCGTCGCGCCACAGGTCGGCGTCGCTGTCGAGGTTCCCCATGCTCTGTGATGTCCGGTCGAGGTGGGCGCGTTACGCGAGCAGTCCGAAAAGCGGTGCGGCGGGTCAGTCGAGCACGACGGCCACCGCGGTGGCGACGATCGGACGCGACGTCACGGCCCGAACCTATCGGACCGTCCGCCGATGACACCGACGGGCGTTCGGATCAGGACGACTCCGTCGAGCCCCTCGAGTTGACACGCACAAGTACCTCAACGATCATTGAGCAAATGGAATCTTCGCCGCTCGCCGTCCGCGCCGCGCGCCATGCCGCGCTGGCGGACGTCGCGCGCCTGCGGATCGTCGACGCGCTCGCCCTCGGCGACCTGTCGCCGCACGAGCTGGGGGAGCGGCTCGGGCTGGCATCCAATCTGTTGGCACACCATCTCAAAGCGCTCGAGAACGCCGGCCTCATCGAGCGTCGCCGATCCGAGGGGGACGGGCGCCGCAGCTACGTGCGTCTCGTCACGGACGCGATGCGCACCGAGACGGGCGACGTCGAACTCGTCGTCCCGCGCGTCGTGTTTGTCTGCACCGCGAACTCCGCCCGGTCGCAGCTCGCCGAGCACCTGTGGCGCGCGCACACGTCGATCGACGTCGCGTCCGCCGGAACCCTGCCCGCCGAGGGCGTCGCCCCGGGGGCCGTGGCCGTCGCCGCCGCGCACGGACTCGACCTGGCGGACGCCCGCCCCCGAACGCTCGACGACATCACGCGCCCCGCCGACCTGCGGATCACCGTGTGCGATCGCGCCCGCGAGTCGCTGGCATCCACCGATCTGCACTGGTCGATCCCCGACCCCGTCCGCATCGGCACCCACGACGCCTTCGAGTCGGCCTTCGACGAGATCTCCCACCGCATCGACGCCCTGCTGCCGCACGTGCGCGCCGCCTGACCCCCGAGGGAAACCCATGTCGCGTCCCACCGTCCTGTTCGTGTGCGTCCACAACGCCGGCCGTTCCCAGATGGCCGCGGGCTATCTGCAGCACCTCGCGGGCGACCGCGTCGATGTGCTGTCGGCGGGCTCCGAGCCGAAAGACCGCATCAATCCCGTCGCGATCGAGGTCATGGCAGAGGAGGGGGTCGACATCGCGGGGAACACCCCGAAGATCCTCACGGTGGATGCCGTCCGCGAGTCCGACGTGGTCATCACGATGGGTTGCGGCGACGCGTGCCCCATCTTCCCGGGCAAGCGCTACGAGGACTGGCAGCTGGACGATCCGGCCGGACAGGATGCCACGGCCGTCCGGCGGATCCGCGACGACATCCGCGGCCGCGTCGAGGCGCTGATCGGCGACCTCACGGGGGAGTGACATCGCGACGCCGCGGGACCGCTACGCTCAGCCCATGACCGCGCCCGCCGCACCCCCGCGCACCAACACGCTCGCCCTCGTCGGCTTCATCGCGGCCTTCGTCGTCCCGGTCGCCGGGCTCGTCCTCGGCATCCTGGCCAGGAACCAACTCGCTCGCCCCGGCAACGTCGAAACCGGCACCGGATTGGCGCGCTGGGCGATGATCCTCGGCGCGCTCGGCTCAGCCGCCACGCTGCTCCTGATGATCCTGTGGTTCAGCGTCTTCTTCACCGTGATCGGCGGCCACACAGCCTGACGCCACGTCGGTGGTCGGGTCTAGGGTCGTGCCATGACCCGCATCGCTCTCGTCACCGGTACCTCCAGCGGCATCGGTCTGCACACCGCCGTCGGCCTCGCGCAGGCCGGCCTCTCCGTCGTCGCGACCGTCCGCGACACCTCCCGCGCCGACGCCCTGCGCGACGCCGCCGACGCGGCCGGGGTGACGCTCGACGTCCGCGCGCTCGAGGTCACCGACGCCGACGCCGCGGCGGCCCTCATCGCCGACCTGGGCGTCGTCGACGTCCTCGTCAACAACGCCGGGCGCGGAGCCGTCGGTACCCTCGAACAGCTCTCGGATGCCGACCTCCAGGCGCAGCTCGACACCAACTACCTGTCCGTGGCGCGGCTCACGCGCCTCGTCCTGCCCGGCATGCGCGAGCGCGGGTACGGCCGCATCGTGACCGTCACCAGCGTCGGGGGAGCTGTGGGGCAGCCGTTCGCCGACGCCTACTGCGGTGCGAAGTTCGCCGTCGAGGGGCTCATGCAGTCGCTCGCCCCGGTCGTCGCCCCCTTCGGCATCGACGTCGCGATCGTCGAGCCCGCGGCCGTGGCGTCGTCGTTCACCGCGTCGGTGGATCGCTACGACGGCGGTCCGTACCAGGCGCAGCTCGACGCGTACATCGAGCGCACGACCGCGTCGTTCGCGCAGGCGCAGGCGGCGGAGGACGCGGCGAAGACCGTGATCGAAGCCGCCGTCACCGACACCCCGAAGTTCCGGTGGCAGACCTCCGAGGCCGCGGTCCGGTTCGCAGGGCTCTCGCTCGGCGATCTCGACGGCTCGCGCGTGATCGGCGTGACCTCCGAGTGGATCCGCTGACGCCCGGCGCGCGCGACGTCACCCGCGTGTGGGGGGGCGAGCCCCCGAGGGGAACGCGGAGCCCGCCGGCCGAGCGGCGCACCACGTCGGTCGTGGCATGGGTGGTCGACGTTGCGTCAGAGCCACGAGATCAGGAGCAACCCCACGACGATCTCGAGGAGGACTCCCACGGCGAGGAGGCAGGGGAGTGTCGGGCGTGACGTGGTGGCGCCCAGCCCCAGCGCGATGAAGCCGAGGATCCCCCAGATCACGGAAGAGAACCAGAAGACCGCGATGGGGAGGAGCACCACCATGCTCGACGCACCCGACACCGTCGCGTTCAGACCGAAGGTCCAGAGCAGGATGAGGGTCAGAGCCGTCAGCGAGATCGCCGACAGCACGATAGACGCGGTGCGTCGACGGTCGCGGGGGAGTCGGGGGGAGCTCATCCGGTCAGCGTAGCCGCGAGGACTCCCTGCGCTCAGATGCCCAGGAGGACGATGAGGAAGACCGCGCACGACATGAGGATCCCCACGCACCCCCACACGATGACCATCCACCGCCGAAGGCCGGCGCCGTCTTCCGCGAACCTCCGACGAAGCATGTCGAGAATTCGGCGCGAGCGGACCACGAGCACGACGCCGAACATCGCCTGAGCGGTACCGATGACAATGAACCCTCCGGTCGAGGCGCAGTCTACGACTGGGGAGCGCGACGCACGGTGTTCGGTGTCCTCCCGATCCAAACTGACATAATGTGCATTATCGGCTATCGCCCGTGTTCGTGTTCCGAGAGAGTCTCTCTGGTACGAGCCCGCGCAACGATCCGGTCGCAAACTGCGTGACGAACACGCGTCGCTGCAAGGATGCGAGCATGCGCCGTCTGAGCATCGCGTCACTCGCCCTGCTGCTGGTCGCGGGTGTGGCCGGGTGCACGAACAGCCTGGGCGCCGTGAGACTTGACACCATCCCGGACGAGCTGGCATCGTCCAGCGACCTCCTCGACCCTCAGCCGACGGTCGCCTGGGACCCGGATGAGGACGCCTGGCTGATTCTCACGTACGGCAGTTCCTCCTGCCCGACCGAGCCTCGGGAGATCTCCGAAACCGCCGACAGCTCTTTCGAGATCACACTCGAGACCAGTGGTGGGCCGGTGTGCACGGCCGACCTCGGTCCCACCGCCTATCGCGTGCCGGCTCCTGTTCCCCGCGGCACGCCCGTCACGATCGACCTGGGCCCGGGCACACGCATCACGCTCTGACGCGCCACGCCGTCCGCCGACGTCCCGCGACCGGGTTAGGCTCGGCTCGATGGAATCGCGACGTCGCCCCCGCGGCGCGCGGGCATGCCCGGGAGCCGCCGAGTGAGCGGCATCCTCACCGGCTTCGCCGTCATCGCCCTCGCCGTCGTCGTCGGGTACGTCATCGCGCGGATCGACCTGCTCGGGCCGCACGCCCGCCCGGTGCTCAGTCGTCTGACGTTCTTCGTCCTGTCACCGTTCCTGCTGTTCGTCGTACTGGCCCGCGCCGACGTGAAGACGCTGTTCTCCGCGCTTCTCCCCGTGTCGATGATCACCGCGGCGATCATCATCCTCGGGTACGCGCTGGTGTCGAGATTCGTGCTGCGCCGACGTACCGCCGAAACGGTCATCGGCTCGCTGTCGGCGGGCCAGGTGAACAGCAACAACATCGGCATCCCGATCTCGCTCTACATGCTCGGCGACGCGGCGTACTCGGCGCCCGTGATCCTGTTCCAGCTGCTGGTCCTCATGCCGATCGCCCTGGGGATCCTGGATGCCGCGACCTCCGGCTCCCGCTCCCCGCGGCGGATCCTCGCGCAGACGGCGAAGAACCCGATGCTCATCGGCTCCGCGCTCGGCGTGCTCGTCGCGGTGCTCGGCATCCACCTGCCGCCCATCGTCATGGATCCGCTGGCGTTCTTCGCCGCGGCGTGCGTGCCGATCCTGTTGATGTCGTACGGGATGTCGCTGTACGGACAGCGCGTGCTGACCGAGCCCGGGCGACGCGTCGACGTCATCATCGCGTCGACGCTCAAGCTCGTGGCGATGCCGGTGATCGCGTGGGGCGTGGCGCTCGCGTTCGGTTTGCCGGCCGATCAGGTTCTGATCGTCGTGACGCTCGCGGCGCTCCCGACGGCGCAGAACGTCTTCAACTTCGCACAGCGCTATGGGGTCGGCGAGATCCTCTCGCGCGACGTCGTGTTCATCTCCACCCTCGGGTGTCTCCCGGTGCTGTTCGGAGTCGCCCTGTTACTGGGCTGAGACCGCTCCCCCACGACGTTCACCCCAGGGTCTAGGGTGGGGCTCGAAGCTTTCAGCGTTCACCCAGGAAAGGCTCGCCATGACCACCTCCACCTCGTCCGGTACTCCCGCCCTGCGGGCTGTGCGCACGGCTCTGGCCGTCAGCGGTGCGATCTCACTGATCGTGGGTCTGCTGATCCTGCTCTGGCCCGGGCGCAGCGCCCAGGTCGCCGTCGCCATCATCGCGGTCTACGTCATCATCGCCGGTCTGGTCAACATCGGGATCGGCATCTTCTTCCGCGCCGGCTGGGCCCGGATCGGCTACATCGTGCTCGGCCTGCTGTTCATCGCCGCGGGCATCTTCTCGTTCGCGAACCTCGCCGCCACGACCGTCTGGTTCGGCGTCTTCATCGGGACGCTCGTCGGCATCCTGTGGATCATCGAGGGCGTCGTCTCGCTCACGACGCTCGGCCACGGCTCGGGACGCGGCTGGACGATCTTCTTCGCGATCATCAGCATCGTCGCCGGAATCGTCCTGCTGTTCTCGCCGCTGCTGGGCGCGGTGACGCTCTTCATCCTGATCGGCGCCTCGCTCATCGTCCTGGGTGTGTTCCAGATCGTCCGGGCGATCCAGTTCGGCAAGGCCGCCTGAGACATCGAACGACGAGGGGCCCGGATGCCACGGCATCCAGGCCCCTCGTTCTCGTTCAGGCGACGGGGAGGTGCCGCGCCCACCACTCCAGGACCGCGTCGAACCGCTGCACGCGATGACGCGGACGACCGGCGCGGGTGAGTTCGTGATCCTCGCCGGGGAAGACGAGCATCTCGGCCTCGACGCCGTTGAGCTTCAGCGCCGAGTAATAACGCGTCGCCTGTTCGAGCGGGCAACGGTAGTCGAGCTCCGAGTGCAGTACGAGCGTGGGCGTGCGCACCTCATCGACGACCGCCATCGGGCTCTGCGCCGCGATCCGCGCCGGGTCGGTGCCGACGTACTCCTGACCGAAGAACGAGCCGATGTCGCTCGAGCCGGGGAACGCCGTCGGGTCGAGGAATCCGCGCTCCACGATCGCCCCGGCGAACCGGTGGTCGTGCGCGATGATCCACGCCGTCATGTACCCGCCGTAGGACCCGCCCTGGATGCCGACGCGCTCATCGTCGAGCCGCGGGTCGGAGCCGACCACGCCATCGAAGAAGTCGATGACGTCGAAGTAGTCGAGGGTGCCCATCGCCTGACGGATCGAGCGGCCGTGGGCACGGCCGTATCCGGCGCTCCCCCGCGGGTTGCTGTACACCACCGCGTAGCCGGCATCCACGAGCACCTGCGTCTCGTCGAAGAGATGGATGCCGTAGGACGCGTAGGGACCGCCGTGGATCTGCAGGATCACGGGGAACGGCCCCTCGCCCTCGGGGACGGCGACCCAGCCGTGAACGGGGTACCCGTCGCGTCCGGCGATCTCGCGCTCCTCGGGAACGACGATGTTCTTCTCGCGGGCCGGCCCGCCGTGGTCGGTGAGGCTGCGCCACGTGTCGTTCTCGACGAGGACGAGCTCGCCGAACGACGTCGGCGCGGCGACCGCGGCGACGATGCGCCCGCCGGCGGACGCGTGCCCCGTCACCTCGACGTCGCCGCCGACGACCTCGGCGGCGTCCGCCTGACGCGAGACGCGCAGCAGGCGCACGCGGCCGCGGGTGCGGTCCTGCACGAGCACGTCGTCGCCCGCGAACGACAGGTGCGAGCCGACCTCGCCGAGGTCGATGGTCTCGGGGTCGGTGAGCGCACGCGGACCATCGTCCTCCAGCAGCCACACGGCGATACCCGGGGCGACGAAGTCCACGCCCGAGGGCCCGACGTCGTTGCCGCGCAGGAACACCGCGCCGTCCGGGGCGATCGCGACCTCGTCCACGGACAGATTCGCCGCGGTGCCGACGACCTCGCGCTCCCCCGCGCCGTCGACCGAGACGGCGACGACGCGCGACCGTAGGTCCGGGACGCGATCCTCGATCACATCGGGGATGCTCAGCAGTTCGCGTCCGTCCGCGGTCCACGCCAGACCCGACCAGCTCGTCGCACCGTCCGTGAGTTGGCGCGGAGTGGCGGCGACGATCCGCTTCTCGGGGGTGACGACGTCGGGCGCCGGCTCGTAGAACGGCTCGGCGTCGGTCGCGGGCACGTCCACGACGAACAGGTGCGCGGGACGATCCAGGTAGCCGTGCCCGTTCGCGTGCCAGCGGATGCCGGTGATCCGCCGCGGCGGTTCGGCGACGGCATCCCGGCCCTCCACCGTTCCGTAGCGGCCGGGCTCGACGATCCGGGCCGTGAACGCCACCCGCGTGCCGTCGGGCGACCAGGACAGGTCGGTCACTCCCCCGGCCTGGTCGGTGACCTGCACGGGCTCGCCGCCCGCGGCCGCGACGACGAAGACCTGTGCGCGCCCGCGCGCGTCGGCGCGCAGGAACGCGATCGCGGAGTCGTCGGGCGACAGCCGCGGCGCGCCGTCCGCGACACCGCGCGTGAGGCGGCGCGGCGTGCCGTCGGGCAGGTCGACGCGCCACAGCTGCCCCACGGCGCGGTCGGCCGCGATGTCGGGGCGGGATGTGGCGTAGACGGCGAAGGCACCGTCGGACGCGAGCGCGGGGCGCCCGACCGACACAAGGGTCTCGATGTCGTGGGCGCGCATGCTCACTCCCCTCCGAACGAGTCCGTGTCTCCGACGAGGCGGGTGTTGTCCGCGGGGACCGGGTCGAGGGCGGCACGCGCCACCTCGGCGGCGAACTCGGCGACGTTGTAGAGCTTGCCCGCGTCTTCGCGGCGCGCGGCGATCGCACCCGGGTTCGCACGCTCGAGCAGCGTCGCGGTGATGGTGCCCTCGATCATGTCGCCCGAGACGACCGTGAAACCGACCCCGCGCTCCTCGAGGGCGGGGATGCGCTCGCGCAGGGCGTCTTCGCCGGCACGCTTGGACAGCGCCACGGGCTCGTACTCCGGCATCGTCGGCGTCGTCCGGATGAAGTGCGCCTGGTGGCTCGTGACGAACACGACGCGCGATCCCTCGCGCAGGATCGGCAGCGCGGACTCGAGGACGTTGACCTGCGCGTCGCGGTTGAGCTTCAACGCGTAGTCCTCGGCCATGCCCGACTCCATGCCGCCCGAGGCATTGAGGACGAGCACGTCGAGACCGCCGAACGTCCGCTCGACCTCGTCGAACATCGCCTGCACCGACGCCGGGTCGGTGAGGTCGGCACCGACCACGAGCGCCTCGACGCCCAGCTCGCGCAGCTGCGCGGCGAGCTTCTCGGCGCGGGGGGCCTTGTTGCGGAAGTTGATGACGACGTTCGCGCCGGCCTCGGCGAAGTAGCGCACCGTGTCGGCGCCGATGCCGCGCGACGAGCCGGTGACGAGGGCGGTCTTGCCGCTCAGGGAGCCGGACGGGAGGGTCTGGGACACGGGAACTCCTGATGGTTCGAGATCGGATGCCGACCGCCGACGCCGGCGGACACGACAAGACCCCAGCCTACCGACCGGGATGCCGCGAGCCCGAGGAGGGGGGTCCCGGGGATGGTCCACGGCATCCGGCCTCGGCCCCGTGGGCGCGTGCTACGTTCGGGCACAGGAGGTGCGAAATGGACGTTCTCTCCACCATCGACACGTTCGCCTGGATCTTCTGGCTGCTGTTGATCCTGGTCTTCCTCGTCATCGAGATGCTCACCGTCGAGCTGACGTTCCTCATGCTGGCGCTGGGCGGCATCGTCGGGCTCGTCGCCGACCTCGGGGGCGCGCCGCTGTGGCTGCAGGTGATCATCGCCGCGACGGCCACGATCGCTCTGGTGGTGTTCCTCCGACCGCGCATGCTCCAGCGCCTGCAGCGCTCCGCGGACACGCGCCCCTCGAACGTCGAAGCGCTCCTCGGCCTCGAGGGAGAGGTGCTGATGACCGTCTCGCGGGTCGCGGGGCAGGTCAAGCTCGCGAACGGCGACGTGTGGACGGCCCGCAGCGACGGTGACACGCGTCTGCACCCGGGGGCGCACATCGAGGTCGCGCGTATCGACGGCGCCACGGCCGTCGTCCGTGCGCGAGGGCAGGAGACCACACCGTGAACGCCGACAATCTGCTTCCCACCGCGATCGGCTGGGCGCTCGCGATCGCCGTCGCGATCCTGGCGATCGTCACCATCTTCCGGGCGATCCGCATCATCCCGCAGGCCCGCGCCGGGGTCGTCGAGCGGCTGGGTCGCTACCACAAGACCCTCTTGCCGGGCTTGAACATCGTGGTGCCCTTCGTGGACCGCGTGCGACCGCT
This sequence comes from Microbacterium sp. CSI-V, assembly GCF_001984105.1. Classification (GTDB taxonomy): domain Bacteria; phylum Actinomycetota; class Actinomycetes; order Actinomycetales; family Microbacteriaceae; genus Microbacterium. Next base: position 223,595 of record NZ_MTQM01000006.1, on the reverse strand, counting down.
CATCGACATGCGCGAGCAGGTGGTGTCGTTCCCGCCCCAGCCGGTGATCACCGAGGACAACCTCGTCGTCTCGATCGACACGGTGGTCTACTTCCAGGTCACCGACGCCCGCGCGGCGACGTACGAGATCGCCAACTACCTCGGCGCCGTCGAGCAGCTGACGACGACGACCCTACGCAACGTCGTGGGCGGCCTGAACCTGGAAGAGGCCCTCACCAGTCGCGACAACATCAACGGGCAGCTCCGGGTGGTGCTCGACGAAGCGACGGGCAAGTGGGGTATCCGGGTCGGCCGGGTCGAGCTGAAGGCCATCGACCCGCCCGTCTCCATCCAGGACTCCATGGAGAAGCAGATGCGCGCGGAGCGCGATCGTCGCGCCGCGATCCTCACCGCCGAGGGCTCGAAGCAGTCGCAGATCCTCGAGGCGGAGGGGCGCCGGCAGGCGGCCATCCTCCAGGCCGAGGGCGACAAGCAGGCCGCGGTGCTCCGCGCGGAGGGCGAGGCGCGAGCCATCCAGGCGGTGTTCACGGCGATCCACGAAGGGCGCCCCGACGACAAGCTCCTGGCGTACCAGTACCTCCAGACGCTGCCGAAGATCAGCGACAGCGCGTCGAGCAAGCTGTGGATCATCCCGAGCGAGTTCACCGAGGCGCTCAAGGGCATCTCGGGCGCGTTCGGAACCCGCGCCACCGGGCAGCCGGATGCGGCGGCGACCGCGGACCGCCCGACCGTCGAGTCCGCGGTGAGCCCCACCGAGGGCGTGGCCGACGAGCGTGGCAGCGCCACCCCCGCCGGCTCATGACTCGCCATCCCTACCTGTCTCCCGCGCCGCCGCGCGTCCTCGCGCACCGGGGGCTCGTGACCGCGCACGACGCCGCCCTCGGGGTCGTCGAGAACTCCTTCGCCGCCGTGGCCGCGGCGCACGCGGCCGGCATCGAGTACGTCGAGTCCGACTGTCACCTCACCGCCGACGGCGTGGTGGTCCTGTTCCACGACGACGATCTGGACCGCGTCGCCGGCGACCCGCGGAAGATCTCCGACGTCCGCCTGCCCGAACTCGAAGAGCTCATGGCCGACCGCGGCGGACTCGTGACCCTGCCGCAGGCCCTCGAGGCGTTCCCCGATGTCCGGTTCAACCTCGACGTCAAGGCGGAGGCCGCCGCCGAGCCCGTCGGCCGGCTGATCGCCCCGCACGCCGCGCGCGTCCTCGTGACGAGCTTCTCCGACGATCGGCGCCGCGTCGCGCTGGCGGCGGCCTTGACGGCCGGCGCGTCTCTTCCCCCCGCAACGTCCCCCGGCTCGGCCACCGTCGGGCGGCTCGTCACGGCACAGGCTCTCGGCCTGCGCCGCCGGGTCGAGCGGCTGCTCGGCGGCCTCGACGCGCTCCAGATCCCCGAGCGGCAGGGCCCGATCCGCGTCGTCACCCGCGGGCTCGTGCGTGCCGCGCACGCCGCCGGCGTCGAGGTCCACGTCTGGACCGTGAACGACCCCGCCGACATGGAGCGGCTGCTGGACCTGGGCGTCGACGGGCTCGTCACCGACCGCGCGGACCTCGCGCTCGCCGTGGTGAACGGACGCTGAACCCCCGGTGGCCTGAGCATCCTCTGTGAATCCCGTCAGGGAGCCCCTTGTTCGAATAAAGCGCACAGGTGCGGCCGTTATACATGGGGACCGACGAGAGGACCACACAATGGCAGATCGCAGTCTTCGAGGCATCCGACTCGGCGCACAGAGCCTTCAGAGCGAAGACGGGGTCGTTTTCCACGACCGGGCCCAGCACACCTACGCCTGCAGCACCTGCGGGCGCGAGACGGTGCTCACCTTCGCCGCCGACGCCGAGGTGCCCCCGGCGTGGGAGTGCCGCACCTGCGGCGCTGAGGCTCTGCTTCGCATCGGCGAAGGCACCGCCACCGTCGACCACAGCGACGACAAGGCACCCCGCACGCACTGGGACATGCTCCTGGAGCGTCGCACGATCCCCGAGCTCGAGGAGCTCCTGGAGGAGCGCCTCGCGTTCCTGCGCTCCCGCCGCGGCGGAGATCAGAAGATCAGCGCCTAACGCGCATCACGGATTCAGGCGCCGGTTCCCTCGGGAGCCGGCGTCTTGTTCGTGCGCCCGCGGACCATGACGCCCACGCCCAACGCCACGAGGGCGAGGAGACTCCCCCACCCCAGGACGATCTTGACCGCCGGGCCGATAACGACGGCCGGGGTGAGCCCTGTCCGCAGCGGCACATCGGTGAGCATGTGTCCGGCCACGTCCACGGGGAGCTGGTCGAGCGTCGCTCCGTCGGGGGCGATCACCTGGCTGGTGCCGACCGTCGAGAGGTTGACGACCGAGCGCCCCGTCTCGATGGCCCTCATGCGGGCGAACGCGAGCTGCTGCAGGTTCTCGTCGGTCCCGCGGAAGTCGGCGTTGTTCGTCTGGAACATGAACACCTGGGCGCCCTGATCCGCACCGTCCCAGACGACGTCGTCGTAGATCACGTCGAAGCAGATCGCGAGTCCGACACCGACCCCGTTCACGTCGAAGACGGGACTCGCCGTACCCGGCGTGTACTCGCGGCCGATGAGTCCGATGAGGTCCGGAGCGAACGGCTCCCAGAACGCCCGGTCGGGCACGTATTCGCCGAACGGGACGGGGTTGCGCTTGTCGTAGGTCTGCTGCGGCCCGCCGTCCGCGGTCCACAGCAGCGCCGAGTTGTACAGGTTCGGCCCGCGCTCGGTCACCGCCGAGACCAGAAGCGGCGCGTCGACGCGCCGCGACAACTCCTCGAGCACGGCCGCGGTCGCCGCGTTGCGGGTCGGGTCCGAGTCGACGCCGCCCTCCGGCCACAGCAGCACGTCCATGTCCTGGCCGAAGAGCGGGGCGGATGCCGACAGCTGCGCGTTCAGCACCGCGTTGCGCTCGCGCTGGTCGAAGTAACCCGCCGGGCCGTTGCCCTGGACCGCGCCGACGCGCATCGAACCCGCCTCGGCGGTCGGGAACTGCGGCAGCGCCACCAGGATCACGAGCACCAGGGCCGCGGGGAGAGCGGCGAGCGGACGACGGAAACGCGCGCGTCGGACGTATTCGATCACCATCGCGCAGAAGAGGACCACGAGGAAGCTGAGCCCCGACATCCCCACCCAGGACGCGACCTCCGCGAACGGGCCGTTCACCTGCGACACTCCGATGCGCCCCCACGGGAAGCCGCCGTACGGCCACGAGCCGACGATCTGCTCCCTGAGGGTCCACAGCGCCGCGACCAGCGTCGGCAGCAGCACCAGTCGCCCCCAGGACCCCGGCGCGATCCGCGGCATCCATCGATACGCCAGAGCGATCGGGACCGCGAACGCGGCGGTCAGCAGCGACTCGAGCACCGAGAGGGCGATCCACGGGATCGGGCCGAGGTACCGCGCCGTGAAGAGGAGGTTCACCGAGAAGAACGCCGCGCCGAAGAGGAACCCGACGAGCACGGCCGACCACACGCGCCGCCCGGCGAGGGCCACCAGGGCCATCGCCACCGCGGGGAACGCCACCGGCCAGAGCGCGGGCGCGGGGAATGCGGCGACCAGCAGCAGACCCGCGGCCGTCGACAGCGGCGCAGCGAAGGCGAGACGGAGGATCGGTCGCGGCGCGTCGGCGAGGGGCACCCGTCCAGCCTAAGCGGCGGGGCGGGCGACGTCGGCGAGGTGCGGACGACCCGTGCGGGCTCGAGGACGCCGCTACGCCGAGGTGTAGGCGACGATGCCCCGGCGCACCGAGTCCAGCGCGGTCCGCGCCGTCTTCGCGAGCTTCGGCTCGGCCACGAGAGAGATCTGGTCGAGGAGATCGATCGTCTGCTTCGCCCACCGCACGAAGTCGCCGGCGGCCATGTCGGCGAGCGTGAGCACGCTGTCCAGCGGCAGCCCGCGTGCCCAGCCGTGCATCGCGGGGGCGAGCCCCGACGCGGGCGTCTCCGACCCGGGCAGACGGTGGTCGCGTTCGAGGTCGTCGAGCTCCTGCCACAGCGTCTGCGTGGCATCCAGGGCCGCGCGGAAGGGTCCTCGCGGGAGACCCCGCTCCCCCGGTCCCGCCTCGTCGCGACGCGGCTCGTACACGAGACAGCAGGCGAGGGCGGCGAGCGAGGGAGCGTCGAGCGCGTTCCAGAGCCCCTGCCGGAGCGACTCCGCCACGAGCAGATCGCGCTCGCCGTAGATGCGGCGCATGGTGCGGCCGGCCGGAGTGAGCGTGGTGACCCCGTCGTCATCGATCTCGACGTACTCCAGCGCCGTGAGAACGTCGACGACGCGGTCGAACACACGCGCCACGGTTCCCGTGCGCTGGTCGATCTGCTGGCGCGTCTTGTCGGTGGAGCGCTTGAGCTTCCAGTACCGCTCGGCCCAGCGGGCGTGCGCCTCGCGGTCGGGGCAGGAGTGACAGGGATGCCGCTGCATCCGCCGCCGCAACGACTGGATCTGCTGCTGCCGCTCGTCGCGCAGACGGCGCGGCGCCGTCGCGTCGCGGCGGTTGATCTTCTCGAGGTCGGACAGCTCGCGGCGGATCGTGGAGTATTCGCGGAAATCGCCGCGATCGCAGGTCATCGCGGTCTCGTACCCGGCGAGCGACTCCTCGGCCTCCTTCACCTGGCGCGCCAGTCCGACGACCGAACGATCGGCCTGGAACTGCGCGAACGAGGACTCGAGGATCTCGCGGGCGCGAGCGCGACCGAACCGATCGATGAGGTTGACGGCCATGTTGTACGTCGGGCGGAAGCTCGAGTTCAACGGATACGTGCGACGCGAGGCGAGGGCGGCGACGGACTGGGGTTCGAGCCCCTCGGTCCACTGCACCACCGCGTGACCCTCGACGTCGATGCCGCGGCGACCCGCACGGCCGGTCAGCTGCGTGTACTCCCCCGAGGTGATGGCGACGCGTGCCTCGCCGTTGAACTTCTCGAGCTTCTCCAGCACCACGGTGCGGGCGGGCATGTTGATGCCGAGCGCGAGCGTCTCGGTCGCGAAGACCACCTTGACGAGCTTGCGGCGGAAGAGCTCCTCGACGACCTCCTTGAAAGCCGGCAGGAGTCCGGCGTGGTGCGCCGCGATACCCCGCTCGAGGTTCTCGCGCCACTCCCAGAAGTGCAGGACCGCGAGGTCCTCGTCCTTGAGCGCGAACGTCAGCTCTTCCACCACGCGGCGGATCTCGGAACGTTCCTCGGGGGTGGTCAGCCGCACATCCGCACGCCGCAGCTGCTGCACCGCCGCGTCGCAGCCGGCGCGACTGAAGATGAAGAAGATCGCCGGGAGCAGATGATTCCGACGCAGCAGGTCGACGACCTGCGGACGATCGATCCGCTCCATCCGCGGGGCCTGCGCCGCACGCAGCGGGCGCTGTCCCCCGCGCGGTTGACGCCGCCCGCCGGCGTGGCGCGCGGAACGGTACTCCTGCGCACGCCGGTTGCTCTCGTAGGTCGCTGCGTGACCGCCGCGGATGCGCAAAAGCTCTTGGTTCACCTGTGCGGTGGCGACACCGGCGCGATCGTCGAAGAGCGGCAGCAGATCTCCGCGGACGAGGACGTGCTGCTCGAGCGGCACGGGCCGCGTCTCGGACACGATGACCTCGGTGTCGCCGCGAACGGTGTCGAGCCAGTCGCCGAACTCCTCGGCGTTCGAGACGGTGGCCGAGAGCGAGACGAGCTTCACCGATCGCGGCAGGTGAATGATGACCTCTTCCCACACCGCTCCGCGGAAGCGGTCGGCGAGGTAGTGCACCTCGTCCATCACGACGAACCGCAGTCCGCGCAGCGCCGGGGAATCGGCGTAGAGCATGTTGCGCAGCACCTCGGTCGTCATGACCACGATGCGCGCGGAGGCGTTGATGTTGGTGTCGCCGGTGAGCAGCCCCACCTCGTCGTCGCCGTAGACCTCTTGGAGCTCGTGGAACTTCTGGTTCGAGAGCGCCTTGATGGGGGTCGTGTAGAACGCCTTGTCGCCGGGCTCGAGCATCGCCAGGTGGATGGCGAACTCGCCGACGATCGTCTTCCCCGCGCCGGTGGGGGCCGCGACCAGCACGCTCCGACCGTCTTCGAGGGCCTGGCATCCTGCGATCTGGAAAGGATCGAGGTCGAACCGCTGCGACTCCGCGAAATCGGCGGTCAGAGGGTGCTGGGCACGGGCCGAGGCCCGCGCGAATCGATCTGCCGCGCTGAGTCCGCTCACACGATCGATCCTGGCAGACCCATCGCGTCGAGGCGCTTGGCCTTGCGCCGGTCGAAGAGCAGGGATACCCCCGCGGCGGCGAAGAAGAGCACGACCAGGATGCCGGCGAGCATCACCATGCTGATGACGTCGGCAGCCGGAGTCGCCAGGGCGGCGAAGACCGTCGCGACGATGATGGCGACGCGCCACCCCTTGAGGATCGCCTTGCCGGTCAGGACGCCCGCGACGTTGAGCGCGACGAGGAACACCGGCAGGACGAAGGCGACACCGATGACGAGCATGAGCTTGAACACGAAGTCGTAGTACTCGGTGGCGCTGAACAGGTTCGCGGCCCCGTCCGGCGTGAAGCCGGCCATCAGCTCGATCACGTGGGGGACGATCAGGAGGCCGACCCAGCATCCCGCGAAGAACAGCGGGATGGCCGCACCGACGAAGCTCGCCGTGTAGCGGATCTCTTTGCGCGTGAGCCCGGGAACCACGAAGGCCCAGATCTGCCAGATCCACACCGGCGCGGACAGGAAGATGCCGATCGTGAACGCGATCCGGATGCGCAGATCGAACGCCGACGTCACCGTCGGGAAGTTCAGCATCGACTGCGCGTCACCACGCTGTTCGTTGATCACGCGGATCGGCTCGGTGATCAGTTGGATCACCGGATCGGTGATGATGAACGCGATCACCATTCCGATGACGAGGCCGAGAGCGGCGATCACCAGCCGCTTGCGAAGTTCGACGAGGTGAGCGCCGATCGACATGCGCTTGTCGCGCCGCGGTCCTTCCGGGACGTCGATCCGCGGCGGGCCTGCCGTTGCCACGTGTCAGGCGGAAGTGTCGTTCGGCGCGCGCTTCTCGGGCGCCACCGAGGAAGCGGTGCCGGCGTCCGTCGCGCGGGGCGCCTCGGGGGACGGCGCGGCGACCTCGTCGTCGCGCTTCATCTCCTTCATCTCGCTCCGGAAGACGCGAGCCGACTGGCCCATGCTCTTGGCCAGGGCGGGGAGCTTCGCGGCACCGAACAGCAGCAGGATGACCGCGAGAACGATCAGCAGGTGCCATCCGTTCAGATTGCCTAGCATGAGGACTCCTCAGTCTCGTTCGGGCGTGACTCTCAGTGTAGCCCGTGCTCCCCGGCGACGGCCGGAGAGCACCCAGGGTTCACCCCTCGGGCGACACATCGCCGCCGTACTGGGCGAGACCCGCCGCCGCCCAGGCGGCCGCAGCCGCGCGGGCACCGGTCGGCTCGATCAGCTCGACCTCGCCGCCACGACGGGCGGCGAGGCGCTTCAGGCTCTGCTCGTCGGCCAGACGGAGCGACGCGACGGCAACGTCGCCCTCGCCCTCGATGGTGGCGCGCTCGAGGTAGTCCGACAGCAGAGGCGCCACCGCACGCGGGAACCGGAAACGCGCGACGACCTCGTCGTCGGAGGGGGCGAACAGCTCGGGCACGGGGTCGGCGCCGTGGACGGCGGGGATGTCGGTGAGCTCGGGATCGGAGACGCGCTCGAGGAGGAACGTCCGCACCGCCTCGCGCGTGTGGCACCATCCCTGCAGGTACCACTGCCCGCCGGCGATGTGCACCTTGATGGGGTCGACGGTACGGATGGTGGGGCCGGTCCCCGGGGCGCGGTAGGTGAACGACACCGCCACGCGCCGGCGCAGAGCCCGGTCGACCACGTCGCGGACGCCGTCCACGGGGCCCGGCGCGACGATCACCGCGGGCGGGGTCGACGACGCACCGCGCCGCAGCTTCGCCAGCAGGCCCGTGACGAGCGCGCTGTCACCGACGCCGGGGAGCGTCCGGGTCAGCTGGAGACCCGCGAGCAGAGCGGCGGCCTCGCGGGCGGTGAGCCGCGGCGACCGCTCGAGTCCGACCGTGTTCGTGATCGAGATGACGTCGTCTCGGTCGAGCAGATCCCAGTCGATGTCGAACAGTTCGTTCGGGAGCTGCCAGTAGCCGCCCTCGCCGGGCAGTCCGATGACGGTGAGACGCTCGACCATCGCCCGCATCTGGTCGGCGGTGACGTCGAAGTCGGCCGCGGCTTCGGCGATGGACACCTCGCCCTTGCCGACGATGTACGGCACGAGCTGGAGGAGCAGGGCGGCTCGATCGAGCGCGGGAAGGGCGCGGTCGGAACTCACGCGGCACCTCCGTGCAGCGCCAGCGTCGCGGTCAGACGCCGGATCACCTGGTCGCGGAGGTCGTCGGGTGCCACGACGCGGACCTCGGGCCCGTACGACGCGAGCTCGTCGGCGAACACGTGGAGATCGACGTACGGGACGACGATGCCCTGCGGCGCGGACTCGGCGCGACGCGACAGCCGCAACGCGGCCTCGGTGCCGGGATGCACCTCCAGCAGCGCCCGCTGTCGTCGCGCGACCTCCTCGAGACCGGCGAGGGCCCGCTCCCCCGCACCGACCCGGAGCACCTCGTCGAAGCGTTCGCGCGTCACCGTCACGTCGCCGACGATGCGCGACAGCAGGAACGTGCGCTCGGCATCCATCGTCAGGTCGAACCCGAAGACGTGCCACCGCGCCTCGTACTCCAGCAGGGCCAGAGGACGGATGCGACGCTCCCGCGACCGCGCGTCGCCCGGACGCAGGTAGCTGAAGGTGACGACGCGGCACTGCTCGATCGCGCGCTGGAGCGCGGGGAAGGCGGCATCCCGGGCCCGGATGCGCGGCGCGTAGCCGATGATCGGTTCGTCGACCGGGATGCCGAGCGCGCGGATCTTGCGCAGTCCGCTGCGCGCGTCGGCGGAGAGCGATTCGCTCCCCCAGACGCTGCCGGCGATGTTGAGCAGCGCGACCTCGGCCGGGCTGAAGGAGATGTCTTCGGGGAGGGCGTACTCGGCGGTCGGCACGCGGTAGCGGGCCTCGCGCAGGTCTTCGGGGTCGGCGCGGTCGCCGATCGTCTCGATCGGAACGCCGAGTCCGCGCAGATTCTCCTTGTCGCGCTCGAACATCTTCTCGAGCGCGTCCTTGGACGCCCCGGCCTCCCACTGCTCGCGGTAGCCGGCCACCGACGACAGGATCGTCTCTTTGGTCAGCCCCTGTTCGGTCGCCATGAGGGCGACGACGAGGTTGACCAGACGCTCCTCCGGAGCGGGTCGGGACGAGGTGGCGGACACCCGCCCATCCTAGGCGCGGTGGTCGGTCAGCCGACGACGCCGAGGATGTCCACGACGTAGACGAGCGCCTTGTCCGCGGGCGCCTGCAACGCCTGCTGGTCGGCCTCCGTCTGGTCAGCGGGCACGACGACCAGCACCTGGGAGCCGACGGTCTGGCCCTCGAGCGCGGAGGCGAGCGCGGGCGGCAGTGCCGACACGGCCGCCTGTCCGGGTGCGCCGTTGTCCCAGGTGGAGGCGAACGTGGTCGTGGCCCCCCACGCGATGCCCTGGAGGTGGATCACGACCGACGAGTCGGCGGTCACCTCTTCGCCCGAGCCCTTCTTGATGGTCTGCGACCGCGCTTCCGTGGGAGCGTCGCCGGCGGGGATGACGACACCCGGCTGACCGTCGGGCGCGCGCACGACGGAGGGCATGCCCGAATCGGCGTTGAACTGATCGGCGCCGTTCGCCGCCGGCAGGAACACCCGGCGGAGGTCGAAGACGAAGACCGCACCGTCGCCCTCGTTCACGCCGAGGGCCTGGGCGCCCTGGGCGCCGAGGTCGGAGCCGGGGATCGCCACCGCCACGCGGGAGCCCTCCGCCGCGCAGTGCAGCAGCGGCGCGATGGCGGGGATCGACTGCGCGAGCCTCGACAGGGGCGTCGCCGAGGCGACGTCGGACTTGTACGGGGTGGCGACCAGCTTCTCACCGGTGGTCGCGTCGAACACCGTCACATCGACCAGGGCGAGCTGGTTGTCGACGGTGAGGCGCTCGCCGTCGCCGGCGATGAGCGTCTGCGCGCCGGACTGCTCGGGAAGGAAGGGGGAACGCACGGAGACCGTGGGCGCCGTGCCGAAGTCGCCGTCGGCCTGGACCGCGGCCCCGATGGCGCTGTCGGTGGGATCCGAGCAGGACGCGGCGGGGGATGCCGAGCATCCGACGAGGCCGATGGCGGCCAGGGCGGTCACGGCGACGAGGGCGGGGAGTCTGCGCACCGGATCAGTTTAGGCGTTCGCGTCGGGTGTCTCCGTCGCGCCCGCGGGGTCGCCTTCGCGGTGGCGGACACCGTCGGCGGCCTTCTGGGCCTCCCGCACGCGCTTGCGGAGGTTCTTGTCGGTGATCTCGCGGTCGCCGACGGCGCCGGGGGTCCACAGCTCGACGTCCTCGTCGCCGTAGCTCGACTTCGATGCGCGGCGCTTGACCTCGGGCGGGACGGCGCCCGGGGCGAGACGGCGGGCGGTGAGCAGGAAACCGGTGTGCGCGACCATGCGGTGGTCGGGGCGGACCGCGAGTCCTTCGACGTGCCAGCCGCGGACCATGGTCTCGGAGGCATCCGGGTCGGTGAACAGCCCCGTGGCGCGGATGTACTCCGCGACGCGGCTCAGCTGGGTCGCGGTGGCGACGTAGCAGAGCACGACGCCTCCGGGGGTGAGCGCGTCGGCCGCGGCGTCGATGCACTCCCACGGCGCGAGCATGTCGAGCACGACACGATCGACGGATGCCGGGGCGACGGCATCCGGGAGGTTCTCGACGAGGTCGCCGACGACGACCTCCCACGTGGCGGGGGTCGCGCCGAGGAACGTCTCGACGTTGGCGCGCGCCACGTCCGCGAACTCCTCGCGGCGCTCGAACGACACCAGGCGCCCGCTCGGACCGATGGCACGCAGCAGCCACAGCGACAGCGCGCCCGAACCGACGCCCGCCTCCACGACCGTCGCACCGGGGAAGATGTCGGCCTGCGACAGGATCTGCGCCGCGTCCTTCGGATAGACGATCGCCGCTCCCCGCGGCATCGACATCACGAAGTCGCGCAGCAGCGGCCGCAGCGCCAGATAGTCGTGACCGGAGCTGTTGGTGACGACGCTGCCGTCGGGCTGGCCCACGAGGAGTTCGTGCTTGAGGACGCCATTGTGGGTGTGGAGCTCGCCGTTCTCGCGCAGCGTGATCGTGTGCATCCGGCCCTTGGGCCCGGTCAGCTGCACGCGATCGCCGACCCGGAAGGGTCCGCTCAGGTGCGGGGTCTCGCTCATCGGGTCTCCTGCGGGTTCGGCGCGGCTGCGTGGGTGAAGTGGAGGGTCGCGAGGTCCGCGGCACCGCGTCCCTCCAACGTCGGCCAGAGGTCGTGGGCCCCGACCCCGTCGAGCGGCACCATGAGCGGAACGCCGAGGGTGACCGCGCCGCTGGCGATCGCCGAGCGCAGACCGTTGGGCGAGTCCTCGATCGCGACGGTGTCGACGATCGAGACGCCGAGGGCGTCGGCCGCCTGGAGGTAGGGATCGGGGTGGGGCTTGGGCCGTTCGACGTCGTCACCGGCGACGACGACGTCGAACGCGGGGAAGTCGATCAGGTCGACGACCGAGAGCGCCATGCGCCGCATCGACATCGTCACGAGGGCGGTCTTCACGCCCGAACGGCGGAGGTCGGCGAGCAGTTCGCGCGCGCCGGGCCGGAAGGGCACGCCCTCCACGGCGAGCTGCCGCAGCACCTCGTCGGTGAGGTGGGCGATGATCTCGTCGACGCCCCAGGGGACCCCGGCGTTCTGCAGCAGGCGGGCGGAGTCCTCGAGGGCGAGCCCGACCATGCCCAGCGCCTGCGCGTGCGACCAGGTGCCGCCGAAGCGCTCCACGAGGGGGGTCTCCGCCGCCATCCAGAAAGGTTCGGTGTCGACCAGGGTGCCGTCCATGTCCCACAGGACGGCGGCGGGGGCGGGGGAAGTCATCGTTCCATCGTATCGAGCGCCCGGCGGCCGCCTCGCGCTCCCCCGGGCGCATGCGCCTATCCTGGATATCCAGCCCCGCAGGGGCAGAGGAGGTTGCGTGGACGCACTGGGTCGCCGGATCATCGTCGCCGCTTTCGACGGGTGGAACGACGCCGGAGAGGCGGCCTCGGCCGCGGCGTCGATGCTGCGCGCCGGCGGCGACTACGAGGTGGTGCACTCGGTCGACCCCGAGCTGTACTTCGACTACCAGTACACGCGCCCGCAGGTCGGAGTGGATGCCGAGGGTCGCCGCACGCTCACGTGGCCCGAGGCGACGCTCCTCCGCCCCGCCGAGCGCACCGACGGCCCGGAGATCTGGCTGCTCACGGGCGTCGAGCCCGCCCGCGCCTGGCAGGCCTTCGCCGCCGAGTTCGTCGACGTGGCGCTCCGCGAGGACGTCACGGGCTTCGTCGCGCTGGGCTCGATGATGTCCGACGTCCCGCACACCCGCCCGATCTCGGTCTTCGCCGGCAGCGACAACGACGCGGTCCGCCAGTCGCTCGGACTCGAACGGAGCCTCTACGAGGGGCCCGTCGGCATCCTGAGCGCACTCGGCGACGCGGCCGAGCGCGCCGGCATCCCCACGGCGAGCCTCTGGGCCAGCGTCCCGCACTACGTCGCGGGGCACACGCCCTCCCCCAAGGCCACGCTCGCACTGCTGGACCGCCTCGAAACCGTGTCCGGCATCCCGGTTCCCCGCGGCGAGCTGGCCGCCGAAGCCCTCGCGTGGGAGGCGTCGATCGACGCCGCCGCCGCGGACGACGACGAGATGCGCGACTACATCCACCAGCTCGAGCAGACCCGCGACACGTGGGATTCGCCCGAGGCATCGGGAGACGCCATCGCGCAGGAGTTCGAGCGGTACCTGCGGCGTGGCGGCGACGGCCCGACCAAGCCGGGCCGCGACGACCCGCCCCGCCGCTGAACGCGAGAACGGCGCCCTCCCCGAGGGGGCGGCGCCGTTCTGCTGCGTGCGGGGTCAGCCGGAGATGATCGTCGACTCGGCCGGCACGACTCCGGTGAGGAGCAGCACGATGACCACGACGCCGAGGACGATGCGGTAGATCACGAACGGCAGGAAGCTGCCCTTCTTGAGGTACTGCATCAGGAAGGCGATCACGAGGAAGCCCACCACGAACGCGATCACCGTGGCCAGGGCGGTCTCGCCGAGGTTGTACGGCCCGGTCCCCTCGTCGAAGCTCTTGTAGAGCTCGTACAGCCCGCTGACGAACACCGCGGGGACGGCGAGGAGGAACGAGTACTCCGCGACGGCGGTGCGCTTGTACCCGAGGGCACGGCCGAGCGTGGTGGTCGCGCCCGACCGGGACACGCCCGGCACGAGGGCGAGGGCCTGCGCGAACCCGTAGGCGAGGCCGTGCGGGTAGGTCAGGTCGTCGAGATCGCGTCGACGCTTGCCGTAGTGGTCGGCGAGACCGAGCAGGATGCCGAAGACGATGAGCACGACCGCGGTGATCCAGAGGCTGCGGAAGTTGTCGCGGATGAGGCTCTGCAGGAGGAACCCGGCCACCCCGATCGGGATGGTGCCGATGATGATCAGCCACCCCATGCGGGCGTCGGGGTCGTTGCGCGGCACCTGGCCGGTGAGCGACCCGAACCAGCGGGAGATGACCCGGCCGATCTTCTTGCGGAAGTAGATCAGCACCGCCAGCTCGGTGCCGAGCTGCGTGATCGCGGTGAACGTCGCCCCCGGGTCGGTCTGCGACGGCAGGAACTCCCCCACGATGCGGATGTGCGCACTGGAGGAGATGGGGAGGAACTCGGTCAGGCCCTGCACGAGCCCGAGGATGATGACCTCGAAGATGTTCTGCATGCGTTCCTTCAGTACGTCCGGATGAGGTCGGCGAGAACTCGACGACCGAACTCGAGCGCGTCGACGGGGACGCGCTCATCCACACCGTGGAACATCCCGGTGAAGTCGAGATCGGACGGGAGTCGCAACGGCGCGAACCCGTAACCGGAGATTCCGAGGGAGGCCAGGGCCTTGTTGTCGGTGCCGCCGCCCATCAGGTACGGGATCACCGGGACGCCGGGGTCGTGGCGGGCCAGCTGCCCCACCATGGCGTCCACGAGGTCGCCGGCGAACGGCACCTCCAGGCCGATGTCCTGGTGGACGATCTCGACCTCGATGTCGGGGCCGACGATGCGGCGGATGTCGGCGAGCGCCGCCTCCTCGGTACCGGGCAGCACCCGCACGTCGATGAGGGCTTCGGCACGGTCGGGGATGACGTTGTGCTTGTACCCCGCGGTGAGTCCCGTGGGGTTCGTCGTGGTCCGAAGCGTCGAGCGGAGGAACCCGGATGCCGCGCCCGCGCGCTGCGCAAGGAGGTCGGGGTCGCCCGCGTCGTCGCCGGTGAGCTCGGCGAGACCCGCGAGGAGCTGCGTCGTGGTGTCGGTCAGGCGGACGGGCCATCGCGTCCGGCCGAGGGCGGCGACGGCCTCCGCGACCGCGGTCACGGCGTTGTCGGGGTGCAGGGCGCTGCCGTGTCCGGCGCGGCCCCGCGCGACGAGCTTGATCCACAGCAGGGCCTTCTCGCCCACCTGCAGCAGGTACGCGCGCCGATCGTCGACCGTGATCGAGTATCCGCCGACCTCACTGATTGCCTCGGTGGCACCCGCGAACCACTCGGGGCGGTCGCGGACGACGAGGGCCGAACCCTCGACGCCGCCGTTCTCCTCGTCGGCGAAGAACGTCACGATGATGTCGCGTTCGGGCTGCTCCCCCGCGCGCAGCACGTCGGCCACGGCGGTGAGGATCATGGCATCCATGTCCTTCATGTCGACCGCGCCGCGGCCCCACAGGATGCCGTCGCGGATCTCGCCCGCGAACGGGTCGACGCTCCAGTCCTCGGCGACGGCCGGGACGACGTCGAGGTGGCCGTGCAGGATCAGCGCGGGCTTGTCGCGGTTGCGGCCGGGCACGCGCGTCGAGAGGTTCGTGCGGCGCGCGATCGGCTCGTAGTAGTCGACGTCGAGACCGAGGTCCTCGAGGTACGCGCCGGCGTACTCGGCGGCCTCGCGCTCGCCGCGCGACCGTCCGCCGCCGAAGTTGGTGGTGTCGAAGCGGATCAGGTCGGCGGCCACGCGGGCGACCTCGGGCGGGTCGGCATCGTGCTCGGACATGGGCACTACGGTACCCGGATGCCGGACCCTCCCCCGTCCACGCCACGAGCGGGACGCGCCCGGGTTGCGGCCGCGGTTCGGGGGCACGGCGCGGGCGTGGTAATGTCGTTCTTCGTTGCGAAAGCGACCAACACCCAATGCGCGGGTGGCGGAATAGGTAGACGCGCTAGCTTGAGGTGCTAGTGCCCGTATAGGGCGTGGGGGTTCAAGTCCCCCCTCGCGCACAGAACGAAGAAGGCCCCGGATTCGTCCGGGGCCTTCTTCGTTGTCTGCGGGAGCGGGAGGGCTGCGGACCCCGACCCGGCGCAACCGTGACACCGACGAAACGCCGCCGTGACATCGCGGATCTAGCGTCGAGGCATCCCGGAAGGATGGATGCCACATGTACCGGTTCCACGTTCCCACCATCGACATCTCCGCCTGGGTCGGCCGTGGACCCGAGGCGGCCCGCGCGGCCGTCGTCGCCGCCGTCGATCACGCCTGCCGCACCGTCGGGTTCATGCAGATCGTCGGGCACGGCGTACCCGACCGGGTGATCTCCGATCTCGAGGAGGCGCTCGACGACTTCTTCGGCCTGCCCCTGGATGCCAAGAAGCAGTACGTCCGCCCGGTCGCCGAGAACCGCGGGTACACGCCGCCCAAGAGCGAGTCGCTGAGCTACAGCCTCGGCATCGACCCGGTCACGCGCATGAACGACTTCTTCGAGGCGTTCAACGTGGGCACGTCCTGGCGCGACTACCCCGGCACGACGGCGACCCCCGCGGACTACGCCGAGAACACGTGGCCGGACGTCACCCCCGCGTTCCGCGGCGCGGTCGAGGCGTACTACGACGAGGCCCGGCGGGTGGCGCAGACGCTGACCCGTGTCTTCGCGGCGGCGCTAAGGGTGCCCGACGACTCGTTCGACGCCCTGACCGACCACTCGATCGACGTGCTGCGGATGAACAACTATGCGCTGCCACCGGGCTCGATCGAGCTGGGCGCCGAGCTGACCGGAATGGGCGAGCACACCGACTTCGGACTCGTGACGGTGCTGTGGGCCGACCGCGTCGCCGGGCTGCAGGTGCTGGGGCTGGACGGGTCGTGGAACGACGTGATGCCCGCCGAGGGGGCGCTGCTGGTGAACATCGGCGACGTCGCGGCACGGCTGACGAACGACAAGTGGCTCTCGACGCTGCACCGGGTCAAGCCTCCCGTGATCAACGGCACCATCGAGCGGCGCCGGTCGGCGGCCTTCTTCCACGACGGCAACGCCGACGCGGTGGTCGGGGTGCTCCCCCACTTCGCCACGCGGGAGTCCCCGGCGCTCTACGAACCGGTGACGGTCGCGCAGCACATCGCCGCGAAGCTCGCCGGTTCGCGCGCGGGCCGGAAGAACCTGTCGGCGGTGCGCGAGGCCGCGCGGGTCAGCGCGAGCCGCGGCTGAGCGCGAGCCGCGGCTCAGCGCGAGCCGCGGCTGAGCGCGGACCGCGGCTAGTCGGGCGGGTGGGTCGTCAGGGCGCCCGAGGTGCCGCGCGAGGCCGCGGCCGCCGGGACGATCCGTGGGCCCGCACCGCTCGGCATCCGTCATAAACGCGATCCGCGCGCATAAACGCGTTGTCAGCGCGTTTCTCGTCGTGGATCGCGTTTATGGCCGACAGAACGTCGGGCGCGAGCGGATGCCGGGGCGTCAGGCCGCGGAGACCCCGAACAGCAGGCCGAGGACGTACGTCACCGCGGCGGCGCCGAAACCGATCGCGAGCTGGCGCAGGCCGCGCTTGAGCGGCGAGGCGCCCGAGAGCAGCCCCACCATCGCGCCGGTGCCGAGCAGGGCGACGCCGACGAGACCGAGCGCGAGGGCGACCGCCGCGACACCGCTCATGCCGAAGATCCACGGCAGCACGGGGATGATCGCGCCGGAGGCGAAGAACAGGAAGCTCGAGATCGCCGCGCCCCACGCGCTTCCGACGACCTCGTGCGACGATTCCCCGGGCGCCGCGGCGGCCGGGGCGGTGCCGGCCTGCGCCGCGGTGACCACCTCGCGCGCCTTGGCGAGGGCCTCCTCGGCATCCATTCCGCGGGTGCGGTAGACGAGCGCGAGCTCGTTGGCATCCAGGTCGAGGTGCGGGAGCGCCGCGTCGGCGTAGTCGTTCTCCTCGGTGGCCTCGAGCAGCTCGCGCTGCGAGCGCACCGAGACGAATTCGCCCGCGCCCATGGACAGGGCGCCGGCGAGGAGGCCGGCGATGCCGCTGAACAGCACGAAGCTCGGGGCGACGCCCGTGGCCCCGACGCCCATCACGAGGGCGAGGTTCGACACGAGGCCGTCGTTCGCGCCGAACACGGCGGCGCGGAACGTCCCGGACAGGCGGCGACGGCCGCGCGCGGCGAGGCCGCGGACGACCTCGTGATGCACCTGCTCGTCGGCGGCCATCTGCGCGGTCGCGTACGGCTCGTCGGCGTACGGCGAGCGCGCCTCGGCGTTCTGGGCGAGCGCGAGGACGAAGATCGAGCCGAAACGGCGGGCCATCCAGGCGAGCATCGTGGTGCCCAGGCCCGGGCGGGGAAGTCGGTGAGGAGTGTCGCCGAGCAGGTCGATCCAGTGCTGCTCGTGACGGCCCTCGGCCTCGGCGAGCGCGAGCAGGATCTCGCGCTCCTCGCCGGTGCGGCGGCTCGCGAGGTCGCGGTACACGCGGGCCTCGGCGCGCTCGTCGACGAGGTAGCGCGCCCAGCGGCGGCGGTCGCGGGCGGTGGGTGTGGCGGCGATCGTCACGGTTCTCCTTCAGGTCGGCCCCCACGTTAGGCCGCGGGATCCCCTCCCCCGGGCGCGTCGGCCGATACTGACAGCATTTCGGGCTTCCGAAGCCCGGAAAGACGCGGATGCCGACGGCTCGGCGTCAGCATTTCGGACGGGCGAATCCGCGGCGCTCAGGACCGCACGCGCTTGCGCAGCACCTCGATGCGCGCCTGCAACTGCGCGACGGTGGCGTGCGAGACGGCGGGTCCGCCGCAGATGCGACGGAGCTCGGCGTGGACGAGGCCGTGCGCCTCGCCGGTCTGGCGCGCGTAGAGCCCGACGAGGCTGTTGAGGAGCTGCCGCTGCTCTTTCAGCGTGCGGTGCAGGGGCTGGGGCAGTCCGCCCTCGTCGACGCTCGGCGGCTCCTGGCCGCTCGCCTTCTCCTTCGCCTCGCGCGAGGAACGGTGGCGGGACTGGCGCGACGCCCGCGTCATGAGCACCTCGTGCACCTGTTCGGGTTCGAGGAGCCCCGGGATGCCGAGGAACTCCTCCTCCTCGACCGTGCCGGGGACGGCGAGCTGACCGAACTCCTGCCCGTCGAACAGGACGCGGTCGAAGTGGGCCAGCGAGCCGAGGGCCTGGTACTCGAACTCCTGCTCGAGCGCGTCGGACGCCTTGTCCTCGCGCTCGGCGGCATCCATCATGTCTTCTTCGGCGTTCCACTGGTCGTCCGCGTCGCTGTCGCGGTCGAGGGCGTGGTCGCGCTGAGCCTCCATCTCTCCGGCGAGCGCGAGGAGCTGCGGCACGTTGGGGAGGAAGACGCTCGCGGTCTCACCGCGCCGCCGGGCACGGACGAAGCGGCCGATGGCCTGGGCGAAGAAGAGCGGGGTCGAGGCGCTCGTGGCGTACACGCCGACGGCGAGGCGTGGGACGTCGACGCCCTCGGACACCATGCGGACCGCGACCATCCAGCGGCTCGTGCCCTTCGAGAACGTCTCGATACGGCCCGAGGCCTCGGCTTCGTCGGAGAGGACGACGGTGACCTTTTCGCCGCTGATGTCCTCGAGGATCGTGGCGTAGGCCCGCGCGGCGGTCTGGTCGGTCGCGATGACGAGGCCGCCGGCATCCGGGACCGTCTCGCGCACTTCGGTGAGGCGCCGGTCGGCGGAGCGCAGGACCGCGGGGATCCAGTCGCCGTTGGGGTCGAGCGCGGTGCGCCAGGCCTGCGAGGTGATGTCCTTGGTGTTGTCCTGCCCGAGCTGGGCCTCCATCTCCTCCCCGGCCTTGGTGCGCCAACGCATCTGTCCGGCGTAGACGAGGAAGAAGACGGGGCGCACGACCCCGTCGTCGAGTGCGCGCCGGTAGCCGTAGGCGTAGTCGGTGCGCGAGAGACGGATGCCCTTGTCGTTGGGGTGGTACTCCACGAACGGGATGGGCGCGGTGTCGCTGCGGAACGGCGTCCCCGACAGCAGCAGACGCCGGGTGGCTCGGCCGTAGGCCTCGCGCAGCGCGTCGCCCCAGCTGAGCGCGTCTCCGCCGTGGTGCACCTCGTCGAGGATCACCAGGGTTCTGGCATCCATCGTCAGGCGCTGGTGCACATCGGCCTTCACGGCCACCTGCGCGTAGGTGACCGCGACGCCGTGGTACTGCCGCGACGGGGTGGCGTGCCGGTTGGAGAAGTACGGGTCGAGGCGGATGCCGACGCGCGCCCCCGCCTCGGCCCACTGGGTCTTGAGGTGCTCGGTGGGGGCCACGACGACGATGCGGTCGACGACGCGGCGGCGCATGAGCTCGGAGGCGAGGCGGAGCGCGAACGTCGTCTTACCGGCGCCCGGGGTGGCGGCGGCGAGGAAGTCCCGCGGGCCCTTGCCGACGCCGTCCGGCCCGTCGGAGCCGAAGTACTGATCGAGCGCCTCGGCCTGCCAGGCGCGCAGGCGCTGGGCCGTTCCCCAGGGTGCGCGTTGCGGGAAGGAGGGCGAGAGGTGCTCGGCGGCGAAGCTTCCGAAGTGGTGCTCGTCGGCATCCGCGGCCGGGTCGTACGCCTCGGGGGTGCGAGCCTGTTCCTCCAGCATCGAACCTCCATCCCTCACGAGCGCGAACATCCACGATAGGCGAAGGCGTGGGGGTGCGGTTGCGGCCTGGGGAGGGTTCCGCCACCCCACCAGCGATAAACGCGATCGGCGATGAGAAACGTGCCGTCGTCCTGTTTCTCGCCGCCGATCGCGTTTATCGGCACAGGGGGGCGCGCAGACCGCAGCGCAGCGCAGCGCACGGCACCGTCGCCGAGAGGGGCCCGCGCCGCACCCCTTGCCGTGTCGCAGCCCGGGGTTAGCCTGGAAGCGGAGGTTTCGATGACACTCGATCCGCACTCGCCCGCCCCGTCTCCGTTCGACAACCCCGGCCCGCACCCCTGGCGCCGATTCGTCGCCCTCGGCGATTCGTTCACCGAGGGGATCGGCGACCCGCTGCCCGACGGCGGGCACCGCGGCTGGGCCGATCGTGTCGCCGAGGTGCTGGCCTCCCAGGTCGACGACTTCGCGTACGCCAACCTCGCCGTGCGGGGGAAGCTGATCGGCCAGATCGTCTCCGACCAGATCGAGCCGGCGCTCGCGCTCAAGCCCGACCTCATCACGTTCTCGGCGGGCGGGAACGACGTCATCCGCCCCGGCACCGACCCCGACGCGGTCTCGCAGCAGTTCGAGGATGCCGTCGTGCGGCTGCGCAGCGGGGGCGCGACGCTCGTCGTCTTCACGGGGATCGACACCGAGTTCACGCCGGTGTTCCGCGGCATCCGAGGGAAGGTCGCGATCTACAACGAGAACATCCGTTCCATCGCCGACCGCTACGACTGCATCGTCGCGGACCAGTGGGGCCTGAAAGAGGTGCAGGACATGCGCTTCTTCGACGACGACCGCCTGCACTACAACACGCTCGGCCACCACGAGATCGCTCGCATGGTGCTGCGCGCCCTGAACGTCCCCAACGACCTCCAGCCCATGCAGCCCGAAGCGCTCACGCCCACGACGTGGCGCGCGGCGCGCGAGAAAGACCTGGTCTGGGCACGCTCGTACCTCGTGCCGTGGGTGCTGCGGCGCCTGCGCCACGAATCGTCGGGCGACCACATCCTGCCCAAGCGCCCCGAGCCGCTGCCCGTGATCACCCTCGCCCCGGGCCGGGACCCCGCCGCCTCCCGCGAGACGCAGGTCTGAACTCAGCGCAGCGCGCGACCCAACTCCCACAGCGCGACCGCGCTCGCGGCGGCGACGTTGAGCGAGTCCACTCCCCCGGCCATCGGAATCGTCACGACCGTGTCGGCGGCGGCGAGCGCCCCGCGGCTCAACCCGTCGCCCTCGGCCCCGAGCAGCAGAGCGACGCGCTCGTGCCCCGCGGCCGAGAACGCGTCGAGCGTCACCGCGTCCTCCGACAGCGCGAGGGCGGCGAGGTGCAGCCCCGCCTCCTGCAGCAGGGGCTTCGCCCGGGGCCACTCCGGCAGCCGCGTCCACGGCACCTGGAACACCGTGCCCATGCTCACCCGCACGCTCCGCCGGTACAGCGGGTCGGCGCACCGGGGCGTGACGAGCACGGCATCCGCCCCGAGGGCCGCTGCCGAACGGAACGCCGCTCCGATATTGGTGTGATCGACGATGTCTTCGAGCACGACGACGAGCCGCGCGTCCTTCACGACCTCCTCGACGGATGCCAGGACCGGCCGGTGCATGGATGCCAGGAGCCCGCGGTGCACGGCGTATCCCGTCACCTGTTCGGCGACCTCGGCGGGCACGACGTAGATCTCGGCGTCCTCCCCGACGAGGGCGAGCGCGTCGTCGAGGAACTTCTCCTGCACCAGCACGGAGCGCGGACGATGCCCCGCGCGGAGCGCCCGATCCAGCACCTTCGCGGACTCCGCGATGTACAGGCCCCCCGCGGGCTCGGAGACCCGCCGCAAGGACACGTCGGTGAGGTCGCGGTAGTCGGCCAGGCGCGGATCGTCGGCGGCGTCGAGGGGGATCACGGGCATCGTCCCACTCTGCCAGCCTCCTCGGGCGACGGCGTCCGTGGGCGGTCCTAGACTCGATCCGACGGAGGTGGGCATGACGGACACGACGAAGGATGCCGAGACCATGGCATCCATCGATCGAGCCGTCGAGGTGCTCGCCGGTCGTCGCGTGGCCGTCCTCACCGGCGCCGGGGTGTCCACCGACTCGGGGATCCCCGACTATCGCGGCAAAGGTGCGCCGACGCGGACGCCGATGACGGCGCAGCAGTTCCTCGCGAGCGCCGAGGCCCGCCGGCGCTACTGGGTCGGCAGCCACCTCGGCTGGAAGGTGTTCGCCGCGGCCGAGCCGAACGACGGCCACCGCGCGCTCGCCGCGCTCGAGAACGCCGGCGTCTCCAACGGCGTCATCACGCAGAACGTCGACGGTCTGCACGTTCGGGCCGGCAGCCACCGCGTCGTCGAGCTGCACGGCACGATGCGGCGGGTCGGCTGCCTGCACTGCGGTCAGGTGTTCGACCGCCGCGATCTCGCGGCGCGCGTCGAGGCCGACAACCCGTGGATCACACTGCCCGAGAACGTCGAGCTCGGTCCCGACGGCGATGTGACCCCGGCCTCGGCCGAGGGCTTCGTCGTGCCGGTGTGCTCGGTGTGCGGCGGCACGCTCAAGCCCGACGTGGTGTTCTTCGGCGAGTACATCCCCGTCGAGAAGTTCCGCGAGGCCGAGCAGCTCGTGCACGCGAGTCAGGCGCTGATCGTGGCCGGGTCGTCCCTCGTGGTCAACAGCGGCATCCGGCTGGTCGAGCGCGCCCGGCGACGCCGCCTCCCCGTCGTCATCATCAACCGCGGTGCGACCCGGGCCGATCAGCGGGCCGCGGTCAAGATCGACGCCGGCACGAGCGACGTGCTCGGCGCCTTCGCCGAACGCCTGCCCGGGCTCCTCTAGCCCACCGGGCTCTCCGGCCGCTCCCGTCTCGGGGAGAGCGCTCCCGGCCCCGCGCTCGCAGCGACGGCACCGACACCCGCGGGTAGGCTCGGACCGTGACGATTCTGACTCTGGTGCGACATGGCGAGACGGCGTGGAACTTCGGAGGACGCATCCAGGGGTCGACCGACATCCCCCTGAACGACACGGGCCGGGTCCAGGCCCAGGGCGTCGCCGAGATCCTGGCCACCGAGAACGCCGGCCACGAGGTGACCGTCGTGTCGAGCGATCTGTCGCGCGCGGCCGAGACCGCCGACATCATCGCCGCAGCTCTCGGCACCACCGTGAGCCGCCGGCTGGCCGGGCTCCGCGAGAGGTCCTACGGCGACGCCGAGGGCATGGATGCCGCGACCTTCCACGCGACCTTCGGCCCGTGGGGCACCGCCCAGGTGCCGAACGCCGAAGCGTGGCCGGTCGTGCGCGAGCGCGCGCTCGCCGCGATCGCCGAGGTCGTCGCCGAGACGCCCGAGGGCGTGGACGTCATCGCGGTCGCGCACGGCGCGCTCATCCGCGAGGTCATCATGCACGCCACCGACGGGGAGTTCCCGCGCGCCGGCGAGCGCCTGCCCAACTGCTCCGCCACGGTCTTCCGTCTGGACGGCGAGAGCTGGGAGATGCTGGCCTACGCCGGCGTCGTGAGCTGAGCCCCGGCCCTCACCCCGCCGCGTCCCGGGACCACACCAGCACCGTGCGGGTCGCGGTGGCCACGACCTCGTCGTTCTGCGAGCGGCCGGTGTGCGCGAGTACGACCACGCCCTGACCGGGGCGGGATGCCGACGGCCGCACCGACACCACCTCGGTCTCGGCGGTGAGGGTGTCGCCGACGAACAGGGGCGCGGGGAAGCTCACGTCGCTCAGCCCCAACTGCGCGACGAGCGTGCCCTGGGTCAGCTGCGCCACCGAGAGTCCGACGAGCGTCGACAGCGTCCACATCGAGTTCACGAGGGGCCTGCCGAAGGGCTGGGTCGCCGCGTACGCGGCATCCAGGTGGAGGGCCTGCGTGTTCATCGTGAGGGTCGTGAACAGGACGTTGTCGGCGTCGGTGACGGTGCGTCCGGGGCGATGCCCGTACCGCTCACCGACGACGAACTCCTCCAGATACAGGCCCCGCTGCTCGATCATGCGGCAACGGTACTCCCTGCCAGACCCAGCGCCCGCGAGATCACCAGGAGCTGCACCTCGGTCGTCCCCTCCCCGATCTCGAGGATCTTCGAGTCGCGGTAGTGCCGCGCGACGGGGTACTCGTTGATGAAGCCGTTGCCGCCGAAGATCTGCGTCGCGTCCCGGGCGTTCGCCATGGCCGCGTCGCTCGCGGTCATCTTCGCCACGGCCGCGTCCACCGCGAAGGGCTTGCCCGCGTCGCACAGGCGCGCCGCGTGCACCCAGGCCAGACGCGCGGTGTGGACGCGCGCGTGCATCCGCGCGAGTGTGAACTGCACGTTCTGCTTCGTCGACAGGCGCTCGCCGAACACGGTGCGGCTGCGGGCGTAGTCGACCGCCGCTTCGAGGCATCCCTCGGCCGCTCCCGTCGCGAGCGCCGCGATCGCCACACGGCCCTCGTCGAGGGTGCGCAGGAAGTTCTTGAACCCCTGACCTCGCTCGCCGAGCAGGTTCGCCGCGGGGACGCGTACGGCGTCGAAGGTGAGCGGATGCGTGTCGGAGGCGTTCCAGCCGACCTTGTCGTACGCGGGGCCGACGGTGAAGCCGGCGGTGTCCCGCGGGACGATGATCGTCGAGATCTCGGGGCGGTCGCCGCCCCGGTCGGTGACGGCGGTGACGGCGACGTAGCTCGTGATCGCCGTGCCGGAGTTGGTGATGAACTGCTTCGACCCGTCGATCACCCACTCGTCGCCGTCGAGCCGGGCGGTCGTGCGCGTGGCTCCGGCGTCGCTGCCGGCCTCCGCCTCGGTCAGGCCGAACCCGGCGAGGGCGCGCCCGGAGACGAGATCGGGCAGGTACTCGGCCTTCTGCGCGTCGCTGCCGAACCGGTACAGGGGCATGGCACCGAGCCCCACCCCCGCCTCCAGCGTGATCGCGAGCGACTGGTCGACACGGGCGATCGCCTCGATCGCGACGCACAGCGCGGCGTAGTCGCCGCCCTGGCCGCCGACCTCCTCGGGGAACGGCAGCCCGAACAGCCCCAACTCCCCCATCTGGGCGACGATGTCGAGCGGCAGCTCATGGGCGCGATCGGCCTCGTAGGAGCGCGGCGCGATCACCTCGTCGGCGAACTCGCGCACCATCCCGGCGAGCTCGCGCTCGTCGTCGGTGAAGGCCTGCTGGCTGTCGATGCTCACGGGGATCCTCCTGGGGATCGAGGGGACGGATGCCGCGAAGGCGGCGTTTCGAATCGGGTGCGGGCAGGGAGCGCGAGTTCTCGCGCCCGGGTCACCGCAGGAGCATCGCCCGGCCGGGCTCGCGCAGGACGCCGGCGACGTCGGTGAGGAAGCGTGCGGCCTCGGCTCCGTCGACGAGCCGGTGGTCGAACGAGAGGCTGAGGGTCAGCACGTCCCGCAGCGCGATCTCGCCGTGGTGCTCCCACGGGGTGCGCCGCACCGCCCCGACGGCGAGGATCCCGGCCTCACCCGGATTGAGGATCGGGGTTCCGGCATCCACGCCGAAGACGCCGACGTTCGTGATCGAGAACGTCCCGCCGGTCATGTCGGCGGGCGCGGTCCGGCCCGCGCGGGCGGTGCCGGCGAGCTCGGCGATCGCGTCGGCGAGCTCGACGAGCGGCAGGGCGTCGGCATCCCGGACCACGGGGACGACCAGACCGCGATCGGTCGCTGCCGCGATGCCGAGGTTCACGAAGTGGTGCTCGACGATCTCGCCCGCCTCCTCGTCCCAACGGGCGTTGAGCGCCGGGGTGCGCCCGAGAGCGAGGCACACCGCCTTCGCCACGGTCGCGAGGACTCCGATGCGGTGGCCGTCGAGGGCCCGATCGGTCTTGAGCGAAGCGAGAAGCTCCGTCGTGGCGGTGACGTCGAGCGTGAGGAACGTCGTGGCGTGCGGCGCGGTGAAGGCGCTGCGCACCATGGCGGCGGCGGTGTGCTTGCGCACCCCGCGGATCGGCGTGCGCGTGGTCCGCGGGTCGGAGGAGACAGCCGGGGGGACCGTCGACGCGAGGGGAACGGTGTCGGCGTACGATGCCCGCGCCCGTGACGCCTCAGCCGGGGGGACCGTCGACGCGAGGGAGAACGGATCGGCGGAGGCACGCGCGGGGGTCGGCGCCACGGAGGTCGCGCCGGTGGATTCCGCCCGCGCGGCGAACTCCTCGACGTGCGCCCGCGTCACCAGGTCGCCGGGGTAGGCGGCGGCGACGAGGACGAGATCGACGCCGAGGTCTTTCGCGAGCTTGCGCACGGGCGGGGTGGACCGGGGCCGCTCGGGGGCCGAGTCCGCCGCCGCCGCGGGCACGACGTCGTGCGGCGCCGACCGGTGCACCGCGTGCTCGATCTCCGCCGTGGCGGTCGTTCCGGCGGCGCGGGGGCGGCGGCGCGGACGGGCACCGGAGGCGGGCGCGGCGCCATAGCCGACGAGGTTCGGGGTCGCCGCGGGCGCGGACTCCCGTTCCGTCGTGCGGGGTTCGTCGGCGACACGCGGTTCGGTGTCGTCCGCGGCCGGGGTGTCGGCGGCGGACTCCGCGGACCGGGGCGCAACCCCGGGCGGGGTCGGGGCGGCATCCGCCTCTCCCACCGCGAAGGACACCAGGGGCGAACCCACCGCCACGACGTCTCCGGCGGCGGCGTGGATCCCCCGCACGGTCCCGGCGTACGGCGAGGGGATCTCCACGACCGCCTTGGCCGTCTCGACCTCGGCGATCGTCTGGTTCAGACTCACCTCGTCCCCCTCGTCGACGAGCCACTGCACGATCTCGGCCTCGGGCAGTCCTTCGCCGAGATCGGGAAGCAAGAACTCCGCGATCACAGCGCCACCTCCCGGTCTCCGGTCCGCTCGAGCACCGCGTCCACCGCGTGCAGGATGCGGTCGAGGTCGGGCACGTGGTGCTTCTCGAGCTTCGATGGCGGATACGGAATGTCGTGACCCGTGACGCGCTGCGGCGGCGTCTCGAGGTGGTGGAAGCAGCGTTCGGTGATGCTCGCGACGATCTCGGCGCCGAGTCCCGCCTGGCGCGCGGCCTCGTGCGCGACGACGACCCGGCCGGTCTTGCGCACCGACGCGGCGACGGTGGTGAAGTCCATGGGCGACAGCGACCGCAGGTCGATGACCTCGAGCGAGATCCCCTCGTCCTCCGCGGCGAGCGCGGCGTCCAGCGCCGTGCGGACGAGCGCGCCGTAGGTGACGATCGTCGCGTCGGTGCCCTCGCGGGCGACGCGGGCGAGGTGCAGGGGTGGGGCGTCGGCGAGGTCGGCATCGAGGTCGACCTCCCCCTTGGAGTGGTACAAGCGCTTGGGCTCGAAGAACACGACGGGATCATCGGATGCCACGGCCTGGCGCAGCATGACGTAAGCGTCCTGCGGGGTGCTCGCCGCGACGACGCGCAGTCCCGCGGTGTGCGCGAAGTAGGCCTCGGGCGATTCGGAGTGGTGCTCGGCGGCGCCCACGCCTCCGGCCCACGGGATGCGGATGACCATCGGCATCCGGATCCGGCCGCTGCTGCGGTAGTGGAGCTTGGCGACCTGGCAGACGATCTGGTCGAACGCCGGGTACACGAAGCCGTCGAACTGGATCTCCACGACCGGGCGGTAGCCGCGCAGGGCGAGGCCGACGGCGGTGCCGACGATGCCCGCCTCGGCGAGCGGGGTGTCCACGACGCGCTGCGCGCCGAAGCGCTGCTGGAGGCCGTCGGTCACGCGGAAGACCCCGCCGAGCTTGCCGATGTCCTCCCCCATGAGCAGGACACGGTCGTCGTCCGCGAGGGCGCGGGCGAGTCCGGCGTTGATCGCCGAACCCATCGTGCGAGCGGTCATGCGATGCCCTCCCCTGCGGAGAATCCGGCGAGGTACTGCACGTAGTCCGCCTTCTGCTGGGCCAGGGCCGCGTGGGGCTCTGCGTAGACGTGGTCGAACACCGTCTCCGGTGCGCGGGTGGTCGCATCTATGCAAGCGGCACGGACTTCGGCGGCGAGGCTGTCCGCCGCCGCGGCGACCTCCGCCAGAGCGGAGTCGTCGAGCACCCCGGCGGCGCACAGGTACGCCTCGAAACGCGCGATCGGGTCGCGCTGCGCCCACATCTCCACCTCGTCGGGGGTGCGGTAGCGGGTGGGGTCGTCCGAAGTGGTGTGCGGACCCATCCGGTAGGTGACGGCCTCGAGGAAGGCGGGGCCCTCTCCGCGGCGCGCGCGGTCGAGCGCCCACCGCATCGCGGCCACGCAGGCGAGCACGTCGTTGCCGTCGATCCGGAGGCTGGGAATGCCGAACCCCGGCGCACGACCCGCGATGGGGTACTTCGCCTGGACGGTGACCGGCTCGGAGATCGCCCACTGGTTGTTCGAGCACACGAAGACGACGGGGGCGCGGAACGAGGAGGCGAAGACCATGGCCTCGTTCACATCGCCCTGACTCGTCGCTCCGTCGCCGAAGTACGCCACCGCGACATCCGTCGAGCCGTCGCGCTGAGCGCCCATCGCCCACCCGGTCGCGTGGAGCGTCTGGGCACCGATGATGATCTGCGGCGGGGCCGCGTTGATCGTGGTGTGGTCGTACGCGGAGTGCTCCTCGCCGCGCCACGCGAGGACGTAGCCCTCGGGCCGCGCGCCGCGGGCCAGCAGCACGCCGTGCTCGCGGTAGCTGGGGAAGACGAAGTCGCCCGCGGCGAGCGCATGGGCGGTGCCGACCTGCACGGCCTCCTGACCGCGGCACGGCGCCCACAGGGCGAGTTGCCCCTGGCGCTGGAGTGCGACGCCCTCGGCGTCCAGGCGACGGGTGAGGACCATGTCACGGTGGAGGGCGCGGAGCTCGTGCGGTGAGAGGTCGGCGATCCAGGGGTCCAGCGCGGAGTCGGCCACGCGGGTGCCGTCCGGTGCGAGCACGCGGGCGACGTCGTCGATGTCGGCGACGGGCTCGGCGGCGGCGTCCGCGGGTGTGGCGGAAGCGGCCGATCCGTGGTCCGGCTCGGTCTGGGTGTACGTCATCGTCATCCCTCCAGGTGCGGCCCGCGATCCTCGTGGGAGCGGGTCTGTCCGGGTGCCGGCAGCGTCGCCGACAGGCCCGACCGTACGCGTGGCAGGCAGGCCGCTCAAGACCTCAGCCGCAGGTTCAGCAATGTGCGCATTGCGGAGACCGAGCATCCTGCTAATGTTTCGCAGCATGACCAAGCTCGACGCGGTCGACCTCGACCTCCTCCGCGCCCTGTCCCACGATCCGCGGGCCACCGTGGTCGCGCTCGCCGAGAAGCTGGGGCTCTCCCGCAACACCGTCCAGGCGCGCATGAGCCGCCTCGAGAAGGGCGGGGTGTTCCTGGCGTTCGAGCGCACGCTGTCGGCCGAGGCCCTGGGCTTCCCGATCGAGGCGTTCCTGCAGGTCACGGTCCGCCAGGCGGAGCTGCCGGCGATCCGCGAGGCTCTCGCGCAGGTACCCGAGGTGCTGCAGGCGCACGGCCTCAGCGGTCAGGTCGACCTGCTCGTGCGCGTGGCGTGCCGCGACACCCAGCACCTGTTCGACACCGACGCGCGCATCCTCGCGATCGAGGGTGTCGAGCGCACCGAGACGTCCCTCGTCATGGGCGAGGTGATCGGCTACCGCGTCGGTCCGCTCATGAACCTGGCGCGCGAACGGCTGTAGGGCCCGTCGACCGCCCGCGGCTCGCGGCGGGCGCGGGCGACGCGGCTACGGCCGATGCCCCGATCCCGTCTACGGCGACGGCACCACCGGGATGGTCGCGGTCTCGGTCCGCTGTTCCACCGGGTCACCGGCATCCATCCGCACGAGCACGACGCCGGCGAGGAGCACCGCTCCCCCGATGAACTGCACGAGCGCGGGGGTCTCGCCGAGCAGCAGCCACGCGAACCCGAGGGCGAACAGCACTTCGCTGAGGCCGACGAACGACGCGACCCGCGACCCGATGAGCGGAACGGCGATGACGCCGAGCGCGTAGCCGAGCGTCGTGGCGACGCAGCCGACCCACAGCAGGGGGATGATGCCGGGCACCTCCATGCCGAGCATCGACACGGTGATCGCGGGCGCCGCGAACGGCAGCACCCCGGTGGCAACGAGGACGGCCATGACGATCGTCCCGACGACGAGACCGCCGGCCGCGAGCGCGAGCGGTGGGAGCTCGTCGCCCGCCCGGGCGGCGATCACGAAGTACACGGCCGTGCACGCCGCGGCGCACAGGGCGAAGAGGGTCCCGAGGAGGTCGAACCGGGCGCCGCTGATGTCGACGACGAGCACGAGCCCGACCATCGCCACGACCGATCCGATCATGACGAGCTTCGAGGGCGCCCGGCGGGTGCGCACCCACACCGCCGCGACGAGCAGAACCGGCGCGATGTACTGGATGAGCAGGGCCACCGCGACGGGCATGCGCTGCATCGCCGCGAAGTAGAAGAGCTGGCAGCCGGCCACCGCGGTCAGACCGAACGCGAGGATGAGCAGGCCGTGGCGACGCACGAATCCGGGCTGGCGCCGCACGGCACGGATGAGCGCGGGGGAAAGCAGCAGGGATGCCAGCCCCATGCGCACCAGCAGGACCGCGCCGAGCGACCACCCGCCCTCGAGGAGGGGTTTGACGAAGGGTCCGCTGGAGGAGAACGACAGCGCCGAGGCGACCGCGATCGCGAGTCCGGTGACGGCACCCGACGCCCGGTGGGTCGGACGTGGGAGGGTGGCGGAGGAAGTAGTCATGCAAAGCCCGCTGTCATGAGTCAAGTACGTTTACACTCGTGACAGTAGAGCCTTCGCCTGTCAGGAGTCAACATGGTCTTCATTCGTGACACCGAGCTCGTCCTCCGCGCCACGGTCGAGCTCGTGAACACGCTCCCCCACACCGACACCACGGGGGTCGACACGCTCGTGTCGCCCGACCAGCTCGACGACTTCGCGACCCGCCACGCCTACACCGGCTCGCGCACGCGCGACGCCCGGGAATTGGCGGCGGTCCGTGGCATCCGCCCCCGGATCTACGAACTGTGGACGGTCGACCGCGACGAGGCCGTGCCGCTGGTAAATGCGATGCTCCGCGACGGGAAGGCGCTGCCCCAGCTGGTGCGGCACGACGACTTCGACTGGCACATCCACGCCTCCGACCCCGCGGACGCCCTCGCTCAGCGCATGCTCGTCGAGGCGGCGATGGCGTTCGTCGACGTGATCCGCGCCGACGAGTACGCCCGCGTCCGCGTGTGCGACGCCGACGACTGCAGCGGCGTCTACGTCGACTTCTCGAAGAACGGCTCGAAGCGCTACTGCGACGCCGGCAACTGCGGCAACCGCATGAACGTGAACGCCTACCGACGACGTAAGGCGGATCAGCCCGCCTGACACCGCGACCGGATCCGCGGGCTCAGCGCTCCAGGAACCCTCGGATCGCGGATGCCGCGGCGGCGGGCGTCTCGTAGTGGATCAGGTGGCCGACGTCGGGGATCTCGACCAGTTCGGCATCCGGGAAGAGCGTGGCGAGGTGACGTTCCGCCTCGATGGGGGTGATGTCGTCCTTCTCGGCCGCGATCAGGAGGGTCGGTTGCGCGATGCGGGGCGCGAACTCGCGCACGTCGTGCGAGACGCTGGTGACGAACGCGTCGTGGAGCACGTCGCGGTCGGCGAATCGCGAGAAGTACGCGTCGTGCTGTTCGTGCACGAACCGGCGCAGGTGCGGATCGCGGGTCTTGGCCATGGCGTTGCTCATCACCCGCACGATCATGCCGTTGCGCAGCAGTGCGTCGCCGAGGGCGCGCGGGAGCCGCGCGCCGGCGAGGTAGTAGAAGACGGCGAGGCGCGTGAGCACGCCGCGGGGCCCCTCGAGCGCGGGGGCGCCGATCGGGTTGACGAGGATCAGCCGGGGCGTGGCGAGCCCGCCCGCCACGGCCGCGGAAGCCACGATCGAGCCGAACGAATGCCCGAGCACGATCGCGCCCGGTGCGACCGACTCGACGAACGCCCGCAGCCACGCGGCGTACGCGTCGAGGTCGTGCGTGCGCCCGGGGAGCGGGGGCGTCTCGCCGAAGCCGGGCAGGTCGGGAGAGATGACCCGGATGCCGGGCAGATGCGCCACCACGGGCTCGAGTCCGTGGTGCTCGCCGCGGAACCCGTGCACGGCGACGATCGTGATCGGATCGGCGGCGTCGCCGTAGGTCCAGTAGGCCGTCGCCCCGCCGAGCACGTCGGCCGTTCCGCGCTCGACCGGGATCTCGGCCAGGAGCGGGGCGTAGGGGTTCGGCATCCGTCGAGTCTAGGCGGCACGCGTTCGCTCCGGCCCAGCCGCGGAGCGCCTCGGCGGTCGTGTCGGAGCCCCGATCTACTGTGAGCGCATGACCACGTGGCAGGCCGAGCCGCTCCCTCTGTTCCAGACGCCCGAGTGGGCGCGCGTCGTCGGCGTGTTCGACCTCGAGACCACGGGCGTCGACGTCCGCACCGACCGGATCGTGACGGCGCACGTGGGCGTGCTCGACGCGGACGGCCACATCATCGACGCGCGCGACTGGCTCGCCGACCCCGGCGTCGAGATCCCCGCCGGCGCCGCGGCGATCCACGGTGTCACCACGGCCCACGCCCGCGCCGAAGGAGCGCCCGCCGCGGAGGTCGTGTCGCAGGTCGTCGAAGCGCTGCGGGCCCTGTTCGACGCGGGCATCCCGGTGGTCGCGTACAACGCGCCGTTCGACTTCTCGCTGCTCAAGCACGAGGCGCTGCGCCACGGTGTCGCGCCGATCGACGCCCCGTCGCCGGTGATCGATCCTCTCGTCGTCGACAAGACCTACGACCGCTACCGCCGCGGCAAGCGCACGCTCACCCACGTCGCGGCGCACTACGCCGTGCCGCTCGAGGCGGCTCACGAGGCGTGCGCCGACGCCGTCGCCGCGGGGCGCCTGGCCCTGGCCCTCGCCGAACGCTACGCGGCCTGGCTGCCACCGACCCTCGACGAGCTGCACACGCGCCAGATCGCGTGGGCGCGCGCGCAGGCGGCGAGCCTCACCGAGTACTTCGTGAAGATCGGGCGACTGGATGCCACGGCTCCCCCGCTCGACGGGGCATGGCCGATCCGCTGACGCGCGGCGAGTGTCGCGACGACCGGCCACCGACGGTGACCGGCGGCCGGTGGCGACCGGCGGCCCACGACGACCGGCCACGGGCGGTGGTCGATGACGGGCTGGGACCTCCCACGAGCGATGTCGGAGGCCCTGGCTAGCGTTGGTTCATGGACTTCCCGCCTCCCGCAGCCGATCGGTCAAGCGCGACCGTTCGCAGTGACGAGGCGCCCTGGCCCGACGAGGACACCCTGCGTTCCGACGCGGATTCCGCCTGGGCGATCACGCTCGGGCTGGTCGACGAAGACGATCCCCTGGGCGCCGCCCCTGACGGCGAGCCGTCGCACGGACCGGCCTCGCTCCTCGACCGCCTCGAGGACTCGTCCACCGCACGGCACAGGGCCGCCGCCGCAGAGTACGACCTGATCCTCCGCGTGCTGCAGGACGCGCTCGATGACCCCGCGGTGTGGGTCGGTCCCGACCCGACTCTCGACGGCCTGTGGCACGACCCCCGGGGCCGCACGGCCGCCGCCGTCCGCCGCGATCGCCTCGACATGGCCGAGCGCGCCGCGGTGGCCGAGATGGCGGTCCGCCTTCGTCTGGCGGAGCAGACCGTGCGCACGCGCGCTGCGCACGCGACCGTGCTCCGCGAGCGATGCCCGCGAATGTGGGCAGAGTTCTCCGGGGGCCGTGTGTCCGAGCGCCACGCCGTCGAGACCGCGCGGCTGGCCGCCACTCTCCCGGCGGATCGCGACTCGTGGGTCGCGTTCGACACCGGCGCCCTCGACCGGGCGCTGAGGCTCGCGCCCGCCCGGTTCGCCACCTCGGCGCGAACCCTGCGGGAACGTGTCCACGCCGAGTCCCTCGCGACGCGCCACGATCGCGCCCGCGGCGACCGGGGTGTCTGGATGACGGCCGAGCTCGACGGCATGGCCACGCTCACCGCCTTCCTTCCCGCCGACCGCGCCGCAGCGGCGATGACGCGGGTCGACCGCGCCGCGCGACACCTCGCGACCGCCGACGACGAAACGCGCACGCTCGCTCAACTTCGCGCCGATGCGTTCGCCGACCTCCTCACCGAGGCACGACCGGCGGAAGCCGCAGCCGACCTCGAGACCGCGACAGGGGGATCGCGGGTCCGCGCGTCGAGCGCGGGCCCGGCTCCCGCCCGTCCGGGCATCGTCGTCACCATCCCGGCTCTGACCCTGCTCGGCGTCGACGACGCTCCCGCGATCCTCGACGGATACGGCCCGATCGACCTCGAGACCGCCCGGCGGCTGGCGGGCGAAGCGACGTCGTGGATCCGCGTGCTCACCCACCCGATCACCGGCGCGCCCGTCGCCCTCGACCGCACCACCTACCGGGCGCCCACCGCACTGCGCCGCTGGCTCGGGCTCACGTCGCCGACGTGTGCCTTCCCCGGCTGCGCCCGCCCGACCCGGGAGTGCGACCTCGATCATCTGCATGCCTGGAGCGAGGGCGGCACGACCGACGACGACAACCTCGATCCCGAGTGCCGCCACCACCATCGCCTCCGCCACGAAAGTCGCTGGGCCGCTGGCCGCGACCCCGACACCGGCGGCCTGTCATGGACGACCCCGCTCGGCGCGCACATCGACCCCGACCCACCGCCGTTCTAGCCCGGAACCGCGCCGAGCGGGCGAGCACACCGTCCGACCGGCATCCCGGACGATCGGCACCCGGACGACCCGCACCGGGAACGACCCGCACCCCGGACAACCGGCGGCGAGGACGAACGGCATCCAGGACCACCCGAAGTCGGGGCGCCCCGCGCCCAGGACGACAGTCGTCTCGTGCGGCCGCACGCGGGAACCTCGTCGTCTCGTGCGTCCGCACGCGGGAACCTCGTCGTCCCGTGAAGCCGCATCCCGAACGACCAGCAGCCGGGGCGCCCCGCACCCAGGACGACCGTCGTCCCGTGCCGCCGCACGCGGGACGCCCCGCACCGAGAACGGCCCGCATCCCGGACTGCCTCCGCGGCGCCCGGTACGCTCCCCCCATGGACGTGCCGACCGAGTCCTCGCCGCCCGGTTCACCGGCCTCGCGTGCCCCGGACGCCCCGGGCGCCTGGGCGCTGCGCCCCGCACGGCCCGCCGACGCCCCCGCGATCGCCCGCGTT
This sequence comes from Microbacterium sp. CSI-V, assembly GCF_001984105.1. GTDB lineage: Bacteria > Actinomycetota > Actinomycetes > Actinomycetales > Microbacteriaceae > Microbacterium. The sequence continues at coordinate 188,439 of NZ_MTQM01000006.1, read as the reverse complement.
CACGCGGCATCCTGGCGGGAGACGTACGGGAGGTTCGTCGACGACCCCGACACCAACCCGTGGTTCAGCGTCGACCGTCGCATCGCCGTGTGGGAGGCCACTCTGCGCGAGGCCGGAACGTCGACGATCGTCGCCGAAGGTCCCGAGGGAATCGTCGGGTTCGCGTCGACGACGCCGTCGACGGAATCGGATGCCGTCCGCCCCGAGGAACTCGCGATGCTCTACGTCCTTGAAAGCGCCCACGGATCGGGCGTCGGTCAAGCGCTCCTCCACGCGACTCTGGGTGACCGGCCCGCGTCCCTGTGGGTCGCCGCCGACAATCCCCGGGCGCACGCGTTCTACCGCCGCAACGGGTTCCGGCCCGACGGCGCGGAGTCATCGTTCGGGCCGATCCCCCGAACCGTGCGGCTGATCCGCTGAGCACCGGGCCGCCTCCCGCCCGCTGACCCAATACGGCACTGCGGCCCCGACCCCGCTTCAGCGCTCCGATCCCGCACTACGGCCCTCAGCCCGCTCCGGCGCTCCAATCCGGCACTGCGGCCCCGACCCCGCTCCGCCCCTCCAATCCCGCTCTGCGGCACCCGCCCCGCTCCAGCGATCCGATCCCGCATCGAGGCACCCACCAGCGCCGACGTACCTGCGAGAATTCGTCGGTGACCGTCCGCATCGCCACCGTCCAAGCCGAGGCGACGCCCGGCGACATCGCGGCCAACCTGTCGAGCGCGGCGACGTGGATCGAACGCGCCGCCGAGCGGGGCGCGGACGTCGTCGTGTTCCCCGAGGCGTTCACCACCGGATACGACGAGTCCGCGTTCGCCGGCTCCCTCCCCTCCGCCGACGCTCCCGCGTGGCTCGCCCCCGTGCAGCGCGCCGTCGACGGCACCGGAGTGGTCGCGATCCTCAACACCGCCCTCGACCGCGGCGACCGCCGCACGCTGACCGACGTGATCGTCGTCCCGGGCGAGCCCCCGGTCATGGCGTACGACAAGCAGCACCTCTACGACAGCGAGCGCGCCGTCTTCACCGCCGGCGAGGGCGGATTCTCGTTCGTGGTGAATGACCTGCGTCTCGCGCTGTCGGTCTGCTACGACGCGAACTTCCCGGAGCACGCTGCCGCGGCCGCCGCCGCGGGTGCCGACGTCTACGTCAACAGTGGCGCGTACTTCCCGGGCGGCGCACACCGCCGCGACCTCCACTACGCCGCCCGCGCGCTCGACAACGGCATGTACGTCGTGTTCAGCGGCCTCACGGGCGGGTCCCACGACTTCGTCGGCGGTTCCGCGGTCTTCGACCCGCTCGGCCGCCGCGTCACCGGCGTGGTCGCCGCGACCCCCGGCGACACCCCCGCGACGTCCACCCCTCCGGAGGGCCTGGCGATCGCCGACCTGGATGCCGCGGTCGTCGCGGCCGCCCGCGAGCACCAGCGCATGTGGGCCGACCGCCGCGACGATCTCGGAGTCCCCCGCACGCTCGGCACCGTCACCTCCGGAGCATCGGTGGACGCCTGAGGCGCGAGGCCTGCCACGCAAGGCACGACGCCCGCCACGCGAGGCACGACGCCCGCCAGGCGACACGCGACGCCCGCCAGCCGAGGCACGCCGCCCACCCCCCGACGCGCAACGCCCACCACCGGAAGCGCCACCCCCGCTGCGGCACCTCCCCCGCGGGAGCGTCATCCGCCCCTCACCGCGCGATCAGCCGCGCCAGAGCCTCCTTGCCGCGCGGCCAGTCCCCCAGGCCGCTCGCGGAATTGAGGTGGCCGCCCGCGGGAACCGCCTCGAACGCGCTCCCCCACCGGCGTCCGAGCTCCCGGGCCACGTCGACGTCGCAGAACGGGTCGTCGACGCTGGCGACCAGGACGGTCGCGCTCGGCAGCGGGCGTGCGGACACTCCGAGGAAACTGGCCGTCACGACCGATCGGAAGGCACTGCCCGACGGGTCCGGCGGTGCGACGAGGAAAGCACGGAGTGGTCGCCGGGTGGTGGTGGCGAGCCATTCCGCGACGGCCCAGCATCCCAGGCTGTGCGCCACCAGAACGATGTCGTCGACCCGCGGGTCGAGGAGACCCACGCCGCGCTCGATCGCTTGGACCCAGTCGTCGAGCTCGGGCACCGACCACGAGCCCGGCTCGATCCGCACCGCCCGCTCTCCCCAGGCCTGCTCCCATCGCGACTGCCAGTGCGCGTCATCCGACCCGTCGATCCCGGGCACCACGACATAGCCGATCATCCTGCTCCTTCTCACTCCATCGCCGATCGGACGTTCCGCGAACGCCCCCGTGAACCATGATGGTGAGACCATCGACCGCCGGCACGCCCGGCAAGCGTTCGCAAAGCGCCGAAGGGAGAACACGATGGAATCACTCGACCGCGTCGACCAACGCATCCTCGCGCTGTTGCAAGAGGACGGGCGGTTGACGGGCGCCGAGATCGGCCGGCGGGTCGGCCTGTCCCAGCCCGCCGCCAGCGCCCGCATCCTGCGCATGGAGAGAGCCGGGATCATCGCCGGGTACCGCGCCGTCGTCGATCCCGCCGCGGTCGGGCTCAACATCCGTGCCGTCATCCGGCTGCGCACGACGCACGCGCAACTGAGCGCCGCGATGCACCTGGCGGCTCAGACGGCCGACGTCACCTCGACCCTCCGGGTCACGGGCGAGGACTGCCTGATCTTCGACGTCCACTGCGTCGACGCCGCGCGGCTGGAACGCGTGGTGGATTCCCTCGCGCGCTTCGGCCCCGTCACCACGGCGCTGGTGCTCCGCGAATACCCGTCCAAGCCACTGACACCCGCCGCTTCCCCCGCCCCGTGACGCCCGCCTTTCGGATCGAGGCGGTGCCTCACGACGACCTCGGGCCCGACGAGCTGGTCGCCCTCGGCTCCCTCTTCGACGACGAGTACCTCGACGCGTTCGGGCCGTGGCATCCGGCACAGCCCTACGGCTATGCGGGTCACGACGTCCACGTCCTCGCGTGGGAAGGGTCTCGCCTCGTCGGTCACGTCGGCTGGGCGCGCCGCCGGGTCGACGTCGGCGGAACCGAGGTCGCCATCGCGGGGGTCGGCGGCGTCCTCGTCGCCGACCGCGCGCGCGGGCGGGGCCTCGGGCGCCGACTCCTGGGCGACTGCGCCGTGTCGATGAAGGGCGCCGGCGACATCGACTTCGGATTCCTCGGATGCCGCGAAAGCGTCGTCCCGTTCTACCGGGCGTGCGGATGGCACCGGATCTCCGCCCCCGAACGCTCCGTGGCGCGAGACGGCTCGACGGTGGTCGTCGAGCCCGGCCCGCCGCTCCTGATCCTGCCGCTGCGCACCCCCGCGGATGCCTGGCCGCCGGGCACCGCGGACCTCCGCGGCCGCGCCTGGTAGCCGACCCGTGAAATGACGGAAGCCCCCGTCCCGAGGGACGAGGGCTTCCGGCGAGAACCGCTGCGACTCAGCGCGAGCCGCCGAAGTTCTTGAAGCGCTGGTTGAACTTCTCGACGCGACCGGCCGAGTCCATGATGCGCTGCTTGCCCGTGTAGAAGGGGTGCGAAGCCGACGAGATCTCCACGTCGATGACGGGGTACTCGACACCGTCGAGCTCGATCGTCTTGTCGCTCGACACCGTCGAACGGGTGAGGAAGGTCTCGCCCGAGCCGAGGTCGCGGAACACGACAGCCTTGTACGTGGGGTGGATGTCAGTCTTCATGGGAAGTCCTTTGAGAAGTGGTGCCCTGGATTCTGCCAGGACGGTCAAAGTCTGCGGCGCCGGAGGCACCAAAGGACGAGTCTACCAGGCCTGCGGCCCGCGCACGACGCTCGTCGTGCGGCCGTTAGGAGGCGCGGGCCGCGTAGCGACCGGCATCCTGGCTCAGGGTGATCTCGACCCCGAACGTGGCGGTCAGATTCTCGGCCGTGAGCGCCTCGGAGAGCGGCCCGGATGCCACGACCTCCCCGTCCCGCAGCAGGAGGACGTGCGTGAACCCGACGGGGATCTCCTCGACGTGGTGCGTGACCATGATCATCGCCGGCGTGGTCGGGGCCTGCGCGTATCCGGAGAGGAGGGCGAGGAGCTCTTCGCGGGCACCGAGGTCGAGGCTCGCGGTGGGCTCGTCGAGCAGCAGCAGCTCGGGGTCGGTCATGACGGCCCGGGCGATCTGCACCCGCTTCTGCTCGCCGTCCGACAGCGTCCCGAACGTGCGGTCGGCGAGGTGGTCGAGGCGCCACTCCGCGAGGACGCGCAGCGCGCGGCGCTCGTCGATGTCGTCGTACTGCTCGCGCCAGCGACCGGTCACCGAGTACGCGGCGGTCAGGACGACGTCGAGCACCGTCTCCTCCGGCGGCACGCGGCGCGCCATCGCCGAGGAGGCGAAACCGATGCGCGGGCGCAGCTCGAACACGTCGGTACGCCCCAGACGCTCGCCGAGGATCGTCACCGAGCCCGAGGTGGGGTGGATGAGCGTGTCGGCCAGCTGCAGGACCGTGGTCTTGCCGGCGCCGTTCGGGCCCAGCACCACCCAGCGTTGATCGTCGGTGACGGTCCAGTCGAGGTGGGACACGATGTCCCGGGCGTTCCGGCGGACGACGACGTCGGAGAACTCCAGAACCTGCGGCATGCCTCCACCCTAACGGCCTCAGCGCACCGGCAACGGCGCGCCACCCCGGCCTGGGGAAGGGCCCCTTACTTCCCCGCGACCTCCGCGTACAGCGCCGCGGTGGTCTGGGCGATCGCGGCCCAGCTGAAGTCCTCGATCGCGCGTCGGCGTCCGGCCTCGCCGTACTCGGCGGCGCGCGCGGCATCCGTCACCACTTCGGTGAGCACGCGGGCGAGATCGTCGACGAAACGCTCCGGGTCGACGGGGGTGCCGGTGCCGTCCTGCAGCTGCTCGATCGGCACGAGGCGGCCGGTGACGCCGTCCACGACGACCTCGGGGATGCCCCCGGTCGCTGTGCCGACGACCGCCGCGCCGCAGGCCATGGCCTCGAGGTTGACGATGCCGAGGGGCTCGTACACCGACGGGCAGACGAACGTCGTGGCCGCCGTGAGGATCGCGCACAGCTCGTGGCGGGGCAGCAGCCGATCGATCCACACGACGCCCTCGCGGGTGGCCTGGAGACCGCGGACGAGTTCCTCGACCTCGGCGAGGATCTGCGGGGTGTCCGGGGCGCCCGCGCACAGCACGAGCTGAACGTCGGGCGGCAGCTGCTCGGCCGCGCGCAGCAGGTACGGCAGCCCCTTCTGACGGGTGATGCGCCCCACGAACACCACCGAGGGCCGCGCGGCGTCGATGCCGACGGAGGCCAGGAATTCGTCATCCGAGACGGGATGCCAGGCCTCGGTGTCGATGCCGTTGTAGATGACGCGCACCTTGTCGGGGTCGAGCGCGGGGTAGCTGCGCAGGATGTCCTGGCGCATCCCCTCGCTCACCGCGACCACCGCGGCAGCACCCTCATAGGCGGTCTTCTCGATGTAGCTCGACACGGCGTAGCCGCCGCCGAGCTGCTCGGCCTTCCACGGCCGCAGCGGTTCGAGGCTGTGGGCGGTGACGACGTGCGGGATGCCGTGGAGAAGGGATGCCAGGTGCCCGGCGAAGTTCGCGTACCACGTATGGGAGTGCACGACGTCCGCGCCGGCGACATCGGACACGATCTCGAGGTCGGTCCCGAGGGTCTGGATCGCCCCGTTCGCGGCAGCCAGTTCGGTCGGCACCGCGTACGACGTCGTGTCGGGTTCGTCGCGCGGCGCACCGAAGGCCCGCACCTGCACCTCGGTGCCTTCCGCCCGCAGCGCACGGACCAGCTCGGTCGCATGGACACCCGCTCCCCCGTAGATCTCCGGCGGGTACTCCTTGGTCACGACGTCGACGCGCATGAGACGAACCGTAGCGCAGCGAAACCCCTGCCGCGCGTCTGTTCCCGGGATCGCGCGCGCCCCCTAGTGTGGTGCCATGCCTGCAGCGCCGAAGGTCTTCGGAATCATCCTCGCCGGCGGCGAGGGAAAGCGACTCATGCCCCTCACGGCGGATCGAGCCAAACCCGCCGTCCCCTTCGGAGGCCAGTACCGTCTCATCGACTTCGCGATCTCGAATCTCATCAATTCGGGCCTGAGACAGCTCGTCGTCTTGACGCAGTACAAGTCGCACAGCCTCGACCGGCACATCTCCCAGACGTGGCGCATGTCGCCGATGCTCGGTTCGTACGTGGCATCCGTCCCCGCCCAGCAGCGCCTCGGCAAGCGATGGTTCTCGGGATCGGCCGACGCCATCCTGCAGTCGATGAACCTCATCCGCGACGAGAAGCCCGACATCGTCGTCGTCATCGGCGCCGACCACGTGTACCGCATGGACTTCAAGCAGATGCTCGACGCGCACATCGCCTCCGACGCGCGGGCCACGATCGCCGGCATCCGTCAGCCCATCGCGCTGGCGAACCAGTTCGGCGTCATCGACACCGACCCCTCCGACCCGACGATGATCCGCGAGTTCCTCGAGAAGCCGCAGAACCCCACGGGTCTCGCCGACGCGCCGCACGAAGTGCTCGCCTCGATGGGCAACTACATCTTCGACGCCGACGCGCTCGTCGAGGCCGTCACGCACGACGGCGAGCTGCCGACCTCCGCGCACGACATGGGCGGCGACATCGTGCCCTACTTCGTCAACCGCGGCGAGGCGGCGGTGTACGACTTCCAGCGCAACGACGTCCCCGGGTCGACGTCCCGCGACCGCTCGTACTGGCGCGACGTGGGCACGATCGAGTCGTTCTACGACGCCCACATGGATCTGATCTCGACGCTGCCCATCTTCAACCTCTACAACGACGACTGGCCGATCTTCTCGCAGACCTTCAACGCTCCCCCGGCGAAGTTCGTGCGCGACTCGGTGGGCCGCATCGGCAACGCGATCGACTCGATCGTGTCCCTCGGGTCGGTGCTGTCGGGGACGCACCTCGAGCGGAGCGTCGTCGGACCGTGGGCGCTCGCGGGCGGCGGATCGACGATCACCGACTCGGTCCTCTTCGACGGCGTGCAGGTCGGCGCGGGAGCACGCATCCACCGCGCGATCCTCGACAAGAACGTGACCCTGGCGCCCGGCGCGACGATCGGCGTCGACCGCGAACGCGACCTCGCGCGCGGCTTCACCGTGACCGAGACCGGCATCACCGTGGTCGGCAAGGACGTCCGCGTCGACGTCTGATCCCGGATGCCGGAAGGGGCGGTGACCGCGATGGTCACCGCCCCTTCCGCGTCCCTGGAGGATCAGACGCCGACGCGCGCGAACGCGTCGCGGCTGATGCCTTGCGAGAGCACGAGCTTGGACCACTCGCGCGCGGTGTGCAGGCTGTGGTCGCGGTAGTTGCCGCAGCTGAACGCGTCGGTGCCCGGAACGTCCTCCCACTCCACGTCCTCGGCGATCGCGCGGAGAGAGTCGGAGACGGCGGCCACGACGTCGCCGAGGTCGGGCTCTCCCCACATGATCAGGTGGAAGCCGGTGCGACATCCGAACGGCGAGATGTCGATCACGCCGTCGATCCGGTCGCGCAGGAGGCTCGCGAGGAGGTGCTCGATCGTGTGGATGCCGGCGGTCGGGATCTCCCCCTCGTTGGGCTGCACGAGGCGCACGTCGAAGTTCGAGATGACGTCTCCGCGTGGGCCCGACTCCGTGCCGATCAGGCGGATGTAGGGGGCGAGAACGGCGGTGTGGTCGAGCGTGAAGCTCTCGACGTCGGCCATCGGGTGATCCTTTCAACGGCGGGCACGTGTCCTCCGAGACTACGCGCGGCCGCTCCGACCGGCGCCGCGTGGGTCACCGCGTGACGCGCTAGGGTCGAGGCCGTGCCTGCGCCCGCCCGTTTCCTCGTCGTCCTGGATGCCGATTCCACCCTCATCCGCAACGAAGTCATCGAGCTCCTCGCCGACGAAGCCGGCCGCGGAGCCGAGGTGGCCGCGGCCACAGAGGCCGCGATGCGCGGCGAGGTCGACTTCGCCGACAGCCTCCGGTCCCGTGTCGCCGCGCTCGCCGGGGTCCCGATCGAGGCGTTCGCCCGCGCGATCGCGCGGATCGAACCGACACCCGGGGTGCGCACGCTCATCGACGCGGTCCACGCCCGCGGCGGGCTGGTCGGCGTGGTCTCCGGCGGGTTCCACGAGGTGCTCGACACCGTCGCGCCCGACCTCGGCGTCGACGTGTGGCGCGCCAACCGCCTCGGCGTCGCCGACGGCGCGCTGACCGGAGAGGTGGACGGTCCGATCGTGGATGCCGCCGCCAAGGCCGACACCCTGCGCGAGTGGGCCGCGGCGCACGGCGTGCCGTCGCACCTCACGTTCGCGATCGGCGACGGCGCCAACGACCTCCGCATGATGGAGGCCGCCGGCCTCGGCCTCGCGTTCAACGCCAAGCCCGCCGTCCGCGCCGCGGCCGACCTCGTGATCGGCCCCGTGGATCTGGCCGCGGTGGTGCCGCTCCTCCCACGCTGACGTCCCCTCCGCGATGTCGGTGGCCCGGCCTACAGTGACGTCATGGACGTGATTCTGGTTCCGGGCCTCTGGCTCGATGCATCGTCGTGGGATGCCGTGACCCCCGCGCTCACCGAGGCGGGGCACCGCGTGCACCCGCTGACCCTTCCGACCGATCCCGGCGCCGGCATCCAGCACTGGGTCGACGCGGTCGTCGCTCAGGTCGACGCCGCCACCGACCCCGTGGTGCTCGTCGGGCACTCCGGCGGAGGCAACGTCGTGTGGGGCGCCGCCGACGCCCGTCCCGAGCGGGTCGCGCGCGTCGTCTTCGTCGACACCATGCCCCCGCCGCCCGGCGCGATGATCTCGGAGTTCCCCGTTCAGGACGGTGTCGTCCCGTTCCCCGGGTGGGACTTCTTCGACGAGCCCGACATCGCCGACCTCGACGACGAGACGCGCCGACGCGTGGCAGCCGCGGTCGTCGACGTCCCGGGCAGCGTCCCGACCGACCCGATCCCGCTCTCAGACGACCGTCGCCACGACATCCCCGTGACGGTGCTGTCGGGGCAGCTCGACGAGGACGGCGTCCGCGAGGTCCTGACCCAGTGGGGCGCGTTCGCCGACGAGTTCGCGCGGATCCGCGACGTCGAGGTCGTGACGCTCGGCAGCGGTCACTGGCCACAGTTCTCGCAACCCGAGGCCTTCGCCGAGAAGCTGCGCGCGGCGGTGCGCTGAGCGGAGGTGCGGGGCGGTGCCGGGAGGTGCGGGGACGGGTCGGGTTCTTTCGCCCCACCCCCGCACACCACCGAAGAAGCATCGGCCTCTGCGAAGTAGACCTGCGCTCAGTGCCCCATGCCCAGTCCGCCGTCGACGGGGATGACGGCGCCCGAGATGTAGGCGGCGTCGTCGCCCGCGAGCCACGTGACCACGCCGGCGACCTCATCCGCCGACGCGAAGCGGCCGGCCGGAATGTTCTTCTTGTACTCGGCCTGCGTGTCCGCGGGCAGTTCGGCGGTCATGTCGGTCTCGATGAACCCGGGCGCGACGACGTTCGCGGTGATGCCGCGGCCGCCGAGCTCGCGGGTGAGCGATCGGGCGAACCCGACGAGGGCGCTCTTCGACGCGGCGTAGTTGATCTGGCCCGCCGAGCCGTACAGTCCGACGACACTCGAAATCAGGATGACGCGACCCCAGCGCGCCTTGAGCATCCCCTTCGACGCGCGCTTGACGACACGGAAGGCACCGCCGAGGTTCGTCGAGACCACGCTGTCGAAGTCGTCCTCGCTCATGCGCAGCAGCAGCGTGTCCTTCGTGATGCCGGCGTTGGCGACGACGACGGCGATGGGTCCGAGCTCGGCCTCGATCTCACTGAACGCAGCGTCGACGGCGGCGGCGTCCGTGACGTCGGCGCGGACCGTGAGCGTCCCGGCCGGTCCCTCGCCCGAACGCGCGGTGACCGCGACGCGCCAGCCCTCGGCGACGAAGCGTTCGGCGATGGCTCGTCCGATACCGCGGTTTCCTCCGGTGACGACGACGACGCGGTCCTGGGACATGTGAGACTCCTGCGGTGCGAGGGACGGAACCGGCCCAGCCTACCGACGACCTCGGTCCCACCCGGCCCCCGGGCGTTTGACACGGCCCGCGCCGCGCTGGAAGCCTGGACGCGAGCACGACGAAAGGGACCCCCGTGAGCGACGACCAGAACCCCGCCCCGCGCAGCGAAGGCGAGACGCCGGCCACCACCGGCGCACACGACGCCGCCGCGCACCCCGCTCCCCCGGCGCCGCCCGTCCCGCCCACGCCCGCCGCGGACGCGCCGTCGTACGCTCCGCCGACCTCCGACGCCCCCGCGGCCCCCGCGTACGACGCCCCCGCGACTCCGGCGTACGACGCCCCCGCAGCCCCCGCCTACGGTGCACCCGCGGCGCCGCCCTACGGCACCCCGGCCTACGACCAGGCACCGGCGTACGGCCAGACCCCGGCATACGGCCAGTCCCCGTACGGATCGGCTCCCGTCGCCGGCGGCTACGGATCCGCCGTGCGGACCAACGTGCTCGCGATCATCTCGCTCGTGGCATCCATCGCGGGGTTCATCGGGCTGGTCCCGGTCATCGGACCGATCACCGGTGTGATCACCGGACACATCTCGCTCGCGCAGATCAAGCGCACGGGCGAGCAGGGACGCGGTATGGCGCTCGCGGGCACCATCATCGGCTGGGTCGGGATCGGTGTCATCCTGCTGCTCACGATCTTCTTCATCGTGTTCGTGGGGATCGCCGCGAGCCAGTCCTCTCGATACGGCGCCTAATCGCGCCCTCGCCCCGCGAGACGGGCGTACCCTGGGGTTCACCGTGAAGACATCGCCCCGCGCCCAGTCAGCGACGTCGCTCCCGCAGGCTCCCCGGGACGACGCCGGATCCCGTCTCGTCAAGTACATGGTGATGATGGGGATCCGTTTCGCGTGCTTCGGAGCGATGTTCCTCGTGACCCCGTACGGCTGGTACACCTTCCTCTTCGCCGCCGGCGCGATCTTCCTCCCCTACCTCGCCGTGGTCGTGGCGAACGTGGGGCAGGATGCCGCGACGGTCGACGCCGTGAACCCCGAGCGCATGATCGAGGCCGCGCCGGCCGCTCCCGTGTCGCCGTCCGCGGAGGCGCCGACCGTGATCCGCATCGCCGAGACGGCGCGTCTCGAGCAGCCGCGCGACGACCGGTCGTGACCGACGCCCCCGTCGAATGCTCCCGCGCCGGCTGCCGCGCGTCCGCCGAGTGGGCAGTCCGGTGGCGGAACCCGCGGATCCACTCCGCCGACCGCCGCAAGACCTGGGTCGCGTGCGGGGAGCACGTCGGATACCTGCGCGAGTTCCTGAGGGCGCGCGACTTCCCCGTCGAGGTCTCCGCACTGGCGGACGACGCGGCGTGAGCGCGGGAGCACCGACCGACGTACGCTGGACGACGTGGTCAGGACGATCGAGGTGAACGCACGAGCCGCGCGGAGCCCTCTGCGCGTCCGCGGCGCCCGCCCCGGGGCCGCCCCGCGCGGAGCGTCGTCGTGAGCGCGCGCGAGATGCCCACCGCCGCGCGGTGGAGCATGTACGTCGGGATCGCGATCCTGTTCGCGATCGCGTGCGGCTTCCTGTCGAACTGGCAGTTCTCCCGCAACGCCGATCGCAGCGAGCAGTTGCAGCTCGTCGCCGACAACTACGACGCCGCACCCGTGCCCCTCGCCGACCTGCTCGCGCCGGACGCGCAGATGAACCCCGCCGACGAGTGGCGTCCGGTGCGGCTGGAAGGGCGATACCTCGCCGACGAACAGCTGCTCGTGCGCAACCGGGCGCACGGCGGGACGGCGGCGTTCGAACAGCTCGTCCCCTTCCGTCTCGTCGACGGCCGGACGTTCCTCGTCGATCGCGGCTGGCTTCCGCCGGGCAACCGCCAAGCCGATCCCGACGAGATCCCGGCGCCCCCGTCCGGCGACGTCGTCATCGAGGTCCGGCTCCGGCCCGAGGAGGCTGCACCGACCTCGGGTCGCACCGCCGAGCCCGGACAGGTGCCGACGATCAATCTCGGTCTCGTCGCCGAGCAGACCGGACCCATCGAACAGGGTGCGTACGGCCTGCTCATGTCGGAATCGCCCGCACCGGCGACCGCCCCCACTCCCGTCGACCCGCCGAGCAACGACCCGGGCCCGTATCTGTCCTACGCGGTGCAGTGGATCCTGTTCGCCGTGATGGGGTTCGGTTTCATCACGTACGTCATCGTGAGCGAGCGACGACTGCGCCGCGAGGAAGCCGAGGAGGCCGAGCTCCGCGGCGAGCCGGAGCCGACGCCCGAACCCGAGAAGGTCCCGACGGAGCGCCGCCGCGTCGACCCCGTCGCACTCCACCGCTCCCGCAAGCGTCCGAAAGACCGCGACGCCGACGACGAAGACGCCCTGCTCGACGCCCGCTGAGCACGAGCAGAGCGCTGCCGCCGCGGCATCCGCTCGATCCGGAAAGGATCTACGCGAGCGTGATCAGGTCGGCGTAGTCGCGGCCCCAGATGTCTTCCACCCCGTCGGGGAGGATGAGGACGCGCTCGGGATTCAGCGCCTCGACGGCGCCCTCGTCGTGCGACACGAGCACGACCGCACCCTCGTAGTGCGCGAGGGCGCCCAGGATCTCCTCGCGCGAGGCGGGGTCGAGGTTGTTCGTAGGCTCGTCGAGCAGCAGCATGTTCGCCGACGACACGACCAGCGTCGCGAGCGAGAGTCGCGTCTTCTCGCCGCCCGAGAGCACGCCCGCCGGCTTCAGCACGTCGTCGCCCACGAAGAGGAACGAGCCGAGCACCTTGCGCGCCTCGGTCGCCGTGATGTCGGGGGCTGCGGACATCATGTTGTCCAGCACCGACCTCGTGACGTCGAGGTTCTCGTGCTCCTGCGCGTAGTAGCCGATCTTCAGACCGTGTCCGGGCTCCAGCTGACCGGTGTCGGGCTGATCCACGCCGGCGAGGATCCGCAGCAGCGTCGTCTTTCCCGCACCGTTGAGCCCCAGGATGACCACGCGCGACCCGCGGTCGATCGCGAGGTCGACATCGGTGAAGATCTCGAGCGATCCGTACGACTTCGACAGACCGGATGCCATGAGCGGGGTCTTGCCGCACGGGGCGGGCTTGGGGAACCGGAGCTTGGCGACGCGCTCGTCCTGGCGGACGTCGTCGAGACCCTGGAGCATCTTCTCGGCGCGCGCGACCATCTGGTGCGCGGCGGCGGCCTTGGAGGCCTTCGCGCCGAACCGGGCGGCCTGGAGCTGCAGGGCCGTGGCCTTCTTCTCGACGTTGGCGCGCTCCTTCTTGCGGCGCTCCTCGTCGGCCACCCGCTGGCGCAGGTAGTTCTTCCAGTTCATGTTGTAGACGTCGATGACCTGGCGGTTGGCGTCCAGGTAGAACACCCGGTTCACCGTCTCGCCGACGAGCTCGACGTCGTGCGAGATCACGATGAGCCCGCCCTTGTACCCCTTGAGGAATTCGCGCAGCCACACGACACTGTCGGCGTCGAGGTGGTTGGTGGGCTCGTCCAGGATCATGGTCTGCGCGTCCGAGAACAGGATGCGCGCGAGTTCGATACGGCGACGCTGACCGCCCGACAGGGTCTTCAGCGGCTGGTCGAGGATGCGGTCCGGCAACGAGAGGTTGTGGGCGATGGATGCCGCCTCGGCCTCGGCCGCGTAGCCGCCCGCGGATTCGAACTCCTCGGTGAGCCGGCCGTACTTCTTCATCGCTTTCGCCGCGACGGCGGGGTCGTCGTCGCCCATCGCCATCGACGCCTCGTGCATGCCGAGGGCGAGGGACCCGAGGCCGCGGGCGTCGAGGATGCGCGTGCGAGCGAGCATCTCGGGGTCGCCGGAACGGGGATCCTGCGGAAGGTAGCCGAGTTCGCCGCTGCGGTCGACTCCGCCGTTCGCGGGCAGCAGGTCGCCGGCGAGGACCTTGGTGAGCGTCGTCTTCCCGGCACCGTTGCGGCCGACCAGACCGATCTTGTCGCCGCCCGAGACGCGGAACGACACCTCCGACATGAGCACGCGCGCGCCGACGCGGATCTCGAGATCGTGCACGGCGAGCACAGCAGACGTCCGTTCGTCGAAGGGGAGGGAGAAAGGCCGAGGATGGCCAGCCACCCAGTATACGACGAGCCGCTGTTACCTCGCCGTCGAGAGGTTCGCCGGGGGTGGAGGGCCTCCGGGTTTGCGGTCACCGTCGGGCCGTGATCTAAACTAAGCCTATCCTTACCTAACCCGCAGGAGGTCCTCTGTGTCCCGTTTCCGCGCGCTGGCTGCTCTCGCCGCCGCCACGGCCCTCGTCCTGACCGGCTGCGCCGGCACCTCCGCCACCCCCGGGGCGCAGGACGCCTCCACGGCCGCCGACGGCTCCTTCCCCGTCACCATCGCCAACGTCTTCGGCGACACGACGATCGAGGCGAAGCCCGAGCGCGTCGTCACGGTGGACTGGGGCAACCAGGATGTCGCGCTGGCGCTCGGCATCGTCCCCGTGGCCATGCCCAAGGTGACGTACGGCGACGAGGACGGCGACGGCCTGCTGCCCTGGACCAAGGACAAGCTGGCCGAGCTCGGTGCGGAGACGCCCACGCTCATGGACGAGACGAACGGGTACGACTACGAGGCGATCGCCGACGCGCAGCCCGACGTCATCCTCGCCGCCTACTCGGGCATGACGCAGGAGCAGTACGACACCCTGAGCAAGATCGCACCCGTCGTGACGTACCAGAGCGTCGCCTGGGGCACCACCTGGCAGGACATGACCCTCCTCGACGGGACGGCCCTGGGACTCAAGGACGACGCCGAGAAGCTCATCGCCGAGAAGGAGCAGCACATCGCGGACGAAGCGGCGAAGTACCCCGCTCTCGCCGGCAAGAAGTCGCTCCTGACCTACTTCGACCCGACGAACCTGTCGACCCTCGGCTTCTACAGCACGCTCGACCCGCGTGTCGGCTACCTCGAGGAGCTCGGACTGACCCCGTCGTCCTACGTCGCTTCGCAGTCGTCGGGCTCCGAGACCTTCTGGTTCACCCCCAGCACCGAGCAGATCGAGAACTTCGCCGACGTCGAGATGATCGTCGCCTACGGAGACGACAGCACGATCGCCGCCATGCAGGCCGACCCGCTTCTGTCGAAGATCCCCGCGGTGACGAAGGGCGCGATCGCGGTGGTCGAGGGCGGCTCGACCCTGTCGTCCGCCATCACGCCGACTCCGCTGAACATCGGCACGAGCTACAACGACGAGTACATCGGTCTCGTCGGCGCCGCGGCCGAGAAGGCCGCGTCCTGATGCGGATCATCGTCCCGTCGGCGCGATGACCGTTCTCGCTCCGGCCCCCGCCGCCCCCGGCGACGCGCGTCCGCGTCGTTGGGGGCGGCGGCGGGTCGTGGGAGTGACGGCCCTGGTGCTCGTGCTCGTCGCCGCGGCCGTGCTGTCGGTGACCTTCGGCGCCCGCGACGTCGCTCCCGCGGACGTGTGGGCGGGCCTGACCGGCTCGACCGACACCGCGTCGGCGGCCGCCGTCGCCAAGCGCGTGCCCCGCACACTCCTCGCCATCCTCGTCGGCGCCGCCCTCGCCGTCTCCGGCGCCGTCCTGCAGGGCGCCACGCGCAACCCGCTCGCCGATCCGCAGATCCTCGGCATCAACGGCGGCGCGGGACTCGCCATCGTCATCGGCATCGCGTTCTTCGGGCTCGGCTCGGCCACGGCCTACATCTGGGTCGGCATGATCGGCGCGGCGGCGGCCGCCGTCCTCGTCTACGCCGTCGGCTCGCTCGGTCGCGGCGGAGCCACTCCCCTGCGGCTGGCCCTCGCCGGCGCCGTCACCGCGGTGGCCTTCAGTTCGCTCACGAGCGCCATCCTGCTCCCGCGCATCAACGTGATGAACGAGTTCCGGTTCTGGCAGATCGGCGGTGTCGGCGGGGCGACCTTCGACACGATCCTCCAGGTCCTCCCCTTCCTCCTCGCGGGCCTCGTGGTGTGCCTGGCCAGCGCCTCCGCACTGAACACCCTCGCCCTCGGCGACGAGCTCGCCGCCGGACTCGGTGCCCGTGTGCGCACCGCACGCCTCGTCTCCTCCGCCGGTGCCGTGATCCTGTGCGGTGCGGCCACCGCGGTCGCCGGCCCGATCGGCTTCGTCGGGCTCGTCGTCCCGCACATGATCCGGCTCGTCGTCGGCGTCGACCACCGCTGGCTCCTCCCGGTCTCCGCCCTCGGCGGGGCAGCCCTCCTGACCCTCGCCGACGTGATCGGTCGGGTCGTCGCCCGCCCCGAGGAGATCGAGGTGGGCATCGTCACAGCCCTCGTGGGGGCCCCGTTCTTCATCGCGCTCGTGCGCCGACAGAAGATGCGTGCACTGTGACCGGAACCCTGACTCCCCCCGCTCCCTCCGCCCTGGCATCCGTCACCACCGGGCGGCGACGTCGACGTCGACGCTGGGCGCTGGTCACCGGCATCCTGGCGCTCCTCGTGATCGTCGCGTTCGCCCTGTCGCTGATGCTCGGGCAGACGAACTACTCGCCCGCCGAGGTGTGGGGCGTCCTCACCGGCCACCGCGTCGCGGGCGCGTCGTTCACCGTCGGCGAGTTGCGGCTCCCCCGCGCGACCACGGCCCTGTTCACGGGACTGTGCTTCGGCATGGGCGGTGTCGTCTTCCAGACGATGCTGCGCAACGCCCTCGCCAGCCCCGACGTCATCGGGATCAACACCGGCGCGAGCGCCGCGGCCGTCATCGGGATCGTCGTGCTCGGGCTGAACGAGACGGCGGTGTCCTTCCTGGCGATGGCGGCGGCCCTCGCCGCGGCTCTCGCCATCTACCTGCTCGCCTACCGCGACGGCGGGTCGGGGGCACGGCTCATCCTCGTCGGCATCGGCGTCGCGGCGATGTGCCAGGCCGTGGTGTCGTACGTGATCGCGCGCGCCGCGGAGTACGACCTCCCGGCAGCGATGCGGTGGATCACCGGCAACCTCAACGACGCCACGTGGGCTCGCGCCCTCCCGGTCGTCGGCGCCGTGATCGTCCTGGGTCCGCTGCTGCTCGTGCTCGCTCGCCGTCTGGAGATCCTCCGCATGGGCGACGACACCGCCGCGGCGCTCGGCCTCCCCGTCGAGCGCAGCAGGCTGCTGCTCATCGTCGCCGCCGTGGGACTCCTCGCCTTCGGCACCGCCGCGGCGGGGCCTATCGCGTTCGTCTCGTTCCTGGCCGGCCCGATCGCCGTCCGCATCCTCGGCCCCGTGGGTTCTCCCGTCCTCCCCGCCGGCCTCGTCGGAGCCCTCCTCGTCCTCGTGGCGGACTTCTGCGCGCAGTACGCGTTCGGCACACGACTCCCCGTCGGCGTCATCACCGGCGTGCTCGGGGCGCCCTATCTCATCTACCTGCTCGTGCGCAGCAGTCGATCCGGAGGAACCACGCTATGACCGCGGAACGCACTCTCCACGCCGAAGCCGTCACCCTCGGCTATGGCGACCGCACGATCGTCGACACGCTCGACCTCCGCCTTCCCCCCGGGCGGGTGACCGCGATCGTGGGCGCCAACGCCTGCGGCAAGTCGACGCTGTTGAAGGCGATGGCCCGGCTGCTCACCCCGACGAGCGGTCATGTGCTCCTCGACGGCAAAGCCATCCATCGGATGCCGACGAAGCAGGTCGCGCGCGTTCTGGGTCTCCTCCCCCAGTCGCCGGTGGCGCCCGACGGCATCGCCGTGTCCGACCTCGTCAGCCGGGGGCGGCATCCCCACCAGGGCGCCCTGTCGCGCTGGACCCGCGCCGACGACACCGCGGTCGCCCGGGCCCTGGAGGCCACCGACACCGCGCACCTCGCCGATCGGCACGTCGACGAACTCAGCGGCGGCCAGCGCCAGCGCGTGTGGATCGCGATGGCGCTCGCCCAGGAGACCGACGTGCTGCTGCTCGACGAGCCCACGACGTTCCTCGACATCAGCCATCAGATCGACGTGCTCGACCTGCTGACCGACCTCAACCGCGAACGCGGCACGACGGTGGCGATGGTGCTGCACGACCTCAACCTCGCCGCGCGGTACGCCGACCACCTCGTCGCCATGGCGGGCGGACGGGTGATCGCCGCGGGAGATCCCGGCGAGGTCATCACCGAGCAGACGGTGCGCGACGTGTTCGGCCTCGACAGCCGCGTCGTCCCCGACCCGTTGACGGGGCGACCGATGGTCATCCCGATCGGGCGTCATCACACCGTGGTCGAACCGGAGCAGGTCGCCCGCTGACGCGGGTGCGGTCGAGGGCTCACCGTCGGAGCGCCGGCCATCTGCGCTGCAAGCAGGCCCACCCGCCGGGCGGGTGCGGTCTCAGACCGTGCGCTCGACCTGGCCGGCGCGCCAGTAGCCCATGAACGCGACGCGCTTGCGGTCGACGCCGCAGCCCTGGACGAGGAGTCGCCGCAGTACCTTGACGGCCTGCGACTCCCCCGCGATCCACGCGTAGAACTCGCCCTCCGCGTCGGCGGGGCTGTCCCACAGCAGCTCGACGTCGACGTCGATGTCGTCGAGCTCCTGGGGGCGGGGCGCGGCGGCGCGGGCGAGCACGTCGCCGGATGCCGCGGTCCAGGCCTCGACGGCCTCGATCAGGGCCTCGCCGTGGGGACGGTCGTCGCGGGCGAGCCACCGCACCCCTGCTCCCCCGACCACGGGGAGCGCGTCATCGGCCGTGGGCACCTCGATGAAGGCATCCACGACGAAACCGGACCCCAGCCCCTCGAGGATCGCGCAGATCGCCGGGGCGGCGGTCTCGTCGCCCGCGAGCAGCAGTCGCTGCGCGGTGCCGGGGTGGAAGTCGATGCCCTGCGCGGACTCGGCGCTGCGCGCGTCGGGTCCCACCACGAGGATCCGGTCGCCCATCGCGGCGACCTCGGCCCACGCCCCCGCGGGACCGGCGTCGTGATGCAGGACGAAGTCGATGTCGAGCTCGAGCGCCTCGGGGTCGATCCGGCGCACGGTGTAGGTGCGGAACGGCATCCGCTCCTCGTCGGGGAGGTCGCGCCAGCGGGTGTACCACTCGCCGTTGTCGATGGCCACGGGATCGTCCTGCCCGATGTCGCACAGCCGACCGTCGGGTCCGGGCAGCACGAGCTTGATCCGCTGGTCGCGGCGGTCGGTGCCGAAGACCTCGAAGTCGGGTGACGTGAAGGTGATCCGCGCGAAGTGCGGAGACAGCCGACGGGCCTCCTTCACCACGGCGACGTACGGGCGGTAGGCGGGACGCGTGGCTGTCTTCACCGGATAAGGATATCCTTACCTATCCTCGGATGCCACGCCGAGCCGTCGCGATAGGTCGCCGCCGTACTACTCGACGAGCGCGCCGATGCGACGGATCGCGTCCTCCAGGACCTCCGGCGCGCAGCCGACGTTGATCCGCACGTGCCCCAGGCCCTCGGTCCCGAACAGCGGCCCGTGGTGGAGCGCGACCTTCGCCTCGCGGCGGACGAACGGGGCGGGGTTGTCGCCCCACCCGTACGCCGAGACGTCCACCCAGGCGAGGAAGCCGGCCTCCGGCACGCGATAGCGCGCGAGCGGCAGGTGCTCGGCGAGCAGGTCGGCGAGGAGCCGGCGGTTGTCGTCGAGCGCGACGAGCAGCTGCGCGAGCCACGCGTCGCTCTCCGGCGCGAACGCGGCGCGGTTGGCGATGACCCCGAACAGGCCCGCCCGCCACTCGACCTCCCACGGCAGCGCCCGCACGACCGCGGCGGTCTCCTCCGACCCCGTGACGATGACGGCGCACTTGAGCCCGGCCAGGTTGTACGTCTTGCTCGCGCTCGTCACGGTGTACCCGACGGCCGCCGCCTCGGGCGCGGCGTCGAGGAACGGGGTGAACACCGAGGGCGCGAAGGTCAGCGGCGCGTGGATCTCGTCGCTCACGACCGCGGCTCCGTGGCGCGCGGCGAGGCGCGCCAGCTCGGCGAGGGACTCCCGCGAGTGCACCGTGCCGGTCGGATTGTGCGGGTTGCACAGCAGAACAGCCGTGGCCCCGGATGCCAGCGCCTCGCCGATCCCGTCGAGGTCGAGCTCCCAGCGCTCCCCCGTGTCGCGCAACGGCACGCGCTCGACGACGGCACCCGCCTCTTCGACGGTGTCGTAGAACGGCGGGTAGACCGGCGGCGTGACCACGACGCGGTCGCCCGGCGAGGTGACGGCCCGCAGAACCTCGACGACGCCCATCATGACGTCACCGGTCCAGCGGATGCGCGCGGGGTCGGGGCGCCACCCCCACCGGCGCTCGGCGAAGTCGGCGAAGTCGAGATCGATGCCGGGCCGCGGCGGGGTGTAACCGGTGTCGCCGATCTCGACCGCACGGGTCAGGGCGGCGGTGATCGCCGGCGCGAGCGGGAAGTCCGTCTCGGCCACGAACATCGGGATCACGTCGTCCCCGTACGATCGCCACTTCGTACTCGAACGCTGACGCAGCAGTTCGAGCGGCAGGGCTTGGAGAGGGGGGACGCTCATCCCGAAAGCCTAATGAGAGCCCCGGATGCCGGGGAATCCGGGCGTCAGAGAGGGAAACACGAACGCCCACCCCGTGTCGGGATGGGCGTTCAAGAAGTGTCAGATCGCGAAGCCGAGGGCGCGCATCATGTCGCGTCCGTCGTCGGTGATCCGCTCCGGACCCCACGGCGGCATCCAGACCCAGTTGATGCGGAACCGGTCCACGACGTTGTCGAGTGCCTGAGCGGTCTGCTCCTCGAGCACGTCGGTGAGGGGGCACCCCGCCGACGTCAGGGTCATGTGGATGACGAGCGCGTCGTTCTCGTCGTCCCACGCGAGGTCATAGATCAGCCCCAGGTCGACGACGTTGATCCCCAGCTCGGGGTCCATGACGTCTTTCAGGGCCTCGGTGACCTCGTCGTACTTCTCGGGCGCGAGCGTTGCGGTCATGTAACGATCTTACGCGTCGACCGGCGTACCGGCCTCGAGGAAGCGGTCGTAACCCTCTTCTTCGAGCCGGTCGGCGAGTTCGGGGCCGCCCTCTTCTACGATCCGGCCCTTGACCACGACGTGGACGAAGTCGGGGCGGATGTAGCGGAGGATGCGCGTGTAGTGCGTGATGAGCAGCACGCCGAGATCGGTGGTCTCCTTGGCGCGGTTGACGCCCTCCGACACGATCTTCAGCGCGTCGACGTCCAGCCCCGAGTCGGTCTCGTCGAGCACGGCGATCTTCGGCTTGAGCAGCTCGAGCTGGAGGATCTCGTGACGCTTCTTCTCGCCGCCCGAGAATCCCTCGTTGACGTTGCGCGACGCGAACTTGGCATCCATCCGCAGGTTCTCCATGGCGCCCTTGACGTCCTTGGTCCACGAACGGATCGCCGGCGCCTCGCCGTCGATCGCCGTCTTGGCGGTGCGGAGGAAGTTCGTCACGGTGACGCCGGGGATCTCGACCGGGTACTGCATCGCGAGGAAGAGTCCGGCGCGGGCGCGCTCGTCGACGCTCATCTCGAGGACGTCCTCACCGTCGAGGGTGATGGAGCCGCTGGTCACGGTGTACTTCGGGTGACCGGCGATCGTGTACGCCAGGGTCGACTTGCCGGACCCGTTGGGGCCCATGATGGCGTGGGTCTCGCCGGTGCGCAGCGTCAGCGTCACGCCGTTGAGGATCGGGGTCGTGCCGGCATCCGTCTCGACCGTCACGTAGAGGTCGCGGATCTCGAGGACAGACATGGTGTTCCTTACTCGGTAGTTCGGGGAGTCGATGGTGGCGCGGCGGTCAGGCCGACGCCTTGGTGACGGCGGGGTCGATGAGCACGTCGTCGCCGTCGATCACGACCTCGTACACGGGGACCGGCTCGAAGGCCGGCAGGTTCAGGGGGTGGCCGGTCTTCAGCGAGAACGCGGATCCGTGCGCCCAGCACTCGAGCGTGTCGCCCTCGACGAAACCGTCGGAGAGCGAGATGTCGCCGTGCGTGCAGACGTCGCCGATGGCGTGGACCTCGCCGTTGCCGTCGAGCACGACAGCCATGGCGATGCCGTCGACCTCGACCCGGCGGGCTTCGTCCTGCACGAGCTCGCTGAGGCCGCACACGCGGGACGCGCTCACGCCGCGGCCCCCTCGGCCAGCTCGCGCTCGATCGCCTCGATGAGCTCGGTCTCGAGCTCGGGGATGCCGATGCGCTGGACGATCTCGCTGAGGAACCCGAGCACGACGAGACGCCGCGCCTCGTCCTCGGCGATGCCGCGGGCCTGCAGGTAGAAGAGCTGCTCGTCGTCGAAGCGACCGGTCGCGCTCGCGTGCCCGGCGCCCTGGATGTCGCCGGTCTCGATCTCGAGGTTCGGGATCGAGTCGGCGCGGGCGCCGTCGGTCAGCACGAGGTTGCGGTTCGCCTCGTACGAGTCGGTCCCGGTGGCATCCGATCCGATGAGCACGTCGCCGATCCAGACGCTGCGGGCGCTCGCACCCTGCAGCGCGCCCTTGTAGAGGACGTCGCCGACGGTGTGGGGACCCTTGTGGTGCAGGTAGACCTGCGACTCCAGGTGCTGGCCGGCGTCGGCGAACGACAGGCCGTACAGCCGACCCTCGGCGCCGGATCCGGCGAGCTCCACCGACGGGTTCACGCGGACGACGCCGCCGCCGAAGCTCACCACCACGTGGGTCAGCTTCGCGTCGCGGTCGACCCGCGCCTGGTGCGACGCCGCGTGGATCGCGTCGTCGTCCCAGCGCTGCACCGACACGACCGTCAGCTCGGCGCCGTCGCGGACGAGGATCTCGACGTTCTGCGCGTGCTGCGCGCTGCCCTCGTGCCGCAGCACCACGGTGCCGCGGGAGTTCGGCTGCGCCTCGATGACGACGTGGGCGTGCGCGAGGCCGCCCGTGCCGGTCAACCGCACGACGATCGGCTCATCGAGCTCGACGTTCGCGGGGATGCGCAGCAGCGGCGCCTCGGGCTCGTGCACCCATGCCAGCGCTGCCGGGAGGTCTTCCGGTCGGAAGTGCTCGCCGCGCGGGGCGTCGCCGACGGCCAGGCGCAGCTGCTCGACCGCGTCGGGCGCGCTCACTTCGACGCGCATGATGCCCTCCGCGCCCGCCTCGTCCACGAAGAGCGGTGCGAGCCGGTCGACCGGGCTCAGCTTCCAGTTGACCTCGCGGCCGGTCGGGGTGCCGAAATCCTTCGGGTCGAACGACGTCGGACGCTCCGACCGCGTCTGGACGGGAACGACGGATGCCACGAGGGCGGCAGGATCGATGTGACCCTCCGCCGTGCCGGCGGGGGTCTGGGTCGCAGTCGTCATTTAACCGACGGATCCTTCCATGCCCATCTCGATGAGCTTGTTCAGTTCGAGGGCGTACTCCATGGGCAGCTCGCGGGCGATCGGCTCGATGAAGCCGCGCACGATCATGGCCATGGCCTCGTCCTCGGGCAGGCCGCGGGACTGCAGGTAGAACAGCTGCTCCTCGCTGACCTTCGAGACGGTGGCTTCGTGGCCGAGCTGCACGTCATCGACGCGGATGTCGATCGCCGGGTACGTGTCCGAGCGCGAGATGGTGTCCACCAGCAGCGCGTCGCACCGCACGGTGTTCGCGGAGTGGTGGGCATTGGCATCCACGCGGACCTCGCCGCGGTAGCCCGCGCGACCGCCGCCGCGGGCGATGGACTTCGACACGATCGAGGACTGCGTGTACGGAGCCATGTGGATCATCTTCGCGCCGGCGTCCTGGTGCTGACCGGGACCCGCGAAGGCGACCGAGAGCGTCTCGCCCTTGGCGTGCTCGCCCATGAGGTAGATCGACGGGTACTTCATCGTCACCTTGGAGCCGATGTTGCCGTCGACCCACTCCATCGTCGCGCCCTCGTGGGCCACTGCGCGCTTGGTGACGAGGTTGTAGACGTTGTTCGACCAGTTCTGGATCGTCGTGTAGCGTACGCGCGCGTTCTTCTTCACGATGATCTCGACCACGGCCGAGTGGAGCGAGTCGCTCTTGTAGATCGGGGCCGTGCAGCCCTCGATGTAGTGCACGTAGCTGTCTTCGTCCGCGATGATCAGGGTCCGCTCGAACTGGCCCATGTTCTCGGTGTTGATGCGGAAGTACGCCTGCAGCGGGATCTCGACGTGCACACCCTTGGGCACGTACACGAACGAGCCGCCCGACCACACGGCCGTGTTCAGCGCCGCGAACTTGTTGTCACCGGCCGGGATGACCGTGCCGAAGTACTCCTCGAAGAACTCGGGGTGCTCGCGCAGCGCCGTGTCGGTGTCCATGAAGATGACACCCTGCTGCTCGAGGTCCTCGCGGATCTGGTGGTAGACCACCTCGGACTCGTACTGCGCGGCGACACCGGCGACGAGACGCTGACGCTCAGCCTCGGGGATGCCGAGCTTCTCGTAGGTGTTGCGGATCTCCTCGGGGAGGTCCTCCCACGACTGCGCCTGCTTCTCGGTCGAGCGCACGAAGTACTTGATGTTGTCGAAGTCGATCTCCGACAGGTCGGCACCCCAGGTGGGCATGGGCTTGCGACCGAAGAGCTGATAGCCCTTGAGACGCGTCTTCAGCATCCACTCGGGCTCGGACTTGAGGGCGGAGATGCCCCGCACGACGTCTTCGTTGATGCCCCGCTGCGCGATCGCGCCCGCGGCATCCGTGTCGTGCCAGCCGAACTCGTATTGCCCCAGGCTTTCGAGCTCTGGTCGGTCGATGAGTACATCGGACATGGTGGTCACTCTCCTTCTCGGGCCTCAACGGTGTCATCCGCCCCAACATTCCGCGACGGACTCCGGTCGGAGTCACAGGAACGTCGCTGGTGGGCCCGCTCGAAGGCGCTGGCTGCGCGCCTAGACTGTCAGAGGTGCGAGACGCGCGAGCGCTGCACCGGAAGACCCTTCGATTCTACAGGCAACGCCCGCTCCCGGCACGGCACGCGCACCCCTCGCACCGGCCCGAGCGCCCCGCCGCCAGGAGGCTGCGCGCATGTCCACCGCTTCGTCCCCCCGCGCGCTCCGTCGCGTCCTCGACTGGCTGCCGGCCCGCATCGACCGCCGCATCCGTGTCTTCGCGTGGCTGTCGTTCGTCGCCGAGGTGCTCATCATCGGCACCGGCGGCGCGGTGCGCCTGACCGGTTCGGGCCTCGGCTGCCCCACGTGGCCGCGCTGCACGCCCGACTCGCTCGTGAACACCCCCGAGATGGGGATCCACGGGATCATCGAGTTCGGGAATCGGACGCTCACCGGCGTCGTCGGCATCCTGGCCCTGGCCGTCGTCGTCCTGATGTGGCGTCTGCGTCACGAGCGGCGCGTGATGTTCGTCCTCGCCGTCGTCGTGCTCGGCGGGATCGTCGCGCAGGCCGTCGTGGGCGGCATCACGGTCCTCACGGGCCTGAACCCCTTCATCGTGGGCTTCCACTACATCGCCTCGGTCGCCCTCGTCACCGTGTGCGCGGCGTTCCTGACCCTCATGTACCTGCCGGCGGGGCCGCGCGAGCGCGTCGTGCCCGCCTGGTTCGCGGGACTGGTGCATGCCACGACCGGCGTGCTCGCCCTCACCGTCGTCTTCGGCGTCCTCACCACCGGCGCCGGCCCCCACTCGGGCGACGCGGCGGCGGTGCAGCGCAACGGCTTCGACGCCGAAGTCCTCGAGCACGTGCACTCCTGGCCCGGCTACGCCCTGTTCGTGCTGACCACCGCCATCGTCGTGCTCGCGTGGCGCCTGCGGCTGCCCGTGCGCCGCTGGGCGACGGCGCTGCTGGCGGTCGAAGTGGTGCAGATCGCCGTCGGTCTGTACCAGGCCCGCAACGGCCTGCCCGAGCTCGCCGTCGGCGTGCACATGGTCCTGGCCGCCCTCGCCGCCGCGGCGATGACGGTCGTCGTCCTCCGACTCAAGGCCCCGGTCGCCGTCGGTTCCGTCGATCGGCTCGACGCCGTCGGAGCCGCGCGGCGCTGACCTTAGCGCGTTCATAGGGATTTCATCGAGAGCCCAGAGTCCCCGCACTGATGGGTGCGAGACTGTGGACGCTCCGGTGCCGACCGTGCCCGGAGATCGAAGGAGTTCTTCCATGCAGACCCGCCCCCGCCTGGTGACCAGCATCCCGTTCTGGGTGCTCCTGGTGCTTTCCCTGGCCTCCGTGATCGGCGGACTGGTCATCGTCTTCCAGCAGATCGACGCGATGCAAGCGGTGCTGAACGACCCGAACGCGACCGTCGTCACGGTCTACGTCGCCCAGTCGTGGGCGATCGTCGGTGCCGCGGTGCTCGGTGCCGGTGCCATCGGACTCGTCGCGACGCTCGCCGTCGCCACCGCGGTGTCCACGCGTCCGCGCCCCGATGTCGCCGTCGAGACGATCGACTGGAACAGCGACGACGAGAGCGCCCCGTTCGCGGCCGCCCCCACCGTCGCCGCCGCCGCGACGACCGCCCCCGCCGCACCCCTCGTGCTCGAGGACGCGGACGTCGAGACCACCTCCGACACCCCCGCCCCGCCGCAGGCGGCGCACGACGCGCCGAAGCTCGACACGGGTGACGAGCACCCGCGTTCCTGAGCACGGCCCGTAAGACGAAGAACGCCCGCTCCCGAAAGGGGGGCGGGCGTTCTTCGTGGAGTCGGCGACTCAGAACGGCAGGAGCGGGTCGACCGCGATGGCCACGAAGAGCAGCGTCAGGTAGGTGATCGACGCGTGGAAGACGCGCATCGGTCGAGGCTCGCCCCCCTGGACGGCCCGGGAGTACAGGCGGTGCGACTCGTAGACGAACCAGCCGCCGAACACGAGTGCCGACACGCTGTAGACGAGACCCATGGATGCCACGGGGATCAGCAGCAGGGAGCACGCGACGGTGGCCCACGCGTAGAGGATGACCTGGAGTCCGACCTGCGAGCCGCTGCGCGTGGCACCGAGCATCGGGACATCGACCTCGTCGTACTGGGCGGCGTACTTCATCGACAGCGGCCAGTAGTGCGGCGGCGTCCACAGGAAGACCAGCGCGAACAGGATGAGCGGCGCCCAGGAGAGCGAACCGGTCACGGCGGACCAGCCGATGAGCACCGGGAAGCAGCCGGCGATGCCGCCCCACACGATGTTCTGCTCGGTGCGGCGCTTGAGGATCATCGTGTAGATGACGACGTAGAAGAAGATCGCGATGGCCGAGAGGGCGGCGGCGAGCGGGTTGGTGAAGACCCACAGCCACACCGTCGACACGGCGGCGAGCGTCCACGCGAACGTGAGGGCGCCGCGGGGCGACACCTCGCCGGTGACCAGCGGCCGATTCTCGGTGCGCTGCATGTGCGCGTCGATGTCGCGGTCGAGGTACATGTTGAAAGCCGCCGCCGAACCGGCGCTCAGCGATCCGCCGATGACGGTGGCGAAGATCAGCCAGAGGTCGGGCAGGCCCCGCGCGGCGAGGATCATGACCGGAACGGTCGTGACCAGCAGCAGTTCCAGCACGCGCGGCTTCGTCAGCGCGACGTAGGCGCGAACCGTGCGTCCGAGAGAGCGCCGATCGGTCGTCGCAGTGACGTGCGACGTCGTCGAGATGTCCATCGTCCCCCGGGGTAGAGCGTGCGTATCCCTCCGATTCTATGGCATCCCGTACACACGCCCGGCCGCCTGTCGACCCCCTCGGGAACAGTCTCGGGCGCCGGCGCGTTCTCGCTATGCTGGCGATGAACGCGCGCCCCGCGCCGACCACCCCACCCCACTCCCGCCCCTACGGCGTCGAGTGCGGCGTCGGATCGTGACCCGGGCGCAAAGTGACGAGAAAGGCACCGTGTTGTCGGACTTCGAATGGGATGAGATCGATCGGCGCGCGGTGGACACCGCACGCGTTCTGGCGGCGGACGCCGTCGAGAAGGTGGGGAACGGTCACCCCGGCACCGCGATGTCTCTCGCACCGGCCGCTTACCTGCTGTACCAGCGCGTCCTGCGCCACGACCCGGCCGACACGCACTGGCCCGGCCGCGACCGCTTCATCCTCTCGGTGGGGCACTCCTCGCTCACCCAATACATCCAGCTCTACCTCGGCGGTTTCGGCCTCGAGCTGAGGGACCTCGAGGCGCTCCGCACGTGGGGCTCGCTCACCCCCGGCCACCCCGAGTACGGGCACACCGACGGCGTCGAGATCACGACGGGTCCGCTCGGTCAGGGCCTGGCCTCGTCGGTCGGCTTCGCCTATGCGGCGCGCTACGAGCGCGGCCTGTTCGACCCCGAGTCGCCCGCCGGCGAGAGCCCGTTCGACCACTACGTGTACGTCATCGCCGGCGACGGCGACCTGCAGGAGGGCGTGACCAGCGAGGCCTCCTCCCTCGCCGGCCACCAGGAGCTCGGCAACCTCATCGCGATCTACGACTCCAACCAGATCTCGATCGAGGACGACACCAACGTCGCCTTCACGGAGGACGTGCAGAAGCGCTACGAGGCCTACGGCTGGCACGTCCAGACCGTCGACTGGAAGAAGACCGGCCAGTACGTCGAGGACGTCGCCGAGCTCCACTCCGCGATCGAGGCCGCCCAGGGCGAGACGAGCAAGCCCTCGCTCATCATCCTCAAGACGATCATCGGCTGGCCCTCCCCCGGCAAGCAGAACTCGGGCAAGATCCACGGCTCCGCCCTCGGCGCAGACGAGCTGAAGGCCACGAAGGAGGTCCTCGGCTTCGACCCCGAGCAGCACTTCGCGGTCGCCGACGACGTCATCGCCCACACCCGCGAACTCGTGAAGCGCGGCGAGGCCGAGAAGGCCGCCTGGCAGCAGAAGTTCGACGCCTGGGCCGAGGCCCACCCCGAGCGCAAGCAGCTGTGGGACCGCCTGCAGGCCCGCGAGCTCCCCGCCGACATCGCCGAGGCGCTCCCCGCCTTCGAAGCCGGCAAGGATGTCTCCACCCGCGCCGCCTCCGGCACGGTCATCAACGCGCTGGCCGCGGAACTCCCCGAGCTCTGGGGCGGATCGGCCGACCTCGCCGAGTCCAACCTGACCACGATCAAGGACGCCAAATCCTTCATCCCCGAGTCGTGGTCCACGCACGAGTGGTCGGGCGACCCCTACGGCCGGGTGCTCCACTTCGGTATCCGCGAGCACGCGATGGGCGCGATCCTCAACGGCATCGTGCTGCACGGTCCGACGCGCCCGTTCGGCGGCACGTTCCTCATCTTCAGCGACTACATGCGGCCGCCGGTGCGTCTGGCCGCCCTGATGAACATCCCGACGATCTTCGTCTGGACGCACGACTCCGTCGCCCTCGGCGAAGACGGCCCGACGCACCAGCCGATCGAGCAGCTCGCCACGCTCCGCGCCATCCCGAACTTCGCCGTCGTGCGACCGGCGGACGCCAACGAGACCTCGGTGGTCTGGCTCGAGATGCTGCGTCGCACGGAGGGTCCCGCGGGCATCGCCCTCACGCGTCAGAACATCCCGGTGTTCGAGCGCGGCGCCGGCGAGGCCTCGGGCGAGGAGTTCGCCTCCGCGGCGAACGCCGTCAAGGGCGCCTACGTGCTGGCCGAGGCCGCGAACGGCGAGCCGGACGTCCTCCTCATCGCCACGGGCTCCGAGGTGCAGCTGGCCGTCCAGGCGCGCGAGACGCTCGCCGCCGAAGGCATCCACGCCCGGGTCGTGTCGGCACCGTCGCTCGAGTGGTTCGCCGAGCAGGACGAGGCCTACCGCGAGTCGGTGCTGCCCTCCTCGGTGAAGGCACGCGTGTCCGTCGAGGCCGGTTCGGCCCTCACGTGGGCGGGCATCGTCGGCGACGCCGGCCGCTCCGTCGCGATCGATCACTTCGGCGCCTCCGCCGACTACAAGACCCTCTTCCAGAAGTTCGGGATCACCGCCGAGGCCGTCGTCGCGGCCGCGCACGAGTCGATCGCCGCCGCGAAGTAAGAGACCAGGAGAACAGACATGAGCACTCCCACCGAACAGCTTTCCGCCGCAGGCGTCAGCATCTGGCTCGACGACCTGTCCCGTCAGCGCATCCAGTCCGGCAACCTCGCCGAACTCATCGAGAAGCGCAACGTCTCGGGCGTCACCACGAACCCGACGATCTTCGCCGGTGCCCTGTCCAAGGGCGAGGCGTACGAGGGCCAGGTCCGCGAGCTCGCCGCCCAGGGCGCCGGCGTCGACGAGGCGATCTTCTCGATCACCACCGACGACGTGCGCGACGCCTGCGACATCTTCCTCCCGGTCTTCGAGTCCACCGGGGGCGTCGACGGCCGCGTGTCGATCGAGGTCTCCCCCGACCTCGCGCACGACACCGAGGCCACCGTCGCGCAGGCGAAGGATCTGTCCGCGCGCGTCGACCGCCCGAACGTGCTGATCAAGATCCCCGCCACCAAGGCCGGGCTCCCCGCGATCACCGAGGTCATCGGCGCCGGCATCTCCGTCAACGTGACGCTGATCTTCAGCCTCGAGCGTTACGCCGAGGTCATCGACGCCTACCTCGCGGGCGTCGAGAAGGCCCACGCGGCCGGGCACGACATCTCGACCCTCCAGTCGGTCGCGTCGTTCTTCGTCTCGCGCGTGGACACCGAGGTCGACAAGCGCCTCGCCGCGATCGGCACCGACGAGGCGGCCGCGCTCAAGGGCAAGGCGGGCCTCGCCAACGCGCGTCTGGCGTACGAGCTCTACGAGCAGAAGTTCGCCGAGGACCGCGCGAAGGAGCTGCTCGCCGCCGGCGCCACCGTCCAGCGCCCCCTGTGGGCCTCCACGGGCGTGAAGGACCCGGCCCTGCCGGACACGCTCTACGTCACCGAGCTCGTCGCTCCCGGCACGGTCAACACCATGCCCGAGAAGACGCTCGAGGCGACCTTCGACCACGGCGTGATCACCGGTGACACCATCACCGGCGCCTACGCCGAGGCGCACGAGGTCTTCGACCAGCTCGCCGCCGCGGGCGTCGACTTCGCCGACGCGACCCAGGTGCTCGAGGACGAAGGCGTGGAGAAGTTCATCGCCTCGTGGCACGAGCTGCAGGACACCGTCGCCACGGCGCTCGAGGCCGGAAGCGCCCAGGCCGCGAAGTGACCTTCGCCGTCAAGGTCACCGGCCAGGTGAAGTCGGTCGTCGACTCGGAGCTGCCCGACCTGGTCGGCTCCCTGGTCGCGTCCGGCATCACGGCGGGCGACCCCACGCTGTGGGGTCCCGCGGCCGAGGAAGAGGCATCCCGTCGGCTCGGGTGGGTGCAGGCGGTCTCCGTCTCGCGCCCGCTCGTGCCCGAGATCACCGCCCTGCGCGACGAGCTCGTCGCGCAGGGCGTGACCCGCGTCGTCCTGGCCGGAATGGGGGGCTCCTCCCTCGCACCCGAGGTGATCGCCCGTTCCGCGGGCGTGCCGCTGGTGATCCTGGACTCCACCGCCCCCGGGCAGGTGCTCGCCGCGATCGACGGCGACGCCGAAGCCGGTGGCCTGCGCGAGACCGTCCTGGTCGTCTCGAGCAAGTCCGGCTCGACCATCGAGACGGATTCGGCCAAGCGCGCGTTCGAGGCCGCCTTCCGCGACCTGGGCATCGACCCGGCCGATCGCATCGTCGTCGTCACCGACCCCGGCTCGCCGCTCGATCAGGCGGCGCGCGCCGACGGCTACCGGGTGTTCACCGCCGACCCCACCGTCGGCGGCCGGTATTCGGCGCTCACCGCCTTCGGCCTCGTGCCGGCGGGCCTCGCCGGCGTCGACATCGACGACCTGCTCGACGAGGCGGATTCCACCCTCCTCGAGGTCGCGATCGACTCCCCCGAGAATCCGGCCCTGGTCCTGGCGGCGGCGATCGCGGGCGGCGGCGCGCAGCGCCGCGACAAGCTCGGCCTCGTCACCGACGGCAGCCACCTCCCGGGCCTCCCGGACTGGATCGAGCAGCTCGTCGCCGAGTCGACCGGCAAGGACGGCACGGGCATCCTCCCCGTCGTGCTGCTGCCCGTCTCGCCCGAGCTGGAGACCCGACCCACAGACCTGCAGGTCGTGAGGTTCGTCGACCACGCCGACGCGTTCCACCTGTTCGAGCGTCACGAGGGCGAGGTCCTGGTGAGCGGCTCCCTCGGTGCGCAGTTCATCGTGTGGGAGTACGCCACCGCCATCGCCGGACGCCTGCTCGGCATCGACCCGTTCGATCAGCCCGACGTGGAGTCGGCGAAGGTCGCCGCCCGCGGGCTGCTCGACGCGCGCCCGGAGGAGACCGCCCCGGCGCTCGTGTTCGACGGCGTCGAGGTTCGCGTTTCGGACCCCGCCCTGGCATCCGGTGGCACCCTGGCGAGCGTCCTGGACGCCCTGTGGGCGTCCGTGCCGGCCGACGGTTACGTGAGCATCCAGGCCTACGTGAACCGACTCGATCTGCCGCAGCTCGCGGGGCTGCGCGAACTGGTGGCCGCGGATTCCGGTCGACCCACGACGTTCGGATGGGGACCCCGGTTCCTCCACTCCACGGGCCAGTACCACAAGGGCGGACCCGCCACCGGTGTCTTCCTCCAGATCACCGAACGCACCGACGTCGACCTCGAGATCCCCGGTCGCCCGTTCACGTTCGGTCAGCTCATCAACGCACAGGCCGCGGGCGACGCGAGCGTGCTGGCGGAGGGCCACGGCCGCCCCGTCGTCACGCTCACGCTCACCGACCCGCAGGTCGAGGTGCTCTCACTCTTCGAGGCGGCGCAGTAGAAGCATGGTCGTAGAGATCACACCCGGTCACAATCCCCTCCGCGATCCCGAGGATCGCCGGCTCAACCGCATCGCGGGTCCCAGCGCGCTGGTGATCTTCGGCGTGACAGGAGACCTGTCGCGCAAGAAGCTCATGCCGGCCGTCTACGACCTCGCCAACCGCGGCCTCCTGCCCCCCGGATTCGCGTTGGTCGGCTTCGCCCGTCGCGACTGGGAGGACCAGGACTTCGCGAAGGTCGTGCACGAATCGGTCAAGCAGTACGCCCGCACCGAGTTCCGCGAGGAGACGTGGCAGGAGCTGCTCGAGGGCATCCGCTTCGTCCAGGGCGAGTTCGACGATCCCGAGGCGTTCCGTCGTCTGCGTGAGACCGTCGACAAGCTCGACGTCGAGCGCGGCACGATGGGCAACCACGCGTACTACCTCTCCATCCCGCCGAAGGCCTTCCCCCTGGTGACGACGCAGCTCAAGGCGTCCGGGCTCGTGGGCGAGGGCGATCAGAAGCCGGCCGGCTGGCGCCGTGTCGTGATCGAGAAGCCCTTCGGTCACGACCTCGCCTCCGCGCGCGAGCTGAACGAGGTCGTCGAGAGCGCGTTCCCCGCCGACTCGATCTTCCGGATCGACCACTACCTCGGCAAAGAGACCGTGCAGAACATCCTGGCGCTGCGTTTTGCCAACGAGCTGTACGAGCCGATCTGGAACCGCAACTACGTCGACCATGTGCAGATCACGATGGCCGAGGACATCGGCGTCGGCGGTCGCGCGGGCTACTACGACGGGATCGGCGCGGCTCGCGACGTCATCCAGAACCACCTGCTGCAGCTCCTCGCCCTCACGGCGATGGAGGAGCCGATCAGCTTCAACGCAGCAGACCTGCGCGCCGAGAAGGAGAAGGTGCTCGCGGCCGTCCGCCTGCCGGAGAACCTCGCCGAGGCGACCGCCCGCGGGCAGTACGCCGGCGGATGGCAGGGTGGCGAGAAGGTGCTCGGCTTCCTCGAGGAAGACGGCATGAACCCGGAGTCGGTCACCGAGACCTACGCCGCGATCAAGCTCGAGATCAACACGCGCCGCTGGTCCGGGGTGCCGTTCTACGTGCGCAGCGGCAAGCGGCTCGGACGCCGTGTCACCGAGGTCGCCGTGGTGTTCAAGCGTGCGCCGCAGCAGCTGTTCTCGCGCAGCCAGACCCAGGAACTGGGTCAGAACGCGCTCGTCATCCGCGTGCAGCCCGATGAGGGCGTCACCATCCGCTTCGGTTCGAAGGTCCCGGGCGACGGCACCCAGGTGCGCGACGTGACGATGGACTTCGGGTACGGCCACGCCTTCACCGAGGCCAGCCCCGAGGCCTACGAACGGCTCATCCTCGACGTGCTGCTGGGAGACCCGCCGCTCTTCCCGCGCCACGAAGAGGTCGAGCTCAGCTGGAAGATCCTCGACCCGATCGAGGAGTTCTGGGCGGCTCAGGGTGGCCCGCTCGAACAGTATTCACCCGGGTCGTGGGGGCCGGCATCCGCCGACGAGCTCCTCGCCCGCGATGGCCGCACGTGGAGGCGCCCGTGATCATCGATCTGCCCGACACCACCGTCAGCGCGATCTCGAAGAAGCTCGTCAGCGTTCGAGAAGAGGG
Organism: Microbacterium sp. CSI-V; assembly: GCF_001984105.1. GTDB lineage: Bacteria > Actinomycetota > Actinomycetes > Actinomycetales > Microbacteriaceae > Microbacterium. The sequence continues at coordinate 154,289 of NZ_MTQM01000006.1, read as the reverse complement.
CGGCGCCGTCGCCCTCGGTCGCGTGCTGACCCTCATCATCGTGACCCGCCACGGTGCCGAGGAAGAGGTCATCGAGGCCGCGAACGACGCCTCGCGCGAGCACCCGATGCGCGTGATCGCGGTGCTGTTCGGCGACGAGGGCGAAGAGCCGCGCCTCGACGCCCAGATTCGCGTGGGCGGCGACGCCGGCGCGAGCGAGGTCGTGGTGCTGCGGGCCCACGGAGCGGCCGGGTCCAACGCCGAGAGCCTCGTGACGGGTCTTCTTCTGCCCGACGCCCCCGTCGTGGCTTGGTGGCCCGCCGAGGCGCCGGAGGATCCCGCGCTCTCCGCGATCGGCCGGATCGCCCAGCGCCGCATCACCGACGCGTCGTCGCAGGCCGACCCGACGTCGTGGGTCGCCCACCTCGGCGAGCACTACGCGCCCGGCGACACGGACTTCGCGTGGACCCGCGTCACGCGGTGGCGCGAGCAGCTCGCGGCCGTGCTCGACCAGCCGCCGTACGAGCCGGTGACCTCCATCGAGGTCGCGGGTTCGAGCGACTCCCCCTCCACCGCTCTTCTCGCGGCGTGGCTGGGTCTCAAGCTCGAGGTCCCGGTCGCATACACGTACCTGCCGGAGGAGGAGTGGGCCGGCGGCATCAAGTCGGTGCGTCTGACCCGCGAGAGCGGCGACACGCTGCTGGAGCGCCCGGTCCCGGGCGTGGCGGTGCTCACCCAGCCGGGGCAGCCGACGCACGAACTCGACTTCCCGCGCCGGACTCTGCGCGAGTGCCTGGCCGAGGAGCTGCGTCGCCTCGACCCCGATGTGCTCTACGGCCGCGTCCTCACCCAGTGCACCGAGTTGCTCGGCACGCTCGACGAGCTGAGCACGCGATGACCGAGAACGGTGCGGCCAAGCAGGTCATCATCAAGAAGGATGCCGCGACCCTCGCCGACTACGTCGCGACGCGTTTCGTCAATCGCGTCGTCAAGCGCGTGGCCGAGGGCAAGCGCATGCACATCTGCCTGACGGGCGGAACGATGGGCGGCGCCGTGCTGCGCGCCGCGGCACTCGATCCGCGCGTTGCGGACATCGACTGGTCGCTCGTGCACTTCTGGTTCGGGGACGAACGGTTCGTGGCCCGTGACTCGGACGACCGGAACGACCGGCAGGCGCGTGCGGCTTTGTTGGATGCTCTGGCCGTCCCCGCCGAGAACATCCACACGGTCGCGTCGACCGACGACGGCCTCGACCTCGACTCCGCGGCCATCGCGTACGCCGATGAGCTGGCGCAGTTCGCTCCGTCGGATCGCAGTGAGACCGGCCCGTGGCCGTCGTTCGACATCTGCTTCCTCGGTGTCGGTCCGGATGCGCACATCGCGTCGCTCTTCCCCGACCGGCCCGAGATCTCGGTGACCGACCGGGCGACCGTGCCGGTGCGCGACTCCCCGAAGCCACCGCCCGAGCGCATCTCGCTCACGCGTCCGGTCATCAACTCGTCCAAGCGCGTGTGGATGGTCATCGCCGGGGCGGACAAAGCCGCAGCTCTCGGCCTCGCCCTCGCCGGTGCGAGCTATCAGAGCGTCCCCGCGGCCGGGGCGAAGGGGCGCCGTCGTACGGCGTTCTTCGTCGACGAGGCCGCGGCCGACCAGGTCCCGCCGCAGCTCATCGACCGCGAGTACTGACACCGGATTTCCATCGGGAATCCGAGGGGGCCACGTGCGATGCACGCGGCCCCCTCCGCCGTCAACGGGGAAAATCTCCTCTTGTCTTCGTCCGGCACCGTTGCTTACAGTGGCGGCCTGGGGGCATCCAGGACGGATGCGGCGAATCGCCCGCCGCGCCATCCACCGACGCAGTTGGGAGCGTTCGGATGCAGTTTTTTGGGCGCGAACGGGAAATCCAGGTCGCCGAGGCGATGATCGGCATGCGGGAGGGGGCCGCGTGCGTGTTCGTCGGCGACACCGGGGTGGGCAAGACGGCCCTCCTCAGGGAGATCGCCCGACGACACGACACCGCGGTCGTCGCGGTGAGTCCGAGCGAACGGATGTGGCCCCTGTCGGGTGTCTCCGCCTTCGCCGCCGGGCTGGCGGGGTCGCGGAGCAGCGCCCTCGACGCGGTTCTGTCCCGGGGACGCGATTGGCCGGAACACCTGCTGGCGGAGGAGATCAGCCGCACTCTCCACCTCGTTCAGGACGAGCCCCGCGTGCTGGTCATCGACGACCTGGACGAGATGGACGGCGCGAGCCTCAGCATCCTGGCGTTCGTGTGCGCTCGGCTCCGAGGTACCGGGGTCAGCGTGGTCGCGACCGTGCGAACCCCGGAGGGGCGCCACGATTTCGCCGGGGTGACCCACATCCACATCGAACGGCTCTCCTTCGACGAGTCGGTCGAGCTCGCCCGCGCGACGATCGGCGCGGGCACCAGCCCGGCCGTGACGCACATCGTGGCCGCATCGACGGGCGGTGACCCCGGGCTGATCGCGCGTGTCCGGCTGACTCCCGGCGAGGCGGCCGGCGACGCCGCGCTGCCGCTGCCTCTGCGCGTCGTCCGCCCCTCGGTCCGGCGCCAGCGCAGTATGCCGCGGTGCTCCGAGGATCCCCGGGTGTCGGCCGTCCTCGACCTGCTCTCGATGGGGCCCCTCTACGACTACGAGCACCTCCGATCGGCGGCCGCCGAGATCGGTATCGAGCTGGACGAGCTGATCGACCGCGGTCTCGTGAGCGTGCACGGCGACCGCGCGCGCGTCTCCGACCCCGCCCTCCGCCTCCGCCATCACGCGGCGCTGTCCCCCGACGAGCGTCGGCGGCTGCACGCCCGGTCGGCGAGCGACCACCGGCAGCAGGACCCGGCGACGTATCTGTGGCACGCCAGCTTCCTCGACCCCACGGGCGACCGGCTCCCGCTCCTCGCCGCCGCCGTCGAACTGTCCCGCGGGGGTGACACGTTCGCCGCGATCGAGTTCGCCGAGCGCGCCCTGGGCGGTGAGCTGGACCCGATCCAGCGGGATCGCGGACTCGTCGAGCTGGGCGACGCCCTCGTCCTCGGCGGACACGACCTGCTCGGACAGCACTATCTCGATCGCGCCCTCGACACGGCCGCGGCGGATGTCCGCGTGCGGGCGACGATCGCGGCTCTGCGTGCCGGCGCCCGCGTCGATCACGTCGTGCGCGACGCCCTTCCCGACTCCGTCGAATGGGAGGACGACGCCGTCTCCACCGAACGCCTCCTGTGCGAGAGCGCACGTCTGCATCTCTCCCGCGGGGAGCTGGATCAGGCGGTCGCGCGGGTCTCCGCGGTCGTCGAGCGCGGGGCCGCGTCCGAGGAGACACTGCTGCTTGCCGCGATCCTGCGGGGAATGGGGATGGAGGTTGCCGACGATCTCCCGGACACCGTCGACCTCGAGGTCGGGCTCAGCCCGGACGCTCCGATCGAACTCGCCAGCCTCGCGGTGACCGTGCTGCTCCTGGACGAACGGTACGCGGAGGTCCGGCGCGTCACGGAGACGCTGCTCAGCAGCATGCCGCGCCCTGCCCCGATGTGGCGGGAGCGTCTCCTGCGCATCGTCGTCGCCGCCGAGGTACGCGGAGGCGATCCCCTCGCGGCCCGGCACGCCGTGGCGGCGTGGCGACACGAATGGCTCCCCGGACGCGGACCGGATGCCGCCCGCACTCTGCTGCTGGCTCAGGCCGCCGCCATCGACCCGTCCGATCCGACGACCCACGACCTCGTGCGCCGCGGCAGGGAACTATGTCGGAGAGAGGGAACGCCGACGCTCCTGCCCTTCTTCGCGGCGATCGAGGGAGGCCTCGCTCTGACGGAGCGACGTTTCGACGACGCGGTCGGCAGTCTGCAGGCCGCGCGGGCCGCCGGACCGGGGAACGACCCGGCGCTGATGCGGACCGACGCCGACCTGATCGAAGCGCTGTGGCTGAGCGATCGGGTCGTCGAGGCCCGTTCCGAGACGGCGCGGTTGGAGATCGCGCTCGCGGCGCGCCCCCGCCGGTGGACGACGCTGGCGGTGGCCCGGTCCCGCGCCGTGTGCCGGTCGGGTCGAGAGGGCCGACTCGCCTTCGACGAGGCGCAGGCCCTCTATCGCACCGACGACTCGCCCCACGAGTACGCGCGCCTGCGCGCGGCTCGCGAGCGGTGCGTTCCGGCGGATGAGTACCGCGTCCTGCGCAGGGTCGGCTACGACGCTCGAGCCGACACCGTCCTCTCGCCCGACGAGCAGGAGGTCGTCGCCCTGGTCCAGCGGGGTCTGCGCAATCGCGAGATCGCCGCGACCCTGTTCATCTCCCTGCGATCCGTGGAGTTGCGTCTCACGCGCGTCTACCGGAAGCTCGGTGTCGGTTCACGCGCGCAGCTCGTCGCCCACCTGCACGGGGAGGCCTCCGCCTGACCTCGAACGAGCGGATGCCAGGGGCCCGGGTGCCGGCCCGGTCGCCCCGCCCCCGGCCGTCCGGCGGTCCGGGCTCTTCCATCGGCCGTCCGACGGCCGCCCGAGAGCGGCGACCAGGGCTCGCAGGCACAGCACCGCGTCCCAGACGCGCAGCAGCGGGAACAGGAGCATCGACACGCGCGGAGGCTGCCGCGTGACCGCGCACAGGAAGACCGTCATCACGGTGTCCACGAGGAGGAACCCCACCAGCAGAGGAACCGTCGGGATCGCCGCGGCCACGGCATCGGCGACGCCTGCCGCGCTCCCGCTCAACAGCCGACCGCCCAGGGCGGCGAGAGCCCCCACGACGAGCGCGGGCACGACCGCCGCGATCACCAGGCTCGCGACGGCGGTCTCGGCGGCGAAGACGCCCACGGACGTCCAGAACAGCCCGGGCCGGATGCCGTGCCGCCGCACGGTCTGCCAGAAGCCGAGGCTCCAGCGGCGCATCTGGGCCGAATAGTCGCGGAGGACGGCCGGATCCTGCGTCTCGGCGATCGCGCACTCCGGGTGGAAGGCGATCCGGCCGAGGCGCTTGGCGTGGACCTCGAAGGTCATGTTGAAGTCCTCGATCGACAGCCCGGGGGCGTCGATGTCGATCCGGTCCAGCACGTCCGTGCGATACAGGCTCGCGAAGCCGGGCACGATGGCGACGGCGTCTGCGGCGCGCGCCGCCTGGCCGAACTTGTGGAGGTACTGGGTGCACACGTACGTGCGTTCCCGGTAGGTCGTGAGCAGGCGCCCCGTGCGAGTCGCCGGGGCGTCCGCGGCGGTCGTCGCGCGTCCCGCCACGGCCACCACGTCCGGGTCGGTGAACAGCGGCAGGCCCGTGCGCAGGTAGTCCGGGCGCGGGCGGGAGTCGGCATCCAGGAGGAGCAGGAGGGGGAACCGCTCGGGGATCCGGAAGCGCTCGAGTCCCGCCCGGATGGCGCCCGCCTTGCCGCGATTCGGGAAGAGGTCCCACACCGACGCGCCCGCGTCGCGCGCCCGCTCCACCGTCGCGTCCCCCGACCCGTCCGACACCACGAACACGTTCCGGGCCGGCACGAGGGCCCGGGCGGCGCGCACCGCGTCGGCGATGACGAGCTCCTCGTCGTGCGCGGCGATGAGCACCGCGACCTCCGTCGACCGGAAGTACATCGACGGTGCGAGCAGCGACGGACGCGGGCGCCGCTCGCAGGCGAGGCGGCCGAGGGCGACAGTGCCCCACACGAGCGTGGAGACCCCGATCGTGCAGACGGCGACGAGGAGCGCGAGCGCGAGGGTCATGGCATCCCTTCGTCCGGAGGCGGTCAGTGCCACGACCGTACGCGTTCTCGGCTCCGCCGGCGCCCGCACGGCCCGCATGCGCGCTTGCGGTTTCCCGCACACCGGCGTGCGGGGCGCGGCATCCCGCAGGATCGGCCGCGATCGCTTGACCGCTCCCCCGGGCCCGGCGGAGGGTGGGCCCCGGATCAGCACCGACGCTCGTTCGGATGCCCCGCCCCGGATCACCCGAACGTCCCTCGCACGCGGCAGGTCGCCGTCTGTCACGGGACCTCCCCCTTGGAGGATGACGATGTCCACACTCGATGTCCGTGCGACCGCGCCGCTGTCGACGGCCGCGACGGAGCCGGCTGCTCCCCCACCGTTCGACTTCGACGTCGCGATCGTGGGACTCGGCTACGTGGGTCTGCCCACGGCTCTCGCCTACCGGGCGAGCGGCTCGCGGGTCCTGGCGCTGGATGCCTCGCCCCGGCGGCTGCGCACCATCGCCGCCCGCGGCGCCGACCTGATCGACTCCGACCGCGACCGCCTCGAAGCCGCCCTGCGCGCGCCGCGGGAGTTCCGTCTCACCAGCGACGTCTCGGAGCTCGCCCGGGCCGCCGCGATCGTCGTGTGCGTGCCGACCCCCGTCGACCACCAGCAGGTCCCCGATCTCGCCCCGCTGCGGGCGGCGTGCGCCACCGTCGTCGCCGCGGCTCGCCCCGGCCAGCTGATCATGCTGACCTCCACGACCTACGTCGGCTGCACCCACGACCTCGTCGAGCAGCCGCTTCGCGAGCGGGGGCTGGAGGTCGGCCGGGACGTCTTCGTCACCTTCAGCGCCGAGCGTATCGACCCCGGGAACGTCGGTTTCGCGCAGGAGGTGGTGCCCCGCGTCGTCGGCGGCGCCACGCCGCAGTGCCAGGAAGAGGGCGTGCGTCTGCTCTCGCGATACGCCGCGCGCGTGCACCCCGTGTCGAGTCTGGCGACGGCCGAGATGACCAAGCTGCTCGAGAACACCTTCCGCGCGGTGAACATCGCGCTCGCCAACGAGTTCGCCGACATCTGCGGGGCGCTCGACGTCCCCGTCACCGAGGTGATCGAGGCGGCCAGCACCAAGCCGTACGGCTTCATGGCCTTCTATCCCGGACCGGGGGTGGGCGGACACTGCATCCCGTGCGACCCGCACTACCTGCTGTGGCAGCTGAAGGCCCTCCACGTGGATGCCGGGGTGATCACCGAAGCGATGACCCGCATCGCCGCGCGACCCCGGCGCGTGGTCGACCGCGTGCGCGACGTCCTCGGCCGGGCCGGGAAGGGCACGCTCGGCGCCCGGGTGCTGATCGTCGGCGTCACGTACAAGCCCGACGTCGCCGACCTCCGCGAGTCCCCCGCGCTGGAGATCATCGACGGACTCATCGACGCCGGCGCGGAGGTGCAGTACGTGGACACCCACGCGCCGCACATCCATCTCGGCTCCGGACGCGAACGGGATTCGCTCACCGACCCGGCGGCCTTCCACCCCGACGTCGTCCTCGTCCACACGCGCCACCACGACTCCGATCTGAACTGGCTCGACGGCGACGCCGTCGTCCTGGACGGCACGTATCGCAGCTCCGACATCCCCGGGCGGGTGCTGCTGTGAGCGGGGTCCCGATCTACCCGTCGGGCGACCGCACGGCGCACCGCACCCTCGTCACCGGTGGCGCCGGCTTCGTGGGCAGCCACCTCGTCGAGCACCTGCTGGCCGCCGGGGACGAGGTCACCGTCCTCGACGACCTCTCGACCGGGTCGGCGCGCAACCTGGCCGGGGTCGCCGACAACCCGCGCCTGCAGATGATCCACGGCTCGATCCTCAACACCAAGACGGTCGGCCAGGCCATGGAATCCTGCGACCGGGTGTTCCACCTCGCGGCCGCCGTCGGCGTGAAGCTCATCGTCGAGCAGCCGCTGCGCGGCCTCCGTATCAACATCCACGGCACCGAGAACGTCCTCACCGCGGCGATCGAGCGGCAGGCGTCGGTCCTCCTGGTGTCCACGAGCGAGGTCTACGGCAAGAACACCGCCGACCGCCTGCGGGAGGACTCCGACCGCATCCTCGGCGACCCCCTCCTCTCGCGGTGGACGTACGCCGGCGCGAAGGGCATCGACGAGGCCTTCGCGAAGGCCTACTGCGATCAGGAGGGCCTCGACGTCGCGATCGTCCGACTCTTCAACACCGTGGGCCCGCGGCAGACCGGTCGATACGGGATGGTCTTCCCGAACCTCGTCGGCCAGGCGCTCAGGGGGCACCCGTTGACCGTGTTCGGCGACGGGCAGCAGACCCGATGCTTCTCGGCGGTGGAGGACGTCGTGCCCGCCATGGTGCGCATCGAACGCGATCCGCGCGCACGCGGGCAGGCGTGCAACCTCGGCGGGGCTCGGGAGATCTCGATCCTGGACCTCGCCCACGAGATCGTCCGCACGCTCGACAGCCGGAGCGAGATCCAGCTGATCCCCTACGACCAGGCCTACGCCCCGGGGTTCGAGGACATGCGTCGCCGGGTTCCCGACAACACCAAGGCCAACGACCTGGTCGGCTACGAGCCGCAGACGTCGCTGACCACGACGATCCTCCGGGTCGCCGCCGATCTGCTCGCCCGCGAGCGCCTCGCCTCCGACGCCATGCCCCTCGCCGGCACGGGATCCTTCCGCGGGGTGCTCTGATGTGCGGCATCACCGCGTTCCGGGGCCCGTCCGCGGCGACCCACGCGCGCGTGGCCCTCGCCCGACTGGAGTACCGCGGCTACGATTCCGCGGGCATCGCCGCCCGCCGCCCCGACGGAACGGCGATGCACGTGCGCACCCTGGACGGCGTGGAGGCGCTTGCCGACGCCGTCGAGTCGGACACGGATGCCACCACCGCGGCGATCGGCCACACCCGGTGGGCCACCCACGGCGGCGTGAGCGAACGCAACGCGCACCCCCTCGAGGATTGCGGGGGCCGTCTGTTCGTGGTCCACAACGGCATCGTCGAGAACGCGGGTGCGCTGCGGGAACGCCTGCGGTCGGCCGGCCACCGTCTCGCGACCGACGTCGACACCGAGGTCATCGTCCATCTGCTCGAGGAGGCGGTGAGCGTCGGCATGGATCTCGGTGAGGCGCTCGCGGACACGGCGACCCATCTGGTGGGGTCGTGGGCCGTGGTCGCGTTGGACTCCCGGACCGGTGCGCTGGCCGGAACCGCCCACGGATCGCCGCTGATCCTCGCGGACGGCGGCGACGGGGTGTATCTCGCGCGCGATGTCGGCGCGGTCGCGCCGTTCGTGTCCGCGTTCCGCGTGCTCGAAGACGACGACGTCGTCGACATCGACGCGGCCGGCGCGCACTGGCACCGTTCGGGCGGGAGCGACCGGCCGCGCGGACTCTGGCCGGTTCCCGAGGTGACGCTGCTGTCCCGCGGCGGCCGGCACGACGACCACATGGGCAATGAGATCGACGAGCAGCCGGTGGTCGCTCGACGCGTGCTCGACGCCCTGGCCCCGAGCATCCGCGACGGCGCCCTGTGGAACCGTCTGGGGCTCCCCCCGGTGGAGGAGATCGACCGGGTGGCGGTCCTCGGCTGCGGCACGTCGCTGCACGCCGGACGAGCGCTCGCCGGGGTGTTCGCGCGGGTGGGACGCATCCCCACGCGCGCACTGACGGCGAGCGAGGCCGCGCACGAGGTGTGGGAGCCGCGCACCCTCGTGGTGGCGATGAGTCAATCCGGCGAGACCGCCGACGTGCTGCGTGCGCTGGACGGACTGCCGTCCGGTCACGGCACGGTGCTGGCCCTCACCAACAACACCGCGTCGTCTCTGGCGCGTCGAGCGGACGCCGTGTTCGATTGTCTCGCGGGGCCCGAGATCGGTGTCGCAGCGACGAAGACGTTCGTGGCGCAGGTGCTCACGGGCGCGTGCGTAGCCCTGTCGGGGCTGTCCATGTCGGGGCGCGCGGATGCCGCCGTCCTCGACGCCGACCTGAACGCGCTGGCCGCGACGCCCGACGCCCTCTCGGGAGCCCTGCACGCCTGGCGCGATCGAGCCGCGGATCTCGCCGCCGATCTGGTGACGGCCTCCGGGTTCCTGTTCCTCGGTCGCGGCGCGGGTCTCGTGTACGCCGCCGAGGGCGCGCTGAAGCTGAAGGAGCTCTCGTACCGCTGGGCGGAGCATCACGCCGCGGGCGAGCTGAAGCACGGCCCGTTGGCCCTGGTGGATGCCGGGACCCCGGTGTTCGTCGTCGACGACGGCGACCCGCGCCTGGACGTCGACATCGCCGAGGTCGAGGCCCGCGGTGGGCGGGTGATCCGCGTGGGCGAACGGGCCCTGCGGGTGGGGGGCCTCCCGCTCCAGCTGCCGCGCACCGGCCCGTCCTGGGGGCCGTTGGAGACGGTCGTGCCGTTGCAGCTGTTCTCCCGCGAGCTGGCTCTGCGTCTCCAGCGCAACGTCGACAAGCCCCGCAATCTCGCCAAGTCGGTGACCGTCGCATGACGACGCCCCCGGCTCGGCTTCCCCTCCCGAGAAAGGCCGCCCGCATGGTCCCCGCTCCCCCCACTCCGAACCGACGACGGCGTCGCCTGCGTCTCACGATCGCCGCCGTCGCCCTCGCGGCGATCCCTCTCGCCGGTCTCGTCGCCGTCGCGCCGTCCCCCGCTCAGGCGGCCACGCGCACGGTCGTGAGTCTCACGTTCGACGACGCCAACGCCAACCAACTGAACGCTCTGCCGGCGCTGAAGGCGAACGGGATGAAGGCGACGTTCTACGTCCCGTCAGGCTTCATCGGCGCGGCCGGACATATGACCCGCGCCGACCTGACGAACCTCGCGAGTGCGGGGCACGAGATCGGCGGCCACACGGTGAACCACCCCGATCTCGCGCAGGTGAGCGTCGACGAGGCGAAGCGGCAGATCTGCACCGACCGGAAGAACCTGACGTCGTGGGGCTTCACGGTCCGCAGTTTCGCGTACCCGTTCGCCTCCAGCACTCCCGACGTCGAGAAGGCCGCGGCCGACTGCGGCTACAACAGCGCCCGGCTGCTGGGAGACATCCGCAGTCGCTTCGGGTGCCCGGACTGCGCGTACGCCGAATCGACCAAGCCCGCGGCTCCGTTCGCCCTCAAGGCGCTCGACCAGGTCGATGCGACCTGGACGCTCGACGATCTCAAGCAGGGGGTCACCAACGCCGAGAAGAACGGCGGCGGCTGGGTGCAGTACACGTTCCACGACATCTGCGCCGACGCGTGCAGCGATCTTGCCATCACCCCGACCGTGTTCTCGCAGTTCGTCTCGTGGCTGAAGACGCGGCAGGCTGCCGGAACCGTCGTCAAGACGATCGGCAGCGTCATCGGCGGGACGACCAAGCCGCTCGTCGACGGGCCGTCGGTGCCCGCCCCGACCGGTTCGACCAACGGCATCGTGAACCCCGGCATGGAGCAGGGGGCGCCGGACTGCTGGATGCGCGGCGGCTGGGGCACCAACACCCCCGCCTTCGAGACGGGATCGCCCGCGCACGGCGGCGCCATCTCGAGCGGGATCACCATGACCGGGTACGTCGACGGCGACGCGAAGCTGCTCCCGCAGTTCGATCTGGGCCAGTGCGCTCCGACGGTGACGCCGGGCCGCACGTACACGCTCCGCGAGTGGTACCGCGCCAGCGGCGTGACGCAGTTCGCCGTGTATCTGCGCTCGACCGCGGGGGCATGGTCGTACTGGACCTCGAGCCCCTGGTACGCCTCGGCGACCGACTGGACCGAGGCCGACTGGACGACGCCGGCGATCCCGGACGGGTACAACGGGATCAGCTTCGCGCTGACGATCTTCGGCAACGGGACGCTGCGCACGGACGACCTCGCGCTCTACGACAGCGCCGGGGCGCCACCCCTCTCCCCGGTCGCCGGCGTCAGCCGCGTCGCCCCCGACACGACGACGCCGCCCCAGGGTCCGGTCGAGCTCTTCCAGCCCACCGAGAGCGACGTCACCGGATGACACGCCGCGCGGCGGCGGCGGGTGCCCTCGGGGTGCTCGTCGCCGCCGGCGTCGTGGCATGCGCGCCCGCGACCGCGCCCGCTCCGCTTCCCGACACCGGGTACCCGTGGCACACCGACATCGTGGCGACGACCTTCTGGGTCGGCGAGGTGTTCGACCCGAGCGCGTCCGACGGCAGCCAGCGTCTGTCGACCTACGACTCGCGATGGCTGGCGTCGTACGGGGGCTGCGACGGGGTGTCCGAGGGCACGCAGTGCCGCACGGAACCGCGCACGGCGGAGAACGGGTACTTCCCGACGCGGATGACGCCCCTCGAGAACCCCTTCTACCTCGATCTGCCGTACGACGACGTCAACGACGACGTGGGCTTCGCCGAGCGCGGGAAAGTGATCCCGTGGGCTTCGGAGGCGCCGTACGCCGCCGACGTCGCCGACCCGACGGTCAGCCTGATGAAGAACCGTTGGGTGGTGCTGCGCAAGGGCGACCGGCTGTGCTACGGCCAGATCCAAGACGCCGGTCCCGGCGAGTACCGCGACGCCGCCTACGTCTTCGGCTCCGACGATCGTCGTCCGGACAACACGCGGTTCAACGGCGCCGGTCTCGATGTCTCCCCCGCGCTCAACGGTTGCCTGGGCTTCCGCGAGCTCGACGGCGAAGACGACCGCGTCGACTGGGCGTTCGTCGACGAGGACGACGTCCCGGACGGACCGTGGACCAGGATCGTGACGACCAGCCCGGTCCGGTGAGAACGGAAGGTCTTACTGGCCCCGGCGCTCGCGCAGCTGCTGCAGCGCGTCGTCGAGGAGCGACGCCGCTTCCTCGTCGGTACGGCGCTCCTTCACGTAGGCCAGGTGCGTCTTGTAGGGCTCGGTCTTGGCCAGGGCCGGCGGGTTGTTCTTGTCGCGGCCGGCGGGAAGACCGGAGTGCGGAGAGTCGATCGTCTCGGGGATCTCGTCGTCGGGGATGCCCGCCGCGAAGTAGCGGACGGTCTCGTTGCCGAGGGCGTCCCAGTACGAGACCGCGACGCGATCGGCGTGGAAGCCGTGGTCCTGTTCTCCCATCGGGCCCGCGCCGACGCGCGTGCCGCGGATGGCGTTGCCGCCAGTGGCCATGTCAGAGCTCCGCGAACTTGGTGAGGAGACCGAGACCGACGATGGTGATGAACCACACCAGGGCCAGGACGATCGTGAATCGGTTGAGGTTGCGTTCGGCGAGGCCCGACGAGCCGAGAGCCGAGCTCATGCCGCCGCCGAACATGTCGGAGAGGCCGCCTCCACGTCCCTTGTGGAGCAGGATGAGCAGGGTCAGCAGGAGGCTGGTCACGCCCAGGAACACCTGCAGGACGAACTCGAGAATCTGCACTGTCGAAAGCCTTTCGCGGCGGTCGGATCGGACCGCACAAGCGTCAAGTATACGGGGAGGCGGCCGGACACACGGGATGCCCGCGGCGCGAGGCCGCGGGCATCCCGTGTCGGTCAGACTCCGACGTGCTTCTGGTAGCGGATGATCGCCGCGAACTCGTCCACGACGAGGCTCGCGCCGCCCACCAGCGCACCGTCGACGTCGGGCTCGCGCATGAAGCCGGCGATGTTGCCCGACTTCACCGAACCGCCGTAGAGGATGCGCGTGCGCGCTGCCGCATCGGCACCGAGCTTGTCGGCCACGACGGCACGCAGCTTCGCGCAGACCTCCTGCGCCTGGTCGGGCGTGGCGGCCTGGCCGGAGCCGATGGCCCAGACCGGTTCGTACGCCACGACGATGTCGGCATCGGATGCCACGCCCTCGAGCGCGACCTCGAGCTGACCCACGGGAACGGCGCTGGCGCCGAACTTCTCGAGGTCTTCGGAGGTCTCACCGACGCAGATGACCGGGACCAGGCCGTGGCGGAGCGCCGCCTGGGTCTTGGCCGCGACGACCTCGTCGGTCTCGTGGTGGAACTGCCGGCGCTCCGAGTGACCGATGATCACGTAGCGCGCGTCGAGCTTGGCGAGGAACTGACCCGAGATCTCGCCCGTGTACGCGCCGGAGTCATGGGCCGAGAGGTCCTGACCGCCGAGGGCGAACTCGATCTTGTCGGCGTCGAGAAGCGTCTGCACGGTGCGCAGGTCGGTGAAGGGCGGGAAGACCGCCACCTCCACGCTGCCGCTCTCGTGCTTCGCATCCTTCAGCGTCCAGTGCAGCTTCTGGACGAACGCGACCGCCTGCAGGTGGTCGAGATTCATCTTCCAGTTGCCCGCGATGAGGGGGGTGCGGTTCAGGACCATCCGAGGACCTCCAGTCCGGGGAGCTTCTTGCCTTCGAGGAACTCCAGGCTGGCCCCACCACCGGTGGAGATGTGGCCGAACTGGTCGTCCGTGAAGCCGAGCTGACGTACGGCGGCCGCCGAATCGCCACCGCCGACGACGCTGAGGCCGTCGACCTCGGTGAGCGCCTTCGCGACGGTCTTGGTGCCCGCGGCGAACGCGGCCATCTCGAACACGCCCATGGGGCCGTTCCAGAAGACGGTGCGCGAATCGCGGATGGCCTCGGCGAACAGGTCCGCCGTGCGAGGACCGATGTCCAAGCCCAGACCCGAGGCACCGAACGGGGTGTCCTCGAGCGCCACGGCATCCGCGACGACGTGCTCCGCGTCGGCGGAGAAGGACGCCGCGACGACGGCATCCACGGGGAGGACGATCTCGACGCCGCGCTCCTTCGCCGTGGCGAGGTAGCCCTTCACGGTGTCGATCTGGTCCTGCTCGAGCAGGCTCGAGCCGACCTTGTTCCCCTCGGCCGCCAGGAACGTGAACATCATCCCGCCACCGACGAGGAGCTTGTCCACGCGCGGGAGCAGGTGCTCGATGACCCCGAGCTTGTCGCTGACCTTCGAGCCGCCGAGGACGACCGTGTAGGGCCGTTCGGGGTTCTCGGTCAGGCGGTCGAGGACCTCGAGCTCCTTCTGGATGAGCAGGCCGGCCGCCGACGGCACGATCTGCGCCAGGTCGTAGACGCTGGCCTGCTTGCGGTGCACCACACCGAAGCCGTCGGAGACGAGGGCGTCGCCGAGCTCGGCGAGGTTCCGCGCGAACTCCTGCCGCTCGGCCTCGTCCTTCGAGGTCTCCCCCGCGTTGAAGCGGAGGTTCTCGATGACCGCGACGTCGCCGTCCTCGAGCGAGGCGACGGCCTCGCGGGCGGACTCGCCGACCGTGTCGCGCGCGAACGCGACCGGCTGACCGAGGAGCTCGGACAGGCGCTGCGCGACCGGCTCGAGCGAGTACTTCGGGTCGGGCGACCCGTCGGGACGGCCCAGGTGCGAGCACACGACGACGCGGGCGCCGGCGTTGATCAGGGCGTTGAGAGTCGGCAGCGACGCGCGCACGCGGCCATCGTCCGTGATGACGCCGTCCTTCAGGGGGACGTTCAGGTCACAACGGACGATGACGCGCGTGCCGGCCAGCGACCCCAGCGTTTCGAGGGTGCGCAGAGCCATGGAGGGTCAGAGACGCTCGGCGACGTACTCGGTCAGGTCGACGAGACGGTTGGAGTAGCCCCACTCGTTGTCGTACCAGGACGAGACCTTGACGAGGTTGCCGGACACGTTGGTCAGCTCGGCGTCGAAGATCGACGAGTGCGGGTTGCCCTGGATGTCGCTGGAGACGATCGGGTCCTCGGTGTACTCGAGGATGCCGGCGAGGCGACCCTCGGCGGCGGCCTGCTTGTAGACCGCGTTGATCTGGTCGACGGTCAGGCCCTCGGTGGGGGTGACGATCGTGAGGTCGACGATCGAGCCGGTGGGAACCGGCACGCGGTACGACGAGCCGCTGAGCTTGCCGTTCAGCTCGGGCAGGACCAGGCCGATGGCCTTGGCGGCACCGGTGGAGGCGGGCACGATGTTGATCGCGGCGCCGCGCGCACGACGCAGGTCGCCGTGCGGGCCGTCCTGCAGGTTCTGGTCGGCGGTGTACGCGTGTGCGGTCATCATGAAGCCGCGCTCGATGCCGAAGGCGTCGTTGAAGACCTTCGCCAGCGGGGCGAGGCAGTTCGTGGTGCACGACGCGTTCGAGATGATGACGTCGGTCTCGGGGTTGTACGTCTCTTCGTTGACGCCCATGACGATCGTGGCGTCGTCCCCCGTGGCGGGAGCCGAGATGAGCACCTTCTTGGCACCACCCGCGACGTGCTTCTTGGCGTCCTCGGCCTTGGTGAAGCGGCCGGTCGACTCGATGACGATGTCGACGCCGAGCTCGCCCCAGGGGAGGTTCGCGGGGTCGCGCTCTTCGAAGACCTTGATGGTCTTGTCGCCGACGGTGATGGAGTCTTCGGTGTACGAGACGTCCTCGGACAGCACGCCGCCGACGGAGTCGTACTTCAGCAGGTGCGCGAGCGTCTTGTTGTCGGTGAGGTCGTTCACCGCCACGATTTCCAGGTCAGCACCCTGCGCGAGAGCCGCGCGGAGGTAGTTGCGTCCGATACGGCCGAAGCCGTTGATTCCGATCTTGACGGTCACGGAATATCTCCTGAATCAGTTGTGCGCGAGAAGCGCGTGATTGCGGTGTTCGCTGGCGGACAACGGCGTCCCGACGGGGTGTCCCGTCGGGACGCCCACGCCGTTTACGACAGTACCAGCAGACCCGTGGTCTTCTCACGGGCGGCCGCGAAACGCTCCTGCGCATCGGCCCAGTTGGCGATGTTCCAGAACGCCTTCACGTAGTCCGCGCGGACGTTCTTGTAGTCGAGGTAGTACGCGTGCTCCCAGACGTCCAGGAGCAGCAGCGGGACGGTGCCCGCGACGATCTGGCCCTGCTGGTCGAAGAACTGCTGGATGATCAGGTTCTGACCGATCGAGTCCCAGAACAGGCCGGCCCAGCCCGAGCCCTGCACGCCGAGCGCCGCGGCGGTGAACTGGCCACGGAAGGCGTCGAACGACCCGAACTGGTCGTCGATCGCGGCCTCGAGGTCGCCGGTGGGCTTGTCGCCGCCGTTGGGCGAGAGGTTCGTCCAGAAGATCGAGTGGTTCGTGTGGCCGCCGAGGTTGAACGCGAGGTCCTTCTGCAGGCGGTTGATGTTCGCGAAATCGCCCTTCTCGCGCGCCTCGGCGAGGAGGTCGAGCGTGGTGTTCGCGCCGTTGACGTACGTCTGGTGGTGCTTGCTGTGGTGCAGCTCCATGATGGTCGCGCTGATGTGCGGCTCCAGCGCGGAGTAGTCGTAGGGCAGTTCGGGCAGCGTGTACTTCGCCATGTTCTCTACTTCCGAATCGGCGCTGCACCGAAGCCTCGGCGCAGCGAGGGTGACGTGTTCATCCTACTGAGCGGCAACGCACGGACCACGGGGTTGCTTCCCCGAATGACGAGGGATAACGAAAACGGATGCCATAAACCATGGCATCCGTTCGTGATGGGGCTCGTGCGGGCTAGTCGTCGGCGCCGACCGGCACCGCGGACTCGGTGCCGGGGATGCCCTCGGCCTCGGCCTTCTTGTCGGCCATCGCCAAGAGGCGGCGGATGCGTCCGGCGACGGCGTCCTTCGTCAGCGGCGGATCGGCGTGGTGGCCGAGCTCGTCGAGGCTCGCGTCGCGGTGCGCCAGGCGCAGCTCGCCGGCCTGCTGCAGGTGATCCGGCACCTCGTCGCCGAGGATCTCGAGCGCGCGCTCGACACGGGCGCACGCGGCCACCGCGGCCTGGGCGGACCGGCGGAGGTTGGCGTCGTCGAAGTTGACCAGGCGGTTCACGCCCGCGCGCACCTCGCGGCGCTGGCGCATCTGGTCCCACTCCCCCGCGGTGCGGCGGGCACCCATCTCGTACAGGGCGCCGCGGATCGCCTCGCCGTCGCGCACGACGACGCGGGGCACACCGCGCACCTCGCGGGCCTTCGCCGGGATGCCGATGCGGTGGCCGGCGCCGACGAGCGCCATGGCCGCCTCCGACGAGGGGCACGAGATCTCCAGGGCCGCGGAACGGCCCGGGTCGCTGAGCGAACCGCTCGCGAGGAACGCGCCGCGCCAGATGGCGCTGAGGTCGGGGCGCGACCCGGTGGTGAGCTTGTTGGGGAGGCCCCGCACCGGACGGCGACGCTGATCGAGAAGTCCGGTCTGGCGCGCGAGGGTCTCGCCGGCCTCGATGACGCGAACGGCGAAGTGGCCGCCGGTGCGCCCTCCGGAGCCCTGCACGTGGTGCAGCTCGGGGCGCACGCCGTAGAGCTCCATGAGGTCGCGGGCGACGCGGCGGGCGAGGACGTCGGAGTCCAGCTCGGCCTCGACCGCCACGCGGTTCGCGATCGAGTGCAGGCCACCCGAGAAGCGCAGGATCGCCGTGAGCTCGGCGACGCGCGCCGTCGGACGCGGGTCGCGTACGGTGATCAGCTCGGCCTTCACGTCGGCGGTCAGCGGCACGGTTCTCCTCGGTTCAGGACGATGGGGCAACGCTCAGGACAGCACGGGGTGAGGCTATCGAAGCGGCGGGGACGAGGGTACAGCCTACTCGCGGCCGAGGTCGCGGTGAGTCACACGGACCGCGACGCCGGGCAGCTCGCCGAGGCGCGCGGCCAGTTCGCGGGCCATCACGACCGAGCGGTGCTTGCCGCCGGTGCAGCCGACCGCGACGACCGAATGCCGCTTGTTCTCGCGCTCGTACCCCGCGAGGACGGGCCGCAGCGCCGCCGCGTAGGCGTCGAGGAACTCCCGCGCGCCCTCCTGACCGAGCACGTATTCCCGCACGGACGGATCCTCGCCGGTCAGCGGCCGCAGCTCCTCGTTCCAGAACGGGTTCGGGAGGAACCGCATGTCGGCGACGAGGTCGACGTCGGTGGGCAGTCCGTACTTGAAGCCGAAGCTCATCAGTGTCACGGTGTGGCGGGCGGCCCCCTCTTCACCGAACAGCTCGACCGTGCGGATCGAGAGCTGATGCACGTTGTACGTCGAGGTGTCGATCACGACGTCGGCCGCTTCGCGCAACGGGGTCAATCGCTCGCGCTCGCGACGGATGCCGTCGAGGATCGTGCCGTCCCCCTGCAGCGGGTGCGGACGCCGCACGGCCTCGAACCGGCGTACGAGCACCGCGTCGGAGGCATCCAGGAAGACCACGCGCACCTGCCCGTCGGCCTGCAAAGACCGCATGGCCTCGGGCAGGTCGCCGAACAGCGAACGCCCTCGGACGTCCACGACGACCGCCACCCTCGGTACCGCTCCGCCCGCGCGCTCGGTGAGGTCGAGGAGCGGACGCAGCATCCGCGGCGGGAGATTGTCGACGACGTACCAGTCGAGATCCTCCAGGGCGTTGGCGACCGTGGAACGACCGGCCCCCGACATCCCGGTGACGATGAGCACCTCGCCGGGCGCACCCCGTGCCGCCTGCATGATTCGCCCTTTCGTCGGGGTTCCAGCCTACCGAGCCAAGCGGGTGTGAATGGCCTCGGCGAGGGTCGGACCGATGCCGGGCAGCTCCATGATCTCGTCGGGCGACGCGTTCTTCAGCGCCGTCACCGAACCGAAGTGCCGCAGCAGCGCCTTGATGCGCGCGTCGCCGAGGCCCGGGACCTCCGTGAGCACGCTCGAGATGTCGCGCTTGCGACGCTTGCGCTGGTGCGTGATCGCGAACCGGTGGGCTTCGTCGCGGAGCCGCTGCAGCAGGTACAGCGCCTCCGACGTGCGCGGGAGGATGACCGGGTAATCCTCCCCCGGCAGCCACACCTCCTCGAGCCGCTTCGCGATGCCGCACAGCGCGATCTCCTCGTGGCCCGCGTCCGCCAAGGCGCGTGCGGCGGCCGCGACCTGCGGCTGACCGCCGTCGACGACGAGCAGCTGCGGGCGGTAGGCGAAACGCGGGCGCTTGCGCGTGGTCACGACCTCGCCGTCGGCCGTCGCCTCCGGGCTCTCGGCATCCGCGACGATCGCGCCGCCCAGGGTTTCGCGTTCGTCGTCCTCGGGCCTGTCGAGGTGGGCCAGCCGGCGTGTGAGCACCTGGTACATCGAGTCGGTGTCATCGGTGGTCTCGGCGACGCCGAACGAGCGGTACTGGTCCTTGCGCGGCAGCCCGTCCTCGAAGACCACCATGGATGCCACGACGTTGGTGCCCGAGAGGTGCGAGACGTCGTAGCACTCGATGCGCAGGGGCGCCTCCGCGAGTCCGAGGGCCTCCTGCAGGTCGGTGAGGGCCTGCGAGCGCGCGACGTAGTCGCTGGTGCGGCGCGTCTTGTGGAGCATGAGCGCCTGCTGCGCGTTGAGCGTCGCAGTCTTCAGCAGGTCGGCCTTCGACCCCCGCTGCGCGACCTGCAGCGACACCGGCCGACCCCGTCGGTCGCGCAGCCACGCCTCGAGTTGATCGGCGTCGTCGGGCAGCTCGGGCACCAGCACCTGCCGGGGGATGTCGGCGGGCGCCGCGTCCCCGTACGTGCGCTGCAGCACCTGGTCGACCAGATCCGCGCCGGAGATGTCGATCTCCTTCTCGATCGTGGTCGCCCGCACCCCCCGGACACGGCCCCCGCGCACGACGAAGTGCTGCACGGTCGCCGCGAGCTCGTCCTCGGCGATGCCGAACAGGTCGGCATCCGTGTCGGCCGGCAGGACCAGGGCGCTCTTGCCGAGGACGGCGTCGATGGCCTGCAGCCTGTCGCGGTAGCGGGCCGCCGCCTCGTAGTCCATGGCGGCCGAGGCCTCCATCATGCGAGCCGTGAGCGCCTTGGTGAACCTCTGATCGCCGCCCGACATGAACGCGACGAAATCGTCGACGATCGCGCGGTGCTCCTCGATCGTGACCTTCATCGAGCACGGCCCGCCGCAGCGCCCGATCTGCCCCGGGAAGCACGGCCGACCCGACTGCATCGCCTTCTTGTACGACGCATCGCTGCACGTGCGGATCGGAAAGACCTTGATCATGAGATCGATCGTGTCGTGCACCGCCCAGACCTTCGGGTACGGCCCGAAGTACTTGGCCCCACGGATCTTGGGGTTGCGCGTGACGATCACGCGGGGGGCTTCGTCGGCGAGGGTGATCGCCATGAACGGGTACGACTTGTCGTCGCGGTAGCGGACGTTGAACGGCGGATCGAACTCCTTGATCCACATGTACTCGAGCTGCAGCGAGTCGACGTCGCTGGGGACGACGGTCCACTCGACCGAGGCCGCGGTCGTCACCATCCGGCGGGTGCGCTCGTGCAGCGAGTACAGCGGAGCGAAGTAGTTCGACAGCCGCGCGCGGAGGTTCTTGGCCTTGCCGACGTAGAGCACCCGCCCTTCGGCATCCCGGAAGCGGTAGACCCCCGGATTGGTGGGGATCTCCCCCGCCTTGGGACGATAGGGCAGGTGCGACACCCGCTCTCGGGATGCCACGGCTCAGGCTCCCGCGCGGGCCAGTTCCGGCTCGCGCTCGGCGGTGTTGCGCTGCGTGCCGGTGCGACCGGTCTCGAGGAGTTCCGCGAGGAAGGCTCCCGTGTGGCTCCCCGACACCGCCGCGACCTGCTCGGGCGTTCCGGTCGCGACGATCGTTCCACCACCGGCACCGCCCTCGGGGCCGAGGTCGATGACCCAGTCCGAGCTCTTGATGACGTCGAGGTTGTGCTCGATGACGATCACGGTGTTGCCCTTGTCGACCAGGCCGTTGAGCACCTTCAGCAGCAGCGAGACGTCCTCGAAGTGCAGACCCGTCGTCGGCTCGTCGAGCACGTAGATCGAACGGCCGTTGCTGCGCCGCTGGAGCTCGGTCGCGAGCTTGACGCGCTGCGCCTCGCCGCCCGACAGCGTCGTCGCCGACTGGCCCAGACGCACGTACCCCAGCCCCACGTCCACGAGCGTCTTGAGGTACCGGTGGATCGCCTGGATCGGCTCGAAGAACTCCGCCGCCTCGGAGATCGGCATCTCGAGCACCTCGGCGATGTTCTTGCCCTTGTAGTGCACCGACAGCGTGTCGCGGTTGTACCGCTTGCCGTGGCACACCTCGCAGTCGACGTAGACGTCGGGGAGGAAGTTCATCTCGATCTTGAGCGTGCCGTCGCCCGAGCACGCCTCGCAGCGGCCGCCCTTGACGTTGAAGCTGAATCGCCCGGCCTGGTAGCCGCGCACCTTCGCTTCGGGCGTCTCGCTGAACAGCGTCCGGATGCGGTCGAACACACCGGTGTAGGTCGCCGGGTTCGAGCGCGGCGTGCGGCCGATCGGGGCCTGGTCGACGTGCACGACCTTGTCGAGGTTGTCGAGACCCGTGACGCGCGTGTGCTTGCCCGGCACGCGGCGTGCGCCGTTGAGCTTGGACGCGAGGACTTCGTACAGGATGCCGTTGACCAGCGTGGACTTCCCCGAACCGCTGACGCCCGTCACGGCCGTCAGCACCCCCAGCGGGAAGTCGACGGTCACGTTCTGCAGGTTGTTCTCGCGCGCGCCGACGACGGTGACCTGACGCTTCTTGTCGATCTTGCGCCGCTTCTTCGGCGCTTCGATCGACCGCCGACCCGAGAGGTACGCGCCGGTCAGCGACCGGTCGTCGTCGAGGAGCTGGGCGAGCGGACCGGAGTGCACCACGTTGCCGCCGTCGACGCCCGCGCGGGGTCCGATGTCGACGACCCAGTCGGCCGCGTGGATGGTCTCTTCGTCGTGCTCGACCACGATGAGGGTGTTGCCGAGGTCGCGCAGGGTCTCGAGGGTCTGGATCAGACGGCGGTTGTCGCGCTGGTGCAAACCGATCGACGGCTCGTCCAGCACGTACAGCACGCCGGTCAGGCCGGACCCGATCTGCGTCGCGAGACGGATGCGCTGCGCCTCGCCGCCCGAGAGCGTGCCGGCGGCGCGGCCGAGGCTGAGGTAGTTGAGCCCGACCTGCAGCAGGAAGTCCAAGCGCGCGCGGATCTCGCGCAGGACGGCCGCGGCGATGGTCGCCTCGCGGTCGGTGAGCGTGAGCTTCGTGAAGAACTCGCGCGCGTCCGCGAGACTCAGGCGGGATGCCGCGGCGATCGAGGTCCCGTCGACGAGGACGGCCAGCACCTCGGGCTTCAGCCGGTCGCCGTCGCACACGGCGCACGGCACCTCGCGCAGGTACTCCGACCAGCGCTGGCGTTGCGCGTCGGATTCGGCCTGGAGGTACTGACGCTCGATGTAGGGCACGACGCCCTCGAAACCGGAGGAGTACCGCATCTCGCGCCCGTACCGGTTCTTCCACTTGACGGTGACCTTGTAGTTCTCACCGCGGAGCACCGCGTCCTGGACGTCCTTCGAGAGGTCGCGCCACGGCGTGTCGAGCGAGAAGTCCAGGTCGCGCGCAAGACCCTCGAGCAGCCGCTCGTAGTACTGGAAGAGGCCCTTGCCCTGCGTCGTCCACGGCAGGATCGCGCCGTCGCGGATCGAGAGTTCTTCGTCGCCGAGCATGAGGTCGACATCGACCGACATGCGGGTACCGAGGCCCGAGCACACCGGGCAGGCGCCGAACGGTGCGTTGAACGAGAAGGTCCGCGGCTCGATCTCGGTCAGCTGCAGCGGGTGTCCGTTGGGGCACGCGAGCTTCTCGGAGAACGACTGCCAGGCGGCATCCCCCTCTTCGTCGACGAAGTTCACCTGCATGATGCCGCCGGCGAGTCCGAGGGCCGTCTCCACGGAGTCGGTGACGCGGCTGAGGATGTCGCCCGAGGCCACGAGACGGTCGACCACCACGGCGATGTCGTGCTTGTAGCTCTTCTTCAGCGTCGGCGGCTCGGCGAGCTGCACCAGCTCACCGTCGACGACGGCGCGCGCGTACCCCTTCGCGCTGAGCTCCTTGAAGAGGTCGACGAACTCGCCCTTCTTCTGCGTCACCACCGGCGCGACGATCTGGTAGCGGGTCCGCTCGGGCAGCTCCATGAGCTGATCGGCGATCTGCTGCACCGTCTGACGCTGGATGGGGGCGCCGCAGTCGGGGCAGTGCGGCACGCCGATACGCGCCCAGAGCAGACGCATGTAGTCGTGGATCTCGGTGATCGTGCCCACGGTCGAGCGGGGGTTGCGGTTGGTCGACTTCTGGTCGATCGAGACCGCCGGGCTCAAGCCCTCGATGAAATCGACGTCCGGACGGTCGACCTGGCCCAGGAACTGACGCGCGTACGCGCTCAGCGATTCGACGTAGCGGCGCTGGCCCTCGGCGAAGATCGTGTCGAACGCCAGGCTCGACTTCCCCGACCCCGAGAGGCCGGTGAAGACCACGAGCGAATCACGCGGAATGTCGAGGTCGACGTTCTTCAGGTTGTGGACGCGGGCGCCGCGAACACTGAGCTTTCCGCTGGTGTTTCCGGGAGACAAGACAGGAACGATGGGCACTCGTCAAGTCTAGGTTCCCCCTCCGACATCGGTCCCGGGTTCGCCTCCGGCGCACATGTGTGCGAGGGTGCGGGTCCGCGTCACGCGGGCCGAGGCTTCCTCGCGGACGCGCCCTCGCCCGCTCGGGCCGAATCGGGATCCGGGGACTCAGCCGTTCGGGTCGAATCTCCCCGCGAACGGTGCGAGGCCGTCACGCAGTGCGATGAGCGCGCGCTCGTCGATGCCGACGCGCTCCATGATCCGCGCGGGCACCTCGATCGCCCGTTCGCGCAGCGCGCGACCGTCGGCGGTGAGGTCGATGTCCAGGACGCGCTCGTCGTCGACGCGCCGCGTGCGCCTCACCCGCCCCTGCGCTTCGAGTCGCTTGACCAGGGGCGAGAGGGTGGCGGGCTCCATCGCGAGCTCGCCGGCGAGGGCGCTCAGCGACCGGGGCGCCTGCTCCCACAACGCCAGCATCACGAGGTACTGCGGATGAGTGAGCCCCAGCGGTTCGAGCACGGGACGGTAGATCGACACCACGTTGCGCGCGGCGGTGACGAGCGCGAAGCACACCTGATTCTCCAAGCGCAGCGGATCGTCCACGCACCCTCCTCAAATACTTAGTACACTAATGATCATGGCACAAAAGGATGCCGACCGGCCCCCGCTGCGCGAACGCGTGCGGGCCGCCGGCGGGTGGTACCAGTACATCAACACACGCCTGATCCGCGTCGCCGGACCCGCATCGGTCGGCCCGTACGAGACGACACCCGAACCGGTGCGCACCGGACGCCCGTGCCCCCTGTGCGGTCACCCGATGTCCGAGCACAGCGTCGACCGGTCGGGCGTGAAGCCGCTCCTGCACTGCCCGTGACGGCTGCGCGGCCGTGGGGCTGTGTTGACCCCGGGGCCTGAAGCCGCTCCTGCACTGCCCGTGACGGCTGGGCGGCCGTGGGGCCGCGTTCGTCACCGGGCTCGATGTCGCGTCACGGCAGCCGCGGTCGTCCATCGGAATCGAGGGGCCACCCCGGGTTGACCGCGATCTCCCACGGATGACCGTCCGGATCGACGAAGACGCCCGAGTAACCGCCCCACTCCGTCGGGGCCCCCGGCCGGCCGAGCGCCGCACCGGCAGCAACGGCCTCCGCCAGGACGGCATCCACCTCGTCGGGCTCGCGCACGTTGTGAGCCAGGGTCACGCCGCCCCATCCGCGCCCGTCGGTCACGGTCGAGTCGGCCGCGAGCGTCTCCCGCGACCACAACCCGAGGACCATGCCCCCCAGATCGAAGAAGGCGACCTCCCCTTCGACCGAACTCGGCGACCGCTGCCAGCCGAGGCGCTCGTAGAAGGCGACCGATCGCCGAAGATCGGCGACGCCGAGGGTGATCAGCGAGATCCTCTGCTCCATGATCGCGTCCCGTCGCTCCCCGCCGTCGGCCGCTCAGGCGTGTCCGGCGCGCTCCATCGCGCGGAGCTCCTTCTTCAGGTCCTGCACCTCATCGCGCAGGCGTCCCGCGAGCTCGAACTTCAGCTCGCCCGCAGCCGCGAGCATCTGCTGGGTGAGGTCGGCGATCGTCGACTCCAGCTGATCGGCGCCTTCGGCGGCGATCCCGGTGCGACGCAGCTGCGGTGTCGGCGACTTGCCCTTCCCCGCCTTGTCGTTGCGGGACAGCAGGCTCCGGGTGTCGGAGGCCTCGCGTGCGAGCACCTCGGTGATGTCGGCGATCTTCTTCCGCAGCGGCTGCGGGTCGATGCCGTTCGCCGTGTTGTAGGCGATCTGCTTCTCCCGGCGTCGCTCGGTCTCCTCGATGGCGTTCCGCATCGAGTCGGTCATCTTGTCGGCGTACATGTGCACCTCGCCCGACACGTTGCGGGCGGCGCGACCGATCGTCTGGATGAGGGAGGTCCCGCTGCGCAGGAACCCTTCCTTGTCGGCATCCAGGATCGCGACGAGAGACACCTCGGGCAGGTCCAGACCCTCGCGCAGCAGGTTGATGCCGACGAGCACGTCGTACACCCCGGCGCGGAGTTCCGTGAGCAGTTCCACGCGCCGAAGGGTGTCGACGTCGGAGTGCAGGTACCGCACGCGCACACCGTGCTCCCCCAGGAAGTCGGTGAGCTCCTCCGCCATCTTCTTGGTCAGTGTCGTCACCAGGACGCGCTCGTCGCGTTCGACGCGCACGCGGATCTGCTCGAGCAGGTCGTCGATCTGTCCCTTCGAGGGCTTCACGACGATCTCGGGGTCGACGAGGCCGGTCGGGCGGATGATCTGCTCGACCACGCCGTCGGCGATGCCCATCTCGTAGCGCCCGGGCGTCGCCGACAGGTACACCGTCTGCCCGATGCGGTTCTTGAACTCGTCCCAGCGCAGCGGGCGGTTGTCCATCGCGCTCGGCAGACGGAAGCCGTGCTCGACGAGCGTCCGCTTGCGGGACGCATCGCCCTCGTACATCGCCCCGATCTGCGGGACGGTCACGTGAGACTCGTCGATGACGAGCAGGAAGTCGTCGGGGAAGAAGTCCAGCAGCGTGTGCGGCGGATCTCCCGGATTGCGCCCGTCGAGGTGCCGCGAGTAGTTCTCGATGCCCGAGCAGAAGCCCAGCTGCTGCAGCATCTCGAGGTCGAACGTGGTGCGCATCCGCAGCCGCTGCGCCTCGAGGAGCTTGTTCTGCGACTCGAGTTCCTTGAGCCGTTCGGCCAGCTCGTGCTCGATGGTGCCGATCGCGCGCTGCACGGTGTCGGTCCCGGCGACGTAGTGAGAGGCGGGGAAGATCGGCACGGAGTCCATCTTCTGCACCACGTCGCCCGTCAGCGGATGCAGCATGTACAGCGCCTCGATCTCGTCACCGAACATCTCGATGCGGATCGCGTACTCCTCGTACACCGGGATGATCTCGATCGTGTCGCCGCGGACGCGGAAGTTGCCGCGCGAGAAATCGACGTCGTTGCGGTTGTACTGCATCGCGATGAACTTGCGGATCAGAGCGTCGCGGTCGTACCGCTCCCCCACCTGCAGCGCGACCATGGCCCGCAGGTACTCCTCGGGCGCGCCGAGGCCGTAGATGCAGGACACCGTGGACACCACGACGACGTCGCGACGCGACAGCAGGGAGTTCGTCGTCGAGTGGCGAAGACGCTCGACCTCCGCGTTGATCGAGGAGTCCTTCTCGATGAACGTATCGGTCTGCGGGACGTACGCCTCCGGCTGGTAGTAGTCGTAGTACGAGACGAAGTACTCGACGGCGTTGTTGGGCATGAGTTCGCGGAACTCGTTGGCGAGCTGGGCCGCGAGCGTCTTGTTGTGGGCCAGGACGAGCGTCGGGCGCTGGACGGCCTCGACGAGCCAGGCGGTCGTCGCCGACTTTCCGGTACCGGTGGCGCCGAGCAGCACGACGTCGGTCTCGCCGGCGTTGATCCGCGCGGCCAGGTCGGCGATCGCCTGCGGCTGATCACCGGACGGGGAGTACTCGCTGATGACCTCGAAGGGGCGGACGGAACGCGTGGCCTGCATGATTCCAGCGTAGGCGGGGCCTCCGACATCGGGGGCGGCACGCTGTTCGCCATGCGCGAGCGGAATGGTCGACGGACCGACGCCCGGCGACGCGTTCGTCGACTCTCCGAAGGGATCGCCGCCCGGGGGCGGGACCGTGACGGCTCAGTCCCGCGAGACGCGGTCCCACAGTTCGTCGATCTGGCGTCGCGTGGCATCCATGTCGCCGGCCGTGTCGATCACGACGTTCGCGAGCGCCAATCGTTCGTCGTCGCCGGCCTGGGCCGCGACCCGGGCGCGGGCCTCCGCCTCGGAGAGCCCGCGCTGATCGACGAGCCGCCGCACGCGCAGCTCGGCCGGAGCGTGGGCCACGACGACGAGGTCCCATTCGCCGGTCCCGCGGGATTCCGCGAGGAGCGGGACGTCGTAGACGACCAGGGCGCCGGGATCGGCGGAGAGCGCCGCACGGAATCGCCGCTGCGACTCCTCCCGCACCGCGGGGTGCACCAGCGCGTTCAGCGCGGCGAGCCGCTCGGGATGACCGAAGACCCGTGCTCCCAGCGCGGGCCGGTCGAGCGATCCATCGGGCCGCAGCACCTCGGGTCCGAACTCTGCGGCGATCGCGGCGAGCACCGGCGAACCGGGCGCCTGCACCTCGCGGACGATCGCATCCGCATCCACGATCACCGCGCCCTTCTCGGCGAGCATCCGGGAGATCGTGGACTTTCCGGACGCGATTCCGCCGGTCAGCGCGAGGAGGGTCACTCCTCGAGGATGCCACAGCCGCCAGGCCCGGGTCCGGTGCCATCCGGGGTGGTCTACCATTCGATCAAGGCCGCATCCGCGCCCTCCGACCGGTTGGCGAGAGTGTCATCATGCCGAATCCGAACGTCGTGGTCGTCATCGAGGACGACGTCGACATCCGCTCGCTGCTCACGGCGACCCTCGAACCGGTGGGCTTCGTCGTGCACACCGCCGTCGACGGTCTCACCGGCATCGAGACGGTCCGGCGCACCGACCCCGCGGTCACCACGCTCGATGTCAGCATGCCCGGACTCGACGGTTTCGAGACGGCTCGGCGCATCCGGGAGTTCAGCACGACGCGCATCCTCATGGTGAGCGCCCGAGTGGATGCCACGGAAGAACGGCTCGCGCGCGAGGCCGGCGCCGACGACTACCTCACGAAGCCGTTCCGCCCTCGTGAGCTCCGCGCCCGTGTGCACGCCCTCGTGTCCGCGGACGACGAGGACTGATCGCCCCGCCCTCAGTCGGTCGCGAGGCCGAAGGGCTGCTCGCCCGTCGACGCGGCGTGGCTCGCGTTCGCATCCGCTCGGTCGACGAGGATCGGACCGTCCGCGCCGTCGACAGAGGCGAGCGCCACGCCGATCCCCACCACCGGCACGACGGAGGTCCCGAGGTCCGAGAGGTCGGCGACGAGCCGCTCGTGAAGCACACGGACGATCCGTCGATGGTCGGTGGCCCCCGCCGTCGAGAAGGCGACCGCGAGGCCGGTCGCGTCCGTCTCCCCCACGAGTGCCATCGTCGGGGCGTGCCGCCGCACGGACGCGCGGAACGCCCGCGCCATCTCCTCCGCCTCTTCGGGACCGAAGGCGGTGGCCACCCGCCGCAGATCGTCCACCCGGATGCCGATGACGCACAGGTCTTCTCCGGCTGCTCGGGCGCGCGCCACGAGGATGGTGAGGACCGCACCGAACGACTCGCGGAGCAGGACTCCGTTGCGGTCGACGATGAGCTGTCGCGTCTCGGGGTTGCCGCGCAGGGCGGATTCGCTCGTGCGCAGGACGGAGGTGACCACGACGGCGGCCACCACGAGGGACATCGTGAGGAAGGCGGAGACGCTGGTACCGAAGTAGGTCAGGAATACCGGGCTGTCCGGGCCCTGGGACACGAACACGATCGTGCGGACGAAGAACCAGGCGGCCTCGATGGCCAGGATCGTCGTCAGAGCCGCCGCGCTCCATCGTCGTCCGATGGCGCCGCGTCGCGTCTCGATCGCCCCGAGCACGGCGAACAGCGCATTGGCGAGGAACAGGGCCACCGCTCCCGCCCAGTCGCCCGCCGAAGGCCCGTCGACGAGGGCGAGCACCACGACGACGGCGAGACCGACCGCGGTGATGATGAGCGGGATCCGCAGCGGTCGCCCGTTGAAGGCCACACTGCCCAGCCAGATGAACGCCGTCGCCGCGACGAACGCCCCGTTGCCGAGGGCGAGGGCGACGAAAGCCCCGGGCACCGAGACCCACACCAGGTAGCACACCGCGGAGAAGACCCCGGCGAGGAAGGCCGTCGCCCAGAGCCGCCCCGGGAGAGCGTCGCGCAGCATGAGGGTGTCGAGCAGGTACAGCACGGCCGACACCAGGATGACGAGGGACGAGGCCGTCTGCAGGCTCAGGACGTCGAAGACCATGACGCCGCTCCTTCCTTCTGCGGCAGATGCACGGTGAAGACCGACCCTGCCCCGGGCTCGGTCGTCATCGTGATGTCGCCGCCGTGGGCACGCGCGATGTCCCGGCTGATCGCCAGGCCCAGGCCGCTGCCGTGGACGCTGGAGTTGCGCACGGTGTCCGCGCGGAAGAAGCGCTCGAAGATGCGCCCCTGCTCGCTCGGCGAGATTCCGGGCCCGTCGTCGGCGACCGTGATGAGGACGGTGTCGGCCTCGCGCGCGACGGAGACGAGCACGACCCCGCCGCTGGTGTTGTACTTCACGGCGTTGGACAGGAGGTTGTCGACGACTTGCCGCAGACGGTGCGCGTCGACGACGGCCGGGCAGGAACGCACACCGGAGGCGTCGACCCGGATGCCGTGCGCCGCCGCGCGCGGCGCCACCGAGGTGACGGCACTCGCGACGATGTCGGCGACGTCGGTCGCGGCCGGTTCGAGCGCGAACCCGACCCCGTGCCGGGAGGCCGCCGACATCGCGAGGATGTCGGCCACCAGTTCGCGAAGACGCGTGGCGTTGCGCTCGGCGATCTCCAGTTGCTCACGCGTCGCGCCCGCCAGGGCATCGTCGTCGAGGGCGAGTTCGAGGTAGCCGATGATCGAGGTGAGGGGCGTGCGCAGCTCGTGCGAGACGCTCGCCACCAGGTCCTCGCGGGCTCGGAGCGCCAGTTCCTCGGCCGTCACATCGCGCGAGACGACGACGGTGCCCGCGCCGACGCCGTCGCGCGCGGGGAGGTGCCGCGCCGTCACGTTCAGAGCGCGGCGGTCGTCGCCCGGCATCCCGAACCAGACGAGCTCCCCCTCGAATGCCTCCCCGGCGCGAGCGCGCGCGAACGGCGTCTCGCTCGCGACGAGCGGGGTGATGCCGTCTGCGGCGTACACCGCCGGCGCGGGGCCGAGCGATCCCGCTCCGGCCTGCAGCCGTGCGTGCGCCTCGTTGCTCACCGAGTACTCGCCCTCCGCGGTGATGCGGATGACGCCGAAGTCGACCGCGTCGAGCACTTCGGTGACCAGGTCCTCCTGCCGACGGGACCGCTCGAGCGAACGCCGCAGCTCCGCCGACTGCTTCTCGAGCAGGGCTCGCTGCGCACGGGTCCGCTTGGCTGCGAAGTGCGACATCGTCGCCAGCGCGGCGAGCGTGAACGGGAGCACGAAGGTCGACGCCGCGACGCGCTGCGACCCGTCGAATGTCTGATAGGCGATGATGGCCGACACGGTCGCCGTCACGCCCACGACCCCGCGCACCCCGAAGGCCGAGCCGATCCAGATGGCCGGGAAGGCCCACAGCAGTCCGATGCCCGCAACCGGGGCGCTCTGGCGCATGAGCCCGATCGCGGCGACGTCGACGACCGGAGCGACGAGGATCAGCCACGACGGCAGATCGTCCCGGGGCGAGAGGACGACGATCCCCGCGCACACGAAGATCATCCCGGCACCCGCCACGAACAGCGTCACGTCCTCGATCTGCCCGAGGACGAGTGTCGCCACGGCCGCGAGTACCGTGGCGGC
Source organism: Microbacterium sp. CSI-V (assembly GCF_001984105.1). Taxonomy (GTDB): domain Bacteria; phylum Actinomycetota; class Actinomycetes; order Actinomycetales; family Microbacteriaceae; genus Microbacterium. The sequence goes on along the minus strand of NZ_MTQM01000006.1, from coordinate 122,939 downwards.
CGCCTGCAGCAGCTGACTGGTCAGCAGGCTGCGGTGGAGACCGAGCCGCTCGCTCGGCGACGGGCCGGACATGGCCTCGACCCTAGCGCGCAGGACCCCCGCACGCGCGATCCCCACGCGGCACGCGGGAGGAGTCGACCCTCCGCCCCCGAGCGCGCGGCGGGACGGCCCGCGGCTGCGGCGTCAGAATCCGAAGTCTCCGCCGAAATCCCCGCCGAAATCCCCGAATCCCCCGACGTCGGATGCACCCGGATCGTCGAAGGATGCCGCATCGCCGCTGTCGGCCGCCACCCCGTCCTCGAAGCCGGCGGCGTATCCCGGGTCGAACAACGCTCCGACCAGCGCGGACCCGATCACGTAGCCGCCGATCGTTCCGAGCATCGAGGCGCCGAGCATAGATCCGAACCCCGGTGCTCCCCCACCGCCACCGAAGGAGCGTCCGCCGAACGTGCGCTCCATGAACCCCGGACGCGTGTACTCCGCCCGTGTCGCCGCGCGGGCCAGCGAGGCCGGGTCGTCGCCGACCGGCCGTTCCGACGCCGGGAGCCCGGAAGAGAGCTCGTGCAGGACCTGCTGCCTCTGGCCGGGCGTCAGCCGGGCGAACGCCTCGGCGTGAACCTGCTCGACGGTTTCGGGCGGCGCCGTCCGCAGGAGGTAGCGATACCGCTCCAGCGCCTGTGCGTCGTCGCCCGCCGGGTCGGATGCCGGGCCGGCGGCGCCGGGCGGGGGCGGCGGGGCGTAGCGCCCCTCGGCGTCGCGGGTACCGCTCGCGGACCCGGATGCCGACGGCGTCGGGATCGACGACGGGCGACGCTGATCCTCGCCGCCGCCGAAGAGTCGATCGAGGAAACCCATGAGTGCCTCCCTGTGGCTGGGGACATCACGCTAGGACCGCGGGCTTTGAGTCCCCTGTGACGCGCGGCCGGTCAGCCCTGCCGCGCGAAGGCCTCGCTCGTCCACCGCGCGAACAGGTCCCAGGGATCGTCCACGCCGTCGGAGAGGGCGGCGATGTGGGCGTCGAGGACGTCGGTACGGGCGAACCACTCCGATCCGCCGAACCGCTCGGCGGCGAACTGCGCATGGCGCCGCCGCTCCACCGACCGGTCGCCCCGTTCGAATGCGAGGAGCTCGTCGTGACGGATCGCCCGCAGTCGCTGCCGCGGCCGGGCGCTCGTACCGATCTTCACGCGATCACGGAAACGCAGGTAGTAGACCACGTCGATGCGGGGCGGGGGCAGCTCGCCGTCCACGGGCTCGCCGTGCCGCCATTCGCACACGGCGCACAGCCAGCCGCTCGGCCAGCGGACACCCAACCGTGAGCCGCAGAGGAGACACGGCGTGGGCAGGACATCGGCGACGCCGTCACGGCGGCCGACCCACTCCGCCGCGGTCATCAGGTGCTCACCGCACAGACCGAGCGGCGCGTCCGGCGCGACGGCGTCGCCGCATCCGGGCACGAGACATCGGACCGATTCGTTCACACGCCGAAGCGTACGCACGACCTCCGACACGACCGTCCGCTAGTCCTCCGCGGCGTCGGGCCCCTGCAGCCGGAGAAAGAGCCCGGCGTACGGGCCCAGCTCGAGTGCGAAGCTCTGCAGCTCATCGACCCGGCCGACGACGTCGCCCGTCGCGGCATCCACGGCGGTGCTCTGAGGAACGAGCCACTCCGAACGCACGGTTCCCTCGATGCTCTCGCCGGAGAAGTTGAGCACGGTGATCTGCAGCGGCGCATCCTCGAGGCGGCGGTCGCCGCCGTCCAGCCGGTGCACCATCACGAGCATGCTGGGGTGCCCGACCTGCGGGATGTCGACCTGGGAGGCCACGGCGATCTCGTTCTCACTGCGGATCCGCAGGATGTCGCGGAGACCGGCGAGGAAGGAGTCGGGATCGGCCTGCTGCCGGGCGAGCGATCCGTAGAGCGACCGCGCGCGCGGCATCCCCGAGGCGGAAGTGGACGCGTCGGGTGCCACGTCGAGAAGATCGTGGGCTCCGCGCTCGATCCACCGGGTGTCACCGGAGGAGATCAGGTGACGCACCTCTTCGGCGGGAACGGTGAGCGACCCGGTGAGGTCCCACCCCGAGAGCGCGAAGACACCGGGCTGCCACGAGTTGTACTTCGCGAGCAGCAGGTGAGCGTCGCGGATCGCGGGGACGTCGGCCTCGGTGATGTCGTCCAGGGTGGCCTTGCCCTGCGTCGCGGCGATCAGGGACGCCGTCGTGCAGGCGATGCCGTTCTGCGTGAAGACGAGGTTGTAGTCGGCGTCGACGGTCAGGGCCTGCGTGAGTTCGGCCCGCACGGTCTCCGCGATCTCCCCGCCGGTCGACTCGCCGTGGCGGAACGGGTAGACGGTGTCGCGGTGCGTCGTGGCCCAGTGCACCAGCTCGTACGTCAGCTCGTCGTGGTTCTGCATGCCGTGGACCAGTTGCACGGGCTCGACGCCGGTCTCGAGCGCCGTCGTGAGCGCGAGCCGCAGGAACTCGGTGTTCGCCGTCGCGAGGGCGTGGTGGTACCCGGGGCGCGTCACGAAGTCGTACGACAGATCGGCCCCGACGGCCCCGGTGTCCCGGATGTCCTCCATCGTCAGGTTCAGCTCCTGGAACGTGAAGCCGCCGACCTTGCGCACCATGCCCGCGATGATGTGGTTCGCGGCGTGCGAGAGCGGATGGCCCTCCGACCACGCCGGCAGCCCCTCTGCGCTCTTCTCGACGCCGAGGAACCCGTTCGCGTCCAGGCGCAACGCGCTCGTGCCGAGATCGCCCAGCGAGTGGAGCGCGTCACCGATCACCAGGCGCATACCGGCGAAGGTGGGATCCAGCCAGTTGATCGAGGGCTGCCCCTCCTTGAAGTAGTGGAGGTACACCCAGCGGCGCTCGAGTCCGTCCGTGCCGACGACGGGTGCGGTGGCACTCCAGTTCGTCTCCTTGACCCCGGGAGTGAAGAAGATGACGCGCTGGAGCTCGCCGATGATGTATCCGCGGGCGCTGAGCTCGCGCTCCGTCTCGGCGTCGAGGTTGACCGAGTCGCGGCCCGCGGGCACCTCGGGCAGGAGCCCCCAGTCCTCGCGCGGGATCTCGACCATGTGGTAGATCCCGGGGTAGTCCTTGTAGGCCATCTCCGCCAGCCGGAAGTCGGCGCCCTTGCCGGTGTGTCCCGGCACGATGTCGTCGATCACGCTTCCGCCGTGCGCATCGGCCATGTCGGCGATACGACGGAAGGCGTTCTCGTCACCGAACTCCGGGTCGATCTGCGTGCTGATGCGGTCGAAGTGACCATCGACGCTGGGCGTCTCCTGCCACCCGCTGATTCCACCCGCGCGCTTGACCGGACCGGTGTGGATGCCGTTGATCCCGACCCACTCAAAGGCCTCCCACAGCGCCTCATCGCCCAGAGCGTCGAGGAAGGACTCCCCCGGGCGCGCCATGAGCGAGATCGGGTAGGCCGTGAACCACACGTCGGTGGACTCGATCGCGCGACGCGCGTCGGGGCGCGCATAGGGGTTCCGCCACATCGAGGGCTGACCCGACAACTGTCGGCTCAGAACGTCGGCATCCTTCAGCATCGACTGCCGCACGAGCCATTCGACGTACGACGGATTCGCGCCGTTCGCATTGCGGGGATCCGTGAGGAAGCGCCGCAGCGTGCCACCCCGGAACTGCTCGCGCGGACGCAGACGTCGAGGGCGGGCCGGGTAGCGCTGTTCGTCGTAGCTGATCTCAGCGACCGGCTCCCCGGCATCGTCGCCCGTGGCGCTGCTGTCGATACCGTCCTCCGGCGTCCGTGCTGTCGTCAGCTCGTCGGCGTCGTCCACTCGCGACCTCCTCATGTCGTCGTACCGACGGTAGTCGTCATGAACGACATCGTGGTGAGGGATTGACCCGGAGTCGGCAGAACCTCGCCTCACCGATCACCACCGGGACGCAGAGCCACCCACGCGACGGCTGCCGAGATCGCACACATGCCGACGACGGCGCCGATGAACCACGTCCACCCGACCGTGCTGAAGACGAGGCCGAGCAGCCAGCCGAACAGACTGGACCCGCCGTAGTAGCCGAGGTAATACAGCGAAGACGCCTGCGCGCGCGCCTCGGGCACCGCCGCAACCGGAGTCCACCCGGATGCCACGGCATGCGCAGCGAAGAACCCCGCCGTGAACACGATGAGCCCGAGGATGACGACGAAGGTCGACGGCACCGCCATCAGAACCGCACCGGCCGCGGTGATGCCGATCGAGGCTTCCAGGACCGGGAACCGTCCGCGCCGGACGGCCACCGCGCCCGCGCGGGGCGACGACACCGTCCCGGCGAGGTAGGCGAGGAACAGCAGCGTCACGACAGCGGGGGCCAGCGAGAACGGGGGCTGCGCGAGATGGAACCCGAGGTAGTTGTACACCGCGACGAACGCGCCCATGAGGAGGAACCCCTGGGCGTACAGGGCCAGTTGGACACGTGAACGGAGATTCACGCGAAGACGCGCCAAGACCGCGGGGCCGGGGAGCGCACGCGCCCGACCAGGAACGAATCCCCGTGCGGGCGGGACGAGAGTCAGGAAGATCGCGGCAGCCACCGCGCAGAGGAGGATCACCGCGGCCACGCCCCACCGCCAGCCGGCGAGCTCCCCGATCGGGCCGGAGACGAGCCGACCACTCAGTCCGCCCACGGTGGTGCCGGCGATGTAGGAACCTGCGGCTGCCGCGACATGCCGCGGGCTCACCTCCTCGCTCAGGTACGCGAGAGCGACGGCCGGCACGGCTCCCAGTGCGACCCCTTCCAGGAGCCGCAGCGCGAGGAGCACGGTGATGTCCTGCGAGAACGCGGCGGCTGCACCCAGGAGGGTCGCCGCGATCACGCCGATCGCCATCGCGGGGATCCGCCCGACGCGGTCCGCGACCAGAGACCACGGAAGCACGGCGACGGCCAGCCCGAGAGTGGATGCGGACACGGTGAGAGCCGCAGTCGCGGGATCACTTCCTGTGTCGATGGCGACCTGCGGGAGGACGGCCTGTGTCGCGTACAGCTGCGCGAACGTCGCCACGCCCCCGAAGAACAGCCCCACGAGAAGACGGCGATACGCCCGACTTCCGGGGATATGTCCTGAGAAGCCGCTCACGTAGCGACCCTATCCGTTCGCCACGCACCCAGAGCGAACGCAAAAAAGGCGCCGATCTCCCCTCCGTGGAGGGTCGATCAACGCCTGAAAGCAAATGTGTCCGTATATGCGAAATGGCCACCCAGCGCTGGGTGGCCATTTCGTCTTAGAAGAAGTCCGGCGGTGTCCTACTCTCCCACAGGGTCCCCCCTGCAGTACCATCGGCGCTGAGAGGCTTAGCTTCCGGGTTCGGAATGTAACCGGGCGTTTCCCTCTCGCTATGGCCGCCGAAACACTATTGATGTTTCAAAAACCAACAACGATCATGTCATTGTCGTGTTCCCGACCGTACATCGAGAACCACTCAGTGGACGCAAGCACCAAAAACGGTGTGTTATCAAGTCATCGGCTTATTAGTACCGGTCAGCTTCACGTATTACTACGCTTCCACATCCGGCCTATCAACCCAGTAGTCTGGCTGGGAGCCTCTCACCATAAATGGTATGGAAGTCTCATCTTGAGGCCGGCTTCCCGCTTAGATGCTTTCAGCGGTTATCCATCCCGAACGTAGCTAATCAGCGGTGCTCCTGGCGGAACAACTGACACACCAGAGGTTCGTCCAACCCGGTCCTCTCGTACTAGGGTCAGATCCTCTCAAACTTCCTACGCGCGCAGCGGATAGGGACCGAACTGTCTCACGACGTTCTAAACCCAGCTCGCGTACCGCTTTAATGGGCGAACAGCCCAACCCTTGGGACCTACTCCAGCCCCAGGATGCGACGAGCCGACATCGAGGTGCCAAACCATGCCGTCGATATGGACTCTTGGGCAAGATCAGCCTGTTATCCCCGAGGTACCTTTTATCCGTTGAGCGACAGCGCTTCCACAAGCCACTGCCGGATCACTAGTCCCGACTTTCGTCCCTGCTCGACCTGTCAGTCTCACAGTCAAGCTCCCTTGTGCACTTACACTCGCCACCTGATTGCCAACCAGGTTGAGGGAACCTTTGGGCGCCTCCGTTACATTTTGGGAGGCAACCGCCCCAGTTAAACTACCCACCAGGCACTGTCCCTGAACCGGATCACGGTCCTAAGTTAGATATCCAGAGTGACCAGAGTGGTATTTCAACAATGACTCCACGAACACTGGCGTGTCCGCTTCACAGTCTCCCACCTATCCTACACAAGCCACACCGAACACCAATACCAAGCTGTAGTAAAGGTCACGGGGTCTTTCCGTCCTGCTGCGCGTAACGAGCATCTTTACTCGTAATGCAATTTCGCCGAGTTCGCGGTTGAGACAGTTGGGAAGTCGTTACGCCATTCGTGCAGGTCGGAACTTACCCGACAAGGAATTTCGCTACCTTAGGATGGTTATAGTTACCACCGCCGTTTACTGGGGCTTAAATTCTCAGCTTCGCCTTGCGGCTAACCGGTCCTCTTAACCTTCCAGCACCGGGCAGGCGTCAGTCCGTATACATCGTCTTGCGACTTGGCACGGACCTGTGTTTTTAGTAAACAGTCGCTACCCACTAGTCTCTGCGGCCACCACACCCTTTCGGAGCAAGTCCTAATAAGTGGATGGCCCCCCTTCTCCCGAAGTTACGGGGGCATTTTGCCGAGTTCCTTAACCACGATTCTCTCGATCTCCTTGGTATTCTCTACCTGACCACCTGAGTCGGTTTGGGGTACGGGCAGCTAGAACCTCGCGTCGATGCTTTTCTCGGCAGCATAGGATCACCCACTTTTTATCCGCATCGTGTCTCAGCCTCAATGAGTGACGGATTTGCCTATCACTCGGCCTACGCACTTGCACCAGGACTACCATCGCCTGGCTTGGGCTACCTTCCTGCGTCACACCTGTTAATACGCTAGCCGCACCAGCATGGGGTCGAGCGTTCACACAGACAACCATCACCCCGAAGGGATCCGGAAAATTCCATGCTAGGACTCTTAGCACCACTGGATTAGCTTGGGCGGTTCTTCGCCGGTACGGGAATATCAACCCGTTGTCCATCGACTACGCCTGTCGGCCTCGCCTTAGGTCCCGACTTACCCAGGGAAGATTAGCTTGACCCTGGAACCCTTGGTCTTTCGGAGGACGTGTTTCTCACACGTCTTTCGCTACTCATGCCTGCATTCTCACTCGTGTCGCGTCCACGGCTGGGTCACCCCGCCGCTTCACTCGCGACACGACGCTCTCCTACCCATCAACACGGCTGGACCACGAAGGCCTACCAAAAATGTCAATGCCACAACTTCGGTGGCGTGCTTGAGCCCCGTTACATTGTCGGCGCGGAATCACTTGACCAGTGAGCTATTACGCACTCTTTCAAGGGTGGCTGCTTCTAAGCCAACCTCCTGGTTGTCTAAGCAACTCCACATCCTTTCCCACTTAGCACGCGCTTAGGGACCTTAGATGGTGGTCTGGGTTGTTTCCCTCTCGACTATGAAGCTTATCCCCCACAGTCTCACTGCTGCGCTCTCACTTACCGGCATTCGGAGTTTGGCTGACGTCAGTAACCTTGTAGGGCCCATCGGCCATCCAGTAGCTCTACCTCCGGCAAGAAACACGCAACGCTGCACCTAAATGCATTTCGGAGAGAACCAGCTATCACGAAGTTTGATTGGCCTTTCACCCCTATCCACAGCTCATCCCCTCAGTTTTCAACCTAAGTGGGTTCGGTCCTCCACGACGTCTTACCGTCGCTTCAACCTGGCCATGGATAGATCACTTCGCTTCGGGTCTAGGACACGCGACTGAATCGCCCTATTCAGACTCGCTTTCGCTACGGCTACCCCACACGGGTTAACCTCGCCACGTATCGCTAACTCGCAGGCTCATTCTTCAAAAGGCACGCTGTCACCCCTACTAAGGAGGCTCCAACGGTTTGTAAGCAAACGGTTTCAGGTACTATTTCACTCCCCTCCCGGGGTACTTTTCACCTTTCCCTCACGGTACTTGTCCGCTATCGGTCATCTGGGAGTATTTAGGCTTATCAGGTGGTCCTGACAGATTCACACGGGATTTCTCGGGCCCCGTGCTACTTGGGATACTCTTCACGCCAAGAACAGGCATTTCGACTACGGGGTTCGCACCCTCTATGACCGGCCATTCAAAACCGTTCGTCTATACCCTCTTGTCACGTCGACTGCTCGGCAGAACAATCAGAAAAGTCCCACAACCCCCAACATGCAACGCCTGCCGGCTATCACACACGCTAGGTTTAGCCTCTTCCGGTTTCGCTCGCCACTACTCACGGAATCGCTGTTGCTTTCTCTTCCTGTGGGTACTGAGATGTTTCACTTCCCCACGTTCCCTCTACCCGCCCTATATATTCAGGCGGGAGTCACCAGGTACGCACGCGCCCTGGCGGGGTTTCCCCATTCGGACACCCTCGGATCAAAACTCGCTTATCAGTTCCCCGAGGCTTATCGCAGATTGCTACGTCCTTCTTCGGCTCCAGATGCCAAGGCATCCACCGTTTGCTCTTAAAGACTTGAAATCACATGAGTTGAATCGTCAAAAAATTGACTAATGATCTTTAAGATCATCTACACCACACAACCCCGAAGAGTTGCATGGAAGATGCTCGCGTCCACTGTGTAGTTCTCAAAGTACGGGCGGTACCCTTCCCGCATGCCACAACCGTGACACCAGAAAAGGCCCTAGAGGAACAGCCACCAACCAGATCCGAAAACCCGATCAGCGCCCGGCCCCTCAGGACCCAACAGCGTGCATGTGCCAGACACTCCCACCCCGAACCGTTCCTGCAGCAAGCTGCGTACTAGACCCGAGACCATCGTCTCCGACACCTCGTCAAATGTTCCACCCATGAGCTAACCGGCAAGACACATTCGGTCTCGATCCGGCGCCTGGACACCACCAGGAAAACCCGACGGTGCCAGATGCTCCTTAGAAAGGAGGTGATCCAGCCGCACCTTCCGGTACGGCTACCTTGTTACGACTTAGTCCTAATTACCGATCCCACCTTCGACGGCTCCCTCCACAAGGGTTGGGCCACCGGCTTCAGGTGTTACCGACTTTCATGACTTGACGGGCGGTGTGTACAAGACCCGGGAACGTATTCACCGCAGCGTTGCTGATCTGCGATTACTAGCGACTCCGACTTCATGAGGTCGAGTTGCAGACCTCAATCCGAACTGGGACCGGCTTTTTGGGATTCGCTCCACCTCACGGTATTGCAGCCCTTTGTACCGGCCATTGTAGCATGCGTGAAGCCCAAGACATAAGGGGCATGATGATTTGACGTCATCCCCACCTTCCTCCGAGTTGACCCCGGCAGTATCCCATGAGTTCCCACCATTACGTGCTGGCAACATAGAACGAGGGTTGCGCTCGTTGCGGGACTTAACCCAACATCTCACGACACGAGCTGACGACAACCATGCACCACCTGTTCACCAGTGTCCAAAGAGTCCCGTATTTCTACGGTGTTCTGGTGTATGTCAAGCCTTGGTAAGGTTCTTCGCGTTGCATCGAATTAATCCGCATGCTCCGCCGCTTGTGCGGGTCCCCGTCAATTCCTTTGAGTTTTAGCCTTGCGGCCGTACTCCCCAGGCGGGGAACTTAATGCGTTAGCTGCGTCACGGAAACCGTGGAATGGTCCCCACAACTAGTTCCCAACGTTTACGGGGTGGACTACCAGGGTATCTAAGCCTGTTTGCTCCCCACCCTTTCGCTCCTCAGCGTCAGTTACGGCCCAGAGATCTGCCTTCGCCATCGGTGTTCCTCCTGATATCTGCGCATTCCACCGCTACACCAGGAATTCCAATCTCCCCTACCGCACTCTAGTCTGCCCGTACCCACTGCAGGCCCGAGGTTGAGCCTCGGGATTTCACAGCAGACGCGACAAACCGCCTACGAGCTCTTTACGCCCAATAATTCCGGATAACGCTTGCGCCCTACGTATTACCGCGGCTGCTGGCACGTAGTTAGCCGGCGCTTTTTCTGCAGGTACCGTCACTCTCGCTTCTTCCCTGCTAAAAGAGGTTTACAACCCGAAGGCCGTCATCCCTCACGCGGCGTTGCTGCATCAGGCTTCCGCCCATTGTGCAATATTCCCCACTGCTGCCTCCCGTAGGAGTCTGGGCCGTGTCTCAGTCCCAGTGTGGCCGGTCACCCTCTCAGGCCGGCTACCCGTCGACGCCTTGGTGAGCCATTACCTCACCAACAAGCTGATAGGCCGCGAGCCCATCCCAGACCGAAAAATCTTTCCAACCCCCACCATGCGATGAGAGCTCATATCCAGTATTAGACGCCGTTTCCAGCGCTTATCCCAGAGTCCAGGGCAGGTTGCTCACGTGTTACTCACCCGTTCGCCACTGATCCACCAAGCAAGCTTGGCTTCACCGTTCGACTTGCATGTGTTAAGCACGCCGCCAGCGTTCATCCTGAGCCAGGATCAAACTCTCCGTAAAAGAAAAATGCCCACCCAACCGGAATAAGGTCGGGACAAGCGAGTTCAATCTGACCAAACAGGAAGTCAAAACTGACTATCCAGATGCCAACCCCAAAGGGTTGGACTTTGATCCAAAGGAATTTCTCGCAATCCACCAAACGATGGACCGACGAGGAATAAATTGGCATTTGACAAGTGCACGCTGTTGAGTTCTCAAGGAACGGACGCACCCACAGAAACGATCTCTCGACCTACCCGCGAGGCAACTTCACTACCTTATACGACCCCCAACCCAACCTCACACAGTGGGACCCACCAAGGGATCAACGTCGTGGAAGCCGGTCGAAGACCAGAACCAAAACTCTACACCATCCGGCGCGAGCTTTGGGATTCGTTCACCGCTTGAGAGGACGCGGGGCCTTTCGGCCGCTCCGCTCTCCCCTGTGGGGCGAACAAGTAATAACTTACGCGGATCCCGCCCACCCGTCCAATCCATACCGCAGCCCGGGCGTGTCGCACCCCCGAAACCGCGGAAAAACGCGGAACTTCGACGTTCGGGGCTCAGACGGCGTCGTGGCCCCCCACAGGGTCACATCCGGACGGGGATCCACGGCAGCGAGGCCGCGGCATCCACTGTTCCCCCGGTGAACTGGATGCCGCCGAAGAACAGGGCGCCGATCACCAGGACGTACACGAACGCGATCGCGAGGAAGAGAACCGCGGCGCCGGCGATGGCGAGGAGCAGGGGAAGTCGAGAGATCATGCGCCCATCCTCCCGAACCGCGTCACGGGAGGTCGGGGGGTTGCGCAGGAACGACCGAAGGCCGGCACCTCCGCAGAGGTACCGGCCTTCGGTGAGGACGAGAGGATCAGCGACCGCTGAGCTTCTCCCGCAGTGCGGCGAGGGACTCGTCGTCCGCGAGCGTGCCCTGGGCGGGCGACTCGGACGAGAAGGATCCACCGAACGAACCCGAGTCGATCGGGTTGGCTGCCTCGGCCTCGAGGGCCTTGGCGACGGCGGCCTTGTGAGCCTCCCAGCGACCCTGGGCAGCGGCGTACTCCTGCTCCCACTGCTCGCGCTGAGCGTCGAAGCCCTCGAGCCAGGCTCCCGACTCGGGGTCGAAGCCCTCGGGGTACTTGTACTCGCCACGCTCGTCGTACTCGGTGACCATGCCATACAGGGCCGGGTCGAACTCGGTGCCGTTGGGGTCGACCGACTCGTTGGCCTGCTTGAGCGACAGCGAGATGCGGCGACGCTCGAGGTCGATGTCGATGATCTTGACGAAGACCTCTTCGCCGACCGACACGACCTGCTCGGCGAGCTCGACGTGCTTGCCCGACAGCTCGGAGATGTGCACGAGGCCCTCGATGCCGTCGGCCACGCGGACGAACGCACCGAAGGGAACGAGCTTGGTGACCTTGCCCGGAGCGATCTGACCGATCGCGTGGGTACGGGCGAAGACCTGCCACGGGTCTTCCTGCGTCGCCTTGAGCGAGAGCGACACGCGCTCGCGGTCGAGGTCGACCTCGAGGATCTCGACGGTGACCTCCTGGCCCACCTCGACGACCTCGGACGCGTGCTCGATGTGCTTCCACGACAGCTCGGAGACGTGGACGAGACCGTCGACGCCACCCAGGTCGACGAACGCACCGAAGTTGACGATCGACGACACCGTGCCCTTGCGGACCTGGCCCTTGTGGAGGTTGTTGAGGAACGTGGTGCGCGACTCGGACTGCGTCTGCTCGAGCAGAGCGCGGCGGGAGAGCACGACGTTGTTGCGGTTCTTGTCGAGCTCGAGGATCTTCGCCTCGATCTCCTGACCCAGGTAGGGCGTGAGGTCGCGCACGCGGCGGAGCTCGATGAGCGAAGCCGGGAGGAAGCCGCGGAGGCCGATGTCGACGATGAGACCACCCTTGACGACCTCGATCACGGAACCGGTGACCACACCGTCGTTCTCCTTGATCTTCTCGACGTCGCCCCACGCGCGCTCGTACTGGGCGCGCTTCTTGGACAGGATGAGACGGCCTTCCTTGTCCTCCTTCTGGAGAACGAGGGCCTCGACGTGATCGCCGACGTTGACGACCTCGTTGGGGTCGACGTCGTGCTTGATCGAAAGCTCGCGCGAGGGGATGACACCCTCGGTCTTGTAACCGACGTCGAGGAGGACCTCGTCGCGGTCGATCTTCACCACGGTGCCTTCGATGAGGTCGCCGTCGTTGAAGAACTTCAGGGTCTTCTCGACCGCGGCCAGGAAGTCTTCAGCAGAGCCGATGTCGTTGATCGCGACCTGCTTGATGGCCGGGGCGGTCGTTGCGGTAGTCATGTAGTGGGTTGTCCTAGTTGGATTGGTGTCGGGCTTCGACTCTTACGACGCGATCCGGATGAATCCCGCCGGCCGGAGCACCCCCGCCCGAGGGCGAACGGATGCCGCGAGCCGAAGCGAAGCGGAGTTTTTTCGTGCGATGCCACTGGGCCTGAGGCCGGGCGTGGGGAACGAGCCACACGAGTGACACTCGAGGTTACCAGAATCAGAGCCCCGTTCGCGGGGCGGGGTCGGCATCCCGCCGGTCAGCGCTTCTCGCTCAGGCCGAGCGCGGGCAGCACGATCGCGTCGACGACCGACACCAGGAAGGCGCGCGTGACTGGCCGGCGCTCCACCAGCAGGCGGTGGGCCACCATGGCGGAACCGACCGAGGCGATGAGGTCGATGTCGACGTCCGCGGGAACCTCGCCGCGGGCGATCGCCCGCTCGATGAGCACGCGGTTGGCGGCACGACGCGGCGCCACGAGCGCCTCCTCTGCGACGTCCGCGAGCTCGGGCGACTTCGAGAGCATCGACACGATGCCCGCCATCACCTGCATCTTGCGCTCCGCGTCGGCGATCGACGGCTCTTTGATCATCGCGAGGAGGTCACCGCGCAACGTGCCCGTATCCGGAAGCGACGAGAGGTCGTAGGCCCCCCGCTTCATACAGGCGACCGCGTCGATCACCAGTTCGGACTTGGACGGCCACCGGCGGTAGAGCGTGGCCTTTCCGGCGCGGGCGCGAGCGGCGACCTCGTCGATCGTCATCCGCTCGAAGCCCGTCTCGGCGAGCACATCGAGAGCCGCCTCGAGGATCTCCGGATCGCGGCTGAGGTCGCGCTTGCGACCGAGTCGCGGTGTGCCGGTCGCCGTCTGCTCGGGGGCCGTCGTCATCGCACGTCCTTACGTCGGGGTGCCCTCCACCCTACGTCATTACGGAACATCGTGTTTCAGGAACATTTCATTTCCGAAACTCATTCGTTCCGTATATGTTGTCGCCATGACCTCCTCCCCTGCCGCGCAGCCCACCACGGCGGCACCCGCGACCCCGTCCCGCCGACGGTGGCTGACACTGGCCATCGTCGGAATCGCCCAGCTGATGGTCGTGCTCGACGCGACCGTCGTGAACATCGCCCTCCCCTCCGCCCAAGCCGATCTCGGCTTCTCCGACGGTGACCGCCAGTGGGTCGTCACCGCCTACTCCCTCGCGTTCGGATCACTCCTCCTCCTCGGCGGGCGGCTCTCCGACCTCTTCGGCCGCAAGCGCACGTTCATCGCCGGGCTCATCGGCTTCGCCGCCGCCTCGGCACTGGGGGGCGCGGCACCCGACTTCGGCGTCCTCGTGGCCGCGCGCGCTCTGCAGGGCGTGTTCGGCGCGCTGCTGGCTCCAACCGCGCTCGCGGTCCTCACCACGACGTTCACGATCCCGCGGGAGCGCGCCCGCGCGTTCGGGGTCTTCGGTGCGATCGCCGGCGCAGGCGGGGCCGTCGGGCTCCTGCTGGGCGGCTTCCTCACCGAGAGCCTCGACTGGCGCTGGAACCTCTACATCAACGTGGTCTTCGCGATCATCGCGATCATCGGCACGCTCCTGTTCGTCGGGCGGGTGGAGAGCGACGGTCCACGTCCGCGACTGGACCTCCCCGGAACCGTCCTCGTGTCCGCCGGTCTGTTCGGCGTCGTCTACGGGTTCGCCAACGCCGAGACCGAGGGATGGGACTCACCGCTCAGCTGGATCCCGCTCGCCTCCGCCGCCGTCCTCCTGACCGCCTTCGTCCTCTGGCAGCGCCGGACGGCACACCCCCTGCTCCCCCTGGTCATCCTGACCGACCGCAACCGGGCCGCTGCCTACCTGTCGATCCTCATCGCGGGCGCGAGCATGTTCGGGATCTTCCTCTTCGTCACCTACTTCCTGCAGGCGACGCTGGGATTCAGCCCGATCCAGACCGGACTCGCATTCCTCCCGATGGTCGCCATGCTGGTCCTGGCCGCGCAGCTGTCCACGAACCTCCTGTTCCCCCGCCTCGGCGCGAAGGTCATGGTTCCCCTCGGAATGCTGCTCGGCACCGGCGGCATGCTGCTCCTGACCCGTCTCACCGTCGACAGCGTGTACGTCAGCGACGTGCTGCCGGGCCTGATCCTGCTGGGCCTCGCGATGGGGTCGATCATGCCCGCGTCGATGCAGACCGCCACACTCGGCGTGGACCGCCACTTCGCGGGAGTGGCATCCGCAATGGTGAACACGAGCCAGCAGGTCGGCGGCTCGATCGGCACGGCACTCCTGAACACGATCGCCGCGACCGCCACCACGGCCTATCTCACCGACCACGTCGCCGACGGGCCGGGCGCGCTCGGCCCCGCGGCCGTCGCCGGCTACACCACGGCCTTCACGTGGGGGGCGGCGTTCTTCGCGGGCGGCGCACTCCTCGCGGCACTCCTGTTCCGACGCCGGGCACGCGGTTCGCTCACGTCCACGGCGACCGCGGAGCATCCCTCCGAACCCGTCGTCGCCGCCTGAACCGAGCCGGGTCGGGACACTCCGTCGAGAGTCCCGACCCGGCGGTGGAAGAGCCACGGATCAGCCCTTTTCCTCCCCCTGGAAACCGCGCTCCGCCCAGGTTCCGTCCAGACAGGCGTGCCAGGCTCCCCGTTTCGTGCCCGCTTTTCGCGGACCGGACGTGCGATACCCGCGCCGTCCTCCTGACACGAAACCGGTTTTATGCGCTCTGATTCGACGCCCTCATCCCACCGCCGCGACCGCCGCCTGGCCTCCCGCCGGGCACGTCGCCGCCCTGCACTGACTGCCGGCGTCCTCGCCGTCGGAGTGCTCGCCACCGCCGCTCTCACCGGCACCGCTCCCCTGGCATCCGCCACCCCGTCCGACGATCTGGCGTCGGCCTCCTTCCGCCTCGCGAGCTTCTCCGCGCCGAGCGAGGCAGCGGCTCCCGAGGCCGTGGCCGCACGAGCCGCGGTGACCGCCGCCGGCACCACGTCCGAGTCCGCGACCGCGGTGCAGAACGACATCGCGGCATCCGGCCTGGACATCGGCCAGACCGCCGACGTCGACACGTCGGAGCTCACCGCCGCGACCGAGCGCCTGACGGACGCCCAGACGCTTCCCGCGACCTTCCTCCCCGAGCTCACCGACCGCGTGACCGCCGCCACCTCGGCCGTCAGCGAGCGCGTCGCCGTTCTGCGGGGCAGCCTCGACGCCGCCGTCGCCAAGAAGCAGGCCGAGGAAGCCGCCGAGAAGGCGCGCCAGGAGGCCGAAGCAGCCGCTCAGGCGAAGGCCGAGCAGGAAGCCGCGGCCGCATCCTCGTCATCGTCGACCTCGTCGTCGTCGGGCGGTGCGGCTCCGGTCGCCGCCTCCGACGGGGGTTCCGGGGACAACAGCCCCGGGGGTGCCCAGGCCACCGCGCGCGGGATGCTCGCCGGGTTCGGGTGGGGCGACGACCAGTTCTCCTGCCTCGTCTCGCTGTGGAACAAGGAGTCCGGCTGGAACGTCCGCGCCTACAACGCCGGCAGCGGCGCCTACGGCATCCCGCAGGCCCTCCCCGGCAGCAAGATGGGCTCGGCCGGCGCCGACTGGGAGACCAACGCCGCCACCCAGATCTCCTGGGGTCTCGGCTACATCTCGGGTCGCTACGGCAGCCCGTGCGGCGCCTGGGGCCACTCGCAGTCGACCGGGTGGTACTGACCCGCGACACCCCGCGAAGGGCCGCACCGGTGATGCCGGTGCGGCCCTTCCGTCTTCTCCGGCGCGACCCCTCCTCCACAGCGAGCGTGCTGTGGACAGGTCTGGTGAGCGACGCGACGGCATGGCTAGGGTGTCCGGATGACTCCCCCCGGAACCGGAATGCCCCTGCGGGACTACCGCATCCATCGATACGTCAACGCATTCTGCCCGCTCTGCCATGAGGAGGACCCCGAGCGGCCGCTCGACCAGGTGCAGCGACTGTCGGGGTGGCTGGCCGACCGCGACGGCACGGTGTGGCTGGAGCGCGGATGCGCGACACACGGACTCGTGCGGACGCTCTACGACGAGTCCGCGGAGATCCTCACCTATCTCGAGCAATGGACGGCACCGACGAAGGTGCACACGCCCGACGTCGCCGGCAACTTCGCTCCGGTGCCCTCGGCGTACCAGGACGGCCTGCCCGCGATGCAGACGCAGCACACCTGCATCCTGCTGGAGGACCTCACCGACCACTGCAACCTGCGCTGCCCGACCTGCTTCGCGGAGTCGGGGCCCGCGGCATCCACTGTGGCTCCTCTGGCGGAGGTGCTCGCATCGGTGGATGCACGCCTCGCCAAGGAGAACGACCGGATCGACGTCCTGATGCTCTCCGGCGGCGAACCGACGCTGTACCCGTGGTTGGAGCAGCTGCTGGAGCACCTCGTCGCCCGACCGGTCGTGCGCATCCTCATCAACTCGAACGGGCTGCGGATCGCCCAGGACGACGCGTTCGTCGAGGTTCTGAAGAAGCACCGGCAGCGCGTGGAGATCTACCTGCAGTACGACGGCGAGTCGGCGGAGTCGTCGAGCTTCCACCGCGGCGCCGACATCCGCCGCTTCAAGGAGCGCGCGCTCGAGCGACTGTCTGACGCCGGGGTCTTCACGACCCTCACGATGACCGCGACGCTCGGCGTCAACGACGACGAGATCGGTGCCGTCATCCGTCGGGCGCAGAACACGCCGTACGTCGGCGGCATCACGATCCAGCCGGTCTTCGGCTCCGGGCGAGGCTCGGGCATCGACCCGAACGACCGACTGACGCACACGGGCGTCCTCGCGCGCCTCGGACCGCAGACCGACGGCGAGATCACGTGGCGCGACCTGACGGCATTGCCGTGCAGTCACCCGCACTGCTGCTCGGTGGGGTACTTCCTGAAGGACGACTCGGGCGAATGGAAGTCCCTCGTGGGACTCATCGGCCAGGAGCGGCTCAAGGAGTTCCTCGACCTCTCCCCCGACCTGGTGGCGAACCGCATCGCCGACTCGAACGTGAACAAGGCGATCCGCGAGGTCGTGAAGACGTCGTTGCTCGACCTGCTCAGCGAGCAGTCCTCGTTGTCGCACCCGTCCATGGCATCCATCTGGGGCGACATCTGCCGCAACTGCGACCTGGGCATCGGGACGCTCGCGACCCTCGCGGCCTCGAAACTCCCGGGCCAGCACGCGCGGCTGCGCTCCATGCTCGGCGAGCGGGTGCTGCGCGTCACCGTCAAGCCCTTCATGGACATGAACACGATGATCGAGGAGCGCCTGACCCAGTGCTGCGTGCACGTCGCGACGGTCAACGCCACGACCGACGCGCATCAGTGCGCCCCCTTCTGCGCGGTGCAGGCGTGGGCGCCGCTGTCGCGCACCCGCCTCTCGACGGCGACCGGTCGTCGCCCGATCCCGGTGACGGTGCGATGAGCGCGTCGGAGTTCCTGCACCTCAACCAGCGCGATCCGTCGGTGCCGGCCCCGCCGACCGGCTTCGACCCGCTTCGGCTGTGCGTCTTCACCACGATCGCCGTAATCAGCGCGCTCCTCGGCCCGGTCGCCGTCGCCGTCTTCGCGGGCGTGGCGATCGCGGGGTACCGCGCAGCCCGGCGGGGAGGTCTCCTGCGCTCCCGGTGCAAGCTCGGCGACACCCGCGTGGTGCTGGCCTACCTCTGGACCGTCGAGGTGCTCGCGGTGGTCGGGATCCCCTTCTGGGTGCTCCTGTGGATCCGGGTCTGGAGCTAGCCCGTGTTCCCCCTTCTGGAAGATCTCGCGCCCTGGCTGCCGCCGTGGGACACCCACTCGACGCTGGTCATGATCGCGCTCGTCGCCGCGGGCATCGTGTTCCTCATCGAGAAGCGTCGGCGCCAGGTCGACGACCCGCGGATCGTCTACCTGGTGCTCGGCGCCCTCGTCGGCGCGGCTATCTTCTCCCGCCTGGGCACGTGGGCACAGCACCTCGATCCGTCCCAGAATCTGAGCCTCGTCGACCAGCTCGCGCGCGGGAACGCGTCGATGCTGTCGGCGCTGGTCGGCGCATGGGCCGGTGTCCATGTCGCCAAGCGCATCGTGCGCTATCCCCACCGCAGCGGCGATCTCTTCGCCCCGGCCGTCGCTCTTGCACTCGCCATCGGCCGCATCGGATGCCTGCTCACCGAGAAGCCCGGGACCCCGACGGGAGGCGACTGGGGCATCGTGCTCGACCCCGCCGCCGCGGCCCGGGTGGGTGCGCCCGCGGGAGTGCCGTTGCATCCGAGCTTCGTGTACGAGATCGTCTTCCACGTCGTCGCATTCTGCGTTCTGTGGTTCTGGCTGCGGCATCGCCCCATCGCCGCCGGCGAGACGCTCACCCTCTTCATCGCGGCCTACGCGATCTTCCGGTTCGGCGTCGAGTTCGTCCGCGGGAACGACGTGGCCTGGGCGGGACTGACCCGGCCGCAACTGTTCCTCGCCGTGTCGATCCCCCTCCTGCTCGCGCGGCTCGTGTGGATGGCACGGCGCGGCGACTTCACGTCCGGTTCCCCCCGACCAGAGAGGCTCACGGATGCCACAGCAGCCTGACGCGCCCGACGAACACGAGGATGTTTCCCTGGAGGAGACGAAGGCACCGGACGGCGTCTCACCGCGGGACGACACACCGGAGCCGGAGCGCGGCGCGCAGCCGGATGCGCCCGATGCCGCGCCCGCGCCGCCCTCCGCTCCCGCGCAACAGGAGTGGCCTCCCCCGGCAGCCGGCCCTGCGCACCCCGGCGGCCCCGCGGCGACAGACGACGGCGTCGTTCCCGCGCCGCCGCGGGATACCGCTCCGCCGGAGGAGCCCGGAGCGCCGGCCGGATCCGGCGCCCCCGCGGCCCCGCCTGCGGCAGGCCGCGGGCCGGGGGTGGGCGTCGGCGTCGGTCTCGGGTGCGTCGCGCACGTGATCGCGTTCCCCCTGATGTTGATCACCCTGATGAGCGCCGCGGGCATCTGGGGTGCGCTCTGGCCGTTCTACGTCATCGGGCTGGCCGCGATCGTCGGGATGTTCTCCGAGGCCAGCCGGAAGGTCTCGACGGGGGTCCTCATCGTCAGTGCGGCCGCGTGGATCGTCTTCCTCGGCCCGTGCGTCGCGCTCGTGGGCGGCTGAGGTCGGCGGCCGACGGGCCGGGCAGCGAGGCAGCGGGTCGCTCGGCGTCCGGCGCGTCGCGCAACGAGGCGGCGGGTGGCTCGGCGATCGGCGCGTCGGGCCGCGAGGCGGCGGGTGGCTCGGCGATCGGCGCGTCGGGCCGCGAGGCGGCGGACGGTCGGCCCCCGCTCCGCCCCGCGACGCGCGCGGAGGCCGACGATCAGCGACCGCTGCGTCGTGCGACGATCCCCGCGAAGAGCGCGTGCGCGGCCGGGCCGATCGACAGCACCATCAGGATCGTGCCGAACACGGCCTGCTCGGCCTGCAGCAGGATGCCGCCCACGAGGAGCCCCGTGAAGAGCACCGCCGAGACGACCCGACGGATCATGCGCTCGAGGTCGCGCAGACGGCGCTCCACCCGCGGGACCTGAGCGGACACGCCGCCCTCCTCGACCCGGGAGATGAGCGCGTCGAGGCGCCGCGGCAGACGTGCGGTGAGGGCCGCGACCGAGGCGGCCTCGCGCGCCAGCGCCTGAACGGTGTTCCCGCTCTCCTCGCGGATGAGGCGCTGCGCGTACGGCTCGACGGCATCCCAGATGTTGAAAGCCGGATCGAGCCCGCTGCACATCCCGCTCGTCAGAGACATCGCCCGGACGATGAGGAGGAAGTTCTCGGGCAGCTGGAACGGCAGCGCCCGCACCACGTCACCGAACTCGACGGCGAAGGCACGGAACTCCCGCGGGTCCACCTCCTGCAGCTCGGCGAAACCCATCCCGCCGAAACGGGAGAACAGCTGGGTCATGGCCCGCTCGAGCTGAACCGTGTCGGCCGAGGGGAGCAGCACGCCGACGTCGCGGATGCCGTCGACGAGACCCTTGCCGTCGCGCGACGCGGCGGCGATCAGCACGCGCCGCAGACCCTTGCGGAGGTTCGGCGGCACCTCGCCCATCATCCCGAAGTCGATGAACGTGAACCGCCAGGCCGGGGAGCCGGCATCCGTGAAGCCGGGGAGCGGTGTCACGAAGACGTTCCCCGGGTGCGGGTCGGCGTGGAAGAACCCGTCGTCGAACAGCTGGTCGAACATGACGGCGGCGAAACGTCGGGCGACCTCGGCGGGATCGATCCCCGCCGCGCGAAGGGCGTCGACGTCGTTGATCTTGATCGCGGTGACGTCCTGGAGGGTCAGCAGCCGTCGAGTCGTGCGCTCCCAGACCACCTCCGGGACGGCCACTCCCCCTTCGCCGCCGAAGTCCTCGGCGAAGCGTTCGGAGTTCGCCGCCTCGTGGAGGTAGTCGATCTCTTCCAAGCTCGTCGCGGCGAACTCCTCGACGAGAGCGGGCATGTCGACGCGGTCACGGACGAGGGCGACCCGACTCAACCAACCGCCGACCTTGCGGAGCGCCCGCAGATCGACGTCGACGATCCGGTCGATCCCGGGGCGTTGGATCTTGACGACGACATCGCGCAGCCCCGTGTCCTCGGCCAGCGCGTCGGTGAGGACGGCGCGATGCGCCTGCCCCAGTGAGGCGGCCGCGAGCGGGCGCTCGTCGATCGATGCGAACGCCCGCTCCAGCGGCATCCCGAGTTCTTCCTCGGCACGCGCCCGCATCTGGGCGAACGGCACCGACGGCACCTCGTCCTGCAGACCCTCGAGCTCTTTGGTGATGATGGGCGGCAGGACGTCGAGGCGCGAGGACATGAACTGTCCGACCTTGATCATCAGGCCGCCGAGCTCGATCGCGAGTCCGTGGAATCGGCGCGCGATGATCTGCAGCCGGCGGGTGCGGCCCCGGGCGGAGATCCGCTCGAGGCCGAGCCGCGGCAGGAACAGCTCGTACCACCAGGCCTGGACGAGATAGCGCGCGGCGAACCGCGTGATGCGCCGATAGCGGGCGCGCATGAGGGCGTCGTCGGTCATCGGATCTCCGGGATGCCGATGCCCCCACGAAGGCCGTCGGGATCGGGCACCCTCAGCTCTGGGCGAGGATGGAGTAGAGCTTACGGCGAGCCTCGTCGAGGATCTCGACGGCCTGCGCGACCTGCTCCTTGTCACCCGTGCGGGCCACCTGGGCCGCCGCCTGCGCCAGTTCGACACCGGCCTTCGGCAGCGCCGTCATGCGGCCGCCGTCGCGCGTGGTCGCCGACTCCCACGGAGCGGTGCGCTCGGTGGTCTCGTCGCCCGCTGCGGCGCGCCCTTCCTCGGTGAGCGAGTAGGTCTTGCGCCCACCGGA
This sequence comes from Microbacterium sp. CSI-V, assembly GCF_001984105.1. Classification (GTDB taxonomy): domain Bacteria; phylum Actinomycetota; class Actinomycetes; order Actinomycetales; family Microbacteriaceae; genus Microbacterium. Next base: position 100,802 of record NZ_MTQM01000006.1, on the reverse strand, counting down.
CTCCTCGGCGCGCACGAGGCCCTCGTCGGTCAGCAGCTGCAGCGTGGGGTACACCGAGCCGGGGCTGGGCTTCCACGAGCCGCCGCTGCGCTCCTCGATCTCACGGATGATCTGGTATCCGTGCATGGGCTGCTCGAGGAGCAGGGACAGCACGGCCGAGCGCACGTCGCCCTTGTTCATCCGCGAGCCGCCCGAGGTCTTCTGCTCGAACTGCGCGCGGAGCTGCTCCATCGCGTCGAGGATGTTCGACATCGGCCAGCCTTGCCCGGCGGCACCGCGGGCGCCGAAGGCGTCTCCCAGGAACGAACCACTCATGATGACCTCCCGAAAAGCGGACTCCCGATGAGTCCAGCGATATACAACGATATATCGCTGAGGAGGAACCGAGCCTGGGAATTCCTAATCAGTACCAGTCGGTCGCCTGCGAGTGCGCCCACGCGCTGCAGGGGGTGCCGTAGCCGCGGGAGATGTAGTCGAGACCCCACTTGATCTGCGTCGCGGCGTTGGTCTGCCAGTCGTCGCCGAATGTGGCCATCTTGCTCCCCGGAAGGGACTGCGGGATGCCGGTCGCGCCGCTCGGGTTGTAAGCCTGGTAGTTCCAGCCGGACTCCTTGGTCCACAGCGACACCAGGCAGGAGAACTGGTCGGAGCCCCACCCGTACTGCTCGGACGCGTAGGACTGGGCGAACTCCTTCGCCCCCTCGGGCGTGTTGACCCGCGCCAATGCCTCGGCGGCTTCCTTCTGCCGCTGCGCCTCTGCCGCCGCAGCCGCCTCGGCCTGGCGCTGAGCCTCGGCCGCGGCATCCGCAGCCTCCTTCGCGGCGACGGCGTCGTTCAGGCTGCCGCGGAGGACGGCGACCCGCTCGGCGACCCGCTCGGCCTCGCTGCTGGCGTTCTGGCTCAGAGCCGGCACGAGCACGACCGGGAGCAGATCCGAGGACGACAGGCGATCGGTCGCGGCCTCCAGCGCCGAGGTGTCCACCGACGCGTCGCCGACGGCGAGCGGCAGACCGGCCGTCTGGATGTCGGATTCGACCGTCGCCGCATCCGCGAGCGTGGCCTGGGCCCGGGTGAGCGCGGCGTCGGCGTCGCCGACGACGCCCTCGAGCGTGGGGGACGTCGCGACGGAGGATGGCGCCGCGCGGAAGGCCGGAGCGGCGAACGAGGACGCCGCCGCATCGGGGAGCGACAGCGGCGCCGCCGCAGCGACCCCGGTCAGAGCGACGATCCCCAGAGCCACTCCAGCGCACGTGGCGGCGGTGGCGAGGGTGCGGCGGGCGCGGTGGACATGGGTGAGCTTCAGATCGGAACGCAGCAAAACGTGAGGAGTCTTTCGTCATCGGGCGCGTCTCGTCGGGCACGAGCGCGAAATCGTGCCGTCGGGTCGGCACAGGACCCCGAGTGTGAGGTGCTCTTCTGGACGTTATCTATTCGTTACCTGAAAGGCTCGTGCACGCCGCCGTCTCAGCTGGCCGCACCCGCCCACGTCACGGCAGGGGCACGGACCGGGTTCCAGAGCGCCCGGGTCGAGAGCTACGAATATCGCTCTGATCAGGCATTGATGCGAGAGTCGGCGTGACGCGAGAGCCTTCCGAGCGCCAGAGCGGGAGGGCAGACCGACCATCAACGACGAGACGGGCCGATCCGGCGAGAAAAATTTTCGCGAATCGACCCGCCTCGTGACGCTCCGAAGTCGTCGGACCTCCGGCAGGGCGGCGAAACCCGCCCGCCCGGGATCAGGCGCGGTGCGCGCGGTAGTAGTGCAGCAGCGCCGCCGTCGAGGCATCCTGAGACGCGAGAGCGTCATCGTCACCCTCGATCGCGGGGGCGATCTGCAGAGCCAGCTGCTTGCCGAGCTCGACGCCCCACTGGTCGAACGAGTTGATGCCCCAGACGGTGCCCTGCGTGAACGTGATGTGCTCGTACAGCGCGATGAGCTGGCCGAGCACCGCGGGGGTGAGCGCCGGCGCGAAGATCGACGTCGTCGGACGGTTGCCGGGGAACGTGCGCGCCGCAACGAGCGCACCGGTCGTGCCCTCGGCCTCGACCTCTTCGGCGGTCTTGCCGAACGCCAGGGCCTTCGTCTGCGCGAGGAAGTTCGCGAGGAACAGACCGTGCACGTCGCGGCCGCCGTCGGCGAGCGGATAGGCCGGGTTCACGAAGGCGATGAAGTCCGCGGGGATGAGGCGCGTGCCCTGGTGGATGAGCTGGTAGAAGGCGTGCTGACCGTTGGTGCCGGGCTCACCCCAGAAGATCTCGCCCGTGTCGGTCGTGACCGGCGAGCCGTCCCAGCGCACCGACTTGCCGTTGGACTCCATCGTGAGCTGCTGGAGGTACGCCGCGAAGCGGCTCAGCTGCTGGGCGTACGGCAGGACCGCGTGCGACTGCGCGCCGAGGAAGTTGGTGTACCAGACGTTTAGGAGCCCCATCAGGACGGGCACGTTCTGCTCGACCGGCGTGGTCGCCACGTGGACGTCCACGGTGTGGAAACCGCTCAGCAGCTCGCGGAAGGCCGCCGGGCCGAAGACGATCGCGAGCGACAGACCGATCGCGGAGTCGACGGAGTAGCGCCCGCCGACCCAGTCCCAGAAACCGAACGCGTTGGCCGGGTCGATGCCGAAGGCCTCGACCTTGTCGAGCGCGGTGGAAACGGCGACGAAGTGATGCGCGACGGCGTCGACGCGCGCCTGGTCGGTGTCGTCGATGGCGCCCGCACCCGCGAGACCGGCCCACAGCCAGTCCCGCGCGAGACGCGCGTTCGTGAGGGTCTCCAGAGTGGTGAAGGTCTTGGACGCCACGATGAACAGCGTCGTCTCGGGATCGAGGTCGGCGGTCTTCTCGGCGATGTCGGTCGGGTCGATGTTGCTGACGAACCGGGCCTGGATGCCGGCATCCGCCAGGGGCTTGAGCGCTTCGTACACCATCACCGGGCCGAGGTCGGAGCCGCCGATGCCGATGTTGACGACATGCGTGACCTTCTTGCCCGTCACGCCCTGCCATTCCCCGCTGCGCACACGCTCCGCGAACGTCGCCATGGCCGACAGCACCGCCTGGACGTCGTGGTCCACGTCCTGGCCGTCGACGTGCAGGGCGGGCGTGGCGTCGGCGGGGCGACGCAGAGCCGTGTGCAGCACGGCGCGGTCCTCGCTCGTGTTCAGGTGCGCGCCCCGGAGCATCTCGGCGAACCGCTCACGCACCCCCGTCTCGTCGGCGAGCGCGACCAGAGCGTCGAGGACCTCGGCGGTGACGAGGTTCTTCGAGAGGTCGACGTGCAGATCTCCCACGGTGCGGGTGAGGCTCTCGACGCGGCCGGGGTCTGCGGCGAACCATCCGCGCAGGTCGGGGTCGAAGCTCTCGCGGAGGGCCGTGAGGCGGGTCCAGGCGGACGTGGTGGTGGGGTCAACGGGAGCAGTCACGACCCCCACGCTAGCGACCCCGGGCGACACCCGCGCGCGGCGTGAAGAACCGGGAGGAAAACGCTAGGAGATGGACGCTCGGGGCGGAGTCGCCGAGGTCCCGGAACCGGGCACCGGAAGAGCGATCTCCCGCGTGGCATCCCAGGGTTCGGTCCAGCCGAGACGATCGAACAGGCCGTCGAGGAGCATCGCGGTGAAGCCCCACACCACGTGGGTTCCCGTCGCGTGCGGGACGAGGAACGCGGGACCGCGCCACTCGCGGCCGTCGCGATGGATGCGCGTAGTTCCGCGCCGCGCCGGGTCGAGCAGATCGGCCACCGGCGCGCGGAACACCGCCGCGGACTCGGCGGCGTCGACCGCGCGCACCGGGGTGGGCCGATCCCACCAGGCGACCACCGGCGTCACGAGATGCCGAGAGTACGCCAGGGGGACGCGCGGAAGCGTGCCGATGACGTTCACCCCGGCGGGATCGAGGCCGGTCTCCTCCCGCGCCTCTCGGAGCGCCGCGTCCACCGGGCCGGCATCCCCCGGATCGACCCGGCCGCCGGGGAACGCGATCTGCCCGGGGTGCGCACGGAGGGTGTCGGCGCGGGAGAGGAGCAGGACGTCCAGATCGGGCGGCACGGACGCGGCGATGTGCGCCGCGGGCACAGCATCCAGCGTGCCGAAGAGCATGAGCACGGCGGCGGCGCGGGCACCCTCCTCCACCGGAAGTGCGCGCAGGTCGGCGAACATCTCCCCCGTCGCGTCCTCGACGACCGTGCGGAGGTCGTCGCGCGGGGAGGGCATGGATCGAGGGTAGCCCCGGGCGACCGACGGGGCTGCGCGTTCCCGTCCCTGCCCCCTGCGGGGCGGGACGTGTGAGGATGAACCCGGGAGGTGCCCGATGACCGAAAGACTTCACGCCGTGACCCTCGTCGTCGACATGCCCATCACCAAGATCGACGCCCTCGACGTGATCGCCTTCGCCGCCGACGGCGGGGTGGACGACGCCCGCACCTCGCACCCGCGCGTGTGGTTGGCCCCCCACGCGTGGGCCGAGGTGGAGATCCCGAAGTTCGCCGATCCGCCGCCGTTCGCGATCGACGTCTATTCCGACGTCTCCGGCGAGGTCGCGTGGGCGCAGGCCCATCGGCTGCACGCCGCCCTGGAGAGGCTGGGCTGGACCGTCGAACGGCCCCGCCGGGGCGCGCGGTGAGCGTGAGTGGGGCCCGATGAGCACCCCCGACGACACCCGGCGGCCCCGCCTGCTCTACGTCGAGGACGACGGCGAGATCTCGGCCATGACCACCGAGGTGCTCGCCGAGGCGTATGACGTCACGCACGAGAGCGACGGGGTGGCAGCGCGCGACCGGGCGCTGCGCGAACGGTTCGACCTCATCGTCCTGGACCGACGGCTCCCCCGACTCGACGGAGAGCACATCGTCCAGGCCCTGCGCACGGCGCGCATCACCACCCCGGTTCTCCTGCTCACCGCCCTGGGGTCGGTGGCCGACCGCGTCGACGGCCTGGATGCCGGCGCGAACGACTACCTCGTCAAGCCGTTCGACTACGACGAGCTGCTCGCGCGTCTGCGCGCCCTGCTGCGCGGCTTCCGCGCCGAGGGCCGCCGGCGGGCCGTGGCGGACTGGACGTACGTTCCGGATGCCGCGGCGGTGTACGCCCCGTCCGGTGCGCGGGTGACGCTCACCGCCACCGAGAACGCTCTGCTGGACCTGCTCACCTCGAGCCCCGACCACGTGTTCTCGCGCGAGCAGATCGCCCGCGACGTCTTCTCCTCCGTGGATGCGGTCACGACCGTCGACACCTACGTGCACTATCTCCGGCGCAAGTGCGCCCCGGACGTGGTCGAGACCGTCCGAGGACGCGGCTACCGCGCGGGCGGTGCCCGGTGAGCGCCGCGGAGGACCGTCGGGTCGTCCGGCGGGCGGGGGCACGGGTCGGCCTGTTGGTCGGGGGCGCCTCCGCGGTCGCGCTGACGATCGGCGTGGCGATCCTGGTCGGCGTGCTGCTGACCGGCGCGCGGAGGGAGACCGACCACCACGGGGGTCGCGGCGGCCTCCCGGGCGATCGCGTCGTGGTCGATTTCGACGACGTCCTGCCGTGGGTGCTCGGCCTCGGGCTGCTCGGCGTCGCCGTGATCGGCGTCGTGGGGTGGGCGGCATCCCGATGGTCGGTCCGACCGCTCGACGAAGCGCTCCGACGCCAGCGGGCCTTCGTCTCGGATGCCAGCCATGAACTGCGGACGCCCCTCACGGCGCTCAGCAGCCGCGTGCAGATCGCGCAGCGGCGTCTCGCGCGCGGCGAACCGCTCGACGACACCCTCGACCGGCTGCGGCGCGACGCCGACCTCATGGACGACGTCCTCACCGACATGCTGCTGTCGGCGGAGGGGGCGGCGTCCGCGGACGGGACCGCGGCCGTGGCCGACGGCCTCCGGTCCGCGGAGGCGGTGGTGGCACCGCTCGCCGCGGAGGCGGGGGTCGCGGTCGAGGTCGACGCGGGACCGGAGGGTCTCCGGGTCGACATGCCGACGGTCACCCTCACGCGGGTGGGCATCGCGCTCATCGACAACGCGGTGAGTCACGCCCCCGGCGGCAGCACCGTGCGCGTCACCGCGGGCGTCGCCGGCGACACCGTCGAGATCCGGGTGATCGACGCGGGTGGCGGCATCCGCCCCGAGGATCAGGAGCGCATCTTCGAGCGGTTCGCGCGCGGCGCGGAGTCGGGGCGTCGCCGGGGATTCGGTCTCGGGTTGGCGCTGGTCCGCGAGGCCGCCGAGCGGCACGGAGGCACGATCGCCGTCGAACGCACCTCAGCCGAAGGCACGGCCTTCCTGCTCCGACTCCCCCGCGCCCGCTGACGGGTCGACGAGGCTCTGGAAACGGTCGATCTCGATGCCATCCGCCCACCGGCGGACGCGTCCGTCGGCCCAGACGATCCCGGAGGCGACCAGCGCGGTGCGGACGGCCTCGAGGTCGTCGACGCCCGCGACGGCCGCCACCGTGGCCCAGACGTCCGCCACGGTGAGGGTGTCGGCGACGACGGTCGCCGACACGAGTCCGGGCACCGGCCGCAGGGAGCGCGGGTCGATCAGATGCGCCCCGCGCTCGGCCGTCCCGGACGTCGCGACGGCCCCCTCGGCGAGGGCGATGGTGGAGAGGACACCCGCGGAGTCCTCGGGGTCGGCGACGCCGACGTTCCACACGTGCCCGCTCCCGGGAGCCCGGAGAAGGCGCATGTCGCCACCGGCGTTGACCGCCGCGGCCTCCACCCCCGGAAGCGCGAGGACGTCGACGAGCGCGGCGGACGCGGCATCCACCGACCACCCCTTGACGACGCCGGTGGGGTCGAACCATCCGCGCCACCACGCGTCGAAGACGCCGCCGGTGTCGTCTCGGAGGCGACGGCACAGCCCCTCGACCTCGCGCACGCGGGGGTCGACATCGTCGAGCCCGCGGAGGCCGTCGCGCAGCAGACTCACGTCGGAGTCGGCGCGATAGGTCGAGAACACGCTCTCGTCGTCGCGCATGCGGGCGACGACCGCGGCGATGGCGGTGTCGACCTGCGCACGAACCGCGGCGTCGGTCGTCGCACGCCCACGGACCTGCACGGTCACGACCGTCCCCATGACCGGCTCGACGACCGTGACGGCGGGGAGGGCACTCATACGTGCGCCTCGTCGAGCGCGGCCTGCAGGGAGGTCCGGTACCCGGTGCTGGTGTACGTGGCGCCCGAGACCATGTCGATCTCGGCCGACTGCGCGGCGAGGGTCTCCTTCACGAGGATCGGCACGGCGCGGGAGTTGATCTGCTGGTCGCGGCCGTTCTCGGACGGGTAGACGGGGACCTGTACGTCCGTGACGACTCCGCCGGACACCGTGATCTGAACCTGCACGGGGCCGAAGCGGGTGTTCGCGGCCGAGCCGGTGTAGGTGCCGTCGGCCAGACCCGATGACGCCGGGGCCGCCTGCGTCGGGGCGGCGGCCGACGGCGCCGAGGCCGACGCCGAGGCCGACGCGGAGGCGGAGGGCGACGCCGACGGCGTGGCGCGCTGGGCCGAGGCGGGTGCCGGGGTCGTGGCCGGCAGGGCGACCGCCGTCTCGCCGCCGCCGAGGGACGTGCGGTAGCTGAACAGCAGCACGAGGCCGGTGAGTGTCGCCATCACGGCGTAGAAGATCTTCTTCATTCCTGTCTTCCTCTCAGGTCTCAGACGGTGAACGACTCGGCGTGGACGCGGTCCGACGGAACCCCCGCGCGGCGCAGGTCGGCGCGCACGGCATCCATCCACGCCCCCGGACCGCAGAGGTAGACGTCGTACTGGTCGAGGTCGGGGGCGACGTAGCGCAGGAGGTCGACGCCGCTCCACGCGGCGTGGCCGGCCGACAGCCACGGCGAGGCCCCGGGAGCCCGCGGTCCCACCAGGGCGGCGTAGCGCAGACCGCGGTCGCGCTCGAGGCGCCCGATGGCGTCGCGGCGCAAGGCGTCGCCCTCCGCGTGGTCGCGCACGAGCAGCGTCGCCTCACCCGGAGACCACGCGGAACCCTCAGCGAGCGCGACCAGCGGTGCGACGCCGGCGCCCGCGCCGATGAGGAGGAGTTTGCGCCCGGTGCGCTCGTCCGCCGTCATCTCGCCGTAAGGCCCTTCGATGAGGACGCGCGTCCCCGGACGCACGGATGCCAGTCGCGAGGTGCCGTCGCCGACGAGCCGCGCCGCGATCGTCAGCGATCTCCCGTCGGGGGCCGCGGCGAGCGAGAACGGGTGGCCACGGGTCCAGCCGGGACCGTCGAGGAACCGCCACACGAAGAACTGACCCGCGCGCACCGGCATCCGGTGCAGACCCCGCCCGGTCATCGTGACGGCGACACCGCGGTCGCCGTCCCGGTGGACCGTCGAGACGCGGAGCCCGTGCCGCAGCGAGCGGAGCAGAGGCAGACCGACGCGGAAGACGAGCACCGCGGCTGCCGTCGCGCCCCACAGCACCCACCAGTACACCGTGGCGAGGGGGTGGGCGGTGAAGTCGGCACCGGTCCACAGCATGTGCGGCACGGCGAGCCCGACCCCGAGGTAGCCGTACAGGTGCAGGAGGTGCCACGACTCGTAGCGCAGACGCTTCCGCGCCTTCCGGATCGAGGTCGCGACGACCAGGAGCAGGAGACCGGTTCCCGCGGTGGCCAGCAGCATGCCCGGGTAGTCCCACACGAACTCCCACAGCTGCACGATCGGGTTCACCGCCGCGGATTCGGCGTAGCCGAGGGTCTGCAGCACGATGTGCGCCGAGAACAGCGCGAACGACCAGAAGCCGACGAGCCGGTGCATCCGGGTGATCCCGTCACGGCCGAAGCCGCGTTCGAACACCGGCACCCGGGCCATGAGCAGCACCTGGTAGAGCAGCAGGTTCGCCGACACCAGTCCGCAGAGCCGACCGAGGGTGTTGAGCGTTTCGGCATCCATACCGAAAAGGGCTTGGATGCCGCCACCGGCGACCCACAGCGCCACCACCGCGAGGCTCGAGAGCCAGATCAGCGCGGTCGCGGCGAGGGTCCAGCCGAGGCGACCGCGCCGGCGGGCCGTGCGCGCGCGTCGGATCGGCGAAGAGAGGTGGTCCACGCCGAGAGGAACGGTGGTGGTGGCGGTCATGCGCCCAGCGTGGCGGGGGGCCTCCCAGAGTTCACCAAGAAAGCGGCATCCTGGGCCTTCGCATAGGGAATGGACAGCTTGTCAGGATGCGAGCCCCACCAGTTCGGCGCTTCGGTCCCACAGCAGCCGGGCCAGAGCGGGGTCGTCGGCCCGGCGGTGCGTCCGGGCGGGCTTGTTGTTGGCGTAGAAACCCCCCGGCTCCCAGTCGACCCCGGGCTTGCCCAGGGCGAGCCAGGTCAGGCGCGCGCCGCCGACGTCGGTCGAGGTCATGAACCGTTCGGCCAGCGGCCCGCCGTAGAGGAACTTCCACGACCCGCTGCCGGTCGACCCGAAGCTCGAGGCGATCACACCCGGGTGGTAGGCGACCGCGGAAAGTCCCGCGTCGCCGAACCGGCGGTTGAGTTCCTTCGTGAACAGCGCGTTCGCGAGCTTGGCGTTGCCGTAGGCGCGCGACGCGGAGTAGCGGTGCGCGCCCTGCAGGTCGTCGACGTCGAAGCGGGAGAACAGACGCGCCGCGGCGCTGGAGGTCTGGATCACCGACGCCCGAGACTCGATCAGCACCTCGCGCAGGAGGTTCGTCAGCAGGAACGGCGCGAGGTGGTTCACCTGGAACGTGACCTCGTACCCGTCGCCCGTGAGCGTGCGCTCGCCGAAGATCCCGCCGGCGTTGTTGGCGAGGACGTCGATGCGGGGATACTCGGCACGCAGCGTCTCGGCGAGTTCGCGCACCTGCGCGAGGTCGGAGAAGTCCGCGGTGAAGGAGCGCACCCCGAGCGCGTCGGCGACACGACGGGTCTTGTCGGGGTTGCGTCCGACGACCACGACCTCCTCGCCGATCTCGTGCAGCTGCCGAGCGGCGGCCGCTCCGATTCCGTCGCTGGCTCCGGTGATGACGATCGTGCGGGGCATGAATCCTCCTGGGTGTCGGACGCCACGGTAGCGAGTGCGCCTCTGCCGAGTCGGGGGGTTGCCCACGGCATCCGGGAGGCCCGAGAACTCACAGCGCGCTCCCAGCCCCGCGGGACCAAAACCGCAGGGCCGCGCGTTCTCCTCAGTGATGCCCGAACCGGCATCGCAGGCGAAAGGACCACACCGTGACCACGGAGTACCGCAAGACGTCGGAGGCGCTGGGCCGCCTCACCGACCGCCAGTTCGCCGTCACGCAGGACGACGCGACGGAGCCGCCGTTCCGCAACGAGTACTGGGACAACCACGAGCAGGGCATCTACGTCGACGTGGTGTCGGGGCAGCCGCTGTTCTCCTCGACGGACAAGTTCGACAGCGGGTCGGGCTGGCCGAGCTTCACCAAGCCCATCGACGCGACCGCGGTCGTGGAGAAGACCGACCGGACGCTGTGGATGAAGCGCACCGAGGTGCGCTCGAGCGGCGCCGACAGCCATCTCGGCCACGTCTTCGACGACGGCCCGCGCCAGGCCGGCGGGCTGAGATACTGCATGAACTCGGCGGCGCTGCGGTTCGTGCCCGTGGCGGAGCTCGAGAAGCAGGGCTACGGCGACTTCCTGTCCCTGTTCCGCGAGACCCGAGCCTCATGAACCTCTTCCCCTTCCGCAACCGCAAAAGGAGCAACACCATGACCAGCGGACCCACCGATTCCGGCGAGATCACCCGCCGCCCCGGCACCGAGACCGCCGTCCTCGCGGGCGGCTGCTTCTGGGGCGTCGAAGACCTCATCCGTCGCCAGCCCGGCGTGCTCGACACGCGCGTCGGCTACACCGGCGGATCGAACGACCACGCGACCTACCGCAACCACCCCGGTCACGCCGAGGCCGTCGAGATCGTGTTCGACCCCACCAAGACGACGTACCGCGACATCCTGGCGTTCTTCTTCCAGATCCACGACCCGTCGACCCTGAATCGCCAGGGCAACGACATCGGCACGAGCTACCGCTCCGCGATCTTCCCGCTCTCCCCCGAGCAGGAGCGGGTCGCGCGCGACACCATCGCCGACGTCGACGCGTCGGGCATCTGGCCCGCGAAGGTCGTCACCACGATCGAGCCCGAGGCTCCCTTCTGGGAGGCCGAGCCCGAGCACCAGGACTACCTGCTCCGCATCCCCAACGGCTACACGTGCCACTTCGTGCGCCCCGGTTGGGTGCTGCCCAAGCGCGAGGACGCGACCGCGTAAGTCTCGAACAGAGGGCCCGGATGCGATGGCATCCGGGCCCTCTCCCGTTCCCCGCGCGCCGACGGTTGGTACGGTGGCGGCACCATGGACATCCGCGTCGACGCCGCCTCCGCCACACCGCCGTTCGCGCAGGTGCGCGCGCAGATCATCGCGCTGATCGACGGCGGCGAGCTGCCGACCGGGACGCGACTGCCTCCCGTGCGCACCCTCGCGACCGACCTCGGCCTCGCCGCGAACACCGTGGCGCGCGTCTACAAGGAGCTGGAAGAGGCGCGCTTCGTCGAGACCCGCGGCCGCGCCGGAACGTTCGTGTCGGCGGGGACGGATGCCACGCGCGCCCGCGCCGCGGACGCCGCCGCCGCGTTCGCCCGCGCGATGCGGGATCTCGGTATCGCGCCGTCGGATGCGCTCGACCTCGCGCGCGCGGCGTTGGGGAACGAGACGGGGCGCTAACCGACGGGCAGCAGTCCGCGCTCGGCGAAGACCTTCTTGGCGACGAACGTCGCGTTCAGCGCACGAGGAAAGCCGCAGTACACGGACGCGTGCAGCAGAGCCTCCACGATCTGCTCCGGCGTGAGCCCGACGTTCAGAGAAGCGTTGATGTGGACCTCGAGCTGCGGTTCGCAGCCGCCGAGCGCCGTGAGCATACCGAGGGTCACGAGTTGCCGATCGCGCGGCGCGAGTCCCGGCCGGGCATAGATCTCGCCGAACCCCCAAGCGACGACCTGGTGGCCCAATTCGGGCGAAATGTCGGCGAGGGCATCGATGACGTTCGCCCCGGCGGCCCCGTCGATGTCGTCGAGAACCGCCCGGCCGGAGGCGTAACGCTGCTCTCGTTCCATCGTCTCGGTCATGGGTGCTTCCGTTTTGTGGGGGCCGCGAGTTCGGCTTCGTAGGTGGCGATCTTCTCGACCAGGGCTTGCTCGTGAGCGCGGAGTCGTGCGATCTGGTCTCGCAGCCCCGCGTGGTGCGCCTCCAGCAGACGCAGGCGGAGTTCCGTCGTGTCGGGCCCTTCGGCACGGAGCGCCGCGTACTCGCGCATCCGGGCGATCGGCATCCCGGTCTCGCGCAGACGCAGGAGGAACCGCACCCACTCCACGTCGGCGACGGAGTAACGCCGTTGATTGGCGGAACTCCGCGCCACGGGGAGGATCAGTCCGGCGCGTTCGTAGTACCGCAGCGTGTGCGCCGTCACCCCGGTCGCCACGCTCATCTGCGCGACCGTCAGATCCGTCTCGTCCTCTGCCACATCTGCAGGCTAGGAGTTCGAGCGCGCTCGAAGTCAAACCCCGGCTCGGGGTACTCCCTGGTTGCCCACTTCGGCGGTCAACATGCGGACCGCGTGACCGCGTACGCGATCAGGGCGGCACTCGACACCGCCCCCGTCCACGCGGCCGCGACAGCCAGCCGATCTTTCCCGGAACGTCGTGTCAGAAGCCCGATGCTGTTCGCCCCGGCGAGCGTCAGCGACGGAACCAGAGCCAGGGCAGCCGATGCGATCAGTTCGCCCGCGCGGGATGATCCACCGACGAGAGGGAACGCGACGGCGGCGGACATCACGATGGCATAGAGCGCGAGAACGGCCGCCGACGTCGCGACCCCGAGATAGATGGGCCACCGCGAACCAGCGCCACGAAGCAAAGGAAGCCACGGGACCGCACCCACGACGACCACCGCGGCCACGCTCGAGAGGATGAGGAGGACGGCGAGCATCGGGGCGAGACGCCCGCAGCCGTCGACCTGTCGCCAGAACCACAGCCCCGCCCACCACACGATGAACGGTGCGATCACGGACCACACACCTCGTACGACGTCCAGCGCGCCGTCTCGAATGACGCGAAGCTGATCACGGTCGGCGGCTGTCTTGGCCGTCTTCCCCCTCTCCCGCGACCCGCACGGACGGCAGGCGCCAGCGCCGTGACTCACCCCTGACCGGGAGCACCCCAGCGCGAACCCGGGCCCGGGTCGGCGCACGTCGCATCCGCGGCGAGCGCGGCGACCTGGGCACGGATGACGACGGAGCCGTCGTAGATGCGCATGACGTCGAACACGATGCCCTCTTGGCTGTCGGGCGTCGGGAGCTGCCCCACCGCCATTTCGCCCGTGTTCCCGGCCGGGTAGTGCGGCATGAAAGGAACCGTCAGACCGGGAGTCGGGTTCGCGGCCATCCAGTTCACGGTGTCGACGGCGTCGGCATCCGGGATCCGCCAATACCCCGTCAGAGTCGCGACAGGCGTGCACGGCCAGCCCACGTAGGAGTTGAACGCCGGGACGTCTCCCGCCTCCACACGGACGGCCCCCTCGGGCACCGACGCGGAGTCCAGCCACGTGTGAGCGCGTGCAACCGCGCCGGCGTCGGCCGTGGGGGTAGCAACCGTCGCCGGCACCTCTTCCGACGCGGGCGGCGGGCCCTTGCGTGTCGGCGACGGATCGGCGCTCCCCACCGGCGTGGCGCATCCCGCGAGGACACCGACAAGGATCACGCCGGCGATGATGGACAGCCCCCGCCCCCGGGGTCGCATACGCATGCCGCCACCCTAGCGGCGGATAGCGTGAGGACATGGCGCGGATCCTGCTCACGGGCATGTCGGGCGCGGGCAAGTCGACCCTGCTCGCAGAGCTCGCGCGCCGCGGTCACCGCACGATCGAGACCGACCTCGACGGATGGACCGACGGGAACGGTGGACCGTGGGACGAAGATCGCATGACGGTCCTGCTCGACAGCCATCCGGACGTGGTCGTGTGCGGAACGGCGGAGAATCAGGGCCGGTTCCGCGAGCGATTCGATGAGGTCGTGCTCCTGAGTGCTCCCGTCGACGTCCTGATCGAACGCGTTCGCACCCGGACGGACAATCCCTACGGTCGAACGTCCGCGCAGCAGGACGAGATCCGGCGATACGTGCGGGACGTGGAGCCGGCGCTCCGGCGCATGGCGACCGTCGAACTCGACGGCCGCCGGCCGGTCGCCGAGCTCGCCGACGCCGTCGAGGCGCTCATCTGAGCGGCCGCAACCCCCGCTCCCCGGCAACGTGCCCTCCCTACGCTCGAAACGTGAGCGGATACGACGTCGTGGTGATCGGTGCGGGACTCGCGGGGTTGCGATGCGCAACACGGCTGGCCGAGGCGGGACGCGACGTCGTCGTCCTCGAGGCGGAGGACGCCGTCGGCGGGCGCGAGCGTACCGACGTCGTCGACGGGTTCCGCCTCGACCGCGGCTTCCACGTGCTGAACCCCGCGTATCCGGCGGTGCGGCGGTGGGTGGACGTCGGTGCGCTGGCATTGCGCCGGTTCCCGGTGGCCCTCTCGGTGCGGCTCGATGACGGCGTGGCCCGTATCGCCCATCCCCTCCGCCACCCGGCGACGATCCCGGCGTCGCTCGGGAGCGGACTCGTACGCCCCGCCGACCTGCTATCCCTCGCGCGATGGGCGCTTCCCGTCCTCGCGAATCCGCGCGCGGTGAAGCGCGGTCCCGATCGCCGTCTCGCCGAGGCGTGGGACCGGGCCGGGTTGCGCGGACCCCTGCGCGAGAGCGTCCTCGAACCGTTCCTTGCGGGCGTGCTCGCCGACGACGATCAGGAGTCCTCGGACACCTTCGTGCGGCTGCTGGTCCGCAGCTTCGCGCTCGGCACCCCCGGTGTTCCCGCCGCGGGCATCGGCGCTCTCCCCGCGCAGCTGGCCGACACCGCGCGACGGGCGGGAGCCGGCATCCGTCTCGCCCACCGCGTCTCCGCAACCCGGCCGCACGGTCGGGGATGGCGCGTGGAGATCGAGAACGCGGATGCCATCGACGCCCGCGCCGTCGTCCTGGCCACCGGCCTGACCCCCGGTCTGGACGTCCCGCTCCCCCGCCCGCGGGGCCTGCAGACGTGGTGGTTCGCCACCGACGACCGCCACAACGACGACGGCGCACTGCGCGTGGACGGGCTGCGCCGAGGACCGATCGTCCACACCGCGATCGTCACGAACACCGCACCGACCTACGCGCCGCGCGGGCAGCACCTGGTCGAGGCGACCGTCGTGATGCCGACCACCGCGACGGAGGCGGACGTCCGCCGGCACCTCGAGGAGCTGTGGGGCACCGATACCCGGCCCTGGCGGCTGCTGCGGCGCGACGACATCGCGGCGGCGCTCCCCGCGCAGGACCCGCCGCTGCACCTACGGCGCCCGGTCCGCCTGGGAGACGGGCGCTACGTCGCCGGCGACCACCGCGACACCGCGTCGATCCAGGGCGCGCTCGTCTCCGGGCAGCGCGCCGCCGAGGCGGTGCTGAACGACCTCGGGTGACACGCCCCCTTTCGGCATGTCCGAGGTCGGTGTCACAGTGGCCGCATGCGATTCCTTCTCAACGTCATCGACGACCGCAGCTCTTCCGCGACCGACGACGAGGGTGCGGCGATCGACGCGTTCAACGACCGCCTCGTCGCGGAGGGGCGGTGGGTCCTCGCCGCCGGCGTCGCCCACCCCGCCGACTCGACGGTGGTGGACGCGCGGTCCGGGGAGCCGACGGTCACCCCGGGGCCGGTGAACGACACCGCGGAGTGGGTCGCCGGTTTCTGGATCATCGACGCGGCCGATGTCGACACCGCACGCGACCTCGCGATCGAGGGTTCGCGCGCCTGCGGTCGCCGCGTCGAGCTGCGTCCCTTCCTCGGCTGACATGCCGACGTACGCGGAACACATCGACCGTCTCAACGCGCTCGGGCCTCGGCGCTCCGGGAACGACGCCCATCGCACGCTCACCGACGAGGTCGCCGCTGAGCTCGCCGAGCTCGGCTACCGGGTCGAACGCGATACCCGCTCGTTCGAGCGCTGGGATGCCGCGGACGATGCCGTGTCACTCACGGTGGAAGGTGACGCCGTCGAGGTGGCCTCGGCGTGGCCGTACTCCGGTGAGACCGGATCATCCGGCGTCACGGCTCCCCTCATCCTGCTCCCGGGTCGGCGGAAGCGCTGGGCGGCGGCCGCGGGTCGCATCGCCGTCATCGAGGTCGACAACGTCGAGGCTCCGGCATCCCTCATCCTCGATTCGTGGGACGGCCGGTTCCCTTTCGACGCCGTGGCGAATCCCGCCATCTCGTCGGAGCTCGCGGGCACCGACCTCACGGCGGCGCGCGCGGCGGGGGTGGTCGGCGTCGTCGCGGTCTGGCGGGGTCTGGACGACCACGAGGCACGCGGCCAGTACCTGCCCTTCACTCGCCCTCACCAGGGTCTCCCCGCCGTCTGGGTGCCCGAGTCCGAGGGCGACGGTCTCGTCGCCGCCGCGCGCCGGGGTGAGACCGCGACGCTCGTCCTGGATGCCACCCGCCACCCGGGAGCGACGATGGACACCGTCTGGGCGGTGTCGCCGGGCACGGGCCCGCACGCCGACGAGAGCGTCCTCGTCGTCACGCACAGCGACGGCGGCAACGCCGTGGAGGAGAACGGGTTCATCGGTCTCCTCGAGCTCGCCCGCGACGCGGCCGGCACCCCGCACGACCGGACGATCGTGTTCGTCCTCGTGGCCGGGCACCTCCGCATCCCGGCGGTGACGACGCACGGCCAGGCCACGACGGCCTGGCTGCACGCGCATCCCGAGCTGTGGTCGCCCGCGGCGGGCGGGCTGACGGCCGTGGCGGGACTCGTCATCGAACACCTCGGAGCGAAGCACCGCCGCGACGACGACCCCTCGATGGATGCCGGAGGTGACACCGCCGAACCGGAGCTGCTGTACGCCACGACCCGCGAGTTCGACGCGCTCGTCCGCACCGAGTGGCGGAACCCGGCGGTGCGGCCGGTGCGGCCGGGTGCGGTCGTGCACCTCGGCGAGGGCGAACCGCTGTGGGAGAACGGCATCCCCGCCATCGCCCTCGTGACCGGCCCCGTCTCGCTTCTGGCGGAGACAGCGCACGCCGCAGTCGATCTCGATCTCCTCACCCGCCAGATCGACAGCTTCCGCGCCCTCCAGCGCCATCTCGCGGACGCCCCCGACCGCGCGGCCTTCGGCACCGTGCGGCGCCCCGGGCGGCTGCGGAAACTTCTCGCGGTCGCCCGGATCGCCTGGTTTCTTCTGCGCCAGTCGCGGGCGCGGCGGTGAAGTGCGCATGACCGACGAGCACCCGCGCGCGATGTCCCCCGGGATCCTCCAGCAGCAGAGGGAGGAGGACGCGCGTAGCACCGGCGCCATACTCCTCGCCGTCGCCGCAACCGCGGTCGGCCTGTTCGGCGTCGTGATGCTCGGCGCTGCCGTGCTCACGGCAGCCGGCCCCGGCCTGACGGTCATCCACTACTCGGACTCGGATGACTCGGAGCGCGCCATCGGTATCGCGATGGGCATCGCAGGACTCGTGGTCTGGCTCGCCGGGTTCCTGTCGGCGGCGGTCGTCGGCTTCCGCGGCGCACGTCCGTCCCGCGGCCGCCGCATCACCGTGAGCATCGTTCTCGGCATCAGCGGCATCGTCATGCTGGCGGCGCTGATCGTCGTGCTCTCCGCGACGCCCGCGTTGATCGAGCAGGCGCCCGCCTGGAACCGCGCGTGACCGGGGTGCGTCAGCCCCGCGCCGCGAGCGCCTCCAGCGCCGCACCGGTGACGCGCCGCGTCGTCCACTCCTCCATCGCCTCGGCACCCAGGGCACGGTAGAACCCGATCGCGGGCTCGTTCCAGTCGAGCACCGTCCACTCCAGCCGCGGGTACCCCTGCGCGAGGCATTCCGCGGCGAGCGCGGACAGCAGCGCCACTCCGTACCCGTTCGATCGGTACCGCTCGTGCACGTAGAGGTCCTCGAGCCAGATGCCGTGCTTGCCGGTCCAGGTCGAGTAGGTGAGGAACCAGATCGCGATCGCGCGGATCTCGCCGTCTCCCCCGTCGACGACGAACGCGCAGGCGCGCGGGTCGTCACCGAAGAGCGTGGCCGTGAGCATGTCGACCGTGTTGTCGACGGCATCCGGTTCGCGTTCGTAGTCGGCGAGCGCCTGGATGCAGGCGAGGATCCCGGCCTCGTCGCCGGGGCGGGCGGGGCGCAGCACGGCTCCGTCGGTCAGTTCGGTCATGGCTGAGGCTCCCAGCTCTCCAGGGCGACGCGGCGGAAGTTCCCGCCGAGCACCGCCGCGATATCGGCATCGTCCCACCCGCGGTCGCGGAGCGCCGCGCCCAGGCCGACGAAGGTCTCGGGTGGCATCCATTCGACCGGGCCCCACGCGGTGTAGCTCGCGTCGTAGAGCGCGGGGCTCTCGGCCAGGGTGGTCTGGAACGTCTCCCAGTCGAACGAGAAGTCGGTGCTCACCCCCACGTGCCGGATGCCGACGACCTCGACGGCGTACTCGATGTGGCGCAGCATGGCTTCGAGCGTGGGGGTGTTCGGGCCGAGGAAGATGCCGACGCCGGTGATGCCGACGACTCCCCCGGTGTCGGCGGCCGCACGGGCCTGGTCGTCGGTGATGTTGCGGGGGTGGTCCCACACGGCTCGCATGCACGAGTGGCTGAAGACGACGGGCCGCGTGGACACGGCGCACATGTCGAGCGAGGTCCGGGCGCCGACGTGCGAACCGTCCGGAACCATGCCGCGCCGGTTCAGCTCGGCGACGAGGTCGCGGCCCCAGCGCGAGAGCCCCGGGTCGTCGGCATCCAGGCATCCACCCCCGGCCGCGTTCGCGTAGTTGTAGACCGGGCCGAGCGTGCGAACCCCCTGAGCGACGAGCGTCGCGACGGCATCGAGGTCGCCCCCGAGGGGCGCTGCGTCCTCGAGGTCGAAGACGACGGCGGTGTCACCGGCGGCGGCGATCCGATCGACGTCGGCGACGGTCGCGGCGAGCTCCAGGCCGTCGATCGCGGTCACCTGGGCACGGAACGCGCGAAGGATGGATGCCGCGACCTCGGGGCCGTGGGGCGCGTAGCCGGCGTTGAGCGACACGAGTCCGCCGCCCGCCGGACGGTAGCGGTGCAGCTCCGTCAGGTCAGCGTTCTCGACGAGTTCGGCGCACGCGTGCTGATCCCACAGCATGGATCAGGCGCCCGCGCGGGCGGACAGCGCCGGGTCGAGGGCCTCGCGCTCGTCGAACACGAAGCAGTCGCCGTCCCAGTGCGCGTTTCCCTCGGCGGCGAACCAGCCGAGGATGCCGCCGTCGAGCTGGTACGCGTCGAGACCCTGGTCGCGCAGGTAAAGGGCCGCCTTCTCGCACCGGATACCGCCGGTGCAGAAGCTCACCACGGTCTTGCCGTCGAGCTCGTCGCGGTGGGCGCTCGCGGCATCCGGGAACTGGGTGAACCGCTCGATGCGCCAGTCGCGGGCGCCCGAGAACGTGCCGTAGTCGACCTCGAAGGCGTTCCGCGTGTCCACGAGCACGACCTCGCGACCGTCGTCGTCGGCTCCGCGGTCGAGCCAGCGGCGGAGCGTCGCGGGAGTCACCGCGGGCGCGCGACCGTCCTGCGGGCGCACCTCGGGGCGATCCATGCGGATGATCTCGCGCTTGACCTTCACGAGGAGGCGGCCGAAGGGCACGGCATCCGACCAGCTCTCCTTCGTCTCAAGAGCCGGAAAGTCGACGCGCAGCCCGTCGACGAAGCCCCGCACGGCATCCGGCTCACCCGCGAGGAACAGGTTCATGCCCTCCTCCGCGAGCAGGATCGTCCCGCGCAGCCCCGCGTCCCCGGCGCGCTCGCGCAGCACGGGCCGGAGCGCCGCCGGGTCGTCGATCCGAGTGAACAGATACGCCGAGACGTTGAGGACGGATGCCGCGGATGCCATGGCATCCAGGGTACGCAGAGCGCAAGGCACCGCGCGCCGGAGGCCGCGGCCGCTAGCGTGGCACGCGATGACTCTCGCCGCCCCGACCGTCTCGGTCGTCATCCCCGTCCGAGACGACGCCGTGCCCCTCGCCGGGTGCCTCGATGCCCTCGCCGCGCAGACCCGTCCGGCAGACGAGATCGTCGTCGTCGACAATGCCTCGACGGATGACAGCGCCGACGTCGCCCGCGCCGCGGGCGCGCGCGTGGTGTTCTGCGGCGAGCGCGGCATCCCCGCCGCCGCGGCCGCCGGCTACGACGCCGCGACGGGCGACCTGATCCTGCGCCTCGACGCCGACAGCCTCCCCGGCCCGGGCTGGATCGCGTACATGACCGCCGCGCTCTCCGACCCCGACGTGGATGCCGTCACCGCCGGTGCCGTGTTCCACGACGGGCCTCCGCGGGGGCGCCGGCCGATGGCGTGGGCGTTCCTCGGCACGTACGCGGCCTTCGCGTACCCGGCTCTGGGGCACGCGCCGCTGTGGGGGTCGAACATGGCATTCCGGCGTAGGGCGTGGCTCGCGGTGCGCGACGCGGTCCACCTCGACCCCGAGCTGCACGACGATCTCGACCTCGCGTTCCACCTCGGCGAACACCACCGCATTCGCATCGTGCCGGGTCGGTCCGAGATGCGCGTCTCGTCGCGGACGGTCCGCCCGCGACGGTTCGCGAAGAGCTTCTCGCGCGGCATGGGTACGGTCTTCGCGCACTGGCCGCGCGAGATCCCGCCGCTGCGGTGGGCACGGCGACAGAGGCTGGGGCGCTGATGGGCGCGGTGCTGTTCCCGAACGTGGAAGCCCCCGACCTCCACGTCATGAGCTTCAACATCCGCCGTCGCTTCGAACGCCTCACGTGGCCTCCGGAGGACCGCTGGGGTCTCCGCAAAGAGCGGCTCCGCGTGTACCTCGGCGCGAACAAGCCGCACGTGCTCGGATCCCAGGAGGCCCGCCCCGACCAGGCGCGGTGGGTGCAGCAGTCGCTCGGGAGCGCCTACGGCCGCATCGGCCACGGCCGCGGGCGGGACCGCGACGGCGAGGGGACGCCGATCTTCTACGACCGCGACCGGCTCGAACTGCTCGATTGGACGCAGGTGGCTCTGTCCGACACCCCGGCGATCGACGGCTCGGTCGGCTGGGGCAATACGATTCCGCGCGTCGCGGTCATCGCGCGGTTCGTCGATTCGGCCACGGGCGCCCCGTTCGTCTTCGTCAACAGCCACTTCGACGCGTTCTCCCGCCGCGCGCGGCGTCGTTCCGCCCGCTGGCTCGCCGAGCTCGTCGCCGCCGAGGACCTTCCTCTGCTGTTCACGGCCGATGTGAACGCCCCCATCCGCTCGGCCGAGCTCGCGGACATGTTCGCGGACGGCGGTCTCATCGACACGTGGGCGTACGCCCCCGCCCGCCGGACCGTCGAATGGGGGACGTTCAACAACTACCGGAGGCCGCGGGTTGGCGCTCGCCGCATCGACGCGATCCTCGCGACGCCCGACGTCGGCGTCCGCGCGACAGGCATCGACCCGCGCCCGACGGGCACGAGTTGGCCGTCCGACCACCTGCCGGTACAGGCCGTCGTGCGCATCCCGGTGCCGCGGTGATCGCAGCGCTGTACGCCAATCTGAAGCGGCCGCCCCGGACAGCGACGGAGTGGATCGCGGATGCCGTGCGCGCCATCGCGATCGTCGGGGTCTTGGTCGCCGCCTTCGCGCTTCCCGCCACCGACACCGCCGTGCTTTCGATGACGTTGCCGGCGGTGATGCTCTCGCGAATGCTGGGCCTGCGTTCCGGTCTCGATCTCGCCGTCTGCCTGACCGTCATCGTTGCGGCGGGCAGCAACGTGATCGACCTGTACCGCGCTTGGACGGGCTGGGATCTCCTGGTTCACGCGGTGTGCACGGGGGTGCTCGCCGCCGTCGCGCTCGTGGTGCTCGACGACACGCGGGTGATCGTGCCCACCGGCGCCCGCAGGACACCGATCGTCGTCGCGACGACCGCGGGTCTGGCTCTCAGCGCGGTCTGGGAGATGGTGGAGTGGTTCGGCTACCGCTTCATCACCGACAGTATCTTCGTCACGTACGACGACACCATCGGCGACATGGTCGCCGGCGGGCTCGGAGCGCTGGTCGCCGGGGTGCTGGCATCCCGATTCCGCCTGACCCGGCGGGACCGCGCCACGGTGTGAACGCGATCCCGCCGGCGTCGGATCAGACGCGTCCCGCGACGTCCCGACCGACGAGGTCGCCGTCGGGGTTGGGCTCGCTGAGCTGCTCACCGGGGGCCGTCGAGTCCTCGAGCGGCGGGAGGCCGGCCTCGACGCGCGCGCCGATCTCGGCATCCACGTTCTTCCAGTACTGCACGGCCCGGCCGCGCACCTCGGCACGGGTGACGCCACCGACGTGCCCGGTGATCGTCTCCACGAGTCGGTCGCGGGCCTCCGCCGACATCACCTCGCGCACGAGTGTCCCCGCCTGGCCGAAGTCGTCGTCCTCGGGGTGCAGGGTCGCCGCCGACCGGACGAGCTCGCCGTCGCTCTGCCAGCCGCCGTCGCCCGCGCGTCGCGGATCGGCCGTCGGGCCCCCGGCCGAGTTCGGGGCGTACACGGGCACCTCGGGCGGGTTGTACTCGTAGCGCATCGCGCCCTCCTTCGAGTACGAGTGCACCTCGGTGTGGGGACGGTTGACCGGCAGCTGCTGGTAGTTCGTGCCGACGCGGTAGCGGTGCGCATCGGCGTAGCTGAAGATGCGCGCCTGCAGCATCTTGTCGGGGCTGCCGTCGATACCGGGCACGAAGTTCGACGGCTCGAAGGCCGCCTGCTCGATCTCCGCGAAGTAGTTGCCCGGGTTGCGGTTCAGCTCCATCGTGCCGACCTCGATCTCGGGGTAGTCGCTGTGCGGCCACACCTTCGTCAGGTCGAACGGGTTGAAGCGGTAGGTCTTGGCATCCTCGTACGGCATGATCTGCACCTTGAGGGTCCACGTCGGGAACTCGGCGCGCTCGATCGCGGCGTAGAGGTCGCGGATGTGGAAGTCGGCGTCCTGACCTGCGATCTGGTCGGCTTCGTCCTGCGTCAGGGTCTTGTGGCCCTGGTCGGTGTGGAAGTGGTACTTCACCCAGAACCGTTCGCCCGCGGCATTGATCCACTGGTAGGTGTGCGACCCGTACCCGTTCATGTGCCGCCACGAGGCCGGGATGCCACGGTCACCCATGAGCCAGGTGACCTGGTGCGCGCTCTCGGGCGACAGAGTCCAGAAGTCCCACTGCATCGTGTTGTCGCGCAGGTGGCTGCCCGGCAGGCGCTTCTGCGACCGGATGAAGTCGGGGAACTTGATCCCGTCCTTCACGAAGAAGACCGGGGTGTTGTTGCCGACGAGGTCGTAGTTGCCCTCGGTCGTGTAGAACTTCAGCGAGAACCCGCGCGGGTCGCGCCAGGTGTCCGGGCTCCCCTGCTCGCCGGCGACGGAGGAGAAGCGCGCGAGCATCTCGGTCTCGACACCGGGCTGGAACAGCGCCGCGCGGGTGTACGCCGAGACGTCGCCCGTGGTGCGGAAGGTGCCGAAGGCCCCGCCGCCCTTCGCGTGCACCACGCGCTCTGGCACGCGCTCGCGATTGAACTGCGCGAGCTTCTCGATCAGATAGTGGTCGGTCAGGGCGATGGAGCCGTCGGCCCCGACGCTCTGGGAATGCTCGTCGCTGGCGACGGGAGATCCGTTGTTGGCGGTGGTGGGCTCGGACATGGCGCTCCTCACGTGGAAATCCGGGGACGTCTTCGACGCTACGCACGGCGCCCCGGCCGGACGAGGCATTGCACAACTCGTCACGAGCGCGTACGGTCCCGCGGCTGTCAATCCCCGGCTCCACGACCCCGCCGCTGGCGACCATGGCGGGACCGAACGGAAGGAAACGCACATGTCGAAGGATCTGTCCAAGGGCGACCGGGTCAGCTGGGACACCCCGCAGGGGCGCACCCAGGGTGAGGTCGTAGAGAAGAAGACGAAGGACTTCCAGCACGACGGTCAGAAGTTCACGGCATCCGAGGACGAGCCGGCCTACATCGTGAAGTCGGAGAAGACCGACGCCACCGCCGCGCACAAGGGCTCGGCGCTGAACAAGCTCAAGGGCTGACCCGGCCCGGGCTCCGGAGAATTCGGCGGGTAGGCGGGCTCAGTCGCGTGGCGACTGCCCCGATCGCCCGCTGATCCGGAGCCCGGCACCGACGCCCGCGGTCAGCCCGCGGCGTCGCGCCGCTGGCGCATCTGCGCGAGCGCGAGAGAGAGCCGGTGGTTGCCGGCGAGGACGTCCTCGTGCCGTTCGAGGAACCCCCAGTACGCGTCGGTGAAGACCGAGTCCTTGGCGGCCTGGGCCGACGGCCACCACGCCCCCATCCTCTGCAGGTACGCCCCGCCCGAGACGTAGGGCTTCGTGGCGACGAAGCCGCCGTCGGCGAATTGGCTCATGCCCATGACGTTGGGCACCATCACCCAGTCGTACGCGTCGACGAAGAGGGCCAGGAACCAGCGGTTGACCTCGCGCGGCGCGTACCCCTGCAGCAGGAACCAGTTGCCCAGCACCATCAGCCGCTCGATGTGGTGCGCGTAGCCCCACCGGTGCACGCGTTCCAGGACGGTCCGCACCGGCACCGGCAGGTCGGACGGCATCCGTTCCCCCGAGTACCAGTACTTCTGCACGCGCTTCTCGAGGTGCAGCGCGTTCACGCGCTCGAGCTCCGGGTGCGCGCGGTACATCCCGCGCATGTACTCCCGCCAGCCGATTACCTGCCGGACGAACCCCTCGACGGATGCCAGCGGCGCATCGGTCCGCGTGACGGCGGCGATCACGTCGTCGACGGTGAGCAACCCGATGTTCAGCAGCGGGGAGACGACCGCATGGAAGAGGAAGGGCTCGTCGGCCTTCATGGCGTCCTCGTACCGACCGAAGTCGTGCAGGCGTTCGGCGACGAAGACCTCGAGCCAGGCGTGCGACTCCTCGGGGGTGACGGGGAGCCAGAACTCCGTGGCTGCGCCGGGATGGTCGGGGAAGCGTTCGTCGACCTCGGCGATGACCGCGGCGGTGATGTCGTCGTGCGCGGGCGTCGGCAACGGCGGGATCTCGACGCCCTTCTTCGGCAGGGGCTTGCGGTTGTCCGCGTCGAAGTTCCAGCGGCGCCCGGCGGGTTTCCCGCCGTCCATCAGGATGCCGGTGCGCCGACGCTGCCAGTGGTAGAAATCCTCCATCAACGGCGTGGGGTGCTCCGCGAACCACCCGTCCACCTCCTCCTCGGGGGTGAGGAACAGGCCGTCCGGGAGGATGTCGGGCTCGACGCCGTGGGCCGCGCAGATCGCCGAGATCCGCTCGTCGACCGGCCGGTTGGGGTCGCTCATCCACTTGAGCTCGGTGACGCGGTGCTCCGTCAAGAGACGGTCGAGGCCCGCGCGGAACGTGAGGTCGTCGGACAGCGCGATGCGTCGGACCGTCCGTCCCTCGGCCTCGAGCCGCGCCGCCGTGTGCCGCATCGCCGAGAGCAGCAGCACGATCTTGTGCCGGTGGTAGGGCAGCTTCGCGAATCGCGGAGCGGACTCGATGAAGAAGAACTCGTCCACGTCGTCGTCGGCGAAGGCCGGATGCTCCGCGAACTGCTGCGTCGCGAGGATCAGCGCGGCCCTCACGCGCGTCTCCGTTGCTTGGCGGCGCTGGCGCGGCACCCGCGCGAGCAGTAAAGGACCTCGTCCCACTGGTCGCGCCCGCTCCAGCGCTTGCGATCGGAGAAGGGTCTGCCGCAATAGGCGCAGGGCTTGGTGCGCAGCGGGGCTCGTGCCATGGCGTCATGGTGCCAGCGCGACACACGTCGGATCGGGGGCTTGCGCCCTGCACAGGGAAGGCTCTCGCGCAAGGGTCGTGCGCGCAGCGCAGCCCGTTGATCGAGTGGATGCCATGGACACGACACCGCAGAGCACCCCCGACACCGCCGACCAGCCGGACGAGCTGGAGACAGCGGACCTGCCCGAGATCCCCGCCGGAACCGACGACGACGACGCCCCCGTCGACAACCCGTCCGGGGGCTGACGCCGCGCCTGTCCGCCCGGTCAGGCGGGCAGGTCGAACTTCTCGTTCTCGCCGCGCGGTCGCTCGCCGGTGACCTTGGATGCCACCAGGGCCACCGCGGTGGCGATGCGACCGCCGGCGCTCCCCCAGTACTCGCCGCTCAGCGCGGAGACTTTCAGCAGAGTGACGCCCGGTGACTCGGGACCGTCGGGGAACCAGGCTTCGACGGTGGTGGACCACAGATCCTTCAGCTTCGCGAGGTCGTCGATCACCTCCGCTTCGCCCGCGAGCGACAGCCACAGGCCGTCGGAACTGAACGACAGGCCGACCTTCGGGTCGCGTCGGACGTGCTCCACCGCCGAGGCGTGCGTGCCGACGATGAACCACAGGTCACCGTCGGACTCCGACTCCTGCACCGTGAGCGGGTGGGCGTGGAGATCACCCTCCTCCGCCCGCGTGGTGACCATCGCGAAGCGGAACTTCGGGAGCAGTTCGTTGAGCTTGTCCAGCTCGGAAACGGTGTCGGACACGGTGTCCTCCTTCTCGTGGGGAGGGGTTCAGCCCACTCGCTCGGACCACCGCCCGCCACCGGTTGACGCCGTGTCGAGAGTCTGATCTCGCCGGGTCTGTGCGCGCCGATCCTTCCGTGGTACCGTTGAGTATTCGTTCTGGGACCTGCTTCATCGACGTCCGCCTCATCGCTGAGATGCCGGGCGCACGGCACCGAGCCGTCATCGATGCGATTCCCTCCTCATCTCCGCGCGGCCCACTCGGGTGCGACCATCCGGTCTCCCGTAGGCCGCGGAAAGTCCGCGTGTCTGCTTTTCTCCCCCTGCCCCTGTCGTGGCGCCAGGCCGATCTCGACGTGTTCGTCGCGACGGTCGATTCGGCGTACGCCGGTTTCGTCGGCGCCGTCCCCCTGGGCTTCGAAGCCCAGGGACCCCTCGGTGAAGACCTCGGCATCCACGACTCCGTCGACGCGGCCCGCGCCGCCGTCGACGCCCAACACGTTCGCACGACCCTCCCGGTCGCGCGGCGTCCCCGTCCGCTCCGCATGCGTCGGAGCGGCGCACCCGGCCGTAATCGCGGCCCGAAAAGAAAAAGGAAGAACACGATGGCCACTGGCACCGTGAAATGGTTCAACTCCGAGAAGGGCTACGGGTTCATCGCACCCGACGACGGCTCGGCCGACCTGTTCGCGCACTTCAGCGCGATCCAGGGCAATGGCTTCAAGGAGCTGCAGGAAGCACAGAAGGTCGAATTCGACGCCGAGCAGGGCCCCAAGGGCATGCAGGCGGCGAACATTCGCCCCCTCTGAGCTGACGCTCCTCAGCGAAGGCCGGGAGGGCCGCTTCGGCGGCTTCCCGGCCTTCGCCGCGTCTGCGCCCGGGTTTCTCCCGGTGCAGGAGGGGTGTCGGGTAGATGACCGGTTCCGGTGAGTATGCCGAGGATGCACTCGTATTCCGGTGAGCCCATACACCCCGCCGTAGTGTGGGCCGCAGCCCGGGTAGCCGCCCCGGCTCCCGACCACGGTCACCACTCCCGAGGAGCTTCTTCATCGCCTCCACCATCGTCGAGTCCCGTCTCGGCCCCGTTCGTCAGACCTATTCCGGCACCACTGAATTCCCCCCGATCGCGAAGGCCTACACAGAGCTGTCCCAGGTCGTCCGCGAAAGCGGGCTCCTCGCCCGCACCCCCGTCTTCTACGCCCTCGTCGGCACCGCCGTCGTCCTCGGATTCGGTGGAGCGATCACCGGGTTCGTGCTCCTCGGCGACAGCTGGTTCCAGTTGCTCATCGCCGCAGCGCTCGGCATCCTGTTCACCCAGGTCGCCTTCCTCGCCCACGAAGCCAACCACCGGCAGATCCTCGCGTCCGGCCGGGCGAACGACCGCCTGGCGCTGTGGATCGGCAACGGCGTCGTCGGGATGAGCCAGTCGTGGTGGGCCACGAAGCACACGCGGCACCACGCGAACCCCAACCGCGTCGGCAAGGACCCCGACATCGAGATCGACACCATCTCCTTCCTCGACGAGGATGCCGCCAAGGCCCGCGGCGTCCAGCGGTGGATCACGCAGCGGCAGGGCTGGCTGTTCTTCCCCCTCCTCACGCTCGAGGGCCTGAACCTCCACGTGCTGGCCATCCGCCACCTGCTCTCGCGCGGCGAGGTCAAGGGCCGCTGGACCGAGCTCGGGCTCATCGCTCTGCGCTTCGCGGTGTTCGTGGCCCCCGTCTTCATCTTCCTGCCCCTTGGGATGGCGTTCGCCTTCCTGGGTGTGCAGCTCGCGGTGTTCGGCGTGTACATGGGCGCATCCTTCGCCCCGAACCACAAGGGCATGGCCGTCATCGCCCCGGGCGCGAAGCTCGACTTCTTCAGCAAGCAGGTGCGCACCTCCCGCAACATCTCCGGCGGCTGGTGGGCCACGTGGCTCATGGGCGGCCTGAACTACCAGATCGAGCACCACCTGTTCCCGAACATGCCGCGGCCGTACCTGAGCCGTGCGCGCGAGATCGTGCGCGAGCACTGCGAGACGCTGCAGGTCCCCTACGTCGAGACGACGCTGTTCCAGTCGTACGGCATTGTCATCGCGTACCTCAACCGCGTCGGGCTCGCCGCCCGCGATCCGTTCGAGTGCCCGATGACGTCGGCCGCACGGCGCATCTGACCCGCAGTCAGTCCCGCTCCACCTCGACGACGTCGAGCGAGCGGACCCCGCCGTCAGCCAGAGCGAGCATCATCATGGTGCACGCCGGCTGGCGGCGGCGGTCTGTCGGCGACCCGGGATTGACCAACCGCATCCCGGCGGGCGTGACGGTGTCCCACGGGATGTGGCTGTGACCGAACACCACGAGATCCACGGAGGGGAACGCGGCATCCATCCGCCTCTCCCGCCCCGCGGCCGGACCGGTCTCGTGGACCACCGCCATTCGGACCCCATCGACCTCCGTCCGGGCCACTTCGGGCAGTCGCGCCCGGAGGTCGGCGCCGTCGTTGTTCCCCCACACACCCACGACGGGGGCGAGGGACTCGAGCTCGTCGAGCACTGTGGCGGTCACCCAATCGCCGGCGTGCACGACGAGGTCGACCTCGGATGCCGCTCGGCGCACGGCCTCCGGAAGGCTGCGCGCCCGCTTCGGGACGTGCGTGTCCGCGAGGAGGAGCAGTCGCGTCGTCATCGGGCTCACGCTACCCGCGGTGCTGCGAGGATGGGAACGTGACTTCTCGCCGCCCCGCCCTGTTCGCCCTGATCCTCGACATCGTGCTCGTCGTCGTGTTCGCCGCGATCGGCCGGGCCACCCACGACGGCGACGTGCTGGGTCCCGCGGGCGCAGGCCTGGCGACCACCGCGTGGCCGTTCGTCGTCGGCCTGCTCCTCGGGTGGGTCGTGAGCCTCGGCTGGCGACGCCCGCTCGCACCGCTGCGGACCGGCCTGCCGGTGTGGGGTGTGACGCTGGCGGCCGGGATACTGCTGCGCGCGGTGAGCGGCCAGGGCGTGGCCGTGGCGTTCGTCATCGTCGCCGCGATCACCCTGGCGCTGTTCCTGGTCGGCTGGCGCACGGTCGCCGCGATCGCGGCCCGCGCGCGGGTCAGTCGGTCAGCGTGACGTCGACCTGGATCTCGGCGGCGAGGTTCTGAAGGTCCTCCACCAGTTCGTCGACCCCGCCCCCGCCGGCCAGCGTCGCGGTCAGCGAGGCCTCGAACAGCCGACCGCCCGCCATCGCGGCATCCGTGGTCTGAGTGGACATCCGGTCGATGCTGGCCCCGCGGGCGCTCAGCGCCCCCGTGATCTCCCGCACGATGCCCGGGCGGTCGTTGCCCATCACCGTCAACGCGACGGTGCGCGCCGCCGTGGCGGGGACCGGAGCCGGACCGTGCACCGTGACCCGGAGGGTGCCCGCCGCCGCCTCGAGCGCCGCGCGCAGATCGTCGGAGCGCTCGGCGGCCACCGAGACCTCGACGATCCCGGCGAAGGCACCCGCGAGTTCCGCCAGCTCGCTGGTCTCCCAGTTGCCGCCGTGCGCGTCGACGATGTCGGCGAGGGATGCCACGAGCCCGGCGCGGTCGTCGCCCACCACGGTGATCACGAGAGTCGTCATGCCCGACAGCGTAGCCACCGACCCGCTGGTAGCGTGAGGGCTCGACCGAGGAGAGGGGGCACGGGATGATCGCGTCGTTCCTGACCGCCCTGAACCTTCTGCTCGTCGCCGCAGAGGTCGCGCTCACCCCCGACGGAGGCGCCTCCCCCGCGCCGCTGCTGGCCCTGGCGCTGGCGGCCGCCGTCGTGCTGACCGTCGCCGTCGCCGTCCTCGTGTTCCGTCTCCTGGCGGATGCCCCGCCGGCACGGCCGACACGCCCCATCGATCCCTCCGCTCCGCTCGCGCAGAGTGATCCCGACGCCGCCGGCCACCCGCGCCCGCGAGCTCCCGGACGCGCGGCCCCGGCCGCGTAGACCGCCCGGCGCCCTCAACGGCGCCGCCTCGGCATCCCTCCGTGGCCGATCGCTCCCTGATCGCTCCCACGAACGGATACTTCTTTGGACCTCTTCGCTCTGCCGCCGCTCGCGGCCCTGCTCGACCTGACCACTCGGGGCCTGCTGGCCCTCACCGCCCTCCTCTCCCCCGCCGCCGGAGCAGCAGCCGCCGCGCTGGCGGTCGTCCTCGTCACCCTCGTCGTCCGCGCCGCACTCATCCCCGTGGGGGTGTCGCAGGCCCGCGCCGAACGCGACCGCGCGCGACTGGCTCCGCGCCTGCGCTCGCTCCGCGAGAGATGGGGGAAGAACCCCGAACGCCTGCAGCGGGAGACGATGCAGCTCTATCGCGACGCGGGCGTATCGCCGTTCGCGGGCTGCCTGCCGGTGCTCGCCCAGGCGCCGGTCGTCGGACTGCTGTACGCCGTGTTCCTGCACCCCACGGTCGCGGGGCACGCGAACGGCCTGCTCACCGAACATCTCGCGGGCGTTCCGCTCGGGTCGAGTCTGCTGACCGCGCTCACCGGCGGATCGGCGGATGCCCTGACTTTCGCCCTGTTCGGGCTCATCGTCGCGGTCATCGCCGGAGCGGGTGAACTGACACGACGGTTCCTGCGACCGCCGTACGACCCGGCCACGCCGAGGTCGGTGGTCGTGATGACCGCGGTGCTGCCCTTCAGCACCGCGCTCGTGGCGATCTTCGTGCCGCTCGCCGCGGCCCTCTACCTCGCCGTCACCACCGTCTGGACCTTCGGCCAGCGGTGGATCCTGCGGCGGTTCTACCCGATCGACGACGGGCCGACGGCATCCCACCGTCGAGCGTGAACGAGGTTCACCGCGGCCATGGCGAGCACGAGGAGCGCCGCACCCGCGGGGATCAGCATCGCCGACTCGACCGAGGCGCGCTCGGCGACGGCGCCGGTGACCGCGGACGACAGCGCCTGCGCGAGCGTGAGCGCCGAGGCGAGCAGCGTCATCGTGGTCGCGGTGCGCCCCGCCGGCGCGCGGTGCCCGGCGAGGCTGAACAACGTCACGAGCGAGGGTCCGACGCCGATGCCCATGAGGCACAGCACGACCGTGACCGTCAGCACCGAACCGCCCACCGAGTACGCGCCCGCCGAGGCGAAGAGGAGGATCGCGAACGCCACGAGCCGCCACCGCAACGAGAAGCGGGCGGGCAGCACCGCCACCGCCAGGGCGAGCACCGCGGAGCCGACGCCCATCACGCCGTACAGCAGAGCCCCGGCCTCGGGCGCCCCTCGGGCCTCCATGAACGCCGTCAGCGACGTCAGCGTCGAACCGAAGAACGCGCCGACGCCGAAGACCGCGGCGACGAGCATGAGCATCCGCGGCCGGAGCAACTCGCGGGCGGGAGCCATCGTGCCGCGCTCGGACGCGACGGGGACCACGCGACCGGTGGGGTGCAGCGCGAACGCGGTCACGAAGACGAAGCTCAGCGCGGCGGCCGCGACGATCGGCGCCCACGGCGCCACGACCGCGGCGAGCACGCCCACGACGAACGGTCCGATCACGAACGCCGTCTCGTCGGCCGCCGACTCGTACGCCATCGCGCGTGAGAAGGTGCGCTCGCGCCGGTCGGCCTCGATCCGCGCGCCGATGAGCGCCATGACGCGGCTGCGTGACATCGCCGCGGTCTGCGGGCCGGTGAGACCGATCGCGACGGCGCTCGCGAGCACGAGGGAGTCGGCGGCGGGAGACCCCACGACCACGGGGAAGAGCGCGAGCAGGATGCCGTTGGCGAGCCCCGTCGGCACCAGCACCCGCGACTGACCGAACCGGTCGGCGAGATCGCCGAGCACGGGCCCGGCGATGACGACGCCGATGCCGACCGCCGCGGAGGTGAGCCCGCCGAGCGCGACCGACCCGCGCACCGAGACGACCAGCGCCAGGACACCGACCGTCATCATCGCGAACGGCAGACGCGCGATGAAGGCGACGGGGAAGTACCAGAAACCCGTGTGGTGGATCAGGGGGCGCTGCGCAGTGAACGGGACGGGGTGGTGCATGGGGATCTCCGGGGCGTGGGGCGGTGCCGCCTTGCCGGTCCGGTAGGTAGATGCACGAGGTGCGGCGGGCGAACCCGCGCCCCCATTCTACAGAGCCCGCGCGCGCGACGGCCTAGGAGACCAGGGCCGCGATCGCGGCGATCACCGATGCGAGCGCCAGCACCAGGGCGATGGCGATCAGCACCGTGTGCACCACGAGGAACGCCGTGGGCTTGCCGGCGGCATCCCGGGCGCGGGGATCCTTCGCGATCCGCGGGTAGAACCGGGGCCACACGACCGCGTTGAAGACGGCGTTGGCGAAGAGCAGGACGATCAGCAGCGGTTCCACCCTCCGAGCCTACGGCGGGGCCCGGGACTCAGGTCGCGCAGACGATGCAGCGCCGTGCCGTCGGCCGGGCTTCCAGGCGCGCGTCGGCGATCGGACGCCCGCACACCTCGCACACCCCGAAGGTCCCGGATGCCACGCGCTCCCGCGCCGCGCGGATCTCGTCGCGCTCGGCGACCGACGCGCGGGCCAGCGCGTCGACCTGCGCCCACTCCCCCGACAGCGTGGAGCCCTCGGGGTCGTGCTCGTCGTCCGCCGTGGCATCCGCCCGGTCGTGTCGGAGGCTCTCCGCGTCGGCCGTCAGATGTCGCAGGCGCCGGTCGACGGCGCGCTCGAGCTCATCGAGCAGGGCCGTGGCGCGGGTGGCATCCATTCCTCGACGCTACTGCGCGGCGGCGACATCGGAACGGGGCTGGATCGCGGAGCGCGCAGCCGCCAGGATCGGCGCATGGCTGACCTCCTCAAGCACTGGACACCGCTGTCGGTCGCGTTCCTCGTGCTGTCGATCCTCGGGCTCGTCGGGACCTGGACCTTCAACGTCTTCGCGATCGTGCAGATGTCCGACTTCCTCGGCGATCTGGTCTCCAGCGGCCCGGCCGTGTCGTCGATCACCGTCGACCTGCTGGTCGTCGCGGTCGCCGGGAGCATCTTCATCCTCGTCGAGGGGCGACGCCAGGGCATGCGGCACGCGTGGCTGTACGTCGTCCTGTCCGGCCTCACCGCCTTCGCGTTCACCTTCCCGCTGTTCCTCGCGATGCGCGAGCGGAAGCGGATCGGCGCTCGCTCCGCTCGCGCAAACGCGTGAGTCGCCAAAAATCGTCGCTTCGAGCAGGGCTCAGGCGACACATCCTGGCGACTCACGCGCTCGGTGCGCGTCAGCGCGCGCGCAAGCCGGCGACGAGCGGCGTGGTCGGACGGCCGATCACGCGGGCCAGAGTGCCGTCGGTCTGCGACAGCGCGCCGCGGGCGATCGCGTCGTCGATGCCGGCGACGAACGCCGCCGTCCCGGCATCCAGGCCCGCCTGCTCGAGTCCCGTCGTGAGCTGCTCCAGCGTCACCGGCTGGTAGACGACCTCGCGGCCGAGCACCTCTGCGGCCGCGGCGGCCAGCTCGTCGTACGTCCAGGCGACGTCGCCGGCGAGCTCCAGAGTCCGGCCGCGGAAGTCGTCCGTGGTGAGGACCACGGCGGCCGCCTCGGCGTAGTCGCGACGGCTGGCGCTCGCGACGCGCGCGTCACCGACCGCGGCGACGATCACGCCGGACTCCGCCGCGCGCGCGACGGAATCGAGGTAGTTCTCCGTGTACCAGTTGTTGCGGAGGATCGTGGCATCCAGGCCCGCCTCGGCGATCGCGCGCTCGGTGGCGAGGTGGTCGGCGCCGAGGGCGTAGTCGATCTCGTCGACGCGCGGCGCGCTCGTGTAGACGAAGCGGTCGATACCGGCGGCGCGCACGGCCTCCACGACGTTGCGGTGTCCCGCGACGCGGTCGACATCGGTCCCCGAGATGAGCAGTACGCCCGTCACACCCTCCAGACCCGCGGTCAGCGTGTCGGGTCGGGCGTAGTCGAACTCGACGACGCGGATGCCGCGCGCGGCGAGGTCGTCGGCCTTGGCGGGGGTGCGGACGCCGGCGACGAGGTCGGATGCCGCGACGCCGCGCGCGAGCAACGCGTCGATCACGAGGCGGCCGAGGTGCCCGGAGGCGGCGGAGACGAGGAGGGTCATGGGAGTGTCCTTTCGGTCGGTACGCCCAAGCCAACGTGGCCGGACCGGACGCATTCCGGAATGCGGGTACCCACTTTCCGGTTAGGTACTCACGTGATGGTGAGTCTTGCGGATCTGCGCGCCGAACGTCCTGACGTTTTCTCGGACGGGTGCCCCACCCGAACCGTGCTCGACCACGTGATGGGCAAGTGGGGAGTCCTCGTCCTCGTCGGCCTCTCGGACGGGACACAGCGGTGGGGCGAACTGCGCCGGAACGTCACCGGCATCAGCGAGAAGATGCTCGCGAGCACTCTGAAGACTCTCGAGGCCGACGGTCTTGTCCGCCGCACCGCGTATCCCGAGGTCCCCCCGCGCGTCGAGTACGCCCTGACCGATCTCGGACACGACCTCATGGAGCGCATGCTGCCGCTGATGGCGTGGGTCGCCGATAACGCGGATGCCATGCTGGACCGGCCGAAGTGACGGCACCCTCGGCCTACGCTCGATTCATGCGATTCCCGCTCCGACTCCCGCGTGAAAGCCTGAGTTTCCGCGCTGCGCGGCGGGGACCGTTCCTGCAGGTCGCGAAATCCGCGGTCGCGATGATCGCCGCCTGGATCGCCGCGGGCGCGCTCGTCCCCGGACCGCCCCCGATCTTCGCAGCGATCGCCGCCGTCCTGGTCGTGCAGCCGAGCATCAATCAGTCCTTCGCCCGCGCCGTCGAGCGCAGCGTCGGCGTGATCGTCGGCGTCGTCATCGCCTCCCTGCTCGGCATCGTGCTCGGGTCCCCCACCTGGGTGATCCTGCTGGCCGGCGCGGTGTCCCTCGGCGTGGCGTGGGCGCTGCGGATGTCACCGGGCGCGACCAACCAGGTGGCGATCAGCGCGGTGCTCGTCCTCGCGCTCGGCACGGCGACCCCGAACTACGCCCTCGACCGCGTGCTGGAGACGGTCATCGGTGCGGTCATCGGCATCCTGGTGAACACCGCCCTCGTCCCCCCGGTCCTCGTCCCCCCGGCGCGCGAGAAGCTCGACGTCCTCGGGCGCGAGCTCGCCGCCGCGCTGGAACGTCTCGCCGATGCCCTCGAGACCCCGCAGAGCCGCGAGTCGCTGGAAGGTCTCCTCCTGGAAGCGCGCCTCCTGCGCCCGGTCCGGGATGCCGCGGCCGAGGCGATCCGCGACGGCGCCGATTCGCTCTCGCTCAACCCGCGCAGTTCCCGCCACCGCGCCGACCTCGCGGAGATGCAGGCGCGCCTCGACCGGTTCACCCCCGTGGTCACGCAGACAGTGGGCATGACGCGGGCGGTGTACGACGGATACACCCCGTCGATCACCGACGATCCTTCGGTGCGCGCGATCGCGGAGCAGTTGCACCGGGCGGCCCACGACGTCCGCCTCGAGTTCTCGCTCGATCCGAGCACCGAGCCGGCGCCGATGGCGGAGGAGCCGGCCCTCACCCGGCCCCTGCAGATCCGCACCCCCTCGACCGAGCACTGGGTGCTGATCGGCTCGCTGCTGATGGATCTCCACCGCATCCACGAGAGCCTGCGGGACGAGCCGGCGTGAACAGCGCGGAGACGGCCCTCGTTGCCCGCAGCGCTGGTTGACTGGTGCCATGGGTACCGCGATGTTCCCGTTGGGAGCCGTCCTCTTCCCGCACACCCCCCTGGCGCTGCGGATCTTCGAGGAGCGCTACCTCGTCATGCTGGGGATGCTGCTGGACGAGGTCGACCCCGAGTTCGGCGTCGTCCTGATCGAGCGCGGTGTCGAGACCGGCGGCGGCGACCAGCGCTTCGCGTTCGGGACGATGGCGCGCCTCAGCCACGTCGTGCCGCAGGCCGGACAGATGTCGATCGTCGCCCGCGGAGCGGAGCGGTTCGAGATCGTCGAGTGGCTCGACGACGCCCCGTATCCCCGGGCCGAGGTGCGTCCGCTTCCCGACCTCGAGTGGAACGACGACCTCGCGCCGCTCCTGGAGGAAGCCGAACGCATCGTACGCCGCGTCCTCGGGCGCGCGCGCGAATTCGGGGTGGCCCGGTGGGACCCCGACGTCGAGCTGTCGGAGGCGCCCCTCGAACGCGCGTGGCAGATCGCCGCGATCGCACCGCTGGGCGAACTCGATCAGATGCAGCTGCTGCGGTCCCCACGATGGGCGGGCTGCTGCGAGCGACGGTGGATCTCACTCTCGCCGCCGAGCCGTTGCTCGGCGACCCCATCCCCGACGGCGTCATCGTGGTCGTGGACGACCCCGATGACGACGCCGAGGACGACGACTGACGCGGCTCAGTTCAGGGCGCGCACCGTGGACGGGATGACGCCCGAGCCGTACAGGTCGATCGCCAGGTCCTGCAGGGCGGTGAGTGCGACCCGCTGCGTCTGCGGTCCGTAGGAGATCCGCGCCACCCCGAGGGCCTCGTACTCGGCGGCGGTCAGCGCGCCGGGCACGCCGATCACACTCACCTTCCGTTCGCCGATGCCCTCGACCAGGCGACGCGTCGCGTCCGCGTCCAGGAGGCCCGGGACGAACACGGTCGTGGCTCCGGCGTCGAGGTACGCGCGGCCGCGGGCGATGGCATCCTCGAGCTTCTCGTCGAGGGGACGGTCGCCGCCCTTCAGAACGGCGTCGGTGCGCGCGTTGAGGACGAAGGGCACGCCCTCGGCCGCACCCGCGGCGACGATCGCCTCGACCGCGGCGACGGAGTCCGCGAGCGGCCGCAGACGGTCCTCGACGTTGGCACCGACGACGCCGACGCCGATCGCGCGGCGCACGGTCTCGCCCGGGTCGCCGTACCCGGCGTCGAGATCGGCGGAGACCGGAACGTCGACGGCCGCGACGATGCGCCCGACCATGTCGAGCATGAGGTCGAGCGGGATGTTCTCGCCGTCCTCGTAGCCGAAGGTCGCGGCGATCGAGTGGCCGGCGGTCGCGAGCGCCCGGGTCTGCGGCAGGTCGGCGATCGCGCGCGCCGAGACGACGTCCCATACGTTGACGACGCGCAGGATCTCGGGGGCGTGGTGAAGAGACGCGAGGGTCTCGGCGCGGGCGGTGAGATCGGTCATGCGGATGCTCCTTCGGAGTCGGATACGAGTGCTTCAGCGATGAGGGTGTCGCCCGCACCGAAGCGGATGAACCGCCCGATGGTTGCCGACTGCACGAGGGTCGCCGCGACGACGGCGGCGACGTCGGCGCGACCTACCTCGCCCTTGCCCTGCGGGGCGGTCGTGATACGACCGGTGGGCGGGTCGAGTGTCAGGGTGCCGGGGCCGAGGATCGTCCAGTCCAGGTCGCTGGCCCGGAGGTGGTCGTCGGCCTGGAGCTTGGCGTCGGCGTAGGCGAAGAACGGATCGTCCTCCGGGATGCCGTGGTCCGGCGTCGAGCCGATCCACGACACCATCACGAACCGGCGCACGCCCGCCTTCGCGGCCGCGTCGACGGCGCGCTGCGCGGCGTCGCGGTCGACCGCGTACGTCCGCTCGGCGGAACCGCCGCCGGCGCCCGCGGACCACACGATGGCGTCCGCGCCGTCGAAGGCGGCGGCCATCTCGTCGACGTCCGCCTTCTCGACATCGAGCACGAGCGGCTGCCCGCCCGCGGCTTCGACGTCGGCGCGGTGGTCGGGGTTGCGCACCACCGACACCGCCTCGTCGCCGCGCTCGGCGAGGAGACCCGCCAGGTGCAGGGCGACCTTGCCGTGTCCACCGATGATCACGATGCGTTCCATGTCACTGTCCTCCGACCTTCTCGACCGACATCTTCAGGATCACGCGGTTCGCGCGATCGGGCGGGGGCTGCTGCCCCGCATTGCCGTAGCGCTGACCCAGGCGCACGTAGAACGCCCCCTCGGGATCGGGGACCTCGTCCACCAACCGTCCGCGCACCTCGATGTAGCGGTACGGCTGGTCGGGGTCGAAGACCATGAAGCTCATCGACGGATTGGCCTGCAGGTTGCGGTATTTCTGCCGGGTCGTCGTGTGGGTGAAGAGCACGTGCTCGCCGTCGAACTCGAACCACATGGGGTTGACCTGCACCGATCCGTCGGGACGGACGGTGCCCAGGGCGCCGTAGTTCGGATTCTCGAGCAGGTCACGAAGCGCATCGGGGATCATGCGTGTCCTCTCATCGGGTTCCAGCGGCGAGCCTACGCACCGCCGCCGACACGGATGCCGGGCTTGACGGCTCAGGCGACGTCGCCGTCGACGTACACCCAGCGGCCCCCGCGCCGGACGAATCTGCTCCGCTCCGACAGCACGCCCCGCTCGCCCCGGCGCCGCCACGATGCCGCGAACGCCACCGTCGCGGCATCCCCGTCCTCGACGGCCTCGTCGATCACGAGCCCCTCCCAGACCGTGTCGTCGAGGTCGATGTCCTCCGGACGGGTACGGGGATGCCACGTCCGCACGAGGTGATCGGCGTCGCCGACCGCGAACGCGGTGTAGCGCGACCGCATAAGCCGTTCCGCCGAGGGCGCCGCGACGCCGTCGAGGAGCGGACCGCAGCACTCGCCGAACGCCGCGCGCCCGCACGGGCACGGAGCGGAGGCGGAGGGGCGGAGGGGCCGGGCACCGAAAGACACCCCGACACTCTAGATTCTCGGGCGTCCTCACTAGCCTGGGCACATGGCATCCCGTCCGGAAAAACTGCTCCTGCTCGACACCGCGTCGCTGTACTTCCGTGCGTTCTACGGCGTGCCCGACAAGGTCAAGGCCGACGACGGCACGTCCGTCAACGCCGCGCGGGGACTCCTCGACATCATCGCGAAGCTCGTCACCACGTACGAACCGACGCGGCTGGTGGCCTGCTGGGACGACGACTGGCGACCGGGGTGGCGGGTCGATCTCCTCCCGACCTACAAAGCCCACCGGGTCGTGGAGACCGTCGAGGGCGGCCCCGACGTCGAGGAGGTCCCGGCGGCGTTGACCGCACAGATCCCCCTCATCCGCGAGACCCTCGAGACACTCGGCCTCGCGATCGTCGGAGCCCCCGAGCACGAGGCCGACGACGTCATCGGCACGCTCGCCACACGCGCCGACGTGCCCGTCGACATCGTCACCGGCGATCGCGACCTCT
This sequence comes from Microbacterium sp. CSI-V, assembly GCF_001984105.1. Lineage (GTDB taxonomy): Bacteria > Actinomycetota > Actinomycetes > Actinomycetales > Microbacteriaceae > Microbacterium. The sequence continues at coordinate 61,219 of NZ_MTQM01000006.1, read as the reverse complement.
TCCAGCTCGTCGACGACGACCGTGGCATCCGGGTGGTCTACACGGCCCGGGGAATGAGCAACCTCGAGATCATCGACGACGCGGCCGTACAGGCCCGATACGGCATCCGCGCGGCTCAGTACGCCGACTTCGCGGCGCTGCGCGGCGACCCCTCCGACGGCCTGCCCGGCGTGCCGGGGATCGGCGAGAAGTCCGCGGCCGCGCTCCTGGCCGCGGCGGGCGACCTCGACGCCATCCGCTCCGCCGCCGCGGAAGGGACGGCCGGCTCCCCCGCGCAGCGGGCCAAGATCCTCGCCGCCGCGGACTACCTCGACGTCGCGCCGACCGTCGTCGGAGTCGTCCGCGACCTCGATCTCGCGCCCGCCGACGACCGCATCGCGGTGGACGACGGCCGGGCGGAAGCCGCCACCGCGCTCGCCGCGCGCTGGAACCTCGGCACGTCGATGACCCGGGCACTGGCCGCCCTGCGCGGCTGAGCGCGGCTCAGCGGTCGCGGGCGAGCCACTCCCGCAGCCGGGGCAGGGGCCACGTCGTGATGATCCGCTCGGCCGGGACCCCCGCCGCCTCCGCGCGGACCGCGCCGTAGTCGAGCAGCGACAGCTGACCCGGAGCGTGCGCATCCGAGTCGATCGAGAACAGGCATCCCTCCGACAGCGCCAGCGCGAGCAGGTCGTCGGGCGGGTCCTGACGTTCGGGACGCGAATTGATCTCGACCGCCACACCGGATGCCGCGCACGCCGCGAACACCTCCCGCGCGTCGAACTCCGACGGCGGCCGGGTCCCGCGCGCTCCCTCGACGAGGCGCCCCGTGACGTGGCCGAGAACATCGACGCGCGGGTCACTGACCGCCGCCACCAGCCGGCGCGTCATCGGGCCGGCCTCCATCCGCAGCTTCGAGTGCACGGATGCCACGACCACATCGAGTTCGCGCAGGAGAGCGTCCTCCTGGTCGAGGGCACCGTCGTCCAGGATGTCGACCTCGATACCGGTCAGGAGCGTGAACCCGTCGCCGGAGACCCCGCGGACGACCTCGATCTGCGAGCGGAGCCGCTCGGGCGACAGACCGTTCGCCACCGTCAGCCGCGGCGAGTGGTCGGTGAGGGCCAGGTACTCGTGACCGAGCCGCCGCGCCGCCTCGACCATCGGCTCGATCGGTGTCAGGCCGTCGGACCAGTCGCTGTGGCTGTGCAGGTCGCCCCGGAGCGCCGACCGCAGTTCTCCCCCACCGCCGAGGCCCGCCTCCGCGCGGAGCGTCGCCAACCGCTCCGGCACACCGCCGTCCAGCGCTTCCCGGATCACCGCGAACGTGGAGTCGCCGATTCCCGGACGCCGCCGCAGCCCGGGATCGCGCAACTCCTCGTCGCTCAGTCCCTCGATGGCCGCGGCCGCCGTGCGGAACGCCTTCGACTTGTAGCGCGACGACCTCTCCCGCTCGAGCAGATACGCGATCTCGGTGAGCGCGTCGAGCGGGTGCATGCTCAGCCCGCCAGCTCGCGGGTCGCGGCGACCCAGTCGTCGAGCTTCGCGAGCGCGCGGCCGTCGTCGACCGCGGCGGACGCGTCCGACATCGCCTCGGCGAGACGCTCGAGGATCGGACGCTGCACCTCGGCGGCATCCTGGAACAACCGGTACGACACGAGCCCCGCGGCCGCGTTCAGCAGCACGATGTCGCGGACCGGGCCGGTCTCGCCGGCGAGCGTGCGCCGCACGACCTCGGCGTTGTGGTCGGGCGAACCGCCGAGGAGGTCGTCGATGTCGGCGAGGGGGATGCCGAGATCCCGCGGATCCAGATCGTGCTCGTGCACGTCTCCGCGGCTGATCTCCCACACACGGCTGCGCCCGGTGGTCGTCAGCTCGTCGAGGCCGTCGTCGCCGCGGAACACCAGCGCCGTCGCGCCGCGCGTGCGGAAGACGCCGGTGATGAGGGGGACGCGGTCCAGATGCGCGACACCGACCGCGTTGGCTTCGGCGCGTGCGGGGTTGCAGAGCGGACCGAGGAAGTTGAACACCGTCGGCACACCGAGCTCCGAGCGCGTCGCCGCGGCGTGGCGGAAGCCCGGGTGAAAAGCGGCGGCGAAGGCGAAGGTGATCCCGGTGCGTTCCAGCGTCGCGGCGACCGCCTCGGGATCGAGCGTCAGAGCGATCCCCAGAGCGGAGAGCACGTCGGAGGAGCCGGATGCCGAGCTCGCGGCCCGGTTGCCGTGCTTGACCACGGGGACCCCGGATGCCGCCGCCACCACGGCCGCCATCGTGGAGATGTTGACCGTGCCGAAACGGTCGCCGCCGGTGCCGACGATGTCGAGGACCTCCGCGCGCACGGGGAGCGGAACCGCCGCCTCGAGGATGGCGTCGCGGAAGCCGACGATCTCCTCGACCGTCTCGCCCTTCGCGCGCAACGCGACGAGGAATGCGGCCAGCTGCGAGGGCGTGGCCTCCCCCGCCATGACGCGCCGCATCGCCCACGTCGACTCCGAGACACTGAGGTCGCGGCCCTGCAGCAGGGTGGTGAGCAGATCGGGCCAGGTGAAGCGTTCCGCCATGCCACGATCCTTCCACACGCGGCGTGTCGGGCGAGGTCGTTCGAAGCCGGGCGGGAACCCGTTCCGCACCGGGGATTCCTTGCGGATTCTTAGGCTTCCCTAAGTCTCGATGATGGAATATCTCAGGCTGGAGATGGGAATATCGCTGCGTCGGATCGCGCATAATGGGATGGTGACGACACCAGCGACGTATTCCCAGGCCGTGCGCGCCGTGAAGCGACCCGATCCGGTCGCCGTCGGCACCATCGTGTGGCTGGGCAGCGAGGTCATGTTCTTCGCGGGCCTGTTCGCGATCTACTTCACACTGCGCAGCACGTCCGCGCCCCTGTGGGCCGAAGAGACGCAGTTGCTCAACGTCCCCTTCGCTGCCGTGAACACGTTCATCCTCGTGATGTCCTCGGTCACGTGCCAGATGGGCGTGTTCGCCGCCGAGCGGTACCAGCCGTACACGGTCAAGTCGAACAGCTTCTGGAAGCGCTGGGGAATGGTGGAGTGGTTCTACCTCACCTTCATCCTCGGCGCGGTCTTCGTGTCCGGCCAGGTGTGGGAGTACGCGACGCTGGTGACCGAAGGCATGCCGATCAGCGCCAACCCCTACGCCTCGGCCTTCTACCTGACCACCGGCTTCCACGCCCTGCACGTGACGGGTGGCCTCATCGCCTTCCTCCTCGTGATCGGCCGCGCGTACGCCGTGAAGAACTTCGGTCGCAAAGAGATGACCACCTCGATCGTCGTGTCGTACTACTGGCACTTCGTCGACGTCGTCTGGATCGCGCTGTTCTTCGTCATCTACTTCCTGAAGTAAGAGAGCTGTACCTCACATGGCACGAGAGAAGAAGCCGCGTCGCTCGAACGGACGCCGCAGCCCCCTGGCCGCCGCCGCGCTGATCGGAATCGGTCTGCTGCTGACGGGTGGCATCTACGCCGGCGCGTCGGCCGCGATGGCCGCCACCGACACCCCCACGAGCGCGTCCAACTCGGCCAGCACGGTCGAGGAGGGCAAGAAGCTCTTCCAGGCCAACTGCGCCACCTGCCACGGGCTCGACCTCGAGGGCAGCCAGCAGGGCCCGTCGCTGTTCGGCGTCGGCGAGCTCGCGGTGCACTTCCAGGTGTCGACCGGCCGCATGCCGCTGCAGGCGCAGGGTCCGCAGGCTCCGGTCAAGCCGGTGCAGTTCACCGAGGAGCAGGTCAACGCGATCGCCGCCTACGTGCAGTCCGCGGCCCCCGGCCCCACCTACCCGTCCGACGAGATCCTCGACGGCCAGGGCGACGTGTCGCACGGTGCCGAGCTCTTCCGCATCAACTGCGCCATGTGCCACAACGTGGCCGGCGCCGGCGGCGCGCTCACCGAGGGCAAGTGGGCCCCCGACCTGCACACGGTCACTCCGCTCAACATGTATGCGGCGATGGTCACGGGCCCGCAGAACATGCCGGTCTTCAACGACCTCAATCTGACCCCCGAAGACAAGCGCGACGTCATCTCGTACCTGATGTTCCTTCAGAAGTCCGAGTCCCCCGGCGGCTTCGCGCTCGGATCGCTCGGTCCGGTCTCGGAGGGTCTGTTCATCTGGATCTTCGGCATCGGAGCGCTCATCGCGCTCACCGTGTGGATCACGGCGAAGTCCAACTGATCGTCGTCATCGACATTACGTAACGTACGAGGAGCACCATGGCACACGAGGAAGACGCACTCGAGCACGAGAGGGCTTCATGGAAGCCCGGCTCCGGGCTCGCCGTCGCGGTTCCCGACCCCGTGCAGAACCCCGGTCTCCCGGGGCACCGCCAGCGCATGACCGATCAGGACCCGCAGGCGATGAAGCGTGCGGTACGCACGGTCTACACGCTGTTCTACTTCTCCGTCGCGGCGAGCATCTGGGCGAGCATCGCCTACATGATCTTCCCGATCGAGTCGGGCGCCCTGGTCGACATCCGGAACAACAACCTGTTCATCGGTCTGGGCATCGCCTTCGCGCTGCTCGCGATCGGCATCGGCGCCATCCACTGGTCGAAGGCCGTCATGTCCGACAAGGAGCACATCGAAGACCGCCACGCGACCCGTGGCCGCGACGCCACCCGTGAGGGTGCGGTCAACGTCTTCGTCGAGGCCGAGAAGGACTCCGGTTTCGGCCGTCGCGAGATCATCCGCAACTCGATGTTCGCGGCGCTCCTCGCCTCGGTCATCCCCGGTATCACGCTGTTCCGCGGCCTCGCTCCGCAGGATGCCGATCCGGTGAAGCTGCTCAGCCACACGATGTGGAAGGGCGGCATGCGCCTCGCGCACGACCCGTCGGGCCGTCCGATCCGCGCCGCCGACGTCACGCTCGGCTCGGCCTTCCACGTCATTCCGGAAGAGCTCGCCGGAGTCGGCCACGACGAGGGCTACCTCGAAGAGAAGGCCAAGGCCATCGTTCTCCTGATGCGTCTGCAGCCCGAGTCGCTCAACCCCGAGACCAACCGCCTGGACTGGACGTACGACGGCATCGTCGCCTACTCCAAGGTCTGCACGCACGTCGGCTGCCCCGTCGCGCTCTACGAGCAGCAGACCCACCACCTCCTGTGCCCCTGCCACCAGTCGCAGTTCGACGTCGCCAACGGAGCGGCCGTCATCTTCGGCCCGGCTGCCCGTCCCCTGCCGCAGCTCCCCATCACCGTCGACGCCGAGGGTTACCTCGTCGCACAGAGTGACTTTGAAGAGCCCGTCGGCCCCAGCTTCTGGGAGCGCTCATGAGCACCGCCACCCACCCCGCGGAGAACATCACCACCGAACCGGCGGTCTACTCGGGTCCGCCCAAGGCAGACCTGCAGGGCAAGCCCCTCGGTGGCCGCTTCGTCGGCGCCGCGGCGAACTACCTCGACGAGCGCACCAGCATCTCGGGCATCGTCAAGGAGCTCGGTCGCAAGATCTTCCCCGACCACTGGTCGTTCATGCTCGGTGAGATCGCTCTGTGGAGCTTCGTCGTCGTCCTGCTGTCGGGAACGTTCCTGACGTTCTTCTTCCAGGCCTCCATGGTCGAGACGCACTACAACGGTGCGTACGAGCCCATGCGCGGCATCGCGATGTCCGCCGCCATGGAGTCGGCGCTGCACATCTCGTTCGACCTCCGCGGTGGCCTGCTCGTCCGTCAGATCCACCACTGGGCGGCTCTGGTGTTCGTGGCCGGCATCGGCGTGCACATGCTCCGCGTGTTCTTCACCGGCGCGTTCCGCAAGCCGCGCGAGCTCAACTGGGTGGTCGGCTTCATCCTGTTCATCCTCGCCATGGCCGAGGGATTCACCGGATACTCGCTCCCCGACGACCTGCTCTCGGGCAACGGTCTGCGCATCATCGACGGCATGATCAAGGGTCTGCCCGTGATCGGCACGTGGACCTCGTTCCTCCTCTTCGGTGGCGAGTTCCCCGGTACCGCGATCGTCGGCCGTCTGTACACGCTGCACATCCTGCTGCTCCCGGCGATCCTCGTCGCGCTGCTCGCCGTGCACCTGATGCTCATGATCATCAACAAGCACACGCAGTTCGCCGGCCCCGCCCGAACGAACAGCAACGTCGTGGGCTACCCGATCCTGCCCGTGTACGCGTCCAAGATGGGCGGGTTCTTCTTCATCACGTTCGGTGTGATCGTCCTGATCGCGGCGCTCGTGACGATCAACCCCATCTGGAACTACGGCCCCTACGACCCGTCGCCGGTGTCGGCCGGTACTCAGCCCGACTGGTACATCGGCTTCGCCGACGGAATGCTGCGCCTCATCCCGCCGCACCTCGAGTTCGTGCTCTGGGACCGCACCTGGTCGTGGAACATCATCATCCCGGTGGGCGTCCTCGGTCTGTTCATCGTCCTCGTCCTGATCTACCCCTTCATCGAGGCGTGGATCACCGGCGACAAGCGCGAGCACCACATCGCCCAGCGTCCCCGGAACGCCGCCACCCGGACCGCCATCGGCGCCGCCGGTGTGACGTTCTACGCGGTCATGTGGGCCGCGGCATCGTCCGACATCATGGCGACGCACTTCCACCTCACGATGGAAGGTGTCATCCACGCCCTGCAGGCGCTGCTGATCCTCGGACCGATCGTCGCCTACTTCGTCACGAAGCGCGTCTGCATCGCGCTGCAGAAGAAGGATCGCGAGATCGCGCTGCACGGGTACGAGTCGGGTCGCATCGTCCGCCTTCCCGGCGGCGAGTACATCGAGGTGCACCAGCCCGTCGACGAGTACGAGCGCTGGAAGCTGGTCGACAACGAGACCTACGAGCCCCTGGTGGTGCGCCCCAACGCCAAGGGTCAGATCTCGGCTCTGCAGAACTTCCGCGCCTCCGTGTCGCGCTGGTTCTTCGAGGATCGGCTCACCCCGCTCACGCAAGCTGAGCTCGATGCCGCGGTGGCCCACCAGCACCACGAGCTCGATCACATCGATCACGAAGAGGCCGACGAGATCGCCGGCGCCGATGCTCGTGCCGACGCCGAGGGTCGCCCTCACAACGCGGTCGGTGAGCGTGTCGAGGTCGAGTTCCCCGCCCCGAAGGGTCTCGGCCCGGACGGCGACAAGAGCGCGTAGTCAGTCCACGAAACCCCGGTGCCTCGGCACCGGGGTTTCGTCGTTTCATCGGGGCGCTCACGGGCACGGTGGAGTGGCAGGAAGCGATCGACGTCTGGCATCCCTCCCCCTCTCCCCCGAGCGCACCCGGGATCTAGCGTGGGGGCATGACCGACGCGCAAACCTACTTCTCGAACCGGCTGGCGTTCGAGACCGATCCCTCCGATGTGTACGCCGCGCAGAAGGCGGGAGACGCGTTCGTCCTCGTCGACGTGCGCGGAGACGAGGCGTGGGCGCAGGGACGCATCACCGGCGCGATCCACATGCCGCACCGGGACATCGCCGAGCGTGCGCCCATCGAACTCGACCGTGGCGTGCCCGTGGTCGTGTACTGCTGGAGCCCGGGCTGCAACGCCGGGCAGAAGGGGGCGCTCGAGTTCGCCCGCCTCGGCTACGCGGTCCGCGAGATGATCGGCGGGTACGAGTACTGGGTGCGCGAGGGCCAGCCGTTCGAGAACGACGGAGGAGCGCTCGAGCGGGTCTTCGATCCCACCGTCATGGTCGTCCGCGGCGGACACAGGCCCGCCTGAAGCCCGGGCCGGTTGTCCGCCGCCCGGGTGGACCCGCGGCCGTCGCCCCGCGTCAGGGCATTCGTGACCGTCGCCGGGTCGGGAAATCCGCGGCCGTAGCCGGGTCAGGCGGTCTCGATGTCTTCGGTGAACCAGCGCGCCGCCGACCCGAAGAAGACCGGTTCGCTCGGCGGGACGTCGTCGTCGACAACGTCGCACACCACGACCGTGACGTTGTCACGCGTACCTGCCTCGAGCGCCAGCGCGACCGCCGACGCCGCCGCAGAACGGGGATCTTCGGCACCGGCGATGAGGTGAGCCACGTCGGCCTCCGGCACGTAGTCGGTGAGTCCGTCGCTGCAGAGCACCCATCGGTCGCCCGGTCGCGGCGCGTGAGACGCCACCGACACCACGTCGCCTTCCGAGCCCCCGAGCGACGCCGTGATGATGTTGCGACGTGGATGCGCCGCAGCCGCCTCCGGCGAGATGATGCCGTGGTCGACGAGCGCCTGCACGTAGGAGTCGTCGCGCGTCTGACGCGTGAACTCGCCGTCCCGGAGCAGATACGCGCGGGAGTCACCGGTGTGGGCGAGCAGCAGTTCGGACTCGACGCCGAGGAAGACGCCGGTGAAGGTCGTGGCCATCCCCTGGAGGGCCGGGTCGCGCTCCACGTGGGCGCGGATGTCCCAGTTGGCCTCGCGGATGCGGACGAGCAGACCGTCGGCGTCGAGACCGGTGCCGCGGGTGGCCACGAGACGGTGGACCAGCGCCGCCGAAGCGAGATCGCCGGAAGGACCGCCCCCGACGCCGTCGGCCACCGCCGCACCCCAAGATGCCGCGAAAGCGGCGTCCTGATTGGTGGGACGGTGGGCGCCGGCGTCGGAGACGGCCGCGGTGTTCAACCGGAGGGGCACGAGATCAGCGCGCGAAGTACCCGCGGTAGTACTCGTACACCCAGCCGACGATGGCGATCGCGAAGATGGCGAAGGCGACGGGCACGAGCCAGCTGCCGACCGCCAGGCCGATCACGGCGATGGCCGCCGAGCCCGCGAGGACGATGGGCCACCAGGACCAGGGGCTGAACTCGCCCATCTCGGGGTCACCGTCGTCGATGTCCGCCGTCAGCGAGTCCTCGGGGAGCTCGCCGCGCTGCGCCTTGACGACACGGCTGATGTAGAACGCGATCATGGCGCTCATCAAGCCCATGAAGATCAGCGCAACCGTGCCCACCCACTCCACGGAGCCGTGGCTGATGACGTTCCACACCGCGTAGACGATGCCGATGAAGAACGCGAAGCCCGTGAGCAGCCACCAGAGTCCGACATTGGTACGCATGGGTTACTTGACCTCTCCAGCTGCGGCATCGACGACAGGCGCGTCGGGGGCATCCTTCGCGGGGCCCACACCGACCGGGATGCCGGCCTCGGGGTGGTTCAGGTCGAACGCGGGACGCTCGCTGCGGATGCGCGGGATGGACGTGAAGTTGTGGCGCGGGGGCGGGCAGGACGTCGCCCACTCCAGCGAGGCGCCGTAGCCCCACGGGTCGTCGACCGTCACGCGCGGCGCCTTGCGGGCCGTGATCCAGACGTTCAGGAGGAACGGGATCATCGAGGCGCCGAGGATCATCGATCCCACGGTGGACAGCTGGTTGCCCCAGGTGAACCCGTCCGCGGCGGCGTAATCGGCGTAGCGACGGACCATGCCGTCCACACCCAGCCAGTGCTGGATGAGGAACGTCATGTGGAAGCCGATGAACAGCATCCAGAAGTGCACCATGCCGAGACGCTCGTTGAGCATCTTCCCGGTCCACTTCGGCCACCAGAAGTAGAAGCCGGCGAACATCGCGAACACGACCGTGCCGAAGACGACGTAGTGGAAGTGCGCCACGACGAAGTACGAATCCGACAGGTGGAAGTCCAGGGGCGGGGAGGCCAGGATGACGCCGGTGAGGCCACCGAAGACGAACGAGACGAGGAAGCCGAGGGCGAAGACCATCGGGGTCTCGAAGGTCACGGATCCGCGCCAGAGGGTTCCGATCCAGTTGAAGATCTTCACGCCGGTGGGCACCGCGATGAGCATCGTCATGAGGGCGAAGAACGGGAGGAGGACTCCGCCCGTGACGTACATGTGGTGCGCCCACACCGCGACGGACAGGGCCGCGATCGCGATCGTCGCGTAGACGAGCGTCTTGTATCCGAAGATCGGCTTGCGGCTGAACACCGGGAAGATCTCGGAGACGATGCCGAAGAACGGCAGGGCGATGATGTACACCTCGGGGTGACCGAAGAACCAGAAGAGGTGCTGCCACAGCAACACGCCGCCGTTCTCGGGGTTGTAGATCTGAGCGCCGAGCACGCGGTCGGCGGCGGCGGCGAAGATGGCGGCCGCGAGGACCGGGAACGCCAGGAGGATCAGGATGCTCGTGATCAGCGTGTTCCACGAGAAGATCGGCATGCGCCACATGGTCATGCCCGGCGCGCGCATGGTGAGGACCGTGGTGATGAAGTTCACGGCGCCGAGGATCGTACCGAAGCCGCTGATGCCCAGACCCAGCATCCAGAGGTTGCCTCCGACACCCGGAGAGAAGCTCGCATTCGCCAATGGCTGATACGCGAACCAGCCGAAGCCGGCGGCGCCCTGCGGGGTGAGGAAGCCCGACACCGCGATCGTGGAGCCGAAGAGGAAGAGCCAGAACGCGAAGGCGTTCAGACGCGGGAAGGCCACGTCGGGAGCACCGATCTGCAGCGGCAGCAGCGCGTTGGCGAAACCGGCGAACAGCGGCGTCGCGAACATCAGCAGCATGATCGTGCCGTGCATCGTGAACAGCTGGTTGTACTGCTCCTTGGTGGGGATGATCTGCATCCCGGGCTCGAACAGTTCGGCACGGATGATGAGGGCCATCACGCCGCCGAGCATGAAGAAGAGCACCGACGAGATGAGGTACATGTACCCGATCGTCTTGTGGTCGGTGGAGGTGATCCACTTGACGACCAGGTTGCCCTTCTCCTCGACGCGGGTGCTGCTCAGCAGCGCGGCCTGGCGGGGCGGGAGGGTCGTGGGGCGCGAAGGACCCGTTCCCTGGAGCGGAAGCGTCGTGGCCATGATCACTTGTTCCCTTCGGCGCCGGCCGTGTTGAGGTTCTGCAGGCGGGACAGATCGCTGATGTCGCCGACATCGCCGGCCTCGCGCAGCGAGTCGAGGTACGCCTCGTACTCGGCCTCGCTGACGACCTTGACGTTGAAGAGCATCGCGGAGTGGTACTCGCCGCAGAGCTCGGCGCACTTGCCTTCGTACGTGCCCTCGCGCGTCGGCGTGAACGACCATTCGTTCTCGCGGCCGAGGTACATGTCCTTCTTGTAGAGGAAGTCGATGATCCAGAACGAGTGGATGACATCGCGCGAGCGCAGGTCGATCTTCACCGTCTTGTTGACCGGGAGGTACAGCGTCGGGACGTCCTGCAGGTCGTATCCGTCGCCGGTCGCCTTGGCCTGGACGCCCATCGAGTACACGGCGTCGGAGTTGTCCTCGCGGGTGCCGTTGTACTGGAAGTCCCACGCCCACTGCTTGCCGTAGGCCGTGATGGACACGTCGGGGTTGTCGTACTGGGTCTCGAGGGTGTTCTGGTCACGAGCGGTGAACGCGAAGAACCCGATCACGAGGATCAGCGGCACGACCGTGTAGAAGATCTCGACCGGCATGTTGTAGCGCAGCTGAACCGGCAGGCCGGACTGGCCCTTGCGACGGCGGTAGGCGATGACGGCCCACAGCATCAGGCCCCATGTGATGACGCCGACCGCGAGCAGCACGATCCACGAGTTCACCCACAGACCGGCGACCATGTCGGTGTGGTTCGTCGCAGGCGTCCCGTCATCGACGAACCCCGGGAGGAATCCGTGCAGCTGCGACGTGGTGCAGCCCGAAAGGAGTGCGACGGAAGCGATCCCGACGGGGACGGCTGCCCAACGAAGGCGACGTTTGGAGGGCACAGTGCACCTTTCCGGGTCGTGGATGTTGCTCTCGACAGTCTAGAGCAACCTCTTACGGTTCTCTGGCCAATCGTCCAGCACCGAAGCATCGAAAACCCCCGGTTTTCGCGGTGTGATCCGCGGTTCCCGGGGGTCGTCGAATTCGGCGCCGGAGCGTCGTGGCGCGGCTCAGTGGAAGCTGTCGCCGCACGCGCAGGAGCCCTGCGCGTTGGGGTTGTCGATCGTGAAGCCCTGCTCCGAGATCGTGTCCTTGAAGTCGATGCTCGCACCGTCGAGGTACGGGACGCTCATGTCGTCGACGATGACCTCGACACCGTCGAAGTCGGCGACCTTGTCGCCGTCGAGGTAGCGCTCGTCGAAGTAGAGCTGGTAGATCAGGCCCGAGCATCCGCCCGGCTGCACGGCGACGCGCAGTCGCAGATCGTCGCGTCCTTCCTGGGACAGCAGGCTCTTCACCTTGTCGGCGGCGGCGTCGGTCAGGGCGACTCCGTGCTCGCGGGTGACGGCGTCGGACGACAGTGTCGTGTCGGTCATGGCGTGGCCCTTCGGGTCGTTCGGTCGCGGGGACGAGTCGATTCTACGCCCGCCTCGTCCCCGCGGAGCCGATCAGACGGTGCGGCGGTTCAGACGTTCCAGCAGCAGGGCCTCGGAGACCAGCGCGTTGCGGAACGTCTCGAGGTGCAGCGACTCGTTCGGGCTGTGGGCACGGGCGTGCGGGTCCTCGACACCGGTCACCAGGATCTGCGCACCGGGGAACTCCCGCACGAGGTCGGCGATGAACGGGATCGATCCGCCGATGCCGACGTCGACCGCATCGACGCCGTACCCGTCGGCGAAGGCGGCGCGAGCGTCCTCGACGGCCCATCCCGCGGTGTCGACGAGGAACGCGTCGCCGCAGTCCACGTCCGTGAACTCCAGCTGCGCACCGAAGGGCGCGTGGGCACGCAGGTGCGCCTCGATCGCGGCGAAGGCCTCCGCCGCCGGCTGTCCGGGTGCGACGCGCGCGCTGATGACGACACGCGTCTCGGGCGCCAGGGTGTTCGACGCCGCTTCCACGGGCGTGGCATCCCATCCCGTGATGGTGACGGACGGCTTGTTCCAGATCCGGCTGAGGATGCTGTCGCGGCCGATCGGCGACACGCCGTCGAGCAGCCCGGACTCCGCGCGAAGGGTCGCCTCGTCGTACCCCGGCGTCTCGGCGTCGCGCACGGCGAGGCCCTCGACCGCGACGGCGCCCTCGTCGTCCCACAGCGTCGCGAGGAGCTTGACCGTGGCGAGCATGGCATCCGGAACCGCGCCGCCCATCATCCCGGAGTGGGACGCGTGCGCGAGAGTGCGGACGGTGAGGGTGAACCGCGCGTTCCCGCGCAGCGACACCGTCAGTCCGGGGGTGCGGTCGTCCCAGTTCCCCGAGTCGGCCACGACGATGACATCGGAGCGGAGGACGTCGGCGTGGTCCTGGAGGAACTGCGCGAAGGAGCGGGAACCGTACTCCTCCTCCCCCTCGATGAACACGGAGATGCCGAGGTCGAGGTCGTCGCCGAGAGCATCGGCGAGGGCGCGGATCGCGCCGACGTGCACCATGATGCCAGCCTTGTCGTCGGCGGCTCCGCGTCCGTAGAGGCGGCCGTCGCGGACCGTGGGCTCGAACGGGGGCGAGTCCCAGAGCGCCTCGTCGCCCGGCGGCTGGACGTCGTGGTGGGCGTAGAGGAGGACGGTGGGGCGGCCGTTCCGGGCCGGACGGGATGCCAGGACCGCGGGCTGTCCGAGTTCGTCGGCGTCGGCGATCGCGGCGCGCGCCACATCGACCCGCTCGAACACCCCCGTGCCGCGGAGCAGCTCGGCGACCGCCTCGGCGCTGCGGGCCACCCCCGACTGGTCGAACGCGGGCCAGGCGATGGAGGGGATGCGCACCAGCGCACCGAGGTCGGCGAGGGCTGCGGGGATGCCGTCGGACGCGGTGGCGCGTACGGCATCCTGCCGGGACAGGTCAGGGGTCATGCGGGTAATCTTAAATCTCCGATCCAGTGAGCTCTCGAGGTTATCCGTGGCCAAGTCCCCCGCCCCCGTCCCCAACGACACCCCCGTCGCGTCGGATGCCACCGCCGCGGGCAAGGGGCGCGCGACACCGTCTCGGGCCGAGCAGGAGGCCGCGCGCAAGCGTCCCCTCGTGGCCGACACCAAGGAGGCGAAGGCCCGCGCCCGCGCCGACCTGGCCGCGCAGCGCGAGAAGGCCCGCGTGGGAATGGCCGCCGGCGACGAGCGCTACCTCCCGGTCCGCGACAAGGGTCCGCAGCGCCGATTCGCGCGCGACTTCGTCGACGCCGGATGGCACCTCGGCGAGGGCGTGATGCCCTTCATGATCCTCGTCATCGTGCTGACGCTCGTGCCGAACGGCTTCTTCCAGTACTGGTCGTTCGTGGCGCTGTGGATCTTCATCCTCTTCGTGATCGGCGACATGATCATCACCTCGATCCGCGTGAAGCGTGCGGCCAAGGCGAAGTTCGGCGAGGACCGACTCGAGAAGGGTCTCGGCTGGTACTCGGCTATGCGCACCGTGCAGATGCGGTTCATGCGCCTGCCCAAGGCACAGGTCAAGCGGGGCCAGTACCCGGCCTGACCGCGACTCTTCGACGGCGGCGTGTCCTTCGGGGCACGCCGCCGTCGTCGTATTCCGCACCGGCAGCGGAGCCGTCGACCCGCGCATCGCGCGTCCGCGGCGGCGGACCGTACGAGTCAGCCGCGAGCGGCGAGCCCGCGGTTGATCTGCCGCGCCCACAGGGGGCCGCGGTAGAGGAAGGCGGTGTAGCCCTGGACCAGGGTCGCCCCGTGGGCGAGACGCTCACGGACGTCGGAGGCGGTCTCCACTCCCCCGGCCGAGATCACGACGAAGTCCGCCGGGACCGCCGCGCGGACGAGATCCAGGACCTCGAGGGCGCGCTGCTTCAACGGCGCGCCCGACAGCCCGCCGGCACCGGCCGCCTCGACCGTCGAGGCCGGCGTCCGCAGCCCGTCCCGGGCGATGGTCGTGTTGGTGGCGATGATCCCCGACAGACCCACGTCCACGGCGAGTCGGGCGATGTCGCCCACCTCGTCGTCGGCGAGGTCGGGAGCGATCTTCACCAGGAGGGGGGTGGCGCCGGCGGCCTCGAGCACCGCGGTCAGCAGCGGCCGCAGCGTCTCCACCGCCTGCAGCCCGCGAAGACCCGGGGTGTTCGGCGACGAGACGTTGACGACGAGGTAGTCGGCGAGCGGTGCGAGCAGGCGCGCACTCCGGACGTAGTCGGTCGTGGCATCCTCGACCGCCACCGCCCGGCTCTTGCCGATGTTGACCCCGATCACCGGACGCCGACGCGATCGGCGGAGAGCCCGCAGACGGCGTGCGGCGACGTCGGCACCTTCGTTGTTGAATCCCATGCGGTTGATCACGGCACGGTCGGCGACCAGGCGGAACAGGCGCGGCTTCGGATTGCCCGGCTGCGGCAGGGCCGTGATCGTCCCCACCTCGACGTGCCCGAACCCCAGGGCACGGAGGCCGCGCACCATCGTCACGTTCTTGTCGAACCCGGCAGCCACGCCGAAAGGCGACTCGAAGGTCAGGCCCAGAGCCCGCACGCGCTGAGACGGGTCGGCCGCCGTCGCGCTCCGGACCGCGGATGCCACCGGACCCACGCCCGCCGCGCGGATGACGAGAGCACCGAGGTGGTGCGCGAACTCGGGATCGAGGCGGCTCAGGACCGCGCGGAAGAGAAGGGGATACATCCCCGCCAGGCTACTGGACGTCGTCGAGCGCCGCGGGCTCGACCGTCGGCCGGGAGGCGTGGTCGGCGCGCAGCTGGGCGATGGCCGCGTCGAAGTCGTCCAGCGACTCGAACGCCTGGTACACGCTCGCGAAACGGAGGAACGCCACCTCGTCGAGCTCCCGCAACGGCCCCAGGATCGACAGGCCGATCTCGTTGGCCTCGATCTGCGACGACCCCGTCTGACGGATCGCCTCCTCGACCTGCTGCGCGAGCATGGCGAGATCGGCATCCGTCACCGGCCGCCCCTGGCACGCCTTCCGGACGCCCGACATGACCTTCTCGCGGCTGAAGGGCTCGACGACGCCGGACCGCTTGATCACGTTCAGGCTCGCGGTCTCGACGGTGGAGAATCGGCCGCCGCATTTCGGACACTGCCGGCGCCGACGAATGCTGAGCCCGTCATCGCTCGTGCGGGAGTCGATGACGCGGGAATCGGGGTTGCGACAGAACGGGCAATGCATGGGAGACCTCGATCAGTCGGCGAAACGCGCCGTGACGGCCTCGCCGTGCGCGGGCAGGGCCTCGGCCTCGGCGAGGGTGACGATGGACTCGTGCACCGCCTCCAGGGCGGCCCGGTCGTACTCGACGACCTGCTGCGGCCGGAGGAAGGTGGCGGCCGAGAGACCCGCACCGTAGCGGGCCTGCCCGCCGGTGGGGAGCACATGGTTGCTGCCGGCGAGGTAGTCGCCGAGGCTGACGGGCGTGTACGGGCCGACGAACACCGCGCCGGCGTTGACGTAGTCCTCGGGGCGCGGATCGGCCAGGTGCAGTTCGAGGTGCTCGGGCGCGTAGGCGTTGCTGAACTCGGTGGCCTGGGCGATGTCGTCGACCAGCACGATCGCCGACTGCGGCCCACCGAAGGCCGCCCGGACCCGCTCGGTGTGGCGGGTACCGGCGACACGGGGCTCGAGCGCGGCGCGGACGGCCTTGGCGAGGTCGGCGGAATCGGTGACGAGGACGGCCGAGGCCTGCTCGTCGTGCTCGGCCTGACTGACGAGGTCTGCGGCGACCAGTGCGGCGTCGGCCGTCCCGTCGGCCACGATGAGGATCTCGGTCGCACCGGCCTCCGAGTCCGTGCCCACGCGTCCGGCCACGGCCCGCTTCGCCGACGCGACGAAGTTGTTGCCGGGACCGGTCACCACGTCCACCGGGTGCAGATCCAGCGACGGGACCCCCCACGCGAACGCGCCGATCGCGCCGGCCCCACCCATCGCGTAGACCTCGCTGACCCCGAGCAGCTTCGCCGCGGCCAGGATCACGGGGTGGACGCGACCGCCGAACTCGGACTGCGGCGGCGAAGCGAGCGCCACCTCGCGCACGCCGGCGACCTGGGCGGGCACGACGTTCATCACGACGCTCGACGGGTAGACGGCCTTGCCGCCCGGGACGTAGAGACCGACACGCCGGACCGGCTGCCAGCGCTGCGTGACCCGCGCCCCGGGGCCGATCTCGGTGACCACGGGCGCGGGGACCTGTGCGGCGGACGCGGCGCGCACGCGACGGATCGCCTCATCGAGGGCGGCGCGGATGCCGGGATCCAGATCGGCGAGAGCCTCGTCGAGGTGCGCGGCGGGCACGGCGATGGCGTGACCGCTGACGCGGTCGAACGTCTCGGCCTGCTCGCGGAGGGCCTCTTCGCCCCGGCGGGCGACGTCCTCGACGATGCGCGCCGCCGTCGCGAGCGCCTCATCACGGGCTGCGTCGGCACGGGGAACAACGGCGAGGAACTCGGCCGGCGAGAGCGCGCGACCGCGCAGATCGATGGTGCGGAGCATTCCTCCAGGCTACCGCCCGAAGGCGAGCCGCCCGCCGTGCGGCGGGCGGCTCGCAGACGGTGATCAGCCGCGCGTGATGCCCGTGACGTCGTGCAGGTACCCGATGCGTCCGTCGTCGTGGCGGACGACGAACGTCTCACCGCGGTCCTCGATCACGAGAGCCCACGCCGTGGGACCGACGCGGAAGATCGGGGTGCCGTAGTCGTCGACGACGTCGCGCTCCTCGGGGGCCAACGCCCAGAACGCCTGCGGCTGCGGGTGCCGTGGAGCGGCCTCGTGCTCGCGCGTGCGATCGGCGGATGCCGGGGATGCCTCCGCACCGATCACGTCGGTGTCGTGGGTGTCGCCGTGCGTCGGGAACACGGAAGTCGCCGGCTCGGCGTCGGTGCGTGGAAGGTCGGTCGATCCCGTGTAGCTCCCGGGCACGGGGCCGTGGTCGTCCGTCGCCTCGTGGCCCTCGGGAGCGGGAGCGGGAGCGGGCGCCGACGGCGTCCGCACCGGGCGAGGACGGGCCGGACGCTTCGCCACCGCCCGGACCGGGCGGGCGTTGCGGTGGGCGGGCGCGTCGGGACGCTCCTGGAAGTCTTGCTCGAACGGCGGGATGATCGGCGCGAAGACCGTGAGGACGACACCGGCCAGCGCGAACACGGCACCGACCCAGACGACCCAGGTGCGGGTCCAGAGGCCGGTCTCGGCCGCCACGGACACGGCGTCCCAGACCCACGCGACCCACACGAGAGCGGCGACCGAGAAGGCCACCGAAGCGAACTGGTCGATCCCCAACGACCCGACCCGTCGGATGCCCTGGGGAGACAGCCGGCGGAGAACCAGCAGCCCCACCGCGATCGTCGGGAGGGCGACCGTGGGGATCCACCACACGCCGGACAGCCAGACGTTGTCGCCGCCGCCGAGGACGCGGACGTTCGCGGGCAGGTTGTTGGTCGGGAAGAACGAGACGAGGAAGATCACGGCCCAGATCCCGAGCAGAGCGATCTCGCGGATCGAGAAGGGGCCGACGCCGTACTGCGGTGCGGTGTCGGCCGATGCGGACGCGTCGCGCGGAGCGTGTGCGGCGTGCTCGTCGGCGTCGGGCAGCTCGGTGTGCGTCGAGCGGCGGGCGTTGACGTGCGTGCGTGCACCCACCTGCTGCCCGGAGGACGCGTCGTCGTCCACGTCGTGGTCGACCTCATCGGCGCCGGCGGTGGGGCGCGCGCTCCGCGGCTCGTCCGCGGCATCCGGGGCGACCGCGGGAGCGTGGCCGTTCTCTTGGTACACGGAGTCGTCCTCCGCCGCCGAGCCCGCGTCGTGCGCGGGCAGGTCGTCGTAGCGATCGGTCACGATGGTCCTTTCGTTCGAGTGCCTCGGCACCCGTCGTCACTGTGAGACTGGCCGCGTCGTCTCGGGGAGGACCCCGGGTTGACAGCACGGCCGGGGCGTCAGCCCAGGCAGTTCGGGCCGAGCAGGCCCTTGAGCTCTCCGAAGAGATCAGCGGTCACCCGCACCGGCATGGGCACCTCGAAGACCTTGGCGGTGCCACCTTTGTGGAGCTTGAGAGTCACCTCCGTGTCGCCGGCGTGCCGACGCAGCATCTGGGCGAGCTCGCCGACGAGCGTTTCGTTCGCCCGCTGCTCGGGGACGACCAGTGTAAGACCGCTCATCGCGTCGAAGCCCTCGAGGTCGGGGACGAACGCCGACTGCGCGTGGAGGTTCAGACCGTCGTCGCGACGGGACACGCGGCCGCGGACGACGAGGATCGAGTCCGCCTGCAGCACGGGAGCGAACTCGGCGTAGGTCTTGCCCATGAACATCACGGTCACCTCGCCGTTGAAGTCCTCGACGGTGACCATGCCATAGGGGTTGCCGCTCTGCTTCGCGACGCGGTGCTGGACGCTGGTGAGCAGACCCGCGACGGTGACCTGGTCACCGTCCTGCACGTCGTCGGAGGCGAGCAGGTCGTGGATCGACGTCGACGCGTGCTTGGCGAGAGGCACCTCGAGCCCGGCCAGCGGGTGGTCCGAGACGTAGAGCCCCAGCATCTCCCGCTCGAACGCCAGCTTGTCCTTCTTCGTCCACTCCGGACGTTCGGGGACCTTCACGACCTGCTGCGGCTCGTCCCACAGCGAGTCGAAATCGAAGCCCACCTCGCCGTTCGCCTCGCGGCGCTTGTCGAGCACGGCCCCTTCGCAGGCGTCCTCGTGGATCTCGACGAGCGCACGGCGCGTGGACCCGAGGGAGTCGAACGCCCCCGCCTTGATGAGGGATTCCACCGTGCGCTTGTTGGCCACGTGCAGCGGCACCTTGGACAGGAAGTCGTGGAACGAGGTGTACTTGGCATCCTGACGCGCCGCGACGATCCCGTCGACGACGTTGGTGCCGACGTTGCGGACGGCGCCCAGACCGAAGCGGATGTCTTCCCCGACGGCCGCGAAGAATCGGATCGATTCGTTCACATCGGGCGGGAGCACCTTGATGCCCATGCGGCGGCACTCGTTGAGGTACACCGCCATCTTGTCCTTGGAATCGCCGACGCTCGTGAGCAGGGCGGCCATGTACTCGGCGGGATAGTGGGCCTTCAGGTAGGCCGTCCAGTACGACACCAGACCGTACGCGGCGGTGTGCGCCTTGTTGAACGCGTAGTCGGCGAACGACTCGAGCACCTTCCACAGCGTCTGCTGAGCCACGTCGCCGAAGCCGCGCTCGGTCATGCCGCCGAAGAAGATCTCTTTCTGCTTGTCGAGTTCGCTCTTCTTCTTCTTTCCCATCGCGCGCCGGAGGAGGTCGGCTTGACCGAGGGTGTAGCCGGCGACGCGCTGGGCCACGGCCATGACCTGCTCCTGATAGACGATCAGGCCGTACGTGGTGTCGAGGATGTCGGCGAGCGGCTCTTCCAGCTCGGGGTGGATCGGCTCGATCTCCTGCTGCTTGTTCTTGCGCAGCGCGTAGTTGATGTGCGAGTTCACGCCCATCGGGCCGGGACGGTAGAGAGCGAGGACCGCCGAGATGTCCTCGAAGTTGTCGGGGCGCATGAGGCGCAGCAGCGACCGCATGGGTCCGCCGTCGAGCTGGAAGACGCCGAGCGTGTCGCCGCGCGCGAGGAGTTCGTAGGATGCCGCGTCGTCGAGGTCGAGGTCTTCGAGCACGAGGGGGTGCCCGCGGTTCGCCTCGATGTTGTCGAGCGCGTCGTTGATGATCGTGAGGTTACGCAGCCCCAGGAAGTCCATCTTGATGAGCCCGAGGGACTCGCACGCGGGGTAGTCGAACTGCGTGACGATCTGGCCGTCCTGCTCGCGGCGCATGATCGGGATGATGTCGATCAGCGGCTCGCTCGACATGATGACACCGGCGGCGTGCACACCCCACTGGCGCTTGAGGTTCTCGAGTCCCAGGGCGGTGTCGAACACCGTCTTGGCCTCGGGGTCGGTCTCGATCAGCGTGCGGAACTCGCTCGCCTCCTTGTACCGCGGGTGCTCGGGGTTGAACATGCCGTCCAGCGGCATGTCCTTGCCCATCACGGCGGGCGGCATGGCCTTGGTGAGCTTGTCGCCCATGCTGAACGGGAACCCCAGGACGCGACCCGCGTCCTTGAGCGCCTGCTTGGCCTTGATCGTGCCGTACGTGACGATCTGGGCGACGCGTTCGTCTCCGTACTTCTCGGTCACGTACTGGATGACCTCGCCGCGACGCCGGTCGTCGAAGTCGACGTCGAAGTCGGGCATCGACACGCGGTCGGGGTTCAGGAAGCGCTCGAAGATGAGGCCGTGCTGCAGGGGGTCGAGGTCGGTGATCTTCATCGCGTACGCGACCATCGAGCCGGCGCCCGAACCGCGGCCCGGTCCCACGCGGATGCCGTGGTCCTTGGCCCAGTTGATGAAGTCGGCGACGACGAGGAAGTATCCCGGGAACCCCATCTGGAGGATGACGCCGGTCTCGTACTCGGCCTGCTTGCGCACCTCGTCGGGGATGCCGCCCGGGTACCGGTCGTGGAGCCCGGTCTCGACCTCTTTGATCATCCAGCTGTCTTCGGTCTCGCCGTCGGGGACCGGGAAGCGGGGCATGTAGTTGGCCGAGGTGTTGAACTCGACGTCGCATCGCTCGGCGATCAGGAGCGTGTTGTCGCACGCTTCGGGGTTGTCGCGGAACACTTGCCGCATCTCGGCGGCGGACTTGACGTAGTAGCCGTCGCCGTCGAACTTGAAGCGCTTGGGGTCATCGAGCGTCGAGCCGGACTGCACGCACAGCAGAGCCGCATGACTCGTGGCATCGTGCTGGTGCGTGTAGTGGAGGTCGTTCGTGCCCAGGAGCGGGATGTCGAGCTCTTTGGCGAGCCGCAGCAGATCCGACATGATGCGGCGCTCGATCGACAGACCGTGGTCCATGATCTCGGCGAAGTAGTTGTCTTTGCCGAAGATGTCCTGGAACTCGGCCGCGGCCGCCTTGGCCGCGTCGTACTGCCCCAGGCGCAGGCGCGTCTGGACCTCGCCCGAGGGACACCCGGTCGTCGCGATGAGGCCCTTGCTGTACGTCTGCAGCAGCTCGCGGTCCATGCGGGGCTTGAAGTAGTAACCCTCCATGCTCGACCGCGACGACAGCCGGAACAGGTTGTGCATGCCCTCGGTGGTCTCGGACAGCAGCGTCATGTGCGTGTACGCGCCGGAACCGGACACGTCGTCGCTCTGCTGCTCGGGCGTCCCCCACCGCACGCGCGACTTGTCGGAGCGATGGGTGCCGGGCGTCACGTAGGCCTCGATGCCGATGATCGGCTTGATGCCGGCATCCTTCGCCGTCTTGTAGAACTCGTAGGCGGCGAAGGTGTTGCCGTGATCGGTCACCGCGATCGCCGGCATGCCCAGTTTCACGGCCTCCTGCACCATGGGTCCGATGCGCGCGGCCCCATCGAGCATGGAGTACTCGCTGTGCACGTGAAGGTGAACGAAGGAGTCTGCTGCCACCCGTCGAGTGTACGTTCCTCCCCCGACATCGGCCTGGGTTAGCGTGGGCGCGTGCCCACTCCCGACTTCGTCCTGGAACTGCGCCGCCACGTCGGCACGGTGCCCCTGCCGCTGGTGGGAGTGACCGCCGTCGTCGTCCGGGGGGACGAGCTCCTCTTGGGCCGCCGCAGCGACACGGGCCGGCTCACGCCCGTCACCGGCATCGTCGATCCCGGCGAGGAACCCGCCGACGCCGCGGTCCGCGAGGCCGAGGAGGAGGCGGGTGTCCGCATCCGTGTCGAGCGGCTCGCCTGGGTGCATCAGATCCCCCGCGTCACCTACGCCAACGGCGACCGGAGCGACTACCTCGACCTGACGTTCGCGTGCACCTGGGTCGACGGCGAGCCCGAGCCCGTGGACGGCGAGATGACCGAGGTCGGGTGGCATCCCGTCTCGGAGATCGACCGGATCCTGGATGCCGAGATGGCGGCGCGCGTGCGCGCGGCGCTCACGCCCGGACCGGCCCGGTTCGAGGGCGGCCGCTGACCCGTCGCCTCAGGCGCCGTCGCGCAGCACGTCGAGGGCGTGCTGCAGATCGGCCGGGTAGGGCGACTCGAAGCTCGCCCACTCCCCCGTCGCCGGGTGGGCGAAGGCGAGCCGGTGGGCGTGCAGCCACTGGCGCGTGAGACCGAGCCGGGCCGACAGCGTGGGGTCGGCGCCGTACAGCGGGTCGCCCGCGCACGGGTGCCGGTGCGCGGCCATGTGGACGCGGATCTGGTGCGTCCGGCCCGTCTCGAGGTGGATCTCCAGCAACGACGCCCGCGGGAACGCCTCGAGGGTCTCGTAGTGGGTGACGGAGTCCTTGCCGTCGGGGGTCACGGCGAACTTCCACGAATGATGCGGATGCCGCCCGATCGGGGCGTCGATCGTTCCGGCGAGCGGATCGGGGTGCCCCTGGACGACGGCGTGGTAGATCTTGTCGACGGTCCGGTCCTTGAAGGCCGCCTTCAGCACGGTGTAGGCCCGCTCGATCTTGGCCACGACCATGAGACCGCTCGTGCCCACGTCGAGGCGGTGGACGATTCCCCGCCGCTCGGCGGCCCCGCTCGTGGCGATCCGGAATCCCGCGGCGGCCAGCGCACCGAGGACGGTCGGCCCCTCCCACCCCACCGACGGATGCGCGGCGACCCCGGACGGCTTGTCGACGACGACGATGTCGTCGTCGTCCCACACGATGCCGAGGTCGGGCACGGCGACGGGGACCACTTCCGGGTCGCGCTTGGGCTCCCACTCGACGCTCAGCCACGTGCCCGCGCGCAACCGATCGGATCGACCGACCGTGCGCCCGTCGACGGTCACTCCGCCGGCGTCGGCCACCTCGGCCGCGAACGTGCGCGAGAAGCCCAGCATCTTGGCGAGGGCCTGGTCGACGCGCGCCCCCTCGAGCCCGTCCGGGACGGGAAGACTCCGCGAGTCCATGTCAGCGGACGCCGGATTCGCCGGACGTCTCGACCGCGTCGTCGGATGCGGCGGCGGCCGCGCGCGACGCGCGGGTCTCGCGGGTGCCGTCCAGGCGGAGACCGAACAGCACCAGCAGCGCGACGGAGATCATCATCGACACGATGAACACGTCGGCGACGTTGTAGATCGCGGGCATCATCCACGGCGTCGAGATGAAGTCGACCACATGGCCGACGGGGAACCCGGGCTCGCGCAGGAGGCGGTCGGTGAGGTTTCCGAGGACACCGCCGAGCAGCAGTCCGAGCACGATCGCCCACAGACGGGACCGGACGCGCGTCACGGCGAGGAAGACGATGATGACCGCGACGACCGCGAGCGCGATCGTGAAGATCCAGGTCACGCTCTCACCGAGGGAGAACGCGGCTCCCGGGTTTCGAACCAGGTAGAACTGCAGCGCTTCGCCGATCACCGGCACGACACGCTCCGGGGGGAGATTGTCGATGGCGATCGTCTTCGCCAACTGGTCGGCGGCCAGCACCACCGCCGCGAGAATCGCGACGAGGGCGCCGGCCGCCGCCGAACGCAGAGGAGATCGACTGCGCAAAGAGTCGGCCTACAGACCGATCGCCGACACGGGCGTGGAGCCCGACGACGAACCGGCCGTGTCGAGGTCGCGGAGCTGACCCTCGATGTAGGAACGCAGCTGCGAGCGGTAGTCGCGCTCGAAGTTGCGGAGCTCCGTGATGCGACCCTCGAGCGTGGTGCGCTCCTTCTCGAGGCGGGCGCGCTCTTCGCGGCCCTGCTTCTCGGCCTCGGCGACGATGGATGCCGCCTGGGCCTGAGCCTCGGAGATGAGCTGATCGCGCTGGGCCTTGCCCTCGGCGACGTGCTCGTCGTGCAGACGCTGGGCCAGCTCGATGATCCCGGCGCTCTGGGCGGCGGGTGCCGCGTCGGACTCGGCGGCGGGAGCCGCGGCCGGAGCGGGGGCCGGCACCTCGGTGACGACGGGCTCCTCGGCCTGGGGCGCCTCGGCGGCGGGAGCCGCGGGGGCTGCCTCACCGGACTCGAAGGCGGCGAGCTTGGCCTTCAGCTCTTCGTTCTCGGCGATCGTCTTGCGCCACTCGACGACGATCTCGTCGAGGAAGTCGTCGACCTCGTCGGGGTCGAAGCCCTCCTTGAAGCGCACGTGCTGGAACTGCTTGGTGACGACGTCATCGGGGGTCAGTGCCATGGTGTTTCCTCTTTCGAGAGCTCTGAATCGGAACTGGGGGGTGTCGCACCGGGGCACACCGCTTCGGAACAGCATAGCCGCCGCCCTTCTCCGGTGTCGAAGGGCGACGGCTGTGCAGGGGTCAGAGTGCCGCGAGCGACCGCGTGACGCTGAGCAGCAGGAAGCACGCGAACATCGTGATCGCGAACGCGAAATCGATCGCGATCCCGCCGATGCGAAGCGGAGGGATCACCCGCCGAAGAAGTCGGATCGGCGGGTCGGTGACGGTGTAGACGATCTCGGCCACCACCAGCATGGCGCCGCGGGGACGCCATTCACGGTTGAACATCGGGATGTACTCCAGCACGAGGCGTGCCAGCAGCAGAACGATGTAGATGAACAGGAGCGCGCTGAGGATGGAGCCGACCAGGCTCAGGACGGCCACGATCGATTACTGGGACGCGAAGGGCGCGGCCTCGGGGTCGGCCTGCGCGATCGCACCGTCGCCGGACACGGCGATGTTCTCGGGCGAGAGCAGGAAGACCTTGCTCGTGACCCGCTCGATGCGTCCGTACAGACCGAGCGACAGGCCGCTCGCGAAATCGATCAGGCGGCGCGCGTCGGCGTCGCTCATCTGCGACAGGTTGATGATGACCGGGATCCCCTCGCGGAAGTTCTCGGCGATCGTCTGCGCGTCGCGGTACTGCTTGGGGTGCACGGTGAGGATCTCGCTCACCGGGCCGGCGGCGGGCTGACGCACCACGGCAGGGCGGTGGAGCGGCGTCACCGGAGCGGCCTTCTCGACAGCAGCGGGCTGCTTGCGCGCGACCGGCTGCGGAGCAGTCTCCTCATAGGTCTCCTCCTCGTCGGCGAGGCCCAGGTACACCATCGTCTTCTTGAGCGGGTTCGACATCGCATCCTCCGTTCGCTCGT
This sequence comes from Microbacterium sp. CSI-V, assembly GCF_001984105.1. Lineage (GTDB taxonomy): Bacteria > Actinomycetota > Actinomycetes > Actinomycetales > Microbacteriaceae > Microbacterium. The sequence continues at coordinate 35,484 of NZ_MTQM01000006.1, read as the reverse complement.
CTGTTTCGAGGCTAGTCGCGCGCGGGGCGCGGACCCGTGATTGCGGAGCCGATCCGCAGGTGTGTCGCGCCCATCGCGACGGCTTCCGGGAAATCCCCCGTCATTCCGGCGGAGATCCACGTCGCGTCGGGGACGACACGCCGGACCTCGTCCGCGCAGGCCCGGAGCCGCGCGAACGCCGGCGCGGGCTCCTCGTCCAGCGGCGCGACCGCCATGACACCGCGGAGCCGGAGCGTTCCGAGCGAGGCGACGTGGGCGGCCAGTGCCTCCGCCTCGGCGGGAACGACACCGCCGCGACCGGGATCGTCCGTCAGGTTGACCTGCAGCAGCACGTCGAGGACGGCGCCGTCGCCGGCGGCATCCAGGGCGTCCGCGATGCGCGGCCGGTCGACGGAGTGGACCACGTCGGCGGCGGCGCGGACGGCACGGGCCTTGTTGGTCTGAGCCTGGCCGATGAAATGCCAGCGGAGACCCTCGAGGGCCCCGAGTTCGCGGCGCTTGGCCGTCAGCTCCTGCTGGCGGTTCTCGCCGACGTCGCGCACGCCCAGGGCGTACAGGTCGGTGATGAGCGACGCCGGGTGGAATTTGGTGACGACGATGCGCGTGATCTCGGCGGGGTCGCGGCCGGCGTCTCGCGCCGCGTCGTTGATGCGCGCGTCGACGGATGCCAGGCGGTCGGCGAGGGCGGTGTCCATGGATACTCCTTCGACGACGCAGCGGGCCCGGTGGAGACCGGACCCGCTGCGTCAGCCGTTCGTGCTCACTTGAGGAAGTCGGGCACGTCCAGGTCGTCGTCCGCGAAGCCGGAGTCGTACGACGTGTCGGGCACGCGTGCGGCCACGGGGGCCGGCTCGGGCTTGCGCTCGGGGGCCTGTGCCTTCTGCTCCTCGGCGGCGTCGAGGTCGCGCGCGACGTCGTCGGCGGGGATCGCCGGGACGGCCGGTGCGGCGACGGGACGCTGGGCGCCGACGGGATCGATGCGCAGCGACGGCTCGCCCCCGTCGAAACCTGCCGCGATGACCGTGACGCGCACCTCGTCGCCGAGCGTGTCGTCGATGACCGTTCCGAAGATGATGTTGGCCTCGGGGTGCGCGGCCTCCTTCACCAGCTGGGCGGCGTCGTTGATCTCGAAGATGCCGAGGTTCGATCCGCCCTGGATCGACAACAGGACACCGTGCGCTCCCTCGATGGAGGCTTCGAGGAGCGGCGACTCGACGGCGAGCTCCGCGGCCTTGATCGCCCGGTCGGCGCCGCGCGCCGAGCCGATGCCCATGAGCGCGGAACCCGCGCCCTGCATGACCGACTTGACGTCGGCGAAGTCGAGGTTGATGAGACCCGGGGTCGTGATGAGGTCGGTGATGCCCTGCACACCGGCCAGGAGCACCTGGTCGGCCGTGGCGAAGGCCTCGATCATCGAGATGCCGCGGTCGCTGATCTCCAGCAGGCGGTCGTTCGGCACCACGATGAGGGTGTCGACCTCTTCCTTCAGACGCCCGACACCGGCCTCGGCCTGGCTCTGACGGCGTCGACCCTCGAACGAGAACGGCTTGGTGACGACACCGATGGTCAGGGCGCCGATCGACTTGGCGATCTTCGCCACGACGGGCGCGCCGCCCGTACCGGTTCCGCCACCCTCGCCCGCGGTCACGAAGACCATGTCGGCGCCGCGCAGCGCCTCCTCGATCTCCTCGGCGTGGTCCTCGGCCGCGCGGCGGCCGACCTCGGGATCCGCACCGGCGCCGAGGCCCCGCGTGAGCTCGCGGCCGACGTCGAGCTTGACGTCGGCGTCGCTCATCAGCAGCGCCTGCGCATCGGTGTTGATCGCGATGAACTCCACGCCGCGCAGGCCGAGCTCGATCATGCGGTTGACGGCGTTGACGCCGCCTCCGCCCACACCGACGACCTTGATGACGGCGAGGTAGTTCTGGTTCTGGCTCATGCCGGCCTCCGTTATCCCCGAACCTGAAACTCTAAACCTCATGTTGAGGGTTAAAGAATTGCCCGGTATGCAATTCCTTAGCTCGAAGGTAGGCGGACGCACCGGCCCAACCCGCCCGACACGCGGCGTGTCGGATTATCGCGGTGCGGATCAGCGGAGCACGCCCGCCTCGGGCGAGGTGACGTCGTACTCCTTGGTGCGATCGGGCGAGCTCTTCTGCATCAGCAGGTCGAGCACGCGCGCCTTCTCGGCGGAGCGGTCGGCACTCCCCCACACGACCTTCGTGCCCGTGGCTCCGAGGGTCAGCGTCACATCGTCGGGGGTGGTCGCAGACACCGCCGTCACCTGCGAACGGATGCCGTCGGGCAGAGCGCGCATGACGCGTCCGACGGCGTGGAACGGCTCCGCATCCGTCCCCCCCGCCGCGTCGATCACCGGCTGGCCGTCCGGCGCGGTCGGAGTGGTCGACAGCACGACCCCGGCGGCATCCACGAGGGTGTATCCGGCGGGCGTCTGAACGACTCCGACGGGGGTGCGCTCGACGATGCGGACGACGAGATCGTGGGGTGGTCGCGCCTCGAGCGTGTACGACTCCACGAGCGGGAAGCGCACCAGCGCCGCCTTCACGGCACTGTCGTCCACCATCGCCAGCGGCGTGCCGACCTGACTGCTCAGAGCGTCCGCGACCGTCGCGGCATCCAACTGGGACGTGCCCACGACGTCGACCCGTTCGACCGCGAAGAGCGGGCTGTAGGCGGCGCCCGCGGTCCCCAGGACCATCACGACGAACGCGATGCCGACGCCGATCCACACCCGGCGACGGCGGCGCTGGCGCACCGTGAAGCGGCGGACCTCCGCACGCAGCGCGCGACGACGCGCACGCGACGCGCGCCACACGTCGCGGAGCCCCAGCTCTCCGGCATCCGGCTCGGACTCGTCGCCCGCGGGCGGCAGGGGCAGCGCGACGACCTCCGCCTCACGAGTCTCACGACCGGCCGGCGCGGGAGGCCCGGGATCGCGGGCGCCCGACGACGACCCGGGGGTCGGGGGCAGGGGCGAGGGCCGGCGCACGGCTCAGACCGCCGCGGCCTCGGTGCGGGAAAGCGCTTCGAGCACCTGCGGGATGATCTGGTACACGTTGCCGCACCCGAGGGTGATGACGTAGTCGCCGGCTCGGGCGATGGCCGCGGTGTACTCCGCGGCGCTCTGCCAGTCGGGCACGTAGTGCACGTGCGCCGGATCGGCGAACGCGCCGCTGACGAGTTCCCCCGTCACCCCCGGCACGGGGTCTTCGCGCGCGCCGTACACGTCGAGCATGACCGTGTGGTCCGCGAGGGATTCGAGCACCTCCGCGAACTCGCGGTACATCTCCTGCGTGCGGGAGTACGTGTGCGGCTGCTGGATCGCGATGATGCGCCCGTCACCGACGACCGTCCGCGCCGCCGACAGCGCCGCCGCGACCTCGGTGGGATGGTGCGCGTAGTCGTCGTAGACGCTCACCCCGCGCTGGACACCGTGCAGTTCGAAGCGACGGACGGTGCCGCCGAACCCCTCCACGGCCTTCGCCGCGTCCGCGAGACCGTGGCCCAGCACGGTGAGCACGGCGACCGCGCCGGCGGCGTTCACCGCGTTGTGCGCCCCGGGCACCCGCAGACGCACGTCGGCGCTCTCCTCGCCCGCGGAGACGGTGAAGGACACCGGCCCGTCGGTGCGGACGTCGGTCAGCCGCACGTCGGCCGCGGCATCCTCGCCGAAGGTGACGACGTTCGGGTGGGTGATGCGTTCGCGCACCGCCCGAGCCCCGGCGTCGTCGGCCGAGATGACGACCGCTTCGCGGGCCGCGTCGGCGAACCGGGCGAACGCGGCGTCGAAGGCTTCGCGCGAGCCGTAGTGATCGAGGTGGTCGGGGTCGACGTTCGTGATGAGCGCCACGGAGGTGTCGTACAGCAGGAAAGTGCCGTCGGACTCGTCGGCCTCGATCACGAACAGTTCGTCGGAGCCGGTGCCGCTGGAGGCGCCGAGGTCGGCGATGACCCCGCCGTTGACGAACGTCGGGTCGACGTCGAGCGCGCGCAGGGCGGTCACGATCATGCCGGTCGAGGTGGTCTTGCCGTGCGCGCCCGCCACCGAGACGAGGCGGCGCCCGCCGATGAGCCAGTGCAACGCCTGCGAGCGGTGGATGACGTGGAGTCCGCGCTGCTTCGCCGTGACGAACTCGGGGTTCTCGGGCCAGATGGCACCGGTGTGCACGACCGTGTCGGCGTCGCCGAGGTGGGCGGCGTCGTGCCCGACGTGGACCGTCGCGCCGCGGGCGGCGAGATCGCGCAACGCCGCACTGTCGGCGCGGTCGGAGCCGGAGACCCGGATGCCGCGGTCGAGGAACATGCGCGCGAGCCCGGACATGCCCGAGCCGCCCACTCCGATGAAGTGCGCGGAGGTGATGGACTCGGGGATGGGGAGGCTCAGGTCGGGTCTGATCATGACCTTGCGATCCTACGTCGCGTGGGCGACGGCTCGGCCCCGGCGCGCCCGGGGGTCGAGCGTGCGCGTCGGGCGTGCCGGATGCGGAGGAGCCGGGGGCGAGGTCAGCGGGCGAGGGCGGCGTCGAGGAGGGCGATGACGTTCTCGGTGCCCGCGCGCGTCCCCGTCCGCGCCGCAGCGGCGCGCATGGCATCCCGCCGGTCGCCGTCGCGGAGGAGCGGGACGATCTCGGCCCGGACACGGTCGGCGGTGAACTCCGCGTCGGGGATGAGGCGTGCGGCGCCCGCGCGCACGGCGGCCGCGGCGTTCAGGCTCTGCTCGCCGTTGCCGACCGCGTACGGCACGTAGACGGCGGGGATCCCGAGGGCACTGATCTCGCTCACCGTGGCCGCACCCGAACGGGACACGATGAAATCCGCGAGGGCGAACGCGAGATCCATGCGGTCGACGTAGCGCACGAGCGCGTAGCCGGGCACGCCCGGATCGGCGAGGTCGGACTTCTCGCCGGTGACGTGCAGCAGCTGCCAGCCGGCGTCGAGCACATCGCGCCACGCCCCGCCGAACGCCTCGTTCAGGCGCTGCGACCCGAGCGACCCGCCGAAGACGAGGAGCGTGGGGGCCGTGGCATCCAGTCCGAAGTGCGCGGCCGCCTCGCCACGCCGGGCAGCGCGGTCGAGGTCGACGATCTCGCGGCGGAGCGGCATGCCGACGACGCGCGCGCCGCGCAACGGCGTCCCCTCGAACGCCACCCCCACCCCGGCCGCCGCCCGGGCGCCCAACACGTTCGCGAGCCCGGGGCGCGCGTTGGCCTCGTGCACGACGAACGGGATGCGCTCCCAGCGCGCCGCCACGTACGCCGGCGCCGACGCGTAGCCGCCGAATCCGACGACGGCGTCGACGCCGCGCTCGCGGATGACGCGCCGCACCTGCGCGATCGCGCGGCGGAAACGGGAGGGGAAGGCCGCGGCCGCGCGGTCGGGTCGGCGCGGGAACGGCACCTTGTCGACGAAGAGGAGCTCGTACCCGCGCAACGGGACGAGGCGCGCCTCGAGCCCCTCGCGGGTGCCGAGCACGAGCACCTCGCCGTCGGGATCACGGGCGCGGAGTCCGTCGGCCACGGCGAGCAGGGGGTTCACATGGCCGGCGGTCCCGCCGCCGGCCAGAAGCGTGGTCGTCACCCTTCGACCCTAACCAGCGGGACGCCACCGGTCGCACCGCACCGGCGGCGCAGAACTCAGCGGCGGCGCCGCGCGGGCGTCCGCGCCGGGGGCGTGGGCATCGCGCGGCGGTCGGGCAGCGTCCGGGCGCACGAGAGCAGCACACCGCACGCGATGAGCACGGACAGCAGCGACGTGCCGCCCTGCGACATGAACGGCAGGGGCACGCCCAACACCGGGAAGATGCGCAGGACCACGCCGATGTTCACCAGAGCCTGGCCGACGATCCACAGCGTGATCGCGCCGGCCACGATCCGGACGAAGGAGTCGTCGGTCCGACGGATGATGTGGAACGCGCCGACGGCGAACAACGCGAACAGGGTCAGCACGACGAGGCATCCGATGAGCCCGAGCTCTTCGCCGATGATCGCGAAGATGTAGTCGTTCGCGGCCGCGGGAAGCCAGTCGTACTTCTCTTTCGAGTTGCCCAGGCCCAGGCCCAGGACTCCGCCGCTGGCCAGACCCCACACGCCGTGGAGCGACTGATAGCAGGACGTGTAGTAGCAGGAGGCGTCGTCCGGGTCGAAGAGGCTGGCGATGCGCGCCATGCGGTTCTCGCTGCCGAACGCGGAGGCGAGGACCACGACGACCGACAGCACCGCGGGGACGATGAACATGCGCAGCTTGATCCCCGCGAAGAACAGCGCCCCGAGCACCACGAGCACGAGGATCATCACGGTGCCGAGGTCTTTCCCACCGAGCACGGTGCCGATGACGAGCACCGCGACGGGCACGACGGGGATGAACACGTGCTTCCACGAGGTCAGCAGGCGGCGCTTGCGATAGAGCACCGCGCCCATCCACAACGCCAGGGCGAGCTTGAGGAACTCGGCCGGCTGGAACTGGAACCCGGCGATCTGCACCCAGTTGCGGTTTCCGTACGAGGCGATGCCGAGCCCGGGGACGTACACCAGCAGCTGGAACATCGTGGCCAGGATCAGCGTCGGCCAGGCGATGCGTTTCCAGAACTGCATCGGCGCGCGGCTGAGGACGAACATGAGCGGGATGCCGACGACGGCGAAGATGCCCTGCTTGAGGACGTGGTCGAACGGGTTCTGACCTCCGTCGAGCGCGGAGGTCGCGGACAGCACCATCACCAGTCCGAATCCGGTGAGCAGCAGCGCCGCGGAGGCGATGAGCAGGAACTCGCTCGGCACCGGCTGGAACGCCCGCCCGAGGGAGACGCGTGCGGCCAGTCCCCTGCGGGCGGGTTCGTCCTCGGGGGCCTGACGGGGCGGGGGTGCGGTGGTGGTCACGCGGTGTTCCCCTCGTCCTACGTTCGGGCCGATCCCTCGTCCTGGCCCGCGATCCACTCCCGCACCGCCCGGGCGAAACGCTCACCGCGGTCGGAGTAGGAGGCGAACTGATCGAACGACGCCGCCGCGGGAGCCAGGAGCACGGTGTCTCCGTCCCGGGCCACGTCGGCCGCCAGTTCGACGACCCGTGCCATGACGTCTTCAGTCTCGGTGTGGTCCACCTCGAACAGCGGAACCGCGGGCGCGTGTCGCTCGAACGCGGCGACGATCTCGCCCCGCTCCGTGCCGATCACGATCGCGGCGCGCGTACCCGCCCCGCGCGCCCGCACGAGGTCGGCGACGTCGACGCCCTTCAGCAGCCCGCCGACGACCCACACCGCACCAGGGTACGCCGCGAGCGACGACCCCGCGGCGTGCGGGTTGGTCGCCTTGGAGTCGTCGACCCACGTGACACCGCGATGCGCCGCGACGACCTGGATGCGGTGGGGATCCAGCCGGAAGCGATCCAGGGCGTCGTGGATGTCGGCGGGAGCCACACCCAGGGATCGGGCGAGCGCGGACGCCGCGAGGATGTTCGACACGACGTGCGGAGCGGAGAGTCCCTGCTCGGCGAGGTCCGCGACCGTCGTCAGTTCGAGCGCCGAGGTCGCACGCTCCTCGAGGAATGCGCGGTCGACCAGGATGCCGTCGACGACGCCGAGGTCGCTCGGACCCGGGACGCCGAGGTCGAACCCGATGGCTCGCGCCCCTTCCACGACCTCGGCCTCCTCGACCATCTCGCGGGTGGCGACGTCGGCCTTGTTGTAGACGCAGGCGACGCGCGTGCGGGCGTACACACCGGCCTTGGCGTCGCGGTACGCCGCGAAGCTCCCGTGCCACTCGAGGTGATCGTCGGCGAGGTTGAGGCAGACCGCGGCGTGCGGCGACAGCGCCTCGGGCCCGGACTGGAGGTTGAGGTACCAGAGCTGATGACTCGAGAGCTCCACGACGAGCACGTCGAACCCCGCGGGGTCGCGGATCGCGTCGAGGACGGGCGTGCCGATGTTGCCGACCGGGACGGCCCGCAGCCCCCCGGCGACGAGCATCTCGGCCGTCAACCGCGTGGTCGTGGTCTTGCCGTTGGTCCCCGTGATCAGGACCCAGTCCGCCGGACGCCCGTCGGGCCGCACGACCTTGTCGCGCACGCGCCACGCCAGCTCGACGTCGCCCCACACGGGGATGCCGCTCTCCTGCGCCCAGACGATGAGCGGGTGCGACGGGGGGAAGCCGGGCGAAGCGAGGACGACATCGGGCCCGAAGCCCGCGAGCGCGTCCGGCACGGTGCGAAGCGGACCCACGTGCAGTTCCGCGCCGATGACGGGCAGCAGGCGCGCGTACTCCGGGTCGGCCTTCTCCGTGACGACGAGCACGTCGGCGCCGAGCTCCGCGAGCGTGTCCGCGGCGGAGAAACCGGTCACCGACAGGCCCAGCACGGCGACCTTCAGGCCCCGCCACTCGGCGTACCAGCTGTGCAGGGATGCCACCCGCTCGGCGCTCATACCCGGGCCAGCCATTCGACGTAGAAGAAGCCGACGCCCGACACGGCGAGCAGGCCCGCGATGATCCACATGCGCACGACGATCGTCACCTCGGGCCACCCGCGCATCTCGAGGTGGTGGTGCAGCGGACTCATGAGGAAGAGCCGCTTCCCGCGCGTGATCTTGAAGTAGATGCGCTGCAGGATCACCGATCCGGAGGCGATCACGTACACACCGGCGATGAGGACGAGCAGCAGCTCGGTGCGCGTCAGGATCGCCATCGCGGCGATCACGCCGCCGATCGCCATCGAGCCGCAGTCGCCCATGAAGACCTTCGCCTTGGGAGCGTTCCACCACAGGAATCCGACGAGCGCGCCGACGAACGAGGCCGAGACGATCGCGAGGTCGAACGGGTCGCGGACGGCATAGCATCCGGCCTGGACGGCGGGTTCGAGCACATCGGCGCACATCTGCTTGTTCTGCCAGAAGGCCATGAGGCTGTAGGCGCCCACGACGAAGATGCCCGAGCCGGCGGCGAGACCGTCGAGTCCGTCGGCGACGTTGACCGAATTGGATGCCGCGGTGCCGATGAGCGAGATCCACGCCAGGTACAGCAGCCATCCGACGATCGGACCCAGCGCGAAGAGCGAGAGCACCTGGATGTCACGGAAGATCGAGACGTACTGCGACGCGGGCGTCTGCCCGAAGGCGTTGGGGAAGTTGAGGGCGACGATCGCGAACGGGACGGTGACGATGACCTGCCCGGCGATCTTGCGCCACCCTGAGAGCCCCAGGCTGTTCTGGAACCGGACCTTCATGTAGTCGTCGATGAATCCGACGACTCCGAAGCCCAGCATGAGCCACAGCACCAGCAGGCCCGACACGGTCGGCGGGTTGTTGCCCGCGTACGCCCCGATGAGGTAGCCGACGATGGTGCCGAGGATGAAGATCGTGCCGCCCATCGTGGGCGTGCCGCGCTTGGCCCCGTGCGAGGGGTTGTGCACGTTCTCGGGCGTGCGGATGACCTGTCCCCAGCCCCACTTCCGGAAGCCCCGCAGGAACACCGGAGTGAGGAAGAGCGTGAAGGCCAGAGAGATCCCCGCCGATGTCAGAAGTGATCTCACGCGAACGATTCTCCCAGACGGTCGCCGAGGAACCGGAGCCCTGCGGAGTTGGAGGACTTCACCAGCACGCGATCGCCGTCGCGGAGCTCGTCCCGGAGGTAGTCGTAGGCCGCGTCGGCATCCGCGAAGAAGACGGCCTCGCCGTCCCAGGATCCCTGGGAGATCGCCTCGAGGTACATGCGTCGAGCGTCCTGTCCGATGACGACGATCCGCTGGATGCGCAGACGCACCGCCAGCAGACCGACGCGGTCGTGCTCCTCGTCGGCGTACTCGCCGAGCTCGCTCATCGCGCCGAGCACCGCGACCGTGCGCTCATCGGGCCCGGTGATCTGGGCGAGCGTGCGCAGAGCCGCGGACATCGAGTCTGGGCTGGCGTTGTAGGCGTCGTTGATGATGCGTACGCGCTCGGACCCGAGGGGCTGCATGCGCCACCGCTCGGCGAGCTCGACGGTCGACAGGCGCGCGATCGCCTCCTCCGCCGTGACGCCCAGCGCCGTGGCGGCGGCGATCGCGGCGAGGGCGTTCATGACGTGGTGCTCGCCCAGGACCCGCAGCTCGAGCGTGTGCTCCTCGCCGTCGACGACCAGCTGAGCGCGCGCGCCGGATGCCGAGACCTCGACGTCGAGGGCACGCACCTGAGCCCGCTCGCCCCGACCGAACCAGCGCACCTCCTGGCCGCGTTCGCGGGCGAGGGGCTCCATCGCGGCGACGCGCGGATCGTCCGCGTTGAGCACGGCGAGGCCGCCCTCGCGGGTCGCGCGCACGAGTTCGCTTTTGGCGTGGAAGGTCGATTCGATTCCGCCGAAGCCGCCGGCGTGCGCCATGCCCACCATGAGCACCACCCCGATATCGGGGGGGACGAGACCGGCGAGCCGGGCGATGGCGCCCGGAGCGCTCGCACCGAACTCGCTCACGAGGAAGCGCGTGTCGTCGGTGACGCGCAGCATCGTCAACGGCGCGCCGACCTCGTTGTTGAACGAGGCGCGCGGAGCGACGGTGGAGCCCTCGTCCTCGAGGATGCGCGCGAGGAGGTTCTTCGTCGTCGTCTTGCCGTTGGAGCCGGTGATGCCGACGATGCGGAGGTTCCCGGTGGCGCGCACGCGCGCGACGACGTCGCGGGCGAGCTCGCCCAGGGCCTCGACGACATCCGGCACGACGACCTGACTGACCGGCTGGTCGAGCTCGCGTTCGACCAGGGCCAGCACCGCGCCCCGCTCGATCGCGGCGGGGACGAAGAGGTGGCCGTCGGTGGTCTCGCCGGGCTTGGCGACGAAGATCCCGCCGGGTTCGATGAGCCGCGAATCGGTGTCGACCAGTCCGCTGACGGTGGTCTCGGGGGTGTCGTCGCCGCGGAGCACGAGGCGGCCGCCGAGCACGGAGGCGATGTGGGAGAGGCTGGTGGAGATCATTGCTGTGTACGGACGCCCTTTCCGTGTCGGGAGGAGACCGGCATCCGGCGTGTCAGCCGAACTTGGGCAGTTCGGGGGAAGTGGTTCCGGACGGGATCACCCGGTAGTTCTTGAGCACCTGGGTGAGTGCCTTCTGGAAGGCGGGGGCCGTGGCCGCAGACGACTTTACCGTCCGCGGTTCGTCGAGGTTGACCGAGACGATGTACTGCGGGTCGTCGGCGGGCGCGAAGCCGATCATGGTGGTGAAGTAGGCGTCGGGCTTGTACGCACCGGTGGCGGGGTCGGTCTTCTCACCGGTACCGGTCTTGATCGCGACGCGGTACCCGGGGATGCTCACCTGGGACGCGAGGGTGCCCTGCGTCGCGACGTTCTCGAGCATCTGCGACACCTTCGTGGCGGTGTCGGCCGACACGACGCGCTGGCCCTCGGTCGAGGGCACGTCGGTGACGGTGCCGTCCGCGGCCGTGCAGCTCTCCACGAGCGAGAGCGGCACGCGCACTCCCCCGTTCGCAATCGTCTGGTAGGCGCTGACGAGCTGCGGGATGGTCACGGCGAGGCCCTGACCGAACGCGGTGTTGTAGAACGTCTGGTCACCCCAGTCGCCCACGGGATGCAGGATGCCGGCGGACTCGCCCGGGAAGTCGATCGCCGTGGTCGAGCCGATGCCGAACTTCTGCAGGTAGTCGAAGCGCGTCTGGGCGGGGATCATCTCGGCGAACTTGGAGATGCCGACGTTCGAGGAGTCGATGAGCACGCCGGTCAAGGTGTAGTTGTTCGCGCCGTGAGCGAAGGCGTCGGTGACCCGGGCGCCGCCGCGGAGCGTCTCGCTCGAGGATGCCGTGACGGTGGTCCCCTCGGCGAACGACCCGCTGTCCAGTCCGATCGCCGCGGTGAGCGCCTTGAACGTCGAGCCCGGCTCGACGGGATCGGTGAACGTCCAGCTGCCGCGCTCGTCCTCAGGAGTCGCGGTCGGATCGTTGGGGTCGACGGTCGGGTACTCGGCGAGGGCCCGGACCTTGCCCGTCTTGGCCTCGACAACGGTGATCGCGCCGCGGACCGCGCCGGTGTTCTGCACCTGCTCGGCGATGAGCTGGCCCATGTACCACTGCAGATCGCGGTCGATCGTGAGCTTGAGGGTTCCGCCGTCGACGGCGGGCTCGGTCTGCACCTCGGTGCCGGGCAGCACGACGCCGTCGCGGCCCTGCTGGAACACGACCTTGCCGTCCTGGGAGGCGAGGCAGGAATCGTCGGCGAGTTCGAGCCCGGCGAGCGCCTGCCCGTCGCCGCCGACGAACCCGAGCAGGTTGCCGCCGACCGCGCCGTCGGGATACACCCGCCCCGCCTTGGGCGGGAACACCAGGAACGGCAGCCCGAGGTCGGCGAGACCTCGGTACTGCTCGGTGGAGACGTCCTTCGCGATGATCGCGTAGCGCGAGGCGGGGTCGGCGGCCACGGCATCCGTCACGACCTTCTCGACCGCCGCGGGATCCTCACCGAGGACGTCGGCGATCTTCGCGGCCAGGTCGGGCCACGTGGCCTCGACGCGGGTCGTGCCGTCGTCGTCGCGGGAGACCAGCCCCTGAGCGGCGAGCATCGGGTCGACCTGGACGTCGTAGCGGTGCACGCTCGACGCGAGCGTGACGCCGTTCTCGTCGACGATGGACCCCCGCGAGGCGTACTCGACGCGGGAGTTCTGCAGGCCCATGGCCAGCGATTCGTCCACGTGCTCGCGGGCGTTCACGACCTGGATGTCGACCAGTCGGACGACGAAGGCGATGAGCACGATCAGCACGACCGAGAGGGCCACCACCGTGCGACGTCGCGGGGAGCGGGAAAGCGTCGTCGTCATGGGCTTATCGTGTCGCGGGCGTCGGCAGACCGTCGCTGATCGGCGGGGGTGTCGCGGATCCGGTCGCCGGAGCCGTCGCATCGGTGGCCGCGTCAGCGGTCGTGGCGTCGGTCGTGGCGTCGGTCGCGGGCCCCGCGGCCTGCTGCGGGTCGGTCACGAGGGGGACCCCCGCGATGAGGGCGTTGCGAACGGACCCGCGACCGATGGCGTCCACGGAGGACGCGCCCTCGGCGGGCTTGCCGGCGCCGATGACGGCACCGTCGCTCAGTCGCAGGTAGGTCGGCGTCTCGTCGATCACCATCCCGAGCGCGGCGGCGTTCGCGGCGAGGTACTGGGGCGAGTTCAGCCCGGCGACCTCGTCGTAGAGGATCTGCTTCTGGTATGTGAGGTCCCGCTGCTGCTGGGTGAGCGACGAGATCTCGAACGAGCTCTGCGTGGTGAGGATCGACAGCCCCATCTGCACGAGCGCGATCAGGACCGCGCCGAGCACCGCGATGACGCCGAAGGCGCGTCGCGGCACACGTCGACGCGCGGGCGCGTCGACCGCGTGGAGCCGTCGGGGCTCGCGGACGGGGACGGGGAACTCCGGAAGGAACGCCGCGTCGATGGTCTGGGGAGCGCTCATGCGTCCTCCTGGATCCTCTCGGCCGCACGCAGACGCACGGGGGTGGCACGCGGGTTGGCGGCGCGTTCTTCATCGCCGGCGAGTTCGGCGCCGCGCACGAGCAGCCGGAACTTGGGGGCGTGCTCGGGGAGTTCGACCGGCAGGCCGCGAGGAGCGGTGGATGCCGACGCCTCGGCGAACACCCGCTTGACCAGGCGGTCCTCGAGCGACTGGTAGGACAGCACGACGATGCGCCCCCCGACGCCGAGGACGCTCAGGGCCGCCGGGATCGCGCGTTCGAGCACCGACAGTTCGGCGTTGACCTCGATGCGCAGGGCCTGGAAGACGCGTTTGGCGGGATGCCGTTCCCGCAGCACCGCGGCCGGCGTCGCCGCCTGGAGCACGTCGACCAACTGGCCCGAACGCTCCAGCGGCGCCTGCTGCCGCGCGGCGATGATCGCCCGGGCGTAGCGCCCCGCCAGTTTCTCTTCCCCGTAGCGCTCGAAGATGCGGCGGAGGTCGCCCTCGCCGTACGTCGCGAGCACCTCGGCGGCGGTGACGCCGGAGGTCTGGTCCATGCGCATGTCCAGCGGGGCGTCCTGCGCGTAGGCGAACCCGCGCGCGGCTTCGTCGAGCTGGAGCGAGGACACCCCCAGGTCGAACAGGATGCCGTCGACCTTGTCGACGCCCGCCGAGGCCACGGCATCCGCGATGCCGTCGTAGACGGTGTGCACGAACGTCGTACGGCCTTCGAACCGGGCCAGCCGCTCCCCCGCGATGCGCAGGGCGTCGGTGTCGCGGTCCAGGCCGATCAGACGGGCGGTCGGGAACCGCTCGAGGAACGCTTCGGAGTGGCCGCCCATACCGAGGGTGGCATCGACGAAGACGGCTCCCTCGCGCTGGAGGGCCGGGCCGAGCAGCTCGGCGCAGCGCTCGAGCAGGACGGGGGTGTGAATGTCGCGGATGTCCATGATGACGGGGGGAGGTCGCGGGCTCTGATCCCCATCCGCTCGACCTGGCGCCGGGGAAGTGCGTCAGGGCGTGCGGCTGGGAATCACAGCCCGCGATCAGAACAGTCCCGGGATCACCTCCTGCTCCATCTCGGCGTAGGTCTCTTCATTGCTCTCGGCGTAGGCGTTCCAGGCCGTGGCGTCCCAGATCTCGGCGTGGGCGCCGACACCGGTGACGACCAATTCCCGATCGAGGCCGGCGTACGCGCGCAGCGCCGGGGGGACGGTGATGCGGTTCTGCCCGTCGGGCTTCTCCGCGCTGGCCCCGGAGAGGAACATGCGCAGGAAGTCGCGGGCCTGCTTGTTGCTGAGCGGAGCCTCGCGGATCCGCTCGTGCACGCGCTCGAACTCCTCGGTGCTGAACACGTAGAGGCAGCGGTCCTGCCCCCGGGTGATCACCACTCCGGCTCCGAGATCGTCACGGAACTTCGCGGGCAGGATGACGCGCCCTTTGTCGTCGAGCTTGGGAGTGTGCGTGCCGAGCAGCATTCGGGCGTCCACCCCCTTCGTCCGGCCTGCGAAGTTTCCCCCACTTTACTCCACTGCCCTCCACTTCGCCATCAAAATGCGGGTCTTCCGCGGGGAATCCATGACGTGTATGGTCTTGCCCCGCTCGACGGCGGGGTCCGACATCCGCGTCGATCCGCGGCATCCGATCGCGCGCGACACGAGCGGGCCCCCGAGTGGAGGGAAAGGGAGCGATTCTCACGCCGCTCGCGGCGGTCACCGCGGACGCAAAAAAACACCGGCTCCGAAGAGCCGGTGTTCAGGTGAAGCGAGGAGGAGGGTCAGTGCCCTTCGTTGCGGCGGTCCCACCGATCGTTCATGCGATCCATGAAGGAGGCACCCGACGCGCGGGGGGCACGCGCACCCGAGGCGGCGCGGGCCGACGGGAGTCGCGAAGAGCTGCGCGTGGGAGTGACGGCGAAGACCACGCCGCCGACCATCACCAGGAAGCCGACCACACCCACCGCGATACCGAGGACGCCCGTGTTGAACCCGATCGAGACGCCCGCGATGAGGGCGCCGAGACCGGCGAGCACGAGGATCGATCCGAGGACGATGTTGCGATAACTGAGCGCGCGACTCGGAGCGGTGACGACGTCGGCGTCGTTACTCATGAGATGGCGTTCCATCTCGTCCAGCAGACGCTGCTCCTGTTCGGAGAGTGGCATGCGTCCCCCTCTATTGCTCAGTACGTTCGATTCTACGCGGGGCGTGGATCACTAGGCTAGGCCCGTGTCGACCTCCCCGGAACCGATCGAAGCCGTTTCTCAGCGACTCGACAAGTTCGTGTCTGAACAGATATCGTACGCCTCCGCGCTGGGGTCCGAGGCCGAGAAGATGGCCCGCGCCGGGGCCTCTGCCCTTCGGGGCGGCAAGCGCCTGCGCGCCCGCTTCCTGCTGACCGGTCGCCGTGCCGTCGACGAGGTCTCCTCGGGCGCCACGACGGCTCCGGACACCGCCGCCGTCGGAGTCGCGGCGGCCCTCGAGGTGTTCCAGGCGGCGGCCCTCGTCCACGACGACCTGATCGACAATTCGGACACGCGGCGTGGACAGCCCGCGGCGCATCGTGCCCTGCAGGCCGCCCATGTCGACGCGCACTGGGCCGGCGATCCCGAGGCATTCGGCCGTTCCGCGGCGATCCTGCTGGGCGACCTGCTCGTCGCATGGAGCGACGACCTGCTCGAGGAATCCCTCGCCGACCTCGCCACGGCCCCGGCGACCCGGCGACAGTACGCGGACATGCGTCGGGATGTCACTATCGGGCAGTTCCTCGACGTCGCGGAGGAGTCCGCGTACGCCGTCCACGACGACGACGACCACGCCGATCGTGCGCTGCGCGTCGCGTCCTACAAGTCGGCGCGTTACAGCATCCAGAAACCGCTGCAGATCGGAGCCGCTCTCGCGGGCGCCGACGACGCCCAGCTCGACGCGCTCGGACGGTTCGGGCACGACATCGGCATGGCGTTCCAGCTGCGCGACGACGTCCTGGGAGTGTTCGGCGACAGCGCGGTGACCGGCAAGCCCTCGGGCGACGATCTGCGCGAAGGCAAGCGCACCGTCCTCGTCGCGTACGCCCGCCAGGCGCTGTCCGTCGAGCGCCGCGCGCAGCTCGACGCCCTGCTCGGGGACCGGACCCTGGATGCCGGGCGCATCGGCGACCTGCAGCAGACGATCGTGGACACGGGTGCGCTCGAACGCACCGAGGAGCTCATCGCCGAGTACGAGCGTCAGGCCGAAGCCGCTCTCGACGGGGCGCACCTGGGCCGGGAAGCCGTCGCGGAGCTCCGGGAACTCGCCCGCGCCGCGACGCGTCGCACGTCCTGACGCGGTCGACGGATCGGGATCAGGCCAGCGCGGCCGCCACGCGGCGCACTTCGCTCTTGCGTCCAGCCAGGAGCGCTTCGATCGGAGCGACTCCGATGGTCTCCTCCGGCGCGAAGAGCCAGTCGATGGTCTCGTCGGCGTCGAACCCGACGTCGTGGAGCACGATGATCGTGCCGCGCAGCGACGGCAGCGGGCGACCGTCGACGATGAACACCGCCGGCACCCGCAGGACGCCGTCGCGTCGCGTGCCCACCAGGTAGTTGTCGTCCAGCAGTCGGCGGACGCGCCCGAGAGGCTCCCCGAGCACCTCGACGAGGTCGGGAAGGGTCAGCCATTCAGTCGCGAAGCGGGGCGTGTCGGTCACCCTGCCACTATCTCATCCCGGCCCGGGAACGAGCACGCGAACCGCATCCGTCACACCCGTCACAACAACCTCATGCGTTGACATCCGTCACGTCGCGTGCGACGGTGGCGGGCAGTCGGAAGAACGGATCCCCCACCATGCGACGACTCCCTCCCCTGCCCGCGCGCCCGCGCGGCCTGACCGTCTGGCCCGCAGCCGTGGCCGGCACGATCGCGCTCGCCCTCTCCGGCGAGAACGCGGCGCACGCCGCCCCGCCGGCGCCCGCCCTGTCCGCCGTACCCCCCGCACCCGCGACGCTCGGCTCCCCCGTCCGCGCGAGCGCAGCACCCCCGGTGTCGTACACCGTGCAGGCCGGCGACACGGTCTGGGCGATCGCCCGCGCGCACGGGCTGGACACCGCCGCCGTCCTCGCGGCGAACGGCCTCGAGGCGGGCAGCATCATCCGGCCGGGACAGGTGCTCGCGCTGGTCCCCGCCGCACCGGCGCCTCCCCCGCCGGCGACCACGGAGGCACCCCCTGCTCCCGCGCCGAGCGGGCGCACGCACGAGGTGCGCCCGGGCGACACCGTATCGGCCATCGCCGCCGCCAACGGCGTCTCCACCGACGCGGTCCTGGCGGCGAACGGCCTGACCCGCGCGTCGATCATCTACCCGGGCGAGACGCTCCAGATCCCCTCGGCCGAATCCGCCGCGGCGACCGGGGTCGCGGCATCCGCGGGTCCGGCGACGGCGCCCGGACTCGACGCCGAACAGGCCGACAACGCCCGGCTCATCATCCGTATCGGCCGGGAGCTGGGCGTCTCGGACCGCGGCATCGCGATCGCCCTCGGCACCGCCATGCAGGAATCGTGGCTCCGCAACCTCGACTGGGGCGACCGCGACTCGCTGGGCCTGTTCCAGCAGCGACCGAGCAGCGGCTGGGGAGCGCCCGATCAGATCCTCGACCGCGAACGCGCGACGCGCGTCTTCTACGGTGGCGCGGGCGACCCCAACGGCTCGGCGACCCGCGGCCTGCTCGACATCCCCGGATGGGAGGGCATGGCCTACGCCGACGCCGCGCAGGCGGTGCAGATCTCGGCGTACCCCGATCGCTACGCGCAGTGGGAGTCGCCGGCGACCGCCTGGATCGCGGTTCTCGGCTGATGCGAAGGTGAGCCGCTCCCCGGGCTCCCAGGGGGCGCTCCGTAGACTCGTCCCGTGAGCACGAGTCAGCAGGCCGACCCGCTGATCGGCCGTCTCGTCGACGGCCGGTACCGGGTGCGCGCGCGCATCGCGCGCGGCGGCATGGCGACCGTGTACGTCGCGACCGACCTGCGGCTCGAGCGCCGGGTCGCGCTGAAGGTCATGCACGGCCATCTCAGCGACGACACCGTGTTCCAGAGCCGCTTCATTCAGGAGGCGCGGTCGGCTGCGCGACTGTCCGACCCGCACGTCGTCAACGTCTTCGACCAGGGCCAGGACGGCGACATGGCGTACCTCGTCATGGAGTACCTGCCCGGGATCACGCTGCGCGAGCTCCTACGCGAGCACAAGCGCCTCACGGTCGATCAGACCCTGACGATCATGGATGCCATCCTCTCCGGCCTCGCGGCCGCCCATCGCGCCGGCATCGTCCACCGCGACGTCAAGCCCGAGAACGTCCTGCTGGCCGAGGACGGCCGGATCAAGATCGGCGACTTCGGACTCGCCCGCGCCACCACCGCCAACACCGCCAGCGGTGCGCAGCTGATGGGCACGATCGCGTATCTGGCGCCCGAACTCGTCACGCGCGGCACCGCGGACGCGCGCAGCGACATCTACTCGCTCGGCATCGTGCTCTACGAGATGCTCGTCGGCGAGCAGCCCTACAAGGGCGAGCAGCCGATGCAGATCGCGTATCAGCACGCCACGGACTCGGTTCCGCGCCCGAGCGCGAAGAACCCGGGAGTCCCCGAGCAGCTCGACGAGCTGGTCCTGTGGGCCACCGAGCGCGAGCCCGCCGAGCGCCCGCTCGACGCGGGGACGATGCTCGCCCGACTGCGCGACATCGAGAAGGAGTTGGGCCTCGCGCCGCAGGTGGCGCGGGCCGTCGCCGTCGGCACCGTGGCGGCCAGCGCCGAGGAGTCCCGCGAACTGACCAAGGTGCTGCCGCAGACCGCGGTCGTGCCGTCCACCCCGCAGGACGACGTCGACAACGCCACGCGCTTGAGCCAGCGCACGCGTCGCCGCACCACGCGCGGCATCTGGCTCTTCGCGCTCGTGCTGATGCTCGCCGCCGGCGCCGCGACCGCCGGGTGGTGGTTCGGGTCCGGTCCGGGATCGCTCGTGGCCGTGCCCGACGTCTCGCGGATGAGCTTCGCCCAGGCCGAGGCCCTGCTGACGCAGGAGCAGCTCGGCGCCCAGGCGCAGGAGGTCAACGATCGGGAGATCCCGGCGGGCACCACGGTCGGGTCCGACCCCGAGGTCGACGTCCGACTCGACAAAGGCACCGTGGTCACGGTCTTCGTCTCGATCGGCCCGGCCTCGCACGACCTTCCCGCCCTCGCCGGCAAGGGGACGGACGAGGTCAACGGCATCCTCGAGTCGGCCTACATCGGAGTGTCCGGCACGACGTCGGAGTTCACGGACGCGGGGGCGGGAACCGTGCTCGGGGTCAGCATCACCCCGCGCGCCGGTGGCGAGGCGATCGACTGCACCCAGGGCTGCACTGTGCTCGAGGGCGATGCGGCCGCGCTCGTGACGTCGCTGGGCCCGATCCCCGACGTGGTGGGGCTCACCACCGCGCAGGCCGAGCGGGCGATGAGCGACGCGCAGCTGCAGACCACCACGTCCGAGGAGTACAACAACTCCGTTCCGTCGGGCACGGTCATCGGCATCGGCGATCGCGACGGCGGCGGCAATTGGCGCCCGAATGACACCGTCACCCTCCGCGTGTCGATCGGGCCCCGACCGGTGCAGATCCCCGAGAACGTCGTCGGGATGACGATCCGCGAGGCCGTCACCACGCTGCAAGGCCTGGGCTTCGAGGTCAACGCCGGGATCGACGACGGCACGCTCCCCCTCGGCTTCAAGTACTGGGACATCTACAAGGTCCGTTCGACCAACCCCAAGGCGGGAACGAATGCGCCACAGGGCAGCACCGTCACGCTGACGCCCACGCTGTAGCCCTCACCGCACGAGAAACGCCCCCGATCACACGGATCGGGGGCGTCTGTCGTGCAGCCGGGTCAGCGGTTCTCGAGCTCCTCGGCCACGAGGAACGCGAGCTCGAGGCTCTGACGGTGGTTCAGACGCGGATCGCACAGGCTCTCGTAGCGCGTCGCGAGGGTGGCCTCGTCGATCTGCTCCGAGCCGCCGAGGCACTCGGTGACGTCGTCTCCGGTGAGTTCGACGTGGATGCCACCGGGGTGCGTGCCCACGGAGCGGTGCGCCTCGAAGAACCCGCGCACCTCGTCGACGACGTCGTCGAAGCGCCGCGTCTTGTACCCCGTCGGCGTGGTGATGCCGTTGCCGTGCATCGGGTCGGTGACCCACAGGGGCGTCGCGCCCGACGCGCGCACGGCCTCGAGCA
Organism: Microbacterium sp. CSI-V; assembly: GCF_001984105.1. Lineage (GTDB taxonomy): Bacteria > Actinomycetota > Actinomycetes > Actinomycetales > Microbacteriaceae > Microbacterium. Next base: position 14,834 of record NZ_MTQM01000006.1, on the reverse strand, counting down.
GCGGCGGCAGGGCATCGCGGATCTTGCCCGCGCCCATGCGCGTGATGAACGTGAGCCGACCGGGCTCGCGCTCGGGGTCGAGCTTGTCGATGAGGGCGAGCGCCGTCTCGGGCGTCGTCGTCGGGCCCAGCTTGACCCCGATGGGGTTGCGGATCTTCGAGAAGTAGTCGACGTGCGCGCCGTCGAGCTCGCGGGTGCGCTCGCCGATCCACTGGAAGTGCGACGAGGTGTTGTACGCCAGGCCCGTACGCGAGTCGATGCGGGTCATCGGGCGCTCGTAGTCCATGAGCAGACCCTCGTGGCCGGTGTAGAACTCCACGCGCGTCAGCTCGTCGAAGTCCGCGCCGGCGGCCTCCATGAACTTGATCGCACGGTCGATCTCGGCCGCCATGCTCTCGTAGGCCTGGTTAGCGGGGTTGGACGCGAAGCCCTTGTTCCAGCTGTGCACCTCGCGGAGGTCGGCGAAGCCGCCCTGCGTGAACGCGCGGATCAGGTTCAGCGTCGAGGCGGCGGTGTGGTACCCCTTCAGCAGGCGCGCGGGATCGGCCTTGCGGGACTCCTCGGTGAAGTCGTACCCGTTGACGATGTCGCCGCGGTAGGCGGGGAGGGTCACGTCGCCGCGGGTCTCGGTGTCGCTGGAGCGGGGCTTGGCGAACTGCCCCGCCATCCGGCCCATCTTCACCACGGGCATCGACGCGCCGTAGGTGAGGACGACCGCCATCTGCAGCACCGTCTTGATGCGGTTGCGGATCTGCTCCGCGGTGGCACCGGCGAAGGTCTCGGCGCAGTCACCGCCCTGGAGGAGGAAGGCCTGGCCGGCGGCGGCCCGGGCCAGACGGTCGCGGAGGATGTCGACTTCGCCGGCGAAGACGAGCGGCGGAAGGGTGGCCAGTTCGGCGGATGCCGCGGCCACCGCGGCCTCGTCATACCACTGGGGCTGCTGCTTGATGGGCAGGGTCCGCCAGTGGTCGAGGTCGTGGAGCTGCTGATTCACCCCTGAAGTCTAGTGGCGGGCCGACGGCGCCTTCGCCGCCTGCGCACTGGCCAGACGGTCCTTCACCGTGGAGGCGTACACGTCCTCGTACCGCTGCTCGCCGAGCCGTTGCAGGGCCACCATGATCTCGTCCGTGACCGAGCGGAGGATGTAGCGATCGCTCTCCATCCCCTCGAACCGCGAGAAGTCGAGCGGTTCGCCGATGACGATCCCCACCCGCCCGACGCGCGGCAGTCGCTGGCCGATCGGCATGACCGCACCGGTGTCGACCATCACGACGGGGATGACGGGCACGCGCGCTTCGAGCGCCATGCGCGCGATCCCCGTGCGTCCGCGGTACAGGGTTCCGTCGGGGCTGCGGGTGCCCTCGGGGTAGATCCCGAGGAGCTCGCCGCGGCCCAGGACGCCGAGGCCCGTGTTCAGCGAGGCCTCGGAGGCCTTGCCGCCCGAGCGGTCGATCGGAAGCTGCCCCGTCGCCGTGAAGAACAGGCGCGTCGCCCAGCCCTTCAGGCCGCGCCCCGTGAAGTAGTCGCTCTTGGCGAGGAAGGCCATGCGCCGGTCGATCATGAGCGGGAGGAAGATCGAGTCCGAGAACGACAGGTGGTTGCTGGCGAGGATCGCCGCGCCGTCGCCGGGGATGTTCCGTCGGCCCACGATCCACGGACGGAACACGGCCTTGATGACCGGTCCGATGACCACGTACTTCATGAGCCAGTAGAACATCGTCAGCGCTCCTTCCCGGCGAGGTCGGCGACCCCGATGAGACCGGCGTCGTTGCCCAGCCGCGCGATGGTGAATTCCGCCACCGGACGTTCACCGTACCCCGGGAGAGAGGTCTCGTACGCGAGCTTCACCGGCACGAGCAGGTCGGTGCCCAGCTGCGCCACTCCGCCGCCGATCACGAACAGCTCGGGGTCGAGGACCGCCTGGAAACCACCGCACGCCTCGCCGAGGGCCGTCGCCACCCGCCGCAGCGCCTCGAGCGCACCGGCGTCGCCGGCGAGCACCAGGCGCGAGACCGCAGGCCCCGGGATCGCCCCCTTCTCCGCACGGACGGCGGCCAGGGCCGCCCCGATGCCGCCCTCGTCGGCGATCGCGTTGGCCTCGCGCTGCAGCGCGCGGCCGGAGGCGTACTGCTCGAGGCATCCGTTCTGTCCGCATCCGCACGGGTGCCCGCCGCGGACGAAGCGCAGGTGGCCGAGCTCGGCGCCGATGCCGTGGCCGCCGCGGAACAGCTCGCCGTCGGAGACGACGGCCCCGCCGACGCCGGTGCCCATGGTGAGCATGACCATGTCGCGGACGCCCTGACCGGCGCCGAAACGGTACTCGCCCCACCCGGCGGCGTTGGCGTCGTTCTCGATCGTCACCGGCGTGTCCAGGCGCCCCTCGAGGCGGGCGCGCAACGGCTCGTCGCGCCAGTCGATGTTCGGGGCGTAGATGACGGTGCTGCGGTCGCGGCTGATGAACCCGGCCGCGGCGACGCCGATGGCGTGCACCTCGTACGAGCGGCGGAGGTGATCGGCCATGTCGACGACGGCATCCACGAGCGCGGCGGGATCGATCGGGGTGTCCACCCGGAGCTTCTCGACGATCGTGCCGTCCTCGTCGACCACGCCCCCGGCGATCTTCGTGCCGCCGATGTCGATACCGATGTTGCGCACCGCGCTCCCCTCCCGGCAAGCCCCGCGGCTCGGCCCGCAGCAGTCTAGTCATCAGCGCGGAACCGCGCCGACACCGCCGGGGCCGCCGAGGGCGGCGGCGGCGTACGACTAGACTCGACGGACCGATCGACCTTCTTTCCGGTACACAAAGGAGTTGCCGTGATCCAGTTCGACCTTCCTCCCGTCGTTCCCGCCGACCCGTCCGCGAACGCGTCCGACCTGCTCGCCGACCGGGTGGCGGCGACGCCCGACCGGGCGCTGTTCGCCGTTCCCGACGGCTCCGGCTGGCGCGACGTCTCCGCCCGCGACTTCGAGCAGCAGGTCGTCGCCCTCGCGAAGGGTTTCGTCGCCGCCGGCATCCAACCCGGCGAGAAGGTCGGGTTCATCGCGCGCACGACCTACGACTGGACGCTCGTGGACTTCGCGCTCTTCTACGCCGGCGCCGTCATGGTGCCCGTGTACGAGACGAGTTCGCCCACGCAGATCTCGTGGATCCTCTCCGACTCCGGCGCGACCGCCGCGATCGTGGAGTCCCCCGAACACGCGCAGCGCCTCGACGAGGTGCGCAGCGACCTCCCGCTGGTGCGCGAGGTGTGGGCCATGCACGCCGGCGACCTGGATGCGCTCGTCTCGCGCGGGAAGGACGTCGAGGATGCCGAGATCGCCCGTCGCCGCACGATCGCCAACAGCTCCGACATCGCGACGCTGATCTACACCTCGGGCTCGACCGGTCGCCCGAAGGGCTGCGTGCTCACGCACGGCAACTTCGTCGAGCTCGCCCGCAACTCCGCCAAGGCGCTGCACGAGGTCGTCGAGACGCCCGGCGCCTCCACTCTGCTGTTCATCACCACCGCGCACGTGTTCGCCCGCTTCATCTCCCTGCTGAACGTGCACGCCGGCGTGAAGACGGGCCACCAGCCCGACACCAAGCAGTTGCTCCCCGCGCTCGGATCCTTCCAGCCGACCTTCCTCCTTGCCGTTCCGCGCGTGTTCGAGAAGGTCTACAACTCGGCCGAGCAGAAGGCCGAAGCCGGCGGCAAGGGCAAGATCTTCCGCGCCGCCGCCGCGGCGGCCATCGAGCATTCCGAGCGCGAGCAGCAGGGCAAGTCGATCCCCCTCCTGCTGAAGATCAAGTTCGCCCTGTTCGATCGGCTGGTGTACTCGAAGCTCCGCGCCGCCATGGGCGGGCGCATCGTCTACGCCGTCTCGGGCTCGGCTCCCCTCGGCCCGCGACTGGGGCACTTCTTCCGCAGCCTCGGCGTGGTCATCCTCGAGGGCTACGGCCTCACCGAGACGACGGCTCCCGCGACCGTGAACCTGGCGACGAAGTCGAAGATCGGCACCGTGGGCCCCGTCCTGCCGGGCGTGGGCGTGCGCCTCGCGGACGACGGCGAGATCCAGGTGCGCGGCATCAACGTGTTCGCCGAATACTGGCGCAACCCCGAGGCCACCGCCGAGGCGTTCGACGGCGAATGGTTCAAGACCGGCGACATCGGAGCGTTCGACGCCGACGGCTTCCTCTCGATCACGGGCCGCAAGAAGGAGATCATCGTCACGGCCGGCGGCAAGAACGTCGCCCCCGCCGCGCTCGAGGACCCCATCCGCGCCAACCCGATCGTCGGTCAGGTCGTCGTCGTCGGCGACCACAAGCCGTTCATCTCCGCGCTCGTGACCCTCGACCCCGAGATGCTGCCGACCTGGCTCGCGAACAACGGGCTTCCGGCCGACCTGTCGCTCGCCGACGCGGCGACGAACGAGAAGGTGCGCGCCGAGGTGCAGGGGGCGATCGACCGGGCGAATACCCGCGTCTCCCGTGCGGAGTCGATCCGCAAGTTCACGATCCTTCCCACGGAGTGGACGGAGGCGAGCGGTCACCTCACGCCGAAGATGAGCATCAAGCGCAACGTCATCGTCTCCGACTTCGCCGACGCGATCGAGGACATCTACGCCGTTCCGATCAACACCACGAACGTCTCGTTGCCCTGACGCGGAAAACGCAACGGCCCGGCTCCCCACACAGGGGCCGGGCCGTTCCGTTGTCGGGGAGACGCGTCAGAACCAGTCGCTCTCGCGGATCTGCCGCATCGCTTCCCGCCGGCTCTCGGCCGGCAGGCGGGAAAGGTAGAGCTTGCCGTCCAGGTGGTCGGTCTCGTGCTGCAACGCTTGAGCGAGGAGGCCCTCGCCCTCGAGCACGACCTCGTCACCCTCGAGGTCGATGCCGACGACCTTCGCCCACGGGTAGCGCAGGGCCTCGTGCCAGATGCCGGGGACGGAGAGGCATCCCTCCCCCACCAGCTCCGGCTCGCCGCGCGTCTCGACGAGGACGGGGTTCAGCACGTAGCCGATGTCGCCGTCGATGTTGTAGCTGAACGCCCGGAGGCCGACACCGATCTGCGGGGCGGCGACACCGGCGCGCCCCGGAGGCTCGACCGTGTCGACCAGGTCGCGGACGAGGGCCCGGATGCCGTCGTCGATCGTCTCGATCGGCGCACTGGGCGCGCGCAGGACGGGGTCGCCGAAGAGACGGATGGGACGGACGGTCATGCGACGGCCGCCGGGGTCCGGAGTCCCTCCACCACGGCGGCGGCGAGTTCGCGCGCGGCCTGCCGCGTCGCCGGCTGCAGATCGCGGAAGGCGATCGCGCTCCCGGCGGCGACATGGCTGTCGTACGGCATCCGGATGACGGCGCGGACGCGGCTGCGGAAGTGCGCCTCGAGCTCGCTCTCGCGCACGAGCGGGACGCCCGGCCGGGCGTTGTTCAGCACGACGACGGCGCCGCGGACGCGCTCGGCGTACCCGTTGGTCTCCAGCCAGGTGAGCGTCTCGGAGGCGAGGCGGGCCTCGTCGACGGACAGCCCTGCCACCACGACCAGCGAGTCGGCGAGCTCGAGCGTCGCCTCCATGACGGAGTGGACGATTCCCGTGCCGGTGTCCGTGAGCACGATCGAGTAGTAGTGGGCGGCGACGTCGGCGACCCGGCGGTAGTCCTCGTCGCTGAACGCCTCGGAGACGCGGGGATCGGAATCGGATGCCAGCACGTCCAGACGCGTCGAGTCGCGGGCGACGATCGACGACACGTCGCTGTAGCCCTCGACCTCGTCGTGGGCGCGCACGAGATCGCGTACGGTACGGCCGTTGGCGCGACCGACACGGTCGGCGAGGGTACCGCGGTCGGGGTTGGCGTCCACGGCGATCACACGGTCGTCGCGCGCGTCGGCGAGGGCCATGCCCAGGAGCGAGGTGACCGTGGTCTTCCCCACACCGCCCTTGCGCGACAGGACCGGGACGAAACGGGCCTCGCCCGCCAGCGGCGCGCCGATCCGACGGTCGAGGTCCTTGCGAGCACGGGCGCGACGGCCGTCACCGAGGTTGATGCGGTGGCGAGACACCGAGTACACCAGCTGCTGCCACAGCCCCTCGGGCTCGGGCCGGGCGATCTGGCGCGGGTCGAGAAGACGGTCGGCGGTGAGGAGGTCGGGGCTCTCGCGCGTGTCGTCGATCTCGCCGAGGCGCTTGGAGGCCAGCGTGACGTCGGCACCCGGTGTGCGCACCCGCTCGGTCGCGTGGACACGGCCGACGCGCGCGGCCTCGTCGGCCTGGTGCACCTCTCGACGTGTGAGGGGAACGGTGCCGATCACTCCCGTGGCGGCCAGTTCGGCGCGGGTACGGGGCACGGGCCCGGTGGAGGGCGCGGGGGCGTCTCCCTCGTCGGTGGCGGCCGGGGAAGCGGCCTTCGAATCGACGGCGACGGGCTCGGGCTGCGGCTCCGCGGCGACCGGCTCCGAGGCGAGGGCGCTCTCGTGCTCCACCACCGACTCGGGCTCGTGCACCGCGACGGGCTCGGCGGCCGGCTCCTGCTCGGTCGCGGGCTCCGCCACGACGGAGGCGCCGGGCTCGTCCTCACGGGTCTCGGCCTGCTGCTCGCTCCCCTGATCCGTCCCGTGCGCGGTCGGCGGTTCGATCGTGTCGCCGTCGGCGAGGTCGTGGGGTTCGTCGACGGCGGCCTCCGGGGCGCTGTCCGCGTCCGCGACCGCGGGCTCCGGCTCCGCGGCGACCGGCTGCTCTTCGGCGGCGTCGAGATCGTCGTCGCTTCCGTCCACGGAGAGCACCTCGACGTCGTCATCCTCGTCCACCGGCGTCACGCCCGAGGCGTCCTCGGCTTCGGCATCCGCCTCCGCGCGCTCGGGGAGAGGCTCGACCGAGGCTTCTTTCTCTGCTGCGACGTCGTCGTCGTCGTGGACGATCTCGGCCTCGTGGACGATCTCGGCCTCGTGGACCTCGGCGTCGTCGTCCGCGGGACCCTCGTGCGGCTCGAGGACGATGTCGCCGGTCGGCGGTTCGCCGAGCTCCGAGTCGTCCGCGGGAGCAGCGACCTCGGGGTCGGGAACGTGCGTGAGAAGCGGGAGCTCGTCGGCGTCGGGCACATGCACGATGCCGACGACCTCGAAGGCGCGGGACTCGGGGTCGATGACCGGCATCTCGTCCTCGACGACGTCGTCGTCGACGTCATCGTCGTCGGACACCGGCAGGTCGACGTTGACCTGCGCGATGTGCTCGCCGAGGATGCTGATGCTGGTGGTGTCGAGGTTTCCGCTGTCGTCGAGGACACCGTGTTCGGCGCCGTCGTCGGGGGTCTCGTCGGTGCGGTCGGGGGTCACTGCCGTCTCCAAAGAAAAAGAGGGCGCGAACAGCGCCCCCTTTCAGGCTACTGCGAGGGACGGACGACGAGCAAAAGGTCGCCCGCTTCCACCTGCTGCGTAGGTGCGACGGTGAGTCGCTCGACGACGCCGTCGACCGGGCTCGTGATCGCCGCCTCCATCTTCATGGCCTCGATCGAGGCGACCGCCTGCCCGGCGGCGACGCGGTCCCCCGCGGCGGCCTTCAGGGTGACCACACCGGAGAACGGGGCGGCCACCTGGCCGGGCTTGGACGTGTCGGCCTTCTCGGCCTGGCGCGCCTGGACGTCGATCGAGCGGTCCCGCACGAACACCGGCCGCAGCTGGCCGTTCAGGGTGGTCATGACGGTACGCATGCCCTTGTCGTCCGCGTCGCCGATGGCTTCGAGACCGACGAACAACTGCACGCCGCGCTCGATCTCGACCGTGTGCTCCTCGCCGGCACGGAGACCGTAGAGGTAGTCGGCCGTGTCGAGCACGCTGAGGTCGCCGTAGGCCGCCCGCGTCTCGAGGAACGTGCGGGTCGGAGCGGGGAACAGCAGCGCGTTCAGTCGGGCGCGTCGGGTCGCCGCGTCGCCGGCGAGGGCCGCGGTGTCCTCGGACGTGAGCGGTGTGACCCCGTGCTTCACATCACGACCGGCGAGCACCTTCGAGCGGAACGGCTCGGGCCAGCCGCCGGGGAGGTCGCCCAGCTCGCCCGCCATGAACGACACCACCGAATCGGGGACATCGTACTTCTCCGGGTTGCGCTCGAAGTCGTCCGGGTCGGCCTTCACCGCGGCCAGGTGAAGCGCCAAGTCTCCCACGACCTTGGACGAGGGGGTGACCTTCGGGACGCGACCGAGGATGCGGTTCGCCGCCGCGTACATGTCCTCGATGAGCTCGAAGTCGTCGGCGAGACCGAGAGCGATGGCCTGCTGGCGGAGATTCGACAGCTGCCCGCCCGGGATCTCGTGGTGGTACACGCGGCCGGTGGGGCCGGGCAGACCCGACTCGAACGGGCGGTACAGGTGGCGCACCGCCTCCCAGTACGGCTCGAGGCCGGACACCGCGGCGAGATCGAGACCGGTGTCCCGCTCGGTGTGCGCGAGAGCGGCGACGAGAGCCGACAAGGACGGCTGACTCGTGGTGCCCGACATGGGCGCGGCCGCCGCGTCCACGGCATCCGCCCCTGCCGCCGAGGCGGCCAGCAGGGTCGCGAGCTGACCGCCGGCGGTGTCGTGCGTGTGGACGTGCACCGGCACGTCGAACCGCTCGCGCAGAGCCGTCACCAGTCGTGCCGCCGCGGCGGGACGCAGGAGACCCGCCATGTCCTTGACCGCGAGGATGTGCGCGCCCGCCTCGACGATCTGCTCGGCCAGACGCAGGTAGTAGTCGAGCGTGTAAAGGTCTTCGCCCGGGTCGAGCAGGTCGCCGGTGTAGCAGACGGCGACCTCGGCGACGGCGGTGCCGGTGGCCAGGACCGCGTCGATCGCGGGACGCATCTGCGAGACGTCGTTGAGCGCGTCGAAGATCCGGAAGATGTCGATCCCGGATGCCGCGGCCTCGGCGACGAACGCGTCCGTCACCTCCGTCGGGTACGGGGTGTAGCCGACGGTGTTGCGTCCGCGCAGGAGCATCTGGATGGCCACGTTCGGCAGAGCCTGACGGAGCACGTCGAGACGCTCCCACGGGTCTTCACCGAGGAAACGGAGGGCGACGTCGTAGGTCGCCCCGCCCCACGCCTCCACGGACAGCAGCTGCGGGGTGAGCCGGGCGACGTAGGGGGCGACCCGCGCGAGGTCGCGCGTGCGCACGCGCGTCGCGAGGAGCGACTGGTGCGCGTCGCGGAACGTCGTCTCGGTGACGGCGAGGGCGGTCTGCTCGCGCAGCGCCCGCGCGAAGCCCGCGGGACCCAGCTCCCGGAGGCGCTGACGCGAGCCGGCGGGAGCCGGGGCGGCGAGATCGATGACGGGGAGCTTGATGCCCGGATCGACGGAGAGCGGGTTGTCGCCGTTGGGGCGGTTGACCGTGGTGTCGACGAGCCACGACAGCACCTTCGTGCCGCGGTCCTTCGATTCGCGGCCGCGGAGCAGCTCGGGCCGCTCGTCGATGAAGGACGTGCTGAGGTCGCCCGCGACGAACGCGGGGTCGTCCAGCACCGCCTGCAGGAACGGGATGTTCGTCGAGACGCCGCGGATGCGGAACTCCGCGAGTGCGCGACGGGCACGGGCGACCGCGGCCGGGAAGTCGCGTCCGCGGCACGTGAGCTTGGACAGCATCGAGTCGAAGTGGGGGCTGATCTGCGACCCCGCCGCGGTGGTGCCGCCGTCCAGGCGCACCCCGGCGCCGCCGGGCGAGCGGTAGGTCGTGATCTTGCCCGTGTCGGGACGGAAACCCTGCGTGGGGTCTTCCGTCGTGATGCGGCACTGCAGCGCGGCACCGCGGAGGCGGATCTGATCCTGCGTGAGCTGGAGGTCGGCGAGCGTCTGGCCCGCGGCGATGCGCATCTGCGACTGGACGAGATCCACGTCCGTGACCTCCTCGGTCACGGTGTGCTCGACCTGGATGCGCGGGTTCATCTCGATGAAGACGACCTCGCCCGTCCGGGGTCCCGCCGTCTCGAGCAGGAACTCCACGGTGCCGGCGTTCTGGTACCCGATCGAGCGCGCGAACGCGACGGCGTACCGGTGCAGGTCTGCGCGCACGGTGTCGTCGAGGTTCGGGGCCGGCGCGATCTCGATCACCTTCTGGTGACGGCGCTGCACCGAGCAGTCCCGCTCGAAGAGATGGACCGTCTCGCCCGTGGCATCCGCCAAGATCTGCACCTCGACGTGACGCGGACGCCGCACGGCCTGCTCGAGGAACATCCGCGGGTCGCCGAACGCGCTCTGCGCCTCGCGCATCGCCTCGGCCAGGGCCGGAGCGAGTTCGCCGAGGGACTCCACGCGGCGCATGCCGCGCCCGCCGCCGCCGGCCACGGCTTTCGCGAAGAGCGGGAACCCGATCTCGTCCGCCTGGGCGACGAGCGCGTCCACGTCGTCGGAGGCCGCCGTCGAGCGCAGCACCGGCACTCCGGCGGCGACGGCGTGCTCCTTCGCCGTCACCTTGTTGCCGGCCATCGAGAGCACGTCGGCCGGCGGGCCGATGAAGGTGATGCCGTGCGCGGCAGCCTTCTCGGCCAGCTCGGGGTTCTCCGACAGGAATCCGTAGCCGGGGTAGATGGCATCCGCCCCGCACTCGCGGGCGACGCGGATGATCTCATCGACGTCGAGATAGGCGCGCACCGGGTGCCCGCGCTCCCCGATCTGGTACGCCTCGTCGGCTTTCAGTCGGTGCAGCGACGCGCGATCCTCGTAGGGGTAGACCGCGACGGTGCGGGCTCCCACCTCGTAGGCGGCGCGGAACGCGCGGATGGCGATCTCTCCGCGATTGGCGACCAGGATTTTCGAGAACATGCACACCCTCACGTCAATGCGGCGGAGCTGAATGTGCTCACAGCCTAGGGGAAGGTAACGTAGACGCTCGTGCACGTACTCTCCGTCAGCTCTTTGAAAGGCGGGGTCGGCAAGACGACCGTGACGCTCGGGCTGGCCTCCGCCGCCTTCGCACGTGGCGTTCGCACTCTCGTCGTCGACCTCGACCCGCAGTCCGATGTGTCCACCGGTATGGACATCCAGGTCGCCGGCCGGCTGAACATCGCCGACGTCCTGGCCAACCCCAAGGAGAAGGTCGTCCGTCAGGCGATCACCTCCAGCGGATGGGCGAAGGTCCACCCCGGCACGATCGACGTGCTCATCGGCAGCCCGTCGGCCATCAACTTCGACGGTCCGCACCCGAGCGTGCGCGACGTCTGGAAGCTCGAGGAGGCCCTCGCGACGATCGAGTCCGAGTACGACCTCGTGCTGATCGACTGCGCGCCGTCGCTGAACGCGCTGACCCGCACGGCGTGGGCCGCCAGCGATCGCGTCATCGTCGTGACCGAGCCGGGCCTCTTCTCGGTCGCCGCAGCCGACCGCGCCCTGCGCGCCATCGAGGAGATCCGTCGCGGCCTCTCCCCGCGCCTCCAGCCGCTCGGCGTCGTGGTCAACCGCGTGCGTCCGCAGTCGATCGAGCACCAGTTCCGCATCAAGGAGCTGCGCGACATGTTCGGGCCGCTCGTGCTGAACCCGCAGCTCCCCGAGCGCACGTCGCTGCAGCAGGCGCAGGGAGCGGCCAAGCCGTTGCACGTCTGGCCCGGCGACTCCGCGCAGGAGCTGGCCGCCGACTTCGACGCCCTGCTGGACCGCATCGTCCGCACCGGCCGCATCCCGGTGGCCTCCGACGCTCCGCAGTCCTGAGATCGTCTCGCGCGTGAGGGGTCAATTTTTGTCGCCTGCGGAGACCTGCAGGCGACAAAAATCGACACCTCACGCCTGAGGAAACGTAAGACCCCCGGATGCCGCGGCATCCGGGGGTCTTACGTAAGGGGGGGGCTGTCAGGCGGTGCGGGCCGCGCGACGGGCGGCGAGTTCGTCGACAGCCTCGGTCGCGGACTCGAAGTCGACGAGCGTCGACTCGACCTCGCGCAGCACCTTGCCGACGGCGATGCCGAAGACGCCCTGGCCGCGGCTCACGAGGTCGATGACCTCGTCGTTCGACGTGCAGAGGTAGACCGATGCGCCGTCGCTCATCAGCGTCGTGCCCGCGAGATCGCGGATGCCGGCCGCACGGAGCTGATCGACCGCGGTGCGGATCTGCTGCAGCGAGATGCCCGTGTCGAGCAGACGCTTGACGAGCTTCAGGACGAGGATGTCGCGGAAACCGTACAGCCGCTGCGAGCCGGAACCGCTCGCTCCGCGGACGGTCGGGACCACGAGTTCGGTGCGGGCCCAGTAGTCGAGCTGGCGGTAGGTGATGCCGGCGGCCCGGGCGGCCACCGCGCCGCGGTAGCCCGTGTCGTCGTCCATCTCGGGAAGACCGTCGGTGAAGAGGAGATCGGTGGCGAACCGTGGTTCACCGAGTGCGTCGCCAGCGTTCATGCTCGCGTTCCTCCTCATCGGCTCGTTGCTTCCACGCTAGATCAGCCAGGGTCCCCCGGCAACGACATCCGACGCGCGGAGGTCGGCGTGTCGCGATCAGGACAGGATCCGGTCGATCGCTTCGCGCACGAACAGGGTCCGGACCTCGTCCAGACGCGCCGCCAACTCGGGCGCGAGCTCGCTCGCGCGCGCACGGGACGCCGCATCCGGTCGCCGCAGCAACGCGGACAGGGCGGATTCGACGAGCGCCGCCTCGCGCTCGGCACTCTGCCGGAGCGAGCGCACGTGGCGCGGCTCGATGCCGTGCCGGTCGAGGGCGACGAGTGTACGCAGCAGCGACACGGTCTGCTCGGGATAGGTCTCGGCCCCGGTGATCACGCCGGTGCTGATGGCGTCGTTCAGGAGCTGGGGCGCAGCCCCCGCGGCCGAGAGCAGCTCGTCACGGCGATAGCGTCGCGGGGCGTTCGTCATCGACGCGATCGCGGTCGGGGGTGCGGGGTTGCGGCCCGCGTCGACGTCGGCGAGGTACTCGCGGATGACGGCGAGCGGAAGATAGTGGTCGCGCTGCAGCGTGAGCGCGAGACGCAGGCGCTCGAGGTCGGCCGGCGAGAACTTGCGGTAGCCGGAGTCGGTGCGCGTCGGGGAGACGATCCCCTGCACCTCGAGGAACCGCAGCTTGCTGGAGGACAGCGCGGGGAACTCGGGAGTGAGCCGCGCGAGGACCTGTCCGATGCTCAACAGCCCCGAGGCCGCCGTACGACCGCGGGCGGGGGCTGCCGCCATCAGTGCTCTGCCGACGGGAGATCGACGGGCGAACCGAAGAAGTTCAGACGGAACTTGCCGATGCGCACCTCGGCGCCGTTCACCAGCGCGGAGCGGTCGACGCGCTCGCCGTTGACGTAGCTGCCGTTGAGCGAGCGCTGGTCGACGATCTCGAAGGCGGATCCCGCCCGGGTGATCTCGGCGTGACGACGCGAGACGGTGACGTCGTCGAAGAAGATGTCGGCCTCAGGATGGCGACCCACGGTCGTCACATCGGTGTCGAGCAGATAGCGCGCACCCGTCGTGGGACCGGAGCGGACGATCAGGAGCGCGGCACCCGAGGGCAGCGCCTCGATGGCCTCGAGCTCGGCCTCGTTGAGGTCGGCGCCGAAGGGGACGAACGACAGGTCGGCATCGTGACCGAACGTCTGCGTCGTGTCGTTCGAGCGGTCGGACGCGGAGGCGTCCGCGGCGCGGCGGATGTCGTCGCGCTCGAATCTGCGGGTCTCGTCCACGGCTTCTCCTTCATTTCCACCATAGTCGACCGACTCCGAGCCGGAGTGGCCGTTCGACCCTCGCACAGGCCATGGAATGTATGTGTTCTTCCCACGTCGACGGTGCGGACCGCTTTCGGGTAGCGGCTCGGTGCGACGGGGGACACTCGAACCTATCCACCCCGGGTCGGCCCTGTCGAGTCCAGGTCACCCCGCGCGTCATCCGTCGGCGACGCCCGCTGTCAGGACTCGCCCGGACGATCTCGCTAGGGTCGGGGGCGTGACCACGACCTCCGCGCCGCGTCGGCGCACCCTGCCCGCCGTCCTCGCCGCGGCCGCCGTCGCCCTCGCGGCGCTTCTCGTCCCGGCATCGCCGGCCTTCGCGCACGACGAACTGGTGTCCTCCGATCCCTCCGCGGACGCGGTGCTGGACGCCCTGCCGGCGCAGATCACCCTGAGCTACAGCGCCGACATCCTCGATTCCGAGGGCGCGACCGTGATCCAGGTGACGGATGCCGCCGGCACCTCTCTCACCGACGGGGCGCCGACGGTGTCGGGCACGGTGGTCACCCAGGGTCTGGCGGGAACGGCATCCGGCGCCGTGACCGTCGTGTGGCGCGTCGTCTCCAGCGACGGCCACCCCATCGACGGCACCTTCTCGTTCACGGTCCCGGCCGCCCCGACCCCGACCCCGACGGCCACCCCCACCACGACCCCGTCGGCGACGCCGACGCCCGAGCCCACGGTCACGGTGACGGCCACGAGCGCCCCGACCGAGAACACCTCGGAGGCCTCTCCCCTGCCGTGGATCCTGCTGGCCGTGGCCCTCCTCATCGTTGTCGGACTCGTGGTCTGGCTGTTCGTCGTCCGTGGCCGCCGGGGCTCCACGGGAAGCGGCTCCGCGGGGACCGCCGGACGATAGGCTGAGAGCATGCCTCATTACGATCTGGTCATTCTTGGTGCGGGTCCCGGCGGGTACGTCGCAGCCGTGCGCGGCGCGCAGCTGGGGCTGTCGGTCGCGGTCATCGAAGAGAAGTACTGGGGCGGTGTGTGCCTCAACGTCGGCTGCATCCCCTCCAAGGCGCTGCTGCGCAACGCCGACCTCGCGCACACGTTCCACGCGAAGGCCGACCTGTTCGGCATCTCCGGCGACGTGCACTTCGACTTCGGCACCGCGTTCGACCGCTCGCGCTCGGTCGCGGCCGGCCACGTCAAGGGCATCCACTACCTGATGAAGAAGAACAAGG
>NZ_MTQM01000005.1 GCF_001984105.1 Microbacterium sp. CSI-V | reverse complement strand
GAGGGCTGCCGACACCTCGGCCAGGTTGTCGCTGACCTGGGTCGCCTGCGAACTGACCGGGGCCATCAGTCCCAGCAGGGTGGGCGATTCCGGAGCCTCGTAGACCCCGGCCATGCCCTGCCACTTGAAGTGGACGTTCGATCCGTGCTCGGACACCTGACCCGAGATCGTCCCGATCGTGCGGGCGTTCTCCTCGATGAGCTCCGGCTTGATCTCGTCACCCGGGATCTCACCGACCTTGATAGCGTCCGGCATCACATCACCCCGTGCGGCAGAGAGGGCGGATACACGGCGGAGACGGCCGCGGTCTGCGCGTTCGCCGCCATCTCCATGTCGCCCGCGACGTAGGCTTCGGTGGCGCTGACGACGCCCTGCGCCGCCGCGCCGATGCGGGCACTCATGCCCTGGATGCGGGGGCCTTCCTCCTGCTGGAAGTAGGCCTGCACGGCTTCCGAGATCGCGCCGGAGTTGGTCGCCGTCACGGCCCCCTCGAGCGCAGGACTCAACGAGTTCAGCGCGGTGCCGAGGGCCTCGGCATCCACGTTGACGTCCTGCAGCACGGCTACGACGCCCGATGGCTGAATGCTCCAGCTCGTCATCGCCCGTCCCCCTTCATGTCGTCAGACCCGCGCGGCCCCGCGCGCGAGCGCCACCGATGCCGGGTGCAGAGCGCACCCGGCATCCAGCGGCGATCGTCAGCCGATCGACTCCACCGCCGCGCGAGCCTTGCTCAGCGCGGTCTGGGCGGACTCGTCGTTGCGCTCCAGCGACGAGCGGAGCGTCTGGATGATGCCGCGCACCTCGGCGGCGGCGTTCTTCCAGCGGGTCTCCTTGCCGCGGTAGTCCTCGGACACGCCGTCGGCGGAGTAGTCCGCCATCGCGGCCTGGACGTCGCGGTCGCGCTGGTCGATCAACGACTCGAGCTGCGCGGCGACGCGGTTGAAGTTGTCCTGAGCGTTCTGCGAGGCCGCGATCGAGTAGTCGCGACGGTCTCCCTGGTTCACCATGAGTCAGTCCCTTCCTGATCTCAGCGGCCGCCGAAGCGGGCGGCGTCGAACGACGATCCGGCTTCAAGGCTCGTGGTCTGGTCGACCATGGACGACTCGCCCTCCTGGAAGGAGCGGTCCATGCCCGAGATTCCGCCGAGCACGCCGTCGAGGGCCAGCTTCAACTCGGAGGAGATCGCGTCGGTGCGCGACTTGAAACGGTCGAACGCGGCACGTCCCGCGCCCTGGAACTGTCCCTCGAGCGGCTCGGCCGCCTCGAGCAGCTGGCGAACCAGCAGCGACAGCTCATCACTTGACCCCGAGGTGGCCTTACCCAGCACACCCAGAGTGTCCGAACCCATTGCGAACTTCACGAGAGCCCACCCTTCGATCGCGAATAAACCTGCAACGAACTTTGAAACCCTAACCACGGGGCAGCCGTCGCGGAACGAAGATGAGAGAACTCTCCTTTTTCTCTCACATGGTGTAGGAGGGGTCAGGAGCCCGCTTTGGCCGCGGCTTTCGCCGCGCGCTTGTGCTCGCGGACCTTCGCCAGCGAGTCGGGGCTCGTGATGTCGGCGACCGACCGGAACGACCCGTCCTCGCCGTACGGTGCCGACGCCGCACGCCATCCCGCCCCGTCGTAGCCGTACTGCTTGCCGAGCAGTGCGAGGAAGATCTTCGCCTTCTGCTCGCCGAAGCCCGGGAGCGCCTTGAGCCGCTTCAGCACCGTCGCACCGTCGGGGTCGTCGCGGGTCCACAGCTCTGCGGCATCCCCGCCCCAGTCCTCCTCGATCGCGGTGCACAGCGACTGCACGCGCTTCGCCATGGACCCGGGGAAGCGGTGCACCGCCGGGGACTGGGAGAACGCCGCTGCGAACGCCTCGGGGTCCTCGTGCGCCAGGGTCTCGGCATCCACTGATCCGATCCGCTCCCGGATCTTCAGCGGCCCCGCGAAAGCCGTCTCCATCGCGACCTGCTGGTCGAGCAGCATGCCGATCAGCAGCGCGAGGGGATTCGTCGACAGCAGCTCGTCGGCGGCCGGGTCGTCGGTGATGTGCAGGCTCATCCGTCCATTCTCGCGCGGGTCACGCGCGCGGAGCGATCCACTTCTCGGCGAACGACACCGCGGCGAGATAGTGCAGATCGTCGGTCACCTCGGTGAGCTGCCGCTCGAAGTCCTCGACGCTACCGGGCTTCAGACGCGTCACGACCGACCCGTCGACCCTCCGGATCACGACCTCGCTCGTCGACGGCGCATCCGAACGCGAGTCGAGCAGGCCCATCACGATGGTGGCCGCCCAACGCAGGCCGTTGCGGGGGCGATCCTCGCCGGCGACGCGGTACACCTCGGATGCGGGAGTGCTCATGCGCACATACTGCCCGACCGTCGAGTCCTGCGCCGTCGGTTCGCCCCGCGGGGTGGGGCGTCTGTGCCGCGGGGTGGTGCGCCTGTGCCGCGTCGGCGGGAGGGGATTCGGCGGAGGGAGGACGGATGCCGGGGCGCGGGTCCTCCGCTCGCGGAATCGCCTCCGCTCGCGCGGGGTCAGCTGCGCGGGCTCAGCCGGCGTCGGCGATGCGGGACGCGGGCGTCTCCGGCGCGACCTCGATGCCGAACAGCGCCGACAGGGCCGAGACGTATTCGTCGCCGCGACCGGACTCCGCCAGCTCGTGCGCGCGGGTCGTGGGGGTATGCAGGAGCACGCCGACGAGGTGGCGCAGAGCCTGCTCGGTCTGCCCGCCCTCGTCGCCGCGGGCGCGCACGCGCTCCACCTCGGCGTCGAGGACGCCGAACACGTGGGCGCGCAGCGCGACGACGGCGGGGGTGATGTTCTTGCGCTCCCCGACCGAGGCGAACCGGCGGGCGGCGTCGCGGACCAGGTCGCGCGCGGCATCCGTCGCCTGGAGCTCCTCCAGCGGGGCGTGGAGGCGGATGGTCTCGAGGTCGAGCAGGTCGACGCCGGGAACGGTGGCGACGTCGGGATCGACGTTGCGGGGAAGGCCGAGGTCGATGACGAGGCGACGGCCGGAGTGGTCGACGGGGCAGCCGACGGACGCCGGGGCGGCGGCTTCAGCGGCCGTGCGACCCGCCGCGAACGTCGCGGCGCTCACCACGTGGGTCTCGCTCGTGGTGCACGTGATCACGAGGTCGGCATGGGCCACGGCGGCGGGGAAGGTCTCGGCGGACACGGCCCGCAGCCCGTGCTTGGCGGCGAACTTCGCGGCGCGCCCCGAGGGGGAGTGGACCGAGATGTCCTCGGCGCCCTGATCGCGCAGGGCCGCGACCGTCGCGGCCGCGTAGGCGCCCGTGCCCACCAGCAGCACGCGCTGCGTCGACCAGTCGGCGATGCGGCTGTCGGCCAGCTCGAGGCCGAGGCGCACGAGCGAGCGGCCGGCGCGGCCGATGGCGGTGGAGTTCTTGACGCCGCGCTGCGCCTCGGACGCGCGCTGGAACAGGCGCTCGAGCTCTCCGGACGTGGTGCCGAGCTGCCGGGATTCGGTGAGCGCGCGGCGCACCTGTCCGGCGATCTCGCCCTCGCCGACGACGACGGATTCGAGACCGGATGCCACCGAGAACAGGTGTTCGGCGACGTCGCCGCCGCCCAGCACGGTGTACGAGCCTTCGAGCTCGCTCGCGGGCACGCCGGTGGCCGCCTCGATGGCGCTCAGCGTGGCTTCCACGCCCACCGCGACGGCGGCCGTGACGGGCTCGTCCATGTCGACGTAGGCCTCGAAGCGGTTGCAGGTGGCCACGACGACCGCTCCCTGCACGCATTCGTCGTGCGCGGCGATCAGGGGGGCGACGGGGGTGGTGGGTACGCTGAGCCGCTCGAGGAGGTCGAAGGACGCGGTCTTGTGACTCGCGCTCACGCAGAGCAGCACGGAGAGATTCTACGCCCGACCCTCTCCGAGTATTCCGAGTCGCCTCTCGACGTCGAGGCATCCCCCTCTCTCCCAGAAGGCGAATGGGAGGATGGATGCCATGGCCTCTCCCGATGCTCCCCTTCTCCGCGCCCTCCGTGGCGACCGCCCCGAGCGGCAGCCGGTGTGGTTCATGCGGCAGGCGGGGCGCTCGCTGCCGGAGTACCGCGAACTGCGCGTGGGCACCCGCATGCTCGACGCGTGCCTGACGCCCGACCTTGCCGCCGAGGTCACGCTCCAGCCCATCCGTCGACACGGCGTGGATGCCGCGATCTTCTTCAGCGACATCGTCGTGCCGCTGCGGCTCGCCGGGGTCGCGGTCGAGATCGAGCCGGGCCGCGGACCGGTGTTCGCCGAGCCGGTGCGCACCGCCGACGACGTCGCGCGGGTCACCTCGATCGATCCCGCCGGGGTGGCCGCCGCCGCCGAGCCGATCCGCGAGGCCGTGCGGCTGGTCACCGCCGAACTCGACGACGCGGTGCCGCTGATCGGCTTCGCCGGAGCCCCGTTCACCCTCGCCGCCTACCTCGTCGAGGGCGGTCCGTCGAAGGAGCACCTCCGGGCCCGCGGAATGATGCACGCCGACCCCGAGTCGTGGCACCGCCTCGCGGGCTGGCTCGCCGAGGTGTCGCGTGCGTTCCTCGCCGCGCAGATCGACGGGGGCGCGCAGGCCGTGCAGCTCTTCGACTCGTGGGCCGGTTCGCTCTCGCGCGCGGCGTTCCTGGAGTACGTCGCCCCCCACTCGCGG
This sequence comes from Microbacterium sp. CSI-V, assembly GCF_001984105.1. Taxonomy (GTDB): domain Bacteria; phylum Actinomycetota; class Actinomycetes; order Actinomycetales; family Microbacteriaceae; genus Microbacterium. Next base: position 293,331 of record NZ_MTQM01000005.1, on the reverse strand, counting down.
ACGGCCCTCGAGGGCGTCGACGTCCCTCGCATCCACTTCGGTGTCGGTACCGGCCCGTTCCTCGCCGACATGCGCCTCGGCGGGATCGCCGACGCGGTCGGCGTGGACTGGCGGATGCCGCTGGACGAAGCGGCCGCGATCGTCGGCCCCGACACCACGCTGCAGGGGAACATCGACCCGGCCCTCCTCGGCGCGCCCTGGCCGGTGCTCGCCGCGCACGTCGACGACGTGCTCTCCCGCGGACGCGCCGCGCGCGCCCACGTGCTGAACCTCGGCCACGGCGTGCCTCCCGACACCGACCCGACGGTGCTCACGCGCATCGTCGCCCGCGCGCACGGGGAGGGGGAATGAGCGATCCGCTCGAACGCCTCGCCGAGCACGCGCACGAGAGTCGTATCGTCGTCGTCGGCGGTGGCGTCTCGGGGCTCGTCGCGGCGCTGGAGTGCGCCAAGGTCGGCATCCGAGTGACCGTGCTCGAAGCCTCGGATGCCTTCGGGGGCGTCGTGCGCTCCGCGGAGGTCGGCGGGCTCAGGCTCGACGTCGGCGCGGAGAGCTTCGCGACGCGGGGCGGGATCGTCCGCGGGCTGCTCGCAGAGCTCGGCCTCGCCGACCAGGTCGTGGCCCCGAACGCCGCGGGAGCGTGGGTGGCGGGCGTGCCCGGCGTCGGGGCCGCCCCGTTGCCGAAGGGCGGGGTGCTCGGCATCCCGGACAATCCGTGGGCTCCGGACGTGCGGCGGGTCATCGGCTGGGCGGGTGCCTGGCGGGCGTACGTCGACCGGCTCCGGCCGCCGCTGACGATCGGCCACCAGCACAGCCTTGGCGCCCTGGTGCGCTCGCGGATGGGTGCGCGCGTGCTCGACCGCCTCGTCGCTCCCGTCACGAGCGGCGTCTACTCCGCACGACCGGACGACGTCGACGTCGACCTCGCCGCACCGGGCCTGAACGCCGCGCTGACGCGGACGGGTTCGCTGAGCGGCGCCGTCGCTGAACTGCGCGCGTCGCGCGCGACTCCCGCACCGGCGGACGCTCCGGCATCCGATGTTCCGGTCGTCTCCGGTGCCGCTCCCCGCACCCCGGCGCCCGGCGGCGCGGTCGAGGGGATCATCGGCGGGATGTCGCGGCTCGTCGACGCGCTCGTCGCGCGTCTCGGCGACCTCGGTGCGGAACTGCGCACCGGTGTCTCGGTCGAAGGCCTCTCCCGCGAGGGGAACGGCTGGGACGTCCGCACCGACGGCGACGGCCTCCACGCGGACGCCGTCATCGTGGCCCTGCCCGAAGGGGCGGCCCGCGACCTGCTGGCTCCGGTCGTTCCGAACCTCGACCGCACCGATCCGATCGCGCCCGTCGTCGAGGTCGTGACGCTCGTCGTGCACGCACCCGCCCTGGACGCGGCGCCGCGCGGGACCGGCGTCCTGACCGTCCCGGGCAGCCACGTCGCGAAGGCGCTGACGCACTCGACCGCCAAGTGGGATTGGGTCCGGGATGCCACCGAGCCCGGCATCCATGTCATCCGGGTCTCGTTCGGAGCTCAGGGTGAAGAGCCCGCGACGGCGACGCTCGACGACGGTGCCGCGGCGGCCCTCGCGCTGTCGGAAGCGGCGGCTCTGCTCGGGGTCGTGCTCGCCCCGTCCGCGCTGCGCGCCGCCCACCGCGTGCGCTACGTGCAGTCCCAGCCCGGAGCAGCGATCGGACGCGCCGCGCAGACCGCCGCCGCGCGCGCCGCGGTCCACGCCGTTCCGGGGCTCGGGGCCACGGGCGCATGGTTGTCGGGAACAGGGCTGGCGCAGGTGATTCCCGACGCCCGGGCCGAGGCCGACCGGGTGCGCAGCGCCGCCCTGTGGCGTCGCGGCTGAGTCGCTCGGACCCGGATCGTCGGCGCCGAGCGCGATCCTGTCAAGGGTGGATGCCGGAACAGGAATACATCGCTATCGTGAGATCCGACCAGCACTGATCGAGCGTGAGGAGACCCCATGAGGGGCAAAGCAGCACTCGTCGTCGGACTCGTGGCGGGCTACGTGCTCGGAGCACGCGCGGGCCGCGAACGGTACGAGCAGATCAAGGCGCAGGCCGAGAAGGTCTGGGACCAGCCCGTCGTCCAGGGGCAGGTCGAGAAGGTGAAGGCGTTCGGTGTGTCCGCTCTGAAGTCCGTACCCGGCGTGGTGTGGAAGGGCGCGAAGTCGGTCACCGGCGCCGCATCGCAGTCGGGCACGGTCTCCGAGCGCGCCGAGCGCGCCGGCCGTGCTGCGAAGGCCTCGGCGCACGAGGTCGCCGACGCCGTCGAGGATTCCGTCGATGACGCCGAGCACGCCGAGAAGCGCGCCACCGCACGGGCCAAGGCGAACAAGAGCAGCTCCACGTCGTCGGAGAGCTGACGCATGACCACTCCCCGCGGTTTCCGTGACCGCGCTGATGACAGCCTGTTCACCCTCCTGGGTGACATCCCCGAGCTCGTCCGCAACCTCGTCATCGCCGAGATCAACGGCGCTAAGGCGTGGGCGGCGAAGACCGCCAAGGATGCCGGAATCGGCGCGGGCTGGTTCGTCGGCGCCCTGATCGTCGTCTTCTGGGCCGTCCCGGTGTTCTTCGCGTTCGTCATCGCCGGGCTGTCGTCGTGGTGGCCCGTGTGGCTGTCGGCGCTGGTCGTCTTCGGGGTCATGATCGTGATCACCGCGATCCTGGCGCTGCTGGGCTACCTGCGTTTCAAAAAGCTCTCGGGCCGCGAGAACCCCGGGCAGGCCATCGCCCAGGACGTCCGCATCGTGAAGGAGGCCGGCGATGAGTATTGATCGTCCCGTTCCCGTGCCGAAGACCGCCGTGCCGCTCGGCATCGCCGATCCCGTCGAGCAGGCCCGCGCCGAGCTGAAGGCGGCGCTGGCCGCGATCGAGGTCAAGGCCAACGTCCCGCGTCGGCTGAGCGACGCCGTCGACGTGCGCGTCGCCGAAGTGCGAGAGTCCGCGCGGCGCAACCCCGCTGCGGCGGCCGCCGCGGTCGCCGGTGTCGCCGCCGTCGTGGGGCTCACGGTGTGGGCCCTGGTCCGCGCCTACACGCGCTGACCTCCACGTCCGTCGCGGCGTCGCCGTCCCGGCATCCCATTCCTCGAACGCCCGCGTTCCGAGCACGCGCTCGGGCCGCGGGCGTTCGTCGTGCCGGGTCGGTGCCGCGTCCGCGTGCTGCAGTGGGCAGCCAGTTCACGTGATCTGGCCGAACGTACGGCTTGTGCGCCGTCACGACATGCGCGCTCGACCAGTTCACGTGATCTGGCGCACCCGCACCCGCACCCGCACACCGCCGGACGCCGCCGGTGATTCGGCGGCGAGTCAACCGGTTTGGAGGGGCGCGCCGGGAGGGCGAGACTTGACGCATGGCCCACGATGACTCCTCCTCCATCTACACCCTGTGGGCGGTCCTCCGCCGCGATCCCGAGAACCCCGTCACCGAGGCCGATGCCACCGAGCTCTCCGACCTCGTCGATCTGATCGAGGCGGACGGCGTGACCGTCCGCGGGTTCTACGACGTGAGCGGACTGCGCGCCGACGCCGACCTCATGGTCTGGCTGCACGGCGCCGACCCCCAGGCCCTGCAGCGCGACCTGCGGCGCCTGCGCCGCACCGAGCTGCTGAAGAACCTGCTCCCGACGTGGAACGCCATGGGCGTGCACCGGGATGCCGAGTTCAACCGGTCGCACGTGCCCGGCTTCCTTCGCGGCATCGACGCGAAGGACTGGCTCTGCCTGTACCCGTTCGTCCGCAGCTACGAGTGGTACCTGCTGCCCGAGGCCGAGCGCCGCGAGATGCTCATCGAGCACGGGAAGAAGGGCTCGGAGTACAAGGGCGTGATCGCCAACACCGTGGCATCCTTCGCTCTGGGCGACTACGAGTGGCTGCTCCCGATGGAGGCGGACGACCTCACCGACCTCGTCGACATGATGCGCGACCTCCGCTACACCGAGGCGCGTCGCCACGTCCGCGAAGAGGTGCCCTTCTACACCGGGCGTCTCGTCACCCTCGACGAGATCCCCGAGATCCTCCAGTGAGCGCCGCTCTGCGCCTGGGCACGCGGCGCAGCGCGCTGGCGATGGCGCAGTCGCAGATGGTCGCCGATGCGGTGGCCGCGGCATCCGGTCGTCCGGTCGAGCTCGTGCCGATCGTGTCCGAGGGCGACGTCAACCGCGCGTCGCTGTCGCAGCTCGGCGGTCGCGGCGTGTTCGCCAACGGTCTGCGCGAGGCGCTGGCGGCCGACCGCTGCGACTTCCTCGTGCATTCGCTCAAGGACCTGCCCACGGTGCAGCCCGACGGTCTCGTGATCGCCGCGACACCGTCCCGCGAGGACGCCCGCGACGTCGTCGTCACGCGCGACGGCACCGCCCTCTCGGCCCTCCCCGCCGGGGCGCGCGTCGGCACCGGGTCGCCGCGTCGCATCGCCCAGGTCCTGCGGAAGAACCCGGGCCTGGACGTCCGCGACATCCGGGGCAACGTCGACTCGCGTCTCGCGCGCGTCCGCGACGGAGACCTGGATGCCGTGATCCTCGCCGCCGCGGGCATCGCGCGCCTCGGCGGCGACCTGGGCGGCCTGGAGGCCGAGTACCTGGGACTCGCGGAGTGGCCCACGGCCCCGGGTCAGGGGTCGCTCGCGATCGAGACGCGCGCTGACATCGACCCCGCGATCCTCGCGGCTCTCGTCACGCTCGACGACGTCGACACCCGCGTCGCGATCACGGCGGAGCGCACGGTCCTCTCCGTCCTGGATGCCGGATGCCACGCCCCCGTCGCCACGCACGCCGCCCTCCACGGCGGTGACCTGCGCCTGCGGGCCATCGTGTACGCGCTCGACGGCTCGCATCGGATCGGTATCGATCGGACCGTGCGCGTGGAGCCGGGGTATGGTGGGGAACCTGGCAGTGGCAACGGTGCGAATGCTGCCGACGACGGGGGACCCATCGCGCGTGCGACGCGTGCGGGCCAAGAAGCCGCGCGTCGGTTGCTCGAACGCGGGGCGGCCGACCTGGTACCACGAGAGTCGACCACATGAATGAAGGCCATCGGCACACGCCGACCCCAGAGAAGCCGCTCGCCGGCCGGCGCGTCCTCGTGCCCCGCGGCGGCCCGTGGGGCGACGGTGTCGCCGCGAGCCTTCGTCAGCGCGGAGCCGTCCCGGTCATCGCGCCGCTGATCAACTTCGCCCCCACGAACGACCAGGCGACCCTCGAGCAGGCGCTCGCCGACCTCGCCGCCGGCGCGTTCGACTGGCTCACCCTCACGAGCGCGACCACCGTCGACGTGCTCTACGCCTACCGTGCCGTGATCCCGGCGACGACGAAGGTCGCCGCCGTCGGTGAGACCACGGCGGCGGCGATGCAGGCCGTCGGCTACCGCGTCGACCTCGTGCCCGAGCGCGACAACTCCGCGCAGGGCATGGCCGAGCAGATGATCGACCTCGAGTCCGAGCCGCGCAGCGTCCTCACCCTGCGCAGCGAGATCGCCAAGCCCGTGCTGACCCGGCTGCTCATCGAGGCCGGGCACCACGTGCGCAGCGTCGTGGCGTATCGCACCGTCGGCGTCCCGGTCACCGAGAAGATCGCCACCGACGTCCACTCCGGTCGCATCAACGCCATCCTGATCACGAGCGGTTCGGTCGCCGAACAGGTCGTGGAGCAGTTCCCCGAGATCCCGGCATCCACCGTCATCGCCGCGATCGGTCCGCGCACGGCGAAGGATGCCAAGCGTGCGGGACTCACCGTCGACGTCGTCGCCGAACGGCAGACCGTCGACTCCCTGATCGACGCCGTCGCCCGCTTCACCCTCCCCCCGGAGTCCGAGACCCCCGCATGAGCTTCCCCGAGTACCGCCCGCGGCGCCTGCGCCGCACCCCCGCCATCCGACGCCTCGCCCGCGAGACGCATCTCGTGCCGTCGCAGTTGGTTCTGCCGCTGTTCGTCCGCGAGGGCATCAGCGAGCAGGTTCCCATCGGTTCGATGCCGGGCGTCGTGCAGCACTCGCTCGACTCGGTGCGGCGGGTCGTCGCCGAGGCCGCGGCGGCCCGCATCGGCGGTGTCATGCTCTTCGGCGTCCCCGAGCACCGCGACGCGGTCGGGTCCGGCGCCGACGACCCGAACGGCATCCTGAACGTCGCGACCGAGACGGTGATCTCCGAGGTCGGCGACGCCCTGGTCGTGCAGACCGATCTGTGCCTCGACGAGTTCACCGACCATGGGCACTGCGGCGTGCTGAGCGCCGACGGCACCGTCGACAACGACGCGACCCTCGAGCGGTACACCGCGATGGGTCTCGCGCAGGCACGGGCGGGCTCGGCGATGCTGGGCCTCTCCGGGATGATGGACGGCCAGGTCGGCGCGGTGCGTCAGGCGCTGGATGCCGAGGGTTTCACCGACACGCTGATCCTGGCGTACTCCGCGAAGTACGCGGGGGCGTTCTACGGTCCGTTCCGCGAGGCCGTGGACTCGCAGCTGAAGGGCGACCGCCGCTCGTACCAGCTCGACCCCGGCAACGGACGCGAGGGCGTGCGCGAAGCGCTGCTCGATGTCGAGGAGGGCGCCGACGTCGTGATGGTCAAGCCGGCGCTGCCGTACCTCGACGTGCTCGCCGACGTCCGCGCGGCCGTCGACGTGCCGGTGTGGGCGTACCAGGTGTCGGGCGAGTACGCGATGGTTGAGGCTGCCGCGGCCCACGGTTGGATCGACCGCCGCGGAGCCGTGCTCGAGAGCCTGCTCGGCATCCGTCGCGCCGGCGCCGATGCGATCCTGACGTACTGGGCCCTCGAGGCCGCGCACTGGCTGCGCGCCGACCTGTAACCCCGCGTTCCGCCCGCGTGGTTGCTGTGCGCCCGCGCGTCCCGCGCGGTGGCGTGAGTCGCCAGAATTTGTCGCTTCGGCCGCCCTGTTGGCGACAAATCTTGGCGACTCGCGCACGTAGGGACGGGAGAATGGAAGACATGACTGACCTCAACGAACGGTGGTTCGCGCGCGCGAAGGACGTCATTCCGGGCGGCGTGAACTCCCCCGTCCGGGCGTACGGATCCGTCGGCGGGACGCCGCGGTTCGTGCAGTCCGCCGCGGGCGCCCGGATCACGGATGCCACGGGCCGCGAATACGTCGACCTCGTCGCCTCGTGGGGCCCGGCGCTCCTCGGCCACGCGCACCCCGAGGTGGTCGGGGCCGTGCAGTCGGCGGCATCCAGGGGGCTGTCCTTCGGCGCGCCGACCGGAGCCGAGGTGGAGCTCGCCGACCTGATCGCCCACCGCGTGCGCGTCGGGGATCTGGCGCCCGTCGAGAAGGTGCGCCTCGTGTCGACGGGCACCGAGGCGACGATGACGGCGATCCGTCTCGCGCGCGGCGCGACCGGCCGCGACCTGCTGATCAAGTTCGCCGGCCACTACCACGGGCACTCCGACGGGCTGCTGGCGGCCGCCGGGTCGGGCGTCGCGACGCTCGCGCTCCCCGGCTCCGCCGGTGTGCCGGCGCCGATCGCCGCGCAGACGCTCGTGCTGCCCTACAACGACCTCGACGCGGTGCGCGAGGCGTTCGCGGTGCACGGCGAGAACATCGCCGCGATCATCGTCGAGGCGGCATCCGCGAACATGGGTGTCGTCCCGCCGCTGCCCGGCTTCAACGCGGCCCTCGCCGACATCGCGCACAGTCACGGCGCGCTGCTCATCATGGACGAGGTGCTCACCGGATTCCGCGTGCATCCCGCCGGATTCTGGGGCCTGCAGGCTTCCCACGGAGAGACGTACCTGCCCGACATCCTCACGTTCGGCAAGGTCGTCGGCGGAGGGATGCCACTCGCCGCCCTCGGTGGCCGCGCCGACGTCATGGACCAGCTCGCGCCCCTCGGCCCGGTGTACCAGGCGGGCACGCTGTCGGGGAACCCGCTGTCGGTCGCCGCGGGCCTGGCGACGCTGCGGCTCGCGACGCCCGAGGTGTACGCCGCGGTCGACGCGTCGGCATCCCGCATCGCCGATGCCCTCGACGACGCCCTGACCGCAGAGGGCGTCGTGCACGCCGTTCCGCGTGCCGGTTCCCTGTTCGGCGTCGCGTTCCTCCCCGAGGTGCCGCGCGACTACGCCACGGCGCTGACGCAGCAGTCGTGGCGCTACGCCCCCTTCTTCCACGCGATGCTGGATGCCGGTATCTCGCTGCCGCCGAGCGTGTTCGAGGCGTGGTTCCTCACCGCCGCCCACGACGACTCCGCGCTCGAGCGCGTGCTCGAGGCGCTGCCCGGCGCCGCGCGTGCCGCGGCCGGGGCGGCGGACCCGACGCTGCTCGCGCAGTAGGCGGGGCGGGCGGGGCCGTTCGCGCTGTTGCGGGGCGCGGCGTCGGGGCTGCGTGTGCCGGGGCGGCGGCCCCTGGTGCAGCCCTGCATAAACACGATCGGCGCGCAGAAACGCGGTGTGCACCTGTTTATGCGCGTGGATCGCGTTTATGCAGGCAGAATCGCCGCGCACCGTGCCGCATGCGCGCCGCCGGATTCTGCCACGGAGGAAGGGCAGCATGGCCTGCCTGGACCCGGATGCCGCGGATGTGCTGTGATCGGCGCATGTGGCAGTTCGCGGGCCTCCCGCTTCACCCCCTCCTCGTCCACGGCGTCGTCGTGCTGCTGCCCCTCGCGGCGCTCATGCTCATCGTCGGCAGCGTCTGGCCGGCGGCGCGTCGGCGGCTCGGCATCCTGACCCCGATCGTCGCGATCGTCGGCGGCGGGTTCGCGCTGCTGGCGAAGGAGGCGGGCGAGGCGCTTGAACGGCAGGTGCCGGAAACAGCGCTCGTCGAGGCGCACACCGAGATGGGCAACGGTCCCGTGATCTGGGCGTTCTTCCTGATCGTGGTCGCTGTCGGGCAGTGGGCGTGGTTCTGGTGGCGCGCTCGGCGCGCTGACCGCCCCATCGGCGGTGCGCGGATCATCACGGCCGTCATCGCCGTCGTCGCCGTCGCGGTGGCGATCGGCACGACCGTCGACCTCGTGCTCGTGGGCGACAGCGGTGCCCGCGCGGTGTGGTCCGCACTCGGCGGCGCCTGACGCATCGCGCCGCCCCGCCGCGGTGGAAGACTGGACGGATGCCGAATCCTCAGCCCCGCGTCGTCGTGCTCGCCGGCGGTGTCGGCGGATCGAAGTTCACCCTCGGCGTCCGCGCCGCTCTGCGGCGGCTCGGGGCGCCCGAGGCGACCGTCGTCGTCAACACCGGCGACGACCTGTGGCTCTCGGGCGTGAGGCTCCAGCCCGACGTCGACTCGATCACGTACGCGCTCGCCGGAGTCAATGACACCGTTCGCGGCTGGGGTCGCGCGGGCGACACCGAGCGGGTGAACGAAGAGCTGCAGGCGTGGGGCGCCGGGTGGCCGTGGTTCACGCTCGGCGACCTCGACCTCGGGACGCACCTCGCGCGCACCGGATGGCTGCGCGAGGGCCTCACCCCGACCGAGGTCCTCGCTCGGATGGCGCAGCGGTGGCCGCTCGGCATCCATCTGCTTCCGATGACCGACAGCGAGGTCGACACGCACGTGCACGTCGAGGACGGGCGGCGTCTGCACTTCCAGGAGTGGTGGACGCGCTACCGCGCCGCTCTGACTCCGACGCGGTTCGAGAACCCCGGAATCGTGGATGCCAGCCCCGCCCCGGGCGTCGTCGAGGCGATCGCGCAGGCCGACGTGGTGCTGCTGGCCCCGTCGAACCCGGTCGTGTCGATCGGCCCGATCCTCGCGGTTCCCGGCATCCGGGAGGCGCTTCGTGCGACCTCGGCGCGGGTGGTCGGTGTGTCACCGATCATCGGTGGCCGGGTCGTGCGCGGGATGGCCGACGTGTGCCTGACGGCGATCGGCGTCGAGACGTCTGCCGCGGCCGTCGCCCGGCACTACGGCGCGCGGTCGGCCGAGGGTCTGCTGGACGCCTGGCTGCTCGCCGAGGAGGATGCCGCCGCGGCTCCCGAGGTGGAGTCGGCGGGGATCCGCGCGGTGGTCGCGCCGCTGTGGATGCGCGACGAGGAGGCGTCGGCGGCGATCGCCGAGGTGGCGCTGGGGGCGTAGGCGGACACGGTCACGCTCCGCGTCGGCGGAAGCACGAGGTCGGCGGGGCCGCACCCGGTCACGCCGCGCACAGCGAGGTTCCCTCGGGTACGGCGTCCACGACCGTCGTCGTCACCGACGTCGAGCCGATGGCGGTGCCGGCCGGCATGTCGGCGCTGGGGCGCAGCAGTACCTCGCGCTCACCGATGAAGGCACCGGTCGTGGGGTCGATGATGATGTCCTGGCGGAAGCCGTTGTTCTCCTCGTCGCGGCCGATCGCCGTGCCCGTGCGGCCGTTCAGCGTGGCCTGCTCCTCCGTGATGGTGACGCCGGGGATCAACGCCGCCGTGTCGTAGAACAGCGAGCGGATGTCGGCAGACAGAGTGCCCGAGCGCAGGCGGTCGGCGATCCACACGAGCGCCTCGCCATCGCGGGACGGGCCGGCGTTGCCGTTCTGGCGGTAGATCTCCTGCAGCAGTTGGGCGGGGTCGCGGGGGAGGGCCGCTGCCTGGGCGTCGTCGAGCATTCCGAGGGCGTACCCGCTCTCGGTAGCGCCTCCCGGGAACACCTGGCGCATGTCCGAACCGAGGATTCCCTGCTCTGCCGCGAACGTCTCGGAGCGCGGACCGAAGGTCTGGACCGGGATGCGAGCGCATCTGACCTCGATCCAGTCACCGGCACGGTCGGACGGCACCCAGACGGCGCCCACCTGGCTTTCCAGGTACGACGTCACGTCCTCCGCGATCACATTGCCATCGCGTTCCCGCCGGGCCACTTCGGCGTCGGCTTCGGTCGTGCCGGTCGCCCCGTACACGGCATCCGTCCGCACCTGCAGGTACTGGCCCGGGCCCACGACCGGGTCGGTCACGGTGCGCGCCGCCGTCGCGGCGGAGGTCAGCACCGCCGCGGCGGCCGGATCGGCGCTGCCGGGAGTGCCGGGGAGGCCGGCGACGACGAGGGCACCCGCGAGGCCGCAGGTCGCCGCGGCCGCCGAGCCGATCCAGATCCACGAACGCCGCGTGCGAGCCGGGCGGGCGGGAGGTGTCTCGATGGCGCGCAGCAGGGCGGCGCGGCCCCGCACGACGTCGGCCGGGGACCGGTCGGGCACGTCCTCGCGGAGGCGGGTGAGGAGGGCGAGGTCATCCATGCGAGGTCTCTCTTTCTCGGCGCGGGGCCGGGTGGACGTGCGGGGCGAGAGCCGCGCGCACTCTGCGTCGTGCACGGCTGAGGCGGGAGCGGACGGTCCCCAGCGGGATGCCGAGGGCCTCGGCGATCCCCGCGTAGTCGAGGTCGCCGAACGTGTGGAGGAGCAGCACGTCGCGGTCGCCACGTGAGAGGTCGGCGAGTGCGGTGCCCAGCGGAGTCGCGAGGCCGTCGGCATCCAGGCGCTCGTCGGCGTCGGCGATGTCGTCGATGTCGATGCGTGCGAGGTCGGCGGCCTGCATGCCGCGCCAGGCTCGCGCCTCGAGGCGCGTGTGCTTCTGCATCAGCACCGTGGCGATGCCGAGGAGCCACGGGCGTGCGTCGACGCCCCCGAGGAACGACGAACGGCGGGAGAACGCGACGAGGAACGTCTCGGAGGTGATGTCCTCCGCGTGCGCGGAGCCGAGGCGGCGACTGGCGTAGCGGTGGACGATGCGTTCGTGGCGGTCGTAGAGCTCGGCGAACGCCGCCCTGTGGGTCAAGGACCGGACGATGATGTCGCCGTCGTTCGTGCTCACACTGGGTATTGTCCGATCCGCGGAAAAAGTTCTCGGATGCCGGAAATACGTCGGGTCGCGCGTGTCGCCCCACGCCGCGTCAGGCCGCCGCGGCCGCCAGTACCGCCGCGGTCCGCGGGCCCACGCCGAGGGCCACGGCCTCGGCGAGCTGCGCGGCGGTGTCGACGTCGCGGCGGAGGGACGACCCCCGCGGAACGGCGAGGTCTGTGCACCCCAGGAGCCGGTGTCGGGCCGCGGAGTCGGCGCCGAAGGCCGAGACCCACACGGCGCCGGGGCGGGCGGTGACGAGGGTGGAGCCGGTGCCCTCGGCATCCGGGACCAGGCCCCGCTCGACCTCGCCCGCGAGCTTCAGTGCGGCGTCGAGGTCCTGCGGCGTGAGCGCGGGGACGTCGCCCAGCAGCGCCGCGCGGGGCGCCCCCTGGCCCGCCGCGTCGGCGCCCAGGGCGATGGCGGCATCGAGGCCGCGCACGTCGCCCTCGGCGATCACGTCGACCGCGGGCCACTGCGACACGAGCGCGGACACCTCGGCGTCGTCGGTCACCACCAGCACGTGCGACACGCGCGGGGTCGCGGCGACGGCCGCGATCGTGTCGAGCGCGATCGCCCGCGCCAAGGCCTCGCGATCGGCGGTCACGGCGGTCAACCGCGTCTTGCCGAGCGCAGCGGGCTTCACCGGCACGACGATCGTCCAGCCGTCACGGATCTCAGGAATGCTCATCGGCTCCATTGTGTGCCGGACTCCGGACATTTCCGTCCGGGGGTAGCGGTGCGCCCGCGAATCGTGCTGCGAAGACGAAGAGCATCCGGAGCACGGCACGCGGGTCCGCGAGGCCTCAGCTGAACCGGGCCCGCAGCCGCGGCAGGACCTCGGCGCCGTACGTGCGCAGGAACTCCTCCTGGTCGTGCCCCGGGTCGTGGAACACGAGGTGACGGAAGCCCAGGTCGACGTAGTGCGCGATGCGCTCGACGTGCTCGTCGATGTCGGTCGACACGATGAACCGGGACGCCGCCCGCTCGATCGGCAGTTCATCGGCGAGACGCGCCATCTCGAGGGGGTCGTGCACGCTCATCTTCTCTTCCGCCGAGAGCGCGAGCGGTGCCCAGAAGCGCGTCTTCTCGAGCGCGGTCTCGCGATCGGGGTGGTACGAGACCTTCACCTCCATGAGTGTGTCGATGTCGTCGCGCGTGCGCCCCTCCTTGGCAAGACCCTCGTCGAGCGCGGGCAGCAGCTTCTCGGTGTACAGAGCCGGGTCCTTGCCGCTCGTGGTGATGTACCCCTCGGCGATGCGTCCGGCGAGCCGCGTCGCCGCGGGACCCGAGGCGCCGATGTAGATCGGCACCTTCTGTTCGGGGCGGTCGTAGATCGTGGCATCCTTCACCGAGTAGTAGGTGCCCTCGAAGGTGACCCGGTCTTCGGTCCAGAGCTTGTCGATGAGCGTGATCGCCTCTTTGAGGCGCTGGAAGCGCTCGGGCGGCTCGGGCCACTCGAGGCCGAGGGTGACCTCGTTGAGGGCCTCGCCGGTGCCGACGCCCAGCGCGACGCGTCCGGGGAACATCACGCCGAGCGTCGCGAACACCTGCGCGATGACGCCCGGGTGATAGCGGAACGTGGGGGTCAGCACCGACGTCCCGAGGATCACGCGCTGCGTGCGGGCACCGAGCGCACCGAGCCAGGGCAGGGCGTTCGGGGCGTGCCCGCCCTCGTGCCGCCACGGCTGCAGGTGGTCGGAGAGGAAGACGGAGTCGAACCCGACCTCCTCGGCCAGCACGCTGAAGTCGAGCAGCTCGTTCGGCCCGAACTGCTCGCTCGAGGCCTTGTATCCGAAACGCAAGGGAATGGTCATTTCTCTCCTCCGACCTCGCAACCGCGCACGGGGGTGTGCGCGGGTTCGAACTCCGACCCGTCGGTGGCGACGAGTCGCTCATGGAACGCCTGCACCGTGCCGGGCCACAACAGCGTCAGACGCCCCGATCGGGGGTCGACGTACCAGTTGCGGCATCCGCCGGTGAGCCAGGGGGTGGATGCCGCGGCCGCGGCGATCTCCTCGGTGTACGCCGCCTCGGCATCCGGGCGCACCCGAAGCACGTGATCGGGGCGCCGGTCGCGCTCGGAGAGCGCACGGACGACGTAGGCGGCCTGCTCCTCGGCCATGAGCACGGCCGAGTTGTGACCGAGGCTCGCGTTGGGACCGTTCAGTACGAACAGGTTGGGGAACCCGGCCACGACCGTGGACCCGAACGACGTCATGCCGTCGGACCAGTGCGCCGCCAGCGTGCCCTCCTCGCCGTGCACGAGGTCGGCGTAGGGCTGCTGGGCCGAGGCGAAGCCGGTCGCCAGCACGAGCGCATCGGCCTCGTGGCGCGCTCCGCTCGCGGCGGTCAGCCCCGAGCCCTCTACTGCGACCAGGGCCGTGGGTTCGAGGGTGACGGCATCCGAGGCCACGGCGGGATAGAACGCGTCGGACAGCAGCACGCGCTTGCACCCGAAGGCGTAGTCGGGTGTGAGGGCTTCCCGCAGCGCGGGGTCGGCGACCTGGGCGTGCAGGTGGTCGAGCGCGATCTTCCGGGCGGCGGCGGATGCCGCGGCCTCGCCCGAGCGGGAGGCGAAACGCCGCTCGCCCTCGGCGTAGAGGTCGGCCCGCAACCGCGCGAGATCGCCGGGGTGCGCGGCGAGACGCTCGCGCTCGGCGAGGGGGATCTCCCCGCCCCCGCGCGGGACGATCCACGCGGGCGTGCGCTGGAACAGCGTCACGTGGGCGGCTCGGCGGGCGAGCTCGGGGACGAGCTGCACGGCGCTCGCGCCGGTTCCCACCACGGCGACGCGTTTACCCGTGAGGTCGACGTCGTGGTCCCACCGCGCGGAGTGGAACAGGGGGCCGGAGAACGACTCGAGGCCGTCGATCGCGGGGACGTACGGCTCGGTCAGGCGTCCGCAGGCGAGCACGAGGGAACGGGCGGCGAGGGGCTCGGCGCCCGTGTCGAGCTGCCAGAGCGCGCCATCAGCATCCCACCGCGCCCCGAGGAGCGGGGTGCGCAGCCGCAAGCGGTCGCCGAGGTTCTCACGCACGGCGACCTCGCGCAGATATTGCTGGATCTCGCCGCCCGGCGCGAACGTCCGCGTCCAGTGCGGGTGGGGGTGCGCGGCGAGGCTGTAGAGGTGCGCGGGCACGTCGCACGCGACACCGGGGTAGGTGTTGTCGCGCCATGTGCCGCCGACGTCGGCTGCGCGTTCGAGCACCACGATGTCGTCGCGGCCGGCGCGCCGCAGGGCCCCGGCCATGGCGAGGCCCGCGAAACCGGCGCCGACTATGGCGACGTCGATCACCCTCACGCGCGTGCTCCGTCGGCGGGGAGCGGGAATCGGGTGCCGCCGCTGGTCTCGATGTACGGGGACGAGGCATCGGTGACGCGATAGTCGGTCGTGCGCAGTCGGAACGGCCGCATCAGGCTGCGGGCGAGCCGCTCGGCGGCGGGGACGGGCAGCTCGAGGCCCTGCTCGATCCCGGTGTCGGGGAGCACCCGTCCGTCGTAGAGCGTGCCGCCCAGGTCGTCGCCGCCGGAGCGCAACAGCACCGCCGCGGTCTCGCGGCCCACGCGGGTCCAGGGGATCTGCACGTGCGCGATGCTGCCCGACAGCAGCAGCCGCGACACCGCGACCATCGCCCGGTGCTCGTCGATCGGTGCGCGCCCCGCCACCAGCGGCACGTCGCCGCCGGGGAGGGGGATCGGCACGAACTCGGCGAAACCACGGGTCTGATCCTGGATCCGGCGCAGCCGCCGCAGGTGGGCGATGCGCTCCCCGGCCGTCTCGACGTGGCCGTAGAACAGCACCGAGGTCGAGCGGAAGCCGGTCAGGTGGGCGGCCGTGATGGTTTCGATCCACGCGTCGATCTCGAGGTCGCCCGGCGCGACCAGGGCGCGCACGCGCTCGCTGAGCACCTTGACGCCCGTGCCGGGCACCGTGTCGACTCCCGCGTGGTGCATCGCGGCGAGGGCGCCACCGAGACCGAGCCCGCCACGATCGGCGAGGTCGCGCACGTCGAGCGGGCGGTAGGCGTGCACGTGGATGCCGGGGGCGGCCCGCTTCACGGCGCGCACGAGGTCGAGATACCCGGCGGGGTCTTCGCCGGCGGGCAGCGCACCCTGGATGCAGATCTCGGTGGCGCCGAGGTCGACGGCATCCGTCGCGATCGCCGCGGCGTCGTCGAGGTCGAACTCGCCCGGGGCCGTGCGGCCGGCGCGGCGGAGGCCGGTCGAGGTGAGGTTGCGGTTCTGCACGAGCGTGACCGGTTCGCCGACGGTGTAGCGGCGCGCGTCGTCGGCGACGGCGGTGAGCTCGTCGAGCTCCGCCCCCGTGGCGTGAAGCAGGCGCGTCCAATCGGCGTCGTCGAGGGAGAGGGGGGCGGATGCCGCCGTCTCGGCCAGGCGACGGATGCCGGGGTCGGCGGTGGTCGAGCCCCTCGGGGCGGACGCGTCGGCGCGCCCGCCTGTCGTCACGAGTGAGGAGGTCGCCGTGCGGTCGATCGGGTCGTCGTCGAGGGCGTCCGTGCGGCCGGCGTCACCCGGGACCCGGTGACCGCTCGGCACGACCTCGGCCGCGAGCCCCTCGGCATCCGCCAGAGCCCGGACGGGGGCGTGGAGGGCCAGGTCGATCCAGGTCTCGGCATCCCGAACGAACTCCGGGTGCGCGGTCAGGCGCTCGCGCAGGGTGTAGCCGTGCGCCGCGGTGGACGCGGCGAGGTCGTCGATGTGCGGCCACGGACGCTCGGGGTTCACGTGGTCGGCCGTGAGCGGCGAGACCCCGCCCCAGTCATCGATCCCGGCCTCGATCAGCAGCCCGAGCTCGCGCGGATCGGAGAGGTTCGGCGGAACCTGGATGCGCATGTCGGACCCGAACACGAGTCGCGCGACGGCGACCGTGGCGAGGTACTCGTGCATGTCGGCATCCGGGGCTCCCTGCATGGCGGTGCGGGGCTTCGCGCGGAAGTTCTGCACGATGACCTCTTGCACGTGACCGTGCCGATCGTCGAGGTCGCGCAGGGTGATCAGCGACTCGGCGCGGTCGCGGAAGGTCTCGCCGATGCCGACCAGGATGCCGGTCGTGAACGGGATGCCGGCGGCTCCCGCGTCGTCGATGACGCGCAGACGCAGGTCGGGGTCTTTGTCGGGCGACCCGAAGTGCACCTGACCGGGCTCCTCGTACAGGCGGCGCGAGGTGGTCTCGAGCATCATGCCCATCGACGGGGAGACCGGGCGCAGCGCGGCGAGCTCGTCTGGGTGCATCACGCCGGGGTTGGCATGCACGAGCATGCCGGTCTCGGCGGTGATGAGGCGGGCGATGTGCGCGACGTAGTCGATCGTGGAGGCGAAGCCGTGCTCGTCGAGCCACGCTCGGGCTTCGGGCCAGCGCTCTTCGGGGCGGTCGCCGAGGGTCAGGAGCGCCTCTTTGCAGCCGAGCGCCTGTCCCTGTCGGACGACCGTGAGCACCTGTTCGGGGCTCATGTAGGCGGGCTTGCGGAGGAGCGCGAGCTGGCCGGGGGTGTCGACGAAGATGCAGTAGTGGCAGCGGTCGCGGCAGAGGGTCGTGAGCGGCACGAAGACCTTGCGCGAGTACGTGATGATCCGAGGTCGACCGGCGCGCTTCAGCCCCTCGTCGCGGAGCAGGCCGGCCGCGCGGGACAGCACGTCGAGAGGGGCGTGCAGCAGCCGCTCGGTCTCGTTGACATCGGGCCGGTGTCCGTCGCGCACGCGGGCGAGGAGGTCGTCGATCGAGTCGCCCCGGGCCGGTGCGGCCTGCGGCGCAGCGCTGCCCGTACTCATCGCTCCAGGCTATCCCTCCGCTCCGACACGCGGGCCGAGCTGCGTCGCCCCGGATCGTTGCGCTCTCGTGAGGCGCCGGGGCGGTCGGCATCCATCGCCGCTGGCAGGATGGATGCCATGGTGACCCTGCTGCTCGATCAGGCGCAGCTCGAGGTCGTGCTCTCGCCGACCGAGCGTGCGCTGTCGTTCCGCAAGCGCAACATCGTCGTGCCGCGCGCGACGATCGACCGCGTGCAACTGACCGATGACGCGTGGACGTGGCTCCGCGGCGTCCCGAATCCGGGCACGAACCTCCCCGTCGTCGTGGCCGCGGGCACGTGGAAGTCGGCCGGCGGCAATGACTTCGTCGTCATCCGTCGCCGCAAGTCCAGCGTCGTGATCGACCTCAGCGGCCACGACGAGTTCGAGCGGCTGGTCCTGACGACCAAGCACGGTGTGGCCCTGCTCAAGGCGCTGCGTCTCGAGGTGGCATCCGAGCCCGAGGACGTCGCCGATCTCGTGTCCTGACGCCAGGCCCCCCGCCCCGCGTCAGTCGATGTCGCGGCGCCAGGTCGTGGCGAGGCCGATGAGCACCAGCACCACGGCGTAGCCGAGCAGCACGAGGCCGCCGAGCCACCACTCCAGAGGCTCGGCACCGCCCGCCCCCACGGCGCCGAAGATCGTCTTGCCGACGAGCGCGTCGCTCGCGGCGCTCGGGAACCACCGCGCGACCTCGCCGAGGCCGTCGACGACACCGGCGATCGTGCGCACGATCGGCTCGACGAACAGGGTCACCGCCAGCACGATCACGATCGCGGCGACCTGGTTGCGCACCACGGTGCCCACGCCGATCCCGACGACCGCCCACAGGGCGAAGGCCAGCAGCATGCGGCCCACGAGCACCCACGTGTCCGATGAACCGAGCTCGGTGCCGAGTCCGAACGCCGCGAAGACGCCGGCGCCCGCACCGATCGCCGCGATCGACCCGAGCACGCCGTACAGGATGCCGACGAGGATGCCGATCGCGAACTTCCCGACGAGCACCACGCCGCGGCGGGGTGTGGCCAGGAACGTCGGGGTCAGGGTCTTGTGCCGGAACTCGGTCGTGACCATGAGCGTCCCGGCCAGCAGCGGGAAGACGTACCCCACGGCGCTCGCCGAGCTGTAGACCAGGGCGGCGAGACCGTCCGTGGGCAGCGCCGGTCCGGAGGCGCCCGGCAGCTTGCCGGATGCCACGCCCCCGAACGCCAGTGCGAGCACGCCCGCCGTGAAGCCGACGTAGACGATGAGCACGATGCCCAGCACCCACCATCCGGCGGTGCTGAACTGCTTCGTGTACTCGGAGCGAGTGGATGCCACCAGGCTCATCGCGGCACCTCCGTGTCTGCGGCGCGGGCGTCGTCGATGGGCACGATGTCGATGACCCCTGTCGAGGCGACCGCGTACGAGGAGCGGGGCTCGGGGTCGGGCTCCACCGGAGCGGCGGCGCGCCGCGGGGCGGCGAGGACGGGGACGAGATCGGTCGACGGTGCGGGTTCCGGCGCGGGCGCGGGGGCCTCGGCATCCACCGTCTCCGCTTCCGCCGGCGCGGCGGGGGGCGCGGCGACGACCGGGCCGGCTGCGCTCGCGTGCGTCCGCACGCCGCTGACGAGCTCGAGGAAGATGTCCTCCAAGCTCGCGCCCTTGCTCTGCAGGTGCGACAGCGCGATGCCGGCGCCGGCGGCGAGGGTGCCGATCTCGAGCGGTTCGACGTGCCGGATCGTGAAGCCGTTGCGCAGCAGCTGGAAGGCGATGCCGCGTTCCTCGAGCAGCCGAGACAGTGCCTCGCGGTCGGGGGAGTCCACGACGGTGGAGTACTCGTCGGGGTCGGCGAGGTCTTCGGTGCCGCCCTGGAAGACGAGCGTGCCGCGCGAGATGATCAGCAGCGCGTCGACCGTCTGCTGCACCTCGGCCAGCAGGTGCGACGAGATGAGCACGGTGCGGCCCTCCTCGGCGAGGTGACGCAGCAGCGAACGCATCCATCGGATGCCCTCGGGGTCGAGACCGTTGGACGGCTCGTCGAGCACGAGGACGCCGGGGTCGCCGAGCAGGGCCGTCGCCAGGCCCAGTCGCTGACGCATGCCGAGCGAGTAACCGCCGACCCGGCGTCCGGCGACGTCGGCCAGACCCACGAGCCCGAGCACCTCGTCGATGCGCGACAGGGGCAGCCGCGCCGCGCGGGCGTAGGCCTTCAGATGGTTCGCCGCCGAGCGTCCCGGGTGGAAGCTGGATGCCTCGAGAGCGGCGCCCACGGTCTGCAGCGGACGGTCGATGTCGGCGTAGCGGCGGCCGCCGATCGTCGCGGATCCGGACGTCGGGCGCACGAGGCCCAGCAGCATGCGCAGCGACGTGGTCTTGCCCGCACCGTTGGGGCCGAGGAATCCCGTCACCAGGCCCGGCTCCACGCGAGCGGTCAGGCCGTCGACGGCCGACACCGCGCCGAAGCGCTTGGTCAGCCCGGAGAATTCCAGCACCTGTCCTTGGGGCATCGAGTACCTCTCGTTCGGCGGGCGTTCTCCCCATCTTCCCCGATCCGAGGCCGAAAACACATCTCGCGCCCTGTGTAACGTGGCAGCGTGAACGCACAGCGATCCGACGACGACGCGGTCTACGCGCGAGCCTGGCGCGGAGTGGGGCACCTGACGCTCAACCGTCCCCGCGCGATCAACGCGCTCGACCTCGGCATGATCCGGCTGCTCTCGGCCGCCCTCGACCGCTGGGAGCGCGACACCGACGTCGACCTGGTGCTGCTCGACGGCGCGGGGGAGCGCGGGTTCTGCGCCGGCGGCGACGTGCGGGCGCTCTACGACTTCGTCGTCCAGGGACGCGTCGACGAGGTCCACACCTTCTTCCGCGAGGAGTACGCCCTCAACCACCGCATCGCGACCTATCCGAAGCCGATCGTCGCGATCGCCGACGGGGTGACGATGGGCGGCGGGATCGGGCTGGCCGGACACGCGCGCATCCGCATCGTCACCGAACGTTCGCAGCTCGCGATGCCCGAGACGCGCATCGGGTTCACCCCCGACGTGGGCGGATCGTGGCTGCTCGGTCGCGCGCCCGGCCGACTGGGTGAATACCTCGGTCTCACCGGGGCCACGATGGATGCCGCGGACGCGCTGTACGCGGGCTTCGCCGACCATCTCGTCCCCGTCGCCCACCTCTCGGCGCTCCACGAAGCGCTGGAGTACCGCGCCGACCCCTCGAGCCCCACGGAGCTGGTGCTGCTGTTCGACGAGAGCCCCGAGCGATCGAATCTCGAGACCTGGCGTCCGTGGATCGACGACGCCTTCTCGGCCGACGATCTCGACGGCATCCTGCATCGGCTCCGCCGGCGCTGGGAACCGGAGGCGCACGCGACCGCCGACCTGCTCGAGTCCTCCGCCCCGACGGCGGTGTCGGTGACGCTCGAGGCCGTCCGACGGGCGCGTGCGCTGCCGTCGCTGCACGCCGCCCTCGCGCAGGAGTACGGGCTGGTGATGTGGTTCGCCACGACGCAGCCCGACCTGGCCGAGGGGATCCGCGCGCAGCTGGTCGACAAGGACCGGTCGCCGTCCTGGTCGCCCGCGCATCGGTTCGAGCTGCCCCCGGGCCGCGTCGCCGAGGCGTTCGCCCACGAACCCGAACCGGCTCTCTGGTAGCGGCGACATGGGCGGACGCAGGCGTTGGTCGTTCGGGCGGCTGCTCGACGGGTTCTTCTTCGTCTTCGCCGGGCTCGCCGCCGTGTGGCTCGCGTACCTGAGCTTCACCCAGACGTTCACTCTCGGCTGGGCGGGGATCGTCATGGCGATCTTCTTCTGGGGGCTCCTCGCCTACCTGGTGCTCCCGCGGCTGCATCGCATCCTGACCGCCGTCTACGTGCCTGACTACTTCATGGGGCGCACCCGCACGTCCGACGGACTGCTCGGCGACCCGGTGAACCTCGCCTTCCAGGGCGAGCGTGCGCAGGTCGAGGCCGTGATGGCCGCGGCCGGGTGGATCCCCGCCGACCCCGTCGGCCTCGGCTCGTCGTGGCGCATCGTCACGTCGACGCTTCGCCGTCGCAGCTACCCGACCGCGCCGGTCAGCCCCCTGTTCCTGTTCGGCCGGATGCAGGACCTCGCCTACCAGCAGGAGGTCGCGGGATCCCCGGCACAGCGCCACCACGTGCGACTCTGGCGCTGCCCCGACGGGTGGCTGCTCCCCGGTGGACGACGGGTCGACTGGCTCGCCGCCGGCACGTTCGACCGCGCCGTCGGACTCTCGCTGTTCACGCTCCAGGTCACGCACCGCATCGACGCCGACACCGACATCGAGCGCGACCACATCGTCGCGACCGTGCAGGAGCTGCCCGGTGTCGCGGTCGACGTCATCCGCGACTTCTCGACCGGCTACCACGCGCGCAACGGCGGGGGCGACAGCATCACCACCGACGGCGACCTGCCGATCCTCGACGTGCGCGGGGTCCCGGATGCCACGGCGGCCGGCGCCCGAGCGGAGGGCCGGTCGTGAGCGAGAGGCATCCCCGCAAGAGGGCGGCGTTCGAACCGATCGCCGCACCGGTCGTCCGCGACTCCGCGATGCGCCGTCCCGCCGCGACCGTCGCCGGTGGGGTCCTCGTGCTCCTCCGCGCGGTCGCGGGCATCGTCTGGACCCTCACGGTCGTCTTCCCCCTGCCGCCGTGGCTGCAGGCGGTGGCGGGCGCGGCGGACGGCTCCGGCGAAGAGTCGACCCTGACCCTCTCCGACCTCGGCCTCGACGCCGGGATCTTCTTCGGCGTCCTGGGGGCCATCACCCTCGTCCAGGCGGTCTTCGGCATCCTGCTCCTGCGCGGAAGCAACGTCGCCCGTGTGATCGTCATGATCGTGTCGACGATGTCGATCGCCACGGCGTTCGCCGGGTGGTGGGAGCTGGGGCAGGAGATCACCGTCGGCACGACCCTCGTCACGGTCAGCCTCGACATCCTGGTGCTCCTCGCCCTCTCGAGCCGGGATGCCGCCGCCTACGCCCGCCGCAACGAGCGCCGCTGACGCGGGAGTCGTGCCGCCGTCAGCGAAACCTCGGGCGGATCCCGGGGGTTGCACAGACGGCGGCGGATAGCCTGAAAGGTGCCGCACCCGAGCGGCGGAACGGATGACGGACGTGTTCGACAGCCCCATGTCGGTTTCGGCCTACGAGGTGCTCCGCGTCGATGTCGACGTCGACGACGAAGGCCTCCGCCGTGCGTACCGCGTCCGCCTGCGCGAGACGCACCCCGACACCGGCGGTGACGCCGCCCTCTTCGTCCAGGTGCAGCGCGCGTGGGAGCTCGTCGGTACGCCCGAGGCCCGGGCCGCCTACGACCGCGGTCGCGGACACGCGTCGGCCGAGTGGGGCGGCGCGGCGGCGGCATCCGCTCCTCCCCGTCCCGACACGCGGCCCCGCGCCCGCGCGTACGGCCAGCCCGGCGGCTGGCGGCGCGAGCGCTACCTGTCGCTGATCCGCGAGTGGGTGGGGCGCGGCGTCGACGTCGGCGATCCGTACGACCCCGCGCTGGTGCGGTCGGCGCCGCCGGAGATCCGGCACATCCTCGCCGATGCGCTCGCCGAGGAGGAGACCGCGCGCCTGGTCGCCGACCTCGGCATGGGGTACACCGTGTGGCACGACGTGTTCGCCGACCGCGACGGGGTCGACCCCGAGCAGAAGATCGACCACCTCGTGCTCGGACCCAGCGGCCTGTACGCGATGCTCAGCGAGGACTTCGGCGGCCCGGTGGGGGTCCGCCGCGGTGAGATCAGCGGTCCGAACGTCATCGGCTCCCCGGTCACCCAGCTCGTCTCGCGGGCGCGCGTGATCGCGCGCGCCGCGGGGGTGCGCTTCAGCGGCGCGATGGTGGTGCTGCCCGACGACGCGATCCTCGACGCGGTCACCGACCTCGGCAAGGTCCGCGGAACCCCGGTCGTGCTGGTGCAGCGCAGCGCCCTCACGACGCTGCTCCGCCGCGGCATCCCGGGGGCGCGCGAGGTCGGTGGCACCGAGCTGTTCGACATCCGCACCCGGTTGCAGCAGCGGGTCCGGCACGTCTGACGCGGGCTTGGCCTCGCCGCCCGCGCGGCGACGCCCTCCCGCCCGATAACGTGTTCGCAGGGGGCTCGATGGGGGCCTGCGAACCCGGTGCTTGGGGGCTGTGGTGGAAAGTGACATTTGGGGGATCGCCGGTCTGGTCGTCCTGATCGGGGTGATTCTGGCGGTCCTCGTGATCGGCTTCTTCATCTTCCGCGCCTGGTATCAGGTGCCGCAGGCCGACGAGGCGATCGTCATCGTCGGTAAGAAGCAGCGGGGCGCCGACGGCCTCACCTCGAACATGACGGTGATCACCGGCGGCGGCGCGTTCGTCAACAAGCTGACGCAGCGGTCCGATCGGATCTCGTTGCGCTCGCGGCAGATCAAGATGGAGCCCGTCGCGCAGACCAAGAACGGCGTGACGATCCATCTCGCCGGGGTCGCGCTCGTGAAGATCGGGTCGCTGCCCGATCAGGTGCGCGCGGCCGCCGAGCGGTTCGCCTCGCAGGACCAGGCGATCGACGTCTTCACCACCGAGCAGCTCGAGGGAGCACTGCGCGGGGTCGTGGCCAAGCTCAACGTCGAAGAGGTCATGCAGGACCGCCAGAAGCTCGGCGACGAGATCGCCGAGGGCATCAAGGGCGACCTGCTCGCGCAGGGCCTGGTGCTGGACTCCTTCGCCATCCAGGGCGTCACCGACCGCAACGGGTACATCGACGCCCTCGGCGCGCAGGAGGTCGCGCGCGTCAAGCGCGAGGCCGAGGTCGCGCGGATCGAGGCCGCCCGCGAGGTGAAGGCCCGCCAGCTCGCCACCGAGGAGGCGAACCTCGTCGAGCAGACGGCGTTCGACAAGAACAGGGCGGCGTCGAAGTCCCAGATCGGACGCGCGAACGCCGAGGCGGAGCAGGCCGAGAACCTCGCCCGAGCCGAACGCGAGCAGGCGGTCCTCGTGCAGCGCGCCGAGAACCGCCAGGCCGAACTCGACGCCGACGTCAAGCGCGTCGCGGATGCCGAGAAGTACCGCAAGCAGACCGAGGCGGATGCCGAGTCCTACGCGCGGCAGAAGAAGGCCGAGACCGACCGTCAGGTCGCGCAGCAGGAGTCGGACGCCGAGGCCTACGCCGTGCAGCGTCAGGCCGAGGCGCGGCAGGCGTCCGCCGCCGCGGAAGCCGCCGCCGTGCGCGCACGTGCCGAGGCCGAAGCGGAAGCGTTGCGCGCCCAGTCCGGAGCGGAGGCGGAGGCCCTGCGGGCGAAGGCCGTCGCCGAGGCCGAAGCGATCCGCGCGAAGGGTGAGGCCAGCGCCGCGGCGATCAAGGCCGAAGCCGAAGCGCTGCGCGAGAACCAGGAGGCCATCCTGGGGCGCGAGCTCATCGGGCAGCTCCCCGCCCTTATGGCCGAGTTCGCCAAGGGCTACCAGAACGTGGGCAGCGTCACGCTCGTCGGCGGCGACACGGCCGGCACCCACATCGCCCGCGAGCAGGCCGCGGGCCTCGCCGCGACGTTCCACAGCGTCAAGTCGGCGACCGGCGTCGACCTGGGCGCCATCCTGCAGGGACAGGCGTTCGGTCGCGGCGTCGCGTCCGTCAGTGACGCCGCGAACGGTCACCACGCGGCCGACGACGGACAGCCCGCTCCGACGCGATGAGCGGGCGTCGGCGTCCGGACCGCGCGCGGCGGCCCGGACGTGCCTAGGGTGGGGGCATGAGTACCGACGAGACCCCGGATGCCACGGCATCCGACGACATGAAGCGCAAGTTCAAGGAAGCCCTGGCGAAGAAGAACGGGCAGCAGCGGTCGGGTCAGGCTCACCTGGACGGCCACTCGGCCGTGCAGGGCACCCACGGAGCCGTGACGAAGCGCGAGTTCCGCCGCAAGAGCGGCTGATCGGCCGGGCCGGACTCCTGAGATCTTGACACCCCGCGGCCCCCACGACGCCGGGAGGCGGCCGCGACGCCGAAAACTCAGGAGTTCGGCCCGCCTCCCCGCCGGAACGGGCGCCGCAGCGGTGCCTCGAAGAACGCCCGCTCCCACCGCATCGACCGGGCGTACGCGGCCGACATCGCGGCGCGGACGGCGGAGGAGGCCGATCGGGCTGCGGCATCCGCGATCCGGGAGGCCTCGGCGGATGACGCGGCGAACACCTCGTCGCCGTAGGCCGTGAGCCAGTCGGCGTACGCATGGTCGGGGGCGAAGGTGCCGCGCCAGCGCGCGCCGATGTCGGTGTAGAGCACGAAGCACGGCAGAACGGCCGCGACCAGCACCGCGTACGATCCGCCCGCCGACACGGCGTGCAGGTGGTCGGTGTAGGCGGCGGTGTCGGGCGCGGGCTCGAGGCCGGTGGCATCCACGTGGCTCTCGTGCAGACGTGCCTCTTCGACCAGGCAGGACGCGGACGCCGCCGCCCAGAAACGCTGCTCCTCGGTGGTGGGGGCGAGAGCGGCGGCGCGGGCGAGCACGCGGGCGTACTCGCGCAGGTACAGCAGGTCCTGCTCGAGGTACCAGGTGAACGCGGCGCGATCCAGGTCGCCGGATGCCAGCCCGCGCACGAACGCGCAGGCGTCGACGTCGGCGCGCACCGGCGCCGCCTCGGCCCACGCGGCGGTGCTCCACGCCGGTCCGACGTCGAGGTGCGGCCGCAGCTCGTGGAGATGGTCGATGGGGCCGTTGCCGCGTCCCACCCGCAGGTCGCCGGCGTGCTCGAGAGCGCCGGTGAGCCACGGCTTCGCGCGCTCGAGTGCGGCGGGCCACGCGAGCCCGTGCGCGGCGAGGGTCGCCATCGCGGACGACAGCGAGCATCCCGTGCCGTGCGTGTGCGGGGTGTCGACGCGGCGGCCCGACACCGGGTGGATGCCGGCCGTGTCGACGATGGCATCCGGACTCTCCGGCCCCCGCAGGTGCCCGCCCTTCAGCAGAACCGCGGTGTCGGCGCGCGCGGCGAGCGTGCGCGCCTGCGCGACCGCGGCGTCCCAGTCGTGGGCGACCGGTTCGTCCACGAGCACGGCCAGCTCCGGCAGGTTCGGGGTCACGAGGTCGGCGTAGCGGCACAGGCCGCGGATGGCCGCTTCGGCGTCGGCGTCGAGCAGCCGGTCGCCGCTCGTCGCGATCATCACGGGGTCGAGCACGACCGCCGGCGGTCGGACCTCGGCGAGCCACGCGGACACGACGTCGACGACCTCGGCCGACCCCAGCATCCCGATCTTGACCGCGTCGATCTCGACGTCGTCGCTGACCGCCCGCAGCTGCGCCGACAGGAACTCCGTGGGTGGCACGTGCACCTCGCGGACACCGAGGGTGTTCTGTGCGACAAGCGCGGTCACGGCCGCCATGCCGTACCCGCCGAATGCCGAGATGCTCTTCAGATCCGCATGGATGCCGGCACCCCCGGTCGGGTCGGTCCCGGCGATGCTCAGCACGCGGGGGATCATGCCCACGCCTCCCGCAGCGCGCGGGTCGCCGCCGCGGGATCCTCGGCAGCGCTCACCGCCGACACGACGGCCACACCCGCGGCCCCCGCGCGGCGGAGCGCGGCGACGTCGCCCACCTCGATGCCCCCGATCGCGACGCACGGCAGGGGAGCGGATGCCACGAGCCCGGCGAACCCGCCCACGCCGAGGGGCTGCGGGTGGTCGGGCTTGGTCGCGGTCGCGCGGATCACCCCCACACCGAGGTAGTCCACGGTGCCCTCCCGCAGGGCTGCCGCGGCGGCGAAGTGCGCCGGGGTGTTCGCCGTCCAGCCGATCAGCGCATCGGGTCCGAGCAGCCGACGCGCCGCGACCACGGGGAGGTCGCTCTGCCCGAGGTGGACGCCGTCGACGCGGGCACCCGCGGCCCGGGCGGCGAGGGCCACGTCGACGCGGTCGTCGACGACGAAGACCGCGCGTCCCGCGATGACGTCGGCGAGGGCCGTCACGCGATCGAAGAGATCGTGGCCGCTCGCCTCCTTGTCGCGGAACTGCACGATGCTCGCCCCGGAATCCGCGGCGGCGTCCACGATGTCGACGACGTCGGCGAACGGCATCCGGTGGTCGGTGACGAGGTGCAGCGACAGGTCATGCGCGCTCACGCGTCGACCCGGCCGTCGAGATCCGCCGGTTCGATCGCGGCCAGGGCGTCGAGGAACGCCACGGCGAACGACCCCGGTCCGCTCGAGGCGGCCTCGGCCCGCTCGGATGCCACGGCCCAGATCGCGCTCGCCGTCGTCGCGGCCTCGAAGCCGTCGGTTACGGACAGCAGGGCGGCCATCGCGGCGCCGAGGGCGCAGCCGCCGCCCGTGACGCGGGTGAGGAGGACGCTGCCGCCGGACACGCGCGCGACACGGTCGGCATCCACGATCAGGTCGACCGGGCCGGAGACGGCGACCGTCCCGCCCGTGCGGATCGCGAGCGCGCGGGCGGCGTCGAGCGCGGCTTCCGGGGAATCGGTCGAGTCGACGCCGCGACCCCCGGCACCGGCCCCGGCGAGCGCGAGGATCTCCGAGGCGTTGCCGCGGACGACCGCGGGCCGCGCCTCGAGGAGCTCGTGGGCCAGGGCGGTGCGCACGGGCAGCGCGCCCACGGCGACCGGGTCGAGCACCCACGGCGTGCCCGCGGCGACGGCCTCACGCGCCGCGTCGCGCTGCTCGGCGGTCGGGGTGCCGAGGTTCACCAGCACGCCTCCGGCGACGCTCGCGAAGAGCCCGGCCTCGCCGGGGATGTCGCACATCGCGGGGGAGGCGCCGAGGGCCAGCAGGGCGTTGGCGGTGAAGTTCGTCACCACCGCGTTGGTGATGCACTGCACGAGCGGCGGCGCTCCCCGCAGGTCGGCGAGGACGGTGGACGGAGACGACGACGTGCGAACGACCATTCGCGACATCCCTTCGCTAGTACGAACTAGATCAGGTTCGACGGGTGTGTTCTCAGCCCCGTGGGGCACCCCGTGTCACTGCGGGCGACGCTAGCACGGCGGACGTCGGCGCGCCGCGCGCTCAGTACCGCGCGGAGAACCCGCCGTCGGTGTGGAGGAGCTGTCCGCTGATCCAGCGGCCCTCGTCCGACAGGAGGAACGCCGTGATCCCGGCGATGTCGCGCGGTGTCCCCAACCGGCCGAGCGGGTGGTGCGCGGTCAGGGACTCGCGGGTCTCGGCATCCATCCACCCGGTGTCGATCGGACCCGGATTCACGACGTTGGCCGAGATGCCCCGCGGTCCGAGTTCTCGGGCGGCCGAGATGACGATGCGGTCGAGGGCGCCCTTCGATGCGCCGTAGGGGAGATTGCCGGTGGTGTGGTCGCTCGTGAACGCGACGATCGCGCCGCCCGTCTCGTCGACCTGTCGGGCGAACGCCGAGATCAGGAGCAGGGTCGCGCGGGCGTTGACGGCGAGGTGGCGATCGAAGCTCTCGGCGGTGGTGTCGAGGATGCCGGACTCCTCGTCGTGCGCGTGGCTCAGGACGAGAGCGTGGATCGGTCCGCGGTCGCGGGAGACACGTTCGACGAGTTCGGTCGGGGCGGTGGGGCTCGCGAGGTCGCAGGGGTAGTCGCCGGAGCGCAGCTCGCTGGTGACGACGTCCCAGCCGTCTGCTTCCAGCCGGGGGATGATCGCGGCGGCGATGCTGTTCGGGCGCTCGGCGCCGGTGACGAGGACCTGGGGCATGCGTCGAGGCTACGCGGCGCGCGTGCGTCCACGCCGGACGGCGATTCGGCAGGGGGAGGGTCGTGGTCATCAGAACGGTGGCGGTGAGTCGTCCGGCTCGGGCGGAGGCGGGTCGTCGGGGAGGAAGCGGACGGCGGGCGAGTACGGGAGCGGCTCGTCGGTGTAGGTGCGACCGGTCGGACTGGTCCAGCGGAGGAGACCGCGGGGGAGCTGGTCCACCCTCCAGCGGGTGAACTGCTTCTGCGTGTGGTGCCGTTGGCAGAGGTGGGCGAGGTTCGCGACGTGGGTCGCGCCGCCGAGGGCATGGTCGCGGGTGTGGTCCACCTCGGCGCGGATCGCGGGAACGGTGCAGCCCGGCCAGCGGCAGTGGCGGTCGCGGGCGCGGAGGTACCGGTCGATCGCGGCGGTGCGGGCGTAGACATCGGTGTGCAGCACCGCGCCGGTGACGGGGTGGGTGACGACCCGGTCCCACGGGAGCGGGGTCGTCTCAGCGAGGGCGCGGGCGGTGTCGGCGTCGACGGGACCGCGGCCGACGAGTTCGGCGGGGTCGCGGTTCTCCTCCCCCGGCCGCAGCATCGTCAACGCCGGCACGACGACCTGCACCTGGGCGCGGATCGCGCCCAGCGCGCCCGGGCCGTCATCGACGCGGGTGGGGTCGGCATCGGGAGCGGCGGTCAGCAGCAGGTCGGCGAGGATGTCGGCGCGCAGTTGGGCGGTGGTGCGCTCGTCCGTGCCCGTCGCGGGAGTCTCGTTGCGCGCGTCGACGACCGCGTGGGCTTGTTGGGTGAGGCGGTCGTGGATGCCCACGGCGAGGACCGTCGGCAGCGTCGCGACCAGGTCGGACATGCCGTCCTGCCCGGTCACGACGCGGACGCACCGTGCATCGCGACCGCGCCGGTGCCGTTCGGTCAGGGTGGTCGGCTGCAGACGTTCGGCGAGGGCGGCGAGTCGCGACCGCAGTCGGCCGGGGCTGAGCCCCTCGGCGGTCGCGACGGCGAGCAGATCGAATTCCGCGCGCGCGTCGAGGGGGAGCGGGGACCCGACGTCGACGATCGCGTGGACGTGCGCCCGCGTGATGACCCCCGCCTCCCACGCGGCGAGGGTCTGCGGACAGTCGTCGACGAGGGTCATGGCGCGGCCGATCTGCGCCTGGACCGAGCGGTCGGAGAGGTTCTCGGCGGCCGCGAGTTCGGAGGCGACTTCGCGCAGCGCCATCTCCGAGGCGCGACCGGTCGCGCCCCGATCGGTCAGGACATCGAGTGCGAGGTGTCCCGCCGCGGCCAGAGCGCGCGTGCGCGCCACCTCCACCGAGGCGAGCGCGGCACCGGTACGCAGCACCTCGTCGAGCACCGCACGCAGGGCGGGCGGCCCGCCCGTAGGGGCTGCCGGGGAGCTGTCGGAGGACATGTGTGCATGCTAGCGAGGGCCTCCGACATCGCGCCGATCCCGCGGGCGTATCCGGGGAGGGATCCCACCGCACGAGGGGTGTGGAGGAGGGGCGCCCCCGCGCCTGCACGCGCGCCGCCTCGCCGCCGTACGAGGGCGACCGTCAGTCGTTGAGGCCGAACAGATCGAGCGGGTGGGTCAGCCGCCACCAGGGGCTCGGCGGTTCGATGTCGGTCTGCAATTGCACGTCGACGGTGGCGGCATCCAGGGGTCCGGTCGTGATGAGCTCTCCGACGGTCTCGCCCTCGTCGCGCGCGTCGCCGAGCGTGAACGACGTGCCGGGCGTCGCGCTCGCGCCGTTCCACAGGATGTTCTGCGCGTCCGCCGCCGTGACGAGCGAGACGTCCTCGCCCCACAGCGTCGAGACCTTGCCCACGACGGTCCCCGCCGGAACCGAGGTGCGCAGCTGCACCTCTTCGGCCAGGCGCGTGTACAGGTCGCGGCTGGCCTGATCGCGCTCGTCGGGGCCGGGCTGTCCGAGCACCGCCGCGTACGTGCGCACCGTGACCCCGCCGACCGTGAGGTCTTTCGCCGACAGCAGGTTCCAGGCATCCAGGGTGCCGGTCTTGATCCCGACGACCCCGGGGTCGGCGAGGAGGGGGTTGCCGTTCTTGAACGTTCCGGCGCCCGGCAGCGACATCTCGGTGGTGCGCACGATGTCGGCGATCACGGGATTCTGCAGCGCCTTCTCGGCGAGGGCGATGAGGGCCGCGGGCGTCGCGGTGTTGCCGGCCTCGATCCCGGTGGGGTTGACGATCGTCACGCCCGAGATGCCCCGGTCGCTCAGGTACCGGTTCGCCGCCGCGGCGAAATCGGCGTTCGAGGGCCAGAGATCGGATGCCAGTCGCTGGGCGTAGTTGTTGGCCGAGGCGATGAGCATGCCCTGGAGCATCTGCAGCTCGGTGAGGGTGCCGTCGACGGGCACGTCGAGCGAGGACTCGCC
Organism: Microbacterium sp. CSI-V; assembly: GCF_001984105.1. Taxonomy (GTDB): domain Bacteria; phylum Actinomycetota; class Actinomycetes; order Actinomycetales; family Microbacteriaceae; genus Microbacterium. The sequence goes on along the minus strand of NZ_MTQM01000005.1, from coordinate 261,720 downwards.
GCGGAAACGGTACTGCCAGTAGTCGTCGCTGTCGGCCTGCGTGAACGCGTAGGTCGGGCCCTGCTCGCCGGGAGCCAGCGGCAGCCGCTCGAGCACGAGCAGCGCCGTCACGACCTTGGTGATGCTGGCGATCGACTCGGGGGCTTCGGCCGACGACAGCACGTCGGGCATCCCCTGCACGGCGACGGCGGCCTCGCCCTGAGCGGGCCACGCGGGGGAGGCCGCCGGTGCGGCGACGGGCTGCACCACGAGCGGGGTGACGCGCGGCGTCACCGCGTTCAACGGCCACAGCAGCGTGACGGCGGCGTACACCGCGACGAGCAGCAGCAGGAGCAGCGGCGGGACGACCGTGCCCGGGCGGAGGGCCCGTCGGCGGCGGCCGGCGAGGAGGTCGGGTGGGCGCGGTCCCGCCGGGGTCAGCGCGAACTGCGGCGCGGGCCGCGGGGCCGTCGCCGACGCGGGGTCGACCCAGCCCAGCGCGATCGGGGCGCCGATCAGGACGCGCTCGGGCGCCGGTGCGGCCGGCGCGTCCGGCGCGGCGGGCGCCGCTGCCTCGGCGCGCGGGGCTGCGTCGGTGGCGACCTCGTCGTCGATGGATGCCGAGGGCGCCGCGTCCGCGGCATCCGCTTCGTCGGGCGGATCGACCCGGTCACGCAGCTCGCGCCGTGTGGCCGGTGTCTGGTCGTGCACTCGCCCACGCTACCTCGGGCACCGGCCTATACTCGGGAACCACAACCACGGGAGTCCGGTGAGCCGGGCTGAGAGGAAGCGATCCACGCTTCGACCGTCGAACCTGATCCGGATCATGCCGGCGCAGGGAGGAGTAGAAATGCACACGTCCACGTCTGCCCGGACGACCCCGGTCGTGGCCACGTCCGACCGGTTCCGCTGGCGCGTTGTCGACATCGTCGTCGCCGCCGTCCTCGGTGTCGCGATCGGCCTCGTCTTCTGGGGCTGGAACACCGTCGGCGGCCTGTGGTTCGCCGCGATGGACGGGCTCACGCCCGGTCTCGGCGGGATCGCCGTCGGCATCTGGCTGCTCGGCGGTGTCGTCGGCGGCCTGATCATCCGCAAGCCCGGTGCGGCGCTCCTCGTCGAAGTGATCGCTGCGGTCGTGTCGGCCCTCATCGGCAACGCGTGGGGGATCAGCACGATCTACTCGGGCCTCGCGCAGGGCCTCGGCGCCGAGCTGATCTTCCTCGCGTTCCTCTACCTCCGCTTCTCGCTCCCGGTCGCGATGCTCGCCGGCGCCGGCGCCGGTGTCGGCGCGTGGGTGCTGGAGTTCTTCACCGGCAACATCGTCAAGACCGCGGAGTTCAACCTCCTCTACCTCGGCACGCTCATCGTCTCGGGTGCGGTGCTCGGCGGCGTCGTGGGGTGGCTGCTCGTGCGCGCTCTTGCCGCGAGCGGTGCGCTCAGCCGCTTCGCCGCGGGACGCGAACGCCGTCGCGAGGTCTGATGCCGCATCCGGCCCGCGTCGAGATCGGCGGCTGGGGGTGGCGCTACGCCGGTCGCCGCCTGCCCGCGACCCGCGACGTCGAGCTCACGATCGAGCCGGGGGAGCGGGTGCTGCTCCTCGGTGCGTCCGGGGCGGGGAAGTCGACGCTGCTCGCCGGGCTCGCCGGCCTCCTCGGGGGCAGCGACGAGGGCGAGGCCACGGGCCGCATCCTCGTCGACGGGCATCCGCCCGAGGCGCAGCGCGGCCGCATCGGCCTCGTCCTCCAGGATCCGGAGTCGGGGGTCGTGCTGTCGAAGGTCGGCGACGACGTCGCCTTCGGCTGCGAGAACCTCGGGCTGCCGGCGGATGCCATCCCCTCGCGCGTCTCCGAGGCGCTGGCATCCGTGGGTCTGGATGTGCCGCTCGATCGCCCCACGAAGGCGTTGTCGGGAGGGCAGAAGCAGCGACTCGCGCTCGCCGGGGTGCTGGCGATGCGCCCGGGACTGCTGCTGCTGGACGAACCCACCGCGAACCTCGACCCCGACGGCGTGCGCGAAGTGCGCGCCGCGGTGGAACGCGTCGTCTCCCGCGACGAGACGACCCTGGTCCTCATCGAGCACCGCACCGCGGTGTGGGCCGACCTCGTCACGCGGGTGATCGTCCTGGCGCCGGGCGGCGGGCTGCTCGCCGACGGCCCGCCCGCGTGGGTGTTCGCCGAGCACGGTGAGGCGCTCGCCGCCGCGGGCGTGTGGGTGCCGGGGCGTCCGGTCGACCTGCCTGTGCTCGCTCCCGCTTCGCCGTCGATGGATGCCGTGCTCTCGGCATCCGGTCTCACGATCGGCCGTGACCGCCGCACGCCCGTGCTCGCGGGGCTCGACGTCGTCGTTCCGGAGGGGGCGGGCACGGTCGTCACCGGCCCGAACGGCGCGGGCAAGTCGACGCTCGCCCTGACCCTCGCGGGGCTCCTGCCGGAGGTCGCGGGGGAGGTCGTCGCCGCTCCCGCGCTGACCACGCGCGGCGTCCGCCGTCCCTCGCGCTGGCGGTCGACGGAGCTCCTCACGCGCATCGGCACCGTGTTCCAGGAGCCCGAACACCAGTTCCTCGCCTCGACGCTGCGCGCTGAGCTCGCCGTCGGACCCCGGGCCCTCCGGATGCCGGAGGCCGAGGTCGACGCGATCGTCGACGAACTGCTCGAGCGGCTCGACCTGGCCTCCCTCGCCGAAGCCCACCCGTTCACGCTCTCGGGCGGACAGAAGCGGCGGCTGTCGGTCGCGACGGTCCTGGCATCCGCGCCCGCCGTGATCGTGCTCGACGAGCCGACCTTCGGTCAGGATCGCCGCGGCTGGAGCGAGCTGGTCTCCCTGCTGCAACGGGAGATCGCGCGCGGACGGACGGTCGTGGCCGTCACGCACGACGCCGACGTCGTCCGCCACCTCGGGCAGCACCGCATCGAACTGCGGGGGGCCGCGTGAGCGCGGCGGTGTCCGTGGCCGGACGGACCGCGGCGTGGCTCGACGGGGTCAATCCGGTCACGAAGATCCTCATCGCCCTGGTGCTGTCGGTACCGCTGTTCGCGACGCTGGACCCCGTGAGCGCGTCGGTCGCGATCGTGCTCGAACTCGCGTGCGTGCCCCTGACCGGACTCTCGGTCGCGACGGTCCTGCGGCGGCTCGTGCCCGTGGTCGTGTTCGCCCCCGTCGCCGGGCTCAGCATGCTGCTCTACGCCAAGCCGGGAGGAACCGTCTACGGCCGGTTCCTGTTCGCCACCGTGAGCGACGACTCGATCGCGCTGTCGCTCGCGGTCATGCTGCGCGTGCTCGCCCTGGGGCTGCCCACCATCCTGCTGTTCGGCCGCACCGACCCGACCGAGCTCGCCGACGCGCTCGCGCAGGTCGCGAAGCTCCCCAGCCGGTTCGTGCTCGGCGTGCTCGCCGGTGCGCGCACCGTCGGCCTGTTCGTCGACGACTGGCGCACGATGACCCTCGCCCGCCGCGCCCGCGGCCTCGGCGACCGGGGGGCCGTGCGGCGCTTCCTCGGCATGGCGTTCGTGCTGCTGGTGTTCGCGGTCCGCCGCGGGACGACCCTCGCGACCGCGATGGAGGCCCGCGGCTTCGGCGCCCCGGTCGACCGCACGTGGTCGCGGCCCTCGCGCCTGCACCCGCGCGACGGCGCCGCGCTCGCCGGAGCGATCGCGCTGATCGCCGCCGCGCTCACCGTCGCCGTGGCGACCGGCGCGTTCCGTTTCGTCGGGGGCTGAGGAGGCCTCAGGCAAGCTGTACCGCCGCGGCCAAACCCTCCGCGACGTCGCGGTCGGGCTGCGCCGACACCCCACCGGCGCCGCGCGTCGAGGCGGTTCCGCTGGCCACGCCGAGGGCGAGTGCCATCGCGGAGTCGGCACCCCCGATGCGGGCGACGAGGTACCCCGCGGCGAGGGTGTCGCCGGCGCCGACCGTGTCGATCACCGGCCCGGGGGCATCGGGTACCCCGGCGTGGATGGAGGTCACCTCATCGGCCAGTCGGGTGAAGGCGGTCGCGCCCGAGGCGCCGCGCTTGCAGACGACGGTGGCGCCGACCGGCATGAGGGCGAGCAGGCTGCGGACCGCATCGTCTACGTCCGAGACGTCCGCCACGGCCATCAGCTCCTCTTCGTTGCCGAAGAAGACCTCGACTTCCGTCAGCACGTCGCGGATGCCGGAGTCCCACTCCTCGGCGGGATCGAAGTTGCCGTCGAGAGAGGTGGTGACCCCGAGCCCCCGGGCCTCGGACAGCAGAGCCGCCGCGTCCGACCAAAGGCCGCTCTGGAGGAAGTAGCTGCCGATGTGGAGGTGCCGCGACCGACGCAGAAGCGACGTCGGCACGTCGGCCGCGACGGTCCGTCCGATGGAGCCCAGCGCCGTCAGGATCGCGCGGTCGCCATCCGGTCTGGTGAGGTGGACCGACGACCCCGTGGGAACGCTCGGGTCGATGCGGATGGAGGTGGTATCGACTCCGAGTTCCTTCAGCTGACGCGCGATGTACTCGCCGAAAGAGTCCTCTCCGCGCACTCCGACCAGGCTGACGCGTGCGCCGAGCGCGGCGGCACCGCACGCCGTGATGGCGGACGAGCTCCCCATCGTCAACAGTGTCGAATCGACGATCCGCTCGTGCTGGCCGAAACGCACGGGGGTGTCATCGAGCGACACGATGACGTCCACGCACAGCTCGCCGACGACGAGAAGGTCGATCACGGCGTCCGTGTCAGCCACTGCACCCACACCCCTCCCGTGGTCACGTCGTTCTCCTCGCACCAGCGGATCACCGCGCGCTCGGCGGCACGTCGCGCCGCGTCCATTGTGCTCGCTTCCCGAGGCCCGCCGAGCAGACAGAGCACCGGCCACGTCGCGGTCGTCCACACGCCGACGGGGGCGGGCCGTGCACTCGTGGTGCTGCCGCCGGTCGGCACGTGGGTCGCCACGACGTCACCCGGTCCCAGCCCGAGGGTTTCCCCCACCGTGTCCGCTGTCGCCTGCAGGAGTGCGGCGAGGGCGGCATGCGGAGGCGTGTGTACGAGGACGACGGGCATCAGCCGACGGACAGCACGGAGCGGTTCAGGTACGGCGGGGTGTCGGGATTCCGTCCGACCTCCCGCGCCAATGCCAGAGCCAGTCGATGCGCCAGCACGAGGCCGGCCTGGGGGTCGAGGTCATCGTGGTACACCTGCGCGCCCGTCGCGCGGACGTCGGCGGCGACGGTCTCGGGCAGGTCGCCCAGCGCCCACACCAGTGATCCGGGCCCCGCGCAGGAGATCGGCCCGTGCTGGTACTCCCACACCGGATACGCCTCGGTCCAGGCGCCCGCCGACTCCCTGACCTTCAACGCCGCCTCCTGTGCGATTCCGACGCTGAAGCGGTGGCCCAGGAAGACCACCTGTCGGATGTCCGCGGGTGGCATCGGGAGAGGAAGCGCGAGGGCGCGCCGCGCATCCGCGAGGAGGGTGTCCGGCACCGCGTCGATCGAGTCGCGGAGGACGGTCAGCACGGTCGTGGCGAAACGCGTCTGCACGATGGACTTCTCATCGGCGAACCCGAGGTGGACCACCCGTTCGCAGAGATCGCCGAGAGGGGTATCCGCGTCGCCCAGGATCGCCGTGATCGTGTGCGAATCACGGTAGCGACGGACGACCTCGACGACATCGGCCGTGGTCCCCGAACGCGACACGACCACGATGTGCTCGTCGTCGTCGACCCAGGTGAGCTCCGACGGGATGGCCGCGCGAGTCCGCCCGATCCCCGCGTCGTTGCGGAGGTAGGCGTAGGCATCGCCGACGTAGTACGACGTGCCGCAGCCGATGACGAGCACGCGCTCGCCGGCCGTCGGCAACTGTGCCTTCTGCTGTCGGTCGATCTCCCGCGCCTGCTGCCAGATCTCGGGCTGACTGGTCAGCTCGCTCTCCGTGACGGTGCCCAGTCGACTCGAACGCTCGTCCATCCTTGGAACCTCCTCTGGCGTCTCCCTGACGCCCAAGATCAGATGTGTTCATATACAAGCAGAAATGAGCACGGTGTGGAAGTTCTTGACTATTTCACTGCGCGAATGGATACTCGATTCACCGACGGCGCACCGCAGCACCCGGGGGCGCCCCGACCCGAAAGGATCGCAGCGTGACACATCGCAAGAGCCGACTTCTCGCCGGCGCCGCTGTCCTCAGCAGCGGCATTCTTCTTCTCGCCGGCTGCGCCGGTTTCGGAGGGACCAGTAGCGACGACTCGTCCAACGGCGGAAAACTGACCTTCACCACATGGGCGAGCGAGAGTGAGCAGGCAGCGATGCAGCAGCTCATCGACCAGTTCCAGAGTGAGCACGCCGGGACGGAGATCACGCTGAACGTCGTTCCCTACGACCAGATGTTCTCCAACATCGACGCACAGCTGTCATCAGGCGACGCGCCGGACATCTTCCGCGTCGACTACGGCAACCTCGGCGTCTACTCCAGCCAGGGCCAGTTGCTCGACCTCAGCCCCTACGTGGACCAAGCCGAGATCGATTCTTTCGTACCCGCCATGTGGGAAGCCGTGTCCTATGACGGCAAGCCCTACGGGGTTCCCCACCAGACAGACGTCTCGGCGCTGTTGGTGAACACCGACATGCTCCAGGCGGCGGGAATTGACCCGTCCACGCTCCCCAAGACGCAGGCCGACGCCTGGACCTGGGAGCAGTTCGCCGACGTCGCGACCAAGCTGCGGGCCTCCCTCCCGTCGGACAAGTACCCGTTCGTGTACAACTGGCAGCTGGGTGGCGCTCCGCGCTGGCTCAGCTGGCTGTTCCAAGCGGACGGCGCGCTGATCGGTCCGGACGGAACCTCGGCGCAGATCGATTCGGCCGCCGGGACGAAGGCGCTCGACTTCACCAAGAGCTTCTTCGACAACCAGTGGGTCCCACCGGCCAGCTCCACGAAGGCCACGACCTACGCGGACTCGTTCTTCAGCGAGGGAAGCGTCGCGATGGCCTTCATCGGATCGTTCCTCGTCCCCGACATGGACTCCCTCAACCAGTTCAACTGGACGAGCGTGCCGATGCCGAAGGACGAGCGAGGTGCCACGGATCTCGGCGGCAACGCGCTCGTGGCGACGAAGGACACGGCCAATCCCGAGCTGGCCGCGGAGTTTCTGAAGTTCATGGCATCCAAGGACGCGATGTCCGCCTTCTGCGCGGCGACCAATGAGCTCCCCACCCGCACGGACCTCTCCGGGGCGGACATCCCGTTCGCCGTCCGGCCGGACGTGATGCCCGTGTTCGTCGATCAGGCCACGACCATCGAGCCTTCCGACGTGAAGCAGCTCACCTCGCCCGCCATGGCGGCGATCTCCACCGCGCTGCAGGATCAGCTCGAGGCCGCCTTCCTCAACGGTCAGTCCACGGCCGACACACTGAAGAACCTTTCCGCCGCCGTCACGGACGCGACGAAGAAATGACCACGGCGACCGCCCGCGGGTCGGAGGCGAGGGCTTCGGCGCCCGCCACCGCCCCGCGGGCGGCGCGCCGCACCGCGCGCCTCAAAGAGTCCCTCGTGGGGTGGGCGTTCGTCTCGCCGAACCTCATCCTCCTCAGCGTGTTCCTCTTCATCCCCATCCTCTGGGCGGTGCAGCTGTCGTTCCAGGAGACCAAGGGTTTCGGTTCCCCGGAGTGGGTGGGTCTCGACAACTACGTCACGATGGTCGGCGACCCGACCTTCTGGCGGAGCCTGATCAACACACTGGTCTTCACCGTCGTCACCGTCCCCATCGAGATGGGATTGGGGCTGGGGTTGGCGGTGCTGCTGAACTCGCTGCTTCCCGCGCGGGGCGTGTGGCGCACGGCGATCGTGCTGCCGATGGTGATCTCGGGCGTCGCCTCGGGGATGATCGCAGTGATCCTCTTCTACCAATCCAATGGACTGTTCAACAAGATCCTCACCGCGGCGGGTCTCAGCCCCGTCGGGTGGCAGTCCGAGGGCATTCCCGCACTCATCTCGGTCATGGTCGTCTCGATCTGGTTGCGGACGGGTTTCAACATGGTCATCTACCTCGCGGGACTGCAGGGCGTTTCGCCCGAGCTCTACGAGGCGGCCCGTATCGATGGAGCCGATCGCTGGCAGCAGTTCCGCTCGATCACGGTCCCGCTGGTGGGTCCGAGCACGTTCTTCCTCCTGATCATGAACGTGATCGCCTCGTTCCAGGTCTTCGACGTCATCTTCGTCATGACCGGAGGTGGACCGGGAGACGCGACATCGGTGCTCGTGACCTACGCGTACCGCAACGGATTCCAGATCCGCGAGCAGGGATACGGTGCCGCGATCGGCGTCGTCATCCTTCTCATCACACTCGCCTTCACCTTCATCCAGTGGAAGACGAGCCGAACCAGAGACCAGGTGGGGTGAGGCATGACCCAGACGACGACACTGCTGGAGATCTCCGAGGCGGAGGTTCTCGGCGCCCGCCGCGCCGAACGTCTGCGGCGACGCCGAGCGGCCGTGCGAGGCGAACGCCGGGGCATCATCTGGCGGACGCTCATCGCTGTCATCGCGAGCATCATCGTCCTCTTCCCCCTTTACTGGATGCTCGTCGTGGCGTTCTCTCCTCGCGGGGAGGTTTTCGAACCGGGCCTTCGCCTGTGGCCGAGCACCTTCACGTGGGAGAACTTCCAGAGCGTGTTCGACCGGTACCCCGTGGCCACCTGGTTCGGGAACTCGCTCGTGATCGGCGTCTTCGTCACTGTGTTCACCGTCGTGGTGAACCTGCTGGCCGGCTACGCCTTCGCGCGGCTCCGGTTCCGCGGGCGGAACGTCGTTTTCCTGCTTGCGCTGGCGACGATGATGATCCCGGTCCAGGCGATCATGGTGGCCCAATTCCGTCTCATCGCCGGACTCGGGATCTACGGCACCTATTGGGGCGTGATCCTCCCGGGGGCCGCCGCCGCATTCGGCATCTTCCTCGCCCGTCAGTTCTTCCTGGCGATCCCGGACGAGCTCATCGAGGCCGCCCGCATCGACGGTGCCGGTCAGTTGCGGGTCTTCCTGCAGATCGTGTTGCCGCTGTGCAAGCCGCTCATCGCGGTCCTGATCCTGCTGACACTGATGGGAAGCTGGAACGACTTCGCCTGGCCGCTCATCGCTCTGAAGGATCCCGACTTGTTCACCCTGCCGATCGGTCTGCTGTACCTGAAGGGTCAGACGACGCCCGACTACAACGCCATCATGGCCCTCGCCCTGATCTCGGTCGTGCCGATGGTGTTGCTCTTCCTGTTCTTCCAGCGCTACTTCGTGCAGGGCTTCGCTCGGAGCGGCATCCGATGAGCCTCGTCTACCTCTCCACGCTCGACCTGCCCGATGCCTGGTTCGACGAGCTCGCACGGCGGTTGCCCGAGGTGCGCATCCACCGCTTCCCCATGGGTTCCTCCGGCGTCGCGCCCGAGCCCGAGCTCCTCGCCCGCGCCCACCTGCTGCACACCAGCGACTGGTTCCCGGACGCGACGAGTGCGCCGGCGTTGCGCGGCATCCAGCTCGACACCTCAGGGGTCGATCATGTGCGCGGAACGTCGCTGTGGGCGAGTGACGTGCCGATCGCCACGCTGGGCGGGATCGCGCCCGTGCCCATGGCCGAATACGCCCTGATGTCGATCCTGGAACTCGCGCATCGGATGCCGAGCATCCACCGTCTGCGCGACGAGCGTGCCTGGCCGGGCGCCAAGGACCGCCTCGCGGACCTGACCCCCCGAGCCATTGCCGGCGCAACCGTCGGAATCGTGGGATACGGCCGGATCGGGAGAGAGATCTCACGGCTGGCTGCTCCGTTCGGTCTGCGCGTCCTCGGGGTCCGTCGCACCGATGAGAGCCTCGCGGCCGGCTCGTCCGCAGAGAAGTTCGACACCGGACGCGCCGGCGGGGTGGACCACGCGGCGGGGGTCGTTCCCCTGGAACGACTCGACGAGGTCTTGACCCAGAGCGACTTCTTGGTCGTGGTCGTCCCGCTGACCGACCTCACACGGGGGATGATCGGGCCGGAACAGCTGGACCGACTTCCGGAGGGCGCCTACGTGATCAATATCGCGCGCGGAGGGATCGTCGACGAATCGGCCCTGCGTGAGCGTCTGCGCAGTGGACGCCTCGCCGGCGCCGCGCTCGACGTGTTCGATGACGAGCCTCTCCCGGCATCGTCGCCCTGGTGGGACGAGCCCGGCGTGCTGGTCACCCCCCACGTCGCCGGTCTCGCCCCCCACTACCATTCCCAGACCCTCGACCTGGTGGTCGAGAACCTGAACCGGATCGCCGAAGGGCGTCCGCTGTTGAACGAGGTGAATCGTGTCGCCGGCTACTGAACCCTTGTTGGGGCCCAAGCGTCAGCGCGAGCTGCTGAACTACATCCGCGCCTACGGGACGGGGTCGGTCACGGAGATGGCCAAGATCCTCGGGGTGAGCGCCTCGACCGTACGTCGCGACCTCAACGAGTTGCAGGAGCGTGGACTCGTGGAGCGCATCCACGGGGGCGCGGCGCCCCTCACCGACGACGTGGAACCGTTGAGACCTCTGCGCGAGGTCGCGTTCTCCGACGAGAAGCGTCGGATCGGACAGGCGGCCGCGTCCCACATCGCGGACCATTCCACCGTGCTCATCCTCGGCGGCACCACGACCGAGGCCATGCTGCCCTTCTTGGGCGCGGTGCGCGGGCTGACCGTGCTCACCAACAGCCTGATGGTGGTCAACCGTCTCGCCCAGTACAGCGACATCGCCCTGATCGTCCTCGGCGGGCTTCTCCGACGTCAGGAGATGAGTCTTCTCGGACATCTCACGATCGCCGGCCTGGACGAGTTCGGCATCGACCAGGTGTTCTCGGGGGCGTTCGGCATCGATCCCGAGATCGGTGTGACCGGGACGAACCTCAGTGAGACGCAGACCGACCGTTCGTTGGCGTCGTCGGCGCGGGAGCTCATCATGCTGGCCGATCACAGCAAGCTCACTCAACGGGGCCCCGCACGTCTGGTGCCGACCACCGCGGTCTCGACCCTCATCACCGACGACGGCGCCGACGCGGATGTCCTTCAGCGTTTCCGTGAAGCGGGGGTGATCGTCGAGACATGCTGATCGACACCGCCCGTCTCGTACCGACGGAGCGTGGCGCGAGCCTGCCCGCAATCGCCGCGTTCAACGTCATCACGCTCGAGTTCGCCGAGGGCATCGTGCTCGGCGCCGAGCGCGTCGGACTGCCCGTCCTCCTCTCGGTGTCGCACAATGCCGTCCGCTTCCACGGCGCGCTCGGCCCGATCGCGGCCGGGTGTCGTGCCGTCGCCGAACGCGCCGGTGTCCCGGTCGGGTTGCATCTGGACCATTGCGAGGATCCGGAGCTCGTCGCCGTGGCCGCCGATCACGGCTTCGGGTCCGCCATGTTCGACGCCTCGCTCCTGGACTACGAGGAGAACGTCCGCGCCACCGCAGCGGTGGTTGCGGCGGGCCACGATCTCGGGCTGTGGATCGAGGCGGAGCTCGGCGAGATCGGCGGGAAGGACGGCGCCCACGCCCCGGGTGTTCGCACCGACCCGACCGAGGCGGCCGCCTTCGTCGCCGCCACCGGCGTGGACGCGCTCGCCGTGGCTGTGGGCACCTCCCACGCCATGACGACCCGCAACGCCCATCCGGACACGTCCTTGATCGGCCGCCTGGCCGACGCGCTCCCCGTGCCGCTGGTCTTGCACGGCTCGTCGGGCGTCGACGATGACGGGCTGCGTGCAGCGGTGGATGCCGGCATCCGGAAGGTCAACGTCGGCACCGCGCTGGCGGCCGCTTACAGCGCAGCCATCGCGAACGCCGGCCGAGGCTCCGCCGATCCTCGGCCGGCTCTCACAATGGCGCGCGAGTCGGTCGCCGACGTCGTCGCCCACCTCCTGCCCGTCATCTCGGCCGTCGCGCCGACCGTTCGCTGAGGATCCCCGTGTCTGACACCCCGCCGCAACCGTCCACCCCCGACGTCCTTCTCCCCTCGCCCGCGCGTCTGCTGGCTGCGGGTGACATCGTCGGCCTGATGCGCGCCTGCCACGACCGGCGGCTCGAACGCGAAGGCATCCCGATGGTGCTCGGCATCGTCGACGAGCGTCGTTCGATTCCGGTCGCGCCCACGCAGGTCCAACAGGCGGAGGGGGAAGCGTACGCGCGGCTCTTCGACGAATATGCCTCGGCACTCGTGCCGTGGGCGCGCTCCGACGACGAGGGCGCCGTGATCACCGCCATGCAGGTCGTGGCCTACACCCATTTCGCGCCGGGAGCTGCGCCCCTGGCCGATCCTGCACCCACGGAAGGGGTCTGATGTGACCGAGCCATCCTTCGATGCGCAACGCGAGCAGCTGCGCCGCGGTCATTTCATCCGCGTCGTCAACTACCACTCGACACCTCGCAGTGCACGAGACGAGCTCGCGCGCGAGCTGGCGGGCTACGCCCGCGACTACTCGCCGGTCACCCTGGAAGACCTGGACCGCCTTTTCGAGACCGGCACATGGCACAAGGACAAGCCCGGCCTCATCCCCGTCTTCTACGAGGGCTATCGGAACTCGGCGACGGTGGCCGCGCCCCTGTGCGACGAGATCGGGCTCACCGGATGGTTTCCGATCGCGACATCGTTCGTCGATTGCGATCCGCGATATCAAGAGGCTTTCGCCCGAGCTCACTGGATCTCGCTCGTCGAGGAGGACACGCGTGGAGGGCGGATCGCCATGAACTGGGACGAGGTCCACGACCTCTCGCGCTCGCACGTCGTCTACCCGCACACGGCGCACCACGAAGGGTTCGACACCGTGACTTCGGATGCCGACATCGCGCGCGAGGTCGTCGAGTCGAAGCGCGCGCTGGAAGCGGTGACCGGGCAGGTCGCACCTGCTTTCGTCTGGCTGCACGGCTCGTCGTACGGTCAGAACCCACGTCACGACGCCGCCGTTCGCGCCGCCGGCTACAGGTATCAATTCGCGAACACGATGATCCACCGCGTCAACTGAGCGATCGTCCTCGGCTCAGGCGCCCCACGGTACGCCGACGTGGCGAAGGACGCCGTCCGTCCCGCGCCAGGTGAGTTCGTCCGTGCCGCCGTCTCGCGTCGATCGCGCCGAGCGCGCGGTGCCCGGGGTGATCTCCCGCTCGTCGACGCCGGCGCGTACGAGCGTCTCGTGAGCGTGCGCGCCGAGTTCGAGCGACGCCCGCTCCCACGGGGTCGCGGCGCGCTGTCGCCACGAGCGCACCGGGTAGCCCGTGGCATCCGAGACGCGCGTCGAGATCGAGTCCGCGTCGACGACCACTCGGAGCACGCCGTCGTCGTGCTCCGCGGCGAACCGCCGGACCCCCTGTCCGACGTCGGTCGCGCGTCGGCGGAAACCGGCTTCGGGTGCCCAGTACCAACTCTGCAGTGTTCCTCGCGCGTCCAGAGCGAGCACCTCGAGGTGGTCGGGGCCGAGTGCGGACTGGAGGATCTGCGCCTGAACGAACCGCATTCCGCGCGCGAAGGCGAGCCCCTCGCTCCAACGACCGGGCTGGACGCCCCCCGAAGGCGCGCTCCCGGGGGCATCCGAGTTGAACCAGAAGACCCACAGCCCGTCACGCTCGTCGCACGCCAGCAGCTCGAGGTTCCCGTGGGTGCCGTAGACACCCTGGATGGTCGCCGCGGCACCGACGGTCGTCCGGAGGGCTCCTACAGTCTGGGGTTCTGAACGCATGTGATCATTCTTGCTCATTTATGCGCACTCATGGAAGAATGCGGGTATCAGTCACGAAGGAGAGACATGCGCATCGCCCGCACCCTGATCGACGGACAGCCGCGAATCGTCGCAGACGACGGATCGGGGCCGCGTCTTGCGCCGGCAGACCATCCCGACGACGCTCTCCTCGCCCTGCGGAGCACCGAGGTGTCCGGATGGCCGGCCGTCGACGGGTCGTCGCTCACGTTCCTGGCCCCGGTCGCCGGCGCCGGCAAGATCATCGCGGTCGGCCTGAACTACGTCGAGCACATCGACGAGACGGGATTCACGCCACCGGCCGTGCCCCTGACATTCGCGAAGTACGCCACGTCGCTCAACGGACCCGCCGGCGACATCCGCGTGCCGGGCCACCTCACCCAGCAGGTCGACTTCGAGGTCGAACTGGCCCTCGTCATCGGCCGACGCTGCGGCGGGTCCGCGGCGGTGACCTTGGACGACGTCGCCGGCTACACCGTCGCCAACGACGTCTCCGCGCGCGACGTGCAGTTCTCCGACACGCAGTGGACACGCGGCAAGTCGTTCGACACGTTCACGCCCTTGGGTCCGTGGCTCGTCTCCGCGGACCAGTTCGACGTGAGCGTCGGGCATCACATCTGGACGACAGTCATCTCGGGGGAGTCGGAGGAGGCTCTGCAGGACGACACGACGGCGTCGTTGATCTTCGATGTGCCCCGACTGCTGTCCTTCATCGGTGACGGCGTCACCCTGGAACCGGGAGACATCGTCCTCACGGGGACTCCCTCCGGTGCGGGGGGCTTCCGCACGCCGGCTCGCTACCTCGCCGACGGCGACATCGTCGTGTGCGGGATCGACGGCATCGGGGAGCTCCGCAACCGCGTGGTCGTCACAACCCGGAACCCGGCGTGAACCGGACCTCGAGCGGAAGGACGCACGTATGACCGATCAGCGAGTGCTCGTGCTCATCGGTGCCGGATCCGCGGTCTTCACCCGCGGGCTCCTGGCCGACCTCATCGGCGCCGACGACCTCGGCGGGTGGGACATCCGTCTCGTCGACGTCGACGAGGTGAATCTCAACATCGCCGCCGATCTGGCGGATGCCATGGTCGAGGCCCGCGGCGTGTCCGACAAGATCCGTGTGTCGCGGAGCACGGATCGACGCTCCGTCCTCGCCGGTGCCGACTTCGTCGTCACGTGCGTCGGGGTCGGTGGTCGCGTCGCATGGCAACGGGACCACGAGATCGTTCAGCGCCACGGCATCTTCCAGCCCGTCGGCGACTCGATCCTGCCCGGGGGGATCTCGCGTCTGCTGCGGACCACCCCGGTGCTGGTGGAGATCGCCCGCGACATCGCCGAGCTGGCGCCGCGGGCCTTCTTCTTCAACTACTCGAATCCGATGACGGCCAACATCCAGGCCATCCACCAGGAGACCGGACTGGAAGTCGTGGGCCTTTGCCACGGCATGCATCACATCCAGCGGGAGCTCGCGCAACTCATCGACGCGCCCTTCGAGCGGACATCGACGCTGTACGCGGGGATAAATCACCTGACATTCATCTATGACTTCCGCCTGGATGGGAAAGACGCGTGGCCCCTCGTACGGGACAGGGTGCGCAGAGAGCTGGCAGAGGCGCCCGACGCCGCCGACATCGGGAACATCTTCTACGACACCCCGACCGCCTGGCACAATCCGTTCGCCTGGGAGCTGTTCGATAGATACGGCGCATTCGCGGCCGCGGGCGATCGGCACGTCGTCGAGTTCTTCCCCGAGCGCTTCGCCGGTGGCGACTACTACGGCAAGAAGCTCGGCATCGACGCTTTCTCGCTGCCCGAGATCCTCGAATGGGGCGAGGCCAGATACCAGGGGATGCGTCGCCAGGCCACCGGAGAGGAACCCCTCGACCCGACGATCTTCGATCGCAGCGGTGGCGAGCAGGAGCAGCTGATCGCGATCATCCGCTCCATCACTTTCGACTCGCGCGAGATGTTCAGCTGCAACGTCGTCAACAAGGGACTGGTACCGGGCCTGCCGGACTGGTCAGCGGTCGAGATCCCCGGTGTGGCGACGGGGCGCGGCATCCGGCCGCTGTCGGTGCCGGATCTCGGCAAGCCCCTGACGGCGATCCTTGCCCGTCGGCTCTCCTCGGTCGACATCGCCGTCGAGGCGGCGCTGCGGGGCGATCGCGACCTCGTGGTCGAGGCGATGCTCGCCGACGGGGCTGTTTCGCGCAGTGACGTCGCGGCGACGCTCACCGCCGAGCTCCTCACCGCACAGGCCGAGTACCTCCCGAGGTTCTCGTGAGCGCGGTGAACCTCGGCTCGACGGGCCGCGCCGACATGACGACGGCGGGGATCGAGCGATCGCCCCTGCGGAGCCAGACATGGTTCGGGGATGCCGGCAAGACCGGGTTCATGCATCGGTCCTGGCTACGGAGCGAGGGGCTGCCGGACGACAGCTTCGAGGGACGGCCCGTCATCGGCATCGCCAACAGCTGGTCCGAGCTCACCAGCTGCAATGTGCACCTGCGCGCTCTCGCCGAACACGTCAAGCGTGGGATCTGGCAGGCGGGAGGCGTGCCCTTCGAGTTCCCCACCACGTCGGCGGGGGAACCGCTCGTGCGACCGACGGCGATGCTGTTGCGCAACCTCATGGCCATGGACCTCGAGGAGACGTTGCGGATGAACCCGCTCGACGGGGTTGTGCTCCTGGCCGGATGCGACAAGACCACGCCCGCGTACCTCATGGGCGCAGCCTCGGTCGATCTGCCCGCGCTGCTGATCACCGGCGGACCGATGATGAACGGGCAGTACCGCGGCACCGACATCGGCTCGGGCACCTCGGTGTGGCGCTTCACCGAGGCCTACCGCGCGGGTCGGATATCCGCCGATGAGGTTCGCGAGGCGGAGGGCTGCATGGCCCGCAGCCAGGGGCATTGCATGACGATGGGCACGGCGTCCACCATGGCGTGCGTGTCGGAGTACATGGGCATGCAGCTCCCCGGCACGGCGGCCCTGCTGGCGGGCGATTCGCGTCGCGGCACGGCCGCGCACCTGGCGGGACGCCGCATCGTCGAGATGGTGGCCGAGGATCTCCGACCCTCCCGCATCCTCACGCGGGAGGCGTTCGAGAACGGCGTCCGCGCCAACGCGGCCCTCGGGGGATCGACGAACGCGGTCATCCACCTGCTCGCCCTCGCGCGGCGTGTGGGGGTGGAGCTCACCCTCGATGACTTCGACGAGCTGGTCCGCGACGTCCCGGTTCTCGCCGATCTCATGCCGTCCGGTCGCTTCCTCATGAACGAGTTCCAGGATGCCGGTGGGACGGCGGGTCTTGCCGAGACTCTCGGCGACCTCCTGCACCGTGACACGCTGACGGTGACGGGGCGGACGCTGGGCGAGAACTATCTCGGTGCCCAGGTGTGGAACCGCGAGGTGATCCGCTCCGTCGACGACCCCGTCAAGCCGGCAGGCTCGGGTATCGCAGTGCTACGCGGTAACCTCGCGCCCCGCGGCGCGGTGATCAAGCAGTCCGCCGCCACCCCGGAGCTCATGGTCCACCGCGGACGGGCGCTGGTCTGGGACAGCCTGCAGCAGTACCTCGCGGACGCCGACGACCCCGGACTCGACGTCCACCCCGACGACGTCCTGATCGTCCGCAATGTCGGGCCGCGGGGGTATCCGGGCATGCCCGAGGTAGGGAACATGCCGCTGCCCCGCAAAATACTTCAGTCCGGGGTGTCGGACATGGTCCGAATATCCGATGCGCGCATGAGTGGCACGTCGTACGGCACCGTCGTCCTTCATGTCGCCCCCGAGGCGGCCGCGGGTGGTCCGCTCGCGCTCGTGCGCACCGGCGACGTCGTCGAGCTCGATGTGCCCGCCCGGCGCCTTCACATGGAAGTGGACGAGGTCGAGCTCGAGCGTCGGCGAGCGGAGTGGTCCGAGCCGCACGTTCCCCACGCCGAACGCGGATGGATCTGGTTGTACCGCGAGCATGTCCTCCAGGCGGACGAAGGCTGCGACCTGGACTTCTTGCAGGGGCGCACCGGCCATCCGGTGGGTCCGCAGGCGTTCTGAGATGTCGCCGGGTCGGGTGGTGCTCGTGGTCGGGGCTTCCGGTGTGCTGCGTCCCGCGGCGGAGATTCTGCGCGACCGGGGACGAGTCGTGGTCGGGGTCGGGCGGGGCGTGCATCCGATGCCCTCGGGTGTCGCCGAGGTCGCGGTCGATGCGCGCGACGCGGGCGCGCTCCGTGACGCGATCGCACCGCTGCGATGGGTCGACGCCCTGGTGTATTCGGGGGCGACGAGCGAGGGATCGCTGGCCGTTCTCCAGGAGAGGACACCCGGGCGCACCGTGCACGTGCGCACTCTGACCGATGTCGGATCCGGCGGCAGGTACGCCCTCAGTCGCCTGCAACTCGGCCGCACCGGCGACGACGCTCGGCCGTGGCATTCGCCCCAGGAGATCTCCGCGGCTGCACTCGCCGTGCTGGACGACGGTGTGGACCGCGTCCTGGGCATCGTCGACGCGAGACGGCCGGGGTCATGATCGTCGGTCTCGCGCTGACCCCCGCGCTCGATGTCACCTGCGAGGTCGACCGGCTCGCGATCGGGGGAATCACGCGTCCTTCACGTGTGACCCGCGTCGCCGGCGGGAAGACTCTCAACGCATTGCGGGTCGCGCATGCCCTGGGCGGTTCGGTGCACGCGGTCGCCGCGCTCGGCGGGCACAGTGGAAGGTGGGTGCGCGATCTGCTGCGCGCGGAGCGTGTGCCGTGCACGATCGTCGAGCTCTCGTCCGCGACTCGCACGTGTACCGCCATCGTGGAATCCGGCTCGGCGGTGACCAGCACCGATGTCTACGAGCCGGCGCCTGCCTTCGACGTCGAGGACTGGAATCGCTTCGAGGCGGCGGTCGCGCTGCTCCCCGCAGACGACGCCACGATCGTCCTGTCCGGCTCATTGCCGCCGGGGAAGCGCGCGCTGGAGACCGTGCCCGCGCTCCTTCGCTCGTCACGCGCACGAGGCGGGCGCATCGTCATCGACGGTTCGGGCGCGGGGCTCGGCGCGACCGCCCACCTGGCCGACCTCGTGAAGGTCAACCGTGCGGAGGCGGGGGAGTTGCTGAAGCGTTCGTTCCCCGACGCGGAATCGGCGTGCTCTGCGCTCTCGAGCGAGCTGGGGTGCGATGTCATCGTCACCGACGGTGTCCGGGGTGCGGTCGCGATCTGGAACGGCCGGACGATGGGCGTTCCCGCGCCCACCCGGGCGGGGCGCTTTCCCGCGGGCAGTGGTGACGCGTTCCTCGGCGGGCTGCTGTCCGGGATCGAACGGGGGGACGATATCGAGGCGGCTCTTCGCACTGCGCGGGATGCGGCCGAGCGCAACTCCCGTGTGCCCGGGCAGGGCATCCTCGCGGGCGCATGAGGGACGACGTCGGGTGCCTCGAAACGGGTGTCGGGAATGCTCACAGCACCCGCTCGAAGCACAGGGAGTCGGGCATCGTCGCGACGTAGGGCTCGTACACGGGGATCGGTGTGAAGCCCGCTCCCGCATACAGTGCGAGCGACTCCGGTTGCATCCGCCCGCTCTGGAGGATGACCCGCCGAGCGCCGCCCTCCCGCGCCCGCGCCACGACCGCTCCGGTGAGCGCGCGGCCCACACCCCGTCGGCGCGCGGCCGTCGTGACGATCAGTCGCTTGAGCTCCCACTCCTCGCCGAGGCGACGCAGCATCGCGTGGCCGAGCGCGGTGCCGTCGGCATCCAGCGCCAGGAAGGTCGCGACCACCTGGTCCTCGTGAACGGCGAGGGCCTCGGCGCGCTCCTCGGCCATTCCGGGGGGATCGTCCGCATCCGCGTCGCGGTAGCGGTCGTCCAGATCGATATCGAGGATGCCGCGCAGGGCGACGGCCCGCGGATCGTCGACCTCGACCCGTTCGAGCGTGAAGTCCATCCGACGAGCGTAGAGCGAACAGCGCGGGCGACCCAGGTCAAGACCCGGGCGAGCGGCACGTGAGCGTCCATCGTGCGGGCTACGCTGAATCCTCGCCTCCGGTCCGGGCGGCGACACAGGGGGTGAGGGTGCCGTGGCTCTTTCGGTGACGCTGCTCGCGATCAGTATCGCCGTCGTCGCGAGCGTCCTCCTCGTCGCCATCCCCCACCTCGGCGGGCCGAGCACGATGCGGCTCTTCCTCCGGTTCACGCTCGCTTTCCTGGTCTGCGCCGTGAGCGCCTGCGTGCTCTACGTGATCTCGCGCGCCGGGGGCGGCGTGGTCTTCCAGATCGTCGGCGACACGGCGATGGTCCTCGCCCCCTCGCTGCTGTTCGTCGGCCTGTGCGTGCTCACCGAACGTCGCGCCCTCGAGCCCGGTGTGCTGGCGTTCGCCCTGACGGTGGCCGTCGCGGTCGTGTCCACGACCGTGCCCCAGCCCACGCCGTTGGCGGTGAAGGGCGTCGCGGTCGCGGTGGCCTGCACCGCCTGCGCCTGGGCGGCTCTGCGAGCACCCGCGGAACCCACGCGGCCACTCCTCGTCATCGCGATCGTCAGTGCCGGGTACGCGGTCTACTCAATTGTGCGGATGCTGATCGGGGTGGGCGCGGGGTGGGACTCGGCCACCGTCCTGGCGGGGTTCTTCTTCGTCCCCGCGATGATCACCGGTGTCGTGGCCGCGGCCGTCGTCACCGCGTGCGCGGGCTGGCTGATCGTCGCCCGCGCGCGCCTGGACGCGGCACGCCGCCGCTCGGCCGGCACCCTCGTGGTCGTCGGCGACTGGCGGTTGGCGACCGCCGCCTACGGTCAGGAGCGCGTCCGCATGCTCGTCGTCCAGCTTCAGGCGGCGGCGCGGGATCTCGATCCGAACGCCGTCGGTGTGCCCCGGGGCGTCGAGGTCGTCCTGCCCTCGCCCGTCGCCACCCTCGGAGCCCGCGTGCGCGACGCGTACGGATGGAATCCCGACGAGGTCGCGCTCCTGTCGGACGCCGTCCCGACGGGCACGGTGCGACTTCCGATCCTGCGCTCCTCGCGCCCCCCTCGCGTCCGTCCACCCCGAACCTGAGTCCCGGGTAGAGTGACACTGAGTTTCTGCTTCGAAGGAGAACGCATGGACATCGCGGGTGCATCCGCCCTCGTCACCGGAGGGGCCTCGGGGCTCGGTCTCGCCACCGCGCGTCGCCTCGCGGCCGCCGGCGCCCACGTGACGATCATCGATCTGCCGTCCTCCGCGGGTGCGGCCGTCGCGGACGAGTTCGGCGGCACGTTCGCGGCCGCGGACGTCACCGACCCCGCGCAGGTCGCGGCCGCCGCAGCCCGCGCCGCCGAGGCGGGGCCGCTCCGTGTCGTCGTGAACTGCGCCGGCATCGCACCGCCCGCGAAGGTCCTCGACCGGGATCTGAAGCCGACGCCGCTGGCGGACTTCGAGCGGCTCGTCCGCATCAACCTCGTGGGCACCTACAACGTGATCGCGCAGGCCTCGGCGATCATGGCTGCGTCCGAGCCGGCCGAGGGCGGCGACCGCGGCGTCATCGTGAACACCGCCAGCGTCGCGGCGTTCGACGGGCAGATCGGTCAGCCCGCCTATTCCGCGAGCAAGGGCGGCGTCCACGCGATGACCCTGCCGATCGCGCGCGAGCTCGCCCGCCACGGCATCCGAGTCGTCACAATCGCTCCCGGCATCATGGAGACGCCGATGCTCAAGGGCCTGCCGCAGGCGGCGCAGGACTCGCTCGGGCAGCAGGTGCCCTACCCCTCGCGCCTCGGCGCCCCCGACGAGTACGCGCGACTCGTCCTCGCGATCGTCGACAACGGCTACCTGAACGGCGAGACGATCCGCCTCGACGGCGCGATCCGGATGGCACCGAAATGACCGACGGCATCCTGCTCTCGATCGACGCGGGGCTCGCCCGCGTCACGTTCGACCGCCCGGCGTCGCTCAACGCGATGGACTTCCCGATGGCCCGCCGCTGGCGCGAGGTCGCGCACGAGGTCACCTCCGACGCCTCCGTCGGAGCCGTCATCCTGGATGCCACGGGCCCCGCGTTCTGCGCCGGCGGCGACGTCGTGGCGATGGCGACGACCGGGGCGTCGGGCGCGGACGTGATCGAGACCGCGACGGCCATCCACGACGGCATCCGCACCTTCGTCGAAGCGCCGCTGCCGATGGTCGCGGCCGTCCAGGGGGCGGTCGCGGGTGGCGGGCTCGGCCTCATGCTCACCGCCGACTACGTCGTCGCGAGCGAGAACGCCCGCTTCGTGAGCCGCTACGCGAACATCGGTCTCACCCCCGACCTCGGCGTCTCCACCCTGCTCCCCGCGGCGATCGGTCAGCGCCGTGCGCTGCAACTGCTCCTCCAGGACCGCATGATCGACGCCGCGGAGGCCCTCGAGTGGGGTCTCGTCGCCGAGGTCGTGGCATCCACCGATCTGGCGGCGCGGGTCGAGGAGATCGCCCGGTTCTGGCTGGCCGGGGCGACCGCCGCGTTCGGTCAGGCGACGCGTCTCGTGCGCGTCGGCGCGGGGCGTACGTTCGCCGAGAATCTGGCCGACGAGGCCGCCACGATCGGCGCCGCGTTCGAGACCCCCGACGCGCGCGCCCGGGTTGCGGCGTTCGCCGCCGCCTCCGCGAAAGGACGCTCATGACCACGCTCGCCGGTAAGACCATCCTGATGTCGGGCGGCAGCCGCGGCATCGGCCTCGCGATCGCGCTGCGCGCCGCGCGCGACGGCGCGAACGTCGCGCTGCTGGCCAAGACCGACACCCCGCACCCGAAGCTCGAGGGGACCGTCCACACGGCGGCCGACGCGATCCGCGCCGCGGGCGGGCAGGCGCTTCCGATCGTCGGCGACGTCCGCGACGAGGGGTCGATCACCGAGGCCGTCCTCCGCACGGTGGGCGAGTTCGGCGGCGTCGACATCGTGGTGAACAACGCCAGCGTCATCGACCTGTCGGGTTCGCTCGACCTCGCGACGAAGAAGTACGACCTCATGCAGGACGTCAACGTCCGCGGCACGTTCCTGCTCTCGCGCGCCGCCGTGCCGCAGCTCCGCGAGGCGGCGAACCCGCACATCCTGTCGCTCTCGCCGCCGCTGAACGTCACGCCGAAGTGGCTCGGGGCGCACACCGGCTACAGCCTCGCGAAGTTCGGCATGACGATGGCGACCCTCGGTCTCGCCGCGGAATTCGCCAGCGCCGGGATCGCGGCCAACACCCTGTGGCCGCGCACGACGATCGCGACCGCGGCGGTGCAGAACGTCATCGGCGGCGACCGGCTCATGCGGGTTTCGCGGACGCCCGAGATCTACGCGGATGCCGCCTACGAGGTGCTGACGTCCCCGTCGCGCGAGCGGACCGGGCGGACGCTGATCGTCGAGGACGTCCTCGAGGCCGCCGGTGTGACGGACTTCTCCGGCTACGCCGCGGTCCCCGGCACCCCCGACGCCGCGCTGTACCCCGACATCTTCCTGGACTGAGGTCGGGCTCTTCGGGGTGCCGCTTCATGAGTCGCGCGGCTTTCGACACATAAACGCGATCCGCGTTCATAAACGCGGTGCGCGCGTGTTTATGCGCGTCGATCGCGTTTATGCGTGCGGGGTGCCCGTCAGATCAGGCCGAGCTCGGCGAAGGCGTTGTGCACGCCGTCCTCCAGCACCGACGTGGTGACACGGCCGGCGAGGCGCTGCAGCTCGGGCACCGCGTTGCCCATCGCGACGGGGGTGCCGACGACCCCGAACATCTCGACGTCGTTCCAGGAGTCGCCGATGCCGATGGCATCCGCCGGATCGAGGTCGAGCAGCGCGAGCACCTCGAGGATCGCCGACCCCTTCGTGACGCCCGCGAGCCCGATCTCGCCGTTCGAGCCGCCGGGCAGCGGGATCGACCCCGGGATGACGTGGAAGCGCTCGCCCAGTTCCGCGGCGCCGTGGGTCACGGTGTCGGGCGCGGGGCTGACGAACACCGCTTTGGCGACGCGGTCGCGGTCGATGTCGGCCAGCGGCCGGGCGCGCGGGATCGACGTCGTCGGCTCGACGTCGTGACCCAGCGCCGCGATCTCGGCGGCCCGACGGGCGAGACGCTCGCGCACGTACTCGCGCATCATCGACTCGATGCCCGCAGAGGCGAACACCGCTTCGTGCGTCTGCAGGAAGTAGTGGATGCCGTGCGCCTGGAAGTACTGCTCGATCGCTGCCACGTCGTCGCGGTGCATCGGGTGCTGCACGACGAGTTCGCCGTCGCGTGTGGCGTAGGCGCCGCCGTTGCTGATCGCGCCGTCGAAGCCGATGGCCCGGACGTCGGGGTGGATGTCGCCGTCGGCCCGCCCGGTGCACAGCCACACGAGGTGACCGTTGGCGCGAGCCTGTCGGATGGCGGTGACGGTCGAGGGGGCGATCAGCGAGCCGTGCTCGAGGATCGTGCCGTCGACGTCGAGAAAGGCGATGCGGGTCATGGTTCTCCGCGGGTCGGCCCCGAACCGCGAGGGCTCGGGGCCGACCCGATCGATGGGGATCAGCGGGTCAGGGACGCGCCGTTGGTCCGGATGACGTCGGCGTACCAGTGGAACGACTTCTTCCGGTACCGATCGAGGGTTCCGGAGCCGTCGTCGTTGCGGTCGACGTAGATGAAACCGTATCGCTTGCTCAGCTGCGCCGTGCTGGCGCTGACGATGTCGATGCAGCCCCACGAGGTGTACCCGAGGACGTCGACGCCGTCTTCGAGCGCCTCGCCGACCTGCACGAGGTGGTCGTTGAGGTAGGCGATGCGGTAGTCGTCGACGACCGTCTTCTCCCCGTCCACCTCGACGAGCCGGTCGCGCGCGCCCAGGCCGTTCTCGACGATGAACAGCGGCTTCTGCCAGCGGTCCCAGAACTGGTTCAGCACGAGCCGCAGGCCGACCGGGTCGATCTGCCAGCCCCACTCGCTCGCCGGCAGCGTGGGGTTGGGTACGCCGCCCATGATGTTGCCCTCACCGGCCGCGCGCTTCGTCGGGTCGGCGGTCTCGGCGATCGACATGTAGTAGCTGAACGACACGAAGTCGACCGTGTTCTTCAGATCCGCGCGGTCCTCGTCGGTGATGTCGAGGCTGATGCCCTGCTCGCGCAGACGGCGGAGGAAGTAGCCGGGGTACTCGCCGCGGGTGTGCACGTCGCCGTAGACGAGGTTGCCGTGGTCGGCATCCATCACCGCCACCGCATCGGCCGGCGACGGCGTCAGCTGGTAGATCGGCATCGAGAGCACCATGCACCCGACCTGCGCCGCGGGGGCGACCTCGCGCGCGATGCGCGTGGCCCGGGCGGATGCCACGAGCTCGTGGTGCATGGCCTGGTACAGCTCGCCCGTGGGCACGCCGCCCTCGGGGATCGGGATGCCGCCGCTCATGAACGGGGCGTGCAGGAGCGAGTTGATCTCGTTGAACGTGAGCCAGTACTTCACGCGTGAGCCGTAACGCTCGAACAGGGTGCGCGCGTAGCGCTCGTAGAACCCGATGAGCGCGCGGTTCGTCCACCCGCCGTACTGCTCGGCCAGGTGCAGCGGCGTCTCGTAGTGCGAGATAGTCACGAGCGGCTCGATGCCGTGCTTCTCGAGCTCGTCGAGCACGCGGTCGTAGAACGCGAGGCCGGCCTCGTTCGGCTCGGTCTCGTCGCCGTTCGGGAAGATGCGGCTCCACGCGATCGAGAAGCGATAGACGCCGAAACCCATCTCGGCGAAGAGCGCGATGTCCTCCGCGTAGCGGTGGTAGTGGTCAATGCCGACGAGCTTGAGGTTGTCCGGCGTCGGCCGCTCGGTGCGCGGGCCCGAGATACCCCGGGGCATCACGTCCTGCACCGAGAGGCCCTTGCCGTCCTCGTCGTGGGCGCCCTCGATCTGGTTGGCGGCGGTCGCGCCGCCCCAGAGGAAGCCGTCGGGGAAGGGGGTGTTGCTCATGCGTGCGTCTCCTGGGGGATCAGCGGGTGGTGGACAGGGAGTCGACCGAGACGGCCCGGAACAGCGTCTCGCCGTGCGAGAGCGGGCCGGATGCCACCTCGGCGACGTCGGGGTAGAGGTCGCCGTTCGTCACGATGACGGGGGTGACGAGGTCGTAACCGGCGCGTTCGATCGCGTCGCCGTCGAACTCCAGGAGGAGGTCGCCGGCCGTGACCTGCTGACCCGACGAGACCTTCAGCGAGAAGTGCTCGCCGCCGAGCTTCACGGTGTCGAGGCCTACGTGGAGGAGCAGCTCCACACCGTCGACCCCGCGGAGCCCGAGGGCGTGCCCGGTCGGGAACGCGGCCACGACGGTGCCGTCGAAGGGGGCGTAGACCGCGCCGGAGGTCGGACGGATCGCGACGCCCTTGCCGAGCGAGGCATCGGCGAACGCGGCATCCGGAACCTCCGAGAGGGCAACGACGGTGCCGTCGACCGGGCTCAGCACGACCGTGTCGGTCGCCGCGGCGGGAGCCGCCGGGGCGGCGGCGTCGACCGGGTCCGTGAAGCCGACGATGACGGTGAGGAGGAACGGCACGATGATCGCGACCGCGAGACCGATGCCCAGCATGACCATGTTGCCGTTGCCGAGCAGCGCGGGGAGCGCGAGGCCCGAGGGGACGACGAACGCCTTCGAGAAGACGCCGCCCATCGCGATGAGCGCGCCACCGAGCGCACCGCCGACGATGCCGAAGGCGAAGGGGCGCTTGAGCGGCAGGTTGATGCCGTAGATCGCGGGCTCGGTGATGCCGGCGAGGAAGCCCGACAGGGTCGCGGGGGCCGCGAGCGAACGGAGGTTCTTGTTGCGCGAGCGCACGAGCACGCCGGCGACCGCGGCGGCCTGGGCGAGAACCGCGGCGAACACGGGTCCGATGAGGAGCATCTGTCCCGTGGTCTGCAGCTCGAGCTGGAACAGCGGAACGAGACCCCAGTGCAGACCGAAGATCACGAAGACCTGCCACAGGCCGCCCATGATCGCGCCACCCAGCCACGGCACGGTCTCGAAGACCCAGCCGATCGCGGCCGCGAGGCCTCCGCCGATGAGGCTGGAGATCGGACCGATCGCGAGGAAGACCAGCGGAACGGCGAGGGCGACGACGATCATCGGCGTGAGGAACCGCTTCACGGCACCGGGCAGCACCTTCAGCAGGAACCGCTCCGCGTGGCTCTGCAGCCACACGATCACGATGATCGGGATGACGCTCGAGACGTAGCTGACCATCGTCACCGGGATGCCGAAGAAGGTGATGTCGGGCTGGCCGTTGAGCGCCACGATCGAGGGGTAGACGAGGGCGCCGGCGATCGCGAACGACGTGAACTCGGATGCCTTGAAGTACCGCGCCGCGGTGATGGCGAGGGCCATCGGGAGGAAGTTGATCAGCGCGTCGGAGAGCGCGTTGAGGATCACGTACGTGGTGCTCGTGGCATCCAGCCAGCCGAAGGTGACGGCCGCGGCGACGAACGCCTTGAGCAGGCCCGTGCCCGCGAGGGCCCACAGGATCGGGGTGAAGATCGCCGAGATCATCTTGATGAAGCGGTTGAAGAGGTTGCCCTTCGGCCCCTCCTCGGTCGGGGTCGTGCCCGCGCCGAGTTTCGTCTGGGCGTGGATCGCCGCGTAGACGTCCGGGACGTCGTTGCCGATGACCACCTGATACTGGCCGCCCGCCTGGGCCGTGGTGATGACGCCGGGTACGGCGCGGATCGCCGTGGCATCCGCTTTGCCTTCGTCCTTCAGGACGAACCGGAGCCTCGTCGCGCAATGCACGAGGGACTGGACGTTGCTCTCTCCACCGACACCGGCGAGAACCCCCGCCGCCGTCTTCGCGTGATCCGCCATCGGAATCCGCCTGCCTTTCGCCGCTGCTGTGCGGCCTCTTCGAGATGTTCGGCGACGCTCCGGAGGGTTTCGGGCAATAAAAAAGACCCGAATCCGTTCATCGCTCGTCAGCGATGTGGATTCAGGTCTTGCCCGCTCGCGCGGTAACAATCCGGAAATCGTCGGCAGGGTGTGACGCCTGCGGTGGCGACTATAGCACCGGTGCAGAGGGGTCGCCACCGGCGTCGCCGCGGCCCATGCTCGTCGCGATCCGCTCGACGTGCACGATCAGGTACAGCACTTCCTCGTCGGTGAGCGTCGAGCTCGTCGCCGCGAGAACGTACGCCTTCACCGCCTCGGCGATGCCGAACGAACGCGGATAGCGCTGCTTGGCGAACTCGAAGAACGACGAGTCGCCGCTGGCGAGCATCGTGCGATCGACGAGTCGCTGGAGCAGGAAACGCACGTGCAGGATGAACCGCGCGTAGTCGGCGCTGTCGGTGTCGAGCGTGGTGCCGAGACCCGTCTCCACGGTGCGGACGACGTGCTGCACCCGACGGAAGAGCAGTGCCGCCGTGCCGTTCGGTTCGTCGCGCGTCGCGTTGAGCAGGTGCATCGTGAGGAACACGCCCTCCTCGGGCGGCAGTTCCCGATTCAGGGATGCCGCGATCGAGGCGGCCATGTGCTCGGCCACGCGCGACTCGTCGGGGTGGAGGATGCGCAGCTCGGGCATGGAAGTGCCGGGGATCCGGATGCCCTGGTCGAGGCGCTCGACGACGTAGTGGACGTGGTCGATGACCGCGAGGGGGAACCGGCGGCCGAGGTCGCGCCCGAGTTCGCGCTCGGCTTCGTCGACCGCGTGCAGCACGGCCTGCACGAGCGTGTAGGGCGCGTCGGTGAGGAGCTTCCGGGCGTGGGCGGTGTCGGTGGCCTGGTCGAGGACGAACGTCTTCTCGACCTTCGCGAGGTCGATCCGGCCGTCGTGCTTGAGCTGGAACCCGATGCCCCGACCCATCAGCACCCGCTCGCGGCCGTCGGCGTCGATCGACACGACGACGTTGTTGTTCAGGAGCTTGTGAACGCCGCCGGGCGGGAGGGGGACGTCACCGGCACCGGGCATGGGATGCAGTTTAGGGCTGCCGTGTCGGAGGCTGCGCGGCATCCGGTCTCGCCCCTCCCGCAGAGCCGGGGTGTCCGTCGGATCGCCGCACGGCGGGGCGGTGCCGCCGGCGTCCTGAGGGCGGAGCCCGCGTCCAGCCTCGCCGCAGGCGGCCGCCGGTACCCTGGAACCCATGACCGATCAGACCCCCGTGCGCGAGACCAAGCCCCGGCAGGTGCGTCCCGCGGGGGCCCCGGCCGACACCGGCATCCGCGAGACGAAGCCCCGCCAGGTGCGGCCGAAGACCGAGGGCTGGCAGCAGGCCAAGGACGAGACCGGGCGTCCGCTGCTGCAGTTCGCCAGCCCCAAGCGGGGCAAGCCGCCCGTGCATCTCGCCGACCTCACCGCCGAGGAGCGCGTCGCCAAGGTGAAGGAGCTGGGGCTCCCCGGCTTCCGAGCGAAGCAGCTCGAGAAGCACTACTTCACCCACTACACGTCGGACGCGGCCGCGATGACCGACCTGCCGGCATCCGGTCGTGAAGAGCTCGTCGCGGGACTCCTCCCGCCGCTGCTGACCGAGGTGCGCCGTCTCGAGACCGACCGCGGCGACACGATCAAGTTCCTGTGGAAGCTGCACGACGGCGCGCTCGTCGAGTCGGTCCTCATGCGCTACCCCGGGCGCATCACCCTGTGCGTGTCGAGCCAGGCCGGCTGCGGCATGAACTGCCCGTTCTGCGCGACCGGGCAGGCCGGCCTCACCCGCAACATGTCGGCCGCCGAGATCATCGAGCAGGTCGTGCGGGCCAACGCCCTCATCGCCGCCGGTGGCCTCGGAGGCAAGAAGCGCGACGATCACTCGCTCGACCGCGTGTCGAACATCGTGTTCATGGGCATGGGCGAGCCGCTCGCCAACTACGCGCGGCTCATGCAGGCCGTGCGCGTCATGGTCGACAAGGAACACGGCCTCGGCATGAGCGCCCGCGGCATCACGGTGTCGACGGTGGGGCTCGTCCCGGCGATCACGAAACTGTCGAACGAGGACATCCCCGTGACCTTCGCGCTGTCGCTGCACGCGCCCGACGACGGCCTGCGCGACGAGCTGATCCCGGTGAACTCCCGCTGGAAGGTCGACGAGGCCCTGGATGCCGCCCGCGCCTACTTCGACAAGACCGGGCGCCGCGTCTCCATCGAGTACGCGCTCATCAAGGACATGAACGACCACGCGTGGCGCGCCGACCTGCTGGCCGAGAAGCTCAACGCCCGCGGTCGCGGCTGGGTGCACGTGAACCCCATCCCGCTGAACCCGACGCCCGGCTCGATCTGGACGGCGTCGGAGGTGCCCGTGCAGAACGAGTTCGTGCGTCGCCTCAACGACGCCGGCATCCCGACGACGCTCCGCGACACCCGCGGCAAGGAGATCGACGGGGCGTGCGGTCAGCTCGTCGCGACCGAGGAAGACGAAGCGGCCGCCGCGGAGACGCCGGTCGGCTGATGTCCGCTCCCCGGCGTCCGACCGAGATCGAGTACCTGCGTCTGATCGAGACGCTCGCGCACGAGGTCGTCGAGCAGGCCGCGGAAGAGGGCTGGCTGGAGTTCGGTGAGCTCGGACAGCAGGCTCCCACCGCGTTGCAGCGCACGGTCAACGCCCTGGCGACCGAGCTGCGATTCCGTCACCACCCGGACGACGGATGCCTGGATCACCTCACCGAGGACGCGTGAGCGTTCCTCGGATCCCCGTCGGTTCGCCGCAGGGGATCCGCTCGCGGGGCGCGACGGCGTTCGTGTGGTGGGGACCCGGTGCCGAGGGTATGGACCGGGTCGCGGTCGTGGAGTCTCGGGTGCTCCTGTTCGCGTCGCCGGAGTCGTGCCTGGCGTGGGCGGGCGAAGCCGGTTCGTCGCGCGACGAGCGGGCCGAGACCGAGGTCGTCGACCTGGATGCCGTGCGCCCGTGGCTGGACCGCGCGACACCGACGATCGATCTCGCCGAGGCCCTCGGCGTGGTCAACATGGCCATCGACGTCGCCGCCTCGACCGGTCGGTCGTGGGATCCGCGCGTGGGTGCGCATCGAGGGGCGTACCGCCGGTTCGTCGCCGCGGCGGTGCCCTGGGCGTTCGCGGATGCCGATGCCGCCCCCGCGTGGAGCGCACGCGAGTTCGGGTCCGCGCAGTCCATGGTGCGCCGCTCCATCGCGCTCCTGGACCGGGCCCTCGCAGAGGGCCGCCCCACCGACGTCTGACGTGTGGGTTCGTCCGACCCGAGCGGCCCTCGATGTCGGATGCCGCCGATAGCGTTGAGTCATGGTCGGTTATCGCTACCTCGGAAACAGTGGATTCAAGATCTCGGAGATCACCCTCGGCAACTGGGTGACCCACGGCTCGCAGGTCGGTGACGACGCCGCGATCCAGACCGTGCACGCCGCGCTCGACGCGGGCATCACGACATTCGACACCGCCGACACGTACGCCAACACGGCGGCCGAAACGGTGCTGGGCAAGGCCCTCGAGGGGCAGCGGCGCGAGTCGCTCGAGATCTTCACCAAGGTCTACTTCCCCACCGGCCCCATGGGCCCCAACGACACCGGTCTCAGCCGGAAGCACATCCTCGACTCGATCAACGGCTCCCTGAAGCGCCTCGGCACCGACTACGTCGACCTGTACCAGGCGCACCGCTTCGACTACGAGACCCCGCTCGAAGAGACCTTCCAGGCGTTCGCCGACATCGTGCGCCAGGGCAAGGCGCTCTACATCGGCGTCTCCGAGTGGACCGCCGAGCAGCTGCGCGAAGGACACGCGCTCGCGAAGCAGCTCGGCATCCAGCTCATCTCGAACCAGCCGCAGTACTCGATGCTGTGGCGCGTCATCGAGGGCAAGGTCGTGCCGACCAGCGAGGAGCTCGGCATCTCGCAGATCGTCTGGTCGCCGATGGCGCAGGGCGTGCTCAGCGGCAAGTACCTGCCGGGTCAGCCGGTGCCCGACGGTTCGCGCGCGACCGACGAGAAGAGCGGGGCGAACTTCATCAAGCGGTTCCTCCGCGACGACGTGCTCGAGGCCGTCCAGCGACTGAAGCCGATCGCCGAAGAGGCGGGGCTGAGCATGCCGCAGCTCGCGATCGCGTGGGTGCTGCAGAACCCGAACATCGCGGCCGCGCTCGTGGGCGCGTCGCGTCCGGAGCAGCTCGCCGACACCGTCAAGGCGTCCGGTGTGACGCTCGATGCCGACACGCTCGCCGCGATCGACACGGCTCTCGGCGACGCGGTCTTCTCCGACCCCGAGAACACCTACGAGGTGTCGCCGAAGGCACGTCTGGTCTGATCCGGCGCTGAGCGGGGCCTCGGCCAGGCCACAGGCCCCGCTCAGGAGCGGGTAGGACTCACGTCGTACCCTGTGCGAATGTCTTTTTCCGCTCACCGGCCGGGTCGCTTCGGCTCCGACGGCCGTATCGAGTTCACGACGGACGACGATCGCGAGCCTCAATACCTCGACGACATCCTCGCCCAGCAGCGTGACGACGCCGACGCGTCGGCCGACGCCGTGACGCTCGACGACCCCACCGAGCCCTGGGGTGCACCGCCCGCCGGTGATGACGACACCGCTCCGTTCGAGTGGCCCGAGAACCTCGAGCCCGAGCCCGCCCCGGAGCCCGAGCCTGCCCCGGAGCCCGAGGCTTCCGCCGAGCCGCAGCCCGAGCCCGCCCCGGAGCCCGAGCCCGAGGCTGCCGCCGAGCCGCAGCCGGTGGCCGAGCCCGAGCGCGTGGTGCCCGAAGCTGCGCCGTTCCCCGCGCCCGTGGCATCCGATCCCCGTCCGCCCCGGCTGCGACGTGCCGACCCCCGGCGCCCCAGCCTGTCGCTCGTGCGGCGCCTGGCCGTGCTCGGCGGCGCCGACAACGACGTCCTCGACGAGGTGCCCGAAGAGGTGCCGCGCTTCGTTCAGATGTTCCTCGTGCTGGCCGGCACGGCGCTCGTCTCGGCGCTGTCGATGATGTTCGCGCTGCTCACGGGTGTGCGGATCAGCATCTTCCTGGCGATCCCGCTCGCGCTGGTGTGGGGCCTCATCATCTTCAACCTGGACCGCTTCCTGACATCCACGATGCGGTCGACGAAGAACATCTTCCGGCTGCTCGGTCTGGCCTTCCCCCGCATCATCATGGCGGCGCTCATCGGCATCGTCGTGGCCGAGCCGCTCGTGCTGCAGGTGTTCCAGAACGACATCAACCGCGAGGTGAATTCCACCAACGTCACGCAGGCGCTCACCGATCAGGATGCCGTGACGAACGGTCCCGAGAAGCAGGCCCTGGATGCCGCGAGCGCTCAGGTCGCGGCCCTCGAGAACCAGGCGGCCACCGGGATCGTGGCCGGAACCTCGTCGACGTCGGCCGCAGCCGCAGCCGCCCAGCAGACCGTCGATCAGCTGACGCAGCAGCTCGCCGCCCAGCAGGCCGTCATCGACCAGGCACGCGCGGTGTACCAGTGCGAATTGACCGGCCAGGGCGCCGGGGAGGTCGCCGGATGCACCGGGGTCGCCGGCGACGGTGCGAGCTCCGAGGCCGCGCAGGCGCAGCTCGCGCAGGCGCAGTCGTCGTACGACGCGCTCGCGGCGCAGCTGCAGCAGGCGCAGTCGTCGCTGGCCGCGGCCAACTCCGCCGGCGCCGACGCCGCCGCTGCGTCGGCCGACCAGAACAAGCAGCAGGCCGAGGACCAGCTTCCCGCGGCCCGCGCCCAGTACGAGGCGGCGCTCGCGGCCTACAACGAACGCGCCGCTTCCGTGGCGGACGGCAACGCGGGAGCGGTCGGTCTACTGAGCCAGATCTCGGCGCTCGAGCGGCTGTCCGAGCGTGAGCCGACGCTCCGCTGGGCCCACTGGCTCATCGCGGCGCTGTTCTTCATGATCGAGCTGCTGCCGGTGCTCGTGAAGGTGCTCACCGGGTTCGGCGGCCCCTCGTTGTACGAGAAGGCCGAGCGCATGCGCGGTCAGATCGCGCTCGACCGGGTCACCGCCCGCACGTTCCGCAAGCGCGCCGACGTGATCGCCGACGAAGCCGCGCGCGTCCCGGCGAGCGCCTGATGGTCGCCTGGAGTGCGGGACTGCTGCTGTACCGGCGGCATCCCGCGCTCGAGGTGCTCATCGCGCACATGGGCGGACCGTTCTGGGCCCGCAAGGACTCCGGCGCATGGTCGATCCCGAAGGGCGAGTTCGAGCCGGGCGCCGAGGAGCCGCGCGACGCCGCCCGTCGCGAGTTCGTCGAGGAGCTCGGGCTCGAACCCCCGACGGGCGAGTGGGCCGAGCTCGGGACGTTCGCGGCGACCTCGAGCAAGAAGCTCGTCGTGTTCGCCGGCGACGGCACCGGGTTCGAGGCATCCGGATTCGTGTTCGGCGAGTTCGAGATGGAATGGCCGCCGCGGTCGGGTCGCACGGCCGCGTTCCCCGAGGTCGACCGGGCCGAGTGGACGGACCTGGATGCCGCCCGCGAACGCCTCGTGAAGGGTCAGCGCCCCGTGCTCGACGCGCTGGAGCGCCTGCTCGCCTGAGGCCCGCGCCGTGGTGCCCCCGCCCCGAAACGCCGAGTGTCCAGGACACGCCGTATGCGGGTGGGGCGCAACGGCGTGTCTTGGACACTTGAGCGGGAGGGGCTTACGGGCGCAGCAGCACCTTGCCGACGCGCGGCGAGAAGCTCGCGGCGGCGGCGTCGCGAACGTCCTCGAGGGCGAAGGTCGCGGCGACGGGAAGGGTCACGGTGCCGTCGGCGAGGTAGCGGGACAGCTCTCCGAACAGGGCGCCGCGGGTCTCGGCATCCATCGTCTTGCTGACGACGCTGCCCCAGAATCCCTTCACGGTCGCCTGGCGGAAGATGATGTCGCCCGCCGACAGCTCGAGCTTGGCGTCGCCCATCGAGCCGAAGATGACGAGCGTGCCGTTCTCGGAGAGCAGCGACAGCACGTCGTTGGCCGCCGATCCGCCGACCGAGTCGACGCCGGCGACGACGCGTGCACCGTCGATGATCTCGGCGGCCTTCTCGCGCCAGTCGCTGCTGTCGGTCGACACGACGTTCGTGATGCCCTGCTGCGCGAGCTCGTCGACGGCGCTCTGACGACGGACCAGACCCAGGA
This sequence comes from Microbacterium sp. CSI-V, assembly GCF_001984105.1. Taxonomy (GTDB): domain Bacteria; phylum Actinomycetota; class Actinomycetes; order Actinomycetales; family Microbacteriaceae; genus Microbacterium. The sequence continues at coordinate 227,106 of NZ_MTQM01000005.1, read as the reverse complement.
CGTGGACGCCACGGGCCTTCGCGATCTGCGCGACCATGCGTCCCACGGCGCCGTTGGCGGTGTTCTGCACAAGCCAGTCGCCGGCCTGCAGGTCGAGCGAGTGCAGCAGGCTGATCGCGCTGAACGGCATGGAGACCAGCTGCGCGGCCATCTCGTCGGGGAGCGCGTCAGCGACGCGGATGAGACCCGCGGCGGGGGCGACGACGTACTCGGCCCACACGCCGAAGGTTCCGCCGGTGGCGACGCGCTGGCCGACCTCGAGCCCCTCGACGCCCTCGCCGAGCGCGTCGATGACGCCGACGGCCTCGGTTCCGGCGCGGGCGGGGAGCTCGGGCTTGAAGCCGTAGGTGCCGCGGATGGTCCACAGGTCGTGGTTGTGGATCGGCGACAGGAGGATGCGCAGCCGCACCTGGCCGGGGCCGGGCTCGGGGGTCTCGACCTCGGCGACGTCGAGGACGTCGGTCGGTTCGCCGAATCGGGGGTGCACGATCGCGCGCATGTCTCTCCTTGCGTGGTTATTTTGTAACGACCGGTCTAATATAGTCGTGGACCGGGAAGAAGGAAACCCATGGGCAGGATGCCGACGTTCGACCGCCGCGCCGTCGTCGACGCCGCTCGTGACGTGTTCTGGCAGCGCGGGTACGCCGAGGCGGGCATCACCGAGCTCGAGGAGGCCACCGGACTCACCCGTTCGAGCCTCTACAACGCGTTCGGCAGCAAGCGCGGGCTCTTCGACGCGGTGCTCGCGCAGTATCTCGACGACATCGTGCGCACGCGCCTCCGCCCCCTCGGCGGCGGCGACCCGAGCGCTCTCGAGGCGTACGTCGAAGACATGCGCGCGGCCATCGCGGCCGACAGCCCCCGTGCCCGTCTCGGCTGTCTGCTGCTGAACGCCGGATCGTCCCCGCTCGCGTCGGACGACGCCGACGTGCGCAGCCTGGTGTCGGGGTACGCCGCCGAGATGCGCGCCGCCATCCGCGCGGCCGTGGCCGACCGGCGGCCGGATCTCGTCCCGGATGCCGTGGACTCCCTGTCGGCGGTGTGCGCGTCGCTCGTGGTGGCGGCGCTGACCCTCGCCCGCGCCGATCGGGACGCGGCCGTGGCCACGCTGGCATCCGTCCCGGCGACGCTGGAGTCCTGGGGGTAGGGCCTCAGCGCTCCGGCGCGAGCTCGCGGCGCCGTGCCGCCACGCCGGCGAGCGCGGCGGCGGCGACGACCGCGACCACGAGCCACACGCCGCCGCGCAGGTCGAGGGCATCGCCGTCGACGCGCGGCGCCGACGCGAACGGCGAGACGTGGACGGCGGCATCCGAGAGTCCGAGCAACGGGCCGAACAATCCCACGACGGTCGCGACTCCGACGAGGGCCCACCCGACGGGCAGCGACAGTCGGGGCGCGATCACGACGACCAGTGTCGCGATGACCACGAGCGTCACGGCGGCGACCGCCTGCCCGGCCGCCGCCACCGCGGCATCCCGGATGAGGTCCGTCTTCGACGAATCGGTCGCGAGCTGGCCGGCGGTCGCCCCCGCCGTCGCGGCGGCGAGGCACGCGAGCACGGCGCCCACGGCCACGACCAGGTACGCCCCCACCCACCGGACCGGGCCGACCCCCGCCGCGCGCACGGGTTCGGCGAGGCCGGCGGCCTCGTCCTGCCGCGCGCGAAGGACGGTCTGGATGCCGGCGCACGCGGCGAGCACCCCGGCCAGGGTGAAGAACACCTCGATGGCTCCCTGCGCGAGCGACCCCTGAGACGCGAGGGACTGCAGCAGGGCCTGCACCGAGGGGATCGTGTCGCCGATCTGCGAGATCGCGGTCGCGAGACGCGTCGACATCACCCCGACGATCGCTCCGCCCACCGCCCACCCGAGGAGGGATCCTCGGGCTTCGCGCCAGACGAGTCCGATCGGCCCAGAGAGGGCGACGCTTGCGACGGCTCGCCCGCGGCGTGCGGGCAGGAGCGAGCCGCCCACGTCCCGCGCGCCCGAGAGGACGAACGCGAGCACGAGGGTGACGGCGATCAGCCCGGCGAACGGGATCAGCGTGCCCGCCGCGTCCGAGTCGTACGGGCGCGTGTTCTCGGCCCACCCGAACGGCGACACCCACGCCAGGGGCGCACTCGTCATCCGTCGCAGGTCCGCGCTGGGCGTTCCGAGGGCGTTGCCGAGCCCGCACGCGAGGTAGGTGAGCAGCACGGCCCAGACGCCGATCGCGTTCGCCGTCCGCGCGGATGCCGCCAGCTGCGCGGCGACGAGTCCGACGCCGAGGAACGCGATGCCCGTCAGCGCCGAAGCGGCGCCCATCAGGACGCTCCCGGTCGGGGGGAACCCGATCGCGACGTACGTCAGGGTCACGAGCGCGCCCAGGACGACGTTGGCCAGGATGCCGTGCACCACCGTCGCGGCCAGTGGAACGGTCCGCGCCGCGGGGGTGGCGGCGATGAGCTCGGCGCGCCCGGAATCCTCGTCGCCGCGGGTGTGCCGCACGGCGAGGAACGTGCTCATGAGCGCGGCCAGCAGCGCGACGAACGGGAGGATGAGGAACGCGGTGAACGCTGCTTCGTCCGTCCCCGACGGCAAGCCGCGGAAGAGCAGCACCACCGGATTCGCCACGGCCGTCGCGAGCAGCGTCGCGCGGTCGGTCTCGGTCGGGAACGTCCCCCGCACCCCCGTGACCGCCGAGGCGGCGAGCAGCAGGGCGCTGACGATCCAGATCGTCAGCTGCACGGCATCCCGTCGCCATCGCGCCCGCAGGACGGGCCCGAAGCCGCTCACGGCTGCGTTCCGTAGTGCCGGAGGAACAGTTCCTCGAGCGAGGCCGGTTCGATCCGGAGCGACGTGACGCGCGCGGTCCCGAGCGCGGGGAGGAGGGATGCCACCTCGGCGGTGTCGACGGTGAGGTGCACGCGCCCGTCGCGGCGTTCGACCTCGTGCGCGCCGGGGAGCACGGGGAGGTCGCCGCCGGGGTCGGCGAACGAGACCTGGGTGCGGGTGAGATGCCGGAGGTCGTCGAGGGTGCCGTCGTCGACGATGCGGCCGGCGCGGATGATGCTCACGCGGTCGCACACCTGCTCGACCTCGGACAGGATGTGGCTGGACAGCAGCACGGCCGCGCCGCGGTCGCGGGCGCGCCGCACCTCGCGTTGGAAGACGACCTCCATGAGCGGATCGAGGCCGCTCGTCGGCTCGTCGAGCACGAGCAGATCGGCCGGCACGGACAACGCCGCGACCAGCGCCACCTTCTGCCGGTTGCCCTTCGAATACGAGCGGCCCTTCTTGCGCGGATCGAGTTCGAACGCCTCGAGGAGCCGCGCACGCTCCGCGCGATACGCGACGGTCCGCCCGCCCCCGCGGAGGCGCGCGAGCAGGTCGATCGCCTCCCCGCCCGAGAGGCCGGGCCACAGGTTCACGTCGCCCGGGACGTAGGCGATCCGCCGGTGCAGCCGCGCCGCGTCGCGCCACGGATCGGCGCCGAACACCGCGGCCGTCCCCCCGGTGGCCCGCGCGAGCCCGAGGAGGATGCGGATCGTCGTCGACTTCCCGGCGCCGTTCGGGCCGAGGAAGCCGTGGATCTCGCCCGGCCCGACCTCGAGGTCGAGACCGTCGAGGGCATTCGTGCGACCGTAGGACTTACGCAGCCCCACCGTGCGGATCACCGCGTCCATGTGGCGGAGATTACGCCCCGCGGCGTACCGTTGCCACCCTTCCGTTCCACCCCTGGAGGATCCCCATGACGGTCGCCCCGGCACAGTCCCGCATCGTCCTGGTCGCGGGCGCGCGCACCCCGATCGGCTCCTTCGGCGGCGCGTTGTCGAGCGTCGACGCGCACGAACTCGGCGCCGTCGCCGTGTCGGCCGCCCTCGAGCGCGCGGGCGTGCCGAAGGATGCCGTGGACGAAGTCGTCATGGGCTGCATCGCGCAGAATGGACCCGACGCGTACAACGCCCGCCGCGTCGCGCTCGCCGCGGGGCTGCCGACCCGGGTCCCTGCCTTCACCGTGAACCGCCTGTGCGGGTCGGGGCTCCAGGCGATCTGGTCGGGCGCTCAGGAGCTCCGCTGGGGAGGCGCCGACGTCGTCGTCGCGGGCGGCGACGAGAGCATGTCGCGCACGCCGTTCCTCGACTACGGCGCGCGCGGCAACGCCCGGCTCGGCGACCGGACGCTCCTCGACGGCACGCTCGCGATCCTCACCGACCCGTTCAGCGGCCGGCACATGGGCACGACCGCCGAGACCGTGGCATCCCGGTACTCCGTCTCCCGGGCCGAGCAGGATGCCTTCGCCGTCGAGAGTCAGCGCAGGGCCGCCCTGGATGCCAGCCGTGCGGCGTTCGCGGAGGAGATCGTGCCCGTGACGACCGGCGGCAAGCGACAGATCGAGGTGTCGGTCGACGAGCACCCGCGTCCCGGCACGACGCTCGAGGTGCTCGCCGGGCTGCGTCCCGCGTTCGCCGCAGAGGGGTCCGTCACGGCCGGCAACTCCTCGGGGATCAACGACGGCGCCGCCGCGGCCGTCCTCATGCGGGAGGAGGACGTGCGCGAGCGCGGGCTCACCGGCCTCGCCACCCTCGAAGCCGTGACGACCGCGGGTGTCGACCCCGAGATCATGGGGTACGCCCCCGTCCTCGCGCTGCAACGGCTCTGGCAGCGGACCGGGCTGACACCGGCCGACGTCGACGTCGTCGAGCTGAACGAGGCGTTCGCGGCGCAGGCCGTCGCCGTGATCCGCGACGCCGGCCTCGACCCCGAGAAGGTCAACCCGTACGGCGGCGCGATCGCCCTCGGGCACCCGGTCGGGGCGACGGGCGCGATCCTGACCGTCCGCGCCGCCCTCGACCTGCAACGCCGCGACCTCGAGTACGCCGTGGTGACGATGTGCATCGGCGGCGGACAGGCGCTGGCCGCGCTGCTCCGCCGTTTCTAGCCGGGGGAGCTCGCGCGAGTCGCCAGGAATTGTCGCCTCGGGCCGTCTCCGAGCGACAAATCCTGGCATCTCACGCGAAAGGCAACGGCCCCCACCCAAGGGGTGAGGGCCGTTGCCGGGCGGGAGGGTCAGACCGTGCGGCGCTTGCGGAGGGCGAAGGCCAGACCACCGGCGACCAGCAGGAACGCGCCGCCGAGGGCGAGGCCCCACGGAACCTCGGTACCCGTCGTGGCCAGTGCTCCCTGCGACCCGGCGCCCGCGCTCGACGACGGCGCAGGGACCGGCGTTTCGGTCGGCGTCGCGGTCGGGGTCGGCGTCGGGGTGGGCGTCGGCGTGGGGCCGGTGCCCTCATCGATCGGCTGCGCGCCCTTCAGATACGCGCGGCCGAGCGGCGACGGTGCCACCGTGCCCTTCGCGGCGAAGAACTCCGCCGTGGCCTGGAGGTCGATCTGGCCCGAGTCGGCCTTGCCCGTGCCCTGCGCGAAGGTGAAGAAGTTGTCTCCGCCCGCCGCGAGGAACGAGTTGGTCACGACGCGGTAGGTCGCGGCCGGGTCGATCGGCGTACCGTTCAGCGCGATGGCGCCGATGCGCGAACCCTTCGCCGCCGTCGGGTCGTACTCGAAGGCGAAGCCCTTCGACACGCCGAGCGCGAGGACCGGACGCGACGCCTCCGCGGGCTGCCACTGCTCCTCGAGCACCGACTTCAGCTGCGCACCCGTGAGCGACAGCGTCACGAGCGTGTTGCCGAACGGCTGCACGTTCGCCGCCTCGCGGTACGAGACCGAGCCGTCGTCGGTGCCGTACAGCAGGTCGGCGCGCAGTCCGCCGGGGTTCATGAACGCGATCTGCGCGTCCTCGCCGTTGAACGAGGGGTTCTCGCTCGCGGCCCACAGGTACACGTCGGCGACGGTGTTGCCGAGCGTCGAGTAGGCGCCGCGGTCCTCGCCGCCCGAACCGTTGACGGCGCGCTTGATGTCGGTCGTGATCGTGCCGACCTCGACCTGACCCTTGACGTCGGCGGTGGCCTTGGCATCCGCCACGATCTTCGCGACCTGCGTCTGCGGGTACGCGACCCACTGGGAGACGGTCGAGTCGTACAGCGCACGCACGCCCGGCGTGATCGAGACGAGCTTTCCGGCTCCGTCGAGGTCGATGTCGAGCGTGCCGAGGTTCGTGCCGTACTGGCCGGTCTGGATGACGGAGCGTCCGCCGATCTCGCACGCGTACTTCTGGTGCGTGTGCGCCGAGACGATGGCATCCACGTCGCTCGAGGCGTTGCGGACGAGGTCGCCGAAGTCTCCCGACTCCGTGGCGATCTTCGTGCAGTCGGTGCCCTCCGAACCCTCGTGGGCGAGGAGGATGACGATGTCGGCGCCGGCCGCCCGGGCGTTCTTCGCCTCGCGGTTGGCCGCCTCGACCTGGTCGCCGAACTCGATCGACGTGATCTTCGACGGGTCGACCATTCCGGCCGTCTGCTCCGTGACGGTGCCGACGAAAGCGACCTTCGTGCCGTTGACGTCCTTGATCGTGTACGGCTTCAGGGCGGGGGTCTTCGTGCCCTTCTCGTACACGTTGGCGCCGAGTGCGAAGTCGCTGAACTGGTCGGCATCCGGGTCGCCCTCGTACTCGGGGATGACACGGTCGGTCAGATCGGCGAAGCCGCGGTCGAACTCGTGGTTGCCGACCGTGCTGACGTCGAGCGTCGCGGCCGTGAGGGCCTTGATCGTCGGGGTGTCCTGGTCGATGAACGACTCGAACGCGCTCGCACCGATGTTGTCGCCGGCCGAGACGAACAGCGTGTTCGGGTTCTGCTGGCGGTACTTCTCGACCGCACCGGCGAGCACGCCCGCGCCCGCCACGCCGCCGGACTCCTGCAGCAGGCGCCCGTGGAAGTCGTTGATCGTCAGGATCTGCAGGTCGGGGGTCTTCGGCTGCGTCGGACGCACCTCGAAGACGGTGGTCGAGCCCGAGACCTCGTTGCCGGTGGTCAGCAGCGGGATGCCGGTGGGCGAACGCAGCGCCGAGACGAACGTGATGCCCTCGGGGCCGAGGTCGCCCGCGGCGGCCGTCTTGACGTCGGCGGAGGCGTCGCGGTTGTTCACGTACGTGACGTACGTCGCGTTGGTCGGGTCGGTGATGTCGTAGACCATCACGCCGCCGGCCCGCTCGAGGCCGATGAAGGCGTAGGTGCGGCCGTCGACCACGCCGATGGCCACGCCCTCGGGCTCGGGGCCCTTGTCATCGCTGCGGTCGTCGACGGTGTTGTTGTCGTTCGAGACGTTGAACAGCTCGGGGGCGACCTCCTTGAGCTTCTACTCGAAGTCGTCGCCGGAGTCGAAGACGAGCGCGCCCTTGGTGTCCCAGATCGAGAACGAGCGGCCGCCGTAGGCATAGAGCTCGCTGTAGCAGCCGTCGGCCGTCGTGCCGAGGTCGGTGACGACCTTGAGGCGTCCGAGGTCGGCATCCGCCGAGCGACCCGCGAGCGGCGAGGTCTCGCAGATGGGGGCCAGGTCCTTCTTGCCGAGGTCCTTGATGCGGGCCTCGTCGATGAACGAGCCCCACTCGCGGCCGTCGCCCTCGTTCGCGGTGACGAGGTAGGTCGTGGCCTTGCCGGCGACGCTCGCCGAGTACGACGCGATGCCGTCGGGCATGTACAGGCCCTTCAGGCCGGCGACGCTGCGGATGTTGATCCCGCCGTCCTTGTCGCTGGTGTCCAGCGCGCTCGCGCCCCAGTCCTTGTAGCCGAGGGGGAGGATGCCGGTGACCTCGGCCTTGGTCAGGTCCACCGTCGCGATGGCGTTGGCCTCCTGCAGCGCGACATACGCGACCGTCCCGTCGACGGTGATGTACTCGGGTTCGAGGTTGCGCGAGACGCGGTTGGCCGACAGGGGCGTGGAGCCCTGGTCGGGCGCGGCGACGTCGGGGCCGAACACGCGCACCTTCGGGTCGAGCGTCTTCGAACCGCCCTGCTCGAACGCGCGGAACCCGGCGGTCTTGACGGCGGTCTGCGCTGGAGCCGAGACAGTGGATGCCAGCGTGACGACGCTCACCGAACCCTCGGGGTCGACGGTGAAGGCGTCGTTCGGCTCGCCCTCGTTGGCGACGACGGCGTAGGTGCCGTCCTTGGAGAACGTGACCATGTCGGGCAGTGCTCCGACCGTGACCTCGCCGAGCGTGGCGCTCGCCGCATCGTCCTTGTTCGCGTCGAAGAACAGGAGGTGACCGGGGGCGGTCTTGTCCTCCGCCTCGAAGGCGACGACACCCAGGCCGTCGTCGCGCACGGCGATGGAGTTGGCGACGCCGTCCGAGGCGATGTCGTACAGCTTCGTCGGGTTCTTCGGGTCGCTGTTGTCGAGCACCGTCACGGTGCCCGCCTGCGCGTTGACGACGAACAGGCGGTCGCGGTACGCCTGCACGATCTCCGCGGCGGACTCCTTGTACACGTTCGTGTCGTAGGAGCCCACCGGGGTCAGGCCGATGGCCGCGCCGGGCGCGCTGTCGGAGACGGGCGTGGGGACGATGGCGGCGGAAGCCGCCGTCGCGCTCGTGAGGGCGAGCGCGCACACCGCCGCGGTCGTCGCGGTGAACGCGACGGCGCGGCGAAGGAACGACGAAGGCATGGCTGTGTCCTCGGGTGTCGGGGAGAGGATCCGTGCGGGGGCGCGGATCCCCGCCACTCTGTCGATCGGCGGTGACGGTCCGGTGAACGGGGTGGGAAGACACGGGGTTCTGTGTCGCCGATCTCACCTGGCGATCCGTCCCCCCGCGCACCGGGCTAACCTTGCGGCGTGACCGATTCGCCCGCCGGAGCCCACCCCGATGAACCGCACCGCCAGGGACTCGCCCAGCGCTTGAACTGGCTGCGTGCCGGCGTGCTCGGCGCGAACGACGGCATCGTGTCGACTGCCGCCGTGGTCGTCGGTGTCGCGGGGGCGACGAGCGAGGTCGGACCCGTGCTCATCGCCGGGTTGGCTGCTCTCGTCGGTGGCGCGATCTCCATGGCGCTGGGGGAGTACGTCTCGGTGTCCAGCCAGCGCGACAGCGAGCACGCGCTCATTCAGAAGGAGCGCCGCGAGCTCGCGGAGGACCCCGAGGCGGAGCTCGCCGAACTCGTCGGGCTGTACGAGGCGCAGGGGCTCAGCCGCGACACCGCGACGCGCGTGGCGACCGAGCTCACGGCATCCGACGCCCTCAAGGCCCACCTCGCCGTCGAGCTCAACATCGACGCCGACGACGTGGTCAGCCCGTGGGCGGCGGCACTCGCCTCGGCCGTGGCGTTCACGGTCGGCGCGATCCTGCCGATGCTGACGATCCTGCTCGCGCCGGTCGAGGTGCGCGTGCCGCTCACCTTCGTCGCGGTGCTCATCGCGCTCGCCGTCACCGGGTATCTCGCGGCGTGGATCGGGGGCGCGCGCCGCGGTCGCGCGATCCTGCGGACCGTGATCGGCGGTGCGCTCGCGCTCGGCGCGACGTACGCGGTGGGTGCGTTGTTCGGGGTCGCGGCGGGCTGATTCTTCGGCATCCTAGTAATTACAAGGACGTCCAACTAAAATCGCTCTCGCGACGACGACGTCGCCGAAATGGAGAGCCGCATGGACGCCACCCCTGCCCCCGCGCTCGACGCTCTGACCGCTGACGACCGCGCCGCCATCCTCGACGCCGTCCGCGAGTTCGCCGCGACCGAGCTGACCCCCCACGCCCTGGAGTGGGATGCCGCGAAGCACTTCCCGCGCGACGTCCTGCGTCGCGCCGGTGAGCTGGGCCTCGGGGGCGTGTGCGTCCGCGAGGAGTCCGGCGGCGCCGGCTTCCCTCGCCGTTTCGCCGTCGAGATCTTCGAGGAGCTCGCCGCGGGCGACCCGACGGTCACCGCGTACCTGACGATCCACAACATGGTCGCGTGGATGATCGACGCGTACGGCGACGACGCCCAGCGCGAGCGGTGGCTCCCGGGGCTCACCGCCATGGAGCAGCTCGGCGCCTACTGCCTCACCGAGCCGGGCGCCGGATCGGATGCCGCGGCGATCACCACCTCGGCCATCCGGCACGGCGACACGTTCGTGCTCACGGGCGTCAAGCAGTTCATCTCGGGTGCCGGCGAGGCATCCGTCTATGTCGTCATGGCACGGACGGGCGAGCCCGGGGCACGGGGGATCAGTGCGTTCCTCGTTCCGGCGGACGCTGCGGGACTGTCGTTCGGGCCGAACGAGAAGAAGATGGGCTGGAACGCCCAGCCCACGCGGCAGGTCGTGCTAGACGAGGTGCGCGTGCCTGCCGAGAACCTGCTCGGCGGCGAGGGCCGCGGTTTCGGGATCGCGATGGCGGCGCTCAACGGCGGTCGCCTCAACATCGCCGCGTGCTCGCTCGGCGGGGCGCGCTGGGCCATGGAACGCGCGGTCGCGTACGTACATGAGCGCTTCACGTTCGGCGAACCGCTCGCCGAGAAGCAGTCGGTCGTGTTCGCCGTCGCCGACATGGCCACCGAGCTGGAGGCGGCGCGGCTCCTCGTGCACTCGGCGGCGGAGCACCTGGATGCCAAAGCCCCCGACGCCGCGACCCGCTGCGCCATGGCCAAGCGTTTCGCGACCGACGTCGGCTTCCGCGTCGCGAACGAGGCGCTGCAGCTGCACGGCGGCTACGGGTACCTGCAGGAGTACGGCATCGAGAAGGTCGTGCGCGACCTGCGCGTGCACCAGATCCTCGAGGGCACGAACGAGATCATGCGGCTCATCGTCGGGCGGAGCGTGCTGGCCGCCTGAGGTCCGGAACCCCTCGGAGATGTCGGGGGCGCGTGCGACGATGCTGGAAGGACACCACGAGGGGAGCGGCATGGCCGATCACGCCGTCGAGTACGAGACGATCCGGGTCGAGCAGCGCGGGCGGGTGGGGTGGATCACCCTCGACCGGCCCGAGGCGCTCAACGCGCTGAACACGCGGTCCATGACCGAGGTCGTGGCCGCGGCGACGGCGTTCGACGACGCCCCCGACGTCGGGGCGATCGTGGTCACGGGCTCCGAGAAGGCGTTCGCCGCGGGGGCCGACATCAAAGAGATGGAGGGCAAGTCCGGGCTCGAGATGTCGCTCTCCGACCATTTCGGGGCGTGGGGCCGCTTCGCCGCGGTGCGGACGCCCGTGATCGCCGCGGTGTCGGGGTACGCCCTCGGCGGCGGGTGCGAGCTCGCCCTCATGTGCGACATCATCCTGGCCTCCGATCGCGCGAAGTTCGGGCAGCCCGAGATCCAGCTCGGGGTCATCCCCGGCATGGGCGGCACGCAGCGCCTGGTGCGGGCGCTCGGGTACTACAAAGCCGCCGAGCTGGTGCTCACCGGACGCATGATCGACGCGGCCGAGGCCGAGCGGGTAGGACTCGTCTCACGCGTGGTGCCCGCCGCCGACCTCCTCGACGAAGCGGATGCCGTGGCCCGGACGATCGCCGAGAAGCCCCTTCCCGCGCTGTACGCGGCGAAGGCGGCGCTCGATGTCGCACTCGAGTCGACGCTCGCCGAAGGGCTCCGATTCGAGCGGCAGGCGTTCTTCGCGCTGTTCGACACCGCCGACCAGAAAGAGGGCATGGCGGCGTTCCGCGAGAAGCGGCCGCCGAACTTCACGAACCGCTGAGTCGCGTCACAGCGGCTCGGGCGTCGGCGACGGGTCGGCGAAGTCGCCTGCGGCCTTGCGGAATCGGGCGATGATCCGCACGAGTTCGGTCGCGTCGTCGGCGGCGAGCCCCGGTTCGCGGAAGACCGCGTTCAGTGCGTCCGTGGCGTCGTCGACGCGGCGACGGCCGGCCTCCGTCAGCACGAGCAGCGCGGCGCGACCGTCGGTCGGGTGAGGTTCGCGCGACAGCAGACCGTCGCGGGCGAGACGTTCGACCGTGTTCGTGACGCTGGTGGGGTGAACCTGGAGTCGCGCGATGGCGCTGGCCATCGGCATCCGTCCCTCCCGGGTGAAGGCCAGGAGCCGGAGCATTTCGAAGCGCGAGAACGACAGGTCCAGCGGCTTGAGAGCGTGCTCGATGGATGCCGTGAGCAACTGGTGGGCGCGGATCACCGACGTCACCACGGTCATGCCATCGGCGGCGTCGTCCCAGCCGTGCGCGATCCACTGGCGCTTTGCTTCGGCGATCGGGTCGACCGGTAGGCGTCTCGGCATCCGTCCTCCTCCCGCCTCACCGTACCGGGCCTACCATCCTGCGGGTCGTCGACCAAGCGCGTGGTGCTCGCGGTCGAAGGACAGCCGGTTTCGGTATCGTCGGGAGGTCAGTCCTCGCTCCGGCCCGAAGAAGTTGATGGCGTCCACACCCCGCACCCCGCAGCGCGGGTCGTCGCGCGTCTTCGGCGCGCTGACTCCCGCGCAATGGATTGGCTCCGTGCTGCTGCTGGGCTTCGCGGCGCTCGTGCTGGCGGTCTTCATCGTGCTGATCGCACGGGTGCTCGTGTCGCTCGGGCCCGTCCGGGGCTTCCTCGACGTCTACTCCGGGTCGTCCGAGTTGCCCGCGGCGGCGCCCGTCGGCATCCCGGCGTGGCTCGGCTGGCAGCATTTCCTGAACAGCCTGTTCCTGCTGCTCGTCATCCGCTCGGGGCTGCAGTTCCGTCGTCAGAAGCGACCGGATGCCTTCTGGTCGCCGCGGGGCAACAAGCGGCGCCGCATCAGCCTGGCGCTGTGGTTCCACCAGGCGATCGACATGCTCTGGATCGCCAACGGCGTGATCTACATCGTGCTGCTGTTCGCCACGGGCCAGTGGATGCGGGTCGTGCCGACGTCGTGGGACGTGTTCCCGAACGCGGTGTCGGCGGCGCTGCAGTACGCCGCGCTCGACTGGCCGACCGAGAACGGCTGGGTCAACTACAACAGCCTGCAGCAGCTGTCGTACTTCGCGATCACGTTCCTCGCCGCCCCCCTCGCGATCGTCACGGGCGTGCGGCTGTCGGGGGTCTGGCCGAAGGATGCCGCTCGCCTTAACCGCGCGTTCCCCGCGGAGTGGGCGCGTCGCATCCACTTCCCGGTGATGCTGTTCTTCGTCGTGTTCATCGCCGTGCACGTGTTCCTCGTGCTCGCCACCGGGGCGCTGCGCAACCTGAACCACATGTACGCGGCCCGCGGCTCGGTCGACCCCGACGCCTTCGCCACCGACCCGACCGGGCTGCTGCTGTTCGCGGCATCCCTGCTGGTGATGGCAGCGGCCTGGATCGCCGCGCGCCCGAGCCTGCTCATTCCGGTGGCGCGCCTCTTCGGCGACGTGAAGCAGCGCTGACGCGGGTCTGCCCGCGCCCGGCGCCGTGCCCGCGCCGCCGCCGCGCCCGGCGCCGTGTCCGCCGCCGCGTCCGCCGAGCCCCGCGGGCGTCGAGATCACGTGATCCGGTCGAACGCACACGCTGCGGTCGTCCCCAACGTGTGCTCTCGGCCGGATTGTGTGCGCTCGGCCAGATCACGTGAAATGGCGCAGGATGCCGCGGCCTACGCCGGACGCCGCGGCCTACGCCGGACGCGCCGCGGCCTACGCCGGGCGCGAGGCGGACGCGTACAGCCCGCGGTGGATGAGGTCGACGCCGAAGGCGAAGTCGGCATCGGAGACAGGGGTCGCGCCCGGGGCGACGACACCGACGCTGTCGTACTGCAGTCGCTGCTGCTCGTGCCACACGTGCCCCAGGACGAAGTGCAGCAGCGTCGTCCCCGCGCGGGTCGCGACGTCGGGCGAGAATCCCTCGGCGGCCACCGCGGCGGTCAGGCGGTCGAGTGCCGCGGGCGAGCCGAGGCCGAGCGCGAGGGTGCTGGAGACCACCTCGGCGCCATCGCGGTAGGCGAGCAGGGCGTCGCGCAGCGCGCGTGCTTCGGCGACCACCCCCGACCCGTGCAGGAGGGATGCCGCTCGCCCGACGATCCGGTCGGAGAGCTCGGCGAGCAGCGACTGCTTGTTCGGGAAGTGCCAGTAGAGCGCGCTCGGTTGCACCTCGAGCCGCGTCGCGAGCCGACGCATGGTGAGGTCGGCGAGGCCGTCGTCGTCGAGGATGCGCAGGGCGGTCCGCGCGACGTCGTCGGCGGAGTGGCCGCGGCCGCGTGCGGGAGGAGTCACGGTTCTGACTATAGTGAACACCGTTCAGGTGAACGCTGTTCAGGTAAGGATCGACATGACCGCTCGCACTCCGGATGCCACCGACCTCGCACGCGTGGCCGTTTTCGCCGCGCTGATCGCGGTGCTCGGCCTGCCCGGCGGATTCTCGCTCTTCGGCGGCGTGCCCATCACCGCGCAGACGCTCGGCGTCATGCTCGCGGGTGCGATCCTCGGTCCGTGGCTCGGTGCGCTGTCGGTGACGGTCCTGCTCGTTCTGGTCGCCGTCGGGCTGCCGCTCCTTGCCGGCGGGCGCGGCGGCTTCGCGGTGTTCCTCGGCCCGTCGGCGGGATACGCGATCGGGTGGATCCTCGGCGCGATCGTCATCGGCCTCATCGTGCACGCCGGCAATCGACGCCCCGTGTGGTGGCGCACGGCGATCGCGATGGTCGCGGGAGGGATCGTGGCGATCTACGCGCTCGGCATCCCTGTCCAGAGTCTCGTGACGCGTCTGCCGCTCGCCGAGACCGCGCTGACGAGCCTCGTGTTCGTCCCGGGAGACCTCATCAAGGCGGCGATCGCGACGATCGTGGTGACGCTGCTGGTGCGGTCGTATCCGCGCGGCTTCCGCCGCCAGTGGCGGGCGCCCGCCGCGGAACCGGCCACCGTCTCCGCGTGATCGCGGTCGTCGACGGCGACCGGCCCGACCTGCTCGGGCACCTGGCCGAGCTGCGGACCGCCGGTGCCGTACCGCTCGTGACCGATCCGCGGTGGTCGGCCGAGCAGCTCGCGGCCGTTCGGCGGACGGCCGAGAGGGCCGAGGTGCCCGATGACACGGGGTGGGCGGCGCTCACCTCCGGCAGCAGCGGCGCGCCGCGGATTGTGCTGCGGTCTGCCGCCTCCTGGGCGGAATCCTTCGCCGCGGTCGCCGGGTTCCTCGACGCCGGTCCGGGCGCCGTCGTCGCGCTCCCCGCCCCGCCCGCCGCGTCTATCACGCTGTTCTCGCTGGCTCACGCCCTCGCGGGCGGTCCGCGCCCCGCCCGCGACGACTTCTCGGAGGCGACCTGCTTCCACGGCACGCCCGAGGCTCTGCGGGCGCTCCTCGATCGCGGAGTCCCGCCGACCCTGCGCACCGCGCTCGTGGGCGGATCGCACCTCGGCCCGGCACTGCGCGCCCGCGCCGAGTCCGCCGGCATCCGGGTCGTGTCGTACTACGGGGCCGCGGAACTCTCGTTCGTCGCGGTCGACGAGGGAGACGGACTGCGCGCGTTCCCCGGCGTCGACGTCGAGCTGCGCGACGGTGAGGTGTGGGTGCGGTCGGGGTTCGTGGCATCCGGGTATCTGGGCGACGGAGGACCCCTGCGCCGCGACGGCGCGTGGGCGAGCGTCGGCGACCGCGCGGAGGTGCGCGACGGCCGCCTCGTCCTGCGCGGGCGCGCCGATGACGCGATCCTCACCGCGTCGGCGACCGTCATCCCCGACGAGGTGGAGCGCGCGCTGCGATCGATCCCCGGTGTGCGCGACGCGGTCGTCTTCGGGATGCCGCATCCCGGGGTCGGAGCCCTCGTCGCCGCGTTCGTCGAGTTGGACGACTCCTCCGTCGGCGGCGCGCCGACGAGCGGTGCGGTCCCGGAGCCGCTGCGCGCCGCGGTCGCGCGCGGGCTCGGACCCGCGCATCGACCCCGTCGCTGGGTGACGGGTGCGCTGCCGCGCACGCCGTCTGGAAAGCCCGCCCGCGCCGACGCGGTGCGTCTCGCGACCGAGGTCCTCGATCGAGGGACCCGTCGTGCCTGATCCGGTGATCGTTGCCGCCCGGCGTACGCCCCTCGCGCTGCGCGGACGGGCGCTCGCCGGTGCCGACGTCGGGGTGCTCGGGGGTGCGGTCGTGGCCGCGGTCGTCGCCGATGCCGGTCTCGCGCACGGCGGGGACATCGCCGACGTGGTGCTCGGCAACTGCGTGGGGCCGGGCGGCAACCCCGGGCGCATCGCCGCGCTCGCCGCCGGGCTCGGACCCGCGGTGCCCGGTGGCACGGTCGACCGCCAGTGCGGCAGCGGGCTGGCGGCGATCCTGGATGCCGCGGCGTCCGTCCGCGCCGACGGGAGGCCGCGCGTGGCCGGGGGAGTCGAGAGCGCATCCACGGCGCCCGAGCGTTCGCGCGACGGCGTCGCCTACACGCGTGCGCCGTTCACCCCGCCCGGCTTCGCCGACCCCGACATGCTCCGCGCAGCCGAGGACCTCGCGGCGTGCGACGGAATCGACCGGGCGCGCCAGGACGCGCACGCGGCCCGCAGCCACCTCCACGCCACGGCCGCGGTCGCGGCCGGACGCTTCGACGCCGAGATCGTGGCGATCGGCGCCGCGCGCCGCGACGACGCGATCGCACCGAACGCGGCCGTGCGGGAACGGCTGCCCGCACTGTTCGCCGGGGGCACGGTCACCGCCGGGACGTCGACCCGCATCGGCGACGGCGCCGCCGCGGTCGTCGTGGCCGCGGCCGGATCCGGACTCGCGATCCGCGCGGGCGCCGTGGTGGGGGTCGATCCGGCGCTCCCGGGCATCGGTGCCGCGCCGGCGATCGAGGCCGTCCTGGCTGCGGCGGGGGCCTCGATCCACGACATCGCCGCGATCGAGCTCGTCGAGGCGTTCGCCGCCCAGAGCATCGCTGTGCTCTCGCGGCTGGGGATCGCCGACGACGACCCGCGCGTGTGCGCGGACGGCGGGGCCCTGGCGCTCGGCCACCCGTGGGGAGCGAGCGGCGCCGTCGCCGTCGTGCGCCTGTTCTCGCGCCTGGTGCGCGGCGGGGCGCCGGCGGGGACGATGGGTGTCGCCGCGGCATCCATCGGCGGGGGTATGGGAGTCGCCGCGCTCGTGGAGGTGGTCCGATGACCGGAGTGCTGCGCTGCCGCGACCTGACCGTGCGGCTCGACGGACGCGCCGTGCTGAGCGGGGTTGACCTCGACCTGGACGCTCGCACCATCGCGGTGATCGGTGACAACGGGTCGGGCAAGTCGACGTTCGCGCGGGTCGTCGCCGGTCTCGTCCGTCGAGACGCCGGCGACGTCGAGGTTCTGGGCCTCGACCCCGACCGGGATGCCGCGGAGCTCCGGCGTCGCGTCGCCCTGGTGCTCAGCAACCCCGACGCGCAGATCGTGATGCCGGTGGTCGGCGACGACGTCGGATTCTCGCTGCGCGCGGAGCGTCTGCCCAGAGCGGAGCGTGCCGAGCGGGTGGCGCGCACCCTCGAGCGGTTCGGGCTCACCGAGCTCGCCGAGCGGCCGGCGCACGACCTCTCCGGCGGGCAGAAGCAGCTGCTGGCCCTGTGCGGGGCGTTCGTCCGCGCCCCCGACCTCGTCGTCGCCGACGAGCCCACGGCGTACCTCGACGCGCGCAACGCGCGCCGCGTCGCGGATCACCTGCTCGCCGACACCGGCCACGCGCTCCTCCTCGTGACGCACGACCTCGCCCTCGCGCGGCGCTGCGACGCCGCCGTGCTGTTCGCCGACGGTGTGGTGAGCGCCGCGGGTGCGGCATCCGACGTCGTCGACGCCTACGAACGGGCCCTGCGGTGCTGACCCTGTACCGCCCCGGTGACGGGCTCCTGCACCGGATGCCGGCGGGCCCCAAGATGCTGCTGCTCGCGGTCGTCGCGGTCGGGCTGGCGGCGCTGCCGACCGCCGCGTGGGTGGCGGCCGTCTGCGGGGTGGCCGTGCTCCTCGCTTACGTCGTGTCGGGCATCGGCGTGCGGGAGCTCGGGCGGCAGGTATGGGGGCTCCGCTGGATCCTCGCGATCACCGTGATCGGCCAGCTCGTCTTCCTCGGCCCCGAACCCGCCCTGGCGAACACGGCGCGCGTCGCGGCGGCGCTCCTCGTCGGCGCCCTGCTCCCGCTCACCACCCGCGTGGACGACATGCTCGACGCTCTCGAACGCGGCCTCGGGCCGCTCCGGGGGATCGGGGTGGATGCCGAGCGCGCCGCGCTCCTGCTGGCGGTGACGATCACGACGATCCCCGTCCTCGCGCGACTGGCCGCCGAGGTGCGCGAGGCGCAGCGCGCCCGGGGTGCCCGCCCGTCGCTGCGCGCGGGGATCATCCCGTTCGTCGTGCTGTCGCTCCGCCACGCCGACCAGCTGGGCGAGGCGCTCGCGGCCCGCGGCGTCCGCTGAGCGCGGGGTCCTGTGTCCCGCGCGCGCGCCACGGCTGCGAAGTGCGCCACGGCCGCGAGGCGCGACCGTGTCCGCGAGGCGCGACCGTGTCCGCGAGGCGCGACCATGTCCCACTTCGGGTCGTTCAGAGGCCCTCTCGCCAGCAACTACTGGGACGCAGGCCGCCACAAGTGGGACGAGGGTGCGCTGCGCCGCTGACTGCCGAGGCTCTCCAATCGCGAGGCCGCGCGCCGCCGCTGAGAACCATGTCCCACTTCTTGTCGCTCAGCGGCCGCCTGAACAGCCAGTACTGGGGCATGCGCCGCCATAAGTGGGACGAGGGGACGCCGCCGCTCAGTCGGCGGATTCGGCAGCGGAGTCGCCGGCCGCGCGGCCCGCGGCGAACCCGGCGGAATACGCCTCGTCGGACCCGAGGGCGAACATGTCGCGCTCCGCGGGGCGCACGATCGAGCGGGCGCCGGGGAGGTCGAGGTCGCCCACGAGGTCGGCGCGGCCGCGCACGAACGCGACGGGCAGACGCGCCGCCTTGCCCTTGACGAGGTCGGTGGCCGCCGCCAGTTCGTCGGCGACGCACGGCAGCGTGACGACGAGGGGGCGGCCCTCGGCATCCGTCGTCCCGCGCAGATCCTCGAACACGTGCACGCCCGCGGCGCCGATCGCGTGGTCGGTCTGACCCTCGCGCCAGGCGCGGCCGAGCGTGTCGGTGATGAGCACGCCGACGTGCGCGCCGGTGGCGAGGCGGAGCCCGGAGGCGATCGCGCGCGCCGACGCGTCGGGATCCTCGGGCAGCAGCAGCACCGTGCCCTCGGGGGTGTTGCTGGCGTCGACCCCGGCCGCGGCCGCCACGATGCCGAGGCGGTTCTCGACGATGCGGGTCACGTGTCCGGCGGGGGAGGTGCGGGATGCCACGAGCCGCACGGTCTCGCGGGTGATCGCGTCTTCGCGGTCGTCGGCGCGGAGGATGCGGCCCTCGGCTTTGGACACGATCTTGCTGGTGACGACGACGATGTCGCCGTCGCGCAGGGTGTCTCCGGCGGCATCCGCGATCACCTCGACCAGGTCTGCGCCCGGCGAGATCTCACCGATGCCGGCGAGGGCCCAGATCTGCAGCACGTCAGCGGACGAAACGCACCTCGGTGAGTTCTTCACCGAGGAAGGGCTCCACGTGCGAGGCGCCGTCGAGCGCGAACCCGTTGCGCGCGTAGAAGCGGTGCGCGCGAGGGTTGTCCTCGGCGACCCACAGGTACAGGCCTTCGTCGCCTTCGACGGCGGCGTCGAAGAGCTGCTGCCCGATGCCCGTGCCGTGGAACTGGTCGAGCAGATAGATGAAGTAGAGCTCGCGCGGGCGCGGGGCGTCCTCGTCGCGGGCAGGGCCCGAGCCGACGAAGCCGACGATCTCGCCGTCGACGAGGGCCGCACTCATGCGGTAGTCATCGCCCTGGGCGGCCCAGTGGGTCCAGAGCTCGGCCATGCGCTTGGGGGAGACCGCCTCGAGGGCGGCCGTGCTGATCAGGTGGTCGTACGTCTCGTGCCAGCACGTCGCGTGCACGCGGCCGAGGGCCTCGGCATCCACATCTCGCACCGGACGGACGACGATGTCGGTTCGGGTTTCCGCAGTCATGGCGCGACTCTACGCGGCCCTTCCGCCACCGGGAAATCGACCTCGGACGACCCGGCGATGCGGTAGGACCCGGGCATCCTGCCAGGGTCGCGTGCCACGATCCCGGGCATGATCGCGCGCCCCGCCCTCACCTCGGTCGAGGCGCGCATCGACGCTTTCGCGAACCGCCTCCTCCGCTCGGCGCCGGCGACCGGCGCGCGGGCGCGCCTGGTGGAGTTCGCCGTCTTCGTGCTGAAGCAGGCGTGGGCGTGCGTCTTCGGCGCGACGTTCCTCGCGGTCGTCGTCGCCGCGAAGCTCTGGTACCCCGACGACGCCGCACTGGCCCGCAACGATGCGCTGACGATCGCCGCCGTGGCGATCCAGGTCGTGATGGTGGCCGCGCGGCTCGAGACGCTGCGCGAACTGCGCGTGGTCGTGCTGTTCCACGTCGTCGGCACGGTCATGGAGCTGTTCAAGACCGACGTCGGCTCCTGGATGTACGCGGCCGACGGAGTGCTGCGGATCGGGGGCGTGCCGCTGTACAGCGGCTTCATGTACGCCGCGGTCGGCAGCTACATGGTGCGGGTGTACCGCCTGTTCGACCTGCGGTTCTCGCGCTATCCGCGGCGGTGGCTCACCGCGATCGTGGCCGCGGCGATCTACGCGAACTTCTTCACCCACCACTGGATCGTCGACCTCCGCTGGGCGCTGGTGGTGGCGGTCGTGGTCCTGTGGGGGCGCACGACGATGCGGTTCCGCTTCTTCCGGGGGACGTTCCGGATGCCGCTCCTCCTCGCGTTCGCGGGTGTCGCGGTGTTCATCTGGCTCGCCGAGAACATCGCCACGTACGCCGGGGCGTGGCTCTACCCGTCGCAGGTGGGCGGGTGGCATCCGGTCGACGCGTCGAAGCTGTCGTCGTGGTTCCTGCTGATGATCGTCTCGGTCGTCCTGGTGACCTGGGTGTATCCGCCGCGCGAGCCGGACCCCGTCGCATTGTCGGCAGGGGACAAACAAATCGTCGTTCCATAGGAAGATCACTACGCTCGCCGGTCGTGAACGTTCTGTGGCGCACCCTGCTGGTCCTCTTCCGCGCGCGGCGGCGACTGCGTCGCGAAGGCCCCCTCGATCCGAGCGCGGTCGGGCGGATGCGACTGCGCGTGCTGCCCACCGACATCGACCTGCTCCGCCACCTCAACAACGGGCGCTACCTGTCGCTGTTCGATCTGGGGCGATGGGATCTGCTGACGCGCACCGGGATCGCGGGTGCGATGACCTCGCACGGCTGGTACGCCGTGGTGGCCGCCGAGACGATCACGTTCCGCCGTTCGCTGGAGCTGTGGCAGCGGTTCGAGCTCGAGACGCGGCTGCTCGGACACGACGATCGCGCCGTCTACCTCGAACACCGCGCGGTCGTCGACGGCGAGATCTTCGCGCGGGCGATCATCCGCGCGCGCATCCTGCGGCGCTCGGGCGGAACCGTGCCGCACGAGGAGCTGTTCGCCGCGGTCGGGCGCCCCGAGGGCGTGCCCGACGTCGAGCCGTGGGTGCACGAGTGGGCCGCGGCGTCCGCGCTGCCCTCGACGAAGCGCCCCGCGCCGAGCGACTGGCGCTGAGCCGCCTGTTGCGTGAGTCGCCACGATTTGTCGCCTCGGGCCACGGCCAGGCGACAAATCGTGGCGACTCACGCGTCCGGGGCGTCCGAAACGCCGAAGCGCGCGTCGAGCCACGCGACCTGACGCGCCCAGTGGCGCGTGCCCCCGCCCTCGTGGCCGTTGTACGGGTAGACCTCGATCGCGGCATCCTCGGATGCCAGGGCGTGGAACGCCGCGAACACCCCCGACGGCAGCACGATGTCATCCATCAGCGCGACCGAGAAGAACGCCGGCGCCTGGATGCGGCGGGCGAGGATCGCCCCGTCGATGTGCGACAGCGTGTGCAGCGCCGCGGCGGTGTCGTCGCGGTGGATGGACAGCCATCGCGTGACCTCGGTGAACGGGGCGGAGGGCGTGCGCACGATGGCGTTCGGGATGTCGCACAGGAACGGCACGTCCGGGAGGACCGCGGCCACCGCGTCGCCCGACAGTGCCGCGGCGGCGATCGCGAGCGCACCGCCCTGGCTGCCCCCGGTGACGGCGATGCGCGTGGCATCCACTCCGGGGAGCTCGCGGACCACGTCGACCAGACGCGCGGCGTCGGTGAAGAGACGGCGGTAGTAGTACTCGTGCGGGTCGTGGATGCCACGGGTCATCACGCCGGGGTAGGCGGCGGTGGAGCCGTGGGGGTCGGGGGTGTCGCCGATGCTCCAGCCGGATCCCTGGCCGCGCGTGTCCATGATGACGTGCACGTAGCCGGCGGCCGCCCAGGCGATCTTGTCGCCGGGGAGCCCGCGACCGCCGCCGTAGCCGATGAACTCGACGACGGCCGGGAGCTGTTCGCCGCCGTGCGGGCGCACGACCCAGCCGCGGATCTCGTCGCCGGCGAATCCGGTGAACGTGAGGTCCTGGATCGAGAGAGCGCGCACCGGTCCGTCGACGCGCGTCAGCGTCGCGGGCCGCGCGGCGGCACGGGCTTCTGCCAGCGTGTCGGACCAGAACGCGTCCAACCCGTCGGGCTCGACGAGCTCCGGGCGGTACTCGCGCAGAAGCTCGAGGGGCATGTCGGTGAAGGTCTGAGCCATGGGGGTCTCCAGGGTCGGGGCGAATCGACAGTAGCGAAAGAGCGCTCGCGCGAGGAACGCGACGCGGGGTCACCGCGACGCGGTGGGACATGGGTCCCACGGCATGACGCGCGGCCGGCCCCTTTCCGTGTCGATTCGGGGCCGCGCGGCGGGGCCGCCCGGGGCTCGCGGGCGCCGTGCCTAGGCTGTGGAGCATGAGCGAGAACGACCCGCACGCGCACGGTCCCCTGCTCTCCGCCGACGCGGTCGAGCGCGCCACGGCCCTGGCCGCGACCTTCGCCGCCTCCACCCCGACCCTCTCGTCGCCCGTCGCGTCCCCCGAGGCCCTGGACTTCCTCGCGCGCGCCGCGGACGGCGTGCTGCGACCGGAGGGCACGACGGCGCCCGCGGCCGCACTGCACCGCCTCGCCGGCGACGTCCCGGCGGCGCTCCCGTGGAGGGTGCGCGGTGCGGTCCAGCTGGGCGGTGCGATCGCTCCCGTGCTCCCGAGCCCGGCGGTGCCGCTCGCCCGCCGTGCCCTCTCGGATGCGCTCTCGCCCCTGTCCCTCGACGCGCGCACCGATCGTCTCGGCCCCGCGCTCGTCGCGCTCGGCGCCGATGCCGTCGCCGACCTGCGGCTCACGGCACCGACCGTCCGGGGCGAGTCGGCCGCACGGCACCGGCTCGACGGCATCCGTGCCCTGGCCGCCCGCGACGACGTCGCCCGGGTCTCGGTCGCGGTGCGCGAGGTCGTCACCGGGCTCTCGCGGTGGGCGTTCGAGGCGGATGTTGAGCACGCCGCGGAGCGGCTGCTGCCGCTGTTCCGGGATGCCGCCGGCGCGGGCACGCGCGTCACGCTCGTCGCCGAGGGGCGCGACGACCTCGACCTCACCGTCGCCGTTCTGACCCGTGTGCTCGAGGAGTCGAGCCTGTCGGCCGCCGACGCCGGCATCGCGCTGCCGATCGCCGTCCCCGAGGCGCTCGGCGCCCTGCGCGAGCTCGCCGCCTGGGCGCGGGTGCGGGGCGTCGCCGGGGGAGCGCCCCTCGCGGTGCGCCTCGACGACGCGATCCCGGCCACCGACGACGCGCTCCGCGCCGCGCGGCACGGCTGGCGCGCCCCCGCCGTCACCGCGACCGCCGACCTCGACGCGCTCGCCGTCGCCGCCGTGCGCGAGGCCCTCGGCCGCCGGGCCGCCGAGGGGCTGCGCGTGGCTTTCGCGACGGGCGATCCGGTACGGGCGGCGATCGTGCGGGTCCTGGCCGACACCGCCGACGTCCCGATCGACCTCGCCCTGCCGCTCGGCGTGGCCTGGAGCGTGGAGGGTGCCCACATCGTGCTCGCACCTGTGGTGCACCCGGACGACGCGGATGCCGTGGTGGCACCGCTCGCTGCGCAGGCGGCGGAGCGACGCGCGTCCGATGACGACGTCCACGCCCGGGTGACGACGGCCCTCGCGACGCCCGAGCTCTCACCGGCCCCGCCGCGCGAGCCGCAGCGCGGAACCGTCCCGACGCCCCCGATCCTGCGCGAGCCCGCCGCCGACGACTCACCCGAGCCCGGTCTGACGCAGGCCGTCCTCGGCATCGCCCGCGACGCGGCCCCCGGCGACACGCAGGCCCTCGGCCCCGATGTCCAGCAGATGCTCTTCGGCGGGCAGGCGTTCGTCGACACCGCGGTGTTCTCGGTGCGCGAGACCGCCGAGCTCTCGGGAGCCGCCCCCGGGTTCCGCAACACCTCGGCCGCCGATCCCACCGTCGCCGCGGACCGGGCCTGGGCCCATGACGTCCTCGCCGCGGTGAGCGGCTCCACCGCCGGAGACGCGACGGCCGCGGCCGGTCGCATCGACGACGAGGCCGGCCTGGATGCCGTCGTCTCGCGCGTCCGCGAGGCCGCGGAGGAGTGGGGGAGCCGCGCGGCGACCGAGCGCGCAGCGGTGATCGAGGCGGCATCCCGCGCGCTCGCCGAACGCCGCGCCGAGCTGGTCGAGGTGCTCGCGTCCGAGGGCGGTGCGCTGTTCGCCGAGGCGGACGCCGAGGTCGACGAGGCCGTCGACGCAGCCGCGTACTACGCGCTGACCGTGAAGGAGCTCGACCGGGTCGCCGGTGCGGTGTTCGTGCCGGACTGCCTCACGGTCGTCGCCCCCCGCTGGAACTCGTCGGTGGGTCTCTGCGCCGCCGAGACGCTCGCGGCGCTCGCCGCCGGATCGGGTGTCATCCTCACGCCGTCGCCGCGCGCGCGGCGGGCGGGCGCGGTCGTCGCCGAGGCGCTCTGGGCGGCGGGGGTTCCGCGGGACGCCTTCGCTTACGTCGATCTGAACGAGGAGGCATCCGGTCGAGCGCTGCTGGTCCACCCCGGCGTCGACCGGGTGCTGCTCGCGGGCGCGCGGGCGACCGCCGAACGGTTCCTCGAATGGCGCCCCAGCCTGCCCCTGCAGGCGCTGACGGCCGGCCGCAACGCGGTGGTCGTCGCCCCGTCGGCCGACCTCGACCGCGCCGTCGCCGACATCGTGGCCGGGGCCTTCGCCCGAGCGGGGCAGGCCGCGACCGCATCGTCACTGGTGATCCTCGTCGGCGCTGCGGCGCGGTCGACACGCTTCCTGGAACAGCTGAAGGATGCCGTGGCGTCGCTGCGCGTGGGTCCCGCCGACGACCCGCTCTCCGACGTCGGACCGCTCGTCGAGGAGCCGCAGGGCGACGTGCGCCGCGCCCTCACCGTCCTCGCCGACGGGGAGCGCTGGCTCGTCGAGCCGCGCGAACTCGACCTCGGTCCCGAGACGGCGGGCCGCTTCTGGACCCCGGGCGTCCGCACGGGCGTCCACGCCGGTTCGCACCTGACCCGCACCGCTGTGGCGGCGCCGGTGCTCGGCATCCTGCACGCGCCGACCCTGGGCCGGGCGATCGAACTGCAGAACGTCGTCGGGTCCGGGTTCGTGGCGGGCCTCCACACCCGCGACGCCGCCGACCTCGACCTCTGGCTCGACACCGTCGATGCCGCCGTGCTGCGGGTGAACCGCCCCACGACGGGCGGGGTCGTGCAGCGCGAGCCCCTCGGCGGTCGGGGGGTTTCGGGCGTGGGCCCCGGTGCGATGTCGGGCGGCCCGAACCGACTCGTCGCGCTCGGGTCGTGGCGGCCGTCGTCGGGGGGTCCGGCGTCGTCGACGCTGCATCTGCGCGGCCTCGACACGCGCATCTCCTCGCTCATCGAAGCGGCGCAGCCGACGCTCGACTACGCCGCGTTCGAGTGGCTGCGGCGCGGCGCGCTGTCGGACGCCGTCGCGTGGGACCGCGACTTCGCACGGGTGAAGGACGCCTCGCGCCTCGGCCTCGAGCGGAACCTGCTGCGCTACCGCCCCACCGACGTCGCGATCCGCGCCACCGCCGACGCCCCGTGGCAGGCGGTGCTCCGCGTGCTCGTCGCGGCCGTGCGCTCGGGTTCCGACTTCAGCCTCAGCACGCCGGTGGGGCTCCCCGCCGCAGTACGGCACCTGCTCGGCGAGAGCGCGGTGCCCGTGTCGGTCGAGACCGACGAGGAGTGGCTGCAGCGTATGGCGGGTGGCATCCCGGATGCCGAGCCCGCGGGCGATGCGGTGATCTCCCCCCTGCCGCGACCGTCGCGCGTGCGGCTCGTCGGCACGGCCGAGACGGCGGAGACTCTGCGCGTCGCGCTGGCCGAAGCGCTCGGCGGCGACCCGTCCCTGACGGTGTACTCCGGCGAGGTCACCACCGCGGGCCGCATCGAGCTGCTGCCGTTCCTGCGCGAGCAGGCGATCTCGATCGAGGCGTTCCGCTTCGGCCGCCCCGACCCCTGGAGCGCCGAGGTCATCTGACGCCCGCGGGCGGGGCGGGGCGGGGCGGGGCGGGTGGCGGCCGGTGTGAGCGGCGCCGTGGCCGGTGCCGGCGCGGGCGTCGCGGCCGGTGCCGGCGCGGGCGGCGCCGTGGCCGGTGCATCGCGGCATCCAGTTCACGTGATCTGGGCGAGCGCACCCGCCGTGACGCGCTTGCGCCACGTGATCTCGGCCAGGTCGCGTGATCTCGCGCCCCTCGCGCGCGCCCGCCCCCGACCGCCTGCCCGTCGCCGAGCGCACACGCCCCGGTCGAACGCACATGATCGGGGCGTCCGGAAC
Source organism: Microbacterium sp. CSI-V (assembly GCF_001984105.1). GTDB lineage: Bacteria > Actinomycetota > Actinomycetes > Actinomycetales > Microbacteriaceae > Microbacterium. The sequence goes on along the minus strand of NZ_MTQM01000005.1, from coordinate 200,597 downwards.
GTGCGCGCTCGGCCGGATCGTGTGCGCTCGCGGGGCCCGGGCCGCCGGGCCGGCATCCAGGTCGCGTGATCTGGGCGAGCGCACCCGCCGTGGCGTGTTTGCGGCGTGTGATCTCGGCCAGGTCGCGTGGTCTGGGCGCACGGCGGCGCGGGCGCCCGCGTCTGCAACGTTGTAGAGTCGGCGCACAGAGGTGGGGGAGGGATGCCATGAGCGCAACGCTGCACGATGTGGCACGCGCGGCCGGGGTGTCGATCAAGACGGTCTCGAACGTGATCAACAACTATCCGCACGTGCGGTCGGCGACCCGCGAGCGGGTCGAGGCCGCGATCGACGAACTGCAGTACCGCCCGAACCAGGCGGCGCGGAGCCTCCGGTCGGGCCGGGCCGACATGATCGGGCTCATCGTCCCGGATCTGCGGAACCCCTACTTCGCCGAATTGGCGGACGACGTCATGCGCGCGGCGCGCGCGCACGGCTTCTCCGTGCTCATCGAGCAGTTCGACGCGGAGCGCGACAGCGAGCTCGCGGCCCTGCGCGGCGCGCGACGCCGAGGCCTTGACGGCGTGCTCTACTCGGTGCTCTCGCTCGGTGAGGACGATGCGGCTCTTCTGGACGAGGTCGGGATGCCGATGGTGCTGCTGGGGGAGCGGATCTTCCACTCCGCGCACGACCACGTCACCATGCGGAACACCGAAGCCGCGTACGCTGCGACGGCTCATTTGATCGCGACCGGACGCCGACGCATCCTCGCGCTGGGGTCGCACCCCGGTGAGGTCGTCGGCTCAGCGGGGCTGCGTCTTCGCGGTTACGAAGCGGCCCTGGCCGAGGCGGGGCGCGAGCTCGACCCGAGGCTCGTCGTGCCGGTGGACCGATGGCACCGGATCGACGGCGCGGAGGCCATGCGTGCCGTCCTGTATTCGGGGGTGCAGTTCGACGGGGTCGTCGGCTTCAACGATTCCCTCGCCCTCGGCGCGATGAGGGTGCTGTTGGAGCGCGGGGTGCGCATTCCCGAAGAGGTGGCGATCATCGGCTTCGACGACCTCGACGAGACGCGGTATTCGCTGCCCGCGTTGACGACGATCGACCCCGGGCGGTCGGAGATCGCCCGAGTGGCGGTGGACCTTCTCGTCGAACGCATCACGGGTGCCGGCGAGATCGCTCCGCGGGAGTTCCTGGCCGATTTCCACCTCGTGGAGCGCGAGTCGACGCGGTCGTGAATCGCGACTCGTCGGCGCAGGGCGGGAGAGGGAGCGCATGATCTGTCGCCGTGGATCGCCGTTGCGGTTGTAGTGTGAGGCGTCGTCGGCGGAGAGGGGGGGGTCCATGGCTGCGACGCTCCATGACGTGGCCCGGCTGGCGGGCGTTTCGATCAAGACCGTATCGAACGTCGTGAACGATTACCCTCACGTGCGCCCGGCCACGCGTGAGCGCGTGCAAGCGGCCATCGACCGGCTGGGGTACCAGCCCAACCTCTCCGCCCGTAGTCTCCGTTCGGGTCGTAGCGGTGTCATCGGTCTCGTTCTCCCCGAGCTCAGTCTGAGCTACTTCGCGGAGCTCGCGGACGCCGTCATCACCCGCGCCGAGAGCCACGGGTTGGTCGTCATCGTCGAGCGGACCGGCGCGGACCGCGCGCGGGAGCTCGCCGCGCTCTCCAGTCCCCGGATGAGGATGACGGATGGTGTGATCTTCAGCCCGCTGGGAATGGGGCAGGAGGATGCCTCTCTGCTCGAGGTGGACTTCCCTCTCGTTCTCCTCGGAGAGCGGATCTTCGACGGGCCCGTGGACCACGTGACGATGCGCAACGTGGAGGCCGCCCGCGCTGCCACGGATTTCCTGCTGGCTTCGGGTCGCCGCCGGATCGCTTTGATCGGCGCCCATCCGGACGAGGAACTCGGCTCGGCAGCGCTCCGTCTTCGAGGCTACGAGGAGGCTCTGGAGACCGCGGGTATCGACGTTGATCGGGCGCTCGTGAGAGCGACCACCCTGTGGCATCGAGCGAACGGTGCGGACGCCACCCGCGAGATGATCGACGAGGGAGTGGTGTTCGATGCCCTCTTCGGTCTCAATGACGCGCTCACCCTGGGGGCGATGCGGTCCCTGCAGGAGGCGGGCTTACGGATTCCGGTGGATGTCGCGGTGGTCGGCTTCGACAACATCGAGGAATCGCAATACGCGGTGCCGAGCCTGACGACGATCGATCCCGGGAGGGACCAGATCGCCCAGCGGGCTGTCGATCTGCTCGTTCAGCGGATCGAGTCGGGAAAGAGCAGGCCGTCTCGGCCCGCGACGGAGACGGCTTCCTTCGATCTGGTCGTGCGCGAGTCGGCTCCGGCCTAGCGTGGCGCGTGGCGTCGGGGCGGGCGCCGATGACGGCCCGCCCCGACGGCATCCGCTACTGGATACCCTCCTTGACCAGTCGCCACTGCTGGCACAGTCCGCTCGTCGGACCCCACTGCTGAGCGACGGCCCCGTCGGCGCTGGCGCAGGACGCGATCTCGAGGTATTTCCCGCTGTTGGCGTTCGTGATCGCCCAGTACCCGGCCGCGTTGGGGGTGAGATTCCACCTCTGCGTTGCATTGCCGGTCGGTCCCCACTGGACCGCATCGGTGCCGTCGGCCAGAGAGGCGCTGGGGATCTCCAACAGCTTGCCGCTGTTCTTGTTGATCAGTGAGAAGGTCCCTCCCGCAGCCGTCGTGACCTGCCAGATCTGGGTGGGGTTGCCCGTCGGTCCCCACTGCCCGGCGGCTGCCCCGTCGGCGGTCGCCGCGGAGAAGATCTCGAGCAGCTTCCCACTGCTCCGGTTCACGATTCGGAACTCAGGGGCAGGAGTGGTCGACGCGTCGAACACCTGGATCGCATCGAGCTCGGCGTACGTTCCCGTGTAGGAGAACCGGATGGTGTTGGTGCCGGCGTTCAATGAGACGCTCTTCTGCGCCCAGAGATAGCGACCCCAGTCCGCCGTCCGCGGGTAACTGATGGACGTCGCGGATGCTCCGTTCACTGAAACGTCGTGAGCGCTGGTGCCGGTCGTGCCGTTCGCATAACGGACGTTCATCGTGTAGGTGCCGGCAGCGGGAACCCTGACGGTGAACGTGACGGTGCTGTTCGAGTAGTTGATGTTGCCGACCTTCGACCCATTCGTGGCATCCGCGTGCGTCACGAGCGACGCATTCACCCGGGTGGCGTTCTCCGCCTCATAGGTCGTGGCATTGAGGGGGATGGTGCCCACGCGGATGTCGTTGTAGAGATTGCCGGGCCGGTAGTTGTCGACGTTCGTCGCCTGATAGAGGGTTCGACCGTCCGGACTGTAGTCGATGCCTTGAGCGAACCCCGTGATCGAACTTTGGCCGTCGAACGTCGTGGCGAATGGGAGTCGTTCCCACGGCCCCACTCCCAGGTTGTAGTTGACGAAGAAGTTCTGACCGCTGGTCAGGTTGCCGGCGGGGTCGAGCCCCCACTTCGACGCCACGACGACCATGCCCTGAGGGCCGCCCGTGGGGACCCAGGTCACGGTGGGGGAAGACCCGATCCCGCGCCCGTCGGCCAACTCGACCGGCGTACCCAACGACGTCGTCGTGCCCCAGTTCAACCCGTCCGGCGACTTCTTGTAGAAGACGGGGGAGGCATTGGCGAACGCGTAGCCGGCGGCATTCACGACCTCATAGGTCGCGAGATAGCTGTTGTCGGGAAGCTTTGTCACAGTGATCATGCCGGGGCGGTGCCGCTTGTCTGTCGGAGCCGACACGTTGGACAGTGCACCCCAGGTCAGCCCGCCGTCTGTCGAGCGTCGATACGAAACCGCCTGGAGGACGTTGTTCGCTTTCTGCCGCTCGTCTGAGAAGTAGGCGGTCAGCCCTCCGTTTCCGTCAACGATCAGCGTGGGTTCCCACACCGTCGTCGTCGTCGACGAGGATGACGGGTCGTACACGGCCGGGCCGCCGCTGTCGATCGTGCTCAGATAGGTCCAGTTCGCCCCTTGGTCGGTGCTCTTGTAGACGACCAATTTGGTGATCGAGGCCGGGTCGTCGCGGTCTGCGGGGCGGATCTGGCCCGTGAGCAACAGGGTGCCGGCGGCGAGACCGCCGGTGGCTTGGGGAAGTTCGTACAGGAACGGCTGGGCGAGGCGGTCGAGCTGAGTCAGATCCTCCTGACCCGGGATCCCGGGGAACTGCAGCCCAGGATTCACCGCGGCGATCTTCGTCCACGACGCGCCTCCATCGGAGCTACGGAAGATCGGCCATTCCTGATGGCAGGGGAGACTCGGGGTAGCCAGGCATGCCTGGGTGTCAGTGGTCGGGTTGGAACTCGGGCTGACGTCCTTGATCAGCCGGCCGTCGTCGAAGGTCACGACGAGCGTGCCGTTGGCCGACCCGCTGTGCTTGAGCGCGACGATCTTGGCATACGCCGTGCCGGTCGCGTCGCCGCCTTCGTCATTGAACGACGATCCATCGGGCGGCGCGTAGACGAGCGATCCGTTCCCGGTGGTCACCGCGTGCGCAGGTGCGGCTGTCAGAGCTGACCCCAGGAGGATCAGAGTCGTCGCCAGCGCGAGGGTGCCCGCCCGTCTACCGGCGGCGGAGTGGGTGTGGGTGTGTCGCATCATTGCGTCCTTTCAAGCGGATTGGTAGATATACAACGTTGTACAATCAGAGCGAGTGCATGCTCCACAGTGCCGATCCCGAGGACTCAGATGTGTCCCGTCGCGAGCTCGCGGAAGGCGTCCGCCACGGGTGTCCTCACGCGGCGGAGCGTCCCGTCGGGGTCCTCTTCCAGTGCCCACAGGCCCATCGGCAGCAGGTACTCCATCGCCGACTTGTCACCGGTGCGGTAGGTCCACTCGATCATGTCGGTGATGCACCACCAGGTGTAGCCGACGACGTCGACTCCCTCGGCTCGCAACTCCCGGACCCCCGCGGCGGAACGCTGCATCCACGAGATCCGCTGCTCCACCGTGCCGGTGTAGCTCGTCTCGGTCAGGAAGACGGGCTTGCCGTAGCGCTCCGCGAAGGATCGCAGGACGTCCTTCATCCCCTCGACTCCCGCATCGAGGCGCGGTCGAAGGTCGCGCGGCCCCCCGGAGCGCGTGACCCCGCGCTCGAACACCTCGGTCGAGTGCTGCGGATAGTAGTTCACCCCGACGACGTCCGGCTGCGCGGTGTGGGTACGCGCCCATTCCAGGTCGTCGTCGCGGAACCCGTGCTCGCGCAGGTACGGGACGAGCGGGTGCTCCTCGCCGACTCGCCCCATCACCAGGTCCTGGATCAGGAATCTCCTGTCTTGGAGGTGTCGGTGGGTCTCGGCATGGGCCTCGACGTCGCCCGCGAAACGGAACGACGCCTCCACGTGCAGGAAGTCGGCGTCCGCGACGGTCTGAGCGATCGCCGTCTGGGTCTCGACGATGCCGCGGGTGATCCCACGGAGGACGTCGACGAAACCGTCATGGCCCGTCCGGTACGGCGGCCACTGCCCGAACTCCCCGCAGTACATGACGTTCAAGAGGGGTTCGTTGAGCGGGGTGTAGTGGCGGATGCGGCCGCGATATCGGTCTGCGACGGCCGCTGCGTATTCGGCCACGCGCGAGGGGTAGTCCGGGTTCACGAACTGGTCGTCCAGCCACAGCGGTGTCCCGTAGTGGATGAGATCTGTGAGCAGCGTGAGCCCGAGTTCGTCGAAAGCGTCGATGACGCGGTCCAGCCACTCCCAGTCCCAGGTCCCCGGTGCCGGCTGGATGCGATACCACGGGATGCCCCATCGAACCATCTCGCTCCCGGCCGTCGCGCAGTGCTCCAGGTCTTCTCGCCAGAAGCGGTAGTGCTGCATCAGGTCGTACTCGTCGAGCGACCTCTCCCCGGGTCGGGTCTGGGGGATGAAGGTGTCTTCGACACCCATGGCGAATCGCAGGCGTCCGTCTTCGAACCAGCGCATCAATCGTCCTTCGGTCACGTCGTTCGGGGTGGGAGGGGGCTGGCGAAGTCGGACCTGCGGACCGCGAGGGCAGTGCGCAGATCCGACTTCCCGACCGGGATCGTTCAGCCGGCCAGAGCCGACTCGATCTCCTTCTGGGCGGTGGTGAGCACCTCTTCCACGTCGCCCCCGGTGAGGGCCTTCTGGGTGGCGGTGTCCATCGCCGTCAGGACATCGGTCGAGGGGATCACTCCGGGAAGCAGTGCCACACCATACTGCGACTGCTCGGTGAGAGCGGCGACGACCGTGTTCTCGGCGACGTCGGCTGCGCTGACGTCGGTCGTGAGCGGGGGCCACCCCGAGGCCAGCGACCACGTGACCATGTTCTGCTTCTGGTAGAACCACGTGAAGAAGGTCTGGATGGCTGCCTTCTCGGCGTCGGTCGCTTGCGAGGTGATGCTGAGATCGACGGCCAATGCCGAGGCCTTGATGCCGGCGGGGCCGGCGGGGAGCGGCGCGATCCCGTACGGGACCCCGGAGGATTCGGCGACCGTCGCCATCCACGGACCGGCCAGGGTCATCGCCACCTTGCCGGAGCTGAACAGCCCGTCGGCATCCGCGCCGGCGAGGCCCGTCGGCGAGAATCCGCCCTTGGCCAAGGCGTCCTTCCAGTACGTGAGCGTCTTCACGTTCTCCGGTGAATCGATGACGGCATCGCCGTCGGCGGTGACGACCTCGCCGCCACCGCTCTGGAACAGGGACGGCCAGACGCCGTTGCCGACGGTGCCATGATCCTGCAGCGCCAGCCCGTACTGCTCGGGGGTGCCGTCACCGTTCTCGTCGACCGTGAGCGCGGTCGCCGCGGTGACCCACTCGTCCCAGGTCGTCGGCACCTGCACGCCGGCCTTCTCGAACATCGCCGTGTTGTAGAACATGGTCAACGGGGTGAAGCTGAGCGGTGTGGCGTAGTGCTTGCCTTCGACGATCCCGGTCGCGACCGCGCCCTCGTTCAGGGTTGCGGCGCCGCTGTCTGCGGAGCCGTACCAGTCCTCGAGGTCGTGCAGTGCACCCTTGGACGCCCAGACCGGAACGTTCTCGGCGGGCAGCGCCACCAGTTCGGGGCCGGTCTTGGAACTCAGGGCGGGGAGCGCGGTGTCCAGCAGAGTGGCCCACGGCTTCACGGACGGAGTGATCTCGATGTCGTCCTGGGACGCGTTGAACTGGGCGACGAGGTCGTCGAGGACCTTGCCATCGGCTTCGGTGTAGCCGTGCCAGAAATCGATCTTGACGGGACCGTCGGGGGCGGACGCCGTCGCGGCGCATCCGGATGTCGCGAGCGCGAGAGCGCCGACGACGACGGCGGTGATTGCTTTCTTCATTGGTGCTGGACCTCCACGAGTCGACTCCACTGTCGATGGAACGGCAGAAACGCCGTCATTCCGGGTTTATACAACGTTGTAAGTGCGCTGTGATCACATAGTGGATCTTCCCTCCGCGATTGTCAACAGCCTCTCGCGGGGCGCGTCAGGTGACCGCTTGACGCCCTTCCGATGGTGACCCTATTGTCATTTACAACGTTGGAGAAGCGGCCCGAGGGTCGCGCAGGGACAGGAATGGCAATGACGCTGACCAGCACGCGACGGTTCCGGCCGCCGCCTCAGATCGGTGGCCGCGGGCCGCTACGCGGCGGTGCGCGACGTCGCCTCACGATCGTCGCCTTCCTACTGCCGGCGATGGCCGTGCTCGTCACGTTCGTCTTCTGGCCGATGGTCGCAGCCCTGCGTCTCTCGTTCACGGATGCCAGCGGTTTCGGGCTCGAGGAGTTCGTCGGCTTCGACAACTATGCGCGGGTCTTCACCGATCCCGACATCATCCGCGCGATGGGCAACACGGCGACGTACACGATCATGTTCACGCCGATCGTGGTCGTCTTCGCCCTCGCGCTCGCTCTCGCTCTGAACAGCCCGCACCTTCCGTGGCGAGGCGTCTTCCGCACCGCCCTGTTCCTGCCGTTCATCGTCTCGCTGGCCGTCGCGGCCTTCGCCTGGCAATACCTGCTCGATCCGCAGGTGGGACTCCTCAACTTCTGGCTGCAGTCGTTCGGCATCCGCATCGGCGATGTCCTCCAAGATCCGACGCTCGCGATGCCGGCGGTGGTGCTCATCGCCGTGTGGAAGAACTTCCCGTTCTACATGATCGTCTTCCTCGCGGGGGTCCAGGAGATCCCGCAAAGCCTCTATGAAGCCGCGCGGATGGATGGCGCCGGCCCGATCGCACGATTCCGCAATGTCACGGTTCCGCTCCTCGGCAACACGATCGGGTTCGTCCTCGTGATCGCCACCATCGCCGCCCTGCAGGCTTTCGACCAGATCTACATCCTCACCGGCGGCGGCCCGTACCAGAGCACCCAGACCGTCGTGATGCAGATCTACAAGTCCGGATTCAAGGACCTCGAGCTCGGGTTCGCCTCCGCGCTGTCGTATGTATTGCTCGTCGCGACGCTTCTGCTGAGCCTCGTCCAGTTCGCGATCACGTCGCGCGGTGAGAAGGACGCGGGCTGATGATCGAAAGGAGAACTCGCGCCGCGTCGGACCGTCTAATTCGTCTGGCCTCGTTCGGCGGCATGGTGATCGTCGCCTTCCTCGTGCTGCTGCCGATCGCGATCATCGTCTTCACCGCGTTCAAGCCGGTCGCGGAGGTCAACGCCTTCCCGCCGACGCTCGTCCCGGGGTCGTGGACGCTCGACAACTTCGCACGGATCTTCACGGATCTGCCGTTCGCCCGGCTCGTGCTGAACAGCTTCATCTTTGCCGGAGGCGTGACGGTCTTCGCCCTGGTGTTCGATTCGCTCGCAGCCTACGTGCTGGCCAGGGTCGACTTCCGGGGAAGCAGGGTGCTTCTCATCGCGATCGTGGCGAGTCTCATGGTGCCCTTCCAGGCAACCCTCATCCCCGTCTATCAGCTCATCGCGGATTTTGGATGGATCAACTCGTACACGGGGTTGATCGCTCCGCGCGCCGCCGACGCATTCGGGATCTTCTTCCTCCGACAGTTCTTCCTGTCGCTTCCTCGTGACCTGGACAATGCGGCGCGAATCGACGGCGCCTCCGAACTCCGGATCTTCAGGAGTGTCGTGCTGCCCAATGCCGTTCCCGCTCTCGTGACGCTCGGCATCTACACGTTCGTCAACAACTGGAACGACCTGCTGTGGCCGCTCGTCCTCACGACCGACCAGCAGATGGGCACGATCACGTCGGGTCTGACTCTGCTCACCGGCCCGGACGGGATCATTCCCTACGGCGTCATGATGGCCGGCTCGCTCATCGCCCTGGCGCCCCTCGCCGTCCTCTTCCTCGTGCTCCAGCGGCGGTTCATTCAGAGCGTCGCCAGCACCGGACTCAAATGATCAGCCTTACGCCCGCAGGCTGCAAAGCCGACCGCACCGATCGCATTCGGTACGCGCTCGCCCGGTTCGTCCCGAGCGCCGTGCGGCCCCACCTTCTGACCATGGGCCTCCACGACCTCGTGGAGACCCCGACCACCCTGGCGCGCCGGCGTAACCCGGTCGCCGACCGATTCGCCGCACACGCATCCCGAGGAGCACGATGACCACCGCACGCCTGACCGTCGACCCCCGCTTCCCCATCGGGGCCGTGCGGCGCCGCCTCTTCGGCGGCTTCGTCGAGCACCTCGGACGCCATGTCTACGACGGCATCTACGAACCCGGCCACCCCGAGGCCGACGAGCAGGGGTTCCGCCGCGACGTCCTCGAGCTCGTGCGCGAGCTGGGGGTGAGCATGATCCGGTATCCCGGCGGCAACTTCGTCTCAGGTTTCCGCTGGGAGGACAGCGTCGGCCCGCGCGAGCAGCGCCCGCGCCGCCTCGACCTCGCGTGGCACTCCACCGAGACGAACGAGGTCGGGCTGCACGAGTTCTCCGACTGGCTCGAGAAGGCCGGCAGCGAGCTGATGCTCGCGGTGAACCTCGGCACGCGCGGCACGCTCGAAGCGATCGACCTCCTCGAGTACAGCAACCTGCCCGGCGGCACCGCCCTGTCGCAGCAGCGCATCGACAACGGACGCGAGGCGCCGTTCGACGTGCGCGTGTGGTGCCTCGGCAACGAGATGGACGGGCCGTGGCAGCTCGGCCACCGCTCCGCCGACGACTACGGCAAGATCGCCGCGCAGACGGCCAAGGGCATGCGCCAGCTCGACCCGTCCATCGAGCTCGTGGTGTGCGGATCCTCCGGCGCGCAGATGCCGACGTTCGGTGAGTGGGAGCGCGTCGTGCTCACGCACACGTACGACGAGGTCGACATGATCTCGTGCCACGCCTACTACCAGGAGCACGACGGCGACATCGACTCGTTCCTGGCGTCATCGGTCGACACCGACCGGTTCATCGAGGCCGTCGTCGCGACCGCCGACCACGTCGGCGCGGTCCGAGGCAGCGACAAGAGGATCGACATCTCGTTCGACGAGTGGAACATCTGGTACCAGACGCGGTTCCACGACGTCGATCAGCTCAGCGGCATCGACAACTGGCCCGTCGCTCCGCGCCTTCTCGAGGACGTGTATTCGGCGGTGGATGCCGTCGTCTTCGGCAGCCTCATGATCTCGCTGCTCACGCACGCCGACCGCGTGGCATCCGCGTCTCTGGCCCAGCTGGTGAACGTGATCGCGCCGATCATGACGGAGCCCGGCGGACCCGCCTGGCGGCAGACGACGTTCTACCCGTTCTCGATCACGTCCCGACTCGCGCGCGGCGAGGCCCTGCGCGTGGGGATCGAGGCCGCCACGATCGACACGGCGAAGCACGGGACGGTTCCCGCGGTGGATGCCGTCGCGACCCACGATTCCGAGACGGGGGAGGCCGCGGTCTTCCTGGTCCACCGCGGACGGCACGAGGCCGTCGAGGTCGCGATCGACGTCACGGGCTTCGGGAACGTCGAGCTGGTCGAGACGCACCTGCTGCACGACGACGACCCGTACGCCAGCAACACCCTCGAGCACCCCGATCGTGTGCAGCCGCGCGCGCTCGAGGGCGCGCGGATCGAGGACGGCATCCTGCGCGTGAGCCTGCCTCCGATCGCGTGGGCCGCGCTGGGACTGCGCCGCGTCGGCTGAAACGCACGAAAACGCCCCTGCCTCGCGAACTCACGCGAGGCAGGGGCCCTTCTGCGAAGAAGCGGCGTCAGGCCAACTGCGCCCGGCGCGCGTGCAGCTCGTCGAACGTCGCGAACGTCTCGGCGATCGGGTTGCCGGTGAAGTGACCGACCCAGCCGTCGTCGTCGTGGAAGAAACGGATGCTGACGAACTCGGGGGTCGTGCCCATGTCGAACCAGTGGGTGGTGTTCGCCGGAACCGAGACGAGGTCGCCGGCCTCGCAGTAGAGGGCGTGCACCTTCTCGTTCACGTGCAGGTAGAAGACGCCGGCGCCCTTGGCGAAGAAGCGGTCCTCGTCGTCGTCGTGACGGTGCTCCGACAGGAAGCGCTCGCGCGAGGCGACCTTGACCTCGTCGTAGTTGTCCTGCGCGGGCGAGAGGCCCACGATGTCGACGAGCGTGTAGCCCTCGTCCTGCTTCACCTTCTCGACCTGGTCGGCGTAGAGCGCGAGCACGTCGTCGAGGGCGGCGTCGGAGGCGACCTCGTGCACGTCCCACCGGGAGAAGCGGGCGCCGAGCTCGGCGAGGGCCGCGCGGATCTCGTCCTCGTCGGTCGTCTCGAGGACGGGGCTGGTCGGGTCGGTCTCTTTCCAGACGGTCAGGAGCGTCATGGCTCCTCCTCTCGGACGGGTTCGGTCGGGACGTGTCGATTGTCTCGCCCGCGGCACGGTCCTGGGGTGTTCGCGCTGATGCGACCCGTAACAAACCGCAACCTCGAACGGTCCGGAACGTGGAGCCCTGCTTGACTGCTCGACGGCCCTCGCCCCACAGCACCCGAGAGGGCCATTCGCACCCGACTCCTTTCGAAGGGGACCCCGTGTCCGTTCGCTCCCACCGTTGGGCGGCCCTCGTCGCCACCGCCGGTATCGCCGCCCTCGCCCTCACCGGCTGCGCGCAGCAGAACACCGCTGCTCCGGCCGCCTCGTCCGCCCCCGTGCAGAAGGCCGAGAACCTCCCGGCCCCGTTCGACGGCGAGCCGCTCGAGGTCGCCCTCGTGCAGCAGTCCGGCGCCGGTGACTTCTTCACGGCGTGGACCGCCGGAGCCAAGGCGCAGGCCGCCGCGGTCAACATCGACCTCACCGTCTACGACGCCCGTAACGACAACGCCAAGCAGGCCTCCGACCTCGAGCAGGCGATCGCCGCCAAGCCCGACGCGATCATCGTCGACCACGGTCAGACCGACACGATCGAGCCGCGCGTGCGCGAGGCAGTGGATGCCGGCATCCCGGTCATCGTGTACGACCTGGCGCTCGAGGACACCGACGGTGTCGTCGTGACCTCGCAGTCGGATGCCTCGATGGCGCAGGGCGTCCTCGACCAGCTCGTGAAGGACAACGGCGAGGGCGCGAAGGTGGGCCTCGTCAGCGCCGAGGGCTTCGCGCCGCTCGATCGCCGCAAGAAGGTGTGGGACGAGGTCGTCGCGAAGAACGGTCTCGACCAGCTCTTCTTCACCGGCAAGGTCACCGAGTCGACCGCGACCGACAACATCCCTCTCGTCGACGCGGCCCTCAAGGCGAACCCGGGCGTGCAGGCGATCTTCGCCCCGTACGACGAGATCACCAAGGGTGTCGTCCAGGCGGTGCTGCAGAACAACCTGCAGGACAAGGTCAAGGTCTACGGCATCGACATCTCCAACGCCGACATCGAGGTCATCACCGCCGACGGCAGCCCCTGGGTCGCCACGAGCGCGACCGACCCGTCGGCCGTGGGCGCCGGTGTCGTGCGCGCTCTCGCGCTGAAGCTGGCCGGCCAGCTCACCGAGAACACCGTCCAGTTCCCCGCCGTCACCATCACGCGCGACTTCCTCATCGAGAAGGGCATCACCAACGTCGCCCAGCTGCGCGAGGCCGAGCCATCGCTGCTGCTGAACGACACGGTCGTCGCCGACTGGCTGCCCGCCGTCTCCGGATGACGTTTCCGCTCTCTCACGCCGCTCAGGTGAACGACGCCCCCGTCGTCCGCCTGGGCGGCGTCGGCGTGCGGTTCGGCACCAACCAGGTGCTCCGCGACGTGTCGCTGGATCTGTTCCCCGGCAGCATCACCGCGCTCCTCGGCACCAACGGCGCCGGCAAGTCCACGCTGATCGGGGCGATCTCGGGGGCCAATGCCGGGTACACGGGCGAGATCGCGGTCGCGGGCACCGACGTCCGTCTGACCTCGCCCGCCCGCGCCCGTCGCGCCGGCATCGAGACCGTTCACCAGCGGATCGCCGACGGCATCGTGCCCGGCTTGAGCGTCGCCGACAACCTCGCCCTCACCGATCTCGCGACCGGCGGGCACCGTCTCGTGCGCCGGGCGGAGGCGGAGCGCGTCGCCCGCGCGGCGCTCGAGCGCCTCGGGCTGTCGTGGTCCGACGAGGTCCTGCGGGCGGATGCCGCGCGCCTGGGCACATCCGACGCCCAGCTGCTCGTGCTCGCCCGCGCCCTGCGGTCCACCCCGCGTCTGCTGATCCTCGACGAGCCGACCTCGGCGCTGACGGCCGCGGAGGCGGATCGCCTGTTCGCCGTGCTGCGGGTGCTGCGCGACGAGGGCCTGTCGATCCTGTTCGTCAGCCATCGTTTCGGGGAGATCGAGCGACTCGCCGATCGCATCGTCGTCCTCCGCGACGGACGCCTCGAGCTCGAGGCCCTCCGTCCGTTCGACTGGCAGGCGGCCCTGGAGGCGATGCTCGGCGTCCCGACCGAACTGCAGCAGCACATCACCGACCCGCTCCCCGCGCACGCCGAGGTGCTCGCCGTCGACGACGCGGTCCTCCTGCCCGGGGCGGCACCGCTGGCCCTTTCGGTCGCCGCGGGCCAGGTGACCGGCATCCTGGGTCTGCTCGGAGCCGGCAAGACCGAACTCGCCGAGATCATCGCCGGGGTGCGCCCCGCTGGCACCGCCCGCTTGCGACTCGACGGCGCGCCCTACCGCCCCGCGTCGCCCGCGGCGGCCAAGGACGCCGGCGTCGTGCTCGTGCCCGAGGACCGTCAGCGGCAGGGCATCCAGCCTGGCTGGTCGATCGGGCGCACCGTCGGACTCCCGGTGCTGCGGCAGATCTCGCGCTGGGGCGTCGTCTCGCCCGCACGCGAGCGCGCCGCCGCCGACGACGTGATCGACGCGTACGGCGTCGTCGCGCCGTCCGCGGACACTCGTGTCGACGATCTGTCGGGCGGCAACCAGCAGAAGGTCGTCGTGGGGCGGTGGCTGCGCACGGGCCCGCGCCTCGCCGTGCTCGACGAGCCGTTCCGCGGCGTCGACATCGGGGCGCGCCGCCGCATCGGCGACGCCGCCCGCGACCGCGCGGCCGAGGGGGCCGCCGTGCTCGTGCTCTCCAGCGACGTCGACGAGATCCTCGACGTCGCCGACCGCATCGTCGTCCTCGTCTCGGGGCGCATCGTCCTGGACACCCCCGCCGGAGTCCTCGACCGCGCGCGCATCGTCGCCGCCCTGCTCGACGACCCCGGCCACCGGAAGGAAACCGCATGACCACCGCTCTCGCTCCCGCGCGACCGAGTGCCGGATCCCGGATCGTGGATGCCATCGCGAAGTGGGGCTTCGTCGCCGTCACCGTGCTGCTCATCGCGTTCTTCGCCGTGACCCAGCCCGCGTTCGCGACGCCCGAGAACATCGTGGGGATGCTGAAGTACATCGCCCCGATCGGCATCGCCGGTCTCGGTGTGACGCTCGCGATGACCGTCGGCGGCCTCGACCTGTCGGTCGGCGCGAACGCCGGATTCGCGGTGTCGATCGCCGCCTGGACGATGGTCATCGGCAATCAGGTCGGCGGGATCGCGGTCGGCGTCGTGCTGCTCTCGGGTGCGCTCATCGGCGCTGTCAACGCCGCGCTCATCGTGTTCGCGCGCATCCCCGACCTGCTGGCGACGCTCGCGACGATGTTCACCGTCGTGGGACTCAAGCTCATCATCGTCGACGGCAAGTCCATCTCGTCGCAGATGACCCTCGACGACGGCACCACCGCCCCCGGCCGGTTCACGCCCGACTTCCTGTGGTTCGACCGCGGGTTCATCGGCCCCCTCTCGGTGCCGGTCGTGCTCTTCCTCGGACTCACGGTCGTGCTGTGGTTCGTCCTCGACCGCACCCGCTGGGGCCGCGCGCTCGCCGCCGTGGGGTCGAACCCCGAGGCCGCGCGCCTCGCCGGCGTCCGCGTCCGCGCCTACCGCGCCGCCGCGTACATCGGCTGCGGCATCCTGGCATCCATCGCCGGTCTCGTCCTCGCCGCCCGCATCGGGCAGGGCGACGTCTCGGCCGGAAACAGCCTGCTGCTGGATGCCGTGGCCGTCGCGCTCGTGGGCGTGTCGGTGCTGGGCATCGGGCGTCCGAACGCGTGGGGCACGGCGCTGGGCGCGGTGCTCGTGGCCGTGATGGTCACCGGGTTCTCGATGATGGGCCTGCCGTACTACATCCAGGACTTCGGGAAGGGCCTCGTGCTGCTCGTGGCCCTGCTGTTCAGCTTCACGTTCCGCCGTCGCAAGACCACCATCGTCGCCGGGAGCACCACCGCATCATGACCCTCCTCACCGATCAGCTGACCGTCGCCACGGTCCCCGCCTACCTCGTCGCGCGCCCGCACCTGGCGGGGCCGGTGGATCCGGCATCCATCGTGTCCGTCGAGGAGGTCGGCGACGGCAACCTGAACCTCGTCTTCATCGTGAAGGATGCCGCCGGGAGCGGCGTCGTGGTGAAGCAGTCGCTGCCGCACGTGCGCGTGGACCCGTCGTGGCCGCTGACGCGCGAGCGGGCGGCGCGCGAGGCCGTCGTGCTCGGCGTGCACGAGCGGATCGACCCGGCGCACGTGCCGGCGTTCCACGGCTTCGACGCCGAGAACCTCGCCCTGTCGATCGAGGACCTCAGCGACCACGCGGTGTGGCGCGGCGAGCTCAACGCCGGTCGGCTGCACACGTACGCCGCGGCGCAGCTCGGCGAGTACGTCGGGGCCGTGGGCTTCGCGACGAGCGTGTTCGGGACGCCGGGGCCGGAGCGCCGCCGTGCGATCGCCGCCGCGACGAACCCGGAGCTGAGCGAGATCACCGAAGACCTGGTGTTCACCGAGCCGTACGTCGACCACGAGCACAACGGCTGGCTGCCCGCGAACGACGACGACGTGCGGGAACTGCGCGCCGACCGGACGTTCGTGCGCGAGATCGGCCTGGCCAAGCTGCGGTTCCAGGAGAGCACGCAGAGCCTGCTGCACGGCGACCTGCACACCGGGTCGGTGTTCGTGCGCGCCGAGGGGGAGTCGGTGCGGGCGTTCGACTCGGAGTTCGGCACGTACGGCCCCACGGGCTTCGACCTCGGTGCCGTGTGGGCGAACCTCGTGATCGCGGCCGCCCGCGCGCACGTGCTCGGGCGTTCCGCGGATGCCGAGACGCTGCTGACGCTGCCCGTCGAATTGGTCGACGCGTTCGAGGCCGAATTCCGCCGCCGCTGGCCCGACCGCGTCGACCCCCGTGTGTACGGCGACGAGGTGCTCGAGCACACGCTCGCGGTCGTGCGGTCGGATGCCGCGATCTACGGCGCCGCGAAGGCCGTGCGCCGCATCGTCGGGTTCTCCAAGGTCGCCGACATCCAGACGCTTCCCGAGCCGGAGCGCGCCGTCGCGGCGCGTTTCGTCCTGCGCGCCGCGCGGACGCTGGGAACCGCGCGCCTCGACGACGCCGACCCGCGGGCGCTCACCGCGCGGACGGTGGCGCTGCTCGGCTGACGCGGGGCTGCCCGCCGCGCCGGGCGCCGGGGGCGTGGCATCCCCGCCGCGGACACACGTTCGGGTCGAACGCACACGCACTGGCCGCCCGCAACGTGTGCGCTCGACCGGAACGTGTGCGTTCGGCGCGGGACCCGGCCGGCGCGCGGCCGCCGGCGCGCGGCCGCCGGTGGCGCTCAGCGCGTGGCGACGGTGAAGCGCAGCAGCCACTCGGCGATCTCGAGGTGGCGGCGCGCGGCGGCGACGTCGACGCCCCAGGCGTACATGCCGTGGCTCGCGACGATCAGCGCGGGGACCTCGGGCACCTCGGCGGTGGCCGGGACGTAGACCTCGTCGAAGCGGGCGGCTTCGACCGCCATGTCCTGGTCGTTCGTGATGACGGGGATCGTGACGGTTTCGTCGTGCGCGCGGTGGCCGATGCCCTTGAGCATCTCCATGTCGCGGATCTCGACGCCGCCCGGCCACCGGTGCCCCGCGACGACCGCGTCGAACGCGTGCACGTGGAACACCGCGCCCGCTCCGGTCCGCGCGGCGATGTGCGCGTGGAGCCCGGCCTCGGCGGACGGCGGCCGCGGGTCGTCGGGGTCGAGCGCCCCACCGTCGGCACCGATGAGCACGACGTCGCGATCGGTGAGCTCCGACTTCTCCAGACCGGATGCCGTGACCGCGAGCACGAGCGGATCGCGGTCGATCACGATCGAGAGGTTGCCGGACGTGCCGCGCATCCAGCCGTACCCCGAGAAGCGCGAGGCTTCCGCGGCGAGGGCGGCACCGGCCTCCTGCACGCGTGCGGTCAGGGGAAGGCTCACCGCGACAGCTCGATCTCGTCGAAGGATGCCACGGACGGCGACGCGAAATCGGCTCCGTGCCACGGCTCGCCAGCGCGGTCGAGGGCGACGACCTGCCAGTCGGCAGCCAGAGCCGCGGCGACCTCGTCGGGGTGGTCCGTGAGGAACAGCGCACGCTCGGGGGCGACGCCGAGGGCCGCGGCGATGCGGTCGTACGATCCGGACTCCTTCTTCGGCCCCGCGCTGACGGTGTCGAAGAAGTCCTCGACGAGCGGCGTCAGGTCGCCCTGCGGGGCGTGCCGGAACCACGGCACCTGGGAGGCGACCGACCCTGAGGAGTACACCGCGAGCCGGATGCCGGCCTCGTGCCACGCGCGGAGGCGCGGCGGCACGTCCTCGAAGAACTGCGAGTGGATCTCGCCCGCGGCGAAGCCCTCGGCCCAGATGATCCCCTGCAGCGTCTTCAACGGCGTCGACTTCACGTCGGATGCCATGAGCCCGCGGAGCGCATCGGCGACCTCGGCGTCGGTGGCGTCGGCATCCAGCCCGGTCTCGGCGATCGCGTCGGCGCGGGCGGCGCGCACGGTGTCGTCGTCGCGCCCGAGCACCTCGTCGAGGCGGGGGCGGGCGTAGTCGTACAGGTCGCCCAGGATGAAGCCGGCGGCACTGGTGGTGCCCTCGATGTCGAGCACGACGACGTCGGCGGAGATGGCGGTCATGAAGGGTCCTCGTCGGGGGAAGCGGTCATGGGGCGGAAGGCGACGGTGTCGGGTTGCACGGTCGCGGCGACCGGGGCGGGCTCGGCGGGGGAGCGGCGGCGCCGGAGCGCCGGGGCGGGGGCTTCGGAATCCGGATCGGTCGTGAAGTGGGCGCCGACGTCGGCCGGGGCGAACGTGCCGCGGCTCGTCGCGATGCGGGTCACCAGGCGCGGCGGGGTGACGTCGAACGCGGGGTACCAGGCGTCGGTCACGAGCGGGCTGGCGGTGCGCCGCCCCAGGACTTCGAGCACCTCGCGCGGGTCGCGGTCCTCGATCACGACGTCGGCGCCCGTCGGAGCACCGGGATCGGGCGCCTCGACCATCGCGTAGTACGGGATGCCGAACGCCGCCGCCGCGGCCGCGTGCGCGAGCGTGCCTACCTTGTTCACCACCGAACCGTCGAGTGCGACGCGGTCGGCGGCGGTGACGACGGCGTCGATCGGTCCGGACCCCACGCCCCGGGGCGAGGCGAGCGCCGCGGCGGCCATGCCGTCGGTGATGAGCGTGACCTTCTGGTCGAGCTCGCGCAGCGAGTGCGCGGTGAGCCTCGCGCCCTGCAGGTACGGCCGGGTCTCGGTCGCGATCCACTCGATCTCGCGGCCGGCCTCGCGGGCGGCGGCGACGAGGCCGAACAGGTACGCGTCGGCCCAGCAGTGCGTGAGGATCCGCGGCGACTCGGGCAGCAGCGACAGCGTCGCGCGGCCCAGGCGCAGGCTGGCCTCGCGGTAGTCACGGTCGACCGCGGCCGCCGTCTCGAGCGTCACCGACACCAGGGTGTCGGTGTCGTCGGCATCCCGTCCGGCCGCGAGGATCCGTGCCACGGCATCGCGCGGGTGCGCGTTGGTGGGCCGGGCGGTGGCCAGTGCGCGGCCCGCGCGACCCAGCGCCGTCCGCGCCTCGCCGAGCGGCAGTCCCCGTGCCTGCAGAGCGGCGAGGCCCATGCCGGCGGTCGCCGCGTACAGCGGTCCCGAGCTCTGGGTCACCATGTCGCGGATCGCCGAAGCGACCTCGTCGGGGGTCGTGGCATCCACCCATTCCACCCGTGCGGGGAACACGCGGCGATCGAGGATGCGCACGACACCCGCCGACTCGTCGAGGACGACGGAATTCTCGAGGGTGGCAGACATCGCGACGATTCTCCCACGGGCCTCGGACGTCGGTGGCGTCGGTGACGGCGTGCGACGCTGCCCGGTCGGCGATCCGCGCTGCCTCAGTCGGATCCGTGTGGATGCCACTGACCCGGCGCGTATCGCGGAGGTAGTGCCGCGGCGGCTGTTCACGCGGCATCCACCCCTGGATCAGGCGTTGGCTCTGCCGAGTTCGCGCGGGAGCCGGATCATGCCCTCGCATGGGGGCAGGGCGATCGGACGGCGTGAGGTGGACTTCGTTCAACGCGCGGACGCAGGTCGTCGTGTGGGAGGCGGGGGAGGAGGCCCCCGACTCCGTCGTGGATACGGGCCGGCTCCTCCTCGCGCTCGCCGCATCCCGCGGATCGATCGCCTCCGGGGTGCTCGCCGCCGAGGGCATCGATCTCACTGCCTTCGCCCACCTCCTCTTTCACTCCAACGAACGCGGTCCGCGGGGTTCGATGAGTGCCTTCGCGATTCGCTCGGTCAGGAGCGCGAGCGCCTACGCGGACACGTTCGGCCACCCCGCAGCCAGCACCGGCCATCTGCTCCTCGGCATACTCGACGAACTCGATGGCGTGGCGATGCTCGTCCTTCAAGCTCTGGGCGTTGAGCGTCGCCATCTCGTGGCGAGAACCCGTGCGCACCTCGACGCGGCCCGCGCGGCCGGCGCCCTCGACGAGCGGGGGCTCGAGGAGGAGCTCGTGTCGTTGGGGAACGAGACACTGCCCGTGCCTCCGTCGCGGGTACGTACCGCATTCGCGCGTCGGTCCGCGGCGGATCCGGCGATCTCGATGGCTGTCGCGCCGGATGGGGTCGTCGAGGTCGCGCGGACGCACGAGGGAGCAGGTGAGTTCGCGCTGTGCTTCCGACTGGAGGATGCACTGGACACGACGATCGAATGGATGGTTTCCCTGCGGGTGACGGTGTACTCCTCCCGCCACCGGGAGAATCTCGTCGCCGACGCGGAATCCAAGCTCGACGAGCGGTCGCGGCAGGTCGGCGAGCTGCTGAAGCGCTTGGTCGTGCCGGAGGGTCCGCGTCCGGATGCCGCGGAGGTGCGTCCGTGACGGCACCCACCGGCGAGGTCGTGATCGCTCTGCTGATGCTGCCCGCTCTCGCTCTCGTCACGAGATGGCTGCGGCCCAACCTGGGGGACGTGCGCCGACAGCGACTCTGGCAGCAGATCAACTGGCCCCCGTGCGCCCTGGGCATCGCCCTGCTCCCGGTGGCGATCGCCCGCCCGCAGACGACGGATGCGTTCGCCGAGCTCATCGCCACCACCCGGGCGGTCGTCCCCCTCCCCGCGCTGGGTCTCGGCATCCTGATTCCGCTCGGGCTCGTCGTCGGTGTCGGGTGGGGTCTCGCGAGGTTCCGGCCGTGGAGCGCGCGGTCTCCGTGGATGCGCGTCGACCACGTCTGGCCCGCGACGGGTCGCGCCGAACGACTGATCTTCGGGCTCTGGGGCGCGCCGCTCATCGCGGTCTCGAGCGAGCTGGTCTACCGGTGGTCGGGCCCCGCGTTGCTGATGCTCCTCACGCACTCCCCACTCGTCGCCTGGGGTGTGCCGCTCCTGCTCTTCGCCGTCGCGCACGCTGATCGGACGTTCCGCAGCCTCCCGATGCCGGCACTCTTCGGGCTCACGATGATGGTCCTCGTCATCGCCGAGGGCGGACTGATCTCGGCCATCGTCGCGCACGCCGTCTGCGACCTGGTGGTGGTGGTCGTCCTGCCCGAGATCGTGCGCGCTCGCCGCCTTCGTCGGTTGCGCCAGGCGCTGGCGGAGTTCCGCGCAGCCTGAGGCTCTCGGCATCCATCCCCGTGCGCTGAGCGATCCGCGCAACCTCAGTCGGCTGGGGCCGGATGCCACTGATCCGGCGCGGATCGCTGAGCTCGCACCGCGGCGGCCAAGCCAAAACGCCGCTCCGCCCGCGCCGCTCGCGCCCCCGCGCGCCGGCGTGAGACAATGGCCACGGCGTGCCCGGACCGACCTTTCCCCGCACGGCGCGACAGGCGCCGCCGGGTCGAAGGGCCACCGGGCCCCAGGACAGCGTTCCGCCGCACCTTTCCTCCCAAGGAGCAGAGATGTCCGCTACCCCCGCCGCTGCCGCCGTCGAGTCCGAGACGAACGGCCGTGTCCAGCAGCACCGTCGATACCTCATGTGCCGGCCCGAGCACTTCACGGTGAGCTACAGCATCAACCCGTGGATGGAGCCCTCGCGCCCCACCGACACGAACCTCGCCCTGCAGCAGTGGCAGTCGCTGTACGACACCTACACCGAGCTCGGCCACGAGATCGAGCTCATCGATCCCGTCGAGGGTCTGCCCGACATGGTCTACACGGCCAACGGCGGCTTCGTCATCGACGGCGTCGCGTACGGCCCGAAGTTCCGCTTCCGCGAGCGCGCCGACGAGGCCCCCGCGTTCATCGACTGGTTCGCAGCGTCCGGCTTCGAGGTCGCCGAGCCGGTCGAGGTGAACGAGGGCGAGGGCGACTTCCTGCTCGTCGGGAACACGATCCTCGCCGGCACCGGCTTCCGCTCCACCGGCGACAGCCACCGCGAGGTCGGCGAGGTCTTCTCCCGCGAGGTCGTGTCGCTGACGCTCACCGACCCGCGGTTCTACCACCTCGACACCGCGATCGCCGTTCTCGACCCCGTCGAGGGCCCCGGCGGCGTCGAGAAGGCGAACATCGCGTACCTGCCGAACGCGTTCGACGAGCGCAGCCAGGCGATCCTCCGCGAGCGCTACCCCGATGCCATCCGGGTCTCGGATGCCGACGGCGCCGTGTTCGGCCTGAACTCCGCCAGCGACGGCAAGAACGTCATCATCTCTCCCCGCGCGAAGGGCTTCGAGGCGCAGCTGCGCGAGCGCGGGTACACGCCCGTCCTCGTCGACCTGTCCGAGCTGCTTCTCGGCGGTGGCGGGATCAAGTGCTGCACGCTCGAGCTGCGCGGGGGCACCCGATGAGCACCACCGTCGACGACCTCGGCGCGCAGCTCATCGCCGCCGAGAGCGCGCACGTCGCGCACAACTACCACCCGCTGCCGGTCGTCGCCGCGCGCGCCGAGGGCGTGTGGGTCACCGACGTCGAGGGCAAGCGCTACCTCGACCTGCTGTCGGCGTACTCGGCGCTGAACTTCGGTCACGGGCACCCGGCGATCCTCGCCGCCGCCCGCGAGCAGCTCGAACGCCTCACGCTCACGAGTCGCGCGTTCCACAACGACCGGCTCGGTCCGTTCGCCACCGCCCTCGCGCAGCTGTGCGGCAAGGACCTCGTCCTGCCGATGAACACGGGCGCCGAGGCGGTGGAGACCGGCATCAAGGTCGCCCGCGCCTGGGGTTACCGGACGAAGGGCATCGCCCCGGATGCCGCGACCATCGTCGTCGCGAACGGCAATTTCCACGGCCGCACGACGACCATTGTCGGTTTCAGCGACGACCCGACCGCGCACGACGACTTCGGTCCGTACGCGCCCGGTTTCGTCCACGTTCCCTACGGCGACGCGGATGCCATCGCCGCGGCGATCGACGAGAACACCGCCGCGGTGCTGCTGGAGCCGATCCAGGGCGAGGCCGGTGTCGTGATCCCGCCGGACGGCTTCCTCCGCCGGGTGCGCGAGATCTGCACCGAGAACAACGTGCTGTTCATCGCCGACGAGATCCAGTCGGGCCTCGGCCGCGTGGGCGAGACGTTCGCGTGCGACCGCGAGGGCGTCGTGCCCGACGTCTACCTCCTCGGCAAGGCGCTGGGCGGTGGCATCCTGCCGCTGTCGGCGGTCGTCGCGAACGAGGACGTGCTCGGCGTCATCCGCCCCGGTGAGCACGGCTCGACGTTCGGCGGCAACCCGCTGGCGGCCGCCGTCGGCCTCCGCGTCGTCGAGATGCTGGCATCCGGGGAGTTCCAGACCCGCGCGAAGGCGCTCGGCGAGCACCTCGCCCAGGGGCTCGAGTCGCTCGTCGGCCACGGCGTGACCGCGGTGCGCGTCGCCGGGCTGTGGGCCGGCGTCGACATCGACCCGGCCGCGGGCCGCGGTCGCGAGATCGCCGAGAAGCTCCTCGCCCGCGGCGTGCTGGTGAAGGACACCCACGGGCAGACGATCCGCATCGCGCCGCCCCTCACGATCCGGGCGACCGAGATCGACTGGGCGATCGAGCAGCTCCGGCACGTCCTGTCCTGACCCCGGCGCGAGTCGCCAGGATTTGTCGCCTCGGCCAGACCGGCGGCGACAAATCTTGGCGACTCACGCCACGGTGAGCGTCAGCTCGTCCCAGCCCGTCGCGCCGTCGGGGGCGGGGGCGGCGCGCTGCTCCGTCTGGGTCTCGCCGGTGGCGGACGTCGCGCGGCAGCGGATCGTGTGCGTTCCCGACGTGGCATCCCACGGCACGCTCCACTGCACCCACGTGTCGGCCGAGATCGCCGTCGCCAGCTTCGCGGGGATCCACGCCCCGTCGTCGATCTGCACCTCGACGCCCGCGACGCCGACGTGGTTGTGCCACGCGACTCCGGCGATGACCGTCGAGCGCGCGGCGACACGCGCGCCGGCGCGCGGAACGTCGATCCGGGATGCCGGTTTCACCGGGCCGCGGGCCGACCAGCCGCGCGAGGTCCAGTACCCCTCGGCCACGGCGTACTGCGTCACCTCGAGTTCGGTGACCCACTTGGTGGCCGAGACGTAGCCGTAGAGGCCGGGGACGACCATCCGGACGGGGAAGCCGTGCTCGATCGGGAGCGGCTCGCCGTTCATGCCGATCGCGAGGAGCGCGTCGCGTTCGTCGGTCAGCGCCTCCAGCGGCGTCGAGGCGGTGAACCCGTCGATCGAGTGCGACAGCACCATGTCGGCATCCGCCGTCGGTTTCGCCCGGGCGAGCAGGTCGCGGATCGGGACGCCCAGCCAGCGCGCGGTTCCGATCAGGTCGCCGCCGACCTCGTTCGACACGCACACGAGGGTCGCGACGGTCTCGCGCTGGGGGAGGGCGACGAGGTCGTCCCACGTCACCACGACCTCTTCCTCGACCAGGCCGTGGATGCGGAGCGACCACGAAGACAGGTCGACCTGCGGTACCACCAGCGCGGTGTCGATGCGGTAGAAGTCCGCCGACGGCGTGATGACGGGGGTGAGACCGTCGATGCCCAGCTCCGCCGTCGCCGGGACCGGCGTGGTGGTCGCGGGGGTCGGCAGGCGGAGGGCGGAGCGCACCACGGTCGCGGCCTGCGCGCCTCCGCGGACGGCGGCGGACCCCACCGCGGCGAGAGCCCCCGCGACGACCGCGAGGCCGGAGAGGACGAGGACGTTGCGCCGCGTCGGCCCGGGGGTCTCGGGGGCGGCGGCGGTTCCGGCAGCGTCTCCGGCGGCGTCCGCCGGGCGGCGGAGGCGCGCGATCAGCAGCGCCCCCACGATCACGGCGACCGCGCCCGCGACGAACGAGGGGAGGGGCGACAGCACGTCGGCGTCGGCCCGCGTCATCGACACGACCGCGCCGACCACGCCGAGCCCGGCCAGGATCATGCGCCCCCACGGCGGACGACGACGCTCGAGCACCCCGGCGGCGCCGGCGACCGCCAGGAGGAGGATCGCGATGCCGACCAGCAGGGCGGCCTTGTCGTTGGTGCCGAACAGGCTGATCGCGAGGTCTTTCCCCCACGGCGGTGCGATGTCGATCATCCCGCCGCCGATGACGGCGAACGGGCTCGCCGACGGGGCGACGACGGCCGCGGTCAGCTCGCCGAGTCCGGCGCCCAGGACGGCGGCCGCCACGCCGGCGCCGGCCGCGAGCAGGTCGAGAGTGCGGGGAGCAGAGGCCACGTTCGGAGCATAAGGAGGTCGCGAGGCCCGGGGGCGCTGGCATCCCGAACTCACAGCCAACCGGAACGCGTGAGGGGTCAAGAATTGTCGCCTCGACCCGCGCGCAGGCGACGATTCTTGACCCCTCACGCGCCGGAGGCTCAGCCCAGGGACACCCCGGTGAGGCGCTGCGACTCGTCCCACACGCGGCGGGCCTCGTCGAGGTCGCGGAGCGGGCGGTACAGCGCGTGGGTCGTCGGGGCGCCGCCGAGGTTCATCGGGCCGCGCGGGCCGTACAGCACGTCGCTGCGCGGGTCGGTCGTCGTCGCCGCGAGGAGCGCCGGCTGGGCGGCGGAACGGACGGTGCCGAGCAGGATGCCGTGACGCGACATCCAGCGGATGGCGCGCACCGCGGGGACGTCGGTGGTGCGGCCGATCTCCGGCCGGGCGGCGAGGAGGTTCGACGGCGCGACGCCGGGGTGGGAGACGACGCTCCGGAGGCCCCAACCGCCGTCGGTGCTGCGCCGGTCGAGTTCGCGCGCGAACAACCCCAGCGCGATCTTCGACGCCGAGTACACGCGCTGACCGTCGTACGCGCGCTCGGCCGGGAGGTCGTCCCAGGCGATGCGTCCGCTGCGGGCGGCGATGCTGAGCTGCGTCACGACCCGCGCGCTCCCCGCGGTGAGCAGGGGCAGGATGCCACCGACGAGCGCCACATGACCGAGGTGGTTCGTGCCGAACTGCAGCTCGAACCCGTCGGTGGTCGTCTGCCGCTCGGGCGGTGTCATGACCCCGGCGTTGTTGACGAGCAGGTGCACCGGTCGTCCGTCGGCGCGCAGGACCCCGGCGAAGTCCGCGACGCTCGTCAGCGACGACAGGTCGAGATCGTGCAGCTCGAGGCGGGCGCCGGGGACCCGCTCACGGATCGTCCGGGCGGCGCGGTCGCCCTTCGCCCGGTTGCGGACGGGGAGGACGACCTCGGCGCCCGCCGCGGCCAGACGCTCGGCGATCACGAGGCCCATGCCGTCGCTGCCGCCGGTCAGCACGGCGCGTCGGCCGGCGAGGGAGGGGAGGGGGATGTCGGTGTCGGTCATGGTGACTCCTCGGTCGGGGTGGGTCCCAGCGTGCGCCGGGAGACGGATCCGAACCAGGACCCGTCGATCCCCGGCTGAGCGGACCGCGTCTCGCGAGAGGGGGATCGCCGCGTCCTGGATCCGCCACCGTCCGGCGGGTAGACAGGGACCATGATCGACCGAACGGCCCTCGCGGACTTCCTCCGCACCCGTCGCGAGGCGCTCCAACCCGAGGACGTCGGGATGCCACGGGGCGCGCGCCGCCGGACGCCCGGGCTTCGGCGCGAGGAGGCCGCCGCGCTCGCCCACATGTCGGCCGACTACTATGCGCGGCTGGAGCGGGAGCGCGGACCGCAGCCGTCGCCGCAGATGCTCGCGGCCATCGCCCAGGGCTTCCACCTCACCCGCGCCGAGCGCGACCACCTGTTCCGACTCGCCGGTCACGTGCCGGACGAACGCTCCGCCGCGGGCGAGCATGTCAGCCCCGGGCTCCTCCGCATCCTCGACCGCCTCGACGACACCCCCGCCGAGATCGTGACCGAACTGGGTGAGACGCTGCGGCAGTCGCCGCTGGGTGCCGCGCTCACCGGCGATGCGTCGCTGCGGTCGGGGCCGGAGCGGAGCCTCGGCTACCGGTGGTTCAGCGACCCCGGCGCGCGGGCGCTCTACGCGCCCGAGGAGCACGGGTTCCTCAGTCGGCTCTTCGCTGCGGGCCTGCGCGAACTCGCGGGCCGCCGCGGACCCGGCTCGCGCGCGGCGGCGCTCGCCGACGACCTGCTGGCGCGGAGCCCGGAGTTCCGGACCCTGTGGGCGGCGCACGAGGTGGGGCTGCGGCCGAGCGCGACGAAGCGGTTCGTCCATCCCGCGGTGGGGTTGCTCGAGCTGCACTGCCAGTCCCTCATCGATCCCGAGACATCGCACTCGCTCCTCGTCTACACGGCGGTCCCCGGCAGCGAGAGCGCGGAGAAACTGCGCCTGCTGGCGGTCCTGGGTCCGTCGGTCCCCGCCTGAGGGCGGTGACCCGCGTGAGTCGCCAAATAATGTCGCCTGGACCCGCTGTGAGGCGACAGATCTTGGCGACTCGCGCGTGGAGTGCGGGGGTACGGTGCAGGGATGGGTGAGAACGTCAGGGAGCTGCGGCGCCCGGCCGCCGGCGGGGCGCCCCCGTTCGAGCTGAGCTACGTGCGCACCGGTCCGCGCACCGCCACCCCGGCCCTGATCATCCCGGGCGGCCCGGGGCTGGCATCCCTCCTGCCGTACCGGGGACTGCGTCGCCGAGCCGCCGAGGGCGGCCTCGACGTCCTGATGGTCGAGCACCGCGGCGTCGGCCGGTCGCGACACGACCTCGCCGGACGCGTGCTCCCCGCCGACGCGATGCGCCTCACCGCGGTCCTCGACGACCTGGCCGCCGTGCTCGACGCCGAGGGGGTCGACCGGGCGTACCTGATCGGGTCGTCCTACGGCAGCTACCTCGCCTCGAGCTTCGGGGCCCGGCATCCTGACCGTGTGGCGGGGATGCTGCTCGACTCGGCCCTGCAGTCCACCGAGGATCTGGCGCTCGAGCGCGACCGCCTGCGGACC
Source organism: Microbacterium sp. CSI-V (assembly GCF_001984105.1). Taxonomy (GTDB): domain Bacteria; phylum Actinomycetota; class Actinomycetes; order Actinomycetales; family Microbacteriaceae; genus Microbacterium. Next base: position 172,712 of record NZ_MTQM01000005.1, on the reverse strand, counting down.
CTCTTCTGGGATGCCGACGACGATCTGTCCCGCGGCGTGCGCCGCCTCGTGTCCGACGGGATCGACGAACGCGTGGTGCTCGACGTCGTCCGGGCGGCCTACGAGCTCGCGGGCCCCGACCTCCTGCGTCCGCTCGTCCGGCACCGTCCCGGTCTCGCGTGGCACGCGCTCGCCGCGTACGCCTCCCGCGACGCCTCGATCGCCCGGATCCCGGGCATCTACGAGTTCGACGTCGTCGGCACGATCGCGTTCCGCGAGCTGCACTACGGCGCCGCGCCCGACGGGCTTCCGCTCGACCCGGCGCTGACCTACGCCCCGCTCGCCGAACGGTATCCGGCGTTCGAGGGCGAGCCGTACGACCTGACCGCCGCCGTCGCGGAATTCCCGTGGCCGATGGTCCTCCTCTCCGGCGACCGCGACCTGCGGACGCCGCCCGAGATCGCCGAGCGGGTCGCCCGGACGGCCCCGGATGCCACCCTCGTCCGGCTCCACAACGGCCACAGCGCTCTGGACACCCACCCGATGGCCCTGCTCAACGCCACGCGACGGCTCGTCCGCGGCGAGCACCACCGCCTTCCCGCCGAGGAACCGGCGCTGGACCGCCTGCGCCGCACGGGCGTCTCGGCGCGCTTCCCGCACCTGTTGCAGACCCTGGCGCACGCCGACACCGCGGTGCGTCCGCGGCGCTGAGGCCTGGCATCCGTTCCGCCCCTGCCTCTCGGGGGTGGGCTCGTCAATGGGGTCGGGGAATCGAGGCGTGCGGATGACACTGGCCGCTCGTTCCCCCCGACGAGAGGCACCACCATGAAGGCACTGACCTGGCAGGGCAAGCGCGACGTGAGCGTCGAGGAGGTCCCCGACCCGCGGATCCTCGAACCGACCGACGCGATCGTGAAGATCACCTCCACGGCGATCTGCGGCTCCGACCTCCACCTCTACGAGATCTTCGGGCCGTTCATCGATCCCGGCGACGTCCTCGGGCACGAGCCGATGGGCGTGGTCGTCGAGGTCGGCTCGGGCGTCACGAACCTCGCCGTGGGCGACCGTGTCGTCGTCCCGTTCAACATCTCGTGCGGTCACTGCTTCATGTGCCGCCGGGGGCTCCAGTCGCAGTGCGAGACCACGCAGGTGCGCGAGTACGGCAGTGGTGCGGCGCTGTTCGGCTACACGAAGCTGTACGGCCAGGTCCCGGGCGGCCAGGCGGAGTACCTGCGGGTGCCGCTCGCGGACTACAACCACATCAAGGTCGGCACCGACCTGCCCGACGACCGCTACCTCTTCCTCAGCGACATCGTGCCGACGGCGTGGCAGGGCGTGCAGTACGCGAACGTTCCGGACGGCGGCACGCTCGCGGTCATGGGCCTCGGCCCGGTCGGACAGTTCGTGTCGCGCATCGGCGTGCACCTGGGCTACCGGGTGCTGGCCGTGGAACCCGTGGCGGAGCGACGTGCCATGGCCGAGCGCCACGGCGTCCAGACCTTCGACCTCACCAACACGGTCATCGACGAGCTGCGCGACCTCACCGAGGGTCGCGGGGCCGACGGCGTGGTCGACGCGGTGGGCATGGAGGCGCACGGCAACAGCGGGATCAAGTTCGCGCAGGATGCCATCGGCCTCCTCCCGGATGCCCTCGCGCAGAAGCTCATGGACACGGCCGGCCTCGACCGCCTCGCCGCGATGCACGCCTCGATCGACGTCGTCCGCCGCGGAGGGACCGTGTCGCTCAGCGGCGTGTACGCCGGCGAAGCCGACATCCTGCCGATGAAGACGATGTTCGACCAGCAGCTGAACCTTCGGATGGGGCAGTGCAACGTCAAGCGCTGGATCGACGACCTCCTGCCGCTGGTCGAGGACCCCGCCGACCCGCTCGGCGTCATGGACCTGGTCACGCACCACGCGCCGCTGGCGGACGCGCCCGCCCTCTACAAGACGTTCCAGAAGAAGGAGGACGGCTGCATCAAGGTCGTGCTGCGGCCCTGATTCTCATCGCGTGAGGGGTCAATATTTGTCGCTTCTGGCTCCGCCAGGCGACAAATATTGACCCCTCACGCGGCTAGACGCGGCCGGCGTGCACGGCCTCCAGAGCCGCAGCGTCGGCGGGGGACATGCCCTGGATCGGCTCGCCGTTCCAGACGATGTCGTCGCCGAGGGCGGCCAGCACCTCCTTGCGCTCGCCGTGGGAGATCTTGGCGCCGTGGACGATGGTCGCGGGGCTCCACAGCATCGCGGCGTCGTCCCACCACCCGGCTCCGACGTCGCGCACGTGCACGAGGTCGTGGAGCGTCTTCGGCAGGTGCTGCAGCGGTTCGGTGAACGCGTCGGCGAGGACGGCGAGGGTGATCTGGCGCTGAGTCCCCGGAACGGCGACGATCGTGTGCTCGACCGTCCCCTCGATCGCGCGCGAGACGTCCTCGGCCTCGAGGAGGATCACGCCGTTGGTGGGCCGCGGGTTGCACTCGATGATCTTGTAGTCGGGTGTCCCGTCGGTGCCGTGGTCGACGAAGTCGAACGAGATCTGCCCCGTGAACGTCGGGTCGAGCGTGTCGATGATCTGCTGCGTGAAGCGGAGGGTGTTGGTGCTGTCGACGGCGACGAAGGCGATCGCGGTGCTGTGCGCCCACTGCTCGCCCGCCTTGTACGTGGTGTGCGCGGTGACGCGTCCGTCGACGACGACGCTGTACGTGCAGACCATCGGGCCGTCCACGAAGGGCTGCACGAGCCAGGGCTGGTCCGGGGTCGGAACGCAGTCGTCGATCGGCACCTTCCCCGCGAGGGGGCCCGTGTTGGTGAGCAGCCCCACGCCGCCGCGCGAGAACGCCGCGCGGGCGAAGTACCGGGGGAACGCGTTGATCGCGGTGCGCAACTCCTCGGGGGAGGTCACCACGACCGTCTCGGGGATCGGCACTCCGGCATCCTGAGCCAACCGCTGGAAGCTCGCCTTGTCGTGGAGGCGCGCGAGGTCGGGGAAGCTGCCGGCGTACAGCTCGACGCCCTCGGGGAGGTCGGCGACGCGGGCGGCGAGGTAGAAGACCTCCTCGAACGTGGGGATGATCACGTCGATGTCGTGCGCGCGCACGTACGCGCCGACCGTCTCGATGAAGGCATCCGTCTCGAATCGGGGAGACGGTGTGACGAGGTGCCCGGCGAGGAAGCGCGAGTGGTTGCCGACGGCGCCGTCGTACGTGTCGCTCGCGAAGACGGTGTGCCCGACGCTGCCGAGCTTTCGCACCAGATCGAGAGCGAAGGTGTTGCGGGAACTGGTGACGAGCGCGCGCATGGAGGCACCTTCGGTCGAGGCGGCGGATGTCGGGCCAGCCTAGCCACGCCGCTCTGCGCGCGGGGGAAACACCTCCGCAACACGGGCGTGGGTAGGCTCAGGGCATGGGTGACCTGTTCGACGGTTACGGCTCCACGTTGGCGCCGCGCAAGACCGTATCCGGCATCCCGGCGTTCGACGAGATGTTCGGTGTCCCGGCCACCCCCGGTGACGCGGCGCCCTCGCGCGAGGCGTATCGGGAGCTGTACCAGGCGTTGGCGCAGATGACGCAGGAGGAGCTTCGCGGGCGCACCGACTCGCTCGCCAGTTCCTACCTCGCCCAGGGCGTGACGTTCGACTTCGCGGGGGAGGAGCGTCCCTTCCCCCTGGATGCCGTCCCCCGCGTCATCGCCTACGACGAATGGTCGCGCATCGAAGCGGGCGTGAAGCAGCGGGTGCGGGCGCTCGAGGCGTTCCTCGACGACGCCTACGGCAATCAGCACTGCGTGCGCGACGGGGTGCTCCCGGCGGGACTCATCGCGTCGTCGCAGTACTTCTATCGCCAGGCCGCCGGCATCCGCAGTGCCAACGGCGTGCGCATCCAGGTGTCGGGCATCGACCTGATCCGCGATGAGCACGGCGAGATGCGGGTCCTCGAGGACAACGTGCGCGTGCCTTCCGGAGTGTCGTACGTCATCTCCAACCGACGGGTCATGGCGCAGACCCTGCCCGAACTGTTCGTCTCGATGCGGGTGCGCCCGGTCGGCGACTACCCCAACAAGCTGCTCGCCGCTCTCCGGGCGTCCGCCCCGCCCGGGATCGACGACCCGAACATCGTGGTGCTCACCCCGGGCGTCTACAACTCGGCGTACTACGAGCACACGCTGCTCGCGCGTCTGATGGGTGTCGAGCTGGTCGAGGGCCGCGACCTGCTGTGCGTCGGCGGCAAGGTCTTCATGCGCACGACCCGCGGTCCGCAGCGCGTCGACGTCATCTACCGTCGCGTCGACGACGACTTCCTCGACCCGATGCAGTTCCGCGCCGACTCGATGCTCGGCGCACCCGGCCTCATGCTCGCCGCGCGGCTCGGGAACGTCACGATCGCCAACGCCGTGGGCAACGGCGTCGCCGACGACAAGCTCCTCTACACGTACGTGCCCGACCTCATCCGGTACTACCTCGCCGAGGAGCCGATCCTGAAGAACGTCGACACGTGGCGGCTCGAGGATCCGGACGCGCTCGAAGAGGTGCTCGACCGACTGCCCGAACTCGTCGTGAAGCCCGTCGACGGCTCCGGCGGCAAGGGGCTCGTCGTCGGTCCGGATGCCTCTCCCGCCGAGCTCGAGAAGCTCCGCAAGCGGCTGCTCGCCGACCCGCGCGGGTGGATCGCGCAGCCGGTCGTGATGCTCTCGACGATCCCCACCCTGGTCGAGGACGGCATGCGCCCCCGCCACGCCGACCTGCGGCCGTTCGCCGTGAACGACGGCGACGACATCTGGGTGCTGCCCGGCGGCCTCACCCGCGTGGCCCTGCCGGAGGGGCAGCTCGTGGTCAATTCCAGCCAGGGCGGCGGCTCGAAGGATACGTGGGTCGTCGGCGGTTCCGCCCCGTCGCACGTGGAGTACGGCCAGGGGAACGGCGTTTCGGGTCTCGTGGCCGACCAGGCGGCGGTGACCGAGGCGATCCCGATCATCTACGACGGTCAGCCCGCCCCCGCCACGGCCCCGCGCGACCACCGCGCCGACCGCGACCAGCAGGAGCAGCAGCAGCAGGCCGACGCGAGCGTGCAGCACGGCCCGCAGGCGGAGCAGCAACAGCAGCAGAGCGACGGGGAGGTGCCCTCGTGCTGAGTCGCATCGCCGAGTCGCTGTTCTGGATCGGCCGTTACATCGAGCGGTCCGACGGCACCGCCCGCATCCTCGACGTCCACCTGCAGCTCCTCCTGGAAGACCCGTGGATCGACGAGGACACCGCGTGCCGGTCGCTGCTGAGCGTCATGGGCTCGGCGTTCCCCGAGAACGTCGACACCGTGCGGCGCGACGACGTCCTCGCCCGCCTGGCGGTCGACCGCATGAACCCGTCGAGCATCGCCTACTCGCTTACCGCGGCGCGCGAGAACGCCCGCCGTGCGCGCGAGATCGTCTCGACCGAACTGTGGGAGACCCTCAACACGACGAACTCGCGGATGCCGCGGCGTCTGCAGACCGAGAAGGTGCACGAGTTCTTCCAGTGGGTGCGCGAGCGCGCCGCGCTGGCGATCGGCATCGTCGACTCCTCGACGAACCGCGACGAGGCCTGGCAGTTCTTCACCCTGGGTCGCAGCATCGAGCGCACCGACATGACGGCGCGTCTGCTCGCGACCCGGTCGCTCACCGAGGTGTCCGGTCCGTCGTGGACGACGATCCTCCGCTCGTGCGGCGCGTACGAGGCATACCTCCGGACGTATCGCGGGATGCCGAGCGCCCGCAATGCGGCCGAGTTCCTGCTGCTGGACCGCCTGTTCCCGCGGTCGATCATCTACTCCATCCAGCGCGCCGAGGACTGCATGAGCGCCATCGATCCCCGTGCCGACCGCGTCGGCCACTCCAACACGGTGCTGCGGGCCCTCGGGCAGATCCGCAACGACCTGGAGTACCGCCCCATCAGCGACATCCTCGCCGAGCTGCCCGAGCACATGCAGCGCGTGCAGACGGTGACCCGTGAGGCATCCGAGGCCATCCGGTCGCGGTTCTTCCCGACGCAGGCCGAGCCCGCGTGGATCGGAGAGATCTCGTGAAGCGCCTGCGCATCGAGCACCAGACCGGGTTCGCGTATCCGGGCGACGTCGTCGCCTCGTACAACGAGGCCCGGATGCTGCCCGGGTCGACCGACAGCCAGTTCGTGCTGAGTTCGTCGCTCGACATCGAGCCCTCCACCTCGGTCAACCAGTACGTCGACTACTTCGGCACCCGGGTCGCCGCCTTCGACGTGCTTTCGCCCCACGCGGCGCTCACCATCACGGCGCGCTCGCTCGTGGAGGTGCGCCCGCGTCCGATCGAGCACGCCGACATCACGTGGGACGAGCTGCGTGCGGAGGCGTCCCGGTCGATCACCACGGTCGAGCAGTTGACGCAGACGCGACGCACGACGCCCCACCCCGAGGTGGTCGCGCTCGCGCGCGAGATCGCGGCGGACCACGACCGGCCCGGACCGGCGGCGCACGCCATCGCCGAGGCCGTCGGCAATGCCATCGAGTACATGCAGGGCGTCACGGGCGTGCACTCCACCGCGGTGGACGCGTGGGAGGCCCGCAAGGGCGTGTGCCAGGACATCGCGCACATCACCCTCGGCGCGCTGCGCGAGGTCGGCATCCCCGCCCGCTACGTGTCGGGTTACCTCCACCCCAAGCCCTCCGCCGAGGTGGGTGAGGCCGTCACGGGCGAGTCGCACGCGTGGGTGGAGTGGTTCGCGGGGGACTGGCAGGGCTTCGATCCGACGAACAACATCGAGATCGGCGACCGCCACGTGCTCGTCGGCCGGGGACGTGACTACAACGACGTGCCGCCGCTGCGCGGCGTGTACGCAGGTCCGGGCAAGAGCCAGCTCAAGGTGAAGGTGACGATCACGCGCGAGACGTGACGCTCACGCCCCGGCGGCGCGGCCCAGCAGCTGCTGCACCTCGCGGTGCAGGTCGACGAGGCTGCGGGTCTCGCCGCGGTCGTGGCGGACCCGAAGCGGGTCGAAGGGGTGCCGGCGCGGCACTGATGCGGGGCGGAGCTACGGGGCGGCCGGGGCGGATTCCCGCACGACCAGGCGCGGTGCGAGGACGGTCGTGGAATGCCGGTGGCCCCCGGCGTCCTCGATCTCGCTCAGCACCTTCGTCACGGCTTCTTCGCCGAGCTTCTCTTTGGGCTGAGCCACGCTCGTGAGTCGGATGTCGCCTTCGACGGCGAGTGCGAGGTCGCCGTAGCCGACGACCACGGCATCGCGCGGGATGGAGACGCCGCGCTCGCGCAGCCCACGGACGACCCCGAGGGCGAGCTGGTCGTTCGTGCAGAAGATGCGGCGAGGCGCGCCGCCATCGGCGATTCGGCGACCGATCTCGACCCCGTCGTCGACCGTCATGTGCGCACTGGTGAATTCGGTGAGCTCCGCTCCGGCGTCGGCGTCGATGAAACCCCGTCGTCGGTCTCGGCACTGGGGGATCGAGGTCGGGCCGTTGACCAGGGTGAGTCCCCGGCCCGGGCTTTCGAGCAGATGGCGTGCCGCGAGCGTGCCACCGGCGACGTCGTCGACGGCGACCGCGCACCCGTCGTGCTCGTCCGCCGCGCGGTCCACGAGCACGAGGTGCGTACCCACCATGCGGAGCTGACGCAGTCGCGGGCCGGACGCGCTGTACGGCACGACGATGGCGCCGGCCGCGCGCTGTTCCGCGAGCATCTCGAAGTGGGACAGTTCCACGGCGGCGTCGTCGTGACTCACGCAGAGGGCGACGGCGTAGCCGCGTGCGGCGGCGGCCACCGCGATCGCCTCGGTGATCGCCGCGTAGAAGGGGTTCACGAGTTCCGGAACCACCACCCCGAGGAGACGGTTGTACCCGCTGCGCAGGGTCGCCGCCGCGCGGTTGGGGACGAAATCGAGGCGCCGCATGGCGTCCTCCACCCGCTTCCGCGTGGTCTCGGACACCATGTGCGGACGATTGATGGTGTTGGAGACGGTCGCCACCGAGACGCCCGCGTCTGCCGCGACGCGGGACAGGCCGATGCCCTTCATGGGGCTCCTCTCGGTCCGGGCTTGACGCGAACGTCTCCTCTGATCAAGAGTAGTGCTGTTTTAATCGATTAAATGCGCGAGCCTCCGGGTCGACGCGCATCCCGCGAAGGCTCGAAGGCGAACTCTCATGGCATCCACTCCCTCCTCCCTCGGGGCCCTCCTGCCCCCCGCGCCGCGTCGCAAGCCGCGTATCGGCCTCGTCGCGGGCGGCCTGGGCACCTATTGGCCGCAGTTCCCCGACCTGCTGCCGCAGTTGCAGGAGTCCGCGCGCTACGTGTCCGAGCGGTTCGCGGCAATGGATGCCGATGTCACCGACGTCGGTTTCATCTCCGACGCCCAGCAGGGCGCCGCGGCAGCGGAGCGTCTCCGTCAGGCGGACTGCGACCTCATCGTGCTCTTCCTGACGACGTATCTCACCAGCTCCATGGTGCTGCCGATCGCGCAACGGGCCGACGCGCCCATCCTCGTGATCGACCTCCAGCCGACCGAGCGCATGGACCACGCGTCCTTCGACACCGGGGCGTGGCTGGCGTACTGCGGCCAGTGCCCCGTGCCGGAGGTCGGCAACGTGTTCCGGCGCGCCGGCATCCCCTTCCGGTCGGTGTCGGGCTGGCTTCGTCAGGAATCCGCCTGGGTGCGGATCGAACGGTGGATCCACGCGGCGCACGTCCGCGCCGCACTCCGGCACGCCCGCCACGGACTCATGGGGCACCTCTACCCGGGCATGCTGGACGTCTCGACAGATCTGACCCTGCTCCCTGCGACCTTCGGCTCCCACGTCGAGGTTCTGGAGTTCGACGATCTGCGTGTGCGCGTGGACGAGGTCACGGATGCCGAAGCGCGCGAACGCCTGCGACTGGCATCCGAGGTCTTCGTCATCGACGACTCCGTGGAAGAGGAGGACTTCCTCTGGGGCGCTCGAGTTTCGGTGGGTCTCGACAGACTGGTGGACGACTTCGGACTCGACTCGCTCGCGTACTACCACCGGGGTCTGGGGGGCGAACTCCACGAGCGTCTGGGCGCGGGGATGATCCTGGGGGCCTCGCTCCTGACCGCCCGCGGCATCCCCGCAACCGGGGAGTTCGAACTACGCACGACCGTCGCGCAGCTGGCCACGCAGGTCATCGGTGCGGGCGGTTCCTTCTGTGAGATCCAAGCGCTCAACTTCGAGGACGACGTCGTCGAGATGGGGCACGACGGCCCCGCACACCTCGCGGTGTCGTCGCGGGACCCGCTCCTGCGCGGGCTCGGCGTCTTCCACGGCAAGCGCGGATGGGGCGTCTCCGTCGAGTTCGACGTGCAAGCCGGGCCAGTGACGCTGCTCGGGCTCGGTCAGGATCGTGACGGGTCGCTCGTGTTCGTGGCCTCGGAGGGGGCGGTGGTGCGCGGCCCGTTGCTGGAGATCGGCAACACGACGAGCCGCGTCGACTTCGGGCGCGACCCGGGAGAGTGGGTCGACGCGTGGTCGGCCACGGGGATCGGCCACCACTGGAGCCTGTCGCTCGGCCACCGCGCGGAGACGTACCGCGCGGCGGCATCCCTGCTCGGGATCGAGTTCCGGGCGGTCTGAGGGTTTCAGCCGCCGGTCGAGGCGCGGATGACGAGCTCGGGACGGAAGCGCACCCGGCGGGGTGTCGCGGGCGGGTCGTCGAGCAGCTCCCGCAGCACGTCGATGGCGGTCGCGCCAATCTCGTGCGCCGGTTGCCGCACGGAGGACAGCGGCACCACCGTCGACTGCGCGAAGTCGATGTCGTCGTACCCGATGATCGCGAGGTCCTCCGGGACGCGGATGGTTCCGAGGATCGCCGACCCCTGCAGCAGACCGACCGCGAGCAGGTCGTTGGCGCAGAAAGCGGCGTCGGGGCGGTCCTCGGGGCGTCGCGCGGCGAACTCCTCGCCGACCTGACGTCCGGCGAGCACGGTCAGGGTCGGCATCTCGACGATCTCGAGGCGGGCGCCCGGCACCTCGGCCAGGGCGCGCCGCGCGCCCGTGAGGCGGTCGGTCACCTGTCGTACGGCGAGCGGGCCGCCCACGAAGGCGAGGCGTCGACGGCCGCGCTCGAGCAGGTGGCGGGCGGCGAGGTATCCGCCCTCGACGTCGTCGACGGCGACGGAGGGCACGCTCCCGTCGGGTGACTCGCCATCGACGAGGACGAGCGGGATGCCGGCCTGGGCGACGGCGGCCGCGGCGGGGTCGCTCGGCGTCAGGAGCACGCCGCGGACGCGCTGTTCGCGGAACAGCTCGAGATACGTCCTCTCGCGCGCGCCGTCTTGCCCGCTGCTGCCGAGCAGGACCGCGAGCCCCTCGGCATCCGCTCGCTCCTCCGCTCCGCGCGCGACCTCGGCGAAGAACGGATTCGCGGTGTCGAGGACGATGAAGCCGACCGATCGGCTCTGTCCCGCGCGCAGCTGTCGGGCCGCGTCGTTGCGCACGAACCCCAGGTCTTCGATCGTGGCGTGCACGCGCTCGACGGTGGCGGGGGAGACCTTCTCGGGACGGTTCAGCACGTTCGACACGGTGCCCACCGAGACGCCGGCGGCCGCCGCAACGTCTTTGATGCTCGCTGACACCGGTGCTCCTCCTCTTGACGAACCGCTTTCCCCACACTACTGTCTGAAACGATTCAAGTTGTGAAACGATTCACGTGTTCGCAGAGCCCCACCGCCGTGGAGAAGGACCGCCCCCATGAGCACCCTCAGCCCCGAAATCCTCGCGACCCTCGAGAGCCAGGCGATCGAGCTGCCCTCCTGGGCGTTCGGCAACTCCGGCACCCGCTTCCGCGTCTTCCCGACCGCGGGCACTCCCCGCGATCCGTTCGAGAAGATCGCGGATGCCGCCGAGGTCAATCGCCTGACCGCACTCGCCCCCACGGTGGCCCTGCACATCCCGTGGGATCTCGTCGACGACTACACGGCCCTCCGCCGTCACGCCGAAGACCTCGGTGTGAAGCTCGGGACGGTCAACTCCAACACCTTCCAGGACGAGGACTACAAGTTCGGCGCCCTCACCCACCACGACGAGCGCGTCCGCCGCAAGGCCATCGACCACCACCTCGCGTGTATCGACGTGATGGATGCCACGGGCTCGCGCGACCTGAAGATCTGGCTCGCCGAGGGGTCGAACTACCCCGGCCAGAACGACATGCGCGGCCGCCAGGACCGCCTGCAGGACTCGCTGCAGCAGATCTACGCGCGTCTCGGCGACGACCAGCGCCTGGTGCTGGAGTACAAGTTCTTCGAGCCGTCGTTCTACCACACCGACGTTCCCGACTGGGGGACGTCCTACGCCCAGGTCGCCGCCCTCGGCGACAAGGCTCTGGTGTGCCTCGACACCGGCCACCACGCGCCCGGCACGAACATCGAGTTCATCGTCATGCAGCTGCTGCGCCTCGGGAAGCTCGGCTCGTTCGACTTCAACTCGCGGTTCTATGCCGACGACGACCTCATCGTGGGGGCCGCCGACCCGTTCCAGCTGTTCCGCATCCTCACCGAGGTCGTCCGCGGCGGGGGTCTCAACAACCCCGACGTCGCGTTCATGCTCGACCAGTGCCACAACATCGAGGACAAGATCCCGGGCCAGATCCGCTCGGTGCTGAACGTCCAGGAGATGACCGCCCGTGCCCTGCTCGTCGACCGTGACGCGCTGACCGCCGCGCAGCAGGCGAACGACGTCCTCGCCGCGAACGCGGTGCTGATGGATGCCTTCTACACCGACGTGCGTCCCGCCCTCGCCGAGTGGCGCGAGTCGCGCGGCCTTCCCGCCGACCCGATGGCCGCGTTCGCGGCATCCGGCTACCTGCCCCGCATCGCCGCAGAGCGTGTCGGCGGCACCCAGGCCGGCTGGGGCGCCTGACCCCTACCCACGCCGCCCGCGCCGGGCGGCCCCCACATGGCTTGAGTGTCCAAGACACGCGGATGCGCCCCGCCGGCATCCGCGTGTCCTGGACACCGAATGGTGAAAGGAACCTCCTCGCATGACCAGCTCCACCGCCGCCGACCTCGTCGCGCGCAGCAATCGCCTCGGCTCCGACCCGAAGGTCACCAACTACGCCGGCGGCAACACCTCCGCCAAGGGCACCGACATCGATCCCGTCACCGGAGAGCCGGTCGAGCTGCTGTGGGTCAAGGGCTCCGGCGGCGACCTCGGCACGCTCACCGAGAAGGGCCTCGCGGTGCTGCGCCTCGACCGCATGCGCGCCCTCGTCGACGTCTACCCCGGCATCGACCGCGAGGACGAGATGGTCGCCGCGTTCGATTACTGCCTGCACGGCAAGGGGGGTGCTGCCCCGTCGATCGACACCGCCATGCACGGACTCGTGGATGCCGCACACGTCGACCACCTGCACCCCGACGCCGGCATCGCGATCGCGACGGCGGCCGACGGCGAGGAGCTGACGACGAAGATCTTCGGCGACAAGGTCGTGTGGGTGCCGTGGCGTCGCCCCGGCTTCCAGCTCGGTCTCGACATCGCCGCGATCAAGGCCGCGAACCCGCAGGCGATCGGCACGATCCTCGGCGGACACGGCATCACCGCGTGGGGTGACACGTCCGAGGAGGCCGAGCGCAACAGCCTCTGGATCATCGACACCGCCCAGGCGTACGTCGACGCGAACGGTGCGGCCGAGCCTTTCGGTGGCGTCCGTGCGGGCTTCGCGGCGCTGCCCGAGGCCGAGCGCCGGGCGAAGGCCGCGGCCCTCGCGGCGACGATCCGCGGACTCGCGTCCACCGACAAGCCGATGGTCGGCCACTTCACCGATTCCGACGTGGTGCTGGACTTCCTGGCATCCGAGAAGGCCCCCGCCCTCGCCGCGCTCGGCACGAGCTGCCCCGATCACTTCCTGCGCACCAAGGTCAAGCCGCTGATCCTCGACCTGCCCGCCGACGCCTCGGTCGAGGATGCGATCGCCCGACTGCAGGAACTCCACCAGGAGTACCGCGCCGACTACCAGGCGTACTACGACGCGCACGCGGATGCCGACTCCCCGGCCATCCGCGGCGCCGACCCGCTCATCGTGCTCGTGCCGGGCGTCGGCATGTTCTCGTACGGCGCCAACAAGCAGACCGCGCGCGTCGCGGGGGAGTTCTACGTCAACGCGATCAACGTCATGCGCGGGGCCGAGGCGCTGTCGACGTACGCGCCGATCTCGGATGCCGAGAAGTTCCGCATCGAGTACTGGGCGCTCGAAGAGGCCAAGCTCCAGCGGATGCCGAAGCCGAAAACGCACCAGGGGCGCATCGCGTTCGTGACGGGCGCGGCATCCGGGATCGGCAAGGCCATCGCCACCCGTCTCGCGGCGGAGGGCGCGTGCGTCGTCGTCGCCGATCTCGACCTCGAGAAGGCGCAAGCCGCGGCCGCCGAGCTCGGCGGCACCGACGTCGCGATCGGTGTCGCGGCGAACGTGGCGGATGCCGCGGGTGTCCAGGCCGCGATCGACGCGACGCTGCTGGCGTTCGGCGGCATCGACCTCGTCGTCAACAACGCGGGGCTCTCGCTGTCGAAGCCGCTGCTGGAGACCACCGAGAAGGACTGGGACCTGCAGCACGATGTGATGGCGAAGGGGTCGTTCCTCGTCTCGAAGGCGGCCGCGAAGGCGCTCATCGAGCAGAAGATGGGCGGCGACGTCATCTACATCTCGTCGAAGAACAGCGTCTTCGCGGGTCCGAACAACATCGCGTACTCCGCGACCAAGGCCGACCAGGCGCACCAGGTGCGCCTCCTCGCGGTCGAGCTCGGCGAGCACGGCGTGCGGGTGAACGGCATCAACCCCGACGGTGTCGTACGCGGCTCGGGCATCTTCGCCGCCGGCTGGGGCGCGAATCGCGCCGCGACGTACGGCGTGAAGGAAGAGGACCTCGGCCAGTTCTACGCCAACCGCACGATCCTCAAGCGCGAGGTCGTGCCCGAGAACGTCGCCGACGCGGTGTACGTGCTCACCGGGCCCGAGCTGTCCCGCACGACAGGTCTCCACATCCCCGTGGACTCGGGCGTCGCCGCGGCGTTCCTGCGATGAGCGGTTCCGTGTCGGTCGCGGGGGTGCCGGGCACCGTCCGCGCCGTCGCGGCCGTCGACCTCGGCGCGACGAGCGGGCGGGTGATGATCGGCCGGGTCGGCGACGACACGCTCACGCTCGAGGAGGTCGCGCGCTTCCCGAACGGACCGGTCGAGCGCGCCGACGGCTGGCACTGGGACGTCGAGGCGCTGTGGGGGCACGTGCGCGCGGGGCTCGTCGAGGCACTGAAGCGGGAGCCGGCGATCGAGAGCGTGGGCATCGACTCGTGGGCGGTCGACTACGGCCTGCTGCGCGGCGGGGAGATGCTCGCCGAGCCGTTCCACTACCGTGATGCGCGCACCGCGCGGGGAGTGGATGCCGTTCACGCGGCGATTCCGTTCGAGGAGCTGTACCGGCGCAACGGCCTGCAGTTCCTGCCGTTCAACACCCTCTACCAGTACGCCGCCGACCCGCGCGTCGGCGAAGCGGAGGTGAGCGTCCTCATCCCCGATCTCATCGCGGAGCGCCTCACGGGCCGCGCGGTCGCCGAACGCACCAACGCCTCGACGACGGGGCTCCTCGACGTGCGCACAGGGGAGTGGGACTCGGCCCTCGCCGAGGCGCTCGGCATCCCGGCATCCGTTCTGCCTCCGCTGGTCAACCCGGGTCAGGTGATCGGGGAGACCCCCGCCGAGCTCGGGGCGATCCCGGTCGTCGCGGTCGGATCGCACGACACGGCGTCGGCGATCGTCGCGGTGCCGCTGTCGACGCCGAACGCCGCCTACATCTCGTGCGGCACGTGGGGGCTCGTGGGGCTCGAACTCCCGGAGCCGATCGTGACGGATGCCGCCCGCGAGGCGAACTTCACCAACGAGGGCGGCGTCGACGGGCGCGTACGCTTCCTCCACAACGTCACCGGACTGTGGCTGCTGAGCGAGACCGTGCGCGCGTGGGAGGAGGAGGACGGTGCCCCGATCGACCTCCCGCTGCTCCTCGCCTCGGCCGGCGCGGTGTCGCCGCCCGCGCGCCTGTTCGACGCGAACGCCCCCGAGCTCGCGGCCCCGGGCGACATGCCCGGACGCATCGCGGCGCTGATCGGCGCCGATCGCCCGGGCCGTGCCGGGCGGCCGATGTTCGCGCGCATCATCGTCGAGAGCATCGCGGCCGCGTTCGCTCGGGCCGTGCGCACCGCGGGCGGGTTGGCGGGCCGCGAGGTCGACGTCATCCACCTCGTGGGCGGTGGCGCGCGCAACGCGCTGCTGTGCCAGGCGACCGCCGACCGTGCGGGCGTGCCCGTGCTGGCCGGGCCCGTGGAGGCCACGGCGCTCGGCAACGTCCTCGTGCAGGCCCGCGCGCTCGGGTGCTTCGGCGCCGACGCGACCCTCGAAGATCTGCGCGTGCGCGTCGCGCACGCGTTCCCCCCTGTCCGATACACGCCCCGCGGCTCCGTCGTCGCGGAACCGGCGTAGTCTGTGGTCAGACCACACGAAAGCGAGACTCCATGGTTCAGCGCCAGCTGCCCAAGGTCGGCGAGCTCCTCGAGCTCATGCAGTTCAAGAAGCCCGAGCTCGACGCCCGCAAGCGCCGTCTCGACGCGGCGCTGACGATCGCCGATCTCCGCACGATCGCGAAGCGTCGCACGCCCAAGGCCGCGTTCGACTACACCGACGGTGCCGCTGAGGGCGAGCTCTCGCTCGACCGCGCCCGCCGCGCCTTCGAGGACGTCGAGTTCCACCCCGACATCCTGCGGCCGGCGGCGAACGTCGACACGTCCTGCGAAATCCTCGGCGGCCCGTCGGCCCTGCCGTTCGGCATCGCCCCGACCGGGTTCACGCGCCTGATGCAGACCGAGGGCGAGACCGCCGGGGCCTCCGCGGCGGCGGCCGCCGGCATCCCGTTCACCCTCTCGACCCTCGGGACGACCTCGATCGAGGGCGTGAAGGCGGCGAACCCCGTCGGACGCAACTGGTTCCAGCTCTACGTCATGAAGCAGCGCGAGATCTCGTACGGTCTCGTCGAGCGGGCGGCTGCGGCCGGGTTCGACACCCTGCAGTTCACGGTCGACACCCCCATCGCCGGGGCCCGCCTCCGCGACAAGCGCAACGGCTTCTCGATCCCGCCGCAGCTCACGCTCGGCACGATCGTCAACGCCATTCCGCGTCCGTGGTGGTGGTACGACTTCCTCACCACGCCCAAGCTCGAGTTCGCCTCCCTCAGCACGACCGGCGGCACCGTCGGCGAGCTGCTGAACGCCGCGATGGACCCGACGATCAGCTACGACGACCTCGACATCATCCGCGGCATGTGGCCGGGCAAGCTCGTCGTGAAGGGCGTGCAGAACGTCACCGACGCGGCCCGCCTGGTCGACCTCGGTGTCGACGGCATCGTCCTCTCGAACCACGGCGGACGCCAGCTCGACCGCGCGCCGATCCCCTTCCGGCTCCTGCCGCACGTCGTGCGCGAGGTCGGCAAGGACGCGACGGTCATGGTCGACACCGGCATCATGAACGGCGCCGACATCGTGGCATCCATCGCCCTCGGCGCGAAGTTCACGCTCATCGGCCGCGCCTACCTCTATGGCCTCATGGCCGGGGGTCGTCAGGGCGTCGACCGGACGATCGCGATCCTCCGCAGCGAGATCGAGCGCACGATGGCGCTGCTCGGCGTCTCGAGCCTCGCCGAGCTCGAGCCCCGGCACGTCACGCAGCTGACGCGCCTGGTGCCGGTCGCCGACGGGGTGGATGCCCGCGTCTGACGCGGGGCGCGCAGCGTCAGTGCTCCGCGCAACCTCAGTCCGAACCGCGTGGATGCCGCTGATCCGGCGCGGATCGCTGAGGTTCTGTCGCGCCCGCTCAGCGGCGCGCCTGCTCCTCTTCCTCCTGGCGGCTGCCGCGCCCGCTCGCGGCGGCGCCGAGCGTGAGCGTCGACACGAGTCCGAGCGTCAGGAATCCGGCTGCGGTGAAGGCGGCGGCCTTCGTTCCGTCGCTGAACGCCGTCCGCGCGTCCGCCGCGAGGTCCTGCGTCTGCGGCGACTGCTCGAGCCCGACGATCGCCGCGCCCGCGCTGTCGACCACCTGCGACACGACCTGATCCCGCTGATCGGCGGGCAGCCCCCGGTCGTCGAGGGCGGAGGTCAGCACGCTCGAGGTGGTCGAGAACAGGACGGTCCCGAGGATGGCGACGCCGAGCGCCGCGCCGAGTTGGCGGGAGGTGGACTGCGTGCCGGACGCGGCGCCGCTCTCTGCGGGCGGGACCTCCGCCAGCACGACGCCCGTGAGCTGCGCGGTGGCCAGGCCCACCCCGACGCCGTAGACGAACAGGAAGGGGATGAGGGGTCCCCACGTGGCATCCGGTCCGATCGTGAAGGCGACGCCGGCGACTCCGATGATCTCCGCGAGGAGACCCGCGCGAACGATCCACACCGGTGCGACGCGACCGCTCAGGGCGCCGGCGATCCCGCTCGCCACGAACGACCCGATGGCCAGCGAGAGCAGGAGGAGGCCGGTCTGCAGTGCGTCGAAGCCGACGACGAACTGCAGCCAGAGGGGAAGGGCGAGGATGATGCCGAACTCCCCGAGGGAGACGACCGCGGCGGCGATGTTGCCGTTTCGGAAAGACGCGATGCGGAACAGGCCGAGGGCGAGGAGTGTCGAGCGCCCGCGCCGCCGGCGGTGGACTCCCCACGCGATGAAGGCCGCCAGGGCGACCAGCGCGACCGCGAAGGCGATCGGCACGGGGGAGAGCGACCACGGCCACTGCCAGTCGCCGACCTGGAGCGTCTGGTCGACCGTCCACCAGCCGTAGGTTCGGCCCTCGATCAGGCCGAAGACCAGGGGCGCCATCGTGAGCACCGACAGGAGGGCTCCGACGCCGTCGATGGTCTCGCGCCGGTCGCTGCGCGATTCCGCCACCGTGAAGAGCACGCCGATGACGATGAGGATGCCGAGGGGGATGTTGATCCCGAACGCCCAGCGCCACGAGAACGAGGTGGTCAGCCAGCCGCCGAGCAGCGGCCCGACGGCCGCCATGCCTCCGATCGTGGATCCCCACACGGCGAACGCGATGCCGCGCTCACGCCCGCGGAATGTCGCGTTGATGAGCGACAGGGTCGTGGGGAGGATCATCGATCCGCCGACGCCCTGGACGAGCCGCGACAGGATGAGCAGCCCGCCGGTGGGCGCGACGGCCGCGGCGATCGAGGCGACGACGAAGATCGCCACGCCGAGCAGCATGAGCCGTCGTCGGCCGAATCGATCGGCCAGGCTGCCGAACACCAGCAGCAGGGAGGCGAAGACGAGGGTGTACGCCTCCTGCACCCATTGGACCTCGGTCGAGGAGATCCCGAGGTCCTCGACGATCGAGGGGACGGCGACGTTGACGATCGTCGAGTCGACGATGATCAGCGAGACGGCGATGCTGATGAAAACGAGTCCCGCCCAACGGCGGCCGGCCATGCGTTCGTCCATATCGCTAGCTTATCTAGCGAAAACCCGCGCCGGAAGAGGCATTCGTGGTGCGATCCGGCCGAACCATCCGTCGGCGTGATTTAGCATCGGAAAATGGGGAGCAGGTCGTGATCGCATCGTCGTCCCTGATGAACGTCAAAGCCGTGGCGGAGCGGGTGGTCCGGGGGGTCCTCCCCACCGCTCCGGCGCCCGACGTCGCCGACCTGCGTTTCCTCGCCGATATCGAGGCCGGCCCCGCCCCCCGCGTCTGGGTGGATGCCAGCGCGCAAACGCTCGAGGGGCTGCTGATCGCCCGCGCACGGCTCGATCGCATCGACGACGGCCTCCGCCTCATCGACCGGCATTTCGCGGACGGTCGGATGCGGGCGCCGGGCCGGGTCGACCCGACGACACGGTCGCGCCTCTTCTCGGCCGTCGCCGAGGTCTACGCCGCGGCGGGGTGGCCGCGCCGGGCCGGGGAGTACGCCGCCTCCGCCCTCGCCTACTCCGACGACGCCGAGAGCACGTTCCGTGCCCACGCGGTGCGCAGTCTCGCCGCCGCCATCAACGGCGAGTACATCCTGGCGAGCGAGAGCCTGCGCGTGTGCGAGGAGCTGGCATCCGGGTCCGGGTGGGAGACCGTGCACCCCGACTACGATCAGCTGCTCGCGCGCATCCTCGTCGCCTCGGCGGCCCTCGATGCCGAGGCCATGGACCGGACGGCGGAGGACCTGCGCGACGGCGCACCCCACGATCCGTACTGGCAGTACTCGGCCCGGACCGCCCGGGCTATGAGCGCTCTCATCCGACGCGAATACGCCGAGGGGATGGTGCTGGTGGCCGCCCTGGCCGGCGGGACCGAGTCGCACTCCGGGCACAGCATGGTGCGGGGGTTCGCGCAGGGGGTGTACGCCGACCTGCTGCTGGCCCGCGGTGAGCCGCGCCGCGCCCTGGCGGTTCTGGAGGGGCGTATCTCACCGCCCGGGCACGCGCTGTGCTTCGACATGCAGCGCGCCGCCGCCCTCATCGCGCTCGGCCGTGAGCGGGAGGTGCTCGAGTCGACGGATCCGTGCATTCGCATGGGCACGCAGCACTGCGTCCGTACGCTCACGCCGCTGCTGCTGCGCCGCGCCGTGGCGCACGCGCGCCTGGGCAACGACACCGCGGCCGACGCCGCATTCTCCGAGGGTTTCCACCTCTCCGAGTCGTTGGGCGGTTCGCTCACGCCGTACCTCACTCTTCCCCAGGCGGATCTGCTCGTGCTGCTGGACCGCATGGCGACGCAGCACCCGGGCTCCGAGGACAGGGTCGCCCGCGTGGCGGGGATGCTCGCCCTCGTGCCGACGCACGACCACCGGCCACCGCTTCCCAACCTGAGCCCCCGGGAGGAGCGGCTGGCGCTGGCGCTGCGCGGTCCGCGCAGCCTGCCGCAGATCGCCGAGGAGCTCGAGGTGTCGCTGAACACCGTGAAGTCGCAGCTCCGGTCGATCTACGCGAAGCTGCAGGTCTCGGGGCGCGAGGCCGCGGTCGCCGTTCTCGAGGCGCACGGCTTCTACGTCTGAGCGCGGCGCGGTGCTCAGGCCGAGGGGCGGGCGTGCGGTGCCGCCCCCACCGGGCGTCCCGGACCCGCCGGTCGTCCCGGAGCGGAGGAGCGCGGTGAGCGCTCTGCCGGCAGCGGGATCGGCGTCGTGCCGGCGATCTCGTCGCTGAAGTCCTCCGGTTCGGGCGCGACGGTCGTGATCGGGCGCGTCTCGTCGAGCGTCAACCGGAACCGCTTCGTCTCGTGCTTGTGCACACGGCCCGACGCGAGCGTCCACGCGACGCCGATGCCGCACGCGAGGAACGCGACGATCGCGGCCAGGGCGATCGCGTAACGCGGGCCGAACGCCTCGGCGACCCACCCCACGATCGGTGCGCCCACGGGCGTCCCGCCGAGCAGGATCGCCATGTACAGCGCGAGCACGCGTCCACGGAGCGCCGGATCGGTGGTGGTCTGCACGTACCCGTTCGCCGTGGTGAGCATGGTCACGACGCAGAACCCGGTGAGGACGAGCGTCGCCGCGTACGTCTCGTAGCTCGGAGCGAGGACGGACAGCGTGGATGCCACCGCGAAACCGCCTGCGCCCACGATCACGACGCGCAAGCGGGCGCGCTCACGGCGGGCCGCGAGGAGGGCGCCCGCGAGCGAGCCGATCGCGACGAACGAACTGAGGACGCCGAAGCCGTCGGCTCCGCGTCCGAACTCGAGGGCCATGGTGGAGGCGAAGATCGGGAAGTTCATGCCGAAGGCGCCGAGGAGGAACACCATCGCGAACGTGACCACGAGGTCGGGCCGCTTCGCGACGTAGCGGAATCCATCCGCGAGTCGCGCGGGGCCCCCGCCGCGGTGGTGGGTGACCAGCTCGTGCGGGCGCATGAGGAGCAGAGCGGTGATCATCCCGAGGAAGGTCACGGCGTTGGCGAGGAAGACCCAGCCCGTTCCGACCGCGACGATCATGAGACCCGCGACGGCGGGGCCGATCAACCGTGCGGTGTTGAACGACGCGGCGTTGAGGGCCACGGCGTTGGAGGCGTTCTCCCGGGCGACCAGGTCGGAGACGAAGGCCTGCCGCGCGGGGTTGTCGAAGGCGGTGATGAGGCCGAGTGCCAGGGCGAACCCGAACATCAGCGGCAGCGTCATGACGCCAGTGAGCAGGAGGGTGCCGAGCGCGATGGCCAGGAGCAGCATGGCGCTCTGCGTGCACATGATGAGCTTGCGGCGGTCGAAGCGGTCGGCGACCCATCCGGTGACGCCGACGAGCAGCAGGGGCGGCGCGAACTGCAGCGCCATGGTCACGCCCATCGCGGCCGCGTCGCCCGGGGTGAGCTCGGTGAGGACGACCCAGTTCTGGGCGGTGGACTGCATCCACGCGCCGATGTTCGACACGAGGGCGCCGATGAACCAGACGCGGTAGTTGTAGACCGAGAACGAGCGGAACATCGCACTCATGTGTCTGCCACCTTTCGCATGATCTCGGCCGCGGCCGCCAGTGTCCGCCGTTCGTCCTCGTCGAGGGCGGCGAGGGCCTCCTCGAGCCAGGCGTCGCGGCGCCGCACGGTCTCGGCGACGACGAGGCGACCGGCATCCGTCAGTGCGATCGTCACCTTGCGGCGGTCGTCGTCGTCGGGGGTGCGGGTGAGGTAGCCCGCCTCCTCGAGGAGCGACACCGTGCGGTTCATCGAGGGAGCGGTCACGCGCTCACGATCCGCGAGCTGGCCGAGCGTGTGCTCGCCGTGGATGGAGAGCGCCGCGAGCACCGCGAACTGCCCGTCGCTCATGGTGTCGACCGCGCGCTGGGCGCGCAGACGGCGGGCGAGGCGGAACGTGGCCATCCGCAGCTCGGAGGTCGGGCTGTGGAGCTCGTCACGCGGGCCGGATCGGGGGGATTCGTCGACGCGTTCGTTCATGATGCTCGATAGTTAGCATAGCTCATTAGTCTTGCTAACGGTTCGTTCGATCGTTTTCCGGCCGGGATCGCGCCCCTAGACTCTGCGCATGCCCGAGTTCGTCGACGCCTACGGCATCCCCATCGTGTACGACGTCCACGAGGCGGAGTCCCCGCGGGCCGTCGTCCAGCTGCTGCACGGGGTGGGTGAACACGCCGGGCGCTACGGCGCGCTGATCGACGCCCTCGTCGCCGACGGCTACACCGTCTACGCCGACGACCACCGCGGTCACGGTCGCACCGGCCTCCGGCAGTGGAACGGCGACCACGGCAAGCTCGGCCGCCTCGGACCCGGCGGGCTCGGCGCCGCCCGCGACGCGGTGTGGACCCTCACCCAGATCATCCGCGAGACCCACCCCGATCTGCCGCTGATCCTCCTCGGGCACTCGTGGGGTTCGTTCCTCGCGCAGATGCTCGTGGACCGGCATCCGGATGCCTATGACGCCCTCGTCCTGAGCGGATCCGCGCTCCGCTGGCCCGGTGCCCTGAACTCCGGCGACCTGAACGCCCCGTGGAAGCACCTGAAGGGCACGGGGATGGAATGGCTGTCCAGCGTCGAGCAGGTGGGCCGGGACTTCCTCGCCGACCCCCTGACGACCTCGACGCCGCTGTTGCGCCTGTTCGGCCCGATCGAGACCGCGAAGCTGATCGGAAAGCCCCGGCGCGACCTCGGGCGAGACATCCCGACCCTTCTGCTGGTCGGACGCGACGACACCGTCGGCGGCCCCCGCAGCGTGCACCTCCTGGCCGACGCGTACCGGAACCGGTCGGGCTTCACCGACGTCACGACCCTCGTCTACCCCGGCGCGCGGCACGAGATCTTCGCCGAAGCCCAGCAGGCCGAGGTGCGCGCGGACCTGGCCGCGTGGCTCGACGCGCGGTTCCCGTCGCGCGACTGAACCGGGCGTGCATCGGTGGTCCCGGTGCCGCGATGAGCGCGCGGCATCCATGTTCCGAGAACAGGGGATGCCGCGGGAACAGGCCGATTCGCGCCGGATCCGCCTGTTGCCGGCGCAGGCCCTGTTCCCGCGCCGCCGCGGACGGTGCGGGCCCGCCGTAGGCTGGAGGCATGCACGGCGAGTACAAGGTCCCCGGGGGAAAGCTGGTCGTGGTCGACCTCGAGGAGCGCGACGGTCGCATCGCCGGCTTCCACCTCGCAGGCGACTTCTTCCTCGAGCCCGACGACGCACTGGATGACATCGACGCGGCCGTCAACGGCCTGCCCGTCGAGTCGGACGTCCCCACGATCGCCGCGGCGATCCGGGCCGCGCTCCCGGAGGGCGCCCAGCTCCTCGGCTTCACGCCCGAGTCGGTGGCCACGGCGATCCGCCGCGCGCTCGTCACCGCGCCCGGCTGGGGCGACTTCGAGTGGGAGGTCGTGCACGACGCGCCCGTGTCGCCGCGCATGAACCTGGCGCTCGACGAGGTGCTCACCGCCCGCGTGGGCGCGGGCCTGCGCAAGCCCACGCTGCGCCTGTGGGAGTGGAACGAGAACGCCGTCGTCATCGGCTCGTTCCAGTCGCTGCGCAACGAGGTCGACCCCGAGGGCGCCGCGAAGCACGGCTTCGACGTCGTGCGCCGGATCTCCGGCGGCGGAGCGATGCTCATGGCGGCCAACTCGATCGTGACGTACTCGTTGTACGTCCCCGCGTCGCTGGTGGCGGGGATGACCTTCGCCGACTCCTACGCGTTCCTCGACGACTGGGTGCTGCAGGCGCTGCGCTCGCTCGGCATCGACGCGGTCTACCAGCCGCTCAACGACATCGCCGGTCCCCACGGCAAGATCGGCGGCGCCGCGCAGAAGCGCCTGGCCAACGGTGGCGTCCTCCACCACGCGACCCTCAGCTACGACATGGACGGCCAGGTGCTGACCGAGGTGCTGCGCATCGGCCGCGAGAAGCTCAGCGACAAGGGCACCGTCTCGGCGGCGAAGCGCGTCGACCCGCTCCGCAGTCAGACGGGCCTGGCCCGGGATGCCGTGATCCAGCGGTTCATCGACACCTTCACCACTCTGTACGGGGCGACCACCGGGCATGTCACCGACGAGGAGTACGCCGAGGCCGAAGCTCTCGTGGCGTCGAAGTTCGACACCGACGCGTGGCTGCAGCGCGTTCCGTGAGCGAAACGACCCTGGACGGCGTGCTCGATCACGGCACCGTCGACATCCACCACGCCGACAATCTCGCGGTGACCCCGGCCCTGGCGGACGGCTCCTTCACCCTCGTGTACCTCGACCCGCCGTTCAACACCGGGCGTACGCGTTCCAAGGCGGTCGAGTCGGCGCTCCGGGCTCCCGCGGCGGACGGGACCCCGGATGCCGAGGAACCCCTGGTCCTGGCATCCGAGCCGCCCCACGATCCGGCGATGCTCGTCTTCCCCGGCGAGGAGCCGGCGCCGGTGCCGGTGGTCCACCGCGGGTTCCACGGTCGCGAGTACGCGCGGCTGCGCGGCGACCTGCGCACGTACGACGACCGCTTCGACGACTACTGGGCGTTCCTGGAGCCGCGTCTCGAGGAGGCGTGGCGGCTGCTCGCCGAGGACGGCACCCTGTACCTGCACCTGGACTACCGCGAGGTGCACTACGCCAAGGTCATGTGCGACGCGCTGTTCGGCCGCGATCGGTTCCTCAACGAGCTCATCTGGGCGTACGACTACGGCGCGAAGACCCGGCGCCGCTGGCCGACGAAGCACGAGACGATCCTCGTCTACGTGAAGAACCCGGCCGCCTATTTCTTCGACTCGGATGCCGTGGACCGCGAGCCGTACATGGCGCCCGGCCTCGTGACCCCCGAGAAGGCGGCGCGCGGCAAGCTCCCGACCGATGTCTGGTGGCACACGATCGTGCCGACCACGGGCCGCGAGAAGACGGGCTACCCGACGCAGAAGCCGGAGGGTGTGCTGCGGCGGATGGTCCAGGCATCCAGTCGTCCGGGTGACCGGGTGCTGGACATGTTCGCCGGCAGCGGCACGTTGGGTGCCGTCGCCGCTCCGCTGGGACGACACAGCGTGCTCATCGACGACAACGCCGACGCCGTCGCGGTGATGCACCAGCGGCTGGCCGCGTTCCGGGGCTGAGCGAGGCGGGCTCGGCGCCGACCGCGCGGAGGGGCCAGTGAAGTTAGGGTTGCCTAATGAGCCACGGATTCGCCCCGGAGGTCCGCCGTGCGGTCCTCGCGCACATGAACGACGACCACCGCGACGACAACGTCCTCATCGCCCGGGCGTTCGGCCCCGATCCGGCGGTGGACATGGCCGTCATGACCGGCTTCGACGGCGACGGCGGGGAGTGGACCGTGGGTGCCGACGCGGTGGCGCTGCGGGTCGGGTGGCTCGGCGGGACGATCACCGAACGTGCGGAGGTGCGCCGGGAGATCGTGGCCCTGTACGACGAGGCATGTCGGCGCCTCGGTGTCGTCCCGCGACCGCACTGACCGCTCGAATAAAGGTGAGCTTACCTAACCTTTTGCGTATGATGGCCGCATGAGCGACGTCCTCTCCTTCTCCACCGCCCTGCGCGAGCGCTCGCGCACCGCGCACTCCTCGAGCGAGGGTGCGGATTTCATGACGGACCTCATGAACGGCTCGGGCACGCGAGAGGACTACGTCGCCCTCGTCGCCCAGCACTGGTTCATCTACGAGGCGCTCGAAGCGGCCACCGAGCGCATGCGTGTCGACCCGGTGGCATCCGTGTTCCTCAGCGACAAGCTCACGCGCCTCCCCGCGCTCGAGGCCGACCTGGAGTTCCTCATCGGCGCCGACTGGCGCGAGCGCATCTTGCCGCTGCCGACGACCCAGGCGTACGTCGCGCGGATCCGCCGAGTCGCCGTCACGTGGCCGGGCGGATTCGTGGCGCACCACTACACGCGGTACCTCGGCGACCTCTCCGGCGGGCAGTTCATCGGCCGGCTCATGCAGCGCCGCTTCGGCTTCGGCACGAACGGCGTCGGGTTCTACCTGTTCGGCGACATCGCCGACCCCGAGGCCTTCAAGAACGTCTACCGCGAGCAGCTGGATGCCGCGCCCTGGGACGCGGCCGAGAAGGAACGCGTCATCGACGAAGTGCTCGTGGCCTACCGGTTCAACACCGAGCTCTTCGTCGACCTGTCGCGCGCGAAGGCGGCTCAGTCGGCCTGAGCCGGCGCGTCGCCCACGGACACCGCGGCGCTCCCCGCCGCGTTCCGCCGTCGCCGCACGATGAGCACGGTCGTGAGCGCGGCGGCGAGGATCGCGGCCAGCAGCGCGTAGAGGCTCCACGGCGGGGCGGCGGCCGAGAACGCGGCCGTCACCGGAGCGAGCGAAGCGGCGCCGAGGCCGACCGCCTCGGGCGTCAGCTCGACCGAGCCGCCGACCCACCCGAGGGAGAACACCGGGATCTCGCGGGCGATCTCCACGGTCGATCCGGGGAGCACTTCGGTCAGCTGGGCCGGAGCGCTGCGGGCCCCGAACAGGCCCGCCGTCGCGATCGTCTCCGAGCCCGTCAGCCGCGTGTTGCCGGTGTTCTCGAGGGTGTACTCGACCACGAGGCGGCCCGATTCGAACGGGTTCCAGGAGGCCTTGTACCGCGCGGACGCCGCTGACACCACCGCCGCGGGGGCCAGCTCACCGGTGACGCGGAGGTTGATGCGGGTCCCGAGACGCCGGTCGACGGACAGGGTCGACGCGGGGTCGGTGCTCGTGAGCGAGGTGACGATGCCCGCGGCGTGATCGCCGGGGCGCGCGTCGGCGGGCACCGCGATGGTGAAAGGCACCACCGCGGACTCGCCCGGGGACAGGGAGAGCGAACTCGCGTCGACCGACACCCACGTCCCCGCGTCGCGCGACGGCTGCCCGTCGACGAGGACGTCGATCTCGCCCGTGGATGCCGTGAAGGCGTCGGCCGCGTACACGGCGAGGGGGAGGGGCTCGGTGCCGGTGTTGACCACGGTCATGGCGTCGGAGATCACGGTTCCGGGGTCGACGGCGTCGTACGTGAAGTTCGCGCGGCCCGTGCCGTGGTCGTTGTCGGCGGTCTGGACGGTCCAGGCGACGCCGCCGGCGGCAGCGGTCGCGGGCGTCGGCCCGGCGAACGCGAGGCCGAGCAGCAGGGTGCCGATGAGGGCGGCGGGAAGGGGGAGGCGTCGGAGCACGGGCGGGCTTTCTCGGGAACGGACGACGGGGACGCCGGCGCGTGCCGGAGTCCCCGTCGTGAGGGTCACTGCAGGGCGGTGATGGTGAGCTTCGCGGTGTAGTCGCCCGCGGGGGTCGTGCCGGGGATCACGAGCGTCAGGTCGGCTCCGATGGTGGCGCTGGCTGCCGCGGTCGACGACGCGAGCACGCGCGACGCTCCGAGGCCCGTGCCGCCGAGGCGGGTCGACGCGATCTCTGCGCCGGCGGCGACGCTCTGTCCGGCCGTCACGACCTTGGGCTTCCACCCGAGCAGGTCACCGGCGAACGAGTCGCCCGCGGGGGAGGCGAAGTCGCCGACCTGCCCCGAGATGCTCCACGAGTACGGGGCGGTGCCTCCGGCGCGCGTGTCGGTCACGACGATGTTCGTCAGCGTCCCGGATGCCGTGAAGTTCTCGCCGTCCTGCACCGCCGTGCCGAGGCTGGCCGGGGAGGAGCCGTCGAACGCCCAGCCGAACGAGCCGGTCGGGGCGTCGACCCACGCCGGCACCTCGACGATCACGTCGGAGGAGGACGCGAACGAGATCGGCGTGAACGTCTCGAACGGGGCGTACACGGTGCCGCTGCCGGCATACGTGTAGATGCCGAAGCGTCCCGCGGCGAGGTTCTGCGCCTCGGTGGTGGTGAGGGCGAGGTCGACCGAGAACGTGCCGTCGGCCGTCAGCTCGATCGCTCCGCTGCCGGCGCCGCCGATCGTGGCCATGCTCGCGGCGGGGACCGCCCACTTCTGCGCGATCACGGAACGCGCCGACGACGCGGCCCCGGCCGAGGGCTGCCGCGTGTCGGCGAACTTGCCGAACACGACGTACGTGCCGCTGAACTGTCCGGCCAGGGGCGGGCGCACCCCGTTAGTGGCGGTGCCCGACGGGAGGAACCCGCTTCCCGTGACGGTGACGGTCTCGCCCTGAGCGATTCCTGTGGTCTTCGACACGGTGACGGTGGGCGTGGATGCCGCGGGCGCTGCCGCATAGGCGACCGAGAGCGCGCTCGCGGGCTTGCGCGAGTCGGCGGACCCGCCCGAGGAGTACCAGTACGAGCCCTGGCCGGTCGCGATCTGGAAGTCGACGAACGACTGCGGGAACGCGCCGGCGGTGGTGCCCGTGGTCACCTGCGCGACCGATCCGGCCGGCAGGGTGACGGTGCGACCGAGGTAGTCGGGGGTCACGGTGAAGCCGGTCGGTGTGACATCCACGCCCGTGAGGGTCGCGATGACCACGTTCGCCACCGGGGTCAGCGCCTCGAACTTGTCGGGGTCGTCCATCGAGGTGCCGTAGCCGCCGAGCGTGGCGGTGACGGTGCCGGTGCCGTCGCTCGCGACGGTCAGCTTCGGGTCGGTGATCCACGAACGGGTCATGCCCGAGTAGAACGCCGAGGTGAACGACCCGGTCCACTGGATCTCGGCGGTGCGGGCATCCACGTCGACCGTCCCGGTGCCGCCGGTGATCTCGGCGATGTGCCCCGAGTTCAGGCCGTTGCCGGTGGTGAGGGTGGTGCCGTTCGCGTCGGTGCGCAGGCCCGCGAAGGTGGCGGCGGCGTAGCTGCCGTCGGCCTGCAGCTTCAGGATCCGCGTGTTGCCGTCGCTCTGCTTCCAGTTCGTCGCCGTGACGCGGTCGGCCGACGAGTCGGCGGTGACGATTCCGGCCGACAGCAGGTTGACCGTCCCGGGGGCGAACGCGGCCGCGTTCGCCTCGGCGTTCAGTCCCCAGCGGAAGACGGCGTCGTCGATGGTCGTCCCGACGGCGTGCGCGGGGGCGGCGACGAGCGCGCCGCCGAGGGCCAGCGCCGCCGCCGCGAGGCTGGCGGCGGTGACGCGGGCGAACCGGTATCTGTGCGTGGAGGAGTCCACGTTCGTTCCCTTCTCCGCCCTCCGACGAGTCCCGCGGGCAGGCCGCGGCGCACCCCGGTGAGGTGCTGGAAGGCAGGTTAGGGTTACCTAACCATGAAGTCGGATCTCAGGCAATGTTAAGGGTAGGCTTACCTTACTTGGAGGTTCGTTTCATGATCCGTCGAACGACGCGCGGCCCCGCCGCGCTCGCGCTCGCGCTGACCGTGGCGCTCGGCCTGAGCGCCTGCACCGCCGCCCCCGGACACGGGGAGACCGCCGCGGCCACGCCGCCGTTGGCCGAGGTGACACCCCTCGCCGACCCGTTGGCGTGGGAGGGTCCGTCGACGGCGATCGCGGCCGCGGCGCCCGTGACGCCCGTCACCGACGGGGCCCAGACGCTGCCCGTGACGCTCACCGACTCGCAGGGCACCGCCGTGACGATCACCGACACCACGCGCATCCTCACGCTCGACATCTACGGATCGCTCTCGCGCATCGTCTTCGAGCTCGGCCTGGGCGACCAGGTCGTGGCGCGCGACGTCTCCACCGATTTCCCCGAGGCCGCCCACCTGCCCGTGGTCACCGAGAACGGCCACGACCTCAACGCCGAGGCGATCCTCGACGCCGCCCCCACGGTGATCCTGACCGACACGAGCCTCGGACCGTGGGACACCATCCTGCAGATGCGGGATGCCGGCATCCCCGTCGTGGTCGTCGATTCGCACCGCTCGCTCGAGAACATCGGGTCGCTCATCGAACAGGTCGGCGCGGCCCTCGGTGTCCCCTCGCGCGCCGCCGCGCTCGCCGCGCGCACCACCGCGGCGGTGGACGCCAAGATCGCGCAGATCGCCGACGTCGCACCGACCGACCCCGCGCGCAAGGTGCGCATGATGTTCCTCTACGTCCGCGGCCAGTCGGGGGTGTACTACCTGTTCGGCGAGGAGTCCGGCGCCGACAGCCTGATCGAGGCGCTCGGGGGCGTCGACGTGGCCGGAGAGATCGGCTGGACGGGAATGCGGCCGATCACCGACGAGGCCCTCGTCGACGCGAACCCCGACCTGCTCATCATGATGACGAAGGGCCTCGAGTCCGTCGGCGGGGTGGACGGGCTCGTCGAGCACCTCCCCGCGGTCGCCCAGACGGATGCCGGACGCCACCGCCGCATCGTCGACATGTCCGACACCACGGTGCTGAGCTTCGGCCCTGCCGCGGCCGACGTGCTCGACGCGCTCGCCGTCGCCGTGTACGGGCCCGAGGCCGCCGGATGACGGCCGTCGCGGCCGCGCCGGTCGCGGCGCCGCGGTCCCGGGTCTCGATCCGCGTCCCGGCCGTGTTCTCGTCGCTCGCCGTCGCGCTCGTGGTGCTCGCGGTCGTGTCGGCCGGCAGTGGGCAGCTGTCGATCCCGCCCGATCAGGTGCTGGGGGCGTTCGCGCGGGCGTGGAACGACGCGGTGCGCGCCCTGGGCGTGGGCTTCCTGTCCGTCG
This sequence comes from Microbacterium sp. CSI-V, assembly GCF_001984105.1. Classification (GTDB taxonomy): domain Bacteria; phylum Actinomycetota; class Actinomycetes; order Actinomycetales; family Microbacteriaceae; genus Microbacterium. Next base: position 142,312 of record NZ_MTQM01000005.1, on the reverse strand, counting down.
CGCCGGGCGCTGCCATGGAGCACGTCAACGGCGAGGCGACGCTATGGCTCATCCGTCTGCCCCGGATCCTGATGGCGGTCCTCGTCGGGGCGACGCTCGCCACGGCCGGGGTCGTCATGCAGGGGGTGTTCCGCAATCCGCTCGCCGAGCCGGGTGTCATCGGCGTCTCCTCGGGTGCGGCGGTGGGGGCATCGGCATCCATCGTCTTCGGGCTCGGCTTCCTCGGGCCCCTCACCCTCCCCGCGCTCGCCTTCGCGGGCGGGCTCGCCGCCACCGTGATCGTCTACGTCTCCGCGCGGTCGGACGGACGCACAGAGGTCGTGACCCTCGTGCTCACGGGCATCGCGGTCAACGCGGTCGGCGGGGCGGCGATCGCGCTGTTCACGTACCTCGGGTCGACGCAGCAGCGGGAGCAGATCGTCTTCTGGCAGCTCGGGTCGCTCAACGGCACGCGCTGGGACGACCTCGCCGTCGTGGCGCCGTTGGCCGTCGTCGGCATCGCCGTGTGCCTCTTCTTCGCCGGCAGCCTCGACCTCCTCGCGCTCGGGGAGCGGCAGGCGGAGCACCTGGGAGTGCGGGTGGAGCGGCTCCGCGTCGTCGCGATCGTCGTGATCGCCCTGCTCACGTGCGCGGCCGTGGCCTTCTGTGGGATCATCGGTTTCGTCGGACTCGTCGTGCCCCACCTCATGCGCATGGTGCTCGGGCCGGGACACCGGCTGCTGCTCCCCGCCAGTGCGCTCGGGGGTGCGGTGCTGCTGCTCGCCGCCGACCTGGCCGCGCGCACCGCGGTGTCGGGCTCGGAACTGCCGATCGGCATGCTCACCGCCCTCATCGGCGGACCGTTCTTCTTCTGGCTCCTGCGCCGCACGCGTCGTCGGTCGGGAGGATGGGGATGACGGTGGTGCTCCGCGCCCGCGGGATCTCCGTCGACGTCGCGGGTCGGCGCGTGCTCGACGCGGTCGACCTCGATCTCGCCGCGGGCGAGCTGGTCGTGCTCGTCGGACCCAACGGGGCGGGCAAGTCGACGCTGCTGTCGGTGCTCGCGGGCGACCGTGTTCCCGCGGCCGGCGTCGTCGAGCTCGACGGCGCGGTCCTGGATTCCCGACCCGTCGCCGAGCGCGCCCGACGTCGGTCGGTTCTCACGCAGAGCAACGAGGTGTCGTTCCCCTTCGTCGTCCGCGATGTCGTGCGGATGGGCCGCGCGCCGTGGCGGCGGCATCCGGAGGCGTCCCGCGATGACGTCGCGGTGGCCGAGGCGCTCGCGGCCGGCGAGGTGCACGCGTTCGCCGATCGCCCGGTCACGGGGTTGTCGGGCGGCGAACGGGCCCGTACCGCGTTCGCGCGCGCGTACGCGCAGGAGTGCGCGATCGCACTGCTCGACGAACCCACCGCGAGCCTCGACATCCGACATCAGCACCGTGTGCTCGCCAGGACACGAGAGCGGGTGGATGCCGGGGGAGCCGCCGTCGTGGTCCTGCACGACCTCGGGCTCGCCGCCGCGTACGCGGACCGCATCGCCCTCCTCGAGGGCGGCCGTCTGGTGGCCGTCGGTCCTCCGCGCCGCGTCCTCAACCCCGAGGTGCTCACGCGGGTCTATCGGCATCCGATCGCCGTCGTCGACGGACCCCGCGGAACGCTGCTCGTCGTCGCCGACCCCGCCCCGTCGACATCCCCCACCCCCGGAGCCCTCGCATGAAACGTCTGTCCCTCCGCCTGTCCGCCGCCGCGGTCGTCCTCGCCCTGACCGCCGCCGGTGCGGTGGTCGCCGCGGCCCCGGCGTGGGCCGCCGGAACCGTGACGGTCACCGGTCCCCAGGGCACGGCATCCGCGGATGCCGAGTACGCCACCGACGTGACCGTGTCGGGGTCGGGCTTCCAGGCGATCCCGAACGGCTTCGGCGGCGTCTACGTGCTCTTCGGCTGGGTCGACGACCCCGAGGGCGGCTCGTGGCGACCGAGCGCCGGGGGCGTCGTCGGCGAGGACTACCGGTACGTGCCCGACGCGGAGTCGGCCGAGAACAACGGGTATCAGCGCTTTTTGGCGTTCCCGGGCGGTCAGACCGAGAGCGCCGCGAACGGCGTCCTCGGCGCGGACGGGTCGTGGTCGGTGAGCATGGTGATCCCGGGAGCCGTGTTCGAGAGCCACGACCGCGACGGACGGGTCTCGGAGGTCGACTGCCGCACGGTGACCTGCGGGATCATCACCATCGGGGCGCACGGCGTGAAGAACGCGAACAACGAGACGTTCACCCCCGTGTCGTTCGCGGGGGCCGCCGCGCCGGCCGCATCGACGCCGGCCTCTGCTTCGACCGAAGGATCCGCCGGGGCCGTCCGGGTGGGAGTCGAGTCGGCATCGGTCGCCGCCGGCACCTCGATCGTCTTCACCGGGCAGGGGTTCACCCCCGGCGAGCAGGTCGTGGCCTCGCTCGACGACGGCCTGACGGCCGTCGGCCCGCTCACCGCGGGCGCGCAGGGCGAGGTGGCGGCGGCGCTGCCCGTCCCGCGCGAGATCCGCGACGGCACGCACCTGCTCACGTTGCGCGGCGCGGGTTCCGGGGCGGTGGCCGAGGCCGAGGTCACGGTGAGCGGCGGCAGCGTCGCGGCATCCGTCTCCGATGGGTCGAGCGCGCCCACCTGGGTGCTCGTGCTGCTGCTGGTCTGCGTCGCGCTGGCGGCCGCGCTGGTGGTGACGAGCCTCGTTACCGCGGTCGTGCGCGCCCGGTCGCGCCGACAGGCGCGGAAGGCGGAGACCGCTGCGGCCGTGACTCCTGTGCCCGAGCGATCCGCGACTCCCGTGGTCGAGCGGGCGACGGCGGGGGTGTCCTCGTGAGGCCCGGGGTGCTGCTGCGGGCGGGTCTCGCGCTGGCCGTCGTGCTCGGACTCGCCGCCGCACCCGCGGCGGCCGCCGGTCCGGACGACATCGTGGTGACCGTCCCGGGCGCAGGCGACGCCGGATTCGACGGCGAGATCACTGACGCTCAGCTGCGGTGGGGACTCAACGCAGAGGCGGGCGGGGGAGCGTTCGCCGGGGGATGCAACTTCCTCAGCGCCGGCGCCGCCGGCGATGCCGGGGGCTCCCGGGTGTGGACGGAGGGCGACGGGCTGTACCGCGCGCAGGACGCGAACGTGCGGATCGAGAAGCCGACCGCGGACGGCGGCTGGACCACGGCATCCTGGGCGACGAAGTGCCAGGACCCGACGGGTGCCCCGGTGTCGGTGTCGTCGACCGCGAGCGCCTCGGGCAACCAGGTCGTGATCGACGGAGGGACGGGCACCCGCCGCGACGGGGTCGTCGAGATCTCGTGGTCGGGATCGTTCACGGTCGTCTTCTACGGCGGGATGACGTACTGGAGCGTGTCCGACCCGCGACTGACCCTCGACGCCTCCGGTGACGGGCGGCTCGTGGGCACCGCGAGCGGATACGGCACCTCGATGGACGATACGACGACGTGGAACCCGATCGCGCCGCAGACCGTCGTGCTGGCCGACATCGACGGCGCGGACGTCGCCGGCGTCGGTGGCTTCATGGTCACGCCGCGGTATCTCGGCGTGACGACCACGGGCGGGGGCCAGGCGGCCCGCACCGCCACCACCCAGGCGTTCTGGGGGTCGTTCCCGCAGTCCTTCGTCGACTTCCACCGTCAGACGGGGCAGCAGGGGTACTGGCTCACGACCGGCGGAGTCCGGGATGCCGCCAAGCCGGCGTCGCCGCTCACGGTGAGCTACTCGGCCGCAGCGCCGGTCACGGTGCCGGTCGCCACCGGGGGCGGTTCAGCCGCCGCCGCCGCGCCGGTGAATGCGCTGCGCCGAGCGCCTGCCGAGATCGACCCGGCGGAGTCGGCGCGCGCGTTCTTCGCCGCGAACGCCCCGATCACGACCCAGCCGCAGGCCGCGGGTCTGGTCCCCGAGGTGAGCCGCGCGCTCTCGCCGGTGGTGCTGCCCCTGCTCGGCTCCGCCGCGGCGCTCGGCATCGCGATCGTCGCCGTCCTGAGCATGATGCAGGCCCTGCCCTGGCAGAGCAGCTCGCCCTCGACCGGCCCGTCGCGGGTCGCTCGGGCCTAAGGTGAAGCCCATGGAATTCGGCATCTTCGTCCCGCAGGGTTGGCGCTTCGATCTGGTGGGCATCGACCCCGCCGAGCAGTGGCGGGCGATGAGCTCGCTCGCCCAGAGCGCTGACGAGGGGCCGTGGTCGTCCATCTGGGTCTACGACCACTTCCACACCACCCCGGTGCCGAGCACCGAGGCGACGCACGAGGCGTGGACGCTCATGGCCGCCTTCGCCGCCGTCACCGACCGGGTGCGCCTCGGGCAGATGTGCACGTGCATGGGCTACCGCAACCCGGCCTACCTCGCGAAGGTCGCGGCGACGGTCGACCTCATCTCGGGCGGTCGCGCCGAGATGGGCATCGGCGGCGGCTGGTACGAGCACGAGTGGCGCGCGTACGGCTACGGGTTCCCGCCGATCGCCGAGCGTCTCGGGCGCCTCCGCGAGGGCGTCGAGATCATGCACCAGGCGTGGACCACCGGTTCGGCAACGCTCGCCGGGAAGTACTACGAGGTCGACGGCGCGATCGTGCAGCCGCAGCCACTGCAGCCCGGCGGCATCCCGCTGTGGATCGCCGGCGGCGGCGAGAAGGTCACGCTCAAGATCGCCGCGACCTACGCCTCGTACACGAACTTCGGCGGTTCGCTCGAGGAGTTCGACCACAAGTCCGACGTGCTGCGCGGGCACTGCGAGGCACAGGGCCGCAATTTCGGCGAGATCACGCGGTCCACGAACTTCAACACGATCGTCGCGGCCACCGAGGCCGAGGCCGACGAGCGTCTCGCCGCTGTCGTGGCGCGTCTCCGGCCCCACGTGGGCGACGAGCGGGCGGATGCCATCGAGGCCGACTACCGCGCCTCCGACGCGTTCGGCACCCCCGAGCAGATCGTCGAGCGCCTGCGCGCCCGCGCCGAGCACGGCCTCGGCTACGCCATCCACTACTTCCCCGAGGCCGCGTACGACACCTCGGGCCTCACGCTGTTCGAGCGCGAGGTGGTTCCCGCGCTCGCGTGAGCTCCGCCCCTCACGCGCGGCCGCTCAGACCAGCGGGGCGACCTCGGCGTACGTGTCGGGCTCGACGGGCGGGGTGGATGCCGGGGCGCCGAACACGCGCCCGCGGCGGGTCGTGGCATCCCAGGTCGGCCATCCCGGGTCGCCGTCCCGGATGAAACCGACCGCGGCGGCATGCATCTCGCCGGCGAGGTCGGTGGGTGGCGCGTCGCCGGCGATCGCGGTGACGCCGTCGGCGTCGAGGTGGTCGAACCAGAACGACACGTCGAGGCAGTGGCACGCGAACCCGATCGGCGGGGACGGCCACGCGAAGCGGTACACCCACGTCGCGTCGCCACCGCGGGCGCGGGCGGTGCGCAGCACGACGGAGCGGATGATCCGGTCCGAGACGTAGCCGCCGAGCCGGGCGGCAGCACCCCGCCGTCGGGACCGCGCGAGGTAGGCCCGCCGCCGGGAGCGACCGAGCCCCAGGACGGCGAGGGCGAGCGCGACCGGGACCAGCCGCAGCGGCTTCCGCCGGCGGGCCGTGACCATCGTGAACTCGTCGTCGGTCGCGCCCACCACCAGGGGGATGTCGGCCGACGCCCCGTCGGCGAGGGCGTCGAGCGGCGGTCGCAGGAGCAGCTCCCCGTCCACCACCGGCCCGAGCGGCAGGCCGTCGTCGAGCAGCGCGGTGAGTCCGGCGAGCCGGGCGCGACGTTCGGGCTTCTGCGCCTGCCGCTGCAGCTCGAGCACACGCTCCTCGGGCAGGGTGGTGAAGCCGTCGCGGTCGGGGCGCACGCCCGCGAGGGCCGCGAGACGGTCGGCGAACCGGCGCGCGTCGGGCGCGGCGACGGCCCCCAGCGCGGGCGACAGGGCCATGGCGCGCTGGAACAGACCGGATGCCGCGGGGCTCGCCAGCAGCGCGAGCACGGATCCGCCGCCCGCCGACTGGCCCGCGATCGTCACGCGGCCGGGATCGCCCCCGAAGGCGCGGATCTCGTCGCGCACCCACTCGAGCGCGGCGATCTGGTCGCGGAGCCCGCGGTTCGACGGGACGCCGTCGATCGCGCCGAAGCCGTCGAACCCCAGCCGGTACGAGATCACCACCGTCACCACGCCGTCGCGCGCGAACGCGTCGCCGTCGTACCAGCGGCTCGCGGGCGACCCCGACACGAATCCGCCGCCGTGGATCCAGACGAGCACCGGGAGGGCGGCATCCGGGGTCGCGTCCCGCGGCGCGAAGACGTTGACGTTCAGCGTGGCGTCGCCGGGCACGCTCGGTTCGGGGATGAGCGTGATCCCGGTGTCACCGCGCTGTGCGGTCGCACCGTAGGTCGTCGAGGCGCGCTCGCCCTCCCACGGCTCCGGGGGTTCCGGGGTGGCGAACCGCAACCGTCCGACGGGTGCCTGCGCGAACGGGATGCCGAGGAACACCGCCGTCCCTCCGCGGGTGAACCCGCGCACGCGGCCGCGGGTGGTGGCGACGACGGGTTCCGTGGCATCCATCGCCCCATCCTGTCGTCCCACCCGGGCGAGTCGCCAGGATTTGTCGCCTGGCGGGCGCTCACGGCGACAAATCCTGGCGACTCACGCGGGGGTGTCCCACCACCGCAGGACGCGCAGCGCGAAGAACGTCAGCCACCGCGACGGCTCGCCCGCCGGGACGTCCACCGGGAACCACTCGCGGCCCTCGGGCGGGTAGGCCTGATGCCACGTGCCGTCGGGGTCGCGGGTCGCGCGCACCCGCTCGATCGCCTCGGCGAGCCGCGGATCGGGAGCGGTTCCGTCGTGCAGGGCGGCCGCGCGGAAGTGGTCGAGGGCGCGGAGCGCGCTGTAGCGGAACCGGAACGGGTACCCCAGGTGGTCCGCCCACCGGTGCTTCTCGCCGGTGGAGAGGCGGAACAGCAACCGCCGCTCGAGCAGGTACTCCTCGGCCCCGCGCCGGGCGTCGTGCAGGGCGGGGGTGCCGCCCGTGCGCCACTCGTCGTCGAGGATCCCGATCACCGAGTTCAGGGTCGAGTGGAACGACGACCGCGTCGAACCCTCCACCCACTCGCAGTTCCAGCCGCCGTCGGGCAGGCGGTGCTCGACGAACCAGCCCCGGATGCCACTCACGTCGGCCCCGAGCCACGCACCGCTCGCGAGGGTGAAGGAGTTGATGCAGGCATCCACTTCGCCGTCCCAGAACGGAAGATCCTCGTACTCCCAGCGGGCGTGGCGCTCGAGGAGCCCCGCGGTGTCGGGGCGGAGGGCCGTGGCATCCACGCCCCATTCGCGCAGCGCCATGAGCGACCACGACGTGGCCGTCCAGGGCTGCGGGTCGTTGCCGTCGAAGTCGGCGGGGAAGTGCGCGCCGCCGGCCCACTGCCCGTCCGGGTCCTGCCGGGCGAGTAGCTGCGCGCCGAAGCCCTCGCGCGCGACCCGGGCGCGGGTCGCCTGCCACTCGGCGGCGGGTGCGTCGAGCAGATCGCGCTCGACCTTCCACCGCAGCGCGGGGTCGCTGTCGTGCAGCCAGTCGAGGACGCCGTCGTCGGATGCCATTCCCGCACGCTACGCGCCCACGGTCGCCCCGTACAGCGCCCGCGGTGCTGTCACTCCGCGGCGTCCCGCCCACGGTGCTGTCACTCCGCGGCGTCACGCCCGCGGTGCTGTCACACCGATAAACGCGATCGGCGGCGAGAAACGGGGTGACATGGCGTTTCTCGTCGCGAATCGCGTTTATCGGGGAGGATGCGCAGCATCGGCGCCCTCGGGGCTGCGGGCGGCTCGGCCCGGCCGGCAGCGTCACGCGTCGCGGCGCGCACCCTCCGACGGCGTCACCGTGAACACGTTCGGGGCGCGGAATCCGGATGCCGCGAACGCGGCGTGCACGGCCTCGGTCGCCGCCGGCACCAGCTCCGTGGGGATGAGCGCGATCGCGGCGCCGCCGAAGCCGCCGCCGGTCATCCGGGCGCCGAGCGCTCCCGCGGCCAGGGCCGTCTCGACGGCGAGGTCGAGCTCGGGCACCGAGATCTCGAAGTCGTCGCGCATCGACGCGTGCGACGCGGTCAGCAGGTCGCCGATCGCGCGGGGCCCGTCGGTGTCGAGGGCGGCGACGGTGTCGAGGACGCGCTGGTTCTCGGTCACGATGTGCCGCACACGGCGGAAGGTCACGTCGTCGAGGATCTCCGCGGCGCGGGGCAGGTCGTCGACGGTGAGGTCGCGCAGCGCCGGCACGCCGAAGGCCGCGGCGCCCTTCTCGCACGAGGCGCGGCGCTCGCGGTACCCGCCCGAGGAGTGCGCGTGCTCGACGAGCGTGTCCACGACGAGGATCGCGAGGCCGGCCTCCGCGAAGCCCAGGGCGACCGGTCGTGTCTCGAGCGTGCGGCAGTCCAGGAAGGTCGCGGCATCGGCCTCGCCCAACATGGATGCCATCTGGTCCATGATCCCGGTGGGCGCCCCGACCGCGTCGTTCTCGGCGGTGCGACCGACGCGCGCGAGGGCGACCTTGTCGAGCCCGGCGCCCCACACGTCGTTGAGGGCGGAGGCCACGGCCCCCTCGATCGCGGCGGACGACGAGAGGCCCGCTCCCACCGGCACCTCCGACGCCAGGGCGATGTCGACCCCTCGAGGTGTGGCATCCGGGGCCGCCGCGCGCAGCGCCCACGCCACGCCCAGCGGGTATCCGGCCCAGTCGAGGCCGCCGGCGGCGATGCGGGCGTCGAGGTCGGCGAGCGATACCTCGACCGCGTCGTCGGAGAAGGTGGAACGCACGCGGATCACGTCGTCGTCGCGCAGCGTGACGGCGGCGGCGGTGCGCTGCGCGATCGCGAACGGCAGGACGAAGCCCTCGTTGTAGTCGGTGTGCTCGCCGATGAGGTTGGCGCGGCCGGGGGCGGACCACACCCCCGCGGCGGGCGCGTCGGTCAGGGTGGTGAGCAGGGCGCGGGCGTCGTCGACGGCGGTCATGCCGTCACCTCCGGAACGGTGTCGAGGGCGGCGCGCAGGCGTTCGGCCTGCGACTCGGGGGTGACGTCGCCGATCCAGGCGCCCATGGCGGCTTCGGACCCGGCGAGGTACTTGAGCTTGTCGGCCGCGCGGCGCGGCGACGTGATCTGCAGGTTGAGTCGCACGCTGTCGCGGGCCCGGGCGACGGGCGCCTGGTGCCACGCGGCGATGTACGGCGTGGGCGTGTCGTAGAGCGCGTCGATGCCGCGCAGCAACCGCAGGTAGAACGGGGCGAGCTCGTCGCGCTCGGCATCCGTCGTCTCGGCGAGGTCGGCGACGTGACGGTGCGGCAGCACGTGCACCTCGATCGGCCAGCGCGCCGCGAACGGCACGAACGCCGTCCAGTGCTCGCCGCGCAGCACCACGCGGGGGCCGGATGCCTCGAACTCGAGGATCCGCGCGAACAGGTCGGGCGAGGTGCGCGAGACGGTGTCGAGCAGGCGCTGCGTCCGCGGGGTGACGTACGGGTAGGCGTAGATCTGCCCGTGCGGGTGGGGGAGGGTGACGCCGATCTCCTGCCCGCGGTTCTCGAACGGGAACACCTGACGGATGCCGGGGAGGGCCGACAGTGCGGCCGTGCGGTCGGCCCACGCTTCGATGACGGTGCGGGCGCGGGTGCGCGACAGCGTGCCGAAGGATCCCTCGTGCTCGGGGCTGAAGCAGACGACCTCGCAGCGCCCGACGGAGGTGCGGGTGCGGCCGAGTCCGAGGTGTTCGAGGTCGTCGTCGCCGCGCGGCGGGTCGACGGCGGCGGGGGCGTCGCCGTGGGCGACGTCGAGCGCGGGACCGAAGGACGGCGACTTGTTCTCGAACACCGCGACGTCGTAGCGCGACGGGATCTCCGACGGGTTGGTCGGCGTCTGCGGGGCGAGCGGATCGAGGTGCGCGGGGGGCAGGAACGCCCGGTTCTGGCGATTGGATGCCACGGTGATCCAGTCGCCCGTGAGGACGTCCTGTCGCATGGTCGCGGTGGCGGGGCGGGGGTCGAGCTCGCGGGCGTCGATCGCGCGCTCGGGGCCGAGCGCCGTGCCGGCGTCGTCGAAGTAGATCAGTTCGCGGCCGTCGGCCAGGCGCGTGGGGCGCTTGACGACTCCGGCGCCGAGGGCCACTGCGGTGGGGCTGTCCGTGTTCACGATAACACGCTACAGATCAGCCGTGATATCGTCAACACCGAGGGGGTGGCATGCGCGTATCGATGGCCGATGTGGCCGCGGCGGCCGGGGTTTCGGCCCAGACGGTCTCGCGCGTCGCGAACGGGAGTCCCCGGGTCGATCCCACCACCCGCGCCCGCGTCGAGAAGGCGATGGGCGACCTCGGGTACCGCATGCACCGCGCCGCCCGCGCGCTCCGCACCGGACAGACCTCCACGATCGGGCTGGTCGTGTCGACGCTGGCAACCGTCGGCAACTCCCGCATGCTGCAGGCGATCTCCGAGGCGGCCGCCGCGCGCGACTACGCCCTCGCCGTGGTCACGGTGGGGGAGCGCGGCATCCGCGAGGCCTTCGCCCGCCTTCGCTCGCAGGGGGTCGACGGTGCCGTGGTGCTCAACGAGGCGACCGAGCTGGTGCGTGACGCCCCGCCGGCGGATCTTCACCTCGTCGTCGTCGACTCACCGCCCGACGAGCGCTTCTCGATCGTGCAGACCGACCACGCCGGTGGCGCCCGCGCGGCCGTCGAGCACCTGCTCGGGCTCGGCCACGACACGGTGCACCACGTCGCGGGTCCCGCGCGTTCCTTCGCCGCGGCTGAGCGCGAGCGGGCCTGGCGTGCCACGCTCGCCGACGCCGGTCGGCGCGTGCCCGAGCCCGTGCGCGGCGACTGGACATCGGCATCCGGTCACGCCGCCGTCTCGGCCTTGACCGATGCGACGGCGGTGTTCGTGGCGAACGACCAGATGGCGCTCGGCGCGCTGCGCGCGTTCGCCGACGCCGGTCGTCGCGTCCCCGAGGATGTGGCGGTCGTCGGATTCGACGACATCGTGGATGCCGCCGAGTACCGCCCGCCCCTCACGACCGTGCGCCAGGATTTCGACGTTCTCGGCGCGCGGACCGTCGAGGCCCTCGTCGCCGCGATCGAGGGCGGCACGCACGTCGCCGAGACGGTGCCGGCGCCCCTCGTCGTCCGCGACAGCGCGCGCTGAGTTCTCGCTGCCCCCGCCCCTGCCCCCGCCATTGCCGGGTTTGGGGCGCATTTCGCTGTTTGGGGCGTCGTATTCACGCCCCAAACGCAAGAACACGCCCCAAACCGGACAGGACGCCGACGCGGTCTACTCCTCGAGCTGCCCCAACGACGGCTGCGCGACGAACCGCGCGACCGGGGCCAGGGCCTGCTCCAGTTCGAGCGCGACGATCTCGTTCGCGCCCGCACGCAGGACCGGTGCGGGGACGTACAGCGTCTCCTGCGGAACGTTCCGCCAGTACCGGCCGAGGAAGAAGCCGTTGACGAAGGCGAAGCCCTTGCCCCACGCCGAGGTGTCCAGGAACAGGTCGGTGGCCGCGTCGATCTCGAACGTGCCGCGGAGCAGCGCGCGGCCGAGGGTGCCGGCGCCCGCACCGGCGGCGGCGGCGAGGTCGATAGGCGTCGCCGTCCAGCCGGTCAGCGGGGCGCCGTCGAGCGTCGCGTCGCCGATCAGGCCTTTCTCCTCACCGAGCCGGTGGCCGTAGTTCACGCGACCCTGATCTTCGACGAGCACCGTGAGGCGCGAGCCCGCGGGGATCGCGAGCGCGCGCTCGTGCAGCGTGCGGGAGAGGCGCCCGACGAACGTGCCGTCGACGTGCACCCACGCGAGGTCGCGGACCTCGCCGAACGCGAGCACGGCGGGAGCGTTCGCGGGCAGGTCGACGTCGTACCGGAGGAGGGGCCCGAGGTGTCCGAGCTCCTCGAACGTCGCGGGGTCGTCCGAGACGGAACCGGTGGATGCCGGCATCCACTCGCCCTCGCCCGAGAGCGGCACCTCGAACACCGGCGCATCCGGCCGCGGCGCGGGCTCGAGGTCGGGCACGGGGGCGTACTTCGCGATCACCTCGCGGAAGGCGTGGAACTTCGCGGTCGGGTGCCCCGCCTCGTCGATGGGGGCGTCGTAGTCGTACGAGGTGACGATGGGGTCGAAGCGGCCCTTGTCGTTCGCGCCGTTCGTCGTGCCGAAGTTCGTGCCGCCGTGGACCATGTAGATGTTCACGGACGCGCCCGCCGCGAGCAGCACGTCGAGGTCGTGGGCGGAGGCGGCGGGGTCGGTCGTGTGGTGGATGCTGCCCCACCAGTCGAACCAGCCGTCCCAGAACTCCGAGCACATGAGCGGACCGGTGGGCTGGTGCTCGCGCAGGGTCGCGAGGCGTTCTTCCGAGCGGGAGCCGAACGAGCCGGTGAGGTGGAGGCCGGGCAGGCTGCCGTTCTCGAGCATCCACGGCATCGGCTGATCCACGGTCGTCAGCGGCACGGTGATGCCGGCGTCGCGGGTGATCCGCACGAGTTCGCGCAGGTAGTCCTTGTCGGATCCGTAGGCGCCGTACTCGTTCTCGATCTGCACGAGCACGACGTTGCCGCCGCGGTCGATCTGCCGCGGGACGACGATCTCGTACACGCGCTCGAGGTACTCCGTGACGGCGGCGAGGTACTGCGGCTCCGACCGGCGCAGGCCGATGCCCGGAGTGGACGTCAGCCAGACGGGGAGCCCGCCGTTGTGCCACTCGGCGCAGATGTAGGGTCCCGGACGCACGATCGCGTGCAGCCCCTCGGCGGCCACGAGGTCGAGGAAGCGGCCGAGGTCGTTCCAGCCCGTGGCATCCCATTCGCCCCGCACCGGCTCGTGCGCGTTCCACGCGACGTAGGTCTCGATGGTGTTGAGGCCCATCGCCTTGGCCGTGCGGATGCGGTCGGCCCAGTGCTCGGGGTGGATGCGGAAGTAGTGCAGAGTCCCGGAGATGACCTGGAACGGTTCGCCGTCCAGGAGGAAATCGGTCTCGCCGATGGTGAAGGTGGTCACGTTCTCTCTCGGGTCAGGAGGCCAGCTGGACGCGCACGCGGGCCCACGCGAGCGGGGGGAGGGTGAAGCGCAGGATGCCGTCCACCACGTCGACGGCCAGGTCCGACGGAGCCACCGGTTCGGCGTCGGCGGAATTCGTGGTGTCGCGGTCGCCGCCCTCGGGGATGGTGATGACGACGGCCTCGGCGGATGCCACGGCCCCGAGGTCGAGCTCGACCTCGGTCGCGGTGTCGAGCGAGCGATGGGCCAGGAAGACGTGGGCGGTGTCGCCGTCGACGGTGGCGATCGCGTCCACCGCGTCGACCTCGCCGTGGCGGGCGGTGGGGATGCGTTCGCCGTCGACCGCGACGGGGACGACCCGCCCGGTCGCGGCCTCGGCCGTGAGGCGGAAGGGGTGGAACGTCGTCTGCCGCCACGCGGGCCCGCCATCGGGCTCGGTGCGGATGGGGGCGATGACGTTGACGAGCTGCGCGAGGTTCGCCATGGAGACGCGGTCCGCGCGGCGCAGCAGCGTGATGAGGAGCGATCCGACGACGACGGCGTCGGTGACGGTGTAGTCGTCCTCGATGAGGCGCGGCGCGATCGGCCAGTCGCCCGTGAAGACGCGGGGCTTGTCGACCTCGTTCCAGCGCGTCTGGTTCCAGACGTTCCATTCGTCGACGCTGATGCCGACCGGGGCGCCGTGGGGGGTGCGGGCGTCGACCTCGTCGATGATGTCGACGACCTCGCCGATGTAGCGGTCGAGAGCCGCGCCGCTGGCGAGGAAGCTCTGCGGGTCGGTGGGGTCTTCCTCGTAGTACGCGTGCACCGAGATGTGATCGACGAGGCCCGCGGTGTGCCGCAGCACGGTGCGCTCCCAGTCGCCGAACGTGGGCATCTCGTGGTTGGAGCTGCCCGCGGCCACGAGCTCGACGGTGGGGTCGATGAACCGCATCATGCGTGCGGTCTCGGCGGCGAGGCGCCCGTACTCGTCGGCGGTCTTGTGCCCGATCTGCCACGGGCCGTCCATCTCGTTGCCGAGGCACCACAGGCGGATGCCGAAGGGCTCGTCGCGTCCGTTCGCGCGGCGGCGATCGCTCAGCGCGGTGCCGGCGGGGTGGTTGGCGTACTCGAGCAGGTCGGCGGCCTCCGCGACGCCGCGCGTGCCGAGGTTCACGGCCTCCATGACCTCGAGCCCCGCGGCATCCGCCCACTCGGCGAACTCGTGCAGACCCACCTGGTTGGTCTCGGTGCTGTGCCACGCGGCATCCAGTCGCACCGGACGGTCGGCGCGCGGTCCCACGCCGTCCTCCCAGCGGTAGCCCGAGACGAAGTTGCCGCCGGGATAGCGCACGACCGTCGCACCGAGCTCGCGCACCAGGGCGAGCACGTCGGCGCGGAAGCCGGACCCGTCGGCGCTGGCGTGTCCGGGCGAATGGATGCCGTCGTACACGCAGCGGCCCATGTGCTCGACGAACGTGCCGAAGAGGCGACGCGGAACCTCGGCTCCGGGGCGGCGGGGGTCCAGCGTGATGCGGGTGGGGGAGGTCATGCGGCTCTCCTGGAGCGGGAAGGGAAGGGGCGGGTCGCTCGCTCGTGCGCGCGACCCGCCCCCGATCATCGGCTTACTTGTTGACGCTGAAGCCCTGGTCGTTGCCGTACTGGACCAGCTGGTCCTGCCACGTCGACAGACCCTCGTTCAGGTCGCCCTGGGTGGCGTAGGCCTGGCCCACGGTGTCGCCGAAGATGCTGTTGGCGTACACCTGGAAGGGCAGGTAGCTCCAGCCCTTCACGACGTCGCTCGACGCCTGCGTGAGGACCTGGTTGATCTGCTGGCCGCCGAAGTAGTCCGACTTCTTGTCGACGAAGGCGGGGTCGCTCAGCTGCGCCGTGGTCGAGGGGAAGCCGCCCGACTCCGCGAAGATCGTGAGGCTCTCGTCGTCGTTGTTCAGCCACTTGAGGAAGCCCGCGGCCAGAGCCGGGTTCTTGCTCTGCTTGGTCACGGCCTGTCCGCCGCCGCCGTTCTCGGCCGTCGCGGCCTTGCCGTCGTACGTCGGGATCGGGGCGACGGCCCACTTGCCCGCGCCGTCCTCCACGGACGACTCGAGGACACCCGGCATCCAGGCGCCGATGACGAGCGAGGCGATCGAGCCGTCACCGAGGCCCTTGAACCACTCGTCGCTCCAGCTCGGGGTGTCCGAGAGCAGGCCGCCGTCGATGAGGCGGTTCCAGTTGTCGGCGAACTTCTTCGAGCCGGCATCCTGCAGGTCGATCGTGACGTTCGTGCCGTCGGCCTTGAACGGGGTGCCGCCGGCCTGCCAGATCATGCTGGTGGTGAAGCCGGAGTCGCCGGTGTCGGCGGTGATGTACTTCGTCGGGTCGGCGGCGTGCAGCTTCTGCGCGGCCGCGTAGTACTCGTCCCACGTCGTCGGGACGGCGATGCCGTACTCGTCGAAGACGGACTTGTTGTAGAACAGCGCCATGGGGCCCGAGTCCTGCGGCAGGCCGTAGATCTTGCCGTCGAAGTCGACCGCACCCCACGGGCCGGTCGCGTAGGCGCTTTCGAGGTCGCCGAAGCCGTACGGCGCGAGGTCGAGCAGCGAGTCCGACAGGGCGAACTGCGGGAAGGCGTAGTACTCGATCTGCACGACGTCGGGGGCGCCCGAGCCGGCCTTGATCGCGTTCTGGAGCTTGGTGTACTCCTCGGTGTTGGTGCCCGCGTTGACGAGGTTGACCTTCACGTTCGGGTACTTCTTCTGGAAGGCCGCGACCTGCGCCTCGGCCGAGGGCGTCCACGACCAGTACGTGATCTCGCCACCCTCCTGGAGCGCCTTCTCGATGTCGTCGGCACTGCCGCCGTTGCTGCCGCCGCCCGTGCTGCCGCCGGAGCAGGCGGTCAGCGCGCCCACCGTGAGCGCGGTGGCCGCCAGAGCGAAGACGGTCCGCCGCACGGCGGTGCCCTTGCGCATGAATGTCATCGGGATTCCTTCACTTCGTTGTTGTGGATTGTGTTGCGGGATTCCGGGGCAGGACGCTCCGGGTTCGGGAGGGAGTCGAGGATCACTGCTTGACGCTTCCGGCACTCAGACCGGACTGCCAGAAGCGCTGCAGGACGAGGAACGCGGCGACGATCGGGATGATCGAGAGGAGCGCGCCGGTGATCACGAGGTTGTAGATCGGCTGGGCGCCGACGCCGGTCGCCTGCGCGTTCCACTGGTTCAGGCCGACGGTCAGGGGGTACCAGGCCGGGTCGCTGAGCATGATGAGCGGGAGGAAGTAGTTGTTCCAGGTCGCGACGACCGCGAACAGCAGCACCGTCACGATGCCCGGTGTGAGGAGCCGGATCGAGATGGTGAAGAACGTGCGGAACTCGCCCGCCCCGTCCATCCGGGCGGCCTCCAGCAGCTCGGTGGGGATGGCATCCGTCGCGTACACCCAGATGAGGTACAGGCCGAACGGGCTGATGAGCGACGGGATGATGATCGCCCAGGGGGTGTTCGTGAGACCGAGCTGGCTGAAGAGCAGGAAGGTCGGCACGGCGAGGGCCGTTCCCGGCACCGCGATGGCGCCGAGCACGACGGCGAACACGGCCTTGCGCCCGCGGAAGTTGTACTTGGCCAGGCCGTACCCGGCCAGCGTCGCCAGCAGGGTCGCCCCTCCGGCGCCGACGACGACGTACAGCAGGGTGTTGCCGAGCCAGCGCAGGAAGATCCCATCGCGGTAGGTCAGCGTCTGGACGATGTTGTCGCCCAGGGCGAAGCTGTCGCCGAACCACAGACCGAACGTCGAGAACAGGTCGGGCTGGGTCTTGGTCGCGTTGATGACGAGCCAGAACAGCGGCACCAGCGTGTACAGGAGGTACAGCGCCATGACGATGCTGAGGACGATCGACTTCTTGCTCTGCGTCGGCGAGGTGCGGGCGAAGCCGCGGCGCGAGCGCGAGCGGGAGGTGGTCACGGCCACGGTGTCGGTGCGGGGTGCGGTCGCGGTGGTCATCGCGCCTCCTGACGTGAGCCGCGCAGCTGCACGACGTAGGCGATGACGGCGGTGATGACGCCCATGATGATGGCGACCGTGGCCGCGTAGTTGTACTGCTGGCCCGCGAACGAGAGGTTGTAGGCGTACATGTTCGGCGTGAAGAACGTCGTGATGGTGTTCGGCGCCAGGGGCTTGAGGATGTTGGGCTCGTTGAAGAGCTGGAAGCTGCCGATGATCGAGAAGATCGTCGCGATGACGACCGCGCCGCGCACCGCGGGGATCTTGATCGAGAAGATCGTGCGCCACGCCCCGGCGCCGTCGATGGATGCCGCTTCGTACAGTTCGCCGGGGATCGTCTTCAGCGAGGAGTAGAAGATCAGCATGTTGTAGCCGACGAACTGCCACGTGACGATGTTGCCGATCGAGACCAGCATCCACTCGGGCACGAACGGCTGCACGAAGGTGCCGCCGAGCAGGTCGTTGAGGTTGCGGGTGAGGCCGAACTGATCGCCGTAGATGTACCCCCACATGAGCACCGCCACGACGGCCGGAACGGCGTAGGGGAGGAAGATCACGATGCGGTAGAAGCCGGCGGCGTGCAGGCGCGCGCTGTCGATCGCGAGGGCGGCCGCGAGCGCCAGGAGGAGCATGACGGGCACCTGCACGACGAGGAAGAGCGAGACGCGGCCGAGGCCGTCCCAGAACTTCCCGTCGCCGAAGACGGCGATGTAGTTGGCGAAGCCGACGAACGCGTTGCCGCCGACCAGCTGGTCGCGGAAGACGCTGAGGTAGAGCGAGTACGCGAGGGGCGCGAGGAAGACCAGCGCGAACACGACGGCGAACGGGGCGACGAACAGCCAGCCGCGGTCGTCGATACGGGCGCGTCGCTTACGGCGCGGGGGGCGCAGAGCGGGCGGGGGTGCCGCGGTGGTCGTCATCGTCCGGATGCCTCTTCATTGGTGCGCAACGCGGGCGGGTCGCCGCGATGTTGACGTAAACATAGCTCCCACCCCGTTAGCATGTCAACGTCAACACCCGAGGAGGCAGACGTGAGCGAGACGACGACGGTGTCGGCCGCGGCGGGGGGCCGCGCACGGCGCCGCGAGGTGTCGATGGCCGATGTCGCTGCGGCGGCGGGGGTCTCGGGGCAGACGGTGTCGCGCGTGGCGAACGACCGCTCCAACGTCGATCCTGACACGCGCCGCCGCGTTCTCGACGCGATGGCCTCCCTCGGCTACCGACCGAACAGCGCCGCACGGGCCCTCCGCTCCGGACGCTTCCGCAGCATCGGCGTGATCATGTTCTCGCTGAGTTCCTACGGCAACACCCGCACGCTCGATGCGCTCGCGTCGGTGGCCGCGGCATCCGGGTACTCCATCACCCTCATCACGGTGCAGTCCGCCTCGCAGTCCGACGTGTCGGGTGCCTTCCTCCGGCTCCACGAGCACGCCGTCGACGGGATCGTGATCCTCATCGAGACGCACCGCCTCGGCGAGAACGAACTGTCCATCCCCTCGGGGCTGCCGGTCGTCGTCGTCGACTCCAGCGCCGACTACCCCTACGCCGTCGTCGACAACGACCAGGCGCAGGGGGCGCGCCTGGCCACCGAGCACCTGCTCGACCTCGGCCACGAGACCGTCTGGCACGTGTCGGGTCCGCCCGAGTCCTTCGCCGCCGAGCGCCGCCGCGACGCGTGGCGCGCCGCCCTCGAGGAACGCGGATGCCGCGTGCCGCCGCTGCAGATCGGCGACTGGACCGCCGAGTCGGGGCACCGCATCGGTGCGACGCTCGCGGAAGATCCGAGCGTGACGGCCGTCTTCGCGGCCAACGACCAGATGGCGCTCGGGGTCATCCGGGCGCTGCACGAGGCCGGACGCGCGGTCCCCGGTGACGTCAGCGTCGTCGGGTACGACGACATGCCCGAGTCGGCGAACTTCTGGCCCCCGTTGACGACCGTGCGACAGCGCTTCGAGCGTGTCGGCGAAGAGGCGATGAGCGCTCTGATCGCCGACATCGAGGGCGCCGGCGGAGAGCACGCGCGCACGCTGGTCCCCACCTCCCTCGTGGTGCGCGAGAGCTCCGGCCCGCGCGCCTGAGCCCCGCTGGCGGGTGGTTGGCTCGCGGCTCGCTGCGCCGAGTGCCGCTGTGCGCCCGCGGCTCGCTGCGCCGAGTGGAGCTGTGCCCGCGCGGCTCGCCGCGCCGACTGGAGATGTGCGCCCGCGGCTCGCCGTGCCGAGCGGAGGGGAATCGCCGGGCGGAGGACCGAAGCCGTGGCATCCGTCCTCCCTCTGCCCAATCTCCTCCGCTCGAGAGCGGGCTGAGGGCTGAGGGCGGCCCGTGCCGGACGTTGTGCCGCGGTCCCCTCCTCCGCTAGGTTCGATGTTGACGTCAACATGTTGACGTCAACATCTCCACCCACGAGACCGCACCGACGCGGTCGGATCGGAATGACGATGAAGTCAGCTCGACTGTTGTCGATGACCTGTG
Source organism: Microbacterium sp. CSI-V (assembly GCF_001984105.1). Taxonomy (GTDB): domain Bacteria; phylum Actinomycetota; class Actinomycetes; order Actinomycetales; family Microbacteriaceae; genus Microbacterium. The sequence goes on along the minus strand of NZ_MTQM01000005.1, from coordinate 122,862 downwards.
CTGTCGCCCTGGCCGCCGGCGGGATCGCGGCGACGACCGCCACCGCCGCAGCGCCCGCCGCTGCCGCGCCCACCGCCACGGTGCGCATCACCCCCAACCCCGCCTCGGCGGCGGAGCCCTTCGAGGGATGGGGCACGAGCCTGGTGTGGTTCGCCAACGCCACCGGCAACTACCCCGCGGATGTGCGTCAGAAGCTCTTCGACGCCGTGTTCGGCGAGGACGGCCTCAACCTCAACATCGCCCGGTACAACATCGGCGGCGGCAACGCCTCCGACGTGCCGGCGTACCTGCGGCCCGGCGGTGCGGTCCCCGGGTTCTGGAACCCCGACCTCGGCGCGACCGACTCCCAGGGGGCGATCACGTCGAACTACGCCGACCGCAACCGGTACAAGGCCGCGTGGAACCCCGACGACCCGAACGCGTACGACTTCGACGCCGACTCCGCCCAGCGGTGGTGGATCGACGCGCTCAAGGGAAAGGTCACCCACTGGGAGGCGTTCAGCAACTCCCCGCCCTACTTCCTCACCCAGAGCGGCTACGTCTCGGGCGGCATCAACAACGCCACGAGCGAGCAGCTCGCTCCCGCCGACATGGACAAGTTCGCCGGCTACCTCGTGAACGTCGTCGACGAGCTCGAGAAGGCGCACGGCATCACCTTCGACACGATCGACCCGTTCAACGAGCCGAACACGAACTACTGGCAGACGCAGATCCCCAACGGCGCCCAGTGGCCCACCGGCGGGCGCCAGGAGGGTGCGCACATCGGCCCGCAGGCGCAGGATGCCATGGTCAAGGCGCTCGCGGCCCGCCTCGCGCAGCCGAGCACCACCACCGACGCCGTCATCTCGGCGATGGACGAAACGAACCCCGGGATCTTCGCCACGAACTGGAACACCTGGTCGGCGGAGTCGAAGAGCCTCGTCGACCAGCTCAACGTCCACACGTACGGCACCGGCGGACGCCAGGTCGTGCGCGACATCGCCAAAGCAGCCGACAAGCCCCTGTGGATGAGCGAGGTCGAGGGCAACTGGACCGCCGGTGGCTTCACGACCAACGACATCAACAACGGCATCGGAATGGCCGAGCACATCGTCGGCGACCTCCGCGAGCTCGAGCCGACCGCCTGGGTGTTCTGGCAGCCCGTCGAAGACCTGTACAACATGCAGAAGGTCGAGAACCTCAACTGGGGCAGCGTCTACATCGACTTCGACTGCAACGCCGAGGGCAAGTCGCTCCGTCGCATCGCCGACGGTGAATCCGACCCCTCGTGCAAGGTGCTGACCAACGAGAAGTACAACACCGTCCGGAACTTCACGCACTACATCCACCCGGGTGACCGCCTGATGTCGACCGACAACGCCCAGTCCACGGCGGCCATCGACGCCGACGGTCAGGGTGCGACGATCGTGCACGTCAACTCCGACACGTCCGAGAAGACCGTGCAGATCGACCTGAGCGACTTCGGCACGATCGCCCCCGGTGCCACGGTCACCCCGATCGTGACCACCCAGTCGACGGTCGATCAGCCGACGGTCAACGCGCTGCAGGAGGGCGCGAAGGTCGCCGTGGACGCGGCATCCAAGACCGCCACGGTGACCGTCCCGGCGAAGTCGGTCACGACGTTCGTCATCGACGGCGTCTCGGGCGTCTCGCAGGATGCCGCCGCGTTCCGCGACGGTGAGAAGGTGCAGCTCTCCGGGGTGCAGAGCGGTCTCACCCTCGACGCCTCGTCAGGCCTCGCGATCCGCCCCAGCGCGACGACGGCCGACGCCGCCCGCGCGCAGACCTGGACCGTGCGCACCATCGACGGCGAGGGCACCAACCGCCACCGCTTCACGCTCCAGAACGGATCGGGCCAATTCCTGGCATCCGACAACGGGGGTACCGCTCTCGTCGACGCCGATCCCGCCACGGCCGCGAGCAACCCTGCGACGCAGTGGATGGCGTCGACCACGGACGGTGAGTACTACTCGCTGCTGAACGTGGCCGCCGAGCGCGTCCTCGACGTGAATCAGGCCAGCACGACCCCCGGCGCGACCGTGGGGCTGTGGACGTCCAACGGCGGTGGCAACCAGCAGTGGCGCATCGCGACGACGAGCATCCTGGGCACGGAGCCCGTGTCGGTGGCCACCGCGGTCGACGTCACCCCGCAGCTGCCGGCCAAGGCCGTGATCCGCTATGCAGGCAAAACGCTGCGCGCCGCTGACGTCACTTGGCAGCTCGACGGCGTCGACTGGTCGCGTCCCGGCACGGTGCAGGTGCGCGGCACGGGTACCGATCTCTTCGGCACGGAGTTCGAGGCCACGGCGACGGTCGAAGTCGGTGCGTTCACCGCGACGCGGCCGGCGTCGGTGACGGTTCCGGCGGGCAGCGCCCTGGATGTCGTGAAGGACCTCGCCGACCGCGACGTCCAGGCCGAGCTGACGCCCTCGGGCGGCGGCTACTGGGTGCCGGTGGAGTGGACGTGGAGCGACCTGACGGACGCCGCGTTCGCCGCGCCGGGAACCGTCTCGGTCCCCGGTGTCGCGACGGGCCCCGCCGGCGAGCGTCTCGACGCGAAGCTGACGGTCATCGTCACAGCGGCGGCGGAGAACAACGTCGCCCCGCAGAGCGCGCCCTCGGCGACCTACACCGAGTCGGGCTACCCCGTCGTCAACACCATCAACGGCATCACCACCGACAAGGGGTGGTCGAACTGGCGGGGCGGCACCAAGAACGACCAGGACACCCTCAGCTACGTGCTGGCAAAGCGCGAGACGCTGACGCACGTCGCGGTGCAGTTCTACAAGGACGGCGGCAGCCTGAGCTGGCCGGCGACGATGCGCGTCGATCACCGGGTGAGCGGCGGCGAATGGGTGCAGGGCGACCTCATCACCGTGCCGACGCCGTCCAGCGGCGCGCCCCTGGTCGACGTGCCGGTGACGGGTACGGCCGACGAGGTGAGGGTCGTGTTGAACGCCCGCTCGCAGACGCACATGATCGTCTCGGAAGTGCTGATCTACGCGGCTTCCGCGTCACCCGCGGGCATCGCCGATCTCGCGCGGCTGACCGTGGGTGACGCGCCCGTCGTCGGTTTCGACCCGCAGACGTTCGAGTACACCGTCGCGTCGACGGGGTCCGCGTGGCCGGAACTGCACGCGGTCGCGGTCGACGAGGATGCCACGGTCCAGATCACGCAGCCGGGTGCAGGGTCCGAGGCGGCCCGCGCTGCCGGAGACACCGGGTCGGTGCGGGTCACCGCCCCCGACGGCACCGAGCAGACCTACACCGTGACGATCGAGCGCACGGTGGGGGTCGACACGCCGACCCTCGCGGGTGAGCCGCGCGTCGGTTCGACGGTGCGGGCGACGGCGACGACCGATCCCGCCGACGCCGCGCAGACGTTCGTGTGGCTGCGCGACGGTTCACCGATCCCGGATGCCACGGCCGACGCCTACGCGCTGACCGCCGCCGACGAGGGTCGGGAGATCTCCGTCGAGGTCACCGCGTCCGCGGAGGGCTTCACCGCGGGATCGGCACGCTCCGCGGCCATCGTCCCCGCAGCCGCCCCGGTCGACCCGGGCACCGGCGGTGGCGACGGATCGGGGAGCGGGAACGGCTCCGGCACCGGCGGAAGCGGTTCGGGCACCGGACACACCGGTTCGGGATCGTCGACCGGTTCGGGCTCGAGCGGTTCGTCGACGAGCTCGTCCACGAGCTCCTCGGCGCGCGACCTCGCGACGACGGGTCTGCAGTCGGAAGGCATCGCCGTCCTCGGGGCCGGTGCCGGTCTGCTGCTCCTCCTCGGCGGCCTGGTTCTCTGGCGCCGGCGCCGCGGGGCGGGCTCGACCGAGGGCTGACCCTTCGAGATCACGCGGCCGCGTCGATCGCCTTCGGGCGTCGGCGCGGCCGCGTCGTCCGAGCGGGACTCGAGGGTGGGCGCCCTCGGCATCCGCAAATCCGAAACGCACATCCGTGCAACCCCGCCCTCACCCGCCCGGCGGCGCGGAATGATTGACCAGTTCGATTCCCCCTCCCCGAGGAGACCCATGCACGTCAACGCCTACGCGGCGTCGTCCGCGACCTCGCCCCTTGAACCGACGACCATCGAGCGCCGCGATGTCGGCCCGAAGGACGTCCTGATCGACATCGCCTACGCCGGCATCTGCCACTCCGACATCCACACCATCCGTGGTGAGTGGGGCGAGGTGCCCTACCCGCTGACCGTCGGCCACGAGATCGTCGGCACGGTCGCCGAGGTCGGCGCTGACGTCACGAAGCACAAGGTGGGTGACCGTGTCGGCGTCGGCTGCATGGTCAACTCCTGCCGCGAGTGCGAGAACTGCCTGGCCGGCGAGGAGCAGTACTGCCTCAAGGGCAACATCGGCACGTACGGCGCGAAGGACGTCGACGGCACGATCACCCAGGGCGGCTACAGCGAGAAGATCGTCGTCGACCAGGACTTCGTGCTGCGGGTGCCGGAGTCGATCCCATACGAGAAGGCGGCGCCGTTGCTGTGCGCCGGCATCACCACCTACTCGCCGCTGAACCACTGGAACGCCGGTCCCGGAAAGAAGGTCGCGATCGTCGGCCTCGGCGGGCTCGGCCACATGGCCGTCAAGATCGCCCACGCCATGGGTGCCGAGGTCACCGTGCTGTCGCAGACCCTCAGCAAGAAGGACGACGGCCTCGCGATGGGCGCCGACCACTACTACGCGACGAAGGACGACGAGACGTTCTCGACGCTGAAGAACACGTTCGACCTCATCGTCAACACCGTCAGCGCCCCGCTCGCGCTCAAGAAGTACCTGGGACTGCTCGCCCGCAACGGCACGATGGTTAACGTCGGAGCCCCGCCCGAGCCACTGCCCATCGAGGTCTTCACCCTGTTCGCCAATCGCCGCTCGTTCGCGGGCTCGGGCATCGGCGGCATCCGCGAGACCCAGGAGATGCTCGACTTCTGCGCCGAGAACGGCATCGCGCCCGAGATCGAGCTCATCTCGGCCGACAAGATCAATGAGGCCTACGAGCGCGTGCTCAAGAGCGACGTGCGCTACCGCTTCGTCATCGACGCCGCGACCTTCGCCTGATCCCGGATGCCACGGCCCCGACGTTCTCCGGAGCGCCGGGGCCGCGGCATGTCCGGCCCGCGCGGTCTGCCGTTCTCCGGAGCGCCGGGGACGCGGCATCCCGCCGACCCCAGGCATAAACGCGATCTGCGCGCATAAACGCGCTGTCACCGCGTTTATGCGCGCGGATCGTGTTTATGGATGCCGCGCCCCGCCGCCGCAGCTGCCGCAGCCGCCGGCCCCGCACGCGACATCGGCCCCGCCGCAACCGTCACCCGGCCCCGCACGCGACAGCGGCGCCGCCCCGAGGGAGCGGCGCCGCTGGGGCGGAGGCGTTACTCGCCGAGGGCGGCGGAGACGACCGCGCGGGCCTCTTCCTGCACGGCGCGCAGGTGCTCCTCGCCGCGGAGCGACTCGGCGTACAGCTTGTAGACGTCTTCGGTGCCCGAGGGGCGGGCGGCGAACCACGCCGACTCCGTCTGCACCTTGAGGCCGCCGATCGCGGCGCCGTTGCCCGGCGCGTGCGACAGCTTCGCGATGATCGGCTCACCCGCGAGTTCGGTGGCGGTCACGGCATCCGGCGAGAGCTTCGACAGCATCGCCTTCTGCGCGGGCGTCGCGGGGGCGTCGACGCGCTGGTAGGCCGACGCGCCGAACTCGGTCTCGAGCTCGGCGTAGCGCTGCGACGGCGTCTTGCCGGTCACGGCGAGGATCTCCGCGGCGAGCAGACACAGCAGGATGCCGTCCTTGTCGGTGGTCCAGACGGTGCCGTCCTTGCGCAGGAACGAGGCGCCGGCCGACTCCTCGCCGCCGAACGCGACCGAGCCGTCGAGCAGGCCCGGGACGAACCACTTGAAGCCCACCGGCACCTCGAGCAGGGTCTTGCCGAGAGCGGATGCCACCCGGTCGATGATCATCGACGAGACCAGGGTCTTGCCGATCGCGGCATCCGTCGGCCACCCCTCGCGGTGCGAGAAGAGATAGTCGATCGCGACGGCCAGGTAGTGGTTGGGGTTCATCAGGCCCGCGTCGGGGGTGACGATGCCGTGGCGGTCGGCGTCGGCGTCGTTGCCGGTGAGGATGTCGTAGTCGGCGCGCGCGGCGACGAGCGAGGCCATCGCCGACGGCGACGACGGATCCATGCGGATCTTCTCGTCCCAGTCGAGCGTCATGAACTTCCACGTCGGGTCGACCTCGGGGTTCACGACGGTGAGGTCGAGCCCGTACACCTCGGCGATGAGCGCCCAGTACTCCACCGAGGCGCCGCCCAGCGGGTCGGCGCCGATGCGGACGCCGGCGTTCTTGATCGCGTCGACGTCGATGATGGATGCCAGATCCCGCACGTACACGTCACGGAAGTCGTACTGGCCCAGGGTGTCGAGGTCGATGTCGGCGTGACGCGTGCGCTGCACGCCGGAAAGGCCCGCGGCGATGAGCTCGTTCGCGCGGTCGGCGATCCAGCCCGTCGCGTCGGTGTCGGCGGGACCGCCGTGCGGCGGGTTGTACTTGAAGCCACCGTCGCGGGGCGGGTTGTGCGACGGCGTCACGACGATGCCGTCGGCGCGACCGGGGTCGTCCGCGCCGCGGTCGCGGTTGTAGGTGAGGATCGCGTGGCTGAGGGCGGGGGTCGGCACCCACGAGTCGCGGGAGTCGACGCGCACGTCGACGCCGTTCGCGACGAGCACCTCGATGGCGCTGCGCTCGGCCGGCAGCGAGAGACCGTGCGTGTCGCGCCCGAGGAACAGCGGGCCGGTGATGCCCTGCGCCGCGCGGTAGTCGACGATGGCCTGCGTGGTGGCGAGGATGTGGTCCTCGTTGAAGCTCGTGCTCAGCGAGGATCCGCGGTGGCCGCTGGTGCCGAAGGCGACGCGCTGCTCGGGCACCGCGGCATCCGGTTTGCGGTCGTAGTAGGCGGAGATCAGTTCGTCGATGTCGATGAGATCGGATGCCTCGGCGGGCTGTCCTGCGCGACTGCTCATGCCGACAGTCTGCCCGCTGCAGAGCCGTCGTGCATGCGCACGGACGCATTCGGGGCGAAGAACATCCCGCGAATCTCCCCAGAGGTCGACTCGATCAGGTCTGCAGGGCTCCGCCGCGCTCCCGAAGCGCGGTCAGCGTCGCGCGGAGCGCGGGCGAGTCGGTCCGCGAGCGCCGGTGGACCGCGACGACGTCCCGGATGGAGGCGGGGTCGATCGTCGGTATCGCGACCAGATCGGGACCGAGTGCCGCGCGCCCCAGCCGTGGGACGAGCGCGACGACGGCGCCCGTGCGGGCGAGTTCCAGGTGGTTCTCGAACTCCATCGATTCGTACACGACCCGCGGCGCGTTGCCGACCCCGTCGAACAGGCGGCGCAGCCACTGCCGGCAGATGGTGGTCTCGAAGGTCGCGACCCACGCCTCGTCGGCGAGGTCGCGCGGATGCAGGACGTCGCGGCCGGCGAGCGGGTGGTCGCGGTGCACGATGATGTCGGCGACGTCGGTGAACAGCGGGGTGACGACGAGGTTCTCGGGGATCGCGAGCGCGACCCCGCCCCACTGGTGGGCGATGCCGAGGTCGCGTTGTCCCGAGGCGATCAGTGCGACCGTCTCCCACGGCTCGCTCTCCCGGACGAACAGGCGCAGATCGGGGTGGGTCCGGGCGAGGTCGACGAGGAGCGGCGTGAGGAGTCCTCGCACGACCGTCGAGAACGCCGCGATCCGGACCTCGCCGCTGACGGTGCCGTCGCCGGGCGCGTTGGCCTGCAGGTCGGAGCGCAGACGCTCGAGCTCCGCGAGGATCGGTGTCGACCCGACGACGAGCTGCGTGCCCGCGTCGGTCAGCGTGACCCCGCGACCGACGCGCTCGAGCAGAGCGACGCCGGTCTCGCGCTCGAGGCGTTTGATCTGCTGCGACACCGCCGAGGGGGTGAAGCCGAGCGTCGCCGCAGCGGCGGAGACGCTGCCCTCGCGGGCCACGGTACGCAGCGAGCGGACCGCTTCGAGATCGATCATGAAGAAACGCTACTGCGTTCCGTGAAGAAACGTTCGCTGGTGCTTCAAGGACGGGAGCGGTGAACTGAACCCGTGAGTCGACGCGACATGATCCTGGCCGCCGGGGTGGCCTCCGCCTGGGGCTTCAACTTCCTCGTCATCGACTGGGGCATGCCCGGCATCCCGCCCCTGCTCTTCGTCGCGATCCGCTTCGTCGTCGTGGCGGCGTTCGCCGTGATCGTGCCGCGCCCGACGGCATCCTGGTCGACGATCGTCGGCGTCGGGGTGTTCATGAGCCTCGGCCAGTTCGGGCTCCTGTACACGTCGCTGGCCCTCGGCCTGCAGCCGGGCCTGGCCGCGCTGCTCCTGCAGGCGCAAGCGGTCTTCACCGTCGTCATCGCCGCCGGGGTGCTGCGCGAACGACCGACGCTCGGGCAGGGCATCGGAGTGACCGTCGGCGTGGTCGGGCTCGCCGCGGTCGCCGTCGGACGCGGGGGAGATGCGCCCGCGATCGCGGTGGTCCTGGCGCTCGCCGCCGCGCTCTCGTGGGCCGTCGGCAACGTCATCTCGCGGCGGGCCGGGGTCGTGGCCGGACGCGGGCGGCTCGGCGCGCTGTCGCTCACGGTGTGGTCGGCGCTCGTCGTGCCCGTGCCGGCGCTCGCCCTCGCCTTCGCCGTGGAGGGGCCGAGCGCGATCGGAGCGGGCCTTGCGTCGTTCGGGTGGTCGGCCGCGCTGTCGACGCTGTACACCGCGGGGCTCTGCACGCTCGTCGGGTACGCGATCTTCAACGGCCTCCTCGCGCGCAATCCGTCGGCGGCCGTCGTCCCGTGGGTCCTGCTCGCACCGGTCGTCGCGATGGCGTCGGCTGCCCTGCTGCTCGGGCAGATCCCGGCACCCGCCGAAGTCGTCGGCGGAGTGCTGCTGGTCGCGGGAGTCCTCGTGACGACCGTGAATGTCCGTCCGCGTCGCCCGGCGCCGCGCCGCGAGGCGGTGGTCGACAAGGTCTGACCGGTCGGGGCCGACCTCGACCGGATCGGCGGGAGGACTAGGCTGAGCCGGTGCTGCCCGACACCGACTCCGCGCCCGCCCGCCGTACCTACAGCTACCTGGGCCCCGCCGGAACCTTCACCGAGGCGGCGCTGGCGCAGGTCCCCGAGGCCCGCGACCAGATCTGGCGGCCCGTGCGCAACGTCGCCGAGGCGCTCGCCGACGTCATCGAGGGGCGATCGGATGCCGCGATGATCGCGATCGAGAACTCGGTGGACGGCGGAGTCTCGACGACCCAGGACGCCCTCGCGACGGTGCCGGGCCTGCGGATCGTGGGCGAATACCTCGTGCCGGTCAACTTCGTGCTCGTCGGCCGCCCCGGCACGACCCTCGCCGACGTCTCGCTCGTCTCTGCCCACCCCGTCGCCTACGGGCAGTGCCTCGGCTGGCTGCGCGACAACCTCCCCGCGCACGCGCACTTGCCGGCATCCAGCAATGTCGCCAGCGCCCTCGGGGTCCTCGACGGCTCGAGCGGGGCGGATGCCGCGATCGCGGCACCGGGCATCGTCGCCCATCACGAGGTCGAGGTGCTCGCCGAGGAGATCGGCGACAACCCGAACGCGGTGACCCGCTTCGTCCTCGTCAGCCGGACCGTCGCCCCCGCGCCGCCGACGGGCGCCGACAAGACGTCCCTCATCGTCGAGCTGCCCGAGGACCACCCCGGTGCACTGCTGGAACTGCTCGAGCAGTTCGCCACCCGGGGCATCAACCTGAGCCTGTTGGCATCCCGTCCGATCGGAGACGCGCTCGGCCGCTACCGGTTCGTCATCGACGCCGACGGGCACGTGCAGGACGAGCGCATGGCCGACGCGCTGATGGGCCTGCGGCGTTTCAGCCCGAAGGTGATCTTCCTCGGGTCGTACGCGCGCGCCGACCGCGCGATCGTCCGTTACCCGCAGCGGTACTCCGACGACGTCTTCGTCGAAGCCCGCGACTGGCTGCGAGGCCTGCTCAGCGGCGAGCCCGAGGCGTAAGCCGCCCCTGGCCGCGGCGACGCAGCCACCCCGGGCCGCGCTCCGGTCAGGCAGCGACGGCCGCGACCCCCGCCACGAGCTCGAGCGTCTGGGCGCGGCCGTCGGCCGAGTCCAGCGGCTCGCCGTCGTACGCTCCCGCCACGGGAGACAGCATGATCTCGTCGACGTCGTAGCGGGCCGCGAACTCGGCCAGCTGCGCCCGCACATCGTCGCCGGTTCCCACGAACCACTTCTGACGGGTGGATGCCATGATCGACTCCGCCATCGCGTCGAACGGGTCGGCCTTCGCCTGCTCGACGGTCTCGAGCGGGACGAGCGGACGGTTCGTCCGCAGGCGCGCCATCATGCGCAGCTGGGGCAGCGCGCGCTCCTCCGCCTCCTCGGCGGTCGGGGCGGCGACGACGTTGGCGGTGACGAAGGTCCGCGGTCCCTCACCCGAATCGTTCGGCTGGAACTGGTCCCGGTACAGCCGGAGCGCGTGCTCCAGACCCTCCCCCGAGAAGTGGTTGGCGAAGACGTAGGGCAGACCGAAGCTCGCGGCGAGCTGCGCCGAGTAGTCGCTCGAGCCGAGCAGCCACACCTGCGGCATCCCGGATGCCAGGGGCGTCGCCTTCACCTGGTACTCGCTGCCGGAGGTGAACCGCACGGTCGCCCCGTCCGGGGAGGTGAGCGCGAGGATGTCGGTCACGTGATCGGGGAAGCGCGAGACGTCGCTGGTGGCCCCCGAGCGGTGCAGGAGCTGCGTGATGACGGGGTCGCTTCCGGGAGCGCGGCCGATGCCGAGATCGATCCGGCCGGGGGCGAGGGCCTCGAGGGCGGCGAACTGCTCGGCCACGATGAGCGGCGAGTGGTTGGGGAGCATCACTCCCCCCGATCCGACGCGGATGCGCGCCGTGCGTGCCGCGGCGGCGGCGATGAGGACCGGCGGCGTCGTCGAGGCGACCGCGGGCATGTTGTGGTGCTCGGCGAACCAGTACCGGCGGTAGCCGAGCCGGTCGGCGCGCTCGACCAGATCGAGCGAGGCGGCCACCGCCTGCGCGCTGCTCTGCCCGGCGCGCACCGGGACGAGGTCGAGAACGGAGAGGGAGGGGATCGCGTCGTTCACCCCAGCTCCAACCGGACGAGGGGTGGGAGTATTCCGCATCGCGGCGGAACCGCAACCCCCTGCGCGGTCTCCCTCGTGTCGGCCTACCGTCGCCCGCATGATCGGGGGCAAGACCATGATTCGAACGCAGATGGCCGTCAACGACGCGGTCTTCGCGTTGGCGCAGGGACAGGACCTCGACGCCCTGAAGAAGAGGATCGAGAGCGCGGTCGCGCAGGGCGGCCGATTCGCGTCGTTCGTGGTCGTGGGCAACCGGGAGGTGAGCGTCCTGTTCTCGCCCCACACGGCGGTGGCGTTCTCGGTGGAGACGGTGGCGTTCGACGAGCGGGACGACGGTGACGCCGACGTCCCCTACGGAGGCTTCTTCGACGAGTGACGTCGCGGCCCTCGGACGCTCAGGGTTCTCTCAGCCGGAATCCCGTGACGAATGGGCGCCGGGGAGCGTCTCCATTGTGACTTCGCGGAACACACGGTTCCGCAGATCACGGAAGGAAGCGCAATGGCTGAGAACACCACCACCGCCACCACCCCCGTCACCGCGACGAAGGACGGCGGGTCGACCGTCATCGTGGATGCCGTCGTCGCCAAGGTCGCCGGCATCGCCGCGGCCGAGGTTCCCGGCGTGCACGCGCTCGGCGGCGGAGCCGCCCGCGTCATCGGCAACATCCGTCAGGCCGTGGGGTCCAAGGACTACGCGCAGGGCGTGAGCGTCGAGGTCGGCGAGACCGAGGTCGCCGCCGACATCGCGATCCAGGTCGACTACCCCGAGCAGCTGCAGCGCGTGGCCTCCAACGTCCGCGCCGCCGTGCACCAGGCCATCACCGAGCTCGTCGGCATGAAGGTCGCCGAGATCAACGTCACCGTGGTCGACGTCTTCATCCCCGGTGAGGAGAACGACGACGAGGCCGCAGAGACCCGCGTCAACTGACGCATCTCGCGCACGAAGGGGCGTCGGCTTCGGCCGGCGCCCCTTTCGCGTGTCCGCGTTCGCGTCAGAACGACGACAGCGAGGCGAGGAAGTACTCGTCGGCGATCCGGCGGTTGTCGGCTGGGTCGCGCTCCGGCGGCATGTCGTCGAAACGCGCGGCGTCCTCCAGTTGCGCGGCGACGAATCGTTCCAGCACGGCCGGCGGGGTTCCGGCACCCATCTCCCGTGTCTGCGCCTTCAGCGCGATCAGGTCGTCCGCCGCACGCCGGATCGACCGGTCGACGTCCCCCTCGGCGAGAAGGCGTGGAAGATCCATCGGCGGCAGCACGCCATCGGGGTTCGACGCGAGCCACCGCAGCGCCGCCGCCGGCCGGAGCACGTAGAAGAAGCGCTTCAGCGTGGCCGCGCCCATCCTCTGCTGTCGGGCCACGTGCAGGTAGTGGCGGCCGATCGCCGCACGCTCCACGGTCGCCTCGGCGAGCGCGAGCAGTCCCTCGCGGAACGCTCCGTCGCCGGTGTAGACGATCGGTGACCGCAGCCACTCGATGGCTGTGGCGTTGCCCTTCACGATGAGTCGGACCGCTTTGGCCAGGTCCCACCCGTTGACGTCGAAGGTCTCGTCGAGCGGCGTTTCGATGACGTCGCGCGTCGGCCAGAGTGAGAGGTAGGCCTCCGGTCGGCGTACGAAGAGGAATCGGCAGTCGTAGTCGCTGTCGGGCGAGGGGAAGCCCCAGGCGCGGCTCCCGCTCTCGATGGCCCAGGGAATGCGTACGTCCTGCTCCTCGCAGACCGACGCCAGCCGGTGATCGATCTCGGCGACGACCGCGGGGTCGAGAGACGAGGGAACGGCGCGCATCGGACGACGATACCCCCGCGACATCGACGGGCTCGACCGGTCAGCCGCCGTGACGCACCTTGTCGTACGCGTCGAGCGCGCGCTGGCGCGTCTCCTTCAGGTCGACCATCGGTTCCGGCGCCCCGCCGTCGAGGTGCTCCGGAGCCCACTGCCGGATGTACTCGTCGTGCGGGTCGAACTTCTCGCGCTGCGTGTCGGGGTTGAACACGCGGAAATAGGGCGCGGCATCCGCCCCCGATCCCGCGACCCACTGCCAGTTGAACGGATTGCTCGCGGCATCCGCGTCGACCAGGCAGTCCCAGAACCACTCCTCGCCGTGGCGCCAGTCGATGAGCAGGTTCTTGGTGAGGAAGGATGCCGTGACCATGCGCACGCGGTTGTGCATGACCCCGGTGTGCCAGAGCTGCTTCATCCCGGCATCCACGACCGCGATTCCGGTCTCGCCGCGCTGCCAGGTCTCCAGGTGCGCACGGTTCAGCCGCGGCCAGGGGAACGCGTCGTATTGCTCGCGCCAGTTCTTCGTCGCGAGGTCGGGGGAGTGGAACAGGACGTGCCACGCGAACTCGCGCCAGATGACCTCCGAGAGGAAGCCGGTCGCGGATTCGGCGTGCTTGCCCGATCCACGATGCTCGATCGTGTCGTGCCACACCTGGTACGGGCTGATCTCGCCCCAGCGCAGGCGCGGCGACAGGTTCGACGTCGCTCCGCCCGCGAACGCGTCGCGGGAGAAGGCGTAATCGCCGAGGTCGTCGTCGAGGAACTCGCGCAGCCGGGCGCGAGCGGCCGGCTCGCCCGGCTCCCATGTCTCGCGCAGCCCGCCGGCCCAGTCGGGCTTCGTCGGCAGCAGCGACCACGCGTCGAGGGCGTCGGATGCGGGCGCCTTCGCGGGACCCGGAACCTTCCGCGCCTCGGGCAGCGGCGCGCGGGGGGATGGCATCTTCTCGACCGCGCGACGGAACGGCGAGTAGACGCCGTACGGCTTGTCGGCGCCGGTGCGCACCGTCCACGGCTCGAACAGCAGGTTCGCGGCGAACGAGGCGACCGTGACGTCGTCGCCGCGCAGCTTCTCCTTCAGCCCCGCGTCGATCTCGCGCTCCGCGCCGCCGTAGCGCCTGTTCCAAAACACCGCTCCCGCGCCGGTCTCCTCCACCACGGCGGGGACGACCTCGGCCGCGCGCCCCCGGCGCAGCACGAGGGTCGAGCCGCGTTCCTCGAGCCGTTCGGCGAGGGATGCCAGCGAGTGGTGCAGCCACCACCGCGCCGCCCCGCCGATCGCGCGGACGCCGTCGGACTCCTCGTCGAGCACGTACAGCCCGATCACGGGCTCGTCGCGGTCGAGCGCCGCGCGCAGGGCGGGATGGTCGGTCAGCCGAAGATCGTCGCGGAACCACACGAGGGACGGAGAAGCCATGCAGCGACGCTATCCAGCCGTCGTTCCGCGCTGCCGGGCTTGACACGCCGCGGCCGCGCCTGCCGCCCGGGTCGGCTCCGGCGCCCCGCGGCGGCGCAGTGCGGCGCCAGATCACGTGAAGTGGCCGAGATCACCCGTCGTTACGCGTCGTCGCGGGTGATCTCGTCCAGATCACGTGATCTGGGCCACCGCGCACCGCGCACCGCGCCCCGCGCGCCGCCTACAGCGACGACGTGTCGTGGCCGGCGGGCAGGTTCACCTGCAGACCGCCCTCGACGACGCGCGAGTAGATGCGGGTCGCCTCTCCGAACTCGTCGCCGTCCAGCTCGATGGGCTGGGCGGGAGCCGTGGCGAGTTCGATGCCGCTGCCGCGCAGGTAACGCACCGAGGAGTCGCGGCGGCGCTCGAGCACCCGGCGGCCGGCGCGGAAGCGGCGCAGCACCGAGTTGTCCCACCAGATCTTGCGCCAGACGCCGAGCCACCCGAAGGGTCCGGTCGGCTGGATGACGGCGACATCGAGCACGCCGTCGGCGATGGAGGCGTCGGGGATCAGGGCGACCCCGCCGGGCAGGGCGCCGCAGTTGGCGAACAGCACGCTCTGCACCTTGGCGGAGTGGAGGCGGTGGCCGTGTCCGTCGAGCTGGTACATGACGCGGAACGGCTTGGCGTTGACCAGCGACCGCGCTGCACCGTCGACGTACGCCACCCAGCCCACTGACTTCTTGAGCTCGGGGCGGGTGTTCTGGATCATCGCGGCATCCAGGCCCATGCCGGCCATGACGACGAAGCCGTGCTCCTCGACGGTGCCGTCCGCGCGACGGATCCGGGCGATCCCGGTGTCGGTGGCGTGCACCTTGCCGTCGAACGTCGCGCGGATCATCGCGTCGGCGTCGTCGAGCGGCAGGTTGAGGTTGCGGGCGAGGAGGTTGCCGGTGCCGCTCGGGACGATCGTCAGCGGGATGCCGGTCGAGGTCAGCGCCTCGGCCACGGCGCGGACGGTGCCGTCGCCGCCGGCGACGAGCACGGCATCCACCTTCTCTTCCAGGGCGGCGCGGGTCGCGAGGTCGCCGAGGTCGTCGACGGTGGTCTCGTAGAAAAGGGGGTCGGCCCATCCGGCCTCGGACGAGAGCTCGCCGACGCGCGCACGCAGGGCGTCGGGGTCGACCTTCGTCGGGTTGTAGACGAGCGCGGCGCGCTTCTTGTCGGTGGGCTCGGCGTCGATCGGCGCATCGTCGCCGTCGGCGGAGACCCGCACGGCCTCGCCGGACGTGTCATCCGAGGTGTCGGAATCGACGTCGCCGGGCTCGTGGATGACGTCGTCGGGCTGGGCCGCGTCCTTAGGGTCGGGCTCGTCGGCCGCGATGGTGTCGGACTCCTCCTCCTCGCGCAGGGTCGCCGCGTGGAAGTCGTCGTGCGAGCCTTCCGACGCCGCCCGGTCCTTCTCGGCCTCGGGGGAGACGGGGGCGTCCGCGTCGTCGCGCGGTTCTTGGGGGTCGGCCATGGCATCCACCATAGGACCGCCCACGCGCGCTTCCGTTCCCGCGACCGGGGGTTGACCGGGAGGCGTCGGCGGGCACTGTTCAGGATGCCGCCCTCCGCCGTTCTCCGCGCCGGTCTAGCGTTCGCCCATGACCCTGTTCGAGCAGCCGCCGCAACGGTCGCGGCGGCCCGTCGACACCGAGCCCTTCGCCTCGCTCGCGCGGGCGCGCCGCCGCCGCCGGACCCTGGTCGGGTCCGGCATCGTGGTCGTGGCGCTGCTGCTGGTCACGGTCGTCGTCGTCGCCACCGGCGCCGATCGCGCGCTGGTCGCCCAGGTCGAGGGCTGGGTCGGGCCGAGAACCCTCGCGGCCGACATCTCCGCGGTCGCCGACCGCGCGTTCCTGACCGACGACGGACGGAAGCTGCTCGCGCTCGTCGGCGCGAGGTCCGCACACGGCGACGACCTGCAGCGCTCCTGCGGGGTGACGGACACGGCGGACGATCACGCGGTGGCCGGGTGCTACAGCCTCGCGGGGATCTTCGTGTTCGTCCCGACCGACCCGCGCGTGGCCGACGCGGCCGTCACGACCCTCGCGCACGAGCTCTTGCACGCCGCGTTCGACCGGCTCGGCTCGGGGGAGGTGTGGCACGTGCGCGACATGCTGCACGCCGCCCTCGACGGCGTCGCGCCCGACGACCCCGTCCGTCAGCAGATCGACTGGTCGGTCGGCGACCACGAGGAGAACCGCGACACCGAGCTGTTCGCCTACCTGGGGTCCCAGGTGCGGCCGGAGGGCGGCTTCGATCCCGAGCTCGAGGCGGTCTACGCGCGGTACTTCACCGATCGTGCCGCGCTCGTTGAGGTCGATCATCGCGTGACCGCCGAGGTGGACGGGCTCATCTCCCAGTACGAGCAGGCCGACGCGGCCCTCGTGCAGGCCATGACGGATGCCGCGACCCAGCGCGCGCAGCTCGACGCCGAGCGGGAGGCCTACGAGCGCGACCGCAAGATCTACCAACAGGATGCCGACCGGTACAACTCCCTCGCCCCCGAGGAGCGGGCGCAGTGGAGACAGGACTGGATGGGGGCGGACGGCGTCCTGCACAGCGGGACGTGGCAGGAGGCGCTGGCCGGCCGACTGGCCGACCTCGACGCCCGCCACGCCGACCTCGAGCAAAGGGTCGCCGCCGTCGAGGCGGCGGACGCCGACGCCTTTGCGCGCCGTGCGGCGATCGAAGGGCAGTACGCCGACGTGCTCGCCGTGACGAAGGCGCTGGACCCCGCGGCCGCCGGGTCGTGACGCGGGAAAGCGCGGCCGGAGCCGACCGTAGGATGGACGCGTGATCGACCTGACTCTGCTGCGTGAAGATCCCGAACTGGTGAAGCGCTCCCAGATCGCGCGCGGGGAGTCGCCCGCGTCGGTCGACGAGGCGCTCGAGGCCGACCGTCGGCGCCGTCAGGCGATCACGACGTTCGAGGAACTCCGCGCCGCGCAGAACGCGCACGGCAAGAAGGTCGCGCAGGCGCCGAAGGACGAGAAGCCCGCGCTCGTGGCCGAAGCGAAAGAGCTCAGCGAGAAGGTCAAGGCCGCCCAGCACGCGGTGACCGGCGCCGAGGAAGCCGCGGAGGCGGCTCTCGCCCGGATCGAGAACATCGTGCTCGAGGGCGTCCCCGCCGGGGGCGAGGAGGACTTCGTCACCCTCCGCACCCACGGTGAGGTGCCGACGTTCGACTTCGAGCCGCTCGACCACCTGGCCCTGGGCGAGAAGCTCGGCGCCATCGACATGGAGCGCGGCACGAAGGTGTCGGGCAGCCGCTTCTACTTCCTGACCGGCATCGGCGCACGCCTCGAGCTCGCGCTCATGACCCTGGCGCTCGACCGGGCTCTACAGGCCGGCTTCACCCCGATGATCCCGCCCACCCTGGTGCGTCCCGAGGTCATGCGCGGCACCGGATTCCTCGGCCAGCACGCCGACGAGGTCTACCACCTGCCGAAGGAGGACCTCTACCTCGTGGGAACGAGCGAGGTCCCCCTGGCCGGCTACCACATGGACGAGATCCTCGATCTGGAGCGCGGCGCGAAGCGCTACGCCGGATGGTCCACCTGCTACCGCAGCGAGGCCGGTTCCTACGGCAAGGACACCCGCGGCATCATCCGCGTGCATCAGTTCAACAAGCTCGAGATGTTCGTCTACACCGACCCGGCGGATGCCGAGGCCGAGCACGACCGTCTCGTCGCGATGCAGGAGGGCATGCTGCAGGACCTCGGTCTCGCGTACCGCGTGATCGACGTCGCCGCGGGCGACCTCGGATCCAGCGCCGCCCGCAAGTTCGACATCGAGGCGTGGGTGCCCACGCAGGACGCGTACCGCGAGCTCACGAGCACCTCGAACTGCACCACGTACCAGGCGCGTCGCCTCGACACCCGCTTCCGCCCGGCCGACGGGGGCAAGACGCAGCCGGTCGCGACGTTGAACGGCACGCTCGCCACCACGCGCTGGATCGTCGCCCTGCTGGAGACCCACCAGCGCGCCGACGGGTCGGTGACGGTGCCCGAGGTGCTCCGGCCGTACCTCGGCGGACTCGAGGTCATGGAGCCCATCGCGTGACCGACGAGGCCGCCCTGCCCCGCATCGGAGACGTCGACGCGTCGCCGCAGGACGAGGCGGCCGAGGTCGTGGCCGACATCGCCCGCACCGCTCCCGTCGGGCGCATGCTCATCGCGCTCGACATCGACGGCACCGTCCTCCTCGAGGACGAGTCGCTCAGCCCCGGAGTCGTGGATGCCGTGCGCCACGCCCAGCAGCAGGGCCACGAGGTCATGCTCGCCACCGGGCGCAGCTGGGACAGCACCCACACGGTCATGGCGCTCCTCGGCATCCGTCCCGAATACGCGGTGTGTTCGAACGGCGCGATCGTCATGCGCCGGGTCGGGGGACCGGATGCCGCGGAGTACGAGCGCGCGCACGTCGAAACGTTCGACCCGACCGAAGTCCTGACGCTGCTGGGGGAGCACCTGCACGACGCGCACTTCCTCGTGGAACTCCCCGACGGGCAGCGGCTGTTCACCGACTACCTCGACGACTGGAACCTGCAGGGTGCGAACGAGGTGAGCTTCGCCGAGCTCTCGCACCAACCGGTGTGCCGTGTCGTCGTCGTGGCTCCGGAGAAGACCGACAAGGACTTCCTCGAGTTGGTCGGGCGCATCGGTCTCAGCCAGGTGTCGTACGCGATCGGGTGGACTGCGTGGCTCGACATCGCACCCCAGGGTGTGAACAAATCGACCGCCCTCGAGCTGGTGCGAGAGTGGCTCGGCATCCCGCCCGAGAACGTCCTCGTCATGGGCGACGGCCGCAACGACATCGAGATGATGCAGTGGGCGGTGTCGCACGGTGGTCGCGCGATCGCCATGCAGCAGGGCCCCGCCGAGGTGCACGCGGCGGCCGGCGAGGTGGGGCTGTCGGTGACCGACGGCGGCGTCGCCGCGGTGCTCCGCGACCTCTAGGCGCGCGCTCGCGGGGGATGCTGCGACGGATTCACATCGAATCCGTACCCGACGCATCGTCGTCGCGCAGCCCAGCGCGATACGCCGTCGAAACGTGGCGCAACTTGTCGGACATGCTGGCCTGAAAGGGTCGGGGCACCCCCGTCGACCGCTCCGGCCACCACCCCGGCTCGCGCGTTCGTCGTCGTCCCCTCCCCGAGGAGCTTCGCCACCGCATGTCTGCACGCATCCCCGCATCACCCCCGAGAGCGACACGGCGCGTCAGCGCCGCGATCGCCGCGGCCCTGGCACTGTTCGCGCCGTTGGCGGCCGCCACCGCCGCCCACGCGGCCGAACCCGCCGCCACCTTCACCCTCGAGCTGTCGTCCTCGAGCGCCACCGAGGGCGACACCGTCCTCGCCACGGTCTCCGGCGCCGACGTGAGCGACCTGTACGCCTACGACCTGGTGTTCACGGTCACCGAGGGGGCGCTCGAGTCCGCCGACGCCCCGGTCGGCCCCGACGGAGGATTCACCTCGGCCGTCGACGCCCCCGGCGCCATCACCGTCTCGCACACGCGACTCGGAACCTCGCCGGGCCTCTCCGGCACCGTCGTGCTCGCGACCGTTCCCCTGCGGGCGGTCGGCTCGGGCGCGGCCCGTGTCGAGCTCTCCTCCGTGCGTCTGGTCTCCTCGACCGGCGAGACCGCCGAGCAGGCCGAGGTGGCATCCGAGACCGTCGAACTCGAGGCGCTCCCCACGCCGGAGCCGTCCGCCTCGCCCAGCGACTCGGCGTCCCCGCCGCCGTCGCCGTCGCCCTCCACGTCGTCCGTGCCGGCGGCGAGCGGTGCGAGCGACCTTGCCACCACCGGTGTCGACGCCACCCCGTGGCTCATCTCGGGAGCCGTGGGCGTCGCCCTCATCGCGGTCGGCGCCGTGCTGGTCGCCCGTCGCCGTCAGGGGGTGCGCGAATGATCGCGTCCGCCTCTTCTGCCTCGACTCGTGAAGGATCGCTCATGACCCCCCTGTCCCGCCGCGCCCTCGCCGTCACCGCGACGCTCGGCGTCGTCGCGGCCGGCGCGTTCACCGCCCCGGCCGCGGTGGCCGCTCCCGCGCCCGCGGCCGCGTCGGCGCCGCTTCTCGCGCCGTACTACACCGAGCTCGATCTGACCGGTGACGCTCAGGTGACCACGGCCGATCTGGCCGTCCTGGCAGAGAACATCGGTGAGTCCTCGAGCGACGCCGGCTGGGCGCAGACCTCGGCCCTCGACCTCGACGAGGACGGGACCATCACGGCATCCGACCTGGCCCTGCTCTCGGAGCGCATCGTCTACGACGACGGCCCGTTCGAGATCGTCGAGGCGGATGCCGTGGCCATGCAGGCCGCGATGAACGCCGGCGTGCTGACCTCGGTGGAGCTGACGCAGCAGTACCTCGACCGCATCGCCGCGTACGACAAGGTCGTGCGCCAGGACGGCGGTCGTCCGCTGAACTCGATCATCACCACCAGCGACGTCGCGCTGACGGCGGCGGCCGCGGCCGACGCGATCCGCGCCGAGAAAGGCATGACGAGCATGCTGCTCGGCATCCCGATCGCCCTGAAGGACAACTACAACACCGTCGACATGCCCACGACCGCGGGCTGCGGATGCTGGAACGACAACCAGACGACGACGGATGCCACGATGGTGAAGGGTCTGCGCGCCGATGGCGCGGTCATCGTCGCGAAGGCGTCGATGGACGAGTTCGCCATCAACCTGTCGTCGCAGTGGTCGGCGTTCCAGCCCGCCGGGACGGCGCTCACGGTCTCGAGCCCCTACGACACCACCCAGACCTCGGGCGGTTCCAGCGGCGGCACGGGCGCGGCGATCGCGGCGAACCTCGCCGGCATCGGCTTCGGGACGGACACCGGCGGATCGATCCGCATCCCCTCGACGTACAACCAGCTCGTGGGCGTGCGGCCCACCGTCGGTCTCGTCAGCCGCGACGGCATCGTGCCGCTCGCGCTGTCGCAGGACACGGGAGGTCCGATCGCGCGGTCCGTCCTGGACGCCGCCGTCGCCCTCGATGCCGTCGTCGGTGAGGACTCTGGTGACCCCGTCACTGCCCGCTCGGCCGGCAAGATCCCGGAGAGCTACACGGCCTACCTCGACGGAGACTCCCTGCAGGGCAAGAAGATCGGCTACATCGCCTCGATGCTGGGAACCAACGCCACCACCCAGCGCCTGTTCGCCGAGGCCCGGGCGACCTTCGAGGCGCAGGGCGCCACGCTCGTCGAGGTGGCCGCCCCCGAGGGATTCGCGGCGATCGTCGGTGAGGGCAGCGGCAGCGGGCCCGAGTTCGGGCACGACCTGCAGAACTACATCGATGCCTACCTCGACCCGGCCGTGACCACGCGGAGCCTCCTGGCGATCTCGCAGTCGCCGAACATCGTGCCGGGACGGGCGACCAACCCCTACGGCACGCGTGCCGCGGTGACCGAAGAGGCCTACCAGGCCTGGGCGGGACCGGAGGGGACGCACACCCAGCAGCTGGCGAAGGGCAAGCAGATCATGACGGCGCTCATGAACGACCAGGGCCTGGATGCCGTCGTCTACCCGACGGGCAACCCCTACAGCACCATCGGGACCAACATGCGCCTGAGCCCCAACACGGGTCTCCCCGCGGTCACGGTGCCGATGGGGCAGGGCATCGCGGGCGAGGCCTCGACGGGAGGCGTGAACCTGGAGTTCCTGGGCCGCGACTTCCTCGAGGGGCCGTTGCTCGGTCTGGCCTACGGCTTCGAGCAGGCGACGCACGCTCGCACGACGCCGGCGAACTACGGCCCGCTGGGCTAGAACACCACGGCGGCGGTTCCGGACAGGTGCGTCCGGGGCCGCCGCCGTCGTCTGTGCGCGTCAGTCCGCGAGAGGGTTCCAGGCGGCGCGCACGGTGTCGCGCAGCAGCCGCGCGTCCGCGCGGTCCAACGCGCGACGGCTGCGGGCGAACGCCGCGCGGGCGGCATCCCGGAACACGTCCGCGTGGGCGGGCGCGCTCGCGGCCAGTGAAGCGAGGCACTTCTGCAGGCGGACCTGCACCTCCACCTGCGCGGCGCCGTCGCGCGCGAGCGGGCGGAACGCGTCGGCGACGATCTCGTCGAGGGTCGCCGGGGCGATGTGCACGCGGGGATATCGAACCTCGGAGTCGGGCTCGGCTGTCACCGCGTGGGCGAGCACCCGCTGCAGTGCCGCGATGACCTCGATCGCCGTGCCGGGGTCGTTGGTGGCCGCCGAGAGCGCACGGCTGCCGATCTCGGTGAGGGCGATGACGCCGAACCTCGGGTCCTGCTCGTACGTCCGGTGATGTTCGAGGCGGAACGCGCCCCGGAGAGCGGACGCGGTGGCGTCGTCCACCTCGCCCTCGACGCGGACGAGCGGGGTGCGGGCGTCGGCGAGGCGACCGGGGGCCGCGGTCACGTACACGCGCAGCCCATGGGCGTCGGCGAGCCGGTCGAGGGTGGCCACGTCGAGATGCGTCACGTAGCCGATGTCGTCGGCGTGCACGGCGCGCGCCCCCGGCGGCACCGTGGTCAGCCGGCGCGCGCCGAGAGCGGGCGACGCGGCGTGCCGCTGGATGGTCAGCGTCGCGGCCTGCTCCACGCGGTCGATGACATCCGCCATCCGTCCGAACGTCGACAGGTGCGAGATCCAGCGCAGCAACGTGAAGACGACGATCGTGATGACGACGAGAGTGCCCACGAAGAGGATCGTGCGGCCCTGCTCGGTGTAGTACCCGGTCGAGAGGGCGACGATGCCCACGAGGGAATAGGTGAACGCCCCGATGAACGTCGAGACCGCGTTCTGCGAGGTCGTGTCGGCGATGAGCAGGGGAGTGGACCGGGGGGTCGCCGTCGTCGTGGCGGAGGAGAACGCGGTGACCATCGCCGTGACCGAGAAGGTGCTGACCGTGAGCATCGCGGTGGCGATGATCTGCAGGAGGGAGTCGACGGCGTTCTGACCCAGGTCGATCGAGATGCTGAACGGAAGCAGCGGACCCACGAGGCCCGCGACCAGGGCGATCGCGATCCCGATCACCGTGAACAGCGCGGCGCGAACCCACACCTGCCGTCCGAGTCGGAGGAAGAAGGATGCCAGCGACCCGCCGCCCGTCATCGTCATCCCTCGACGCTAGACGGTGCAGGCGTGGCGACATCGCCACTTGCGCCGAGCGCCGTCGGTCGGGGTCACCCGATCTTCGAGAGCATGATGTTGTCGGAACCTTCGGGGCTCCGGAACAACGGGGCGCAGCTCGGGTCGATCGTGACCTTCGTGTCGTTCGCGCCGGGGGTGTGCCGCAGTTCCAGGGGACCGAGGTCTCCCTCCGGCAGCTTCACCGTGTAGGAGACGGTGCGCGTCGCACCTTCCGGCAGCAGCAGCGTCCGGCTCACGGCGGGGTTCTCGTGATCGGACCCGGAGCGGTCGTGGAACGTCGAATCCCAGCGGTCGCCCTCGTCGGGATCCGTGGAGACGATCTTCCCGCCCGGCGGGGCGAAGAAGAGCACGTCGAGCATCATCGTGCGCAGGTCAATCCCGCGTTCGATGTTGCGCAGCCCGAGGGTGTAACCGCTCGTGATGGCATCCGTGATGCTGTTGTGCAGCTCCATCGACACCGTGATCGTCCGGTCGTCGGCGTTGCACGTCGCGAACTGCGAGTACGTCAGGTGGTACTCGAGCTTGCCGATCGAGTAGTCGTTGAAGTAGATGCCCAGCTGGGTGGAGGAGGTGTTGTCCTCCTGCAGGGTGCCGTCGAGGCCGTACTGGTGGGCGAGACCCTCGAGGCTCGAGTCGTCGAACCACGCGTAGATGCGCCCCTCCTGGGCGCTGCGGACGACCTGGTTCCACATCGTCCCGATGTCCCACTGGCGTCCCGTCAGTTTGGAGAACATGGCGGCGCTGATCTCGCTGAAGTAGCGGTCCATCGCGGCGTTGTCGATGCCGTACCGCTCGTACGGTTCGCTCATGAGCTTGGAGCCTGCGTTCTGGGCGTCGACGGTCTCGCCCGAGGCGAGCGTGATCGGGCCGGTCGCCTCCAGCAGGTGCGCCAAGACGATCGGATCGATCGAGAACGCGCCGTCGAATTTCGGTTTGTCGGTCCACTCGCGCGTCTTCTGGAACAGTTCGACAGCGGTCGGGAAGTCCGGGGACATGTTGAAGTTCGACGACCAGTTCGTCATCTCGGGCGGGTAGAGCTGCCGCGTCTCGGTGGGGAGGCGGAGGAGCGACCCGTTCACGGTGTCGAAGCCCCGGGACGGCAGGTCGGTGTACATCAGGTCGGTGCCGGTGTCGAGGCTGAGCATGTCGACGTTGCCGTCGTCGACCTTGAGGACGAGCCACTGCGCGACGCCGCCCCCGGTCGCCCGGATCTCGGCGGGCGTCTGGATCATGAGCTGGTACAGCATCGGACGCTCGGCGCCCGCGGCCCGGAGGATCTCGGGGAGGTGCTCCTCGACCGTCGTCAGGATGGGCGTCGCCTGCTGGATCATGCTCTGGAGCTGATCGACCGGCGCCGAGATCTGCGGGAGGACACCCGTGCGGTCCATGCCCGACGCGATCTGGGATGCCTCGTCGAAAGACGTCAGCACGGTCGGGATGACCGCCCCGGCGTGGAGGAACGGTCGCAGGTTGATCCCGCTCCCGGTGTTGTCGCCGCCCGAGGCGGCCATCATGGTCATCACCGGCGGGATCGACTGCGAGGTGATCGTGTGCGCGATGTCGGTGACGGCGCGGACGGCCTGAATGTTCGTGCGGGCGGCCGGGATCTGCGCGGCGAAGTCCCACAGCGGGTTCTGCGTGGTGTCGTATGCGCGTTGGGCGTGGGCGACGATGTCGCCGCCGGATCGTTGGATGCCATCGACGTCGCCGCTCGCGGCGGCGCGGACCAGCTCCTTCGACTGCGCCACCGCCCCCTCGAGGTCGTCGCGCACCTGGATGACCTGCCACACGAAGACGCCCGCGGCGACCGCCAGGGCGAGAATCACGACGGTGAGGGGGCCGCCAATGAGCGCCACGACGACGGAGGTCTTCCGGCGCCAGCGTTGGGGCGTGGTCTCCGCTCCGGCGTGCCGCGCGAACGGCTGCTTCGAGGTGAGTCCGTCGACTCCCCGGCGTGCGCGGTGTGTGCGCCTCCCCGTCCGCCGCGTCGCGCGCGTCTCCGCCCCCGTCTGCAAGATCACCGGCGAATCGTAACCGGGCGAGGTGACAGGTCACCGACAGGCCTGTGAACGCCGACCGTGTCGCGGCGCGCGGCTCGGTGCTCGCGGCTCGCGGCTCGGCGGGGGCTCCCGCCGGAATGGGGACTCGAACGCACACGTTCGGGTCGAGCGCGTACTTTCGGGGCGAACGGACGAGGAGGGCTCGACCGGAACGTGTGCGCTCGCGGTGTGGCCGCGCGCGGCTGGGTAGACTCGCACGATCGGGAGGGTTGTCCGAGCGGCCGATGGACCTGGTCTTGAAAACCAGTGGGCAGAGATGTCCCGTGGGTTCGAATCCCACACCCTCCGCCAAAGTGAAGGTACGCGACGGCATTCGAACCCCGGTCGAGACGACATGGGCAGCGGACGCGGCCTCGGTAACGTTCGAGGCCCCAGACCAGGCTCGTAACGATGTGATGGCGAACGCTTTGCTCGCTCGCCGATATGGTCCGGTTTTCATGCTCCGACCAACATCCGAAGAGCAGCCACACGACGTGGTACGTGCCCTGCATTCCCCGCCGCATGTGCCGCACGTCCTCCTTTTGGGGGACAATTTTAGATTGCTCCCGGTAATGAGTAGATGAAGATCGCGAAATAAACGACCGTGCAGGATTGACTTGTGGACACCTGGGCTCGCTGCGTTGTATGTTGACCGAGTGAGGGAAATATCGAGGTTCTCGAAGGTCAAGTTATTCACGTTCACGGCAATCGTATACGTAGTAGTAAGTCTGGGCCTGGTTGCGTCTCCCGCAAATGCTGCCGTCTTCACAGGGGCGGTGGCCGCCAATACCGCACTAACGGTAAATGATGTCTTGCGTTCACCAAATGGGAATTATCGATTTGTCGTCCAGCCGGACGGCAATGCGGTCGTGTACTCGGGGAACACGGCGATCTGGGACACTAACACCACCGGCAGCGGCTCTGCGAACACGCTCACTGCGCAGTCCGATGGGAACGTCGTCCTTCGAACGGCGGCGGGCGTCGTTGCGTGGCAGTCGCAGACGTACGGTCACGGGACTGGATTGCAACTCGCTCTCGGCAACGACGGGAATCTGGTGTTCAACGGTTCAAGCGGTGTCGCACTATGGGCGTCCGTTAATCCGACCGGGTACGTGACTCCGGGGCAAACCATAACGGCAGGGCAGGTTGTTCGATCTGATTATCAGAGCGGTTTCTACTTGACAATGCAGGGCGATGGAAATCTCGTTCTGATGCGGAACCAGACACCTGTATGGTCCACCCAGACGTCTTCGACTGTGAATCTGCCGCACCGAGCCGTGCTCCAGCCCGATGGCCTGTTCGTAGTCTACGACAGCGCGAATGTAGCGCTGTGGCATGTTGGATCGTGGGGATCCTCGCCGTCGACGTTCTCGGTCCAGCCGGACGGAAACTTGGTGCTATACACGACCGATGGTAATCACTCGTGGGCGTTGGCTGAGCCGCCACCCGCTGCTCCGACAGTCCAAAGTATCGCGGCTCAACTGGTCGACGCAAAGAACCGAGGAAACCTCTCCTTCACCGACGATTTTCTCTACACTCAACAAGTAAGAGATGTCGCGAATGGAGTCGCGAGTTCGACCTGTACTGACGACATGCAGATTTACCAGATCATGCTTCTGCTGGTTAATCAGTATGGCTCCCTTCGTGTTTCCGATCTTCAGCGGCCTTGTCACAATGATTTTGGGACATGTTCGTATTCATCCCATTGTGCGGTTCCGGGTTTGGCTATCGATTTCATTTCTGTCGGAGGTCAACCGACGCGCGGCAATGATCTGAGGTCTGTCTCGGTGCTGAACTTCTTGGATCAACACGTATCCTCTGGCACACGAACGGGCCAAGGTAGCTGCGCGGGGAGCTACCCGGGTCGGGGGAACTGGGCCCACATCACGCAGAATTACGACGATCCGTGTAATCACGTCCACATTGACGTCCCTGCTGGTGGCAACGTACACATGTAGGAATCTGCGCGCCCAGCGGGGACTGTGTCGGGCGGTCATGCCCTAGGCGGGGGTGGAAGGCCGCCTGGGCCACGTACATTCGTGGCTCAGGCGGCATATCTTCAATCTGCCTAGCGGCCCACCTTCACAATCGGCTCGCAATCCACTCCAGGAGCCGCTGTGTCTCCCAGGAGGGGTTCGAAAGCCATCGCGCAGGCTCCGCCACGACGGAAGCGGGCCCCCACGGGGGTCCGCTTCCGTCGTTCTGACCGGCTACTCACTCCGGGAGTGACGCGCCCGGGCTGATCTCCTGCAGCGCCCAGGTGTTGGCATCCGGATCCGAGAAGAAGGCGTAGCGCACGCCGCCGCCCATGTCGTGGATGCCGCTCACGTCGAGGCCGCGCGACACGAGGGTTGCGCGGGTCGTCTCGAGGTCGTCGACGACCAGGTGGATGTTGGCGACGGGAGCGCCGCCTCCCATGCCCGTTCCGAAGGCGATGGAGCACGCCGAGCCGGGCGGGGTGAGCTGGACCACGCGCATGCCGTTGCCGGGGGAGACGTCGTGGTCGAGCGCGAAGCCCAGGACGTCCCGGTAGAACGCGATGCTCCGGTCGACGTCGGAGACGGTCAACGGGATGAGTTCGAGGCGCATGCGCATGCGAACAGGGTAGAGCGGAGCCCGCGATACTTGTTATTGACAAGTGAACTTGTCTTTTGCAAGTATCGCGTCATGGACACCAGCATCTTCGTCAACATCCCCACCACCGACCTCGACCGCGCCAAGGCGTTCTACACGGCTCTGGGCTGCACGATCAATCCGAACTTCACCGACGACAACGCGGCGTGCGTCGTGTGGAGCGACACGATCTACTTCATGGTCCTCAAGCGCGAGTTCCTCGCGACCTTCACCGACAAGCCGATCGTCGACCCGAACGAGAGCCTCCAGGTCGCGCTCTCGTTCAGCCGCGACTCCCGCGAAGACGTGGATGCCATCCTCGCCCTCGGCCTCGCAGCAGGCGGGACCGAGCCGCGCGAGGCGCAGGACTACGGCTTCATGTACTCGCGCGACCTCGACGACCCGGACGGCAACTCGCTCGGGTTCCTCTACATGGACCCGACGGCGGCCGCGGAAGGCCCGGCGGCCTACGAGGAGCAGGCGCAGGCGCAGGCGTAGTGGCCGCCCGCAACTACGGGCAGTACTGCGGCGTGACGACGGCCGTCGAGCTGATCGGCGAGCGATGGGCGCTGCTCATCATCCGCGACCTGCTCGTCGGGGCCCGTCGCTACACCGACCTCAAGCAGGGCCTGCCGCGGATCCCCACGAACATCTTGGCGACCCGGCTGCGGGAGCTCCAGGAGTCGGGGATCGTCCGACGCGCCCCCTACAAGGGGCGCGGGCCGATCTACGAGCTGACCCCCTACGGGCGGGCGCTCGAGCCGATCGTCCTGGCTCTCGGGCGGTGGGGGTTCGCGGCGATGGGGGAGCCCGACGAGGGCGACGTCATCACACCCGACTCGTTGACCATGGCGCTGAGGACCGCATTCCAGCCCGAGGCCGCCGCCGGAATGCCCCCGGTGGACTACGAACTCCACGTCGCCGACGTGTCCCTCCGCGTCCAGGTCGCGGGAGGCGGGCTCACGGTCATCCCGCTCGCGCCCGCACCACCCCCGGTCGGCGGGCGGCTGCCCGACGCCGCGCCCGACCTTGTCTTCGCCGCCGGCCCCGGCATCCGGAACGTCATCGCCGGCTCGTTGACGCCCGGGGATGCCATCGACTCCGGCGTCGTCCACGTGCTGGCGGGCGATGAGGCTCTCCTCGAGCGCTTCGCCGCCACGTTCCACATCGACACCCCCGTCGTGCCGGCCCCCCGTTCCGAGCTCGGCGCCTGAGCCGTCCGGCCTGGCCGCGGCCGCGCGTCCACTCGCCACACCGTTCGTTCACGCACTTTTCAGGTGTCGGTCCTTAAACTCGTCCCGACCTGCGCGTCGTCGCGGTCTCGGCGTGCCGCTCAGCGGCATCCGTCCTCCCGAAAGGACCCGAGTGAGCAGAACCACGACCCCGCGCGGGCGCCGGACGATCGCGCGGCACGGACGCCTGCGCTCGCTCGGCCCGCTCGGACAGTTCTTCCGCGGCCTCGCCGTGGCGATGGCCGTCCTCCTCGTCGCCGGTGCGGGCGTGGCCGCCTACGCCGTGTACGACCTGTCGTCGAGCTTCACCGCGGACGCGGTCGATCTGCCCGACCAGCCCGCGGTTCCGCCGGACATCGGCGAGCTCAAGGGTGGCGTGAACCTGCTCCTCGTCGGCACCGACGAGTGCGAGCCCGAATTCGCCCAGTACTTCGGCGACCGCTGCAGCGGACCCGATTCGGAGGGCAACCTCAACGACGTCAACATGCTCGTGCACATCTCGGACGAGCCCCGCCGCGTCACCGTGATCTCGTTCCCGCGCGACCTGATGGTGCCGATCCCCTCCTGCACCGACGCCGACGGCAACGTCACCTCGGCGATGTCGAAGCAGCAGATCAACAGCGCTTTCATGTACGGAGGCCTCGGTTGCGTGGTCTCGACGATCTCCGAGCTCAGCGGACTGCAGATCCCCTTCGCGGCGAAGGTCAGCTTCGGCGGCGTCATCAACATCACGGATGCCATCGGCGGAGTCGACGTCTGCATCGCCAACGGCATCAAGGACCCGTACACCGGCATCGACTGGCCCGCCGGCATGCGCACCATCAAGGGTCTCGACGCGCTGCAGTTCCTGCGCACCCGCCACGGCGTCGGTGACGGCGGCGACCTGGGCCGCATCTCGAACCAGCAGCAGTACATGTCGCGTCTGACCTCGAAGCTCCGCAGCGAAGAGGTGCTGTCGAACCCCGCGACGCTGTACAAGCTCGCGTCGACCACTCTGCGCAACGTCGACCCGTCGACGTCGCTCACGAACCCGCTCACCCTCGTGCAGATCGCGATGGCCGTCAAGGACGTGCCGTTCGACGAGATCGTATTCGTGCAGTACCCGACGTACACCGACCCGTCCAACGCCAACCGCGTCGTGCCCGACTCCGAGGCGGCCGACGCCCTGTGGTCGGCCCTGGCGGCGAACCAGCCGATCCAGCTGTCGGGTGCCCTCAGTGACGGCAACGGCGTCGTGGTCGACGAGAGCGCGACTCCCGCGCCCACCGCGACCGACTCCCCGGCCCCGACCGAGGGCGCGACGCCCACCCCCGACCCGTCGTCGAGCGTCATCACGCTGCCCTCGGAGATCGCCGGGCAGACCGCCGCGCAGGCCACCTGCTCGAACGGAAACGTCCGCTGACCGACGGGGCGCGGCATCCTTCCCTCGGATTCGGATGCCGCGCCCCGACCGGTTAGTATGGTCCGGTGTGCTCGCGCCTCGGCGTCGATCACCTGGAGACGTCGCATAGTCAGGCCTAGTGCACCACCCTGCTAAGGTGGAGTCCCCGTAAGGGGACCGAGGGTTCAAATCCCTCCGTCTCCGCACGAAAAGCCCCGGTTCGCCGGGGCTTTCGTCGTTGCCGCGAGACTCTGTCGACGCGTCGGGAAAGGACCCCGCGGCTTCCGCGGCGACGCATGGGTGCGATGCGCGACTACGAAGTCGCGTCGCCGGAATGGCGACCGAGGCAGCGTGAATCGTGTGGTAGTCGGTGACGCCCGATGCGCACGTCGGCGTCGGACCACCGCCATGGGAGTGGTCATGCCCGTCGACCGGTCAGGTGCTCCGCACGCGAACCACCGGATGCGGCTCAGTCCTGCGGGTACTCGGCGATGTGGCCTCGGAGCCAGCGTTCGACGCCCGAGACATGAGTCATCGCGTGGGCCTCGGCGAGCCGGGCATCACCGATTTCCAGGGCCTCGACGATGGCGCGGTGCTCGTCGAGCGTGCGCGACACGGCGTCACCCTGCGTGAGGCCGCGCCAGATCCGAGCGCGGACCGTACTGCTGGAGAGCGACTCGACGAGCGCTGACAGGTACGAGTTCCCGGACGCGGCGACGATCTGCGCATGGAAGTGCAGGTCATGCTCGACGAGAGACTCGACCGAGTCGGTGTGCGTCGCCAGCTCCATGTGCGCCCGCAATTCTTCGAGTTGCTCGGGGGTGATGTGCGTCGCGGCCAAGGCGGCGGCGGCTCCCTCGATGATGCGCCGCACTTCGAAGAGTTCGATGATCGAGTTGTCGGTGTGGAGGTCGACGACGAACGAGATGGCCTCGACCAGCAGCTTGGGTTCGAGGCTCGTCACGTACGTGCCGTCACCCTGGCGGACGTCGAGCACGCGGATGACCTCGAGCGCTTTGATCGCCTCGCGCATCGAGTTCCGGGACAGGCCCAGGCGTTCGCTCAGTTCCTTCTCGGGCGGCAGCCGATCGCCCGGGCGGAGCTCGCCGGAGATGATCATCGCTTTGATGCGCACGATCGCTTCGTCGGTAACGGCCATGCGTCACACCCTACTCACGCGCGTGTCGGCGGATGCCGCGATCATCCCTTTGCCGCCCCGGCCGTCAGGCCGTTGATGAAGTTGCGCTGCAGGACCAGGAAGAGCACGAGGATCGGCAGGCTCGCAAGGAACATGTAGGCGAAGGTCGTCCCGAAGTCCGAGGTGTACTGCCCGAGCGTCCGGTAGAGGCCTGCCATGATCGTGGTCCCCGTGGCGGGGCCGAGCAGGATGAGCGGATTGACGAAGTCGTTCCAGATGCCGACGCTCGCGAAGATCGCGACGCTGGAGGCGGCGGGACGCATGAGCGGGAAGATGACCGTGAAGAAGGTGCGGAGGGGACCCGCGCCGTCGATGGCGGCCGCTTCGTCGAGCTCACGGGGGATGCTGCGGACGAACCGGGAGAAGATGAGCACCGTGAACGGGACGAAGAACCCGACGTTGCACAGGATGAGCCCGGCGTAGCTGTTGAGAAGGCCCACCGACCTCAAGGTCTGGGTGAGGGGGATCAGCAGGACCTGCGAGGGGACTGCCAAGCCCAGGAGCAGCGACAGCATGATGATCCGCACCATGCGGTTCTCGTACCGCCCCACGTAGTAGCCGAGCATCGACCCGACGAGGAGGATGAGCACCACGCTCGACACCACGATGAACACCGTCCGGCCCAGGGTCGCCAGCAGGTCGGAGTTCGGATCGAATAGGACGCGGGTGATGTTGTCGAGCGTCCAGGGAGCCGGCAGCGCCGCCGGGTTGTTGATGATCTGGGTGTTCGTCTTGAAGGTGTTCAGGATCGCGATGTACAGCGGCAGCGCGTACGCGACAACGGCCAGCAGGGCGACGACGTAGCGGACCGGGGAGACGGCCCCGGGCTTGTGGCGAGTGGACATCAGTCGACGTCGCCCTTCCTGTTGAGGGCGAACCCGGCGAGCGAGATGACGACGATGATGATGAGCAGGATGATGGCCTCGGCGTTGGCCGGCCCGGGATTGTTCTCCGTGAGTCCCTGCCGCAGGATCTGCATGGCCGGGGTCTCGGTGGCACCGACGGGTCCGCCGCCGGTCAGGATGACGGAGATGTCGTAGCTCTTCACCCCGCCGATCACGATCATCGTGGAGACGATGAACAGAGAAGGGCGGAGGAGCGGCCAGGTCACCGACCAGAAAGTCCGCGACGGCCCGGCGCCGTCGATGGAGGCCGCTTCGTTGAGCTCGGTCGGGATGCCCTGGAGTCCGGCGAGATAGATCACGGTGGTGAAGCCGATCGTGGGCCAGATCGAGACGGCGATGACGCTGATCTGAGCTGCAGTCTGGGTTCCGAGGAAACTCGTTTGGAGGGCGCTCAACCCGAGTTGACCCAGGACCGAGTTCAGGACGCCGCGATCCGTGAGGATCGTCGACCAGATGTACGCGAGCACGACACCGCTGAGGATGGCCGGGACGAAGGCGATCGCGCGGAGGATGTTGAAGAAGCGCCGGGGACGGTTGAGCACCACCGCGAGAGCGACGCCGGCGGCATTGGCGACGACCAGTGACACCGCCGTCAGGACCAGCGTGAAGCTCAGCGCCCGCCAGAACTCGCCGTCGGTGAGGATGGTCACGTAGTTCTCGAGGCCGACGAACGGCCCCTTCGACGTCAGAAGGTTGAAGTCCAGGAGCGAGTACCGGATCGCGAGGAACAGCGGGATGAGGACCGCGAAGAGGTAGAGCGCCAGGGCGGGAAGCCCGAGGACGCCGAAGATACGCGCGTGCACCGTTCGCGTGCGCAGCGTGCGCTTGCGCTTCCGCGGGGGACGTGAGTCAGCCCGGGTCGGCGACGTCTCCTCCCGGGGCGCCGTGGAAACCGCAGAACTCATCAACACTCCTTCGGATCGATTCGTCGCGGTCGGCGGCTCGGGTGCGGCCGTCGGGCGACGTGCTCAGCCTGATCGAACATCGGATGTTTGTCAACAGCGCGAGCGCTCAAAGCCGCATTTCGGCAAATAGCGGCGCCCGATGGGGGTGAGTGATGGGAGGTCTCAGGCGTCGCGGCCGACCAGCGCTGCCCAGGCGTCCTCGTGCGGCGGCTGGTCGAACAGAGCGACGTTGCGCCGTACGTGCTCGGCCGTCCGCATGCCCACCGCCACCGACGCCACCTCCGGCCGACGTAGCGGGAAGGCGAGCGCTGCGGCGGGCAGGGTGCTGTCGTGCGCCTCCGCCGTCGTGGCGAGTTCGCGCGCTCGTGCGATGAGCGCGTCCGGTGCCGGCGCGTAGTTGTACATCGCCCCCGCATCCGGGCGCACCGTGGAGAGGATCCCCGAGTTGAACACGCCGACGGCGACGACGCTGCGCCCCGCGGCTGCCTCGAAGACCGCATCCGCCCCTCTCGGTTCGAGCAGCGTGTACCGCCCCGCCAGCATGGCCACGTCGATGTCCGCCCGAGTGAAGAGCTCTGCGACGGCGGTGGCGGAGTTGGATCCGATGCCCACGGCGCGCACCACACCCTCCTCACGGAGGGAGATCAGCGCCTCCGCACCCTGTTCGGCGGCACCGGGGATCCCGCTCTCGTCGGGATCGTGCAGGTAGACGATGTCCACGTGGTCGGTGGCGAGGCGTTCGAGGCTGCTCTCGAGGGAGCGCAGGATGCCGTCCCGTGAGAAGTCCCAGACGCGTCGGTGGTCGCCCCGGACGTGGAACATCCCGTCGGACGGCTCCGGGTCGTCGCGCGGCACCAGCAATCGCCCCACTTTGGTGGAGATGACGACCTCGTCGCGAGGAAACGGGGCGAGGGCTCGTCCCAGCCGCCGCTCGGAGAGGCCGAGCCCGTAATGCGGGGCGGTGTCGAAGTAGCGGATTCCGCTCTCCCATGCCGCGACGACGGCCTCCGTGGACTCCTCGTCCGTCGTCTCGCGATAGAGGTTGCCGAGGCTGGCCGCGCCGAAGCCCAGTTCGGTGACGGCGATGCCGGTGGACCCCAGGGGGCGTCTACGCACGGGGGAGCTCCAGTCGGTAGGTCGTGGCGGCGGCGGTGGTGAAGACGTCGGCATGCCGCTCGGGGGGAACGAGGGTTCGCGCGGCATCCCGCCACCGCTGCAGGCCGCCGGGCAGGAGCACCAGGGGCCAGTCCGACCCGAAGAGCAGGCGTCCCTCTCCGAAGCACCCGAGCGCGTGCTCGACGACGGGGCGGAGCGTTTCCGGTGTCCAGGTGGCCCAGTCCGATTCCATGGGCAGTCCGGACAGCTTCGCGCGCACGTGAGGGTGCGCGGCCAGACGCTCCAGGTCATCCGCCCAGGCATCGAGGTCGCCCTCGACGAGCGGCGGCATCCCGAGATGGTCGAGGACGAACGTGAGGTCAGGATGCGCCGCCACCGTCTCGACGGCCAGGGCCGCTTGGTGGTGTCGGATGACCAGATCGAACGGCAGCCCCGCATGGGCGAGCTGCCGGAGGCCTTCATGCACGTCGGCGCGCGCGAGCCAGAGGGGATCCGGATCGCGATGGACGAGATGACGGATGCCGACGAGCCGGTCTCCTCCGGCGCAGGCGCGCAGACCCGCCACCTGCTCTGCGACGTCACCGGCGAGGTCCACCCAGCCGACGACTCCCCGCACGATCTCGGAGGATGCCGCCGCAGCCAGGAGGTCGCGTGTCTCGGTGAGTGTGTTCCGTGCCTGCACGACGACCGCGCCGGTGACTTCGGTGCCGAGGGCGCGCTCCAGGTCGTCCGCGTCGAAGTCGCGATCGATCGCCCCCATGGTCTCCGGCTCGATCCACGGCTGGGGGTTGCGCGTGCGGTCCCAGAGATGCACGTGCGCGTCGATCGTCATGCGAGCGTCCAGACGGCGGGCACCTCGACCCAGGGGGCGTCGGCCGAGGCTCCCGGAGGCGGGGCCTGACAGACCGACGTCAGCGCCCACCACTCGCGCGTCCGCTCGTCTGCAGCCATGCGCCGCATGTCGGCCTCGAAATCGTCGCCGACGTAATCGAACACACCGATCAGTGTGTCGTCGATGACGTGGATCGAATAGTCCTGGATGTTGCAGTCGCGGATCGTGCGCTCGATCTCCGGCCACACAGCCGCGTGCAGCTCCAGATACCGATCCCGGTGCTCCGGGTGCAGGCCGGTGACTTGGACGTGCCGTGTCATGACCGCGCGGCCGCCAGACGCAGCTCCTGCATGCCGCCGTCGACGGCCAGGCTGATGCCGGTCGTCGAGCCGCTACCGGGGCCGGCGAGATACGCGACGGCCTCCGCGACTTCCTGCGGCTCGACCAGGCGACCGTGCGGCTGACGTCCCCGCAGCGCCTCGGCCTCGGCCTGGGGGTCCTCGGAGGAGGCGAGCAGGCGCTGGACCCATGGCGTGTTCGCTGTCCCCGGGTTCACCGCGTTCACGCGGATCCCTTCCGCGAGGTGATCGGCCGCCATCGCTCGCGTGAGTGCCGCCACGGCGCCCTTCGATGCGCTGTAGAGCGCCCGGCGCGGGAGTCCGGCCGTCGCGGCGATCGAGGCGACGTTCACGATCGAAGCAGACGCCGACCGTCGGAGATGGGGGAGGGCCGACCCGCTGACTCGCGCGATGCCGGTGACGTTGATGCCCAGCACGCGCGCCCACTCGGCCTCGTCCAGGTCTTCCACCGTCCCCTGAGCGCCGACACCCGCGTTGTTGACGACGATGTCGATGCCCCCGAAGTGCTCGGCCACCGCGTCGACGGCTCGGCGTACCGAGGCGAGGTCGGCGATGTCCGTCTGGACGGGGAAGGCTCCGGCTGGGGAGCCGGCGGGGTCGAGGTCCAGGGCGGCGACGCGCGCGCCCCCATCGAGCAGGCGCCGCACGATGGCCGCGCCGATCCCCGACGCTCCTCCGGTCACGATCGCGACGCTGTGGGAGAAATCCATGTCATACCCTCTCGTACTCGACGAACCGCTGGGCCTGCCGGCCGAGGCCGGTGATCTCCGTCTCGACGACGTCGCCGGATCGGAGGTAGGCGAACCGTCCCGACAGCGCCACGCCGGCCGGGGTCCCGGTGAGGATCAGGTCGCCGGGCTCCAGGGCGAGGTACTGCGACAGGTGTCGGACGATCTCGTCGACGCCGAAGATGAGATCGCTGGTCGACGAGTCCTGACGGGGCTCGCCGTTGACCCAACTGCGCAGACGCACGTCGGTCGCATCCACGTCCTCCGCCGTGACCAGCCACGGGCCGAGAGGCGTGAAGCCGGGGGCGCACTTGCCCTTGGACCACTGGCCTCCCGACTCCTCCAGCTGGAAGGCGCGCTCCGAGACGTCGTTGGCCAGGACGTAGCCGGCGACGCACGCGCGTGCGTCCTCGAGCGTGTCGAGGTAGAGCGCACGTGTGCCGATGACGACCCCCAGCTCGACCTCCCAGTCGGTCTTGAGGCTGCCGCGGGGGATCGTGACTTCGTCGTCGGGCCCGCCGATGGTGTTCGGCGTCTTGAGGAAGATCGGGGGGATCTCGGGCGGCGGTGATCCTGATTCGGCCGCATGGGCGGCATAGTTCATGCCGATGCAGATGATCGCCCCGGGGCGGGCGATCGGAGCTCCTCGTCGCAGATGCTCGGCACCCTCCACGACGGGGAGAGTGTCGATCTCCGCTCGGATGCGTCGCAGAGTCTCGGGGGACAGGGCGTCGCCCGCGAGATCGGCGACCACGGGTCGGAGGTCTCGATAGCCACCCTCATGCAGTGCTACGGGCACTTCGGCGCCGATGGGGCCGACTCGTCCGAGTTTCACCTGAACTTCCCTCCGTTGCGAAACGTTGACATCAAAGACATCGGATCTTTATGCTCGACACACGCTAGCCCCAAGGAGCATCTTGAGCAAGATCATCGAGTTCCGCACGAGTGATGTTCGCTTCCCCACCTCCGAGTCATTGGATGGATCGGATGCGATGAACCCGGACCCGGACTACTCCGCCGCATACGTCCGCATCGTCACCGACGCCGGCGACGGCCTCGAGGGGCACGGCTTCGTCTTCACCATCGGTCGGGGCAACGACGTGCAGCGGGCGGCGATCGACGCCCTCGCGCCGTGGTTCCTCGGTCGTGACGTCGAGCCACTGCTGGCGGACATGGGCGGGTCGTGGCGTGAACTCGTCTACGAGTCCCAGCTGCGCTGGCTCGGTCCGGAGAAGGGGGCGATGCACATGGCCATCGGGGCGGTGATCAACGCCCTCTGGGACCTGCGCGCCAAGCGGGCAGGTCTGCCGCTCTGGGAGCTCCTCGCGCGCCTCACCCCCGAGGAGATCGTCGACCTCGTGGACTTCCGCTACCTCAGCGATGCTTTGACGCGCGAGGAAGCCCTCGAGATCCTGCGTCCCCTGAGCCTCGATCGGCTCGCTCGCATCCAGGATCTGCAGGGACGCGGCTATCCCGCTTACACCACGACCCCGGGGTGGTTGGGCTACTCGGACGAGAAGCTGGTGCGACTGAGCCGAGAGGCGGTCGCCGAGGGATTCCGGCAGATCAAGCTCAAGGTCGGGGCCGACCGGGCTGACGACGTGCGGCGCGTCCGCCTCGCGCGCGAGACCGTCGGACCGGACATCGCGATCGCCGTCGATGCGAACCAGCGCTGGGACCGCCAGGAGGCGATCGATTGGATCGGCGACCTGCTGGCCTTCGACATCGCCTGGGTGGAGGAGCCGACGAACCCGGACGACGTCCTCAGTCACGCCGCCATCGCCGCGGCGATCGCTCCGACGCCGGTGGCCACCGGGGAGCACGGAGCGAACCGGGTGATGTTCAAACAGTTCCTGCAGGCCGACGCGTTGCAGGTGCTGCAGATCGATGCGACCCGCGTCGCCGGCGTGAACGAGAACATCGCCATCCTTCTGCTCGCCGCGAAGTTCGGTGTCCGGGTGTGCCCGCACGCGGGCGGTGTCGGGCTGTGCGAACTCGTGCAGCATCTGTCGTACTTCGACTACGTCGCGGTGAGCGGTTCGATGGAGGGGCGCATGATCGAGTTCGTGGACCACCTCCACGAACATTTCCTCACACCCGTCGTCGTGCGGGAGGGACGCTATCGCGCCCCCAGCGCACCGGGCAGTGGTGCGGAGATGTACGCGGCCTCGGTCGCGGAGTTCTCGTTCGTGGATCCGCGCTCGCTGGGCCTCGGCCTCCAGGGCGCCCACGCATGACGCTGCCGGAGACCCCCGGACCGCCCGCCGGGCGAGAGGAGTCGGAGCTGGACGATCTGTTCGACCGCTTCGTCGAGCCCCCCGCGGATGCGCGGGTCACCCCGTTCTACTGGTGGAGCGGCTCCGACCTCCAGCGCGATCGCATCGCCGCTCACCTCGCCCTCCTGGCAGCGAAAGGGATCGGCGGCACGATCGTCGGCTACAGCCACACCCCGGACGGTTCCGTCGACCACGGTTCGCCGACACCGTTCGGCGATCGGTGGTGGGATCTGTTCCGCTCGTACGTGGAGCAGTCCGCGACCCTCGGGATGAGTGCCGGCATCCAGGACTACGGCTTCATCGGACCGGTGCTGCGTCGAGCGGGATCGCGGACCGCGGGACTGAGTGCGGGCACCCTCACCCACCACCGCGCCACCGTGAGCGGACCCATGATGTTCCGTCTCGACCCGGGACTGCGGGTCGTCTCCGCGCGGGCGTGGCGCGTCGAGGAGTCCCTGGAGTCCGCCGTCCCCGTGACGGTGTCCGCGGAAGAGGGGTGGTCCGTCCCGGAGGGCCACTGGGAGCTGTCGATCGTGGCACTGGACGGCAAGCGGATCGGCATCCACTCGTCCGACTTCGATCCGATGCACCCTGAATCCGGTGCCGCGGTCATCGCGGAGTACTACGACCTCTTCATCGAGCGTCTCGGGGATCTGGTGGGGACGACGTTGCGCACGTTCTTCCAGGACGAACTCGACTTCGGTCTGACCATGCCCATGTGGAACGACCGCGTCGCCGCGGAGTTGCGCGCGGAGGGCATGGATCCCGACATCGTCGTTCACGCCCTGTGGATGCCGTTCGCGGATGCCGAGCGCCTTCGCGACGCCTATCGGAACATCGTTCGGCGGCTGCTGGAGGATTCCTACTTCCGCCCGATCTTCGAGTGGCACGAGGCCCACGGCACCCAGCTGGTCATGGATCAGATCAGCCGTGGCGACCTTCGGCTGGGGCACCGGCACTACGCCGACTTCCTTCGCACCATGCGCTGGTACCACGGCCCGGGCAACGACGACCCCGATCTCGCGGCGCCGCGCAATCTCGCCGCCTTCCGGGTCAGTGCCTCCATCGCCCGGATGTTCGAGCGGCCCTTGGTCGCGAACGAGGCGTTCCACAGCAGCACCTGGGGAGTCACCCCGGCCGAGATCGCCGCGGGCGCCGACATCGGGTTCGCCGCGGGGGCGAACATGCTCATCCTGCACGGGCTGAACTACACGACCAACGGGGGATGGTGGGAGTGGGCGTCGCCCGACTTCCACTTCCGCCAGCCGTGGTGGGACGATTCCCGCCCCCTCTGGGATTACCTCGCGCGGGTGTGCGCCCTGCTCCGAGAGGGAACCGCGGTCACGGAGGTCTGCGTCGTCGATCCGACCCCCGACCTCGATCTCGTCGGCGCCGGGGCGAGCAGTCCCGAGCGGGCCCGAGATGTGCTGACCGCCCTCACCGAGGCCGGTATCGGCGTCGATCTGGTGCCCGGCGACCTCTTGGACGCCGACCCCGATGCCGGTCTTCGTGTGGGGGCCGCGACCTATCGCGTCGCGATCACGGTCGCCGCCGAGACCGTGTCCGCGGCGGTCGCTGCGCTCGCCGCGCACGAGCAGGCAGGGGGAGCGGTCCTCCGCCCGGAACGGGGTGACGACCTCGCCGACCTCGCGAGAGCGATCGATGCCGTACAGGAGCGGCCGCTCCGCTTCGAGGTCGACGGTCTCCGCATCGCTCAGCGCCGAGTCGGGAGTCTCGACGTGTTCTTCGTCACCAATCCGCTCGCGCACACCGTCCGCACGCGCTTCTCGGTCCGTGATCGCGGTCGCACCGAGATCTGGGACCCGTGGCACGGGGAGCGTCGGCCCGTCGCGCTGAATGGCGACGGAACGATCGCCACGGAGGCACTCGAGCTTCCGGCCGGCCGGTCGACCGTCATCGTGGTCGACCGCTCGCGGCCGAGTCGTCCCGCATCGCCCGCTCCCTCCCCGGAGGGGACCGAGCTCGCGGTGGACGCGGCATGGTGGACGACTCTCACTCCGGCCGTGGGCCCCGACGCCGATCTCGCCGACCGGGAGACGGGCGTCGACGTGTGGGAGTACGAGACGTCTCCCGACGCGGCTGGGCCGTGGCGCTTGCAGCGTCACGGGGTCGCGGCGCGGCTGCGCGCATGGGGGCCGGTGAGCGCCGATACCGCCGCAGATGTCGAAGAGACGCTCCGACACTCGGTGGGGGCCCAGGACCCGGCATCCGCCCCTGGTTCGGTCTGGAGGGAGTACGCCTTCTCGGAGGAGGCCGGCATCTTCCAGGACCCGTTCCTGCTCGACCGCATGGCGGGCCCGCACGGGCTGAAGGGCGTACCCGCGACGTTCCTCGACCCCCGCGCGCTCGACGACGAGCCGCCGCCCGGGTCCGTCTACTTCTTCTCGGCTCGAGTCGACGGTGACGGCGACGAGCTCCCCGTCCGCATCCGGTCCCGCAGCGCGGTGAAGGTGTGGATCGACGGTGCGTGCGTGATCGACGTGCCGGAGACGCCCGCGCACCGGTTCCCGCCGTGGGGTCTTCGCGACATGTCGACGCCGATGACCACCCGATCCGTCATGGTGCCCCCGGCGGCACGCGTGCTGATCCGTCTGGACGTCTCCGCGGAGCAGCCGACGAGGGCCGCAGTCGTGGTCGGCGGGGAGGACCATCCCGATCTCGCCGAGTGTCGGCTGGAGTGGTGGAGCGGCCCGCGTCCCGCTCTCCGCTTCCACCTCGGGCAGCACGACGATCCCGCTCCGACCTGGGTGCGGTTCGTCCCCCCGCCGGGAGCCATCGCTCTCCTCATCGAGGCGCAGGGGGTCGTCGTCACGGCGCGGCAGGGCGAGAGCGCGCTCGCGGTGCGTCCGGGCGACACGGATGGTCTCCACCGCATCGCCGTCACGGGCGAGGAGGCGCCCGTGCTGGTCAGGATCGACCGGGCCGGTTCCGGCGGCGACGCGTTCGTGAGCCCCCCGCGCTGGGTGCCCGGTGCGACACTCGGATCCCTGCCGGGCATCGTCTCGCCGGCGCTGGCGAACTATTCCGGAGCCATCACCAGCCGTGCGACCTTCACCCGCCCCGAGGGGCCGTGGACGCGTGCCGAGGTGGTCATCCCCGCGCTCGCGGGTTCCTGCGCGGTCGTCGTGAACGGTGCCGAGGCAGGGAGCGTCCTCCGACCAGGGGATGCCGTCGACGTCACCGCGCACGTGAGGCCCGGCGTGAACGCCCTCGAACTGCGGATGAGCAACACCCTCGCGAACCGGTACCGCCGTCTGCCGACCCCGTACGGGGCCGCAAGTTCGACGGGCGTGGAGGGCGTTCGCATCCTCCTCTCCGGCGCGGCGTCAGAAGCGCAGCTCGATCACCGTGTCGAGATCGTGCCGGACGTCGCCGATCCCCTCGAGGCGGACCTCGCCGCCGGCGCCGACGGATAGAGGCACGGCGCGTCCTGACCGCAGGTCGGCGGCGCTCACGGGAACCCGCCCGTCGAGGGAGGGCGGGAGCTCGAGGGCGTCGCCGGCGGTGTCGGTGAGGATGTGGAGGTAGGTCGCGGCATCCGTATCCACCGCAACCCCCCACTCGATCCCGGCGGCGCACAGCGCGTCGGGAGTCGGCCAGCGGTCGATCGCGCGGACCCCGTGCAGTGATGCCCGGATCGGGGCGATGATCGCGGCGACTGCGCGGAGTGTCTCGGCGACGCCGGGTTCCCACCCGCCGGGCGTGAACGGGCCCGCCGCGAATGCCATCCCGCCCCCGACCCGGCAGGCCGAGATCTGGAGGACGAGGTATCGGAACAGGTCGGCGACCGAGTATCCGACGGAGAACGCGGGATCGGCTCGGGCCGCCCACCACGTGCTGCCGACCACGGTCGAGACGCTCTGGAAGGCGAAGACCGGCCACGTCTCGCCGTCCGACGAGGAGAGCTCTCCCCATCGGCCGTACTCATGATCGGCCACGTCCGCCGAATAGAGATTGCCGTAGTAGTTCTGGATCACGACGACCTCGGGAGCCTTCCGGGAGACGAGCGCACGGAGGCGCTCGTAGTCCACGACCCATTCGCTGTCGCCACGCTCGCTGCCCTCGTCGAGATAGATCGCCGAGACCTCGGACCCGTAGCGTTCGAGGAGCTCCGAGTACGCCTCGGCGATGAAGTCGTTCCAGCGGTTCCGGTCGAAATCGCTCGGTGAGGGATCGGGCTGCCCGTGGGCGCCCCGGACTCCCCAGCCGGTGCGTGTCTGATCGGACGGGCTGAAATCGTGGCCGTCCCGCGGATGCGTGTACAGCTGTACGTCGATGCCCACCGCGCGCAGGGCGACGATGAGCTCGCCGAGCAGATCGCGAGGGAAGACCGCGTGATCGCCACGCCACCGACGCATGACTTCGCTGGGATAGAGCGGGACCATCGCGAAATGCCAGGCGGTGAACCGAACGTACTCGACCCCGAAATCCTGGACGTCCGCCACGAAGCGGGCGACGTCGAAAGCGGCCATTCCGGTCATGTCCGCCGCCTCACCCGCGGGATCCACGGTCAGCCGCGGGACGTAGTGCACGAACAGACCGTGGTTGACCTCCAGCATTCGCATCGACGCCTCCGCCGGAATGCGGGGGGCGTGAGCGTTCGGGGCGGGTACATGCATTAGCGAGTCCAATACATCCGATTAATAGGCTGGCAAAGCGATGATTGAGACCAATATAGGGCGAACTCTACGATAGGAGTGCATCAAACATAGGAGGAATATGACCATGGACGTTCTAGGTGACGTCGACCGGCAACGCGTCGTCTTTGGGTCGGTGGGCACGGGGGATCGCTCCGCGATGCCCCTCGGCAACGGCGAGCTCTGCGCCAGCGTCTGGACTGACGCTCGGGGCCTGCACTTCACCCTCTCCCGCAGCGACGCGCTGAGCGAGCTCGATCGCACGCTAAAGCTCGGCCAGTACGGCGTCGTGCTCAGCCCGAACCCGTTCGACGCTCCCGATGACTTCACGCAGTCGTTGAATCTCGTGGACGGGCGACTCGAGGTCACGGCCCGCACGGGCGATCACCGTTTCACCGTCGAGATGCACATCGACACCGCCGCAGACGACGCGCACGTGCATGTCTCCTCCACGGGGCGATTCGACGCCCGCATCTACGCGCGTACCTGGCGCACGCGGGCGCGCCCCTCGGTGGAGGCGGCACCGCTCCTCTGGGGCGAGGAAGACCCGGGGCTCCTGCCCGAGTTGGCGGCCGTGACTGAGAGCGCCGACCTGGTGGGCCGAGACGCCCGCGGCGTCTACCTCGTGCATCGCAACGACGACAGCCTCGTGCCGGCGATCGCCCGCCTTCATGAACTGGAACCCGAGCGGGATGGCATCCCGGATGTGCTCCTGGGCCGCTCTTTCGGGAGCTATCTCACCGTGGACGGCCATATTCCCGAAGCGGAGGAGGGGTTCCGCGTCCGCGATGTCGAGGAGATCGACGTCCGGGTCGCGACCTTCAGCAGCCAGGTCGAGCCCGCCGAGGAGGCTATCCGGCGGCATCGGGAACGGCCGCACCGGTTCGCGGACAGTCGTCGCCGTACCGCGGACG
This sequence comes from Microbacterium sp. CSI-V, assembly GCF_001984105.1. Lineage (GTDB taxonomy): Bacteria > Actinomycetota > Actinomycetes > Actinomycetales > Microbacteriaceae > Microbacterium. The sequence goes on along the minus strand of NZ_MTQM01000005.1, from coordinate 78,214 downwards.
CGTGGCGGGAGTACTGGGGGAGGAGCTGGATCGTCGTCGAGGGCGACACGACGCGACCGCCGACGGTGACAGACGAGGTCGCCGCCGCGGTGGACTCCCACGAGCGGGCGACGGTCACGTCGAACCCGACGTCCGCGGTCACCCGGGCATATGTGCTGACGAAGTGGATGCACGCGTGCGGCAATCGCGGACGCTTCCCGCTCTTCTACAACGGGGGACTGTTCACGACGATGCCCGGCGCGGGGGAACACCTCGCTCTGTCGACGTTCGGGCGCGTCTTCGCCTCGGCCGCGACGAGCGAGCCGACGCCCGAGCTCAACCCGGACGAGCGGACCTGGAGCGTGGAGCATCTGTGGCAGAACCTGCGCTTGCCGTACTACTCCGTTCTGGGGCGAGGGGAGGCGCAGTCGCTGATCCCGGTCTTCGACTACTACCGCCGCTTCGAAGAGCTCAACCGCGCCCGCGCCCGCCGCCACCACGACTCGGACGGGCAGTGGAGTACGGAGATGACGCTCAGTTGCGGGCTCCAGTCCCCGGCGGTCTACGGTGCCGACCGTCGAGTTCTCCCCGTCGGCACGTCGAAGAACAGATGGGGAGGGTCGATCGACCTGTCCCCGGGGCTGGAACTCGCCGTCCTCATGCAGCGGTACTACCGCTTCACCCGGGACGAGGATTTCCTCCGGGAGCGCGCGGTGCCCTACGCCGTCGACCTCCTCCGTTTCGCGTGGTCGCGATTCTCCCTCGACGCGGCGGCGCGCCTGGTGATCGGGCCGGTGAACTCCGTGGAGACCTACTTCGACACGACGGACCCCCTTCCCGTCGTGGCGGGATATCACCGGCTTACCGCGGATCTCCTCGCCCTCCCGCACCGGCTCCTCGCCGAGCGTGACTTCGTCCAGCGTGTCGCCGACGCCCTACCCGCGCTCCCGCGGATCAGTGGTGAGACCGGCGCGCCGCTGGCACCGGCCGGCAGCTACGAGGACCAACGGATGAACGTGGAGATCCCGGAGTTCTACGCAGTCTTCCCGTTCGATGTCGACGGGCTGGACGACGCCGTCCTGGACGCGACCTGGGACAGATGCCTCCAGGTCAGCGGGAACTTCCGGTCTCCGACGATCGGGGAGCAGGTGGGGACGCCCTCGTTCGCCGGGTGGCAGTACCTCGGGCCGGTCGCCGCGCGCATCGGACGTATCGCGGAGGCTGCCGCGATCCTCGAGCACAATGCTTCGCTGAGCAACCCGGGTCACGCGTTCCCCGCCATGTGGGGGCCGGTCTACGACGCCGTCCCCGACGTCGATCACGGCGCCAACATCCTGAACACCCTCCAGGAGATCGTGCTTGCGATCGTCCGCAGGCCCGAGCTGGCGCGTCGGCTGCCGACCGAGTGGAGCGTGCGGTTCCGTCTGTTCGCCGAGGACGGGTCGCCGGTCTCGGGACTCATCGGGGAGGGTGTCCTGCGTCTCGACGACTGATTCCGCGACGCGACGACGAAGCGCTCGGATCGAATCGATCCGAGCGCTCCGTCGTGAGGGACTACTTGTTCAATGAGTTCCACGCGTCGTCGATGGCGGTGACGAACTGATCGGTGCTGCCACCGGCGAGAAGCGCCTGCACCGCCTTCTCGTACTCGGCAGGCCAGCCCACCGGGGGGAGGTCGTCGTTGGAGACGACGTTCGGGAAGCCGCTCACCTGCGTGTAGTCGGGGTTCTCGTACAGGGCGAGACCGTCGAGCGTGGCCTGTGCCGTGCCCTCGGGGGCCTCGACTCCGCTGATGATCGGGAACTGCGCATCGTTGACCATGAGGTCGCTCTGCAGCTTGGTGTTCTTCACGAGCTCGACCGCGACCTTGCGCGCCAGATCGGGGTGGGCGGTCGCCGCCGAGACGTACAGCGCCGCGCCCGAGGTGACCGGGAGCACCTTCGCGCCGTCGAACGTCGGCATCGCGAAGACGCCGGGCGTGAAGGCATCCGACGTGACCGCCGCGGCCCACCCGCCCATCGGCCACATCGCGTAGTCGCCCGTGGCCCACGCCGCATTGGCCTGCGTGTAGTTGATGCTGAGGGCGTCGGTGTTGAAGTACCCGGCGTCGCGCAATTCGACGAACGCGTCGACGGACTGCCGGAACTCGGGGTCGGAGAACGACACGTCGCCCGCCTTGCGCTTGGCCATCCAGTCGGGATCGTTGCCGAGGACGTTCGCGCTGATCAGGGAGTTCAGGATGAACTGCGTCGACCAGGTGTCGGACCCGCTGGAGAGCAGGAACGGGGTGGTGCCCTTGTCCTTCAGCTTCTGAGCGGCGGTCACGAGCTGATCGAAGGTGGTCGGCACCTCGACGCCGGCCGCGGCGAAGGCGTCGGGGTTGTAGTAGACGCCGGGGTAGATGAACGAGCCGTTGAAGAGCGAGTACTGCTTCCCATCGATGGCGCCGTATCCCTCGGGGACGTTGATGCCTTCGTAGTCGCTCGGTTCGAACGGCAGGAGTGCTCCGGCGTCGACGAACTCCTGCAGCGGCGCGTCCCACATGATGTCGGGCAGCTGGCCGCTCGCGAGAAGCTGACGCGCGTACCCCTGACGGTCCAGGGTCGGGGTGTACAGCAGCTCGATGGTGAGGCCGGGGTTGTCGGCCTCGATGGTCGAGGCCGCCTCTTCCCAGAACTCCTTCGTGACGTTCGGGCTCGTGTACGTGAGGAACGAGAGGGTCACGGGTTCCCCTGCTCCTGCGTCGGCCGGCGCCGAGTTCGAGGTGCAACCGGTCAGCGCGAATGCGCTCGCGCCGACGGCCACGACCGCGAGTGCTGTGGCTCGCAGAAATCTCATCAATACTCCTTTGGATTGCGGACCCCGCCGTCGCTCGGATCAGGTATCCGGATGACGGTGGTGCGTAGGTGAGTTGGGGACGAGCATGCTCTTTCATCCGATGTCTGTCAAGACATATGTCGGAGGTTTGAGGTGGAATAAGGCGCCTCGAAGCGGGGCTACTCCCGAAAACCGCCTCAAGTCTTGATTTTCATCCGATCACTCCCCGACAATCGGCGGGGGTGGGACGACGAGGTCCCCCTCACCCGCGAGGAGGCGGCATGAAACACACCGGCAGATCACAGGCAGGGACGCGCACTTCCATTCTCGTGCGCGGCGCAGTAGGGGCCGTCACCGCGGCAGCGCTCGTCCTCGGCTCTCTCGTAGCGGCAGGGGCCGCTCACGCCGCAACCCCTTCCAACCCGCCCCTGAACTCGGACGCGAACACCTACCGTTACGGCCTCAACATCACGTGGACCTCGGGCGGACCGGGCGTCACCAACGCGATCTCCCGCAGCGACGGGAGCTACACGGTGGGGGCCAACCCGTTCGCGGCGAGCTTCGACGTCGGCCGCCTGGTCGACGAGATCGCCGGAATGGGCTTCGACTACGTCCAGGTGACCGACTTCCACGGGGCGGGCACCGTGCTGCACCCCTCGGCGGTCCTGGACTCGTGGCGGGGGCCGGGATACACCACCACCGAGGACATCATCGGCGAGCTGATCGACGGACTCGCCGCGCGCGGGATCGCCACCTTCCTCTTCACGCATCCCCTCGATCCCCACGACTACACCGCGAGTCAGCAGGACCTCCTCGGCGCCAACGACCCTACGGGCGGCTACAAGAAGTGGAACGACTTCATCAACGCGTTCTACGCCGAGTTGGTGGACACCTATGGGTCGCGCATCGCCGGTATCGGTTTCGACAGCGAGCTCGGCCTGAGCGGCGATGCCCGCTGGGCGAACAAGCTGGACCTCCCCCGCCTCCGCAACACCATCCTGTCGCGGCAGCCGGACATGTGGCTCGGGGCATTGGCCTATCCCAGCCTCGGCGGCCGCACGCTCGTGGATTTCCCGCTGAAAGAGGTCTTCCGTCCGGACTGGTTCGGTACCGGGCTCGCGGCCACCGACTACGACGTCACGAAGTGGCCGGCCTCGACGTCGGCGCCCAACGTCGTCACCCAGAACCACTGGGCGACCCTGGGTGACTACCTCACCGCGAACTTCAACATCCCCAGCGCGCTGGGAGTGTTCTCGACCACGGGGACGTGGACGGTGGAGAACGAGGAGCTGCGCGGCTCGACGGGGACCGCGACGATGAATCTCACCGCGGGGACGCAGTCCGAGACGGGCTGGAGCAACACGTTCGGCGACGGGCGATTCACCTACGCGTTCCGGCTGGCGTCGGACGGGGGGAACGCCACGAACTGGGCGGGCTTCCAGTTCCGGAAGAACGCCGCCGGCGACTCCTGGGGGACGAGCGGATATCTCGTGATCTTCCGCAGCAACGGGCAGATCGAACTGTCGCGGCCCGGGGCGGTGCTGGCGACCGCGTCGACCGGGTCGACGTTCACCTCGCGCACCCAGGTGAGGATCGAGACGTCCGGTCCCCGCATCCGCGTCTATCTCGGCACGGAGACGACGCCGAGGATCGATGTCGCCGACAGCACCTATTCCTCCGGGTTCGCGGGCTTCGCCGTCGCGGGGGCGGATGCGCGGTTCGACGACCTCGTCATGGAGCGGGTGTGGACCGATCCTTTCGCGTCCGCCGGCGCCTGGACGGTCGGATCCGGATCCTGGGCGGCATCGGCCGGGGTCTTCACCGGCAACGAAGGACGAGCGACCGTCACGGGCAAGACGTGGGCGAACTCGACCTACGCCGTCGACCTGCGCATCCTGGATGCGAAGGGGAACCCGTCCAACTGGGCCGGCGTCCAAGTGCGCAAGCAGGCCCAGAACGATCAGTTCTTCGACAGCGGGTACCTGATCTACGCCCGCGCGAACGGCGAGGTGTGTCTGTACGAGGCCGGGGTGGGCAACCTCGCGTGTGCGCCCTCCGGCGTGGATTTCGGCGCCACGCAGCGGCTCAAGGTGGTCACCGACGGTCCCGCGCTGCGCGTGTACGTCGGCGACGCGCGGACCGCGCTGATCGACGAGAAGGACACGACGTTCACCTCGGGCTACGCGGGTCTGTCCACCTCGGGCGCGATCGCCCGTTTCGACGATTTCACCGTGAACGCCGCACCCATCAGCAAGTCGCGTCTCACCAGTGCTCAGGTGTTCCGGTACACCGTCCTTCAGGCGGGTGCGGCCACGCAGGGGCCCGGCGTGGGGTGGTCCTACAGTCCCTTCAGTGACGGACAGTGGGAGGTCGGCGCCAAGGAGACGCTCGCGGGGGTCAAGTCCCTGATGGACCCCGTCCGCGCCTCGATCATCGGCACGATGCCGAGCAATTCCTATCCCCGCGCGGAGGGCGTGACCATCAACACCCTCCCCAACGGCATCGTGGCCACGCGCAAGCGCGACGACTCCCGTGAGTACATCCATGTGCTCACACCGCCGTCCGGATCCAGCCTCGCGCTGCCGGTGCCCGCGGACGGGAAGACGTTCAGTTCGGCGCGGCTGCTCAGCACCGGTGCCGCGGTGAGCCTGACGCAGAATGCGAGCGGGGTCACTCTCACGCTGCCCGCCGGGGCCACCTGGAGCTCGACCGACACCGTGATCGAGTTGGTGACGTCGTCGGTCGGCACCGGACGCTACGGTGCGACCGGGCTGCAGCTGGTGAGCAACCAGGACGGGTACCGCCTGCGAGGGACGGGCAACTCGTACCTGGGCAGTCCGACGGATTTCGCTGTCGCCGGTGTTCCTGCCGCATCGGCGGGAGCCGAGGATCGGTGGTCCGTCGTCTATCTCGGGAACGACCGCTACAAGATCGTCAACGAGTACCGCAACAAGATGCTGCGGATGACCACGCAGGACTACCAGGGCAACGCGGACCTCAGCGCGGTGGCGATGGTCACGAACGGCACTCCGACCACATCGGACCAGTGGGTGCTCCAGCCGTACCTGAACGACGGACTCCGGATCGTCAACGTGGGGTTCGGGCGGCCGCTCCACCTCACCGGCGATGCGTACCTCGGCAGCACGACGGTGCGATCGATCTGCGGCGTCCCGAGCTTCTTCAATTCCGCTGAAGACCTGTGGAAGCTGGTCGGCTGACGATGACGGGCGAAGGGCGATGACGATGGAGGGGTGGATCCTGGCGGGGCAATCCAACATGGAGGGATCCGCCCCTCTGGACGACCCCGCGACCGATCGCGTCGACGATACGCGTGTGATGTCGTTCACGAGCGCGGGCGAATGGGAGGTGGCGCGAGAGCCCCTGCATCGGACGTGGGAGTCGTACACCCCGGTCCACAGCATCCTGCATCGGCGCAACCCGCACTCGGGAGCGGAGGGGATCACGGATGCCGAGATGGCCGAACGTGAGCGGCGGACGCAGTTCCGCGGGGCGGGTCTCGGCCTCGCGTTCGGCAAGGCGCGGGCCGACGCGACGGGAGGGCGCGTGGCACTCGTCCCCGCCGCGCACGGCGGCACGTCTCTGAACCAGTGGATGCCGGGATCCGAGGGCGAAGAACGCTCCTCGCCGCGGACCCTCTACGGCTCCCTTCTGGATCGCGTGGCCCGTGCCCGGACGCGCCCCGACTTCGTGCTCCGGGGTGTGCTCTGGTACCAGGGCGAGTCCGACGCGAACCCGTCGGATTCCCCCACATACGCACGACGGTGGGCCGACTGGATCGCGGCGGTGCGGGACGACCTGGATGCTCCCGACCTCGAGGTGCTCGCCGTGCAGATCGGCCGGTTCGTCGGGACGGTCTCCGCACCGTCGCAGACGGAGCGGGACTGGGACCGGGTGCGTGAGGCGCAGCGACTCGTCGCGCAGCGCACCGAGGGTGTCCGCTGCACCTCGGCAATCGACCTCGGGCTCTGCGACGACGTTCACGTCGATGCCTCGGGATCGACTCGGCTCGGCATCCGGTTGGCGACCATGGTGGATGCGCCGGAGGCAGGTCCCGACGTGTCCCGTGTCGAGGTCTCGACCCCGCGGATCGACGGCTACGTGCGGCTGCGGGTGGTCACGACCGGCGTGACGGGGGCCTGGACCGCCGGCCCCCTCCCGGGCTTCCGTCTCACGGATGCCGAGGGTCAAGGGATCCCCGGGATCGATGTCGTCGACGCGCACCGCGATCCGCGACGACCGAGCGACATCGAGATCCTCTGCACGCCGTTCCCGCGCGAACCGAGGGAGTTCCACGTGTCGTACGGTCTCGGCTACGACCCCGTCTGTCGGGCGGTGGATGACCGGGATCTGCCCTTGCCGACGTTCGGTTCGCAGCCGGTTCGAGGAGTCGATCACCTTCGCTGACGAGCGCCGGGCACCCCCGCCCCGCATGACGAACGGCGCACCCGCGGATCGCGGGTGCGCCGCTCGTCATACGCGACCGATCCCTCCTGGATGACGCGCGCCGTTTCGACACCGGGCGCACGCCGAGCCGGCTCACGCCCGCCGCACCTCGAGGGCGTCGATGCCCGGCATCCCGAACCAGGACCGCCCGCCGACGGCGTCCACGATGGTCAGGAGCACGGCGTCGCACGACCGGCACCGGGCGACGGCCCCCATCGCGCTCGCGTAGACCGCGACCCGTCCCACGGCCCCGCCGTCGCCGCAGGATCGGCAGCGCACGAGCGAGTCGGTGGCATCCCACCCCAGGAGGTCGGCCAGCCGACCGGCGAGCGCATTGCCGTCGAGAACGTCCATCACGAGCCTCCGAATCGCTCGGTGCGGATGTCGCCGGGCCGGTGCCCGGCGGCCAGAAGCCAGCGCGACACGGCCTCGACGAACGGGGTCGGACCGCACACGTACACGCGCGGGACGCGGTCGGCGGGGACGACCGCATCGCGCAGGCGCTCGGCCGTCAGCCGACCGGGAGGCACGGATGCCGCGGGGGGCGCCACGCGCGTGTAGACGAGGTCGAGGTCGACCGCCCCCGACGCCGCCAACGCGGTGATCTCGTCCGCGAAGAAGACGTCATCGGGGGTGCGCACCGAATACAGCAGGCGGAACTCGCTCGCGTCGCCGGCGGTCGCGTGCGCCTGCGCCATGGCGAAGAGCGGCACGACCCCCGAGCCGCCGGCGATCAGCTGCACCGGCCGCGGCGCCGCCTCGGTCGGGGGCGTCCACACGAAAAAGGCGCCGAGCGGACCGTGAACCTCGATCTCGTCCCCGACGCGCAGATCGTGGACGAGGAAGGGCGAGACCTCGCCCTCGGGCACCTCGTCGACCGCCAGGAGGACGCGCGGGCCGTCGCCCGACGACGCGATCGAGTACGACCGCGACGCCTGGTATCCATCGGGTGCCGTGAGCCGCAGGTCGAGGTGCGCGCCCGCGTCGTTGCCCGGCCAGGTGGGCACGTCGAGCTCGATGCGCTGCGCCGTGGGGGTCTCGGCTCGGATGTCCGCGACCGTCGCGGTGTGCCAGGCGGTCGGGCGGTGCGTCACCAGTACCGCTCCTCCTGCCAGGGATCTCCGTGCAGGTGGTAGCCGTTCTGCTCCCAGAATCCGGGATCGTCGTCGGGCATCGTCACGAGCCCGCGCACCCACTTCGCGCTCTTCCAGAAGTACAGGTGCGGCACGAGCAGTCGGGCAGGGCCGCCGTGCTCGGCGGTGAGGGGCTCGCCGTCGGCTTCGAAGGCGATCCAGCTCTTGCCGTCGAGGAGGTCTTCCAGGGGCACGTTCGTGGTGTACCCGCCGTAGGAGTGCGCCATCACGAAGTCGTGGGCCGTCTCGACCTCGTCGAAGATGCGGTCGAGCGACACTCCGCGCCACGGCATGTCGAGCTTCGTCCAGTGCGTGACGCAGTGGATGTCGACGGTGATGTCCTCCATGCCGAGCGCCTGCAGCTGGGCGGTGTTCCATCGACGGTCGCCGTTCTCGGTCCGCACGACGAACTCCCACTCGTCGGCGTCGATCTCGGGCGTGGGACCGGCCGACAGCACGGGCCAATCACCCACCAGCGTCTGACCGGGGGGAAGGCGCGGATCGCGTTCGGCGCGGCGTCCGGAGAACCCTCGAGTGATGAACGACATGGATGCCTCTTTCCTCCCGGGCAGGGACGAGTTTCACCCTAGCCAGGTCGCCCAAAGCGCGACAGGGACGATTGTCGGATCCGCTGTCGCCGCACCCGTCAGTTCGTCGCGGAGCCCTCGTCGGGGTGCGAGTCGCGTGCTTCGGCGGCCGCTGCGAGCACGGTGCCGACCAGCGTCGCCGTCTCGTCGCCGCCGACGGCGATGGGGTGCAGGACCTCGCCCGAGGTGGTCAGCAGCACCCCCACGGGGCGGTTGCCCGGGATGCCGAGCGCCCGGGCGAACTCTCCGGAGGGGTCGACGTGCAGACCCTCGTCGGCCGCGCTCAGGGACATGTCGTCTCCGATCGGGACGATGAGTCGCACGTCCACGAGGGTCTCGAGCAGCTCCCGGTCCCACGTCATCCGGTCGATGAGGTTCTCGCACGAGGTACACCCGCGCCGGACGAAGAGCAGCAGCTGCGCGCGCCCGCGCAGGGCGCGTTGACGGGGGACGACGACGCCGCCGTCCGGGGTGATGAGCGTCGCGTCCGGCACTCCTACGGGAGTGGTCGCGGCGCGTTCCCCCGAGGGCCGCAGGGTGGCTCCCACGACCGCGATCGCCGCGACGCTGAGCAGCAGCGCGCCGCCGAGCAGGGGCAGGAGGACGAGGCGGGCGGCGAGCGCCGGCGCGGTCGGCTCGATCAGGGCGCCGACCAGGGCGAGCCCCGCGAGAGCGGTGAGGGCCGTGTTGCGCGCGGTCATCGCGGGACCCACCCGAGTGGATGCCAGCCGCCCGAAGCATCCGCACTCGTCCGTCGACGCGCGGATCTGCGCGCGCACCCCGACGGCGAGGAAGACGACCAACAGCGCGACGGCAGCACCGGCCGCCGTGACGGCGACGACTCCGCTGCCGAGGAGGAGTCCTCCGGCGACGGCGAGCTCGATGACGGCGACGGCGCCGACGACGGTGCGCGGCGGAGGGCCCGACAGGCGGAGGGCGCGCAGGGTGGCGGGGGCTGTGTCGAGGTCGAGGAGCTTACCCACGGCGCTGAGGACGAACACGGCGGTGACGACGAGGGCGGGGAGGCTGAAGGGCCCGAGCATCCCGCCAGATTCCCACCGCTCGCGCCGGCGGCGCGCTGGGCGGCGTTCGGCCTCCGGCGGGTGAAGGCCCCGGGGCGTCCCGCTCCACCCGGGACGGATAAGGTCGCTGTGACGACTCCGTCACTGCGCGCGGCTCGCGCGGCAGCCGCCCACCCAGGAGAATCGCCCATGTCCGTCGGTCTGCTCGCCGTGGTGGATGACATCCTCAGCGCCGCGCTCAAGGCCAGCGCGAAGACCGCGGGCGTCGTCATCGACGACGCGGCCGTGACGCCCCAATACGTTCAGGGGATCACGCCCGCCCGGGAGCTGCCCGTCGTCTGGAAGATCGCCCTCGGCAGCATCATCAACAAGTACGTGATCATCATCCCGATCGCGCTCCTGCTGACCGCGTTCGCGCCGGGGGTGCTGCCGTTCCTGTTGATCCTCGGCGGCGGCTTCCTCTGCTTCGAGGGTGCCGAGAAGGTGCTCGAGTGGTTCGGCGTCGGCCATGGCCACGGCGACGACGACGGCCCCCGCGACGAGCGCAAACTGGTGCTCGGGGCCGTGCGGACCGACCTCATCCTCAGCACCGAGATCATGCTCATCGCGCTGTCGAGCCTGGATCCCGGGTTCGGCATCTGGATGACGCTCGGTGCGCTGCTCGTCATCGGACTCGCCATGACCGTGGTCGTGTACGGCGCGGTCGCGCTCCTGGTGAAGATCGATGACATCGGGCTGCGGTTCATGAAGAGCCCCACGCGCGCCGTCCGGCGGTTCGGCGCCCGGGTCGTGGCATCCATGCCGGCCGTCTTCCGGGTGATCAGCGTGATCGGGACGATCGCGATGCTGTGGGTCGGCGGTCATCTGGTGGTGCAGAACCTCGGCGAGACGCTGTGGGCGGGGCCGTCCGACCTCCTCCACGCCGTCGAGCACGCGATCGAGGCCACCGGACCGGTCGTCGTATGGATCGTCGACACCGCGATCTCGGCGGTCTTCGGCCTGATCCTGGGCCTCGTCATCGTCGCCGTGGTGACCGGCATCCGCCGGGTGTTCCGCCGCGAGGCCGCCGCGCACTGACCGGAGGCAGGCCCCAGATCACGTGACGTGGTCGAAGGCGCCCGCCGTGGTGCGTCGGTGGCGTGTGCGCTCGGTCAGATCACGTGACGTGGTCGAAGTTACCCGCCGTGGCGGGTCAGCGGCGTGTGCGCTCGGCCAGATCACGTGAACTGACGGCGGGGAGGCAGGCGGCGGGGCGCGGCTCCCGGGAGGAGAACTCAGTCGAGGCGGGAGTGCTCGCCGAGGCGGTGCCACGTGCGGTTGTGGTAGACCAGCGCGGCGCCGGGCTCACCCGGCTCGAGGTCGCGCTCGACGTCGACCTGCAGGGCCTGGGCGGCGATGACGGTCGAGCCGCCGGCATCCATCCGGCTGACGACGGCGCACCGCAGCCACGCCCGGACGCCGTGGTACACCGGCTCGCCCGTGGCCAGGCGCGACCAGGTGGACGTGTCGGCGAAGCGGTCCAGCCCGCTCGTGGCGCCGGCCCGGGCCAGGGCGATGTCCTCGGCGTCGAGCAGGTGCACCACGATCGTCGACGCGGCCACGATCGTCGGCGTCGCCGACGACAGGCTCGAGACCGAGAAGATCAGCAGCGGCGGGTCGGCCGAGACCGACGACACCGACGAAGCGGTGAGGGCGACGGGTCCGTGCTCGCCGTACGCGGTGATCACGGCGATGCCGCCGGGGTGGCCGCGGAACGCGCGCTTGAAGTCGTCCGCCGTGACGGACGTGCCGATGGTCGGCGTGCTTTCGGATCGCTCCTGCGGGAGGGAAGTCATACCTCGACGGTAACCCTCGCGGCGGAGCCCGGCGCGGGATGAGGAAACGCGGCGACACACGCGATCCGCGATTACACCGGTGTTGTGAGGCTTCACATCGCCCTCTCCGTTATTTTTCCAGTGCGATTGACTCTTGACAGGGCCGCAAGTGTGAGCGCTAACATTCAGGAGTCAGCCCGCCCGAGGGGGCTGCATCACATGGACCGGCGACGCAGCCGGCGAAACGAGGAGGTTTCAACATGAAGGCGAAGAAGACCCTCGCCGGACTCGCGCTCATGGGCGCGATCGCTCTCACCGCGACCGGCTGCGCCGGCGGTGGCTCGACGGCCGGCGGAGGTGGCGACGACAAGGTCATCACCGTCGGTTTCGCCCAGACCGGCTCCGAGAGCGGCTGGCGCAGCGCCAACACCGAGTCGATGAAGACGGCGTTCTCGACCGAGAACGGCTTCAACCTCATCTTCAACGCGGCCGACAACAAGCCGGAGGCGCAGATCGCCGCCGTCCGCAGCTTCATCAACCAGGGCGTGGATGCCATCGTGGTCGCCCCGATCGTCACCGACGGGTGGGACGACGTGCTGAAGGAGGCCAAGGATGCCAACATCCCGGTGATCCTCGAGGACCGCACGGTGTCCGCGTCGGAAGACCTCTACGCCAGCTGGGTGGGCCTGGACTTCAAGAAGGAGGGCGAGACGGCCGGGAAGTGGGTCGCCGAGAACTTCGGGAAGACCCCGACCAACCTCGTCGTGCTCGAGGGCACCACGGGGTCCTCGGCCGCCACCGACCGCGCGACCGGCTTCAACGACGCGATCGCGGGCACCGACATCACGCTCCTCGACTCGCAGACGGGCAACTTCACCCGCGCTGAGGGCAAGACCGTCATGGAGGGCTTCCTCCAGAAGTACGGCTCGCAGATCAACCTGCTCTTCGCCCACAACGACGACATGGGTCTCGGTGCCCTCGACGCGATCAAGGCTGCGGGTCTCACGCCCGGCACCGACATCAAGATCGTGACGATCGACGCGGTCAAGGACGGGATGACGGCCCTGGCCGACGGCGAGTTCAACTACATCGTCGAGTGCAACCCGCTGCTCGGTGAGAAGGTCGCCGAGGTCGTCAAGAAGGTCGTCGCCGGCGAGTCCGTCGACAAGCAGTACATCGTCGAGGACCAGGCGTTCGACCAGGAGCAGGCCAAGGCCGCTCTGCCCGACCGCAAGTACTGATCCCCCGCGGACGCGTCCGCGTCCGTGAGTCCTCGGGTGTGCGGGGCCGAACCGGCCCCGCACACCCTCCGCTCACCCCCTGAGAAAGCGATCGAGCATGACATCCGAACGCGCTGCCGTCGTCGCGATGCGCGGTATCAGCATCTCCTTCCCCGGAGTGAAGGCGCTCGACGGCGTGGACTTCACCCTCTACCCCGGTGAGGTCCACTCCCTCATGGGAGAGAACGGCGCCGGCAAATCCACCCTCATCAAGGCGCTCACCGGCGTGTACGGGATCGACTCCGGCACGATCCGCGTCCAGGGCGAGGAGCGACTGTTCCGCTCCACCGCGGACGCCCAGTCGTCCGGCATCGCCACGGTCTACCAAGAGGTCAACCTCTGCCAGAATCTGTCGGTCGGCGAGAACGTGATGCTCGGCAACGAGATCCGCCGCGCGGGTCTGGTCGACTGGCGCGCCACTCACGCCGCGGCCGCCGCGGCGCTCGCCGAGCTCGGCGTGCACATCGACACCCGCTCGATCCTGGCGAGCCACTCCATCGCCGTCCAGCAGCTGGTCGCCATCAGCCGCGCGATGGTCGTGGACACCACGGTCCTGGTCCTCGACGAGCCGACCTCGAGCCTCGACCGGGGCGAGGTCGAGCAGTTGTTCGGCGTCATCCGGGATCTGCGCGACCGCGGCGTCGCGATCCTCTTCGTCTCGCACTTCCTCGACCAGATCTACGAGATCTCCGATCGCCTGACGGTGCTGCGCAACGGCACGCTCGTGGGCGAGTACCCGGTCGCGGAGCTGACCCGTGAACAGCTCGTCGCGAAGATGATCGGCCGCGAGCTCGGCGAACTGGATGCCATCTCGGCCAGCGCCGAGCGTCCGATCGACCGTTCCGGAACCCCCGTGCTGAAGGCCGTCTCGTTGGCCCGCAAGAACGCCCTCGAGCCCGTCGACCTCGACGTCTTCCCGGGGGAGATCGTGGGCCTCGCGGGGCTGCTCGGCTCGGGCCGGACGGAGCTCGCCCGCCTCATCGCCGGTGCCGACCGCGCCGACCAGGGGCAGGTCGAGGTCGGCGGATCGCCGTCGCGGCTCGGTTCGCCGCGCCACGCCCTCGACCGCGGCATCGCCTTCTCGTCGGAGGACCGCCGCGCCGAGGGGATCGTCGGCGACCTCACCGTGGCCGAGAACATCATCCTCGGCGTGCAGGCCCGCCGCGGCGCACTGCGCAAGCTCGGCGCCGCCGAGGTGCAGGCGATCGTCGACGAGTACATCACCGCGCTCGGGGTGCGCCCCGCGAACCCGAACGCGCTCATCCGCAACCTCTCCGGCGGCAACCAGCAGAAGGTCCTCCTGGCCCGCTGGCTCGCCACCGCCCCGGAGCTGCTCATCCTCGACGAACCCACCCGCGGCATCGACGTCGGCGCCAAGGCCGACATCCAGCGCAAGGTCGCCGAACTCGCCGAGAAGGGCCTCGCGGTGGTGTTCATCTCCTCCGAGCTCGAGGAGGTGCTCCGCATCGCGCAGCGCGTGGCCGTGCTGCGCGACCGTCGTAAGATCGGCGAGCTGGCCACCCAGGACGTCGACCTCGACGGCCTCGTCGCCTACATCGCCGAGGGGCAGCCCGAGACAACGTCGTCCGATCGGGAGAAGATCGCATGAAGAAGTTCCTTTCGCACCGCCTCGTGTGGCCCATCGCGGCACTCGTCGCCCTCATCGCCGTCAACACGATCTCGCGGCCGTCGTTCCTCAGCATCACGGTGCAGAACGGGCAGCTGTACGGGTCGCTGATCGACATCCTGCGCAACAGCGCGCCGCTCATGCTCGTCGCCCTCGGCATGACGCTCGTCATCGCCACGCGCGGAATCGACCTGTCGGTCGGCGCGATCATGGCGGTCTCGGGCGCGGTGGCGCTGACGATCATCGAGGCCTCGCCCGAACCGGGCAACCTCGGCGTCGTCATGATCGCCATCGCCGCGGCCGTCGGCAGCGCCCTGCTGCTGGGCGTCTGGAACGGCTTCCTCGTCGCGGTGCTCGGCATCCAACCCATCATCGCCACGCTCGTGCTCATGCTCGCCGGCCGCGGCGTCGCCCTGCTCATCACCAAGGGCTTCATCACGACCATCAACAGCGACCCGTACCAGTTCATGGCGCAGGGATACGTCCTGGGTCTCCCCTTCGCCTTCTACGTCTCGATCGCCGCGGTGATCGTCGTCGGGATCGTCGAGCGGCGCACGGCGCTGGGCATGCTCACCGAGGCCGTCGGCATCAACCCCGAAGCGAGCCGGCTCGCCGGCGTCCGCTCGCGCGGCATCATCTGGGGCGCCTACATCGCCAGCGGCACGCTCGCGGGCATGGCCGGCATCCTCTACAGCTCGAACATCATGGCCGCCGATGCGAACGCCGCGGGTCTCTACATCGAACTGGATGCCATCCTCGCGGTGGTCCTCGGCGGCACCTCGCTCGCCGGCGGCAAGTTCAGCCTGGCCGGTACGGTCGTCGGCGTCTTCACGATCCAGACCCTGAAGAGCACGATCACGTTCCTGGGCGTTCCGCCCGCCGTCAGCCCGGTCTTCATGGCCGCGGCCGTGCTGATCGTCGTGCTGCTGCAGTCGCGCCGGTTCCGCGCGTTCTTCCAGACCGCGGGCCGTTCGGCCGTGCGTCCCCTCACCCGACGTCCCGACGCAAAGGTGCTGTCCTGATGGTCACTCTCACCGCCGAGCGCGGCTCCGCCGCCCCGACCACGTACCGCCGATTCCTCAGCCGCCACGTCTCGTGGATTCCGGTGTTCGCCGCGATCGCGATCCTCCTGATCATGATCGCGGGGTCGATGGCGTACTTCCCGAACTTCCAGCTGCCCCGGATCCTGTCGTCGATCCTGCTCGACAACGCGTACCTGCTGGTGCTGGCCGTGGGCATGACCTTCGTCATCCTCACGGGCGGGATCGACCTCTCCGTCGGCGCGGTCATGGCCTTCACCGGCATCCTGTGCGCCAGTCTGCTGTCGCAGGGCGTCCCGGTCGCGGTCGCGGTTCCCGCGATGATCCTGATCGGCGGGGCGATCGGGCTGCTGATCGGCGTCCTCGTGCAGTTCTTCGACGTGCAGCCGTTCATCGCCTCGCTGATCGGCATGTTCCTCGCCCGGGGCCTGGCCTTCGTGGTGAGCCTGCAGTCGATCAAGGTCGACGACGCGGGGCTGCTGTGGCTGCAGTCCACGCGCTTCTCGTTCGCCGGGTGGTACATCACCCCGACCGGGATCATCGCGCTGCTCACCGTCGCCCTCGCCGCCTTCGTCCTGCGGTTCACGCGCTTCGGACGCACGGTCTACGCCGTGGGCGGGAACGAGCAGTCGGCGCGACTCATGGGCCTTCCCGTCGTGCGCGCGAAGCTCTCGGTCTACGTCATCAGCGGGGTGTGCGCGGGGCTCGCGGGAATCGTCCTGACGGCGTACTCCGGTGCCGGCTACCCCCTCAACGGCGTCGGCACCGAGCTCGATACGATCGCCGCGGTCGTCATCGGCGGCACGCTCCTCACCGGGGGCAGCGGGTTCGTGCTCGGCTCGATGATCGGCGTCTTCGTCTACGGCCTCATCCGCACGATCATCTCGTTCTCGGGCGCGGAGCAGTCCTGGACCCGGATCACCGTCGGCGCCCTCCTGCTGGTGTTCGTCGTGGTGCAGCGGATCATCGTCTCGCGGTCCGCGCTCTCCAAATGACGCGCCTGCCGGGGATGCGCGCGCGGCGACCGTCGCGCGGGCATGATTGACCCCATGTCCACCGTTGCCCCGCCCCTCCTCGAGGTCCGCGGGGCGACGGTGCGTTTCGGTGTCGAGTCCGCTCTCGCCGACGTCGACTTCCGCCTGCGCCCCGGCGAAGTGCACTCGCTCATGGGAGAGAACGGTGCGGGCAAGTCGACACTGATCAAGGCGATCACCGGAGCGCTGCGGCTCGACCAGGGGGAGATCCTCCTCGGGGGTCGCCCGATGCAGTTCTCCACCCCGGCGGACGCCCAGGCGGTCGGCATCTCGACCGTCTATCAGGAGATCGACCTCCTCCCGAACCTGACCGTCGCCGAGAACATCTCGCTCGGTCGTGAGCCGCGTCGGTTCGGGATGATCGACCACCGCGCGATGCGCGATCGCGCGGCCGACGCCCTGTCCTCCCTCGGGGTCGACGTCGACCCGTCGTCGGTGCTGTCCACTCATCCCCTCGCCATCCAGCAGCTCGTCGCGATCGCCCGCGCGGTCTCGGTCGACGTGAAGGTGCTCGTGCTCGACGAGCCGACCTCGAGCCTGGATGCCGACGAGGTCGCCGAGCTCTTCCGCGTCATCCGCGATCTCAAGACGCAGGGGATCGCGATCGTGTTCGTCTCGCACTTCCTCGACCAGGTCTACGAGATCTGCGACCGTGTCACGGTCCTCCGCGGCGGGCGCCTGGTGGGGGAGTACGGCACGCGGGAGCTCCTGCGCATCGACCTGGTCGAGAAGATGCTCGGTGCCGCCGCCGACGCCCTCGCGCCTCTCGGACAGCGCTCGCCGGAGCCCGCGGACGGTCCCTCGATCGTGAGCGCGCGGGGCCTGGCATCCGGATCCCGCCTGCGCGACGCGGACGTCGACATCGCCGAGGGCGAGGTCATCGGGGTCGCGGGTCTCCTGGGGTCGGGGCGCAGCGAGCTGGCGCGGGCGCTGACCGGAGTCGATCATCCGGACGGCGGCGAGGTCCGCATCGACGGTGAGCCGGTGCGGCTCGGGTCGCCGCGCGAGGCGATCCGTCGGCGCGTGGCCTACTCGTCGGAGAACCGACGCACCGAGGGCATCATCGGCGACCTCAGCGTCCTGGACAACATCACGCTGGCCCTGCAGGCGCAGCGCGGGATCTTCCATCGACTCAGCACCGCGCGGCGCCGGGAGCTCGCGACGAGCTGGGTGGAGGCGCTGCACATCCGTCCCGCCGACATCGATCGCCCCGTCGCCACGCTCTCGGGCGGCAATCAGCAGAAAGTGCTCCTCGCGCGGCTCCTCGCGCTCTCGCCCCGGGTCATCGTGCTCGACGAGCCGACGCGCGGGATCGACGTCGGCGCGAAGGCCGAGATCCAGCGGCTGGTGGGGGAGCTGTCCGACAACGGTCTCGCGATCGTCTACATCTCCGCCGAACTTGATGAGGTCCTGCGCGTCGCGCATCTCGTCGCCGTCATGCGCGACGGCGTGCTCGCGCAGATCCTCCCCGCCGCCGAGCTCACCTCCGACGCCCTCCTCGCCCTCGTGGCCAAGCCCGCCGCGGGGGAGGAGGGGGTCTCCGATGGCTGACGAGAAGGCATCCCGGACCGCCAACATCTTCGACGTGGCTCGTCTCGCGGGCGTATCGCACCAGACCGTCTCGCGGGTCCTCAACAACATGCCCAACGTCCGTCCGGCGACCCGGGCGCGCGTCGAGCAGGCCATCGCGCAACTGCGGTACAGCCCGTCGCCGGCCGCGCGGGCCCTCGTCACGCGGCGCACCCGCACGATCGGCCTGGTGACACCCGGCACCGTCGACTACGGCCCCACGTCGATCGCGACGAACTTCAACTTCGCGGCTCGCGCCGCCCGGTACAACGTCGACGCGATCAGCTCGCCCCAGAGCGACGTGGCCGCCGTCCGTGCGGCGATCGACGGGCTGCTGAAGCAGCGCGTGGATGCCATCGTGCTCATCGTCGTCGACGTCGAGGTGCTCGCGGCGGTGCAGGCGATCGAGATCGACGTCCCGATCGTCGCCGCGGCCACGACCAGCCGGCCCCACCCGCGTCTGGTCGCGATCGACCAGTACCGCGGTGCCCGTGCGGCCGTGCGACACCTGCTGGAGTCGGGGTACACCACCGTCCGTCACATCGCCGGTCCCGCCCGCAACCCCGACGCGGTGGAGCGTCTGCGCGGCTGGCGTGAAGAGATCGCCTCCGCCCGCGCGCAGTCGACTCCGCCGGTGCACGGGGACTGGTCCGCGGCGAGCGGGTACCGGATCGCGACCGAGACCGACCTCACCCCCGGTGAGGGGATCTTCGTCGCCAACGATCACATGGCGATCGGTGTCCTGTCGGCGCTCCGCGAACGCGGGCTGCGGGTGCCGGAGGACATCGGGGTGGTCGGGTTCGACGACGTCCCCGAGGCGCCGTTCCTCTTCCCCTCGCTCACCACTGTGCGCCAGGACTTCGCCGCGCTGGGGGAGATCCTGATGCAGAAGGTGTTGCTGATGGTGGAGGAGCCCGACACCGTCAGCGAGAGCACCCCGCTGCCGACGCGACTCGTCGTCCGCGACTCGGCGCCGCTGCGCCCCTGATCCGCGCGTAGCCGTCGGCGGGCTCATCGCCGCGGAAACTCGGTGTTGACGTCAACAGGTGTGTGAGCGCTAACATTCGGGTAGTCGTCGCCGCCGACGGCTCATGCAATGTCGCATTCACGAGAGGATCCGCACCCCCGTGCCTACACTCCCCCGGACGGCGCTCCCCCGCCGTCTCCCGTCCTGGGCGCTCGCCGTCCCGGTCGTCGCCGCGCTCGTCGCGGCGCCGATCGCCGTCCCTCTGGCCGCGACCGCGGCCACCCCCACGAGCGGACTGGTCGTCTCCTACCCGCTCGACGAGACCTCGGGGGCCGTCGCGCACGACGACTCCGGCAACGGTCGGGATGCCGCCTACGTCGGCGGTCCCTCGCTGACCGGTGCGAACGGGGTCCGACTCGACGGCGCCGACGATTATGTGAGCGTTCCCAACAACATCCTCGCGGGGCTCTCGTCCATCACCGTCAGCACCGACGTGCTCGTGCGCCCGGAACAGTCGGGCAACTACTTCATCTGGGGTCTGGGCAACACCACGGACTGGTACGGAAACGGCTACCTGTTCGCCACGGGCAACCCGGCCCGTACCGGCATCGCCAGCGGCAACTGGTCGACCGAGCAGGAGACCCGCGGCTCGGCGAACCTCGATCGCGGCGTCTGGAAGACCCTCACCTACACCCTCGACGCGGGCAGCAAGACCTCGCGCCTGTACCTCGACGGCGTCCAGGTCGCCGAGAACACCAACACCACCACCACCCCCGGCTCGATCGGCGGCGGCACGACCACCGCCAACTACCTCGGCCGCTCGAACTACACCGGCGACAAGCGTCTGGCCGGGAGCCTCCGCGACTTCCGACTGTACGACCGGGCCCTCTCCGCCGATGAGGTGACGACGCTCGTCGCCACCGACGCGCAGCGCGTCGCGCGCGACGCGGCCGCGCTCGGCCTCGGCGACCTGAGCGCCGTCACCGCGGACATCGCCCTGCCCACCGCCGGCACGAACGGGTCGAGCATCTCGTGGGCGTCGTCGAACCCCGCGTTGGTGTCGTCGACGGGCGCGGTCACCCGCCCCGCCGCCGGGCAGGCCGACGCGGAAGTCACGCTGACGGCCACCCTCACCCGTGGCACCGCGACGCAGAGCGTCGGCTTCACCGCCACCGTGCGGGCCGTCCCCGATGACGCGGGTGCGGCGCAGCGGGCCGTCGACGCGATCGCGGTGGTCAACTCCGATGACGCGCGCGGCAACCTGACGCTGCCGACGACGGCGGAGGAGCTGCCGGTCACCTGGACGAGCTCGAACCCCGCGGTGGTCTCCCCCACGGGTGTCGTCGCGCGCCAGGAGGCCGACACGACCGTGACGCTCACGGCATCCGTGACGAAGGGCTCGGCGACCCGCACCCGCGACATCGTCGTGAACGTCCGCAAGGCGGTGCACCTCGGTGCCTTCGAGGGGTACACCTTCGCGTACTTCACCGGGAACACGATCGAGGGCGAGAACATCTACTTCGCCGCGAGCAACGGCAACGACGCGCTGTCGTGGACCGAGCTCAACGGCGGCAAGCCCGCCCTCACCTCGACCTACGGGGAGAAGGGTCTGCGCGACCCGTTCATCATCCGCTCTCCCGAGGGCGACACGTTCTACCTGATCGCCACCGACCTCTCGATCGGCGGCGGCACCTCGTGGGGCGACTCGCAGACGGTCGGCTCGAAGTACATCGAGGTGTGGGAGTCGCACGACCTCGTGAACTGGAGCGACCAACGGCACGTCCGGGTCTCGCCCGACACCGCCGGCAACACCTGGGCGCCGGAGGCGTACTACGACGAGAGCCTCGGCCAGTACGTGGTGTTCTGGGCCTCGAAGATCTACCCGGTGGACGACCCGAACCACACCGCCAACGTGCCCAACAGCATGATGTACGCCACCACGCGCGACTTCGTGACCTTCAGCGAGCCGCAGGTCTGGCAGGGCGGGATCTCCCGCATCGACTCCACCGTGATCAAGGCGGACGGCGTCTACCAGCGCTTCACGAAGGACGAGGGCGCCGGGACGACCGGATGCAGCGACATCATCCAGGAGAGCTCCCCGGTGCTGACCGCTCCGTTGAAGGACTGGACGCAGGTCACCTCGTGCATCGGCAAGAACGCCGGCACGGGTGCGGTGGAAGGCCCGAGCATCTTCAAGTCCAACCCGGGCGACGTCAACGGCGACAAGTACTACCTGTTCGTCGACGAGTACGGCGGGCGCGGGTACATCCCGCTGGCCACCACCGACATCGCGAACCCGAACTGGCAGGTTCCGGCGAGCTACACGCTGCCCAGCAGCCCGCGCCACGGCACCGTCATGCCCGTGACCGCGGAGGAGCTCGCGGCCCTGCGGGAGAACATCGTCACCGAGCCCGGCGTGACCCCGGTCACGGCGAACGAGAAGGGCGAGGTGCTGCGGTACGACTTCACCGACGGTTCGGGCGCGACGCTGCACGACCGCTCCGGGGCGGGCCGCGATGCGCAGATCCAGGGCCGAGCGACGTTCGCGGACGGTGCGCTGACCTTCGACGGCAGCAACGACTACGTCGACCTGCCCGACAACGTGCTCGCGGGTGTCACCGACTTCACCGTCGACACCGAGGTGCGGATCGACGCGGCGCAGAAGAACCCGTACTTCCTGTACGGCTTCGGAAACACCGGCAGCGACGGGAAGGGCAACGGGTACCTGTTCTCGACCGGCAACGGCCAGTACCGCGGCGCGCTCACCACGGGCAACTGGACGGGCGAGCAGAACGCGTCCGCCGCCAGCGCCCTGCCACGCGACCGCTGGGTGCACCTGACCTACACGTTGAGCGGCAGCACCGCGCGACTGTACCTCGACGGCCAGAAGGTCGCCGAGAACACCAACGTGACCGTCCGACCGGGGGACATCGGAAAGGGCACGACCCTGGCGAACTACCTCGGCAAGTCCGTCTACAACGACGACAACCTCTTCCGCGGTCAGATGCGCGAGTTCGCGCTGTACAACCGCGCGTTGAGCCCGGACGAGGTCGCGGCCCAGAACCCCGGGCTGCTCACCGAGGTCAGCCTTCAGGATGCCGCAGCGCTCAAGGTCGCCCCGATCGTCGACGCCGAGAACCGCACAGTGCTGTTCCCCGTCGTGCCGGGCACCGACCTGACGAAGCTGCGCCCGACGTTCACGACCGCTTCCGGCACGACCGCGACCCCGGCATCGGGCACGGTCCGAAACCTCAGCACGCCGGTCACGGTCACGCTGAAGACCGACGGGCAGGCCGACGTGGTCTGGACGCTGAAGGCGGTCGAGATGAAGAGCCCGGTCCTGCCGGGTCTGTACGCCGACCCGAACATCGCGGTGTTCGGTGACACGTACTACATCTACGCCACGACCGACGGGGTCCCCGGCTGGGGCGGCAACACGTTCTACGTGTGGAAGTCGAAGAACCTCGTCGACTGGACACGGTCCGACACGCCGTTCCTGACGTTGGACGGCGCGAACGGCGACGTTCCGTGGGCGACCGGCAACGCCTGGGCTCCGACGATCATCGAGAAGGGCGGGAAGTACTACTTCTACTTCAGCGGTCACAACCCGCAGGACGACCGCAAGGAGATCGGTGTCGCGGTCGCCGACAGTCCCGAGGGGCCGTTCACCGCGGACGCTCAGCCGATGATCACCAACGCCGAGAGCGTCCACAGCGGACAGGCGATCGACCCGGCGGCGTTCCACGACCCGAAGACGGG
This sequence comes from Microbacterium sp. CSI-V, assembly GCF_001984105.1. GTDB lineage: Bacteria > Actinomycetota > Actinomycetes > Actinomycetales > Microbacteriaceae > Microbacterium. Next base: position 55,122 of record NZ_MTQM01000005.1, on the reverse strand, counting down.
GAAGTACTACCTGTTCTGGGGCAACGGCAACCCGGTCTACGGCGAGCTTTCGGATGACATGAAGAGCATCAAGGCGGGCACGATCAAGCCGATCTCGGGGCTGAACGACTTCCGTGAGGGGACGTTCGTGAACTACCGCGACGGTCTGTACCACCTCACGTACTCGATCGACGACACGGGTTCGGCCGACTACCGCGTCGGCTACGCCACGTCGACGAGCATCGACGGCCCGTGGACGTACCGCGGCGTGATCCTCTCGAAGGACACCTCGCAGGGCATCCTCGGGACGGGGCACAGCTCGATCATCACCGTCCCGGGCACGGACGAGTGGTACATCGCGTACCACCGGTTCGCTATCCCGGGCGGCGGCGGGACGAACCGCGAGACGACCATCGACCGCCTCGAGATCGGTCCGGACGGGTTGTTCCAGACCGTGAAGCCGACGCTCACGAGCGTCGCTCCGCGCGAGGTGCCCGACACGACGGAGCCGACGCCGACCCCGACGGCCACCCCGACGGCCTCGCCCACCGCGACGCCCACCGCCACGCCGGAGCCGACGACCGAGCCCACGGGCACGCCGACCCCGACGGTCTCGCCCACGAGCACCCCGGATGCCACCCCGTCGGTGTCGGTCTCGACCACCACGGTCGAGCGCGGCGGGATCGTGCGGGTGACGGTGACGGGTCTCGCCGCGGGCGAGCAGGTCACGGCCGAGCTGCGCAGCGACCCGATCCGTATCGCCGGCATCCCCGCCGCCGATGCGAGCGGCCGCGTCACGTTCGACGTGCAGATCCCCGGCGACCTCGCCGCGGGCAGCCACACGATCGTGGTCTACGCAGCCGACGGCTCGGTGATCCGGAGTGTGCCGATCACTGTCGTCGCCGCGGGCCAGCTCGCCGCCACCGGAGCGCAGGCACCTCTGGGTGCGGGGCTGCTCGCCGCGTTCCTGCTGGTCGCGGCGGGAGTGGTGTGGACGCTGCGTCGCTCGCGCCGCACCGACGCCTGATCCGCTGAACGGAAGGAGGACCCCGGATGCCCTGGCATCCGGGGTCTTCCTCGTGCCCGGTGCGCGGGCCGCCTGCCGTGCCCGGCCCGTCCGCGCGGTGCCGGGACGGGTGCGGGCGTCACCTCCTTCACGCATAAACGCGATCCACGACCATAAACGCGGTGAGCACGCGTTTATGCACGCGGATCGCGTTTATGCGTGGGGTGGAACACGGCGCGGCGGGGGACGGCCCCGCCCGGCGCGGCTCGGGACAGGGGAAGGGCCCCGGATGCCGTGGCATCCGGGGCCCGTGTCGAGCGAGAGGCTCAGCCGAGGAGCGGGACCGCCCCGACCAGCACGCCGACGGCGAGCATCACGAGCGACACGATCGTCGCTCGCCACAGCACCTTCTTGTGGTGGTCGCCGAGGTTGACGCCGGCGAGCGAGACCAGCAGCAGGATCGCGGGGACCAGCGGGCTCTGCAGGTGGACCGGCTGGCCCGTGATCGAGGCGCGGGCCATCTCGACCGGGGTGATGCCGTAGTTCGCGGCGCTCTCGGCCAGCACCGGCAGGATGCCGAAGTAGAACGCGTCGTTCGACATGAAGAACGTGAACGGGATCGACAGCACGCCCGTGATGACGGCGAGGAACGGCCCCATCGAGGACGGGATCACCTGGGTGATCCAGGCGGCCATCGCCGTGACCATCCCGGTGCCGTTGAGCACGCCCACCAGGACGCCGGCGGCCAGCACCATCGAGACGACACCGACGATGCTCGGGGCGTGGGCGACGATCTCGTCGGCCTGTCCGCGCAGCTTCGGGAAGTTGACGATGAGCGCGAGCGCCGCACCGACCATGAACACGAACGCCAGCGGGAAGAGGTCGAGCACCAGCAGCACCATCACGGCCACGGTCAGTGCGAGGTTGAACCAGATGAGCTTCGGGCGGAGCGTAGCGCGGTTCGGGTCGAGCATCGTGTCGGCCATCGCGGTGTCGGCCGCCTGGACCAGTTCGGGGGCGGCGACGGCACCGCGTCCTCCGCGGACGGTGACGATGTTGCCGGTGCGCAGCGACGCGAGCGCGCCGGGCTTCGACTCGGCGCCGCGGAACAGCTTCGGAGCGCCCAGGCGGCCGAAGACACCGGGGGTGTCGAGCTTGGAGGTGTCGACGGAGCCGGCGAGACGCTTGCGCTCCGACAGGCCCAGGAACCACGCGAACGCGAGCGCGACGACCAGACCGGCGAGCAGCGAGGGGAGCATCGGCACGAAGACGTCGGTGGGCTGCAGGCCGAGGGCGGTGGCCGCGCGGACCGTGGGGCCACCCCACGGGACGATGTTGAGCGTGCCGTTCATCAGGCCCGCGACGCACGTGAGGACGACCGGGCTCATGCCCAGGCGCAGGTAGATCGGCAGCATCGCCGAGGTGGTGATGATGAAGGTCGTCGAGCCGTCGCCGTCGAGCGAGACGGCGCCGGCGAGGATCGCCGTGCCGAGCACGACCTTGGCGGGGTCGTCGCCGAGGAAGCGCGTGATCACGCGGATCAGCGGATCGAACAGGCCGACGTCGATCATGATGCCGAAGTACATGATCGCGAACAGCAGCAGCGCGGCGGTCGGCGCCATCTTGCCGATCGCGTCGATCACCATGTCGCCGAGGCCGAACCCGGCGCCCGCGATCAGACCGAAGATCGTCGGCACCACGATCAGCGCCACCATCGGTGTGAGTCGCCGCGTCATGATCAGCGCCATGAACGACAGCACCATGAGGAAGCCGAGAGCCACGAGCACGCCGTCCGCGGGCGTGTACGCCACGGCGTAGTCGGCTGTCTCGGCCGTGAGGATGTGGGGGGTCATCGCGACTCCTTCGTCGTGAATGCCGGCACGCGGTGCGCCGGGGAATGGGCCGAGGCTACGGATCGCGGTGCCGCGGCGCGCGCTTGCTCGCATTGAGCGGCGTTGTGCGCGTAGCGTGTGTTCTGCGCATTTCGCGCACGACGGCGTCCGGAGGTGTCATGCGATTCGCCACCCGGATGCTCCTCGTGCAGATCGCCACGATGGTGGCCGTCGTCGCCGTGTGCACCGCGGTGTTCGCGTGGCTCGGCATCCAACAGCTCCGTGCCGAAGCCGATTCGTCCGCCCTCAACATCGCCCGGTCCGTCGCCGAAGCACCCGAGGTCCGCGAGCTCGTCGCGGAGTACTCGGCCGACCCGGGGACTCCGGATGCCGCGTCCCTGCGCGGCGGGACGCTCGAGCGCTACGCCTCCGACGTCACCGCGCGGACAGAGGGCCTGTTCGTCGTGATCACCGACGACCATGGCATCCGTCTCGCCCATCCCGACCCCGACCGGCTCGGCGAGGTGGTGAGCACGAGCTTCACGGACGCGCTCGCCGGACGCGAGGTCGTCACGTGGGAGACCGGGACGCTCGGCGAATCCGCGCGCGCCAAGGTGCCGGTGTACCCGCCCAGGGGAGGCGACCCGGTGGGCGAGGTGAGCGTCGGCTTCGAGCGCGCGAGCGTGTTCGACGACCTGCCCGCGCTGCTGATCGGCATCGGCATCGCGGTGGTCGTGGCCGTGGGCCTCGGCGTCGCAGTGGCGCTCCTCATGCGCCGACGCCTCGAACGGGTCACGCTCGGCGTGCAGCCCGAGGAGCTCGTCGCCCTCGTCCAGACGCAGACGGCGGTGCTGGAGAGCGCCGACGAGGGCGTCGTGGCCATCGACGACACCGGCGTCGTGCGCGTGTGCACGACGACGGCCGAGACCCTGCTCGGGGTGTCCGGCGCGGTCGGGCGCCGCCTCGACGAGCTCGCTCTGCCGGTCGCCGTGGCATCCGCGCTCGCCGGATCCGGGGCCCCGAGCGGGATGCCGATCGGCGAACGCGTCGTGTTCGTCGACGTCCGGCCGGTCCGGCGCGGGACGCGGACGCTCGGCCGCGTCGCCGTGCTGCGCGATCGCACCGACGTCCTGGCGCTGTCCGACCGGCTCGACAGCGTCCGCGCACTCGGCGACGCGCTGCGGGTGCAGCGCCACGAGAACGCCAATCGCGTGCACGCCGCCGTCGGGCTGCTCGACGCCGGACGGACGGCGGAGGCGCGCGCATTCCTCGCCGACCTCGTCGATCGGGGCTCGGTCGACTGGGCCGTGCCCGGGCTCGACCTCGTCGGCGACGCGATGCTGGGTTCGTTCCTGGGGGCGAAGGGACTGTCGGCGCGCGAACGCGGGGTGACGCTCCGGGTGTCGGAGGACACGTGGCTCCCCTCGACCGTCGCCGACGTGGAGGACGTCGTCGCCGTGCTCGGCAACCTGGTCGACAACGCCGTGAGCGCGGCGGCATCCGGGGGCGAGCCCCGCGAGGTCGAGGTCGCGGTGCTGGGCGACGGCGCCGACGTCGTGCTCACGGTGGCCGACACCGGCGGCGGGATCGCCGACGTGGACGCCGCCTTCGCCCCGCGCGAGCGCACCGACGATCCGGCCGCCGTGCACGGACTCGGTGTTGGGCTGCCGTTGTCGCGGGAGTTCGCCCGGCGCCGCGGCGGAGACGTCTGGATCGTGGATGCCGGAGGCGCGGGACGCGGTGCCGTGGTCGCCGCGCGACTGCCCGGCGTGCTGCACGTCGGCACCGAGGAGGAGAGATGACCGATATCCGCGTGCTCGTCGTCGACGACGACTTCCGGGTGGCAGGCCTCCACCGCGACGCCGTCGACGCGCGTCCCGGCTTCGCCGCCCTGGAACCGGCGCGCACGGTCGGGGAGGCGCGGGCGGCGATCGCCGCGCACGCCCCCGATCTGCTGCTCGCCGACGTGTACCTGCCCGACGGCGACGGGATCGAACTGGTCCGCTCGGTCGGCCTCGACGCCTTCGTGCTGTCGGCGGCGACGGATGCCGCGACCGTGCGGCGCGCGTTCACGGCCGGGGCGCTGGCGTTCCTCGTGAAGCCGTTCGACACGCGCGTGCTCGCCGAACGCCTCGACCGGTACGCGCGTTACCGGAACCTGCTGGCGTCCTCTCGGCCGCTGACCCAGGACGACGTCGACCGCGCGGCCGCCGTCATGCGGGGGGAGCGCGACGGCGCCTCGCTCGCCCGCTCGGCGACCGAGCAGACGGTGCTCGCGGCCCTGGGTGACGACGAGGCGTCGGCGTCGGAGGTCGCGGAGCGCATCGGCGTGTCCCGGGCGACCGCGCAGCGCCACCTCACCGCTCTGGCCGAGCGGGGTCTCGTCTCGGTCGGCCTCCGCTACGGCTCGACGGGGCGCCCCGAGCACCGCTTCCGGAGCGGCGGCTGAGTCGCCCGGCTCCGGCATCCGGTTGCCCACGCGGCGGGTCACTGGCATCCCATGTCCCACTTGTTGCTGGTCGGCGGGGCTCTGAGCAGCTTCTTCTGGGACGCGCAATGCCACAAGTGGGACGAGGGGTGTCAGCGCTCCAGCACCGCCCAGCCCCGGGGCGGGAGTTCCACCCTCGCGTCGGCGAGCATCGCGTCGCCCGCCACTACGGCGGCTGCGTCGGCGGCGGGCAGCGACGCGGGGGAGCCGCCGATGTTCAGCGCGACGATGACCGCCTCGGCATCCACGGCGGTGCGGAGCACCAGGGTGGCGTTCGTGACCTCGACGACGTCGGTGCGGGCGCGCCAGAGCCACGGATGCCGCCGGCGCAGGGCGACGAGCGCGCGATGCGCGTCGAGGATGCGCTCGTCGACGTCGGTCACGTCCGCCGGGGTGGCCGGGAACTCCGGCCGCACCGCGTCGTCACCGCCCTCGCGCTCCTCCTTCACCGCGGTCCAGCCGAACTCGTCGCCCGCGTAGACCGACGGGGTGCCGCCCACCGTGAACAGCACGGCGAGAGCGTGCGGGACGAGGTCGGGCCCGACCGCCGAGGCGATCCGCGTGACGTCGTGGTTGCCGACGAACGTCTGCGGCACGAAGGTCGCGAGCAGCTCGTCGTGGCGCTCGATCGCGTGACTCAGCTCGAAGAAATTGCCATCGGCGATGCCGTGCCAGATGCCCTGCCACAGCTCGTACTGGGTCAGCGAGTCCATCGTCGACGCGTGCACGATCGCGGGGGCATCGCCGTGGATCACCTCGCCGAGGAACCACGCCTCGGGGAAGCGCTCGCGCACGCGGGGGAGCACCCGCGCCCAGAACTGCGGCGGCACCGCGTAGGCGGCATCCAGTCTCCACCCGTCGATCCCGCGCGCGAGCCAGTGGCACATGACGTCGACCACGAGATCGGCGGTCGCGTCGGAGGAGTGGTCGAGGGCGACGAGGGCACCGTGCCCCTCGAAGACCTCGGGCTCGAACCGCCCGGCGACCCGGGTGCCGCGGAAGAGCGTGGCGTCCCCGCCCGCGAGCACGGCCTGGAACGCCGGATGTCCCCGCCCGACATGATTGAACACGCCGTCGAGGAGGACCCGGATGCCGCGCTCCCGGGACGCTGCCAGCAGTCGGTCGAGGTCGGCGTCGTCGCCCAGCCTCGGGTCGACGCGGAAGTGATCGACGGTGTCGTACCCGTGCGTCTCCGACGCGAAGATCGGCCCCAGTAGCAGGCCGTTCAGACCGAGCTCGATGACGTGGTCGAGCCACGGCTCGATGCGCTCGAGGCGGTGCACCGGTTCCGCGTCGGGGTCGACGCCGTCGCGGATCGGCGCGCCCACGAACCCGAGCGGGTAGAGGTGCCACCAGAGGACGTGCGAGGGCCAGTCGGGCATGCCCCGAGGCTATCCGCCGGTGTTCCGCCCGGCCACGGGTTGCGCCCGCGCACCGGTTGCGTGAGTCGCCAAGAATTGTCGCCTGTGCCGTCGCGGAAGCGACGGATTCTGGCGACTCACGCTCGAGACGCGGGGCTCAGGCCCGCGCGCGCTCGCCGGGGAGGGCGAAGGGCGCGAGGTCGATCGCGCGGGAGCGCGTGGACTCGAGGGCCGCGGCGACGGCGCCGACCGACACGATGTCCGCGCCGAGCGGGGACGCGACGATCTCGGGCGGCGGCAGGTGCAGCGCGGCGGGGAGGGCCTGGGCCGCGGCGGCGATGATCGGGCCCGCGCCGGCGGCGATCGCGCCCGAGATCACGACCCGGCGGACGTCGAACAGGCTGCCGAGGAGCCCCGTCACGATCGCGAGCTGGCCGCCGACCTCGGCTGCGACGGCCAGGGCTCCCGGGTCGCCCGCGGCGGCGAGGTCGAGCACGGTCTTGGCATCCAGGTCGTCGTCCGGCACATCGGCCAGCGCGCTGCCGGCGGGCAGGGTGCCCGCGGCGATCGCCGCCCGCGCGGCGTCGACGCACCGCGGCGCGAGGCCGTACGCGCTGCCGACGCCCTCGACCCGGTCGAAGGCGACCGTCTCTCCGGCTCCGCCGTGCGCGCCGCGGAGGAGGCGCCCGTCGAGCCACAGCCCGGCACCGAACCGCTCGCCCGCGAGGAGGGCGACGAAGTCGTCGTAGCCGACGGCGGCGCCCTGCGCGTGCTCGGCGACCGCGGCGAGCGAGGCGTCGTTCTCGACCCGGACGACCGGAGCCCACGAGGCGAAGGTGTCGACGAAGTCGGGGTTCATGCGCTGCCAGAAGCCGTCGTGGTGCGCGGGGGAGCGGCCCGCGCGATCGACGGGGGCGGGCACGCCGAGGCATATCGCGACGAGATCGTCGCGCGAGGCGCGCGCCCGGGTCAGGGTGGCGTCGACCACCTTCTCGGCGGCGCGGCGGCGGCGCTCGGGCGAATCCCGCTCCGGGTCGATCGACAGCCGCGAGGTCGCGACAGGCACCCCGCGGAGGTCGGCGACGGTCGCCGTGACGTGTCCGCGGCCGGCATCCACGCCGACGACGAGTCCGGCGTCGGCGCGGAGCGCGAAGCGGCGCGCCGGTCGTCCCTTGGAGTACTCGCCCACGGCCCGGGCGTTCGGCATCTCGATCAGCAGCCCGCGGGCGACCAGCTCGTCGAGCACGTCGATCGTCGTCGACCGGGTCAGTGCGACCGCGGCCATGACGTCGCTCGCCGTGAATGCCTCGGCGTCCCACGCATAGGCGAGCACGGCGTCGAGGCTGTGGCGGCGGAGCGAGGGAACCGAGGGTGTGGCATCCGTCATCGGATCTTGACCCCCTTCGTGTCTCCTGCAATACTGCCCTCAACACATTGATTTGACGAGTAGATTTAATCTACGATTCAAAATCGCAAGGATGCGAGGAGGACACGTGTCGAGGAAGACGGCGACGGTGCGACGAGCAGTCGCGGCGCTGACGGTGACGGGCCTGGCGGCGGCGATGCTCGCCGGCTGCTCCGCCGACGGGCGCGAGACGATCCGCTTCACCTTCAGCAAACGCGAGGCCCTCGCGTTCATGAACCAGGTGGTCTCCGACTACAACGCGTCGCAGGACGAGGTGCGCGTCGAGATGGACGCCTCGGGCGTCGACGTCGTCTCGGCGAGCTTCGTCCGCGGCAATCCGCCCGACATCATGCTCGCGAACTACAACTACGAGGTCGCGCGGTTCGTGCAGCGGTGCGCGTTGACCGACCTCTCCGGCACGGCCGCCGCCGCCACTGTTCGCGACGACCTGCAGCCCCTCATGGACCAGTACGGCTCGTGCGCCGGGCGCACCAGCGCGCTGCCCTACTCGGTCATGGCATCGTCGGTGATCTACAACAAGGAGATCTTCGATCGGCTCGGGCTCTCGGTCCCGACGACGTGGGACGAACTGATCCAGACCGCCGAAACGCTGAAGGCCGACGGTGTCACGCCGTTCTACGGCACCTTCAAGGACGACTGGACCATCGGCCAGGGCTGGTACGACTACGCCGTGGGCGGATCGATGAATGTCCTCGACTTCTTCGACGGACTCGCCGCCGAGGGCGACGGCGTCGGCCCCGACTCCGCGGTGTCGTTCCAGAAGGACCTCGCCGAGCCCATGCAGCGCATGACCGAGCTGTCCTCGACCTACACCAACCCGGATGCCGCCAGCCGCGGCTACGGCGACGGAAACCTCGCCTTCGCGCAGGGGCAGGCCGCGATGTACCTGCAGGGGCCGTGGGCGCTCGGCGAGATCGCCAAGACGTCGCCCGATCTCGCGGTCGGCACCTTTCCGCTCCCGATGACGAACGACCCGGACGACCTCGCGGTGCGCGTCAACATGGACCTCGCGGCCATGATCCCCGAGGGATCGAAGCACCAGGATGCCGCACGCGACTTCCTCGAGTACCTGTACCAGCCGCAGATCATCGAGGCGTACAACGAGTCGCAGCTCGGGTTCGCGCCCACCACGGACGCTCCCGCCCCCAGCGACCCGCGTGTAGCGGGGATGATCCCGTACTACGACGAAGGGCGCATCTACCAGGGCGCGTCGGTGCTGGTGCCCAAGACCATCCCGGTCTTCAGCTACGCGCAGGCCATGATCCTGGGGGCCTCGACCGAGGGGACCCTCGGCACCCTCGATCAGGACTGGTCGCGCCTGGCGTTCCGCCAGCCCGTCGCCTCGACCACCGAGTCCGCCGCCGAAGGAGCCGCGCGATGACCACCACCACCACGATCGTCACCGGCGGGAAGACGGCCGCGCGCCGCAGCACCCGCCGCGTGGAACCGATCTACTACCTGTTCCTGCTGCCCACCCTCGCGCTGTTCACCCTCGCGATCACGCTGCCGGGCATCGTCGGCATCTTCTTCAGCTTCACCGACTCGATCGGCATCGGGCAGTGGAACTTCGTCGGGCTGACGAACTACATCGCGCTCTTCAGCGACCCGGCGATCCTGCAGGCCTACCTGTTCACCTTCGGGTTCTCGGTGGCGACGGTCATCGTCGTCAACATCGCGGCGTTCCTGCTCGCGGTCGGCCTCACCGCGCAGATCCGCTTCAAGAAGGCGCTGCGCACCGTCTTCGTCATCCCGATGGTGATCTCGGGCATCATCATCGCCTACGTCTTCAACTTCCTCTTCAGCAACTCCCTCCCGCAGGCCGGAACCGCCCTCGGCATCCCGTGGCTGGAGACGTCGCTGCTGGCGAACCCCGACCTCGCGTGGCTCGCGATCGTGATCGTGACCGCCTGGCAGGCCATCCCCGGCACGCTGCTCATCTACATCGCGGGGCTGCTGTCGGTGCCCGGCGACGTGTACGAAGCGGCGGGCCTGGACGGCGCGACCAAGACGCAGCAGCTTCTGCGGATCACCCTGCCGCTCGTCGCCGGCTATGTCGTCATCAACGTCATCCTCGGCTTCAAGGGCTTCCTCAACGCCTACGACATCATCGTGGGTCTGACCAACGGCGGGCCCGGCACCTCGACCCGCAGCGTGGCGATGTCGATCATCCTCGGCTTCAACGGCGGCGACTACGCCTACCAGATGGCCAACGCGGCCCTCTTCTTCCTCGTCGCCGTCGCCATCTCGCTGCTCCAGCTCTCGCTCACCCGGGGAAGGAACACCCTCTCATGACCGCCGTGAACCAGCCCGCGCTCGCCTTCGAGCAGGCAGAGCTCTCCGTCCCCTCGCGTCGACGCACCGGCATCCGGCGGGTGGGTACCGAACGCATCAACTGGTCGGCGACCACCGTCCTGATCCTGTGCGCCGTCACGGTGCTCCTGCCCCTGTACGTCTCGATCACGATGGCGGTGAAGACCGGGGCGCAGGTCGTCGACGGCAACGCCTTCTCGTTCCCTTCGCCGATCAGCTTCGACGGGTTCGTGCAGGCCTGGACGCTGACGAAGTTCCCCGTGGGCCTGGCGATCTCGTTCCTGGTGACGGCCGGGACGGTCGCCGCCACCATCGTCCTCGCGGCCTTCGCGTCGTACGCGATCGCCCGCAACTGGGACCGGAAGCTCTTCCGGTACTCGTTCTTCTACCTGCTCGCGGCGATGTTCATCCCGTTCCCCGTGGTCGCTCTGCCGCAGATCCAGCTCACCGGCCGCCTCGGGCTCGACAACCCGTTCGGCGTGATCATCCTCGCCACGATGTTCCAGCTGAGCTTCAGCGTGCTGCTGTTCACCGCGTTCCTGCGCTCCATCCCGCTCGAGCTCGAGGAGAGCGCGCGCATCGACGGCGCGACGACCTGGCAGACGTTCTGGCGGCTCATCTTTCCGCTCCTCGCCCCGATGAGCGCGACCGTCGGCATCTTCGCGTTCCTGTACGCCTGGAACGACTTCATGATGCCCTCGCTCATCATCAGCGATCCGGCCTTGCAGACGCTGCCCGTGCGCCAGAACCTGTTCCAGACGCAGTTCAGCAACAACTACAACGTCGCCTTCGCCTCGTACCTCATGGCCATGGCTCCCGCGATCGTCGCCTACCTCTTCACCCAGCGATGGGTGATGGCCGGCGTCACGCAGGGCGCCGTCAAGGGCTGACCGACCCCCCCACCCCCGAAAGGACCCCTTCGTGACCACCGCCGCACACTCCGTGCACGCCCGCGAGCTCTCCGACGCCCCCGACTGGTGGCGCCAGGCCGTGGTGTACCAGGTGTATCCCCGCAGCTTTTCCGACAGCAACGGCGACGGCCTCGGCGACATCCCCGGCATCACCTCGCGGGTGCCGTACCTGGCCGAACTGGGCGTGGATGCCGTCTGGCTCAGCCCCTTCTACCCCTCGGCGCTCGCCGACGGAGGGTACGACGTCGCCGACTACCGCGACGTCGACCCGCGCCTGGGGACCCTCGCCGACATGGACGAGCTCATCGCGCAGCTGCACGCCCATGGCATCCGCGTCGTGGTCGACATCGTGCCGAACCACACGTCCAACGACCACGCCTGGTTCCAGGAGGCGCTCGCCGCCGGTCGCGGCTCCGCCGAGCGCGACCGCTACATCTTCCGCGAGGGCACGGGTCCCGACGGCTCCGAGCCGCCGACGGACTGGCAGTCGGTGTTCGGCGGCTCCGCGTGGGAGCGCGTCGCCGACGGTCAGTGGTACTTCCACAACTTCGACGTGTCGCAGCCCGACCTCAACTGGGCGAACCCCGAGGTGCGGGCCGACTTCGTGAAGACCCTGCGCTTCTGGAGCGACCGGGGCGTCGACGGGTTCCGCATCGACGTCGCGCACATGCTGACCAAGGACCTCAGCGAGCCGCTGCCCTCGGCCGCCGAGCTCGCCGCGATGCCGCAGGACGGGACCCACCCCCTCCTCGACCGCGACGACGTGCACGAGGTGTACGCCGAGTGGCGCGCGGTGTTCAACTCCTACGACCCGCCCCGCACCGCCGTCGCCGAGGCGTGGGTGCACCCCTCGCGCGTGCCGCTGTACGCGAGCATCGAAAGCCTGGGGCAGTCGTTCAACTTCGACCTGCTCGAGGCCGACTTCGACGCGGGCCAGTTCCGTCGCATCGTCGCCGACAACCTCGCGCTCGCCGCCGAGTCGGGGTCGTCGACGACGTGGGTGCTGTCGAACCACGACGTCGTCCGCCACGCCACGCGTTACGGCCTGCCCGACGCGGAGCGCACCGAGGACGGCCGTCCGACGCGCAAGCACGGCAACGAGTGGCTGCTCTCCGGCGGCACCTCGCCCGCGCTCGACACCGCGCGGGGAGAACGCCGCGCCCGGGCCGCTGCGCTGTTCGTGCTGGGGCTGCCGGGCTCGGCGTACCTGTACCAGGGCGAGGAGCTCGGCCTGCACGAGGTCGCCGAGATCCCCGAGGCCGCCCGCCAGGACCCGACGTTCTTCCGCAGCCCGGGCGTCGACATCGGGCGCGACGGATGCCGCGTCCCGCTGCCCTGGGCGGCCTCCGACACCGCGTTCGGTTTCGGTGGGGGCGGGGCGCACCTGCCGCAGCCGGAATGGTTCGCGACCTACGCCGTCGACCGCCAGGACGGCGATCCCGCCTCGACGCTGTCGCTCTACCGCCGCGCGCTCGACCTCCGGCACGACCTGCAGACCGCCGAGGAGCTGGAGTGGCTCGACCTCGGCCGCGACGACGTGGTGGCCTTCGCCCGCCCCGACGGCTGGACCGTGGTGACGACCTTCGGCACCGAGCCGGTGGAGCTCCCCGCGGGCGAGGTGCTGCTGTCGAGCGCTCCCGTCGAGTCGGGGGCGCTCCCCGGCGAGGCGACGGCCTGGCTGCGCGTGTAGCTCGCGGCATCCATCCCGCTTGAGTGTCCAAGACACGCCGCATCGCGCAGAGCGCATACGGCGTGTCTTGGACACTGGGCGTTTGCGGCGGCGCGGCGTGGCGCGGCGACGCCGGGGACCGCGGCGTCAGGGGAGGGACGCGCGGATCACCACGGGCATCTCCACCAGGTGCTCGCCGGGGGGAGGGCCGTCGGGGGCGAGCAGCAGCTCGACCGCGCGCCGCCCCATCGCCTCGTGCGGAAGGCCGATCGTGGTGAGGCCGGGGCGGAGGTACGCCGCCAGCTCGTCGTTGTCGAACGAGACCAGTGCCACGTCGTCGGGCACCCGGAGCTCCGCTTCGCCGAGAGCCTGCGAGGCGCCGAACGCGAGACGGTCGTTGAGGCACACGATCGCGCGCGGAGGCGGACCGGATGCCAGCACCCGCGCCGTGACGTCGTGCCCGTGGTCGGGCTCCCAGAGCCAGATCGACTCCTCGCGGGAGAACCTCATGCCCTCGCGCGCCATCGTGTCGTAGATCCCGCGCACCCGCGCGGCGACGGTCGCCGAGCGGAACAGGTCGCGCTCGGCGTCGGCGTCGTAGCCGAGCAGCAGGATGTCGTCGCGGATGCCGGCATCCCGAAGCAGTTCGATCGCCCGCTGTCCGCCGGTCTCCTCGTCGGGCAGCACGCTGCAGACGTGCGTCTCGCTGGTGGCGTTCAGCATCACCGCCCGCACGCTCGAGGGGATCGGCGGGACGAGGATCTCGCGCGCGCGCATCGAGGCGAAGATCACCCCGTCGACCTGCCGGTCCAGCAGCGCCGAGACGGCCTCGGCCTCGCGTTCGCGCTCGCCGCCCGTCTCGGCGACGAGCACGACGTGGCCGGCGGCCTCGGCGGCGCCGAGCGCGCCCTTGATGAGGCCGCTGGCGAAGCGGGTGGTGGCGACGAGGTCGGAGACGAAGCCGATCGTGTGCGAGGTGCTCGTGCGCAGAGCCCGCGCCGCGACGTTGGGGCGGTACCCCAGTTCCGCGGCCGCGGCGAGGACGCGGTCGTGGGCGTCGCGGGAGAGTCGGGTGTCGGGGCGACCGTTGAGGATCATGGATGCCGCGGAGGGGGAGAGCCCGGCGAGACGTGCGACATCGGTCAGCGTGACGCGCTTGACCATCCGCACCTCCTCGGTCATCGGCTCCCGCGCCGACGGTAACGATCTTGACAGTGAATCTTGACAGGGCCGGGATCGTCTGAGTAAATATCCCTGCTAAATCCTTTCAGCACTGTACCGCAGCAAGGATCGCACCAGAAGACCCGCATCCTGGGTACCCGCAGCACTGACGAAGGAGTCGACATGTCCACCCGTACCCCGCGCACGCGCACCCGTCGCGTCGCGCCCCTCGCGCTCGCGGCGATCGCCGGGCTCACCGGCGCTCTGCTGGCCGGCTGCGCTCCCGGCGCTGCGGCACCGCAGACCGCCGCCGCCACCGACGTGAGCACCGAACTCACCAGCGACCCGGTCCAGCTGACGATCGCCGACGAGACCGGATTCCCCGTCACCGACAAGCTGACCGAGGAGTTCACCAAGCAGCACCCGAACGTGACGTTCAACATCACCCGCGACACGTTCCAGAACCTCACGGCCAATGCCCCCAAGCTCCTCGCGAGCGACACCCCGCCCGACCTGATCCGCCTCCCCACGCTCGGAGATACGGTCAAGGACGGCCTCGTTGCCAACCTCGACCCGTACTTCGACGCGTACGGCTGGGACGCCTGGCCGGCATCGCAGCTCGCGCCGCTGCGCATGAGCGAGGACGGCATCCGCGGCTCGGGCTCGCTGTACCAGCTCGGCCTCGGCTACAGCATCACCGGCATCTACATGAACGACACCCTGGCCTCGCAGCTGGGCATCACCGCCCCGCCGCAGACCCTCGCCGAGCTCGAGGCCGACATGGCCAAGGCGAAGGCCGCCGGCATCCTGCCGATCATGGCCGGCGACAAGGACGGCGTGGTGAACTTCGTGGTCCAGGCCGCGATGAACCAGTACGTCGACAAGGACCAGTTCCTGTCGTGGATGTTCAACGAGCCGGGTGCGCGCTACGACGAGCCGGGCAACGTCCAGGGCGCGGAGCTCGTTCGCAAGTGGGCGGATGCCGGGTACTTCCCGTCCGACATCAACGCGATCGACTACTTCACCTTCACGAGCCGCTTCTCCGCGGGTGAGGGTCTGTTCACCTTCAACGGCAACTGGGAGGCCGCGAACTACCAGAAGGCGCTCGGCGACAACGTCAGCTTCTTCCTGGTGCCCCCGGCCGAAGAAGGCGCCGGTCACGTCGCGATGGGCGCGGCCAACTCGTTCTCGGTCGCAGCCAAGTCGAAGCACCTCAACGAGATCGTGTACTTCCTCAACTGGGTGCACACCGACCCGGCCGCGCGACAGATCATCGTCGACGTCACGGGCGCCTCACCCGGCGGCGACCCGAGCCTCGAGCTGCCGACCGTCCAGGCCGGCTCGCTGATCGAGAACGCTCTGGAGATGTCGGCGCAGATCGGCGCCGAGAACGGCCAGGTCGACTTCATGGCCAACACCACCGCCGGCATCTACGCGGGCTCGATCATCCCCGAGTCGCAGCTGCTGGTGACCAGCCAGATCACCGGCCAGGAGTTCGTCGACCGCGTGCAGAAGTTCTACGAGAGCGAGGTCGGCTGACCATGACCGATCGTGCGGTCGCCGTCGCGGCGGCCCCCCGAGAAGACGCCGCCGACCCGGCGACGACGACCGCACCCGTTCGCCGGGCCGCTGCACGCGCAGTGGCCCGGCGGGCGACCCTCGCCGGATGGCTGCTGCTCGTCCCCGCGCTCGGTTTCTACATCGGGTTCGTCATCTGGCCCCTGTTCCAGGGCGTGCAGTACTCCTTCTACGACTGGAACGGCATCGGCGTGGCCCGGTGGGTGGGGTTCGAGAACTACCTCACGGTCTTCACCGACCCCGACCTGCTCGGCGCGATCCGCAACGCCTTCGTGCTCATCGCGTTCTTCACGTTCATCCCGGTGGGGCTCGGACTGGTGCTCGCGACCCTGATCCGCGGCATCCGGAACAAGGCTTTCGCCGCCACCGCGCAGACGGTGCTGTTCCTCCCGCAGATCATCCCGCTGGCCGCCGCCGGTATCGCGTGGTCCTGGATGTACGCGCAGACCGGCGCCGTGAACCAGATCCTCGGGTGGATCGGGCTCGGCTGGATCACCCGGCCGTGGCTCGCCGACTACGGCACCGCCCTTCCCGCGGTAGGTCTCATCGGCTCGTGGGTCCTCACGGGACTGTGCACCGTGCTGCTGCTCACCGGGCTCGGCAAGATCGACGTCTCGCTGTACGAGGCGATCCGGCTCGACGGCGCGGGCTGGTGGCGCGAGTTCTTCACCATCACGCTGCCGGGCCTCCGGCAGGAGATCGCGGTGCTCGTGACCGTCACCGTCATCGCCGCCCTGTCGAGCTTCGACATCATCTACACCTCGACGCAGGGCGGCCCCGGGCGGGCGACCCTCGTGCCCGGCCTGTCGATCTTCCGCATCGGCTTCACCCAGAGCGACGTGGGCCTGGCATCCGCCTTCGGCATCGTCCTCATGGTGCTGGTGCTCGTCGTGGTCCTCCCCATCCAACGCCTCTCGAGAGCGAGTGACTCGTGATCGCCAGCCGCACCGAGCGCGTCCTCGGAACCGTCCTCCTCGCCGTCGCGGCGATCGTGACGCTGCTGCCCCTGATCAGCATGTTCTCCGCGGCGCTGCAGCCCGCCGACCGCAACCCGACCGGGCTCACCTGGCCGACCGACCCGCAGTGGGGCAACTTCGCCACGGCGTTCGAGACCGGACACGTGTGGCAGCTCATGGGCTCGAGCCTCGTGATCGTGCTCGGCGTCGTGCCCGTCAGCCTCGTCGCCGCGACCCTCGCCGGGTTCGCGCTCGGGTCGCTGCAGGTGCGGTTCGGGCGCGGAGTGCTCGTCTTCTTCGTGCTCGGCCTCACGATCCCGTTCGAGGCGCTCATCATCCCGCTGTACTACCAGGCGCAGTCGATGGGCACCGTGAACACCCCGTGGGCCGTGATCTTCCCCCTCATCGGGCTCTTCATGCCGTTCGGCGTGTTCTGGATGCGCGCGCACTTCATCAACGTCCCGCGCGAGCTGTCCGAGGCCGCACGCGTGGACGGGGCGTCGCTGTGGCGCGAGTTCCGCAGCATCCAGCTGCCGTTGGCGGCGCCGGCGCTCTCGGCGCTCGCGATCCTGCTGTTCATCTGGACCTGGAACCAGTTCCTGCTCCCGGTCGTCCTCATCGCCGACCCGCTGCAGCGCACGGTCGCGGGTGCCCTGACCTTCTTCCAGGGGCAGTACTCGCTCAGCATCCCCCTGCTCAACGCGGGCGCCCTCATCATCATCACGCCGGCCGTCCTGCTCTTCCTCGTCTTCCAGCGCCAGTTCATCCGGGCGCTGGTGCAGGGCGCGGTCAAGGGCTGACCGCTCGACCCCTCCATCGAAACGGACATCATGACGTTCACGCTGCCCGACCACTGGGTCTGGGACTTCTGGCTCGCCCGCGACGGCGACACCCACCACATGCTCTTCCTGCAGGCGCCGACCAGTCTCGGCGACCCCGACCTGCGCCACCGCAACGCCACGGTGGGGCACGCGACCTCGAGCGACCTGCGCTCATGGACCGTGCACGGCACGGTGCTCGAGCCCACCGGGGGAGAGGCTCCGGATGCCACGGCCACCTGGACCGGCAGCATCGTCGAGGCGGCGGCGGGGTGGCGCATGTTCTACACCGGGTCGCGGTTCCTGGAGCCGGGCCGCATCACCAACGTCGAGACCGTGCTCGCGGCCACGTCGGACGACCTGACGGAGTGGGTGAAGGACCCCGGCGTCGTGGTGGCCGCCGACCCGCGCTGGTACGAGACGCTCGCGGCCGGCACCTGGCACGAGGAGGCGTGGCGCGACCCGTGGGTGTTCGCGGACCCCGACGGCGACGGCTGGCACATGCTCGTCACGGCCCGCGCCGTCGACGGTCCGGGGCGCGATCGCGGGGTCGTCGGACACGCGTGGTCGCCCGACCTCGTGCGGTGGGAGGTGCGGCCCCCGCGCAGCACCGCCGGGGCGGGGTTCGCGCACCTCGAGGTTCCGCAGGTGGTGCAGGTCGAGGGTCGCTGGGCGCTGGTGTTCTCGTGCGACTCCGCACATCTCGCCGGTCATCGCGAGGGCGAGCGCGGTGGCATCTGGGCCGTCGCGCTCGACGATCCGCGGGGCCCGTACGACGTGCGTCGCGCGACGCTCGTCGCCCCCGAGAACCTCTACAGCGGTCGTATCGCCGAGGACGCCGACGGCCGGCCGGTGCTGCTGGCGTTCGAGAACGTGGCCGCCGACGGGGCCTTCATCGGCACCCTGTCCGACCCGCTGCCGGTGCGGTGGGACGGCGACCGTCTCGTCGTGACGGAGGACCTCCGATGACCGCGGTGCGGGGCTCCGCGGCATCCGGGTTGGCCCCGGTCGCGGATGCCTTCCGCGCGGCGTTCGAGAGCCACCCGGGCATGGGCGGCGCGCTGTCGGTGTGGATCGACGGGCGCGAGGTCGTCGACCTGTGGGGCGGTGTCGCCGACTCCCGCGACGGCCGCCCGTGGGAGCGGGACACCCCGACGGTGGTGTTCTCGTGCACCAAGGGGCTCATGTCGATCCTCGCGGCTCGGCTCGTGGCATCCGGTCGCCTCGACTACGACCGTCCGCTCGCCGAGCTGTGGCCGGAGTTCGGCACGTGGGGCAAAGACGCCGTCACCGTCGGCGACGCCCTCGCGCACCGGGCGGGGGTCTCGGCGCCGCGGGTCGACATCAGCCGCGCCCAACTGCTCGACTTCGACGCCGTCTCGGCGATCATCGCGGCGCAGCGGCCGCTCTGGACCCCCGGTGAAGGCTGGGCGTACCACGCGCTCACGCACGGCTGGATCTCCGGCGAGATCGTGCGGCGCGCCGGGGGAGTCGGGATCTCCGCCGCCTTCGCCGAGATGGCGGACGCGGTCGGCGGCGGGGCCTGGCTCGGGATGCCGGCGGAGATCGCGGCATCCGTCGCCCACCTCGAAGTGGGGCCGACCCTCGCCGCGGGCGTCGCCGCGCAGGCCGCCGCGCGCGACCCGCACGGCGTCGACTGGCTCGACCGCGCGATGACCCTGGGCGGCGCGCTGCCGCCCACGCTCGTCACCGAGGACGACGGCTTCAACGCCGACGACGTCCGCGCCGCGGTCATCCCCGGCGCCGGGGGGATCAGCACCGCCCGCGCGCTCGCCGCGATGTGGTCGGCGACCGTGGCCGAGACCGACGGCGTCCGGCTCCTCGACGACGCGACGGTCCGTGCCGCCGGGGCCCTGCGCACGAGCGGTGCCCCGGTGTTCGACGCTCCGGCGCCGTGGCCGGAGTGGGGCGCCGGAATGCAGCGGGATTCCGCCGCGCGCCGCTACCTCGGGCCGGGCAGTGTCGGGCACGACGGCGCCGGCGGACAGGTCGCGTTCGCCGACCTCGACGCCCGCGTGGGCTTCGCGTTCGTGACGAACCGCATGGAGTCCGAGGACCCCCGTGCGACCCGCATCGTCGAAGCGCTGCGGGAGGCGCTCGGCTGAGCCTCCAGCGCGTGAGGTGCCAGAATTTGTCGCTTCGGGCGTGCCCGAAGCGACAATTCTTGGCACCTCACGCGCCCGGGAGACGCACCCACAGCTCGCCGCGGCGTTCGATCGCGCCGGCGGCGGCGAACGCCTCCAGCCACCCGCCCATCGGCCAGACGCCCCAGCGGCGATGGAACGCGGCGCCGTTGCGGAGGATGTCGTCGAGGTGCCGCCACGGCGGCGAGGACACCGGATGCCACTGGTGGTACGCGTCCGCCCCGCCCGTCCACACGAGCGGAATGTCTGAGGCCCGCGCCGTCCACGCGAGGTCGGTGTCCTCGGCGCCGTAGCCCTCGTACGCGTCATGGAAGCCGCCGAGGCGTTCCCACGTCGCCGGGGTGACCGCGAAGGACAGCGACCAGAAGAGGTCGTACTCGTCCGGCTCGGCGGTCCGCGTCTGGCCCGGGGGGAGCGCGGGGCGCGCCCGGTGCGGCCGTGTCACGTGCGGCAGGTCGGCCACGGCCGGACGCTGCACGCTCGCGAGGTACGTCACGGGTCCGGCGAGCAGCGCGTCGGGATGCGCCGCGGCGGCCTCGGTGTACCGCGCGACGAGATCGGCACCCGGCAGGCAGTCCACGTCGAGGAAGACGAGCAGTTCCGCACCCTCCGCGATCGCGGCGGCGGCTGCGGTGTTCCGGCCCGCGCCCACGCGGAGTCCGTGCGGCCCGGGCGGGACGTGCCGCGTCAGGACGTCGGCATCCCGGATGCCGTCCGGCGGCGTCGCATCGAGGAAGACCTCCGCGCGGAGGGCCTCGGGGGCCACCGCGGCGAGCACCTCGCGCTGCCGTTCGAGGTGGGCCCGGCGGGCCGCGGAGGCGACCGTGAGGACCGCGACCTTCACGGGAGCATCGCCTCGATGGCCTCGGCGGCGCGCTCGGCGGCGCCGGTCACCTGCCAGCGCGACCAGTCGGGGTCGTCGGTCGCCGCGGCCTCGACGAGCGCCACGATCCCCTCCGCGTCGATGTCGTCGGGGGCGACCCGGGCGAGACCCCACCGGTGCAGCGCGCACGCGGTGTGCCGCTGCTCGTCGAAGGGGCGGTCCTGCGCGACGACGACCGCGCGCGCTCCCGCAGCGGCGAGGTCGGCGACGCTGTTCTGCCCGGCCGCGCTGACCACGACGGTGTGCGACGTCAGCAACGGCCACGGGTCGTCGAGGCGCGACGACGCGTCGTGTCCGATCGCGCGCGTGCGCCAGCCGGCGGCGGACAGCCGATCCTCGGCGTCGCGGCGCACGTCGTCGGCGAGCACCTGACCGAGGAAGAGCACCGATCGCTCGGCATCCCCCTCCTCCGGGGTCCGCCCGTCGTAGCGCGAGATCCCGCCCGTCCACACGACCCGGTCGGTCCGGGTGGTGAGCGCTCCGGGCGGGACCGCTCCGTGCGCCCACGGGGCGAGGATGCGGTCGGCCAGGTCGTAGGCCAGGGCGTGCGCTGCGTCGGTGCGTTCCCCGGGCTGCGTCACCGCGAGCGTCCGCAGTCCCAGCAGCCGCGCGAAGGCGACGACCTCGGCGCTGACGTCGACGACGATCGCCCGGAGGTCGGCGGCGCTCCGCGCGAGGAGCGTGAGGCGTGCGCGGTGCCCGGGATGGTCGTGCGGCGCCCAGTGCAGGGCGCCCCGGACGGTGGGGTCGGCCGTGCCGGGGTCGAACACCGTGCCGTCCTCGTACTCGATCGCGTCGGCGTCGTGGGGGAGGACGATCCATTCGACGTCGTCGCCGAGTCCGTTCGGGCGGGGCAGCGACGAGAACGCGCGCACCTTCTCGCGCAGGTGGGGCTGCACCGCGAGGAAGCGGGCGACGTGCCCGTACCCGTGGTGATGGACGTACCAGCCGATCACCACGACACCGCCGGGATGCGACGTTCGGTCGCCGGCTGCGCGGTGTGGGCGAGCACCCGCTCGACCTCGCGGTAGCGCCGGCTGAGGGCGTGCTCGCGCACCGCGGCGCGGCGGGTCCAGACGCGCGTGAGCGGTTCGCGGTGGCCCTCGGAGGCGAGGTCGCGCGCCGCGTGGGCGAGCGCCGTGACGTCGCCGGGCATGACGGCGGCCGTCCCCGGCATCCCGGCGAGGACCTCGGAGACCCCGCCGATGTCGAACGCCGCGACCGGTGTGCCCGTCGCGAGCGCTTCGGCGATGACGAGACCGAACGGCTCCTCCCACATGGGGGTGACCAGGGCCACGGCCGAGGATCCCACGAGGCGGCACAGGTCGGGCTGGTGGAGCGCGCCGACGTAGTGCGCGTGCCCGCCGAGGCGAGGTGCCACCTCCTGCTGGAAGTAGTCGACGTCGCCGATGCGGCCGGCGACGACGATCTCGGCATCCACCGCCCGGGCGGCCTCGATGGCGAGGTGCGGCGCCTTCTCGGGGACGATGCGTCCCGACCACACCCACCGCGGCCCGCCGGGACCGCGCGTCCAGCGTTCGGTGTCGATGCCGTTGGGGAACACGAACGCGTCGACACCCTCCACCGACCACGCGCGCGCCGTGGCCTGGCTCACCGCGACGAAGCGGTGCGCGCTGCCGCGCACGTACGCGGCGGCCTGGAGCATCGGTTCGAGCGGGGGCGTGTGGAGCGTCGTGACGACCGGGATGCCGGCATCCCGGCTCCACCGGATCGGGGCGGGGTGGAGGCTGTGGTTGTCGATGACGTCGACCTCGTGCCGGCCGGTCCGGAGCCGCTCCAGGAGCACGTCGTGCGCCGCGTCGGTCGCGGCGGCGTACCCCTCGGGATAGCCCGTGTCCGAGGAGTCCTCCACGCGCGACCAGGTCGGTGCGGGCAGGGCGAAGCCGGGGGAGTCCTCGAGGAAGTCGGAGCCCTCCGCGGCGCACAGCGTGACCTGGTGCCCGCGGTCGCGCAGCCACCGGACGCGGTCCCACACGGTCGCCTCGAGACCACCGGCGTGCGGCTGGCGCAGCGGGTAACGCGACGGGGCGACGACCAGCACCCGCAACGGCTTCGGCGCGCGGGTCATGCCGCGTGCTCCGTCCGCATCGATCGGCGGTATACAGCGACGTGGGCCTGACGCACCCGCTCGCGTTCGTCGAGCCGCTCGACCCGGCGACGGGCGATCTCCGCACCGCGCGCATCGGACCCGGCGACCGACCAGCCCTCGGCCGTGGCATCCACGATCGCCCGTTCCAGCGACACGGGGTCGCCGATGCGGAACGCGTGGAAGTCGGCGGGATGCTGCGCGGCGACATGGCCGACGCGCGTGCCGACGACGGGCACGGCGAGGTCGTAGCAGAGCTCCGCCCACCCCGAGTGCGTGCCGTGCGAGTAAGGGAGCAGGCACGCGTCGAGGTCGGCGAGCCACCCGGCGAGGGCGTCGTCGTCGAGCCGTGCCGCGCGCTCCACGGTCACGCCGTCGGTGCCGTCGGCGAGGGCGTCGATGGATGCCGCGGCGTCGGGGTCGCGCACGTTCTCGTTCAGGCGCACGACCGCCTCGATGTCGGCGCCCCGGGCGCGCAGGTCGGCGACGGCGCGGACGAGCGTCGCCACCGTCCCCACGCCGTCGATGTTGGGGCGGAGGTCGCGCAGGTGAACCCCGACACGGGTCCCGGCGTGCGGGCGACCGACGGGAAGGGCGGTGCCGTCGACGAGGGTGGGGTGGGGGATCACGACGCTGACGCGGCCGTAGTCGCGCTCGACCTCGGCCGCGGTGGGCGCGGTCAGCGTGGTCACCTCGTCGGCCCCGGCGAGGAGCACGGCCAGCGCGGCGCGGTGCGCCCCCTGGTCGGTCAGCTGCGGGTTCTCGAGGTCGTGGACGGTGTAGACGAGCGGGAGGCCCAGCCGGCGGAGGGCGGCGACCGTCGCGGACAGCTCCTCGGTCGAGGAGGACTCGCTGCCGAAGTGCACGTGGACCACGTCGATCTCGTCGGCGTGCGCGTCCAGCCACTCGGGCAGCAGCACCTGCGGCGGCCACCACTGACCGGGGGCGGCCCCCGGCGGCGGCGGGTCGGCGCGCAGATCGACGAAGCGTTCGTCGGTGACGGCCCGCGTGTACGGGTGCCCGGCGGGCACGGCGGCGACCCGGATCCGGCGAGGGGCGGTGGCGTCGATCGGGGGTCCTCCTGGAGTGGGGCGATGGGGGATGTATCGCATCAGGAGAGGAGTCGCAAGGCAACGGGACCGTTGCGAAGGCGACGGCACCGACGGCGTACGTTCACATCATGCGCGGTAGAGAGAGCGGCTCCGAGAGCCTTGCGGACGAGGATGCGGCGGTGATAGCGCGCCGTCGGCACTACGCCGAATTCTTCGGCGATGTCCCCGCGCCGGAGGGCTACGGCGTCGTCGTGGGCAACTGCCAAGCCGAGTCGATCCGACTGGTCGTGTCGAACGACACCCACCCCGGGGTGCGGGTCCCCGCGGTGCACGAGATGGATGCCGCGGACGCCGAACGCCTGCACCGGCTGCTGGCGGGGGCGTCGTTCCTCGTCGTGCAGCCGATCCGCGACGATTATCGCGGTCTTCCTCTCGGCACTGCGCAGCTGCGCGCGGCGCTGCCCGCCCGCGCCCGGACCGTGGTCGTGCCCTCCCTCCGCTACGGCGGGCTGCAGCCGTTCCAGGCCGCGATCCGGGTCCCCGGCGTCGACGAGGACCCACCGCTCGTGGCGTATCACGACGTCCGACTGCTCGCGGAGGCCGCGGGGCTCCCGGTGGCCCCCGTGCTCCCGCCGGACGCGGTGCGGGCCGTGGCCGAGGACTCCCTCGCGGAGCTCCGCCGCCGCGAGGACCTCGGCGTCGACGTCGTGGCATCCGATCTCTACGCCCCGGTGGTGGCCGACCTCGCCCGGACGGTCAATCACCCCGGCAACGCGGTGTTCCTGCCGCTGGGGGAGCGCATCGTCGCGGCCCTCGGCGCGCCCGGGACCGCGGTCGACCCCGGGCGTCCGATCCTCGCCGGCGTGCGGGCACCGCTCGAACCGTGGGTCGTCAAGGCGTGGGACCTGGATGCCGAGCCCCGCCCCGACTGGATCGTCGCCGGCGAGACGCTCGATGCGCGCACCGTCGCCGAGGCGCACCGCGGGTGGTACGCCGCGCATCCGGAGTTCGTCACGGCCGCGGTCGAGCGCCTCGCCCCGCTGCTGCGCCGGTGGCGCGCGGCATGAGCATGCAACCGGTCCTTCTGGCGCCCGCCGGGCCGCACGGGGTCGCGGTGTACGCGCGCGCCGTCGCGGACGACGTGCGTGCTCTCGACCCTTCGTTCCGCGTCGCGACGGGCCCCGACCTCGACGCCCTGGCCGCCGGGACGCCGCTGCACGTCCATGTCACCGAGCGTCTGTGGGGGCCCTCGCCCGAGGAGGCGACCGAACGGCTCAGCGCTCTGGCCCGGCGGCATCCGCTCACCGTCACCCTGCACGACGTGCCGCAGGCCTCGGACGGCGAACGCAACCGCCCGCGCCGCCGTGCCTTCTACGCCGCCGTGACGCGGGCCGCTCACGCCGTCGCCGTCAACAGCGCCCACGAGCGTGCCCTGCTCGCCGAAGAGGGCGTGTGGGACGGACCCGTCGAGATCGTGCCCCTGCCGGTGCCCGCGGTGGCCCCCGCGTCGCGCCCGCAGGCCGACGGCACCATCGGCGTCCTCGGGTACTTCTACCCCGGCAAAGGACACGACGAAGCACTCGCCGCCGCCGTCGAGGCGGGCGTCGGGCGACTGACGATCCTGGGCCGCGCCTCCGACGGACACGCCGCCGACCTCGACGCGTTCGTCCGCCGTGCCGCCGACGCGGGCGTCGCCGTGACGGTGACCGGGTGGCTCGACGACCGCGAGATGGCCGAACGCGCCCGCGCCGTGTCGGTCCCCGTGATCGCGCACCAGCACGTGTCGGCGTCGGCGTCGCTGACGTCGTGGATCGGGTGGGGGCGCCGCCCGATCGCCCTCCGCAACCGGTACGTCGACGAGATGGCCGCGCTCCGGCCCGGGACCCTGCTCCCCGTCGAGCCGTCCGCGCTCGCGGCGACGGTGCGCGCGGCGGTGGAGGATCCGGATGCCACCTGGCACGGCATCCACCCCGTCCCTCTCGGTCCTGCCGACGTCGCCCGCGCCTACCTGGCGTGGTGGGCCGCCCTGCCCGCGCCCGCCGGCGCCGCGTCCGCCGCGCCCGCGCCCGCCGAGTGTCCAAGACACGCCGATGCGCCCCACCCCGACTCGGCGTGTCCTGGACACTCGACGCCCGACGACGCGCCGTGGGTCGTCGGGAACCGCTGGGACCTCGTCGCCGGGCGCGAGCCCGAGCCGCCGCGGGTCAGCGTCATCGTCACGCACTACGACCAGCCCGCGGAGCTCGCCCGCACCCTCGCGGCCCTCGCGCAGCAGGACCACCCGGCTGCTCGCCTCGAGATCGTGGTCGCCGACGACGGCTCCCCCGAGGCCCCGGTCGTGCCGGACGGCGTGCGGGTCGTGCGCCAGGACGATCGCGGCTTCCGGGCGGCGGCCGCCCGCAATCTCGGCGTCGCGGCGAGCACGGGCGATGTCCTGTGCTTCCTGGATGCCGACACGACCCCCGAACCCGGATACGTCCGTGCCCTCACGCGCCTGCCCGCCCTCCTGCCCGAGGCCGTGACGGTGGGCCGGCGCCGGCACGCCGACTTCGCCGGGGTCGGCGTCGAGGTCCCGGTCGCCGAGGCGGGGCCGGAGCGGGAACTGCCCGAACCCGCGTGGCTGCGCGAAGAGTACGCCCGCACGGGCGACCTGCTGCGGGCCGACGACCGCTCGTACCGGTTCGTGATCGGGGCCGTGTCGGCCTGCTCGCGGCGGTTCTTCGACGAGGTCGGCGGTTTCGACGAGACGTTCACCGCGTACGGCGGCGAGGACTGGGAGTGGGTGCACCGGGCGTGGCAGGCCGGCGCGGTGCTCGCCCACGTCCCCGACGCCGTCGCCTGGCACGACGGCCCCGACTGGTCGGGGCGCGACATCGACCGCACCCGCGAGGGCAATCGTCAGACGCTGCGTCTCGCCGGCGACATCCCCGTCGCCGGGTCGGCCGGGCGGGGACTGCTTCCCGCGGCCCCCGACCTCGTGGTGCACCTGGCGGGGGAGCATCCCGAGGCCGCCGTGTTCGTGTGCGTGGATGCCGTGCTCGCGGCGTTCCCGCGCGCGACCGTCGTCCTCGACGCGCCGCCGACGATCGCCGCGCTCGCCGCGGATCCGCGGGTGAGGTCGGGAGCGGTGCCCGACGCGCGTGTCGTGTGGCGCCTCGACCGGCCGGTGCTGCTCGACGGCGTGGACGCGCTCGCCGAACGGCTCGCGCAGCTCGGACAGGGCGCGGAGGGGCGGCTTCGCGTGAGCGCCGCCGACGGGACGATCGTCGGCACCGCCGTTTCGCGTCGGGCCCGGCGCCGCGCCGAGCGGTGGGGCGCCGAGGTCGGGTTCGACGGCGGCGACATCGTGGCATCCGGTGTCCATGTCCTGCGCGACGAGCCGCACCTCGAGGCGTGGGTGGGCGGCTGGGGCGGCCTCGAACGCTTCACCTGAGGCCGCTCGGCCGGTGCGGACGCCGGGGTCTCGCCGCCGTCGCGTCCGCTCCTTCGCATAAACGCGATTCGCGCGCAGAAACACGTGGACAGCGTGTTTCTGCGCGTCGATCGCGTTTATGAGGCAGCCGCGCGCCGCTGCCTGCCCTGGGACAATGGAGGGATGACCGCCACGCTCGTCGCCCAGGGACTCGCCGGAGGCTACGGTCACCGCACACTGTTCGAGGGCGTCGACCTCACGGTCGCCCCGGGCGATGTCGTCGGCGTCGTCGGGGCGAACGGCGCGGGCAAGTCGACGCTCCTCCGGCTCCTCGCGGGCGTCGACGAGCCGCTCGCCGGGACGATCGCGCTCGCCCCGGCCGACGCCTTCGTCGGGTGGCTGCCGCAGGAGCACGAGCGCGTCGACGGTGAAACGGTCGCGGCGTACATCGCGCGCCGCACGGGCTGCGCCGAGGCGACGCGAGAAATGGATGCCACGGCCGCGGCCCTCGGCGACCCCGAGGCCGTGGGCGCCGACGCCGCCTACGCCACGGCCCTGGAGCGCTGGCTCGCCAGCGGTGCGGCCGACCTCGACGAACGGATGCCGGTGGTGCTCGCCGACCTCGGGCTCGAGGTGGGCGCCGACGCGCTGATGACGGGACTGTCGGGCGGACAGGCGGCGCGCGTGGGGCTGGCGGCGCTGCTGCTGTCGCGCTTCGACATCGCGCTGCTGGACGAGCCCACGAACGACCTCGACCTCGACGGCCTCGAGCGTCTCGAGACGTTCGTCGCGGGCCTCCGCGGCGGGGTGGTGCTCGTCAGTCACGACCGCGAGTTCCTCGCGCGGTCCGTCACCCGCGTCCTCGAACTCGACCTCGCGCAGAACTCCCACCGCGTCTACGGCGGCGGGTACGACGCGTACCTCGAGGAGCGGGCGACACTGCGCCGGCAGGCGCGCGAGAAGTACGAGGAGTTCGCTGAGACCAAGGCCGACCTCGTCGCCCGTGCGCGGACGCAGCGGGAATGGTCGAGCCAGGGCGTCCGCAACGCGATGAAGAAGTCGCCCGACAACGACAAGATCCGCCGCAAGGCGTCGATGGAGTCGAGCGAGAAGCAGGCGCAGAAGGTCCGGCAGATGGAGAGCCGCATCGCGCGACTCGACGAGGTCGAGGAACCGCGCAAGGAATGGAAGCTCGAATTCACGATCGGCGCCGCGCCGCGGTCGAGCGCGGTCGTCTCGACGCTTTCCGGTGCGGTCTTCCGGCAGGGCGACTTCACTCTCGGGCCGGTGTCGTTGCAGGTGAACGGGGGCGAGCGGATCGGCATCACCGGACCGAACGGTGCCGGGAAGACGACGTTGCTGCGTGGCATCCTGGGCCGTCAGAGTCCGGACGAGGGCTCGGCGTCGCTCGGATCGAGTGTCGCGATCGGGGAGATCGATCAGGCCCGGTCGCTGCTCGTCGGCCAGCGGCCGCTCGCCGATGCGTTCGAGGGGCTCGTGCCCGAGATGAGCGCGGCCGACGTGCGCACGCTGCTGGCGAAGTTCGGGCTGAAAGCCGACCACGTCGCCCGCCCCGTCGACGGGCTGTCGCCGGGGGAGCGCACGCGCGCCGGGCTCGCACTGCTCCAGGCGCGCGGCGTCAACGTGCTCGTGCTCGACGAGCCCACGAACCACCTCGATCTGCCCGCGATCGAGCAGCTCGAGCAGGCGCTGGAGTCGTACACGGGCACCCTGCTCCTCGTCACGCACGACCGCCGGATGCTGGACGCCGTCCACACCGACCGCCACTGGCGCGTCGAGGCGGGCCGGGTCGCGGAGCTGTAGCCGCGGCTTGGGGCGTTGCGGTTTGCGGCGGCCTGTCGCGGGTTGCCGTGCGGGAGCCACGCATAAACGCGATCCACGCGCATAAACACGGGCAGAGCGCGTTTATGCGCGTGAAAAGCGTTTATGCGCGGGAATCCGCGGCGCGAGCGGTGCGGCCCGCGGCGGCACGGCGGCGATGGCCGGAGGCGCGCAACGCGTCAGCGGCCCTGGCGCTTCTTGTACGGCTTCGGCTGGCCCTTGACGATCGGGGCGCGGCCCTTGCCCTTGGATGCCTTGGCCTTCCCGCCCTGCGCCTTCGGGGCCGCGGCCGCCTGCGGAGGCGCGTCGGCGATGCGCGCTCGCGCCTCATCGAGGAGCAGCACGCCCGCCGGAGTCAGCGTGGTCGGCGGGGTGCGCGACACGAGCGGCTGCCCGACCTCCTCCTCGAGCTTGTCGACCGTGGTGTACAGCGAGGCGAGCGGGATGCCGAGCTTCTCGGCGGCGCGCGGGAAGTGCAGCTCCTCGGCGAGGGCGGTGAACCGGACGAGGTGCGCGAGCTTCATGGCATCCATTCTCTCGGGTCAGCCCGGGTCGCCGCCCCACCCGGGTTCGGTCCGCCATTTCACGTGAAATGGTCGAGGTCACCCGCCGTGGGGGCGTCAGGACGCGTGCGTTCGACCAGATCACGTGAAATGGCCCCACCCCCACCACCACCGCGGCCCCGGGCCCCGCTCACGCCGCCAGGAACCGGTCCGCCGTCCGCAGCGACAGCGCCATGATCGTGAGAGCGGGGTTGGCGGCGAGGGCCGAGGGGAAGACGCTGTTGTCGCAGATCCAAAGGTTCGGAACCTCGTGCGAGCGGCCGTCGCCGTCGACCACGCCGTCGGCGGGGTCGGTCGACATGCGGGCCGTGCCGATCGTGTGCGCCGAACGCGCGAGCACGAACGTCTCCCGCGCGCCCGCGGCTTCCATCACCCGCAGCAGGAAGGCCGTCGCGTGCCGGTCGAGGGCCTTCTCGTTCGGTCCCGCGGTGAACGTCACCCGCGCGCGGGGGATGCCGAACTCGTCGGTCTCGTCGGAGAGCTCGAGGCGGTTGTCGTCCGACGGCAGGCAGTCGCCGTTGATGCCGATGCCCGCCATGTGCTGCGCCTGATCGAGGCGCGCCATGAGCTCGCGGCCCCACAGCCCGCCGCCGCGGGCGAGGGTCGTGGCGAAGGTGAGGGGCATCACGCCGAGGCTCTGCACGAGGTAGCCGCCGGCGAAGTCGGCGTCGCCGGGCCGCATCATGTCCTCGGTGATCAGCGACGACGGGTAGCCGCGGTGCCCGCGCACGGGCGCGTCGAAGCGTCCCCACACCTGCGTCGCGCCGTGCGCGAGGAAGTTGCGGCCGACCTGCCCCGACCCGTTCGCCACACCGGTGTGCAGCAGCAGACGCGGCGTCTCCACCCCGCCGGCCGCGAGCACGAGCGACCGGCACCGCTGGCGGACGTCCACGCCGTCCTGCCGGTACACGACCGCGGCGACGTGCCCCCGTGCGTCGAGCTCGATGTCGTGGACCATCGCGCCGGTGCGGATCTCCGCCCCGGCGGCGACGGCGGCCGGGAGGTAGGTGTTGGCGGTGGTGGCCTTGGCATCCACCCGGCATCCCTGGTGGCAGGCGCCGCAGTTGATGCACGCGCGGCGTTCACCGTGATGCTCCTGCAGGCGCGCGCGGGTGAGCACCGCGGCCGGAGCGTCGGCGTACCGGATGCCGAGCGCCTCGCACCCGCGGGCGACCAGGTTCGCGGGCGCGTTGCGCGCGGCAGGACCGTACGCGTACGAGCGGTCGGGATCCCACGGGTACGGCGTCTGGCCGGAGACGCCGATGTCGCCCTCGACGCGCGCGACGTACGTCAGCAGCTCGGCGGGGTCGAGCGGCCAGTCGCGTCCCTCGCCCGTCTCGGTGCGCAGCCGCAGGTCGCGCGCGTCGGGGCGCGGGGTGAACGCGCCCCAGTGCAGGGTCGACCCGCCCACCCCGCGGCCGCTGTTGTTGGGGCCGAAGGCGGTGGGGTCGTCGCCGCCGCTCAGGCGCTCCGACATCCAGTTGATCTCGACGGCCTCGGTCTCGTCGGGCGTGAGGTCGTCGAGGGCGAAGTTCCGTCCCGCCTCGAGCGCCACGACCGAGAGCCCGCGCCGCGCGAGCTCGGCCGTCAGCGGGGCGCCGCCCGCGCCGGTCCCGACCACGACGACGTCGACGATGTCGTCGGTCCCGTGCATGCGCATGCCGTCGAGGTTCATGCGGCGTCTCCCGTCGCGATCGTGCCGCCGACGCCGGCGGGCTCCCAGTCCTCGCGCCGTCCGAGGGTCAGTTCGACGTAGCCGCGGATCGGTGCGCGGCCGCCGGTGGCGAAGCCGTCGAACCCGGTGCGGGCCATGCTCGCGGGGTGCGCGAGCCACTGCCGCACCAGGTCGACGCGCGCGTCTTCGAGCCAGGCCGCGAGCAGCTCGGCATCCAGGGGTCCGCCCGTCGGGCCGTTCCCCTCGATGGCCGCGCCGAGGACCTTCTCGCGCTCGGCCGGGTCGGTGGGCCAGTGCGCGGCGAGGGTGTCGAGCCCGGCGCGGTAGGCCTCGGGGTCGGGCGGAAGTCCGTCCGGGCGCCACCCGTCGCCGTCGCCGCGGGCCAGCTGCGCGTCGACGCGCGCGGCGATGTCGATCGCGGGGCCGTCCTGCGGCACGACGAGATCGGCGATCTCGCGCAGCAGCGTGAGCTGCGCGAGGTCGAGCACGCGCGGCGCGTACCCGCGGTCGTCGGGCACCGCCCGGCGGTTCAGGATGCCGCGCACCCGGTCGTCCACGCGGTCGCCGGCGATGAGCCGCGCCCACTCCTCGGGCACGACCGGCCCCGCGAGCACCTCGTCGGCGACGAACGCGGCGATCGCGTCCGCCGCCTCTGCGGCGCGCTCGAGCGGGATCATGTGGCCGGTGTCGGCGAGCGCGTGGAACCGCGCCCGCGGATAGACGTCGGACAGGAGTCCCGGCTGCGCGGCGGCACCGAGGTCGGCGTCGTCCTCGCCCGCCAGCACGAGCACGGGGAGGTCGAGCGTGCCGACCTCGGCGCGCGCATCGACACGGCTCCCGGTTTCGAGCCACGCGCGCCACGCCGTCGGCGACGTGCGGCGGAGGTCGGTGAGCGCGAGGCTCTGCGCGCCGGGGTCGAGGGGCCGCGCGGTGTTCTGATCGATGAAGGTCTCGGCATCCGGTTCGGAGATCGCCCCGTCGTTCACCCACGAGAGCATGAGGGCGCGGCGCTCCTCGTCCATCGGCTCAGGGCGCGGCGGCGACGGCGCGAGCAGCACCATCCCCGCGAGCCCGGTCAGCGGCGCGGTGCCGTTCAGCACCCGGGATGCCACGAGCCCGGCGATCTTCCCGCCCATGCTGTGACCGCCGAGGATCCAGCGACCGCGGGCCTCCTCGTTCAGGATGCCGACGACGTGCGCGACGGTGGCGTCGAGCGACGTGTCGGAGGCGGCGGTCTCCGACACGAAGCCCGGCAGATCGATGCCCTGCACGTCCACGCGGCCCGCGAGCGCGTCACCGAGCCGGCGGAACGATCCCGCGCTCGCCCCGAGGGCGTGCAGCAGGTACAGGGTGGGGACGTCGTTCGGGCTCGGCATGCCTTCACGCTTTCGCACCCCGGGGCCGACAACGGGTCGCTTGCGCCCCGCGACGTTTTAGGCAAGACAGCATGCCCCCCCGTCCTGCATCCCGCGTGAGTTGCCGAGAATTGTCGCCTGGCCGCCGGTGGAAGCGACAAATCCTGGCGACTCACGCGACGGGAGCTACGGCGTGACCATGCCGCCGTTCACGTTCAGCGTCTCGCCCGAGACGTAGCTTGCCTCGGCGGAGGCGAGGAACACGAACGCGGGCGCGATCTCGGCGGGCTGACCGGCGCGCTGGTACGTGCTCTCGTCGTCGAAGTGCTCCATCTGGTCGTCCGAGACGCCCTGGCTCACCTGCAACGCCGACCACGTCGGGCCGGGGGCCACGACGTTGACCCGGATGCCACGGGGAGCCAGCTGCTGCGCGAGGCCCTTCGACAGGTTGTTGATCGCGGCCTTCGTCGCGGCGTAGTCGAGCCGGTCGGGGGCGGGGACGTACGCCTCGAGCGAGGCGGTGTTGATGATCGCCGCGCCCTCGGGGAGGTGCGGGAGAGCGGCCTTGGTGATCCAGAACGGCGCGAAGACGTTGGTGCGGAAGGTCTGCTCGAACTGCTCGTCCGAGAGGTCGTCGACTCTCTCGACCATGATCTGCTTTCCGGCGTTGTTCACCACGATGTCCAGGCCCCCCAGCGCCTCGACGGCCTCGGCGACGAGGGTGCGGCACGCGGCCGGGTCGGTGATGTCGGTCGGGATCGAGACGCCGGTGCGGCCGGCATCCCGGACCTGCTCCAGGACGTGATCCGCGTCGCGCTGCTCGGCAGGCAGGTGCACGATGGCGACGTCCGCGCCCTCGCGCGCGAACGCGATCGCGACGGCGCCGCCGATGCCCGAGTCTCCGCCGGTGATCAGCGCCTTCCGGCCGGTGAGGCGCCCCAGGCCGCGGTACGTCTTCTCGCCGAGGTCGGGGACGGGCGTCATGTCGGCCTGCACGCCCGGTTCGGGCTGGTGCTGCACCGGCGGTTCGACGCGGGCGTACCGCGTGACGGGGTTGTCGAAAGTGAGCTGGTCGCGATCGGTGGTCATGCGGGCGACGCTACGCACGCTGCCGGCGGTGCGAGACCGGGTTGACGGCGTCGCGCGGGCTGTTCCTCAGCGCGGAGGTCACCCGCGGCGCGGGCGCGGAGGCGGCCGAGGAGCTCTCTCTGCCGACGCCTACCGTGACCGCGTGCCTACCCCAGACGTCCCACCGACGACCCCGCGCGTCGTCCTCCATCTCGTCGATCGCGCGACGGGAGGGGTACCGGTCGCGGTGCGCGGTTACATCGAGAACTCCCCACCGGGATTCCGTCACATCGTTGCGTCGCCGCACGGGTCGGACGGTCCGGCGGCGGTCTGGGCGGAAGGGGCGCGCGTACTCGATGCGCGCCACGTGGACTGGGACGTCGCGCACCCGCTCGTGGCGATCTCCGGCGTCCGCGCCCTCGTCTCCCGGTTCGCTCCGGACGTCGTCCACGCGCACTCCAGCTTCCCGGGCGTCTACGCCCGCGCGGCGCTGCGCGACGGCCCGCGGCGGGTCTACACGCCGCACTGCTTCGCCTTCGAGCGCCGTGACGTGGGCATGGTCGCGCGCTCCGCCTATCGCGGGATCGAGCGCGCGCTCCGCGGACGTGCCGACCTGCTCGCCGCGGCCGGTCCGGGCGAGGCCGTCGCCGCCGCGCGGCTGGGATACCCGGCGGCGCGGATCAGGGTCATCCCGAACGTGCCGTCGGTGCGGCGGGTGTCGTCTGTCCCACCCGCCCCGACGGATGCCGAGACCCTGACCGTCGGGATGCTGGGACGCTGGGCGCCGCAGAAGGACCCCGACCTGTTCGTCGGTGCGGTGCGGCGGCTGCGTGCGGAACTTCCGGGCGTCCGTGTCCGTGGGCGGTGGATCGGCGGCGGGGAGGGCGCCGACGCCGCACCCGAAGACATCGAGGTCACGGGCTGGCAGGCCCCCGACTCCGTCGCGGCGCAGCTCGGCGGACTCGACGTGTACCTGCACTCGGCCGCGTGGGAGGCGGCCGTGGCGATCGCGATCCTGGATGCCGTGGAGTGCGGGGTCCCGGTCCTCGCGCGCCCGCTCGCGGCGATGCCCGGCCTGCCGTCCGCGGTGCAGTGGGATGTCGGGCTGCGGACGCTCGTCGCCGCGGTGCGCGCGGGGAGCCTGGCCCGGTGGCAGGACGACAACCGTGCCCGGTGGGCCGAGTATCTCGGCGGGACGTTCACCGTGGAGGCCCAACGCGCGGCCCTGCGCGCCGTGTGGGGGTGAGCGCGCGCTCCGTCAGGCTCCGCGGAGCGACCGCCGCACGTCGCGGATGACCTCTTCGACCCGGTCGACGGCGGCATCCCAGGAGAAGCGCGCCTCGTTCTCGCGTCCGGCGCGCGACAGACGCTCGCGGAGCCCCGGATCGGCGTCGAGGCGTTCGATCCCCCGGCGGATGTCGGCCACGTCGGTGGGGTCGACCCACAGGACGCTGTCGCCGAGCACCTCGGGAAGCGAGGCCGCGCGCGCCGCGAGCACGGGCGTGCCCATGCGCTGTGCCTCGAGAGGGGGGATGCCGAATCCCTCGTACAGCGAGGGGAAGGCGAAGGCCGCCGCCCCCCGGTACAGGGCCATCAGCTCGGCATCGTCGACGCGGCCGAGGAATTCGACGCCGTCCCGCTCCCGCGCCCCGCGCGACTGAAAGGCGCGCGCCTGGTCGCCGACGATCAGCAGTCGGCGGACGGTGGAGGTCCGGGCGGTCTCGAACGCCGTCATGAGCGCGTCGAAGTTCTTGTGCCGGTTCGGCGACGACACCGCCAGCAGGTACGGCTCGCCCGCGTCGTGGCGGGGGCCCTCCGGACGGAAGTCGGGGCCGACGGCGGCGTGCACCACGGTGATCTTCTCGGGGGGCAGCCCGAAGTGCGCGTGCAGCTCGCCGGCGGAGAAGGCGCTCACCGTGAGCACCCGTTCGCTGCGGCGCAGCAGCCCGGGGACGAGCGCGCCGTAGAGAAGACGGAACGACCGGGCGAAGCTCTCGGGATGCCGCACGTAGATGATGTCGAGGTGCGAGGCGATCTGGGGGCGGTAGAGCGTCGGACCCGTGTTCGCGAGTCCCAGGAGGAGCGGCGAACCGGAGGCGCGGAGGAAACGGGGGAGCGACCATTGCTCCCACGCGTGGCCCCGCAGCCGTCCCACTCGGAGGATCGGTGCGCCGAGGTCGGGCTCGATCAGGTCTTCCGGGGGCACCGCCACGAGCACCGGCATCCGGTCCGCGAGCCCGCGCGTGATCTCGCGCGCCCAGCGCTGGACCCCGGTGGGGGTGTGGGTGAGGAACCGGCCGTTGATGACGACGGGGGCGAGGGGCGAGGTCATGCGGGGTCCTTCGTGCGTGCGGGGCGATGCCGCGTCGGGGGAGGGGTCGACACGATGCTGGGTCATGCGGACATGTCGGTCGTTCGCCGAGCGCGCGCAGCGCAGCGGGTGAGTCTTCGGGTGAAGGTGGGGCGCACGTCCCTGCCCGGCGGGGGCGGGTCGCCCGTCCTCCCTCCACCCGGGGCGGCACCATGGCGAGGAACCGCGTCGACCGTCGACGTGCCCGGGGAGGCGGCCATGGCCCACATCGTTCTCGACGCGCGCGGATACTTCACCACGACGGGGCGCTACATCCGGAAGCTGGTCGAGGGTCTCTCCCGCCTCGAGGACGATCACCGCTACACCCTCGTGCTCCCCGCGGACCGGCTCGAGGACTGGTCGCCGCCGTCCGAGCGGTTCCGGGCCGTCGGTTCGTCCGCGCCGTTCTTCTCCCTCGCGGAGCAGGTCGGCCTCGCCCGCCAGATCCGAGCACTGCGACCCGACCTCGTGCACTTCTGCATGCCCCAGCAGCCCGTGGTCCTCGGGATTCCGAGGGTCACGACGTTCCACGACATGACCCTCCTGAAGATCCGCAACGCCAAGAAGTCGCGCGTCGTCTCGTGGTCGCGGCGCGCCGTCGGCCGAGTCGCGTTCACCGCCGCCGCGCACGTGGGGCGGGCCAACATCGTCGTCAGCCGCTTCAGCGCCGAGGATCTCCGTCGCTTCACCGGGGTTCCGCGCCGCAGCATCGTCCTGACGTACGAGGCGGCGGATGCGATCGCACACGCCGCCGAGACGGTTCCCGTGCCGTTCGAGCGATTCGTGTTGTTCGTGGGCAACCAGGTTCCCTACAAGAACCTCGAGCGACTCTTCGACGCGGTCCAGGACCTCGTTCCGACCCACCCGGGGCTGGGGCTCGTCGTCGCGGGCCGGATCGACGACGACGGCCGCCGGATCCTGCAGAGGCGGCCCGACATCGCCCGGGGCGCGCACTTCACCGGCTACGTCTCCGACGGCGGCCTGCGCTGGCTGTACGAGAACGCCGCCGTCTTCGCCTTCCCCTCGTTCTTCGAGGGCTTCGGGCTGCCGGGGTTGGAGGCGATGCGTCACGGCTGCCCCGTCGCGAGCAGCACCGCGACCTGCCTCCCCGAGATCTACGGCGACGCGGCGATCTACTTCGCGCCCGAGGACCGGGTTGCGATGGCATCCGCTCTCCGCCGGGTGATCGAGGACCCCGAGGTCGCGGCGAGCCTCGTGCGCCGGGGGCGCCGCCGTGTCGAGGACTTCTCGTGGGAGCGGATGGCGGACGAGACGCGGGCGGTCTACGAGCGGGCCCTGCGCCCCCGGGATGCCGTGACCCCGGGCCCCGCGGAGGCCGGTCGGCCGCCGGGCAACGGATAGGTCTCGCCGAGCCGGCCGCGGAGCCCCGCGAGGCACGCCGCGACGATGAGTCCCGCCGCGCGCAGCCGGAGGGTCAGCAGCCCTGCCGCGAGCAGGAGCCCGAGGCGCACCACGACGTTGACCGCGAGCCGGAGCTGCGCCGCGACCGATCCGCGCGCCTGCTCCGCGCTCAGGTACGCGGCGTTGCGGTTCTGGTAGCGCACCCGCCACAGATCGTCGCGGGCGGTGCGGAGAACCCGCGGGACCCGCAGCCGCCGCCGCGGGGGCTCGGAGCTCTCGCGCCAGTCGACGGTGTCGTGGATCTCGACGTCCAGGCACAACAGGATCTCGCACCCGGCGGCCCTCAACTCCGCCGAGAAGGCGTTGTCGTCGGCGTAGAGCACGAGAGCGGTCGGCGGCTGGAGACCCCGCGCCGCGATCGGGGCGGGGAGGTACAGACCGCCCCACATGCTGTTGGGGAGGGGTGCCACCCGGACGGCGCCGACGCGGGTGTCGACCACACCGCGCGGATCGGCGGTCTGCCGGTGTCGAGCGAAGACGTCGGTGCTGAGGAACGCTCCGGGGCGGAGCTCGGAGAACAGGTCGTCGGGGGACGCCCCCTCGCGCAGGAGCCGGTAGACGGGGTTGACGGCGCGGAAGCACGCGAGCGCCGTCGGCGGGGCGCCGCGCGACTCGAGGGCGCAGGTGGTCGCCTCGAGGACATTCAGTGCCCCGGGCGGGAGCGGGTTGTCGTCGTCGAGGAGCAGCACCGCCGTCCCGCGTCGGTACGCGGCGACCAGGCCCGCCGCGAACGCGGGGGCGGATCCCCGGTTCCGGCCGAGATCGATCACCGCGATCCGACCGGACGATCGCGCGACGGCGTCATTCAGGCGCGCCGCGGAGTCGGGCGCCGTGCCGTTGCTGACGACGATGAGGTCGGCTCGAGGTTCGGCGAGCACCGAGGCGATGGTCGCGGACAGGCCCGCGTCCCAGCGGTCGGCGTAGGTCACGGTGACGACGGTGACGCGGGGGAGAGCGGCGGGTTCGGCATCCACTCGCCTTTTCTTACGGCGGCCGCGGCGGGGGCGGAGTCTCGCGCGGCGGGCGGACGCGGTCGTGAGAGGACCGCGCGACGTGGCCCGGCGCGTGTGCTCCCGTGCGCCCGGGTGCGGACGCCGTCGGCGGATCCGCCCGAAGAATCACCCGTGCGGCCTTACGGCCTCACCTCTCGAGGGTCGGATCCGCCCCGGCGCAGCACCGGGAAGCAGCCGGACAGGATCGCACGGTGACCTCCCGCCCCCGCGACTCTTCCGCATGAAGGTCCTTCTCGGGCGCCTCGCGGGCTTCGGCTCGCTCCCGCTCCTCGCCTCGCTCGCCCCTCTGCTCCTGCTGGGGGTCGTCTCCCGCGCCTCCACGCTCGACCAGTGGGCGGGACTCAACATCGGCCAGGCGATCGGCTCCTTCGCCACGGCGGTGACGATGTTCGGCTGGCAGGTGGTCGGCCCCCCGATCGTGGCGCTCGCCCCGAGCGACCGCCGTCGACGGATGACCTACGCGGCGTCGTGGTGGCTCCGACTGGCTGTGTTCGCCGTGGTCACGCCGGCGGCGGTCGCGCTGTCGGTGGTGACCTCGCCCGGCGGCACGGGGGTGCTCGCCGCGCTCATGTGCGTCGCCGCGGCGCTGTCGGGGATGTCCATGACCTGGTACGCGATCGGTGTGGGGCGGGCGCGTCTCATCACCGCCTTCGAGGTGGTTCCGCGCATGCTCGCTCTCGCGGTCGGCGCGGGCCTCGTCGCGGCGACGGGGGAGCCGCTGTGGTACCCCGCGTGCATCGTCGCGGGGATCGTCGTGGCGCTCGGGATGTTCCATCGGCGGTACTTCTCGTGGACGATCCCGCCCTGGCCGGGTGCGGACGCTCTGCGTTCGGCGGTGCGGTCGAGCGCTCCCGGCGCCGGGGTCCTCATGCTGGCCGGGGTGCGGTCGGCCGCCCCGGTCCCCGCCGCGACCGTCGTGCACGCCCCCGGCTCGGTGGTGTTCCTCGCCTCGGCCGATCGCCTGTACCGGTACTCGCTCTTCAGCGTGTCCGCGCTCGGCGACGCTCTGCAGAACTGGGTGCTCGAGCAGGGGACCCGCGGTCGGCGACAGCGCGTCGCGCTCCTGCTGCACGGAATCGTCGGCGCGGGCGGAGCGCTCGGGCTCGCCCTGCTCGGGCCGTGGACCACCGGCGTGCTCTGGGGGGCGCACGTGGCATCCACCCCCGAATTCCTCCGGGGATACGCCGCCGCCTTCTTCTTCGTCTCGGTCGGCACGCCCCTCGTGCGCAACGTCCTCGTTCCCCGCGCCCGCACGGGATACGTGCTCGTCTCGGACGCGGCCGGTCTCGTTTGCGGTGCAGCTGCGGCGTTCCCCCTCGTCGCAGCTCTCGGCGCTCCCGGCATCCCCTGGGCTCTCGCCGTCGCCGAGGCGGTGAGCGTGATCGGCTACGTCTCCGCGGTGATCGCCGTGCGCCGGGTGTCCGACGGGGGGTGAGACGCCCCGTCGCTCGCGTCGAGAGCATCGCCGCGGCGCGAGACCGTGCCGAACGCGCGCGGCAGCAGAGCGCAGAAGGCCAGCAGGATCAGGACGATCTGCCACTGCTGCTCATCGAACGAGAAGCCCATCACCGCGAGGAACGTCGCGCCGCCGATCGCCAGCGCGCCGCCGAAGAGCGCGCGCCCCAGCACCGCGCAGAACAGGACGAGCGCGACGAGCCCGGAGAGGGCGAACAGCGACACATAGGCGTTGTCGAAGTAGAGGAGGTTGCTCGCCCCGCGCAC
The DNA here is from genome assembly GCF_001984105.1 of Microbacterium sp. CSI-V. GTDB lineage: Bacteria > Actinomycetota > Actinomycetes > Actinomycetales > Microbacteriaceae > Microbacterium. The sequence goes on along the minus strand of NZ_MTQM01000005.1, from coordinate 14,998 downwards.
GATGCCCGCGCGGAAGAGTTCCGCACTCGCCCCCGCCCCCGAGCCGAATACGACCGCGGCCTCGCCGCGCGCCCACAACGCGTCCCACGACCCGACCACGAGCGAGCGGTGGATGTACGACACCGAGGACTCGAACCGTCCGTCGAGGGCGAGGAGGGTCGGCAGGTCGACGAGGAGCGCGGCGATCGCGAGCACTCCCGCCCCGGCGATCATGGCCAGGAGCCGTCGCCACCGCAGATTCGCGAGCCCGTAGGCGAGGAGCGCCGCGAGGAGCGCGACGACGGCGCTCCGGGTGCCCGACAGGGCGACGGCGGCCGCCGCGACGACGACACCGCCCGCGTACCGCCGGCGTCGGGTCCGCGCGGCGGCGTGGACCAGCACGAGCGCTGCGACGCTGGCGAAGACGGCGAACGGGATCGGGTGCCCGAAGGTGCTCTGCGATCGGCCGGTGAGGGCCGGGATGAGGACGTTGGCTCGATCGTCGATGTTCTCCAGCGATTCCACCCGGAGGGGCCAGATCGCGTCGACGGTGCCGGTCTGTTCGAGAGCGGCGTAGGCGGTGTGCGCGAGGACGAGCCACAGGAACGTGTCCGCCACCGCGGGGAGGTCTTCCTTCCGCAGCAGCGGGACGACGAAGGCCAGCGCCATCGCGGAGGCGAGCATCCCCGCCTGCAGCAGCGTGGACGCGGGGGAGAACTGGCCGAGGATGCGGAGGATCAGCCAGAGGCCGAACGCGGCGAACAGGCACGCCCCCCACAGCGGCGGCCACGGCGTCGAGGCGTCGCGCCGGACCACGGCGAACAGACCCAGCAGGACGATCGTGGCGAGCGCCGTCATCGCCATCGTCTGATCCCGGACCGATCCGACGGGGACCAGGGTCGAGATCACGATGATCGCCGCGACCGCGCGGGCCGGCGCCGCCGACGCCGGGGCGCGGAGCACCACCCACACGCTGATCATGCAGGCCGAGATCAGAACCAGGGAGCCGATCGTCATGGTGTCTTCTCGGAGTGGCGGAGCGACGGGGAGGTCGGCATCCGCTCGCGGACCGTCCGACGCCCGCGCACCCACGCGCGCAGGCCGCGCGCCAGCCGCCGCAGGCGGGCGCGGCGGGGGTCGTCGGTGGGGTCTCCGGCGCGGCGTGCCGAGGCGAGCGCGACGTCGTCGTCGGGCCACAGCAGACGCACGAGCGCCCGCGGGCGCCGGAGGATCGGCAGGGTCCGAAGCGCCGCGAGGTACGCGTGCGCCGTGTCGGGACGCCCCCGCCAGTGCCAGTCCCTCGGGGTCGAGGCCGCGGACCCTGCCGTCGCCTCGGCGCCGAACACCTCGGTCAACTCGCGCCGCAGAGCCGGGACGGCTCCGAGCGCGCGGGCGCTCCCGAGGGTGCCTCCGGCCGCGGCGAGCATGCGTACGGCGGTGGTCGACGCGTCCGCCGAGCGCCCGCGCTCGCCGATCGCCGGCCGGACGACGTTGACCGCGGCGAGCACCGCGTGCACGTCGCGCGAGGGGATCCGAACCTCCGTCCCCGCGTACTCCGTCGTCACGCACGACGCCGAGACGGCCTCGAACGCCGACGCGTCGTCGAGGGTCAGGCCCGGAACGCGGCGATGCACGTCGATCTCGCATCCCCAGGTCTCGGGGCTCATCGTCGTGCTGTGCGGAACCGGCGTTCCGAACCACGGATCGGGGGAGCGGTGCCAGCCCCAGGCGGCGAGGGCGCGGACGAGCTCCTCCGCCCGAGCCGGCTCGCACCAGACGTCGACGTCCGCGGAGTGTTCCCGCTCGCGGAGCCCCTGGCGGTGGAGGCTGGGCCCCTTGATGAACACGGTGCGGACACCGAGCTCCGCCGCCACGTGGGCCGTGACGGCGTACACGAGCTCGTGCAGGGGCGACGAGAGCACGGCCCGCTTCAGGTGATGCGCCCGTGCGGGGTGGTCCGAGCCGAACGCGGCGATGCCCAGCCGGCGCCATTGCGCGAGAACGTCGAGGTCGGCGTCGTCGAAGGCGGCGCTCGGAACCGGAGCCTCGCGGATCAGTCGGCGCCACAGATCCGCGCCGTGCGACACGAGGCACAGTGCGGGCCCGGGCAGCGTCGGGACGAGGAGGATCTCGGCCTCGGCGGCGAAGCCCGGCGCGCCGGCGACGTCGAGGGCGCCGAAGGCGGTCGGCATCCAGCCCTCGGCGAGGGGGGAAGAAGGCATGGGCACTCCTGGGGGCGCAGCGGGGCGACCTCACAGTGTCGCCCGTGCCCCGCCCGGCGGCCCGCCGCTCGCGCGCCGTTCAGGCCGCCGTCGACACCGAGATCACCCGATGCGCGTCCGCACCGGTGCCCGCGGTCACCCGGTCGTGCGTCGAACCGCCCGCGTCCTCACAGCCCGAGCGTGCGCTCCAGGAACGCATTGCGGAAGATGCCCCGCGGGTCGGCCTCCCGCGCCGCGGCCAGGAAATCCGCGACGTGCGGGAGGGTCGCGCGGATCGTCTCGCCAGGCATCGTGAACGCCTTGCCCCAGTGAGGGCGGGCGTCGAACGGGGCCAGCGCGGCCTCGATGGCGGGCAGCACCGCCGCGACCCCGGCGTTGTCGTTGCGCCACGTGAAGTGGATCGCCAGAACGTCCCGCTGATACGCCGGGCTGAGCCACAGGTCGTCGGCCGCGACGGTCCGCAGCTCCGTCACGAGAAGCACCGGATCGATCGTGGATGCCAGAGCCCGCACCGCCGCGAGCGCGTCCGCCGCGGCATCCAGGGGGACGAAGTACTCGGACTGGATCTCGTCGCCGTCGCTGGGGAGGGCCTCGGCGCGGAAGTGGGGGAGGCGGGTGTGCCACGGCCCGGGCGTCCCGCGCCCGGTCGTGTTGCCCACGGTGCGGATGCGTCCGAGGTGCAGGTCGTCGCCGATCGGGCGGCCGCCCAGGTCGGTCACGTAGCCCGGTTCGGGATCGGCATCCGTCGTCTTGACCCAGACGAGATCGTGGGCGGGGTCGCCCCACGTCGTGAAGACGCTGACGCTGTACGCGCTCGCGAACAGACGCCGCGGGTCGGCCACGATGTCGTCCCACGCGACGCCGGTGTAGGCCTCGGCCGTCACGGTGTAGGTCGGGACGGTGCGGAGCTCCACGGCCGTCACGACACCGAAGGCGCCGAGACCGAGCGCAGCCGCCGGGAACCACGGGTGCTCGCCGTGGACGAAGTGGCGGTCGCCGGCGGCATCCATGATCTCCAGGGCGGTCACGGCGCTCGAGAGGTTGCCGTTGCGGGTGCCGGAGCCGTGGGTACCGGTCGCGGCGGCGCCGGCGACGGAGATGTGGGGGAGCGAGCCGAGGTTGTGGAGGGCGCGCCCCTCGGCCTCGAGCACGGGTGCGAGCTGCGCGAACGTCACCAGCCCCTCGACGCGGACGCGCTCGCCGTCGACCTCGATCCGCACGGGCAGGTTCTCGAGCGAGATCAACGACCCGTCGGTGTCGCCGACATCGGTGAACGTGTGGCGGGTGGCCTGGACGCGGAGCGAATCCGCGGCCGAGACCGCCGCCGCGAGCTCGTCGAGGTCTGTGGGCAGCAGTGTCTCGGCGGCGCGGTAGCGGTGGTTCCCCGACCAGTTCGTGCCGGAGGAGCGGGTGAGCGTCATGCGGTCCATCCTGCCGCGCGAGGACCGCGCCCGGGCCCGCGGGTCACGGAGTCGGGAAGAGCTCCGCCTCGAACACCGCCTCGGCGGCCCCCACGAGCAGGCGGTTCTCGCCCAGCGCGGCGACGCGCAGCCGCAGGTCCTCGGCGCACGCGGGCATGGTCTGCGCGCGCACCGCGGCGTCGAGGCCGTCGAGGTCGAGCGCCGCCAGCGTCGCGAGGAAGCCGCCCAGCACGATCACCGCGGGGTTGAGGACGTTCGCGGCGTTCGCGAGCGCCGTGGCGAGGATGCGCCGCTGCCGTGCCGTCTCGGCGTGCGCTCCCGGATCGTCGGTGGATGCCAGGGCCTCGGCGAGCACCGAGTCGTCGACCGCGTCGAGGTGCAGGGCCGCGAGGAGCCGCGCGCGGCTCACCTCGTCCTCGAGCACGCCGTCCGCGGCACGGCGGTCGGCGGCATCCACGATCCCCGGACGGTTCTGCCCGAACTCGCCCGCGTAGCCCCCGGCTCCGCCGAGCGGCGTCCCGCCGACGATGACCGCGCCGCCGATGCCGCTCGCCCCGCCGTTGAGGTACACGACGTCGTGCGCGCCGCGGGCGGCGCCGAAGAGGTACTCCGCCAGCGCGCCGAGGGCGGCGTCGTTGCCCACGCGGGCCGGCAGACCCGTCGCTTCCGTGACGAGGGCGCCGATCGCGGCATCCGTCCACTCCAGGTGCGGGGCGGTGCGGACGAGGCCGTCGGCGGCGCGCACCGGCCCCGGGACGGCGACGCCCACCCCCACCGTGCGGCGTCCGCGCAGGGGGCCGTCCGCCCACGCGGCGAGGCGTTCGCCCACGAGCTCGGCGGTGCGCTCGGGGGTCAGCAGCCCGGTCTGCGGGAGGCGCTCGCGGGCGACCGCCGTGCCGTCGAGGGCGAACGCTCCGATGTCGAGCGCGTCGACCTCGGGGTTCACGCCGATCGCGACCACGCGCGGATCCGGGGAGACGGTCGGCGAGGGGCGGCCGACGCGGCCGACCGGGTCGGGGGCGCGCTCGACGACGAGGCCGTCACCCACGAGCTCGCCCACGAGGTCGGCGATCGTCGAGCGGTTCAGGCCCGTCGCCTCGGTCAGTGCGGCGCGCGAACGCGGACCCTCGCGGTGCACGGTGCGCAGCACGAGCGCGAGGTTCGCGCGGCGCATGCCGTCGCCCCTGCTCGCGGTGACCATCCGACCACTGTGCCACGGCGGCGGGGTCGCCGTGGCACGCGGTGCCGTCCCCCGCCGCCGCCGCCGCATCCGCCGTGGCCCCCGCCGTCGAGTGCGCGATGAACGCGATTCGCGGCCATGAACGCGACGGCAGCGCGTTTATGCGCGCGGATCGCGTTTATGGCCGGGGGAGAGGAGGCCGCCGCCCCGGCCGGCCGGCCGGTGCGGGCCGGCGAGCAGGCCGCCGCGTCGTCGATGACAGCGCGGGGGCGATCAGCGGATGCCGCCCCGATCGACCAGCCGCGTGGGCACGAGCTGCGTGTGCGCACCGGTGGCCGGGTCGGCGACGCGCGCCAGCAGCGTCCGGGCGGCGCGGGTGCCGAGGTCGGTGACGTCGTAGTCGACGATGCGGATGCGCCGCGGAAGGAGGTTCGAGATCTCGAAATCGTCGAAGCCGGTGACGGCGACGTCGGCCCCGCGGGGCAGGATCGTCTCCAGCGCGCCGATCGTGAGGCGGTTGTTCCCGCAGAACACCGCGGTCGGAGGGTCATCGGAATCGAGCAGACGCGCGAGCGCGTCGCGCGCCGCAGCGGGGGTGTGCAGGCCCTCCACGACGAGGGCGGGGTCGTACGCGCGGCCCGCGGCGGCGAAGGCCTCTTCGACGCCCGCCCACCGCTCCGACATGGTGTAGATCGTGCGCGCATCGAGGAGGACCGCGATCCGCCGGTGCCCGTTCGCGAGCAGCTCGGCGACGGCGTCCCTCGCTCCGCCGCGGTTGTCGAGGAGGATGACGTCGGCGGGGATGCCGGTGCCGGGTCGGTCGAGGAAGATCACCGGCGTGCCGAGCTCGACCTCCCGCTGCAGGTAGGAGTGATCGTCGGCGGTCGGCACCACGATGAGTCCCCCGACCTGGCGCTGGCAGAGATCGAGGGCGAGTGTCCGTTCGGTCGCGGCATCCTCTTCGCTGGACGCCATGACGATGTGCATGCGCTCCCGGGTCGCGACCGTGGAGATGGCGGCGGCGATCGCCATGTAGAACGTGTTCGACAGGTCGGCGGCGATGAAACCGATCGTGTCGCGGTTGCCGGAGCGCAGGCTGGCGGCGAGCGCGTTGCGGTGATAGCCGAGGCGGTCGACGGCGGCGAGGACGCGCTCCGCCATGGCGGGATCGACGTGGGGTTGGCCGTTGATGACCCGTGACACCGTCTTGAAGCTGACGCCCGCTTCGGCGGCCACGTCGACCATGGTCGGCCGGCCGGACTTTCGCATGCGACTCCTCGGGACGCCGGGGGTCCGGCATCCTCCGAGCATAGGGAACGGAACCGGTGCCGGTGGACGCGACGGCTCCGGGTACGCCAAACGGGTGCCCCGACGATCGTCGGGGCACCCGTGGAGCGCGCGAGCGGGGGATCAGAGGGCGGGGGCGACCAGCGCACCCGTCTCGTGCGAGGCGATCGCGGCCGCGAACAGGCGGTGGGTGAGCGCCGCCTCCTCGGGGTGCACGCACCCGAAGCCGTCGCCGAGCTCGCCCACGTACTCGGCGAGGAACGCCGCCCACATCTGCAGGATGGCATCCGAGAATCCGGACTCGAAGTTGGGGCCGGTCACCGTCGGCCACACCGACTGGCTGCCCGCGTCGACGCTCTGCCAGCTCTGCTCACGGCCGACACCCGGCACGTCGACGAACGCGAACACCTCGACCTGCTTGGGGTTCTTGGTGCTGAAGCGCACGCCGCCCGACATGCCGATGGCCTCGAACTCCCACGTGTTCTTCTGACCCGGCGCGATGCGCTTGGTCTCGGTCGTGAGCGGGAAGGGGGCGCCGTCGTGGCGGGCCCACGAGTGGATGACCGCGTTGTCCCAGGTGTCGCACGGCTGCGGGGAGCCCTCGGGACCGGGGCGCTCGGTGACGATGTCCTGCAGGATGCCGACGACTCTCTCAGGCGTCCAGCCCAGCCGCAGCGGCACGTGCCACGTGTGCATGCCGAGGTCGTTGAGCACGCCCGCATCGCCGCAGAACTGCTTCTGCCGCTTCCAGTTGAGGGGCTTGTTCACGTCGATGTCGCTCGAGTGCAGGAAGGAGCAGGTCGCCTCGACGATGCGGCCGAGAGCGCCGGACTTCACGTAGTCGACGGCCCACTGGGCGCCAGGGAAGAACGGCATCTCGCTCGACACCCGCACGAACGATTCCGGGTTCTCGCCGATCGCGGCGACGACCGCGTCGGCGGCCGCCCGGTCGATGCCGAACGGCTTCTCGGCCAGCAGGGCCTTGCCCGCGCGGACGGTGTCGACGTAGAGGCGCTCGTGCAGGTCGTGGCGCACGGCGATGTAGACGACGTCGACACGGGGGTCGGCCAGCAGCTCGTGGTGGTCGGTCGTGGTCAGCTGCACCGTGTCGATGCGCTCGAAGAACGAAAGCGCCGCCGGGTTGATGTCGCAGACGGCGACGAGCTCGGGCTCGGCGGGGTGATCGATCAGGGCGGGCCAGCGGCGCAGAGCCGCGGCGATCTCGCGGCCCATGAGGCCGCCGCCGATGATGCCGACGCCGATCTTCTTGCCGGTCATGCGGCACCGCCGATCAGGGTCAGAGCCTCGTCGACCGACGCGTCGTCGTGGACGACCGCCATGAGCGCGGCGGTGATGCCGGCGGGGTCGTCGTGCTGGATGACGTTGCGGCCGTAGACGATGCCGCGGGCGCCCTGCTCGAGGACGGCCTTCGTGCGCTCCAGGAGCGTGCGGTCGTCGACGCGCCCGCCGCCACGCACGAGCACGGGGGTGTCCCCGGCGGCCTGGATGACCTTGTGGTAGTCCGTGATGTCGTCGGTCGGGTCGGCCTTGATGAGGTCGGCTCCGAGCTCGCGGGCCTGGCGCACGAGGGTGACGATCTTGGCGGTGTCGCCGTCGACGCCGTAGCCACCGGACCCCGGCTTCGTCTGCATGACGAGGGGCTCGATCATCAGCGGCATCCCGTAGGTCTCGGCGTCGGTGCGCAGCGCCAGGATCGAGCGGATGCACTGCTCGCGGATCTGCGGCTCGCCGGGCAGGTCGAGGAGGTTCACGCACACGGCCACCGCGTCGAGGCGGACCGCGACCCGGATGGCATCCGGGACGAGGACGCTGTGCAGGGGGGACTCCAGCGGGTCGCCGTAGACGTTGGCGATGTCGGTGCGCAGCACCAGTCCGGGCTTCTGCTTGCCGGGCACCGACTGCAGCAGCGGGGCCTGGCCGAGGGTGAGCTGGACGGCGTCGGGGCCGGCGTCGACGAGTGTCGCGACGGTCTTCGCCATGTCTTCGATGCCGGTGAGGAAGTGATGCTCGTGGAACGCGCCGTGGTCGACGGCGACGTCGAGAGCGCGGCCGGAGCGCGCGTTGAACAGGCGGTTGAGGCGGGGTTTCGACATGGGGTATGGGTCTCCGAGACGTCGGTTCGGGGCGCGGCTCTGCGCTCGACGGTCAGTATGCGGGGCACAAGACAACGTTGTCAATCGCTGCTAGCGTGAAGCGCACCACGGCGAGGAAGGCGGGGCTCATGGGCGAGCTGTACGGATCGACGATCGACGAGGCGCTCCGGCGTGCGGGCGCCACCGCGCAGTTGGCGGGCATCGAGCAGTCGGTCAGGACCGACGGGCCGGATGCCGGCACCCGACGCCTGCGCATCGTCGCGGGCGAGCTCGACATCGAGCTGCTGCCCGACCGCGGTCTCGACCTCGGCCAGGTGCGGCACCGCGGCGTGCCCCTGGCCTGGGTGTCGCCGACGGGGTGGCCCCGCCCGGATTCGGCGGGCTTCGGCGCGTCGTTCGGGGGAGGGCTCCTCACCACCTGCGGCCTGCTGTCGTTCGGTCCGCCGTCCACGGACGCTGAGGGCACCCATCCGCAGCACGGTCGCTACAGCGGGCTCTCGGCATCCGTCCGCCGGGCCGAGGTCGAGGGCGACGCCGTCGTCGTGGAGGCGACGATCGTGGAGGCGAGCGTGCTGGGCGCGCACCTCGAGCTGCGGCGACGCATCCGGGTGCCGCTGGGAGAGGCGCGCATCGAGGTGCACGACGAGATCCTCAACCGCGGCGCGCGGGCGGTGGAGCCCATGGTGCTCTACCACGTCAACCTCGGGTGGCCGCTGGTGGACGCCGGCACGCGGATGCGCTCGCCGGCGGTGCGGGTGCATCCGCGCGACGCGGCGGCGGAGGCCGGGGCGGCGACCTGGGCGGAGTTCCCCGTGCCGGTCGCCGACTACCCCGAGCAGGTGTTCCACCACGAGCTTCCCGGTGGCCGGAGGGTGAGTGCGGAGGTGACGGCGGCGTCGGGGCTCGGCATCCGGATCTCGTTCGACACCACGGTGCTGCCGGCGATGTTCCAGTGGCGGGTGGCGCAGGACGACGGCGTCGTGCTGGGGGTGGAGCCGGCGACGGCGGCGACGATCCTCGGGCGGGCCGACGCGCGTGCCGCCGGACTGCTGCGCGCGCTCGCGCCGGGGGAGTCGTGGAAGCTCGACCTCGACATCGATGTCATGCGAGATCGATCCGTGACTTGACAACGTTGTCTATCTAGCCTCAGGATGACTCCATCGAAGCCCGCCCCGGGACTTCGGGCCAGATGACAACGATGTCGGAGAAGCGATGACGCACGACGAGCTGATGACCGCACCCGCGGTCGGCGCAGCCGCCGCGGTGCGTCCCCGCGCTCGTCTCATCGACGTCGCCACGGCCGCGGGCGTCAGCCCCAAGACCGTGTCGCGTGTCATCAACGACGAGGCGGGCGTGCTGCCCGGCACCCGCGACCGCGTGCTGCAGACCGTGCGTGCGCTCGGCTTCGTGCCCGATCGCAGCGCCCGCGAACTCAAGCGTCGGGCGGCCGACACCATCGGCATCCTGATCGACGCGATCTCCGACCCGTTCTTCGCCGCCTTCGTCAGCGTCGTGGAGGAGCTCGCGGTCGCTGACGGACTGAACGTCATCTTCGCCAGCACCGGCTACGACGCGGCCCGCGAGCGCACGCAGCTGGACCGACTGACCGGGCACCGCCTCGCGGGCCTCATCGTCGCCCCCGTCGCCATGCCCGCCTCGACGCTGGCCGGCCTCGGTGCGCGCTTCCCGGTCGTGACCATCGACCGCGTCCGGGCCGGGATCGACGCGGTCGTCATCGACGACTTCGGCGCCGCAGCCGAAGCCACCTCCGCCCTCATCGCGCACGGACACCGCCGCGTGGCGTTCATGGGCGAAGACGTCCCCTACCCCACGGTGAGCGACCGTCTGGCCGGCTACCGCTCGGCGCTGGAGGCCGCGGGAATTCCCTTCGACCCCTCGCTCGTGGTGACGCACGAGCGGTTCCGCTCGGGTGAGGCCGCCGAGGCGTCGCCGTTGCTCGAACGCGACGACGCCCCCACCGCGCTGCTGTGCGCCACCAGCCTCGCGGCGATCGCCACCGTGCGGGCCATCCGCGCGCGAGGTCTCGCCATGCCCGCCCTCGTCTCGTTCGGCGACTTCACCCTCGCCGAGGTGCTCGAACCCGGCATCACCTACGTCGACCACGACCCGCGCCTGCTGGGGGCCGCGGCGTTCCGCCGCCTCCGCGAGCGGGCCGCGCGCCCCGACGAGGCCCCCGCACGCATCGTCGTGCCCACGCGTCTCGTGCCCCGCGGCTCGGGCGAGGTCGCCCCGTCCCTTCCCCTCGACCCGATCGGAGCGACGCGATGAAGCCCGTCCTGCTGCCCCCCAACCCCGTGCAGCACTTCTATCTCGGTGGCGACCGCATCGCGGCGCTGCGCGGCATCACGCCCGAGACCGACCGCCAGCCCGAGGAGTGGCTCGGGTCGACCGTCTCCCGCTTCGGCTCCGACGAGATCGGTCTCGCCGTCACCGACGAGGGCGACGTCCTGCGCGACCTCGTGGCGGGAGACCGCGCCGCGTGGGTGGGTGCCCGCGGCGGGCGGGATGCCGCGGATCTCGGCATCCTGGTCAAGCTCCTCGACGCGCGTCAGCGCCTCCCCGTCCACGTGCACCCCGACCGCGGGTTCGCGAGCGCCCACCTCGACTGCCCCTACGGCAAGACCGAGGCCTGGTACGTGCTCGAGACCGAGGATGACTGCGCCGTGCACGTCGGCTGGAACGAGGACGTCGACCGCGACGAGCTCGACCGCCGCCGCGACGCGCAGGACAGCGAATGGATGCTGTCGCGCATGAACCGCGTCGTGGTGCGCCCCGGCATGGGCGTTCTCGTGCCCGCCGGCACGGTGCACGCGATCGACGGGGGCATCTTCGTCGCCGAGGTGCAGGAGCCCACCGACTTCTCGATCCTGCTCGAGTGGTCGGTGACGACCTCGACCCGCGAGGAGTCGCACCTCGATCTCGGCTTCGAGGCCGTCATGCCCTCGGTGTCGACCCGGAAGCTGGATGCCGCGTCCCTCGACGCCCTGGTCAGCACGGTCGGCACGACGCCGGCGGGGGCGGATTTCCGGTCTCTGCTGCCGTCGGTCGCCGACCCGTACTTCCGCCTCTTCGACGCCGCGGGGGAGACCGTGTCGCGCGAGGCCGGCTTCGCGGTCGTGCTCGTGCGCGAGGGTTCCGGTGCGCTGGTGTCCGACGCGGCCTCGGTCGACGTCGAGCGCGGCCAGGTCTACGCCGTCCCGCACGCCTTCGGCCCCTGGCGTCTGACCGGCGCCGCCGAGGTGCTCGTCGCCGCCCCCGGTGCCGGCTGGCCCGGGACCCTCCGCGGGGGTGAGGTGCGGTGAGCGATTACGTCGTCGGCGTCGACATGGGCTCGACCAGCACCAAGCTGCTGGTGGCCACCCCCGACGGGCGCCAGGTGCTCGTGGTGAGCCGGCGCTCGCCCTGGACGAACCTCGACCACGGCCGGGCCGAGATGACCGCCGCGCAGGCCATCGCCGTCGTCCGCGATCTCGCCTCCGAGGCCGATGCGGCCCTGGAGGACGGATACCGCATCCTCTCGCTCGGGGTGTCGGGCATGGCCGAAGCGGGTGTCCTGCTGGATGCGGAGGGCGCACCGCTCGCGCCGATCATGGCGTGGTTCGACCCGCGTGGCGCCGAGCAGATCATGGCGACGCCCGACGCGTTCCGCGCCGAGTTCCTCGGGCGCACCGGACTGCCGGTCGGGCCACTGGCATCCGTCTCCAAGCTCCTGCACCTGCGCGACGAGGGGGTGGCGCTTGAGGGGACGACCTTCCTCAACGTCCCCGAGTACGTCGTGCACGCGCTCGGCGGGCCCCGCGTCGCGGAGTACTCGCTCGTGTCGCGCACCGGGCTCATCGACCAGGACGACAGCACCCCGTGGCGGGCCGCGCTCGACGTGCTCGGTGTCGACGAGACGATCCTGGGAACGCTCGTCAGCGCGGGGGAGGCGGTCGGGACGATCACCGACCCGCAGCTGCCCCCGGGCTTCCAGGGTGCGGCGCTCACGGTCGCGGGGCACGACCACCTCGTCTCCGCCGTCGCCGTCGGCGCCACCCACACGGGACAGCTCTACGACTCGATGGGCACCGCCGAAGCCCTCGTGCGCGTGCTGGACGACACCCTGCCGTTCGACGCCCGGGAGCGCCTCGCGCGCGCCGGCATCAACTGCGTCCGCCACGTCATCCCCGGCAAGTACGTGCTGCTGGCCGGGACCAAGTCGGGCCTGCTGATGCGTCGCGTTCTGCAGCTGCTCGGGATCACGGATGCCGTGGGCCGCGCCCGCATCGACGACGAGACCATGGGGCTCCCCACAGACGGCACCGTCTCGGACACGGGGCTCGCCGTCTCGGGTGCCCGCAACGACGACGGCGTGCTGAAGATCGTCGCGCAGAGCGACGGACTCAGCCGCGCGGAGCTGTTCGCGGCCTCTCTGCGCCACGGCAACGACATGCTCGCCGAGCTCATGGCCGTCATGGACCGCGAAGTGGCCCCGCCCACCTCGACGGTGCTCACCGGCGGCTGGTCGTCGATGGCATCCGTCGTCCGGTCGCGCTCAGCGCTGCTGCCCGCCGTCACGGTCTCCACGCACGACGAGGGCACCGCGTACGGCGCCGCCCTCTTCGCGGCGTTCGCCGTCGACCCCCGTTCTTTCGAGGACGTCGCCGAGACGTTCCTCTCCTCCCCCCTTCTCACCACGGAAAGGAGCTGACGATGTCGTCAGTCAATACGGCCGTCCCGGTGCTGCAGGCACGCGGCCTGTCGCGTCAGTTCGGTCATGTCCGCGCCCTCAGCAACGTCGATTTCGAGGTCTACCCCGGCGAGGTCACCGCTCTCATCGGTGACAACGGCGCCGGCAAGTCGACGCTCGTGAAGGCGCTGTCGGGCAACCTCGCCGTCGACGAGGGCGAGATCCTCTTCGACGGCGAGCCGATCGAGATGACCAACCCGCAGGTCGCCTCCTCGCTCGGGATCGAGACCGTCTATCAGGACCTCGCGCTCGCTCCGCACCTGGACCCGGTGCAGAACATGTACCTGGGGCGGGAGATCCGCCGCCCGGGCCTCGCCGGGGCCCTGGGGTTCATGAAGACGAAGGACATGGCCGTGGCCTCTCGGGCCGCGTTCGACGAGCTCGGTGCGACCGTGCGCTCGCTCACCTCCCCCGTGGGGGAGATGTCGGGCGGTCAACGCCAGGCCATCGCGATCGCCCGCGCGGTGCACTGGGCCGGTCGCCTCGTCTTCCTCGACGAGCCGACCGCGGCGCTGGGCGTGCGGCAGACGAAGAACGTGCTGGAGACCATCCGCCGCGTGCGCGACAAGGGCATCGCGGTCGTGCTGATCTCGCACTCCATGCCGCACGTGATGGAGGTCTGCGACCGCGTCCAGGTGCTGCGCCTGGGCACCCGCGTGGCGAACATCCCCGCGAAGGACACCTCCATGGAAGAACTCGTCGGGCTCATGACCGGCGCCGTCACGAAGGACGACCAGAAATGAGCACCACCCCTCCCACCGAGACGGTGGCCATCGGCACGTTCGAGGACACCAAGCCGAACTTCTTCGTCGGGCTGCTGAAGGCCCAGGCCTTCCAGATCCTGCTCATCCTCATCGTCATCGTGCTGATCTTCAGCGCGCTCGCGCCGGACTCGTTCGCCCAGTGGTCGAACTTCCGCCTGATCATCCAGAACGCCTCGATCCTCGCCGTCCTCGGCGTCGGGATGACGTACATCATCATCACCTCGGGCATCGACCTCTCGATCGGCTCCGTGCTCGTGTTCTCGGGCGTCGTGTCGGCGCTGACGATGCGCGCGCTCGGCGGCGAAGGGTGGGGCGTCGCCACCATCGGCATCCTGGTCTCGATCGTCAGCGGCGTGTGCTGGGGACTGCTGAACGGCTTCCTCATCGCGAAGGCGAAGATCCCGCCGCTGATCGTCACCTTGGGGTCGCTGGGCATGGCGCTGGGGCTCGCGCAGATCCTCACCGGCGGTGTCGACATCCGCGACGTCCCCACCGTGCTGACCGTCTCGATCGGATACGGGAACGTCTTCGGCAGCGTGCCGATCATCAGCGTCATCGCGCTCGTGGTCGTCGTCATCGGCGCCGTGGTGCTGCACTTCACGAAGTTCGGCCTTTACACCTACGCCGTCGGATCGAGCGAACTCGCTGCCCGTCGCGTCGGCGTCAAGGTCGACCGGCACCTCATCTCGGTCTACACGCTGTCGGGAGGGCTCGCCGGACTCGCCGGCATCCTCGCCCTGTCGCAGTTCTCGACCACGGCGATCGCCGGCCAGTCGCAGACCAACCTCAACGTCATCGCGGCCGTCGTGATCGGTGGCACGTCGCTCTTCGGCGGCGTCGGCACGATCTTCGGCACCGTGGTCGGCCTCTTCATCCCCGCCGTGCTGCAGAACGGCTTCGTCATCACCGGCGTGCAGCCCTTCTGGCAGCAGGTCGCCGTCGGCGCGGTGCTCATCACCGCCGTCTACGTCGACCAGGTGCGCCGCACCGCCGCGACCCGCGGCAACACCCAGAGCCTCTGGCGCAAGTTCGTCAGCGGAGGACGCCGCGGCTGAGGCCCGGCATCCGGAATCAACCAAGAGAGAACAGGCAATCACAATGCAGTGGAACAAGAAGGTTCTCGCGTTCGCCACCCTCGGCGCCGCAGCCACCCTCGTCCTCGCCGGCTGCTCCGGCGGAGCCTCGTCGGGGTCCGCCTCGGGCGGCGCGGACGGCTACAAGATCGCGTTCGTGCAGGGCGTGGCGGGAGATGAGTTCTACATCTCGATGCAGTGCGGCATC